>NZ_JAKLTS010000001.1 GCF_022012445.1 Massilia sp. TS11
TTTTTTTATTGCGATGCACCACAAGATTTCACAATATGGAATGATATTCCGCTATTTGAAATAGCCAAAATCTCAGGTAGAATCCTGCGGAAGCTGCAAAAGTCTGCAGAAAACGTCAACAAAGGAGACTCACCATGTCCGCTCAACTCGACCAGGTCACGGCGCAGACCGCTACTGATCCTGATTCGCTGGAAACGAAAGAATGGCTGGACGCGCTGGAAGCCGTTCTCGAGAACGAGGGTCCGGAGCGTGCCCATTACCTGATGGAGCGGCTGGTCGACCTGGCGCGCCGCCGTGGCGCCCACATTCCCTTTTCGGCCAATACGGCCTACGTGAACACCATTCCGGCCCACGCCGAAGCCCACTGCCCGGGCAACCTCGAATATGAAGAGCGCCTGCGCTCGTGGATGCGCTGGAACGCGATGGCGATGGTGGTCAAGGCCAACCGCGCCGACGGCGACCTCGGCGGCCACATCTCCTCGTTCGCCTCGCTGGCCAATATGCTGGGCATCGGCTTCAACCACTTCTGGCACGCCCCGACCGAAAACCACGGCGGCGACCTGCTGTACATCCAGGGCCACAGCTCGCCCGGCATCTACGCGCGCGCCTTCCTCGAAGGCCGCCTGAGCGAAGAGCAGCTGCTGAACTTCCGCCGCGAAGTCGATGGCAAGGGCCTGTCGTCCTACCCGCACCCGAAACTGATGCCGGGCTTCTGGCAGTTCCCGACCGTGTCGATGGGCCTGGGCCCGCTGATGGCGATCTACCAGGCGCGCTTCCTCAAATATCTGCACGCGCGCAAAATCGCCGACACCGCCAACCGCAAGGTCTGGGTGTTCTGCGGCGACGGCGAGATGGACGAGCCGGAATCGATGGGCGCGATCGGCATGGCCGCGCGCGAACAGCTCGACAACCTGGTCATGGTGGTCAACTGTAATCTGCAGCGTCTGGACGGCCCGGTGCGCGGCAACGGCAAGATCATCCAGGAACTGGAAGCCGACTTCCGCGGCGCCGGCTGGAACGTGGTCAAGGTGATCTGGGGCTCGAACTGGGACCCGCTGCTGGCCAAGGACAAGGACGGCATCCTGATGCGCGTGATGATGGAAACCGTCGACGGCGAATACCAGAACTACAAGGCCAAGGATGGCGCCTACGTGCGCAAGCACTTCTTCGGCAAGCATCCGAAGCTGCTCGAAATGGTCGCCAACATGAGCGACGACGACATCTGGCGCCTGACCCGCGGCGGCCACGATCCGCACAAGATCTACGCGGCCTTCAAGGTGGCGCAGGAGCACAAGGGCCAGCCGACCGTCCTGCTGGTGAAGACCGTGAAGGGCTTCGGCATGGGCAAATCGGGCGAGGCGCGCAATACCGCGCACCAGACCAAGAAGCTGGACGACGAGGCCGTGCGCGAGATGCGCGACCGCTTCAACATCCCCATCCCGGACGACAAGCTGCCCGAGATCCCTTTCTTCAAGCCGTCCGACGACGCGCCCGAGATGAAGTACCTGCACGAACGCCGCAAGGCGCTCGGCGGCTACCTGCCGCAGCGCCGTCCGCAGGCCGATGAAAAACTGGACGTGCCGCCGCTGTCGGCCTTCCAGGCAGTGCTCGACAAGACGGCCGAGGGCCGCGAAATCTCGACCACCCAGGCCTATGTGCGCATGATCACGGCCCTGCTCAAGGACCAGAGCCTGGGTCAGCGCGTGGTGCCGATCCTGGTCGATGAATCGCGTACCTTCGGCATGGAAGGCCTGTTCCGTCAGATCGGTATCTTCAACCAGCAGGGCCAGTTGTACGAGCCGGTCGACAAAGACCAGGTGATGTACTACCGCGAAGACAAGGCCGGCCAGATTCTGCAGGAAGGTATCAATGAAGCCGGTGGCATGAGCTCGTGGATCGCCGCGGCGACCTCGTACTCGACCAACAACCGGGTGATGATCCCGTTCTACACCTTCTACTCGATGTTCGGCATGCAGCGCATCGGCGACCTGGTCTGGGCTGCCGGCGACATGCGCGCCCGCGGCTTCCTGATGGGCGGCACCTCGGGCCGCACCACGCTCAATGGCGAGGGTCTGCAGCACGAGGACGGCCACAGCCACATCATGGCGGCCACGGTCCCGAACTGCATGCCCTACGACCCGACCTTCGCGCACGAAGTCGCGGTCATCATCCATGACGGTCTGCGCCGCATGGTGGCCAATCAGGAGGATGTGTTCTACTACATCACCATCATGAACGAGAACTATGCCCAGCCGGGCCTGAAGCCGGGCCAGGAAGAGGGCATCCTCAAGGGCATGTACCTGCTGCAGGAAGGCGACAAGGACGCCAAGCAGCGCGTGCAGCTGATCGGCTCGGGCACGATTCTGCGCGAATCGATGTTCGCCGCCGAACTGCTGAAGAACGACTGGGGCATCGCCGCCGACATCTGGTCGGCGCCGTCGCTGACCCTGGTGGCACGCGAAGGCCAGGACTGCGAGCGCTGGAACATGGTCAATCCGAACGCCACGCCGCGCGTGCCCTACGTGACCGGCCTGCTCGAAAAGACCAGCGGCCCGATCGTCGCCACCACCGACTACATGCGCCTGTTCGCCGAGCAGATTCGCGCCTACATGCCGAAGGGCCGCAGCTACAAGGTGCTGGGCACGGACGGCTTCGGCCGCTCGGATTCGCGCGTCAAGCTGCGCGAGTTCTTCGAGGTGAACCGCTACTACATCACGGTCGCGGCGCTCAAGTCGCTGGCCGATGAAGGCGTGCTGTCGGCGTCCGTGGTGGCACAGGCGGTGGCCAAGTATGGCATCGACCCGAACAAGCCGAACCCGGTGACCCAATAATCGAGCGGAGCGAAGAACATGAGCATTGTGGAAGTCAAAGTCCCGGATATCGGCGACTTCAAGGAAGTCGAAGTCATCGAGCTGATGGTCAAACCGGGCGACACTATTCAGGTGGACCAGTCGCTGATCACGGTCGAATCGGACAAGGCCTCGATGGAGATTCCGTCCTCGCACGCGGGCGTGGTCAAGGAAGTCAAGGTCAAGGTCGGTGACAAGGTCGCCGAAGGCTCGCTGGTGCTGCTGGTGGAGGCCGATGGCGCCGCCGCTGCGCCGGCCGCTGCTCCGGCTGCCGCCGCACCGGCTCCGGCCCCGGCGCCTGCCGCCCCGGCACCCGCGCCGGCTCCTGCACCGGCTGCCGCTGCACCGGCTGCCGCCGTCTCTTCCGTCGAGACGGGCAAGCTGGCCCACGCGTCGCCCTCGGTGCGCAAGTTCGCGCGCCAGCTGGGTGTCGATCTGGGTCTGGTCGCTGGCAGTGGTCCCAAGGGCCGCATCACCCAGGACGATGTGCAGAACTATGTGAAAGGCGTGCTCTCGGGCGCCGCCGCCGCCCCGGCCAAGGCCGGTGGTTCGGGCGTGGGCCTGGACCTGCTGCCGTGGCCCTCGCTGGACTTCTCGAAGTTCGGTCCGACCGAGCTGCTGCCGCTCTCGCGCATCAAAAAGATCTCGGGCCCGAACCTGCACCGCAACTGGGTCATGATCCCGCACGTCACCCAGTTCGACGAAGCCGACGTGACCGACCTCGAACAGCTGCGCGTGGATTCGAACGCCGCCTACGCCAAGGCCAAGTCGTCGGTCAAGCTGACCATGCTGGCCTTCGTGATCAAGGCCTCGGTCGCCGCACTCAAGAAGTACCCGAGCTTCAATGCCTCGCTCGACGCCGAGGGCGCGAACCTGATCCTCAAGCAGTACTACCACATCGGCTTTGCGGCCGATACGCCGAATGGCCTGGTGGTCCCGGTGATCAAGGACGCCGATAAGAAGTCGGTCTCGCAGATCGCCACCGAAATGGGCGAGCTGTCGGCCCAGGCGCGCGAAGGCAAGCTGAAACCGGCCGACATGCAGGGTGCCACCTTCACCATCTCTTCGCTGGGCGGCATTGGCGGTACGGCCTTCACGCCGATCATCAATGCACCGGAAGTGGCCATTCTTGGCCTGTCCAAGTCGGCCATGAAGCCGGTCTGGGACGGCGCCGCCTTCCAGCCGCGCCTGATGCTGCCGCTGTCGCTCTCGTATGACCACCGCGTCATCGACGGCGCCGGCGCCGCGCGCTTCACCGCCTATTTGGCCGAAGTGCTGGCCGATCTGCGCAAGACGCTGCTGTAAGGGAGGATTGCGATGAGCCTGATCGAAGTGAAAGTGCCGAATATCGGCGACTTCAAGGAAGTGGAAGTGATCGAAGTGCTGGTCAAGGCGGGCGACACCATCGCCGTCGACCAGTCGCTGGCGACGGTGGAATCGGACAAGGCTTCGATGGAGATTCCGTCGAGCGCCGCGGGCGTGGTCAAGGAAGTCAAGATCAAGCTGGGCGACAAGGTCAGCGAAGGTTCGCTGCTGCTGATGCTGGAAGCCGCTGGCGATGCGCCGGCCGCTGCAGCCCCGGCCCCGGCGCCTGCGCCGGCAGCCGCTGCTCCGGCAGCCGCTGCGCCGGCCCCTGCGCCGATCGCCAGCAGCTATGCCGGCAGCGTCGACATCGAATGCGACATGATGGTGCTGGGCGCTGGCCCGGGCGGCTATTCGGCTGCCTTCCGCAGTGCGGACCTGGGCATGAACACCGTGCTGGTCGAGAAGTATGCGGCCCTGGGCGGCGTCTGCCTGAACGTGGGCTGCATTCCGTCCAAGGCCCTGCTGCACGTGGCCGCCGTGATCGACGAGACCGCGGGCATGGCCGCGCATGGCGTCAAGTTCGCCAAGCCGGAGATCGACATCGACGCGCTGCGCAAGCATAAGGAAGACGTGATCGGCACCATGACCAAGGGCCTGGCCGGCATGGCCAAGGCGCGCAAGGTGAATGTGGTGCAGGGCGTCGGCCAGTTCGTCAGCCCGAACCACCTGGAAGTGACGGCGGCCGATGGCAGCAAGAAGGTGATCGCCTTCCGCCAGGCCATCATCGCGGCCGGTTCCTCGGTGGTCAAGCTGCCGTTCGTGCCGGAAGATCCGCGCATCGTCGATTCGACCGGCGCGCTGGAACTGCGCCAGATTCCGAAGAAGATGCTGGTCGTTGGCGGCGGCATCATCGGTCTGGAAATGGCGACCGTGTATTCGACCCTGGGCGCGCGCATCGACGTGGTGGAAATGATGGATGGCCTGATGCAGGGCGCCGACCGCGACATGGTCAAGGTCTGGCAGAAGCACAATGAAAGCCGCTTCGACCGCATCATGACCAAGACCAAAACCGTGGGCATGGAAGCCACGCCGGAAGGCATCAAGGTCTTCTTCGAGGCCGCCGAGGCCGGCGCCGCCGCGCCGGAAGCAGGTCTGTACGATCTGGTGCTGGTGGCCGTGGGCCGCAGCCCGAACGGCAAGAAGCTCGCCGCCGACAAGGCCGGCGTGACGGTGACCGAGCGTGGCTTCATCCCGGTCGACAAGCAGATGCGCACGAATGTCCCGCACATCTTCGCCATCGGCGATATCGTCGGCCAGCCGATGCTGGCCCACAAAGCCGTGCATGAAGCCCACGTGGCGGCCGAAGCCGCGCATGGCGAGAAGGCCTTCTTCGACGCCAAGGTGATTCCCTCGGTGGCCTACACCGATCCGGAAGTGGCCTGGGTCGGCATCACCGAAGATGAAGCCAAGGCCAAGGGCATCAAGCTGGAGAAGGGCCACTTCCCGTGGGCCGCGAGCGGCCGCGCTGTGGCCAATGGCCGCGCCGAGGGCTTCACCAAGCTGCTGTTCGACGCTGAGACCCACCGCATCGTCGGTGGCGGCATCGTCGGCACGCATGCGGGCGACATGATCGGCGAGATCGCACTGGCGATCGAAATGGGCTGCGATGGCGTCGATATCGGCAAGACCATCCACCCGCACCCGACCCTGGGCGAGTCGCTCGGCATGGCGGCCGAAGTGTATGAAGGGGTCTGTACCGACCTGCCGCCGGCACGCAAGCGCTGAGCCATCGGTGGCCGACAAAAAACGCGGGCCTGGCCCGCGTTTTTTATTTCAGCCTGCCGCGTCCTTCAGGACGGCGCGGTAGAACAGGCGCATGCGCGCCTGCAGCGCCACGCGCTGCTCGTCGCGGGTGCGCGGTGGCTCGGTCATCAGCACGCGCGACATCTGGTCGCCCATGATGCAGTTGAGCAGAAACACCGGCAGCTGGGCCAGCGGCGCATCGTCGATCAGCTGGGCGCGCACGTCGGCGCGCTCGAAATAGCGCAGCAGGGCGCCTTGCGTGACCTTGGGGCCGACCGCGTAGAAGGCCTGGATCAGATCGGGATTGGCCTTGGCCTCGGCCGCCAGCATGCGCTGCAGGGCCACGGCTTCGGGCGCCGTCACCAGATCGAAAAAGCGCAGGGCGAAGTCGTCGATCACGGTGCGCAGCGGACGCGGGTCGGTGTCCATGTCCATCTGCTGGAAGAAGCGGGTGCGGTTGGCCGCCATCGCCTCACGCAGCAGGCCCATCTTTCCGCCGTATTTGACGTAGATGGTGCGCACCGCCACGCGCGCCTCGCGCGCAATCATCTCCAGACTGACATTGCCAAAGCCTTTGTCGAGGAAGAGGCGGGCCGCCGTGTGCATCAGGCACTGGTAGCGCGCTTCCAGCTCGGCGGCCTTGGGCCGCCCCGCACCCTTGGCCACCGGCGTCAGCGGGGTCTCGAGATCGGGCAGGGATTTGATTTTCATAATTGCAATTGTAGTGTCCTGAGTCCACTTTAAGCCAAACAGAAATGAAATGCAATCATTTCATTTCTTGACTTTACTGAACGCGTAGTCAATAATTCGCCTACTTCATCCCCTCTCAGTACGGAGTTGCACATGCAAAATCAATCGGCCAAGGCGGACGCGCCCACTCTGAGCGCCGTGGACAAAGACGGCCCGGTTTCTGCCCCCGCCGGCAAGGCCCCCACCAACCGCCGCCCGCTGATTGTGCTGGGCGTGATCGCGCTGCTGGCCCTCGGGGTCGGCGGCCGCATGTACTGGCGCAGCGTGAATTTCGTGGAAACCGAAAACGCCTACGTGTCGGGGCATGTGCACCCGATCTCGGCGCGCGTGGCCGGGGTGGTGGCCAAGGTGCTGGTCGAAGATAACCAGCTGGTGAAGGCGGGCGAGGTGATCGCCGAACTCGATCCGGCCGACCAGCAGGTGCGGGTCGAACAGATTCAGGCCCAGTTGGCCGCTGCCCAGACCCAGGTGCTGCAGGCCGAGGCCCAGGTGGCCCAGGTGAAGGCCTCGGCCAGCGCGGCCGGCGCCCAGGTGGCCGCGGCCGAAGCCCTGGCCCTGCGCGCGCGCCAGGACGCCGAGCGTTTCAGCGCCCTGCACAACGCCCAGATGAAGGCAGTGTCGAAAGCCGAACTGGATGCGGCCATCGCCGCGCGCACCAGCGCCCAGGCCGACGTGGCCGCGCGCAAGGATGCGGCCCAGGCAGCCCAGGCCCAGATCGCGGCGGCCAATTCGGCGCGCGAAGTGGCCAAGGCCCAGGTGGCGGTGCTGCAGGCCCAGTTGAAAGACGCCCAGCAGCAGCTTGGCTATAACAAGATCGTGGCGCCGGTGGCGGGCCGCATCGGCAAGAAGAGCGTGGAAGTGGGCGCGCGCGTGCAGCCTGGCCAGCAGCTGCTGGCCATCGTCCAGGACGACGTGTGGGTGACCGCCAATTTCAAGGAAACCCAGCTGCCGGGCCTGAAGCCGGGCCAGAGCGTGCATGTGGCCGTCGACGCGCTGCCGGGTGAAAAGTTGGAAGCCAAGCTCGATTCGTTCTCGCCGGCCTCCGGCAACCAGTTTGCGCTGCTGCCGGCCGATAACGCCACCGGTAACTTCACCAAGATCGTCCAGCGCGTGCCGGTCAAGCTGCGCCTGCGCGCCGAGGACACCAAGCGCCTTGCGGGCCGCCTGGTGCCGGGCATGTCGGCCGTGGTGGAAGTGGACCTGCGCCAGAAGTAAGCAGCCATGGCCAATTCGAATTCGGCTTCGCTGCAGCCGATGCTGGCGGCGCACGATCAGAAGGTCGATGCGCGTACCTGGATCGCCGTGGCCTCGGGCATGCTCGGGGCCTTCATGGCGGTGCTCGACATCCAGATCACCAATTCCTCGCTGAAGGACATCCTCGGCACGCTGTCGGCCACGCAGGAGGAGGGCTCGTGGATCTCCACCGCCTACCTGTGCGCGGAGATCATCGTGATTCCGCTCACGGCGCTGCTAGCGCGTGTGCTGTCGGTGCGCTTCTACATGGTGCTGACCACGGCCGCCTTCCTGGTCTTTTCGACCCTGTGCGGCGCGGCCTGGAACCTGCCCTCGATGATCGTCTTCCGCATGCTGCAGGGCTTTACCGGCGGCGCGCTGATTCCGATGGCGATGACCCTGGTGATGGCCAAACTACCGCCGCGCAAACGCGCCGTGGGCATGGCCATCTTCGGCCTGACGGCGACGCTGGCGCCGACCCTGGGTCCGACGCTGGGCGGCTATCTGTCCGAACTGTATGGCTGGCCCTCGATCTTCTATATCAACTGGGTGCCGGGCGTGCTGCTGATTTCGGGCGTCATGTATGGACTCGATAAGCAGAAGCCGAATTGGTCGCTGCTGGTGAACGCCGACTGGCTGTCGATCGCCTTCATGGCCGTGGGCCTGGGCAGCCTGACGATCTTCCTGGAAGAGGGTAATTCGAAGGACTGGTTTCAGTCGGACTTCATCCGGATTTTCGCGGCCCTGGCCTTTGTGGGTCTGGTCGGCTGGATCTCCACGAGCCTGATGCGCAAGGACCCGTTTGTGAACGTGCGCCTGTACGGCCAGCGCAACTTCTTCGTCGCCACGCTGCTGTCGGCGGTGACGGGCATGGCGCTGTATGGCTCGTCCTTCCTGCTGCCGCTGTATCTGGGCCAGATCGCCAACTACACGCCGATGCAGATCGGCGAGGTGATCATGTGGGCCGGCCTGCCGCAGCTGTTCATCATGCCGTTCGCGGCCAAGCTGTCGACCAAGCTCGATAACCGCATCATGTGCACGATTGGCCTGCTGCTGTTTGGCGCGTCCTGCTTCATGAATGCCTACATGGACGCGACCACCGGCTACGACCAGCTGCTGCTGTCGCAAGTGGTGCGCGCGCTCGGCCAGCCCTTCATCATGCTGACCCTGTCGAACTTTGCGATGCAGGGCATCCCGCCGCAGGACACGCCCTCGGCATCGAGCCTGTTCAACATGACCCGCAACCTCGGCGGCTCGGTCGGCATCGCGCTGCTGGCCACCATGCTCACCAATCGCGAGCACTTCCACTCGGCCCGGCTGGGCGAGTCGGTGTCGATGCTGTCGGCCTCCACCCAGGAGCGGCTGGACCAGCTGACCCAGGGCTTCATCGCCAACGGAATCGATCCGGTGACGGCGGGCCAGCAGGCGATCGGCGTGATCGACCGCATCGTGCGGCGCGAAGCCTATGTGATGGCCTATAACGACGGCTTCCTGGTGATGGGCAGCGTGCTGTTCGCCTGCATGGCCGTGCTGTGGTTTGCCGATAAAGTGAAATCTCCCTCGGGCGGCGGCGCCGGGGCGCATTAATCAGAAGGATTCGACATGTTCATGACCCGTACCCTGATCGCTGCAGCCGCACTGGCTGTCCTGAGTGGCTGCGCCAGCGTCGGCCCCGACTTCCAGGCGCCGGCGAATGCCGCCGCGCCCAGCTTCCGCCACGCGGCGGGCCAGGACACGGCGCGTTTGCCAGCGGCCTGGTGGACCGTGTTCGGCGACCAGCAGCTCAACGCGCTGGAGCAGCGCGCGCTGACCCAGAATCCGAGCGTGACGGCCGCGGCCCAGCGCCTGCTGCAGGCCCAGGCCCAGCTGGGCGTGACGCGCGCCGGCAGCCTGCCGAATGTGGCGCTGGGCGCCTCGGGCGGTTACGCGCATTCGTCTCAGCAGACCTCGCAGGCCATCATGCTGGGCCGGCGCACGGTGGAAGGGCCGAACTACACGCTGGGCGCCTCGCTCTCGTATGAACTGGATATCTGGGGCCGCGTGCGGCGCGTGATCGAAGCCTCCGACGCCCAGGCGCTGGCTGCGCAGGACGACCGCGATGGCGTGCTGCTGATCCTGTCGGCCCAGGTGGCCACCACTTACTACCAGCTGCGCGGCGCGGACGCCGATATCGCGATCCTGAGCAGCGCACTGGCCACCCGGCGCGAAACCGAACAGCTGGTGGAAGCGCGCTTCAATGCCGGCCTGTCGAATGAGCTGGACCTGTCGCGCGCCCGCATCGAACGCGCCAACGCCCAGGCCGACCTGGCCGAGGCCGAGCGCCTGCGTCTGAACCTCGAGCATGGCCTGGCGGTGCTGGTGGGCGCCTCGCCCAGCACGCCGCTGCTGGCCGCGCAGGGTGCGCAGCTGCCCGCGCCGCCGCGCATCCCGGTCGGTCTGCCGGCCACGGTGCTGGCGCAGCGCCCGGACCTGGCCGCGAGCGTGGCCGGCCTGCGCGCCCTGAACGCGCAGATCGGCGTGGCTGAAGGAGCCTTCTATCCGTCCCTGAGCCTGACCGGCAATTTCGGCTATGCGTCGGAAAACCTGCGCCAGCTGACCGAAGGGGCCTCGCGCCAGTTTGGCATCGGCCCGCTGTCGCTGTCGCTGCCGCTTTTTGATGGCGGGCGCAATCAGGCCAATCTGGAACTGGCCAAGGCGCGCTACGGCGAGGCGCTAGCCAACCATCAGGGCAAGCTGCTGGCGGCGCTGCGCGAAGTGGAAGATGCGCTGTCCGACGTGCAGCAGCGCGAACAACAGGCCAGCCTGCAGGCGCAGGCGCGCGAGGCCGCGGCCCGTGCCTACGAAGTGGCGCGCGCCCGCTATGAACGCGGCGTGTCCACCTATCTGGATGTGACCGATGCGCAGCGCAGCGCGCTGGCCGCCGAGCGCGCCGCCGCGCAGATCACGACCCAGCGCCTGCTGGCCGCCGTGGCCGTGGCGCGCGCGCTGGGCGGGGGCTGGGAGCAGGGCGCGCCGCTGGCGACCCTGGCCCAAAGCGCGCCAGCACAAACGCGATAAAGGTCGACAGCTTGGGCGTCATCAGCCGGTCGCGCGCATACAGCAGGTGCATGGGGCGCGGCGGCGGCAGATAGTCGTCCAGCAGCCGCACCAGACGGCCGGCGGCGAGGTCCTCGGCCAGCATCATCTCGGCCTGCATGGCGATGCCAAAGCCGGCCAGCGCCGCCTGGCGCAGCGCGGCCGCCTGATTGGCGCGCAGGCGGCTGGCCGGCACGCTGACCGCTTCATCCATGCCGCGCAGGCGCCAGCGCACGTGGCGCGTCCAGTGCGAGAAATCGAGGCAATGGTGGCGCGCCAGATCGGCCGGCGTCTTTGGCTTACCGTGCTTGCGCAGGTAGCCGGGCGAGGCCACGATCACCATCTTGTAGGGCGCTAGCGGGCGCGCCACCAGGCTCGAATCATCGAGTTCGCCGATGCGGATCGCCAGATCAAAGCCTTCCTCCACCACGTCCACCATGCGGTCACTCAGATCGAGATCGAGGCTCACCTCCGGGTGGCGCACCAGATAGGCGCACACGGCCTCGGTCAGCGCCGCATTCCCGAACGAGACCGGGGCTGAAATGCGCAGACGCCCGCGCGGCGTGCTGCGCAGGGCTTCGGCGCCGGCTTCGGCCTCGCGCACGGCGGCCAGAATCTGGCGGCATTGTTCGACGTACTGGGCGCCGATTTCGGTCAGCGTGTGGCGGCGCGTGGTGCGCGCCAGCAGACGCGCGCCGAGCGCCTGCTCCAGCTGCTGCACATGCTTACCCACCATCACGGCGGAGATGCCGAAGCGCTCGGCCGCGGCGCTGAAACTGCCCGTATCGACAGCGCCGACGAAGATCTCCATGCTGCGCAGTTTGTCCATATTGCGAACCCAGAGTTAGGAATATAAGAAATAATAGCGCGTTTATCTTGATTGCTAACTGATTCACACTGACGGCTCTTCCATTCCTGAGGAGTCACAGCATGAAAGTTGTTGTTTTCGGTGCCAGCGGCACCATTGGTCAGGCCCTGGTGGCTGCCCTGAGCCCGCGCCACGAGGTGATCGGTGTCGGCCGCAACGGCGCCCAGCAGGCCGATATGTCGGAGCGCGCCCAGGTGCGCGCCCTGTTCGAACGTCTCGGTCCGGTCGATGCCGTGGTGGTGGCCGCCGGCGCCACCCATTTCGGCCCGCTGGCCGAGATGAGCGACGCGCAGCTGATGTTCGGCCTGCAGCAGAAGCTGATGGGGCAGGTGAATGTGGCGCTCGAGGCCGCGCGCGTGCTGCCGGCCGGCGGCTCGATCACGCTGACCAGCGGCATTGTCGGCACCACGGGCGTGCGTAACGGCGCCGCCGCTGCCATGGCCAATGGCGCGATCGACGCCTTCGTGATCGGCGCCGCGCACGAGATGCCGCGCGGGATACGCCTGAACGTGGTGAGCCCGAATGTGCTGGTCGAATCGCTGTCCAAGGAGAAGTACCGCGCCGCCTTCCCGGGCTTTGAAGGCGTGACCGCGGCCCGTGCGGCGCTCGGCTATGTGCGCGCCATCGAAGGTGTTCAACATGGCGAGGTGATTCGCGTTTGGTGATTCTTGGTCGAGCTTGTTGCTTCGCCATTTTCATTTCCTGCCCGCACGCATAGACTGCTCTGACCGCTACAAGGCGGGGAGGAGCAGTCGATGGTGAAGTGGTATGGGTTGGCGGCGCTGTCCCTCGTGGGCGGCGCGGCCGCAGCCGAGGCGCGCCTGACGGCGCAGGAAGTGCGCTGGCTGCAGGCTGCCGGACCGTTGCTGGCGCATGCGCGCCAGCAGGCGGTGCCGGTCGATATCGTGGTGCAGCCGCAGGCGGGACCGAATGATGTGCCGTTTGCGATGGGTTATGACGGCAAGCGCTGCAAGCTGGTGCTGAGCATGCGCGGCGGCGGCGACGCCGATGCGGTGCTGGCGGGCAGTGCGCCGGCGCTGCAGCCGCTGCTGATGGAAGCCGTGGCTGCGCATGAATTCGCGCATTGCTGGCGCAATGTGCAGGGGCAGTGGCTGCGTCTGCCCGCGGGTTTTACCGAGGGCGGCGATGAGGCCGGCAGTCCGGAGCTGCTGCGCGCAGCCAAGCAGCAGCGCGAACAGCGGCGCGAAGAAGGCTATGCCGACCTGGCCGCGCTGGCCTGGACCGCGCAGGCCCATCCGGGCGAGTACGCGCGCGTGTATGCCTGGCTGAGTGCGCTGCGCCAGACGGAGCCGGCTGCGCGCAGCGCCCACGACACGCGCCCCTGGCTGCGGCTGGCACGCGATGGAACGGTGTTCGCTTCGTCTGTCACGCCGTTCGCCAACGTCGAAAACCTGTGGCAGCGCGGCCTGCTGAGTGGGGATTGAGCGACAAATGTACGGTGACGCACAGAGCTGGTCGGGAATCGCGGGTTAAATCGCGGTACGAACAACCAACCAGCAGGGACTCACCATGAAAACCATGATTGCATTTGTACTGGCCGGTGCCTGCGTGTCGGCACTGGCAGCAGAGCAGGCGGCCAACACCTACCGCGCCGCCATGAACAAGGCCGCAGACGATTACAAGGTGGCCAAGGCCAAATGCGATGCCAGCAGCGGCCACGCCAAGGACCTGTGCGTCGATCAGGCCAAACTCGAGCGCGCCCAGGCCGAAGCCGACGCCGCCGGGCAGTATCCGAATTCCGACCGCACGCGCCAGAAGGCCCGCGTGAACGTGGCCGACGCCCAGTACAAACTGGCGCGCACGCGCTGCGCCGACCAGAGCGGGGATGGCAAGGACAGCTGCCTGGCCGAGGCCAAGTCCACCCACACGACGGCCGTGGCGGAGGCCAAAACGGGCCGTAGCACCAGTACTGCGCAAGCCACCACGGGCGGCAGCGGCAGCGGCGCAGGCACGGCCAGCGGCAACGCCGCCCCGGGCGCGCGCACCCAGGGCGCCACCACGGCCGGCACCGTGGGCGGTAACACCGGCACCACCACCGGCAGTGGCGCTACCTATGGCAGCACGGGCGGCACCGGTAGCGAACGCAGCACGGCCGGCACCAGCGGCGGCGCCGGCACCACCGGCACCCAGGGCGCACGCACGACGGCGGGCACCACGACCGAGCGGAGCGGCACCGGCACGACGGCCGATCGCAGCGGTACCGGCACCACGGCCGAGCGCGACACCGGCAGCCTGGCCGACCGCGGGCGTGACGCCACGCAGCGTGCCGGCGATACCATGTCCGATTCGATGATCACCACGCGCGTGAAAGCCGACATGTTCCGCGAACCGAATCTCAAAGCCAGCGACATCCATGTCGAGACCGTGCAGGGCGTCGTCATGCTCAGCGGCTTCGTCAACAACAAGAGCGAGGCCGAACGGGCGGTGGAAGTGGCCAAGAGCGTCAAGGGTGTGCAGGACGTGAAGAGCGCCATCAAGGTGAAATGATGGCGGCAGGGCGCGCAGGGCCGGGCGGCCTGCGCGCCTCGGCGCAGCTGTGGTCAGCTTGATAAGTCCGGTTCGTGCGGCGCTTGTCGCGGTTCGCGCGCTCGCCTATCATGCAGATACCACTTGTTGTGACTGAGAAAGATGCCTGTTTCCCCGCCCGATGCTGAACTCATGCCCGACCCGCGTGAGACCGCGCAGACGCGCGCCCGTTTGATTCACACATTCAGCAAAGACGGGGATCTGCTCTCGCTCGGCGTGGCCGTGGGCCGCGTCGTGCAGCTCGCTTCCTCGGACGACGAAGCGACGCGCAACCTGACCTATTACGTGCTGGCTGACGTTGCGCTGACCCAGAAGATTCTGCGCATCGCCAACACGGTGTTTTACCGTAGCGTGGCCAATACGCCGATCACGACGGTGTCGCGCGCCATCTTCGTGCTCGGTTTCGACACGGTGCGCACGACGGCGCTGGCGCTGCTGCTTGTCGACAATCTGGCCAATGCCAAACATGCCGAAGATGTGCGGCGCGAAATTGTCGAAGCCCTGTGCGCCAGCATGTTTGGACGCGAACTGGCGCGTCAGGGTCACACGTCCTCGACGGAAGAGGCGACGATCGCCTCGCTATTCGGCAATCTTGGCCGCCTGCTCATCGCTTCGCATGAGCACGAGTATTACCAGCGCATCAATGATCGTGTGATGCAGGGTGTGAACCTCACCCAATCGGCCCTGCAGGTGATTGGCTGCAGCTATGACTTCCTGACCAGCACCGTGCTGCGTGCCTGGAACTTCCCTGAAATCATCGTGCATGGCGTCGAACGTCTCGCACCCGGCGATCTGCATGCGCCGCGCAATCGCGAGGAGTGGCTGCGCCAGGTGGTCAGCTTCAGCGCCGATGCGGCCAAGCTGGTGCTGCAGACCAAGGACGCGGTCAGCACCGCAGCCGGACGCGCATTGCTACGCCGTTATGGCGCCGCCTTGCAGATCGATGAGGAGCGCTTGGGCGAGCTGTTCGCGCTGGTCGGCAAGGAAATCGACCAGGTGGTACAGGGCCTGAATCTGGTGCTGGCCAATAAGGATGTAGACAGCAAGCCTGACCGCGCGCCGATGCCGAGTGCGCTCAAGCTGGCCATGCTCGATATCCACACGATCAACACCAATGAACGTTACGACAGCGGCAAGCCGATCAATGCCCGTGATCTGTTGCTGGCGGGCGTGCAGGTCGCGACGCAGATGATGGCCAGTGGTAAATCCAAGCCGAGCGAGCTCGTCACGCTGGTCGCCGAAACCTTGTACAACAGCCTCGGCTTCCGCTTTGTCAGCCTGTGCGTGATCGATTCGCGCAGCAATCAGTTTCGTACGATTCTCGCGATGGGCGAGAAACACGCGGAAAGGCAGGCCCGCTTCAGCTTTCCGGCCGCCTATGCCAACGACATCTTCCATCTCGCGCTCGAGAATCAGGCCGAGCTGATGATCGAAGACGCTCATCAGTCATCGATCCGCAACCTGATGCCCGAGTGGCATCGGAACCTGCTGCCGGATGCGCGCAGCATCATGCTGCTGCCGCTCGTGCAGGGCAAGCGCGAGCTTGGCGTTTTCTACGGCGACCGGACGACACCGGCGCCGGAGGGCATCACCTCGGACGAGGCCGCGCTGATCAAGATCCTCGTCGGCCAGATGATCACTGCCATCCATCTGCGCTAAAGAAGAAAAGCCACCGCAAGCGGTGGCTTTTTTGCTTCGTCCTGACCGAAGAGTTTGTTCGATTTGAGCCCTGCGTATTCAGGACAAATAGCGCGACGCCTGCTCTGGCAGCTAGTGCTCGCGTAACAGCACTTTGGTGATGATTCTGGTCTCAGTTGGGACAATCTCACTAGGGGCCTTGGAGCGAAAGTCCGACAGAGTCATGTCTCCTCTCATGGCCTGGGCTTAGTCTTCACCTGTTCGCTACCTGGAAAAAAACATCGTGCACGGCGGGCGCGTGCCCAACCTTGTTGATGGACATGATTGATGTACTGTAAGCGTGCAGCTAGACATCGTTGACCAATGGACTCGGTATTTTCATCATGAAGTCATTTCACGCAGGGTCGTTCACCGAGGTGATATTTCTTGACCGGAGGTAATCGTGAATGTTTTTGATAACATTGCTCAGGCTTGTGCTCTGCTGATTGTGAGGGCTGTCGCACTTGCTCTCTGCGCCATGACGTTGAATTTATTTACAGACGTCGGATGGCAATTTGGCAAAGCAGTCTTCCTGATGGTCAATTAACTGGCTAGGGGATTGAAATGCACGAACTGTCGATTGGCGAGATAGGCCCATAATTGAGGTCGGTGGCCGAAGCGGGAAACCCTCTTCAAGCCACGCCAAAGGCAGCATTGGATGCTTAATGCAATGCGCGGCACATCTTAGGCGCGTCGGGCTCTTCCGGCGGGTCGTTGTCACGGCCGGGTCTTCCTGAAAGCAGGTCTTCCGGATGTGGGGACGACGAACAAACGGGAGTTTCGAAACGAGGGGCCGGTCGCTAACTGAATTGGCGGTCGGATACGGTACTGCGCCGGTCTCATGGTACTCGTGAGGCACCATCTTTAAAGTCGTCCTTGCCCCGCGTCGTCAGTCACGCCGACAACCTTAGGACCATTACTTGCCGTCGCGTAGTTCGCGCCCTCCAGTGGCCGGTCGCTGTGTTCGCTGACGAACGCCGTCTTCCCGTGGTGGTGCTTGCCACCCGTGTCGCTTCCGTGTACCGATTTTGCCGCATCCAATTCGTGGGCCCATACCTCCGCTTCATTGCCTTCCAGGACCTGCCAACGAGTCGTCTGCATCGCAATCAGCCTCGGCGGGATGGAGCACGCGCAGGCGCACAGGTCGCCGTCGAGCGAGACGTTCCGGTCGTTAAAGAACTCCCTGAGCCTCGGGCCGTCGCACTTGATCTTCCCTTCGCTCTTGCAGGCGGGGCAGAAAACGCTGTCGCCTTCGAGCGCGACCCTTGCCCCGCTAATGCTGATGGCGCTGCTGGCGGTGATGACCTTGCCCCCGACAGTGGTCTGCGCTCCTAGCGTAATGGTGTGACGCTTCATGCGGTTCTCTTTGTTCTTGATATAGCGGCCTTGCCGCCAGGTTACTCGCCGCAATGGCGCGGGGTTCAGAAGACGACGGATGGCGCCACTGTCCTCGGGTCTAGGCCCGATGGGTATGGTCCTGGTGCTGGCAGCGCACCGGTCGCGTAATAGGGATCGCTCAGCTTCCAGTCGGCGAGCCGGATAAGGTATTCCCAGTAGCGTTCATCGCCGAACGCGTATCCCTGGCCGACGGTCAGGTCGTAGGCGATGACGTTCTCGACCAGGCGTGTCTGGCCCGCTTTCCCGCCGTAGCTGAGTATCTGGGAGTGGTTCGTTTTCGGGACGCGCCTTTTTCCCAGTTCGGCGAGCCTCGCCTGTTTCCGTTCGCGCTCCGAAGGCGTTGCGGCAGGATTTCTGTGCCCTGAATTTGCCACCGCGTGGTCGTCCACGTAGTTCTCGGAGAAGGTCGCGAATTCCTTCCGTTGCTCCTCGTCCCCGTCGCTGCCGTCGAACATCCCGAGGCCCTCGTCGAAATTGTCGCCGAGGGCGGCGGGTTCGGGAACGCACGGCGCATTGATCCAGACGCGTTCGGTCTCCTTCGGGACGCCCTGCACGCCGAACAAGCCGAGCAGCTTGTCCGGAAGGACGTTCCAGAACCGTTTCGCGTGCTTCCCGTCGTAGGTCCTCAGGTAGTCGTTGCGGGTCTGTACCGGGGGGCCGTCGGACGTGACGAGTTTGCTCCCGTATTCCGTCGTCACGTCTTCCGGTACGTTCCGCTGCGTGTAGAAGTAACCGAACCAGTACCCGGATTTCTCGCCGACGGCTGGCACGCCTTCCTTGCCCGAGTTCCTCGCGAACACGCGTTGGTACACGTTCTCGAACCGCGAGCGCCGCTCCGAAATGAGATCTTCCGGAATGCCGCGCCAGCCGATCCCCTCGGCAGCGGATATCCCGATCACGCGGTCGTGGGGGCAGAAATTCACGAAGACCTTCCCCCGGTTTCCGCTCCGTGCGAAACGCTCGTCCTCGAACCAAGGGACGCGCTTCGGACCGACGGGCGAGGAGCCGATGTCGGCCTCCCATCCAGCGGCCTTCGGTGGACGCTGGACGAATACCGCCCTCGCGCCAGGCGAATCAGTCTCAGGCGGGGGCGCGGAAGGGGCGTCGGCGCGGTATTCGTCCCTGGCCGCCGCGACCTTCAGTGCGACCGCTTCGAAAGTTTTTACGCGCGCGCTCCCGCTTTGCACGTCGGACCAACCGTTCGTGGCCGCGAGCCAGTCCGTGATCTTGGCGTCGAAGGCATAGGGGGCGCTGTTTAGGATGAGCGTGTCGGGGGCGCGTCGTTTCATGAAGAGGACGGCGCAAAGGGTGATCATATTGCCCTGGCTGTGGGCGACGACGTTCACTGGCTCCGCAGGGAAGTCTTCGCGGATCGTGTCTATCAGGGTGGCGAGCCGCTTCGCCGCGTGGACGAAGTAGGCGCGGGGAGGCGCGTCCTGCAGCTGGCGCGTGATGTCCGGGTTCAGGCTCTCCAGGTCGATGAGGCCGCGCATGACGGAACGCTTGAAGCCGGCCTGCCAAAACTGAAGGAGATTGTTGGTGCCGTTCTGGAAAGGGCCGCCACCCCAAGCGCCATTCGAATCGTGGTAGATGCCGGGATATTTGCTCTCGTCGCCAGGCTGCAGCTTATAGCCCCAGTAGAACGGGATGACGGGCGACCTCGCTCGCCTGCCACCGCTCGCCCTCGTCGCGTAAGAGTTCGTATCCTTATTGAACCCGCGTTCTTCCAGCGAAGTGCGGCCGAGACGATGATTGAGGCCGGCGCAAATCTGGAGTTCAGTCTCCCGATACCATTCGCCATCCGAATTGACGCCGTGGACGAAAATTACAGTTCCCGGCATGAGGAGAGGCACTTCCAGGACAGGCGTGCTTTCAGACGTGGCCGGATCGACGGTCGTCCTGACGTAGTGGGCCGGCAACCACTGGGTCACCGTCATGTCCGGCCTTACGCGTGCAATTGTGCTGAGTTCGTCGCTCATGGCCTACTCGCCTCCCGACTTCTTGCAGTGAAAGCGGGTATCCATTGGAGGCTTTTTAGGTCGTGGTACTTCGTTTCCTTTGGCGAGGAAGTCCGCGTCCCAGGCGTCATAACCCTTTCCGAGATCAGCGACTTTGGCGCGTTGGCCCGAATAATAGACATCGTCCCCGACGACGGAGACCGAGTCGTGGCCGCGCACATACTTCGGCGTTCCCTTGTGCCAGCTCTTACCGTAGTCATCGGAGTAGTAGAAGCGCTCGTCGCAGACGTGCCCCCCTCCCGATTCGCAGTTCGGTGAAATGAGCGGCGAGACGAGGTAAGGGCCGCTCGCAGCGTCCACGATGTACTCGCTGTCGATGACGTTGTCCCAGTGCGTCACGACCGAGCGGATACCACGTGAAGCGTCCACGTAGACGAATTGCGCCCTCGTGCACGAATATCGGTAAAGGGGCACGACTTCGAAGTGCCTGGCTTCGTCGATCCGGTAAACGACCTGCGGCGGCGGGACGGTGTACGGTTCCTCGACGTACCGGTACCCGCAGCCGCACAGCGTCATTGCGAGAACAAATGATGCACGCATTGCGTTCACGCCGGCCTCCAGAGGAATCGGAATGTGTGAACTTTGCCAGAGGGAATCGAAACGGCGGTGCGCCAGCTGAGGTCCGTTTGAGATGGCTCAACGGCCGCCGGGAATCGCAAAAATTTTCCCCAAGTGGGGAATATTTTCGATATGCGCTTGCTAGAAATGAAAAAAGGTCAGCCGAAGCTGACCTTTTCTGTACTACTAAATTCTGGTAGGCCGTGCTGGGCTCGAACCAGCGACCAACGGATTAAAAGTCCGCTGCTCTACCAACTGAGCTAACGACCCGAAAGAGGCCGCATTATAAACAGCGCTTTGAGATTGCGCAAGTGTCAGCTGATCGCTGCCGTGACTTTCAGCACTTCCTCTGCCGTCGTGATGCCTTCGACAATCTTTTGCGCGCCCGCCAGGCGCAGCGGTTTCATGCCGTCCTGGGCGCCCTGGCGGCGCAGGGCCATGACGTCGGTTTCTTCACGGATCAGTTTGGCGAAGTCCTCGGTGATCGTCAGTAACTCGTAGATCCCGGTGCGACCGCGGTAGCCGGTCTGGCGGCATTCCGGACAGCCGATCGGGCGGTAGACGGTTTGGGGCTTGGGAATGGCGTAGTGGCCGCCAATACTCTGCCAGACATCGTCCGACAGCGCGCCGTCGGGCGCCTTGCAATGCGGGCACAGGGTGCGCACCAGTCGCTGGGCCATGATGCCGATCACTGTCGCTTCGAGCAGATAGTAGGGCACGCCGAGCTCGAGCAGGCGCATCACGGCCGAGGGCGCATCGTTGGTGTGCAGTGTCGACAGCACGAGGTGGCCGGTCAGGGCGGCCTGAATCGCCATCTCTGCCGTTTCCAGATCGCGGATCTCACCGACCATGATGATGTCGGGATCCTGACGCATCAGGGCACGCACGCCGTCGGCGAAGGACAGATCAATGCCGGGCTGCACCTGCATCTGGTTAAAACTGCCTTCGACCATCTCGATCGGGTCTTCCACCGTGCAGACGTTGACCTCGGACGTGGCCAGGGCCTTGAGCGTGGTGTAGAGCGTCGTCGTCTTGCCCGAACCGGTCGGTCCCGTCACGAGGATGATGCCGTGCGGACGCGCCGTCAGCGCATCCCAGCGCGCGGCATCGTCGGGGGGGAAGCCCAGTTCAGGCAAGGTCTTGACGACCACTTCGGGGTCGAAAATCCGCATGACCAGTTTTTCGCCAAAGGCCGTTGGCATCGTGGCCAGGCGCAGTTCGATTTCCTGTCCGCCTGCTGTCCGCGTCTTGATGCGCCCGTCCTGGGGACGGCGCTTTTCGATCACGTCCATGCGGCCCAGCAGCTTGATGCGGGCCGTCATCGCCATCATGACCGAGGCGGGCACCTGGTAGACCTGGTGCAGGACGCCGTCGATGCGGAAGCGGATGACGGCGATATCGCGCTTTGGCTCCAGATGAATGTCAGATGCGCGCTGTTCGAATGCATATTGCCACAGCCAGTCGACGATGTTGACGATATGCTGGTCATTCGCGTCGACCTGTTTATTGGTCTTGCCCATCTCCACCAGCTGCTCGAAATTATTGCGCAGCGAGGTGTCTTGGCCCGAAGCCTTGTTGGCGTCCTTGATCGACTTGGCCAAGCTAAAGAATTGCGAGATGTACTGGGCGATATCGAGCGGGTTGGCAATGACGAGCTGGATATTGCGGCGCGAAATCTTGGCGATCTCGCTGTCCCACTCGGTGGCAAACGGGTCGGCCGTGGCAACGGTCAGGGTGGCCGGCGTCAATTCCACGGGCAGAATATTGAAGCGCGCCGCGTAATTGGCCGACATCACGTCGGCGACCTTGGTGAAGTCGATTTTCAGCGGGTCGATGCGGAAGAAGGGCAGACTGACTTTGCCCGCCAGCCATTCCGTCAGCGCGTCGAGGGTCATCAGGCGATGCGGTGCCTGGGCCGACTTGATCTTGCATTGGGCAATCGCTGTCAGCGGATGCATGGAGCCGACCGCATTGCGCAGGATGCCGTGCGCCTGTGCGTAGGCGGGCTTGACTTCGGCCTTGCTGACAATCCCATCGGCCAGCAGCCACTGGAAAATCTGCTGGAGGTCCAGCGCCTTTCCGCTCTGCCAGGTCTTGGTCTTGCCTGCGAGATGATCCGCGCTCACTCTGCCCTCCGCTTCAGTTGGCTGCTTCGATGCCTTTGACCCAGGATTTGGCCGGAAGTTTGGTCGCAGCCTGGATGGCCGCCGCCCGTTCTTTCAGTACAGCCAGGTCGATCTGGGGGCGGCGCGGGAAGCAAATGGCCACAACATTACCATCATGCACTTCCGGCAGGCAAATAACGTGGCCGAAGGCAAAACGCATGGCCTTGATGTTCTTGGCATAGCTGGGATGATCGCCGAACAGATTGACCGTCATCACGCCGTCGGGGCGCAGGCAGGCGGCGCAGGCCTGGTAGAACTCGGCCGTATCGAGCACCGGGCCACGCGCGGTGGCGTCGTACAGGTCAACCTGCAGCACATCGAGGCTGCCTGCATTGTCCGGGTTCTCGACGAACTCCAGGGCGTCCATTTCCAGCACCTGCAGCCGAGCATCATCGGGCGGCAATTTGAACATCGACTGGCAGATCTGGATGACGGCGGGGTTGAGCTCGATGGCCGTGACCTGGGCGTCGGGAAATTGGCGATAGCTGAACTTGGTCAGCGCGCCCGTGCCCAGGCCCAGCTGGGCAATGTGCCTGGGCGCGTCCAGAAAGAGCATCCAGGCGAACATCTGCTGGGCGTATTCAAGCTCGGGCCAGTCCGGTTTGCGGATGCGCATCGCGCCCTGCACCCATTCTGTGCCGAAGTGCAGATAACGCACGCCATCCTGCTCCGATAACGTCACCGGGGCGTATTTGGGCTTGCGGGTGGGCATGCGCGAGGATTCGGCCTGCTCGATCGATTTTCGTTTGATTAGCATGCGCGCATTATCGCCCAACAAAAGACAAGGCCGCCAGCGAAGGCGTGGCGGCCTGAAAAACAGCGGGGGAGAGGGGCTTATTGCATCGGCTCAACACTCACGCGCAGACGCACGCGTTGGCCCGGGTCATGGCTCATCACGCTCGTGTAGCTGCGGCCGCGGTAGTCATAGGTGACTTCATAGCCGGTCGTGCGTTGCTCCCAGTTATCCACGGTGCGGCACTGGCGCACGGCCTGTTCCTGCATCTGGGCGGGCGGCGGCGGCGCCTGGCGGCCATCATTGTCGACGCGGTCGCCGACCATGGCGCCGGCAATGGCGCCGGCAGCCGTGGCGGCGGTGCGCCCATTGCCACCGCCGACCTGGTTGCCGATAATGGCGCCTGCGATACCGCCAAGGATGGCGCCACCGGCGCTCCGCCCTTGCGGCTGGGCTTGCTGTTGGACCGGCACCTGAACATATTCGGTGCGGCATTCCTGGCGCGGGCGGTTGACCTGTTCGACCAGGGGACGGACCTTGACGACGCGGCCAAAGTCTTCAAAATCCGAGGCCTGGACCAGGGGCAGGGCGCCCAGGCCGAGTGCGGCGATGATCAGTTTGGCTTGCAGCTTCATGGTTTTTCCTCGTACTTGACTTGGGGTTGGACACTTGCGTTCTGCGGTGGTTCAATAGTAATGCTTGCATGGGACAGCGGGCGCTGCCCCTTGCAAGAATTTGTAACATGGCCGTGCTCCCGTTTCCTCTATGCACTAGCATTTTCCGAGGGAATGGGTCTTGCAGTTTTTTACAAATCTGCTTCCGGAAATCACATTCGGGTTGATTCGCTGTCTACAAAACGTTACCCTACTCGCCTAAGAGGTATTGCCTTGGAACGTGGAAACGACTTTTGGAGCCCCATAGCAGCTCAGCTTGAGGAAAAAATGAGTTTGTTGATCACAGTGCCGCCGAATCTGGTGCAGTCGATCCGTGCATTTCGCGTGGTCGAGCTGCAGGAGGAGGCCTCCCGTCTGGGTCAACACTTTCTCTATGCGCATTGCGCGGGTACCTTGACCAAGTCCCAGGTCTGTGGCCGCATTGCCGAGGCGTTTCACTTTCCCAAGCCTTGTGGCAAGAATTTCGAGGCCCTCAAGCTCACCCTGACCGACACCTTGTACCGTGCTGGCGTCCAGCCGGGCTTCCTCGTCGTGCTCGAACAATTGCCAAATACGCAAAAATTCGATAAAGAGGCGCGTGAAAATCTGCTCGATGTCTTCCGCGATGCGGCCGACTATTGGGCCGAGAAGAAGGTGCCTTTCCGCGTCTTTTATTCCTTCGAGTAAGGCGCGACCCGCCGCCGGGCGGGTAAAATGGCGGCCTTATGAAAAATATTGTGATCCTCATTTCCGGTCGCGGCAGCAATATGGAGGCCGTCGTCCGTGCCGCCCAGGCTGAGCAGTGGCCGGCCCGTGTTGCTGCGGTTATCAGCAACAAGGCCGATGCCAAGGGCCTGGTGTTTGCCGCAGAACATGGCATTCCGACGGCCGTCGTGTCCAACAAAGACTATCCGGACCGCGCCAGCTTCGATGCGGCCCTTGCCGAAGTCATCGACCAGTTCGCGCCCGATCTCGTCGTCTTGGCGGGTTTTATGCGCATTTTGACGCCAGCATTTACCGAGCGTTATGCCGGGCGCATGCTCAATATCCACCCCTCGCTGCTGCCGCTGTTTCCCGGCCTGCACACGCACGAGCAGGCCCTGGCCGCCGGTGTCGCGGAGCACGGTGCGACGGTCCACTTTGTGACGGCCGAACTCGACCACGGGCCCATCGTCGGCCAGGCCCGCATTCCCGTGCTGCCTGGTGACGATGCCGACCAGCTTGCCGCGCGCCTGCTGGTCGAGGAACATAAACTCTATCCCCGTTGCATCCGTCTGTTCGTCGAAGACAAGCTCGTCATCGACAATGGCGCGGTGCGCATTCTCAACTGATTAAGGACTTTCCATGCGACTGCCTCCTCTCGTCGTTTCCGCCACCGAAGAGGTGCTGCGTGAAGTCCTGCGCTTCACCGCACCGGCCGACGGCACCATTTCCCGCTATTTCAAAGAACACCCGCGCCTCGGTGGGCGCGAGCGTGGCGCGATTGCCGAATCGGTCTACGCCTTCCTGCGTAATCGCAGCTTTTTCACCGATTTTGCGGGCCAAAACGCCTCGATGCGGCGCCTGGCCCTGCTCGGTCTGGCCAGTGTGGCGGGCATCGAAGCCCTGCCGGGCCTGAGTGAAGAAGAAGTCCAGCTGCTCGAGCGCGTCAGCCAGATCGACCGCAAGCTGCTGCCGCCTTTGATGCAGGCCAATCTGCCGGAGTGGCTCTATAACAAACTGGTCGCCCAGTATGGCGAGGCCGAGGCCCTGACCCTGGCCGAGGCCCTGAACCAGCCGGCCCCGCTCGACCTGCGCGTGAATGCGCTGAAAACCACGCGCGAAGCCGTGATCGCCGAACTGGCGACGGCCCCGATTCTGGCGGAGCCGACGCCGTTCGCGCCCCTCGGTCTGCGTTTGAGGAAGAAGCCGGCCCTGCAGAACCTGCCGCTGTTCAAGAGTGGCGCGATCGAAGTGCAGGATGAGGGCAGCCAGCTGCTGGCCCAGATCGTCGGCGCCAAGCGCGGCGAGATGGTGGTCGACTTCTGCGCGGGCGCGGGCGGCAAGACCCTGGCCCTGGGCGCCACGATGCGCAATACCGGTCGCCTGTATGCCTTTGATGTGTCCGAAAAGCGCCTCGCCAAGCTCAAGCCGCGGCTTGCGCGCAGCGGTCTGTCGAATGTGCATCCTGTGCTGATCGCCCACGAAAAGGACGCGAAGATCAAGCGTTTGGCCGGGAAAATCGACCGCGTGCTGGTCGATGCGCCGTGCTCGGGGCTGGGCACTTTGCGTCGCAATCCGGACGTGAAGTGGCGTCAGCAGGCCGAGACGATCGCAGAGATGCAGCAGAAGCAGGGCGCGATTCTGGAAGGCGCCGCCCGTCTGCTGAAACCGGGTGGCCGCCTCGTGTATGCCACCTGCAGTCTGCTGAACGAAGAGAACGACGCCGTGGTGGAACAATTCCTGGCTGCGCACAGCGATTACAGCCTGGTCCCGATGACGGATGTGCTCGCCGAGCAGAAGATTGCTCTCGACACCGGCCCCTACCTGAAGCTGCTGCCGCACCGGCATCAGACCGATGGTTTCTTCGCCGCCGTGCTCGAACGCAAGCCGATGCCGAAAGCCGCTGACTAAGCTGCCATGCCGACCTTTAATCTGCTCAACGAGCTGAACCGCGACCTGCACGATGCCAGTGCCATCTGGCAGGCGGTGGCCATCGTCCTGTCCATTGCGCTGGGCTGGGGCGCGGCCCGCTGGATGCGTCAGCGCAAGCTGAACGCGGCCCCGGCGTCCGAGCAGGCGGATCTGATCCGGGTCGGCATCGACAGTCTGACGCGCGTCGTCGGGCCGCTGCTGGCGGTGGCTTTCCTCGGCGTGGCCAAGCTGGCGCTGGCGCCTTGGTATCGCGGCAACCTGATCCATGTGGCCCTGGCCCTGATGACCTCGTTTGCGGCCATCCGGGTCGGCTTCTTCCTGCTGCGCCGCACCTTTGCGCGCCAGGGGACGGTCGGCGCCACGATTGCCACGTTTGAACGCATCCTGTCCCTGCTGGTCTGGTCGGGCCTGGCGCTGTACATCACGGGCTTGTGGCCCGATGTGATCGACGCGCTCGAGGGCATCAAGTTGCCGATCGGACGCCATCAGGTCACCCTGCTGGCGATGTTGCAGGCGGGCAGCTCGATCATCGTGCTGCTGATGCTGGCCATGTGGGCCGGCGCCGCGCTTGAAGAACGCCTGATGCGCGTCGAGACCATGCATTCCTCGCTGCGCGTGGTGACGGCCCGCCTGGGCCGGGCGGTGTTGATCCTCGTCTCGGTGCTGCTCAGCCTGTCTCTGGTCGGCATCGATCTGACCGTGTTGTCCGTGTTTGGCGGCGCCCTCGGCGTCGGTCTCGGTCTGGGCCTGCAGCGTATTGCCAGCAATTACGTGTCGGGATTTGTCATCCTGCTCGAACGCAGCCTGACGATTGGCGACATGATTGCGGTGGATAAATACACGGGCAAGGTCACGCAGATCAACACGCGCTACACGGTGATCCAGGGCCTGGATGGCATCGAGACGGTGTTGCCGAATGAGATGCTGATGACGGGCGCCGTGCAGAATTATTCTTTGAGCAACCGTCTGGTCCGGGTCGCGACCCAGTTGACTGTCTCTTACGACAGCGATTTGGCTGCCTTGTTCCCGCGCCTGGAGCAAGTCGCGGGCGAGGTGCCGCGCGTGTTGGCCGAACCGGCCCCGTCGGCCACCTTGAACAAGTTCGGCAGCGATGGTTTCGAGATCGAAGTCGGCTTCTGGATTGCCGACCCGGAAAACGGACGCGGTGGAGTCTTGTCTGAGGTCAATAAGCGAATCTGGGAAGTCCTGCAATCTGATCAGTTCAAGCTGCCTTTTCCCATGCGTGACACCCGTTTTCTCGACGCCCGTATCGCCGCCGTGATGGCCGGCGCCGGCAAACCCGGCTGACACGCTTGCCGCATTTTTGTGCGGTCGAGGGCGTTTCCGGCGTAAAATGAGAGGTATCACACCGCTTCGGAGAAAGCGGGCCTTCCCCACTTTGGAGTAGTAATGAATATTTTGAGCAGCATCCTCGACTTTTTGTCGACCGGCATCACCAACCTGAGTTTCTGGCAACTGGTGGCCTACACCCTGATCGTGACCCACATCACGATTGCCAGCGTCACCATCTTCCTGCACCGCCATCAGGCCCACCGCGCCCTGGACCTGCACCCGCTGCCCAGCCATTTCTTCCGTTTCTGGCTGTGGTTCACCACCGGCCAGGTGACCAAGGAGTGGGCTTCGATCCACCGCAAACACCACGCCAAGTGCGAAACCGAAGAGGACCCGCACAGCCCGGTGACCAAAGGCATCAAAACGGTGCTGTGGACCGGCGCTGAACTCTACCGCGCGGAATCGAAGAACAAAGAGACCATGGAGAAGTACGGCCATGGCACGCCCGACGACTGGATCGAACGCAATCTGTACAGCAAGTTCAGCTGGCAGGGCGTGGCTGCGCTGCTGATCATGAACGTGATCCTGTTCGGCGTCGCCGGCATCACCGTGTGGGCCGTGCAAATGCTGTGGATTCCCTTCTTTGCTGCTGGCGTCATCAATGGGATCGGCCACTACTGGGGCTATCGCAACTTCGACAATAACGATGCGGCGACCAACATTTTCCCCTGGGGCATCCTGATCGGTGGTGAAGAGCTGCACAACAACCACCACACTTTTGCCACCTCGGCCCGCCTGTCGAACAAGTGGTACGAGTTCGACATCGGCTGGACCTATATCCGCATCATGGAAATCGTCGGCCTGGCCAAGGTCAAGAAAGTGGCGCCGGCGCCGCGTTTCGACAAGCAAAAAGTCGTCGCCGACCTCGAGACGCTGCACTCGGTCATTACCAACCGTTACGATGTGATGGCCAAGTATGCCAAGTCGGTCAAGCTGGCCTGGAGGGACGAGCTGGAAACCCTGCGCGGCAAGGCCGAGCTGCACGCCCAGTTCCTCAAGTCGTCGCGCAAGCTCATGCAGCGCGAACCGGCCAAGCTTGAAGCCCCGCAACGTCAGCAGCTGAGCGAACTGTTCGCCCACAGCCAGGCGCTGGAAACCATGCACCAGATGCGCGTCGAACTGTCGGCCATCTGGGACCGTTCGCATGCCACCAAGGAAGAGCTGCTCCAGCAGCTGCGCGACTGGTGCGCACGTGCCGAAGCCTCGGGTATCCGGGCGCTTGAAGAATTCTCCTTGCGCCTGCGCAGTTATGCTTGATGCATAAGAAAACGGCTCCCGCGGGAGCCGTTTTTTTTACTTCTTACCCGGCTGGTAAAGTTGGTCGAAACTGCCGCCGTCCTTGAAGTGGGCGGGCTGGGCCTTGGACCAGCCGCCGAACACCTCGTCAATCGTGAATAGCTTCACCGTGGGGAATTGTTTCGCATACTTGCGCGCCTCCTTCTCTACGGACGGGCGGAAATAATTCTTGGCGATGATTTCCTGGGCTTCGTCCGTGTACAGGTACTCGAGGTAGGCCTGGGCGACGGCGCGCGTGCCATGCTTGTCGGCCACTTTGTCGACGAGGGCCACCGGCGGTTCGGCCAGAATGCTGATCGAGGGCACGATAATATCGAAGCGATTCGGCCCCAGTTCCTTGACCGCGAGCAGGGCTTCGTTCTCCCAGGCGATCAGCACGTCGCCAATGCCACGCTCGACAAAGGTGGTGGTGGCACCACGCGCACCCGAGTCCAGCACAGGCACATTTTTGAACAGCTTGCCGACGAAGTCGCGTGCGCTCGCTTCATTGCCGCCCGGCTGTTTGAGTGCAAAGCCCCAGGCCGCCAGATAATTCCAGCGCGCCCCGCCCGAGGTCTTGGGATTCGGGGTGATGACGGCCACGCCCGGCTTGATCAGGTCGTTCCAGTCCTTGATGCCTTTCGGGTTGCCCTTGCGCACGAGGAACACGATCGTGGACGAGTAGGGCGCGCTATTGTGCGGCAGGGCCTTCTGCCAGCCCGGCTTGAGCAGGCCCTTGCTGGCGATCTCGTCGATGTCATAGCCGAGCGCCAGGGTCACGACATCGGCGTCGAGCCCGTCGATCACCGCGCGTGCCTGCTTGCCCGAACCGCCGTGGGATTGCTTGATCTTCAGTTGGTCGCCCGTCTTGGCCTTCCAGTGTTTGGCGAACTCGGCATTGATGTCCTGGTAGAGCTCGCGCGTCGGGTCGTAGGACACATTCAGCAGCTGGATATCGGCGGCCAGCGCCGGGGAGAGGGCGGCGGCCAGCGACAGGGCGGCGGCCAGGCGTTGCAACAGCATGGGGACTCCTTGGTGGTTAATCTGTGGCACACAGATTAAAAGGAGGTCTTGCTAACTGGAAGGAATGATTTCGCGATTCTTTATGCGCGATACGCATAAAGTGAACAGCAGCGATCGTATCGCGCCCTCACGGGGAGGGCAGACTTGCTCAACATACAAATCGGGGTCTGACCCCGATTTTTGGCTTTTTATGCGTTTTGCGTATGGAGCGGGCAAAAAAAATCCCCGGGCCGGCCGGGGATTCTGGTGAAACCGATCGATTACTTGATCTTGGTTTCTTTGTACAGCACGTGCTTACGGGCCTTGGGATCGAACTTCATGATCTCCATCTTCGCCGGCATGGTGCGCTTGTTCTTGTCGGTGGTGTAGAAGTGACCGGTACCTGCGGTCGACTCCAGTTTGATTTTGTCGCGGCCAGTTTTCGCCATGATAGCTCCCTAATTAAATTTTCTCGCCGCGAGCACGCATGTCGGCCAGGACAGCGTCGATGCCCAGCTTGTCGATCACGCGCAGACCGGCGTTGGACAGGCGCAGGGAAACCCAGCGGTTTTCAGATTCAACAAAAATACGGCGATTCTGCAGGTTGGGCAGGAAACGGCGCTTGGTTTTGTTGTTTGCGTGGGAAACGTTGTTGCCGACCATCGGCCCTTTCCCGGTAACTTGGCAAACACGTGCCATGGTGCACTCCTTGAGATCAATCCAAAATTGGAAAAACAAGAGTATAGCTGAAAAAACCTCGGTTTATCAAGCACTTGTGAAAAAAAAGTGTGTCGCGCAATTTCGCGTAAATTTAACATTTATGACGTTCAGATTTGACCGTGCTCCGCAAAGGAATGGACCTGGGGGCCGGCCACGACAAAATGGTCGAGAATCCGCACGTCGATCAGGGCCAGGGCCTGGACCAGGGCGCGCGTCAGCAGCAGGTCGGACTCGCTCGGTTCCGGACTGCCGGACGGGTGGTTGTGCGCCAGCATCAGGGCGGCGGCGTTGTGGGCGAGCGTGGCCTTGACCACCTCGCGCGGGTAGACGCTGGTGTGGGTGAGGGTGCCGCGGAACATTTCTTTGTAGGCCAGCAGGCGGTGGCGCGCGTCCAGAAACAGCACGTAGAAGGATTCGTATTCGCGGTGGCTGAGCGTGAGGCGCAGGAAATGCTTGGCGTCCTCGGGCGAGCTGATCATATCGCCCGTGCGCAGGACTTCGGCCGCGGCGCGCCGCGCCAGCTCGTGCGCCGCTTGCAGTTCGGCATACTTGGCCAGGCCGAGGCCGTGCACGGCAGCAATGGCGTCGTGATCGGCGTGGAGCAGGGCGTGCAGCGAGCCGAATTGCTGGAGCAGCGCGCGTGCGAATTCGACGGCATTGCGTCCGCGCACACCCACGCGCAGAAAGATGGCCAGCAGCTCGGCGTCCGACAGCGCCCGCGCGCCCTCGGCCAGCAGGCGCTCGCGCGGGCGGGACGCGGCCGGCCAGTCTTGGATGCTCATCAAAACACCTTTGGGTACAATAGCGGTTTCACCGTTCCAGAGTGCACCATGTCTTCCGTCCCGACCGTTACTGAAAACGCCTACCTCACCCTGCATTACCGCCTGGCCAGCCAGGACGGCACGGACATCGTGAGCACCTTTGCCGGGACGCCGGCGACCTTGTTGCTGGGCCAGGGCCAGCTGGCCCCGAATCTCGAGGCCTTGCTGATTGGCCTGCCCGAGGGCACGCACACCCAGTTTGACCTGAGCCCGGAACAAGGGTTCGGCCCGCGTAATCCGGAATTGATCCAGCTGGTGTCGAAGTCGGCGCTGGCGGAGAACTCGGCGCCCGACGAGCAGTACACGATCGGCGACCTGGTCGAATTCAATGCCCCGAACGGCGGCCGCTTCGCCGGCATCCTGCGTGAGATGCGCGAAGATGGCGCCGTGTTCGACTTCAATCACCCGCTGGCCGGGCAATCGCTGACGTTTGAAGTCAAGCTGATCTCGGTCCTGTAATTCAGAAGGAAGGCTTATGGATAAGGAAATCCTGCTGGCCCAGCCGCGCGGCTTCTGCGCCGGGGTGGACCGCGCGATCGAAATCGTCGAACGCGCCCTGCAGCAGTTTGGCGCGCCCATCTATGTGCGCCATGAAATCGTCCACAACGCCTATGTGGTCAAGGATTTGCGCGATAAAGGCGCCATTTTCATCGAAGATCTCGATGACGTCCCGCCCGGTAACACGCTCGTGTTCTCGGCCCACGGGGTCTCCAAGGCGGTGCGCGCCGAAGCTGAGGCGCGCGGCCTGAAAGTCTTCGACGCCACCTGTCCGCTGGTGACCAAGGTTCATGTGGAAGTGGCCAAGATGCGCAAGCAGGGCTGCGAAATCATCATGATCGGCCACGATGGCCATCCCGAGGTGGAAGGCACGATGGGCCAGGTCGAGGCCGGCATGTACCTGGTCGAAACCGTCGAGGACGTGGACAAGCTGGACGTCGCTAATCCCGACCAGCTCGCCTATGTGTCGCAGACCACCCTGTCGGTCGACGACACGGCCGACATCATCGCCGCCATCAAGCGCCGTTTCCCCAATGTGCATGAGCCGAAGAAGGGCGACATTTGCTATGCCACCACCAACCGCCAGGAAGCCGTGAAGTTCATGGCGCCCCAGGTCGATCTGGTGGTCGTGGTCGGCAGCCCGAACAGCTCGAACTCGAACCGGCTGCGCGAAGTGGCCGAGAAGAAGGGCACGCCGGCCTATATGGTCGACAATGCCAGCCAGATCGACCCGGCCTGGCTCGAGGGCAAGCGCCGGATCGGCGTCACGGCCGGCGCCTCGGCCCCTGAAGTGCTGGTGCGGGCCGTCATCGACCACCTGCGTGCGCTCGGCGCCCAGAGCGTGCGTGCGCTCGAAGGCGTCGAAGAAAATGTGACGTTCCCCTTGCCAAAAGGCCTGGATGGCACGAAAACGCAGGTCGTTTAATACATACGCCTAAATGAAATTCGCTGGAGTTGTAATTTTTCAATATTAGTTTTTCCCAATCCCCGCTATGATGTCGTCCGTGCTCAAGCACGTAGTGGATGACCAGGAGCGGCACCGCGGACGCATACCCGGTGCCGCTTTTGTTAAATAGAAGATCAACACAGAGGCGTGAATGGATACCTTTATCCAACAGATTTTGAACGGCCTGGTGCTAGGAAGCATGTATGCGCTGGTCGCTCTCGGCTACACCATGGTCTATGGTGTGCTCAACCTGATTAACTTTGCCCACGGCGACGTGCTGATGATCGGCGCCATGGTCGGTTTGAGTATTCTCAACTACCTGGGCGTGCACTATCCGGGCCTGCCCGGCTATGTGCAGCTGGGCATCGCCATCCTCGGCGCGATTCCGGCCTGCATGCTGGTCAACATCGTCATCGAGCGCGTCGCTTACCGGCGTCTGCGCAATGCGCCGCGTCTGGCGCCGCTGATCACGGCCATCGGCGTGTCGATTCTGCTGCAGACCTTCGCCATGATGATCTGGGGCCGCAGCCCGCTGCCCTTCCCGCAACTGCTGTCTTCCGATCCGATCTTCATCGGCGGCGCCGTCATCTCCCAGACCCAGGTGCTGCTGCTGGCGCTGGCCGCGCTGGCCATGGTCGGCCTGGTCTTCCTGGTGGAAAAAACCAAGATGGGCCGGGCCATGCGTGCCACGGCCGAGAACCCGCGCGTCGCCGGCCTGATGGGGGTGGATGCCGACAAGGTCATCGTGGCCACCTTCGCCATCGGCGCGGCCCTGGCTGCCGTGGCCGGGGTGATGTGGGGCGCCAACTATTCCTCGATCCAGTTCGCCATGGGCTTCATGCCCGGCCTGAAAGCCTTCTCGGCCGCTGTGCTGGGTGGCATTGGCAATATCTACGGCGCCATGGTCGGCGGCATCCTGCTCGGCATCATCGAGAGCCTGGGCGCGGGCTATATCGGTGACTTGACCGGCGGCTTCCTGGGCTCCAACTACCAGGACATCTTCGCTTTCATCGTGCTCATCGTCGCGCTCACGATCCGCCCCTCGGGCATCATGGGTGAACGTGTGGCCGATCGTGCCTGATCAGGAGACGACCATGAAACTTCTCGACTTCGACGTCCAGCACAAACCGGCCAAGGCCTACACCAGCATGGCGATCGTGCTGCTGGCCCTGCTGATCTTCCCGATGGTGGCCCAGCACTACGGCAATTCCTGGGTGCGTATCCTCGACATGGCCCTGCTGTACATCATGCTGGCCCTGGGTCTGAACATCGTGGTCGGCTTTGCCGGCCTGCTTGACCTCGGCTACATCGCCTTCTACGCGGTCGGCGCCTACATGACCGGCATGCTGGCCTCGCCCCAATTCGCGACCCTGCTCGAATCTCTGATCAACAACTACCCGGCGCTCGGCAATGCCCTGGTGGCCGTGCTCGGCGAGGACATCCGCCAGAACGGCATCCACCTGTCGGTCTGGCTGATCGTGCCGTTCTCGGCGGCCCTGGCCGCCTTCTTCGGCGCGCTGCTCGGCGCCCCGACCCTGAAACTGCGGGGCGACTACCTGGCCATCGTGACGCTCGGCTTCGGCGAGATCATCCGCATTTTCATGAACAACCTGAATGAGCCGATCAACTTCACCAATGGCCCGCAGGGCATCAACCTGATCGATCCGATCAAGGTGTTTGGCGTCAATCTCGCGGGCGAGCGCGGCGTCGTCCAGATGGGGCCGCTGTCCATGCCCTCGGTCAACGCCTACTACTACCTGTTCCTGTTCCTGTGCGTGGCCATCGTGTTCATCACAGCGCGCCTTCAGCATTCGCGTCTGGGCCGGGCCTGGGTCGCGATCCGTGAGGATGAGATCGCCGCCAAGGCGATGGGCATCAACACCCGCAACGTCAAACTGCTGGCCTTCTCGATGGGCGCCTCGTTCGGCGGCGTGGCCGGCGCCATGTTCGCCGCCTTCCAGGGCTTCGTGTCGCCCGAGTCCTTCTCGCTGATGGAGTCGATCGCCGTGCTGGCCATGGTGGTGCTCGGCGGCATTGGCCACATTCCGGGCGTGATCATGGGCGGCGTGCTGCTGGCGGCCCTGCCCGAGGTGCTGCGCCACGTGGTCGAGCCGGCCCAGAACGCCATCTTCGGCCATGTGCTGATCGAGGCCGAAGTGCTGCGCCAGCTGCTGTACGGTCTGGCCATGGTGGTGATCATGCTCAAGCGCCCGGCCGGCCTGTGGCCCGCGCCCAAGCACGAAGACCGCCCCGACGCGGAAACGAACGACAAGAACGCCACCGGCGTGATGCCCGCCTGAGGAAAGACCATGGACCAGCAAGACGTGCTCCTGAATATCAACGGCGTCAACAAGCGCTTCGGCGGCCTGCAGGCCCTGACCGACGTCAGCATCAAGATCATGCGCGGCCAGATCTATGGCCTGATCGGGCCGAATGGCGCCGGCAAGACGACCTTCTTCAATGTCATCACCGGCCTCTACCAGCCGGACACGGGCAGCTTCGAGCTCGCCGGCAAGCCTTATTCGCCGAGCGCCCCGCACGAGGTGGCCAAGGCCGGCATCGCCCGCACCTTCCAGAACATCCGCCTGTTCGGCGACATGACCGTGCTCGAAAACGTGATGGTGGGGCGGCATGTGCGCACGCGCCAGGGTGTGTTCGGCGCCATCTTCCGCCACCAGGCCGCGCGTGAGGAGGAGGCGGCGATTCGCCGCCGCGCCCAGGAATTGCTCGACTTCGTCGGCATCGGCCAGTTCGCCAATCGCACGGCCAAGTTCCTGTCCTATGGCGACCAGCGCCGCCTGGAAATCGCGCGCGCCCTGGCCACCGACCCGCAATTGCTGGCCCTGGACGAACCGGCGGCCGGCATGAATGCCACCGAGAAGCTGGCCCTGCGCGAGCTGCTCGTCAAGATCAAGGCCGAAGGCAAGACCGTGCTGCTGATCGAGCACGACGTGAAACTGATGATGGGCCTGTGCGACCGCATCACCGTGCTCGAGTACGGCAAGCCGATCGCCGAAGGCCTGCCCGCCGACATCCAGAAGAACCCGGCCGTGATCGAGGCCTACCTCGGGGGAGCGCACTAATGACGACTGAAAACATCCTCAAGGTCTCCGGCCTGAAAGTGGCCTATGGCGGCATCAAGGCCGTCAAGGGCATCGACATCGAAGTCAACAAGGGCGAGCTGATCACCCTGATCGGGGCGAATGGCGCCGGCAAGACCACGACCCTGAAAGCCATCACCGGCACCCTGCCGAACTGCCACGTGGAAGGCACGGTCACCTATCTGGGCCAGCATCTGAAGGGCAGCAAATCCTTTCATCTGGTCGAGAAGAAGCTGGCCATGGTGCCGGAAGGGCGCGGCGTGTTCACGCGCATGACCATCCACGAAAACCTGCTGATGGGCGCCTACACGCGTAATGACCAGGCTGGCATCGAGGCCGATATCGACAAGTGGTACAGCGTGTTTCCGCGTCTGAAGGAGCGGCGCGAGCAGCTGGCCGGCACCCTGTCCGGCGGCGAGCAGCAGATGCTGGCGATGGCGCGCGCGCTGATGTGCCACCCGACCCTGCTGCTGCTGGACGAGCCCTCGATGGGCCTGTCGCCGATCATGGTGGAGAAGATTTTCGAAGTGATCCGCGATGTCTCGAAGCAGGGCATCACGATTCTGCTGGTCGAGCAGAACGCCAAGCTGGCGCTGGAAGCGGCCCACCGCGGCTATGTGATGGACTCGGGCGCGATCACGATGAGCGGCGTGGCCAGCGAGCTGCTGCACGATCCGCGCGTGAAGGCCGCCTACCTCGGCGAATAAAACGGCGCCGCCCAAACAAAAACGCCCCGGTTTCCCGGGGCGTTTTGCTTACTACAACATCATCGCTACATGATTACTTCTTGGCGGCTTTCGGAGCAGCCTTGGCCGTGGCCTGGGTGAAGTGGTTCATGGCGGCGTTGACATTGGCTTCCAGGGCTTCGACAGCCTGCTTGGTCACCTTGCTCAGCTGCTCATAGCCAGCGTTGGCGTTGCCGATGGTGGCTTTCACCACGGCGACCACGTTTTCGGTACCGGCCGGGGCGTTCTTGGTCACTTCGTCGACCAGGGCCACGACCTTGCGGTTGGTTTCAGCCAGCTGGGCTTCAGCGGCTTTCGAGAATTCAGCCTGGGTGCCGGCAGCGATGGCCGCGATCTGACGGCCATAGGAAATGGCTTTCTCGGCGGTCGGCTGTGCCTGGGCAGCGCTCAGGCTGAAGAATTCCTGGGCGTCTTTGGCGGCCAGCAGCTGCTTGGTGGCAGCGGTCGACTCTTCCAGCGAAGCCTTGGCGGCGGTCAGGTTCAGTTCCACCAGCTTTTCCACGCCTTCAAAGGCTTTGGAGGTCAGCGAGTTCAGAATGGCGAACTGCGATTCGAGGTTGGCCTTGGTGGCACTCGAAAATTGCTCGGGGATAGCAAACATGGTTTTCTCCAATAAAGGAAAGCAAGCGGTTAAGATTGTGCATCGCAACAAATGCCATTTTACGCAGCTGTTCAGCTAAGTCAAGCATTTTTTGTGCGACGCAGCAAAATGTGGAATTTCTATTTTTCTTGACAGCAAGAGCGGGGTCAAGGCAGCGCATGGTAGACTGCCCGCGACCCTCCGCGCCTTGATATGGCGCAATAACACGCTGGAAATGTTGCAACGCATAAGAAGGAGACCCATGATCACCAGTCCGCAACAAGAGATGGTCGACGCCGCCATCCGCTCGCGCCGTTCGATCCGCGCCTTTCTGCCCACGCCGGTAGCGCGCGAGGACATCGAGGGCATTCTCGAGGTCGCATCGCGCGCGCCCTCGGGCACCAATATTCAGCCGTGGAAGGTGTATGTGCTGACCGGCGCGGCGCGCGCGCGCCTGTGCGCGGCCATCAGCGCCGTCCACAATGACCCGGCCGCGGCCGCCGCCCATCAGGAGGAGTACGCCTACTACCCGCGCCAGTGGGTCTCGCCCTTTATCGAGCGTCGCCGCAAGGTCGGCTGGGATCTGTACACCCTGCTGGGCATCACGCGCGAGAACAAGGCCGGCATGCACGCCCAGCACGGCCGCAACTACCAGTTCTTTGACGCCCCGGTCGGCCTGATCTTTACGATCGACCGCGTGCTCGAGCAGGGCAGTTGGCTCGACTACGGCATGTTCCTCGAGAACATCATGATCGCCGCGCGCGGGCGTGGCCTCGACACCTGTCCCCAGGCCGCCTTCACACCCTTCCACCGTATTATCAAAGAGCAACTTTGCTTGCCGGATAACGAAATGCTGGTCTGCGGGATGGCGCTCGGCTATGCCGACCCCGATAAGATCGAGAACACGCTACAAACGGAGCGCGAACCGCTGAAAAACTTCGTCCGTTTTCTTGAATAAGCGCGTATACTGCTGAAATTAAAGGCTGTGTTCGATTTGCTTCAAAGGATTGATTGATGGTAAAGCTTGCGTTGAGCGCCCTGGCGGCGACCATGTTGTTGGCCTTCCCCGGCAGCGACGCGCTCGCCGCCAGCAAGACCAAGGCCGCGGCCGTCAAAAAAGTCAAGAAAGCCCAGGACGATGATGAGCGCGTTGTGCGCCGTCTGGTCACGGTCAATGGCAAGCGTAAGTACATTACGCAGAAGGTCAGCACCCTGTCGACCATGGGCGACAAGGCCGGCCTGGCCCAGACCCACGATCCGCTCGACCTGAAATCGAATGTGGCCTTCGTGCTGGACCAGGAAAACGCCGAGGTCCTGTTCGAGAAGAATGCCAATGTGGCCCTGCCGATCGCCTCGATCACCAAGCTGATGACCGGCCTGATCGTGGTTGAAGCCAAGCAGGACATGGACGAAGTGCTGACCGTCACCGACGACGATGTCGACCGTGAAAAGCACAGCAGCTCGCGCCTCAAGGTGGGCAGCAAGCTGACCCGCGCCGACATGCTGCATATCGCGCTGATGAGTTCGGAAAACCGCGCCGCTTCGGCCCTCGGCCGCAATTATCCGGGCGGGCTGCCGGCCTTCGTCGAAGCGATGAATGCCAAGGCGCGCGAGCTCGGCATGAGCGACACCCATTACGTCGATTCGAATGGCTTGTCCAGCCGCAATGTGGCCAGTGCGCGCGACCTGTCCAAGCTGGTCGCCTATGCGCACAACCAGCCGCTGCTGCGCCAGTACTCGACCGACCCGCGTTCGGTCGTCGAAGTCAGCGGCAAGCCGATGCAGTTCGCCACCACGAACGGCCTCGTCGCCAGTCCCAACTGGGAGATCGGCCTGCAGAAGACCGGCTTCATCAACGAAGCCGGGCGCTGCCTGGTGATGCAGGCGATGATCCAGGGCCGCTCGGTGATCATGGTCTTCCTCGATTCCAAGGGTAAGCTGTCGCGGATCGCCGATGCCGGGCGCATGCGCAAGTGGCTCGAATCCTTCAAGACGCCGAGCTTCGGGCAAGGCTAAACAAAAACGGGCCCGCGGGCCCGTTTGTTTTTCAGGCCGCTTTTTCGGGCCGGTAGCCGAGCGTGGCCGAAATCTGATTGGCCGTGCTGACCAGATCCTCGAGCCAGTCTTCCTGCAGACGGTCGCCCGGGGCCGAGATCGACAGCCCGGCCACCAGCTTGCCCGAGTCGTCGCGGATGCCGGCGGCCATGCAGCGCACGCCCAGTTCCAGTTCCTCGTTGTCACGCGCATAGCCGCGCGCGCGCACCAGGCTCAGCTCGCGTTCGAGGCGGGCCAGATCGGTGATCGAATTCTTGTTGTGACCGGCCAGACCGGTGCGCGTCGCATAGGCGCGGATGGCCTTGGGATCGTCGACCGACAGGAACAGCTTGCCGGTCGACGTCAGATGCAGCGGTGCCCGGCCGCCGATCGCGCGCACCACCTGCATGCCCGAGCGTTCCGAGAAGGCGCGGTCGATGTAGACGATCTCGTCACCCTGGCGCACCGACAGGTTGATCGTCTGCTGGGTCTTTTTGTGCAGCGCACGCATAAAATCGAGCGCGGCTTCACGCACGGAAAGCCGGCTCTTGACCACATTGCCCAGTTCCAGCAGGCGCATGCCGAGCCGGTAAGTGCCCGGTTCGACCCGGTCGACAAAGCGCGTGATCACCATATCGTTGAGGATGCGGTGCGCCGTCGACGGGTGCAGACCGGCTTCCTGGGCCAGCTCCTTGAGGCTGACCGGGTCCGAGTGCTTGGCCAGGGCGTCCAGCAGGGACACCATGCGTTCGATCACCTGAATCGAAGTTTTCGCGGTTTCCAGGGAGTCGTTTTTCATGATGTGGTTGGTGCGGTGCGGGATGAACAGAATCTTTATACCATATTGTGAAAAGGGATGGCAAACCACGGGGCCCCGGCGGCATAATATTGTTTCGCTACCACAGGACGCCCATGGAACAGCCCACCAGTGAATTCAAGAGCAAAAGCGGTCTGAAACGCATCTTTGCCGCCTTTTTCTATTCGATCGACGGCTTCAAGGCGGCCTGGCGCCATGAGCACGCTTTTCGTCAGGAACTGCCGCTGGTCGTGATCGGCAGCATCGTGGCCCTGGTCCTGCGCATCCCCATCTTCGAAAAGCTGCTGCTGATCAGCGTGCTGCTGCTGGTGCTGATCGTCGAGCTGCTCAACTCGGCCATCGAAGCCGTGGTCGACCGCATCTCGCTCGAGCGCCATCCGCTGTCGAAAAACGCCAAGGACTTCGGCTCGGCCGCCGTCTTCCTGTCCCTGGTCGTGGCCGTCGCCACCTGGGCCGTGGTCCTGTTCGACCGTTACTATTAAGCGCCTATATGCCGATTCGGTCATAAGCAGCTAACGAATCAATTGTTGCTGTTCGTCTAAGGCGCGCTATGCTGATCGCCTTAGCCAATTGAGGAGGAATCATGACCCTGCGTCTCGGCGATACCGCCCCCGACTTCGAACAAGACAGCACGCTCGGCCGCATCAAGTTTCACGAATGGGCCGGCAATAGCTGGGTGGTGCTGTTTTCCCACCCGGCCGACTTCACCCCCGTCTGCACCACCGAGCTGGGCCTGACCGCCAAGCTCAAGCCCGAGTTCGACAAGCGCAATGTGAAAGCGATTGCCCTGTCGGTCGACCCGGTCGACGCCCACGCCAGCTGGATCAAGGACATTGAGCAGACCCAGCAGACCGTGGTCGGCTTTCCCATCCTGGCCGACAGCGACAAGAAAGTGTCCGAACTGTACGACATGATCCACCCGAACCAGTCGGCCACGGCCACCGTGCGCTCGCTGTTCATCATCGACCCCGCCAAGAAAGTGCGCCTGATCATCACCTACCCGATGAGCACGGGCCGCAATTTCAATGAGGTGCTGCGCGTGATCGACGCCCTCCAGCTGACCGACGGCTACACCGTGGCCACGCCCGGCAACTGGCAGGACGGCGACGACGTGATCATCCCGCTGACGGTGACCGATCCCGAGGTGATCAAGCAGAAATATCCGAAGGGCTACAGCGCACCGCGCCCCTATCTGCGCCTGACCCCGCAGCCGAACAAATAAGCGCGCGCCGCATAAGCAAATAAGTTAAGTGTCGTTTTCTATGTAAGCTGAGCACATTAGAATCGTCCTAACTCTTGGAGATTCTGCATGAGCTTCACTTATATCGCATCGGGCTTCGCCGTTGGCCTGCTGGTTGGCATGACCGGCGTCGGCGGCGGCAGCCTGATGACCCCGATCCTGACCCTGCTGTTTGGCGTGCAGCCCTCGGTGGCGGTCGGGACCGATCTGGCTTTCGCCTCGCTGACCAAGACGGCCGGCACCCTGACCCACAAGGTGCGCGGCACCGTGCGCTGGGACATCGTACGCCTGCTGTGCGTGGGCGCCTTGCCGGCCGCGCTGCTCGCCACCATCGGCCTCAAGCTGTTCGGCACCCTGAACAAGGAAATCGGCCAGTTCATCCGCTATTCGATCGCCGTCTCGGTGATGCTGACCGTGGTCGCCATTCTGTTCCGCGGCAAAATGCTGGCCTGGATGCTGGCCGATCCCGCGCGTCAGCTGCACGGACGCCGCCTGAGTGCGGCCACCGTGCTGGCCGGCGCCATTCTCGGCGTGCTCGTCACGATCAGTTCGATCGGCGCCGGCGCCATCGGCGCCACCCTGCTGGTGCTGATGTACCCGCGCCTGACGGCGGCCGAAGTGGCCGGCACCGACATCGCCTATGCCGTGCCGCTGACGGCGATTGCCGCCTTCGGCCACTGGTGGCTGGGCTCGATCGACTGGGCGCTGCTGCTGGCCCTGCTGGTCGGCTCCGTGCCCGGCATCACCCTCGGTTCCTGGGCCGCGCGCGCCGTGCCCGACCGTTTCCTGCGCGGTCTGCTGGCCACGACCCTGACCGGCGTCGCCTTCAAGCTGATCAGCTAAGCCATTGTTTCTCCAATAAAAAAATCGGGGCCCGACCCCGATTTTTTTATTTCCGCCCAGATAAATCGGGGTCAGACCCCATTTATGCATTCGGCAAAATTCGTCTAAGCAAATGCGAAATGATTACTTCCGCTTATGCGATTTGAGTGGGAAGATTTAATCTCTCATACTCATTTCGTTATATGTGATGTCTGCTCGCGTTCTACCTGGTCTACGGCTCAGCTTGGGAATCAGCCTCGTGTATCTGAGCCTGATCGTCCTGATTCCGCTCTCGGCCGCCTTCCTGCGCAGTGCCAGCCTGTCGCCGGCCGAGTTCTGGCAGGCCGTCACGCAGGAACGCGTGCTGGCCTCCTACCGGCTGAGCTTTGGCGCGGCTTTCGTCGCGGCGCTCGTGAATGTGCTGTTCGGCGGCCTGCTGGCCTGGGTGCTGGTGCGCTATGAGTTTCCGGGCCGCCGCCTGATCGATGCCCTGGTCGATCTGCCGTTCGCGCTGCCGACAGCCGTGGCCGGCATCACCTTGACCACCCTGTACGCCGCGAATGGCTGGCTGGGCCGCTACCTGACGGCGGCCGGGATTCAGGTGGCGTTCACGCCGCTGGGCGTGGTGCTGGCCCTGATCTTCGTCGGCCTGCCGTTCGTCGTGCGTACCGTCCAGCCCGTGTTGGAGGAAGCCGAGCGCGAACTGGAGGAGGCCGCCGCCAGCCTCGGCGCGCGCCCCTGGCAGGTGTTTTGGCGCGTGATCTTGCCGACCATTGTGCCGGCCCTGCTGACCGGCTTTGCGCTGGCCTTTGCGCGCGCCACCGGCGAGTACGGCTCGGTGATCTTCATCGCCGGGAATATGCCGATGGTGTCCGAGATCACGCCCCTATTCATCGTCACCAAGCTCGAGCAGTACGACTACGCGGGCGCCACCGCCATCGCCGTTGTGATGCTGCTGTTTTCCTTCGTAATGCTGCTCACCATTAACCTGTTGCAGGCCTGGAGCCGCCGCTGGAGCGCCCGATGAATCGTCCCGCTCTGCAAGACCCGGTCTGGGTGCGCGCCACCTTGCTGTTGCTGGCGCTCGGCTTCGTCACGCTGTTCCTGTTGATCCCATTGGCCGCCGTGTTCAGCGAGGCCCTGCGCAAGGGATGGGACGCCTATCTGGCCGCCATCACCGAGCCCGACGCCGTCGCCGCCATCCGCCTGACCCTGACCGCCGCCGCCATCGCCGTGCCGCTGAATCTAGTGTTCGGCGTCAGCGCCGCCTGGGCCATCGCCAAGTTCGAGTTCCGCGGCAAGAGCCTGCTGCTGACCCTGATCGATCTGCCGTTCTCGGTTTCGCCCGTGATCTCCGGCCTGATTTACGTGCTGCTGTTCGGCGCCCAGGGCTGGTTCGGCCCCTGGCTGCGCGAGCACGACATCAAGATTCTGTTTGCCGTGCCCGGCATCGTACTGGCCAGTATCTTCGTCACCTTTCCCTTCGTCGCGCGCGAGCTGATTCCGCTCATGCAAGCCCAGGGCAATGAAGAAGAGGAGGCCGCCCTCGTGCTTGGCGCCTCGGGCTGGCGCAGCTTCTGGCGCGTGACCCTGCCCAACATCAAGTGGGGCCTGCTGTACGGCGTGATTCTGTGTAATGCGCGCGCCATGGGCGAGTTTGGCGCGGTGTCGGTCGTGTCCGGCCATATCCGCGGCGAGACCAATACCATGCCCCTGCATGTCGAGATTCTCTACAACGAATACAACTTCGTGGCCGCCTTCGCCGTCGCCTCGCTGCTGGCCCTGCTGGCGCTGCTGACCCTGGCCCTGAAAACCCTGGTCGAATGGCGCATGCGCCGGCCCGACCCACTTCCGCTGGAGCCCCACCATGAGCATTGAAGTCCGCGCCATCGACAAGCGCTTCGGCGCCTTCCGCGCCCTCGACCAGGTCTCGCTGGCCTTTCCCACCGGTGAATTGACGGCCCTGCTGGGCCCCTCCGGCTGCGGCAAGACCACGCTGCTGCGCATCATCGCCGGCCTCGAGTATCCGGACGCCGGCCAGGTCCTGCTCGACGGCGAGGACGCCTCGGCCCGCCATGTGCGCGAGCGCCAGGTCGGCTTCGTGTTCCAGCACTACGCCCTGTTCAAGCACATGAGTGTGTTCGAGAACGTCGCCTTCGGCCTGCGCGTCAAGCCGCGTGCCCAGCGCCCGAGCGAAGCCCAGATCCGCGAAAAAGTGCATGCGCTGCTCGACCTGGTCCAGCTCGACTGGCTGGCCGAGCGCTACCCGTCCCAGCTGTCGGGTGGGCAGCGCCAGCGCATCGCCCTGGCGCGCGCGCTGGCCGTCGAGCCGCGCGTGCTGCTGCTCGACGAACCCTTCGGCGCGCTCGACGCCCAGGTGCGCAAGGAACTGCGGCGCTGGCTGCGCCGCCTGCACGACGAGCTGCACGTGACCTCGATCTTCGTCACCCACGACCAGGAGGAAGCGCTCGAAGTGGCCGATCAGGTGGTGCTGATGAACAAGGGCAGGGTGGAGCAACAGGGCACGCCCGACGCCGTCTACAACGAGCCGGCTTCGCCCTTTGTCTACGGCTTTCTCGGCAATGTGAACCTGTTCCATGGCCGCGTGCACGAGGGCGTGCTGGCCAGCGGCGACAGCGCTCTGCCGGCCCCGGACCACGCCAGCGTGCGCGATACGGTGGGCATCGGCTATGCGCGCCCGCATGAGCTCGATATCCGCCCGTATGCCGCAGGCGGGGCCGGCATTCCGGCGCGGCTGCGGCGCGCGCGCGCCATCGGTCCGCTCGCCCAGCTCGAGCTCGAGCGGGCCGACACCCAGGACCCGATCGAAGCCCTGATCCCCGATGAAACCCTGCGCCAGCTTGGCCTGCGCGAAGGCGACACCGTGCTCGTGCAGCCGAAACGCCTGCGCGTGTTTGTCGATGGCATTGCCCACTGAGAGGAACGTATGAACTTCCAACAACTGCGCTCCGTGCGCGAAGCCGCCCGGCGCGGCTACAACCTGACCGAAGTGGCGCAGGCCCTGTTCACCTCGCAGCCGGGCGTGAGCCGCCAGATCCGCGAGCTCGAGGACGAACTCGGCGTCGTGATTTTCGAGCGCAATGGCAAGCGTCTGACCGGCCTGACCGAGCCCGGCAAAGGCATTCTGAAGATCGTCGAGCGCCTGCTGGTCGAGGCCGAGAACCTCCAGCATGCCAGTGAGGAATACGCGCGCCAGGACAGCGGCACCCTGACCATCGCCGCCACCCACACCCAGGCGCGCTATGCGCTGCCGCGCGTGGTGCAGGCCTTCCGCGCCGAGTTTCCCCAGGTGCGCATCGCGCTCCAGCAGAGTTCGCCCGAGCACATCGCCGAATGGGTCCTGTCGGGCAAGGCCGACATCGGCATCGCGACCGAGGGCCTGTCGGCCTTTCCCGAGCTGGTGTCCTTTCCGTGCTACCGCTGGAGCCACTTGATCGTCGTGCCCGACGGCCACCCGCTGCTGTCGCAAACGCCGGTGCGCCTGAGCGATCTGGCCGCCTGGCCCCTGATCACCTACGACCTCGGCTTCACCGGGCGCGGCCACATCGACGCCGCCTTCCGTGAGGCTGGCGTGACGCCCGACATCGTGCTGACCGCCATGGATTCCGACGTGATCAAACAATACGTGAGCCTCGGCCTCGGCGTTGGCCTGGTGGCCTCGATGGCGTTTGATCACGGGCGCGACAAGGGTCTGCGCGCGATCGAGGCCTCGCACCTGTTCGCCACCAACACCACGCGTCTGGCCGTGCGCCGCGGCGCCTATCTGCGCAAATACGCCTACCGCTTCATCCACCAGTTCGCGCCCGAGCTGAAGGCGCAGGACATCAGCGCCGCCCTGGCCACCGACGAAGCCTGAATCTTTCCCCTCAAACAAATCGGGGTCAGACCCCATTTTCCCGTACGGGAAAATGGGGTCTGACCCCGATTTGTTTGAGGGGAAATTATTACTGGCCGGGATTGAAAATGCGCGCGTGGATGGCGTCGATCGCGGCTTCGGTGTCGGCGTCGAGGCGGACGTCGAAGGCGTCGATGTTTTCCTTCAGCTGGGCCAGGCTGGTCGCGCCGATGATCGTCGCGCCGACGAACCAGCGCGAATAGGTCCAGGCCAGGGCCAGCGCCGCCGGGGTCAGGCCTCGGCTGCGCGCCAGGGCCGCATATTCGCGCACGGCCTCGAGCACGGCCGGGCGCAGATAGCGCGGGCTCCAGCTTGGCGGAAAGCGCGTCAGCCGGCCGGCCGCCTGCGGATCGTCGACATACTTGGCCGTCAGCTGGCCGAACGCCAGCGGGCTGTAGGCCAGCAGGCTGACCTGCTCGCGGTAGCAGGTCTCGGTCAGCAGCGTCGTCTCGAAGGCGCGCGCCGTCAGGTTGTACAGGTTCTGAATGGTGGCGATGCGCGGCAGCTTTTCCTGCTCGGCCAGGCGAGTGAACTCGCTCACGCCCCACGGCGATTCATTCGACACGCCGATATGGCGCACCTTGCCTTCCTTGACCAGCTCGTCCAGCGCGGCCAGGGTCTCGGCGATCGGCACATGGGGGCGCTCCTTGGCCGGATCGAAATAGTTCTGGCCGAAGATGGGAACATTGCGGCTCGGCCAGTGCAGCTGGTAGAGGTCGACGTAATCGGTCTGCAGGCGCTGCAGGCTGGCCTCGAGGGCGGCGCGGATGCCGGCGCGGTCCAGATTGCTCTGGCCGCCGCGGATCCAGCTCATCGCCGTCGGCCCGGCCACCTTGGTGGCGATCACGAGGTCGTCGCGCTTGCCGCGCTTTTTCAGCCAGCTGCCGATGTAGCGCTCGGTCGAGCCCGTGGTCGTGGCCTTGGGCATGACCGGATACATCTCGGCCGTATCGATGAAATTGATGCCGCGCTCGAGCGCATAGTCGAGTTGGGCGTGGGCCTCGGCTTCGGTGTTCTGCTCGCCAAAGGTCATGGTGCCGAGGCAGATGCGCGATACGCTCAGCCCGGTCTTGCCAAGTGTGGTGGTCTCCATATTCATTGTCCGCGCAGGGCGTCCGCGCACTCGCGCACCAGTGCCGGACCCGCGTAAATCAAGCCGCTGTACAGCTGTACCAGAGCGGCGCCAGCCGCCATTTTGGCACGTGCGTCGCTGCCTTGCAGAATGCCGCCGACGCCGATGATGGGCACGGCGTCGCCAAGCTCGGCCTTGAGCCCGCGGATCACCTGGTTCGACAAGGCGAACACGGGCGCGCCCGACAGGCCGCCGGCCTCCTCGCCATGGCGCATGCCGGCCACGGCCGTGCGGCTCAGGGTCGTATTCGTCGCGATCACGCCGTCAATGCGGTGGCGCAGCAGGGCATCGGCGATGTTCTTGATCTGCTCGGCGTCGATATCGGGCGCGATCTTCAGAGCCAGGGGCACATAGCGCTGGTGCTGATCGGCCAGGCGCTGCTGGGCGTCCTTCAGCTGGGCCAGCAGGGCGTCGAGTTCGGACGCGCCCTGCAGCTGGCGCAGGTTCTTGGTGTTGGGCGAGGAAATGTTGACCGTCACGTAGCTGGCATACGGATACACTTTTTGCAGGCAGTGCAGATAGTCCTCGGCCGCGCGCTCGATCGGGGTGTCGGCGTTCTTGCCGATGTTCAGGCCGAGCACGCCCTGGCGCTCCTGGTAGTAGCGCGAGGCCTGGACATTGGCGACAAACGCGTCGACCCCGCCATTGTTAAAGCCCATGCGGTTGATGATGGCCTTGGCCTCGGGCAGGCGGAACATGCGCGGCTTGGGATTGCCGGGCTGCGGGCGCGGGGTCACGGTGCCGACTTCGATCGCGCCGAAGCCGAGCGCGGCCAGGCCGTCGATGTAGGCGCCATCCTTGTCGAGACCGGCGGCAAGGCCGACCGGATTCGGAAAGCGCAGGCCCATCACCGTGCGCGGATCGGGCGCGGGCGGCTTGACCATGGCAGTCAGGCCGAGGCGCGCCGCGCGCCGCAGTGCCGGCAGGGTGAGGTTGTGGGCCGTCTCGGGATCGAGGGCGAACAGCAGGGGGCGGGTCAGGGCATACAGGAGTTTGTCGGACATGGCTTGGCTCGCGGAATCAATCCCGCATTGTACCAAGCCGCCCTAGAGGCCGAGCGGGCCCCACTGCCCCTTGATGCGCGCTTCCAGCGGACGGAACTGGATCTTGTAGGCCATCTTGGGGCTCTGCGCGATCCAGTAGCCGAGGTAGAGATGGGGCAGGCCAAGCTCGCGCGCCTGGGCGATCTGCCACAGGATATTGTAGGTGCCGAGCGAGGCGCCTGCGAGTTCGGGCTCGAAGAAGGTGTAGACCGAGGACAGGCCGTCCGACAGCACGTCGATGATCGAGACCATGCGCAGGGTGCCGTCCGGCTCGCGGAACTCGACCAGGCGGGTGTTCACGCGTGACTGCAGCAGGAACTGGGCGTACTGGTCGCGGCTGTCCTGGTCCATGCCGCCGCCGGCGTGGCGCGTGGTCTGGTAGCGCAGATACAGGTCGTAGTGTTCGTCGGAGAAAGCCAGATGGGCGACGCTGGCCTCGAGATGTTGATGGCGCTGCCAGGCGCGCCGCTGTGAGCGCTTGGGCACGAAGTCGTCGACACGCACGCGCACCGGCACGCAGGCCTGGCAACCGTCGCAATACGGACGGTAGGTGAAGATGCCGCTGCGCCGGAAACCGCTGCGCACGAGTTCGGAATACACATCGGCATTGATCAGGTGCGAAGGGGTGGCCACCTGCGAGCGCGCCTCGCGCTGCTCAAGATAGCTGCACGGATAGGGGGCCGTGGTGTAGAACTGAAGGGCGGCGAAGGGCAGTTCGTTCAGCTGCGTCATGCAGGGCTTTCCGGTGCGTGAGGCGGTCGGCCTATTGTAGCGAAATGGCCTGCCATTGTGTGATGGGCGGCTCGGCAATCGCGCGCCGCAGGTGGGCCAGGAATGCGGCGCGCGCGATCGGGGCCGCGCCCAGCGAGGCCAGGTGGCCGGTCTCCTGCTGGCAGTCGATCAGTTGCACACCCTGGGCGCGCAGAAAACGCACGAGATGGACCAGGGCCAGCTTGGAGGCGTCGCTGACGCGCGCGAACATCGATTCGCCATAGAACATGCGGCCGATGCAGACGCCATACGCGCCGCCCACCAGTTCGCCATCGTGCCAGACTTCGGACGAGTGCGCGTAGCCGGCCCGGTGCAGGCCGCAGTAGCCGGCGATGATGTCTTCGCTGATCCAGGTGCCGGGGCCGTCGCGGCGCGGGGCCGCGCAGGCGCGCATCACGGCCTCGAAATCGCGGTCGAACACCAGTTCCCAGCGGCCGTCGCTGTCGCGGCTGGCCTGCACCTTGCGCAGGGTTTTCTTCAGGCTGTGGCTGATGCGCAGCTCGGCCGTGCGCAGCACCATGCGCGGGTCGGTGCACCACCAGAGGATGGGCTGGCCCTCTCCATACCAGGGAAAGATGCCGTGCCGATAGGCCTCGAGCAGGCGCGCCGGCGACAAGTCGGCCCCGGCCGCCAGCAGACCGGGCGCATCGTGCACGAGCGCGGTTTCCGGGTCGGGAAATGGGTCGCCTGTGTCGAGCCAGGGAATCATGCGCGCATCGGGCGGACGATGTCGATGCTGTGAAAACCCATCTGCCCGCGCGCGTGGTCGGCGAAGAACAGTTCGAGCGTGCGCGCCACCGTGGGAAAGGCCAGATCCTGCCAGGGAATCTGGTCCTGGCGGAACATCTGGACCTCCAGGCTTTCGACCCCGGGCGCGAAGTCCAGGTCGGTCAGGCGGGCCAGGTAGAACAGGTGGACCTGGTGGACATGGGCCACATTCAGCAGGGTGAACAGGCCGCCCAGGGCGATATGGGCGCCGGCTTCCTCCTCGGTTTCGCGCACGGCGGCGGCGGCCGTGGTCTCCTCGTTTTCCATGAAGCCGGCCGGCAGCGTCCAGTAGCCATAGCGCGGTTCAATGGCCCGCCGGCACAGCAGCACCTGGACCTCGCCGCCGTCCTCCCAGACGGGAATCGAGCCGATGACGAGCTTGGGATTCTGGTAGTGGATGGTGGCGCATTCGGCGCACACATAGCGCGGCCGGTTGTCCCCGTCGGGGACCAGCAGGGCCACCGGAGCGGCGCACTCGGAACAGAATTTCATCGGGTCGGGCGGTTCAATCAGGAAGGCTTACTTTACACCGTTTGCCCGCGCTGCGCTGGGTGCTATCGCACATTCGGGAAGGATTGACATTGCCTTAAAAGTGAAAGCACGCTATAATCGTTTTTCTCAGACGCGGGGTGGAGCAGTTGGCAGCTCGTCGGGCTCATAACCCGAAGGTCACAGGTTCGAGTCCTGTCCCCGCAACCAGAATTTCGCAGCCCCCGGCGCCGCAAGGTCCCGGGGGCTGTTTGCATTCAGACGCGCCAGAAGCGCTGCACGCCGCCGGGGAAATCCTCGTCCTGGCGTTCGAAACCCAGGCCCGCCAGCAGGCGCTGCATGCAGGCCGAGGCCGGCAGGCAGTCGGCGCGCAGCGGGCGGCCCGGTGGCTGCTTGTGCAGCACGTCCTGGATCAGCAGGCGCCCCAGGCCATAGCCATGCAGGGCGGTGTCGACCGCCGTCATGTAGATCTCGTCGTGCGATGGGCGGTGCAGCAGGATCAGAAAGCCGACAAACAGGCCGTCGATGCGGACCACGCTGGTGCGCCCGCGCAGCCATTCCCCGCCCGGCAGGCGCAACCACCCCGTCAGCAGACAAAACAGTTGCATGCCGAGACCGGCCGCATAGCGCGGTTCCAGGTAGAGCGGCGTGAAATGGCCCTTGTCGCTGCCTTGCAGGATCAGGTTGAACACATGGACCACATCGCCCGCGCGCAGGCGGTCGATGCTGACCTGGGCAGGGTGGTCGGGCATGAAAACGTATCGGGTCTCGGAAGTTGTGTATGTATTTTACTGACTGTTAAGCAATTTTTGGTATTTACACAAGTAAACTATTTTAAACCTCATCTTTCAGGCTTGCCCACAGGTGGGCGGCGGCCAGGGTGCGCTGCGGGGCGTAGCGCGCCAGCCAGGCTTCGGCCTCGGCCAGACTCGGTTTGTCCGGCTGGCCCAGCAGGCGGGCGATGGCGCTGCGCACGGCCACGTCGCCATGCAGCGAGCAGTCCGGATGGCCGATGCCGCGCAGCAGGCCGTACTGCACGGTCCAGGGGCCGATGCCTTTCACGGCCAGCAGTTGCGCGCACAGCTTGTCGATGTCGGCCGTGGGGCGCAGGTCGAGCGTGCCGTCCTCGGCCAGCCGGGCCAGGCGCAGCAGGGTCTCGGCCTTGGCGCGCGAAAATTTGTGCTGGCCGAGCAAGTCGGCGTCGAGGCGCAGCACGTCGGCCGGTTCCGGATAGCAGAACAGGCCCGTGGCGTGCTGGCGCCCGGCCAGGGTGATCAGGGTCCGGCGCAGGCTGATGGCGAAGGACAGGTTGATTTGCTGGCCGATGATGGCCCAGCTCAGGGCCTCGAACACCGTGCCCGACTGAATCACCCGCAGGCCCGGGCGGCGCCGCGCCAGCGGACCCATGAGCGGATCGCGCCGCACCGCGCGCAGAAACGGCGCGGGATCGATGCGCAGGCCCAGCATGGCCTCGGCTGCGCTGGCGGCCAGGGCGCGCGCGCCGGCACTGACACGCCCGCTGCCATGCAGACGGCCCTCGGCCTGGCCCGGGTGCAGCTGCAGTTCCAGCACGCAGGCCTGGCCGGCCAGCACCATGCCCTTGCGGATCCAGTCCGGCCCCGTCTGTTCGGCCGTGCCGCTGGTGTCGCGCGCGTGGAAGGCGAGGGCGTCGTCGGCGCAGTAGTCGGCCGGCAGGGCGATCTGCAGCACGCTCATGGCTGCGCCGCCCTGCCGAACGACGGCAGACGCGGGCGGAAGCCGGTGACCAGGGCGGTCCCGGTCAGCACGATGGCGCTGCCGGCCACCGTGTGCCAGCCGATCTGCTCACCGAGGAACAGGGCGCCCCACAGAATGCCGAACAGCGGATTGAGGAAGGTGACCGTCAGCGCCGAGGTCGGTCCGACATCGCGGATCAGGCCGAAGTAGAGCAGATAGGCCACGCCGCTGCACAGCACCCCGAGCGCCAGCGCGGCCGCCATCACGCCCGGCGTGGGCGTGCCCGGCATCGGCGCCAGCGCCAGTGTCGGCAGCAGCATCAGGGTCGCCGTCCACATCGAGCCGTGCGCGGTGGCGACCGGCTCGACCGCCTTGGCGCGTTTGGCATACAGGCTGGCGATGCCGTAGTTGATGGCCGCCAGCAGGCCGGCCGCAATCGCCAGCGCCGCGCCGGGCTGGGTGCTGACATGGTCGAAGCCGACCAGCAGCGCCACCCCGAGCGTGCCCAGCACCAGCCCGCACAGCACGCGCGCCGAGATCGGCGTGCGCAGCCAGACGGCGGCGATCAGGGCGGCCCACATCGGCGCGGTCGCGTTCAGCACCGACATCACGGCCGCCGACAAGGTCTTGGCGGCGAAGGCGAACAGCAGGAAGGGCAGAGCCGAATTGAAGAAGCCCAGCACCGTGTAGTGCCGCCAGTGGCTGCGCCAGTGCAGCGGCTTGCGCAGCGCCTGGCTGACCAGGGCAAGGAACACGGCCGCGAATGCGACCCGGCAAGTGATCAGCGCGGCGGGCCCCAGCACGGGCGCGCCGATGCGCAGGAACAGGAAGGACGAGCCCCAGATGGCGGCCAGCAGAAACAGTTTGAGCAGGTTGGCAGTAGTCATGGCAAGACAGTCGGCAAAGAGGGCGCTATCGTCGCGCGAAGGGCGGGGCAGCGCCAGCCGCTTCTTGCTTTCAAATTCAGGCCAGCGCGCAGGCCGGTCCGCCCGGCGTCTCGAGGGCGTCCGCATGGGCCAGACGCAGATGGCCGGGCACGCCGTTCTTCACGGCCGTCAGCTCGGCCAGGATCGAGATGGCGATTTCGGCCGGGGTCTTGGAGCCGATGTACAGGCCGATCGGCCCGTGCAGGCGCGCCAGCTGGGCCGGGCTGACGTCGAACAGCTGCAGGCGATCGCGCCGCTTGGCATTGTTGGCGCGCGAGCCGATCGCGCCGACATAGAAGGCGTCCGACTTGAGCGCCTCCATCAGGGCCAGGTCGTCGAGCTTGGGGTCATGGGTCAGGGCCACGACGGCGCTGCGCGCGTCCAGGCGCGCCTGCAGTACCAGGTCGTCCGGCATCTCGTGCACGAGCGGCACGCCGGGCAGGTCCCAGCCGGCGCGGTATTCTTCGCGCGGGTCGCACACGGTCACCGCATAGTCCATCGCGCTGGCCACCTGGGCCAGAAAGCGCGACAGCTGGCCGGCGCCGATGATATACAGACGCCAGCGCGGCCCGTGGATGGTGGTCAGGTGGGTCGCGCTGCACTCAAGTACAGCACCCGGCGCGGCCGGCGCCAGGCTGGAGGCGCCGCTGCGCAGATCGAGCGTACGCGCCAGCAGCGCGCGTCCTTCCAGGCCGTCGAGCAGGGCGCGCAGGCCCTCGGCCGTGTGCAGCGGTTCGATGGCCAGGGTGATGGTGCCGCCGCAGGGCAGACCGAAGCGGTGGGCCTGATCGGCCGTGATGCCGTAGCTGAGCACTTCGGGCGTGCGCCGCGTGATGCCGCGTTCGCGCACCTGGGCGATCAGATCGTCCTCGACGCAGCCGCCCGAGACCGAGCCGACCACGCGCCCGTCATCGCGGATGGCCAGCATGGCGCCGACCGGGCGCGGGCTCGAGCCCCAGGTCTTGACGACGGTGACCAGCTCGGCGCGGTGGCCCGCATCGAGCCAGGCGACGGCGGTTTTGAGAACGTCGAGATCGATACTGTCCATGAATTCGCTTATACTGGCCGGATGACGCATGATACAAAAAAAGCCGCGCCCACGCGCGCGGACAGCGCGCCCAAGTTCGGCCGCCTGCTGGTGGTGCTGCTCAGCACCGTGCTCTTCCTCGGTCTGCTGACCTGGGTGATGGCGACCTTCTTCCCGGACTTCGGCTAAGTCACTTCTTCTGGGTCGCGCAGACCAGCTTCAGCGCCTTGTCGGCCGGTGTGTCCGGCGCGATGTCTTCGGCCGCGAATTTCTCGTACTTGATGTTTTCCACCGGCGCCCCGTCGCTGGTGTCGTTCGTGTAGAACTGCTGGATCAGCAGGGTGCTGGTGCGCTCCTCGCACCCGTACTGCTGCTGCACCAGCACCAGCCGATACGGCTTGCCGCCCGGGCTCATGCGCGCCGTCGCATAGCGCACCCGGGTCCAGGCCTTGAGGCCGCGGTCGGCCTTGGCCACGGTCTCCACGTTCACATGGGCGGTGCCGTCGGCCAGCTGGCCGATCGGCTTCCAGGGATCGGCCGCGGCGGCGGCGGCCAGCGGCATCAGGCAAAGCAGGGCGGTGCGCAGTCGGCTCATGGCAGCAGAGGTTTGGCGGCGGCCTGCTTGGTCTTGAGTTCAGCCAGCGCGCTGTCGAGCGCGCGCGCACGGCTCGCCGTCCACGGATGGAAGTGGGTATAACCGTTCATCACCGACTCCGGGTAGTTCTCGCCCAGGGTCTTGAAGAAGCGCGCCATGCCATCGGGCTTGATGCCGGCGCGCGCCAGCAGGTAGATGGCCAGGGCATCGGCCGCGCTGTCGAATTTTTCGGGCATCGGGCGCAGGCCGCCGGTCCCGATCAGCATCGAGGTGTCCGGGCGCAGGCTTTGCAGATTGTCGATCATGCCGGCCGCGGTGCTGGTGGTGCGCTGCAGGCCCGGATGGCCGAGGATATTGTGGGCCATGTCGTGCGCGATCAGGAAGGCCAGTTCGGCCTCGGTTTCGGCCATCAGCATCAGGCCGCGCGTGATCAGGATGCGGTTGCCGTCGATATAGGTGTTGGCATTGTCGGCGTTGCCGAGCTCCACGCGGAAGGCGCAGGCGCGCGTGACGGGCAGCTGGATCTGCTGGGCGTCGCCATTGCGCACGATGCTCATGCGCAGGGCCGGCATGCTGGCCGCGAGCGGCCCGAGCACGCCACCGGCCACGCTTTCGGCATTCGGCCCGGTCGGCAGCGGACGGCCCTCGGCCGCCACCAGCTGGTCGCCGCGGCGCAGACCGGCGCGCGCGGCGCCGGAGCCGGCCAGCACGCTGGTCACCTGCAGGCGGTCGCCCATGCCCAGGCCCAGCTGGGCGGCGTCGACCAGATCACCCGGATACGAGTATTTGTTCTGCGCCGTGAAGCCGAGCAGATTGCGGCTATAGCTCTTGCACAGGTCGGCGTTATTGATCAACAGCGGCGCCGCCACCTGATACAGACGTTCGCGCGTCTGCGCGACCTTGATCAGGAGTTCGATGTCGGCCGCCATTTTCGGCGTCATCTGCGGCGTCTCCGGCTTGCTGGCTTCGACCGGGGCGGCAGGCGCCGGAGCGGGCGCGCGTTTCAGCAGGCTGCAGGCGGGCAGCAGCAGGGCCACGCCCAGACACAAGATCGTTTGCCTTACACCGGGGACGCGCGTCATGGAGATCCTTTCGTTCAGTGTTTGCCGGTGCTGCCAAAGCCACCGGCGCCGCGTTCACTCTCAGGGAAGTCATCGACCAGATTGAACTGAACTTGAACCACCGGCACCACCACCAGCTGCGCCAGGCGCTCGAAGGGATGGAGCGTGAACGGCGTCTGGCCGCGATTCCAGGTCGAGACCATGAGCTGGCCCTGGTAGTCGGAGTCGATCAGGCCCACGAGATTGCCGAGCACAATACCATGCTTGTGGCCCAGGCCCGAGCGCGGCAGGATCACGGCCGCATAGCCGGGATCGGCCAGATGCACGGCCAGGCCGGTCGGCACCAGCACCGTCTGGCCGGGCGCGATCTCGAGCGGGGCGTCGAGGCAGGCGCGCAGATCGAGGCCGGCCGAACCGGGCGTGGCGTAGGCGGGCAGATAGTCGCGCATGCGCGCGTCGAGGATTTTCAGGTCAACTTGCATGGTTCAGGTCAGGAGCGAATTCATTTCGATGCGCTTGGCGATCTCGGAGATCAGCTGGCGCGCCAGGGTCAGTTTGTCGGCGCGCGGCAGCACCGTGTGGCCGGTATCGTCGAACAGTACGATCTCATTGTCGTCCGAGCCGAAGGTGTGGTGGCCGATATTCCCGACCAGCAGAGGGATGCCTTTCTTGATGCGCTTGCTGGCCCCGTATTCGACCAGGTTCTCCGATTCGGCCGCGAAGCCGACGCAGTAAGGCCAGCCCGAGAGCGTGGTGGTGGAGGCCACCGAGGCCAGGATATCCGGGTTCTGGGCGAACTTCAGGTCGAGCGAGGCGCCTTCCTGCTTTTTCACCTTGTGGTCGCTGGCGTTGACGACGCGCCAGTCGGCCACGGCGGCCACGCCGATGAACACATGCTGGCCGCCGATCGCGCCCATCACCACGTCATACATCTGCTGTGCGCTCTTGACGTCGATGCGCTGCACGCCGTGCGGCGTGGGCAGGGTGGTCGGGCCGGACACCAGGATCACGTCGGCGCCGGCTTCACGCGCGGCGCGCGCCACCGCATAGCCCATCTTGCCCGAGGACAGATTGGTGATGCCGCGCACCGGGTCGATCGCCTCGAAGGTCGGGCCGGCCGTGATCAGCACGCGCCGCCCCTTGAGCACCTTGGGCTGGAAGGCGGCGATCAGTTCTTCCATCAGTTCGGCCGGCTCCAGCATGCGGCCCAGACCCGTTTCGCCGCAGGCCTGGGCGCCGGCGCCGGGGCCGAACACGTGCACGCCGTCGGCGCGCACGGTGGCCACATTGCGCTGCGTGGCCGGGTTCTGCCACATCTCCACATTCATGGCCGGGGCGATCATCAGCGGCACCCGCGCCGGGCGCGCCACGCACAGGGTCGACAGCAGATCGTCGCAGGCGCCGTGCGCCAGCTTGCGGATAAAGTCGGCCGAGCAGGGCGCGATCAGCACAGCGTCGGCCTCGCGCGTGAGGTCGATATGGGCCATGTTATTGGCGATGCGCCCGTCCCACTGGTCGGTGTAGACAGGCTGGCCGGACAGGGCCTGCATCGTCACCGGGGTGATGAAGTGGCAGGCCGCCTCGCTCATCACGACCTGCACGCTGGCGCCTTCCTTGCTCAGCAGGCGGCACAGTTCGGCCGCCTTGTAGCAGGCCACGCCGCCCGACAGGCCGAGGACGATACGCTTGCCTTTCAGGTCCATGCTCATGGGGCCTCCTAGTGCTTGTTCACGCGCCGCAGTTCATCGATGATGAAAAGGATAGCGCCAATCGTGATCGCGGTGTCGGCGATATTAAACGCCGGGAAGTGGCCGAGGGTCTCGTGATGGAAGTCGAGGAAGTCCACCACCTTGCCGTAGATGAGGCGGTCGATCACATTGCCGATGGCGCCACCGGCGATCAGGGCCAGGGCCCAGCAGAACATGCGCTGGCCGGCGTGGCGCTTGAGCAGGTAGATGATGTAGGCGGCCGCGCCGATGCCCAGGGCCGTGAAGAAGTAGCGCTGCCAGCCGCCGGCGTCGTGCAGGAAGCTGAAGGCGGCGCCCGGGTTGTACACGAAAACCAGATTGAAGAAGGAAGTCACCACCCGCGTTTCGTACAGCTGGAACAGCTTGGTGATGACGATCTTCGACAGCTGGTCGCACAGGATCACGATGGCGATCACGCCCAGCCAGGGGGCGAGCGTGCCGCGCGGACCGGCCGGCACGGCGCTGAAGGAGGGCTTACCTGCGGGTTTCTTAGCCTGGGCCATGAACGGTCCTTATGCGAACTGGCGCGCTTCGCCGGCGCCGAACAGATTGCTGTGGCAGCGGCCGCACAGGCCCGGATGCTCGGCATGGCTGCCGACGTCCGGACGATAGTGCCAGCAGCGCTCGCACTTGGCGTCGGGCGAAGCCGTCACCGTCACGCCTTCCTCGGCCTCGCTGGCGACCTGCTCCACCGTGGCCTTGGAGGTGATGAAGATGAACTTCAGGTCCTCGCCCAGGCTCGCCAGCAGCGCGTACTTGGCGCCGCTGGCCTTGATGTGCAGTTCCGCCTGCAGCGAGGAGCCGATCGCACCGGTGCCGCGCACGTCTTCGAGCTGCTTGGTCACCAGCGCGCGCACCTCGCGCAGCTGGGCGTACTTGGCCAGCAGGGCGGCGCCATCGGCCACGCCCGGCACCTGCCAGTGGGTCTGGGTGAAGATGGTTTCGTCGCTGGCCGCATACTGCTCCTTGCCGAACACCGCCCAGGCTTCTTCGGCCGTGAAGGACAGCACCGGCGCCATCAGGCGCAGCAGGGCATGGGTCAGGTGCCACAGGGCCGTCTGGGCCGAGCGGCGCGCGCGCGAGCCCGGCGCCGTCGTGTACAGGCGGTCCTTGAGCAGGTCCAGATAGAAGCCGCCCAGGTCTTCCGAGCAGTAGGTCTGCAGGCGCGCCACCACCGGGTGGAATTCATAGGCCGCGTAGTAGCCGCGCAGTTCGCCCTGCAGGGCCGCCATATTCGCCAGCGCCCAGCGGTCCACTTCGAACAGGTCGTCGGCCGCGATGGCGTCGCGCGCGGCGTCGAAGTCCGAGGTATTCGCGATCAGGAAGCGCAGCGTGTTGCGGATGCGGCGATAGGCTTCGGTCACGCGCTTGAGGATCTCGTCCGAGATCGACAGCTCGCCCGAATAATCGGTCGAGGCGATCCACAGGCGCAGAATGTCGGCGCCCAGGGTATCCGAGATCTTCTGCGGCGCCAGCGTGTTACCGAGCGACTTGGACATCTTGCGGCCTTCGCCGTCGACCGTGAAGCCGTGCGTCAGCAGGGCCTTGTAGGGCGCGCGCCCATTGAGCATCGAGGACGTCAGCAGCGACGAATGGAACCAGCCGCGGTGCTGGTCCGAGCCTTCCAGGTACAGGTCGGCCGGGAACTGCGACTGCGCCGCATGCGAGTGACGCAGCACCGTCTCGTGGGTGGTGCCGGAGTCGAACCAGACGTCGAGCGTGTCCTTGTTCTTTTCATAGACGTCGGCGTCGTCGCCGAGCAGGCTGCGCGGGTCGAGCGCGTGCCAGGCATCGATGCCGCTCTTTTCGATCAGCTGGGCGACCTGCTCCAGCAGTTCCGGCGTGCGCGGGTGCAGGGCGCCGGTTTCCTTGTGCACAAAGAAGGCCATCGGCACGCCCCATTGGCGCTGACGCGACAGCGTCCAGTCGGGGCGGTTGGCGATCATGCCGTGCAGGCGCGCCTTGCCCCAGGACGGGTAGAAGGCCGTCTCGTCGATCGCCTTCAGGGCCGTCTGGCGCAGGGTCGGGCCGCCGTCTTTCGGGGCCAGGTCCATGCCGGCGAACCACTGGCTGGTGGCGCGGTAGACGATCGGCGTCTTGTGGCGCCAGCAGTGCATGTAGGAGTGGTCGAACATCTTCAGTTCGAACAGGGCGCCGGCTTCGCGCAGGGCTTCGCAGATCGGCTTCGAGGCTTCCCAGATCGTCAGCCCGCCGAACAGCGGCAGGGTGGCGGCGAATTTGCCGTCGCCCAGCACCGGGGTCAGGATGTCCTTGTCCTGCAGGCCGTGCGCCTTACAGGACAGGAAGTCGTCCAGACCATAGGCCGGAGCCGAGTGCACGACGCCGGTGCCGGAGTCGGTGGTCACATAGTCGGCCAGGTACATCGGCGACAGGCGGTCGTAGAAAGCGTCGCGCGCGTGCAGCGGGTGCTTGAAGGCGATCCCGCCCAGGGCCGCGCCGTGGCAGGTGGCGATGGTGGTGCCTTCGAGCTTGTAGCGCGCCAGGCAGGCGGTGACCAGGTCCTGGGCGAGGATCAGCAGCAGCGGCTTGCCGTCGCGCTCGACCTGCACCAGCGCGTACACGACTTCCGGATGCACGTTCAGGGCCTGGTTGGACGGGATGGTCCAGGGCGTGGTGGTCCAGATCACGACGAAGCCATCCTGGGTGGGCAGGGCCGGCAGGCCGAAGGCGGCGGCGATCTTGGCGTGTTCGGCAAAGGCGAAGCCGACGTCGATGGCCGGGTCGCGCTTGTCCTGGTATTCGACTTCCGCTTCCGCCAGGGCCGAGCCGCAGTCGAAGCACCAGTTGACCGGCTTCAGGCCGCGGTAGACATAGCCCTTCTCGAGCAGCTTGCCGAGTGCGCGCAGCTCATTCGCCTCGTTCCCGAAGGCCATGGTCAGGTAGGGATTGTCCCACTCGCCGAGCACGCCGAGGCGGATGAAGTCCTTCTTCTGGCGTGCGATCTGCTCATGCGCGTAGGCGCGCGCCTTGGTCAGCACCTCGGCCGTGGGCAGGTTCTTGCCGAACTGTTTCTCGATCTGGATCTCGATCGGCATGCCGTGGCAGTCCCAGCCCGGTACGTAGGGCGCGTCGAAGCCATCCATGGTCTTCGACTTGATGACGATGTCCTTCAGGATCTTGTTGACGGCATGGCCCAGGTGGATGTCGCCATTGGCATACGGCGGGCCGTCGTGCAGCACGAACTTCGGGCGGCCGGCAGCGGCCTTGCGCACGCGTTCATAGATCTTCTTGTTCTGCCAGTCCTTGACCCAGTTCGGCTCGCGCTTGGCGAGGTCGCCGCGCATCGGGAAGGGCGTTTCCGGCATATTCACCGGGTACTTCTGTTCGGTTTTCTTGTCAGACATGTTGGTTTCGTTTCTGTGAAATTCGGGAAGGCGCAAAGGCGCAGACAGCAGCGTGCGGACGCACGCGCCTAAATTCGGTCGGTGGCATTCATGGCCCCGCTGCGGCGCGCGAACCAGGCGCGCGCCGTGCGCGCATCCTCGTCGATGGCGGCGGTCAGGGCCTCCAGACCGGCGAACTTGGCCTCATCGCGGATCTTGGCGAGGAATTCGACGCGCACCAGGCGCCCGTAGACCTGCTGATGGAAATCGAAGATATGCACTTCAAGCAGCATGCGCCCGGCGTTCTCGACCGTGGGACGCACACCGAGGCTGGCCACGGCCGGCAGCGGTTCAGGCCCCAGGCCATGCACCTGCACGATGAAGATGCCCGCCAGCGCAGGCCGATGGACGACGCGCACATTCAGGGTCGGATAGCCGATCGTGCGGCCCAGCTTCTGGCCATGCAGCACATGGCCGGAGATGAAGTAATCATGGCCGAGCAGATGCTTGGCCTCGACAAAATCGCCGGCGCCCAGGGCGGCCCGCACGGCCGAGGACGAAATGCGCTGGGCGCCGTGCATGACCGTGTCGAGCACGGCGACCTCGAAGCCATGGCGCGCGCCGGCCGCTTCCAGCGTGGCGATATTCCCGGCGCGCCGGGCGCCGTAGCAGAAGTCCGCGCCCACCATCAGCCATTTCACATGCAGACCAGCGACCAGCACGCGCTCGACGAACGCGTCCGGGCTCATGCTGGCGAAGTGGGCATTGAAGTGTTCGACGACGACGCGGTCGATGCCGGCGCGCTCGAGCGAGCCGAGTTTATCGCGCAGGGTAGCGATGCGCCTGGGCGCCTTGGACAGGTCCCCGATTTTCTCGGCGAAGAACTCGCGCGGGTGCGGTTCGAAGGTCATCACGGCGGCCTCGACGCCCATGGCCTCGGCCTGCGCGCGCACGCGGGCAAGCAATGCCTGGTGGCCGCGGTGGACCCCGTCGAAATTGCCGATCGTAAGCGCGCACGGAGCACGTGCCCGGTCATTAGGAAGACCGCGGAAAACCTTCATCAAAAGCGGTGGCGACAGTAAAACCTTGATTATACGGACAATCCGCCCAGCGGTCATGGTCTGTAACGGAACGGGGTCAGGTCCGGCAATCGGACATTTGAGAACTTTGCACGTCGGCGGCTGTCACGCCGTCGCTATGACAGCGCTGCGCGGCGAAAGTTCTCAAATGTCCGATTGCCGGACCTGACCCCGAAAAAAAACGCTGCCGGCTTGCGCGGGCAGCGTTGGCTGGGGGCAGGGCGGTTTAGCCGCTGATGCCGCGGTTGGCGGCCATCACCCAGTAACGGGCCAGAGCGGCCGAACCGTCGTTGCCACCGACCGATTTCCAGGTCGAGATGGCCTGGGCTTTCTTGCCCGCGACGTTGTAGGCGATGCCCAGGTGCAGCTTGGCTTCGTCCGGATACTTCATGCCGCCCGCTTTGATGGCGTTTTCCATCATCGTCAGGCCTTCCTGGGTCTTGCCGGCCCAGACCAGCTGGTAGCCGAGGGCCGCCAGGCCGTCGTTGTCCTTCTGCTTCTCGAGCGAAGCCTGGAGGGTGGCGACGTTCTTGGCGTTTTCTGCCACGTTCTTCTCGGCCAGGGCCTTCAGACGCTCGTGACGCTGGGCGTCGGCACCGCTGCCGAGCAGACCGGATTTGAAGCCCTTGTCGATCACCTTGACGGCTTCGGCGTTGGCGCCCGACTGGATCACCAGCTGGCCCATTTCCAGGTATTCCGACGGCTTCTTCAGCAGGCCATTGGCGAATTTCAGACGGTACACGTCCACGGCCAGGCGGCTCGAGAAGTTCTTGTCGGCCTGCACGCGCTGCAGCAGGTCGGTCCAGACTTCGGTGGTCGGGTAGGCCGAGGCCAGGCGCTCGATGGTCTTCACATAGCCAGCCTTGTCGCCGGTTTTGTTCTGCAGGTTGGCCAGCTGGGTCAGATTGTCCTTGGACGGGGTACGGCCGGCTTTCTCATCGGCCGAGATGTCCTGCTGGATTTCCTTCATGGCTTCCGCGGTCTTGCCCATCGCGATCAGGTTCTGGATCAGGTAGACACGCATCTTCGGATCGTTCGACTTGGCAATGGCGGCATTGGCCTTGTCGTAGGCCTTCATGCGGGTGTAGATCCCGATCAGGCCTTCATTGAATTTGGAGGCTTCGTCTTTCGACAGCTTGCCCGAGCTGAGCAGGGCTTCGAAAGCCTTGGCAGCTTGTTCGTTGTCGCCGGCAGCGGCAGCGGCGGCGGCGCGCGTGCGCTCGATCAGGTAGACCTCGTTCGGGGTCTTACCACCAACGCTATCGAGTTCGCGCAGCTTGGCCAGGGCTTCCTTGTGCTTGTTGGCCTTCATCAGCTTTTGCGCTTCCGTCAGCGGGCCGCCGATTTCCGGGCGCACCGATTCGGCAGCGATGGCGACAGAACCCAGACCCACGATCGGGGCAGCGGCGGTGAAGCCGAGGGCGGCGAGGGCGAAGCTCAGTTGCGCGAGGCGAATTTTATTCATGGAAAAAACTCTTTCTTTCAAATGCGAAATAGGCAGGATAGCCTGCCTATTTCGGATGCGGAACACCGGATTACTGGAACTGCTCGTTACCGATCATACCGATCTTGGCGACACCCAGACGCTGGGCCGAAGCCATCACGCCTGCCACCACCTTGTACGGCACCAGCTTGTTCGGACGGACATGCACTTCCGGCTGGTCTTTCTCGGTGATGGCGCCGACTTGGGCCATCTTCGCTTCCAGCGCCTGACGGTTCGGGATCACCTGGTTGTCCCAGGAAATCGTACCGTCGAAGTCCACGTCAATCGTCACCACGACCGGCTCAACGGTCGACGGCGGCGGGGTGCCAACCGGCATGTTCAGGTTCACCGAGTGGTTTTGTTTCGGGATAGTGATGATCAGCAGAATGATCAGAACCAACAGGACGTCGATCATCGGCGTCATGTTCATTTCCATCATCGGTTCCGGCTCGCTGCCACCGCCCCCCTGGGGCACACTCATACTCATGCTAAATCCTTCGAAATTTTGACGGATGCGGGGGAGGGGACTCCCCCGCGGCACTGACAGGATTAACCCTTATCAGGCGGTTCCGTGATGAAGCCAACCCGCTGGATGCCAGCACGCTGCGCCGTGTAGATCACCTTACCGATGAACTCATAACGCGTGTCCTGGTCGCCGCGCACGTGCACGACGGGTTGCGGAACCTTCACCGATTCCTTCTTGAGGAACTCGAACAGTTCGTTCGTGTCCGCAAGACGCTTCTGGTTCCACCAGAATTCGCCATCTTTGTTCACAACAATGTTGACGTCTTCAGGCGTGGTCTTGACCACCTGGTTGACCTCTTGCGGCAGATTGATCTTTTGCAGCTTGAGGACGACCGGGCTGGTAATCAGAAAGATGATCAGCAGAACCAACATGATGTCCACGAGGGGCGTCGTGTTGATCTCTGAATTCAGCTGATCCTCACCTCCGCTTTCGGAGCCGACGGACATCGACATAATTTAGCCTTTTTTGCCAGTAGCGGTCGACATGGCGCCGGACACCAGCACCGAGTGCACGTCAGCCGAGAAGGAACGCACGTCTTCCATGCAGGTCTTGTTACGACGCACCAGCCAGTTGTAACCCAGCACGGCCGGCACAGCGACCAGCAGACCGAAGGCGGTCATGATCAGGGCTTCACCCACCGGGCCGGCCACTTTGTCGATCGAGGCGTTACCGGTCATACCGATGTTGGTCAGTGCGCCGTAAATACCGATCACGGTACCGAACAGACCGATGAACGGTGCGGTCGAACCGACGGTGGCCAGGAAGGACAGGCCGTCTTGCAGGCGCGACTGGACTTTGTCCACAGCGCGCTGGATCGACATCGTCACCCAGGTCGACAGATCGATCTGTTCGAGCAGGGCGCCGTCGTGATGAGCGATGGCTTTGGTGCCGGTTTCAGCGATGAAGCGGAACGGCGAGCCAGCCGACAGGGTGGCGGTGCCAGCCTGGATCGAAGCGGCTTTCCAGAACTTGGCCTGGGTTTCTTTCGACTGCTTCATGATCTTGGCCTGGTCGATCAGTTTGGTGACGATGATGTACCAGGAGCCGATCGACATGATCGACAGAATGATCACGGTGCCTTTGGCGACCGGGCCCGAGTTCCAGGCGGCGGCGATGCCGTACGGGTTTTCCACTTCTTGCTTTTCTTCGGCTTTCATGGCCGGTGCTGCAGCAGGAGCGTCAGCAGGTGCGCTTGCCGCCGGAGCCGAGGCAGCAGCCGAGGCCGGCTCTTCGGCGAAGGCCGGGCTGGACACCAGCGCTGCGACCGCCGACACCGAGAACAGGACAGCCGCCAGGACAGCGGACAAACGGGTATTCTTAAACATGCTTCCTCCAAAAAATTTAAAGAATCAGTTCGCTGAACTACAGGAGATAGACAACGAATTCACTACCAAAAGGAAGCGGTGGATCGCACCGCCTCGATTTTATTCCAGCGTCCAGACGTACTGCATCTGACTCCAGGACTGCTCTGCCTTACCATCCGTCGTGCCAGGTTTGAACTTGCACTTCGAAATACCTACGACAGCGGCTTTATCCAGATCGCGGAAACCCGAGGATTTCACGATTTGGGCTTCCACCACGCGACCGTCGACACCGATCAGGAACTTCAGCGTCACGGTACCCGTTTCTTCATTCCGCAGCGAGGACTTCGGCCATTCCGGCTTGGCGCAGGTGCTGAAGTCGACGACGGCCGGGATATGCACCGGGGCGGTCGATTTCGGGGCCGGGGTCGGCTGCGGCAGCGATTTCTGGATTTCCGTCGTGGCCGGGCGCTGGCTCGTCGTCTGCGAGATGGTGTTCTGCACCGGCGGCGGGTTGGCGACCTGGACTTCAACCGGCGGGATGAAGGGCGGAGGCGGCGCCTTGGTTTCCGGCGGCGGCGGCGGCGGCGGCACTTCCTTCGGCGGCGGCGGTTTCACCTCCTCGATGATCTTCGTCTCGACCTCTTCCTTTAGCTTGGCCACCATGCGTTTGCCAAGACCGCTGACAATGCCGTAGCCCACGATAATGTGGAAGATGATGACGATGGTAATGCCCGTCATATTCTTCTTCGGGGCTTTGTCATGCGTAAAATCCATGCGTGCTCTCTCCAGTACCTACTCTCTGTGTTGCTAGTCACCCCACAAACACGACAAAAAAACTGGCCGCATCAGGGACATCGGCGAATTATACCTACGAATTCTTTTTTTCACAGCCATTTTTGACATCAAAAATCCCGTGATTGCCCTATAACACAAGGCTTTCTGGCGATTCCTGTAATCAAAAAAACAAGCAAAAAAATCACGCTTCTGAAGCAAATTTTTGGCAGGTCGCCAAAATTGCGCCGTTCACGCTGATCCGAATAATTTAATTCGAGCCACTTATGTTATCGCAAAATTTGATTGTGCACATTCGCAGAATCGATATCCACTTCATCTTCCGTATGCGTCAAGCCGGCCGGGGCCGATTGGACGCAAGAAAGACGGCGCCTGGGCAGGGCACCGTGTGCGGGCTATAAGCATAGCAGATATCAGGTATTAGAACTTCGATATGTATGTGAAATAATTTACGCGCGATTGCGTTTTTCACGTTTACATTCGATGCAGCTGACGACATTCCCTGAGGGATCAACGGTTTCCAAGCGGACATCAAAGCCCCACAGCCGGGCGACGTGCTTGAGCACTTCATTGGCCTGCTGATTGAGCGGCCGGCGCTGGAACTGGGTGTGCCGCAAGCAGAGCGCGCGGTCGTCGTTGCGGTTGACCGACCACACCTGGATATTCGGCTCGCGGTTGCCGAGGTTGTACTGGTCGGCCAGCTGCTGGCGCACATAGCGGTAGCCGGCCTCGTCGTGGATGGCTGAGACCGTCAGCTTGTCGCTGCGGTCGTCGTCGAGCACCGAGAAGAAGTGGAATTCGCGGATCAGTTTGGGCGACAGGAACTGGGCGATGAAGCTCTCATCCTTATAGTTGCGCATCGCGAAGTCGAGCGCCGTCAGCCAGTCCTTGCCGGCCAGGTCGGGGAACCAGGCGCGGTCTTCGGGCGTCGGCTGTTCGCAGATGCGGCGGATGTCGCTCATCATCGCGAACCCGAGCGCATACGGATTGATGCCGTTGTAATAGGGGCTGTTGACGGGCGGCTGATAGATGACATTGGTGTGACTTTGCAGGAATTCCAGCATGAAGCCGTCGCCGACGATGCCTTCTGCATAGAGCTGCTGCAAAATCGTGTAGTGCCAGAACGTGGCCCAGCCTTCATTCATCACCTGGGTCTGGCGCTGCGGATAGAAGTACTGCGAGATCTTGCGCGAAATGCGGATCACCTCGCGCTGCCAGGGCTCGAGCAGGGGCGCATACTTTTCTATGAAGTAAAGAACATTTTCTTCAGGCTCGGGCGGGAAGCGTTTGACCTCCAGCGGGCTGATCGCTTCTTCGCGGCGCGGAATCGTGCGCCACAATTCATTGACTTGCGATTGCAGGTATTCCTCGCGTTCCTTCAGGCGCGCGCGTTCCTGCTGCAGCGAGAGCCGGGCCGGGCGCTTGTAGCGGTCCACCCCGAGGTTCTGCAGCGCATGGCAGGAGTCGAGCAGTTCCTCGACGGCGTCGATCCCATAGCGCTGTTCGCATTCGGCGATGTAGTTCTTGGCAAAGACCATGTAGTCGACAATGGCTTCCGCATCCGTCCAGGTGCGGAACAGGTAATTGCCTTTGAAGAAGGAGTTGTGCCCATAAGCAGCATGGGCGATCACCAGGGCCTGCATCGCCAGGCTGTTCTCTTCCATCAGATAGGCGATGCAGGGATTGGAGTTGATCACGATCTCGTAGGCCAGGCCCATCTGACCGCGTTTATAGCTTTTCTCGGTGCTGAGAAAGTGCTTGCCAAACGACCAGTGGTGATACGACACCGGCATGCCGACCGAGGCATAGGCGTCCATCATCTGTTCGGCCGTGATGATCTCGAGCTGATTGGGATAGGTGTCCAGGCGGAAGGCCTTGGCCACGCGGCGGATTTCTTCATGCGCCTGCTCGATCAGGTCGAAAGTCCATTCCGACTGTTCGGGCAGGGCGCGCGGATTGGCAGGGTCTCGGGGCATGGCGCTTATTTCGGCTGTTTTTTGAACAGTTCGCGAAACACCGGATAGATGTCGGCCGGTGTCACGATCTTCTGCATCGCAAAGTTGGCGAATTGCTCCTGCACTTCGCTGTACTGCTCCCACAGGTTCTGCGGCGGGCCGTCGGTGATTTCGACATAGGTGTAGTACTGGACCTTTGGCATGATCTGATTGCTCAGGATCTGGCGGCACAGCACCGAGTCATTGTCCCAGTTGTCGCCATCCGAGGCCTGGGCCACATAGCTGTTCCAGTCGCCCTGGCCGAAGCGCTCGTCCATGATCTTGGCCAGCAGATGCAGGGCCGAGGACACGACCGTGCCGCCCGATTCGCGCGAATGGAAGAACTCGTCTTCGGTGACTTCCTGCGCGGCCGTGTGGTGGCGGATGAAGACCACCTCGATCTTGTCGTACACGCGTTTCAGGAACAGATAGAGCAGGATGAAGAAGCGCTTGGCCGTGTCCTTGCGGCTCTCATCCATCGAGCCCGAGACGTCCATGATGCAAAACATCACGGCCTGGGTCATGGGCTTGGGCACCTTGATGCGGTTGCTGTAGCGCAGGTCGAACGGATCGATGAAGGGAATCGCGTGCAGGCGCATGCGCAGATGGTGGATCTGCTGGCGCAGGCTTTGCACGCGCTCGTCTGTTTCCTCGACCTGCTCGTCGAGCAGATCGAGCAGGGCCTGCTCGGCCTCGGCCAGGGCCTTGCGCGGCCGGCCGCCGACGGCGATGCGGCGGCCGAGCGCGCCGCGCAGCGAGCGCAGCACGTGGATATTCGAGGGCGTGCCCGAGATGTTGTAGCCGGCACGCTGGCTTTTCAGATCGGTAGTGGCGGTCAGCTGGGTTTTGACCATATTCGGCAATTCGAGGTCTTCGAAGAAGTAATTCATGAATTCCTCGCGCGAGAGCTCGAAGATGAAATCGTCCTCGCTGGTTTCCTCGCTATTGCCGGCGCGCCCGCGGCCGGAACCGCCGCCGCCGCCTTTCGGTCGCGGAATCTGGTCACCCTTCTGGTATTCGGTATTGCCCGGGCTGACCACTTCCCAGACGCCGCCGCGCGCGTGGCCAAAGCGCGGCTCATTCACGTCCTTCACCGGGATCGAGACCTTTTCGCCGTTCTCGATATCGGTGATCGAACGTCCCTTGATGGCGCGCCCGACCGCGTCTTTGATCTGGTTCTTATAGCGCCGCAAGAACCGTTCGCGGTTGATGGCCGACTTGTTCTTGCCCTGCAAGCGCCGGTCGATAAGGTAGGTCACTGCGCCTCCCATACAAAACAGGGGAAGGCGGGGCACGCGGCCCCGCGTCACGGCTTAGGAGGACTTGCGCACGCGCAGGTACCACTCGCACAGCAGGCGCACCTGCTTGGCCGTGTATCCCTTTTCCACCATGCGCGCCACAAAGTCGGCGTGCTTGGTCGCTTCTTCGGAGCTGGCCTTGGCATTGAACGAAATCACCGGCAGCAATTCCTCGGTATTCGAGAACATCTTCTTCTCGATCACCGTGCGGAATTTTTCATAGCTGGTCCAGGACGGGTTCTTGCCGCCATTCGTGGCCCGTGCACGCAAAGCGAAATTGACGATCTCGTTGCGGAAGTCCTTGGGATTCGAGATCCCGGCCGGCTTCTCGATTTTTTCGAGCTCGGCATTGAGGGCTTCGCGGTCGAAGGATTCGCCGGTATCGGGATCGCGGAATTCCTGATCCTGGATCCAGAAATCGGCGAAGGTCACATAGCGGTCGAAGATGTTCTGGCCGTATTCGGAATAGCTTTCCAGATAGGCGGTCTGAATTTCCTTGCCGATGAAATCGACATAACGCTGCGCGAGGTGCTCCTTGATATAGGAGATGTACTTCTGTTCGGTCTCGGGCGGGAATTGCTCGCGTTCGACCTGCTGTTCGAGCACGTACAGCAGATGGACTGGATTGGCCGCCACTTCGGTGTTATCGAAGTTGAAGACCTTGGACAGGATCTTGAAGGCAAACCGGGTCGACAGGCCGGCCATGCCTTCATCGACGCCGGCGTAATCCTGGTATTCGTGGATCGACTTGGCCTTGGGATCGGTGTCCTTGAGGTTTTCGCCATCGTAGACCAGCATCTTGCTGAAGATGCTCGAATTCTCGGGCTCCTTCAGGCGCGAGAGCACGGCGAATTGCGCCATCATCTTCAAGGTGCCCGGCGCGCATGGCGCCTTGGACAGCGAGGAATTGCGCAGCAGCTTGTCGTAGATGCGGATTTCGTCATTGACGCGCAGGCAGTAGGGCACCTTGACGATGTAGATGCGGTCGAGGAAGGCCTCGTTATTGCGGTTGTTGCGGAAGGTCTTCCATTCCGATTCGTTCGAGTGGGCCAGAATGATGCCCTCGAAGGGAATCGCACCAAAGCCCTCGGTCCCCTTGTAATTGCCTTCCTGGGTGGCCGTCAGCAGCGGGTGCAGCACCTTGATCGGCGCCTTGAACATTTCGACGAATTCCATCAGGCCCTGATTGGCCAGGCACAGGCCGCCCGAATAGCTGTAGGCGTCCGGATCGTCCTGGGCATAGTCTTCGAGTTTGCGGATATCGACCTTGCCGACCAGGGAGGAAATGTCCTGGTTGTTTTCATCGCCCGGTTCCGTTTTCGAAATGGCGATCTGGCGCAGCACCGAGGGATAGCGTTTGACGACGCGGAATTTGGTGATGTCGCCGCCGTATTCCTGCAGGCGCTTGACGGCCCAGGGGCTGGGAATGCTGCGCAGATAGCGGCGCGGAATGCCGTAGTCTTCTTCGAGAATCTTGCCGTCCTCGTCCTCATTGAACAGGCCGAGCGGCGATTCGTTCACGGGCGAGCCCTTGAGGCAGAAGAAGGGCACTTCCTCCATCAGGGATTTGAGTTTCTCCGCGATCGAGGATTTGCCGCCGCCCACAGGGCCGAGCAGATACAGAATCTGCTTGCGTTCTTCGAGGCCCTGGGCCGCATGGCGGAAGTAGGAAACGACCTGTTCGATGACCTCCTCGCAGCCATAGAAATCGCGGAAGGCGGGGTAGAGCTTGATGACTTTGTTGGAAAAAATGCGGGACAGGCGGGTGTCGGTACGGGTATCGACCAGAGTCGGTTCGCCGATGGCGGCAAGCATACGTTCAGGCGCGGAGGCATAGGTCAAAGGGTCTTTCTTGCACAAGGCAAGGTACTCCGACAGGGAGTACTCCTCTTCGCGATGACGCTCATAACGCGCTGCGTAGTTGTCGAAGATGGTCATGGTCTGTCCTTTTCTAAACGAGTCACTGTGTATGGCCGCGAAAAAAGTCTGGCGGCCCAGTCCCCTGGTGTGGTCGTACTCCTTCTTTTTCTTGTGGCGTTTCCAGGCGCTTTAGTTTCACGGTTTGTGAAACAAAAATCCTGTCACGTTAGTCGTTGTTTGTCCCAGATCAAACTGGTGTTTTTGGCGGAGAGCGCAAGCCCTGTGAATTCATTATGTGCCTCTTGGTTCTGGAAGTAAACAATTTAGCTTGTGATGAAATGTTACTGAACTAAGCCATTGATTTCGCCTGCGAAAACACGGATTCCGGCGTGTTGTATTGTGCTGATTTTTGCGTGCGCGAATGGTGCCCGGACAAGACAAAAAGTCTGCCTGAAGTTGAGTCGGCGTGGCGCACCGCATGCACATGTTTTCGTCCTGGCATGAAGGCTGTTAGACTCGCCGGATCAACCAAGGAGTCAGCATGATGAATGAGAGCTTGCGCCAGATCGTGCGCGCGATGCCGAAGGCCGAATTGCATATCCACATCGAGGGTTCGCTCGAGCCTGAACTGATCTTCGCGCTGGCCCAGCGCAATGGCGTCAAGCTCAGCTATCCGACGGTCGAGGCCCTGCGCGCGGCCTATGCCTTCACGGACCTGCAATCCTTCCTCGACATTTACTACGCCGGCGCCAGCGTGCTGCTGCACGAGCAGGATTTCTACGACATGACCATGGCCTATCTGCAGCGCGCGGCGGCCGACCAGGTGCGCCATGCGGAGATTTTCTTCGATCCGCAAACCCACACCGAGCGCGGCGTGCCGTTTGCCACCGTCATCAACGGCATCCACCGCGCCTGCCAGGAAGGGCCGATCAGCGCCAGTCTGATCATGTGCTTCCTGCGTCATCTGCCCGAAGAGTCGGCGCTGGCCACGCTCGAACAGGCGCTGCCGCATCGCGACAAGATCATCGGCGTCGGACTCGATTCCTCCGAAGTCGGCCACCCGCCCGAGAAGTTCGCGCGCGTGTTCGCCCAGTGCCGCGCGCTCGGCCTGCATGTGGTGGCGCACGCGGGCGAGGAGGGGCCGCCGGCCTACATCGCGTCCGCGCTCGACGTGCTGCAGGTCGAGCGCATCGACCACGGCGTGCGCATCCTTGAAGATGCCGCGCTGACGGCGCGCGTGGCGCAGGCCGGCATTGCGCTGACCGTGTGCCCGCTGTCGAATGTGAAGCTATGCGTGTTCCCCGAGATGGGCGCGCACAATCTCGTGCAGCTGCTCGATGCCGGTCTGGCCGCGACCATCAACTCGGACGACCCGGCCTACTTCGGCGGCTACATGAACGCCAATTTCGAGGCCGCCTTCGACGCCTTGCCGCTTGGCCTCGCGCATGCGCAGCGCCTGGCGCGCAACAGCTTCCAGGCCGCCTTCCTGCCGCCCGCGGCCAAACAGGCCTTCCTCGCCGAGGTCGACACTTACTTCGCTCAGATCTGATGTTTGCCCAAGCCCTGCGTATGAGCTGGCGCGACTGGCGCGCCGGCGAACTCCGTTTCCTCGTGCTGGCCCTGATCGTGGCCGTGGCCGCGCTGTCGGCCGTGAACTTCTTTGTCGACCGTCTGCGCAATGGACTCGAACGCGATGCCCACCAGCTGCTGGGCGCGGACTTGGTGATCGGCGCCGACCTGCCGATTGCCCAGAGCTGGCGCGACGAAGCGCGCCGGCGCGGCCTGCAGCTGGCCGAGACCGTGATCTTCCCCAGCATGGCGCAGCAGAACGATCAGGTCACGCTGGCGGCGGTGAAAGCCGTGAGTAGCGGCTATCCGCTGCGCGGCAACCTGCGTGTGAGCGCGCGCAGCGGCGATCTGGATGGCCAGCCGACGCGCGAGGTGCCGGCGCCGGGCACGGTATGGGTCGATGCGAATCTGCTGACCACCCTGCATACCGATCTGGGCGCCACCCTGCGCCTGGGCGAACGCAGCTTCCGCATCGCGCGCCTGATCGCGCTCGAACCGGACAAGGGCTCATCCTTCGTGAATCTGGCGCCGCGCGTGATGCTCGCGCTCGATGATCTGGAGGCCACGGGCCTGAGCGGCAACGGCGCGCGCCTCGGCTACTTTCTGCAGGTGGCCGGGCCGGATATGGGCGCCGTGGCCGGCTTCGAACGCTGGGTGCGCGCCGAAATCAGCCAGCGCAATCTGAAGGGCGTGCGGGTCGAATCGCTTGAAAACGGCCGTCCCGAGATGCGCGCCACGCTGGAACGCGCGAACCGCTTCCTGTCCCTGGTCGGCCTGCTGTCGGCCATGCTGGCGGCGGTGGCCGTGGCGATGGCCGCGCGCCGCTTCATGCTGCGCCATCTGGACGCCTGCGCCATGCTGCGCTGCCTGGGCCTGACCCAGAACCAGGTCAGCCTCATGTACCTGATCGAATTTCTGCTGGTCGGCCTGGCCGGCAGCCTGCTTGGCGTGGCCCTCGGCTTCGGCGCGCATTATGTGCTGATCGAACTGGTGGGCAGCCTGGTGGTGGACAGCGGTCTGCCGCCGGCTGGCTGGCTGCCCGCCGTGCAGGGCGTGGCCACGGGCCTGCTGCTGCTGCTTGGCTTCGCGCTGCCGCCGATTCTGCAATTGCGTAATGTGCCGCATAACCGCGTGATCCGGCGCGAAGCCGTGCCGCCGCAGCCGGCCGCCGTGCTGACCTATGGCCTGGGCCTGGCTGCGTTTGGCGCGCTGCTGTGGTGGCAGTCGGGCGACCCGCAAATCGCGCTGTACACGGGCGTTGGCTTCGTGGCCGCGCTGGCCCTGTTTGCGCTGGTGGCCTGGCTCGGCCTGCGTCTGCTGCGCGCGCTGCGCGGCAGCCTCACCCACCAGGGCTGGCGCTTCGCCCTGAACGGGCTGCAGCGGCGTCCCGGCGCCACGGTGCTGCAGGTGGTCTCGCTCGCGCTCGGCCTGATGGCCCTGCTGCTGTTGACCGTGGTGCGTTCGGACCTGATCAGCGCCTGGCGCGCCTCGACCCCGCCGGACGCGCCGAACCGCTTCATCATCAATATCCAGCCCGACCAGACCGCGTCCCTGCAGGCGCGCCTGCGCACGCTGGGTGTACCCGAGGCGACCCTGTATCCGATGATCCGCGGCCGTCTGCTGGCCATCAACGACAAGCCGATCACCGCCACCACCTATGCCAGCGAGGATGCGCGCCGCATGGCCGACCGCGAATTCAATCTGTCGACGATGAAGGACATGCAGAGCACCAACCAGATCGTGGCGGGGCGCTGGTATGTCGACGGTCCGGGCGTGGCCGAAGCCTCGGTGGAGCAGGGCATTGCGCGCACGCTCGGCATCCGCATCGGCGACGCGCTGCGCTGGAACATCGGCGGGCAGATCGTCGACGTGAAGGTCACCAGTCTGCGGAAGCTCGAATGGGGTTCGATGCGGGCAAACTTCTTCGTCATCATCAACCCGGCGGCGATGGCCAACACGGCGCAGACCTTCATGACGGCCTTCCATCTGGCGCCGGCCGCTGGCCAGGGCGTGGCCGCGCTCACGCGCGACTATCCGAATCTGACGGTGTTCGACGTCAGCGCCATCGTCAAGCAGTTGCAGGACGTGCTCGATCAGGTGATCGCGGCGGTGGAATTCCTGTTCGCCTTTACCCTGGCTTCCGGCCTGCTGGTGCTGTATGCGGCCTTGATGGGATCGCAGGAAGAACGGATGCGCGAGGCGGCGCTGCTGCGCGCGCTGGGCGCCACGCGGCGTCTGCTGGCGCAGGCGCAGTGGATCGAATTCCTGCTGGTGGGGGCGCTGGCCGGGGCGCTGGCCGCCAGCGGCGCAGCCGTCATGGGCTGGGCGCTGGCGACCTACCAGTTCAAGTTCGCCTGGAGTTTTTCGCCGCTGGTCTGGCTGGCCGGTCTCGGTGCGGGTGCGCTGTGCGCGGCGGTCGGCGGCTGGTTCGGTCTGCGCCGCGTGCTTACACAGCCGCCGCTGCAAACGCTGCGTGAGGCGTGAGCCCGCTCTGGTGGGCGCGCCAGGACAGCACCGGCTGCGCGAGTACGCGCGCCGGTAGTTTGAACAGGGCCCAGTACCAGGTCTGGCGCCCGCTCAGCACGCGCGCCGGCTGCACGTAGCGGTACCAGTCGCTCGCGTTGGCGCGGCTGTACATGCCGTCGCCGTCGTAAAAATAGGGCACCACCACGCGGTCGCGCAGGGCGCTCACCAGCGCTGGCGGGGCATCGGTGTCGCAGGCCATTTCGTAATGCGCCTGCATGCCTTCCTCGGTCTGCAGCACCAGCAGCGAGGCGTCGCCATTGGCTTCCAGGAGCAGCACGCCGGCCGGATCGGGATAGACATAGTGCTCGACGAAGCCGTGGCGCGCGCGCAGATCGTCGACCAGAGCCACCACATTGGCGCTATTGACGAAGCTGAGGAACTGCACCGACAGCAGTTCGCGCAGCACCTTACCCTGGTCGAGGAAAAAGCGCTGCTCGAGGCGGGCGATGTCCGATTCGAGCGTGGCCAGCGCGTCGCGGTCGCCCTTGCGGAAGTAGCGGTCGATCAGGCCGCGGTGGAAGGCGTCGATGGCGATCTTCTCATCGGCCGCGCCGGTGAACAGGATCTTCTTGCAGGGCAGGTCCTGAATCGCTTCGCAAAATTCCAGCCCGTTCATCTGCGGCATCGAGTAGTCGACCACCAGCACCGAAGGCGTATGAAAGCGCGCGCCGTCAAAGGCCGCGTGGTGGATGGCGCCGACGTCGCACGAGACTGTGCACTGGCCGCTGTCGAAATGCGCGGCCAGGCCGGGCACGCGCGGCGGGCTGTGGCTGCGCAGCCAGTCGATGGCGGCGCGCGCGTCGGTGAAGCCGAGCGTGGCCCGTTCGGGGCCGAACTGAAAGGCCAGGCTGCGCAGGAAGCTTTCGCTGTCGTCTACCAGCACGGTGGTACTCGGATGCAGGCTAAGGGCAAGGGGCTGCATACTCACTCCGGAAAGTCGATGACCATGATGGTGTAGGCGCCTGCGCGGGACAGGCAGCGGATGCGCGCGTGCCAGGCGTGCAGGATGTCGCGGCACAGGGCCAGGCCGATGCCCGATCCGGAGCCCGCGGGGAAGCTGACAAAGCGGTCGAAAATCACAGGCAGGGCGTCGGGCCCGATGCCGCAGCCGGTGTCGATGAACAGCAGGCGGCGCTTGTCGACGATGACGCGCACGCGCCCCTTGCCGGCGCGGCGGATCGCCTTGAAGGCATTGCGCAGCAGGTTAAGCAGCACCACCACGCACAATTCCTGCTGGCCGTGAAACTGCAGCTCGTGGCGAATCTGGATGGCGACCGCAGCGCGCTGCTCCTCGCCGGTGAACGGATAGCGCTCGAGCATGGCCTCGAGGGCGGCGCGCACCGATACCGTCTCCGTATCGGCCGGACGGCGTTCGATCGCGCTGGCCGACAACAGAAACAGCTCGATCAGCTGATTCATGTGGCGCACCTCGAACTGGATGCGCTCCAGCGCCGGATGCTGGAGCTGGCGCGTGAGCCCGCGCGCATTGGCCTCCACGCTGGCCAGCGGCGTGCGCAGTTCGTGCGAGACGGTCGCCAGACCCTGGGCCATGCCGGCCAGCTTTTCCTGCTCCAGCACGCGCCGTCCCACCTTGGCCAGCGAAATCACCACGATGGTGAAGACATGCACGGGCCATTGGGCCAGTACGGCGCTGGAGAACAGCGGCGCGTCCGGCGCCAGCGACCAGGCCAGCAGGGCCGCCGCCGCCGTGCCGAGCAGGTAGGCGCCCAGGGCCATCGCAGTCGGGAAGTGAAACAGCACGATCAGCGCGATCAGCAGCGACTGCGACCAGACGGGCGAGGCCCCGTTCATCAGGTACATGAAGGTGAAGAAGAAGGGCAGCTCGAAGCACAGACCGAGAAACAGGTAGGGCGCCAGCAGGCGCGCCGGCATGCGCTCGCGCAGGAACAGCGCGGGCAGGCAGATCAGCACTCCGGTCAGGCGCAGGCCCAGGTTCTCGTAGGGCTGGGGGAACCACATGGTCCAGACCAGGAAGTAGAGCGGCATGCCGATCACGGCCACCCAGGCCAGGGCCATCAGGCGCATGGTGACGTCGCCATGGCGGTGCGTGCTGTACAGCCAGCCGCGCGCAAAGCGCTGCATCGGACGCAGCCAGGGGTCGGAAGGATCGGAAATCGCGGTCGTCGGCATAGTTGAGGTATATCAAGAACGCAGGGTGGGCCATTTGATATTTCTCAAACCTCGGTCTGGTGTTCAGGCGGCTTGTTATAGCGCTAACGAAAATGGAACTCCTTATTCATTCGGAGGAAGCTATGACCGCCATCCGCAAGACCCCCGCCCCGGCCGAGCGCCGCCTGCCACCGTTTATCACCCGCCGCATGGACGATCACTACGTCGAGCGCGTGCAGAAGCTGCTCGGCGGCGAGCATATGCATGTGTGGGCGCCGGCCCCGCAGGACGCGCTTTACCTGGCCAGTAACGACTATCTGTGCCTGCTGCGCGAGCCGGCTTTGCGCACAGCGCAGGCGCGCAGCCTGCTGGCGCAGGACGGGAGCCTGCTGATGTCCTCGGTGTTCCTGCAGGCGGGCAGCCGCCAGCACCGGCTGGAGGCGCGGCTGGCGGATTTTCTCGGCGCCGGCGACGCCGTGCTGACCCAGTCCGGCTGGGCCGCCAATGTCGGCCTCCTGCAAAGCCTGGCCGGGCCGGGCGTGCCGGTCTACCTCGACATGCTGGCCCATGCCTCGCTGTGGGAGGGCGTGCAGTCGGCCGGCGCGCAGGGCATCGGCTTCCTGCATAACGATATGCGCCACCTGGCGCGCCAGCTGAACCGGCATGGCGCCGGCGTGATCGTGGTCGATGCGCTGTACAGCACCAATGGCGCACTGGCGCCGCTGCCCGAGGTGGTGGCGCTGGCCGAGGCCAGTGGTTCGGTGCTGGTGGTGGACGAATCGCATTCGCTCGGCACCCACGGTCCCGGCGGGGCCGGTCTGGTGGTGGCGCATGGGCTGACCGAGCGCGTGCACTTTCGCACCGCCTCGCTGGCCAAGGCCTTCGCCGGGCGCGCGGGCCTGGTCAGCTGCTCGCCCGAGTTCAAAGGCTATTTTCTGTCGGCCTCGCGGCCGGCGATCTTCAGCTCCTGCCTGCTCGATCACGAGCTGGCCTGGTTCGATGCTGCGCTGACCCTGATCGAGGACGCCGAGGAGCGCCGCGCCGCGCTGCGCCGCCACACGCGTCAGGTGCGCAGCGGCCTGCGCGCACTCGGCTATCCGGTCGACAGCGGCACCGAGCAGATTATCGCCCTCGAGGCCGGGCCCGAGCCGCGCACGCTGGTGCTGCGCAAGGCCCTCGAGCGGCGCGGCATCTACGGCGCCGTGTTCTGCGCGCCGGCCACGGCCAAGAACCGCTCGCTGGTGCGCCTGACTCTGAACGCCGGCCTCAGTCAGGCCGATATCGCGCGCCTGCTGGCGGCCTGCGCCGACATGCGCGCCGAGGTCGAGCTGCAGGCCTGGGCGCGGCCACGGACCGCGGCCGCTGCGCTATCATGCCAGGATGAGCGAAACGAACACCCCCACCCTGTATGAGATCCTCGGCGGCGCCGACAAGCTGCGCGAGATCGTCGACCGTTTTTACGACCTGATGGCGCTCGAACCCGAGTTCGCCGGTATCGCCGCCATGCACCCGCGGCCCGACGACAGCTCGCGCGAGAAGCTGTTCATGTTCCTGAGCGGCTGGACCGGCGGGCCCAGTCTGTTCATCGAAAAGTACGGCCACCCGATGCTGCGCGCGCGCCATCTGCCGTTCGCCATCGGCACCAGCGAGCGCGATCAGTGGCTGCGCTGCATGGCCTGGGCGCTGGAAGAGTGCGGCATCGAGCAGGAGCTGCGCCTGCAGCTGATGCAGGCCTTTTTCCAGACCGCCGACTGGATGCGCAACAAGGCCGGCTGACATGGGGCAGACCGAATTCCTCGTGCTGCTGCTGCTCGGCGGCGTGGTGGTCGCGCTGCAGGTGCTGGCCATGCTGCGCGGGCGCGGCGAGATCGAGCGCGAACTGCGGCGCGAACTGGCCAGCACGCGCCAGGAGCTGGCCGCGCTGCTCGCCCAAAGCCGCGACGAGCAAAGCGCCAGTCTCAAACGCGTGGGCGATTCGCTGAACCAGGTGATCAGCAATCTGACCGAGTCGAACGCGCGGCGCCTGCTCGAAGTGCGCGCCACGCTCGAGATGAAGATCAGCGATCTGCAGAACGATAACGCGCGCCGGCTCGACGCGATGCGCGAGACCGTCGACGAGAAGCTGCAAACCACGCTCGAGACGCGCCTGAGCGAGTCCTTCCGCCAGGTCAGCGAGCGGCTCGAGAAAGTGCACCAGGGCCTGGGCGAGATGCAGCAGCTGGCCGTCGGCGTGGGCGATCTGAAGCGCGTGCTGACGAACGTGAAAACACGCGGCACCTGGGGCGAAGTGCAGCTCGAGATGCTGCTCGAGCAGATGCTCACGCCCGAGCAGTACGCGAAGAATGTCGAGACCATCCCCGGCAGCGGCGCGCGCGTCGAATTCGCGCTGCGCCTGCCGGGCGGCAGCGAAGGCGGCCAGCCCGTGTGGATGCCGATCGACGCCAAATTCCCCAAGGAGCAGTACGAGCGCCTGCTCGACGCGGCCGAGCAGGCCGATGCCGAGGGCGTGGCCCAGGCCGGGCGCGAGCTGGAGAAGGCCGTGCGCCACGAGGCGCGCACGATCGCCGAAAAATACCTGGCGCCGCCGCACACGACCGATTTCGCGATCCTGTTCCTGCCAACCGAAGGCCTGTACGCCGAGGTGGTCAAGCGCAGCGGCCTGGTGGACGAGCTGCAGCGGCAGCAGCGCGTGAGCGTCGCCGGCCCCTCGACCCTGCTGGCCTTGCTGAACAGCCTGCAGATGGGATTCCGCACTCTGGCGCTGGAAAAGCGCGCCTCCGACGTCTGGCAGGTGCTGGGGGCAGTGAAGACCGAGTTCGGCAAATTCGGCGACGTCCTGTCGGCCACGCGCCAATCGCTCGAGCAGGCCGCACGCAAGATCGAGAGCGCCGAAGTGCGCAGCCGCCAGATGGCGCGCAAGCTCAAGACCGTCGAAGCCCTGCCCGCCGACGAAGCCGAACGCCTGATCGGCCCCGACTAACAATCCTGAACGGTGTCAGGTCCGGCAATCGGACATCTGAGAACTTTGGCTGCTGCCGATTGTCTCGTCGTTCGCGCGACAAGTCTGGTGGCGGAAAGTTCTCAGATGTCCGATTGCCGGACCTGACCCCGTTCCGTTATACGAGGCCGTCGAAGAGGAGGATGTCGACTTCGTCGCCGGCGGCGAGGTCGCCTTGCTCGGCCGGTAGCACGACGATGCAGTTGGCTTCGACCATCGAGCGCAGGATGCCGCTGCCTTGGTTGCCCGTCAGGCGCACGTGCTGGCGGCCGTCGCCGCCCAGCTCGACGATGCCGCGCTGGTATTCGGTGCGCCCGGGCCTCTTGCGGATCGGGCCTTGGCTGCGCACGCGCAGCAGTGGCAGCGGCAGGCTCGCGCCCATCATCGTCAGCAGCGCCTCGCGCACGAAAAAGTAGAAGGAAATCATGGTCGCGACCGGATTGCCGGGCAGGCCGAACAGCATGGCGCGCGCGCCGATGCGGCCGAATGCGAGCGGACGGCCGGGGCGCATGGCCAGCTTCCAGAAGGCGACTTCGCCCAGGCGTGCCAGCACGGCGCGCGTGTGGTCGGCGTCGCCGCTGGAGACGCCGCCGCTGGTGATGATGGCGTCCGCGTCGGCACTGGCGGCGCGCAGCGCGGCTTCGAGCGCGTCGGGGTCGTCGCGCACGATGCCGAGGTCGCGCACCTCGCAGCCGAGGCGGGCGAGCATCGCGCACACGCTGCTGCGGTTGCTGTCGTAGATGGCGCCGGGGCCAAGCGGCTCGCCGGCCGCGCGCAGTTCGTCGCCGGTGGAGAAGACGGCCACTTTCAGGCGCCGCCGCACGCTCACGCTGGCGATGCCGAGCGAGGCGATGAGGCCGAGGTCGGCCGGGCGCAGCACGCGGCCGGCGTGCAGGGCGGGGCGGCCGGCGCGCAGGTCTTCGCCGGCGAAGCGGCGGTTGGCGCCGGGACGCACGCTGCCGGCCGTGATCGTGATGGCGGCGGCGTCGGCCGCGCTGACCAGCTCAAAAGGGATGACGGTGTCGCAGCCGTCCGGCATCACGGCCCCGGTCATGATGCGTACGCAGGCGCCGGCGGCGACGCTGCCGGTATAGGGCTGGCCGGCGTAGGCGGTGCCGCTCACGCGCAGGCTGGCGCTGCCGCTGGCGGGCAGGTCGGCGCCGCGCAGCGCGTAGCCGTCCATGGCGGAGTTGTCGTGCGCGGGCACGTCGATCGGGGACATCAGGTCCTGCGCCAGTACGCGCCCCAGGGCCTGGGCCAGCGGCAGGGCTTCGACCTCGGGGACGGGGTTCAGCATGGCCTGGATCACGCGCTGGGCGGCTGGCACGCTCATCGCGTCAGGATCGTAGCTGGGCAGGGTGGCGGTGGCTTGGCTCAGGCTGGGCATGGCGAAGGTGTGCAGGTCGGCGCGGCTGTTCATGTTGCGGAAGGCGGCGGCATCCGGAAAGCGGACTTCGGCCACCTTCAGGCCGGGCCACCACCCACGCATTTTACGCCCGCCGCCGGCCAGATAGGCCTGTAACTGCGGCGCCAGTGCGGTCTTGAGCAAACTGCAGGTCGGGTGCAGGCGTAGCTGGCCGTCGTCCTCGGTGACGGCGACAGCCAGATCGGCCTGCTCGGCTTCGAGCGCGGCCAGCAGGCGCGCGGCCAGGTCGGCTGGCAGGAAGGGCAGATCGCAGGGCACGACCAGCAGCAGCGGCGTGCGCGCCGCGCTCAGGGCGCGCTCGAGTCCGGCCAGGGGGCCGGCGAATCCCGGCAGCCGATCGGGCAGCACCGGATGGCCGTAGGCGGCGTAGCGGTCGCCGTTGCGGTTGGCGCTGATGCTGATCTGGGCGCACTGGGGACGCAGGCGCTCGAGCACGTGTTCGATCAGCGGCCGTCCCCGCAGCAGTTGCAGGCCTTTGTCGGCCTCGCCCATGCGGCTGCCGCGGCCGCCGGCCAGCAGCACGGCGCTGATGCGTTCGTCCACCTTAGCCGCCGATGTAGGACATTTCGACCTTGCGCGCGCCGTCGCCCAGACCGGGCGTGGCAGCGGTGCGCAGCTCCGAATAGCGGTCGGCGCGGCCGCGCCAGATCTGGCCGATGGCGCCGGCCAGTTCGGCATCGCTGGCGCCGCCGCGCAGCAGCGCGCGCAGGTCGTGGCCGCTGCTGGCGAACAGGCAGGTATACAGCTTGCCCTCGGTGGACAGGCGCGCGCGCGTGCAGTCCTGGCAGAAGGCCTGGGTGACGCTGGAGATCAGGCCGATTTCGCCGCCGCCGTCGCGGTAGCGGTAGCGCGACGCGGTTTCGCCGCTGTAGTTGGGGGCGATCGGCTCGAGCGGCATGTCGGCGCTGATGCGGCGCACGATCTCGGCCGAGGGCAGCACTTCATCCATGCGCCAGCCGTTCGAGGCGCCGACGTCCATGTATTCGATAAAGCGCAGCACGTGCGGCGTGGCTTTGAAGTGGCGCGCCATTGGCAGCACCTGGTCGTCGTTCATGCCGCGCTTGACCACCATGTTGATCTTGATCGGGCCGAGGCCGGCCGCATGCGCGGCGGCGATCCCGTCCAGCACATCGGCCACGGCGAAGTCGACGTCGTTCATGCGCTTGAAGGTGGCGTCGTCGAGCGCGTCGAGCGAGACGGTGATGCGCTGCAGGCCGGCCGCCTTGAGGCCGCGCGCTTTTTTCGCCAGCAGCGCGCCATTCGTGGTCAGGGTCAGGTCGAGCGGCTGTCCGGCCGGCGTGCGCAGTGCGGCCAGCATGGCCACCAGGTCTTCCATGTTTTTGCGCAGCAGCGGCTCGCCGCCGGTCAGGCGGATTTTTTCGACGCCGTGGGCGACGAACACGCGCGCCACCCGCGTAATTTCCTCGAACGACAGCAGGGCGCTGTGCGGCAGGTAGACGTAGTCCTTGTCGAACACGTGCTTGGGCATGCAGTAGACGCAGCGGAAATTGCAGCGGTCGGTGATCGAGATGCGCAGGTCGCGCAGCGGGCGCGCCAGCTGGTCGGCCAGCAGACCGCGCGGCGTTTCGGGCGCGGCGTCGAGGCGGGCCGGGGCCGGCTGGATGGGGATGGTCTTAGACATGTGCATACGATAGCATGAGGCCCGCAAACGCACAGGCGCCCACCACCTGCAGGGTGCTGGCTTTGAAGCGGAATAGCAGCAGGCAGGCCGCGCCGAACAGGGCCAGCGCGCGCCAGTCGATGGCGCCGGCCTGCACGAACACGTGCTGGCCAAAGAACACGGCCAGGCTGAGGATGACGCCGACCACGGCTGCCGAAATCGCCGTCAGCGGCGCGGTCAGGCGCACGTTGCCGCGCGTCGATTCGACCAGCGGCCCGCCGGCCAGAATGAACACGAAGGAGGGCAGAAAGGTGAAGAAGGTGGCGACCCAGGCGCCGAGCAGGGCGCCGCCGGCGCCGCCGGTCTGCCAGCCGCCGAGGAAGCCGACGAAGGTGACGATCATGATCAGCGGGCCGGGCGTGCTCTCGCCCAGGGCCAGGCCATCGATCATCTGGGCCGGCGTCAGCCAGTGCCAGGTGTCGACCGCGCCTTGCACCACGTAGGGCAGCACCGCATACGCGCCGCCGAAGGTGAGCAGGGCGGCCTTGCTGAAGAAGCCGGCCATCAGCGGGAAGGTGGTGTCGTGGCCGTAATGCCGGACCAGTGCGACCCAGCTGTAGACGCCGAGCTGCAGACCGAAGGCAGCCGTCCAGGCCAGACGCCGCCAGGAGAACAGGGCATGCGGCGGCGTCGGGGTGTCGTCATCGATCAGGGCGCGGCCGTAGGAGGCGTGCGGTGCGCCGGCGTGTCCGCCCGCGCGGAAGTAGTGCGGCGTCCAGCGGCCGCCGCCCCAGCCGATCAGTGCGGCCGCCAGCACAATGGCGGGGAAGGGCAGGGCAAACCAGCTGATGGCGGCAAAGGCCAGCACGGCCAGGGCCATCAGCAGCGGATTGCGCAGCGTGCGGCCGGCGATGCGCCAGGCGGCGGCCAGCACGATCGCCACGACGGCGGGTTTGACGCCGTACAGCACGCCTGCCACGGCCGGCAGGTGGCCGAACGCCAGATAGATCCAGCTGAGCGCAACCAGCAGCAGCAGGGCCGGCAGCACGAACAGCACGCCGGCCACCAGTGCGCCGGGCAGGCGGTGCATCAGCCAGCCGATGTAGATGGCCAGCTGGGTCGCCTCGGGCCCCGGCAGCAGCATGCAGTAATTGAGGGCATGCAGGAAGCGCTGCTCCGACATCCAGCGGCGCCGCTCGACCAGTTCCGCATGCATCAGCGCGATCTGCCCGGCCGGTCCGCCAAAGCTGATGCAGCCGAGCTTCAGCCAGTACCAGAAGGCCTGGCCGAGCGTGAGGGCGGCGGGGAGCTGATCCTTGGGCAGCGCTGCGCTGGTGCTCATGCGTCAGATAAGGGCGGCGTCAAATGCAATGGCGGAGATTGTACGTGTTTACGCCGGATCAGGTGATCGGGATGTCGAACCAGCGCCGGCCCGGCGTGCGTTCGACGCGGATCTGCCCGCCCTGCAGCTTGTAGCTCAGGTAGGCGTGGTGGCGCGGCTGGCTCAGCACGGCGGGATTGAAAATGACGGTGTTTTCGCCGCCGCTGCGGCGCGCCGACAGCGTCACCAGGCCGGGGTGGCCTTCGTGGCGGATGCGCGCGCCGACCGACTGCGCGAAACTGTAATCGCTCTTGTGCAGCAGGTCGGGAAAGTCGGCCGCCTTGGGGCGCAGGTCGAGCAGGGCGGCGCGGCAATGCACGGTGTAGATGCGGCGCTCGGCCGTCACGGCCTCGTGTTCGAAACCGGCGTCGCGGATCAGGCCGTGATACCAGTGCCAGGCCGTTTCCCAGGCCGTGGTCTCGACGCTGTCGCTGCCGTACCAGACCCCGTAGCGGCCGTCGGAAAAACGGCTCTGCTGCCAGTGCGCGAACGGCCACTGGATGGCATTGAACCAGGCCGCGTCCTCAAACGGGCGGTCGATCACGGGCTGGGGCGAGCGGTAGACCGGCGGCTTGCTGGCGTCTTCGACCTGCTGGGCCAGGGCCCAGTCGGCCGCTGCTGGGCTGAGGTCGTCGAACAGGTCTTCGCTGACGCGCAGCGAGACGATATTGCGCAGCAGGCGCGCATCGACCTCGACCAGGGCGAGGCCGCTGAAGATGGAACTCATCCGCGTGCCCGGTCGAGATAGGCGCGCACCATCAGCAAGCCGGCAAAGCCCCATTCGCTGACCACCTCGACCGGCGTGCGCTGGTCGAAGGCGCGGTTGCGCGTGCTCATCCAGCGGTAGGCCAGCTCGCGGTTGTGCGGGAACAGCAGGCGCAGGTTCTTGTGGATGCCGAGCAGATGGCCGACGCGCTCGAACTGGTCGCGGCTGGTGCCGATCGGTTCGCCCTTGCGGTAGCGCGCCAGAGCGGCGCGGTTGCTCGGCGCGAGGCCGAGCAGGCTGGCCTGGTCCTCGGTCGACAATTGCCAATGGTCGAGCAGCGTCATGACCATGCGGGCCAGGGCGCTGCGGTCGGTGCTGGGGGCGCTAAAGCTGTCGGCAAGGGCTGGCATGGCAGTTCCTCCTGCCAGCCAGTATAGACGGTTGTTGCGAAGCTTGCAGAATGTGTTGCGATCGAAACGAATCAGTCCAGCCGGGCTTCGATCAGGGCCAGCAGTCTGGCCAGGCTTTCGTCCACCGATTCGACCGCGCTATTGAGCACGAGTTCGGGCGCGGCGGGCGCTTCGTAAGGGTCGCTGACGCCGGTGAAATTGGCAATGCCACCGGCCTGTGCGCGCCGGTACAGGCCCTTCACATCGCGTTTGGCGCAGACGTCGAGCGGGCAGGCGCAAAAGACTTCCAGGAATTCACCCGCCGGCATCAGCGCGCGCACCTGGTCGCGTGCCGCCTGATAGGGCGATACCAGAGCCACAATCGCGTGCACGCCCGATTGGGCGACCAGGCGTGCAATTTCGCCGGCGCGGCGGACGTTTTCCATCCTGTCTTCGCGGCTGAAGCCAAGGTCCTTGCAGAGACGGTCGCGCATGTCGTCGCCGTCCAAAATCACGCTGGCGTGGCCGCGTGCCCGAAGTTGTGCTTGCAGTTGCAGCGCCAGCGTAGATTTGCCGGCGCCCGAAAGCCCCGTGAGCCAAATGACTAAACCCTTTGGCTGGGTCGTAGAATAATTCATCGCGCTATCGTATGCGATGCGCGCTGAAGTGACCAGTCTTTACAGGGCGTCTTCCACTCGTTGAAAGCCACCTTTCGCCAGCCAGGCCAGATACCCGTTCTGGCGCTGGCGCAAGGCCCGCATGCGCACATCGGTGGCCGTCAATGGCCCGCGCCAGCGCTGCAGCGCCAGGGCCAGGCAGACGTCGCCATAGTGGTCTTGGGCCGCGCTACTACCTTCCTCATTTGCCTGACTGACTTTCATGTTCGCGCTCCTCGGAGTTCGTGTAAGCCCCTGTCGTCAATCACCCTTCTGCATTAGGCCGATTCCTACATGGGGATCAGTGTAAGTCCTAAAAGCGCTTCGGATTTGATTTTCATCAATGTGTGGTTTCTTGGAAAAAAAGAAGGGGAGCCGCAGCTCCCCTTGCTTGATGACCGGCTAGGCCAGTTTAGTCGGCGCGCGTGTGCACCTGGACCAGCGGCTCGCTGCTGACCGGCGGGACCGGCTTGCGCTCACGCGGCACACGGACCGGCGGCACGGACTGGGCAGCGGCTTCCTTGGCAGCACGCAGTTTTTCCGGATCGGTCGTGGCCATGGTCAGGCCGGCGGCGGCCAGCACCGCATTCAGATCGGCCGGGGCCGCTGCTTGCACGGGTGCGGGCTCGAGATTGAGCGCAGCCTGGACGGGCGCCGGCGATTCGAGCACCGGGGTGGCTTCCACCACCACCGGCGCAGCCTCCACCACCGGAGCGGCTTCATGCGCCAGCGGCGCAGCTTCCGCCACCGGAGCGGCTTCAGGCGCTGCGGGTGCAGCTTCGGCCACCGGAGCGGCTTCGGCCGCCGGGGCAGGCTCGGCCACCGGGGCAGGCTCGGCCACCGGGGCAGGCTCGGCCACCGGGGCGGCATCGGCCACGCTGGCGGCTTCCACCACCGGTGCCGAAATGACGACATCATCGGCGGCGCTCGGCGCCGGTGCGGCTTGCGCGGTCACCACGGCAGCCGGGGCTTCCACTGCCGATTCCACAGCGACCATCACCGGCGTTGCGGCCGGAGCCGGTTCCACCAGCTCGGCGGCTTCGGCACCCTCGGCTTCGCCCTCGGCGCCGTCGGCGCTTTCCACGCCGCTCAGTTCGGCCTGGTCGCGGTCGCGTCGATTGCGGTTACGGCCGCCACGACGGCGGCGGCGGCGCGGCTCGCCTTCACCTTCGACCACTTCGACGATTTCCTCGCCGTTCGGGCCAATGGTGGTGATGGTTTTCGGCACGGCCGGGGCCTCTGCCTGTTCCGGACCGGCATTCGCCACCAGGGCGGCGGCGACGGCTTCTTCCGGTTTGGCCTCGGCGGCCGGCTGCTGGACGCGCGGCTCACGCGGCTCACGCGGTTCGCGCGGCTTGCGTTCGCCACGTTCGGCACGCTCGCCACGTTCAGCGCGTTCGCCACGTTCCGGACGTTCGGCCTTAGCGGCCTGTTCCGGTTTGGCCGATTCGGCGCCCTCGCGCTGCGGCTTGTTGCGCTGGCGGCGGTTTTCACCTTCGGGCTTGGCCGTCACCTCGTCCTTGGCCTGCTCATCACGCTCGCCACGGCCACGGCCGTTACGGCCGCGCTGACGCTGACCACGGTTGCCGCGTTCGCCACGCTCGCCAGCTTCCTTCTTGGCCGGGGCCGCTTCGGGAGCGGCGACGACCGCTTCCGGCTTCTTGCGGAAGAAACCAAACAGGCGGCTGAAGAAACCTTCCTCCTCGACCGGGGCGGCGACCACTTCGGCGGCCTTGGGGGCTTCGACGCGGTCCACCATCGGCGCCGGCTGGGCCGGAGTGATGCTCTTGACCACGGCTTCCTGGCGCGGCTTGGCTTCTTCCTTCTGGCGCTTGCTGAAGGCCATGTCGGTGTCGGCCTGTTCTGCCAGCGTGTAGGACGCGGCCTGCAGTTCCAGACGCGGATCGTCGTGCTTGATGCGCTCGAGCTTGTAGTGCGGGGTTTCCAGATGCTTGTTCGGCACCAGGGTGACCGAGATGCGGTGGCGGTTCTCGATCTTCATCACTTCGCCGCGTTTCTCGTTCAGCAGGAAGGCGGCCACATCGACCGGCACCTGGACGTGAATCGTGGCGGTGTTTTCCTTCATCGCCTCTTCCTGGATGATGCGCAGCACCTGCAGGGCCGAGGACTCAGCGTCGCGGATGTGGCCGGTGCCCGAGCAGCGCGGGCAGGCCACGTGGCTGCCTTCCGACAGCGAGGGGCGCAGGCGCTGACGCGACAGCTCCATCAGGCCGAAGCGCGAAATCTTGCCCATCTGGACACGCGCGCGGTCGTGGTGCAGGGCGTCCTTCAGACGCTGCTCGACTTCGCGCTGGTTCTTGGCCACTTCCATGTCGATGAAGTCGATCACGATCAGGCCGCCCAGGTCGCGCAGACGCAGCTGGCGCGCCACTTCATCGGCCGCTTCACAGTTGGTGTGGAAGGCCGTCGTCTCGATGTCGGTGCCGCGCGTGGCACGGGCCGAGTTGACGTCGACCGAGACCAGGGCCTCGGTGTGGTCGATCACGATCGCGCCGCCCGAGGGCAGGGGCACGACGCGCGAATAGGCCGTCTCGATCTGGTGTTCAATCTGGAAACGCGAGAACAGGGGCACGTCGTCGCTGTAGCGCTTGACGCGGTGAACCATGTCCGGCATCACATGGCTCATGAACTGGTGTGCCTGTTCATAGATCGTGTCGGTATCGATCAGGATCTCGCCGATATCGGGCTGGAAGTAGTCGCGGATGGCGCGGATCACGAGCGAGGATTCCTGGTAGATCAGGAAGGCGCCCGAGGCCGACTTGGCGGCGCCTTCGATGGCGCGCCACAGTTGCATCAGATAGTTCAGGTCCCACTGCAGTTCTTCGACCGTGCGGCCGATGCCTGCGGTGCGGGCGATCACGGACATGCCGCCGGGGATGTCCAGCTTGTCCATGGTTTCGCGCAGTTCCTGGCGTTCTTCGCCTTCGACGCGGCGCGAGACGCCGCCGCCACGCGGATTATTCGGCATCAGCACCAGGTAGCGGCCGGCCAGGGAGATGAAGGAGGTGAGTGCGGCGCCTTTGTTGCCGCGCTCCTCTTTCTCCACCTGCACCATGATTTCCTGGCCTTCGCGCAGGGCTTCCTTGATGGAGGCGGTGCGCACGTCCACGCCTTCGCGGAAGTAGGTGCGGGCCACTTCCTTGAACGGCAGGAAGCCGTGGCGGTCTTCGCCGTAATTGACGAAGCAGGCTTCGAGCGAGGGCTCGATGCGCGTGATCACGCCCTTGTAGATATTGGATTTGCGTTGCTCGCGCCCGGCCGTCTCGATATCGATATCGATCAGGCGCTGGCCGTCAACGATGGCGACGCGCAATTCTTCCTGCTGCGTCGCGTTGAACAACATGCGTTTCATTGTGTACTCCGCGGCCTCGAGGGCCGTTCAAGCCACCGGTGAGGGTGGCAGGACCAGTTGGAGTACGCCGGAGAGACAACGCGGGAGGTGGGTATGCCTTGACGCACGGCCAGACCGCTGAAAAAGCGGCCACCGTGACGGGGCGCAGACGGGCCAATCGTCAAACCGAGTGATAACAACAATCCTGCGATATCCCCGCCACAGGCAGGGGCGCACATCCGGCCAGCCCGAAGGCGGCCTGGGGCGCGATCGCGAAAACGGCAAGCGTTATCGGCGCCATCAACCCGGCGAGCCCACCAAACAGGCGCGCTTGCCGGTACTTTATCCTTACAATTCCTCGCGTAAGCTCATCAACTCTGCGACCTTACCGATGACAACTGTGGCTGGCACCTGGCTGGACGCAGGGAGGGGCGTACTTGTTTTCCATCAAATTTGCAAATGGCGAGGCCGATGGACAGGCCCCCGTGTAAAATATCGTTCTAATTCTTACACTAGCAGAGGTTTCACCGCCGCCTGTCGATTATATATTCAAAATGAAGGACTTAGAGAGAATTTCTGGGAAGACTGGCCAAACGGCAACGCAATCTCCGGTCCTGCCACAAGTCCAGCTGCTCACCATTGGTGAAGAAGACGCTGGCCAACGAATCGACAACTTCCTGATGCGCGTGTGCAAAGGCGTGCCCAAGAGCCACGTCTACCGCATCCTGCGCTCGGGCGAAGTGCGCGTGAACAAAGGCCGTATCGACCAGACCTATCGGCTGGCCGAGGGCGACGTGGTGCGCGTGCCTCCGATCAGAATTGCTGAAAAAGAAAGTTCCGGCGCCGCCCCGGCCGGCAGTTTCCCCATCCTGTTCGAGGACGCGCATCTGCTCATCATCGACAAACCGGCCGGCGTGGCAGTGCACGGCGGCTCCGGCGTGTCCTACGGCGTGATCGAGCAATTGCGCGCCGCCCGGCCCGAGGCCAAGTTCCTCGAGCTGGTGCACCGGCTCGACCGCGAGACCTCGGGTTTGTTGCTGCTGGCCAAAAAACGCAGCGCCTTAACCAATTTGCATGATCAGATGCGCGACGGCTTGACCGACAAACGTTATCTGACGATGGTAAAGGGCGACTGGCAGGACCAGCGCCGCCACATTAAGTTGCCACTTCACAAATATTCAACGCCCGATGGCGAGCGGCGCGTGGTGGTGCAGGCGGGCGGCCAGGCCTCGCACACGGTGTTCAACCTGATCCGCCGCTGGCCCGGCTACGCCTTGCTGGAGGCCGAGCTGAAGACCGGGCGCACGCACCAGATTCGCGTACATCTGTCATCGTCTGGTTTTCCTATCCTAGGTGACGATAAATACGGCGACTTCGCGCTGAACAAAGCCTTACAAAAAGCCGAAGGCCAGCGCGTGGCCCTGAAGCGCATGTTCCTGCATGCCTACAAAATCACCTTCACGCATCCGGCGACTGGCGAAAAGATGACGGTAAGCGCCAAGCTGCCCGAAGAATGCGAGCGCTTCGTCGCCAGCCTGGGCAGCGACAAGGCCCAAGCCCCAGCGAAGCCGAAGTACGAGTCGTAGGGCGGGTCTTTAGACCCGCGCATCGCCGCGAACACCCACGTGCCGGCCCATATCCCAACCGTCCCGGCGCATGTCCGGTCCGATACGCGTCCCGAAAGCAAAGCGAGCTCTACCGCAAAGACGCACTCAAAGCACAAGTCAACCAGATCGGCTGACAAATAAATGGCTCGCCAAGCCGTTTAGCTAAGCGGCCCAGCCACTCCCACTTTAAGCGCGCGGGAAGGACGGTCATTTAAACCCGTGCCCACCCGCGCTCCCATGCCAAAAATGCACCCATGCAAAAAAGCGCACGCCGCGCTCGCCAACCGGCCTGAAAACCGTCAAAATCACACCAAAGCCTGCGGCCGAACAACACCGCTTTGAAAAGCGAGCGGCCAGCCCCAACCATTGCAGTAGAAATGCCAAGAAAACAATTTGATCTGATCGTCTTTGACTGGGACGGTACGCTGATGGACAGCACTTCGACGATCGTGCGCTGCATCCAAGCCGCCGCGCGCGACCTCGGCCTGCCCATTCCCAACGAAGATGCCGCCTCCCACGTGATCGGTCTCGGCCTGCACGAAGCGATGCAAGTGGCGATGCCCGGCCTCGAGGCCAGTATGTACCCCCGGCTAGTCGAGCGATATCGCTACCATTACCTGTCAAAAGACCACGAACTGACGCTATTTAAAGGCGTGGAGCCGATGCTGCAGGAGCTGTCCCAAGACGGCTACTTTCTCGCCGTCGCCACCGGCAAAAGCCGGGTAGGCCTGAACCGCGCGATGAGCGCCGTCGGCGTAATGTCCCTGTTCGACGCCACCCGCTGCGCCGACGAGACCTTTTCCAAGCCCCACCCCGCCATGTTGCAAGAGCTGACGCGCGAGTTGGGCCAGGACCTGCGCCGCACCGTGATGATTGGCGACACCACCCACGACCTGCAAATGGCCAACAACGCCGGCGCCGCCGGCATCGCCGTGCGCTACGGCGCCCACCCGGGCGAGCATCTGGACAGTTGCGCCCCGATCTTCTCGGCCGGCACCGTGGCCGAGCTGCACGCCTGGCTGAGCGAGAACGCCTGATGAGCGACGCCCTGTACATCTGCGCGTCCGAAGCGGTGGCCGAAGGGGGGAAGGGCGTCCGTTTCCCTGTCACAGCATTTGGCGACGCCGCCACCGGATTCGTGGTGCGCTACGACGGCCAGGTGCGCGGTTATCTGAACCGCTGTGCCCACGTGCCCATCGAGTTGGACTGGAATGAAGGCGACTTCTTCGAATCCAGCGGCTTGTACATCATGTGCTCGACCCACGGCGCCATCTACGTGCCCGAAACCGGCCACTGCGCGGGCGGCCCCTGCAAAGGCGGACGCCTGCGACCGATTGCCGTGCACGAAGCCGACGGCAAAATCTACTGGACACCTGACGAATACATCCGTCCCCCACAAGCCTGATCGCCATGAACGAAGACCTGCCGACCGCCGAGACGCCCAAGGAGCCCAGCCGGGCGAACTGGGAGCGCGAGACCCTTGAAAAGCTCGTGTTTGCCACCGTGCGCGAGCAGCAGGCAGCACGGCGCTGGAGCATCTTCTTCAAACTGACCTTCTTAGGCCTGCTTTTCCTCGCCATCTACAGCTATTTTGATCTGCACTGGTTCGGCGGCGACGCCGACGCCGTGGGCCGACACACCGCCCTGATCGAAATCCACGGCAGTATCGAGTCCGAAGGTTCCGGCTCGGCCGCGGCCGTCATCCCGTCCTTGAACAAAGCCTTCGGCGACAGCGGCTCGGTCGCGATTGTCCTGCACATCAACAGTCCGGGCGGCAGCCCGGTGCAGGCCGGCATGATCGTCGACGAGATCTGGCGCCTGCGCAAAGGCTATCCAAACAAGCCGGTATATGTGGTGGTGGATGAGATCTGCGCTTCAGGCGGCTACTACATCGCCGCCGCCGCCGACAGAATTTACGTGAACAAAGCCAGCATTGTCGGCTCCGTTGGCGTGCTGATGGACGGTTTTGGCTTCACCGGCACGATGGAAAAGCTGGGTGTCGAGCGCCGCCTGCTGACGGCCGGCGCCAACAAAGGCTTCCTCGATCCGTTCAGCCCCCAGTCAGAAAAACACAAGGCCCACGCCCAGGCGATGCTGGACGAAATTCACCAGCAGTTCATCCAGGTGGTGCGCACCGGGCGCGGCAAGCGCCTGAAGGAAACTCCAGACATGTTCTCCGGCCTGTTCTGGACCGGCGCCAAAGCCGTGGACATGGGCCTGGCCGACGGCTTCGGCACGGTCGACAGCGTGGCACGCGATGTGGCCAAAGCTGAAGACATCATCGACTACACCCAGCATGAGAATCTGCCTGAGCGCGTGCTGAAGAAATTTGGCGCGGCGGTTGGGGCGGGTGCAATCAAATCCCTGCAATCGGCGCCCGCACCATTGTTAAAGTAAGGCTTGGCTATCTATACGTCTTGCTTGAGATGAAATCTACCACCCATGAGCCACGTAATGTAATTGGGTTCGCTTGAGTCGGGTTGTGTCGCGCATTGGTTTTGAGATGGCGTACCTGCCCGCCAGCGGAGCAGTGCAAGTCGATAAGTCAATTGTGCCACGTGAGCACGCGCAAGCCACCTCTTCTCCTGATTGTGGATTTCGCTGAGCGCGGTCTTTGCGGCTAAGCGGATCGGTGTCATCACAGCGCCTTTGCGAAAATTCATCCGGAGTAGATCAATTCTCCGTATTTCCTAGTTCTTGCTTAGGTATATTCCTACGACGATATTCAGTGTATTTCCTGTGGCGCGCTCTAGCCTAGTCTGCATTAAGACTCACGTAATGCAGTTCTCACCATTGTTTTTTCATCGTTATCATAATATTTAAAGTGCGTTGAGCGCTGGCGGCGCTGATTTGTATCGTCATGTATATCGGCCGGGTTTGCCGCAATCGCTCTGTTACAATTTCGGCGATAGCCGATGGGCAATTCTTGACGCAATATGAGTGCAGCGAACTTGGTTTGGCATAAAGGAACGATCGAGCGGCCGAGTCGCGCTGTCGCTAACCAGCACGGCAGTGGCGTGATATGGCTGACCGGCCTTTCAGGGGCGGGGAAGTCGACCATCGCGAGCCGGGTCGAAGCAAGTCTGCACGCAAGTGGTTGCCGTACGTTCGTCCTGGATGGCGACAACCTTCGCCATGGCCTTTGTTCCGATCTCGGCTTTTCGACAGAGGACAGGCGTGAAAACGTGAGGCGGGTCGGCGAGGTGGCGCGGCTCTTTGTGGATGCGGGCCTGATTGTCATCGTCGCCTTGATTTCTCCGTTCAAATCCGACCGTGAGCGCGTTCGCCAGCTTTTTGGTGCGAATGAGTTTTTCGAGGTCTACTGCGATTGCGCTTTGGATGTGTGCGAAGCTCGTGATCCGAAAGGACTCTATAAGCGTGCGCGCGCTGGGGAAATACCGAATTTCACGGGACTGGCTTCGCCCTACGAGCCTCCCGATCATCCCGAACTGATCCTGAAGACCGCGTCGGCGACTTTGGAGCAATGCTCACAAGAAGTGGTTGGCTTGCTGCATAGATACGATGTGGTGCCCAATATTTCCGTGCTCCCTTGATCCCGTGTAGTGCTTGGCCGTGACGGACGCCGGCCGCATCCGTGGCGCGGACTATATTTACAATTCTGATCGCGTCATTCGCGATGCCATTGCTGGCTGCTGACATATTGCGACGGATATAGATAAAATTTCATGACTTGATGTGTCATTGGTAGCATTATTGCTTGTAAAATGACGTGCTCCGATAGGCCGTTGGCGGCAAGCCAATATCGGTGCTCGGCTGTCGCACTACATTTCTCGGAGTAGTATTGAATCGTATGGCAATAATTTGTATCACGGGTTTCCGGCCGCAAGGCCTCTTGGAATTGCAACGAGTGCTAGAGCAGTGTGGCCTGCCTAAGGCCCGTGCGGCTTCCGGTGGATTCGAATTGACGTTTGCAGCGTGGAGCCAAGCTTTTCTGGAAATGGGGGCGGGAGCCTCAGAGGACCCGCGCTTGCTGGAGCAAGCAGGCGAATTGTTGGCGGCAAATCGGCATGCCACGCACTGCACCTGGATCGACCAGAACGGTCCGCATGCCCTGGAGACTTGGGCAAAGCTCGACGCCGATATTCGTTTTATCTTGGTTGGCTCGCGTCTGGAAGATGCTGTGGCGGCACATCTGTTCCTGAGTGAGTCACAGGCGGCGCCAAAGCCCTTGGACGAGGTCATTTCCAGATGGGAAGCTGTACATCGAAGCATGCTGCAATTTGCGTGTCGGCATGCCGAGCGCTGCCTTTTTATCTGGGATACCGCCTTGACCACGCTCGACGCCGATCTGCTGGATGCGCTCAGTACCCACTTGGCGATTGATGTTCAGCTGCCGGGAAAGCACATGTCGGAGATAGAGGCAGAGCCAGTCGCCACGGCTTTGGCTTTGAAGCTTGTTGCCCCCTACCGGCTGGCGTGCGAACTCGCCGATGAATTGGATGGCACCGTTCTTCAAGCGGGAACGGGCCTCCAAGCTACGATGACTTCGGCCAATTTGGCGGACGCCTATCATCGATTGGTTGAGCGGGCTTGGACTGCCGGCCGCGACCACGAGGTGGACCGACAGGCCGTCCTCGAGGGGCGCTATCGGGAGGCTGAGGCCGAGCATCGGGCATACCAAGCGCTGTTGGAAGCCAATATCGAAGAATCGAAGCAAGATTACGCGGTGCTCGATGAGCAGAATCGGCTTTTGCTCGAAGAATTGGACAATTTGCATCGTCAACGCAATGCGGACCTGCAGGCCAGCGCGGGCAAGGAGTGTCTGATTCAGGAACTCCAAGCGCAACTCGAGCAATTGCGCAAGGAAGCGATGCAATTAAGTGCATCAAAGTATGAGGCTCAGCTTCTCGCTGAATCGCAGATTGCGGACCTTCATGCTGAAATTGAGTTGATGCAAGCTCAAATCGATTTGCTGCCCTTATTTAGAGAGCGTATTAGCGCCTTGGAGAGCAAGGCCAACGAACGCGAGCAGTATTGGAAGGACTTCGAGCGCGCGCAGCAGGACGAATTGAGTTCTCTGCAAGCTTTGCAGCAGGAGGTCGAGCAACTGCGCGCTGAGCGATTAAGTGCAAGCGTTGATCAGGAAAGTTTGGCCACCGCTCGCGTAGAACACGAGCAGACCACGGCGGCGCTGCTGCAAAGTCAAGTCGAATTGGAAGCGGCCCTGGCCCTGAACGCCACCTTGAGCGCGCGGCTGCAACGCTTGGAGAACCAGGCAAGTAGCGCGCAGCGGTTGGACGGTGACTCGATCGAATACACGTTGGTCCGGGCCCAGTGTGTCGACTCGCCCTGCCCAGCCTGGCACTGGTGCTTTTCAAACGTCTATTGGCGCGGGCAGGCTTGGCCGCATTTGGAAATGCACAGCTTTCTGTTGGACGGGTTCAGCTTCTGCTTACCGGTGCAAGACGAGTTCGATGGCGAACTGGCCGCGTGCCGGCAGCGCCATCGCGAACTGACCACCAGCGAACATCTGCAGGCGCAGGCCGTGGCGCATATCCTGCAACACGCGCTGCCCACCAGCACTGCTCTCGTTGCGGATCTTGGGATTGATGCGCAAGCGTTCCTGGAGGGCTTAGCGCGTGTAGCGATGGAAGAAGATGGCGGTATCGCAGCCTTGCGCTTCGATGGGGTTGACCTGTACCGTGACTACGCGATCGGGAGTTACGAACACATAGGCCTGCGTATCAAGCGTCCTTCCATTGGTACGCGGAGTTGGGACAGCTGGGACGTGCGGCTCGCATGCGCTGCAATAGCGGAAACGAGTTTTGGGACACATTTGAAGCTGGAATTCCCGATTGGGGCCAGCTCGTCGGTGCTGGAATCCTGGTTCCCGGAATCGAAGGATGAATTTGGCGCGAAGTTGGAACTACGTTTTGCGCAACCTGACGCCCTCGATATCGAGGTCTGGTCTCGTCTGAGCTTGAACGACCGCCAATTGATCTTGGCGCTGGTGGAAGCCTTGCCGCGTCTGTTGGCCGTCGTTTTTGAACGTAACAAATTGCAACATCGCAGCCGGTCGGAATGGAAGAATCTGGCGGACGAGATGCGGCGGATCTTGCGTTTTCGCTTGGGCTTGCCGAACGTAGCGACCGAGCTCGTAGAACAAGAGATGCGTCCTAAGCGGGTACCGAAGGCGCGTCGCACAGTGAAGGAGACTGTAGTTTGATGGATGGGCATAAGTACTCGGTACCTCTCGCAGTCATCCTGGACCTGTTGTGGCAGCTGTATCCGAGCCAAGGCGTGGTGCACGTCGGCGCCGGTAACGGTTGTGGCGATGTGCACGTATGGCGTGGCTGGGACGTCGCGCAGGCGCTCTTGGTGGAAGCCGATGGCGAACGGGCTGACTGGCTTGCCCCCGAATTGAGCACCCATCCACACTGGCAATTCCGAGAGGCCTGTGTGGGCGCCGCGGAGGGGGAATCCGTATTTTACGAGTGCAGTGTTCGGTCCGAGTGTGGGTTGGTGCCGCCTGAACACTTGACCAAGTATTGGCCGAACATCAAGACCGTATCCCAGCGTGCGATAAGGACGCGCACCTTGGACAGTTTGGTCGCGGAATGCAACTTTACTGGCGACGACCTCTGGCTGATTGCCGATTGCTTGCCCTCCCACGACTTGCTCGCCGGGGCCTCGGCACTGCTCGATCGTAGCGCTGTCCTATGCCTCCGCATGGAGGCGAAGGGCGAGACGGGACTGGAAGGCGTGTTGCCCGCTTGGCGCGAGCGAGGCTGGTGTTTGCTACATTTCGCACAGGGGACGCATCCTGAATTGGGGCACGCTATCTTGGTGCGGGATCCGATCCGGCTGCGTCAGCATGCACAGGCCCAGCGAGAAAGCTGGGAAACCTCGGCGCAAGAAGCGGAACAGCGGATCGCGGAAGTCATCGCCGCGCGTGACGAACTTGCCACAACGGCACGTGAGCAGGCTGAGCGTGTCGTCGATTTGCGTGTGTGTCTTGCCGAACAAAGCGAGGCGCTGGGACTCAAGCAGAGGGCAATCGAAGAGCTTGAGGCGCGTTGCGCCGATAACGATCGCGAATTGGCGGAGCTTGGCGTGCAGCTCAGCCAGCGTGGACAAGAGCAGGCAGCGCAGGCGCAGCGCTTGCGGGAGTCGGAGCAAGCTCGGGTGAGTGCTGAGGGCGAAGCTGCCGAACTGCGCGCGCAGCTAAATACGCGTATTGTGCAACTGGAACAAGTTGAGCATGAACGCGGACTCCTCCAGCAGCAATTGCAGGCGAGCGAACTCGCCAGGACAGCGGCGAGCGAAGAGTCGGCGGCTTTGCGCGGGCAGTTGGACGCGCTGATGGCTCAGGCAGCGCAGGCCGATCAAGCGTCGGCGTCCTTGTTGAAGGAAAAGGAGGCCTTGCTGGCTAGCAGCATAGACAAGGAAGCGGCTCTGCAGCAAGTGGAGTTGGCGCGCCAGGCGCTGGAGTCGAAGCAGGTCGAGATGATGGCGGAGCTCGAGGCTGCGCGGACCCTCGTTGCCGACCTGGGGCAACAGACCGAGGCGCAGCAGCGGGCTTTGGATGCCAAGGTCGAGCAAGTCCTCGCCCTGGAGAGCGAGCTGCAAACAAAATCCCAAGTGGTCGCCGAGCTGGAAGCCGCGCTGCAACAGCAGATCAGCGTGGCAGACGTTCGGCAACAGGTGGTGGACAAACTTAGCCTGTATCGCGACGAGCAGGCCGCGCAGTGTCTTAGCCAGATCGCCGATATCGAGCGTTTGTCGGATGAGCTTGCGAAAGCGCAGCAAGCGTGTGATGCGAGCCAAGGTGCCTTGGATAGCGCGACGCGGGAACGGGAGCACTTGACCCAGCAGGTTGTCGAATATCAGCGCCGGGTTGGCAAGCTCGAGAGAGCCTATGACGAGCAAAAGGCGAGATCGGACGCTCAAGCTCGCGAGCTTCAGGAACGCGCCCAGGACTTGGCGGCCTTGCGGGCTTCAAGCGAGGAGGGGGCTGCCCAATTGCGTGCTTATGCTGAGCGTGAGCAGGTGTGGAAAGCAGAAGGAAAGGCCTTGCACGATCAGCTATCGGACTTGGAAGTCCAGGCGCGCGATTGGGAACAGGCCCGCCAGGCGTTGCAAAATACAGTCGAGCAGATGCGGAGCGAGCAGCAAGCCTTGGGCCAACGTCTCATGGAATTGCAGACCTATGTGCCTCAAGTCGAAGCGCAGCTGCTGGCTGAGCGGCAGGAGCGAGAAGAGCTCGCGCGTCGGACCATGCAAAGCGCCGAGCAAGTCACTGCGCTTGCCGCCGAGCGCGATGGCTTGCGCGAGTGCCTCTCGCAATTGGAAGGGACAGCGAAGTCCTTGCAAGACCGTGTCGCTGCCTGTGATGCCGAACGTAGCGCTTGGGAGCAGGCGAAAGCTGACTGGGAGGCGCGGGCTGCGCAGGGCGATGCGGAGCGCAATCAATTGCTTCAACGTATCGGGCAGTTTGATGCCTTGCAAGAGGAACTCGGCCGCTGCCAGGCAGCCTTGGCGCTGCGCGACGCCACCATCGAACAACAGCGGGGGCAAGTCGCCGAATTGGGCAAACAGGTTCAGGACGCAGAGACGCGCCAACGGCTGATAGATGCGGAGATGCTCAAGGCCGATGCACAGATTGAATTGATCAAAGACCTGATGCTGAGGGATTGAGGATTATGTTGGCCTTGTGTGTCGCGAAATTCTTGACTTGTCTGGGCTGATCGCCATGCCTCTTACCATAATGGCATCGATGCTGAGGCGCTTGTTTGGCTTGGCACCGGCGGCTCGCCAATCCGATCGGACTGCCATGGCAGCCGCCGATCGTGCTGCGCGGCCGCTGTCGTCCCAGGTGATCGAGGCGATGCCTTGCGCACATCCGTTTGATGAGCACCTGTTTGAGCGGGCGAAATTGCAGTGGCAATTCGGCGAATGGGAGAGTCTCGCGGCCATTGGCAGAGATGGACTCGCCCACCACCCGGAGCGCGCGACGATCAGTCTGCTCATCGCTTCGGCCTGTATCCAGCTGGGCGAGCCGGACGCAGCGCGTCCCTTGATCCACCAGGCGAAAGCTTGGGGATGTAGCCGCACCTTGATGGCCCGGATTTTGATTTCCGGTGTCCACAATTCCTTGGCGCGTACCGCCGTGTTAAGCGGCCGTGAGCAATTGGCCACGCGGCATTTTCGTGCCGCGGTACAAATCGGCAGCCCAGGGACTGATGTGCCCTTGCTGGCAAGGGCGAGAACAGAAACGCAACAACAGCAATTGCGCCGGCACGCGCACTTGTTGGCAAATCCGGTAGAAGGCCGTAGACCGGAAGATGGCGTTATTACTGGGGAAAACACATGACGATGGCAGCAGAGAATGAGTGAACAAAGACTCCGCGTGGCGGAAGCCAATGCCTTGTTCAAGGCAAAAGATTATGAGGCAGCCTTGGAAATGTACCGCGCACTTGCGCGCGATAGCGAGTTGTGGCAGCGATTGTTGGCACCCAATATCGCCGCCTGCGAAAAACGTTTGCAAAGTGCGCTCGCGCAAGCCGTCGCCCAAGTTACCGATACATTGAGCCATAAAGGCGCATCGGTAGCTCGGCCGCGCGTCTTGATCGCTGATTTTCGCTACCCGCGTTTCGATTCTTCTGCCGGCGAATTGGCGACATGGGGGATCATCGAGATATTTCGCCAGCTCGGCCATGAAGTGATCTTCATCCCCAAAGAATCGACCCCGCTCGATGTGCCTTATGTGTTGCGCTTGCGCGCCATGGGTGTGACTTGCATCGAAGATGTAAATTACGACAGCTTCGGTGAGCACGTGCTGTGTCACAGCCGCGATATCTCGCTGGCCTATATTTTTCGCCCGGATGTTGCTGAGCTATGCATACCGCGCATTCGTACCGTCAATCTTGAGGCGACAATCTTTTACCACGCGCCCGATGTGTATTTCCGGCGCGAGCGTGCGCAATACCTGGTCGAAAGCGCAGAGGGCGGAGAGCGTCCGGAACAGCTGAAGGCGCTCGATGCCGTTGTGCTCAATGAAGTCCGTTGCGCCGCCGCCGCCGATCACGTGGTGTGTGTTAGCGACTCCGATGCCGAGGCCATGCGCTTTGCGCTGGCGGACAGCAAGCTGAATCAGTCCGGCGTGGAACCGCCCGACGTCTCTGTGTTTCCCATCTTGTATCTGGAAGGACACGGGGAGGTCGTGTCCTTTGAGACTACGCGCGACCTGTGCTTCATTGGATCTTCCGAGCACACGCCGAATCGGGACGCGATCCGGTGGTTTCTCGCTAATGTATGGCCGCAGGCCCACGCCCGTCATCCCGACTTGATGTTTCGCGTCATTGGTAAGACCGACGCCGCGGAGCGGGCCCATTACGAATCGTTTCCGAATGTTGAAGTGCTGGGCTGGGTGGACGATATTGGCGCCGCATTGAAGCGTTTTCGCGCTTCAGTTGCGCCGCTGCGTTATGGGGCGGGTATCAAGGGGAAAGTAGGCACTTCGCTGATCAACGGTATCCCCTGCATCGCCTCGCGCGTCGCCGTCGAGGATATGGGATTGCAGGAGGGAGAAGAGATACTGCTCGCCGAACAGCCCGAGGATTATTGGGACGCCATTGATCTGCTGATGCGGGATGCCGGTGCCTGGCAGCGCTTATCCTCGCAGGGAGCGATTCGTGCCAGTCAGTTGTATTCGTCAGAGGCCACCTTGCGGCGCTTCGTTCGCATCCTCAACGATTGCGATGCTTTGCACCCCCTGGCCTACGGAGAATTCATTACAAGAGGCGCAGGCGATGGCGTTCGTCGAGCCTTGGGGCGGAAGAGCCAATCCGCGCCGCTGGTATCGGTCATTGTGCCTGGGTTTGGCAACGTCGAGATGACCGTCGCTTGCTTAACGTCCATATATTTTTCATCTCAGGCCCATGAACGGCAAGACATAGAGGTGATTTACGCCGACGATCACTCGGCGCCCGAGGTCCGCGCGGCCATTGCCCAAAAATTCCCTGACGTGCGCATTACTTGCACGCCGCGCAACCAAGGATTTGTCCAAAATGCGAATTGGGGAGCCGCTCATGCTAGTGGCAAATACTTGGTCTTGCTTAACAATGACACGATCGTCTTGCCGGGCTGGCTGGAGGGCTTGTTGGAGGTAATCGAAGGCGTGCCATCCTGCTATGTTGCCGGCTCCAAGCTTTTGTACGCCAATGGCTTGATCCAGGAAGCTGGCGCCGGTATCTGGACTGATGGCCGTACCTGTAGCATGGGTCGCGGCATCGATGGCACCGGCTTGCCCAGCACGCTGCCCTTGTACAACTACGTGCGTGAAGTCGACTATGTCAGCTTTGCCTCGGTGATCATCCGCCGCGATTTCTGGGAAGCACAAGGCGGTCTTGATACCGCTTATGGCTTCGGCTATTTTGACGACTCAGACTTTTGCATGCGTGTGCGAGAGCAGGGGGGGATCGTTGTCTTCGCCCCCAATTCCGAAGTGCTACACAATGAATCGGCGACCTTCTCGCAGCGCCCCAAGAAACAGGTTGGCGCTGAAAAGGCGCATAACAAGTTGATGTTCCGCGACAAATGGGCGCGTGCGCTGGCGGCCGATCACGCCTGCCAGGAGGTGGCCAGCTGGGATCCCGGCTATGCCGAAGCGACCGCGATGGCCACGGCCAGTCGCCATTTGTTGGCTCCGGCCACGCAGTGCGATGCCTCTGGCGCGCGCCAGCGTCACATTTTGTACTTTTCGCCCTTTCCTTCTCATCCGGCTAGCCACGGCAATCAGACGACGATTCAGAAGTTTGCGCACTTCCTTCAAGCGGAGGGCCATGCCGTGCATTTCGCTTTGTTGCAAAGTCATATGTTCACGGCAGTCCACGCGCGTGAAATGGCGGAGGCATGGGACAGCTTTGACATTCTGAGTATCCCTCACTTCCCGTCTTGCGATGGAAAGCTGATCCGCTACGACGGCTGGTATATTCCGGGACTGGGCGAACAGATCGCGCAGCTCTGCGCCAAGTATGCAGTCGATACAGTGATTTGTTCCTATGTGTTCCAGTCGCGCTTGTTGGATTACGTGCCGAACCACGTGCTGAAGATTTTGGATACGCATGATAAGTTTACCGACCGCTATGCCATCCTCGATGGGCTGGGCAAGCCACGCGAATTCTTCTCATGCACACGGGAAGAAGAAGGTCAGTATTTATCGCGTGCCGACGTCGCTCTTGCACGGCGCGATGAGGAGGCCGTTTTCTTCGACAGTATTTCCACTGCCCGCGTCTATACGGTGCCGCATTTGGAGGAGAAGTGTTATCTGCCGAAGGGAACACAAGCCTTACGTGAAGTCGGCATTGTCGCCAGCTGCAACCTGATTAATCTCGATATCGTGGTCAGTTTTATCCGTGAGTTGATCCGGCAGCAGCCTCGCGGCTGGCCGTTCAAGTTGCTGGTGGCTGGAGAAGTGCTGTCGCTGATGAATCGGGACGATGCTGAGCATCAGGCAATTCTCGCTCATCCTGATGTTGAATTCCTCGGATTTGTCGACGATATCCGGGACTTTTACCTGCGCGTCGACATGATCGTCTGCCCGATCATGTCGGGCACGGGGATCAACGTGAAGACTGTGCAGTGCTTGGCGTATGGGGTGCCTTTGTTGGCCACGCAACATGCCAGCAAAGGCGTGGCGACGGATCTGGCGGATCATCAGTTCCTCGACGTGCCTGGGCTTGTCGCGCATTTGTTGGGAGGCACGTTCTCTGCCGACGTGCTGCAGCGGATGGCAGCGGCATCGCGTGATATTTATGAGCGCTTTGTCGATGCGGGCTTCGGCAATTTCCGCCATGCGCTGGACTTGCGGGCGGTCGCGCGCCGCGGCGTTGGTAGTGTTGTGCATACCAGCCTGCCACAACTCGGTTCGCGCAAGGCCATGCGTGTCGAACGCATGAATTTGCGGCGCCAAAAACTGGGGCGTACTTACCTGCTTCGCAAGTTGCGGCGCCAGCTCGAGGATTTTGGCCCGTCATATATGAATCTGAACGAAGGTTTGCCGAATGTGCAATCCGATGGCGGGATAGGCTTTTGGTTCAAATTCGATCAGGCGGTGCCGGGCGGCGTGCAGTATTTCTTGGTCATCGATGGCCATCCCTATGTCTTGCATCGCTCTGATGACGGACTTATGCTGACTACGTCCGTATCACAACAGCACTTTAGCGATGAGCGCGTCCTGGGACTGGGCATGTTGTCCTGTTTTGAATGGGAGACTGTGCCGCCGGATGGTGCAGGACTTGGCGCGGAGGATTTTGAATTCGTAAAAGTAGTGCGACATTAAGAACTGGATCGAGAATATGAGTAAAACTGTAAGAAGCCGCGCTCCACTGCGTTTGGGATTCGCGGGCGGCGGCACGGATGTGGCGCCCTACTGCGATGAATTTGGCGGCTGCGTACTCAATGCGACCATCGACTTATACGCGCATTGCACGATCACCTTGAATCCTTCAGCGCGCAGCAAGTGCTTTCATGCGGCGGACCTTGGCGTGACAGAGACGCTGGAATTGGGGGATCTGGAACCGGCCGAAGCCAAACTGCAGTTGCATCACGCAATTCATCAACGCATTATTCGTGATTTTCATGGTGGCGTTGACCTCCCCGTCTCCGTGACCAGCTGGTCGGACGCGCCGCCAGGGTCAGGCTTGGGAACGTCTTCGACCTTGGTCGTGGCCATCCTCTCGGCTTATGTCGAGTTGCTATCGCTGCCACTCGGTGAATATGACATCGCCCACTTGGCCTATGAAATTGAACGTATCGATTGCGGCTTGGCAGGTGGGAAGCAAGATCAGTATGCAGCCACCTTCGGCGGCTTCAATTTCATGGAGTTTTCCAGCGGAGACAGGGTCATCGTGAATCCATTGCGGATCCGGCGCCACATCGAGTTGGAGTTGGAAGCATCGCTCATGCTCTATTTCACTGGACAGTCTCGCGAGTCGGCGCGAATTATTGAAGACCAGAAACGGGCTGCTGGCGATGTACGTGTCGCTAGCGAGGCCGTGCAAGCAATGCACGAAGTGAAGCAGGTTGCGTACGCGATGAAAGAATCCGTGTTAAAGGGTGATATCGCTTCGTTTTCTCGACATCTCGCGACCTCGTGGGAAGCAAAAAAACGGATGGCGAAATCTATTTCCTCGGATAGCATCGAAGCGATCGCTGCCCGCGCTCTTGAATGTGGCGGGCAAGCAGTCAAGATTTCGGGCGCGGGCGGTGGCGGCTTCATGATGGTATTTGTGGATCCTGCGCACCGTCATCAGACGGAAGCCGGCTTGCGGGACATGCGTGGACAATTCCGGGAGTTCCGGTTTACGCATGCTGGTGTTGAGACCTGGACCAAGCTGTGAGTCCGTGCTCGAGTGAGGCGTTTTGATGTCTGCAGGAAAAATACTCTCGATTTTTTCAATACCGAGAACGGGGACCAGCCACCTGTTTGAATTATTGACCAATGTTTCGAATCTGCTCGTATTAAAGGAAGTGTTGCACCCGGAAGCCGCGTATGGCTTCCAAGACCATTTTGAATTGCTGGAAGAACTTTCCCAGACGATGCGCCTGCCGCGTTTCGATTCGATCTTCGACCGCGATCTGGTGAACTGGCTGCGCACGCATCCCACGGAGTTGCTGGATTTCCTCGCCAGCCAATCTGGGCGTGTTCCCGCCTTTAAGATTTTCCCCGGTCATTTGCCGATCGATATAATCGATAGTGTGTTGCTACAGCGCGAAGATATCGTTCCCGCGTTGGTGTTCCGGCGACCGATCGATACCTATATTTCCGATATCAAGGCGATGCAGTTGAGCGTGCATCGAGAGGTGGATACCACGAGCGTACAGGTGATTCTCGATGCAGGACATTTCGTGTGCTGGTGGGAGGCCAACCGTGTGTGGTACTCGGCGATCACGGCGCGCATGAAGCGCCGTGGACTGACGCCGCTTCGCCTCAGCTATGAGGCCGATATCTGTGGCGATCCTCGCCTGATCACTTGGCATATTCTCAGCAAACTCAAGGCATGCGGCTTGGATTCGGGCGAGGTGAGATTTGAGAATGTTGGCTTGTTCAAGCAGGATTTACAGCCCGATTATGGAAAGAAGGTACTCAACTGGGAGGAATTCCTCGAATATATCGTTGTGAATAATCACACAGAAAAACTGTATGGCTATTTCCTCGATTAGCATTACATGCATGCGACGCGCACAGTGAAAAGGTGAGTCATGAACTTGTACCGCGTCAAGGACAGGATTTCCTATATTGAACATCAAGAGCGGCAGGCGGTGATGGTGGATGCCATGCACCAGCATTTAGCCGGTGTGATGGCAGGGGCGGGGGCAACGTTTTTTGTCCCTGGCTATTCCTATCCGGCCGGCCGCATGGTTGATTTTTTGGTCGATGACCAGTACGCCTGGGAAGAGGGGGTTATTAACTGGCGTGAACGCGTTGTGTGCCCGATCACTGGTTTTAATAACCGTATGCGCGCCACGATCCATATATTGGACTTGGAAGGTAATCTTTATCCGGACAGCACTATCTATTTGGCGGAGCAGCGTACGCCATTTTACAGTTTCTTAAAAGCGCGCTACCCGAATTTGATCGGTAGTGAACCGGCAGAGCTCGACCAAGAGAGTGGAATGGTGGACGACAGCGGCATCCGGCGTGAGCATGCCGCGCAGCTCAGTTTGCCGGACGCATCGGTTGAGTTGGTGTGTTCCTTGGATACCCTTCAAGGGGAGGCCGATATTCCGCGTGCCCTGCGTGAGTACTGGCGAGTCCTGAAGGTGGGCGCCTGCCTGATCTGGTCCGTGCCTTTCGCGCGTGAACGTTACGAACATGAGGATGCGTCCGATTTGCCATCCAGCGCGCGCCGTTGCGGGTGGCAGATGCTTGACCAAGCGAGAGCCGCGGGTTTCTTCGATGTCTATGCTCTATGCGTCAGCTCGATCGAGTTCGCTTATCTCGGCGAAGAGCAGTTGTTGTTCGTTGCCCGCAAATAGACTGAACATGAAAGAAAGCCTGAACGCGGTTTTTGAGTGGCAGCCTAGTGCGCAGACGCACAATCTGGGCGACCACCTAGTGCAATTGCTTGGGCCGCGCTGCTTCACGCATAGCGCCTGGCAGCGATTGCAGTCCGATACCGAACATCTTTATATTTTGATCGGCTCGTTCATCTGTGACTATAACTTGTCGCGAGTAGTTGATGCGGGCCGCAAACCCGTGTTGGTTGGCGCGGGATATCGTGGCGAGATCGTATCGGGCGCCCTGATCGACCAGTCCATATTCGTCGCTTGCCGCGGACGGCACACGCATGAACTCTTGCGACAGCATCGTTTGAACGTCCCCGTTATCGGCGATCCTGCAGTAGTTTTGCCAATTCTGGTCCCCCGCAGGCGACGTTTGCGGCGGCCCAGTCTGCTGGTCCCGCATATTGGCGACCCGCAACGCACGCAATATGTCCCCGGCGAACACGGCTGCGATGCCTTGGTGCAGGCTGAGACGCGCGATACCGACGATCTGATAAGATTGATTAGAGACATTTCTTCGGCTCGTTTTGTGCTGGCGGGAGCGATGCATGCCGCAATCATTGCGTATGCCTATGGCGTGCCTTTTGCCTTCTTCCGTCCCGCGAGTGGCTATCTGGACTGCCCCTACAAATGGGAAGATTGGCTGACCAGCATTTCCGAGACAATGATTCCGGTTCACTTTGTCGAACACTTGGCCGATGGTCAAGCCTGGTTTGACCGTTACTGTGCCAGTCTGCCGGCGCCGCGCATGGTCCCGGTACTCAGCGCATATGGACGGCTGGGCGACTTGCGGCCCTGGCTGGCGTTGCGGGCAGCGCTGCACGACGCTTGGGCAAATTTCCGCGAGTTGTATCAAGGCGCGCGTGGTTTGTCGGGCGGCGAAACCGATGTGATAGAGCAGGCGGCATCTACCCGTGGTGGAATCCGCATGCGGGATAGATTATAGAAGAATTTTTTTATTTACTGGAGAAAAACAAATGACGATGGATGCGCGTACTACCTATATCCGGGATACCCTGCTCGGTTCGGCGGCTTTGAAGCAACGCGTGGCTGAAGACGGAAACTTGCTTGCGGCTATTGAAGCGGTCGCAGCCGTGTGCATCGAAGCACTCCAACGCGGCAATCGCATCATTCTCGCGGGCAATGGTGGGAGTGCTGCGGACGCCCAGCACATCGCCGCGGAATTCGTGAGCCGTTTCATGTATGACCGTCCGGGTTTGCCCGCCATGGCCTTGACGACCGACACTTCGATGCTGACGGCGATTGGGAACGACTACGGTTTTGAGAAGCTGTTTGCACGACAATTGGAGGCGAACGCGCGCGCGGGCGATGTCTTCATTGGCATCTCGACTTCGGGTAACTCGCCAAATGTGCTGCTTGCTCTGTCCAAATGCAAAGAGATGGGCGTAATCTCGGTGGGCTTGGCGGGGCAAGGCGGAAAGATTCAGGAAGCATGCGATCATGTGATTGCGGTCCCGAGCTCGGAGACGCCGCGTATTCAGGAAACGCACATTACGATCGGTCATGCTATCTGCGGGCTGATCGAGTCTGCGATCTTCCCGCGTCACGGTTGATACGGGGCCGGCATGCAGGCTGTAATTCTTGTTGGCGGGCGCGGCACGCGCCTTGGCAAACTGACCGCCAATTGTCCCAAACCGATGCTGCCGGTTGCCGGTCGCCCGTTTCTGTTCTATGTCATCGAGGCTTTGCAACGCCATGGCGTGGACGAGATATTGCTGCTTACGGGTTATCTCGGAGCCACCTTTGATGCTCTGATCGCTGAATATTCGGACGAGCTTTGTCATTTACGTATCGTCCAGGAATCGGTCCCCTTGGGTACGGGCGGTGCCTTGTTGCATGCGCAGAAATATCTCGCTGAGCAGTTCCTGGTGTTGAATGGCGATACCTTATTCGACATTAATTTCTCCGATTTTTGCAGTACACCGCCCCCACCGGACGGCGCGCGCCTCGCGTTGCGCCGCGTGGAGGACGCGAGCCGCTACGGCAAGGTTGAGCTGCATGCTGAGCGTGTCGTGACCATGAACGAGAAAGGGGCATCCGGCGATGGCCTGATAAATGGCGGCATCTACTATGTGCATAAAGGTAGCCTGAGCTTGTTGCCAGCGGGAGAATCTTCGTTGGAGCGGCAATTGTTCCCTGCCTTGGCCGCGCAAGGCAAACTCGAAGGCAAGGCCTATGCAGGTTTTTTCTTGGATATTGGCGTGCCAGCCGATTTCGAGTCCGCGCAAGTCTTGATTCCGGCACAAAGGACACGCCCCGCGGTTTTTCTCGACCGCGATGGCGTGATCAATGAGGACAGACACTACGTGTTCCGTCCCGAGGAATTTGCCTGGATGCCCGGCGCCCGCGAGGCCATACGCTACTTGAATGAGCGCGGCTACTATGTATTTGTCGTCACCAATCAAGCCGGTATCGCCCGCGGCTACTATGGGCGCGATGATGTCGACGCCTTGCATCACTGGATGCAGCGCGAGCTAGCGACTGCCGGTGCCCACATTGATCGTTTTTATCTTTGTCCGCACCATCCGGATTTCAGCGGGCCGTGCGATTGCCGCAAACCCAAACCCGGCATGCTCGAGCAGTGCTTCGCGGATTGGCCGCTGGTGCGGGCGCAGAGCTTTTTGATTGGCGATAAGCAGTCCGACGTCGATGCCGCCAGCGCAGCTGGCATCCGCGGCTTCCTATTTGAGAGTGGGAACTTGCTCGATTGCGTAAAGGCCCTTACATCTTGATCGCATCCTCGATCACAGCCTTTCCATTCAAAAACTGGCCTGCCGTACCGCCCTTTCTATTTCCTCTTCTTCGCAGACAATTTTTTCTTCCTGTGCTGCCGACGGTGCGAAGACGGGCATCGTCGATGGTACCGATTGTGTCGTCGGTCCATTCAAGAAATGCTTAGTGAACAAGCGCATGACGTGGGCGACTTCGACGTCTGTCACTTGCCGGAGATCATCCGCGTCGTAGCGGTCGCCGCTCGCTGGTGAGGTGATTATTTCGTTGGAGGGGAAGTAGATCACGCCTTCCCGGCCATTGGCGACCTCGTCGGCAGCTACCCGCAGAATGGCTTTACTGACTGTGGTCGATGTCAACACATGCCTTTGCTCATAAATTGCCACCAAAGGCACTGGCGAAACATTCAGAATGAACTGGACGCCAGGATTGACGGAGCGGACCTTATGAAAAAGCTTCTTCAAATCGGCGATGACGCAAAGCAGAGGCTAGGCCCGCGGTCTGGCAATTGGAAGATACTACGATCCTTGGCGACATGAGTCATCCGTTTGAGACTGTGCTTGCGAGAAGCAAGCCGTGAAGGGTGTCCCTATTTTATGCGAGTACGAAAATTCTCGCCAACAAGACTGGGAAGATCTACTTGCTACTTATCCCTGACGCGAAGGGCTTTGCTGTACCATTGGACAATTGGTTCAAACTTGTATTGTGCTTGCATTGCAGCGTTTCACATTGAATTGGGGCGGGGGATGGTGAAGAAGTTTGATGAACGTGCCGAAGCTTTTGTCGGCGTAATTTTTGATGACTATTATGCGGGAAGTAAATCCGCCGAGAAGTATATTCAACATGATTGGACTGCGATTAAATTTGAGCCGCCGGCGGCTTGGTTGCGGGACACCTATCTCCATCAGGGTCATGTTCATGATGAGGACCTCAGGATTTTTCGCTGTTTCAATGACCCAGAAACTTGCGTCATTGATGTGGGCGCCAATTGGGGGTATAGCGTAACGTCTTTGTGGGCGGTAGGTGTCCAGGCGAAAATCTTCAGTTTCGAAGTCAATCCCATGAACCGGGACTGCTTGGACGTCATTCGCAACTTTGCGCCGGACCGGTACGACTTCGATATCGTGGGATTGGGGGACCACACCAACACGCTCAAGTTCGTCATTCCGCTGTGTAACAATATTCCGATTGCGGCTTTGTGCAGCGCGTCGTCTGCACCTAACACGCATCACCTTGCCCGGAACGTCGTATCCCACATGCGGACATATTGTCGCGACGACGATATTGATGTCGGAATCTTCACATACACAACGGAAGTCCGCAGTTTGGACAGCTATATTGCTGGCTCCGCTTGTTCTTTCTTGAAGGGGCCTATAGCGGCGATCAAAATTGATGTAGAAGGGCTCGAAAGCAAAGTTCTGGCGGGTTCGGTGTTAACGTTAAGTCAGCACAAGCCTTTGATCATGCTTGAAGGTGCCAATAGGGATCCCGAAGTGCGGGCTATCATGCAAAGCTTAGGTTACCTTTTTGCAAATCGAGACGGAGACAAACTGGTATTGCATGAAGAAATCAGTGGCAACGTCAACGGGTTTTTCGTGCACAAGAATTTACTGAACAGTTATCGTGACCTGGGAATACTAACACTGGCCTAGCCGCCGTATCTCGATGAGCGATCTTCGGATCAGATGCAATTCGCGTATCCAGTTTAAGAATTGCGATGTGAATGCATGACGTTGTTTCAGTGCTGGGTGCGGACTTGATCGCCCTGCACTGCGACGGTAGTTGACTGGTCTCGATTATTTATCGCAGCAGCACTCTAAAAATGTTCCTAAAGAAAATCTTATGAAGGTTTACTCGGTTGCAAGCTTCGACGAATTTCAACGTCACTGCGAATTGTCGGCTACAGCATATTCCGAACATATTCAGTCGCTCGAAGATGTATTGCCTGCTGATGACAGGCCTTTTACTCTACGTGGCTATTCCTGTTCAGCAGAAAAAGAGGTCGATTTCTATTGTGATTTCAATTGGGGCAGTGGCTTTCCGAATATGAATTGGCGAGAGCGGGTCGTGTGTCCGATTACGCATCTGAACAATCGAATGCGTGCGGCTCTCCACGTGTTCGAATTGTTCTCGAATGTCTACGATAGCGACTCCATTTACATCATGGAGCAAACCACGCCGATGTATAGTTTTCTGCGGAATCGCTATCCAAATTTGATTGGATCGGAGTATTTGGGTGATGTCGTTCCATTAGGTGCGTTGGACGATCGCGGATTGCGGAATGAGGATGCCACGAGACTGACGTTTAGTGATAATTCACTGAGTACGATATTGAGCTTCGATGTACTAGAACACATCTATGACTACAAAAGTGCGCTCAAAGAGTGTTTGCGAGCTTTGAAACCGGGAGGGAGCTTTTTTTTCACAGCTCCATTTAATCCCTATTCCGTTGAAAATATTGAGCGCGCTGTTTTTGACGAACAAGGTCAATTGAAACATTTACTCGCCCCCGAATATCACGGAAACCCACTTTCAAGTGAGGGTGTATTGTGTTTCCGACACTACGGATGGAGTCTCTTGCGGGAGTTGCGCCAAATCGGATTCGCAGAGGCGAAAGCCTTGGTCTTTTTCTCCTCTGCAATGGGATACTGCACTCGCCAATTGATCTTTCATTGCCGCAAGGCATCATAGCGCCGTAACTTGCCTGGCGTGGATTTCGCATACTTTCCTCTATCTATTTCACTCTTGAACTTGTTCTCGCTGGTGGCAAACTTGGACAGGTTTGTAAAGCCGAAAATGTATGGCAGCCGAAGACAGCGACGCAGAACGAACAGAACCAGCGTCACAAAAGCGACTCGAACAGGCGCGCGAGGAAGGGGACGTTCCCCGCTCGCGTGAGCTGGCCACGTTCACGGTGCTGATGGCGGCCGGGGCGGGCCTGTGGTTCGCCGGCGGCGGGGTGCTGGAAGCGCTCAACACCATGCTGGTCGACGCGCTGTCGCTCACGCGCGAACAGGTGTTTGTGCCGGAGGCGCTGCTGGAACGCGTCGCGCGCGATCTGGTCCAGGTGCTGATCGCTTGCCTGCCGCTCGGCGTGGCGGTCATGTTCGTGGCGCTGATTTCGCCTGTGCTCATCGGCGGCTGGCTGTTCACTCCGAAGGCGTTTCTGCCCAATTTCGGCAAGCTCGATCCGATGCGCGGCTTGGGGAATATGTTCTCGTCCAATGCGCTGGTGGAGCTGCTCAAGGCCATCGCGAAGACGATTCTCGTCGGGACCATCGCCTGGGTGGTCGTCATCAATGAAATGGACGCGGTCATCGGCCTGATTTATGAGCCGGTCGAGAAGGGCAGCGCGCACATGGTGCAGTTGCTGGGGTCTACTTTTCTGTTCATCGTTGGCGGTCTGGGGATTATCGCGGCGATCGATGGACCTTATCAGCTCTGGCACTATGCCAATAAGCTGAAGATGACGCGCCAGGAGGTCATTCAGGAGGCCAAGGAATCGGAGGGTAACCCGCAGATCAAGGCCAAGATCCGCCAGCTGCAGCGTGAAATGGCGCGCAAGCGCATGATGGCGAATGTGCCGACGGCGGATGTGGTCGTGACTAACCCGACGCATTATGCTGTCGCCCTGCAGTACAAGGAGGGCTCGCGTGGCGCACCGCGTGTGGTCGCCATGGGGGTGGATGCGACGGCCTTGCGGATTCGCGAAATCGCGCTGGAGCATAAGGTGGCGATTCTGGAGGCGCCGCCATTGGCGCGCGCGCTCTATACGCACTCGGAATTGGAGCAGGAGATTCCGGAAAAGCTCTATGCGGCGGTGGCGGAGGTGCTGGCTTATGTCTATCAACTGCGCATGTATAAGTCGGGCGCGGGGCGCTATCCGGATCGGCCGACCAGGATTGCTGTGCCGGCGGAACTGGATCCATTGAATCCGCAGGCGCAGAAGGGTGGGGCGGCGCCGCAGTGAGGGGGGCCGGGCGGCACGGATAGCGCGGGCAGCGCGGGTCTGAAGACCCGCCCTACGACCCGCCCTACGACCCGCCCCACGACCCGCCCTACGACCCACCCCACGACCCGCCCGACGACCCGCCCTACGAACCGCCATTCGACGCGCCCGACGACCCGCCCTTCGATTCACCTTACGACCTGAGTTGAGGGTGAAACCGCCGCTTATTTGAGGGATCACTTCTTCATTGCCCGTGAGACACTTCTTGCATCATCAAAGGAGTGTCGCTATGAACAACCTGCCGCCGTGGCTGCGTGACCTGCTCGCTGGCATGAACACCAAGGGCCTGGCCGCCCCGATTCTGATCATCTTGCTGCTGGCAATGATGGTGCTGCCGCTGCCGGCTTTTGTTCTCGACCTCTTCTTTACCTTCAATATCGCGCTGTCCGTGATCGTGCTGCTCACCAGCCTGTACACGGTCAAGCCGCTCGACTTCATGGCCTTCCCCAGCATCCTGCTGGTGTCCACCATGCTGCGTCTGTCGCTTAACGTGGCGTCCACCCGTGTCGTGCTGACCGAGGGCCACACCGGCGCGGATGCGGCCGGCAAGGTGATCGAGGCGTTCGGCCACTTCCTGATCGGCGGTAACTACACGGTCGGTATCGTGGTCTTCATCATCCTGACCATCATTAACTTCACCGTCGTCACCAAGGGCGCGGGCCGTATCGCCGAAGTCGGCGCGCGCTTCGCCCTCGATGCAATGCCGGGTAAGCAGATGGCGATCGACGCCGACCTGAACGCTGGCCTGATCGGCGAGGCCGAAGCCCGCGCGCGCCGCCAGGAAGTGGCGCAGGAAGCGGAATTCTATGGCGCCATGGACGGTGCCTCGAAATATGTGCGCGGCGACGCGGTGGCCGGCATTCTGGTCACGGTCATCAACATCGTCGGCGGCTTCATCGTTGGCATGGTCCAGCACGATATGGCCTTCACCGCCGCCATCCAGAACTACACGCTGCTGGCCATCGGTGACGGTCTGGTCGCGCAGATTCCCTCGCTGGTGATCTCGACCGCCGCCGGTATCATCGTCTCGCGCGTGGCCAGCGAACATGACATCGGTTCGCAGCTGGTCAATCAGCTGTTCATGCGCCCGCAGGTGCTGTACATCACCGGCGGCATCCTCGGTGGCATGGGCATCATTCCGGGCATGCCGCACATCGTCTTCCTGCTGCTGTCTAGCATGCTGATCGCGGCTGCCTACCTGCTGTCGCAAAAGGCCAAGCAGCCGCAGGCCGCCGAGGAGACCAAGCAGCAGGCGGCTCCGGCCGAAAACGAGGAAGCGACCTGGCAGGACATCATGCCGGTCGATACCCTGGGCCTGGAAGTCGGCTACCGCCTGATTCCGCTGGTCGACAAGCAGCAAAGCGGCGAGCTGCTCAAGCGTATCAAGGGCATCCGCAAGAAATTCGCCCAGGAAGTCGGCTTCCTGTGCCCGCCCGTGCACATCCGCGACAATCTGGAACTCAAGCCCTCGGCCTACCGCATCACGCTCAAAGGCGTGGAAGTGGGGCAGGGCGAGGCGCTCAACGGCCAGTACCTGGCCATCAATCCGGGCATGGCCAGCGGCTCGCTGCCGGGCCTGGTGACGACCGATCCGGCCTTCGGTCTGCCGGCCGTCTGGATCGACGCCGGCCTGCGCGACGAGGCGCAGTCGATGGGCTATACCGTGGTCGACGCGGGCACGGTCGTGGCCACGCATCTGAACCACCTGATCACCACGCACGCCGCCGAACTGCTCGGCCGCACCGAAGTGCAGGCCCTGCTCGACCATCTGGCCAAGGAAGCGCCCAAACTGGTGGAAGACTTTGTGCCGAAGGTCGTGTCTCTGACCACGCTGCAGAAAGTGCTGCAGAACCTGCTCAGCGAAGGCGTGCACATCCGCGACATGCGCTCGATCATCGAGGCCCTGTCCGAGCATGCCACCGCCACCCAGGACCCGAACGAGCTGACCGCGCTGGTGCGCGTGGCCCTGGGCCGCGCCATCGTCCAGCAGATTTTCCCGGGCACCAATGAGCTGACCGTGATGACCCTGGACAACCGCCTCGAGCGTCTGCTGATGCAGGCCCTGGCCGCCGGCGGCGGCGATGGCTCGGGCATCGAACCGGGCGTGGCCGACACCCTGGCCCAGCAGGCCGGCGCTGCCGCCGCCCAGCAGGAGCAGATGGGCCTGACGCCGGTGCTGCTGGTGCCGGGACCGCTGCGCCCGCTGATCTCGCGCTTCCTGCGCCGCGCGCTGCCGAATCTGAAAGTGCTCTCGCACTCGGAGATTCCGGATACTAAGACGATTCGCGTCACCAGCCTGGTTGGCGCACCCACCTGATCCGGCCTTTCCCGTATCATGGCGCATCGATACGGGAGAGGACGATCATGCACACGGTGGACATCGCGGCGCTCGAACCAGCGCTGCTGGAGCTGGTTGACGCGGCAGGCCAGGCCATCATGGCCGTCTATACGCGCGCCGACGGGGCGGTGCAGGTCAGCCACAAGGCCGATGCCAGTCCGCTCACCGAGGCCGACCTGGCGGCCCATCAGATCCTGGCCACGGGCCTGGCAAGGCTGACGCCTGCTATCCCTGTCGTGTCCGAGGAAGGCGCAGACGACGAAGCGCTGCGCACCGGCAGCCCGGTCTTCTGGCTGATCGATCCGCTCGACGGCACCAAGGAATTCCTGGCCAGGAATGGCGAAATGACGGTCAATCTGGCCCTGGTCGTGCAGGGCCGCCCGGTCTGGGGCATCGTACAGGCGCCGGCGCTGGGCCTGAGCTATGGCGGCGGCCGCGGCCTGGGCGCCTGGCGGCTGGCCGGCGGGCAGCGCAGCGCGATTGCGGTGCAGCCGCTGGCGGCGGGCCCGCTGCGCGTGGTGGCGAGCAAAAGCCACCTGAACGACGCGACGCGCGCGTTTATCGCCGCGCTGGGCGAAGTCAGCCTGGTGCAGGCCGGCAGCTCACTGAAACTGTGCCGCGTGGCCGAGGGCAGCGCCGACGTGTATCCGCGCCTGGGCCCCACTTGCGAATGGGATACTGCGGCCGCCCAGGCGGTGCTGGAAGGAGCGGGCGGGGTGGTGGTCGACCTGCAGGACCAGCCGCTTTCCTATGGCAAGCCCGACGTACTGAATCCGCATTTCGTCGCCTCTGCCGTGCCGCTGCGCCAGTTGCTGCGCGGCTGAAGCCTGGCACAGGCAGGCCTGCAGGCAGCGCTGCTGGGCGCGCAGCTGACCGTTTTCGCGCACCAGGGCCAGCGCACCGATCAGGTAGGCAATATACAGTGCAGGCGGCCCCAGCAGGAGGAGCACGGCCCAGCTGGCGCCGCCGAGCGCGCCGATTGCGACGAGATGTTTGAACGCGCTGCCTATGGCCGGCCTCCTTGTCCGGCTTGGACGCGCGCAGCCGGCGGCGAGTTCCGCCGGCTCAGGGCAGCAGATGCAGACGGCGCCAGGCGGGCAGCGACTGGTTGAGCACGTCGGCAACGGCGCTCTGCACCAGCGCCTGGTGCTCGCCGGCCACACCTGCACCGGGGATCTGCGCGCGCAGCTCGCCCAGGCGCTGGCCGACCCAGGGGGCGATGGCGGCGGCGCTCGGCGCCATGCCTTGCAGCAGCGCATGCAGGACCAGGCGCTCAATCAGATGGCTGTGCACACCGCTGCCGTAAGGCGAGGCCAGGTATTGCCATTCGTCGCTGGTCTGGGCGCGTGCGGCGACCGCGCGGTTCAGACGCCAGGCCGCACTGCCATCGGCCACCCAGCCCGGCAGCACCGGCAGCACATGCCCGCCCTCGATCATCAGATTCATGACCTGCAGCGGCACCACATGGGCGCTGTGGGCGAAGGCGGGCAGGCTGCACAGGGCCGCCAGGGTTTGCGGTCCCGTCGCCAGGGCCTGGTAGACGGCGTCGAAGTGCTCGCGCTTGCCCTGCATCTCGCGGCCCAGCACCCGCGTCGTGTAGCGCTGCTCGGGTTTGACCTCGCGCGCCACCACAGCAAAGGACTTCAGCCAGGCCAGGTGGGCGGCCGGCGCCATGCGCACGGCGCCGCGCATGTACACGTCGCCGCGAAAGCCGATATTGAGCACATAGTCGCGCACGGTCTCGCGCAGGATCGGGTCGGCAATGCCCGCCAGCATGGCCAGCTGGGGCGGCGTGAACAGCAGATTTTCATAGATCGTGGCGGCCGAGGCGCGCGTCACGAATTGCAGCTTGGCCGATCCGAGCGCGGCCGCCACTTGGTCGAAATAGAAGGCGCGCCAGTGCGGATGCAGGTATTCGTGCACCAGATAATTGACCGAGGTCTGGTTGAAGCTGGCGAGACGCCGGGCCGCGCCGGGCTGGTCTTTGAAATAGGCGCTGTCGTGCTCGGCCAGCGCTTCCAGCAGCTGGCGCGCGCCGGCCACCTGGCGTTCGGCCGGGCCGGGGTTGGCTTCGGCATAGCGCGCAAACAAGTGCTGCAGCGGGGCCATGCCGCTCCAGCCGGGCAAGGCGTTGTAGCTGATGTAGACGATGCCGCCCGGCTTCAGAAAGCGCTGGATGAAACGCTGCAAATGCTGGCGGTTCTCCGCATTCACCCAGCTGTAGATGCCGTGCAGGGTGATGAAATCGAATTGCGGCAGGCCGAGCTCGGCCTGGGCCATGGTCGCGAAGTCGTGCTCGAACAGGTGCACATTGTCGAGCTGGGCGGCGCGCGCGAGCTGCTGCGCCTCGGCGACGTGGCCGGGGTTGAAATCATTGCCGTAGAACTGGGCATGCGGGTGGGCCGCGGCTTGCACCAGCAGGGTCAGGCCGCGCCCAAAGCCCAGTTCGCAATAGCTAAACGGCGCGCTGGCGTCGGGCGGCGTGTAGCCGTGCAGTGCGCACAGATAGGCCAGAAAGCTCGGCGATTGTTCGCGGTAGTGGCCGCTGGTGTACGGTGTGCCGCTGGCATAGCCCTGGGTCCAGTCCATGGTGGCCTCGTCAGAGAGATTGAAGCAGTTTGATCTGTGCGTTCAGGCAGTGTTTCAGTTCCAGACGCTTGATTTTCGGCGGCGGGCGGCGCATCGGCTGGGGCGCGGCCAGGTGGGCGATCATGGTGTCGGCAAAGGCATCGGCATCGTAGAACGGCAGCGTCGGCACGCCGAGCTCGGGCGCGAATTCCTCCACCGGCGCGGTGGCCGAGCCGACCAGTGGCGCGCCGCTCATGCCGGCCTCGAGGAAGGACCAGGACAGCACGAACGGCGTGGTCCAGTAGCTGTGCAGGCGCGTCACGCTGAGCATGTCGGCAAACACCGGATAGGGCACCTTGCCGAGGAAGTGCACGCGGCGCAGGTCGAGATCGGCGCCGACTTCTGCCAGCATGTGCTCGCGCCAGGTCTTGCCGCCCGGGGCCGGCCGGCCATAGCCGGCGCCATCGCCGCCGACCACCAGCACCTGGGCCTTGGGGCGGCGCGCCAGCACGCGCGGCAGCGCGCGCATGAAGACCTGGAAGCCGCGCACCGGGTCGAGTTCGCGCGCCATGAAGCTCAGCACTTCGTCGCCCGGCTGGAAGCGGTGGGTCACGCGGCCATTGCGCTCGCCGAGTTCGACCTTGGCGTCCGGGCGGTAGGCCACGGCGGCGCTGTCGATGCCCTCGTGAATGACATGCAGCTTGCGCTGCCATTCGGCCGGATAGGTCGACTGCTGCCAGCGCGTGGGCGTCAGGCCGAGGTCGGCCGCCTCCAGGCTCACCAGCTCGCTGGCATTGCGCAGGCGCAGGCGGCACTGCTGGCGGAAATTCAGCGGCGGGTCTTCCGGGTCGAAGCCGACGTCCTGGCCGTGCTCGCGGTAGAAGTATTCGCAGTAGACGGCGATTTTCGCCTGCGGGAACACGTCGCGCAGAAACAGGGCTTCGCCCCAGCCGGAGTGGGCCACGATCACGTCCGGCACGAAGCCTTCGTGCTTCAGGCGCAGGGCGGCGGCGGCGCAGCCTTCGCCGCGCAGGATCTTGCTTTCCTGTTCGGTCATCAGCAGGTCGAGGCCCGGCACCGGCTGGCGCAGAATCTTGTAGTCGCGCTTCTCCACGCCGGGCGGGGCCGGCACGCCTTCGATGGCCAGGGCCACCACCCGGTTGCGTGGCGACTTCGCCAGTTCCGCCGACAGGCGCAGGAACTGGCCCGGGAAGTTCTGGTGGACGAACAGGATGTTCACGCGATCACGCTGGCCATCTCGTTGAGGATGGAGGCCGGCGTGTCCGGCATCGTCGCCAGGGCCCACAGGTCGTAGCGGCTGCCTTCATGCACCATCACTTCCTCGAACCCGGCCTCGACCAGTGCGGCGCCGAGCGAACTGGCCGTGAAGCCGGTGCGGTGGGCCATGTAGGGCTGGCCGCGCTGAATCGAGTCCTGGTGCCCGAACAGGATGTCGAGCGGGCGGATCGGTCCGGCCGAGGATTCGTACAGGGTGTCGGTCAGGCGGTCCTCGACCACCAGGCGCGCAATCGCGCGCAGGTCGGGCAGGGTGATCAGGGCAAAGCCGTCGGGCCGCAGAATGCGGCGAAACTCAGCCAGTGCGCGCGGCACGTCAAAGCTGTCCAGATGCTCCAGGTTGTGCGAGGACCAGATCGCGTCGATGCAGGCATCGCGGATCTGGTCGATCTGCGTGATCGAACCGATCAGATCGGGCTGATAGGCCGGTTCGATGTCGTAGCGAACCTCGCGCCAGCCGGGCGTGCGGAACACTGGCGGCAGGCGGTCGTTCATCGGGTCGCCGCAGCCGACGTTGAGGACAATCCGGGCGGCGGTGGAGGTGGGGTCGTTCATGCTTCGCTCGTCGATGAGGGCAGGCCGGGACGGCGCGGGTGGCGCGCGCGCGGCGGCAGGGCCAGGCCGCCAAAGGCCTGGCTGTGGGAATCAAGATTCAGGCTCGGATGGTAGGCCGGGTCCTGCAGCAGCACATGGCCCCAGCGCGTGCGCAGTTGCTGCAGCTCGCGCGTGGCGCGCGCGCGCTTGGCCGGATCGTCCTCGCGCCCGCGGCTGGCCGACTCGGCGTGGCGCAGGCGCGCGAACGGGGTCCAGACGATGGTCTGGCCGCGCGCGCGCAGCTTCAGGCACAGGTCGACGTCGTTGAAGGCGACCGGGAAGGCCTGTTCGTCCAGCCCGCCGACGGCCAGGTAATCGCGCTTGCGCATCAGCAGGCAGGCGGCGGTGACGGCGCTGAGCTGCTGCACCACCTGATTGCGCCCGTGGTCGCCTTCGTCGGCATCGCTCAGGCAATTGCCGAAGTGGGCGGCGGCATTGCCCATGCCGAGCACCACGCCGCCATGCTGGACCATGTCGTTCGGCCACAGCAGCTTGGCGCCGACGGCGCCGGTATCCGGGCCCAGCTGGCTCAGCATTTCCTCGAGCCAGCCCGGGTGCAGGGCCTCGATGTCATTGTTCATCAGGACGATGAAGTCGCCGCTGGCCGCGTCGACGGCCAGGTTATTGAGGCGCGAGAAATTGAAGGGGCCGGGCGCGGACAGGATGCGGGTGCCGCGCTTGGCCTCCTGGCGGAACAGGGCCTTGGTGGCGGCTTCGCTCGAGCCATTGTCGACCACGATGATTTCCAGCGCCGGCCAGGCTGTGTGGGCGCGCACCGAATCCAGGCAGGTGCGCAGCAGGTCGGCGCGGTCGCGTGTCGGGATGATAATGCTGACTGTCTTGCCCTGGGTGGCGCGGGCCGGCTTGCGCTGCAGCCGGCGCGAGGCATACGCGGCCGGCGCATCGGCGCGCGGCAGCAGGTGCGCCTGCTTGTCGATCTGCTTTAACGCGGCCTGGGCGGCGGCCAGGCGCGCGGCCTGTTCGTCGGCCGCCAGCGCCTGCAGGCGCTGATAGAGCACGCGCGGCACATGCGCGACCGCCGTGCCGGCGGCCAGCAGGGCCTGCCAGGCGAGGCTGGCGGCATCGGCCGGTAGGGCCTTGGGGTCGAGCAGGCTGGCGCGCAGGCACAGGCCGTCGAGCGGGTAATCGCTGGCCAGCGCGTAGTCGCGGTCCCAGGCCGGCTTGAACCAGGGGCCGGCGCTGTCTTCGCTGTCGCAGTAGGCGACCTGGACCTCGGGGTCGGCAAACGCGGCGTCGAAACTGGCAGCGCTGTGCGGGCGCAGGCAGTCGCCGGCGCGCAGGCACAGAATCAGCTCGGCCTTGCTGGCGCGGGCGGCGCGCAGGCGTGCGCTGAAGTCCTGGCGCGCATTGGCGAACAGGGTCGCGCCGGGCAGGGCGGCGACACTGGCAGCGCTGGCGGCGCGGGCGTCGGCGTCGGCGCCGGTCTCGGCCAGGACAACGGCCAGCCTGTGCTTGCCGGCGGCCGGCGCATCGGCTTCGAAGCTGGCGCACCAGGCACGGTAATGCTGCCAGCCGAGGCTGCGCGGCAGGAAACGTTCATAGCTGCTGGCCAGGGCCCGCAGGGCCGGCGTGGCGGCCTCGCTGAGCAGGGCGCGTGCGCCGGCAGCGTGCGCACAGACGGTCAGCGGGCTGCCGTTCACGGCGCGGCCTTCGCCGTCGACGACATGGATCACATGCTCCTGGCCGTCGGCCAGGCTGAGCGGCAGATCGAGCACGAAGCTATGCGGGCCGCTGTGGTGTTCGCGCGTGGTCGGATGGTCGAGATTGGCCACGGTCTCGGCCAGGACGGTCTGCTTGTCGAGCGCGCGGATGCGCAGCTGCAGCTGCGGGCGCAGGCTGTCCACGGCCCAGCCGTGCAGGCGCAGGCCGCCGTCGTGAAACACCATGCTGGTTGCGGCCAGCGGCGGTTTGACGTCGGCATGCAGTTCGACTGCGCCCTCGAGCGTGCTGTCGGTGTTGGCCACGCGCGCCGTCAGCACGGCCCGCTGGCCGGGGCGCAGCAGGCCGATGTCGGCCACAAAGCCGTGGCAGTGGTCGGGCAGCTCCGGCCAGTGCGGCGCCAGATCGCTGCGCAGCACGTCGGCAGTGGCCGTGCACAGGGCGGTGCCATCGAGGCAGATTTCGACGACGACGCGGGCGTCCGGCTGGCTGGCGTCGATGGCCCAGCCGTACACCAGGCCGCGGTGCTCGCCCTCGATCCGGCCTTGCCAGCGCTGGCGCTGGGTCTTGCTGCTCTTACGTGAATTCATGCGTTCTGCAGGTCCGGTGCGGTTTGGGTTCGGCGTTTGCTTGCCTTGGGCACCGGTCCCAGCAAGGACTGCAGCAAACGTTGGGGATCGAAATCGGCATCCAGGCGCAGGCAGCGGACGCCGGCCGGCACCGGGACATCCGGTTCGGCCAGGATCAGCTCGCAGCCGGCCAGACCGACCAGGGTGGTGTCGCTGATCAGCGGCTGGCTTTCGGGGGCGGCTGCGGGCAGGGCGTCGAGCACGCCGGTGTGCACCAGCGCCTCGTTGGCCTCGCCGATCAGCAGCAGGCGCCAGCGGCCATCGGCGGCGCTGGCCAGGCCGCGCGCCAGCTGCAATATGGCCGGCGTATGCGCGCCCAGGCGGTGCTGCCAGATGGCGATGCGGCGCGTGCGCGTGGCCAGCGGCGGCGGCAGTGTGCGCGCCACCTCGTGGCTGCGGGCGAAGGTCGCCAGGCAGTCGGCGGTCCAGTCGCAGCCTTGCGCCTGCAGGGCCGCCAGCAGGGCCGCGCGCGGCGCGCGCGCGCCATCGTCGACCAGGAAGCCCTGGTATTCGACCGCATGCTGCGGGTAGCGGCCATACAGCACGCTGAGGTTCTCGTGGACGCGCACAGTCTTTTCAAAACGGAAGGAGACCGTGCCCGCATGGGCGACGAACACGCCGCTGGCGAGCCGGTGCCGATACCCGGCCGCGCGCGCGCGCAGGCACCAGTCGACTTCCTCGTTATAGCCGCGGTTAAGGGTGGCGCCATCGAAGCCGCCGATCGCGTCGATCGCTTCACGCCTGAGCAGGACGGCAAAGCCGCAGCAGGTCGGCAGATCGATGTCGGCGATGCTGCCGGCCGCGTGCAGGGCGGCGGCGGTGCTGTCGATGCGCGCCAGCTGGGCTGCAGTCGGCATGCGCGCCGGCGCGACGATGCGCGGGAAGCTGCAGATCTCGCCATTATTCGACCACGGGGCGGCGCTGGCGATGTCGGGCGCCGCATGCAGGGCGGCGCGCAGACGGTCGATCCAGTCGCCATGCACGAGGGTGTCGGCATTGAGCAGCAGGACGTCGAAATCGGGCAGGGCGCGCATGGCGCGGTTGCAGGTCTCGATGAAGCCGAGGTTGTAGGGATTGCGCAGCAGATTGATGCGGCCGGCCGCGGCCTGGGCATCGAGCCAGGCGCGCAGTTCGCTCTCCGGGCTGGCATCATCGACCACCAGCACGGCCGTCGGCGTGCGGTTGTGGGCCAGGCTGGCCAATACGCTGTCGATGCAGGCGCGCGTCATCGCGGCCGAGCGGTAGACCGGAATCACCACGCCGACCGGACGGCCTTCGGGCGGCGCCGGCCGCGGGTCGGCTGCCGGCGCCGGTGTGGCGAACACCAGCGGCGAGCCGGCGAACAGGGCGCCGCCATCGGCCTCGCTGAAGGCCAGCGACCAGACCTGGCCGGGCGTGGGGCAGGGAATCTGGAAAACGCGGCCGTCGGCCGGTACGCGCAGCGGATAGCGCCGGGTCTCGCAGGCCAGCACGATGTCGACCTGGGCGGCCCCGGCCTGGGGCGCGCGCAGCACGCGCGCGGCGATGCCATCGGCCGTCTTCCAGCAGGCGCCAAGGGCAGCGCTGCCTCCGGCGATGGCCAGCAGGCTGTCGGCCGTGCCGGCCCGGGCGCGCGCCGGCAGCAGGGCAGGCAGCAGCTCGCGCACGCTGCGCGTGGCGCCGGCCTGCTGCCAGGCCTTGAGCAGCAGATCCTGCAATTGCGGGTCGTGCGGGCGACGTATCCAGGGCTGGAACCAGGCCTTGGCGTTCAGGGCCGGGCGCACCTGCTCGAGGATCTTGGCGCGCAGCAGATGCGGCGGAATCTGGCGCGGATAAGAACGGCACAGGGTTTCAACGCCGATCAGGGCCTCGGCCAGCTGGCCGGCCTGGAACGCGCCAAGGGCGGCCTGCAGCTGGGCTTCGGCGCGCGTGCGCGGGGCCTGCAGAGCCAGTTCTTCCAGGAAGCGGGGTGGGGTCGTCATGCGTGAAGGCGCGCCTGCCGGCACGGGCCGGCAGGCTGGGCAGGCTTACTTGGCCTTGCTGCCCGGTTTGCTCTTGAACACCTTGGTGCGGCTGTCCGACTTCCAGGGATTGGCCGCCTTGGGCAGGGCAATGCGCGTCCCGAGCTCGAGCGCGACCAGATGCTCCAGGCCGCTGGGACCGCTCAGGGGCATGCCGGACATGACCGGCACGGTGAAGCCGCCCGAGAAATAGGCGTTGCCCGTCAGTTCGAACTTGGCCGCATCCTTGCCGATCAGGCTGAAGCTGACTTCGGTCAGGCGGCGCGCTTCGCCGCGGGTGCCGCAGAAATCGCCGCACTTCATCAGCGCGGTCGGGCCGTGGTCTTCGATCACGGCGCTGTAGGTCAGGTCGATCGACTTCGGCTTGTCCGGCCATTCGAGCTGGAAGCCTTCGAGGCGGGCCGCGCTGGCCGGGTCGCCCAGGGTGGCGCCCGGCGCCGCCACGCAGTCGCCGCGCCGTTCAATATGCCCAACCAGGGACAGGCCTTGGGGCGGAATTTCCAGCACATCGGCCTCAGCGGCAGGCAGGGCGGCGGCCGCACCGTCGTCGAGCCCGATCTCGTCGATGCGCAGGGCCGGGGCCGGCTGGCCGGCTTCGACAAACGCACTGACCAGCAGATGGACCTCGGCATCCTTGATATGCATGACGATGCAGTCGGCGCCATTGCGCAGGATGGCGCCCTGGGTGCCATCGGTCCACAAGGCCTGAATATTGCCGCGGCCGCCAGGGGCGCGCGAGATGCTGATCGGCACTGCGGAATCGGCCGGGTGGCGCAGGATGAAGATGCCGGGTTTCAGAGCGACGACGGAGTTCTTGATTTCCATAGGCTGTCTGTCAGATGGGGTTTGGGGCCTGATGATTATAGGGGCAATCAGCGAGCGGAAGTAAGGCTTTTGAGGTCAAAAAAAACCCGGCGCGGGGCCGGGTTTTGCCAAGGCGGCAGACTGCCCGCCAAATGTACGATCAGATGATGCCGCTGACGATGGTGACGTTGCCGATCACCTGAGCTTCGGTGTGGACATTGCCAGCGATATTCGCGGCGCCAACCTGGGCGAACTGATAGATCAGGTCGGCACGGGTGGCGCCGTGGCTCAGTGCATCGGTCCAGAAAGCGACACCGGACGCTTCGCCAGCGCGGCCGAAGGTGTGCTGGTACAGGCCCTGCACGAAGTCGGCGTCGGACAGCGCAGCCTGAGCAGCGAACTCGGACACGTGGGTGAAGGCGTTGGCGATCTGCTTGAGGCTGACGCCGGCGCGGCCCAGGTCGAACCAGTAGTCCAGGCCGCCGGCATCGGCGGTGCGGCCAAATGCGGTCTGGTACAGCGTGGTGATGGCCGCTTCGACCGAGTCCTTGGCGAAGACCAGGGCCTTGCCCTGATCCAGCTGCACGTACTGGATCTTGCTGATGTCGGTGACTTTGTGCGTGGTGTTGTCGGTGATGACGGCATGGCCGTTGCTCGCAGACACCAGGTAGTTGGTGGCCGTACCGCTCAGCTTGACGACGGAGTAGTTGCCAGAGCCGCCGACGATGGTCGAATTGCCCAGGCCAGCTTGGACAGTGTCCACACCGAGGCCGGTCGTCACGGTGCTGTCGCCGCTGCCCAGAACGACCTGGGTATTGCGCGCGTCGGCCACAATGATCTTGTCGCCGCCAGCGGAGCCGACCACCACGCGGTCCACGGTGCCAGGCGCCGAGGACGGTACGGTGACGCCGTCGTTCAGGGTGGCGACCACGCCGCCCTTGCCCTGGAAGATCACCACCGGCACGTTTTTCGGCGGGGCGATGACGGTCGGGACATTGGTATTGCCCGGATCGATCATCACAACCTCGGAGCCGCTCGGCACCGTCACGTTGCCGCTGGTGTCAGGTGCAGCCGTCTGAATCGTGACCACGGTATCGCTACCCTTGGTGGTCAGGTTCAGGATTTTATTGATCGTGTCATCCGTGAAGACGACGGGACTCGCTGTTTTCAGCGCGTCTTTGACTGTCGAAGTATTTGATTCGTACATATTAGCCCCCGCTTATACGGCATTGGAGTTATTAATTGCCGCCACCCCAGGCGTGTTTTGGACCTGAGGTGGATCACTTGTTGGGTGTGATGAAGATCAGGCATATCACACAATGCATCAGGGCGGATTATAACCTGCTGCAACGCAAGAATTCTCTCCGAAACACACATTCTTGTATCGGAATGTTGCAACTTCGCGTATGTACATAATGGGAATTATTTGCGAACGGAAACGATCGAAAGCCGCATGTTTCCATATGGAATTGAAAAACCGGTTTGGGCGTCAATACATCGAATTGTTGCCGCAAGAATGCAAAAAATTGAACGTCGCCGGTTCAAAATCTCTGATCAAAGTGATGATTGAAGTTATGCCGATGTAAATACATTCCCCTGCAGATGCTGCGTCGCAGCATTTACGCCTGAAACCATGTTTGAGGGAAATAACCGGCTTTTCCCGCACTATTCGGCCGATGGTCGGGCAGGGCGTTTCGGAATAATGGCAGCTATCAGAAGAGCACTGCTCCCCGAGGTTGACCATGAATGTCCAGAAATTTACCGCCCCCACTTCCCGCGACGCCCTGCGCAAGGTGCGCGACGCGCTCGGCCCCGACGCCGTGATCCTGTCGAACCGTCCGGTGGACGGCGTGATCGAGATCCTGGCCCTGGCCAATGAGGATGTGGCCGCTGTGGCCGCACCGCCGGCGCATTCCGAGATGGCCCAGCCGAAACCGGCGCTGCAGATGCCGGCCGAACCGCCGCGCGCTGGCGCCGCCGGTCCCGACTTGCAAGCCGTGGTCCAGGCCGCTGTGGCCCAGGCCAAGGCCACGGCCGCCGCCGAAATGCAGGGCATGATGGGCGAACTGCGCGCCATGCGCGGGCTGATGGAAACCCAGCTGGCCGAATTGTCCTGGGGTAACACGCAGCAGCGCGAGCCGCACAAGGCCGCCGTCCTGCGCGAGATGCTGGCGGCCGGTTTCTCGGCCAGCCTGGCGCGCTATCTGATTGAACGCCTGCCGGCCGGCAAGGACGCGGCCGAGAGCCAGCGCTGGATCCGTAACGTGCTGGCCCGGAATCTTTCCGTGATGAGTAATGAGGACGCCATCCTCGACCGCGGCGGCGTGTTCGCCCTGGTTGGCCCGACCGGCGTCGGCAAGACCACCAGCACGGCCAAGCTGGCCGCGCGCTGCGTGATGCGCAATGGCGCCGACAAGCTGGCCCTGATCACCACCGACGCCTACCGGATCGGCGCCCACGAACAGCTGCGCATCTACGGCAAGATCCTCGGCGTGATGGTCCACTCCGTCAAGGATGAGGCCGATCTGCGCATCGCCCTCAAGGAACTGCGCAACAAGCACACGGTGCTGATCGATACGGTCGGCGTGTCGCAGCGCGACCAGATGGTCAGCGAACAGGTGGCCATGCTCAGCGGCGCCGGCGCCCATGTGCAGCGCCTGCTCTGCCTGAATGCGACCTCGACCAACGAGACCCTGAACGAAGTCGTGCGCGCCTACCAGGGCCACGGCCTGGCCGGCTGCATCATGACCAAGCTCGACGAAGCGGCCTCGATCGGCAATGTGCTCGACGTCGTGATCCGCCAGAAGCTGATGCTGTACTACATCTCGAACGGCCAGCGCGTGCCCGAAGACCTGCACCTGGCCGACCGCAATCTGCTGGTCGAGCGCGCTTTCGCCCTGCAGGCCGACAGTGCCGCCGCCCTGTTCAATGATGCCGAGCTGCCGGCCGTGATGGCCGCCGCCCAGTCCGACCGCAGCCTGGGCGAGGTGTATCTTGGCTAATTTCGATTTCGATCAGGCAGAAGGCCTGCGCCGCATGCTGGCGGGGCCCAAGCCCCGCATCATCAGCTTCCTGTCGGCCACGCCCGAAGACGACAAGGGCGCCATGCTGGTCAATCTGGCCGCCTCGCTGGCGCGCACCGGCCATGAAGTGGTGGCCGTGGACGCCTGCGAAGACGACTATGGCATCGCCGCCCGCCTCGGCGCCGACTACGGCAGCAGCCTGCTCGATGTGGCGCGCCAGGAATGCGGGCTGAACCAGGTGATCCACGCGGTGCCGCAGGGCTTCGGTGTGGCCCAGCTGTCGGGCGGCCGCCTGGGGTTCGCCAACAAGGACGATACGCGCCGCCTGGCCAAGACCTTCGATGTGCTGGCCCAGCAGACCGGGATCGTGCTGGTCGACGCCAGCTTCGGGGTGCGCGACCAGTTCCCGCTGCCCGTGCTGGCCACGGCCGACATCGTCGTCCAGGTGTCGAGCAAGGCCAATTCGATCACCAATGCCTACGGTCTCATCAAACGGATGAGCCAGCATCTGGGCAAGCGGCCTTTTGGCATTTTGGTCACGGGTGCTTCCGAAGTGGAAGCAAAAGTGGTGTACGATAATATGGCTGCCGCGTGCAGCAAGTATTTGGCCGTGCAACTGACGTCCCTGGGCTCGGTGCCGGCCGACGAATATCTGCAGCGCGCCGCGCGCCTCGGGCGGGCGGTGGTCGACGCGTTTCCGCTGGCCGGCGCCTCGGTCGCCTTCCGCCGCTTGGCGGGACGCTTCGCCCTGAATACAATACCGGACTTCGGCCGCACGGGAGGGGCCACCCATCTTGGCTCTTAAACAAGACAAATAATGTACACGGTCAAAGGCAAAGCGGACAAAGACTACTTGCTGACGGAGCATATGCCCCTAGTCAAGCGTCTGGCCCACCATATGAAAGCCAAGCTTCCGCCCAGCGTGGAAGTGGACGATCTGGTCCAGGCTGGCATGATGGGCCTGCTCGATGCCATCAACCGTTACGAAGAGCACCACGGCGCCCAGTTCGAAACTTATGCCGTGCTGCGCATCCGTGGCGCCATGCTCGACGAGCTGCGCAATTCCGACTGGTTGCCGCGCTCGATGCGTCAGAACATGCGCAAGATCGAGACGGCCATGCAGGCCCTGCAGCAAAAGCTCGGCCATCCGCCGTCCGAATCCGAAGTCGCCAAGATGCTCAAGCTGTCGCTGGCCGAATACCAGGACATGCTGTCCGACGGCGGCGGCCACCAGCTCGTCTACTACGAAGATTTTCACGATCCCGATGGCAATGACAGCTTCCTCGACCGCTATGCCGTCGACGATGCCGATCCTCTGCGCAGCCTGCTCGAAGGCGACTTCCGCCAGGCCGTGATCGAAGCCATCGATTCCCTGCCGCCGCGCGAAAAGATCTTGATGGGCCTCTACTATGAGGAAGAGCTGAACCTGAAGGAGATCGGCGCCGTCATGGGCGTGTCCGAATCGCGCGTGTCGCAATTGCATACCCAGGCCGTGGCCCGACTGCGTGCCGCCTTACGGGAGAGGGCGTGGACTGGACCAGCGTAGCCGGACTCTTGCTCGCGCTGGCCGGCCTGCTGACCGGCCAGTACCTCGAAGGCGGTAAATTCCAGTCTCTGGTACAGCCCGCCGCGTTTGCCATTGTGGTGGTCGGCACGCTCGGCGCCGTCCTGCTCCAGACCGAACTGAAGACCCTGCGCCGCAGCCTGCGCATGCTGCGCTGGGTGTTTCGTCCGCCCGCCAACCGGCGCCAGGAGCTGGCGCGCGACATCGCCGCCTGGAGCCTGTCGGCGCGCCGCGACGGCCTGCTGAGCCTGGAACGCGCGATGAAGGACGCGCGCGACCCCTTCATCCAGAAGGGCCTGCGCCTGGTGGTCGACGGCATCCATCCCGACAAGCTGCGCGCGATTCTCGAAGTCGACGTCGCCGCCCACGAATTCGCCGAACGCCAGGCTGTGCGCACCTGGGAGGCCGCGGCCGGCTATTCGCCCACGGTTGGCATCATCGGCGCCGTGCTCGGCCTGATCCACGTGATGGAAAACCTGGGCGAACCGGCCAAGCTGGGCGGCGGCATCGCGGTCGCCTTCGTCTCGACCGTGTACGGGGTCGGCCTCGCCAATCTGTTCTACTACCCGGTGGCCAACAAGCTCAAGGCCATCGTCAACGAGCAGGTGACCCAGTACGACATCCTGACCGAAGTGTTCTACGACATTGCCAGTGGCGACCATTCGCGCGTGATTGAAGAGCGTGTCGGCAGTCTGCTCAACCGGCCTTGAGACCATGCCACGCCGCCGCTACGACGAAGAGCACGAGAACCACGAGCGCTGGCTGATTTCCTACGCCGATTTCATCACCCTGCTGTTCGCCTTCTTCGTCGTGATGTACGCGATCTCGAGCATCAACACCGGCAAATACCGCGTGCTGACCGATGCCCTCGGTTCGGCCTTTGGCAGCGTGCAGGTGACCAAGCCGCTCAATGTGGTCGAGCAGTCGCCGCTGATCGAGACCCTGGCCCAGCGCAAGAAGATCGAGGCGATCAAGCGCGAGCGCGAGCGCATGACGCGCATCGCGGGCGAGCTGACCAGCAAGTTGTCGGCCCTGATCAAGCAGGGCAAGGTGCGCGTCAGCCAGACCGGGCGCGGCGTGACGGTCGAGATCAATGCCAGCATCCTGTTCGATCCCGGCCAGGCCGTGCTGATTGGCGATTCGCCCGAGACCCTGCGCACCGTGGCCGAGCTGCTGAAGGACGACAGCCACAAGATCGAGGTCGAAGGGCATACCGACACGACCCCGATCCGCAATGCCCAGTTCCCCTCGAACTGGGAGTTATCGGCGACCCGGGCCGGCACCGTGGTGCGCCTGTTCGTCGATGCCGGCGTCGACGAAGCGCGCCTGACGGCGGTCGGCCAGGCGGCCAACAAGCCGGTGGCCGACAACGCCAGTCCCGAAGGCCGCGCGCGCAACCGCCGCGTCGCCGTGACCCTGCTCTCGACCCTGCCCGACGTCGACCTCCCGCGCTAACCCAATCCTGAACGGTGTCAATCCTGAACGGTGTCAGGTCCGGCAATCGGACATTTCAGAACTTTTGCCTTCGGCGGATGTCGGAGCGGCAGTGCGACCAAAACCACGCGCGAAAGTTCTGCAATGTCCGATTGCCGGACCTGACACCGTTTGGTATTTCAGGCGGTGGCGTGGGCTTTCATGGCGTCGCTCAGGTAGTCGCTCAGGCCGGGGGCTAGCTGCTCGTAGCGGGCGACGAAGTCGGGCGTGGCCTGGTACAGGTCGGCCAGGCCGGCATAGGCTTCGGGCGGACAGGGGCGGCGCCACATGCTGGCCACCCAGGCGCGGTGGCGGGCAATCCAGGGCGCGAGACTGGCGTCGTCGGCCGCGACGCCGGCCCGCAGGCTGTCGGCAATCGCGCCTTCGATGTGCGCCAGCTCGGCCATCGCGCTGGCTTGGCCGGCGGCGCCCAGCTCGGCCTGGCGCGCGCGGCTGGCGTCGATGCTGGCCTGGCCGTAGCGGCCGGCAATCTCGGTTTCGTAGGTGGCTTGCTGCTCTGCGCTGAAGCCTTGGTATAGCTGTTGGCTGGCCATGTCGGGTTCTCCTGTGTCGGTCAGGGCGGCGATCGTGCGGTCGAGCGTCGCCATCAGTTGCTGGTAGCGGACGGCTTGTGCGGCCAGGCGTGCGCGCTGCGCACGTAGCTGGCCCACGCGGTCGCGCTCGGCCTGGGCCAGCAGCGCGCCGATCTCTTTGAGGGGGATGCCGAACTCGCGGTGCAGCAGGATTTGTTGCAATTGCAACAATTCGCGCTCGCCGTAGTAGCGGTAGCCGTTCGCGCCGACGGTGGCGGGCACCAGCAGGCCCAGCGTGTCGTAGTGGTGCAGGGTGCGCACCGACACGCCGGACAGGGCGGCCAGCTGGCTGACCGTGTAGCGTTTGACTGGTTTCATCTTGCCTCCGTTGACCCGCAGTATCGGGCCTCACGTGGCGTCAGAGTCAAGCGCGCGGAGGAATTTTTTTTCAGCCGACCACGAAACGGCGCGAGGCGCCGAAGCCGCTCGACTGGCCGCCGGGACCGTACAGGCCGGGATCGGGCACCGGGCTGTTGGTCGGGCGCATGGCCGCCAGGATCTGCTGGGTCTGGGACAGTTGCTTGCCGATCAGCATGCCGTTCACGCGGTTGAGCTCCTTGGCTTCGCGCGTCAGCGCGAGCAGGGCGGCCCACTGGGCTTCGGCATCGGGATCGGGGGTCTGGCTGAACAGCGTGGCCATGGCGGCATCGCTGGCGGGTAGACCGGCCCCGGCCAGCGCGCGGTGGCGCTGCTTGGCGAGGTCGGACATCTGGAGCACGTACTGGGTCTTTTGCGGGGTGATCGCTTCCAGGCCGTCGGCGTCTGCGTGGATCAGGCATTGCTGTTCCTGTTTTAACAGGTCCAGCAGGGTATGCATGCTTGTGAGTTCTTCGCTGAGTGTCGTCGTCGGGCTGGGCATGATGTTTATCGTTTGCGCGAATGCAGCAGGTCGCGCACTGTTTCCAGTAGCCCGTCTGCCACTTTTTCCGAATTGACCTGGAATTGGCCATCGGCAATCGCACTCTTGATCCGTTCGACTTTCTTCGAATCAAACACTGCGTTGTTGCTTCCGACGGCGCTCGCCAGGGCCTGGCCTTGGGCAGACAGGCGCACGCTGTCGGAGGACGACGGCACGTTGGCTGCTTTTTCGGCGCTCTTGGCTGTCGATGTCGTCGTATTCGACACCGGCAGGCCAGGGGTACTCTTGAGTGTATCGTTAATTTTCACAGCATTTTCCTCGATCGGCTGGAGCTAACTTCTCCGGGTTACACGCCTTTTACGGTCAAGAACTTGGAAACTTTAGCCCGTCCTTCAAGGAATTCCATCTCGCGTCAGATCGCCACTTCGACCCGGCCGCCGGCGCGCGCGATGCCGCTCACGACAGCGCCGTTGGCCGTGCGCACCTGCACCACCTGGCCGTCGCCGGCCGTGCCGATGGCGCGCGCCTCGGCCGAGACATGGAAGCCGCGGCCGCCGGCCACCACCTGCACCAGCTGTCCCTGCTGGACGACGGGCGCGCTTTTGAGCACGTCGGCGCGCAGCGGCAGGCCGGAGGCGAGGGCGTTGGCGGGCATCTTGCCGACGGCCTGGGCCGGATCGGTGAGGATGCCCGGAGGCAGTTGGGTGAGATCTCCCTTGACCGTGACCAGCTGTTCGGCGCGAATCGGCTGGCCGGCGGCGAGCGGCATGGCGGCCGCCACGTAGTCGGCCTGCACGCTCACCTGGGCCTGAATATACAGGGTCCAGCTGGGCGCGGCGCAGCGTACGCCGACCACGGTCTTGCCCCAGGCCTTCTGGCCGGGGCCGAGGAAGGCTTGCGGGGCCGGACAGGCGCCCAGGTTCAGGCGCGCATCCGGCTCGCGCACGCTGATGCTGACCGTGCCGGGCAGGGCGGCCGTCTGGCTTTCGAGGAAAGCCTGGACCAGGCTGCTCAGGGCGGCCGCTTCCTGGCGCGCCGGGGCGGCCACCTGGGCGGCGGCCGGCAGGGCGCTGGCGAACATCAGGGCGATCAGGGTCGATTTCATGGCAGTTATCCTTGCGAATGGCTCCATCTTAGGCCGCGGCCGGGGCCGGCAAAGGCGCGATAAACGGGGGCTTCCTGGCCTTTATTGTCCGATTGGATTGGACCGCGCCGCACTAACATGGCTCCTGTCACCGAAAGGTTTTCACACGGAGCCCGACATGATTGGGAAACTCGACAACTACCTGCGCTTCCAGGAAGCCGCCCTGAGCCTGCGTTCGCAGCGCCAGGAGGTATTGGCGTCGAATATCGCGAACGCGGACACCCCGAACTTCAAGGCCCGTGATATCGACTTCGCCAGTGCCCTGCAGGGCGTGCTGGCGCGCAACCCGGCGCCGCCGGCCGCGCTCAGCACGACCGATCCGGCCCACCAGCCGGGCGGCGCGGGCAATCCTGAGGTCTTAAGTAATGGCACGCCGCTGCTCTACCGCCAGCCGACCCAGCCGAGCGCCGACGGCAATACGGTCGACATGGACGTGGAGCGCTCGGCCTTTGCCGACAATGCGCTGCGCTATGAGGCCAGCATCACGCTGATCAATGCCCAGATCAAGAGCATGATGGCGGCCATCCAAGGAGGTCAGTAATCATGTCCCTGTTTAAAGTCTTCGATGTGGCCGGTTCGGCCATGAGTGCCCAGGCCCAGCGCCTGAACGTGGTGGCCTCGAATCTGGCCAATGCCGACTCGGCCACGAGCGCGACGGGCCAGGCCTACCGCGCCAAGCAGGTGGTGTTCGAATCGGTTCAGGCCGGCGATGGCGCGACCGGGGTCAAGGTTCAGCAGGTGGTGGAAGACGCCGCGCCGATGAAGCAGGTGTATGACCCGAAGAACCCGCTGGCCGACGACAAGGGCTATGTGACCATGCCGAATGTGAATGTGGTCGATGAGATGGTGAATATGCTGGCCGCCTCGCGCGCCTACCAGACCAATGTCGAAACCATGAATGCGGCCAAGACGATGCTGCTCAAAACCCTGACCCTCGGTCAATAAAGGACTTCCCGATGGCTACCATTACCTCCAGTTCCTCCACCGGCGCCGTCGATCCGGCGCTGCTGGCGACGATGAATCCGCAGAAGCAGGCGGCCACCGACAGCGTCCAGGCCGACACCGACAAGTTCATGACCCTGCTGGTCACGCAGCTGAAAAACCAGGACCCGCTGAACCCGCTCGACAACGCCCAGGTGACCAGCCAGCTGGCCCAGCTGTCGACGGTGACCGGCATCAACAAGCTGAACGAGACGCTGAACACCCTCAAGTCGAGCTACCAGTCGAGCGAGGCGCTGCAGGCCACCAGCATGATCGGGCACGGTGTGCTGACCCCGGGCGATGGCGTCAAACTCAAGGACAGCCAGGCGATCTTCGGGGTCGATCTGGCCACGGCCGCCGACGACGTCAAGGTGACGGTGTTCAGCCCGGCCGGCCAGGCTCTGTACAGCATGGACCTGGGCGCCAAGCCGGCCGGCACCATGGCCCTGACCTGGGACGGCACCACCGATGGCGTCGATGGCGCCAAGGGGCCGCTGGCCAAGGATGGCAATTATTACTTCAAGGTGGAAGCCGTGCGCGGCCAGACCACCCTGAAAGATGCGACCGCGCTCAGCTTCGGGCAGGTCCAGAGCGTCACCACCAATGCGACCGATGGGGTGAAGCTGACGGTGCCCGGCGTGGGCGTGATCAAGATGAGCGACGTGAAACAGATTCTGTAACCCGGACCGCTTCGAACATTTCTTCAGGAGAGCAACATGTCATTTCAACAGGGTCTTTCTGGCTTGAATGGCGCCGCGAAATCGCTGGACGTTATCGGCAATAACATCGCCAACGCGAGCACGGTCGGCTTCAAGGGCTCCCAGGCCCAGTTCGCGGACGTCTATGCGAACTCGCTCAATGGCGCCGGCGGCAACCAGGCCGGTATCGGTTCCAAGGTGTCCAATATCGCCCAGCAGTTCACGCAGGGGAATATCGAATCCTCGAACAATCCGCTCGACATCGCCATCAACGGCGCCGGTTTCTTCCGTACCGTGCTGTCGGGCGCGGTCCAGTATTCGCGCAATGGCCAGTTCTCGCTCGACAAGGACGGCTATATGGTCAATGCCCAGGGCGCCAAGCTGACGGGCTTCCTGGCCAATAATGATGGGGTGATCCTGGCCGGTTCGCCGGTCGCGATCCGGATCGACACCTCGGACCTGAAGCCGGTCGCCACCACCCGCGTCGACACCCAGATCAATCTGGACTCGCGCTCGGAAGTGCCGACCACGATTCCGTTCTCGGCGATCGATCCGACTTCGTACAACAAGCAGACCACGCTCGACGTCTATGACTCGCTCGGTAACCCGCACGTGATGTCGACCTTCTATGTGAAGACGGGTCCGGCCCACTGGGATGTGTATGTGGCCAATGACGGCACCGAGATCACGAATATGAAGGTGGCTGCGGCCGCTCAGTTCGACGAGGCGGCGACTGCCGCGCGCGCCGACTACGAGGCCTCGGCCGCCGTGGTGCCGCGTACGCCGGATGCGATTGCCGATACGGCGATCAAGGCCCAGGCCTATTCGCAGGCGGCCGGTGCGGCCGTGTATCAGGCGGCGCTCGACGCCGGCGCCTCGGAGACCCAGCTGGCGACGATCGCCGCGACCTTTGACGTGGCTGCGGGGACTGACGTCGGTTCGGTCGTGGGCGCCACGCCGGCCTCGATCGATGCGGCCATCGCGGCCGCCGTGCACGTGCCGCCGAAGAAGGTCGGTACTTTGGTGTTCGATAATAATGGTGCGCTGAGTATCCCGGAAATGAACAAGATCGGGGTCTCGCTGCCGTTGACGGTCAATCTGCCGATCTTCCCCCTGACCGGCTCGCAGCCGGTGCTGACCGTGCAGGCTGGCTTCTCGGGCTCGACCCAGTATGGCGCTGCCACCAGTGAGAAGAGCTCGACCCAGGACGGCTTTACGGCCGGTCACTTGTCGCGCTTCTCGGCGGGCTCGGACGGGGTGGTGCTGGGCCAGTATTCGAATGGCCAGTCGCGCCCGCTGGCGCAGGTGGTGCTGGCCAACTTCGCGAATCCGAATGGTCTGTCGCCGCTGGGGAATAACGCCTGGTCGGAAACCTCGATCTCGGGCGTGCCCTTGATCGGTACGCCGAACTCGGGCTCGCTCGGGGTGCTGCAGTCCTCGGCGGTGGAGAACTCGAACGTCGACTTGACGGCGGAGCTGGTGAATATGATTACGGCCCAGCGCGTGTATCAGGCGAATGCGCAGACGATTAAGACGCAGGACTCGGTGCTGCAGACGCTGGTGAATCTGCGTTGATGGGGGATGTGGGGGAGGCGTGCGTTACGCGGGGCACGCGGGTCTAAAGACCCGCCCTACGACCCGCCCTACGACCCGGCCTACGACCCGGCCTACGACCCGACCCGCAGGACGACCCGTCCTGCGACCCGCCGGGCGACTTGCTCGACGATTGGCCGTTTGGCTTTTTTATTGGACTTCGATTATGGACCGTCTTGTCTACACCGCCGCCAGCGGCGCCAAGCAGATCATGGACCGCCAGGCTACGGTGGCGCACAACCTGGCCAACGTCTCGACCTCGGGCTTCAAGGCCCAGCTCGACACGTTCCGGGCTGTCCCGATCCAGGGCGAGGGGCTGCCTACGCGCACCTTGGTGGTGGCCAATACGGTCGGCGCCGATCTGCGCGAGGGGCCGACCCAGACCACCGGGCGCGACCTGGACGTGGCCGTGCGCGGCCAGGGCTGGATCGCGGTGCAGACGGCCGACGGCAGCGAAGCCTATACGCGCGCCGGCGGTCTCAAGATTTCCGACGCCGGCATCCTGCAGACGGCCAATGGCCTGAATGTGGTCGGCGACGGCGGCCCGATCGCGATTCCGCCCGAAGTGACGGTGCAGATCGGCGGCGATGGCACGGTGGCCTCGATCGCCACCACGACCAAGCCGGGCGCCTCGACCGTGCTGGGCCGCATCAAGCTGGTCAACCCGCCCGGCCAGGACATGGTGCGCGGCGACGATGGCCTGTTCCGCGTGAAGGACGGCCAGCCGGCCGCCCTCGACCCCAATGTCCAGCTGGCCAGCGGGGTGCTGGAGGGCAGTAATGTCAACCCGGTCGACGCCATGGTCGACATGATCGGCCTGGCCCGGGCCTTCGACATGCAAATGAGCATGCTCAAAAACGCCGAGAACAACGAGGCAAAAGCCACGCAGCTCCTCGCTTTGACTTGAAGCCCTCCGACGCATAATGGATGCGTCGAATAGCGGCTGTCTGGCCGCTGAAGGAGGAAATCATGATCCGATCGCTGTACATCGCCAAGACCGGTCTGGAAGCCCAGCAGACCAGTATGGACGTGGTCACCAACAACCTGGCCAACGTCAGCACCAATGGCTACAAGCGGGCCCGCGCCGTATTTGAGGACCTGCTGTACCAGAACGTGCGCCAGCCGGGCGCCCAGTCTTCGCAGCAGACCAATCTGCCGTCCGGCATGCAGATCGGTACCGGTGTGCGCACGGTCGCGACCGAGAAAATCCATACCCAGGGCAATCCCCAGCACACGGGCAATGACAAGGACCTGATGATCAATGGCTCGGGTTTCTTCTCCGTGCTGCTGCCTGACGGCACCACCGCCTACACGCGCGACGGCTCTTTTCAGCGCGATAACAATGGCCAGCTGGTGACCTCGAGCGGCTATGTGGTGCAGCCGGCCATCACGATTCCGGCGAATGCCACGTCGCTGACGGTCGGGCGCGACGGCACCGTGTCGGTGACGCTGGCCGGGCAGACGGCGGCCTCGCAGATCGGCTCGCTGCAGGTGGCGACCTTCATCAATCCGGCCGGGCTCGAGTCGAAGGGCGAGAACCTGTACGTCGAGACGAGCGCCTCCGGCAATCCGAACACGAATACCCCGGGCACGAATGGGGCCGGGGTGCTGATGCAGGGCTATGTCGAATCCTCGAACGTGAATGTGGTCGAGGAGATGGTGGCCATGATCCAGACCCAGCGCGCCTATGAGATCAATTCCAAGGCCGTGACCACGTCTGACCAGATGCTGCAGAAAATCTCGCAGCTGTAATCGGGAGAGCCTAGCATGAAGCGCATCGTTTTTCCCTGCCTGCTGGCGCTGCTGACGGCCTGTTCGGCGGTGCCGACCACGATCACCAAGGGCCCGCTGACGGCGCGTCCGCAGCTCCAGGAGTCGGCGGCGCCGGCCAATGGGGCGATCTACCAGGTGGCCAATTACCGGCCGATGTTCGAGGACCGGCGTGCGCGCCATGTGGGCGACACCCTGATCATCTCGATCGTCGAAAAGACCTCGGCCGTGACGGCCGGCGCGAATTCGGGCAGCAAGTCCGGTTCGGCCAGCTTCAATGTGGCCGGTCCGCTGCAGGGCCGGCTCGGTGGCACGGTGTCGACCTCGACTTCGAACAAGTTCGCCGACGCCGACAACCAGAGCGCCTCCAACACCTTCACCGGCACGATCGGGGTGACGGTGACGGAAGTGCTGCCCAACGGGAATCTGATCGTGGCCGGCGAAAAGCAGGTGGCCATGAACAAGGGTGTGGAATTCATCCGCTTCTCGGGCATGGTCAGCCCCGACAACATCGGCGCCGGCAACACGGTGCTGTCGACCAATGTGGCCGACGCGCGCGCCGAATACCGCACCAATGCCCAGATCGACCGGGCCGAGATGGCGTCGATGTTCTCGCGCTTTTTCCAAAGCCTGCTGCCGTTCTAAGGAGGAAGCATGCGCCGCTTTTACATTCTGCTGCTCGCCGCCGTGCTGGCCCTGCCGGCCCAGGCCGAGCGCATCAAGGACCTGGCGAGCATCGCCGGGGTACGCCAGAACCAGCTGGTCGGCTACGGCATCGTGGTCGGCCTCGACGGCACCGGCGACCAGACCACCCAGACTCCGTTTACCGTGCAGTCGTTCACGGCCATGTTGCAGCAGATGGGCGTGAACCTGCCGGCCGGCACCAGCCTGCAGCTGAAAAACGTGGCGGCCGTGATGGTCACGGCCTCGCTGCCGCCGTTTGCCCAGCCGGGCCAGACGATCGACATCACCGTGTCCTCGATGGGCAATGCGAAGAGCCTGCGCGGCGGCACCTTGCTGATGGCCCCGCTCAAGGGCGCGGACGGCCAGGTGTACGCCATGGCCCAGGGCAATGTGCTGGTCGGCGGGGTCGGCGCCACGGCGCCCGGCGCCGTGGCCGTGGTCAACCATCTGTCGGTGGGCAAGATTCCGGCCGGGGCCACGGTGGAGCGCGCCGTGGCGACGAATCTGGGCGAGAACAACCAGATCCGCCTCGAGCTCGTGCAGACCGATTTCGGCATGGCGGCCAAGCTGGCCCAGACCATCAATGAGCATTTCGGCCCCGATGTCGCCACCGCCCTCGACGGCCGCGTGGTGCGCGTGCGCACGCCCGCGGGCAGCGACCAGCGCGTGGCCTTCCTCGGCATTCTCGAGAACCTCGACGTCGAGCGCAGCACCGGGCTGGCGGCGAAGATCATCATGAATGCGCGCACCGGCTCGGTGGTGATGAACAAGGAAGTGCGGCTTGACGAGTGCGCGATCTCGCACGGCAATCTGTCGGTGAATATCTCGACCGACCCCGTGGTCAGCCAGCCGGCCCCGTTCTCGACCGGGCAGACAGTGGTGACCAACCAGACCAATATCGAGATCAAGAAGGATCCGGGCAAGATCGTTCAGCTCGGCAAAGGCGCGAACCTGGCCGATGTGGTCAAGGCCCTCAATGCGATCGGCGCCTCGCCCCAGGATCTGCTGTCGATCCTGCAGGCGATGAAGGCGGCCGGCTCGCTGCGCGCCGAACTGGAAATCATCTGAGTCCATCATGGTCGCGCCCGCCTCTACCGATCTGTCAAGCCGCTTTGCCCTGGACACCCAGGGCCTGAGCGATTTGAAGCGCGGCGCGCGCACCCAGTCGCCCGAAGCGCTCAAGCAGGCGGCCACCCAGTTCGAGGCGATGTTCTTGAACATGATGATGAAGTCGATGCGCCAGGCCAGCGCCAGCCAGGACGGCATGTTCGATTCGGAGCAGACCAAGACCTATACCCAGATGCTCGACCAGCAGCTGACGCAGAAGCTGGCCAAGCGCGGCGTCGGTCTGGCCGACATGCTGGTGCGCCAGATGAGCAAGCAGCAGGGCCCGGCCGCGGCCACGGCCGAGCCGATTCCGGGGGCGGCCGCGTTCGAGGCGGCGCGCGCCCAGCGCAGCCGCAGCGCGCTGCAGCCGGCGCTGACGGCGACCCCGCCCGGCAGCCGGGCGGCCGGTGCGGCCGGGGTGGCCAGCGGCGGCGGCAGCGGCGGCGGCGCGCGCAGCGAGCATGTGCAGGCCTTCCAGGACAAGCTGAGCGCGGCGGCCGAGCAGGTGGCGCGCGCGAGCGGGATTCCGGCCAAGTTCATGATCGGCCAGGCGGCCCTGGAGACGGGCTGGGGCCGGCATGAAATCAAGGGCGCCGACGGCAGCAATAGTTTCAATCTGTTTGGCATCAAGGCCGGCCCGAACTGGAAGGGCCGGACCGTGACGGCGGTGACGACCGAGTATGTGAACGGGGTGCCGCAGACGCGCCTGGAGAAGTTCCGCGCGTATGACTCGTATGCGGCCAGTCTGCAGGATTACGCCAATCTGCTGCAGACCAATCCGCGCTACGAGAAGGTGCTGGCCAGCGCCGGCGACGCCAGCGCGTTCGCGCGCGGCCTGCAGCAGGCCGGGTATGCGACCGATCCGCTGTACGCGCAGAAGCTCGAGCGCATCATCAAGCGTTCTTTAGGTTAATGGCATTGAACAGCGGCGCCGCGGCGCCGCGCTAGCCGGGGTAAGGTGGGAGTATGGGAAGCGATATTCTGAGTATTGGCCGCAGTGGCCTGTTTGCCGCGCAGGTGGGCCTGTCCACGACGGGCCACAACATTGCGAATGCGAACGTGCCCGGCTACAGCCGTCAGCGCATTGTGCAGACGGCCTCGCAGGCGCTCGACTTCGGGTATGGCTTCACCGGCACCGGCACCCAGATCGACTCGATCCAGCGCTATTCGAACAGCTTCCTGGCCGGCCAGGTCAATTCGGCCCAGGCCACCAAGTCCTCGCTCGATGCCTTCCTGTCCCAGGTCAGCCAGATCGACAATCTGCTGGCCGATACCACGTCCGGCCTGTCGCCGGCGCTGCAGGACTTCTTCAAGGGCGTGCAGGACGTCAGCTCGAACCCGGCCTCGCCGGCCTCGCGCCAGGCGCTGCTGTCGGCGGCCGACTCGCTGGCCGCGCGCTTCCAGGGCATCAATGGGCGGATCGACGAGATCCGGGCCGGCGTGAATGACCGCATCGAAGCGAACGTCACCCTGATCAACTCGTATGCGAGCCAGATCGCCAGCCTGAACGACCAGATTTCGGCCTTTGCCAACAACCGCAACAACACGCCGAACGACCTGCTCGACCAGCGCGACGCCCTGATCACCGAGCTCAACAAGCACATCAAGGCGACCGTCACCCCGGGCGACAACAACAGCTACACGGTGTCGGTTGGCACCGGCCAGCCGGTGGTGGTGGGCAGCAAGTCCTACGAGCTGGCGACGACGCCCTCGGCCACCGATCCGCTGCGCACCGAGGTGGGTTTCCGCACCGGCAAGGTGGTGACCGTGATGGACGAGCGGGTGCTGGCCGGCGGCGAGCTCGGCGGCCTGTTCGAGTTCCGCACCAGCACCCTCGATCCGGCCCAGAATTCGCTCGGGCGCGTGGCCCTGAGCCTCGCCTACACCTTCAATGCCCAGCACCGGCTGGGGCAGGACCAGAGCGGCGAGATGGGCGGGGATTTCTTCAATGCCTCGAGCGCCCTGGTGGGCAAGAACGCGAATAACAGCCCGATCGCGACGACCCAGGTGACGGCCACGCTGAGCGACCCGAGCCAGCTGACGACGAGCGACTACAAGCTGCAGTTCGATGGCGTGAACTGGAGCGTGACGCGGCTGGACGACAATAAGACGACCCTGATTTCGCCGTTCCCGCAGCCGAAGCCGCAGACGATCGACGGGCTTGATTTCGCCGTCAGCGGCAGCGGCGTCACGGGCGACAATTTCCTGATCCGGCCGACCATCAATGGCGCGGCCGAGTTCAAGGTCGTGCTCAACGACCGCAACAAGATCGCCGCCGCGGCCCCGGTCTCGACCGGCACCGTGCTCGGCAACTCGGGCACGGCCAAGATCAGCGAAGGCACGATCGACAAGACCTATCTGAACGCCGGCAACAAGCTGACCAGTGCCAGCACGATCGGCTATGACAAGGCAACCGACACGCTCAGCGGCTTCCCGGTCGGCAAGCAGGTGACCGTGACCCAGAACGGGGTCAGCACCAATTACCCGGCCAATACCCCGGTCCCGTATGTCGAGGACGCCACCTACAGCGTGGGCGGGATCAGCTTCAGCTTCACCGGCAAGCCCGCCGACGGCGACAGCTTCACGATCGGGCCGAACACGAATGGCGTCGGCGACAACCGCAATATGCGCATCCTCGGCACCCTGCAGACGCGCAATATCCTCGACAGCGGCACCGCCACCTTGCAGGGCGCGTATGCGCAGATGGTCAGCTTCGTGGGTAATAAAACGCGCGAAGTGGACGTTAACTCCCAGGCGGCCGGCAGTCTGCTCGAGCAGTCCACCAAGTCGCAGCAGGACGTGGTCGGCGTCAACCTCGATGAGGAAGCCACCCAATTGCTGAAGTACCAACAGGCTTACCAGGCCGCCGGCAAGGTCATCAAGCTGGCCGCCGATTTGTTCCAGACCCTGCTCTCCGTCGGAGCTTGATCATGCGTATCAGTACCAACACCCTGTATGACACCGGCACCAGCCAGCTGGGCAACTTGCAGACCAGCCTGGCCAAGACCCAGATGCTGCTGTCGACCGGCCGCAAGAACCTCACGGCCGCCGACGATCCGATCTCGGCCGCGCGCACGCTCGAAGTGACGCAGTCGCAGTCGATCAACAGCCAGCTGGTGACCAACCGCCAGAATGCGCGCAGTTCGCTGTCCCAGGTCGAGCTGGCGCTGTCGGGCGTGACCTCGCTGATCCAGGACGTGCAGACCCTGGCCGTGAATGCCGGCAGCGGCGCGATGACCGAATCGGACCGCAAGTCGGTGGCGATCGAACTCGAAGGGCGCCTGAACGACCTGCTGGGCCTGGCCAATACCTCGGACGGGGCGGGCGGCTATCTGTTTTCCGGCTACCGTTCGACGACCCAGCCGTTCACCCAGACCGCGACCGGCGCCCAGTACCACGGCGACCAGGGCCAGCGCACGCTGCAGGTCGGCTCGACACGCCAGATGCCGGTGTCCGACTCGGGCACCTCGGTGTTTGAGAACATCACCACCGGCAACGGCACCTTCACCACCTCGGCCGATCCGGCCAATACGGCGCGCGGCGGCTCGGGCATCATTTCCTCGGGCGCCGTGGCCGATGCGGCCGCGCTGACCGGGCATGACTACAGCATCAATTTCACCGTCGCCAATGGCGTGACCAGCTACACGATCAAAGACGAGACCCTGGGCGCCGTCGTGGTCGGGGCCGAAGACCCGGTGCCGTTCCAGCCGGGCCAGCAGATCGCCGTGGACGGCATGGCCTTCACGATCAAGGGCAATCCGGCCGATGGCGACAGCTTCGCCGTCAAGCCCAGCGCGAAAGAGTCGATCTTCACGACGCTGACGAATATGATCAACACGCTCAAGCAGAGCGCGAACGGGGCGGCCGGCCAGGCGGCCCTGACCAATGGCCTGAACACGGCGCAGGACAACCTGTCCTCGGCGCTCGACAATGTGCTGTCGGTGCGGGCCTCGATCGGGGCGCGCCTGAAGGAGCTCGACTACCTCGACAGCGCCGGCGAAGATCTGAACCTCCAGTATTCGCAGACCCTGTCCGATCTGAACGATCTGGACAATGTGAAGGCGATCTCGCAGTTCTCCCAGCAGCAGTTCACGCTGGAAGCGGCGCAGAAATCCTTCAAGACCCTGACCGGGCTGTCGCTGTTTAACTTCATCTCCTGAACGGGCGCACCGGCAGCGAGGCCCAGCCGAGGCCGGCTTGGCGGCGGTCGGGCGGACCGGCGTCGCGGACGCTGGCGCGCCGCTCCGGCGGCCCCGGGCGGCCCGGCACGTGGCGGCGCGGGTGCGCGGGCACGACGCTCAGGTCGGGCTGGTCCTCCCGTAGCAGATCATTGCGCTTTAAGTAGGGATGGCGGTTGATGCCCTCGCGCGCTTCGCGCACGGCCGCGATCTGGCGCAGCGCGCGCCGCAGCGGCGCCAGGTAGGAGCGGCCCGAGGGCTTGCCCGCGTAGCGCGGCGGCGCCTCCAGCTTGCCGGGCGAGGCGTCGTCCGGATCGGGCGTGGCACCCGGCAGCGTCAGGCGCGGATAGCGGCGCAGCAGACGGCGGCGCGCATCGGCCAAATGCCAGCGCCCATCGCCCGGACAGCGTAACCACACCTCGTGCCAGGCATTGCGCACACTGTGCATGACGGCGATGACGAACTGGCGCGGCGAGACTTTGCGGCCGTTGTAGACGATGGCATCCCCCTCCACCTGGGCCACATAAAACTGGCTGGCGTAGCAGACGCGCAGCTGGGTACCTTCCGGCAGAAACAGGCTTTTCCACTGGTAGCCGCGCAGGGTGTCGCCCTGAAAATCCAGCCAGAAGCGGATGGCTTGCTCGACCACGCGCTCGAGCGGCTGCGGGTTGCCGGTACGCTGCAGAAACGCGGCGAGGGCGGCCACGGCGGGGGAAGTTAAAGTCACGCCTGCTGTTTCAAACATGCTCGCTGCTCCCGAGGTTAAGGCAGATACAAGATTAGATCGCGGTGGGCCGTGCAGGTTCCCGTGCGGGCCAGCCGAAAACGAGCATGTTTGAAGTAGGAAGCCAGCGCGAGGTATCGCCCCCGGCGCTGTTCAAGAACGTGGGTCGGCGTGGCGGTGGGGCACGCTGGCGTTGCCTCTGCGTAGTGCGCAAGGTGTCAGAGCGCGGGATGACGTCGCGCGGCAAAACGAGCATGTTTGAAGTAGGAAGCGGCAGCGGCATATCGGCCGCGGCGCTGTTCAAAAACGTGGGCGGGTTGACCCGACAAAAAACGAGCATGTTTGAAGTAGGGCGCCGGCGCGGCGTAATGCTCGCGGCGCTGTTCAAAAACTGGACCGGGGTGGCGGCGTGGCGCGTCGGACTTTTGCCCGCGGAGTCGACGGCGCGCGGTCTACGTGATCCGCGCAAAACGAGCACGTTTGAAGTACGGAGCCGGCGCGGCGTAACGCCCCTGGCGCTGTTCAAAAACTGTGCCGGGGTGGCGGCGTGGCGCGTCGGACTTTTGCCCGCGGAGTCGACGGCGCGCGGTCTACGTGATCCGCGCAAAACGAGCGCGTTTGAAGTAAGGAGCCAGCGCGGCGTATCGCTCCCAGCGCTGTTCAAGAACGTGTGCCAGGATGGCGGCGCGACTCGCTGAATTGCCTGCTTCGCGGTGATCAAATTTTCTGGGAGCAGGGTGACGTTGCGCGTCGATTGGCCCGACCAAAACGAGCATGTTTGAAGTAAGGGGCCGGCGCGGGGTATCACGCCCGGCGCTGTTCAATAGCGTGGGCGCGGCTCGCCGCACCGGCCCGCGCGCTGTTCCGAAACAGCCGGGGCAGGCGCGTGTGCGCGAGAACCGCCGGATCAGCGCGGCTTGGCGATGGCCAGGGTGGCCTGCTGCAGCCGGTCGTCGAGGCGGGGTTCGAGCGGGCTGGCGGCCGCCTCGCTCAGCGGTTTGAGCTGGCCGGCCTCGTAGTCGCGCAGGGCCTGGGCCAGTTGACCGGCCTGACCGCTCAGGCCCGGCAGCGGTGCATTCGCGCTGGTGCCGGTGGGGGCGGCCGGCGTGCTGCTCTGGGCCGCGTACTCGGCCAGAGCGGCGGCCATGGCCTGCACCTGCTCAGCCACCGGGCTGCGCTGGGCCACGAACCAGACGTCGGCCACCTGGGCCGTGCTGCCGTCGGTGCGCGTGAAGTTGGCCTGCAGGCCGATCCAGTTCGACTCGTCGAGCGCATTGGTGCGCGTGGCCTGGACGTTGATACTGGCCACGCCGGCCTCGGCCAGGGTGAGCAGTTCGCCGGCCTCGCTGCGGCCGTCGCTGTTGGCATCGACCCAGACCCGCAGCTGGCTGTAGGCGGCGTCGTGCTGGTCGATGCGGCCGTCGCCATTGCTGTCGAGGGCGGCCAGGGCGGCAAAGCCGTCCGGGGCGCGGCTGCCGTCGGGCAGCACGCTGGCGGTGCCGAACAGTTCGGAGCCGTCGTCGATCTGGCCATTGCCGTTGCGGTCGAGGGCCAGCAGGCCGTCATGCCGGTCGACCCAGCCGGTCGGCACGGCGGCGCCGTCGGCGAACAGGTCGAAGTTGACGCCGGCCGTGATCGACAGCGTGTGCACGCCGTCGCCATTCAGATCGAGCACCAGCGGGCTGCCGACTGGCAGCGCGGCCAGCTGGGCGTCGCTGAGGGCGGCGCGCTGGGTGGTGGTGATCACGCACACCTGGTTGGTGGTGAAGGCCTTGAGGTCGGCGATCGGCAGCGCGGCCAGCTGGTCGCTGGTGATGGCGGCCACCAGGGTGGTCTTCAGGCTGCGCACCTGCAGCGAGCTCAGGTCGGCGATCTGGTCGGTGGTCAGATTGCCGATCTGGCTGCCGTTCAAGGCGTTCAGCTGGAGCGTGCTCAGGGCCGACATGTCGGCCGCCCGCAGCGCGCGCAGCTGGTCGGTGTTGAGCACGCTGATGGCGCGCGTATCGATCGCGGCCATCTGGTTGGCGGCGAACTGGCTGATCTGGTCGGTGCTGAGTGCGCCGATCAGCTGGTAGCTCAGGCCCGGCACCTGGCGCGTGCTCAGGCTGGCGACGATCTGGGTCGTCAGGCTGGCGATCTGGGCGGTGGTGAGGCTGCTGATCTGGCCACTGGTCAGCACGAAGCCATTGAGCGCATTCAGCTGGTCGGCGCTGAGCGCGCGCAGCTGGCCCGTCACCAGGCTGGTCACGGCGCTCGAATGCAGGGCCGCCACCTGGTCGGTGGACAGCAGGCCGATCTGGCTGGCCTTGAGCACCTTGGCCTGGGACGCGTTGAACACGCTGATGGCCTCGGGCGTGAGCGCGGCCAGCTGGTCGCTGCCCAGACCCGGCAGCGCCTGGGTCGAGATCGCGCGCACCTGGCCGAGCGACAGGCTGGCCACCTGGTAGGTGCTCAGGTAGTTCAGCATGCGGCTCGACAGATTGGCGAACTGGGTCGAGCGGATGCTGGCGATATGGTCGGTGTCGAGCGCGCCGATCTGGTCGGAATTGAGCGCCTCCAGCTGGTTGCTGTCGAACGCGGACAGGCTGGTCAGGGCGGCCAGCTGGTCGGTCGTCAGCACCCGCATCTGCTGGGTGGTCAGGGCGCGCAGGCCGGCCGTCGACAGGCCCTGGATCTGCTCGGTCGTCAGCAGCGTCAGCTGGCCGGTCTTCAGGGCCGCCAGCTGCACGCTGCTCAGGGCCGCCATCTCGCTCTGGGTCAGGGCATTGAGCTGCTCCTGGGCCAGGATGTTGAGGTCGGCGGCGGTCAGGGCGCGCACCTGGCTGGTGCTCAGATTGGCCAGCTGCTCGGTGGTCAGGGCCAGCACCTGGCGCGTGCTCAGCACGGCGATCTGTTCGCTCTTCAGGCTGGCAATGTGGCTGAGGTCGATCAGCGGCAGCTGGTCGGTCGACAGGGCCATCACCTGGGTCGTCAGCAACACGCCGAGCGAGGGCAGGGCGCTGATCTGTTCACTCGTGAGCGCGCGGATCTGCACGCTGGTCAGCGCGCGCACGGCCAGCGAATGCAGATTGGCCACCTGGTCGCTCGTCAGCAGCGGCACCTGGTCGCTGCGCAGCGCCGCCGCCTGGTCCGAGCGCAGCGCATAGATGGCGCCCAGGTTGATGGCGCCGAGCTGCTCGCCGCTCAGGGCCGGAATCAGATTGCTGCCGATGCCGCGCAGCTGGGACGAGGTCAGGGCCGCGATCTGCTCGGTCGTCAGGCTGGCCACCTGCACCGTCGTGAAGGCCACCAGCTGGCTCGAACGCAGGGTCGAGAACTGGTTCAGGTCGATCAGCGGAATCTGCTCGCTGCTGAAGGCCGGCACCTGCACACTGGTGAAGGCGCCCAGCGTGGCCAGGGCGGCGATTTGTTCGGGCCCGAGCGCGCGCAGCTGGGCCGTCGTGAGCGCCTTCAGGGTGCTGGTCGAGAGGGCATTGAGCTGGCTGGTCGAGAAGCTGTTGAGCTGGTCGGTGGTGAGCGCCGCGATCTGGCCGGTGCGCAGGGCCGAGGCGCTGTCGGCGCCAAAACCGAGCAGCTGCTCGGCGCTCAGGGCGCGCAGGGCGTCGCTGGCCAGGGCGCGCACCTGGTCATAGGTGAGGCCGGCGATCTGGAAGGTCGAGAAGGCCGCCATCTGGGCCGTGGCCAGGGCGCCCACCTGGGCGGTGCCGAGGCTGTTCAGGTGGCTGAGGTCGAGCGAGGCCAGCTGGTCGGTCGTGAAGGCCCGCACCTGGGCCGTGCTGAAGCTGGCCAGGCTGCTCATGCCGGCCAGCTGCTCGGGCGTGAGCACGCCCACCTGGCGCGTCGTCAAGGCGCGCAGGGCCTGGCTGTTGAAGGCGCCCACCTGGTCGGTCGTCAGGGCCAGCAGCTGGTCGCTCGACAGGGCCGGCGTCTGCGCCGACGACAGGGCGGCGATGTCGACCAGCTCGATCGCGGCGATCTGGTCGGCGCGCAGCGCGCGCAGCGCGGCCGTGTTGAGGGCGCGCACCTGGGCCGTGCTCAGCGCCACCACCTGGTCGGTGCTCAGGGCCAGCACCTGGTCGGTCGTCAGGCTGTACACCTGGTTGGTGCGCAGCATGGCCAGATGCTCTTCGTCGAGCGCGGCCAGCTGGTCGCTCGTCAGCGCGGCGATCTGGGCCGAATTCAGGAAGCGCAGCTGGCTCATGTGCATCAGCTGGTCGCCGGTCAGCACCTGGATCTGGCGCGTGCTGAGCGCGCGCAGGGCGGCGCTGTTCAGATAGCCGATCTGGTCGGTCGTGAGCGCCAGCAGCTGGTCCGAATTGAGCAGCGGCGTCTGCTGCGAACTGAGGGCGCTGACCCCGTCCACACTGAGCAGCGGGAGCTGGTTGCTGTTCAGGCCCAGCACGGCATTCGTGCCCAGCGAACGCACCTGCAGCGTCGTCAAGGCCGCGATCTGGTCGGTCGTGAAGGCCCCGCTCTGGTCCGAGCGCAGCGCCAGCATCTGCGACGAGCGCAGGGTCTGGATGTGGGCCGTGTCGAGCACCATGATCTGGTCGCTCGACAGGGCCTGCACCTGCAGCGAGGACAGGGTGGCCAGGGTCGAGAAGGCGGCCAGCTGGTCGACCGTCAGGGCGCGGATGTGCTGGGTCGTCAGGGCCCCCAGCGCCAGGCTGTTCAGGGCCGCGATCTGCACCGTTGCCAGCGCCGCCACCTGGTCCGAGCCGAGCGCGGCGACCTGCTCGGCGCGCAGGGCGCCGAAGTCCTCGAGCTCGATCAGGGGCAGCTGGCCGGCCGTCAGCCCGCGCAGCGCGGCCGTCGACAGGGCCGCCATCTGGCGCGTGGTGAAGGCGGCCAGCTGGATGTCGAGCAGACTGCCCAGCTGGGCGCTGGTGAGCGCCGCCACCTGGGCCGTCGCCAGCGTCTGCACATGGGCCGAATCGAGCCCCTGCAGCTGGTCGCTGGTCAGGTAGGCGATGTCGCCCACATTCAGCGCCACCAGCGAGGCCAGGGCCAGCAGCTGGGCCGGGCTCAGGAAGCCGATCTGGTCGCTGGTGAGCGCGTTCAGGGCGCTGCTGCTGAGCACCGTCATCTGCAGCGTCGTCAGGCTGCTCAGCTGCAGGCTCTGCAGGGCCTGGGCCTGGGCCGTGCGCAGCTGGCTCAGGTCGTCCGTTTCGATGGCCGCCACCTGCTCGGCCGTCAGGCCGCGCAGGGCGAGCGGATTGAGGGCGCGGAACTGGGCGCTCGACAGGGCCGCCACCTGGTCGCTGGTCAGAATCTGGATCTGCTGCGAGTTCAGGCTGGCCATCTGGGCGGTCGAGAACAGGCTGACCCGGGTCGGGTCGATCTGCGCGAACTGGTCGGTCGACATGGCGCCGATCTGGGCGCTGCTGAGCACGGCGTAGTTCGGGATCACCGCCACCTGGTAGGGCAGCAGGGCCGCCATCTGGCCCGTGCTCAGGGCCTGCAGCTGGCGCGAGCCGAGGTTGGCGATCTGGAAGGTGGTCAGGGCCTGCAGCTGGTCGCTGTGCAGGGCCTTGATCTGCAGCGTGCTCAGGGCCGCCAGGTCGTCGGTGTCGATCAGCGGAATCTGGGCCAGGCTGAAGCCGGGCAGGGTGGCCGTGGTGAAGGCCTGCCACTGGGCCGTGCTCATCGCCGACAGCTGGGTCGGATCGAACACCGCCACCTGCAGGCTGGTCAGGGCGGCGATCTGGCGCGTCGTCAGCGTCAACAGGCTGCTGGTGGTCAGGGCCGCCAGCCGGTCGGTGCCGAGCGTGGCGATCTGGCGCGTGCCCATCGCCCCGAGCGAACCGAATACCATGAACTGGTCGGGCGAGAGCGCGGCCAGCTGGGCGCTGTTGAGTACGGCCAGGCTGGCGCTCGTGAACGCGGCGATCTGGTCGGTGCTGAGCGTGGCCAGCTGGTCCGAATTGAGCACCGCCACCTGGTTCGTGCGCAGGGCCGCGAAAATCTCCGTCGGCAGCAGGCCGATCTGGTCGCTGCGGATCGCCGCCACCGCCGTCGTCGTGAGCGCGCGGAAATTGGCCGTGCCGAGCGCGGCCAGCTGCGGCCCGCTCAGATTGCTGATCGCCAGGGTCGGCAGGGCCGCCGCCATCGCCGCATTCATGGCCGCGATCTTGTCCGTGCCCAGCACCGCGTACTGGTCCGAGCGCAGCGCCGCCACCTGCAGCGCGCGCAGGGCGGCAAAATCCTGGCTCTCCATGGCGATGATCTGCTGCCCGCTCAGCAGCTGGATGCCATTCGTGCCCAGCGCCACCACCTGGGCCGTGTTCAGGGCCGCGATCTGCGGGTCGCCCAGGGCCGCCAGCTGGGCCGAACTCAGGGCCATGATCTGCAGCGAGCGCAGATCCTGCAGCTGCAGCGTGTTGATGCTGGCCACCTGGTCGGTCGTCAGCGCCCGCACCTGGGCCGTGTTGAAGGGCTTGAGCGTCGTCAGCGCGGCCAGCTGGGCGGCCGACAGCGCCGCCACCTGGGCCGTGCGCAGATTTGCGATCTGGTTGGTGTTGAAGGCCGCCAGCTGGCTCGGGTCGAGCGCCGCCAGCTGGCTGGTGTTCAGGGCCATGATCTGCAGCGAGCGCAGGGCCGCCACATCATTCGTTTCGATCGACACCAGCTGGGCCGTGTCGAGCGCGGCCACGGCCTGGGTGCTGAGCGCGGCCAGCTGGTTGCTGGTCATCGCCTGCAGCTGGCTGCCGAGCAGGGCGGCCGCCTGCACACTGGTCAGGGCCGCCACCTGCAGGGCCGAGAACAGCACCAGGTCGTCGGTCGGAATGGCCACGATGCGGCTGGTCGGCAGGGCCGCGATCTGGGCCACGCTATAGCTCGAGATCGAGCCCAGTTCGAGCTGCTGGGCCGGCGACAGGGCGCCCACCTGGGTCCCGCTCAGAGCGGCGATTTCGGCCGTCGTGAAGGCGCGCAGCTGGGTGTTCGACAGGGCCGTCAGCTGGTCGGTCGTGAGCGCCCGGATCTGGGCCGTGGTCAGGCCCGCGATGCCATACGTGGTCAGGGCCTGCACCTGGTCGATCGCCAGCGCGCTGATCGCCGCCGGGCTCAAGGCGCGCAGCTGCAGGGTGTTGAGCACGGCCAGCGCGTCCGCATACAGGCCGCCGATCTGGTCGCTGCCGAGCGCGGCCAGGTGATTCGTCTTCAGCGTGGCCAGCTCGGTCGTCGTCAGATACGCGAGCTGGTCGCTGCGCACGGCCGTGAACTGGCGCGAGCTCATCTGCAGCATGAAGCTCAGGGCGTCGAACTGGGCCGGGCTCAGGGCCGCCACCTGCTGGGTCGCCAGGCCCGGCACCTGGACCGAGGTCAGGGCCGCGATCTGCAGCGTGCTCATGGCCGCGATCTGGTCGCTCGTCAGGCCGAGCAGCTGGTTCGAGCGCATCAGCTGCAGGTCCTGGGTCTCGAGCGCGCCGGCGCCGGCGGCCGACAGGGCCGCCACCTGCTGGCTCGAGAGGAAACGCACCTGCAGCGTGGTCAGCGCTGCCACTTCGTCGGTGCGCAGGGCGGCCAGCTGCTCGGTGCCGAGCGCCGCCACCTGGGTCGAGCGCAGGGCCGGAATATTGTCCGAGCCGAGCTGGTTGATCTGGTCGGTCGACAGGGCCGCCACCTGGCGCGTGGTGAAGTAGCCGAGGCTGCCGATGGCGTCGAGCTGGGCCACGGTCAGGGCGCGCACCTGCTGGGTCTCCATGGCCGCGATCACATTCGAGGCCAGGCCGGCCAGCTGGAGCGTCGTCAGGGCCTGGATCTGGTCGCTGTTGAAGGCCTGCACCTGCAGCGCGCGCAGGGCGCTGAGCTGGCTGGTGGCCATGCCGGCCAGCTGATAGGCCTGCAGCCCGGCCAGGGCGCTGCTGGTCAGCGCCTGGATCTGGGTGGTCAGCATGGCGTTCAGCTGCAGCGTCGTCAGGGCGCTGGCCTGGACGCTGGTCAGGCCGGCGATCTGGCTGGTCTTCAGGCTGGCCAGCGACAGGGTCGACAAGGTCGCCACCTGGTCCGAGCCGAGCGCCGCGATCTGGTCGGTCGTAAATGGCGCGAGCGAGGCCAGCACCGAAATCTGGGCCGAGGACAGGGCCGCCTTCTGGCTCGCCGACAGGGCCGCGATCTCGCTCGTGTTCAGGGCCGCCACCTGCAGCGTCGACAGCGCCGCGATCTGGTCGGTCGTGAAGGCCATCACCTGGGTCGAGCGCAGATTGGCGATGTCGTCGGTCTCGAACACGGCCAGCTGGACCAGCGACAGATTGGCCACGGCGGCCGTGCTCAGGGCCGCCAGCAGGTTCGTCCCCATGGCCTGGATCTGGGCCGTGTTGAGGCCGGCCACCTGCAGGCTGCCGAGCGCCCCGACCTGGGTGCTGCCCAGGGTATTGAAGTCGAGCGTCGTGATCAGGGCGATCTGGTCGCTGCTGAGCGCGCGCACCTGGGGCAGACTCAGCGCGCTGAGGCTGGCCAGGGCATCGATCTGGGCCGAGTCGAGCTGGGCCAGTGTGGCCGTGGCCAGGTCCTTGATCCGGGTCGAGCCGATCGCGGCCAGCTGGTCGGTCGTCAGGGCCGCCGCCTGGCTGCTGCCGATCGCCGTCAGCTGGCCGCCCTGCAGCTTGCTGAAGTCGAGCGTCTCGATCGCCGCCAGCAGCGCCCCGCTCAGCTGGGCCAGCTGGGCGGTCGTGAAGGCCGCCACCTGGGCCGTGCTGAAGGCGGCCATCTGGTCGCTCGTCAGGCTGTTGAGCTGGCTCGAACGCAGGGCCGCCACCTGCGGCGTCGTCAGGCTGCTCAGGGCCGTGCTGCCCAGCAGCGGCAGGGCGTCCGAACTGAGGAAGGAAATCTGGCGCGTGTTCAGGTACTGGAGGCCGGCCAGGTGCAGAATTTCGGCCGTGCCCAGCGCCTGCATCTGGGCCGTCGTCAGGGCGCGCAGGCCGGCCGTGCTGATGGCCGCGATCTGGTCGCTCGTCAGGGCCGTGATCAGCACGCTGCCCAGGGCCGCCACCTGGGGCGAGCGCAGGGCCGCGATGTCGACCGTCTCGATGCTGGCCGCCACCGTCGGATCGAGCGCCGACAGGGCCGCCGTCGACAGCGCCTGGAACTGGCTGGTCGACAGGGCGATCACCTGGTCGCTGGTCAGGGCATTGACCTGGGCGCTGGTCATCGCCGCCACCAGGCTGGTGCGCAGGCCGCTGATATTCGCCGTCGACAGCGAGGCGATCTGGGTGGCCGTCATCACCGCCATCTGGGCCGTCGTCAGCCCCGCCAGCGAGCGCAGGGCCGTCAGGTCGGCCACCGTCAGCACCCGGATCTGGTGGGTGCGCAGGGCGCTCACGCCCTGGCTCGACAGGGCCGCATACTGGTCGGTGCCAAGCGCCAGCAGCTGGGCCGTCGTCAGCGCCGCGATCTGTTCGGTGCGCAGATTGGCCACCACCAGGGTGCTCAGGGCCGGCACCACGTCCGAGGCCAGGGCCGCGATCGCCTCGGTGGCCAGGACGCGCAGCTGGCTCGAGCCGAGCACGGCCACCTGGTCGCTGGTGAAGGCGTTGAGCTGGGCCGTCGTCAGGGCCTGCAGGTGGTGGCTGCGCAGGGTCGCCACGTGCTGGGTCGCCAGGGTCGCGATCTGCAGCGTCGAGAAGGCCGCTACCTGGCCCGTCGACAGCCCGGCCAGGGTGCGGAAGGCGGCGATCTGGTCGCTCGTCAGGGCCGGAATCTGGTCGGTCGACAGGGCCCCGAGGGCGTCGCTGGTCAGGGCATTGAGCTGGTCGGTGCGCAGCGCCGCCACCTGATTGGTGTTGAGCACCGCCACCTGGTCGGTATTGAGCACCGCCACATCGGCCGTGGTCAGGGCCGCCACCTGGTCCGAGCTGAGGATCGCCACATTGCTGGTGGCCAGGCCGCGCACCTGCTGGGTCGTCAGCGCAGCGAACTGGTCGCTGGTGAGGGCGCGGATCTGGTCCGAGCTGAACGCGCCCAGCTGGATCACGGTCAGGGCCGCCACATCGGCCGTCACCAGCCCGGCCACCTGGTCGGTCGTCAGCGCCGCCACCTGGCTGGCCGCCCACGGCAGCAGCGAGCGCAGCGCCTCGATCTGGTCGGTCGACAGGGCCACGATCTGGTGCGTGCGCAGGGCCGCGATCTGGTTGCTGCTCAGGGCCGCCAGCGCGCGCGTGTCGAGCTGGGTCAGCTGGAGCGTCGTCAGGGCGCGCACCTGCAGCGTGTTCAGGGCCGCATAGTCCTGGGTCTCGAAGGCGGCCAGCTGGCTGCTGCTCATCACGGCCACCAGGCGCGCGCCCAGGGCCGTCACCTGGTTGGTGCCGATGGCGATGATCTGGTCGCTGTTCCAGACGGCGAACTGCTCGCTGCCGAGGTTGCCGATCTGGGCCGTGCCGAGCGCGGCCACCTTGTCGGTGGTCAGGCTGGCCACCTGGTCGGTCGTCAGCGCGCGCAGCTGCACGGTGTTCATCCCGGCCAGGCTGGCAAACGCGCCCAGCTGGTCGGTCGTCAGCACCCGCACCTGGTCGGTGCGCAGGGCCGGCAGGCCGACCGAGGTCAGGGCCGTGATCTGGTCGGTGGTCAGGAAGGGCAGCTGGTCGGTCGTCAGCGCGCGCATCTGGCGCGAGCTGAAGGCGCGCAGGTCGCGCGTCTCGATCGCCTGCAGCTGGTCGCTGTTGAGCAGACTCAGGGCCGTCGAGCCGAGCGCGCCGACCTGGCTGCTGCCCAGGGCGACGATCTGGTCGGTCGACAGGTTCATCACCTGGTCCGAGGTCAGCACGGCGATCGCGTCCGAACTGAGCGAGGCGATGTCGAAGCTGTTCAGGGTCACCAGCTGGTCGGTCAGCAGGGCCAGCATCTGCACTGTCGTCAGGCCCGACAGGTCGCGCAGGGCGGCCAGCTGTTCCGAGCGCAGATTGACGATGCGGTCGGTGCGCAGGGCCGCCAGGTCTTCGCTGCCGAGCGCGCGCAGCTGGTCGGTGCGGAAATTGGCCAGCTGGTCGCTCGTCAGGGCCCCGACCTGGGTGCTGCTGAAGGCGGCCACATCGGCCGTTTCCATCACGGCGATGCTGTTCGGGTCGATCGCCGCCACCGCCGCGCTGTTGAGGAAATAGGCCTGCTGGGTGGTCAGGGCGATCAGCTGGTCGGTGTTCAGGCCGGCCGTCTGGCGCGCCAGCAGCGAGGCCACCTGGGCCGCGCTCAGCTGGCTGATGGTGCTGGTGGTCAGGCTGCCCAGGGTCACGCTATTGAGCGCGCGCAGGGCCGCCGTGGTCAGGTCGCGCAGCTGGGTGCTGCTCAGCACATCGAGCTGGTCCGAGTGCACCAGGCTCAGCTGGCTGCTCTGCAGATTGAGCAGCTGGCGCGTCGACAGGGCGCGGAAGGCGTCCGTGCTGAGCGCGCCCAGCTGCTGGGAATTGAGCACGGCCGCGCCGACCGAACCGAGCACGGGGATATCGGCCGATTCGAAGCCGGCCACGGCGGCCGAGGGCAGGGCCGCCCACTGGTCCGAGCTGAGCTTGGCGATCTGGTAGGTCGACATCGCCTGCAGCTGATCGCTGCTCAGGCCGGCCAGGGCGGCCGTGGTGATCGCGCGCAGCTGGGCCGTATTGAGCAGGGCAATCTGTTCCGTCGTCGCCGGCGCCAGATCACTGCTGGACATGCTGGCGAACCCGACAGTAGTCAGGAACGGCAGTTGGTCCGTGGTGAAAGAGGCCAGAGAGAAGGACATGGGGTTTCCAGATTGCAGTCTTACAGGTTTATCTTACGCTAAAAAGTTTCCGCACAGAAATCACTATTTTGTATCGCCGGGCCGCGCCGGGACTTTCCCGACCTGGCCCGGCAGCCACTGCCCGGCCTTGACCGGCAGCAGGCGGCTTTCTTCGATGCCGCGCGCGAACAGGTTCTGGAAGGGCTGGCTCAGGTAGGGCAGCAGCAGATGCATGACCACCAGCCCGACCCCGAGCGTGACCGGAAAACCGATCCCGAAAATATTCAGCTGCGGCGCCGCGCGCGTCAGGATCCCGAGCGCGACGTTGGTAATCAACAGGGCCGCCACCAGCGGCAGCGACAGCTGGACCCCGGTGCGGAACAATTCCCCGCCCCAGCGCGCCAACTCGAAGCCGAAGCCGGCCGCGAACGGCTGGCCCGACACGGGCAGGCGGTAAAAACTCTCGGCCAGCACCTCGAGCACGGCCAGATGGGCATTCACGGCCAGAAACGCCATGGTCGCGAGCAGGGCCAGAAACTGGCTGATCGCGCCCGAGCGCCCCTGCGTCTGCGGATCGAAAAAGGTGGCGAAGCCGAAACCCATGGTCAAACTGCTCACTTCCCCCGCCATTTCCACGGCGGCAAATACGATCCGCATCGCAAAACCCATGCCAAGGCCGATCAACATTTCCTTGGCGACAATCAACAGCCCCTGCCACGAGAACGGATCACTCGCAGGCAAGGCCGGCACGGCCGGCGCGATCACCAGGGTCAGGGCCAGGCCGAGGCTGACCTTGACAGAAACTGGCACACTCGCATTGCCAAAAAGTGGCGCTGCCGCAACCAGGCCGAGCATGCGCGACAGCGGCCACAGGATCGCGGCGATCCAGGCATACAGGTCGGCACTCGTCAAACTGATCATGATTACGGCAGCCTTGCGTGATTACTTAGTACCTACAGGAAATCTTTTTCAGCCGATCAGACGCGGAATGCTGGTCAGCACATTGCGCATATAGTCGGTCATGATGGCCAGCATCCACGGCCCGGCCACGACCAGGGCGACGAAAATCCCGACCAGCTTGGGAATGAAGGACAGGGTCGCCTCGTTGATCTGGGTGGCCGCCTGGAAGATCGACACCACCAGGCCGATCACCAGCGCCACCAGCAGCAGCGGGGCGGCCACCAGCAAGGTCACCTCCATCGCCTGGCGGCCCATCGTCATCACCATTTCCGGGGTCATCGCCTACTCCTAATAAAAACTCTGGGCCAGGCTGCCGATCATCAGCTGCCAGCCGTCGACCAGCACGAACAGCATCAGCTTGAACGGCAGCGAAATCACGGCCGGGGACATCATCATCATGCCCATCGACATCAGCACCGAGGCCACCACCATGTCGATGATCAAAAACGGAATGAAGATCGCGAAGCCGATCTGGAAGGCCGTCTTCAGCTCGCTCGTGACGAAGGCCGGGATCAGGATCTTCAGCGGCACATCCTCGGGCCCCTGCAGGGCCGGGCTGCGCGAAATCTTGACGAACAGGGCCAGGTCCGACTGGCGCGTCTGGCGCAGCATGAAGGTCTTGAGCGGCGCCGCCGCCTTGTCCATCGCCTCGCCCATGGTGATGCGGTTGTCCTGCAGCGGCACATAGGCCTCGTTGTAGATCTTGTCGAACACCGGGCTCATCACGAACAGGGTGAGGAACAGCGACAGCCCGACCAGCACCTGGTTGGGCGGGGCCGACTGCGTGCCCAGAGCCTGGCGCAGCAGCGACAGCACGATGATGATGCGGGTGAAGCTGGTCATCATCAGCAGCGCGGCCGGCAGGAAGGACAGGGCCGTCAGCAGCAGGAAGGTCTGGATCGGCAGCGTATAGGTGGTGCCGCCGCCCGGGCCCGGGCTGGTGGTCAGGGCGGGAATGCCGGGCGCGGCCTGGGCCAGCAGCGGCAGGCAGAGCAGGGCGAAGGCCGCCAGGCGCGGCAGGAAACGGTCAGGACGCATCGCGTTTTTTCAAAGTCTGTTGCAGCCAGTCGGAAAAGCTCGGGGCGGGCGCGCTCGGCTCGCCCGTGTCGGCCTGGGGCGGACGCGCCAGCGTGGCCAGGGTGTTCACGCGCCCGGGCGCGCTGCCGACCACGATCCAGGTCTCGCCGACCTCGAGCACGGCGACGCGTTCGCGTCCGCCGAGCGAGACGGCGCCGACCAGCTTGATGTTTTTGGGCGCATGCAGGGCCTGCGGCCCGAAGCGCTTGAGGGCCCAGGCCAGGCCGAGCAGCACACCGAGCACCAGCAGCAGGCCGAACACGGACTGGAACAGGCTCGAGGCCGGCACGGCCGAGCCGGTCACGGGCGGCGGCACATAGTAGGGCGGCGCGCTGGCGCCCGGCGCGGCAGGGGCCGCAGCGGGCGGCGCGGCGCTGACACTGGCGGCGCTGACGCTGGCAGCGGCGCTGGCGGCCGGTGCGTCCACGGGGGCGGCCCCGGCCACTCCCGCGGCCAGCGACCAGGCCAGGAGTCCGGGGGCAAGCAGGCGGCGCATCATTTGTTCAGTTTGCGGATGCGCTCGGACGGCGTGATGATGTCGGTGAGGCGGATACCGAACTTGTCGTTCACCACCACCACCTCGCCCTGGGCGATCAGACAGCCATTGACCAGCACGTCCATCGGCTCGCCGGCCAGGCCGTCGAGTTCCACCACCGAGCCCTGCGCCAGTTGCAGCAGGTTCTTGATGGCGATCTTGGTGCGCCCCAGTTCCACCGTCAGCTGGACCGGGATGTCGAGAATGAAATCGATGTCGTTCGGGGTGTCCGACTTCACGCCCTGGTTCGAGAAGTCCTTGAACACGGCGGCGCTGGCCGCCTGGTTCTGCAAGGCTTCCGCTTCGGCGCGCGCCTGTTCGGCGATGGCGGCACCCCAATCGTCTTCGAGGCTTTGATCGTCTTGGGTATCAGACATGGTGTGCTCCTTTTACTTCTTGCCCATGGTGTCGGCGTTGGCCAGCAGTTTTTCCACCTTGAGGGCGTAGTTGCCATTCATGGTGCCGTAGGTGCATTCCATCACCGGGACCCCGTCCACGGTGGCTTCAATCATCTCCGGCACCTGGATCGGGATCACGTCCCCGACCTTGAAATTCAAGAGTTCGTCGAAGGTCGCGCGCGCCGTGCCCAGCGCCGCCACCAGTTCCACTTCGGCGATCTGGATCTGCTGGGTCATCAGGCGGATCCAGCGCTTGTCCACTTCGAGCGCCTCGCCCTGCAGACTCGAGGTCAGGGCGTCGCGGATCGGTTCGATCATCGAGTAGGGCATGCAGAAGTGGATCTGGCCCGACACGGAACCGAGTTCGACCGTGAAGGTCGAGGACACCACGACCTCGTTCGGCGTCGCGATGTTGGCGAACTGGGTGTTCATCTCGGAACGGATGTATTCGAACTCGACCGGGAAGACCGGCTCCCAGCTCTTCGTATAGGCCTCGAACACGATGTCGAGAATGCGCAGGATGATGCGCTGCTCGGTCTGGGTGAAGTCGCGCCCCTCGACGCGCGTATGGAAACGCCCGTCGCCGCCGAACAGATTGTCCACCAGCAGGAACACCAGGCCCGGGTCGAACACCATCAGCGAGGTGCCGCGCAGCGGCTTCATGTGCACCAGATTGAGGTTGGTCGGCACCACCAGGTTACGGATGAATTCGCTGTACTTGGACACCCGCACCGAGCCGACCGAAACCTCGGCCGAACGCCGCAGGAAGTTGAACAGGCCCACGCGCAACAGGCGCGCGAAACGCTCGTTGATGATCTCGAGCGTGGGCATGCGGCCGCGGACGATCCGCTCCTGGGTCGCCAGGTTATAAGTTCTTACCCCCGAAGTTTCCTCAGGCGCGACGGTGTCGTCCTGATCGCCGTTGACGCCCTTGAGCAGGGCATCAACTTCTTCTTGGGAAAGGAAATTATCGGCCATGATCCTGCGTCAAACTTCGTTTATTGGATGATGAAAGAGGTGTACAGCACGTCCGACACCTGCTGTTTCGGGCCGCCCTCGGTGAACGGGCGGTTGACGGCCTCGATGATCTCGGACGACAGCTCGCGCTTGCCGTCCACCGTGTTCAGCTCGGACGCCTTCTTGTTCGACAACAGCAGCAGCAGGCGGCTGCGCACCTTCGGCATATTGTTCTTGATCAGATCGGCCTGGGCCTGGGTCGCCACCTGCAGCGAGAACTGCACCTGCAGATACTGGTCGCCGCTCTCGGGCACCAGGTTGACGGTGAAGGGCTCGAGATTCATGAACACCGGCGGCTCCGCATGGGCGGCCACTTCCTCGTGTTTTTCGGCCGCCGGTTTCTTCATCAGAAACATGTAGGCGCCGCCGCCGCCCAGACCGAGGGCGAGCACGGCCGCGATGATCATAATCAACTTTTTCTTACCACCGCCTGCTGGTGCTTCCGCTTTCGGATCAGCTTTCATTTTGTTGTTCGCTTTCAAGTTTCCTCTTTACTGCGATAAACGTGGACCAGCCATCATTATGTCATTATCGGGGGAAACATAGCAGCGCCATCGGGGGAAAAGCGCGGTGTTTACCCTTCAGGCAAAGGTATCGAGCAGACCCTGACGCGCCCCGCCGCGCAGGGGGCGCGCCGCTTCCGCCGCGGCCGCCGTATTCGTCAGTACCGGGCCCGTCTCGCGCGCCAGTGCGGCGCCGCCGCCCTGGCCGCGCCCGCCGCCCGACTGCTGCTGGGCGCTGGCCTGGGCCTGCTGCTGTTGCTGCTGCTGGTCGGGGCTGCCGGCATTGACGCTGGCGCTGTTCAGCGTGACCCCGGCCTCGCTCATCATTTCTTTCAATTTCGGCATCGCCTGTTCGAGCGCGGCGCGCACTTCGGGCTGGGCCGCCGTGAAGCTCACACCGGCCTGGTCATTGTTGACGTTCAGCACCACCTGCAGGGGGCCGAGGTCGGGCGGATTCAGGGTCAGGGTCGCGCTCTGTTCTTCGCCGGCGACCATCCAGACCATCTTCGTGCCCAGCTGTTCATTCCACTGCTCGCTGCCGACCCGGCCCGGCAGGCGGTTCTCGGCCGCGCTGGCCTGGGCGGCGGCGGCCGTCGGCGCGGCGGCTTGCAGGCTCTGGCCGCTGGCCGGGGCCAGCGGAGCCAGCGGGGCCATGGCCTCGCGTGCCTGGGGCAGGGCGGGGGCGGCCTCGCGCGCCCCGGCCTGGGGCTGGGCCGCGGCGAATTGGACGCCCGCGGCCTCGCTGCGCGCGCCGGCCGGCACGGCGGCGCTGCTCTGGGGCGCCTCGGCGCCGCGCAGTTCCTGGGCAAAGCTGCCCGGGGCGGCGGCGGCCGGCTTGTCGCTGGCGGCGCCGCTCACGCCCGTCTGGCTGGCGCGCACGGCGCTGGCGTCCGCACTGGCTGCGCCGGCCTCGGCCGCAAGGGGGGCGGCAGCGGGGCGCGCCGCATCGGGGCGCTCGGCGCCGCTGGCGCTGGCCGCAGTCGCGGCGGCGGCCGGGGCGGCGGCGCTGGCGGCTGCCTCGGCGCTCTGGCCGGCCTGCAGACTGGCCAGCTGGGCGGCGTTCTGCTGCTGGGCCGCGCTCTGGCTGGCAGTGCTCTGGCGTTCGGCGCGCTGGCTGCCCGCGCGGGCGGCCTCGGCCACGGTGTTCTGCAGTTTCAGGTCCTTGGCCGGGGCGCCATTGGCGGCCTTGGCCAGGGTGGCGGCAAAGCCCGCCTGGCCGTCCTGCGCGGCGGCGGCCTGCACGGCGCTGGCGGCGCTCTGGGCGGCCGCATCGGCGGCCAGCGTCTCGCCGGCGTCGGCCGCGGCGGCGGCCGTGCTGCTCAGGGCCGCGCTGGCGCTGGCGGCGCTGCTGTCGGCGCTGCCCTGGCGGGCGCTGCTCTGACGGCCGCTGGCGCTGCCGGGCAGGGCGCTGTTGCTGGCGGCCGCGGCCAGACTGGCCGCCGTCAGCGGGTCGGCGCTGGCCTGCAGCGCCGGCGTGGCGCTGTCGGCGCCGCGCGCGCTGGCGCTGTCCTTGGCGCTGGCGTCGGCGGCCGGCACCGCCGCACCGGGCTGATTGAAATTGATGATCATGGCCAGCATGTCGGCCAGCGGCGAGGCGGCGGCCGGATCGCTGGCCGCGGCGGCGTCGCTCTGGCTGTCGCTGGCGGCCGGCGTGCCGCTGGCCTCGCTCTCGGTCTCGGCCTTGGCGGGTGTGCCGGGCGCCGCGGGCGCACTGGCGCTGGCGGTGGCCGGATCGGCGCTGGCGCTGCTGTCGGCGCTGGCGTCGGCCTGGCTGTCGGTACCCTCGGCCGGACGGGCCGGCGCCGCCGCCGGCGCGCTGCTGGCCTCCGGCCTGGCCGGGGCGCTGGCGGCCTGGCTGGTCTGGGGAGCGGCCGGGCTGTCGGCCGGGCGCGCGGGCGCACTGGCCGGACGCGCGGCCTCGGCCGGCGGCGCGGCCTCGGGCTGGCGCGCCTGCATTTCGCGCTGCAGGGTCTGCTGGAAAGCTTCGGGTGCGGCGCCGAAGCTGACCTGGCTGGTCACGCCGCCGCGCGCGGGCACGGTCGGCGCGCCGCTGTTCACCTGGATCGGTAAGTTCTGAGTCTGCATGATTGCGCCGTCTTCCCCACGTTATCGTCTATCGAAAGCCCGCCGTGCGGCGAACTCGTCCATCATCTTCTGGTCGCGCTTGTTTTCCAGGCGCAGTGCTTCTTCGGCCGCCCGCTGCGACAGCGTGGCGTAGGACAGGCGCTTGCGTTCGCACACCTGCCAGTTTTGCTTCTCCTGCTCGCTGCGCCGGCGCGCGTGGCCGACCACTTCCTGCTGGCCCTTGACGGCGTTATCGAGCTTGCCGAGGAAGGCCAGGAAGTTCTGAAAGGCCATCGGCGCCATGCCTTGCACCTGGGCCGCCTCGAAGCGGATCGCGTAGTCATTCCGGTAGCCCTGCAGCAGCTGCAGCTTTTTTTCCGCATCATCGAGGGCCTTGAGGGCCTGGCCGAGGCGCTTGGCGGCGTTGTCGACGTCGCGCTGGGCCAGTTCAGTCAGGGTCTCGAGAGCGGTTTTGGTGGCCATATGACAGCATTATAGGAAGGCGGCCGGCCCGGCAATCAGGAGAACAGCGAGGATAATTGCCCTAAGCTCTGGCCCATGTTGACCTTTTCGTGGATTTCCTGGCGCAGGAATTCCTCGATCGGCTCGCGCAGCGAGATGGCCTGGTCGAGCACCGGATCGCTGCCGGCCGCATACGCGCCCACGCTGATCAGGTCGCGTGCGCGCTCATAGCGCGAGAACAGCTGCTTGAGGCGGCGCGCGCGCTGCTGGTGCTCGGCGCTGGTGATATTGTGCATGGCGCGGCTGATCGACTGTTCAATATCGATCGCCGGGTAGTGGCCGGCTTCGGCCAGGCGGCGGTTGAGCACGATATGCCCGTCCAGAATCGCGCGCGCCGAGTCGGCGATCGGGTCCTGCTGGTCGTCGCCCTCGGTCAGCACGGTGTAGAAGGCGGTGATCGAGCCGCCGCCCTCGGGCCCGTTGCCGGCCCGTTCGACCAGCACCGGCAGCTTGGCGAACACCGAGGGCGGATAGCCCTTGGTGGCCGGCGGCTCGCCGATCGCCAGCGCGATCTCGCGCTGCGCCATTGCATAGCGCGTCAGCGAGTCCATAATCAGGAGCACATTCTTGCCTTCGTCGCGGAAGTACTCGGCGATCGCCGTCGCATAGGCGGCGCCCTGCAGACGCATCAGGGGCGGGGTGTCGGCCGGGGCCGCCACGACGACCGAGCGGCGCAGGCCTTCCTCGCCCAGAATCTGTTCGATGAATTCCTTGACCTCGCGCCCCCGTTCGCCGATCAGGCCGACCACGATCACATCGGCTTCGGTATAGCGCGCCATCATCCCCAGCAGCACCGACTTGCCGACGCCGGAGCCGGCGAACAGGCCCAGACGCTGGCCGCGACCGACCGTCAGCATGGCATTGATGGCGCGTACGCCGACGTCGAGCGTGTCGACGATCGGCGCGCGTTCGAGCGGGTTGGCGGGGCGCACATTGATCGGCGCCGCGTCGACCGTGTTCAACGGCCCCTTCTCGTCGAGCGGGCGGCCGGCGCCGTCGAGCACGCGTCCGAGCAGCTGCCAGCCGACCGGCAGGTGGCGCGCGCGGTCCTGCGGGCGGCGGCGCGGGTGATTGACCGTGCCCGGCTTCGGGATCGGCATCTCGACCGGATACACGCGGGTGCCGGGCAGCACGCCCTCGACATCGCTCTGCGGCATCAGGAACAGGCGTTCGCCCTCGAAGCCGACCACTTCGGCGTCGATCTTGCCGCCGCTCGGCAGCGGCACATAGCAGGCGCTGCCCACGGCCAGCTTCAGGCCGACGCACTCCATGACCAGCCCGGCCACGCGCGTGATCCGGCCCGACATCTGCATCGGCTCGACGAAGCTGGCGACCGCCGTGCAGTCACGGATGAAGGCCTTCCAGCGCGCCGTGTGGGGATCGAGGGCGGACAGTTTTTCCATCGCTTAGGCCAGCCACTCGAGGTCCTGGCCGAGCGCCTGCATCAGGCGTGCCCAGCGGTGCGAGGCCTGCGCGTCCATCTGGTTGGTGGCGGTGTCGACGCGGCAGCCGCCGCGCTGGATGATCGGGTCCTCGACCACGCGCCAGCCGCCTTGCTCGAGTTCCTCGCCGATCCCGGCGCGCACGATCTCGGCGTCGTCCGGGTGCAGGGTGATGGTGGCCGGCTGGTGCACGATCGGCAGATAGCTGATCGCTTCCTTGACGATCGGGATCACCAGTTCGGGTTTGACCTGCAGGGCCTGGCGCAGCATGCCGCGCGCCAGCTGCAGGGCCAGTTCGAGCACATCGTGGGCCACGGTTTCATCGCTGGCCTTCAAGGCCTGGCTGAAGCCGAGCGCGATCTGCTGCAGGTGGGCCAGTTCCTGGTCGGCTTCGAGCTTGCCGCGCGCCAGACCATCGGCATAGCCGGCCGCATGCCCGGCCTCGTAGCCGGCCACGCGCGCCTCTTCCTTGATCTGGGCGACATCGTCCTCGGTCGGCAGGATCACCGGCGGCGGCTCGTCCTTCTTGGCCGACGGCCGGTTATCGCCGAAGGAGGTCATCTCCCAGCGTTGATAAGCCGTCTGCAATTCTTTCGGCAGATTAGACAAACGAATCCTCGCCCTTTCCGCCTAGCACGATCTGACCCTCGTCCGCCAGGCGGCGCACGATCTGGAGAATCTGTTTCTGCTGGGCTTCCACTTCCGACAGGCGCACCGGGCCTTTCGACTCGAGGTCCTCGCGCATCATCTCGGCCGCACGCTGCGACATATTCTTGAAGATCTTCTCGCGCAGATCGGGACCGGCGCCCTTGAGGGCGATGATCAGCATCTCGGACTGGACCTCGCGCAGCAGCAGCTGGATGCCGCGGTCGTCGATGTCGATGATGTTCTCGAACACGAACATCTCGTCCATGATGCGCTGGGCCATGTCGTTGTCGTAGTTCTTGATATTGTCCATGACCGAGCCTTCCTGCTCGCTCGACATGAAGTTGAGAATCTCGGCCGCCGCGCGCACGCCGCCGAGCGTCGATTTCTTGATGTTCTCGTTACCCGACAGCAGCTTGGTCAGCACGTCGTTGAGTTCGCGCAGGGCGGCCGGCTGCACGCCGTCGAGCGTGGCGATACGCAGCACCACGTCATTGCGCAGGCGGTCCGAGAAGTGGCCGAGGATCTCGCAAGCCTGGTCGCGTTCCAGGTGGACCAGGATGGTGGCGATGATCTGCGGGTGTTCGTTGCGGATCAGTTCGGCGACGGAGGAGGAGTCCATCCACTTCAGGCTTTCGATGCCCGAGGCGTCCTTGCCGCCCAAAATACGCGACAGCAGCACCGAGGCCTTGTCGTCGCCGAGCGCCTTGGTCAGCACCTGGCGGATGTAGGCGTCCGAGTCGAGGCCGACGGTCGAATTGAGTTCCGTCTGGCTGCGGAAATCCTCGAGCACGCCGACCACCTGTTCGTGGGCGATGCCCTTCATCTGGGCCATGGCCGCGCCCAGCTTGAGCACCTCGCGCGGGCCGAGGAACTTCATCACTTCGGCCGCCTCGTGCTCGCCGATGGCCAGCATCAGGATCGCGGCTTTTTCAATCCCGTTGTCATTCATTTGCGCCTACCCATGCTTTCACCACATTGGCCACGACGCGCGGATCTTCCTTCGACAGGTTCTTCGCCATCTGCAGGTTCTCACGATAGCCCTGGGCCTTGTTTGCTTCCATATGTTCGAGTTCCGAGGCCTTGATCAGCTCGGCTTCTTCCTCCTCATCGACGACCGGCGGCGGCGGCGGTTCCGGCACCGTGGTCAGCTCGTCGAGCTTGCGGAAGATCGGCCGCAGCATCGGGCGCAGGATGCGGAAGAACAGATAGCTCATGGCGATCGCGGCGGCCAGGAATTTGGCGCCTTCCTTGGCCAGGGCCAGGTTCTCCGGGTCCTTCCACCAGGGCACGGGCGGCGGGATCTCGACCGGCTTGTCGACGCCGTCGAAGGGCACGTTCGACACGTTCAGGGTGTCGCCGCGCTTGTCATCATAGCCCATGGCCTGCTTGACCAGCTCGGTGATCTGGGCCTTCTCGGCATCCGTCAGCGCCTTGATCGTGACCTTGCCGGTGGCCTTGTCGACCAGGCGCTTGTAGTTGACCACGACCCCGACGCTCATGCGCTTGATCACGCCCTGGCCGCGCTGCTCGTAGCGGATGGTCTTGTCGACTTCAAAATTGGTGGTTGCGTCCTTGCGCGTGGTCACGCCCGGGGCGGCGCCGCTGGCCGTCACCGTGCCCGGCGCGGCCGCCTGGCCATTGGCGCCCGGCGCCTGGACCGGGGCCGCATTGGCGCCCGGCGGCTGGTTCGACAGGGCGCCCGGCACGCCGACCGCCGGCACCGTGTTCGGATTGCCGACGTCGCTCGTCTGCTGGCTGCGGATGGCCTGCGGCTCGGGCGGCGAGTTCGGCTTGAAGCTCTCGGCCGCCGTGTCGACGGTGGCGAAGTCGACGTCGGCGGTGGCCTCGGCGCGCACATTGCCCTGGCCGACGATCGGGATGATCAGGGATTCGACCTGCTTGACGATGTTCTGCTGCAGGGCCTGCACATACTTGAGCTGGTTCGGGTCGAGCTTGTTGGCGCCGGCCTGCTTGCTGGTGTCCGACAGCAGATTGCCGTTCTGGTCGACCAGGGTCACATTGCCGGGCGTGAGGTCGGGCACGCTCGAGGCCACCAGGTGGATGATGGCATTGATCTGGTGCAGTTCGAGCGTGCGGTTGTTCTGCAGGGTCAGCACGACCGAGGCGGTCGGCTTTTGCTGTTCGCGCACGAACACCGATTTGTCGGGCAGGGCCAGGTGCACGCGCGCGGCCGACACCGTCGACACGGTCTGGATCGAGCGCGCCAGCTCGCCTTCGAGCGCGCGCTTGACGTTCAGCTGTTCAAGGTTCTGCGAGATGCCGAGCTTCTGGTTGTCCATCAGCTCGAAGCCGACATTGCCGCCCTTGGGCAGGCCCTGGCTGGCCAGCTTGAAGCGCACATCGTGCACCTGCTCGGACGGCACCAGAATGGTCGAGCCTTCGATGCGGTGCTTGACCTGGAGCTGGTCGAGCGCGGCCGTGATGGCGCCACCGTCGCGGTCGGACAGGCCGGAGAACAAGACCTTGTATTCGGGCGCCGTGTACCACAGCCAGATGGCCGTCATCAGCGCAATGACCACGGAAATGCCAACGCCGAGGGCGATATTCTTGCCCATCGGGGTCTGGAGGAAGGTCGGCGGGGCCGCCGGCGGCCCCGCTTCATCGACCAATTCTGCCACTTCAGCCGCTTCTGCCATGGTGGATTTCCTGCTGCATCTATCTCGTTGCGAACATTCCCGCCGCGGACACGGAGGGAGACTTATCCCGCATTATGCGCCGCCGGCCGGGCATTCAATCGGGAAAATAGAGCGCGCTTTGCCTGCTTCCTCACGGCAAAAACCTGGCGCCGCCCTTGCTATTCTGCGAGCCTGAGTTCGCTTGTAAGCGTATTGTACCCGGAGGAATGATGGGAATTGGAGCGATTGATAATGGCCGCATCGAGGCCATGCTGAACCAGCTGCGCGCGGCCGCCAAGGGCCACGGCGTGGAGCTGCCGTCCGGCGTCGGTCCGGCAGCCGAGGGCGGCGCGCCCAAGGCCAACTTCGCGGACGCCCTCAAGGCTTCGCTCGACCAGGTCAACAGCGCCCAGGTCGCTTCCGAACAGCTCGGTCAGCGCTTCACCCTGGGCGACGACAAGGTCAGCCTGTCGGACGTGATGATCTCGATGCAGAAGGCCAGCATCGGCTTCCAGGCCACGGTTCAGGTGCGCAATAAGCTGGTCTCGGCTTACCACGACATCATGAACATGCAGGTCTGAGGCGTTTAGGACAGGCCGGCGAGGCGCGCATTGCGCTCGCGTTCGAGCTTGGTGATATAGCGTTGGACCAGGGCCAGCATGCCGCGCTGCAGATTGACGAACTCGCAGCCGAGGCGGCGGTTCGGCTTGTTATTCAGCAGCGTCATGTCGATCGAGTTGCGGATCTGCAGGGTGGTGACCACCGTGCCGATTTCGGGCAAGTCGATGCGGCAGTTGGCGTAATTCTTCCCCACCGTATTGTCCAGCAACATTTTATTGTCGAGGATGGCGATGCCGCCGCAGCTGATGTCGGCCAGCGGGAAGGAGTGCGCCTCGGGCCCGTTTTCCGTCTCCACCTGAATCAGGGCGCGCACCGGATTGGTGACCGGGGTCGGCATCCGGTAGTACTCGCGCCGCTGCAGGCGGATCATCGACTCCGGCAGCGGCATGGCGAAGGCCGGCATGCCGCGGTAGGTGGTCTCGCGCAGCGAGCTGGTGTTGAACAGAATGCGGATCTTGTCGAGCGAAGTCTCGAAGTTGATCTTGCGGGCGGCCAGCATGCGGCGATTCTGGTCGGCGTTGATCGAGCAGTCGAGGATCACCTCTTCTGCGTCGGCATCGACGTCCAGCACCGAAGTCACGGCGGCATCCGCGTCGCCTGAAATGACCGCGCGGATCAGCTGATTTTTCTCGCCGATGCTGCGCAGCAGGGAAATGATTTCCCGGCGCGATCCTACCTGGTAGTCGTGCCAGTTTTCATTACCCGAATCATTGAAGGATGCCATTAGGGTCCAGCCGTTGTTTGGGTTGCAAGAGTTTGTGCCAGGTTCGGCGGGGTAGGCACGGGCCTGCCTTCGCGTTGAGCGGCTTCGATATGATATAGCCAGGCCAGGAGTTCCGCAATTGCCCTATACAGACCCGGTGGAATCTGTTTATCGAGGTCGACTTGCATGAGCATCGCCACCAATTCCTTGGACTCGTGCACGAACACGCCGGCGTCCTTGGCGCGCTCGATGATCTGCTCGGCGATCAGGCCCTTGCCCTTGGCCACCACCGTCGGCGCGGACATGCCGGACTTGTAGGCCAGGGCCACGGCGCTCTGGCGTGCGCGGCGCAGCTGTTCCTCATCCATCGGTCTGCCCCTTGACGCTGAAGGCCGTCAGCTGCAGGCCGGCGGCGGCCAGAGCCTGCTGCAGGGCGGGGGCCGCCTGCTGCAAGGTCTGGGCGCTGGCGCCCTCGGCCGCGATCAGGTGCAGATCGAGGCGTTCGCCATGCAGAACCAGGCGCGCTTCGACCTGGCCCAGGGCCGGCAGGCGCAGGCGCAGGCCGCTGCGCCAGGTGTCGGCCGTGTCGGCCGTCTGGCCGCTCTGGGGGCGGCCGCGCGCCTCGCGCTGGATGTCCCATTGCATCGGCGTGCCGGGCCAGATCGGCCCCTGCCAGAGCACCCGCGCCTGTTCCTGGGTATTCAATTGCTGGTTGACGAATTGGGCGCTGTCGCTTGGTCGAACGTCGCCTTTTTGCATCTGTGGCTCTTCGGCCAGCACGGCCAGCGGCCGTTCGCCCTCGGCCCATTCGGCCAGATGGGACTCATAAAACAAACCGCTTTGGCTGATTGTCTGCTCGAGCCGCGTGGCCAGCTGGGGCGGCGGCGGCGGGGCCGTGTCGAGCACGGGCTGGGTCTGGGTGACGGGCTGGTTGGGCGCGGCCGGATTGGCGGCCAGCACCTGGGCCAGCGCGCGCCCGCTGGCGCTGATCGCGGCCGGCGTGCTGGCCGGATCGATGGCGGGCAGGCGGTCGGCCGGAATCAGTGGCGCTTTGCTGAGCAGGGCGGCGGCCTGCAGAATGGCGGCCGCGCGCGCCGTTTGCGGCACACCGTTGCCGGCGGCCAGCTGCAAATTGCTGATGGCGGCGGCCAGACCGGGCGGCAGGGTGGCCGCGGGCGCCGGCGCAGGCGCTGCCGCGGCGGGCAGGGCAGCGCCCGGACTGGCGGCGGCGTTCGTGCTGGGTGCGGTGCCGGTGGGCAGGCTCGCGGGGGCGGCCGTGGCGGGCCGCGCGCCCGCGCTGGCCGGCGCATTCGGTTCAGCCGCGGCCGGCGCCTGCTCGGCCGGGGCCGCGTCGGCGCCACTGGCGGGCGTTGCCGGCGGGCGCGGGCTGGCGGGCGGCGCTGCTGCCGCGGGCGGATTCGGGCTGGCCTCGGCGGGCGCCGGCGCGGCGGCCGGAGTGTCGATCGTCAGGGCGGCGGCCAGCTCCTCGAGCGGCAGCGCGTTTGCACCGGCCTCGTGCTGGATCAGGGCCGGAGCAGGGTGGCCCGGCGTGGCGCGCGCGCCGCTGCCGCTTTGCTGGCCAAATGCGGCCACCGCTTGGGCCGCGACAGAAGCCTTTGCCGCGGTGGCGCCGCTGGGGCCAGCGCTGGCATGGCCGGTCGGACTGGCGTCGCGTGCCGGACTGTTCGCGGGCGCTGCGTTGCTCGGGCCCGGGCGCGGCGCCAGCCGTGCCGGATTGCCGGGCAGCGCGGCCGCGGCCTGGGCATAGGCGGCCGCCACCTGGGCCGCGCTGGCCAGCGGGGCGGCGCTCGGCGCCGCAGCTGCGGCCGGGGCCGGCGCTGTCGGGGCGGCCGGATGCGGGCTTTCGTGATAGACGAGGGCGCCATCGTCGGCCGCGTGGCCGGCCTGGGACAGAATGACCTGATCGGTCTGCTGGAGCTGGAAAGTCGGGTGCGGATCGAGGGCGACCAGGGTCAGCGGCAGCCGGGCCCCGGTTTCGGTCCCGGCCGGCAGCTGCATGCGCGTGGCGGCGTCCTGGATCTTGACGAGGAAGGAGCCATCGGCCAGCTGGGCCGTGACCTCGCCCTCGAGGGTCTGGCCGAGCATGGCGGCCAGTGAGCGGTGAAACTGTTCCTGGCGCGTGTCGCCGACGTTCTCGACGGGCGGCAAACGGTCGCTCTGGGCGACCGGATGCACGCTGACATCGGTACGCGGCAACATGGCCGGCTAGGCCCGGTAGGCCTGGGCGAGGCGGCGCTGGGTGCCGCTGTGGCCGATCAGGGCCGACAGGCGCGCCATCCAGGGCATGGTCAAATCGCGGATCTTGCGGTCATCCTCGAGCATCTGGCGGATCGCCTCCAGCTTGCGCTCGCGCTCGTCCCCGGCCAGGGCCTGCGCCGGTTCATGCGCGCGCAGCTGATCGACATGGGCGGCGCAGCGCTGCTCGAGCTGCACCAGCTGGTCCCAGTCGTTGTCGCTGGCGGCAGCCACCATCTGGCGCGTCAACACGGCCATCGCCTCGTAGGTGGCCAGGACTTCTTGACTCGTCATCATCATGCTTCAGGCGCTCGCATAGGTGGTCGGACGGGCCGGCGCCAGGTCGGCCGCCGGTTTGCTCTGGGTACGCTGCTCGGCCTGACGTGCGGCCGGACTGTCGCCGATCGCATTCCAGGCGTCGCGCAGCTCGGAAAGCAGACGCTGCACTTCCTCGAGGGCCGCCAGATCGTTTTTCAGATTGGCGTGCAGCAGGCGTGCGCCCATGTATTCATAGAGCGCATCGAGGCCCTGGGCGATATCGCCGCCGACTTTTTTATCGAGGCTGGCGCGCAGGCCGCTGTCGATGATCATGATGGCCTTCGAAATCGCGGCCCCTTTTTCCGGAATACTCCCGGCCTGCATGTGACGGATCGCCGATCCGACCGAGACCAGGGCGCCGTCGTAGAGCATGACGATCAGCTTGTGCGGGCTGGCGGCCGTGACCCCGGTCTCGATGCCGACCTTGGCGTAGGCTTGCACACCACTGTGCTTGGATCCAAACATTATGGGTTCTCCTGTTTAACCACTGGATTTGGACAGTGCGGCGAACTGTTGCGTCAAGAAGCTCGCTGTCTTGTTCAGACTGGCAATCGAGGTGTCGAGAGCCGTGTACTGGGCACGATAGCGCTTTTCGATGTCCGCCAACTTATCGTTGAAACTGTCCTTTTGTTTATTGATGTCCTTGATGCTCTTGTTCAGGCCATCGGTCTTGCTATTAATGAAACCATCGGTGCTCAGGAAGCCATCCAGCAGACTGCCGATCTGGTGCGCATACCCTTGCGAAAAATTGATGAAGCCGCGGTCGCCCGTGCTGCCGCCGGTGATCTCGATCTTCAGGCCCTCGGCCCCGCTGCCGGCCGCGCCGGTCAGGAACTGGCCCGAGCCGGTGACGGCGGCGCCGTCGATCGTGCCGGCCACGTCGGTGCCGGCCACCGGGGTGGCGCTTCCGAACAGATCGGACACGGCACTGCCGCTGACGCCCGACAGGGCCAGATTGGTCACCGAGCCGAACTTGCTGGTGGCCAGCACCAGCTTGCCGCTGCTGTCGATCGTGGCCGTGACCGTGGTGCCGCTGCCCGAGAAATTGCTGGCGCCATTGATGGCCGACTGCAGCAGGGTGGCCAGCTGGCTGGCCGTGTAGGTGCCTTGCGGGATCGTCACCTGGGCCGTATTGCTGGCCACCGAGGGCGTGCTGTCATTCAGCGTGACGTTCCAGACCGTGTCGGCCGCAATCGTGGTGCTGGCCGCCAGCGGGTTCTCGCTGGTGATCGAGGCCGCCGTGGCCAGGTGGCTGACATTGATCGCATAGCTGCCGGGCTTGGTCGCCGCGCTCGAGCTCGTGTAATTGACGAGGCTGTCCGTGGCGCTGCCGATGGCCGCGAACAGGCTGGCAATGTCCTTGAAATTCTTGCTGATGGCGGTGTTGAGCTTGCCCGTATCGAGGGTCAGCGAACCGTCCTTCTGGAAACTGACGCCGACCTGGGACAGATTGCTCAGATTGCCGGCGCCGCCCGTGATCGCCGTCGTCAGCGCGCGCCGCACCGAGGACTGCACGCTCTGTACGGTCGAATCGCCGAGCAGCACGCCACCTTTCTTGGTGTCGGCGTCATACCCGGTCAGGTTCTTGATCTGGGCATTGAGGTCGTTATAGGCCTTGACGAAGTTGCCGACGTTCGAGGTGATGCTCTTGGTGTCGACCGCCACGTTCAGGTTGGCGCTGCCGGTCTTGCTGACGTTCAGGGTCACGCCCTGGATGGCGCCGTTGACACTGGTGCTGCTGCTGGTGACCGGAATCCCGTTGACGGTCAGGGCCGTGCTTTGCGCGGCCGTGTTCTGGGTCAGATTCTGGGCGCCGCCCGGATCGTAGGCGAGCAGGCTCTCGATGGCGGGGTCGGCCGGATTGCCGCCCGACCCGCTGACGCTGATCCGGATGGCGGCGTTCGCGCCGGTCTTGTTCGAGGTCAGCACCAGGTGGTTGGGGGTGGCGCTGCCATCCGAAATAATCGTGGCCGTGATGCCGATATTGGCCTTGTTGATGGCGTCGCGGATGCCGGCCAGGTTGTTATTACTGGAGTCGATCGTGATCGAGCCCGAAATCTGGCTGCCGTCCTGGGCATAGCTGGCGCCGATATAGCTGCCCGCCGTGCCGGCCGTAAAGCCGGCCAGGGCCGGGTTACCGCCGCCGATCGTGATCGGGGTGGCGGTGGCCGAGGCCAGGGTGACGGCGCCCATGAACAGGCGGCTGCTGCCCGTGTTGGCGCTGGCCGAGTCGGTGCCGATACCGCCATTGACGCTGCCGCTGACGCTTTCGCTGAGTGTGATATTGCTGCCGTCGGCCGCCGTGAACTGCAGGGTGCCGGCGGCGGCGCTGCCGCTGAAGCTGATGCCGGCGTCGGTCAGGGCCTGGGTGGTGGCATTGCTGCCGGCCAAAATGGCGTCGAGCGAGGCCGCCGTGATGCCGGCCCCGGCCGCCACGCCGCCGGCCTGGCTGGCCAGCTGCACGCCGCCCACGCTCAGGCTGTAGCTGCCGCCGCCGCTGGTGTCGATGTCGCCGAAGCCGCTGAACAGGGTGGCCCCGCTGGTGGCCGCCTGGACCTTGGCCGTGACGCCGCTGCTGACGCTCTTGGCATTGATGGCGTCGGCCAGCAGGCGTGCGCTCTTGGTCGCGGCCGAGGTGTCGATCGTGGTGCCATTGATGCTCAGGGCGCCGGTGGCGATGCCGCTGCTGGCCACGCTATTGGCCAGGGTGGTGCCGGCCTGGCCGAACACGCCGCCGCTGATGCTGCCGAGCTGGAAGGAGACCACCGTGCTGGTGCCGACCCCGATCGCGGCCGAGGTCGAGACGACCCCGCGCGAGGCCAGGGTCTGGGCCTGGGCCAGCTGGGTGACATTGATCGCGTAATTGCCGGCCACGGCCTGGGTGGTGGCCGTGCCGCTCAGGGTGTCGGTATTGCTCGAGGTCGCTGCCACGCTCTGGAAAGCCGCCGGGCTGGCCAGGTTCTGCATGGCAGATTGGAAACTTGAGAGGGCGCCCTTCAGGGTGCCGTAGGCGGACAGCTTGGCCTGGATGTCGGTCGCCTTCTTGTCCAGCTGAGTCAGGGGCTGCGATTCCACCTGCATCAGCTTGGCCACGATGCTATTGACGTCCAGTCCGGAACCAATCCCCGGCGTTGAAATGCCCACTTTTTTCTCCCTGCGAAAATTCCATCATATGGCATTAACGGAAATTTCAAAGGGGACTTGAGAAGGGGATTTCCGGCCCAGTTTTACGGCTGGGCTGGCTGTGGCGCACAAACGACAAAAGCCGCCGAAGCCGGGTGCTTCGTCGGTCAGGACAACAGCCCGCGCGCAGCGCGGGGTTCAGGCGGTTTGTTTGATCAAGAGACCTTGCACAGAATCCAGGGCTTTGGCGATCTCCAGCGCTTCCTGGGAAGGAATCTGGCGGATCACTTCCTTGGTTTTCTGGTCGACCACTTTCACAATCGTGCGGTTGCTGTCGGCATCGACCGAAAACTCGAGGTCCTGGGACAGGGTCTGCAGCGATTTGTTGATGTTCGACACGGCTTGCTTGACCTGCTCCACCGACGGGGCAGCGGCCGACTTTTCGACGGCCGTGGCGGTATCGGTCGCGGCGGCCGGGGCGCGCGCAGGTGCCTGAACCGGCACATCGCCACCACCGAAGCTGCGATCGGCCACCCGGGCGGGTGCGGCGCTGATCGATTGGATGCTCATGATACTTCCTTTGTGAAAAATCCCCGGCTGATCTTGTCAGCCGGGGAACCGGTTTTTCAACCGCCGGTTTCCCCGGCGCCTTGCCCGCGATTAGCCGCGCAGCAGGGTCAGCACGTTGTTCGGCAGCGAGTTCGCCTGCGCCAGGATGGCGGTACCAGCTTGCTGCAGGATCTGGCCGCGGGTCAGGTTGGCCGTTTCCGAAGCGAAGTCGGTGTCCTGGATGCGGCTACGTGCGGCAGACAGGTTTTCCGAGGTCGATTGCAGGTTGCTGATGGTCGAAGCGAAGCGGTTCTGGATTGCACCCAGAGCTGCGCGGTTGTTGCTGATCGAGGTCAGGGCGGCATCGACCGTGGCGATGGCGGCATTGGCGCCGTCCACCGTCGAGATGTCGATGGCCGACACGGCCTGCAGGCTGGAACCGGTCGAAGCGGCCACGATCGAGGTGTTGGCAGCCGAATCCGACACGGTGAAGCCGCTCGAGGACGAGAAGCTCAGCTTGCCGCCGACTGCGACACCGCCGTTGGCGGCGATGGTCACGGCAGCGGTGGTGGTGTCGTAACCCTGGGCGGTGAAGCCGACCAGCGAGTTATTCGCACCAGCGCCGGTGTCGAGCAGTTTGATGTCGTCGCCCGAAGCCGAGCTCAGCACCAGGTTACCGGCTTTGTCCGAGGTCGCGGTCACGCCGGTGGTACCGGATTGGCCGTTGATCGCCTGGGCCACGGCCGACAGGTCGGTGGCGGTCGACACGGTGGCCGAGATCGTCACCGGCGAGGAAGCCGAGTTGGCGCCCACCAGTTTGAAGGTGAAGGTGCCGGTGTTGCTGGTGGCATTGTTCAGGGTCAGCTTGGTGGTCGCGGTGGCGGTCACGCCGGTGGTCGCGGTCACACCGTTGACGGCGGTGGCGATCGCCTTGGCCGAGGAGCCAGCCGTGTAGCTGACGGTGCTGGTGGCGCCGTTACCGGCGATGGTCAGACCGGTCGAGGTGTTGCCGTTGTTGTCGGTCAGGGCAGTGGCGGCCACGGCGGTCGAGATACCGGAGGCGGTGATCTGCGAGTTGACCGTGTTGTTACCGATGTCGCTGGCCTTGGCCGAGGCAATACCGACCGAGATGGTTTGGTTCGAGTTGGCGCCGACCTGGAACTGGGCATTGTTCAGGGTGCCGTCGAGCACGTTTTGGCCGTTGAACTGGGTGGTATTGGCCACGCGGTTCAGTTCCTGGGTCAGTTGCAGAGTTTCACCCTGGAGCGATTGACGGTCGGAAGCGGAGTTCGAACCGTTTGCCGACTGCACAGCCAGTTCACGAACGCGCTGCAGCAGGTCGCCAGCCGTAGCCAGGCCGCCTTCAGCGGTTTGCGCCAGCGAGATACCGTCATTGGCGTTGCGCACAGCTTGGTTCAAACCGCGGATCTGCGAGGTGAAGCGTTCAGAAATTGCCAGACCTGCCGCGTCGTCTTTCGCGCTGTTGATGCGCAGGCCGGACGACAGACGTTGCAGCGAAGTCGCGAGCGAGTTCTGAGACACGTTCAGATTACGTTGCGAATTCAGCGAGGCAATGTTGGTGTTGATATTTGCAGCCATTTTTTTCTCCAGACTTGGTATTCCGAGTTGGACAGCGCGTCCAGTTCACTTTGGTCCGCCCCGTTGCTCTGGGACGATCAAACCGCCGTTGTTGCAGGTTACGGAGGCCGGTGAGAAAAATTTAGGAAGAATTTGGCTTAAATATTTGATTTTTCGGCCTAAAGTCGCTGTGGCGGGCTCCGCTAATCGGCGCTTCCTTGGCAAACTTTAGGCCCAAAAACAAAATTTTTTTCACGTTTTCCGGGCCTGCAGGGGCTCAGGAAATTAACGGATTGGCAGGGAAAAACTGAAGGGCGGGCCGGGCGGCCCGCCGCGTGGGACGCTCAGTCGGCCACGACGACCCGGTTCTTGCCCGTGGTCTTGGCCTTGTACATGGCCTGGTCGGCGCGCTGGACCAGCGAGGCCTGGTCCTCGTTCGGGCGGCGCAGGGCCACCCCGCAGGAGAAGGTGATGACCAGCTTCTCATTGTCGTGCATGAAGAAGTGGCGCGTCAGCTCGCGCTGCACGCGCGTCATCGTCGCCGCGGCCGCCTCGGCCGTCGTCTCCGGCAGCAGGATCAGGAACTCCTCGCCGCCGAAGCGGGCGATCGCGTCCATCGAGCGCACCGTGTCCTTGACGATCTTGACCAGGTGGCGCAGGGCATTGTCGCCGGCCATGTGGCCATAGGTGTCATTGAGCTTCTTGAAATTGTCGAGGTCGAGCATGGCGATGCACAGGGGCGTGCCGCGCCGGTCGGCGCGCGCGATCTCGCGTTCGAACACATCGTCCAGGCCGCGCCGGTTCAGCGAGCCGGTCAGCTGGTCCTCGCGCACCAGCTCGGACAGGTGCTGGAGCTTGGCCTCGAGCTGCTGGACGCGCGCCTCGGCCTCCTCGACCTCGTGGCGCGCCTCGACCATCTTTTCCTTCGACTTCAGGGCTTCGGCCTGGACCACGCGGGTCTCGCGCAGCACATCGTCGAGGATCTGGTTGAGTTCGGTGATGTCGCGCGCCTGGCTGATCTTGCTCGAATAGCCGCCGATCTTCTCGTGGTAGTCGCCGGTCGTGGTGGCCATCTGGCCGAGCCGGTCGATGAAGGTCATCATCATGTTCTTGACGGTGAGCTTCACGTCGCTCAGGCTGTGCTTGAGCTGCGACTGCTTGTAGATCACTTCCTTGAGGCTGCGCGTGGCGTCTTCCAGCATGCGGTGGTCGAGCGGCAGGGTGATGGCGTTCTGGACCACCTCGATCTGGCCGCGCAGCCAGCTGTCGTCGTCGAGCAGATTGCTGACGTTTTCGAGCAGCAGCTTGAACAGGCGCATCAGCAGTTCCTGCTGTTCGGCCAGGTCGCCGCTCTTCAGTTCGATCTGGTAGCACAGCTGCTTGAGGCGCCCGCCGATGCCCTCGAGGGCGGCCTCGCCCTCGGCCGTTTTGACGGCGGCGCCCAGTTCCTCGGCCTCGCGCGCCAGCTCGGGCGCGCCCGACAGCAGGGCCGCGACCGCCATCGTCAGCGTGCGCGAGAGCAGTTCGCGCAGCTGGCGCGCCTCGCTCTGCTCGGCCGGGGCGGCCACTTCGATCGGCGTCAGCGCCGTCTTGCTGGCGACCACGTGTTTTTCGATCAGCTGGGACAGGCTGGTCGAATAGGTGTTCCAGTCGCGCGCCTTGAGCGCGCGGTTGAAGCGGCGGCCGAACTCGGCCAGGTCGCCGGTTTTCAGGCTCAGCTGGCTGGCCATGCTGGCCAGCACGTTTTCGGGACCGGGATCGGCCGCCGCCTCGGCCAGCGGCGCGGCGCCGACGATGCCGGCGATCTCATTGTAGATGTCGCGGTAGGCTTCGGGGGTCGGCGCGATGCGGCGCGTGGCCAGACGGCGGAAGGCCTCGCGCGCGATGTCGGCAGGATTTTTATCGATGGGGCCGGGCGGGTGATTCGCCATGATCCTTGGGTCCTTCTAACCTGTTCAATATTAATCCGCAGACTATACCGCGTGCTTGCCGTTTATTCCACCAGTTGATTCTTGATCGCGTAGTGGGTCAGCTCGGCGCTGTTCTTTAGTTTCATCTTGGAAAGAAGACGGGCGCGGTATTCGCTGATGGTCTTCACCGACAGCGACAGCTCGCGCGCGATGTCGGACACCGTCTTGCCCGAGGCAATCATCGTCAAGGTCTGGAACTCGCGGTCCGACAGCTGCTCGTGCGGGGCCTGGACATGGTCTTCGCCGACCGTGCTGGCCAGTTCCTGGGCCAGGGCCGCGCTCACATACTTTTGCCCGGAGGCAACTTGGCGGATCGCATTCACGAGTTCGCGCGGCGCGCTCTGCTTGTTCAGATAGCCGGCCGCGCCGGCTTTCAGCGCGCGGATCGCATACTGGTCCTCGCGGTACATCGACAGCATCAGCACGGCCGCGTCGGGATGGTCTTTGCGGATATGTTTGAGCACATCGATGCCGCTGCGGTCGGGCAGGGCGATGTCGAGCAGCAGCACCGTGCATTTCGACTTGCGGAACAGCTTCATCGCATCCGATCCCGTCTCGGCCTCGCCGCCGACGACGATGTCGGGCGATTCCGCCAGGATCTGTTTCAGGCCTTCGCGCACGATGGCATGGTCATCCGCAATGAAGACCCGGATGGTGGATTTCTCAGTCATGTTGGCGTTGGCTCAGTTTCAGCTTGATCCCCACTATCGTACCGCCAGCGGCCCCCGTCGCCAAGGACATCTTGCCGCCCAGGGCCTTGGCGCGTTCGGCCATGCCGCGCAGGCCGAAGCTGTGCGGCTTGAGGCGGTCGGCCGGCGCGATGCCGCGCCCGTCGTCGGCGATATCGAGCGACAGCTGCTGGCGCTGGCGCAGCAGGCGCACCTCGACCCGGCTGGCGCGCGCATGCTTGGCGATATTCGTCAGCGCCTCCTGGAAGATGCGGAATAGCGCCGTCGCCTGCTCGGGCGGCAGATCGAGCTCCTTGTCGCTGGTGCTCAGCGTGCACGGGATGCCGACCTGCTTCTCGAATTCGCGGCACTGCCATTCGAGCGCCGCCACCAGGCCCAGGTCGAGCACCGAGGGGCGCAGGTCATGGGTGATGCGGTGGATGGCGTCGATCGTGCGGTCGACCAGGGACTCGACATAGTCGGCCTTGTCGCGCAGGGCGGGCAGCTCGGGCGGCAGGCGGTCGGCCAGCATCGCCAGCGCCATCTTGATGGCTGTCAGGTTGCCGCCGAGGTCGTCGTGGATCTCGCGCGCGATGCGCGTGCGTTCCTCTTCCTTGGCCTGCTCGATGTGGGCGGTCAGCTCGGCCAGGCGGGCGCGCGACTGGCGCGCCTGCTCGGCGGCGATCTTGCTGGCCGTGATATTGGTCATGATCCCTTCCCACTGGATCGTCCAGTGCGGCTGGATCAGCGCATGCGGGGTGGCGCGCAGATTGATCCACTTGACGTCCTGCCAGGATTCGATCCAGATCCGCCCTTCCCAGTTCCAGGTGGTCTTGTTGGCGGCCGAGATTTCCATCGACTGCAGGTAGGAGGCGCGGTCCTCGGGCAGGATCAGTTCGAGGAACAGGGCCGGCTGGCGCTGCATCTCATACTGGGTCAGGCCGAGCAGGGCCTCGCAGGCGTCCGAGACATAAGGAAAAGCGATACTACCGTCGCGATATAAGCGGAACTGATACACGAGGCCCGGCGTATTGCGCACGATCGCATCCAGGCGCGCCTGCGCCTGCTGTAGGGCGGCGGCCAGTTCGGCGTTGCGCAGGCGGCTCATGCGGAATGCTGGGCGCGCCGGCGGGCGCGCCATTGGCTGACGAAGCGGCGCAGGCCGCGCCCCAGGCGCGAGCGGCGCCGCCCCACACGGCGCAGCAGGCGGTCGACGGCGGCGCGCACGGCCTGGCGCAGCTGCAGGCGCAGCGCATGCAGCTCGCGCATCGCGCGGGTGGCGCGCAGGCGCCCGATCCAGCGTTCCTTCAGGGCCATGAAGGCATCGTGCCAGCGGCGGAACCAGGCCAGCGAGAGCAGGGCCGGCTTGGTCAGCAGATACAGGCGCGCGACGGCGGCCGCGCCGACCACCTTGGCCACGATGATCACGCTCAGGCCGAGCAGGGCATGGCCCTGGGTCATCGCCCACAGGGCCAGCAATTTGATGGGGAACAGCGCCAGGCCCGGCGCCAGAAAACAGACCAGGGCGGCCCACGGCGGCAGGCCGGCCAGAAAGCGCTCGAAGGCGCGCAGCGGCGGCCAGCCGGCCAGCCAGCCGAGGAAGGCCGCGCCAAGGTCCCACAGCCAGTCCTCCAGCATGAGCAGGAGGGCAGCCAGATAGACCAGCGGCGCCAGCAGGCGCACGCGCAGGGGACGCTCGCGTTTCATACGGCGGTTACAATACCATACATGAACAAGGCATTCGTAAAAGAGAGCGACGGCGACGAGGACGAGGAGGGCGCGGCCCTGGCCGCGGCGATCCCGGCCGGCGCCAAGAACTACATCACGCCGCAGGGCTACCAGCGCATCAAGGACGAGCTGCTGCAGCTGATCGACGTCGAGCGGCCCGAAGTCGTCAAGGTCGTGCACTGGGCCGCCTCGAATGGCGACCGCTCGGAGAACGGCGACTACATCTATGGCAAGCGGCGCCTGCGCGAGATCGACCGCCGCATCCGCTTCCTGACCAAGCGGCTCGACTCGGCCTTCGTGGTCGACCCCTCGGCCCACCACGGCAACGACCAGATCTTCTTCGGCGCCACCGTTACCTACTGCAATCAGGCGGGCGAAGAACACACGGTGACCATCGTCGGCATCGACGAGCTCGATCCGCTGAAAGGCAAGATCAGCTGGGTCTCGCCGGTGGCGCGCGCGCTGACCAAGGCGCGCGAAGGCGAGCAGATCACCCTGCACACCCCGCTCGGGGTCGATACGCTGGAGATTCTCGCGGTGTCCTACCCGGCCCCGCAGGACTGAGCCGGCTTAGTCGGCCTGGGCGGCGCGCAGGTGCAGCACCAGGCTGATCACGAGCAGCAGGGCGCCGGTGGCCGCGCTGACGATGTAGAACTCGGTCGGCGCGGGCGGCATGTCGACGCTGAAGTTGGGCGTGTGCATGGCCTCGACCATGTGGCTGACGGCGTGCACCACGTACAGGTGGTGCAGCAGGGGCAGGGCGATCAGAAACACGCCCGACAGGAACACAGTCTGGATAAATCCGGAATGGTTGGGCATGCGGTCCTCCTCAGGTGCGTTCACGTTCGACACGGTTGACGCCGGCCACGCGGCGCAGGGCGCGGATCAGCTGGGCCAGATGGACCCGGTCCTTGACCTGGATCGTGAAGCGCAGCGACTTCATCGTGTGCTCCTTGTCCTCGTCCATGCCCACATACGAGATATTCGCATCGTTCTCGCCGATTTCGGCCGCCACGCGCGCCAGCGTGCCCTTTTCGTTCTGGGTCAGCAGGCGGATGCGGCAGTCGAAGCGGCGGTTGATGTCCTCGGCCCAGACCACCGGAATCCAGCGTTCGGGCGGCTCCTTGGCACGCTGGCGCTTGGCCACGGCGCAATCGACCGTGTGCACCAGCAGGCCCTGGTCGCGCCGCAGCTGGCCACGCACATGGTCGCCCGGGATCGGCATGCAGCACGGCGCCAGCTGCACCGACACCCCTTCGCGCCCGTAGATGGTGACGGCCTTCGGTTCGCTCGGGCCCTCGGCCGGGCTCAGGGCCGGCGGCGCGTCCATTAGGCCGACGATGTGGCGCGCCACGATCGGCGCCATGCGCTTGCCGACGCCGATGTCGGCGTAAATCTCTTCCATCGACTTGGCGCTCGACTCCTTGAGCAGCTTCTCGATGGTCACTTCGGACAGGTCCGGATTGACGTTCAGGGCCGTCAGCGCCTGCTGCAGCAGGTCGTGGCCGAGCTCCATCGACTCGGTCAGGTTGACCGTGCGCAGGTGGTGGCGGATGGCCGAGCGCGCCTTACCGGTGCGTACAAAGCTCAGCCAGGTCGGGTCCGGGCGCGAGCCCACATCGGTCTGGATCTCGACGATGTCGCCGTTGCGCAGTTCAGTGCGCAGCTCGGCCGGTTCATGGTTGATGCGGATGCCGACCGTGTGGTCGCCGATGCCGGTGTGGATCGCGTAGGCGAAGTCCAGGGCCGTGGCCCCGCGCGGCAGCGGAATGATCTTCGACTTGGGCGTGAACACATACACCGAGTCGGGGAACAGGTCGACCTTCACATGCTCGAGGAACTCGGCCGAGTCGCCGGTCTGCTGCTGGATGTCGAGCAGGGACTGCAGCCAGAGATGGGTGCGCTGCTGCAGGTCCGACAGGTTCTGGTCGCCCGTCTTATAGAGCCAGTGGGCGGCCACGCCCGACTCGGCCGTGCGATGCATTTCCTGGGTGCGGATCTGGAATTCGACCGGCGTGCCATACGGGCCCGCCAGCGCCGTGTGCAGCGACTGGTAGCCATTGACCTTGCGGATCGCGATGTAGTCCTTGAACTTGCCCGGCACCGGCTTGTACAGCTGGTGCAGATAGCCGAGCGCCAGATAACAGTCGGCGAACGAATCGACAACCACGCGCACCCCGAACACATCCAGCACCTGGGAAAACGACAGCTGCTTGAGGCGCATCTTCTTGTAGATGCCAAACAGCGTCTTTTCGCGCCCATACACCTCGGCCCGGATATTCGCCGCCGCCAGCTGGGCCTTGACCGCTTCCAGAATCTTGTTGACCACTTCACGCCGGTTGCCGCGCGCCGCCTTGACCGCCTTCTGCAGCGTACGGTAGCGCATCGGGTGCAGGTGCGAGAAGCACAGGTCCTGCAGTTCGCGGTAGATGCTGTTCAGGCCGAGGCGGTGGGCGATCGGCACATACACTTCCATCGTCTCGGTAGCGATGCGCGCCTTCTTGGCCGCGCTCATGTGCTCGAGCGTGCGCATATTGTGCAGGCGGTCGGCCAGCTTGATCAGGATGACGCGCACATCGCTGGCCATGGCCAGCAGCATCTTGCGGAAGTTCTCGGCCTGGGCCTCGATCTGGCTCTGGAATTCGATCTTCTCGAGTTTGGACAGGCCATCGACCAGGGCCGCCACCTGCGGGCCGAAGCGCTCGATCAGCTCATCCTTCTTGACGCCCTGGTCCTCCATCACATCGTGCAGCAGGGCAGCCTGGATGGCCTGGACGTCGAGCTTCCAGTCGGCGCAGATTTCGGCCACGGCGATCGGGTGCGAGATATACGGCTCGCCCGACTTGCGCATCTGGCCCAGGTGCATCTCGTCCGAGAAGCGGTAGGCGTCCTTCACCTTTTTCAGCTCGGCCGCATTCATATAGGCCTGCAGCTTTTCCGTCAGCGCCGTGACCGAGGCCACCCCGAGCGCAGCGGCGGGCGGCGCCTCGGGCGCACCCCGCACGGCACGCGGCGGCGCCGATTGTGAAGTTTCGCTACTGGTCAGATTCATAGTTGAAGGATACCAGAAGCATGCGGGCGCCGTGGCAATTCCTGCGGCCGGCGCCGCCGGTTCAGGCCAGACCGGCCAGCTGGCCGCGCAACACCTCGCGCTGCCGCGGATTGCGCGCGTCGCGCAGGGCCACGGCCGCGCTGGCGCGGGCCGCCTCCAGCCAGCCCAGGGCCTGCTGGGCACGCGCCAGAATGGCACGCAGCAGACAGTCTTCCGGCACACAGGCCAGGGCCGGCTGCACCAGGCCCAGGGCCACGGCCGGCTTGTCGAGCTTGAGCATCTGTTCGGCCAGGCAGTAGCGCGCCGTGCGCACGCCCTCGGTTTCGGCCCCCTCGGCGCGTTCGAGTTCGACCGCCAGCGCCTCCTCCAGACACACGCGCGCCTGGTCATGCTGCCCCAGCTGATTGAGCAGCACCGCGCACTCGCCCAGTTTATGGGCGCGCGCCCAGTGATCGGGACCGGCGCAGGCCAGTTCCGCAGCATAGGCAGCGCGGGCCGCATCAAGCTGGCCCGCCTGCCACAGATCCCAGGCAGTCGACATCAGGCGTAGACCATAAAAGGAAATAGTTGCCACGAAGTATGCATGGCAAAAGTAAAAATTTCAAATAAATAAAGGCTGAGGCAACAAATCGGCCTTTTTATAGAGAGGATGGCCGGGCCGGCCCGAGCGCAGGCGTTCGAGGCAATGGGGCGCTTGGAGCCAGGGCAAGACCTCGGCATCGCGGCCGCGCAAGGCGCCGAGATCGCTCCAGGCGCAGACGGTCAGGGCCGCTTCGCGCTGGAGGCGGCGGATCCAGTAATTATTACGCGGCCCGACAGGATCGGCGGCGCTGCGCAGGCCGGCCGGGTCGGTCGAGCGGAAGGCAAACAGGTTCGCGATGAGCAAGCCGCCGAAGCCCCAGCGCTTGGCGTAATTGATGCAGACGCGCGAAGTCTGGTCCTCGTTGCAGGCATCGGCGGTGGACGGATTCAGGCAGACGAACAGCACCAGCGGCCGAGCGGGATCCCAGACCCGGCGCAGCGCATAGCGGTAAGTGCCGCAGCGCGACAGGACAGCCGAGGTTTTCATATCTGGCCAACAAAATCGGGGTCAGACCCCATTTATCTCCGCGGAAAAATCGGGGTCAGACCCCATTTATCCGGGACGAAAAAAAACCGGGGCGGGCCCCGGTTTTTGCTGCGAAATTGCCGAAATTACATCGGCACTTTCTTGAGCATTTCGAGGCCGACTTTGCCGGCGGCGATTTCGCGCAGGGCGACAACGGTCGGCTTGTCCTTGGCTTCGACTTTCGGGGTGTGGCCCTGCAGCAGCTGGCGCGCACGGTAGGTGGCGGCCAGGGTCAGCTGGAAGCGGTTGGGGACGTTCTTCAGGCAATCTTCAATGGTGATGCGGGCCATACGGACTCCAGTTAAAACAGTTAGGACGCATGAATGCCCAGCTGGGCAAAAAGCTCGGCATTGCGAGCGGCCTGCTGGGCAAAGCGGTTGCGTGTCGCACGGACGATCGCACTCAGTTCAGCGAGGGCGATATCGAATTTTTCGTTGATAATAACATACTCGAACTCGGTGGCGTGCGCGATTTCGCCGCCCGCGGCCAGCAGCCGGCGCGTGATCACGTGCGGCTCGTCCTGGCCGCGCTTCTTCAGGCGCTCTTCCAGCGCGGCGATCGAGGGCGGCAGAATGAAGATGCCGGCCGCGCTCGGGAACAGCTTTTTCACCTGGCGCGCACCCTGCCAGTCGATCTCGAGCAGGATGTCGGTGCCCTTGGCCATTTCCGATTCCACCGTCAGGCGCGAGGTGCCGTAGTAATTTCCATGCACTTCGGCCCATTCGAGAAACTCGCCGGCCTCGGCGCGTTTGACGAAGTCCTCGGCCGTCGTGAAGAAGTATTCGCGCCCGTGCTGCTCGCCCGGACGCGGCGGGCGCGTGGTCGTCGAGATCGACAGTTTGATGGCCGGCTCCTGGGCCAGCAGGGCATTGACCAGGGTCGATTTACCGGCCCCCGAGGGCGCGGCAACAATGAACAGGCTGCCCGAAAAGGCGTGGGAATGACTCATGCTTGACTCGCTTATTCCAGGTTTTGCACTTGCTCGCGCATCTGCTCGATCAGCAGCTTCAGCTCCATCGAGGCGTCGGCCAGTTCCTTGACCGAGGCTTTGGCGCCGAGCGTATTGGCTTCGCGGTTGAGCTCCTGCATCATGAAGTCGAGGCGTTTGCCGACCTGGCCGCCTTTCTTCAGGATGTGGCGCGTCTCCGTCAGATGCGCGGACAGGCGGCTCAGTTCCTCGGCGACGTCGATGCGGATGCCGTACAAGGTCACTTCCTGGCGGATGCGCTCGAGCACTTCCTGGCGCGTCAGACTGGCGCCATTACCGTGTCCGGCCAGGCCGAGCGCGTCCTGCATGCGCTCCACGGCCTTTTGCTGGAACTGGGCGATCACCTGCGGAATGACGGGCGTGATGCGCTTGACGATGGCTTCCATCGTGTCGATGCGCGCCAGCAGCATGGCTTCGAGGGCCGCGCCTTCGCGCTTGCGGCTGTCGACGAAGGCGGCGATGGTCTTGGCCGTCAGGGCCGCCACCTCGGCCTGCAGCGATTCCTGGCCGATCTGGGCTTCTTCGATGACGCCGGGCCAGCGCAGCAGTTCGGCCACGCTCATCGCGCTGGCGCCGGGGAAGTGCTGCAGCACTTCGTTTTGCATGCGGGTCAGGTCGGCCAGCAGGCTGGTGTTGAGCTGCTGCGAAGCGCTGGCCGCCTTGCGGCCGAAGGACAGGCGCACTTCCACCTTGCCGCGCGTGATCGCGCCCATGATGGCGGTGCGTAAGTCGGGTTCGAGGGACCTCAGGTCGTCATTGATCCTGAATTGCAGATCCAGAAAGCGCGAATTGACGCTCTTGATTTCGATGGTGAGGGTACCGGCCTCGCTTTCGCTGCTGGCGACAGCATAGCCGGTCATGCTGGAAATGCTCAAAGGTGGCCCCGTTTTTCTCTTTTCTTTACAAAGGTCTGATTTATCCACACAATCGCCGTGTTCAGCAAGGAGTTCTATGGCAGCGCAAAACAACGCTCCTTTGCCCGATGGGCTGGAGATTGCCGGATACCGCATTGTAAAGAAAATTGCGTCCGGTGGGTTCAGTATTGTTTACCTGGCCTACGACGCGGATGGCAATGCAGTGGCGATCAAGGAGTACCTGCCGTCGGCGCTGGCGCTGCGCCAGCCGGGCGAGCTGGCGCCGGCCATTTCCAAGGCCAATCTGCCGATTTTCCGCCTCGGTCTCAAATGCTTTTTCGAGGAAGGGCGCGCGCTGGCCCTGATCGTGCACCCGAACGTGGTGCGCGTGCTGAACTTCTTTCGCGCCAACGAGACCGTCTATATGGTCATGGGCTACGAGTCCGGCCACTCGCTGCAGGAGCATATCGCGCGCCTGGCGGCCAAGGGCAGCCGGCCGAGCGAGAGCTTCATCCGCCAGATCTTCATGCAGGTCTGCGCCGGCATGCGTGAGGTGCACGCGAACAAGCTGCTGCACCTCGACCTGAAGCCGGCCAATATTTACCTGCGCTCGGACGGCACGCCGATCCTGCTCGACTTCGGCGCCGCGCGCCAGACCTTCAATAGCGAGCTGCCCAAGCTGGCGCCGATGTACACGCCCGGCTTCGCGCCGCCCGAGCTGTACAACAAGGCGGCCCAGCTCGGTCCGTGGTGCGATATCTACAGCATCGGCGCCGCGATGTATTGCTGCATGACGGGCAAGCCGCCGCAGCCGGCCGACCAGCGCCGCCAGCAGGACCAGATGCCGGCCCTGTTCGATAAACTCAACGGCCAGTATTCGCCGCAGCTGATTCAGCTGGTGCGCTGGACGCTCGAACTCGATCCGCTGGCGCGTCCGCACAGCCTGTTCCAGTTTCAGAAGGAGCTGGCCGCCGCGCCGCCCGAAGCGCCGCCCCAGGGCGTCGTGCAAAAGCTGTTCGGTCTGTTCAAGGGGAAGTAGATGCAGTTCTCCGTCTATCAGGAGTCCGCGCTCGGCGCGCGCAAGCTCAATCAGGACCGCATGGGCTACAGCTACTCGCGCGAGGCCCTGCTGCTGGTGCTGGCCGACGGCATGGGCGGGCATGCGCGCGGCGAGGTGGCCGCCATGCTGGCCATGCAGACCCTGTCGACCCTGTTTCAGAAGGCGGCCAAGCCCTATGTGAAGCTGCCCGAGCGCTTTCTGGAAGAGGCCCTGCTCGCGACCCATCTCGAGATCCACCGCTACCGCGCCGCCCACCAGCTGCCGGACACGCCGCGCACCACCATCGTGGCCTGCCTGATCCAGCATAACACCGCCATCTGGGCCCACTGCGGCGACTCGCGCCTGTACTGGGTGCGCCAGGGGCAGCTGCTGGCGCGCACGCGCGACCACTCGCATATCGAATTGCTGATCGCGCGCGGCGAGGCCGCACCGGCCGAGCGCCACACCCACCCGGACCGCAATAAACTGTACAACTGCCTGGGCGCTTCGACCCCGCCGCAGATCGAGATCAGCCGCCCCGCGAGCCTGCAGCCGGGCGACGTGCTGATGGTCTGCTCGGACGGCCTGTGGTCGCAGCTCGATGACCGCGACATCGCCGCGCGCCTGGCAAACGACACGATCGCGCGCGCCGTGCCGGATATGATCCGCGTGGCCACCGCCAAGGCCGGGACGAGCGCCGACAACACCACCGCGCTGGCCATCGTCTGGCAGGGCGGCGGCGCCGAGGCGCACAGCGAGATCACGGCCACGGCCCACATGGAGACCCTGGTCTCGACCCGCATGATGGCCGAGGACAGCGTCAGCGACCAGATGGACACCGCGCCGGCCGCCGACGCCGACGCCTTCGACGAAGACGAAATTGAAAGGGCGATCGCGGAGATCCGCGGCGCCATCGACAAATCCAACCAGGTTTTGAAAGGAAAGACATGACTTCCATCCCGCGCCCGAGCGGCCGCCGCGTCGACCAGCTGCGCACGGTGCGCATCACGCGCCAGTACACCAAGCACGCCGAGGGTTCGGTGCTGATCGAATGCGGCGACACCAAAGTGATCTGCACCGCCAGCATCGAAGAAAAAGTACCAAGCTTTCTCAAGGGCCGCGGCGAAGGCTGGCTGACGGCCGAATACGGCATGCTGCCGCGCTCGACCCATTCGCGCATGGACCGCGAGGCCGCCAAGGGCAAGCAGAGCGGCCGCACCCAGGAGATCCAGCGCCTGATCGGCCGTTCGCTGCGCGCCGCCTTCGACCTGAAGGCCTTCGGCGAGCGCACCCTGCACCTGGACTGCGACGTCATCCAGGCCGACGGCGGCACCCGCACCGCCTCGATCACCGGCGCCATGGTGGCGGCCCATGACGCGTTCTCGGTGCTGGTGTCCAAGGGCCTGATTGCGGCCGTGCCGCTCAAGCACTTCGTGGCTGCGATCTCGGTGGGCGTGTATCAGGGCGAGCCGGTGCTGGATCTCGACTACATCGAGGACTCCGGCTGCGACACCGACATGAACGTGGTGATGACCGACAGCGGCCACTTCATCGAGCTGCAGGGCACTGCCGAGGGCGAGGCCTTCGACCGCGCGCGCCTGAACCGCCTGATCGATCTGGCCGAAACCGGCATCCGCGAACTGCACGCGCTGCAGAAGCAGGCGCTCGGCATGTAAGCCACGCGGGCGGCTACAATACGGGTTTCGCTTTCACGGACCGCCCATGACTCAGAAACTCGTGCTCGCATCGAACAACGCCGGCAAGCTGCGTGAATTCGGCCAGATCCTGGCGCCGCTCGGTTTCGAGCTGCACGCCCAGGGCGAATTCAACGTGCCCGAGGCCGAAGAGCCGTTTGCCACCTTTGTCGAAAACGCCCTGGCCAAGGCGCGCCACGCCGCGCGCCTGACCGGCCTGCCGGCGCTGGCCGATGATTCCGGCGTCTGCGTCAATGCCCTGGGCGGCGCGCCCGGAGTGTACTCGGCGCGCTACGCGGGCGAGCCGAAGTCGGACGCGCGCAACAACGCCAAGCTGCTGGCCGATCTGGCCGCGCACGCCGACAAGTCGGCCTACTACTACTGCGTGCTGGTGTTCGTGCGCCATGCCGACGACCCGCAGCCGATCATCGCCGACGGCCGCTGGCAGGGCGAGATCACGAGCGAGGCGCGCGGGGAGGGCGGGTTCGGCTACGATCCGCATTTCTGGATCGCCGCGCTCGGCAAAACCGTGGCCGAACTCGAAGCGGCCCAGAAGAACGCACTGTCGCACCGCGGCCAGGCCCTGCGCGCCCTGGTCGATAAACTCAAATGATCCCGATTACTCCGGTCGGCAGCAGCGCCGGCGTGGCCCTGCGCTACCTCGATCCCGGCGCCCTCAACCTGACGGCGCTGCCGCCGCTGTCGCTGTACGTGCACTTCCCCTGGTGCGTGCGCAAATGCCCCTACTGCGACTTCAATTCGCACGAGGTGCGCGGCAGCTTCCCCGAGCAGGAGTACCTGCAGGCCCTGCGCCTGGACCTCGAACAGTCGCTGCCTCTGATCTGGGGGCGCAAGGTGTACAGCGTGTTCATTGGCGGCGGCACCCCGAGCCTGTTGTCGGCCGATGGCCTGGACCAGCTGATGTCCGACATCCGCACGCTGCTGCCGCTCGATCTGAACGCCGAGGTCACGATGGAGGCCAATCCCGGCACCTTCGAGGCCGAGAAGTTCAAGCGCTTTCGCGCCAGCGGCATCAACCGCCTGTCGATCGGCATCCAGAGCTTCAACACCGATCACCTGAAGGCGCTCGGCCGCATCCATGACGGCGACGAGGCGCGCCGCGCCATCGAGATCGCCCAGGCCAATTTCGACAACTTCAATCTCGATCTGATGTACGCGCTGCCGCAGCAGACCCTGGGCGAGTGCCGGCGCGATCTGGAGACGGCGATGTCCTTCGCGCCGCCGCATCTGTCGCTGTACCACCTGACGATGGAGCCGAACACCGTCTTCGCCAAGTATCCGCCGCAGCTGCCGGACGAAGACGCCAGCGCCGACATGCAGGACCTGATCGCCAGCGAGACGGCGGCCGCCGGCTACCAGCATTACGAGGTGTCGGCCTATGCGCGGCCCGGCCACCAGGCGCGCCACAATCTCAATTACTGGCAGTTCGGCGATTATCTCGGCATCGGCGCGGGCGCACACTCGAAGCTGTCCTTCCCGCACCGGATCGTGCGCCAGACGCGCGCGAAACAGCCGGCTTCCTTCATGCAGGCGGCCCAGGCCGGACGTGCCGTGCACGAGGAAGCCGAGATCGCGCGCGACGAACTGCCTTTCGAGTTCATGCTCAACGCCCTGCGTCTGCAGGAGGGCTTCGATCCGAACCTGTTCGGCGAACGCACCGGCCTGGCCATCACCGCCATCGAAAAGACCCTCGACGCCGCCGAAGCCAAGGGCCTGCTGTACCGCGACCACAAGCTGATTCGCCCGACCGTGCTCGGTCAGCGCTTCCTCAACGACCTGCAGCAGATGTTCCTGTAAGCGGCGCGCCGCCTCACGCGGCCTTCTCCTGCGGCCTTTGCTGGCGGTGGTAGAGGAATTCCAGCACGTGGGTGCGGTACTCGATGTAGAGCGGGTCGTGGGCCAGGGCCACGCGCTCGCGCGGCTTGGGCAGGCGCACGGTCAGCACTTCGCCGATGCTGGCGGCGGGGCCGTTGGACATCATCACGATGCGGTCCGACAGCAGCACCGCTTCGTCCACGTCGTGGGTCACCATCACCACGGTCGAGCCGGTGCGCGCGACGATGCGCATCAGTTCATCCTGCAGGTGGGCGCGGGTCAGCGCGTCGAGCGCGCCGAAGGGTTCGTCCATCAGCAGCACCTTGGGTTCCATCGACAGCGCGCGGGCGATGCCGACGCGCTGCTTCATCCCGCCCGAGATTTCGTGCGGCCGCTTGGTGCTGGCATGGGCCAGGCCGACCATGGCCAGCGCGGCCTCGGTGCGCTCGCGCAGGCGCCGGCTGTTCTCCTTCGGCCCGAACACCTTTTCCACGGCCAGGTAGACGTTTTCGAAGCAGGTCAGCCAGGGCAGCAGCGAGTGGTTTTGAAACACCACGGCGCGTTCCGGCGAAGGGCCGGCGATCTCGCGCCCGGCGCAGATCAGGGCGCCGCTCGTGGCCGTGCTCAGCCCCGCGATCAGATTGAGCAGCGTCGACTTGCCGCAGCCTGAATGGCCGATCAGGGTGATGAACTCGCCCTGGGCCACGGTGAGGTTGATGTCGGCCAGCGCGTGAAAGCGGCCGGCGCGCGTGTGGAAGACCATGTCCGCATGCTGGATCTCGATGAACTTCTGCATCTCAGTCCTCCTGATAGGTAAAGGCGCGCGCCAGCGTGACCAGGACCTGCTCGAGCACCAGGCCGACCAGGCCAATCACGCCGATGGCGATCAGAATGTGGGCCACGTTCAGGTTGTTCCACTCGTCCCAGACCCAGAAGCCGATGCCCACGCCGCCGGTCAGCATCTCGGCCGCGACGATCACCAGCCAGGCGGTCCCGATCGACAGGCGTACGCCGGTCAGCACATACGGCAGCACGGCCGGGAACAGAATCTTGGTCAGCACCTTCCACTCCGACAGCTGGAGCACGCGCGCCACATTCAGATAGTCCTGCGGCACGCGCTCGACGCCGACGGCGGTGTTGATGATCATCGGCCAGATCGAGCAGATGAAGATCGACCAGATCGCGGCCGGATCGGCGGCCTTGAACACCAGCAGGCCAATCGGCAGCCAGGCCAGCGGCGACACTGGTTTCAGCAGGCTGACGATGGGGCGCAGCATGGCGCCGACAAAGGGCACGCGCCCGACCAGAAAGCCGAGCGGGATGCCCACCACGGCGGCCAGGCCGAAGCCGATGCCGACCCGCTTGAGCGAAGCCAGCACGTTCCAGCCGATGCCCTGGTCGTTCGGGCCTTTGCGGTAGAACGGATCGGCGAGCAGGCGCAGCGCTTCGTTCCAGGTGGCGGCCGGCGTGGGGAAGCTCGGGTTCTTCTCTGCGATGATCTGCCAGACCAGCACCAGCAGGGCCAGGCCAAGCAGGGGCGGGACGAGGCGCAGCAGCGCGCGTCCCAGGCTGGCCGCGCGCAGGCGCCAGGCGAACGGCGCGCGCGCCGCGGGCAGGGTGTCGAGAACAGCGCTCATGCTCGCTCCTCAGGCCTTGAGTTTGAAGCTGGCGGCGTAGGCCTTGGGGTCCTTGGCGTCCCACACGGTCCCGTCGATCATCTTCACGCTGCGCAGCGGCGACTTGGGCACGCTGACCTTGGCCAGCGCCGCCGCTTCCTTGTACAGGGCGATCTGGTTGACCGCGCTGGCGGTGGCCAGATAATCGGGCTCGCTCTTGAGCAGGCCCCAGCGCTTATGCTGGGTCATGAACCACATGCCGTCCGACAGATAGGGGAAGTTGACGGCGCCGTCGTTGAAGAACTTCATGTGGTTGGGATCGTCCCAGGTTTTGCCCAGACCGTTCTGGTAGCGTCCGAGGATGCGCTGGTTGATCACGTCGACCGAGGTATTCACATAGGCCTTGTCGGCGATGGTCTCGGCCATCTTGGCCTTGTTCGACAGGCCGGCGTCGATCCAGCGTCCGGCTTCGAGGATGGCCGCAACCAGAGCGCGCGCCGTATTCGGATACTTCTTCACCCATTCGAGGCTGGTGCCTAGGGTCTTCTCGGGATGGTCCTTCCAGATGTCCTGGGTGGTGGCGGCCGTGATGCCGATGCCGTCGACGATGGCGCGGTGGTTCCAGGGTTCGCCCACGCAGAAGCCGTCCATATTCCCGACCCGCATATTGGCCACCATCTGCGGCGGCGGCACGGTGATCGCCTTGGCGTCCTGCAGCGGATGGATGCCATACGTGGCCAGCCAGTAGTAGAGCCACATCGCGTGGGTCCCGGTCGGGAAGGTCTGGGCGAAGGTGTACTCGCGCTTCTCGGTCTTCATCAGCTTCGCCAGCGAGGCGCCATCGACGGCGCCCTTGTCGGCCAGCTTCTTCGACAGGGTGATGGCCTGGCCGTTGTGGTTCAGGTTCATCAGCACGGCCATGTCTTTCTTCGGACCGCCGATGCCCATCTGGACGCCGTAGATCAGGCCATACAGCACATGGGCCGCATCGAGTTCGCCGTTGACCAGTTTGTCGCGCACGGCCGCCCACGACGCCTCTTTCGAGGGAACGATCTTGATGCCGTATTTTTTATCGAAGCCCAGCACCGAGGCCATGACCACGGAGGCGCAGTCGGTCAGCGGAATGAAGCCGACCTTGACTTCTTCTTTCTCGGGCTTGTCGGAGCCGCCGGCATACGCGGCGCCGGACAGCAGTCCGGTGACGGAGGCGGCGCCGGCCTTCAGGATGCGGCGGCGGGAAGGGTGGAATGCACTGTCACTGCTCATGGGGTCCTCGTCTCGGGTGGCTGGGCCGGCTGGCCCTCGGACGAAGACTTTGCAAGTGCCGTGCCAGCTGTCTGGACGGGGAAAAGCGGCGCGCCACCCCCGTTTTCAGCACCGCGCTGGTGCACTGCACAAGCGCGGAGCGTGGGAGCGGCCCGCCGGCGGGCTATTTCAGACCGCCGCCCAGGGCCTTGTACAGGTCGATGGCGCTGCCGCTGCGCTGCAGACGCGCCTGCACCACGGCCTGCTCGGCGCTGAACAGCTCGCGCTCGGCATCGAGGATGTCGAGCGAGCTGGCCACGCCATTGGTCTGGCGCAGCTGGAGCAGCTTGAGGCGCTCGGCCGAGGCGGCGCGCGCCGCTTCCTGGGAGCTGAGCTGGGCGCCGGCCGTGTCGCGCGCGGCCAGGGCGTCGGCCACTTCGCGGAAGGCGACCTGGATCGTCTTCTCGTAGTCGGCCACGGCGATCTGCTTGCGCACCGTGGCCAGATCGGCATTGGCGCTCAGGCGGCCGGCGTCGAAGATCGGCTGGGTCAGCTGGGGCACGAAGCTCCAGCTGCGCGTGCCGGCATCGAACAGGCCGTCCAGGCTGGGGCTGGACGAGCCGAGCGCCGCGGTCAGGCTGATGCGCGGGAAGAAGGCGGCGCGGGCCGCGCCGATATTCGCATTGGCGGCCTTGAGGCGCTGTTCGGCGGCCAGGATGTCGGGGCGCTGGGCCAGCAGGTCGGAGGGCAGGCCGGCGGCCAGGGCCGGCAGCACGTCCTGTACCGGGGCGCTGCCGGCGGCCGGCAGCGGCTGGCCGACCAGCACGGCCAGGGCGTTTTCGGCCTGGGCACGCTGGCGCGTCAGGGTCAGCATGGCGCTGCGCGCCGCTTCCAGCAGCGTCTCCTGCTGGCGCAGCTCGAGGCGCGAGGAGGCGCCGACTTCGAGCCGGCGCTGAACCAGCGCATAGGTCTTGCTGCGCGCTTCGAAGCTGCGCGTGGCCAGGGCCAGCTGCTCGGCGTAGGCGCGTTCCGTGTACCAGGCGCGCGCCACTTCGGCCACCAGACTGATCTGGGCGGCCTTGCGCGCCTCCTCGCTGGCCAGATAGGTGGCCAGGGCGGCCTCGCTCAGACTGCGCACGCGGCCGAAGAAGTCGAGTTCAAACGCGGGTACGGCCAGGCCGGCGTCGTAGCGCTTGCCGACCGTGCTGGCGCCGCTGGCGCTGAGCATCTGCGGCGTGCGGCCGCGCTGCATATCGGCGCTGGCGCTCAGATTCGGGATCTGGTCGGCGCGCTGGATGCGGTACAGGGCGCGCGCCTCCTCGATGCGCAGGGCGGCCGTGCGCAGGTCGCGGTTCTGTTCGAGGGCGGTCGCGATCAGGGTCTGCAGGCGGGCGTCGGTGAAGAAGTCGCGCCAGGCCAGGGCCGCGGCGGCGGCGCCGGCCGCGCTGGCGCCAGCCGGATAGCTGGCCGCCACCGGGGCCGCCGGCCGTTCATAAGTCGGGGCCAGCGAGCAGGCGGCCAGGCCGAGGGCCAGGACGAGCGGAGAGAGTCGGAATGCGGTCATGGTCAATCCAGTTCGTGGGCGGCCAGTTTGCGCTGGCGCTCGCTGCCTTTGAAGATACGGCGGATCACAACGAAGAACACCGGCACCAGGAACACGGCCAGCACGGTGGCCGTGATCATGCCGCCCATGACGCCGGTGCCGATGGCGCGTTGGCTGGCAGACCCGGCCCCGCTGGCGATCACCAGCGGCAGCACGCCGAGGATGAAGGCGAAGGAGGTCATCAGAATCGGGCGGAAGCGCAGGTGCACGGCTTCCAGCGTGGCCTCGATCAGTCCCTTGCCCTGGGCCTGCAGGTCCTTGGCGAATTCGATGATCAGGATCGCGTTCTTGGCCGACAGGCCGATGATGGCGATCAGGCCGACCTTGAAGTAGACGTCATTGGGCAGGCCGCGCAGCGAAGCGCCGAGCAGGGCGCCGAGCACGCCGAGCGGCACCACCAGCAGTACCGCCACCGGAATCGAGGTCGATTCGTACAGGGCCGCCAGCACCAGGAACACGGCCAGCAGCGACAGCGCGAACAGGGCCGGGGCCTGCGAACCCGAGGTGCGTTCCTCGAACGAGGTGCCGGTCCATTCGATGCCGAAGCCCGGCGGCAGCTGGGCCGCCAGCTTCTCCAGTTCCAGCATCGCCTCACCGGTCGAATAGCCAGGGGCGGCGTCGCCCGACAGGCGCACGGCCGGATAGCCGTTGTAGCGCACCAGCTGCACCGGACCCTGGATCCAGCGCACGCTGGCGAAGGAGGCCATCGGCACCATCGCGCCATTGGCGGCGCGCACATGCAGCTGCAGGATGTCGTCCGGCTGCAGGCGGCGGTTCGGCTCGGCCTGGACCATCACGCGCTGCTGGCGTCCGCTGCTGGCGAAGTCGTTGATATACGCCGAACCGAGGGTCGAGCCGAGCGTCGTGCCGATGTCGCTGAAGGCCACGCCGAGGGCGGCGGCTTTGTCGCGGTCGATGTCGAGCTGGATCTGGGGCGTGTCTTCCAGGCCTTCCGGGCGCATGCCCTTCAGGATCGGGCTCTTGCCGGCCATGCCGAGCAGCTGGTTGCGCGCGGCGATCAGGGCGTCGTGACCGAGGCCGGCGCGGTCCTGCAGACGCAGCGACACGCCGGTGGCGTTACCGAGTTCGCGGATCGGCGGCGGCGAGACCGGGAAGATGATCGCATCGGTGATCTTCGACAGCGCGCCGAAGGCCTTGCCGGCCACGGCTTCGGCCGATTCGCCCGGGCCGCGCTCGCTCCAGTCCTTGAGCGGCACGAACACCAGACCGGCGTTCTGGCCGCTGCCGGAGAAGGAGAAGCCGGCCACGGCGATCGTGCGCGCGACCGCCGGCTGGCTGCGGAAATAGTCTTCGACCTGGGCCAGCACGGCGTCGGTGCGGGCCTTGGAGGCGCCCGGCGGCAGCTGCACATTGGTCACGATATAGCCCTGGTCTTCGTTGGGCAGGAAGGACGAGGGCAGGCGCGCGTACAGCCAGCCGACGGCCACCAGCACCACGCCGAAGGCCAGCATGTAGCGGCCGGTGCGTGTGAGGATGCGCGCCACCGTGCTCTGGTAGCGGGTGGCGCCGCGCGCGAAGCCGCGGTTGAACCAGCCGAAGAAGCCGCGCTTTTCCACATGGTGGCCTTTTTCGACGGGCTTGAGGATGGTCGCGCACAGGGCCGGGGTCAGGGTCAGGGCCATCAGGGCCGACAGCAGCATGGCCGAGACCATCGACAGCGAGAACTGGCGGTAGATGGCGCCGACGGCGCCGCCGAAGAAGGCCATCGGAATGAACACGGCCACCAGCACCAGGGTGATGCCGACGATGGCGCCGGTGATCTGGCCCATGGCCTTGCGCGTGGCTTCGCGCGGGGGCAGGCCTTCCTCGCTCATGATGCGCTCGACGTTTTCGACCACCACGATGGCGTCGTCGACCAGGATGCCGATGGCCAGCACCATGCCGAACATGGTCAGCACATTGATCGAGAAGCCGAAGGCCTGCATGGCGGCGAAGGTGCCCATCAGGGCGACCGGCACGACGATGGTCGGGATCAAGGTGTAGCGCATGTTCTGCAGGAACACGTACATCACCAGGAAGACCAGGGCCACGGCCTCGAACAGGGTCTTGACCACTTCCTCGATCGAGATCTTGACGAACAGCGAGGTGTCGTAGGGGATCGTGTAGGTGACGCCGGGCGGGAAGTATTTCTGCAGCTCGTCCATCTTGGCGCGCACGGCGGTGGCCGTGGCCAGGGCATTCCCGGTCAGCGACTGCTGGACCGCCACGGCCGTGAACGGCTGGCCGTTGAGGCGGGCGAAGGTCGCATAGCGCTGGCCGCCGAGGTCGATGCGGGCGACGTCGCCCAGGCGCACGGCCGCGCCGTTCGGATTGGCGCGCAGTACGATGCGGGCGAATTCCTCGGGCGTCGACAGCTGGCCCGTGACCACCACCGGGGCCGTGGTCTGCTGGGTGCCGGGGGCGGGCAGGTCGCCCAGGGTGCCGGAGGCGATATTCAGGTTCTGGGCCCGGATCGCATTGTTCACGTCCGCCATCGACAGCTTGTAGCCGACCAGTTTGGCCGGGTCGACCCAGACGCGCATGGCGCGCTCGGTGCCGAACAGTTCGGCCTGGCCGACGCCGGGGATGCGCTTGAGTTCATTGACGACGTTACGCGACAGGTAGTCGCCGAGGGCGATCGGATCGAGCCGGCCGTCCTTCGAGGTCAGGCCGACGAACATCAGGATGTTCGAGCGCGCCTTGTTGACCTGCACCCCCTGCTGCATGACGGCCTGGGGCAGGCGCGCCTCGACCCGCTTGATGCGGTTCTGCACGTCCACAGCCGCCAGTTCTGGATTGGTGCCCGGCTGGAAGGTGACGGTGATGCTGACATTGCCGGCCGCATCGCTCTGCGACTCGACATACAGCAGGCCTTCGGCCCCGTTCATTTCCTGTTCGATGATACTGGTGACGGCGTCGTCGACCACCTGGGCGGTCGCGCCCGGGTAGGCGGCCGTGACCACGATCGAGGGCGGGGCGATGGTCGGATACTGGGCCACCGGCAGCAGGGTGACGGCGATCGCCCCGCCGAGCAGGATGAACAGCGCGATCACCCAGGCGAAGACGGGGCGGTCGATAAAGAATTTGGCCATGCGTCCTCCCGCTTAGCGTGCGCTGGCGGCCGCAGCGGCGGGAGCGCCGACCGGACCTTTCCAGGGCACCGGCTGCACCGGGGCGCCGGGGCGCAGCTTCTGGAAGCCTTCCACCACGATCCGCTCGCCGGCCTTGAGGCCGCTGGCGATCACCCAGTTATTGCCCTGGGCCTGATCGACCACGACCGGGCGCTGGCCGACCTTGTTGTCGGCGCCGACCACGAACACGCTGGCGCCTTCCGGCCCGCGCTGCACGGCCTGCTGCGGCACCACGATGGCGGCGTCCTTGACGGCCGTGTCGAGGCGGGCGCGCACATACATGCCTGGCAGCAGGGCCATATTCTTGTTGGGGAATTCGGCGCGCACGGTCACGGCGCCCGAGCTCTCGTCGACGCTGATGTCGGAGAACAGCAGCTTGCCCGGCTGGCCATACACCTCGCCATTGTCGAGCACGAGGCTGACCTTGGCCTGGTCCTTGCCCGCGCTCTTGAGCTGGCCGGCGGCCAGGGCGCGCTTGAGCTTGAGCAGGTCGGTGGCCGGCTGGGTGATCGTCACATACACGGGGTCGAGCTGCTGGACCAGGGCCATCGGCGTGGCTTCGTTCTGGCCGACCAGGGCGCCCTCGGTGACCAGGGCGCGGCCGATGCGGCCGGCGATCGGCGCCGTCACCGTCGTGTAGCCGAGGTTGATGCTGGCGCTCTGGCGCGCCGCGCGCGCCGTGGCCAGATCGGCCGCGGCCTGCTTCTGGGCCGTGACGGCGTCGTCGTATTCCTGCTGGCTGACGGCGCTGGCCTCGAGCAGGGGCTTGTAGCGCTTGGCCTTGAGCTCGGCCTGGGCCAGGTTGGCCTCGGCCTTGGCGACGGCCGCGCTGGCGCTGTCGAAGCTGGCCTGGAAGGCGGCCGGGTCGATCTTAAACAGCACCTGGCCGGCCTTCACGTCGCTGCCTTCGGTGAACACGCGCTGCAGCACGATGCCCGGCGCACGCGCGCGCACCTGGGCCACGCGCAGGGCCTCGATCCGTCCCGGCAGTTCCGTGCTCAGCGCCAGCGGCCCTTCGGCGATCGTGATCACCGGAACGGCGGGCGGCGGCGGGGTGCCGCCCGCGCCCTGGGCAGCGGCGTTTTTATCGCCGCAAGCGCTCAGGCTGACCAGCAGGGGCAAAAGCAGGGAAAAGAGACGAAGGCTAGCTCGCATGGTGCTCTTTCAAAAGATTCAGTCGGAACGGCCGCGGACGGCGTCAGGCTGGAGTAAATATGGGATCAGGCTCGACCGCAAGGGGAGCCGCCGCATTGTAGCGTGATCGGCAAGATTGTGTTTGGCTCGCGTTGGTTTCCGCGCGCCCAAAAAGCAAAGGGGCGGTTAGTCCAACCGCCCCTTGTCCGCGTGCTCAGGACTCAGCGCATGGCCGAGATAATCTGGCGCAGTTTGGCCGAATCGGCGCAGAAGGCGCGAATGCCCTCGGCCAGTTTTTCGGTCGCCATCGGGTCTTCGTTGAGCATGAAGCGGAAGCTCTTTTCGTCGACCGAGTTCTTTTCGAGGGCAGTGGCGGGCGCCGTCTCGCCGCCGAGCTTGCGCTCGACCGGGCCGGTGCTGTCCTGCAGCTTCTGCAGCAGATCGGGGCTGATGGTCAGCAGGTCGCAGCCGGCCAGCTCGAGAATCTGGCCGGTGTTGCGGAAGCTCGCGCCCATGACCTCGGTGCCATAGCCGTACTTGCGGTAGTGGTTGTAGATGCGCCGCACCGACTGCACGCCGGGATCGGTGGCGCCTTCGAAGTCGGTGCCGGTCTGCTTCTTGTACCAGTCGTAGATGCGGCCGACGAAGGGCGAAATCAGCTGCACGCCCGCTTCGGCGGCGGCAATCGCCTGGGCCAGCGAGAACAGCAGGGTCAGATTGGTCTTGATGCCTTCGCGCTCGAGCACCTCGGCGGCCTTGATGCCTTCCCAGGTCGAGGCGATCTTGATCAGCACGCGCTCGCGCCCCGCGCCTTCGGCTTCATAGAAGGTGATCAGCTCGCGCGCCTTGTCGACCGTGGCCTGGGTGTCAAACGACAGGCGGGCGTCGACTTCGGTCGAGACGCGGCCCGGGATCACCTTCAGGATCTCCATGCCGAAGGCCACCAGCAGGCGGTCGATGACTTCGCCGGTCGAGATGCCCGGGTGGTCCTTGACGATTTTTTCCAGCAGCGGCTGGTATTCGGGTTTCTGGACTGCCTTCAGGATCAGGGAAGGATTGGTGGTGGCATCGCGCGGCTTGTACTGCTTGATGGACTGGAAGTCCCCCGTGTCGGCGACCACGATCGTATGCTGTTTCAGCTGTTCGAGTTGGTTCATGGTGGTTTATCGTTATGAGTGGTCTGAACCGCCCCGTTGTTTTGGGGGCGAGGAGCTATTATCCGATAAACGAGTCGAACTGCATGTCGAATTCTTGCAACGCCTTTTGTGCATTTTGCATCTTTTTGCGGAACTCGGGCCCGCGCTGCAGGGCCAGGCCCACGGCCAGCACGTCGATCACGACCAGATAGGCCAGGCGCGCCGAAATCGGCGTATAGGGGTCGATGTTGAACACCAGGTCGATCGGAATCAGCACGCTGGCCATGTCGGCCAGCGGCGTGCCCGAGGGCGCCAGCACGATCACGTCGGCGCCGCCCTGGCGCGCCAGCTTGACCGAGCGCACCAGCGCGCTGTTATTGCCGCGCTGCGAGATGGCCACGCAGGCGTCGCCCTTGCGCAGCAGGGAGGCGGCGATCGAGTGGATGTGCGGGTCGGCATAGGCGACCGTCGGCACGCCCGAGCGGAAGAACTTGTGCTGGGCGTCGGCCGCCACGATGCCGCTCGTGCCCTGGCCGTAGAACTCGATCTTGTTGGCACGCGACAGGATGTCGAGCGCCTTCTGCACGGGCTCGGCCTGCAGATTATTGCGCAGGTCGAGCAGGGTATTGATCGAGCGGCTGCAGATCTTGCTGATCAGGTCGACGGCGAGGTCGTCCTGGCTCGGCTGGTCGGAGGCGCCCGGCAGGGCCAGGGCCAGGCCCTGGGCCAGCTTGAGCTTGAACTCGTGCCAGCCGTCGTAGCCGAGGGTGCGGCAAAAACGCACGACGGTCGGCTCCGAGACCTGGGCGGCCTTGGCCAGGGCCGTGATGTTCTGGTTCACGGTCGCGCCCGGATTGGCGAGCACGGCCAGCGCCACCTTCTTCTCGGACTTGGACAGGGTGTCGAGCTGGGTGCGGATGGAATCGAGCAGCATGGCGCCGGCTTAGTCCTCAGGCAGGGCTTCTTCGCGCCACTGCAGGCCGTCGCGGCCGATCAGCGCGCTCGAGGCGGCCGGGCCCCAGGTGCCCGAGGTGTAGGGGATGGGCGCGCTCTCGTCCTGCTCCCAGTGGTGCAGGATCGGCTCGACCCAGTCCCAGGCCGCTTCCAGTTCGTCGCCGCGCATGAACAGGGTCAGCTGGCCGCGCAGCACGTCGAACAGCAGGCGCTCGTAGGCTTCCATGCGCGGGGCCTTGAAGGTCTCGCGGAAGTCGAGTTCGAGTTCGGCCGGCTTCAGGCGCATCGAATCGCCCGGGGTCTTGGCCATCAGGTTCAGCTTCAGGCCCTCGTCCGGCTGCAGGCGGATCACCAGGCAGTTGTTCTGGAAGGTATTGGTCGGCTGCGGGAAGATCGAATGCGGAATCTGCTTGAAGCGCACCACGATCTCGGCCAGCGAGGCCGCCATGCGCTTGCCGGTGCGCAGATAGAAGGGCACGCCGGCCCAGCGCCAGGTGTCGATCTCGGCCTTCATTGCGACGAAGGTCTCGGTGCGCGAATGGGCGGGGGCGTCGGGTTCCTCGCGGTAGCCAGGCACGGCCTGGCCGTCCACATGGCCGGCGCGGTACTGGCCGCGCACGATGTTCTGGGCCAGGGTGGTCGGGGTGAAGCGGCGCAGCGAGCGCAGCACCTGCAGCTTTTCGTCGCGCACGGCGTCCGGCGCGATCGAGGCGGGCGGCTCCATCGCCACGATGCACAGCAGCTGCAGCAGGTGGTTCTGCAGCATGTCGCGCAGGGCGCCCGAGGTGTCGTAGTAGCCGAGGCGGTTGCCGACGCCGAGCTTTTCGGCGATCGTGATCTGCACATCGCTGATGTACTCGCGCCGCCACAGGGGCTCGAACAGGATATTCCCGAAGCGCAGGGCCAGCAGGTTCTGCACGGTTTCCTTGCCCAGGTAGTGGTCGATCCGGTAGATCTGCGATTCGCTGAAGACCTTGCCCACTTCGGCATTGATCTGGCGCGCCGAGGCCAGGTCGCGCCCCAGCGGTTTTTCCAGCACCACGCGCGAATTGGCCGTCGCCAGGCCATTGGCGGCCAGGTTGTCGCAGATCTTGGCGAACAGGTGGGGCGGCGTGGCCAGGTAGTAGACGCGCGTGATGTGCGGGTCGTGGCGCAGGGCCGCCACCAGCGCCTGGTAGCTGGCCGATTCGGTTGCGTTCAGCGGCACGTACACGATGCGCTGGACGAAACGCTGCCAGACCTCGGTCTGGAAATTCTTGACGTGGGGGCGCGCGGTCGCATCGACCGTGGCCAGAAATTCCTCGGTGCTCCATTCGTGCCGGCCGACGCAGACGATGCGCGCCGTGGCGGGCAGGGCGCTGGCCAGCTCGCGCGCGTACATGGCGGGCAGCAGTTTGCGCATGGCGAGGTCGCCGCTACCGCCGAAAAGGACGAGGTCAAAGTCGTTGAGTGCCATAGGGGAAAAGGGCTCCTTGCTAGTCAATGTAAATTTACTACACGAAAATTGATCGCGCAAGAAAATTTACTACGAAATTCTGGCAGACCGGCCCGCGGGCCGTCGATTATGCGCCGCCGCCCGCGCGGCCGGCGCGCGTTCAGGCCTGGTACACGGGCTCCGGGCGGCCGGCGACCTCGACCCGGATGCTCAGCAGGCGGCCATTGAGCGGGTAGCTGGCCGTCTCGGTGGCCGGGCGGCCATGGCTGGCGCTGGTGATATACAGGGTGCGCAGATCGTCGCCGCCGAAGGCCAGCATGGTCGGGCAGCGCACCGGCAGCAGGATCTCGCGCAGCAGCTTGCCGTCGGGGGCGAAGCGCAGCACGCGCGCGCCTTCGAACATGGCGACCCAGTAGCAGCCTTCGCTGTCGATGGTGGCGCCGTCGGGGCGGCCGCCATAGGCCGGGTCGTGCTTGTCGGCCGAGAACAGCTGGAAGGCGCGCGCCTTGCCGACGCGCCCGCTGGCGACGTCGAAGTCATAGCAGTCGATGCGGTGGCTGGCGGTGTCGGCGTGGTACATGGTGCGGCCGTCGGGCGCGAAGGCCAGGCCGTTCGAATTGGTCATGCCGCCGCTCCAGACCTTGCGCAGTTCGCCCTTGTCGAGGCAGAACATCTCGGCGGCCGGGCTGGTGCGCGGCTCATAGATGGTGCCGATCCAGTAGCGCCCGGCCGGATCGACCTTGCCATCGTTAAAGCGCGTGGTGGCCGTGTCGTACAGGGCCGGATACAGCAGGCGGCGGGCGTCGCTGGCCGGGTCGAGGTGGACGATGCCCTGGCGCGTGGCCACCAGCAGGCCGCCGCCGCCGTCGATGGCCAGCGAGGACGGCTCGCTGTCCATGCGCCAGCTGGCGTGCTGGCCGCTGGCCGGGTGCAGGCGGTGCACCAGGCACTGGTTGATGTCGACCCAGTACAGGCTGGATTCGCCGTGGTGCCAGAGGGGGCTTTCGCCGACGCTCATCGCTTCATGCCATGCGACCTGAATACCGCTCATCGTGTTCTCCTTATGGCAGGCCGCGCTTGGCGAGCTGCACCAGACCATTGGTCGAGCTGTCGTGCAGGGCCGGATGGGCGTCGCCGCTCAGTTCGGCCTCGATGGCCTTGGCCAGCACCTTGCCCAGTTCCACGCCCCACTGGTCGAAACTGTTCACATCCCACAGCACGCCCTGGACGAAGGTCTTGTGCTCGTACAGGGCGATCAGGGCGCCCAGGGCCGGCGGGGTCAGGTAGTCCATCAGAATGGTATTGCTTGGACGGTTGCCCGGGAAGACCTTGTGCGGCAGCAGGCGCGCGACCTCGGCCGCGTCGAGCCCGGCCGCTTCGAGTTCGGCGCGCGCCTCGTCGGCCGTTTTGCCCTTCATGAAGGCTTCCGACTGGGCGAAGCAGTTGGCCAGCAGGGCCGTGTGATGGCGCTGGCGCTCATGGGCCGGCTGCAGGCTGGCGATGAAGTCGATCGGAATCAGATCGCTGCCCTGGTGCAGCAGCTGGAAATAAGCATGCTGGCCATTGGTGCCGCACTCGCCCCAGATGACCGGGCAGGTCGGCGTGTCGACCGGGCTGCCGTCGCGCGTGACGCGCTTGCCATTGCTTTCCATGTCGAGCTGCTGCAGGTAGGCGGGGAAGCGGTTCAGGTCCTGGTGGTAGGGCGCGATCGAGAGCGAGCTGCAGCCGAGGAACTGGCGGTTCCAGAAGCCGATCAGGCCGAGCAGCACCGGCATGTTCTGCGCCAGCGGCGCGGTGGCGAAGTGGTGGTCCATCGCATGCGCGCCGGCCAGCAGGTCGCTGAAGTAGGCGAAGCCAACGCTCAGGGCGATCGGCAGGCCGATGGCCGACCACAGCGAATAGCGGCCGCCGACCCAGTCCCAGAACGGGAACATATTGGCCGGATCGATGCCAAAGGCTTTGACGGCCGCGGTATTGGTGGAGACGGCCACGAAATGGCGGCTCAGGTCCGCAAAGGCGCCGCACTGCTGGATGAACCAGGAGCGCGCGGTCTGCGCGTTCATCATCGTCTCGGCCGTGGTGAAGGTTTTCGAGGCGACGATGAACAGCGTCGTTTCCGGGTTCAGCTGCTGCAGCACGGCCTCGATGTCGTGCCCGTCCACATTCGAGACGAAATGCATGCGCAGGCGCGGGTGGGCGTAGTGGCGCAGGGCCAGGCAGGCCATCTTGGGGCCGAGGTCGGAGCCGCCGATGCCGATGTTGACGACGTCCGTGATCTCCTGGTCGGTGTGGCCGCGCCAGGCGCCGTTGCGCACTTCGTCACTGAAGCGCTTCATATGCTCGAGCACGCCATGCACCTGGGCCACCACGTCCTCGCCGTCGACTTCCAGGCGGGTGCCGCGCGGCAGGCGCAGGGCCGTGTGCAGCACGGCGCGCTGCTCGGTATGGTTGATGCGTGCGCCGGTCAGCATGGCATTGCGCCACGATGCCAGATCGCGCGCTTCGGCCAGAGCCAGCAGCAGGCGCAGGGTCTCGGCGTCGAGCCGGTTTTTCGAATAATCGAGGAACAGGCCGGCGGCCTGCAGATGCATATGCTCAAAGCGTTGCGGGTCCTGGGCGAACAAGTCGCGCAGCTGCCAGTGGCGGGCCGTCTCGGCGTGCGCCGCCAGGGCCTGGTAGGCGGGCAGGGAAGTGAGGGCAGGCATGTGGGTCTTTCGCAGATGGGGCGCCCTGCGGGGCGCGGAACATGACAACTATACTCCAAAATTACGTAAATTCACTACAAAAATTTGGCTGCACTGGGCCAAAGCGGGGTGGTTGGGTGCAGAAAAAGTGGGGGATTGACGCCATTTCGGCAAAATACTGTAGTAAAATTTCAGAAATTCACCGTTCATAGGATTCTTTCATGGCACTGCATCCCGAACTCGCGCGCGTCACGCAGCGGATCCTCCAGCGCAGCGCCGCCACCCGCGCGGCCTATCTGCATCACCTCGACGCGGCGCGCCGCCAGGGCGTGCAGCGCGGCGCCCTGTCGTGTACCAACCTGGCGCACGGCTTTGCGGCCTTTCCCGCCAACGACAAGCTGAGCCTGCGCGAGCAGAAGAAGCCCTCGGTGGCGATCGTCTCGGCCTACAACGACATGCTGTCGGCCCACCAGCCCTTCCAGCACTTTCCGGCGATCCTCAAGGAGGCCGTGCGCGCGGCAGGCGGTGTGGCCCAGTTCGCGGGCGGCACGCCGGCCATGTGCGATGGCGTGACCCAGGGCCAGCCCGGCATGGAGCTGTCGCTGTTCTCGCGCGACACGATCGCCCAGGCCACGGCCATCGCGCTGTCACACAATATGTTCGACGCCGCCGTCTACCTCGGCGTGTGCGACAAGATCGTGCCGGGCCTGCTGATCGGCGCCCTGCATTTCGGCCACCTGCCGGCCGTGTTCGTGCCGGCCGGCCCGATGACGAGCGGCCTGTCGAACAAGGAAAAGGCGCGCGTGCGCCAGCTCTACGCGCAGGGCAAGGCCACGCGCGAAGAATTGCTCGAGTGCGAGTCCGCCTCCTACCACAGCGCCGGCACCTGCACCTTCTACGGCACCGCCAACTCGAATCAGCTGCTGATGGAAATCATGGGCCTGCACCTGCCGGGCGCAGCGTTTGTGAATCCCTACACGCCGCTGCGCGACGCCCTGACGGCGGCCGCCGGCGCGCGCGCCGTGGCCCTGACCGAACAGGCCGGCAGCTACACGCCGGTCGGCCACATCGTCGACGAGAAGGCGATCGTCAATGCCGTGGTCGGCTTGCTGGCCACCGGCGGCTCGACCAACCATACGCTGCACCTGATCGCCATCGCCAAGGCGGCCGGCATCGTGATCGACTGGGACGACTTCAATGACCTGTCGGCCGTGGTGCCGATGCTGGCGCGCATCTACCCGAATGGCGAAGCCGATATCAACCACTTCCATGCGGCCGGCGGCACCGGCTTTGTGATCCGCGAGCTGCTCGACGCCGGCCTGCTGCACGAGGACGTGCGCACGATTCTCGGCCACGGCCTGCGCGCCCACTGCGCCGAGGCCTTCCTCGAGGGCGAGCAGCTGGTGTTCCGTCCCGCGCCCGCGGCCGCGGCCGACGAAAACGTCGTGCGTCCGGCCAGCCGGCCGTTCCAGGCCGATGGCGGCATCGTGCTGGTCAAGGGCAATCTGGGGCGCGCCGTGATGAAGGTCTCGGCCGTCAAGCCTGAGCACCGCAGCGTGGAAGCGCCGGCCCTCACTTTCGATTCGCAGGAAGCTTTCATGGCCGCCTACAAGGCCGGCCAGCTCGAGCGCGATTTCGTCGCCGTGATCCGCTTCCAGGGCCCGCGCGCGAACGGCATGCCCGAACTGCACGCGCTGACGCCGGCCCTGGCCAATCTGCAGGATGCCGGCTTCAAGGTGGCCTTGGTGACCGACGGCCGCATGTCGGGCGCGTCGGGCAAGGTGCCGGCCGCGATCCACGTGTCGCCCGAGATTCTGGCCGGCGGTCCGCTCGGCCGCGTGCGCGATGGCGATCTGCTGCGCGTGTGCGCCCAAACCGGCACGCTGGCGGCGCTGGTCCCGGCCGCCGAATGGGAGGCGCGCGCCCAGGCCACGGCCGATCTGTCGGCCAACGGCGTCGGCATGGGGCGCGAGCTGTTCGCCTTCTACCGCGCCGCCATCAGCGCGGCCGAGGAGGGCGCCACCACCTTTGCCCTGCCCACACCGCTGCCCGCCAGCCAACCGATGCATGTGCCCGACGCGACGGTTGGCAACACCATGCCCGGCTCCGATGAAGACGTTCTCAAATAAAGGAAAACCATGAACCTGCTCGAGATCATGCGCCTTGCGCGCGTCATGCCGGTGATTGCCATCGACGATCCGGCCACGGCCGTACCGCTGGCCGAGGCCCTGGTCGCCGGCGGCATCCGTGTGCTGGAAGTGACCCTGCGCACCCAGCACGGCCTGGCCGCGATCCGCGCCATGTCGGCCGTGCCGGGCGCGATTATCGGCGTCGGCACCCTGACCCGGCCCGAGGAGTTTGCGGCCGCGCGCGATGCGGGCGCCGTGTTCGGCGTGTCGCCCGGCCTGACCCCGTCCCTGGTGGCGGCCGCCAAGAGCAGTGGTCTGCCGCTGCTGCCCGGCGTGATGACCCCGTCCGAAGTGATGGCCGCGCGCGAGGCCGGCTTCCAGCAGCTGAAGCTGTTCCCGGCCATGCAGGCAGGCGGTGTCGGCATGCTCAATGCCATTGGCGGCCCCTTGCCGGATGTGAGCTTCTGTCCGACTGGCGGTATTTCGCTCGAGACGGCGCCGGCCTTCCTGGCGCTGAAGAACGTGGCCTGCGTGGGCGGCTCCTGGCTGACCCCGCGCGACGCGATCCAAGCGGGCGACTGGGCGCGCATCACCGAGCTGGCCAAAGCCGCAGCCGCGCTCTGAGCGCAGCGCGCAGCACAGCAGCAGGCGGGGGCGACCCCGCCTTTTTTTTCGTCGCACGAAACCGCACCCTTGCCCGCCAAACAAATCGGGGTCAGACCCCATTTTTCTGGGTGGATAAATGGGGTCTGACCCCATTTTTATTGGCGCGACTGTTCCTGCTGGCGGTAGGCGCTCGGCGTCATGCCCATCTTCAGGCGGAAGGCGGTCGAGAAATTGCCGGCGCTGCTGAAGTTGAGCGAGAGCGCGATGTCGACAATGTCGAGATCGGAACTCCCCAGCAGCCGGCACGCATGCTGAATGCGCTCGTCGCGGATGAAGGCGAATACCGTCATCCCGGTCTGCTCGCGAAATACCTTGGACAGCTTTTCGCGGTAGGTACCGATCGCACGCGCAATGTCGGCCAGCGGCGGCAGGTCGCCGATGTGGTCGCGAATATAGGTCTTCGCGGCCAGCACCAGCGGATGCTCGTCCGGCGCCGCCGTGGCAGCCGCCGGCTTCGGCATCAGGCCGAGGTGGATGCGCACACGCGCCGAGACTTCGGCCGGCGTGAATGGCTTGGTGATGTAATCCACCGCGCCAATCTGGAGCCCCGTGACCCGGTCATCGGGTCCGTCTGCGGCACTCAGGAAAATGATAGGGATCGCTCGCGTCTGGGCGTTGGCCTTGAGACGACGGCACAGGGCATGGCCATGCATGCCTGGGAGGCCCACATCGAGGATGATCAGGTCGGGCAGTTTAGCGAGGGCCAGACGGTAGCCCTCGCTGCCATCTTCAGCGACGCTGATGCGGTGCCCGTCCGCAGTCAGCATCTCCGACAGCATCGCGCGGTCGACAGCTGCGTCTTCGATGATGAGCAGGTGATATTGGCTGCTGTTCTTGTTCATCATTACGCAATCTTATACCGCACAAAACTGCTCGTTGGTTATTTCTCCTCAGTAAAAGGAATTCTCCCGCGCCACAGAAAGATAATGAACGTCTGCATGCGGCAGGGGGAAACACACGGAAGCCAGGCTTGTGACGACAGCTGCGCGCCACCCTCGTGAGGTGGGCGGTCCGCCGCGCGGCCCGTGGTCGGGGCCAGACTTGAAGGGGGGTCAAGTGGCGGCGTGACAAACGTGTGTCCGTAGGAAAAAGAATAAGGCGGACTGCACAGAATAGGCTTTCTATTTCTTCCTGTTGCTGGCTTATATATGGAATAATCTTCTTTCGTAAAAAATAAATGCAGAAGGAGTTTCTGATGAGCGTGCATTTGGACGAAATGGACCGGAAAATTCTGCGCGTGCTGCGTGAAAACGGGCGCATCAGCAACGCCCATCTGGCCGAGCGCGTGGGCCTGTCGGCCTCGCCATGCTGGAACCGCGTGCGCCAGCTCGAAGAGAGCGGGGTGATCGAGGGCTATACGGTGCTGCTCAATCAAAAGGCCCTGGGCCTGCCCGAGATCGTGATGATCGAGGTGACGCTCGATCGTCACGACGACGAGACCTTCGCCCGCTTCGGCGAAGCGCTGGCCCAGATGCCCGAGGTGATGGAAGCCTATCTGCTGACCGGCGAATACGATTACCTGATCAAGGTGGCCGTGCAGGGGACGGAAGGCTATGAAGAATTCCTGCGCCGCAAACTGTACAAGCTGCCGCACTTGCGGCATAGTCGCTCGACGTTCGTATTGCGCTGCCTCAAACGCAGCGCATCCGTTGAACCTTGACTTGGAGAAAAAATGAAGCGTGTGTCGCTGTGCCTGGCCCTGGTGTTGAGCGCCGGCAGTGTTTTGGCCGATGATCTGGAACTTGCCGGTTTTCGCGCGGGTGTGCATTCGATGAAGGACGTCCAGGCGCGCCTGGGCGCCAGTACTGTGTTCGAAAGCAATGACGCCTCCGAAGGCGGCGTGCGCCTGTGCTACCGCGACCCGGGCAAGCGCGGTCAGAGCAGCATCCTGCTGTTCGTGGCCGACAAGGAGGATGCGCCGCTGCGCCAGATCCGCGTGCTGAACTGGGAGAACCGTTTCGCCGACGAGGCCCAGTGCGCGAGCTTTCGCGGCGAGACGAGCGAACTCAAACTGAGCAATGGCGTGAAGCTCGGTACCCCGTATGACGAGGCGGAAAAGCTGCTCGGCGCGCCGACCGCGACCGACGGCGCCAGCGCCAGCTATGCCGGCTGCGTGCAGGTGAAGTACAAGAAGGCCAAGACGATCGCCATCACGGCCGGCAATCCGAAAGCCTGTTCCTGATCAGTTGACGACGCGGTTGCGGCCGTCGCGCTTGGCCTGGTAGAGGGCCTTGTCCGCGCGGCCGAGCAGGGTGGCTTCATCGAGGGGATTGGTGAAGCTCTGCGTGGCCAGGCCGATCGAGACGGTGACGCGGTCGGCCACGCCGCTCTGGGCGTGCGGCAGATTCAATTCTTCGATGCGCTTGCGCATGGCCTCGGCCAGACGCGCGGCTTGCGGCGCATCCATCTCCGGCAAAATCACGACAAACTCCTCGCCGCCGTAGCGCGCGATGAGGTCGGTCGAACGCTGCAGCATGGCGGCCAGGGTCGAGGCCACGGCGACCAGACAGGCATCGCCCTGCTGGTGGCCGTAATGGTCGTTGTAGGCCTTGAAGTAGTCGATGTCGATCATCATCAGCGACATCGGCGCATTCACGCGTTTGGCGCGGCGCACTTCTTTTTCCATCGCGACATCGAAATGGCGGCGATTGGCAATGCCGGTCAGCCCATCGCTGAACGTCTGCGAGCGCAGTTCCAAAGCTTGGACGCGCAAGAGCTTCTCGCGGTTCACGGCCACGGTCACATCGTTGATCTGGATCAGACAGTGGCGCTGGCCGTTCGGCATTTTCAGGGGCGACACCGAAACCGCCTGCTGCATGCGCTCCTCGGCCAGGCAGGCGGCCATGTCGGCGAACAGGGGGAAGGGCGCCTTGTGCAGGGTCTGCGACAGCACCGAGGGAAAGCCATCGTCGAGGGCCTGGGTGATGGCCTGGTCGATGCGCTTGCCGAGCAGATCGGGGAACACGGCGAACAGGCTGCGCCCGCACACGTCCTCCTCGGGCCGGCCGGCATGGCGCGCCATCCAGGCATTCCAGAGCACGATGCGGCGTTGCTGGTCGAGCACGATGGCGCCCAGATGCATGGCGCGCAGCACACTTTCGAGCAGATCGAGCCGTTCAGCCTTCTCCAGCATTAGCCACCCATGACCTTGGCGAGGTAGCGGTCGACCTGCTCGCGCAGGTCCTGCAGCGCCGTCACATCGAGGATGAAGGCGACATAGCCGTGGATTGCATGCTTTTCGAGGATGAAGTCGATGTGCAGCATCAGCACGACGGTGTCGGCCAGGCTCCCCGAGGCGGTCAGAATCTCTTCGCTGGTGCCGATGTGGTACATCGGCAGCGAGCCTTCGAGTTCCTGCGAAAACAGATTGGCCAGGGTGCCGACGCAGGAGTTGAGAATGATGTTGCCGATCTCACTCATGGCCTCCTGTTCCATTTCGGTCAGTTCGTCGAGCGCGACCGACTCGCCGACCATCAGGCGCACGATCTCCAGGCTCTTATCCTCGGGGAACATCAGGATGGCCTCGGTCTTGAACGCGCCTTCGAAATGCTGACTGACCCCGCAGATACGCTGGTTGCCGCCCCGGCCCAGCAGCTCGGCGGCCTGGGCGCGGTTCTGGAAGCTGATGGTCGGCACCGTCATCTTCACTTCTTCGTTGACGATGCCGCTCATCGCGGCGGCCGCATGCCCGACCCCGATGTTGAAGATTTCGAGCAGGGCGTCGTGCTGCAGTTCGGTCAGATTGAACATGCTAGGCTTCCATGGTGTCGAGCAATTCGTGGATGCGCTGCTCGTTGATGGGCTTTTCGACAAAGCTCAGGCCGAGCTCGGTGGCACGCTGGCGCGTGGCGTTCTGCACATTGGCCGTGATCATGGCGATCGGCAGCTGCGGGTAGCTGGCGCGCAATTGCTCGGCCGCGGCCAGGCCGCCCATGCCGGGCATGTTGACGTCCATGAAAACCAGATCGGGCAGGCGCACGCCGACCTTCTGAATGGCCTCTTCGCCATTGGCGGCTTCTTCAACCGTGATGCTGGGGGACTTGCTCAGAATACATTGACGAATCAACAGGCGCGACACGCGGCTGTCATCGACCACGAGGATGCTCTTTGTGGCAGGCATGATTTTTCTTCCCGACTTACTTTTTGGACCGCATTTTCTCATAGATTAGGACGCTGATCCGCTAAAATATTGTGTGCACATTCACCCACTATTGCTATGACTCAAGATGAATTGAAACAGGCGGTCGCCCGTGAGGCGATCCGTTACGTGGTCGACGGTGAAATTATTGGCGTGGGTACGGGTTCCACCGCCAACTTCTTCATCGATGAACTGGCCAAGATCAAGGACCGTATCCAGGGCGCGGTCGCGTCCTCGGAAGCGACGGCCGCGCGCCTGGCCAGCCACGGCATTCGCGTGTTCGATCTGAACGCGGTCGACAGCCTGGCCGTCTACATCGACGGCGCCGACGAGATCGACGCCAGCGGCGCGATGATCAAGGGCGGCGGCGCGGCCCTGACGCGCGAAAAAATCGTCGCCTCGGTGGCGCGCCAGTTCGTCTGCATCGCCGACGGCTCCAAGCTGGTTGAGGTGCTTGGCAGCTTTGCGCTGCCGGTCGAAGTCATTCCGATGGCGCGCGCCTCGGTCATGCGCGCCCTCAGCGCGCTCGGCGGCCAGCCGCGTCTGCGCCTGCAGAAGGGCAGCGATCAGCCCTTGATCACCGATAATGGCGGCGAGATCCTCGATGTCGCCGGTCTGCGCATCAGCGATCCGGTGGGCCTGGAAACCCAGATCGACCATATCGTCGGCGTGGTGGCCTCGGGCCTGTTCGCGCGCCGCGGCGCCAATGTCTGTCTGCTCGGCACGCCCGAAGGCGTGAAAACCCTGCGCTTCGCTTAAGCCCAAGGAGGGGCCATGCAACGCCTTGCCGTCCTGATCCTGCCACTGGCGCTGAGCGCCTGCCATCTGATGGCGCCCACGGCGCCGGCGCCCGCGCCGGTCCAGGCCAAGCCGGTCCAGCTCGACAGTGACGGCCAGCCGCGCGTCAGCATCGATGGGGTCGACATCGAGCGCCTGCCGTTCCAGCCGGGCGTGTCCTCGGTCACGGTGGAGAAGATGGGCAAGGCCGCCGGCTGCACGGGCGGCGTCGGCGCCGGTCTGGTCACACCGGCCGGCCCGGTCGAGGTCTACCGCATGCGCTGTGACAACGGCAAGACCTTCATGGCGCGCTGCGAACTGCGCCAGTGCACGGCCATGCCATGAGCCTGGCGGCACTCGGCGAACGCGTCCGTGCCGCCCGGTCCCAGCGCGATCAGGCGGCTTATGTCGCCATCGCCCACGATCTGGCCCGTTTCGCCGCCGCCCAGCGCGCCGCGCCTGCGCCCGATCTGGCACACGAGATCCAGCAGCTGATCCAGGACTGCCACCGCTGGGAGGCGGCCTGGGGCCTGCTGCTGGGCGAAGTGCTGTGGCAGCACGGCAGCCAGAGCGCACACGAGTTCAACAACCACTGGAATCTGGCCCTGTTCTCCGGCTGTACCGGGCCCCACAGCCTGGTCGACAGCGCCTCGCATCTGGCCATTGCGCGTGAGCTGCTCGGCAGCCTGAAGCTGCCCGCCCTGTATATCCTGCTCGGCAATGCGCTGCGCGCGCTCGGCCAGTTCAGCGCGGCCGAGGACGCCTATCTGCAGGGCCAGCTGCATTTTCCCGACTATCCGTTCTTCCGCTTCCGCCAGGCTGATCTGTATCTGGCCACGGGGCGCCTGCGGCTGGCCCAGGACCTGCTGCGCCCGCTGCAATGGCGCTGGCCGCAGGCGCGCGAGATGATGTTCCTCAGCCCGCTCGAGGGCCTGGCCCCGGTGCCGGCGCCGCCCATGCCCGACTTGCCGGCCACGGCGCGCGAAGCGGTGCTGCTGGTGGCGGCCGACCCGGCCTATCTGGAGCGCTATGGCGAGCGCCTGCTGCGCTCGATTCCGGTGACCTCGCTGATGCGTCTGCATGTGCACATCCACGTGCTGGCCGACAGCGAGGCCGAACTGCCGCGCGCGCTGCTGGGCCGGCTGGCCGGGCATTGCAGTTCTTCGTTTTTCAGTTTCCGGCGCGGACCGATTGCCGCGCTCGACAACGAGCGGCGGCGCGCCCTGCTGGCCTGCGAGCGTTTCCTTGTGCTGCCCGAAATTCTGAGTGGCTATGGCAAGCCGGTGCTCGTGCTCGACATCGACCTCGAGTGCGTGGGCGATCCGCTGCGGCTGCTTGAGCGCCTTGGTGAGGCCGAGCTCGGCTGCACCGACCACCAGGGCGCGCGCGAGGCCTGGGAGCATGTGGCGGCCACGGCCACGCTGGCGCGGCCGACGCTGGGCGCGATCGGCTTTTTCGAGCGCCTGCGCCCGTGGCTACTGCAGGAATTGAATCGTCATCCGGCGCCCTGGTTCGTCGACCAGATCGGCTTGTTCCGGATGATAGAGGAGGGGGAGGGGCCGCGCTGTGCGCTGAAACGGCTGCGCGGCGTATTCTGCGCGCCGGGCGCGGACCCGGCCGGGGCCGAGTTCCGCGTCCTGCACGCGTCCTGGCATCAGGCCGAGGTGGGCGGCACGTAGCCGGCGGCCTGGTCGGCGCCCTCGCCGAAGAAGTGGCGCTCCATCTGGGTGGCCAGATACTGGCGCGCGCGCTGGTCGGCCAGGTTCAGACGGTTTTCGTTGATCAGCATGGTCTGGTGCTTGAGCCAGGCCTGCCAGGCTTCTTTCGAGACCGATTGCCAGATGCGCTTGCCCAGCTCGCCCGGGGCCGGCGGAAAATCCAGACCTTCGGCTTCGCGGTTGAGTTTGATGCAATGAACCATGCGTGCCATGTTGCTGACTCCAAAAATGCGAAAAGACCGATTATAAGGTTTTAATCAGAACCTGGGATTTGCGCTGCCAGTTGTACATCTTCAGCCGGTCCTTGGGCAGGGCGTCGACGGTCGCGTGCTGGAAGCCGCGCTTGAGGAACCAATGGGCCGTGCGCGTGGTCAGAACGAATAGCTTGGTGAAGCCGCGCGCACGGGCGCGGTTTTCCAGATGCTTGAGGATACGTTCGCCATCGCCCTGGCCCTGGACCTCGGGGTTCACGGTCAGGCAGGCCATTTCCGCCATTTTCTCGGCGGGGAAAGGGTAGAGCGCCGCACAGCCAAAAATCACCCCATCGTGCTCGATGACCGAGAAGTATTCAATCTCGCGTTCGATGAGTTCGCGGCCACGGTAGACCAGGGTGCCGTCGGCCTCGAGCGGCTCGATCAGCTTGATGATGCCGCCCACGTCTTCAATCGTGGCCTCGCGCAGGCTCTCGAGGTTGACGTGCGAGATCATCGTGCCCACGCCATCGTGCGTGAACAATTCGAGCAGGGCCGAGCCGTCCATCGCAAACGGCACGATGTGCGAACGGGCCACACCGGCATTGCAGGCCTTGACGCAGGTGTCGAGGTAGTAGGCGGCGTCGGCCGGCAGGAAGTTCGCCAGCAGCACGGCCTCGGCCTGGTGCGAGGACAGCTCGCGGATGTCTTCGCCGCCCTGGTCGAGCATCATCGGCGTTTCGGTGATGAAGATCAGCTTGTCCGCATGCAGGGCCGTGGCGGCCTTCAGGGCCACGTCTTCCATCGGCAGATTGAAGGCCTCGCCGGTCGGCGAGAAACCCAGCGGCGACAGCAGCACCAGGCTGCCCGTGGCCAGGATCGAATGGATGGTCTCGGCGTCGATCTTGCGCACGATGCCCGTCAGCTCGTGGTCGATGCCGTCGATCACGCCCATCGGGCGCGCCGTAACAAAATTGCCCGAAATAATACGGATCGCCGCATGGGCCATCGGCGTATTCGGCAGACCCTGGCTGAAGGCGGCCTCGATATCGAGGCGCAGCTCGCCGGCGGCCTCTTTCGCGCATTCGAGGGCGGCGCCGTCGGTGATGCGCAGGCCCTTGTGGAAGCGGCCCTCGACATTGCGCAGGGCCAGCTGCTCGGCCACCTGGGGGCGCGAGCCGTGCACGATCACGACCTTGATGCCCAGGGCATGCAGCAGGGACAAATCGTGGGCCAGCACGGGCAGGGCGCCGGCCGCGACGAGCTCGCCCGGAAAGGCCACCACGAAGGTCTTGCCCCGGAAGGCGTGGATGTAGGGCGCGACGGAGCGCAGCCAGTGGACGAATTCAGTCGGGTTTTCCATGTCGCGCATTATAATTCGCAGTTCGACCTGCGCGTCCAAAACCCTGCAAAAACGATGTCCGAAGCCCGCAAGAAGCCTGCCGCCCCCCCTGTTGTCCGCAATCCGCTGCCGCCGATCCGCTTTCCCGAGGAGCTGCCGGTCTCGGGCCGGCGCGAGGAAATCGCCGCGGCCCTGGAACGCCACCAGGTCGTGATCGTCTCGGGCGAGACCGGCTCGGGCAAGACCACCCAGCTGCCCAAAATCTGCCTGACGCTGGGGCGCGGCAGCAAGGGCCTGATCGGCCACACCCAGCCGCGCCGGATCGCGGCCTCGTCGACGGCCAAGCGCATCGCGGCCGAACTCGGCTCGCCGCTTGGCGAGCACGTCGGCTACAAGGTGCGCTTCAACGACAGCCTGAGCAAGGGCGCCTCGGTCAAGCTGATGACCGACGGCATTCTGCTGGCCGAAACCCAGACCGATCCCCTGCTGCGCGCCTACGACACGATCATCATCGACGAGGCCCATGAGCGCAGCCTGAACATCGACTTCCTGCTCGGCTATCTCAAGCAGATTCTGCCGCGCCGGCCCGACCTCAAGCTGATCATCACCTCGGCCACGATCGACGCCGAGCGCTTCGCCCGCCATTTCCAGCGCGGCGAGACGCCGGTGCCGGTGATCGAAGTCTCAGGCCGCCTGTATGCGGTCGAGGTGCGCTACCGTCCGCTCGAGCGCGAGCCGGTTCAGCTGGAAGGGGCGCGGCCGCAGGCGGCGCGCGCGCGGGAGAAGCGCGAGCTGGTCGATGGCGTGGTCGATGCCGTCGATGAGCTGTGCCGCATCGGCAGCGGCGACGTGCTGGTCTTCCTACCCGGCGAGCGCGAAATCCGCGAATGCGCCGAGGCCCTGCGCAAGCACCATCCGCCCCATGTCGACATCCTGCCGCTGTTCGCGCGCCTGTCGGCCGAGGAGCAGGACCGCGTGTTCAAGGCGACCAATGCGCGCCGCATCGTGCTGGCGACCAATGTGGCCGAGACCTCGCTGACCGTGCCTGGCATTCGCTATGTGGTCGACACCGGTCTCGCGCGTGTCAAGCGCTACAGCTATCGCAACAAGGTCGAGCAGCTGCAGGTCGAGCCGATCGCCCAGTCGGCCGCCAACCAGCGCGCCGGCCGCTGCGGCCGCGTGGCCGATGGCGTCTGCATCCGTCTGTATGAGGAGCAGGATTTCCTGCAGCGCCCGAAGTTCACCGATCCCGAGATCCTGCGTTCCTCGCTGGCGGCGGTGATTCTGCGCATGAAGTCCCTGCATCTGACCGATGTCGAGAGCTTCCCCTTCATCGAGCCGCCGCTGGCGCGCGCGATTGCCGACGGCTACCAGCTGCTGCAGGAACTCGGCGCCGTCGACGAGGCCAAGCTGCTGACACCGCTGGGCAAGAAGCTGGCCAAGCTGCCGCTCGACCCGCGCGTGGGCCGCATGATCCTGGCCGCCCAGGACAATGCCTGTCTGAGCGAGATGCTGATCGTGGCTTCGGCCTTGTCGGTGCAGGACCCGCGCGAGCGCCCGCTCGACGCGCAGCAGGCGGCCGACGAGGCGCACAAGAAATTCTCGGACGAGAAGTCGGAATTCCTCGGTTATCTGAAGCTGTGGAAGTGGTTCGAGAATGCCATCGAACACAAGAAGTCGAACCGCCAGCTGGCCGAGACCTGCCGCGGCCAGTTCCTGTCGCAGTTGCGCCTGCGCGAGTGGCGCGATGTGCATTCGCAATTGCTGACCATTGTGCGCGAACAGGGCTGGCATCTGAACACGGCCCCGGCCACCTATGAGAATTTGCACATGGCCCTGCTGGCCGGCTTGCTCGGCAACATAGGCTTCAAGGGCGAGGACGAGCCGGGCGCCGGCTATCTGGGCGCACGCGGCATCAAATTCCATGTCTGGCCCGGCGCCTTTCTCAGCAAGAAGCCGGGCAAGTGGATCATGGCGGCCGAGCTGGTCGAAACGACGCGCCTGTATGCGCGCTGCGTGGCCCAGATTCAGCCCGAGTGGATCGAAAAGATTGCCGGCCACTTGTTGAAAAAATCCTGGGGCGAGCCGCGCTGGGAGAAACGGCCGGCCCAGGTCTCGGCCATGGAGCGCGCGACCCTGTACGGCATCGTTGTCTACAGCCAGCGCCGCATCCATTACGGCCAGTTCAAGCCCGACGAGGCGCGTGAAATTTTCATCCGCGACGCCCTGGTCGGCGGCGACTACGAGACACGCGCGCCTTTCTTCGCGCACAACCACAAGCTGGTGCGCGAGATCGAAAACCTCGAACACAAGTCGCGCCGCCAGGACGTGCTGGTTGACGAGCATCTGATCGAGGCCTTCTACGACAAGCTGCTGCCCAGCCACATCATCAATGGCGCCAGCTTCGAGAAATGGCATAAGGACGCCACGGCCGAGAACCCCAAGCTGCTCTTCCTCTCGCGCGATGAGCTGATGCGCCACGAGGCGGCCGGGGTGACGACCGAACTCTTCCCCAAGACCATGATGGCGGCCGGGCAGGAACTGGCGCTCAGCTACCACTTCGAGCCGGGCAGCGCGCGCGATGGCGTGACCGCCAGCGTGCCGCTGTACGCGCTCAATCAGCTCTCGCACGAACGCTGCGCGTGGCTGGTGCCCGGCATGCTGAAGGAGAAAGTGCATCTGCTGCTCAAGTCCTTGCCGCAAAAGCTGCGCCGCCATTGCGTGCCGCTGCCCGAGTATGCGGCCGGCTTCTGCGAGCGCATCGAGGCGCGCCACGACTTCGGCCGCGGCAACCTGATCGATGCCATCATCGCCGACATCCGCGCCCAGACTTCGGTGGCCGTGCTGACGACGGACTTCAAGCTCGAGACCCTGCCGGCCCACCACTTCATGAACTTCAAGATCGTGGACGAGCACGGCCGCCAGCTCGATATGGGCCGCAATCTGCCGGCCCTGCAGGCCGAATTCGGCATGCAGGCGCGCCTGAGCTTCCAGCGCATGGCCGAAGGCAGTTCGCCGATTGAACAGGCGGCCGCCGCGGGCAAGGGGCCGGCCCTGGCCGGCGCCGGATCGGCCAAGGCCACGGCCGCTGGCAGCGCCCAGCCTGCTGCGCCAGCCGCGACGCCGGCCAAGGCGGGCAAGGCGGGCAAGGGCGGGGCGCCGGCCCCGGCCGCAGCGCCGGGCGCCGATGCCTACACGGGCCTCACGAACTGGAGCTTTGGCGAACTGCCCGAGCTGCTAGAAATCAGCAAGGGCAAGCTCAGCCTCATCGGTTTTCCGGCCCTGGTCGACAAGCAGACCCACTGCGATATCGAAGTCTTCGATGATCCGGCCGTGGCCGCCCGCACCCACCGCATCGGTCTGCGCCGCTTGTTTGCCCTGCAGTTCAAGGATCAGCTGAAATTTATTGAAAAGAATATCCCCGGCCTGCAGCAGATGGGCATGCAGTTCATGAGCCTGGGGTCGCAGGAGGAATTGCGCGATCAGATCATCGCCAAGGCGATCGACCTGGCCTGCCTGCAGGACCCCTTGCCGAATGACGCCGACAGCTTCAATCAGCGCAAGGACGCAGGCAAGTCACGTCTGGGCCTGCTGGTGAATGAGCTGGCGCGGCTCTTGTCCCAGGTGCTGGCGGAGTTTCATGGCCTCCCGAAAAAATTGCAGGGTGTGGCGCCGGCCGTGGCCAGCGATATGCAGGCCCAGCTGCAGGCCCTGGTCCACAAACGCTTTGTGGCCGAGACCGACTACAGCCAGCTCGCCCATTATCCGCGCTATCTGAAGGCCATGAACGTGCGCCTGGAGAAGCTGCGCGCCGACCCGGCCCGCGATGCGCGCCTGATGGCCGAATGGCAGCAGGCGGCCACGCCCTGGCAGCGCGCCAGCCGCGGCCAGAACAGCGACCCGCGCATGCAGGAATTCCGCTGGCTGCTCGAGGAATTGCGCGTGTCGCTGTTTGCACAGGAGCTGCGTACGCCGATGCCGGTGTCCGCCAAGCGCCTGCAAAAAGTGTGGGAGTCCATGCAGCGCTAAGGCCGCATGGACGGGCCGCTCAGTGCTTGGGCCGCACCTGGTCCATGCCGCTGGTGCTGGCGCCGCTCATGGCGCCGGGCACGGACAGATCGTGCTCGGTGTAAGGGGCAATGCCGTAGAAGCTGTGCACCTCATTGATCCAGGAAACGTCGGTCATGTCGGGCCAGGCATCGGGGTCGAAGCCCGGGGCCGTTTTCAGGCGGTCCTTGTCGACATTCAGGACGAAGCGCTTGTTCACCGTGTCCAGCTGCAGGGCCTGCCAGGGCACGGCGAACAGCTTCTCGCCGATGCCGAGGAAGCCACCGAAAGACAGCACGGCATAGGCCACCTGGCCGCTGCGCATGTCGAGCATGATTTCCTTGATGTCCCCGAGATCTTCTTCCTCGTGATTGACGACGTCGTTGCCGATCAGGGTGTCGGCCCCCATCAGGGACGGGCCGGGGCCTTGCTGGGTGCTGGATTTGTAAATGCCATAGGTGTCGCGATCCGCATAGCTCATGGTGTTCTCCTTGTCTCGTATCAAGCCGTCCGTTGACTGGCTCGATTGACCAGCGTAGGCACTTGAGCTATGGCGCGTTTGATCTGCCTCAAACGCGCCACGCAACTTTCAACGCTTGGAGAAGTCGAACGCGTTCGTCAGATCGCCCATCTGCTGGCGGATGCCGGGCAGGGGCGTGAGTCCGAAGCGCTTGCTCAGGAACTGCAGGATCGAGGTGGTGTCATAGCTGGTGTGGTCGACGAAGCCGCGCTTGGCAAACGGCGAGACGATAATCGCCGGAATCCGGCTGCCCGGTCCCCAGCGGTCGCCCTGGGGCGGGGCCACGTGGTCCCACAGGCCGCCGTTCTCGTCGTAGGTGATGATGATCGCCATGTGCGGCCACTGGGGCGAGGCCTGCAGCGCGCGCACCAGGTCGGCCAGGTGGCGGTCACCGTCGAGCACGCTTGCATAGCCGGGGTGCTCATTGAGGGGGCCGTGCGGCTTGTAAAAACTGACCTGGGGCAGGCTGCCGCTCTGGATGGCCGCGAGGAAGTCGCTGCCATCCTTCAGGTGGGCGGCGCGTTCGGCGCTGCCCGGGGCGTAGCGGCGGAAGTAGTTGTAGGGCTGGTGGTGGGGCTGGAAATTCACCTCGCCGCCATAGATATTGCGCCGGTCCTGCAGGGCCGCCTGGTAGCCGCCCGCGTACCAGGCCCAGCTCACCTGCTTCTCGCTCAGGGCGTCGCCGATGGTCTTGTCCTCGAGCGGGGGCAGGGGCGTCTCGGCCGGGTTGGCGCGCAGCGGGTCGCCGCCCGCGGCCGGGGCAATCCCGCTCGGCTGGTAGCTCGACTGGGCGGTATTGATCGCATAGCCGTCCGGCGAATAGCTGCCGTCGTAGAACTGGGGAGGGCCTTCGCTGGCGCGCGCGGGCGAACCGGGGCGCAGCATCAGCTGGCCGCGTTCGTCGAGGCGCGCCTTGAGCTTCTCGGGCACGCCCGGATAGTGGGGCGTGCAGGCGCAGGCCAGCCACATGTGGTTGAGGAAGGAACCGCCGAAGGCCGCCATGAAGAAATTGTCGGCCAGCGTGTATTCGCGCGCGATCTGCCACAGTGGCAGCACGGCGCCGTCGTAATGGCCCATGGTCAGGGCGCCGGCATCGGTCCAGGCCACGAACATGTCGTTGCGCCCGCCATTGATCTGCATCTGGTTCTGGTAGAAGCGGTGGGTCAGGTCGCGCGTCTTGACGGCCAGGCCCTGCTGGATCGGGGCGGCGTCGATGCGGAACGGCGCATTCGGCAGCGCGCTCGGGTAGCGCGGGTCGGCCCCTTTCAGCGGCTTGCCCTGGGCGTCCTTCTCGCTGCTGTCGCGCCAGACCGGGGGCAGGCTGGCCAGCACGCTGCCGTCGCGGTCGCGCTGCGGCTGGTAGTGCTGGAGCGCCTGGGCGATGCCATTCGCGCCCGGGAACAGGCCGTACAGATTATTGAAGCTGCGGTTTTCGCCATACAGCACGACCACGGTCTGGATCTGATCGAGGCCGGCGGGAACGGCGGCCTGGGCCGCGGGGCCGGCTACGGCGGCCAGCACGGCCAGGGCAAGACGGGAAGGGAACATCGGGGCCTCGGAAGGGGTTGTCAACAGCTTCGCATACTACCGCGCACGCACGATTGGAACCAGTGCTTGCCAAGCCGCCCGACTGCGTTATACTGTATAAAAATACAGTACTTTTCGTTCTCTATCATGTCCATTTCATCCAGCCTGGCCACGCCGGAGGCCGTGCATCCGGCATTGTGGCTGGCCTCGCAACTGGCGCGCAGCCAGGCCCACTGCGTCGACACCGGCTATCCGGTGCTGTCGGCCCAGCTGCCGGGCGGGGGCTGGCCCACCGGCTGCCTGCTCGATCTGCTGCTGCAGCAGCATGGCATCGGCGAAATGCGCCTGCTGCGCCCGGCTCTGCGTGCCGTGGCCGGGCGCCGCGTGGTGCTGCTGCAGCCGCCCCATGCGCCCCAGGCCCTGGGCCTGGCCGCGCTCGGCCTCGGGCCCGAGCAGCTGGCCTGGGTGCGCCCGGCGCGCAGCGGCGACGCCTTGTGGGCGGCCGAACAAATCCTGCGCAGCGGCAGCTGTGGCGCCCTGCTGTTCTGGCAAACCACGGTGCGCGCCGATGCCCTGCGCCGCCTGCATCTGGCGGCCCAGTCGGGCGAGACCCTGTTCTTCCTGCTGCGCCCGCTGGCGCATGCGCCCGATGCCTCGCCCGCGCCGCTGCGCCTGGGCCTGCATCCGGCCGCCGGCGGCCTGACGATCGATTTCATCAAACGGCGCGGGCCGCGGCGCGAGGCGCCGCTGTTCCTGCCCCTCGAACTGCCGGCGCTGCAACGCCGCCTGCCCCATCATGCGCCTCTGGATCGGCCTCTACCTGTCGCAGCTCCCGCTCGACGTCTTCAGCCCGCTCTGGTCGGATGACACCGGCTGCGTGGTGCTCGAGCAGGGGCGCGTGCTGGCCTGCTCGCCCATGGCGGCCGCGGCCGGCATCCGGCCCGGCATGCGCCAGGGCGGGGCCCTGATGCTGCTGCCGCAGGCGCGCGTGGTCGAGCGCGATCCGGGGCGCGAGGCGGCGGCCCTGGAGGCCGTGGCCCTGGCCCTGCTGCAGTACACGCCCCTGGTCACGGCGGCCGAGGACGCCAGTCTGCTGCTCGATGTCGGCGCCAGTCTGCGCCTGTTCGGCGGTGTGCGCGCGCTGTGCCGGCGCGTGCGCGCCAGCCTGGCCGCGCTCGGCCTGCGCGCGGCCCTGGCCTGCGCCCCGACGGCGCGCGGGGCCTGGCTGCTGGCGCGCTGCGGCGGCGCGCGCGTGCTGCGCCTGCCCAGCCTGGCGCGCCGGCTCGACGCTCTGCCAAGCGGGGCGCTGCCGCCCGCGCGTCCCCAGCTGCTTTGGCTCGAGGGGATCGGCTGCCACAGCCTGGGCCAGCTGCGCCGCCTGCCGCGCGCCGGCCTGCAGCGGCGCGCCGGCCCGGCCCTGCTCGACATGCTCGACTGCGCCTATGGCCTGGCGCCCGAGCTGTTCACCTGGATCGTGCCGCCGGCCAGTTTCCGCGCCCGCCTCGAGCTGTTCGACCGCATCGAGCAGGCCGAGCTGCTGCTGGCCGGCGCCGCCCACCTGCTGCAGCAGCTGTGCGGCTGGCTGTGCGCGCGCCAGCTGGCCGTGCTCGGCGTGCGCCTGGCGCTCGAGCACGAGCGCGGGCGCACGGCCTGCCCGCCCACGCTGCTCGAGGTGGCCCTGGCCGAGCCGACCTGGCACGAGGAGCATCTGCTGCGTCTGCTGAAAGAAAAGCTCGGGCGCCAGCGCCTGGATGCGCCCGTCATCGCCCTGTGTCTGGAGGCGCCGCGCGTGCAGGCGGCCGTGCTGCCGAGCGGGCTGCTGTTTCCCGAGCCGGGCGGCAGTCCCGAGGATCAGCGCCAGCTGTTCGAGCTGCTGGCCGCGCGCCTGGGCGAGGACCAGGTGCTGCAGCCGCTGCCCCAGGCCGATTACCGGCCCGAGCTGGCCAATGCCTGGGTGCCGCTGGGTAGCGGCGCCAGCGCGCGCACGGCCGCGGCCGGGCTGCCGCCGCCGGCGCGCGCCTTGCCGCGCCCGGTCTGGCTGCTGGCCCAGCCCGTGGCCCTGCTGCTGCGCGGGCACCGGCCGTTTTATGGATCACCGCTGCAATTGGTGTCGGCGCCGGAACGCATCGAGGCCGGCTGGTGGAATGGCACCCAGACGCGCGACTATTTCGTCGCGCGCGGAGACGATCATGCCTTGTACTGGATTTACCGCGAACGCATCGCCGCGGCCGATGGCCTGGCGGCGCCGCGCTGGTTTCTGCACGGCCTGTTTGCCTGAGCGGCGGCGCGGGCCGCCGCCCAGCATGGGCTTAACGCGGGCTGAGCAGGGCGCTCAGGCGGTCGGGGCTGCCTTCGATGCGCTCCAGGCGCGGATAGCGCAGGCCGCCGTGGTAGTCGAGCGTGATCGTGCGGTACACATTGCCCTTCTTCACCAGCAGGCTGATCGGGGTCTTGCCGTCCTTGGCCGCCGTGATCGCCGCCTTCAGCAGCTCGGGCTTGTAGGCGCGGTTGTTCACGGCCACCAGGCTGGTATTGGCGGCCAGGCCGGCGCGGTAGCCGACCCCGTCCCAGACCAGGCCTTCGATATTGCCGCTGGCGCTGACGGAAAAGCCGAGCGAATAGGTAAAGCTGGCCGATTTGGCGCGCTCTTCGCTCTGCTTGAGGAAGGGCGTCGGCGTCTCGCTGTACACGAGCTTCCAGCCGAGCCGCGCCAGGCCGTCGAGCGGGGCGCCGGGGCCGTGCCCGTCGAGGCGGGCGCGCAGGAAGGGCGCCCAGTCGTAGGCGGCAATCTGGTTCAGCGTGGCCACCACATCCTCGAAGCGGTAGTAGGCCGGCAGCATGTCGCCGTCGCGGATGCCGAAGAAGGCGCGCGCGAAATCATCGATCGAACGCTGGTCCTGCGACAGTTCGCGCAGCTTGCTGTCGACGTCCAGCCAGATCAGCATGCCTTCCTGGTAGTAGTCCTCGGCGCGCTGCCAGTTGTTCCAGGGCTGGGCCCGGCGCGCATTGATGATCGGGTCGTTCACCGTGTCCTGCAGCGCGCGCCACTGGCGCCCCTGCACGCTGTCGAGCCGGGCGGCGGTGGCGGCAATCGTGTCGCGCACGGCGCTGGCCGACATCAGGCCCGAGCGGGCGGCCAGCACATTGCCCCAGAACTGGGTCTGGCCCTCGTACACCCACAGCAGTTCATTGTCGAGCGGGGTGTTGAAGTTCGGGACCTTCTGCCCGGCCGGACGGCGGAACTTGCCATTCCACGAGTGCGTGTACTCGTGCGGCAGCAGGGCGCGCCCGGCTTCGGTCTTGGCCCAGTCGCTGAAGTAGTCGGGCTTGACCCCGTTCTCGCTCGACTCGTGGTGTTCGCGCCCGATGCCGCCGAATTCATCGGACAGGGCGAGCAGGAAATCGTAGTGGCGGTAATGGACCGACTGGAACAGCTTGGCCGCCTGCGTCACCAGGGCCTGGTGCAGGGCGATCTGCTCGGGCTTGGCGTCCAGGGCCTCGGCCGTGTCGGCCACCAGGTTCAGGTGCACGGGGGCCTTGGCGTCGGCCGGGCTCAGCGCGATGCGCTTGAAGTAGCGGCCGGCAAACATCGGCGAGTCGATCAGGGTTTCCAGATCGGTCGGCTTGAAGCGCACCAGATCGCCTTCGCTGGCCTCGGTTTCCAGGGCCGTGCCGAACTGCCAGCCGGCCGGCAGGCGCACGCTGGCCTGGACCGGCACGCGCCGCGCCACATAGCCAGCCGGATACAGGGTCACGGCCGGCCACTGGATGCCGAGCATCTCGGGCGTCATCGTGATGCGGCCCTGGCCCGGCTCGAGCGGGGACAGGAACTGGTAGACGGCCTCGATCTGGCTGACCCCGGCCGGCACGTTCAGGTGGAAGGCGTGCACGTGCACAGGGTCGCGCTTCCACTCGAGCGGCTTGCCATTGGCGCGGATCACCAGGCCGGCCAGCAGATTGAGCGCATTATTCGGCCCGTGGTTGGCCGGCAGCCACTGCGGGTACAGCAGGGTCAGCGGGCCGGGCTTGACCGGCAGCGTCATCCGCATCTGGAAGATCTGCTGCCCCACATTGGTGGCATCGACCTCGAGACGCAGGGTGCCCGGATAGGCCTGGTCTTTGGGAACGGGCACCTCGGCCTGGGCCGGGGCGAGGAAGGCGGCCGCAAGGGCCAGGGCGAGCAGTCGGGTTTTCATGGGCGGGCAGTGTAGCACGGGCAAAAAATTTTTTTGCAGCCACCCTTGAAGCCGGCGTGGGCGGGCCCTAGATAGGGAGCACCGGATGCTCGCTGTTGAGGTCCGGAGACGACAATCGCTTAATTTGACAAGGATGACGACCATGCGTACTTTCGATTTCTCCCCGCTCTACCGCACCGCCATTGGCTTTGACCGTCTGGCCCAGCTGCTGGAAACCCAGCGCGCCGACGCGGCCCCGAGCTACCCGCCGTACAACATCGAACTGGTGGGCGAAGACAAATACCGCATCGTCATGGCCCTGGCCGGTTTCAGCCGCGATGAACTCGACATCACCAGCGAGCGCGACTCGCTCGTCATCGTCGGCCGTAAGCAGAAGGACACGAGCGAAAAGACCTTCCTGCACCGTGGCATCGCCGCGCGCGATTTCGAGCAGCGCTTCCAGCTCGCCAACCATGTGAAAGTGGTCTCGGCCAGCTTCGACAACGGTATGCTCACGATCGAACTCGTGCGTGAGATTCCGGAAGCCCTGAAAGCGCGTAAGATCCTGATCGACGGCCAGTCCCCGGCCCTCGAAGTGCTCGACAAAGCCGCCTGATTTTTCCACTGTCTGCGCAGGCCGGGTTCGCCCGGCCTTTCTGCATTTTAGGCAGGCTCGGCAGCATTAAGCCCAGTCTAAGCTTGCTCAGGCATGATGCTGCCATCGACAACCCCTTCCACGTCAGGAGTACCTTATGCACAACCAAGGTGTGATCACTGGAAAACGTTTGACGATGGCCTTGATTGCCGCCGGTGTCATCGGCGGGGCCGTCGGCGCCATCACGGTCAACCACCATGATGCCGTCGCCCAGTCGGCCAGCCCGCTGCCGGCCCTGGCCGCCGCCGTCGCCGCCCCGGTCGGCGCCAACACCGTCGTGACCTTGCCCGACTTCACCCAGATCGCCGCCAAGATGGGCCCGGCCGTGGTGAATATCCGCGTGTTCGGCAGCACCCGCGTCGACGAACGTGCCCAGCGCGATCCCTTCGGCGACGATCCTTTCTTCGAATTTTTCCGCCGTTTCCAGAACCCGCGCGGCCAGCGCGATGTGCCCGTGCGCGGCGCCGGTTCCGGTTTCATCATCCAGTCCGACGGCCTGATCCTGACCAATGCCCACGTCGTGCGCGACGCCAAGGAAGTCACGGTCAAGCTGACCGACCGGCGCGAATTCCGCGCCAAGGTGCTCGGCTCCGATTCGCGTACCGATGTGGCCGTGCTCAAAATCGATGCCAAGAATCTGCCGACCGTGCCGCTCGGCCGCTCGAGCGAGCTGAAAGTCGGCGAATGGGTGCTGGCCATCGGTTCGCCGTTCGGCCTGGAAAGCACGGTCACGGCCGGCGTGGTCTCGGCCAAGGGCCGCTCGCTCGGCGACGACACCACCGGCGTGCCCTACATCCAGACCGACGTGGCGGTGAACCCCGGCAACTCGGGCGGCCCGCTGTTCAATACGCGCGGCGAAGTGGTCGGCATCAACTCGCAGATCTACAGCCAGACCGGCGGCTATCAGGGCCTGTCGTTTGCCGTGCCGATCGATGTGGCCACCAAGATCAAGGAACAGATCGTCGCCACCGGCAAGGCCCAGCATGCCAAGCTCGGCGTGAACATCCAGGAAGTCAATCAGGGCTTCGCCGATTCCTTCAAGCTCGACACGCCCGAAGGCGCGCTGATCACCAGCGTCGAGAAGGGCGGCCCGGCCGACAAGGCCGGCATCAAGTCGGGCGATGTGATCCGCAAGGTCAATGGCCAGGCCATCGTCGCCTCGGGCGACCTGCCGGCCATGATCAGCCTGATGCGCCCGGGCGAGAAGGTCACGCTCGAGGTCTGGCGTGAAGGCAAGACCGTGCAGCTCACGGCCAAGCTCGGCGACATGAACGACAAGCTGGCCGTCAATGAGCGCGGTGAGCGCAATGGCGGCGACGAGGGCGGGCGCATTGGCCTGTCCCTGCGTCCGCTCGAACCGATCGAGAAGCGCCAGTCGGGCATCCAGAGCGGCCTGGTGATCGAAGATGTGGGCGGTTCCGCGGCCGAGGCCGGCGTGCAGCCGGGCGATGTGCTGCTGGCCGTCAACGGCAAGCCGGTCACCTCGGTCGAGCAGGTGCGTGAGATCGTGGCCAAGTCGGCCAAGTCGGTGGCGCTGCTGATCCAGCGCGGCAACGACCGCATCTTCATCCCGGTCCGCGTCGGCTAAGCATGCGCCTGCTGCTCGTCGAAGATGACACCATGATCGGGGAGGTCGTGCTCGACCTCCTGCGCGCCGAGCACTACGCGGTCGACTGGGTCAAGGACGGGGCCATGGCCGACACGGCCCTGCAGACCCAGACCTATGACCTGGTCCTGCTCGATCTGGGCCTGCCGCGCAAGGACGGGCTCGACGTGCTGCGCGCCCTGCGTGCGCGCAAGGACCGCACCCCGGTGCTGGTGGCCACCGCGCGCGACGCCGTGGCCCAGCGCGTGGCCGGGCTCGATGCCGGCGCCGACGATTATGTGGTCAAACCCTACGAGCTCGAGGAGCTGCTGGCACGCATCCGCGCGCTGCTGCGGCGCGCCGCCGGGCGCGCCGAACCGGTGTTTGAACATGGCAAGGTGGCGATCAATCCGGCCACGCGCGAAGTCCTGGTCGAGGGCAAGCCGGTGGCCCTGTCGGCGCGCGAATGGGCCGTGCTCGAAGCCCTGATCGCCCGTCCCGGCGCCGTGCTCTCGCGCGCCCAGCTCGAGGAAAAGCTCTACAGCTGGCGCGACGAAGTCAGCAGTAACGCCGTCGAAGTGTATATCCACGGCCTGCGCAAGAAGCTCGGCAGCGAGCTGATCCACAACGTGCGCGGGGTCGGCTATATGGTTCCCAAGTGATGGTCACGCATTCCCTGCGCACCCGCCTGCTGTGGTTCCTGCTGGCGGCCATTTCCCTGTCGGCGATCGTGCAGACGGCGATCGCCTACCGCGCCGCCCTGCGCGACGCCGACCGCATTTTCGATTACCACATGCAGCAGATGGCCCTGGCCCTGCGTTCCGGCGCGCCGCTGACGAATGTCGACGGCAATGAGGCGCCCGAGCAGGCCGAGGCCAGCGATCTGGTGTTCCAGGTCTGGACCCCGGACGGCGTCCAGATCTACCGCACCACGGCCGCCATCGGCCTGCCCCAGCGCGCCGTGCTCGGCTTTTCGAACGTGATGGCGAACGGCACCACCTACCGCATCTTTTCGGCCCAGAACAATGCCCAGACCATCCAGGTGGCCCAGGACATGGCGGTGCGCCGCAATATGGCCTCCAGTCTGGCGCTGCGCACGGTCTGGCCGACCGCCCTGATGGCGCCGCTGCTGATGCTGGCCGTGTGGCTGGTCGTCAGCGGTTCCCTGCGCCCGGTCGCGCGCGTGCGCGCCCAGCTGGCCGCGCGCCGCGCCGACGACCTGTCGCCGGTGTCGGAAGCCGGCCTGCCGGACGAGGTCAAGCCGCTCGTGCAGGAACTCAATCTGCTGTTCACGCGTGTGCAGACGGCCTTCGCCGCGCAGCAGCATTTCGTCGCCGACGCCGCCCACGAGCTGCGCACGCCGCTGGCCGCGCTCAAGCTGCAGGTGCAGAGCCTGGAGCGGGCCGATCAGCCCGGTGCGCGCGGCCTGGCCGTGGAAAGGCTGAGCGCCGGCATCGAACGCGCCACCCGCCTCGTCGAACAGCTGCTCGTGCTGGCACGTCAGGAAGCCGCCCCTGGCGTGGGCACGCGCAGCGAACCCGTCAATCTGGCCGAACTGGCGCGCCGCGTCGTGGCCGAGCTGGTACCGGCCGCCCAGGCGCGCGCCATCGACCTTGGCCTGGCCCGCGCCGACGCCACCTGCGTCGAAGGCCAGGCCGACGCCCTGCACATCCTGCTGCGCAATCTGCTCGACAATGCGATCAAGTACACGCCCAGCGGCGGCACAGTCGACGTCAGCATCTGCGGGCGCCAGCTGCTGGTCGAGGACAGCGGCCCCGGCATCGCCGACGAGGAACGCGAGCGCGTGTTCGACCGCTTCTACCGAATTGCCGGCAGCGAGGCCAATGGCAGCGGCCTGGGCCTGGCGATCATCAAATCGATCGCCGAGCGCCACGGCGCCAGCATCCAGCTCGAACGCTCGGAGCGTCTGGGCGGGCTGCGCGTGCGGCTCGACTTCCAGGCCTAGGCCGGCTCGGCGCGCCCGCCGACCCAGATCTGGCCGTGCGCAGCGTGCGCGCGCAGGCGGCACTGGCCGCCGCCCTGATACAGCAGCACCGCCTGTCCCAGATGCACGGCCAGGGCGCCGGCCGCGACCCCGGTGGCAAGGTCTTCGCGGGCCGGGTCGCGGTGGTTGAAATTGCGCCCGGCCAGGCTGCCGTCGGCCTGGCGGCACCAGGCATAGATGCCATTCACGGCGGCCGACCGGCCCCAGTCGAGAATCGCGGCCAAATCGGGCCGTAGCGCCTGCAGGGCCGCCGGCGAGGCCAGCTCGACCAGCAGCTTGGGGCTGCCGACCGAGGCCACGGCCGCGGGGCTGACTGGCGCCAAGCCGGGGGCGCCCAGCAGGGCGGCCAGGTCGGGCAGGGGCGGCTGGGTCACCGGCTGGGGCGCCAGGCCGAGCAGCACATCGTCGCCCGCGCGCTGCGCCTCCAGCCACTGCCCGTGCATGGCCGTGCGCAGGCGCAGGCGCGGCTGGCGCGCCAGCAGCAGGTGCGCCACGGCCAGGCTCGCATGCAGGCACAGCGGGCTGCGCGCATGCGGATACACGTAATCGACCTCGACCGCATCATCGGCCAGCGGGCGCACGAAGGCGCAGGCGCTGGCCGGCTGGGCGGCGGCAAAGGCCTGGCGCGCGGCGGCCGTGTCCGGACCGTCTTCGATCACGTAGGCGAGGTTGCCGCGGCCCGGTCCCGCGCCAAAACAATTCAGGGCGTGAATTTGCATTATACTGTATATCCGTACAGTAGTTTTTCTCGCCTTCCATTCTATCCCGATGTCCGACACCGTGTTGCCGCAGAGCCTGCCCGACTATGCCGAGCTGTTCTGCATGTCCAATTTTTCCTTCCTGCGCGGGGCCTCCCACGCCGAGGAGCTGGCGGCGCGCGCGGCCCAGCTGGGCTACAAGGCCCTGGCCATCACCGACGAATGTTCGCTGGCCGGTGTGGTGCGCGCCCATGCCGAGGCCAAGCGCGCCGGCCTGCCTTTCATCGTCGGCGCTCACTTCCACCTGCAGCGGCGCGACGCCAGCCCCGGGCCCAGCTTCATCGCCCTGGCCCAGAACCGCGAGGGCTATGGCAATCTGTCCGAATGCATCACGCTGGGCCGGCGCCGCGTCGAAAAGGGCCGCTATCTGCTGTATCCGGAGGACCTGGAGACGGGCGCCCTGGCCGGTCTGCCCGGCTGTCTGCTGATCGGCCTGCCACCGTATCCGGGCGTGACGGAGGCGGAGAGCGCGCGCATGGAGGCCGACGCGGCCTGGCTGGCGCGCCATTTCCCGGGCCGCGCCTGGCTCGGCCTGAACCTGCTGCTGCGCGCCTGGGACGACGCCCACCGCGACGCCGTCGAAGACACGGCGCGCCGCCACGGCCTGCCCGTGGTCGCCATCGGCGGCGTGCTCATGCACGTACGCTCGCGCAAGCCGCTGCAGGACGTGCTGACGGCGATCCGCCTGAACACCCCGGTGGCCGAATGCGGCTATGCGCTGTCGCCGAATGCCGAGGAGCACCTGCGCGCGCGCCTGCGCCTGGCCAATATCTACCCGCCGGCCAGCCTGGCCGAGACCTTGCGCATCGCCGCCGAATGCCGTTTCTCGCTCGACGAACTGCGCTACGAATACCCGGATGAACTGGTGCCGGCGGGCGAGACGGCCACCAGCTATCTGCGCAAGGAAACCTATATCGGCGCCCACCGCCGTTTTCGCGACGGCATTCCGGCCCAGGTCCAGGCCCAGATCGAGCACGAGCTCAGCCTCATCGCCGACATGCGCTACGAGCCTTATTTTCTGACCGTCTACGACATCGTGCGCTTTGCGCGTTCGCGCGGCATTCTGTGCCAGGGGCGCGGCTCGGCCGCCAACTCGGCCGTCTGCTATTGCCTGGGCGTGACCGAGGTCGATCCGGCGCGCGCCAATCTGCTGTTCGAGCGCTTCATTTCCAAGGAGCGCGCCGAGCCGCCCGACATCGACGTCGACTTCGAGCACCAGCGGCGCGAGGAAGTGATCCAGTACATCTACCAGAAGTACGGGCGCCAGCGCGCGGCCCTGGCCGCCACCGTGATCAGCTACCGGCCCAAGAGCGCGCTGCGCGACAGCGGCAAGGCGCTCGGCATCGACCCCGCCATCATCGACAAGGTGGCCAAGGCCCAGCACTGGTTCGACAGCAAGCACGAGCTGCTGCAGCGTTTCGCCGAGGTCGGCCTCGATCCCGATGCCGAGCTGAGCCAGCAATGGGCCGGCATGGCGCGCACCCTGCTCGGTTTCCCGCGCCACCTGTCGCAGCACGTCGGCGGTTTCGTGATCGCGCGCGACAAGCTGTCGCGCCTGGTGCCGATCGAAAACGCCGCGATGGCCGAGCGCAGCGTCATCCAGTGGGACAAGGACGATCTCGAGGAACTCGGCCTGCTCAAGGTCGACATCCTGGCGCTCGGCATGCTGTCGGCGATCCGGCGCGCGCTCGAGCTGGTCAGCGCCTGGCGCGGCCTGGAATTCTGCCTGCAGGACATTCCGCCCGAGGACCCGGCCACCTATGACATGATCTGCCGGGCCGACACGGTCGGCGTGTTCCAGATCGAATCGCGTGCCCAGATGAGCATGCTGCCGCGGATGAAGCCGCGCACCTTCTACGATCTGGTGATCGAGGTCGCCATCGTGCGGCCCGGGCCGATTCAGGGCGGCATGGTCCATCCCTATCTGCGCCGGCGCGAGGGCCGCGACCCCGAGCACTACCCGACGCCCGAGATGCAGCAGGCGCTCGGGCGCACGCTCGGCGTGCCCATCTTTCAGGAGCAGGTGATGCAGGTGGTGATGCTGGCGGCTGGCTTCACGCCGGGCGAGGCCGACCAGCTGCGGCGCGCGATGGCCGCCTGGAACCGCAAGGGCGGGCTCGACAAATACGGCCCGCGCATCATCGCCGGCATGCTCGAGCGCGGCTATGCGCGCGAGTTTGCCGAAGCCATCGTGCGCCAGATCCAGGGCTTCGGCGAGTACGGCTTTCCCGAGTCGCATGCGGCCAGTTTCGCGCTGCTGGCCTATGCGAGCGCCTGGCTCAAGTGCCACGAGCCGGCCGCCTTCGTCTGCGCGCTGCTCAACAGCTTGCCGATGGGCTTCTACAGCGCCGGCCAGCTGGTGCGCGACGCCCAGGCCCACGCGATCAGCGTGCTGCCGGTCGATGTGCGCATCAGCGACTGGGAATGCAAGCTGGAAGCGGCGGACGGGCCGCAGCCGGCCGTGCGCCTGGGCATGAACGTCCTGCGCGGCATGCGCGCCGAGGCCGCCCAGCGCATCGAGGAAGTGCGCGCGATCCGCCCGTTCAGCGACACCACCGACCTCGCGCGCCGCGCCGGCCTCGAGCGCCACGATCTGCAGGTGCTGGCGGCCGCCAATGCGCTCAGCGGCCTGGCCGGGCACCGCCGCCAGGCCCTGTGGGAAGCCGTCGCCGCCGTGCCCGACAAGGACCTGCTGCGCCCGGCCGGCGTGCAGGACGACACCCCCGCGCTGGCGGCCCCGAGCGAGGGCGACGAGATCGTCAGCGACTACCGCGCCCAGGGCATGAGCCTGGGGCGCCACCCGCTCGCGCTGTTGCGCCCGGCGCTGCAGGCCAAGCGTTTCCTGCGCGCGGCCGACCTCATGGATTTCCAGGATGGCCAGCTGGCGCGCGCGGCCGGCATCGTCACGGTGCGCCAGCGGCCCGGCACGGCCAAGGGCGTGCTGTTCATGACGCTCGAAGACGAGAGTGGCAATGTGAACGTGATCATCTGGCCCAAGCTGGTCGAGAAGCAGCGGCGCGAAGTCCTGTCGGCTTCACTGCTGGGCATCTATGGCATCTGGCAGCGCGTGGGCGAAGTGCGCCATCTGGTGGCCAAGCGCCTGGTCGACCTCAGTCCCATGCTCGGCCGCCTGTCGCCCGCCAGCCGCAATTTCCACTAAAACAAATCGGGGTCAGACCCCATTTATCCACACAGAAAAATGGGGTCAGACCCCATTTTTCCGGCCAGATAAATGGGGTCTGACCCCGATTTTTCTGAGGGGAAGCGGGCCTAGCGGCGCAGGGCGGCGGCGCGCTCGGGCAGCGGCGGGTGTGAGGAGAGGTAGGGCATGTTGCCGAACAGGCGGTTCAGCAGCGGGGCCTTCTGGCTGCTGTCACGCTGCAGGGCATCGAAGGCCTCGGCCAGGGCCGCCGGCGCCAGGCCGTGCGCACGCAGCAGCGCGGCGGCGTCGCGGTCGGCTTCGCGTTCCATGTCGCGCGAATAGGCCATGCGCGTGACGAAGGTCGGGGCCCCGGCCGCCACCGTGCTGAAGTCGCCGAACAGGGCCGCCGCTCCGGCCGCCGTCAGCGAGGAACGCAGCAGCGCGCGCAGATTGTGGCGCCGCGCCACGTGGGCCAGCTCGTGCGCAAGCACGCCGGCCAGGCGCGCGCGGCCCTCGGGCGTCCATTGGTTTTTCGGCAGCAGCAGCAAGACCATCTGGTCGGTCAGCACGATGGTCCCGTTCGGCAGCGCGAAGGCGTTCGGGCCCACGCGCGGCACACTGCGGATCAGCAGGCGGCCCGGCCGCTGCGGCGCGGCCGGCAGCAGACTCGCGTACAGCTGGTTGATCTGCTGCAGACGCTCGTCCGACAGGCGCGACGGCGCCAGCAGTTTCTGCGCGATCACGTCTTCGATCTCGTCGCCCAGGCGGGCATCGATGTCGGTGCTGACCTGGGACGCGAGCGCATCGGCCGCGGCCGGCACGCCCCACTCGACGATGGCGCCGAGCAGCGCCAGCAGCAACACCAGGCTCAGCAGCGCAATCCACCAGCGCTGCTGCATGCGCTCGACGCGGCTGTAGCGGTAGCCGAGCAGGGCGGGCAGGTCCGCGCTGGCGGCCTCGCGCGCCACCTCGAGATGGCCGCCATCGGGCAGGTCGAGCAGCCAGGGCGCGCGCGCGCTCGGCTCCTGCAGGCGCAGTGTCGCGGTGCGGTATTGGCGTTCCTCGTGCGTGAGTTCGAGTACGCAGGCCTCGCCCGCCAGACGCAGGCGGGCAGGATGGGCAGCGGCCGTGCGGCCGTCGAAATACAGGGCATGCATGGTCGCGCTCACCAGGAAAAATCGACGCCGAACAGATCGGCCGTGGCGTCGCCCGCAGCCTGCGGCGCCGCATGGGCGCGCGCCGCCAGAATGCTGGCCAGGTCGCCCTCGCACAGCACCTGCGCATGGCGCAGCCGGTAGACATGGGCCTGCACCACGGCAAACGGCCGGTACAGGCCCAGGCTCAGCAGGGTCAGCACGGCATTGCGCAGTTGCAGCCAGATATAGCCGCGCGCCGGAATCTGCACGGCAAAGCGCACGCCCGGCAGCTGGGTTTCGCTCCACATCAGATTGCTGATGCGCGCGGCCAGATAGGGCAGGGCGACCAGATAGGCGAAATAGGCGCTCAGCATGCCGACCCCGACGCTGAGCATCATCTGCAGATCGGTCGACAGCTTCAGGCTGGTGTGCAGGCCGATCAGGATCAGATTGGTCAGCACGCCAAAGCCGAGCGCGGCCAGCAGCGACCAGCCGGCGGCGACCAGGTAGTAGCGGTAGAAACGGCGCGCCGGCACATCGATCTCGGTCGTCAGATTGCCGTAACGCAGATTGCGCTGCTGGTAGAGGCGCGCCGCCCCGTGCAGCAGCGGCCACAGCAGATAAACGCAGGACACGGCCAGCACCAGCGTGATCGGCGCCCCGAGCGCGGCCAGGGTCGAGGGCAGCAGGAACAGCAGGATCGGCTCGCCATACGCGGCATACGCGTCGATCAGGCTGCCATCGAAACCGAAGGCCAGGCCGCGCCAGCGCGAGTGGCGCGTGCGAAATTGCAGGGCGCTGCGAAACAGCAGCGGCAGCAGCAGCACCAGGGCCGTGATGACGACCACCCCGAACACCTTGGAAAAACCGAACGCGTAGTGGTAGCCGGTCAGCAGCAGCACGGCGAGCAGGCGCCCGCGCAGAATCGCCAGCGGCGGTCCGCGAAAATCGAATACGGCGCCGGCCAGGGCCGTGTTGCGGTCAAAGTATTGGAGGCGCCGCACCTTGGCCCAGGCCGAATAGATGCCGAGCGTCGCCACGGTCAGCAGCAGATTGACGATCCAGATGCGGAAATATTCGCGCCCGCTGCCGCTGAAGCTGAACGCATGGCGCGTCCAGCCGGCCAGCGGATCGGGTGCCTGCGTCGGCGCGCCGCTGGCGGCCAAGGCCAGGTCGCTGAAATCCTCAGCCGCGGCCGGCGGCCCGCCGCTGTTCTCCGTCCTCATGCGATCATCCATGCTGTCCGTGCCGATGCAAAAAAGTCATTAGTATAAGGCTAATCTTGCACAAATAATTCTCTTTTTTCGGCGCGCCGTTTGGCCGCAGTTGGGCGCCGCTCCCGTCCCTTTGGAAGATTTTTTGTGAGGAATAGGGTATAATTTCAATTTCCCGCGCGTGCCGCTCGGCACCTATAGCAATGACCAAATTTGTCTTCGTTACTGGCGGTGTGGTGTCTTCCTTGGGTAAGGGGATTGCCGCCGCCTCCCTCGCTGCGATTCTGGAATCGCGCGGCCTCAAAGTCACCATGCTGAAGCTGGACCCGTACATCAACGTGGACCCCGGCACCATGAGCCCCTTCCAGCACGGGGAAGTCTTCGTCACCGACGACGGCGCTGAAACCGACCTCGACCTGGGCCACTACGAGCGCTTCATCAGCACGCGCATGCGCAAGGTGAACAACTTCACCACCGGCCAGATCTATGAATCCGTGATCCGCAAGGAACGCCGCGGCGAATACCTGGGCAAGACGGTCCAGGTGATCCCCCACATCACCAATGAAATCCAGGACTTCATCCACCGCGGCGCCGAGGGCGTCGACGTGGCCCTGGTGGAAATCGGCGGCACCGTCGGCGACATCGAATCGCTGCCTTTCCTCGAAGCGGCCCGCCAGCTGAGCCTGCGCGCGGGGCGCGGCAATGCCGCCTTCGTCCACCTGACCCTGGTGCCCTATATCGCCTCGGCCGGTGAACTGAAAACCAAGCCGACCCAGCACAGCGTGCAGAAGCTGCGCGAAATCGGTATCTCGCCCAATGCCCTGCTGTGCCGCGCCGACCGCCCGATTCCGGACGACGAGCGCGCCAAGATCTCGCTGTTCTCGAACATCGAGGAACGCGCCGTGATCTCGGTGTGGGACGTCGACACCATCTACAAAGTGCCGCAGATGCTGCACGACCAGGGCCTGGACGCGATCATCTGCGAGGCCCTGCACCTGAACCCGGCCCCGGCCGATCTGTCGATGTGGACCAAGCTGATCCACGCGCTCGAGCATCCGAAGGCCGAAGTCACGATCGGCATGGTCGGCAAGTACGTCGACCTGACCGAGTCCTACAAATCGCTGACCGAGGCCCTGCGCCACGCCGGCATCCACACCGAATCCCGGGTCAATATCGAGTACCTGGATTCGGAGGAAATCGAAACCAAGGGCTGCGCCGGTCTGGCCAAGTACGACGCCATCCTGGTGCCGGGCGGCTTCGGCAAGCGCGGCGTGGAAGGCAAGATTCTGGCTGCCCAGTATGCGCGCGAGCACGGTATTCCCTACCTGGGCATCTGCCTGGGCATGCAGGTGGCCCTGATCGAATACGCACGCCACAAGGCCGGCCTCGGCAAAGCCAACTCGACCGAATTCGAGCCCGATACCGAACAACCGGTCGTGGCCCTGATCAACGAGTGGCAGAACCACGATGGCAAGGTCGAGCGGCGCGATGCCAATTCCGACCTGGGCGGCACCATGCGTCTGGGCGCCCAGACCTGCGCCGTCAAGCCGGGCACCCTGGCCGCCGAGATCTACGGCTCGGTCGTGACCGAGCGCCACCGCCACCGCTACGAAGCGAACAACCACTATCTGGGCCGGGTCGAAGAAGCGGGCCTGATCGTGTCGGCGCGCACGCCGAGCGAAGACCTGTGCGAAATCATGGAGCTGCCGCGTTCGGTGCACCCCTGGTATATGGGCGTGCAGTACCACCCCGAATTCAAGTCCACCCCGCGCGACGGCCACCCGCTGTTCATCAGCTATATCAAAGCCGCGCTGGCCCACCAGGGCGCGCGCCAAGGGGACAAGCAATGAAACTCTGCGGTTTCGAGGTCGGCCTCGACCAGCCGATTTTCCTGATCGCCGGCACCTGCGTGATCGAGTCGCTGCAAATGAGCCTCGACACGGCCGGCACCCTGAAGGACATCACGAGCGAACTCGGGATTCCCTTCATCTACAAGGGTTCGTTCGACAAGGCCAACCGTTCCTCGGGCAAGTCGCACCGCGGCCCCGGCATGGAAAAGGGCCTCGAGATCCTGGCCGAAGTGCGCAAGCAGATCGGTGTGCCGGTGCTGACCGACGTCCACACGGAAGACGAAGTGCCGGTCGTGGCCAGCGTCGTCGACGTGCTGCAGACGCCGGCCTTCCTGTGCCGCCAGACCGACTTCATCAATGCCTGCGCGCGCAGCGGCAAGCCCGTCAACATCAAGAAGGGCCAGTTCCTGGCCCCGGGCGACATGAAGAATGTGATCGACAAGGCGCGCAGCGCCGCCCGCGACGCCGGCCTGCCGGATGACCAGTTCATGGCCTGCGAACGGGGTGTCTCGTTCGGCTACAACAATCTGGTGTCCGACATGCGCGCGCTGGCGATCATGCGCGAATCGCACTGCCCGGTCGTGTTCGATGCGACCCATTCCGTGCAATTGCCGGGCGGTCAGGGCACCTCATCCGGTGGTCAGCGCGAGCACATCCCTGTGCTGGCGCGCGCAGCCGTGGCGGCCGGCATCAGCGGCCTGTTCATGGAAACGCACCCGAATCCCGCGCAAGCCCTGTCCGACGGGCCGAATGCGATGCCGCTGCAACACATGAAAGCGCTGCTGAGCACGCTGGTCGAGCTCGATCGTGTGGTCAAGCGCGCCGGCTTCCTCGAGACGGCTTTCGCCTGAATTTGCGCATGCGGCCGCTGCCGGACAGCGGCGGCCGTCCCAGCTTACTAACTTTTGGAGCAAACATGAGTGCTATCGTTGATATCATCGGCCGCGAAGTGATCGATTCGCGCGGCAATCCGACCGTGGAATGCGACGTCCTGCTGGAGTCGGGCGTGATGGGCCGCGCCGCCGTGCCCTCGGGCGCCTCGACCGGTTCGCGCGAAGCGATCGAACTGCGCGACGGCGACAAGAGCCGTTATTTCGGCAAGGGCGTGCTCAAGGCCTGCGAGAATATCAATACCGAGATTTCGGAAGCCATCATGGGCCTGGACGCCAATGAGCAGGCCTTCCTCGACAAGACCCTGATCGAACTCGACGGCACCGAGAACAAGAGCCGCCTGGGCGCCAACGCCATGCTGGCCGTGTCGATGGCCGTGGCCAAGGCCGCCGCGGAAGAAGCCGGTCTGCCCCTGTACCGCTATTTCGGCGGCTCGGGCGCGATGCAGATGCCGGTGCCGATGATGAACGTCATCAACGGCGGCGCCCACGCCGACAACAACCTGGACATCCAGGAATTCATGATCATCCCGGTCGGCGCGCCCTCGTTCAAGGAAGCCATCCGCTACGGCGCTGAAGTCTTCCACACGCTCAAGAAAATCCTGCACGACAAGGGCCTGACCACGGCCGTCGGCGACGAAGGCGGCTTTGCGCCTTCCGTGGCCAACCACGAAGAAGCGATCAAGCTGATCATCCAGGCCATCGAACAGGCCGGCTACGAGCCGGGCACCCAGATCGCGCTCGGTCTGGACTGCGCCGCCTCCGAGTTCTACAAGGACGGCAAATACCACCTCGACGGCGAAGGTCTGGTGCTGTCGGCCCAGGACTTCACCAATCTGCTGGCCACCTGGTGCGACAAGTACCCGATCATCTCGATCGAAGACGCGATGGGCGAGGGCGACTGGGAAGGCTGGGCCCACCTGACCGAGGTGCTGGGCAAGAAAGTCCAGCTGGTCGGCGACGACCTGTTCGTGACCAACACCAAGATCCTGAAAGAGGGCATCCAGAAGGGCATCGCCAACTCGATCCTCATCAAGATCAACCAGATCGGCACCCTGACCGAGACCTTCGCCGCCATCGAAATGGCCAAGCGCGCCGGCTACACGGCCGTGATTTCGCACCGTTCGGGCGAGACCGAAGACTCGACGATCGCCGACATCGCCGTCGGCACCAATGCCCTGCAGATCAAGACCGGCTCGATGTCGCGTTCGGACCGCATGGCCAAGTACAACCAGCTGCTGCGCATCGAGGAAGACCTGGGCGACATCGCCAGCTACCCGGGCCGGGCTGCGTTCTACAATCTGAAGTAAAGGCAAGGCGCCGGCTGTGCGCCGGCGCTGACCGATGCGTCTCATCACCCTCGTTCTCGCCCTGCTGCTCGTGCTGATCCAGATTCCGCTCTGGTTCGGCAAGGGCGGCTGGTTGCGCGTGCACGAACTGGAAGGCCAGGTCGCGGCCGTGCACAAGAAAAACGACGAGCTCAAGGCGCGCAATGCCAAGCTCGAGTCCGAAGTGCGCGACCTGCGCGAGGGCACTGGCGCCGTCGAAGAGCGCGCGCGTTACGAGATGGGCATGATCAAGCAGAACGAGATCTTCGTCCAGATCGTTGGCGAGCACAGCGACACCCGTCCCGCCTCCGCCGCCGCCAGCACCCCCGCCAAGAAATAAGCTTTCCGCCCAAACAAATCGGGGTCAGACCCCATTTGTTTGGCGGGCAAGCTTACGCCGCAGATAAATTGGGGTCTGACCCCGATTTGTTTGGGCGGCAAGGCTGCGCTGTCATCGGGCCGTCATCTGCGGCCGCTAGCATGGCAGGATGGACCAATTCCGTTTCACGTATGGCTCCGACCTGTCCGGTTTGGTGTGGGGCTATCTGTTCGAGGGCGGCGCCGTGCGCGCCGTCGATGGGCTGACCTCGCTGGACCTGTTGGCCGAGGCCGGGAGCGGCCGCTTCGCCTGGCTCCATTTCAATCTCTCCAACGCGGCCAGCGAGAAGTGGCTGCGCGCCCACCTGGCCCTGCCCGCGGAATTCTTCGAGACCCTGCATCAGGGATCGCGCTCGACCCGCATCGAGCGCGCCGGCGAACACTTGATCGGCGTGATCAATGATGTCGCCCACGACTTCCATTTCGATCCAGCCGATGTGTCGACGCTGTGGATCGCCGTCACGCCGCATCTGATCGTGAGCGCGCGCCGCACGCCGCTGCTCTCGATCGAGCGCGTGCGCCAGGCCGTCGATCATGGCGAGCCGATCCGCTCTCCGGTGGAACTGCTGACCCACTTGCTGCGCGACCAGGCCGATGTGCTGGTCGGCATCGTGCGTGAATCGGTCGAGCGTGTCGACCTGATCGAAGACAATCTGCTGGCCGGGCGCCTGGCCCACAAGCGCGAAGACCTGGGGGCGATGCGGCGCGTGCTCGTGCGCCTGCAGCGCGTGCTGGCGCCCGAGCCGGGCGCGCTGTTTCGTCTGCTGCAAAGACCGCCGGCCTGGGTCGCCGAGCCCGACGTGCAGGAGCTGCGCGAGGCGACCGAGGAATTCTCGGCCGTGCTCAGCGATATGGCCTCGCTCAAGGAGCGCATCAAGTTGCTGCAGGAAGAAATCAGCGCGCGCGTGGACGAGGGCAGCAGCCGCACCCTGTTCGTGCTGACCATGGTGACCGTGCTGGCGCTGCCGATCAATCTGGTGGCCGGCCTGATGGGCATGAATGTCGGCGGCGTGCCCCTGGCCCAGGACCCGCAAGGCTTCTGGATCGTGGTCGGCCTGCTGCTGCTGGTGACAGCGATCGGCGCCACCATCCTGCGCCGCCTGGCCTGAGCCCCGCCAAAGCTTTCCGCCCAAACAAATGGGGTCTGACCCCGATTTATCTGTGCGGAAAAATCGGGGTCAGACCCCATTTGTTTGGGCGGAAAATTTTCAGTCGATCAGGGCCTTGATCAGCAGCTTGCCGTCGGCCGTCGGGCTCTCCTGGCGCACCAGCAGCTGGGTCGCCTTGGCAATCCAGAAGGTCGAGGTGTAGTTGGGCCGGTTGTAGTCCGTCGTCACCACCCAGCACGCGACCGGACCCTGCGGCCCGGCAATCGTCTGCTCGCCTTGTACCTTGAACACGTAGCGCGCCGGGGGCTGGCCGCCCGGATGGTAGAAGGGAATGCTGACCTCGTAGTCCTTGGCCAGCGGCAGGGTCTGCAGAAATTCGATATCGGTCTCGAAGTTGTAGGGCGCTTCGGCGCCGCTGACGGTCTTGCCGGCCGCATCGGTCACGCCTTCGGGGCCGAAGCGGAAGCGCTCTTCATTGCGCTTGCCGTCCTTTTCGCTGATGCGCTCGTGACTGTAGGGGCGGAAGCTGCCGCGCTCGAATTGCGAATCGAGCGTGCGCAGCGTGCCATTGCCGTCCCAGCGCTGCACGATGCGCAGGCTGTCGCCCTCGATGCGCACCTCGCGCTGCCAGATGTCGATCATCTGATTGGCCGCGCCGTTTTTCATGTAGCGCAGGTAGTGGTGGGTGCCGTTCTTGAGCAGGTCGAAGCGCGCCAGCGGCTGGCCGACCTGGAGCGCGACCGGGGCCGCGGAGGCGCTGGCGCTCAGGGCCAGCAGCAGGATGGCGCGCAGTAGGGGCATGCCGGTCTCCATGTGCAAAGATGGGCATGGTAGCGGGCAGGGCGCGCCGCTTCAATCAGAATCGGATGCATACGGCACCGCCGCCAGGCTGTCGTACACGGTCAGGCCGCGCGCGCGGGCGCGGTCCACCATCAGGTCGGCGCCCTCGGACGGGCCGCCGATGCGCAGCACGGCGTCGCAATGCGCGAGCAGGCGCAGCGCGTGGCGGTGGAAGTGGGCCGCATACACGGCGTCGCCATGCTGGCGCGAGCCGGCCGCATGCACGACGGGCAGGGCCAGCCATTCGCCGAGCACGGGCACATGGCCGCGTTCGTACAGTGGCAGCACCCAGGCTTCCATGGCGGCCAGATTGGCGGCGATGCGCGCCGGGTCGCCCCCGGTGCCGCTCAGGTAGGGGCCGGCGATCAGGATCATCTGGCTGCGCGCCCGCGCCTGCTCGCGCGCCAGCCACTGCAGCAGCACGATGGTCTTGGCGTCGGCGATCTCGCCGCTGTCGATCATGGCCAGGGCTGTGGCCAGCGGCAGTTCGAGGGTCTCGATGTCTTCGCCCTCGGCCGCGATGCCACCGCCCGCATGCAGGCGCTGGGTGGGCGTGTAGTGGCCGTAGAAAAAGTGCAGGCGCTCGGTCACGGAACCGGGGCTCATGAAGACTTCCATCAATTTGCGCACCTGGTCGATGCGATAGCCGGTCTCTTCCTCGACCTCGGCGCGGATGCGCGCGGCCGGGTCGGCGCCGTCGAGCAGGCCGGCCGGGGCCTCGATCAGCCAGCCGTCGTGGCTGGCGCTGACACAGGGATAGCGGAACTGGCGCGTCAGCAGCACGGTCTGGCGTTCAGGATCGTGCAGCAGGATCACGGCCCCATGCCCGCGGTCATAGGTTTCGCGCGTCAGGGTCTGCCAGCGCCCGTCGCGCCGGCGGTAGTCAAACGTGGTCTTTTGCAGCAGGAACCAGTCGTTGGACAGGGTCTGGACCTGGTGGATGCGCAGATGGGGATGCATGTTTGTGCCCGGTTGTTTGCTTAAATTCAAAATAACGTGCAAAATCATGCAAGGTCAAGAACTTTCGTGTACAGCCATGCTCACCACCCAGCGCAAACAATTTCTGCTCGATACGCTCCACCGTGAGGGCCGCCTGCTGGCCTCGCCGATTGCCGCCCAGCTTGGCGTGTCGGAAGACACGATCCGGCGCGACCTGCGCGAACTGGCGCGCGAGGGCAAGCTGCAGCGCGTGCATGGCGGCGCCTTGCCGGCCTCGCCGGCGATGGGCGACTTTGCCGCGCGCAGCCAGATCGCACCCGATGACAAGGCTGCCATCGGCCGTCTCGCGGCCCAGCTCGTGCAGCCGGGCCAGGTGGTGTTTGTCGATGGCGGCACCACGGCGGTCCAGCTGGCGCGCCAGCTGGCGCCGGACCTGCATGCCACCATCGTCACCCACAGCCCGTCGGTGGCCCTGGCATTGGTTGAGCACCCGAGCGTCGAGGTGCTGATGCTGGGCGGGCGTCTGTTCAAGCATTCGGTGGTCGGCGTCGGCGCGGCCACGCTGGCGGCCATCGCCCAGGTGCGCGCCGACCTCTACTTCATGGGCGTGTGCAGTGTCCATCCGGAGGCCGGCCTGTCGACCGGCGACCACGAGGAGGCGGCCGTCAAGCGCGCACTCTGCCATCAGGCGGCCGAGACGATCGTGCTGGCCTCGCCCGAAAAACTGGCCACGGCCTCGCCCTACCAGGTCGTCGGTCTGGACGAGGTCGACGCCATCGTCACCGTCGCCAGCGCCGATGCGGCCGTGCTGGCCCCTTTGCGCGCGCGCGGCCTGTCCATACACCTGGCATAGTTAAGAAACTTTTCAGTTGCCCTTCCGCAAATATGACGGACAATGTCATCTGGGAACCCATGATCGGGCACAAATTGTCAGTCTGAACGCAAGCGCCAGAGGGAAGTGCCACTCGGCATCAATCTTGCAGCGACATCTGTGACCCGTGTCCAGACTCCACCGGCCTCGAGAACGCCGGGGAGCCAAGCCGCTTGAGCGAGAAGAACCATGACTGTCCGTTCGCACCCGGAATCCGTGCGCGCGCCGCGTTGGCCGCGCCTTGTGCTGTCCACCCTGTTACTGAGCAGCTTTGTCGCGGCCGTGGCCGCGCCCTCCCAGCCGACCGTGGTCGCCGGGCAGGCCAGCTTCAATCAGCAGGGCAATGTGTTCACGATCACGAACACGCCGAACACCATCATCAACTGGCAGAGCTTCTCGGTGCGACCGGGCGAAGTCACGCGTTTCCTGCAGGAGAGCGCCAGTTCCGCCGTGCTGAACCGCATCCTCGGCCAGGACCCCTCGCAGATCCTCGGCGCGCTCGAATCCAATGGCAAGGTCGTGCTGATCAACCCGAACGGCATCCTGTTCGGCCAGGGCGCGCGCGTCGATGTGAATGGCCTGGTGGCCTCGAGTCTGCAACTGAGCAATCAGGACTTCCTCGCGGGGAAGCTTAACTTCAGCGCCGGCACCGTGGCCGGCAAGGTGCGCAATGAGGGCGCCATCATCACGCCGACCGGCGGCAGCGTCTTCCTGATCGCCCCCACGGTCGAGAACAATGGCCTGATCCAGTCGCCCAAGGGCGAGGTGGTGCTGGCCGCCGGGCATAGCGTCAAGCTCGTCGATTCCTCCCAGCCCGATATGCAGGTCGTGGTGTCGGCCCCGGCCGACAAGGCCCTGAACCTGGGCCAGGTGGTGGCCGCGGCCGGGCGCGTCGGCATTTTCGGTGCCCTGGTTGAACAGCGTGGCGCCATCAATGCCGACAGCGCCGTGGTCGGCGAGAACGGCCGCATTCTGCTCAAGGCCTCGCGCAGCACGCTCGTCGCCGATGACGCGCGCCTGAGCGCGACCGGGGCCGGGCAGGGCGGCAGTATTCAGGTTCTGGGCGAGCAGGTCAGCCTGCGCGATCAGGCCACGGTCGACGTTTCGGGCGCGGCCGGTGGCGGCAGCATCCTCGTCGGTGGCGACTTCCAGGGCGCCAACAGCGCCGTGGCCAATGCCAGCCAGACCGAGCTCGCCAGCGGCGTGCGTCTGCTGGCCAATGGCGGCAGCAGCGGCGATGGCGGCAAGGTCATCGTCTGGGCCAATGACAGCACGCGCGCGGCGGGTCGCATCGAAGCGCGCGCGGGCAGCGCCGGCGGCAATGGCGGCCTGATCGAAACCTCGGGCAAGAATCTGCTCGACATCAGCGGCCTGCGCATCGACGCCTCGGCGGCACGCGGCGCGGCCGGCACCTGGCTGCTCGACCCGACCGACATCACCATCGTGCATGGCACGGGCGGCGGCAGCCTCAGCAGCGGCAGCTTCGCGCCGACCAGCAATAACTCGATCAGCGACACGACCATCAATAGCGCCCTGGCCGGCGGCAGCAATGTCACGATCTCGACCTCGGGCGGAAGCGGCGGCAGCGGCATCATCAAGCTCAATGGCACGAGCGATGCCGGCGGCGCCGTTGCCATCAGCAATAGCAATGGCGCCCACACGCTGAACCTGAACAGCACCACGATCGACATGCGCAGCGGGTCCAGCATCACCGGCAGCGGCCTGACCCTGAACCTGAATGCCAGCAGCAATATCACGGCCGACAATGTGACCCTCGGCGGCGCGATCAGCACCGGCAGCAATATGACGGTTAACAATGGCCTCACGCTCGACAACGGCGCCACGCTGGCCATCGGCAACCGCAACCTCTACTTCTCTGGCAATAACACCCAGACCGTGGGCAGCAATGGCAGCGCCACGGTGAGCCTGACCGGCGGCACCGTTTATCTGAACGGCAGCACGGGCCAGATCGTCAACTTCGGCAGCGGCCTGACCCTCAGCGGCTACGGCAGCCTGAACGTCTACCAGACGCTCAACAACGCCGGCAATATCGTCGCCAACACGGCCGGCCAGACCCTGAATATCTATCCGGGCAACCTGAGCAATACGGGCCGGCTGGAAGCAACGGCCGGTACGCTGACGATCAACAGCGGCACGCTCGCCAATGCCAACGGCACCCTGGCCGTAGCCAGCGGCGCCACGCTGAACGTCTATCCGAACCTGAGTCTGGCGAGTCTGGGCACGGTGGCGCATACGGCCGGCAGCTTCAATCTGTACGGCACCTTCGACGCCAGCGGCAGTACCTCGTCGAACGCGCTCGACATCGGCAGCGGCGGCCCGTTCGGCAGCGCCGGTCTGACGAACCTGTACGGCACCATCTCGGGCGGCTATCTGAGCAGCAGCGATGGCCGCGCCCTGAGTGGCTCGCCCAAGCTCAATGGCGTGACCATCAGCGGCACCCTGAACCAGGGCGCGAACCTGAGTATCTACGGCGGCCTGGGCCTGGCTGCCGGCGCCAATCTGAACGTCGGCGGTTATTCGCTGTACATGAACGACAGCGGCAATGTCGGCCTTGGCGGCACGCCGGCCTCGACGATCACCCTGGCCGGTGGCTCGCTGTACGCGGGCGCGAGCGCCAATAATCAGACGCTCAACATCGGCGCAGGTGTTACGGTGACGGGCTATGGCAGCATGTACACGAGCTATAACACGGGCAGCGTGGTCAACAATGCCGGCGTGTTCCGCAGTAATGGCGGCTCGCTCAATATCTACACGAACACCTTCAATAACAGCGGTACGCTGCACGCGCAGAATGGCACCCTGTATCTGGACCCGACCACGCTGAACAACACCGGCAATCTGCAGGTCAGCAGCGGCGCGACTCTGAATCTGGCCAGCGACATGACGGTGGCCCAGCTGGGCAATATCGTCCATGCCAACGGCAGCCTCAACTACTCGGGCAAGCTCGACAACCGCAGCAGCAATAGCGCCAATGCCGCGCTGAACCTTGGCCCCGGCGGCGTGTTCGGCAGCGCCGGCCTGACCAGCCTGACCGGCACGATCTGGGGCGGCTATGTCAGCAGCAGCAATGGCCAGACCTTCAGCGGCAGCGCCAGCTTCGATGGCGTGACCCTGACCGGCACCCTGAACGCAGGCGGCAACTGGAGCATCTACAATGGCCTGGGCCTGGACAGCAATGCGGTCCTCAACCTCAATGGCTACGGGCTCTACATCAACGGCGCGGGCACCCAGAATGTCACGGCCGGCAGCGGCGCCACCATCAATCTCGGCGGCGGCTCACTGTATGCCGGTAGCGGCGCCACCCAGACCCTGAACCTGCCCGCCAACCTGACGATTCAGGGCAATGGCAGCATTTTCCAGAGCTATACGAGCACCGTGAACAGTGCCGCCACGATCAAGTCGAACAATGGCGGCAGCCTGTCGATCTACCCGAGCACTTTCAACAACAGCGGTCTGCTGTGGGCCAGCAATGGCTCGCTCAACATCAACACGAGCAGCTTCAGCAACACCGGCGAGCTGCGCGCCGACAGCGCCAACAGCACGATCAATCTGTATCCGGACATGCTGGCCAGCGCGCTCGGGACGATCACGCACACGGCCGGCAGCTTCAATCTGCGTGGCGTGCTGAGCAATGATGTCGGCACCCTGGCCGGCCCGCTCGACCTGGGCGCCAGCGGCCCCTTCGGCACGGCCGGACTCACCAATCTGTACGGCAGCATCCAGGGCGGCTATATCAGCGCCAGCGGCGGCCAGGTGGTCGGCGGCAGCGGCACGCTGAAGAATCTGAGCATCGTCGGCGACATGGGCGTCGGCGGCAATATGAGCGTGATCGGCAACCTGAACCTGATCGGCAATAGCAAGCTCAGCCTCAATGGCAATGGTCTGTATTTCAGCGACAGCATCAGCCAGAGTCTGCTGACGACGGGCAGCGGCACGGTCGATCTGGGCGGCGGTAACCTGTATGCCTACCAGAGCATTGGCAGCCAGAGCCTGACGATCGGCCCGAACGTGACGGTGCAGGGCTATGGCGGCGTGTACACGGGCTACAACGGCAACACCATCATCAACCAGGGCACGATCCTGGCGAACGCCGCCAGCCGCACGCTCAACATCAATCCGACCACCCTGGTCAACAACGGCGTGCTGCGCGTCTCGGCCGGCACCATGTACGTCAACCCGAGCAACTGGAGCAGCAGCGGCGGCAGCCTGAGCGTGCAGGGCAGTGGGGTGCTGTACTTCTATCCGAATGCGACGGTGGCTGGCCTGGGCGCCATCGACCACGCCTCGGGTGCGCTGCACATCATGGGCACGCTGACGAATAATGCGAGCAGCGCCGGCAGCCCGCTTGACCTCGGCGCAGGCGGCCCCTTCGGTACGGCCGGTCTGACCCAGTTGCACGGCAAGATAGTCGGCGGCTATGTGACCAGCACCGGCGGCATCGCCATCAATGGCGGCACCTTTGAGGGCGTCGGCATGAGCGGCAATCTGAGCGCCAGCGGCAACCTCTACATCAATGGCGACCTGAACCTCGCGAATGGCACGCTGCTCGACCTCGCGGGCAACAGCCTCTACCTGAATCAGGGCGCGACCCAGACCATCAGCACCGGCGGCAGCGCCACCATCCGCCTTGGCGGCGCCAGCCTGTATGCGTATGTGAGCGGCCAGACCGTCAACCTCGGCAGCGGCCTGACGGTCGAGGGCAATGGCACGATCGGCTATTACTCCGGCAATACCACGCTGAACAATGCAGCGACGATTCGCAACAACGTCGCCAATGGCTACCTGACCGTGTATGCCAACACGCTCAACAACACCGGCACGATCGACGCCAGCGCCGGTACGCTGACCCTGAATCCGAGCACGCTCAACAACACCGGCAGCGGCGTGCTGCGCGTCGGCAGCGGCGCCACCCTGACCCTGCAGACCAATGCCACCGTGGCCCAGCTCGGCACGATCCAGCACGCGGCCGGTACCCTGAACTTCACCGGCACGCTCGACAATGCAGCCAGCACCAGCGCCCAGCCGCTCGACATCGGCAGCGGCGGCGTGTTTGGCACGGCTGGTCTCGACAATCTGAATGGCACCCTGCTGGGCGGCTACCTGACCAGCACCGGCGGCAAGGCCCTGTCGGCCACGCGCCTGGACGGCGTCGGCATCGTCGGCAATGTCAGCAGCAGCAACTACCTGATCGCCAAAAACGGCCTGAACCTCGTGGGCGGCGCCACCCTGAACATGGCTGGCAACACGCTCTACATCGACGGCAGCGGCACCCAGTCGATCAGCGGCAGCGGTACGATCAATCTTGGCACCGGCTCGCTGCTGGCCGGCTACAACGGCAGCCAGACGCTGAGCATCGGCAGCGGCATCACGGTGCAGGGCTCGGGCACGATCGGCAATTATTCCACCTCGACGATTAACAATGCCGGCACCATCATCGCCAACAACACCAGCGGCTACACGCTGACGATCAATCCGGGCAGCTTCAATAACAGCGGCACGGTGCGCGCGGCCGCCGGCAGTCTGAACCTGAACCCGGGCAGCTGGACCAATACCGGCCAGCTCGTCGTCGATAGCGGCGCCAATCTGTACGACTACGTGTCGGGCACGCCGGCCAGCATCGGCCCGCTGAGCAACAACGGCAATTTCTACTACTACGGCACGCTCGACAATAGCGGCTCGAGCCTGGCCAGCCCGCTCAATCTGGGTCCGGGCGGCCCGTTTGGCGCGAATGGCCTGGCCGGCATGAGCCTGTCTTACGGCCGCATCAATGGCGGCTATGTCACGGGCGGGCAGGGCTATACGCTGAACACCGGCGTGTTCAATGGCGTGACCGTGGTCGGCAGCCTGAACACGACCGGCTCCTACTACATCTACGGCGGCCTCAACCTCGCAGACGGGGCCGTGCTGAATCTGAACAACGGCTACATGTACTTCATGGACACCGGCACCCAGACCATCAGCACGCCGGGCAGCGCCACCTTCAACCTCAGCAGCGGCTATCTGAACGCCAACGGCAATGGCTATAGCAATGTGGCCCTGAATATCGGCAGCGGCATGACGATCCAGGGCTCGGGCGGCATCTCGAATTACTACTCGGCCACGATCAATAATGCCGGCACCATCGCCACCAATGGCAGCGGCAGCCTGTCGGTCAGCGCCAGTACTCTGACCAACACGGGCACCCTGCGCGCCAATGGCGGTTACCTGAGCGTGGGCGGCCTGTCCACCAATGCCGGCCTGATCGACGTCGCCAGCGGCAGCCAGTTCTACAGCTCGAGCGCACTGAACAATACCGGCACGATCAGCGGCAGCGGCACCTTGTCGATGAACGGCGGCTACGCCACCTTGACCAATAACGGCAACATCAACCCGGGCGGCGTCGGCGGCACCGGCACGCTGGCGCTGACGGGCGCCTTCGTCAACACCAGCAGCGGCGTGCTCAACATGGACGTCGGCCTGGCCGCGGCGGCCGACAAGCTGCAGATCTCGGGCGCGGCCACCCTGGGCGGCACGCTCAATCTGCAGACGGCCGGCGGCTATGTGCCGACCAATAACGACAGCTATACCCTGCTCAGCTATGCGGGGACGCCGAGCGGCAGTTTTGCCACCGTCAGCGCCAGCGCCTTTAGTGGCGGGGCGATCGACACCAGCAGCAGCGGCCTGTTCAAGTTCAAAATGCCGAGCGGCAGTGTGACCAATACCTGGGCCAGCGGCGTCAGTGGCGCCTGGGACGATCCGAGCAAGTGGAGTCTCGGCCACGTGCCGACCAATGCCGAAGACGTGCAGGTGCCTGACTATGCGAGCCAGTTCACGATCACGATTTCGACCCCGGGCCAGGCTGCGCGCAGTCTGGTCTTCCTCGGCAATGACCACCTGGCTCTGACAGGCGGCTCGCTGACCCTGAGCCACGGTTCGAGCCTGAACGCGGGCTACCTCGACCTGTCCGGCAGCGGCCTGTTCAATGCCAATGGCAGCCTCAGCCTGCTGGCCCTGTCGCTGGCCGGCACCAGCAGCCTCCATATCGGCAGCGGCCAGACCCTGAGCGTGGCCGACCTGAACCTGGCCGGCGGCAGCATCGGCGGCGCCGGCAGCGTGGTCGTCAGCAACAGCTTCAGCCGTACGGCCGGCAGCATCGGCAACCAGATCGCCGCGCTCTCGATCACCCAGGCCAGCGGCACCCTGGCCCCGGGCGCGCTCAGCTTCACCGGCCCGCTGACCCTGGTGGCGAACAGCGGCAATATCGACATCGGCGCCAATATCAGCGTCTCCAACGCCGTGCTGAACGCGGCGGCCGGGGCGATCCGCAACACCGGCGGCAGCGTCAGCGCCAATACCCTGCGCGCCGATGCCAGCGCCGGCATCAGCATGAACACCAGCGTGGCGGCGCTGCAGGCCCAGAACACCGGCGCCGGCAATATCAGCATCAGCAACACCGCCAGCAGCCTGACCGTGCAGGACCTGGCCTCGGGCGGCTATGGCGTGCGCGTGGTCGGCGGCGCCGGCACCGTCAATCTGAGCAATAGCGGTAGCCTGTCCCTGGCTGCGCCGATCAGCACGAGCAATGGCGACATCAGCCTGAGCGCCAATGGCATCAGCCTCGGCAGCGCCGTGGCCGCGCCCGCGCATGCGGTCAATCTGCAGTCGGGCGCGGCCATCGGCGGCAGCGGCCTGATCGCCGGCGCCAGCCTGAGCGCCAGTGCCGCGGCCGGCATCAGCCTGAGCACGGCCGTCGGCCTGCTCGACGCCAGCAATACGGGCACCAGCAGCAGCACCAGCATCACCAATAGCGGCACGCTGACGGTCCACAATGTCAGCCAGCCCGGCAATGGCGCGATCACGATCGACAACACCGGCGCCACCACGATCAGCGGCAGCGTCAGCAGTGTCAACGGTCCGATCACGGTCACCGCGCACAGCCCCTTGACGGTGAACGGCAGCGTCACCTCGACCAGCGGCAATATCACGCTCGAGGCCGGCAGCAGCGGCCAGAATACGGATGTGCTCAGCGTCGGCAGCACGGCCACCATCGACAGCGGCGGCAGCGTCACCCTCAAGGCGGGGGCCGCCATCAATGTGGCCAGTGGCGCGCAGGTGAAGGCCGGCGCGACCCTGCTGGCCAATCAGAATGGCGGCAGCCTGCCGAGCCTGGCGACGTGCATCAGCGCGCCCAGCACCAGCGGCTGCGACCAGGTGCTGCCGAGCCTGGCAACCTGTATCAGCAGCCCGACCACGGCCGGCTGCACCGTCGTGCTGCCCACGCTGGCCACCTGCATCAGCGCGCCCAGCACCAATGGCTGTCAGGTGGTGCTGCCCTCGCTGGCCACCTGTACCGCCAGCCCGAGCACGGCCGGTTGCTCGGCCGTGCTGCCTTCGCTGGCGACCTGTACCGCCCATCCGGACACGGCCGGCTGCTCGGCGGTACTGCCCTCGATGAGCACCTGTATCGCCAATCCGAATCTGGAAGGCTGCAGCAGCATCCTGCCTTCGCTCAGCAGCTGCATCAGCAGCCCGGGTCAGACCGGCTGTAGCGCCGTGCTGCCCTCGCTGGCCAGCTGCGCCCAAGCGCCCAACCAGACCGGCTGCAGCGTGGTGCTGCCCAGTCTGGAGCAGTGCCTCGAGGCCCCGGCGCGCACCGGCTGCGGTGCAGTCCTGCCCGCCTTGTCGACCTGCGTCAGCGCGCCGGCCACGGCCGGCTGCAGCGTGGTCCTGCCCAGCCTGTCGACCTGTATCGCCAATCCGGGCGAGGCGGGCTGCAGTGTAGTGCTGCCGAGCCTGAACACCTGTATCGCCAATCCGAGCGCCGCCGGTTGCAGCGTGGTGCTGCCTTCGCTTAACACCTGCCTGCAGAGCCCGTCGACGGCCGGCTGTAGCGTGGTGCTGCCGAGCATCGCCACCTGCGTCGCCAATCCGGCCACGGTCGGCTGCAATCTCGTCCTGCCGAGCCTGGCAACCTGCCTGAAGACGCCGGCCACGCCCGGCTGCAGCGTGGTGCTGCCGAGCCTGAGCACCTGTATCGCCCAGCCCAGCACCACCGGCTGCCAGCACGTGCTGCCCTCGATGACGGCGTGTATCGCCAATCCGTCCACCAATGGCTGCCAGGTGGTGCTGCCTTCGCTGGCCAGCTGTATCGCCAATCCGGCCGCCATCGGCTGCTCGGCCGTGCTGCCCTCGCTGACGACCTGTACCGCCAGCCCGGCCACGGCCGGCTGCCAGGTGGTGCTGCCCTCGCTGGCTAGTTGCACGAGCAACCCGGCCATCGCCGGCTGCTCGGCCGTGCTGCCGACGCTCGACGCCTGTATCAAGACGCCGGCCACGCCCGGTTGCAGCGCCGTGCTGCCGAGCATGACCGTGTGTATCGCCGTGCCTGGCACCAAGGGCTGTAGCGCCGTGCTGCCCAGCATGGACGCCTGTATCGCCGCGCCCAGCACCAATGGCTGCGCGGTTGTGCTGCCCAGCCTGGCCACCTGTATCGCCCAGCCGACGGCGCCGGGCTGTGCGGTGGTCCTGCCGAGCCTGGCCACCTGCCAGGCGACGCCGACCACGGCGGGCTGCAGCGCCGTCCTGCCCTCGCTGCCGGCCTGTACCGCCAAGCCCGCCACTCCGGGTTGCGACGCTGTGCTGCCCAAGCTGAGCACCTGTCTGGCCGTGCCGAGCACGCCGGGCTGCAGCGCCGTGCTGCCGAGCGTGGACGCTTGCGTGGCCGACCCAAGCCGCGCCGGCTGCAATCTGGTGCTGCCGCCGCTGGCCGTCTGTATCAGCGCCCCGGCCACGGCCGGTTGCTCGGTCGTGCTGCCGCCGATGCAGACCTGTATCAGCGCGCCGAGTACGCCGGGCTGCACGGTCGTCCTGCCGAGCCTGGATGCCTGTATCGCCGCGCCGACCCAGGCGGGCTGTTCGGTTGTGCTGCCGAGCCTGCCGGTGTGTATCGCCAATCCGGCCACCAAGGGCTGCGGCCCGGTGCTGCCAAGCATGGAAACCTGCCTGGCCAATCCGAGCCTGCCCGGCTGTAAAGTCGTGCTGCCGACCGTCGAGACCTGCGTCGCCAATCCGGCCGCCGTCGGCTGCCCGCTGGTGCTGCCGAGCATCGAGGCGTGCGTCATGAATCCGGGCCTGCTCGGCTGCAGCGTGGTGCTGCCCAAGTTCAGCACCTGCCTGACGGCGCCGACCACGCCGGGCTGCGTCGTGGTGCTACCGTCGATCAATGTCTGCGTGGCCAATCCGAGCCTCGAAGGCTGCAAGCAAGTGCTGCCCTCGCTGCCGGCCTGCATCAGCCAGCCCGATCTGCTCGGCTGCACGGTGGTGCTGCCCAGCTTGCAGGCCTGTCTGGCTGCACCGAGCACGGCCGGCTGCAGCGCCGTCTGGCCGAGCATCGGCGTGTGTACGGCGACGCCGACCCAGCCGGGTTGCCAGTACGTGCTGCCCAAGCTCGAGACCTGCCTGGCCGCACCGAACACGGCCGGCTGCAAGGCCGTGTTCCCCTCGGTCGATGCCTGCGTGCTCGACAAGACCCGCGCCGGCTGCCAGTTCGTGCTGCCCTCCTTGACGACCTGTATCGCCGCCCCGGCGACGGCCGGCTGCACGGTGGTGCTGCCGAGCATGGCCGCCTGTATCGCCGCACCGACGGCGCCCGGCTGCGCCCAGGTGCTGCCGAGTATCGGCGCCTGTATCGCCAACCCGGCCGCGCCCGGCTGCGTGGCAGTGCTGCCGAGCCTGGCCAGCTGCACGCTCAATCCGACCCAGGCGGGCTGCAATGTGGTGCTGCCGCCCTTGTCGGCCTGTATCAGCGCGCCGACGACGCCGGGCTGCACGGCCGTGTTGCCGAGCATGACGGTCTGTATCGCCGTGCCGAGCACGCCGGGCTGTTCGGCCGTGCTGCCGAGCGTGAGCGCCTGTGTCAGCAATCCGGCTGCGCCCGGCTGCCCGGTCGTGCTGCCGCCGCTGGCCGCCTGCCTGGTCAGCCCGAGCACACCGGGCTGCACGGTCGTGTTGCCGAGCCTGGCAAGCTGTATCGCTAATCCGAGCGCGACCGGCTGCGAAGTGGTGCTGCCGCCGATCAGCACCTGTATCGCCAACCCGACCGCACCCGGCTGCGAAGTCGTGGTCAAGCCGGCCCCGAGCAGCAACAGCAATGCCCCGACCCTGGGCAGCGCGCTCGACACTGTGGTCACCGTCGTCAATCAGGTGACGCCGCCGGCCGGCGCCAGCAGCACCCCGGCTCCCGCGCCGGCCGCGCCCGCCGCGAGCGGCAGTGGCGGCGGCGGTGGCGGTGGCGGCAGCAGCAGCCCGGCCGCGGCCGCCCCGGCCTCGAGCAGCAGCGCCAGCAGCAGCGGCGACAGCAGCCCGGGCCCGGCCCCGGCCGCCGACGAGCCGAAGAAGGACGAGAAAAAAGACGAGAAGAAGGACGCGACCGAGGCCAAGCCGGACAGCAGCAAGAAGCCGGAAGCGCCGAAGAAGAACTATTGCAACTGAGCGCGCAGGAATGCGGCAGGGAAGGGCGTTTGTTCGCCCTTTTCGCCGCGCCGCCGATGGCTTAGCATGTGGGCCGCTGATCCGCTTCCCGTTTTGAACAATGGACCTTCCCGAGCTTAAACAGATCGAAGTGGCCACCCGCATGCCGGTTTTCTGGTGTGGCCTGAACCAGCATGTCGACGCGCTGATCCAGGCGCGCCTGGCCATTGACGAGGTGCGCGTCCTGCATCCGGACAGCACGCCCTCGAATGTCCAGGCGGTCTACATGAGCCCCTGGCACAGCCATTTGCTGACGCCGCGCTTTCAGCCTCTGATCAGCCTGGTCGAGGAGGCCGCCCGCACGGCCTCGCGCCAGGGCATGCTGGCCGATCTCGAACGCCTGAATCTCGATGTGCGCGTGTCCGACTGCTGGGGCGCGATCTACGAGGGCGGCGACTACACCCATCCGCACCACCATTTCCCTTCGGCCTGGTCGGTCGTCGTTTATCTCGAAGCGGAACCCGGCTGCGCGCCCATCGTGTTTGGCGATGGCATCGCCGTCAAGCCCGTGCCGGGCCTGATGGTAATGTTCCCTGGGAATCTGCTGCACGCCGTGCCGGCCACGGCCGGGCGGCGCGTGTGCGCGGTGATGAATCTGCTGGCCGTGCCCTGCTTCCGCGAGGGCGGCGCCGCCTAGGCCAGGGTTTGCAGCAGGGCGCGCGTGGCCGGCGGAATCGGCACCGGGCGCTGGCTGGCCCGGTCCACATACACGTGCACGAAATGGCCGACAGCGGCCGGCACGGTCTCGTCATTGCGGTACAGGCCGATCTCGTAGCGCACGCTCGAGCTGCCGAGCTTGCTCACGCGCAGGCCCGCGTGCACGAGGTCGGGAAAAGCGATCGGCCGGAAATAGGCGCAGCCGCTGTCGACCACGTAGGCGATCACCGCGCCGCCATGGATGTCGAGCACGCCATGGCTGATCAGGTACTGGTTCACGGCCGTGTCGAACAAGGCATAGTAGACCACGTTGTTGACGTGGCCGTAGATGTCATTGTCGTGCCAGCGCGTGGGCAGACTGAGGAAGGCGGCAAAGGCCGCGCGCGGCGTGTCGCGCATCAGTGCTGGGTGCGCGAGGGCGCGTGCACGCCGTCGGTCGCAAACAGCTGGGCCACGTCGACCGCGTCGAAGCCGTAGTGCTTGCCGCAGAAATCGCAATTGATCGACAGGTCGCCCAGTTCGGCCAGCGCGCTGTCGACTTCGGCGCGGCCGAGGGTCTTCAGCATATTGCCGACGCGCTCGCGCGAGCAGCTGCAGAAGAACTGCGGATGGGCCGGGTCGAACACGCGGATCGTCTCTTCCCAGAACAGGCGCTTCATCAGGGTCTGGATGTCGGCCTCGAGCAGTTCGGCCTCGCTCAGCGTGGCGGCCAGATGGACGGCGCGGTTCCAGGTTTCCTGATCTTCTTCTTCGCTTGCCTGTTCGGGCTGCTCGCTGGCGCCCGAATGGCGCGGCAGCTTCTGCAGCAGCAGGCCGCGCGCCACCTGGCCGTCGGCGGCCAGCCACAGGCGCGTGTCGAGCTGTTCCGAGCGCAGCATATAGTTTTCGATGATCGTGCCCATGTCCTCGCCGTCGAGCGGCACCATGCCCTGGTAGGGCTGCTGGCCCGGCAGCTTGTCGTCCGGGTCGAGCGTGATCACGAAACGGCCATTGCCGTGCAGATTGATCAGCGCGGACAGCGGCGCATCGGCCTCGATCTCGGCGTCCGGGGCCAGCTTGGCGGTGGCGCGCAGGCGCAGCTGGGCGTCGCACTCGGCCACCAGCAGGCGCACCGGGCCGTCGCCGTGGATCTGCATGATCAGGGCGCCCTGGAATTTCAGATTCGCCGAGAGCAGGGCGGCCGCCGCCACCATCTGGCCCAGGATGTCCTTGATGCGGGCCGGATAGCTGTGGCGTGCCTGGATCTCGTGCCAGGTGTCCGCAATTTCGACGAATTCGCCGCGCACGGCGGCGTTATCGAAGATGAAGCGCTGGAGACTGTCTTTGTTGCTCATGAATTATCCGATGCGGGTGAGTTCCGTCTTGAACAGGCCGGCCTTGGCCACGTAGCTGGCGGCCGACAGGCGCAGGCGCGCCACTTCTTCCTCGCTCAGCGTGCGCACCACCTTGGCCGGGCTGCCCAGAATCAGGCTGTGGTCGGGGAATTCCTTGCCCTCGGTGACCAGGGCGCCGGCCCCGACCAGGCAGCCGCGCCCGATGCGCGCGCCGTTCAGGATCACCGCCTGGATACCGACCAGGCTGCCGTCGCCGACCGTGCAGCCATGCAGCATGGCCTGGTGGCCGACCGTGACCTCGGCGCCCAGGGTCAGCGGGTAGCCGATGTCGGTGTGCAGCGTGCACGACTCCTGCACATTGCTGCGCGGGCCGACCGTGATGCGCTCGTTGTCGCCACGGATGGTCGTGCCGAACCAGACCGAGGCATCCTCGGCGACGGTGACTTTACCGATCAGATTGGCGTTGTCGGCGATGAAGGCCGACGCGGCCACCTCGGGGGCGTGTTCGCCCAGCTGGTACAGAGCCATGATGGGAAGCGGAAGTGGTTGGGAATGGGCGTATTTTACGCGTTCGCCGGGTCCGGCACGAAGTGGCCGTTGCCGGTATAATGCGAACGATCGTTCTATTTTATCAGCGAAAGCCATGCTTGCCTCCCGTTCCGACTATGTGCCCGTGCGCGGGCTGCACTACCACGTGCGCCACTGGGGCCGCGTGGGCGCGCCCAAGATCTTCATGCTGCACGGCTGGATGGACGTGGCCGCTTCCTTCCAGTTCGTGGTCGACTGCCTGCGCGGCGACTGGCATGTGATCGCGCCCGACTGGCGCGGCTTCGGCCTGAGCGACTGGCCGGCCACCGACACCTACTGGTTCATGGACTATATCGCCGACCTCGAGGTGCTGATCCAGCACTATGCGGGCGCGGAAGCGATCAATCTGGTCGGCCACAGCATGGGCGGCAATATCGCCGGCATCTATGCGGGCGTGCGCCCGGCGCGCGTGCGCCGCCTCGTCAATCTCGAGGGTTTCGGCCTGGCCGCCACCCGGCCCGAGCAGTCGCCCGAGCGCATCGCGCGCTGGCTCGACGAGCTGCAGGACCCGCCGCGTATGCGCAGCTACGCCAGCCTGGCCGAGGTGGCCGCGCGCCTGCAGAAGACCAATCCGCGCCTGAGCGACGCGCGCGCCGCCTTCCTGGCCGAGCACTGGTCGGCCCAGAACGAGGCCGGCGAGTGGGCCATTCTCGGCGACCCCGTGCACAAGCAGCATGGCCCCCATCTGTACCAGGTGGAGGAGGTGCTGGCCTGCTGGCGCGCCACCACCGCCCCGGTGCTGGCGGTCGAGGCCGAAGAGACGAATATGTGGCTGTGGATGGGCCCGAAAGAGGAGGCGCGCCACGAAATCGACCGCCGCCTCAGCCACCTGCGCGACGTGCGCATCGTGCGCCTGCCGGCGGCCGGCCACATGCTGCACCACGACCAGCCCGAGGCCCTGGCCACGCTGATCGAGGACTTCCTCCAGAGCTGAGGGCGGCGCGGCGGCGCCAGCCGACGTACAATGTTGGCATGCTCAAAGCCGATCTCCACTGCCATTCGACGATTTCCGACGGCCTGCTGGCGCCCGCCCAGGTGGCCGCGCTGGCCCATGCGGCCGGGGTCGAGCTGTGGGCCCTGACCGACCATGACGAGGTCGACGGCGTGGCCGCCGCGCGCGCCGCCGCGCGCCGCCTCGGCATGGGCTTTGTGGCCGGGGTCGAAATCTCGGTCACCTGGGCCAATCACACGGTGCACATCGTCGGCCTGCAGATCGACGAAACCGATACCGCCCTGTGCAATGGCCTGATCAAGACGCGCAGCGGGCGCGACCAGCGCGGGCGCGAGATCGGCGCCCAGCTGGCGGCGGCCGGCATTCCGGGCGCCTACGAAGGCGCGCTCAAGTATGTGGCCAATCCGGCGCTGCTCAGCCGCACCCACTTCGCCCGCTTCCTGATCGAGGCCGGCGTGGCCACCTCGGTGGCCGAGGTGTTCAAGCGCTATCTGGCCGAAGGCAAACCCGGCTATGTGCCGCACCGCTGGGCCACGCTGGCCGAGGCGCTCGGCTGGATCCGCGCGGCCGGCGGCGTCGCCGTGCTCGCCCATCCGGGCCGCTACCCGCTCGATCCGGTGGCCGAGGCGGCCCTGTTCGATGAATTTATCAGCCTCGGCGGGCGCGCGGTCGAGGTCGTGACGGGCAGCCATACGCCCGACCAGTACGCCACCTATGCCGCGCTGGCGCGCCGCTACGGCCTGCTGGCCTCGCGCGGGGCCGATTTCCACGGGCCCGGCGAATCGCGCGTCGACTTCGCCGGCCTGCCGCCGCTGCCGGCCGACCTGGTGCCGGTCTGGCATGACTGGTAACGGTGAAACGCGGCGCGTTTTACCGTGCGCGCCGCCTTGTCTTTTCAGCCAGTGGACTATATCTTAACGCCCGACCAAACAATGTAGCTTGGAGGCAAGCCATGAAACGTATTCTGCTGTTTATTCTCACCAACCTGGCCGTCATGCTCGTGCTCGGCATCGTGCTGAGCCTGCTCGGGATCGGCCGCCCCGTCGATGGCCGCGGCCTGCATCTGTCGACCCTGCTCGCCTTCTCGCTGGTGGTCGGTTTCACGGGCGCCATCATTTCCCTGCTGATGTCCAAGCCGATGGCCAAATGGTCGACCGGCGCGCGCGTGATCGAGGCGCCCCAGAACTCGACCGAGCTGTGGCTCGTGCAGACCGTGCAGTCGCTGGCCCAGCGCGCCAATATCGGCATGCCCGAAGTGGCCATCTACGAAGGCGAGGCGAATGCCTTCGCCACCGGCGCCTTCAAGAACTCGGCCCTGGTGGCCGTCTCCACCGGCCTGCTCGAATCGATGAACCGCGAGGAAGTCGAAGCCGTGCTGGCGCACGAAGTGGCGCACGTGGCCAATGGCGACATGGTGACCCTGACCCTGATCCAGGGTGTTGTCAATACCTTCGTGATCTTCCTCTCGCGCGTGGTCGGCTGGGTGGTCGATTCGGCCCTCAACAAGAATGAAGAACGCAGCGGTCCCGGGATTGGCTATACCATCACGGTGATTGTGTGCGACATCGTGTTTGGTATCCTGGCGTCCATCATCGTGGCCTGGTTTTCGCGCCAGCGCGAATTCCGCGCCGACGCCGGGGCGGCCCGCCTGATGGGCACGCCGCTGCCGATGGAGCACGCCCTGATGCGTCTGGGGGGCATCCACGCCGGCGACCTGCCGAAGTCGATGGCCGCCTCGGGTATTTCGAGCAGCGGCGGTGGCTGGGGTGAGTTGTTCGCCTCGCACCCGCCGCTGGAACAGCGGATCGCCGCCCTGCGCGGCGCACGTGCATGAGTCAATTTTTTCAAGTCCATCCTGATAATCCCCAGCCGCGGCTCATCAAACAGGCCGCGGCCATCATCCACGGCGGCGGCATCGTCGCCGTGCCCACCGATTCCTGCTACGCCCTGGTCTGCCATCTGGACGACAAGGCGGCCGTGGAAAAGCTGCGCCGCATCCGCGGCATCGACGAGCGCCACCACCTGACCCTGCTGTGCCGCGACCTGTCCGAGATCGCCGAGTATGCGCGCGTCGACAACCGCCAGTTCCGCATGCTGAAGGCGGCCACCCCGGGGCCGTTCACGGTCATCCTCGAGGCCACCAAGCAGGTGCCGCGCCGCCTGTCCCACCCTTCGCGCAAGACGATCGGCCTGCGCGTGCCGGAAAACCGCATCGCCCACGCCCTGCTGGAGGAGCTCAACCAGCCGCTGCTGGGCACCACCCTGATCCTGCCCGACGACGAGCGCACCCTGAACGACGCCGATGAAATCCGCGACAAGCTCGAAAAGCAGCTCGACCTGATCATCGACGGCGGCGCCTGCTCGCTCGAGCCGACCACCGTGGTCGACCTGACCGGGCCCGAGGCCGAGCTGGTGCGCCAGGGACGCGGCGATCCGGCCGCGTTCGGCCTGTAAGCCGGGCGTGCCCGGCCCGCTTCGCCCGTCCGGGCTCTGTTAGAATCGACGTTTATGAGTGAATTCAGCCATTCCGTGCAGGCCATTGCGGCGTTCGCCATTCCGGTCCTGTTTGCCATCGCCCTGCATGAGGCCGCGCACGGCTACACGGCCCGCTATTTCGGCGACCCGACGGCCGAGCAGGCCGGGCGCCTGTCGCTGAACCCGGTGCGCCACATCGACCTGTTCGGCACCATCCTGCTGCCGCTGCTGCTCTACCTGTCGCCGATCGGCGTGCCCTTCGGCTATGCCAAGCCGGTGCCGGTCGACTTCGGCCGCCTGCGCAATCCGAAGAAGCAGATGGGCTTCGTGGCCGCCGCCGGCCCGGCCGCCAATTTCGCCATGTGCCTGGGCTGGATGATCGTGCTGGTGCTGCTGCGCGGCATGGGCGTGGGCGAAGCCTTCTTCCTCGAGATGGCGCGCGCCGGCGTGCTGGCCAATGCCGCCATGTGCGTGTTCAATCTGATTCCCGTGCCGCCGCTCGACGGCGGGCGCATCGTGACGGCGCTGTTGCCGATGGACCTGGCGCGCAGCTTCGCCAGCATCGAGCGCTACACGACCTTCATTTTCATCGGCCTGATCGCGCTGTCCTACTTCAATGTGCTGGGCAATCTGCTGGCCCCGGCCATGGGCGTGCTGCTCGACATCGTGAAATTCCTGGTCCAACCGCTTACCTACCTGTTCCGATAAAACTATGTACCCCGAACGCGTTGTCTCCGGCATGCGCCCGACCGGCACCATGCACCTTGGCCACTACCACGGCGCCCTGAAAAACTGGATCAAGATGCAGTCCGAGCTGCCCTGCCTGTTCTTCGTGGCCGACTGGCATGCGCTGACGACCCATTACGACGATCCCTCGATCATCGAAAAGAGCACCTGGGACATGGTGATCGACTGGCTGGCGGCCGGCATCGACCCCTCGCAGGCCACGATTTTCATCCAGTCCAAGGTGCCGGAACACGCCGAGCTGCACCTGCTGCTGTCGATGGCCACGCCGCTCGGCTGGCTGGAACGGGTGCCGACCTACAAGGACCAGATCGAGAACCTGTCCAACCGCGACCTGGCCACCTACGGCTTTCTCGGCTACCCGCTGCTGCAGGCGGCCGACGTGCTGATCTACCGCGCCAGCCAGGTGCCGGTGGGCGAGGACCAGATTCCGCACATCGAAATGATGCGCGAGATCGCGCGCCGCTTTAACCACCTGTACGGCAAAGAGCCGGGCTTCGAAGAGAAGGCCCTGGAAGCCGTCAAGAAGCTGGGCGGCAAGCGCGCCAAGCTCTACCAGGAACTGCGCACCGCCTACCAGCAGGACGGCAAGGAAGAGGCGCTCGAGCAGGCCCGCGCCATGCTCGACGACGCCCAGTCGCTGTCGATGATCGACCGCGAGCGCCTGTTCGGCTACCTCGAGGGCAGCCGCAAGCTGATCCTGGTCGAGCCCCAGGTGCGCCTGACCGAGGCCTCGCGCCTGCCGGGTCTGGACGGCCGCAAGATGTCCAAGAGCTATGGCAATGCGATCGGCCTGCGCGAGGACAAGGACACGGTCACCAAGAAAATCCGCACGATGCCGACCGATCCCTCGCGCGTGCGCCGTACCGACGTGGGCGACCCCAACAAATGCCCGGTGTTCCAGTTGCACCAGGTGTATTCCGACCAGGCCTGCAAGGACTGGGTGGTCAAGGGCTGCACCACGGCCGGCATCGGCTGCCTCGAGTGCAAGCAGCCGGTCATCGACGCCGTGCTGAAAGAGCAGGAGCCGATGCACGAGCGCGCCCAGCGCTACCTCGACGATCCCTCGCTGGTGCGCGCCATCGTGGCCGACGGCTGCGACACCGCGCGCAAGCTGGCCCAGGAAACCATGCGCGACGTGCGCGAAGCCATGGGCCTGTCCTACAGCTGATGCGCCAGCCGGTCTCGCCCTGGGTACGCCGTTTCGCCGCGCTGGTGCCGGGCGGCGAAGTGCTCGACCTGGCCTGCGGGGCAGGGCGCCATGCGCGCCATTTCGCCGGCCTCGGCTATCCAGTGCTGGCCGTCGACCGCGACAGCGCGGCCCTGGCCAGCCTGGTCGGCGTGCCCGGCATCAGCTGCATGGAATACGATCTCGAGGACGGGCGCGCCTTTCCGTTCGGCCCCGGGCGCTTTGCCGGCATCGTCGTCACCCATTACCTGCACCGGCCGCTGCTGGACGCCCTGGTGGCCAGCCTGGCCCCCGACGGCGTGCTCATCTACGAGACCTTCGCGCAGGGCAATGAAGCCTTCGGCAAGCCGAGCAATCCGGCCTTCCTGCTGGCCCCGGGCGAGCTGCTGGCGCTGGCCGCGCGCCACCGCCTGCAGGTGCTGGCCTACGAGGACGGTCTGACGGCCCAGCCGGCCGCGCTGCAGCGCCTGTGCGCCCTCGGTCCGGCCTTCCCGCGCGAGCATGGTAAGTTGGAAACGTTTTGAAATACCTTTCTTTTCAAGAATGAACCACCGAGGCGGGTGATCCGCTACAATCGAAGTTTTCCCATCCCAGTACAGAATTTCTCACATGATCAAAGGCAGCATAGTCGCGATTGTCACGCCGATGCACGAGGACGGTAGCCTGGACTACCCGAGCCTGCAGCAGCTCATCGAGTGGCATATCGCAGAAGGCACGAATGGCATCGTCATCGTAGGCACCACGGGCGAGTCGGCCACCGTATCGGTCGAAGAACACTGCGCCCTGATCAAGTTTGCGGTCGAGACGGCCGCCGGCCGCATCCCCATCATCGCTGGCACGGGTGGCAACTCGACCACCGAAGCGATCGAACTGACCCAGTACGCCAAAGACGCCGGCGCCGACGCCTGCCTGCTGGTGGTGCCTTACTACAACCGTCCGACCCAGGAAGGCATGTACCGCCACTTCAAGGCGATTGCCGAAGCGGTCGACATCCCCGTGATTCTGTACAACGTGCCGGGCCGTACCGTGGCCGATATGTCGAACGAGACCATCGCCCGCCTGGCCAGCATCAAGAACATCATCGGCGTGAAAGACGCCACCGGCAATATCGCGCGCGGCATCGAGCTCTTGCGCATGGTGCCGGCCGATTTCGCCGTGTATTCGGGCGACGACGCCACCGCCATCGCCCTGATGCTGCTGGGCGGCGCCGGCAATATCTCGGTGACGGCGAATGTCGCCCCGCGTGCCATGGCCGAGCTGTGCGCGGCCGCCCTCGCGGGCGAGCGCGAGCGCGCGATCGCCATCAACAACAAAGTCTTCCCGCTGCACACCAAGCTGTTCGTGGAGCCCAATCCGGTGCCCGTGAAGTGGGCCCTGGCCGCCATGGGCAAGATGCCGGGCGGGATCCGCCTGCCCCTGGCCCCCCTGTCCGACGCCTGCCATGCCACCGTGCGCGGCGCGCTGAGCGAAGCCGGCATCCTGTAAAGCCTCCAACTGTAGGACACTATGACTAACGTGAAGCATTCCCACGCCAAGGCCGCCGGCCGCGGCCTCGTCCTGAGCACCCTGGTTCTGAGCCTGGGCGCCTGCAATGCGATCGGCAACCTGGTGGAAGGCGACAAGCTCGACTACCGCGCCGCCAAGAAGGCCAGCCCGCTCGACGTGCCGCCCGACCTGACCCAGCTGCAGAACGACGGCCGCTACGCCATCCCCGACAACACCAAGGGCATCGCCACCGCCTCCGGCTACCAGACCCAGCGCGGCAACGTGGCCACGCCGGCCGCCGCCAGCGGCAGCATCGGCCCGGTCAACAGCGAGGCCATGCGCATCGAGCGCGCCGGCGACAAGCGCTGGCTGGTGGTCAAGCAGAGCCCCGAGGCCCTGTGGCCGCAGCTCAAGCAATTCTGGAACGACGCCGGCTTCACCCTGATCCAGGAAAACGCCACCACCGGCACCATGGAAACCGACTGGGCCGAGAACCGCGCCAAGATTCCCCAGGACTTCATCCGTTCGACGCTGGGCAAGGTGTTCGACGGCCTGTATTCCTCGGGCGAGCGCGACAAGTTCCGCACCCGTCTCGAGCGCAATCCGGACGGCAGCACCGAGATCTATATTTCGCACCGTGGCGCCCAGGAAGTCGTGGTCGGCAGCCAGCATGACCAGACCCAATGGACGCTGCGTCCCAACGATCCCGGCCTCGAGGCCGCCTTCCTGGCGCGGCTGATGGCGCGCCTGTCGGGCGCCGACAAGAAGACGGCCGAAGCGGCCGTGGCCGCGGCCCAGCCGGCGCCGGAAGCGGCCAAGCTGGTCGGCAGCACGGTGGAACTGGCCGAGAGTTTCGACCGCGCCTGGCGCCGCGTCGGCCTGGCGCTCGACCGCGCCGGTTTCACGGTGGAAGACCGCGACCGCAACGAAGGCGTGTACTTCGTGCGTTATGTCGATCCGGACGCCAAGGAGCCGGGCTTCTTCGCCAAGCTGTTCAGCTCCGAGAAAGACAAGGAAGCGCAGAAATACCGCATCCTGGTCAAGGCCAATGCCGCCGGCAGCGCCAGCGTGGTGAGTGTGCAGACCAAGGATGGCAAGGCGGAAGAGGGCGTGATCGGCAAGAAGATCATCAGCACCCTGAACGAGCAGCTGAAGTAAGCGCCGCCCGTCCCCCGAAGCCCGGCCATGCCGGGCTTTTTTTACGCCCAGAAAAATCGGGGTCAGACCCCATTTATCCCAAAAGAAAAATCGGGGTCAGACCCCGATTTTTCTGGGCGAAAAAAAACCGGCCCGCAGGCCGGTTTTTTTCGAATCGCGCTGATTACTTCGAAGCAGCCGAGGCAGCCGAAGCAGCCGGGGCAGCCGAAGCGGCCGGGGCGGCAGCAGCAGCGTCCGAAGCGGCCGGAGCAGCAGCAGCCGAAGCGGCCGGAGCAGCAGCAGCGTCAGCGGCCGGAGCCGAAGCAGCGGGAGCCGGAGCCGGTGCCGGAGCAGCAGCTTCTTCTTTCTTGCCGCAAGCAGCCAGAGCAACAGCCAACAGGGAGACGATCAGCAGAGATTTTTTCATTGGTTTTCCTTAATTGTTTCAAAAATAAACAACAAACTGTTGCGATGAATAATTACCGGTAATTATCGCTCTTTTAGGGCGTCTTCGTGCGAAACGGAAACTTCCTAACCCGGCATTATAGCGAATTTTGCAGCGCCACAATAGCACAAAACCGGCTTAATGGAACAATTTTGTGTTCACACAACAATTGTCGCCGCTTTCATAGGGGATTTGTCATTACAAACCGAGCGTCGTGGCGTGTAAAGCCGGGGTGGATTCGGCCCAAATTTCGGCAAAGCGTTCGGCCGGCGTTTCGGTTGCCTGGATGTCCGCAAAGCTGGCTTCGCCGCGCATCTGCGCGCAATGGTAGCGCCGCAGCACATGCTGACCGTCGCCGATGAGGAAGGAATCGGTCAGGTGGTGCAGGGTAGCGGGCGTCTGGCGGCAGTCGACCCGGTGCGCATAATCCTTGATCAGGCGCAGAAAACGCGGCTGATGGGCGAGAATCTGGGCCGGATCGTGCATGGCCAGGGACAGCCGCCCGCCGCCGGCCAGAAACGTGCGCAGGGCGGCGTCGACATCGCTGCGGCCCAGCTGGAAGACGGCAAAATCGGGGTCGAATGCCTGCAGTTCGTGCTGGCTGCGCCCGATCAGGGCCAGCAGCTGGGCCTCGAACTCGGCATGGGTGGCGATGTGTTCGACTTGCGGTGCTTGCGCTTCCATACGACCTCCGCTTCAGGCCAGCTCGAGCCAGCCGTCGGTGTACCAGGTGAACAGGGCTTCGATCACGTCGTCCGAGGCGGCGGCCAGCTCGGCCCCGCTCAGGCCGCGCGCATCGGCCAGGATGGCCAGGACCGCCTTGTCGGCCTTGTCAACAGCGAAAGATTCACCATTGATAAACACGTGTTTGCCGCGATACAGCATTTGCGTCTTGCGCGAGAGCTTTAGCCCGCGCTTGCCGGCCGTTTGCAGGAAGCGGCCCAGGGTCAGGGGCTTATCCGGTCCCTGGAACACGACATTGAATTTCGGTTCGGACAGGTATTCGCCGAGGAAGATCGTGATGTCGTCGCGCGTGAAGGTGATCTTGCGCAGCTGCGCCTCGACCGTATCGAGCATGGCGCGCGGCAGCTCGGCCGGGTGCTTGCTCGGGCTCAGGTCCGGATCGTCGTAGCGGCCCGGCAGGTCGACCGAGTCGGCCATGAACTGCAGGAAGCCTTCGGCCAGTTCCTGGTAAGACGGGGAACGAAATCCGACCGAGTAGGTCATACATTCACCCTCGGCCACGCCATCGTGGGCGTAGTGCGGGGGCAGATACAGCATGTCGCCCGGCTCCAGCACAAACTCCTGGTCCGGCGTGAAATGCTTGAGGATTTTCAGCGGCAGGCCGTCGATCAGGTCCAGGTTCTTTTGCGCGCCGATGCGCCAGCGCCGCTTGCCGTGGGCCTGCAGTAGGAACACATCGTAGGAATCGAAATGGGGGCCGACACCGCCGCCGTTGGTGGCATACGAAATCATCAGATCATCGAGGCGGGCGTCGGGCGCAAAGCGGAAGGCGCGCATCAGGGCCTCGGCGCCCGCATGGTGCAGGTTGACGCCCTGCACGAGCATGGTCCACTGGTCCTTGTCGCGCGCCGGCAGGGTGTCGAGCGGCCCGTGTTCCATCGACCATTGCTGGTCAAAGTGGCAGATCAGGCGCGATTCGACGTGGTTGTCGCGCGCCAGCGCGGCCAGTTCCTCGAGCGACAGCAGGGGCTTGAAGCCGGGGATGGCCTGGCGGATCAGAAGCGGCTTTTTGTGCCAGTAGTCACGCAGAAACTGTGCGGGCGTGAGGCCGCCGAGCAGGGTCATTTTTGTCATGCGCCATTATAACCATGGGCAGGGCGTATAATCGCGCTGATTACTGAACGAAAGGAAGTCCCATGAAAATCGCCAAGAATACGGTCGTGACGGTGAAGTACAAGCTGTCGGACGCACAGAATAATCTGATCGAAGACGGTCGCGACCCGATGGTCTATCTGCATGGCGGCTACGAGAACACCTTCCCGAAAATCGAGGAAGCGCTCGACGGCAAGGAAGTCGGTTTTGCCACCACCATCCAGATCGAACCCGACGATGCCTTCGGCGATTACGATCCCGAGCTGGTCAAGATCGAAGAGCGCAAGCGCCTGCCGGAGCCGCTCGAAATCGGCATGCAGTTCGAAGGCACGCCGGACGGCAGCGACCCGGACGAAGTGGCCATGATCTTCACCGTCACCGACATCGCCGACGACAAGGTTGTCCTCGACGGCAACCACCCGCTGGCCGGCATGGCCCTGCGCTTCGAACTCGAAGTCAAGGATGTGCGTGAAGCCACCGAGGAAGAAATCGCCCACGAGCACGTGCATGGCCCGCATGGCCATCACCACCACCAGGAAGCCGAGGGCGAGGACGGCGACGAGTTCCGCACCTACCCGCTGCACTGAGCCCTAGGGCTCCAGGCTGAAGAGCTGGGGCGTACCGGGCGTGACCTTGACCGTCACGGCCGTCGCGCCCAGGCTCAGATGGCCGATCTTGTCCTGCCAGACGATGGCGCTGTCCGCAGGCGGCGCCGCATCCACCAGCAGCAGCTTGCCCGGATAGGTCTTCACCAGACTGCGCAGCTGCTTCTTCACCTCGGCAAATCCCTCCTGCTTGTTCGCGTCCGACAGATCGGCCTCGGCGAACAGCACGATCGCCTCCAGCTTCTTGCTCTTGGCCACGCGGAACAGGCGCAGCAGCCAGTTGCGGTTGGCCACCAGCCGGTCTTCGAATTCGCTATTGCGCCCGGCCTCGCGGCGGAAGTGGTTGTTGTCCGACGGCAGGTTCAAGGTGGCATACAGCACGCCGCCCATTTCCCATTCGGCATACTCGGCATAGCTGCGAAACTTGCTGTTGAGCGAAAGGCGGCCCAGCTTCAGCTTCTGGCTGCCCAGGCTCTGCATATCCGGATAGAACAGCTCGCGCAGGCGGTTCAGGCGTTCGACCGCATTCGAGCGGCCGGCCGAATTGCGGCAATCGCTCCAGTCGCTGGCGGCCGGCACCACGATGGTCGGGCGCAGGGCCTCGTCGAACATGGCGCGCCGCTGCTGGTAGATGCTGTCGGCGCAGGGCTCAGACTGGCCCTTGATGCCGGTGGCGACGATGAAGGCGTTGGGCGCCTCGCCGGCCTGGGCCAGGCTGTGGCGCAGGCGCGTCTCCGAGCCCTGCAGATGGCCGATGGCGGCGAACTGATAGGCACGCGGCGCCGCCAGCACCGCCGTGCAGGCGCTCAGCAGCAGGGCGAAGGCGGCGCGGCGCAGCATCACAGCAGGCGCTTGAGCGCGTACAGCTGTTCGAGGGCTTCGCGCGGGCTCAGCGCGTCCGGGTCGATCTCGGCCAGGGCGTTGCGCAGGGCCTCGTCGGCGTCCGCCGCGGGCGCGCTGTCGGCCTGCGGCGCGCCGGCGTTGAACAGGTCGAGCTGCGGCGTGGCGTCCAGCGCCTGGGATTCCAGCCGCGCCAGATGCTTGCGCGCCGACTTGATCACGCTTTGCGGCACGCCCGCCAGCTGGGCCACCTGCAGGCCATAGCTCTGCGAGGCCGGCCCCTCCTGCACCGCATGCAGGAACACGATGCTGTCCTTGTGTTCGACCGCCGACAGGTGCACATTGGCCGCACTCGCATGCATTTCGGGCAGCTGAGTCAGTTCGAAGTAGTGGGTTGCGAACAGGGTGAAGCTGCGGCTGGTCTCGATCAGGTGGCGCGCGATCGCCCAGGCCAGGGCCAGGCCATCGAAGGTGGAGGTGCCGCGCCCGACTTCGTCCATCAGCACCAGCGAATGTTCGGTCGCGCCATTCAGGATGGCGGCCGACTCGGTCATCTCCACCATGAAGGTCGAGCGCCCGCCGGCCAGGTCGTCGCTGGCGCCGATGCGGGTGAAGATGCGGTCGATCGGACCGATACTGGCGCTGGCCGCCGGCACGTAGGAGCCGATATAGGCCAGCAGCGTAATCAGGGCCACCTGGCGCATGAAGGTCGATTTACCGCCCATATTCGGACCGGTAATCAGCAGCATGCGGTGCTCTTCGCCCAGCTGGCAGTCGTTGGCGATGAAGCGTTCGATCTGGTTTTCCACCACCGGATGGCGGCCTTCGCGGATATCGAGGCAGGGCTCGTTCACCAGCTGCGGCGCGCACCAGTTGGCGCGCACGGCGTGGTGGGTGAGGGCGGCCAGGGTGTCGATCTGGGCCAGCGCGCGCGCGATCGCCTGCAGCGCGCCGATCGACGGGGCGAGGTCGGCCAGCAGCTGCTCGTACAGCAGCTTCTCGCGCGCCAGCGCGCGGTCCTGGGCCGACAGGGCCTTGTCCTCGAAGGCCTTGAGTTCCGGCGTGATGTAGCGCTCGCAGTTCTTCAGGGTCTGGCGGCGGCGGTAGTCTTCCGGCACCTTGTCGGCCTGGCCGTTGGTGACCTCGATATAAAAGCCGTGCACCTTGTTGTACTCGACGCGCAGATTCGGGATGCCCGTGCGTTCGCGCTCGCGCGCTTCCAGCTCCACCAGGAACTGGCCGGCGTTTTCCGACAGGCCGCGCAGTTCATCGAGTTCGGCGTCGAAGCCGCGCGCGATCACACCGCCATCGCGCACCATATTGGCCGGCTCCGGCGCCACGGCCCGCTGCAGCAGGTCGAGGCAGGCCTCGGGTGTGGCCAGGGCCGTGTGGATCTGGTCGAGCAGCAGAGCGCCCGCCTGCAGGCAGGGCGCCAGCACATGCTGGAGCTGCGGCAGCTGCTGCAGGCCGTCGCGCAGGCTGGCCAGGTCGCGCGGGCGCGCCGTCAGCAGGGCCACGCGGGTGGTGATGCGTTCGATATCGGGCACCTGCTTGAGCACCTGCTGCAGCATGCCGGCGGCATCCTGGCGCGCCAGCACGCCGATCGCCGCATGCCGGCTGCGCGCCACGTTCTGGTCGCGGCGCGCATGGTGCAGCCAGTGGCGCAGCAGGCGCGAGCCCATCGCCGTCTTGCAGTGGTCGAGCAGCGAGAACAGGGTCGGCGACTCGAGCCCGCGGATGGTCTCGGTCAGCTCCAGATTGCGGCGCGTGGCCGCATCCAGGCCAATGAACTCGCTCTCCGACTCAGTATTCAGGGTGCGCACATGCTGCAGGCCGCGCCCCTGGGTCGCCTGCGCGTATTTGAGCAGGGCGCCGGCCGCGCCAAACGCCGGGCCATAGCCCTCGGCCTCGAAGGCGTCGAGGTTGGACACGCCCAGCTGCTGGAGCAGGCTCTGATAGCCATGCTCCTGGTCGAAATGCCAGTCCGGCACGCGGTTGGTGTGGGCGTTATCGGCTTCGGTGAACAGGTCGGCGCTGTCTCCGCGCAGGATTTCGGCCGGGGCGATGCGTTCCAGCTCCTGGCGCAGGCGCGTGGCGGCGCTCTGGGCGTCGCCGGCGAATTCCATCAGGCGCAGCGCGCCGCTGGCCAGCGACAGCCAGGCCAGGCCGGTGGTGACGACTTTGCGCTGCACCACGATGTGCAGGGCCAGCAGCGGACGCTCCGATTTCTCGGGCAGCAGGTCGGAGTCGGTCAGGGTGCCTGGCGTGACGACGCGCACCACCTTGCGTTCGACCGGCCCCTTGCTGGTGGCCGGGTCGCCGATCTGCTCGCAGATGGCGCAGGATTCGCCCTGCTTGACCAGCTTGGCCAGGTAGCCGTCCAGCGCGTGGAAGGGCACGCCGGCCATCGGAATCGGCTGGCCGCCCGACTGGCCGCGTGCCGTCAGCGTGATGCCGAGCAGGCGCGCGGCCTTTTCGGCGTCCTCGTAAAACAGCTCGTAAAAGTCGCCCATGCGGTAGAACACGAGCATCGACGGATACTCGTGTTTGATGCGCAGGTATTGCTGCATGCCGGGCGAGGCTTTGCTGATGTCTTGGTGCGAAAAGCTGTTGGTGGCGGGCGTGGCAGAGGTCATCGTTATGCTGGCAGGGCGCGTGGCCGGGAATCGATGCCGTATTTTACTGTGTCGCGCGCCCGATCACGAGCTTTGCCGGCCCCCTAAGCGGCGCAGATGGCGGCGGCGATCTGCCCCAGGGCCAGGGTGCGCGCCACCGCGCCCTTTTTCACGGCCTCCTTGGGCATGCCGTACACGACGCACGAGGCCTCGTCCTGGGCGATGGTGTCGGCCCCGGCCTCGCGCATGGCCAGCAGCCCGGCGGCGCCGTCGTCGCCCATGCCGGTCAGGATGATGCCGCGCGCGCGCGCCCCGGCCGCCTGGGCTACGGAGCGGAACAGCACATCGACCGAGGGCTTGTGGCGGCTGACCAGCGGGCCATCGAGCGTCTCGGCCCAGAAGTTATTGCCGATACGTTTGATCTGCAGATGGCGGCCGCCGGGCGCGATCAGCACCTCGCCGCGCCGCACCAGCTGGCGCGCGCCGGCTTCGCGCACGTGCACGGCGCAGATGCTGTCCAGGCGTTCGGCAAAGGCGGCCGTGAATTTCTCCGGCATGTGCTGGACGATCACGGTGCCGGGGGCGTTCGCCGGAAGCGCCGCAAGCACCGACTCCAGTGCCTGGGTACCGCCAGTCGAGGCCCCGATCGCCACCAGACGCTGGCCTGGGGCGGCTGTCTCCAGCGGATGCCGGGCGACAGGCGCCACACGCGGGCGGCTTGCGGCCGCCAGGCGTATGGCGTGCAGTAGTTCAGTCTTGGTGTCATGGAGAAGCTCCCGCAGATTCGATTTCGGTTTCGCGATCGCGGCCACCGCGCCGGCCGCCAGCGCCGCCAGGGTGGGGCGGGCGCCGGCCTCGGTCAGGGTCGAACAGATGATCACCGGCGTGGGCCGCTCCGCCATGATCTTTTTGAGGAAGGACAGGCCGTCCATCACCGGCATTTCGATATCGAGCACGATGACGTCGGGCCAGCAGGTTTTCATCGGCTCCAGGGCCAGCAGCGGATTGGCCACCGCCGCCAGCACGCGCACCTGGGGATCTTCGGCCAGGGCAGCGCCGAGGACCTGGCGCACCACGGCCGAATCATCGACCAGCAGGACTTTGATCGGGTTCATGCGAGGCTCTTCTCCGTGGTCGAGGGCGTGGCCGGCAGCTGGCGCGCCCACACATCGCCGCTGGCGATGTCAAAAACGATCTGGCGATGGCCGGCGCCGTACAGATGCTCGGAGGTGATCGGAATGCCGAGGCCATCGAGCATATTGCGGGCGCTGTCGCCGTTGCGGGTGCCGACCTGGCTGGTGCCGGGCGCCACGGCGAACATGGCGGCGCCGCCAAACACCTTGGCTTCGCACTGGTCGCCACGCACCCCCAGGCGCGCCAGCTCGCCCAGCATCAGGGCCAGCGCGTGGCTGCCATAGCGTGCATCGAGGGTATTGCCGTGCTGCGCAGGCGGCGCCGGCAGCACGAAATGCGACATCGCGCCCACCCGCAGCTTACGGTGCCACAGCGTGATCGACACGCAGGAACCAAGCACCGTGCGCACGCGGTGGCGCTGATCGCCGACGAAGAACTCGCCGGGATGCAGAAAAATCTCGTGGCTGACCGCCGTCACTGCACTCTCCGGTAGGTGGAGGTGGCCACGCATTCGAGCTGGGCGCACGGTGCGCTCAAGGATTCGGCGTGACCGATCAGGAGCAGGCCGCCCGGCTGCAGCTTGTGGCTGATCCGTTCGATCAGGGCCTGCTTGGTGGCGCCGTCGAAGTAGATCATCACATTGCGCAGGAAGATCACATCGAATTTGCCGACTTCGGGCAGATCCTGATTCAGATTGACCTGGGCGAAGCGCACCTTGTCGCGCAGCTCGCGCTCGACCAGCAGCGTGCCTTCCTGTGGGCCCTGGCCCTTGCGGCAGAAGCGGCGCAGAAAGTCGGGCGGCACGTGGCGCGCGCGTTCGAGCGGGTAGTGGCCGCGGCAGGCCGCGTCCAGCACGCGCTGGCTGATGTCGGAGCCGAACACTTCCCAGCTGCCGTCGCGCCCGAGGCTATCGGCCAGCACCATGGCGATGCTGTAGGCTTCCTCGCCGCTCGAACTGGCCGCGCTCCAGACCCGGAACGGACGGCCGCTGGCGCGGCTGGCGGCGGCGCGCACGCGCAGGGTTTCGAAGTGGCGCGGCTCGCGGAAGAAGTAGGTTTCGTTGGTGGTCAGCAGGTCGATCGCCATCTGGCGCTCGGCGTCCTGTCCTTCGTGCTCCAGCAGGCGCAGATAGTCGCTGAAGCTGGCCAGGCCATGGTGGTCCAGGCGGCGCGCCAGGCGCCCGCTGACCAGGGCCTGCTTGGCCCCGGACAGGGTGATGCCAGCGGCGTCGAAAATGAAGCGCTGGAAGCGGCTGAACTCCTCAAAGGACAGGGGGCGCAGCATCGCTTACTCCACCAGTTCCGCGTCGCCGACAGCGGCGGTCTCGATCCCGGCCACCACCTTGTCCATCGCCAGCAGGATCACGAATTTGCCGTTGATCTTGCCCATGCCCGCGATCAGATCCTTCTGGATGCGGGCGCCAAAGGCCGGCGGCGGCTCGATGTCTTCGGCTGCGATGTCGAGCACGGCGTTGACCGCGTCGACCACCACGCCGATCACCTGGCGCTCGCCATCGGCGTCTTCCACTTCAACGATGACGATGCAGGTGCGTTTGCCCACCGGGGCGGGCGTGCGGCCGAAGCGCACGGCCAGGTCCATCACGGTGACGACCGCGCCGCGCAGATTGATCACGCCGCGGATACAGTCCGACATCATGGGGACGTCGGTCAGCTGGGTATAGCCGATGATTTCCTTGACCGCCAGGATACCGATGGCGAAAGTCTCGCCACCGAGCGTGAAGGTCAGGTACTGGGAAGGGGCGTCCATCGCTGCCTCGCTCAGAACTTGGTGAAATTGGCTTCGTCGATGGCGCTGGCCATGGCCAGGTTCGGCGTCATGCGCGGCACGCTGCTGCGCGTGCTCTGGCTGGCCTTGCGCGGCGCGTTCGGACGCACGGCCACGGCGGCGCTGCTGGCGGACAGGCGGAAGAAGGCCATGGTCTGCTGCAGCTGTTCGGCCTGGCCGGACAGTTCTTCGGCCGTCGCCGCCAGTTCCTCTGAGCTGGAGGCATTCTGCTGGGTGGTGCTGGAGAGCTGGCCGACGGCCGCATTGATCTGGCCGACGCCGGACGACTGTTCTTCCGAGGCGGCCGTGATTTCCTGCACCAGGTCCGAGGTCTTCTTGATGTTCGGGACCATCTCGTCGAGCAGGCTGCCGGCGCGTTCGGCCAGCTGCACGCTGTTGGCGGCCACTTCGCTGATCTCCTGCGCGGCCACCTGGCTGCGTTCGGCCAGCTTGCGCACTTCGGCCGCCACCACGGCGAAGCCCTTGCCATGTTCGCCGGCGCGCGCTGCTTCGATGGCGGCGTTCAGGGCCAGCAGATTGGTCTGGTAGGCGATATCGTCGATGATGCCGATCTTGCGGGCGATCTGGTTCATCGCTTCGACCGTGGCCTTGACGGCGGCGCCGCCTTCTTCGGCGCCCGAGGCAGACTTCGAGGCCATGCCGTCGGTGACTTTGGCGTTTTCCGTGTTCTGGGCGATCGAGGCGGTCATCTGCTCGATCGAGGCGCTGGTCTGCTCGACGCCGGCGGCCTGCTCGCTGGCCGACTGCGACAGCGACTGGGCGGTGGCGCTGACTTCTTCCGAGGCGCTGGCCACGGCTTCGGCGGCGCTATTGGCTTCGCCGACGATGCGCACCAGCGAGGTGTTCATCTCGGACAGGGCCTGCAGCAGCTGGCCGGTTTCGTCGCGCGTCTCGGCGCTGATGGTGCGCGTCAGATCGCCGCCGGCGACGGCTTCGGCGATGCTGACAGCGGCGATAATCGGACGCACGATCGAACGCGTGATCAGCCAGGCGAACAGCACGCCGAGGATCACGGCGGCGATGCTCAGGCCGACCAGCTGATTGCGTGCGGCGTCATAGGCGGTGCGGGCGTCGGTCATGGCGCGCGCGGCCTGCTGCTCCTGCAGCTCCACCAGCGTGTTCAGGGCGGTGGTCCATTTGAACTGCACCGGACGCACTTCCTTCAGCAGCACGCGCGTGGCTTCCTCGTTTTTGTTGGACAGGCCCAGGTTCATGGCCTTGGTCAGCAGCGGCTGAATCACCGTGTCCGAATCCTTGATGGTGGCCAGCAGCGCTTTTTCATCGGAGCTGACATTGCTGCGCACGGCGAACATCTTGAGCAGCTTGTCCTCTTCCTCGGCATAGCGCGTCTGGTTGCGCTTCATGCGCTCGACTTCGGGCTCCATTTCGCTGGTTTCGGTCAGCAGGGCGATGTTACGCACGGCGATCATGCGGTCGTTGATGGTGCCGCGCATATTCATCGCGTGCGCCTGGGCGACGTTGTTGACGTTGACGATTTCTTCCAGGTTGGCCTGGATATGCCCCATGCGCAGCAGCGCCAGGGCCATGCCTGCGGCGAGCAGGACGATCAGGGAGCCGAAGCCGATGGCCAGGCGCATGCCGATCTTGAGGTTACCGAATTTCATGGTGTTCTCCTTGTTGGAATGATGTTCAAGCGGCTTGCGCCAGGCGGCCATGTGCCTGACGGATCAGGGCCGGGATATCGAGAATGAGGGCGACGTCGCCGTTACCCAGAATGCTGGAGCCGGTGATGCACTCCAGGTGTTGAAACAGTTTGCCGAGCGGTTTGATCACGGTCTGGGCCTCGCCCAGCAGGCCGTCGACCACCAGCCCGGCGCGCTGGCCGGCGTAGCGCACCACCACGATGCTCTGGCGCGCGCCGCGCGGGCCCTGCACGCCAAAGGCCGTGCGCAGGTCGATCAGCGGCAGCACCTGGCCGCGCAGATTGGCGAAGTCGTGGCCGTTTTCGGCCGTGTACTGCACGCACTCCTCCACCATGTCGAGCGGGGTGACGAACACGGTGCGGCCGACACTGACCTGGAAGCCGTCGATGATGGCCAGCGTCAGCGGCAGGCGCACGGTGACCACGGTGCCCTGGCCCGGATGGCTGGCCAGATGCACGCTGCCACGCAGGTCGGTGATATTGCGCTTGACGACGTCCATGCCGACCCCGCGGCCGGACAGATTGGTGATGGCGTCGGCGGTCGAGAAGCCGGGCTCGAAAATCAGCTGGTCGATCTCGTCTTCGCGCAGCGTACGCGCCGGATCGACGATGCCGCGTTCAATGGCCTTGGCCAGGATGCGCTCGCGGCGCAGGCCGCCGCCATCGTCCGAGACTTCGACCACGATGGTGCCGGCATCGTGGTAGGCGTGCAGGCCGATGCGCCCGCGCGCCGGCTTGCCGCTGGCGGCGCGTTCGGCCGCCGTTTCGATGCCGTGGTCGATCGCATTGCGCACCAGGTGGGTGAGCGGATCGGTCACGCGTTCGACCAGGGTCTTGTCCAGCTCCGTGTCTTCGCCGCTGATGGCCAGATCGATCTCCTTGCCCAGTTCCGCGGCCACGTCATGCACGACGCGCTGGAAGCGGTTGAAGGTGGCGCCGATGCGCACCATGCGCAGAGCCAGGGCGCTGTTGCGCACGTCCTCGACCAGGCTGGCGACAGCGGCGCTGCACTCCAAAAAGCCGGTGTGCTGGGCGCGCCGCGCCACCTGGTTGCTGGCCGCGCTGGCGATAATCAGCTCGCCCACCAGATCGATCAGACGATCGAGCTTGTCGGCGTCGACCCGGATCGACTGGGTTTCCACGCCCGGCGTGCGGCGCGTTTCGGCCACCACTTCGGGCTCGATGGCCTCCAGCGTCAGCGTGCAGTCCTGGCGCACGAATTCGAACACCGACTCGATCTCGGCGGCGCTGGCGCTGCTCTCGAAAGCGAGTGTGCAGGCGCAGTAGCAGGCCTCGGGGTCGAGCTGGTCGAGCGTGGGCAGGCGCGAGAAGTCGGCCTCCACCTTGCTGATGCTGGCCAGCGTGCCCAGGTAGCGCAGGAAGGACAGCGGGTCCATCCCCAGGCGCAGCACCTCGCTGCCAAACACCAGTTGCAGGCGCCAGCTGCGCCGGCCGGCGCTTGCGGGCAGGGCGGCCGGCGCCGGCGCCGGGCTGCTGCCGTCGGTCTGCAGATAGCTGCCCAGGCGCGCCAGCAGCTCGGCGCTGGCGGCGCGGTCGGCGCTGCAGCTGCCGTCCGGGCCGATCATGTCGAGCATGGCGCCGATGTGGTCGCGGCAGCCGAGCAGCAGCGTGCACAGATGGTCTTCGATGCCGATCTGGCCGGCGCGCACGCGGTCCAGCACACTTTCGGCCACGTGGGTGAATTCGACGATGGCGTCGATGCCAAACAGACCGGCCGAGCCCTTGATCGTATGGGCGGCGCGGAACACGGCGTCGATGCGCTCCTTGTCCGGGCCCTGGGCCGAGATGGCCAGCAACGCGCTCTCCATCTCCTCCAGCAGTTCGCGGCTCTCGGCCAGGAAGGTCGGCAATACCTCGTCGGTCAGCATGGCACGGCTCCTTCCAGTTGGCGGGTCAGGCCGAGCAGGGCGACGCTGTCGCGCAGCGCCTGCTGCAGGCCGATGATGCGCAGGCCGGCGCCGCGCGCGCTGGCGCTGCGCTGGCTCGACAGCAGCAGCTGGATGCCGGCGCAGTCGATGTCGGCCACGCCGCCCAGATCGAGCGTCAGTTCGGTGCCGGCCACGATGGCGGCGTCGAGCAGCGGCAGCAGGTCGGCCGCGTGGTAAATGGTCAGGTCCTGTTCGACCTTGAGCACACTGGTCTTCATGGCAGCACCAGCTTCTGCACGGCCGACAGCAGCACTTCCGGCTTGAACGGCTTGGTCAGCCAGGCGCGCGCGCCGGCCGCCTGGCCTTCGCGCTTCTTTTCCTCGGCCGACTCGGTGGTCAGCATCAGCACCGGCGTGAAGCGCGCCTGCGGATGGGTCTTGACCCGCTTCAGGAAGGCGATGCCGTCCATGCGCGGCATGTTGACGTCGCTGATGATCATGTGGATCTTCGGTCCGTCGAGGTGGCGCAGGGCGTCCTCGCCATCGCAGCCCTCGAGCACCTGGTAGCCGGCACCGCGCAGAGTGATTCCGACGACCTGGCGTACCGAAGCCGAGTCGTCCACGATCAGGATGGTTTTGCTCATGATGTTCCCTTCAGAAGAAAGTCAGTTCCTCGCCCGCGGTGTGCTCGTCCTGTTCATGGGTCGCGCGCTCCTCGTGCATGGTGTAATGGCCCGCCAGTCCGGCCAGCCAGTCCGCAGGATCGGGAAGCGGCGTGCGCGCCTCCAGGGTCTGCGTCAATCGTTCGATGTCCCCGGTGACCACCTCCAGAATCTGGCGGATGCGGTCCTGGAACTGCAGCGCCACCAGCAGGTTCGAGACCTCGCCCTTGATGGCGGCGCCACGCGCGCGCAGTTCTTCGCTGTGCTCGGCCAGTTCGCTCACGTGGCCCAGCACGTCCTCCATCACGCTGCGCGAGGCGCCGATGGCCTCGCGGTCGGCGACATCGGCGTCGGCCGCCGCGGCCAGGGTCGCGCCCATGGTCTGCGAGACCTGGGCCATGCGGCTGGTGATGCGCTGGCCGATGTCGTTCGAGGCCTGCGACAGGCGCCGCACCTCATTCGCGATGACGGCGAAGCCACGCCCGGCATCGCCGGCGCGGGCCGCCTCGATCGAGGCATTGATGGCCAGGATGTTGGTCTGCGCCGCGATCAGGCTCACTTCCGCCGCCAGCTCGCGCAGCTCGGTCACGTCGCCCGACAGGCTGCGGATATGCCCGAGCAGGCCGGCCTTGGAATCGACCACGCCTTCCAGGCAGTGGATCACCGGGCCCAGTTCGCGCTGACACAGGGTGAGCAGGCTCATGGTGGTCTGCTGCTTGTTGTCGGGCGCGTGGCTGACGGTGTCGAAACCGGCCGCGTCGAACTGCTGGAGCAGGGTGGAGAAGCTGCCAATCAGCGCGTTGACGGCGTCCTCCGACTGGCCGCGCACGGTCAGCAGGTGGCGCAGCCAGACCGGCAGCACTTCGGCCAGCAGCGGTCGCACGGCGGCGCCGCGCGGCGCCTGCGCGGTGGTCAGCGGGGTCACGACCGCTGCGCTGGCGGGCCTGGTGTTCGCGCTGGCGAGCAGCACGGCCAGGCAGGCGCCCACGCCCACCAGGGCGAGCACGCTGAGCCAGCCGGGCGCCGCCAGCATCGGCAGCGCCGCGCACAGCAGCACGCCGGCGGCAGCGGCCACGCGCAGGGGGAAGGGGCGCGCGCTGATCACGATGCGACCTTGATTTCGATGGCCTGGGCCAGGGCTGCGCCCAGGGCCACGCGCTGGACCGGCTTTTGCAGCACGCCGATCAGGTTCAGGTGGTGGAAGCGGCCCATCAGCGCGGCCGAATTGAGCACCCGGCTGGACTGGCCCGACATCAGAATCAGCCCGCCGCGGTAGCCGCGTGCGCTGATCTCCTCCATCACTTCAAAGCCGTCCTTCTCCGGCATCGATAGGTCGCACACGACCACGTCCGGGTGGGTGAGGCCGGGATCGAACTCGGTCAGCGCAGCCAGGCCATCGCCGGCCACGCGCACGTGGCTGATGCCGAGTTTGCGCAGCATGGTTTCGATCAGTTCGGTCATGAAGACGTCGTCGTCCACGACCAGCACGCGCAGGGCGGAGATGGTGGGCGGAATGTGAATGCTGCTCATGCGGTTTCTCCTGCGTTGACGGCGTCGGTAAGGCGATGGTGGCTGGCGACCTGGGTCTGCATCAGCTGCAGCAGCGGGCCCAGGTCGTCGATCAGGGTGCGCGCCTCGGCCAGCGAGTCGGCGCCTAGTTCCAGGCGCGCGCACAGGCCGGCCAGGCGCATGGCGCCGACGGCGCGCGCCGAGGACTTCAGGCGGTGGCCGAGGGCGCGGATGCTGGCGTGGTCGTTCTGGGCGGCGGCTTCCTGCATGGCCGTGATGGTCACGGCGGCGTTGTCGAGGAAGATGGCGAGCAGGCGGTGCATGGTCTCCTCGTCGTTGTCGACCAACTGGGCCAGCAGGGCCAGGCTGATCAGCTCAGGCGTCTGGTCGGCGCAGTCATGTTCGGTCGCGGGCAGGGCCACGGCCGCGTCCTCGCCATCGGGATCGATCCAGCGCGCCAGGGTTTGATAGAAGCGCGCCGGCTCGATCGGCTTGGCCAGAAAGTCGTTCATGCCGGCCTCGGTGCAGCGTTCGCGGTCGCTCTGGAAGGCATTGGCCGTCATCGCGATCACCGGCAGCTGGGCGGTGCGCGGACGGCTACGCAGGTGGCGCGTGGCGTCCAGCCCGTCCATGCGCGGCATGTGCACGTCCATCAGCACGCAGGCGAAGTCCTGCCGGGCGCAGGCGTCGAGGGCGGCCTGGCCGTCGGCCACGATGCTGACCTGCATGCCGGCCCGTTCGAGGAACTGGCGCGCCAGCTCCTGGTTGAGCGGGTTGTCCTCGGCCAGCAGCACATGGGCGCCGCGCAGGCGCTGGTGGGCATTGTCGATCAGCTTGTCGATGCTGCCGGCGGCCGGCGCTTCGTTGCGCGTGTCGCGGATGCGCAGCAGCGGCAGCTCCAGCCAGAAGGTGGAGCCGACGCCCGGCGCCGATTCGACGCCGACGCTGCCACTCATCATGTCGGCCAGCTGGCGCGAAATCGCCAGGCCCAGGCCGGTGCCGCCGTAGCGGCGCGTGGTCGACGCATCGACCTGGTGGAAGGCGTGGAACAGCTTGGCCTGTTCATCCGCGTGCATGCCGATGCCGGTGTCCTGCACTTCGACCCGCAGACGCGCGCACTCGCTCGGCGTGTCGCTCAGGCTGGCGCGCAGACTGATGCTGCCGGCCGCGGTGAACTTGACGGCGTTGGACAGAAAATTCGAAATGATCTGGCCGATGCGCAGCGCATCGCCCTGCACATTGGCGCGCAGGCTGGGGTCGCAATCGATGTGCAGGCGCAGGCCTTTCTCCGCCGCCAGCGGGGCGAAATTGGCGCCCTGCGAGTGGAGCAGGCCGACCAGGTCGAGCGGCAGGGCCTCGAGCTGGAGCTTGCCTGCTTCCATTTTCGAAAAGTCGAGCACGTCGTTCAGCATGGCCAGCATCTGCCGGCCGGCCTGTTCGATCGCTTCGAGCGAGCGGCGTTGTTCGCCGTCGAGGGCGCCATCGAGGGTCAGATGGGCCATGCCGAGGATGCAGTTGAGCGGCGTGCGGATCTCGTGGCTCATATTGGCCAGGAATTCGCTCTTGCTGCGCGCGGCGGCCTGGGCGCGGTCGAGCGCATCGGCCAGGTCGGCGGTGCGCTCCTGCACGCGCTGCTCGAGCGTGGCGGTCAGACGCTCGGCCTGGCGCTTGGCCTGCAGCAGTTCGCGCTCGTAGCGGCGGCGCTCGCTTGCATTGAACACGGACAGGCGGAACACATCGGGCGTGCTGCCGCTGGCCGCTTTGCGCACGGCATTGACCAGCACGGGCAGGCTGCGCCCGTCGGCGCAACGCAGGTCGAAGGCGAATTCGCCGAGCCGGCCCAGCAGCATCAGCTGGGGCGCAAAATGGGTGTCGTAGAAGATGCGCGCGCCCTGGCCGACCAGATCCTGAAAATACACTTTTCCAAGCAGGGCCTCACGCGTGAAGCCCAGCCAGTTCAGCAGGGTCAGATTGATGCGCACGATCCGCCCGTCGCGCGCCAGGCTCAGGTAGCCACAGGGCGCGCCATCGAACAATTCTTCGGCGGTTTCTTCGAACATGATGGCCTCGGCTTAGAGGAAGGCGCGGATGGCGGCAGCGGTTTCGTCGGGCGCGCTGACGTGCGGGCAGTGGCCGGCCGCGCGCAGTTGCACGAAGCTGCTGCCGGCCAGTTGGCTGTGCATGTAGCGGCCGACGGCGACCGGGGCGATTGGGTCCTGCGAGCATTGCAGGATCAGGGCCGGCACCTGCAGCTTGCCCAGATCGGCGCGGTTGTCCGACATGAACGTCAGGCGCGCGAACTGTTTGGCGATGGTCGGATCGGTGCGGCAGAAGCTGTCGGCCAGTTCCTCGGCCAGGTCCGGACGGTCGCCATTGCCCATGATGGTCGGCGCCATCGCGCGCGACCAGGCCACATAGTTTTCGTCCATGAAGTCGAGCAGGGCGTCGATGTCGCTGCGGTTGAAGCCGCCGAAGTAGTCGCCGTCGTTGATGTAGCAGGGCGAGGGGCCGACCAGGATCAGTTTGCTGAAAGCCGCGGGGCGTTTGATCGCGGCGAGGATGCCGATCATGGCCGACACCGAATGCCCGACAAACACCGTCTGCTGCAGGCCCATCGCGTCGATGATCTCGAGCACGTCCTCGGCATAGCGCTCGAGCGTGGCGTATTGGGCCGCGTCGTAGGCATCGGTGTCGGAGGCGCCGGCGCCGACATGGTCGAACAGCACGATGCGGTGATCGTCTTCGAAGGCCGGCGTCACCAGGCGCCACATGTGCTGGTCACAGCCGAGGCCGTGGGCGAACATGATCGGCTGCGTGCCCTGGCCCAGGCTCTGCACATTGTTGCGGAAGATGGCTCCCATGATTGATTCCTTCTGCTGTCTGATCGGATGAGATCAGTATTGCAGTCGGGAATCTTTCTGGGGATCGTTGCGAGCGCCTAAATTCTGTCGGAGGGTTTTCTGGTCGGTCTGTAGTGGAATCAACGACCCCCTAGTCACAAAGGACTAGGTGCGTGCCCGCCAAGCCTGGGCGGCGGCCAGGGTGTCGGCGAGCACGGCGCGCAGATCGGCGAAGCCGGCAGCAAGCGCGGCGGGCGCGCTGTCCGGTGTGCTCAGCAGAATTTGCAGCGCATGCGCCACGGCCGCGAAACGCTGAGCGCCGATGGCGGCCACGGCGCCGCGCGCGCCGTGCAGCAGGCCTGCGGCCTCGGCCAGACTGCCCGTTTGCCAGGCTTGTTCGGCCGCGGCGACGTCCAGCGGCAGTTGCGCGATCATGCGCGCGACGAGTTCATCGAGCATGCGGCGTTGCTCGGGATGCTGGCCGCAGAAGGCTTCGAGTTTGCTGATGGCGAACAGCGGCAGGTCGGTGTGCGGCATGCTTTGTGACTATCGGTTATAGTGATTTTTCACACTGCAAAAACATGGGGAAATCGCTTAGGATGCGAGTGCCTGCCCAGAATACTGCAAGCTCTTATCGAATGTCCAAGCCGATCCGCATTCTGCTCATCGATGATCACCAGGTGGCCCGCTACGGGCTGCGTCTGATGCTCTCCGCTGCGCCCGACCTTGAAGTCATCGCCGAAGCGCCGAATGCCGCGCGCGGCCTGCACATGCTCGACACCGAGCGCTACGACGTGGTGCTGCTCGACCTCGGCCTGCCGGACCGCAATGGCCTCGATGTGCTGCGCCTGATCCGCGAGCGCCACCCGGGCGTGGCGACCCTGATCGTCAGCGCCCAGCCCGAGGATTCGTATGCCGTGCGCGCGCTGCGCAGCGGCGCCGCCGGCTTTCTGACCAAGGACGCGACGCCCGACGTGCTGCAGGCGGCCGTGCGCAAGGCCGCCAGTGGCGGTAAGTACGTGACGCCGAGCCTGCTGCAAAAGCTGGCCGACATGCTCGGCGGCGACCAGGCCAATGCCGCCCACGAACGCCTGACCGACCGCGAGTTCGAGGTCTTCAAACTGATTGCCAGCGGCCTGAGCCTGGTGGACATCGCCGCCACCCTGCACCTGTCGCCGAGCACCATCACCACCTACCGCGCGCGCATCCTGGAAAAAATGGGCCTCAAGGGCAATGCCGACCTGACGCGCTATGCGGTCGACCACGACCTGCTGAATTAAACGGGCAGGGCGGTCTGGTATTTCACTTCGCGCAGGGCCACGCTGGTGTTGACCTGCGCCACGCCCTGCAGCTTGAACAGCACATTGTGCATGAAGGCCTGGTAGGCCTCCATGTCGGGCACGATGACCTTGATCGTGTAGTCCGAATTGCCGGTGGTTTCGTAGCATTCGACGACCTCGGGCCGCACGAGCATGGCGTTTTCAAAACTCTCGACCACGCCGGCCGCATGGCGGTTGAGCGTGACGTGCGCCAGGCAACACACCATGAGCCCCAGCTTGCGCCGGTTGACGATGGCCGCATAACGTTGGATCACCCCGCTGTCCTCAAGTTCCTTTTGGCGGCGCCAGCAGGGCGTGGCCGATAGGCCGACCTTCTCGGCCAGTTCCGCATTCGACAGGCGGCAGTTTTGCTGGAGTTCGGCAAGGATTTTCCGGGAGGCGGCGTCGAAGGAAAAATCTTCCATAAAATGCCTATGAATGAGTGAAATTGACTCAATCCTAGCAAAACGTGAGGAAGATAAGGAAAATTTTTCGCCGCGTCGCAATTATCATTCCTGCACTGTTTACTCGGGAATGTGCCATGAACGCCCTCGTCGATCCCCACTACCGCCTGCAGGACAATCTGGAACGCCAGAGTGGCCGTGTTTTCCTCACCGGCACCCAGGCCCTGGTGCGCCTGATGCTCATGCAAAAGCGGGCCGACCTGGCCCAGGGCATCAATACGGCCGGTTTCGTGTCCGGTTACCGCGGCTCGCCGCTGGGCGCCGTTGACCAGGAAATGTGGCGTGCCAAGGAGCTGCTGCAGGAACATGATGTCGAATTCCTGCCCGCCATTAACGAGGACCTGGGCGCTACCGCCGTGCTCGGCACGCAGCAGGTCGAAAGCGATCCGAGCCGCAAGGTCGATGGCGTGTTCTCGATGTGGTACGGCAAAGGGCCGGGCGTGGACCGCTCCGGCGATGCGCTCAAGCACGGCAATGCCTACGGCTCCTCGCCCCATGGCGGCGTGCTGGTGGTGGTCGGCGATGACCATGGCTGCGTGTCGTCCTCGATGCCGCACCAGAGCGAACAGGCGCTGATGGCCTGGAGCATGCCGGTGCTGAATCCCGCCAATATTCAGGAATACCTGGAGTTCGGCCTGTACGGCTGGGCGCTGTCGCGCTTCTCGGGCGCCTGGGTCGGCTTCAAGGCCATTTCCGAAACGGTCGAAGGCGGCGCCGTGGTCGAGCTGCCACCGCTGCCGCAGTTCCATGTGCCGAGCGACTACGCGCCGCCGCCCGAGGGTCTGCACTACCGCTGGCCCGACTTCCCGAGCCTGAAGATCGAAGAACGCGTGGCCGAAAAACTGCGCGCCGTGCATGCCTTCGCGCGCGTGAATTCGATCGACAAACTGCTGGTGCCGGCGCCCGGCGCGCGCCTTGGCATTGTGGCGGCCGGCAAGGCCTACCTCGATCTGGTTGAAGCCCTGCAGCGCCTCGGCCTGCCGCTGAGCGAGCTGGGCGCGCTCGGCATCCGCCTGTACAAGCCGGGCCTGACTTTCCCGCTCGAAGCGACGCGCCTGCACGATTTCGCCGCCGGCCTCGACGAGATTCTGGTGGTGGAGGAAAAGGACGCCGTCATCGAGCAGCAGATCAAGTCGCTGTTCTACAACTTGCCGGCCGAACGCCGCCCGCGCGTGCTGGGCAAGCAGGATGCGGCTGGCGCGCCGCTGCTGGCGGCCATCGGCGAACTGCGGCCCTCGCGCATTGCGCCGGCCCTGGTGCGCTGGCTGGGGCCGCATCTGCCGCAGCGCGATCTGAGCGCGGCCCTGCCGGGCTTTTGCGCGCCGGATGTCACGCGCGATCCGGATGGGGCCGTGCGCACGCCGTATTTCTGCTCGGGCTGCCCGCACAATACTTCGACCCGCGTGCCCGAAGGCAGCACGGCAATTGCCGGCATCGGCTGCCACTTCATGGCCACCTGGATGGACCGCGGCACCGTGCAGCTGACCCAGATGGGCGGCGAGGGCGTGACCTGGGTGGCGGCCTCGCGCTTTCTGAACAAGAAGCACGTGTTCCAGAATCTGGGCGACGGCACCTATTACCACTCGGGTCTGCTGGCCCTGCGCCAGGCCGTGGCCGCGCGCGCGAATATCACCTACAAAATTCTGTACAACGACGCGGTCGCCATGACGGGCGGCCAGCCAGTCGACGGCAAGCTGTCGGTGCCGCAGATTCTGGCCCAGGTCCTGTCCGAGGGCGTGGTCAAGGCCGTGGTGGTCACCGATCAGCCCGAGAACTACCAGGGCGTGTCCCTGCCGCCGGGCGTGCGCGTCCACCATCGCAGCGAGCTCGACGTGGTGCAGCGCGCGCTGCGCGACACGGCCGGCGTGAGCGTGCTCGTGTACGACCAGACCTGTGCGGCCGAGAAGCGCCGGCGCCGCAAGCAGAAGACTTTCCCCGACCCGGCCCGCCGCATGCTGATCAATCCCGAGGTCTGCGAAGGCTGCGGCGATTGCGGCGTGCAGTCGAACTGCCTGTCGATTCTGCCGCTCGAGACGGAACTCGGGCGCAAACGCCAGATCGAACAGGCATCGTGTAACAAGGATTATGCGTGTGCCGAGGGCTTCTGCCCGAGCTTTGTCTCGGTGCTCGGTGGCCGTCTGCGCAAGGCGCCGGGCGCCAGCTTCAGCATGGACGATCTGGAACGCGCGCTGGCCGCGCACGGCGAACCCGCGCCCTACGCTTACGACAAACCGTTTGAAATGCTGGTGGCCGGCGTCGGCGGTACCGGCGTGGTGACCATCGGCGCGCTGATCAGCATGGCCGCCCACCTGGAAGGCAAGGGCGCGTCCACGCTCGACTTCATGGGTTTTGCCCAGAAGGGTGGGGCGGTGATGTCGCACGTGCGCCTGGCCGCCTCGCCGGCCCAGCTGAACCAGGTGCGCATCGACTTGCAGCAGGCCGATGCGGTGCTGGCCTGCGACATGGTGGTGGCCACGATGCCCGAAGCCCTGGGCGTGATGCGCGCCGGGCATACGCGCGTGCTGGCCAATGAACACGAGATTCCGACCGGCCAGTTCACGCGCAATGCCGACGCCAGCAACCAGATGCCGCGCCTGTTCGAGCGCCTGCGTGCGCTGGTCGGCAAGGAGCAGCTGAGCAGTCTGCACGCGCAGAACCTGGCGCAGCGCCTGCTCGGCGACACCATCACGGCGAACATGCTGATGCTCGGCGTCGCCTGGCAGAAGGGCATGGTGCCGGTCAGCCTGGCGGCCCTGCTGCGTGCGGTCGAGCTCAATGGCGTGGCGGTCGACATGAACAAGAAGGCCCTGGCCCTGGGCCGCCTGGCCGCCGCCGATATGGGCGCACTCGAGCGCCTGGTCGGCGGCCAGGCGAATGTGATCCAGTTCACGCCGCCGGCCACGCTCGAGGACCTGCTGCGCGACCGCATGGCGCGCCTGACGGCCTATCAGAACGCGGCCTACGCGGCCCGCTACGAACAGGCAGTGCGCGCCGTCGAAGCGCGCGAAGTGGCCATCGAAGGCATGCAGTCCAAGCGGGCGCTGGCGCGCGCGGTGGCGCGTCAGCTGTACAAGGTCATGGCCTACAAGGATGAGTACGAGGTGGCGCGCCTGCACAGCGACGGCGCGCTGCGCGCCCTGGTCGACAGCCAGTTCGAAGGCGAGCTGAAGCTGGCCTTCCATCTGGCGCCGCCGCTGCTGGCGCGCAAGAAGCCGGGCAGTGCGGTGCCGGCCAAGATGCAGTTCGGGGCCTGGGTGCTGCCGCTGTTCCGTCTGCTCGCCAAGGCCAAGGTCCTGCGCGGCACGGCCCTCGATGTGTTCGGCTACACGGCCGAGCGGCGCCGCGAGCGCGCCTGGCGCGACGAGTATCTGGCGCTGCTCGATGAGATGACGGCCAGCCTCGACGCCGCCAGCAAGCCGCACTGGCTGAAGCTGGCGAATCTGCCGGAACAGGTGCGCGGCTATGGCCACGTGAAGCTGGCCAGCCTGGACAAAGCGGTGGCCGAGCGTGCGCGTCTGCGTGCCGCGCTGCAGGCTGCGGCCGAGGCCGCCAGCCAGCAGCGCCAGGCCGTTTAAGCGCCGCGCACGAGGAACATCACGTCGCGCTGGGCCGGCTGCATGTGCTGGCCGCCGTCGACGGTCAGGATCTGGCCCGTGACGGCCTCGGCCTTGAGCAGATAGGCGAGGGCGGCCGCGATGTCGCCCGGCGTGCTGCTGCGGCCGAGCGGCGTGATCTTGTGCGCCTGTTCGAATTCTTCCTGGGTCTGGTCGCCGCTGGGCAGGGAAATGCCGGGCGCGACCCCGCACACGCGCACGCCCTTGGGCGCCAGCGCGCGCGCCAGCAGGCGGGTGGCGCCTTCGAGCGCCATCTTGCTGACCGTGTAGGAAAAATAATCGGGGTTCAGGTTCGACAGCTTCTGGTCGAGGATGTTCAACACACAGCCGGGACGGCCGTCGAGGGCTTCGCTCAGGCGGCGCGCCAGCAGCACCGGCGCAAACGCATTGATGTCCATCGCCGCATGCCAGGTCGCGCTGTCGAGCGTGTCGATGGTGTCGTAATCGAAGACCGAGGCATTGTTGATCAGGCCGAAAGGCGCGGCCCCCAGTTGCTGCACACAGCGCCCGATCAGGCCGTCGACATCGGCTGCATTGCCGAGGTCGGCCTGGATGGTGCCGGCCTGGATGCCATGCGCCGTGGCCAGTTCGTCGGCCAGGGCCTCGGCCTCGTCGCGTGAATGCTTGTAGTGCAGCAGCAGGTTCCAGCCCTCGCGCGCGAGGTGGGCGGCGATGGCGGCGCCGAGGCGTTTGCCGGCGCCCGTGATCAGAACGGTATTGGCAGCGGGGTGTGCGCGCATGGGGAAACTTTCTTCAGCTGGCGTTCATCTTCTGCCAGGTGGCGCGGCGCACGTTCATGACCACTCCGGCTTCTTCGGTTTCGGGGAAGATATCGGGCTTGCGCACCGAGGCGCTCACATGCTCGACCTTCGGATCGGCGAAGCAGACGCCGACCAGCTCCCACAGCAGATCTTCGAGCAGCTCCGCATGCGGCTGGCTGGCCCAGTTGACGATGTGGGCGCGGATCGGATCGTAATCGACGGTGTCGTGGATCGAGCGGGCGCGCCCGATGGTCTCGAGCGGCACCGTCAGCTCGACCGTGGCGAGCAGCTTCTGCGGGCCCTGGCGTTCGTGGTCGTGGATGCCGATGCCGGTGTTGACCGCAACATTCTTGAGCAAAATTTTGTAGTGATCGGAAAGCATGCGCTATCTCAATAAATCGAAGGACAGCCGAAGGATAGCAGGCTTGGCCGCTTTGCGCCGCGCTACAATAGCGGGTTTCTGTTCGCCCGTGCTGGGCTGCTTGGAGTCAACACATGGTCCATTTTTATCAGCCCAAAACGGGCGGCGCGCCGATTCCCCTGGCCTTTGTGGCGCTCGAGGGCATGTCGGTCGACATGGAGATCGGCGTGTTGCCGCAAGAGCATGGGCGCATCCAGCGTCTGATGGTCGACGTGGAAATCGGCTTCGATGACGCGCTGACGCGCATCCCCGATTCGCGCGAGGGCCTGCAGCAGGGTTTTGATTATTCGCGGGTGCACAGCATCGTGCACGAGGCCGCCAAGGTGCGCACTTATCTGCTCGAGACCCTGGCCAACCGCATTTGCGACACGGTGTTCACCCTGCGCGGCGCGCTGACCTGTTCGGTGAAGGTCAGCAAAAGCCGCTGCTGGGGCGATGTGGAAGCGACCAGCGTGCGCGTGGCGCGCGTGGCCGACTGAGGACGCGCCTCAGGCCGGAGCCAGGGCGGGAGCGGGCGGGACGGCATTGGCGGCGGCCGCTTCGGCCTCGGCCTTGCGGGCGTTCTGCTTGACGCGGTTGCGCGAGGGCGGCAGGCGGCGCAGCGACTTGAGCGCGTCCGGGTCCTTGATGCCGATCGTGCGCTGGTCGACCGTGATCAGGCCGATTTCATTGAAGGCCGACAAGGTGCGGCTGACCGTTTCCAGCGTCAGGCCCAGGTAGCTGCCGATTTCATGGCGCGTCATGCGCAGATTGAACAGCTTGCTCGAATAGCCCATCGCGCCGAAACGCTCGGCCAGATTGACCAGGAAGCGGGCCACGCGCGCCTCGGCCGACAGGGCGCCGAGCATGCCGATCATCGCTTGCTCACGCACGAGCTCGCGGCTCATCACGCCGTACAGCATGTTTTCCAGTTCCGCATGGGTGCGGCCGAGCTGGGCCAGCTTTTTGAAGGGCAGCAGGATCAGGTCGCAGTCGGACAGGGCCACGGCCTCGGACGCGTAGTGGCGCGTGTGGATGCCATCGACGCCGAGCATGTCGCCCTTCATCGGGAAGCTCAGCACCTGCTCGTTGCCGAATTCGTCGATCAGCACGGTTTTCAGGAAGCCCGAGTTGACGATGTACAGGGTGTCGAAGACCTGGCCGATGGTGTGCACGCGTTGACCGGTTTTGAACTGCACATGCTGGAACAGCAGGTCTTCCGACAGCACCGACACGGCGGCCGGAATATGCAGCAGGTCGCACACTTCTTTCAGATTGGACCACAGGCGGCCCTGACGCTGGCGGCCGGCTTCCATCGTGGTGTGGATGCCCGACGAAGTCGTCTGGCGTGGCTCGAGGCTTTGCGTTGTTAGCATGGTCATCTCCAGGTTATGGCCGGCGGCGAGGGGAGGAAGTGAGCCGCGGCAATGCATGACGCTGAATTCAGTATGCCAACCCGAGCTTGCCTTTAATATCAGCGAACCCTGAATGTGTATGTCGGAATTTGAGAAGGCGTGTAGGAATTTTCCTAACGCGAAATCAGCTAGCCGAGGGAGAGAAAACGCAGAGCGGGAAGTGGTGCGGGGGCGTAATTTGAGCTGTCGCAAAGGGGGGCTGCACCTTTTGCGACAGCGGCTGTCTAAGCGCCCTCAGGTCTTGAAAGGCGAGAGCATGCGATGCGCCACCGCATATTGCACCATTTCAGACAGGGAATTCATTCCCATCTTCTGCATGATGCGGGTTTTATGTGTGCTGACGGTTTTTACCGACAAATGCAGGCTGTTGGCAATCTCGGTGATGGACTTGCCACCGACAAGCATGCTAAAGACTTCGAATTCGCGGTCGGACAACTGCTTGTGCAGCAATTGCTCGCTCGGCGTCATGATGTTCAGGGCCAGCTGTTCGGCCACCTCGGTGCTGATATACGGCCGCCCCGAGGCCACCTTGCGGATCGCCCCGACCAGCTGGGTGCCGGCACTCTCCTTGGTCAGATAGCCCTGGGCGCCGGCGCGGATGGCGCGCACCGCATACTGTTCTTCCTCGTGCATCGTGAGGATCAGGATGGCCAGCTTGGGGGCCTCGGCGCGGATCTGGCGGATCAGGTCGACCCCGCTGCGGCCCGGCATCGACAGATCGAGCAGCAGCAGATCGAAACCGCCCTGGCGCACCTGGGCCAGCACTTCGAAGCCATTGGTGGCCTCACCGGCAATGGCAATGTCGAGGGCGCCGTCGAGAATCCGCTTGAGCCCTTCGCGCATGATGGTGTGGTCGTCAGCAATGACTATGCGAATCATAATTCCCAATCAGACAATGTTAATAAAACATTAAAACTTCAGGCGCACCAAAGCTGTTGTCCCGCGCCTGCGCCTCAGACGGCGGGATCTTTGATCAGGCGGTGCACGAGCACCGGTTTGCTGGTATGCGACAGCACCTTGTTGGTGACGCTGCCGAGTATCAGCTGGCCCCAGCCGCTGCGTCCATGCGAGCCCATGAAAATCAGGTCGCAGTGTTCGCTTTCGGCCACCTCGACGATCTTCAGGGCCGCGCTGTCGGCAAAGGCGACCAGGGGCTGCGCCGCCACCGCGCAGCGCGCGGCTTCCTCGAGCACCGGCTGCAGATGGCCGGCGCCGGTGCGCGCCATGGCGCTGCGGTATTCATCCTCGGACGGGTAGGCCGGCGGGACGATTTCGACGTAGACCGGGTATTGATAGTCCGGCGCGACGAACAGCAGCACCGCCTCGGCCCCCATCTGCTGGGCAAAATGGACGCCGGCCCGCGCGGTATTGCAGGATACGGCAGAACCATCCGTGGTAATCAGAATCTTACGATACATGGTCGACTCCTTGCCGCCTCGGATGCGCCTATTGTAGCCCTTTGCATAGCGCCCGTCTTAGACACAAGGTTTGATCTGGCTCAAACATGCGCGCAACATGAATCAATCTGAGCGATTCACAATCAGGGACCGTGAAAGTGTATCTATGTGCCAATAAAGATGTCTGAATGGAATGTGCGGTGGTAAGATTACAAAATACAACAGTAGAAGGCCGTCAGCCTTTGAAAGCCGTCTAGTATTGTCCTAGCCCCGCACGCGCTGCTACACTCAGGTAAACGCATCGGTGTTGATGCCAAACATCATGCTTCGCCATGAAGGCTGGCCCGGTGTGTGCCGCGGCATGGCGAAATTTCACAATCTATGGAGAAGCAGGAATTATGACCGACGCCGCTGATGATTTCGATGCATTATTCGAAGAGGTGTCTGCGCAGCGCGCAGCCACGGTAGCAGCTCCTGCTCCGGCCCCCGCGCCGGCCCCCGCCGCCGAGGATGATATGGAGGCCCTGTTCGAGCAGACCGCCGCCGCGGCGGCCGCGGCTGCTGCGCCGGCCCCGGCCGCGGTCGCCGCCGCCAGCGCGGAAGAGGGCGCCCCGGCCGGTGAGGGCGAGGAAGACCGCACCATGTTTGAACGCCTGGGCGGCATCGTGCGCCTGCTGCACGACTCGCTGCGCGAGCTCGGCTTCGACAAGGCCCTGCAGGAAGCCTCGGCCTCGATCGTCGACGCCCAGGACCGCCTCGAATACGTGGCCACCCTGACCGAACAGGCCGCCAACAAGGTGCTCAACACCCTGGACGACGGCATGCCGGCCCAGGACCTGCTGTCGAAAAAGGCCAAGGAAATGGACGCGCGCTGGGAGGCCCTGTTCGCCGGCAAGCTGTCGATCGAAGAATTCAAAACCCTGGCCGGCGACTCCAAGCAGTTCGCCCACGCCGTGGCCGAAGCCACCGAAGCCGAAAAGGCGCGCCTGCTCGAAATCATGATGGCCCAGGACTTCCAGGACATCACCGGCCAGCTGATCAAAAAGGTGGTCGTCATCACCAAGACCGTCGAGAACGAACTGGCGCAGTTGCTGCGTGACAACGCCCCGCAGAATGTGAAAGACAAGCTGGCCGCCAAGCCGGCCCCGCCGCTGATGCAGGGCCCGTCCGTACCCTCGGTGGCCCTCGATCAAGACAACGTTGACGCACTTCTGGCCGACCTGGGGTTCTAATGGACGATATGCTCAAGGATTTCGTCGTCGAGGCGATGGATCTGGCAGTCAATGTTGAAGAACACCTGCTCCGCCTCGAACGCGATCCTGAAAACAAGGAAACGCTGAACGCCATCTTCCGCTCCTTCCACACGATCAAGGGTGGGGCGGGCTTCATGAATCTGACGGCCCTGGTGGGCGCCTGCCACCTGACCGAAAACCTGTTCGACGCGCTGCGCAATGGCGCGGCGCCGGTGACGCCCGACTCGATCGAGGCGGCGCTGCAGGCCTCGGGTTTCGTGGCCGACCAATTGACGGCGCTGAACAACGGCGTCGAGCCCGATCAGCTGTCGCCGCTGCCGGCCTCGCTCGAGCAGATGCTGCGCGACGCCATCGACGGCAAGAGCGGCCGCGCCCCGGTGGCCGCCGCACCGGCCCCGGCGCCTGCCCCGGCCGCCGCCGCGCCCGCGCCGGCCCCGGCCGCCGCTGCACCGGCCGCGAATGCCGCCACGATGGTGAACAACAACCTCGACTGGGAATCGATGTACCTGGCCGTGGTGCCGGAAGGGACCTACACGCCGGCCCCGGCGGCTGCCGCCGCGGCCGCGGCACCCGCAGCCGCAGCAGCGCCCGCCGCTGCGCAGGCACCGGCGCCCGCTGCTGCGCCCGCTGCCAAGCCGCAGAACCCGGAAGAGGTACACAAGCGCGAAGAACTGCGCGTGGCCGAAATCAAGTCCCAGGCCCCGGCCAAGGAAGACTCGATCCGTATCGACGCCGTCAAGCTCGACGCCCTGCTCGAAGTGGCGGGCGAGTCGGTGCAGGCCGCCAACCAGGCCGCCGTGCTGCTCGAGCGTCTGCAGCAGTTCAAGTTCGAAGGCGCGGCCGCCACCCTGATGGCCACCCTGACCGAAACCCTGGAGCGCGCCTCGCGCTACTCGGCCGAACTGCAGCGCGCCACCCTGGCCACCCGCATGCAGCCGGTCGGCCGTCTGTTCCAGAAATTCCCGCGCCTCGTGCGTGAACTGGCGCGCGACCTCGGCAAGGACGTCGAACTGACGATCGAAGGCGCCGAGACCGAAGTCGACCGCGTGGTCGTCGACAGCCTCTACGATCCGCTCGTGCACATGCTGCGCAATGCGCTCGACCACGGGGTCGAGTCGCCCGAAGACCGGGTCGCCATCGGCAAGCCGGCCAAGGCCTATATCGGCCTGAAAGCCTGGCAGGAAGCCAATAGCGTGATGATCGTGCTGCAGGACGATGGCAAGGGCATGGACCCGGTGCGCCTGAAGAAGAAGGCGATCGAAAAGGGCCTGATCCCCGAGAACAACACCCTGTCCGACGACGAGGCCTATCAGCTGGTGTTCCTGCCCGGCTTCTCGACCAAGGAAGTGGCCTCGAGCGTGTCCGGCCGCGGGGTCGGCATGGACGTGGTCAAGACGGCCGTGGAAAAGAACCGCGGCGCGATCCACATCGAGTCCAAGCTCGGCTCCGGCACCAAGTTCGCGATCCGTCTGCCGATCGAACTGTCGATCGTGCCGACCATGCTGGTGACGACCTCCAAGGCCCTGCTGGCCCTGCCGATGGCGGTGGTGCAGCGCGTGGTCGAACTGCCGGCCGAATACGAGCGCGTCGGTGGCGCGCCGGTGCTGCGCGACCAGGGCCGCCCGCTGCCCGTGCGTTCGCTCGCCGCCGCCCTCGGCTACGAGGAGCGCGAGCAGCGCGTCGGCATCGTCATCAATGCCCCGCACCCGTACATCCTGTCGGTCGACAGCGTGGACGGCACCGCCGACCTGGTGATCAAGCCGATGACGGCCCTGACCGTGGACGGCATCACCGGCACGGCGCGCTCGGCCGAAGGCGACCTGGTGCTGGTGGTCGGCCTGTCCTTCCTGATGGAGGGCTGCCGCAGCGTGGTCAAGATGGCGGCCTGATCAGGCCAAACGAGAAAGCGGGCCGCGGCCCGCTTTTTTATTTCGTGCGATTCCAAAAATAAAACGACGGAGACAACGCATGAGTGAACAGCAGCAACCGACCGAGACCCCACCGGCGCGCATTGCATCGGTGGTCGATGAAGGACAGCCATTTCCGCCGATCCGGCGCGTCCCGCTGTTGCAGCCGATGCAGTGGTGGCTGCGCGGCTGGCTCGATTTCCGCGCCGCGCCGCGCGCCAGCCTGTTCTATGGCCTGAGCTTTGCCGGCATGGGCTGGCTGTTGCGCCTGGCCCTCAAGGACGCGCCCCAGTTCCTGTCGGTGCTGACCTGCGGCTTTCTGCTGCTCGGCCCCTTGCTCTGCCTGGGCCTGTACGACATCAGCCGCCGCCTCGAGCGCGGCGAGCGCGATCTGCGCGACACGGTGTTCGCGATCCGCGGGCGCTGGAGCAATGTCGGCGTGCTGGCGCTGGTGCTCGGCGTCATCATGCTGCTGTGGGCGCGCGCCTCGCTGGTGGTGATTGCGATCTCCTTCACCCAGGGCATGCCGACCAGTTTTCTGGCCACCGCCGCCTCGCTCGACAACCTCGAATTCCTGATCATCTACAGCTTCGTCGGCTTTCTGTTCGCCAGCCTGGTGTTCGCCATCAGCTGGGTGTCGATCCCCCTGATGCTGGACCGCGACACCGACGCCATCTCGGCCGTGATCATCAGCGTGGTGTCCTTGTTCAAGAATTTCCGGCCGGCCCTGCTGTGGGCGATCGCCATCGTCGCCCTGACCGTGATCGGCTTCTACACCTACAATATCGCCCATCTGCTGTTCATTCCGGTGATCGGCCATGGCACCTGGCATGCCTACCGCGACGTGGTCGGCGAAGCATGATACAGCGCATATACATATAACAAAAATAACGTATCAGAATCTCATTTTGACTCGTATCCTGCACTGCACTGCCGCAGTGCACAATCCATGGCATAATCGATGACGACCTGCCGTGCTCGAACTCAAAATGATCAAAACGCTCTATGACAAACTGTGGGATTCGCACGTCGTCCGCACCGAAGCGGATGGCACCACGATCCTCTACATCGACCGCCATCTCGTCCACGAAGTGACCAGCCCGCAGGCTTTCGACGGCCTGCGCACGGCCGGGCGCCAGCCCTGGCGCCTGTCGGCCAACCTGGCCGTGGCCGACCACAATGTGCCGACCACCAGCCGCGCCGAAGGCATTGCCGACCCGGTCTCGCGCCTGCAGGTCGAAACCCTGGACAAGAATGCGCGCCAGTATGGCCTGACCTATTTCAACATGAACGACAAGCGCCAAGGCATCGTCCATGTGATCGGGCCGGAGCAGGGCGCCACGCTGCCCGGCATGACCGTCGTCTGCGGCGACTCGCACACCTCGACCCATGGCGCGTTTGGCTGCCTGGCGCATGGCATCGGCACCTCGGAAGTCGAGCACGTGCTGGCGACCCAGACCCTGGTGGCCAAGAAATCCAAGGCCATGCTGGTGCAGGTCGACGGCGAATTGCCGGCCGGCGTCACCGCCAAGGACATCGTGCTGGCCGTGATCGGCCGCATCGGCACCGCCGGCGGCACCGGCTACGCGATCGAATTCGCTGGCTCGACCATCCGCGCCCTGTCGATGGAAGGCCGCATGACCATCTGCAATATGGCGATCGAAGCCGGTGCGCGCGCCGGCATGGTGGCCGTCGACGACACCACCATCAACTACGTCAAGGGCCGCCCGTTCGCGCCCGTCGGTCCGCACTGGGAGCGCGCGGTCGACTACTGGCGCACCCTGCATTCCGATGCGGGCGCCCAGTTCGACCTCGTGGTCAGCCTGAACGCGGCCGAGATCAAACCGCAAGTCACCTGGGGCACCTCGCCCGAGATGGTGGTGGCGGTCGACGCGCGCGTGCCCGATCCCGATCAGGAACGCGACCCGGTGCGGCGCGACGCGATGGAAAAGGCCCTGGTCTACATGGGCCTGAAGCCGAATATGGCGATCGCCGACATCCGCATCGACAAGGTCTTCATCGGCTCCTGCACCAATTCGCGCATCGAGGATCTGCGCGCGGCCGCCGCCGTGGTGCGCGGCAAGCAGCGCGCCTCGAACGTCAAGCTGGCCATGGTCGTGCCCGGGTCGGGCCTGGTCAAGGAGCAGGCCGAGCGCGAAGGTCTGGACCGTATCTTCAAGGAGGCCGGTTTCGAATGGCGCGAGCCGGGCTGCTCGATGTGCCTGGCCATGAACGCCGACCGGCTCGAGCCGGGCGAGCGCTGCGCCTCGACCTCCAACCGCAACTTCGAAGGCCGGCAGGGCCAGGGCGGGCGCACCCATCTGGTGTCGCCGGCCATGGCCGCGGCGGCCGGTATCGCCGGCCATTTCGTCGATGTCCGCGCCCTGCGCGGCTGAACCCAAGGAGACAAGACCATGAAGAAAATCACCGCGATCCTGATTGCCCTGTTCGTCCTGGCTGGCTGCAATACGGTGCAAGGCATCGGCAAAGATGTGAAGAAAGCAGGGGAGGCGGTCGAAAAAGCCGCGAAGTGAGCGAATGGAAAAATTTACCCGTCTTGAAGGCCTCGTCGCACCGCTCGACCGTCCGAACGTCGACACCGACGCCATCATCCCCAAGCAGTTCCTGAAGTCGATCCACCGGACCGGCTTCGGCCCCAATCTGTTCGACGAGTGGCGCTACCTCGACCACGGCGAGCCCGGCATGGACAACAGCCGGCGGCCGCTGAACCCGGACTTCGTGCTCAACCAGCCGCGCTACCAGGGCGCCCAGATTCTGCTGACGCGCAAGAACTTCGGCTGCGGCTCCTCGCGCGAGCACGCGCCCTGGGCGCTCGAGCAGTATGGCTTTCGCGCCATCATCGCGCCCAGCTTCGCCGACATCTTTTTCAATAACTGCTACAAGAACGGCCTGCTGCCCATCGTGCTGAGCGAACAGCAGGTCGACCATCTGTTCAACGAAGTGAAGGCCTTCCCCGGCTACAAGCTGGTGGTGGACCTGGAAGCGCAGACCGTGGCGACCGCCAACGGCAGCGTGGCCTACGGCTTCGAGATCGACGCGTTCCGCAAGTACTGCCTGCTGAACGGGCTGGACGACATTGGCCTGACCCTGCGCCATGCCGACGAGATCCGCGCCTTTGAAGAACGCCACCTTGCCAGCCAGCCCTGGCTGGCCAATGTCATCTGAGCCAGGTCCCTATGAAGATTGCCATCCTGCCCGGCGACGGTATCGGTCCCGAGATCGTCGCCCAGGCCGTCAAGGTGCTCAACGCCCTTGACCTGAAATTTGAAATGGAAACGGCCGCCGTCGGCGGCGCCGGTTACGAAGCCCATGGCCACCCGCTGCCCGAAGCCACGCTCAAGCTGGCCAAGGAAGCCGATGCCGTGCTGTTCGGCGCGGTCGGCGACTGGAAGTACGACACGCTCGAGCGCGCGCTGCGCCCCGAGCAGGCGATTCTCGGCCTGCGCAAGGAGCTCGGCCTGTTCGCCAATCTGCGTCCGGCCATCCTGTATCCGGAACTGGCGGGCGCCTCGACCCTGAAGCCCGAAGTCGTGTCCGGCCTCGACATTCTGATCGTGCGCGAACTGACCGGCGACATCTATTTCGGCAAGCCGCGCGGCGTGCGCGTCTGCCCGGACGGCCCCTTCGCCGGCGAGCGCGAAGGCTTCGACACCATGCGCTATGCCGAAAGCGAAATCCGGCGCATCGCCCATGTCGCCTTCCAGGCCGCGCAAAAGCGCAGCAAGCGCCTGACCAGTGTGGACAAGGCGAACGTGCTCGAAACCTTCCAGTTCTGGAAGGACATCGTCAGCGAAGTGGCCAAGGATTATCCGGACGTCGCGCTCGACCACATGTATGTCGACAACGCCGCCATGCAGCTGGTGCGCGCGCCCAAGAAATTCGACGTGGTCGTGACCGGCAATATGTTCGGCGACATCCTGTCCGATGCGGCCGCCATGCTGACCGGCTCGATCGGCATGCTGCCGTCGGCCTCGCTCGACGCCAATAACAAGGGCCTGTACGAACCCTCGCACGGCTCCGCGCCCGATATCGCGGGCAAAGGCATCGCCAATCCGCTGGCCACGATCCTGTCGGCGGCGATGATGCTCCGTTACTCGCTCGGCCAGGCAGAACAGGCTGACCGCGTCGAGAACGCCGTGAAAGCCGTTCTGGCCCAGGGCCTGCGCACGGCCGATATCTATGAAGAAGGCATGACCAAGGTCGGCACCGCAGAGATGGGCGCGGCCGTGGTCCAGGCCCTCCGTTAAATACAGCAAAGGAAAGAGAATGAAACTCGTAGGCTTGGTAGGTTGGCGCGGTATGGTCGGTTCGGTCCTCATGCAGCGCATGCAGGACGAAGGCGACTTCGCGCATATTGAACCGGTGTTTTTCACCACGTCGAATCCGGGCGGCAAAGCCCCGGCCATGGCCAAAAACGAAACGACGCTGAAATCGGCCACCGACATTACAGAGCTGTCGAAATGCGAGATCATTATTTCCTGCCAGGGCGGTGACTACACGACCGAGGTGTTCCCCAAGCTGCGCGCGGCCGGCTGGAACGGCTACTGGATCGACGCCGCCTCGACCCTGCGCATGCAGGACGACGCCATCATCATCCTCGATCCGGTCAATCTGAACGTGATCCAGGATGGTCTGGCGCGCGGCGTCAAGAACTACGTCGGCGGCAATTGCACGGTCTCGTGCATGCTGATGGGTCTGGGCGGCCTGTTCAAGGCCGATCTGGTCGAGTGGATGACCTCGATGACCTACCAGGCGGCCTCGGGCGGCGGCGCCCAGCACATGCGCGAGCTGCTGACCCAGTTCGGCACGATCAATGCGGCGGTCAAGCCCCTGCTCGACGATCCCGCCTCGGCCATTCTGGCGATCGACAAGGGCGTGCTGGCCACCCAGCACGGCCTGAGCGCCGAAGAAACCAAGCAGTTCGGCGTGCCCCTGGCCGGCAATCTGATTCCCTGGATCGACAAGGACCTGGGCAATGGCCAGTCGCGCGAAGAGTGGAAGGGCGGCGCCGAGACCAACAAGATTCTCGGCCGCAGCGCCAACCCGACCCCGGTCGACGGTCTGTGCGTGCGCATCGGCGCCATGCGCTGCCACTCGCAGGCCCTGACCATCAAGCTCAAGCGGGACGTGCCGCTGGACGAGATCAATGCCATGATCGCCGAGGACAACCAGTGGGTGAAATTCGTGCCGAACACGCGCGAAGCCTCGATGCATGAGCTGACCCCGGCCGCCGTCACCGGCAGCCTGACGATCCCGGTCGGCCGTGTGCGCAAGCTGTCGATGGGTCCCGAGTACATCTCGGCCTTCACGGTCGGCGACCAGCTGCTGTGGGGCGCGGCCGAGCCGCTGCGCCGCATGCTGCGCATCCTGCTCGACGCCTGACCCACGCCGCAGCCATCCCGCCAAAGCCCGCGCCCGCGGGCTTTGTTGCTTTTAAAACAAATCGGGGTCAGACCCCATTTTTCTTTTGAGATAAATGGGGTCTGACCCCGATTTGTCCTGTTGTTAAAGTTGCTCGCGTTTTCTGCGTAAATCAGTAAAAGCCCGCGTTGCAACAGCGCAATGCTTGCACGCCCCAGCACCAGATGTTAAGGTGAGACTTCCGGGAATGTAACTGTTCCTAAGCCAATCAAAGAGTTAAGCGCCAATATGCAAGTAAAACATCCCATGTCGTTTGCGTTGAAGAACCTGGTCGGTGCCCTTGCGGGCGCGTTCCTGGTCTCCTCCGCGGCTTACGCCGCTGGCCTGGGGAAGTTGACGGTGCAGTCGGCGCTGGGCCAGCCCCTGCGCGCGGAGATTGAACTGACGGCCGTCGCCGCCGATGAGGCCGCTGGCATCACGGCCAAACTGGCCTCGCCCGAAGCCTTCCGTCTGGCCAATATCGAATTCAACCCGGCTTTGCTGGCCCTGCGCTTCCAGGTCGATGCGCGCAATGGCAAGCAGATCATCCGGATCAGCTCTTCGCAGCCGATCAATGAGCCCTTCGTCGACATGCTGCTCGAACTGAGCTGGAACGGCGGGCGCATCGTGCGCGAATACACTTTCCTGCTCGACCCGGCCGAGCTGCGCCAGGCCCAGTCGGCCCAGGCCGCGGCCCCGGTGGCCGTGCAGAGCATTGGCGACAAGCTCGCGCCCAAGGCGGCGCCGGCCGAGGCGCGCAAGCCCGAGGCCGCCAAGCCGGCCGGCGCCAGCGAATACAAGGTCAAGGCCGGCGATACGCTGTACAAGATCGCGGCCCAGCTCAAGCCGCGCGAAGTCTCGCTCGACACCATGCTGGTGGCTCTGTACCGCGCCAATCCGGATGCCTTCCTCGGCAATAACATGAACCGCCTGAAGTCGGGCCAGGTGCTGGCTGTGCCCGGCAGCGACAGCCTGGCGCAGAGCAATGAAGGCGAGGCCCACGCGATGGTGCTGGCCCATGCGGCCGACTTCCGCGCCTACAGCGGCCGGCTGGCCGGCCAGGTGGCCGCCGCCACCCCCGCCAAGGCGCCCGAGGAAGCCCAGAGCGGCAGCGGCAAGGTCAGCACCAAGGTCGAGGAAAAGCCGACTGCGGCCAACACCGCCAAGGACCAGCTCAAGCTGTCCAAGGCGAGCGCCACCGGCGCCACGGCCGGCAAGGGCGGCAGCGCGGAAGATACGCTGGCGCGCGAACAGGAACTGAAGGACGCCAAGGCGCGCATCAAGGAACTCGAAAAGAACGTCGGCGATCTGGAGAAGATGCTGACCGTGAAAGGCCAGCCGCTGCCCGAGCCGAAGCCGGAAGCCAAGCCCGAGGTCAAACCGGAGGTCAAGCCGGAGCCGCCCAAGCCGGTCGCCAAGCCCAAGCCGCCGGTCAAGAAATTGCCGCCGCCGCCCCCGCCGCCGACCCTGCTCGACACGCTGATGGACAATATCCAGCTGCTCGGCGGTGCCCTCGGCGCGCTGCTGCTCGGCGCCCTGTACATCGTGATGAAACGCCGCAAGGCGGCCGCGCCGGAACCGGCGCCGGTCGAACCGAGCGTGCTCAAGGACCCGGGCACGCAAGCGCCCGAGATGTTCGCGGAGCAGGGCGGGCAGAGCGTGGACACCAATAACAGCGTGTTCAATTCCAGCTTCGCGCCGTCCGCCAGCCAGCTTGACACGAACGAAGTCGACCCGGTGGCCGAGGCCGATGTCTACATCGCCTATGGCCGCGACGCCCAGGCCGAGGAAATTCTGAAGGAAGCTCTGCGCACCCATCCGGAGCGCCTGCCGGTGCGCCTGAAGCTGCTGGAAATCTATGCCAACCGCAAGGACACGCGCGCCTTCGAAGGCCAGGCCAAGGAACTGCACAGCTACACCAATGGCGAGGGCGACGAGTGGCAGCAGGCTGCCGCCCTGGGCCTGAGCATCGACCCGCTCAATCCGCTCTACCAGACGGCCGCCGCTGCGCCGGCCCCGGCCCCGGCCGCCAATCCGGAAGCCGATATGCTGGCCGCCGCGCTCGAACAGGCGATGGCCGCGCCGATGGATCTGGAACTGCCGAGCGAAGCGCCGACCCCGGCCCCGACCCCGGCTCCGACCGAAGCGCCGGGCATCGATCCGAATGCGCTCGACTTCGACCTCGGCGATATCGACTTCAAGAATCACGGCAAGCCGAATTCGGGCGCGCCGGTGCCGGCCCCGGCCCCGAGCGCCCCGGTCGACGATATGCTGGCCGACCTGTCCTTCGACGAGGCGCCGACCGCGGTCGCCACCGAAGCCCCGACCCCGGCCCCGCTGCCCGATCTGGGCATGGACCTGGACATGGGCCTCGACCTCGATCTGGGCAGCAGCCCGGCCCCGGCGCCCGCGCCGGCCGCCGCCAGCAGCGCCGCGGCCGACCTCGAAGCGCTCGACCTCGACAGCCTGGGTCTGGACGACCTCGACCTCGGCGGCAGCGCCCCGAGCCCGGCCCCGTCCGCCGCGCCCAGCAGCGACCTCGACCTGGCCGCCCTGGCCGCCGAATTCGATCTGCCGGCCACGCCCGCGCCCACGCCGGCCCCGGCCGCCGCCGTACCCGATGCCCTGGCCGCGCTCGACGCGATGGACTTCGACCTGCCGGCCAGCCCGGCCCCGGCGCCCGCGCCGGCCGCTGAAGAAGACCCGCTGGCCGACCTGTCGCTCGACGACCTCGACCTGGTCAGCCCGGCCCCGAGCGCGGCCCCGACGGCTGCGCCTTCGCTGGCCGATTTCGACCTGTCGAGCATCGACCTCGACCTGCCGGCCCCGGCGGCGGAAGCCCCGGCCCCGGCCGCGCCCGCCGCTGACGAGGACGATGCGCTGCTGTCGCCCGAACATCAGGAAATGGAAACCAAGCTCGACCTGGCCGTGGCCTATCAGGAGATTGGCGACAAGGAAGGCGCACGCGAACTGATCGACGAAGTCATCAAAGGCGGCAGCCCGCGCCAGATTCAGCGCGCCCAGGAAATGCTTGCCCTTCTCGGTTAATGTTGTGAAACGTATCGCACTCGGCGTCCAGTATGACGGCGCCGCCTGGGGCGGGTATCAGACCCAGCCCTCGGGCAACACGGTCCAGGACCAGCTGGAGGCGGCCCTGGCCCGCTTTGCCACCGTCCCCATCGCCACCACCTGCGCCGGCCGCACCGATGCCGGCGTGCACGCCATCGAGCAGGTCGTCCATTTCGACACCGACATCGAGCGCGAAATGCACGCCTGGGTGCGCGCCGCCAATTCCTTCCTGCCGCCCTCGATCAGCGTGCGCTGGGCGCATACGCTGCCGAGCCTGGCGGGCGAGGAATTCCATGCGCGCTTTTCGGCGCGTTCGCGCACCTACCACTATGTGCTGCACCGCCACCCGCACCGCTCGGCCCTGCTGGCCGGCCGCGCCGGCTGGACCTTCCGTCCGCTCGACGTGGCGGCCATGCGCGCCGCGGCCGCCCACCTGATCGGCGAGCACGATTTTTCGGCCTTCCGCTCCTCGCAATGCCAGGCCAAGTCGCCGGTCAAGCAGATGTACACGATCGAGCTGGCCGAGCATGGCGAGCTGCTGGTGTTCACGCTGCGCGCCAGCGCATTTCTGCACCACATGGTGCGCAATATCGTCGGCAGCCTGCTCGAAGTCGGGGTCGGCAAGCGCGCGCCCGAGTGGATGGCCAGCCTGCTGGCCGGGCGCAACCGCAGCGACGCCGCGCCCACCTTCATGCCCGACGGCCTCTATCTTGCCCGTATCGAATACGAGGCCAAATGGGGTCTGCCCCAGGAAGATTTTGCATGCATCGTACCCGGATTAAAATCTGCGGTCTGACCCGCACCGAGGATGTGGCCGCTGCCGTCGCGGCCGGCGCCGACGCGCTCGGTTTCGTGTTCTACCCGAACAGCCCGCGCTATGTGAGTGTCGAGCGCGCGGCCGAACTGATCCAGGCCGTGCCGCCCTTTGTCAGCACGGTCGGCCTGTTCGTCAATGCCAGCGAGGCCGAGGTGCGCCAGGCCGCCGTCGGCCTGCTGCAATTCCATGGCGACGAGACGCCGGCCGAGTGCGCGGCCCTGGCGGCGGCCGTGTCCAAACCCTTCATCCGTGCCTACCGCGTGCGCCCCGACACACGCCCGGCTGATCTGCTAGAATCTGAAGCAGCATATCGCGCCGCCAGTCCCTGGTTCGCCGGCCTCCTGCTGGATACCTGGGTCGACGCTTACGGTGGCGCCGGAAAGGTTTTTGATTGGTCTCTTATCCCAAGCGAACTCGCGCCTCGGGCCGTTTTAAGTGGTGGCTTGAGCGTACCCAACGTGACTGGCGCGGTGGCCAGTGTTCGCCCCTACGCGGTTGACGTCAGCAGTGGCGTCGAAGCGAGCAAAGGGATCAAGGATGCCCGCCTGATGGCCGATTTCATCGCGGCGGTGCGGGCAGCATAAGGCGGGTCGTCTGGCCCGCCCCCAGCGGATCAAAGGACCTGTAGCATGACACAACGCGCACCGGGCGCTGCGGCGCCCCTGTTTCACACCCCGAATTACGAGCTGCCCGACGCCAGCGGCCACTTCGGCCCCTACGGCGGCAGTTTCGTCGCCGAGACCCTGACCTTCGCGCTCGACGAGCTCAAGGCCGCCTACGAACAATACAGCCAGGACCCGGCCTTCCTCGAGGAGTTCCGGTACGAGCTCAAGCACTTCGTCGGCCGTCCCTCGCCGATCTACCACGCCAAGCGCTGGAGCCAGCAGGCCGGCGGCGCGCAGATCTTCTTCAAACGCGAAGACCTCAACCACACGGGCGCGCACAAGATCAACAACGTGATCGGCCAGGCCCTGCTGGCCAAGCGCATGGGCAAGCCGCGCATCATCGCCGAGACCGGCGCCGGCCAGCACGGCGTGGCCACGGCCACCATCTGCGCGCGCTTCGGGCTCGAATGCGTGGTCTACATGGGCAGCGAGGACGTCAAGCGCCAGGCCCAGAACGTCTACCGCATGAAGCTGCTGGGCGCCACCGTGGTGCCGGTCGAGTCCGGTTCCAAGACGCTCAAGGACGCGCTCAATGAAGCCATGCGCGACTGGGTCACGAATATCGAGAACACCTTCTACATCATCGGCACCGTGGCCGGCCCGCATCCGTATCCGATGCTGGTGCGCGACTTCCAGTCTGTGATCGGTGAGGAATGCCGCGTGCAGATGCCCGAAATGACCGGGCGCCAGCCCGACTACGTGGTCGCCTGCATCGGCGGCGGCTCGAACGCGATGGGCATTTTCTATCCCTACATCGGCGAGCCCGGCGTGCAGCTGGTCGGCGTCGAGGCGGCCGGGGAGGGCATCGCCTCGGGCAAGCATGCGGCCTCGCTGACGGCCGGCGTGCCCGGCGTGCTGCACGGGAACCGCACCTATCTGCTCCAGGACGCGAATGGCCAGATCATCGAGACCCATTCCGTTTCGGCCGGTCTCGACTATCCGGGCGTCGGCCCCGAGCATGCCTGGCTGAAGGACAGCGCGCGCGCCCAGTACGTGAGCGTGACCGATGACGAAGCCCTGGCCGCCTTCCACGACTGCTGCCATATCGAAGGCATCATCCCCGCGCTCGAGTCCTCGCATGCGCTCGCCTACGCGGGCAAGCTGGCCGCCACCCTGCCCAAGGACAAGGTCATCCTTGTCAATCTGTCGGGGCGCGGCGACAAGGACATGCACACCGTGGCCGCCCGCATGGGCATGAACTTCAACTAAGGAGGCAGACATGTCCCGTATCGCTGCCACCTTTTCGGCACTCAAACACGCCGGCAAGACCGGCCTGGTCACCTTCATCACGGCCGGCGATCCCGCGCCCGAGCTGACCGTCCCCCTGATGCACGCCCTGGTGGCGGGCGGGGCTGACGTGCTCGAGCTTGGCGTGCCGTTTTCCGACCCGATGGCTGAAGGGCCCGTGATCCAGCGCGCCTGCGAGCGCGCGCTGGCCAAGGGCGTCGGCATCCACCACGTGTTCGGCTTCGTCAAGGAGTTCCGCAAGACCAACCAGCACACGCCCGTGGTGCTGATGGGCTACGCCAATCCGATCGAGCGCATCGGTCCCGAGACCTTCATCGCCGCCAGCGTGGACGCCGGGGCCGACGGCGCCATCGTGGTCGACTATCCGCCCGAGGAGTGCGAGCGCTTTGCCGGCGCCATGCGCGAGGCCGGGCTCGACCTGATCTTCCTGCTGGCGCCGACCTCGACGCCGCGGCGCATCGCCCAGGTGGCGCGCGTCGGTGGCGGCTTCAGCTACTACGTCTCGCTCAAGGGCGTGACCGGTGCCGGCCACATCGACACGGCCGACGTGGCGCGCCGCCTGAGTGCGATCCGCGAGCACGTCAAGCTGCCGATCGGCGTCGGCTTCGGCATCCGCGACGCCGCCACGGCGCGAGCGGTGGCCGAGGTGGCGGACGCCGTCGTGATCGGATCGCGCATCATCCAGGAGCTGGAAGCGACGCCGCCCGAGCAAGCCTGCGCCGCCGTGCAGGCCTTCGTCAGCGGCATCCGCCACGCGCTCGACGCCCCGCGCTAAGCAGCAAAGCGCTCCGGGTTTCCCCGCAAACAAATCGGGGTCAGACCCCAATTTCTCCGTCGGGCAAGTTTTCAGGTGGTGGAGTTGCCGCGCAAACAAATGGGGTCTGACCCCGATTTGTTTGCGGGGAAATTTAAAAAATGGGGTCAGACCCCAATTTCTCCGTCGGGCAAGTTTTTGGCTTGGCGCATTGCCGCGCAAACAAATGGGGTCTGACCCCGATTTGTTTGCGGGGAAAGTTTAGAGGGGGCAGGCGCCGTCGAGCCAGCGTGCGATCTGTGCGCTCAGGCGCTGGCGTAGCTCGGCCGGGCCGGCGTCGCTCATGTCGTTGTGGCGCGCATCGGGTAACTTGACGATGCAGGCACTGGGGGCCTCGTCTTTTGCCGGCAGCACGCCGGGGTCGGCTTCGGTGTCGCTCGCGCGCAGACTCAGCAGGGGGACGCTGCGCGGCAGCACCGCGCGCCGGTTGTCCAGCGTGATCAGCCCGGCCACGGGCGCCTGGCGCGCATACTCGGCTGACTGGTCGCCGCCCAGCGAATGGCCGACCAGCAGCAGCTTGTCCCAGTCCCAACCGGACTGGCTCTTCTCGAACTGGCTGCGCACGAGCCTGAAATGGCGCAGGCCGCTCTCCCATTTCTTCTGCATCTGCGGGCGCAGCGGCGCGTTGAAGTCGAAGGCGCTGCTGTCCTCGGCCGCGTGGTCGATCGCCAGCACCACGTAACCACGTGCATTCAGGATCGCGGCCAGAAAACGGTAGCTGCGGTAGTCGATGCCGTAACCGGGACTGAGCATGGCCACCGGGCAGGGCCGCGCCGCGCTGCACGGCGGCAGCGGGTGGTAGATCTGCACGGGCAGCGGACGCAGGGTCTGCGGATCGGTCAGCACCTGCGTACTCTCGCCGGCCTGTACGGTGGCGGCCATCAGGACGCCGCTGAGACTCATCAAGCACTTCATGCGGCGATGGCGATCACTGACCATTGCAGATCCTTTTGTGGGGTGCGCGTGGCTTGGTCGCGCCGGTAACTGTGGAAGGAGGGCGCGTCGACCGCTGGGCCGTGCCCGGCATGGCACATGGTACAGGCCGGCGCGGGCGTGCTGGCGATGCCGATCCACTCGAGCTGGGCGGCGACGATGCCGGGCAGGTTCAGCGCGCGCCCACCGGGCGACACCTCGGCGGCCAGCCACGGATATCGGGTGCGGAACTCGCTGATTAATTCGGGGTCTACGGTGTAGCAGCAGGCGCTGGCTGTGGGGCCGATGGCGGCCACCCAGTCCTGCACGGCGTCGCCGCGCGCGGCCAGCAGCTCGCCAAAGCGCAGCACGATGCCCTCGAGCGCGCCGCGCCAGCCGGCATGCAGGGCGGCCACCGCGCGGCCGTCGCGCCGCGCCAGCAGGATCGGCGCGCAGTCGGCCGTGGCAATCGCCAGCAGGCGGCCCGGGGCGGTGGTGAACATGCCGTCGGCCTCGCCGACATCGCCATCCGCGGGGCCGACCTGCACGATGCGGGTGCCGTGTCGTTCGTGCTGGATGGGGCGGCGCGGCCACAGGTCGGGATAGGCCTGGTCCATCGCGTCCCAGCGGGTGCCGAAGCCGTGGACGACGCCGGGCAGGGTCTGGAGCAGGGGAGAATGCAGCATGGTGTCCAATATCTTAGGCGGGAATTGACAATCTTGTAAATGCTTTAAGGTTCGACAAGGTCCTTCCAAACGGCTACACTTACGGCGTTTTTATTGCCGTACAAGGAGATCGTATGAGTTGGCTGGAAAAACTGCTGCCCCCGCGCATCCAGCGCACGGACGCTACCGCGCGCAAAACGATGCCGGAAGGCCTGTGGGTCAAGTGCCCCTCGTGCGAAGCTGTCCTCTATCGTACCGACCTCGAATCGAATCTGCACGTCTGCCCCAAGTGTGATCACCATATGCGCATCCGCGCCCGTGAGCGCCTCGATGCCCTGCTCGACGATGGTGGGCGTTACGAAATCGGCCAGGAAACCCTGCCGGTCGACAGCCTGAAATTCAAGGATTCCAAAAAATATCCGGACCGTCTGAAAGCGGCCATGGAAGGCACGGGCGAAACCGATGCCCTGGTCGTCATGGGCGGCGCCATCATGAGCATGCCGGTCGTCGTGGCCTGCTTCGAATTCGAATTCATGGGGGGCTCGATGGGCTCGGTCGTGGGTGAGCGCTTCGTGCGCGGCGCCCAGACGGCGCTCGAACAGAAAGTGCCTTTCATCTGCGTCACCGCCACCGGCGGCGCGCGCATGCAGGAAGGTCTGCTGTCGCTGATGCAGATGGCCAAGACCACGGCCATGCTGACCAAACTGTCCGAGAAAAAGCTGCCCTTCATCTCGGTCCTGACCGACCCGACCATGGGCGGCGTTTCGGCCTCCTTCGCCTTCATGGGCGATGTGGTGATGGCCGAACCCAAGGCCCTGATCGGCTTTGCCGGCCCGCGCGTGATCGAAAACACGGTGCGCGAAAAGCTGCCCGAAGGTTTCCAGCGTGCCGAGTTCCTGCTGCAAAAGGGCGCGATCGACATGGTGGTCGACCGCCGCAAGATGCGCGAAGAAATCGCCCGTCTGCTGGCCCTGCTGCAGAATCAGCCTGCTGAAGTCGTCGCTTAATCTTTCCTGCCCACGGGCGCGCGTTCTGCGCGCCCGTTTTCATTTCCATGTTGACCAAGCCCGCTACTCTGCCTGACTGGCTCGCTCTGCTCGAGTCGCGCCACGCCATCACGCATATCGATATGGGGCTGGACCGCGTGCGCGCCGTCAAGGAGCGCATGGGTCTGGCCTTTTCCTGTCCCGTCATCATGGTCGCCGGCACCAATGGCAAGGGCTCGACCTGCGCCATGCTCGAGTCGATCCTGCTGACGGCCGGCTACCGTGTCGGCCTCTACATCAAGCCGCACTTCCTGCACTTTAACGAGCGCGCGCGCCTCAATGGCGAGATGGCCGATGATGCCGCCCTCGTGGCCGCCTTTGACTTTGTCGAGGCCCAGCGCGGCGACACCGACCTGACCTATTTCGAATTCACCACCCTGGCCATCATGTATCTGCTGAGCCAGGCGCCGCTCGATGTGGTGATCCTCGAAGTGGGCCTCGGCGGCCGCCTCGACGCCGTCAATGTGGTCGATGCCGATGTGGCGATCGTGACCAGCATCGACCTCGACCACATGGATTATCTGGGCGATACGCGCGACAAGATCGGCTATGAAAAGGCCGGTATCTACCGTCCCGGCAAGGCCGCGATCTGCAGCGACCCGCTGCCGCCTCAGGGCCTGATCGACCACGCCACGGCCATCGGCGCCGATCTGTGGCTGCTCGGGCGCGACTTCAACTACATGGGCGACAAGCAGCAGTGGAGCTATGGCGGCCGCGGCAAGCGCTTCAATTCGCTCGCCTATCCGGCCCTGCGCGGCGCCAATCAGCTGCTCAATGCCGCAGCCGCGCTGGCTGCGCTCGAGGTGCTCAAGCTGGATTTGCCGGTCGGCGCTCAGGACGTGCGCACCGGCCTCGTCACGGTGGAGCTGCCGGGCCGCTTCCAGGTGCTGCCGGGCCGTCCGGTCGTCATCTACGACGTGGCCCACAATCCGCACGCGGCCGCGGCGCTCGGCCAGAACCTCGGCAATATGGGCTTCTACCGCTACACCTATGCGGTGTTCGGCGTCATGCAGGACAAGGACATCGACGGCGTCATCAAGCCGCTGGCCGATCAGGTCGACCACTGGAATGTGTGCACGCTCGATTCGCCGCGCGCGGCCAATGCCGAGGACTTGGTTGCCCGCATCAGCAGCCTGCCGCCGCGTCCGGAACGCACGGTCCAGGCCTTCGCCGACCCCGGCGCCGCCTTCGCTGATGCGCTCAGTCGTGCTGGAGAGAATGATAGAATTGTGGTCTTTGGTTCCTTCTACACCGTTGCCGGTGTGATGGCCGCCAGAAAATCCTCTTCACACTGAAAAGATTTCGCATGGGCTTGCTCTCCTTCCTGAAGAAAAACAAGCAAGAAGAGGCCGCATACGGCGGCCGCAGCGATGATGATCTCGCGGCCGTGGCCCGCTCCAAACGCCCGAGCAATGCGGGCGGGCGCGGCAAGGGCGCTGGCGCCGATCCGCTGCTGCCAGAGAAGAAACGCGCGCGCCGCCGTCTGGTCGGCGCCTTCGCCCTGGCCCTGGCCGCAGCCGTCGGCCTGCCCATGATTCTCGATTCCGAGCCCAAGCCGCTCGCGAGCGATATCGACATCCGGATTCCGTCCAAGGACAAGGCCGCGCCGCTGCCGGCCCCGGCCGCAGCGCCCGCGCCGGCCACGGCCGCCGCCAGTGCCGCTCTCGATCCGAAGGAAGAAATCGTCGACCCGGCCAAGGTCGCCGCCAAGCCGGCCGATCCACCCGCCGTGGCCCTGCGCGAGGCCAAGCCCGAGCCGGCCAAGGCCGAACCGGCGAAAGCCGAGGCGCCCAAGCCCGAGCCCGCGAAGCTGGAGCCGCCCAAGCCCGACGTGAAAAAGCCGGAACCGAAAACGGCCGAGGCGCCCAAGCCCGAGGCGAAGAAGCCCGAGCCGAAGGCCGCCGAGGCCAAACACGACAGCAAGGACAGCAAGCCGGCCGCCAAGCCCGAGCCGAAAGCGGCCGAGGCCAAGTCGACCAAGGCGGCCGATGACGCGCGCGCACTGGCCATCCTGGAAGGCAAGCCGGCCGAGAAGCCGGCCGCCGATGGCCAGAAATTCGTGGTCCAGGTGGGCGCCTTCAGCGCCGAGAAAGTCGCCGAAGTGCAGGACAAGCTGAAAGCCGCCGGCATCGCCTCGTTCACCCAGAAAATTCCGGGCAATGGCCTGACCCGTGTGCGCGTCGGCCCCTTCGGCAGCCGCGAGGAAGCCGACAAGGCCAGCGCCCGCATCAAGGCCCTGGGGCTCGCCGGTTCGGTGATGGGCGCCTAAGCGGCCGTGACGCTGTTCGATTACATCGTCCTGTTCGTGCTCGGCTGCTCGGTGGTGATCGGGCTGCTGCGCGGATTGGTGAAGGAAATGTTGTCGCTGGCGGGCTGGGTGCTGGCCTTTGTGGTGGCCAATGCCTACAGCGCCCAGCTGGCCGTGCTGCTGCCGGCCGCCGTGCCCGGTGAGACGGTGCGGCTGATGTTGGCGTTTATTGCTTTGTTTGTCGGCGTGCGCCTGCTGGTGGGCCTGTTTGGCATGGCGCTCGACGCGCTGCTCAAGGCCACCGGACTGACGCTCGCCGATCGCGGCCTGGGCGCCCTGTTTGGCCTGGCGAGGGGCATGGTGTTTGTATTAGCTGGTGTAATGCTGTGCGGGATGACCGACCTGCCCAAGCAAGCTTTCTGGAAATCGGCGCTGTTGAGTCCCTGGGCGGAATCCGGCGTTCGTTGGGTCAAGCCCCATTTGCCGGAAGCCCTGGCCCAGCACGTGCATTATTGAATTCTCATCTTAGGAGCACATCATGTGTGGCATCGTCGGACTCGTTTCGCACGCCCCCGTCAACCAAATGCTGTACGACGCCTTGCTGCTGCTGCAGCACCGCGGCCAGGACGCCGCCGGCATCGCGACCAGCAATAGCGGCACCTTCTCGATGTACAAGGCCAATGGCCTCGTGCGCGACGTGTTCCGCACCCGCAATATGCGCTCGCTGCTCGGCAACTCCGGGATCGGCCATGTGCGCTACCCGACCGCCGGTTCCTCGAGCGAGGAAGAGGCTCAGCCCTTCTACGTCAACGCGCCTTTCGGCATCACCCTGGCCCACAACGGCAACCTGACCAATTGGGAACATCTGAAGCAGGACATGTTCACCAATGACCGCCGCCACATCAACACCAATTCCGACTCGGAAGTGCTGCTCAATGTGCTGGCCCACGAAATCCAGGAAGCCAGCTCGGGCACCACGCTCGACCCGGCGGCCCTGTTCAAGGCCGTGCGCGTGCTGCACAAGCGCGTGCGCGGCGCCTACGCGGCGGTGGCGCAGATCTCGGGCCACGGCCTGCTGGCCTTCCGCGATCCGTTTGGCATCCGTCCCCTGTGCTACGGCATCATGGAAACCGAGAGCGGCAAGAGCGAATACATGGTCGCCTCGGAATCGGTGGCGCTGGAAGGCATGGGCTACCGCTTCGTGCGCGACATCGCCCCGGGCGAGGCCATCTTCATCGACCTCGACGGCGGCGTGCATACCGAGCAGTGCCATGACAACCCGACGCTCAACATCTGCGCCTTCGAATACGTCTACCTGGCCCGTCCGGACTCGGTGATCGATGGCGCCTCGGTGTATGCGACCCGTCTGCGCATGGGCGAATACCTGGCCGACAAGATCAAGCAGCAGTTCTCGGCCGGCGACATCGACGTGGTGATGCCGATCCCCGATTCCTCGCGCCCGGCCGCGATTCAGCTGGCGCTCAAGCTCGGCATCGAATACCGCGAAGGCTTCATCAAGAACCGCTACATCGGCCGCACCTTCATCATGCCGGGTCAGGCCATGCGCAAGAAGTCCGTGCGCCAGAAGCTCAATGCCATCGGCGCCGAATTCAAGGGCAAGACCGTGCTGCTGGTTGACGATTCGATCGTGCGCGGCACCACCTCGCGCGAAATCGTGCAGATGGCGCGCGAATCGGGCGCCAAGAAAGTGATCTTCGCCTCGGCCGCGCCGCCGGTGCTGTACCCGAATGTGTACGGCATCGACATGCCGACCCGCGACGAGCTGATCGCCTTCGGCCGTTCGCACGAGGAAATCTGCCGCGAAATCACGGCCGACGCGCTCGTCTATCAGGACGTGGACGCGCTCAAGCGCTCGATCTATGACGTCAATCCGGAGCTGCAGTCCTTCGAGGCCTCGTGCTTCGATGGCATCTACGTGACCGGCGACGTGACCCCGCAATACCTGGACCGCCTCGAGTTCGCGCGCCACCACCCGACCAAGTCGGTGATCGAAGACGCCACGCGCACCCAGCTGAACCTGAACAAGGCCACGACGGAACAATGAGCAAGACCTACGGCTTCACGACCACGATCCTGCACAACGACCGCCAGAAAGCGGTCGAGTTCGGTTCCTTGCACCGCCCGGTGCATACTTCGGTGGCGTTTGGCTATCAGGATGCGCGCCAGCTCGCGTCTGTGTTCCAGGGCAAGGAGCCGGGCTTCCGCTATGGCCGCCAGGGCAATCCGACCGTGGCCGCGCTCGAAGACAAAGTCAGCAAGATGGAGGACGGCATTGCCACCCTCTGTTTCGCCACTGGCATGGGCGCGATTGGCGCCTTGTTCCAGGGCCTGCTGCGCGCGGGCGACCACATCGTGTCCTCGTCCTTCCTGTTTGGGAATACCAATAGCCTGTGGCAGACCGTGGCCGCCCAGGGCTGCAGCGTGTCCTTCGTCGATGCGACCAATGCCGACAATGTGGCCGCGGCCCTGCAGCCGAATACGCGTCTGGTGTTTGTCGAAACGATTGCCAATCCGCGCACCCAGGTGGCCGACCTCGAGCGCATCGGCGCACTATGCCGCGAGCGCGGCGTGCTGTATGTGGTCGACAATACGATGACCTCGCCCTACCTGTTCCGCCCGAAAGCGGTGGGTGCCGGGCTCGTCATCAACTCGCTGACCAAGTCGATCGGCGGCCACGGCATCGCGCTCGGCGGCAGCCTGACCGATACCGGCCTGTACGACTGGAGCGCCTTCCCGAATATCGCCGAGGCCTACAAGAAGAATGCGCCCAAGCAGTGGGGCATGGCCCAGCTGCGCGCGAAAGGCCTGCGCGACTTCGGCGCCTCGCTCGGTCCCGAGGCCGCGCACCACATCGCCGTCGGCGCCGAGACCCTAGCCCTGCGCATGGAACGCACGAGCGCGAATGCGCTGGCGCTGGCGCGCATGCTCGAGGCCGATCCGCGCGTGGCCGCGGTGCACTATCCGGGCCTGGCCTCGCATCCCCAGCATGGCATCGCCAGCAGCCTGTTCAAGGCCTACGGTTCGCTGATGAGCTTTGAGCTCAAGGACGGCATCGACTGCTTCGATTATCTGAACCGGCTGAAGCTGGCGATTCCCGCCTCCAATCTGGGCGATACGCGCACCCTGGTGATTCCGGTCGCGCACACCATTTTCTACGAGATGGGGCCCGAGCGGCGCGCCAGCATGGGCATTGCCGAGTCGCTGATCCGGGTGTCGGTCGGTATCGAAGACACGGCCGATCTGCTCGACGACTTCCAGAGCGCACTGGACGCCTGATGCGGCGCCGCCTGCTGGGCGCCATGCTGGCGCTGGTCTGCCTGCCCGGCTTCGGGCAGGTGGCCCATCCGCAGGTGGCGGGCGAGGAGGGCGATGGCACGCCCGGCATGTACAACTTCCGCGTCGAACTCAGTAGCGATGTGCGCCGCTTCATCGGGCGCGGCCAGGAGTCGGCCATCAGCCATGCGCTGGTGCGCGTGGTGACGCCGCCGCGTTTTGATCAGAGCAAATCCTATCCCTTGCTGGTGGTCAGCGCCACGGCCGTGCGCGGGCATTCGTCCAGCCGCAAGCTGCTCGACGCCTATGCCGATGCGGCGGCGGCCCAGGGTTGGGTGCTGGTGGCGGCCGATCCCGATGGCGCGCCCGAAGGCACGGACGAGCACACGACCGAGCGCTTTGCCCTGAACACCGTGGCGCTGGGGATTCTCGAGCAGCACTGGGCCTGGGCGGCGCAGGCGCCGATCGCCTTTGCGGGTTTCTCTGGCGGCGCTAAGTATTCGGCCATGCTGGCGGCGGCCTTTGCGGCCCAGGGGCGGATGCCGGTGGGTGTGTATCTGAGCGGTCTGAACGAACCGACCTTGAACGAGGCGGCGCATGCGTTCAAGGTGCGTACTGAGCAGTTCAAGCAGTTGAAGGTGTTCTTCGCCTCGGGCGATGAGGATGAAATCGCCACGCCGGGCAATCATCGCGATGTGCTGGAGGCGACGCGCAATGGGGGCTTTCACCGCACGCGCCTGGAGACCTATCACGGCCGCCATGTGCCCGACGCCAGCCTGTTGCCGGCTGCATTGCGGTGGTTTCTTGCGAGGGATTAGGTGGCGCGCGACGCGGGTCTGAAGACCCGCCCTACGCCGGGGCTGGGCGTTTTCGGTGATTTAAACAATGCGACGCGGGTCTGAAGACCCGCCCTACGCCGGGGCTGGACGTTTTCGATGATTTGATCAATGTGTCGCGGGTCTAAAGACCCGCCCTACGTCGGGGCTGGGCGTTTTCGGTGATTCAAACAATGTGACGCGGGTCTGAAGACCCGCCCTACGCCGGGGCTGGGAGCTTTCAGTGATTTAAACAATGCGACGCGGGTCTGAAGACCCGCCCTACGCCGGGGCTGGACGTTTTCGGTGATTTGTTCAATGTGACGCGGGTCTGAAGACCCGCCCTACGCCGCATTGGATGCTTTCGATGATTTATACATCGGCTCATCGAGTAGGGCGGTCTTCAGACCCGCGTTGAGCACATCAATGCCAAATGCGCATCAGGCCGAGTGCCAAGGAGTAGGGCGGGTCTTCAGACCCGCGTTTTGCGCGCCAATGCCAAATGCGCATCAGGCCGAGTGCCAAGGAGTAGGGCGGGTCTTCAGACCCGCGTTGAGTACATCAATGCCAAATGCGCATCAGGCCGAGTGCCAAGGAATAGGGCGGGTCTTCAGACCCGCGTTTTGCGCATCAATGCCAAATGCGCATCAAGCCGAGTGCCAGGGAGTAGGGCGGGTCTTCAGACCCGCGTTCAATGCATCAACGCCAGGTGCGCATAAATCCGACCGCACGGGTAGGGCGGGTCTTCAGACCCGCGTTGAGCACATCAATGCCAAATGCGCACCAAGCCGAGTGCCATGGAGTAGGGCGAGTCTTCAGACCCGCGCCCAGCGCATCAATGCCAAGTGCGCATCAAGCCGACCGCCAGACCCTCGAGCGCGAAATCGTCGCCGTCTTCGACCCGAATCACTTTGAAATCCGGATTCTCGGGCAGCAGCTCGATCACACCGCCACTACGCTGATAGCGTTTAACCGTGACCTCGTCATTAAGCCGCGCCACGACGATCTGCCCGTTCTTGGCGCTGTCGGTCTTTTTGACGGCCAACAGGTCGCCATCATTGATGCCGGCATCGCGCATCGACCAGCCGCGCACCTTGAGCAGGTAGTCGGGCTTGGCCGAGAACAGGGCCGGGTCGACCGCATACGTGGTCTCGACATGCTCCTGCGCCAGGATCGGCGAACCGGCCGCGACGCGGCCCACCAGCGGCAGGCTCATCAGATTGGGCGGGGGCAGCGGCACACTGCTGGCCAGCGACTCGGCCGCTGCGCCCAGCAGACGGATGCCGCGCGAGGTGCCGGCCGAAATTTCGATCGCGCCCTTGCGCGCCAGCGCCTGCAGGTGCTCCTCGGCCGCATTGGCCGAACGGAAGCCCAGCTCGGCCGCGATCTCGGCCCGGGTCGGCGGGAAGCCGGTGTTTTCAATGGCTTCTTTGATCAGATTGAGGATTTGCTCTTGCCGAGGAGTCAGCTTGATCATGCGCGCTTTCCGATGATGTCAGGATGTCCTGTATTTTTATACAGTATTCGCCACTTTGCAAGGGAAATATGCAGGGGATTGAGTTGCAGCCGAAAGCGGGGTACAATAGCGGGCTTTCCCTTCCCACACCTGAGTTGACGCCGGGGTGGGCGATTAGTTAAACGTCCTTAAGGAGTGTTATATGCGTCATTATGAAATCGTCTTTATCGTCCATCCGGACCAAAGCGAGCAAGTGCCTGCCATGATCGAGCGTTACAAGAACACCGTGACCTCGCGCGGCGGCAACGTGCACCGCGTCGAAGATTGGGGCCGCCGCCAAATGGCTTACCCGATCCAGAAGCTGCCGAAAGCTCACTACATCTGCCTGAACATCGAGTGCGACAACGAGACCCTGGTCGAGCTGGAAACCGCATTCAAGTTCAACGATGCCGTGCTGCGTCACCTGACCGTGAAAATGAAGAAGGCCGAAACCGCTCCGTCGCCGATGATGAAATCGGTGCAGCGCGAAGACGCCGCCAAGAGCCACCGTGCTGAAGCGGCCGCTGCCGCTGCTGCTCCTGCGGCCTGATTGGTGACCAAGGACGCGTGAACCAGTTAGCCGTTCGCGCCCAGATTCTGGAGCGCGACATTCTGCGCTACACCCCGGCTGGTATCCCGATTGTGTCTGCGATCCTGCAGCATCAATCGCAGCAGACGGAAGCCGGTGTGGCCCGGACCACCGAATTCGAGATCACCGCTGTCGCAGCGGGCGAAATCGCCGGACGGTTCGGCCAAGCAGAACTGGGCGTGGCTTACGACTTCACGGGTTTCTTAGCCAAGAAGAATCGCAATAGCAAGAGCCTGGTGTTTCACATCATTGATTTTCGCGCCGTCGCCTGACGCGCGCCCCCTGAGATTAGGAGCCAAAAATGGCATTTGGTAAAAAGATGGACAAGAACAAGCTGAAACTGAAAGAAAAGCGCAAACAGCAAAACCCGCTGTTCAAGCGTAAGAAATTCTGCCGTTTCACCGCCGCTGGCGTGGAACAGGTCGACTACAAAGACGTCGACACGCTGAAAGACTTCATCCAGGAAAACGGCAAGATCATGCCGGCACGCCTGACCGGTACCAAGGCGCACTACCAGCGCCAAGTGGACACCGCCATCAAGCGCGCCCGCTACCTCGCCCTGCTGCCGTACACCGATCTGCACCACGCTTAATTCGCGGTACAGAGAACCTGGAGAAAAATTATGCAAATCATTCTGTTGGAAAAAGTTGTGAACCTGGGTAACCTGGGTGACGTGGTGAAAGTGAAAGACGGCTACGCCCGTAACTTCCTGATCCCGCAACGCAAAGCCCGTCGCGCCACCCAGGCCGCCGTGGCCGAGTTCGAAGCCAAGCGCGCCGAACTGGAAAAAGTCGCCGCTGAGAAGCTGGCTGCTGCCCAGGCCCAAGGCGAAAAGCTGGCCGGCATGACCGTGACCATCGCTCAGAAAGCCGGCGTCGACGGCCGTCTGTTCGGTTCCGTGACCAACTACGACATCGCCCAGGCCCTCGGCCAGCAAGGCTTTGCCGTCGAAAAAGGCGCGATCCGCATGCCGAACGGCCCGCTGAAGACCGTGGGCGAGCACCCGGTCGCTGTGTCGCTGCACACCGACGTGGTGGTCGACATCACCATCGCCGTCGTGGGCGAAGCTGCCTAAGCCAGCGCCACATTGGCATCAAGAAAGCCGGGTTCGTCCCGGCTTTTTTTTCGTCCCGCGTTTGCATAGAATGCAAGTCCGATCCACCGTTCCCCGAGGAGGGCGCAGCATGGCAGGCCAGACGATCCGACTGCAGCGCGTGTTCAAAACCACGCCCGATAAACTCTACCGCGCCTTCATCACCCCGGCCGCCATGCTCAAGTGGCTGCCGCCGTTCGGCTTCAGCGGCACCGTGCACAGTATGGATGCGCGCGTGGGCGGCGGCTATCAGATGTCCTTCACCAATTTCGGTACCGGCAGCAGCCACAGCTTCAGCGGCGAATACCTGGAGCTGACGCCCGGTGTCTGCATCCGCTACATCAACCGCTTCGACGACCCTGGCCTGCCGGGCGAGATGCTGGTCACCGTGCGCCTCCAGCCAGTGATCTGCGGCACGGAAATCCAGATCGAGCAGGCCGGCGTGCCCGAGGCGATTCCGGCCGCCGCCTGCTACCTGGGCTGGCAGGAGTCGCTGATCCAGCTCGGCCAGCTGGTCGAACCCGACATTCCCGGCTGATCAGCGCGGCAAAGGGGCGCGTATTCGGGCTTTGGTGCAGCGCCGCCGTGGTCTAGACTACCAGCATGAACAAGTCCATCACGCTGCTCGCCCTGACGGCGGCCCTGCTGGCAGGCTCGGCCCAGGCCTGCGGCATTGAACAGATGCGCGCCGCCAGCGCCGGCCAGCCCGAGGCCCTGGCCGACATGATCGTGCCCGAACAATTGGGGGCGAATGCCGACCGCACGCCGATGCGGCGTCAGGTGGCGGCCGCCTTCCATGCGTTGGGCCGCCTCAAGGACTTGCGCATCACGAGTCTGCAGCAATTCCCCAAGCAGCATGTGCAGCTGGCCATCGAGGCCGAGCGCGGCGAGGGCACGCGCCAGATGCAGGTGATGAGCTTCTCGGCCCAGTCCTCGGTGCTCGGCCAGGTCTTCTTCAGCCTGCTTGGCTACCCCGATAATTCCTGCCGCCTGTATGGCCTGCATGTGATCTCGGCCGCGCCCAAGGCCAATACCCTGTTTGCCGAATTGAGCCGCCCGGCTGTCCAGGCCTCGGCCGCGCGCTGATATGTGAACGGCTGTTCAAATATCGCGCGTGAAAGATTTTCAAGTCCAAGGCGCACATACATAGCTTTGGCTGTGGTGACTTGATCTGGAGCAGGTATAATGTGCGCGCCATGAATCTCCCCACCGATACGCAAGTCGACAACCTGCGCATCCCACCGCATTCCATTGAAGCTGAGCAGTCCGTCATCGGCGGCCTGCTACGCGACAACGCTGCCTGGGACCGCATCGCCGACTTCACCGTTGCCTCTGCCTTCTACCGGCACGATCACCGCATCATCCTTGAACAGATGATTCGGCTTATCAACTCAGGCAAACCGGCGGACGTGATCACGGTCTACGAGGCCCTGGTTCAGCTCGGCAAGGCCGAGGAATGCGGCGGCCTCCAGTATCTGAACGCGATGGCGCAGAACACGCCCTCGGCTGCGAACATCCGCCGCTATGCCGAGATCGTGCGCGACCGCAGCATCCTGCGCCGCCTGATCACGGCGGCCGACGAGATCGCCGCCGACGCCTTCAACCCGCAGGGCAAGGACGTCAAGCAGATGCTCGACGCGGCCGAGGCCAAGATCTTCGCGATTGCGGAAGAGGGCGCGCGCGGCGCCCAGGGCTGGCTGGCCGTGCAGCCCCTGCTGACCCAGGTGGTCGAGCGCATCGATGAACTGTATTCGCGCGACAACCAGGGCGAGATCACGGGCGTGCCCACGGGCTGGGTCGACCTCGACCGCATGACCTCGGGCCTGCAGCCGGGCGACATGGTGGTCGTGGCCGGCCGTCCGTCGATGGGCAAGACCGCGTTCTCGATGAACATCGCCGAGAACGTCGCCGTCGAAGCCGGCCTGCCGGTGGCCGTGTTCTCGATGGAGATGGGCGGCGTCCAGCTGGCCATGCGTATGCTCGGTTCGGTCGGCCTGCTTGACCAGCACCGCCTGCGTACCGGCAAGCTGATCGACGAGGACTGGCCGCGCCTGACGAATGCCATCCAGAAGATGAACGACGCCCAGATCTTCATCGACGAAACCCCGGCCCTGAACCCGATCGAGATGCGCGCGCGCGCGCGCCGTCTGGCCCGCCAGTGCGGCAAGCTCGGCCTGATCGTGGTCGACTACCTGCAGCTGATGCAGGGCAGCCAGCCGGGCGACAACCGCGCCGCCGAGATCTCCGAGATCTCGCGCTCGCTCAAGGGTCTGGCCAAGGAATTGCACTGCCCCGTGATCGCCCTGTCCCAGCTGAACCGCTCGCTGGAACAAAGGCCGAACAAACGCCCCGTGATGTCCGACCTGCGCGAATCGGGCGCAATCGAACAGGATGCGGACGTGATCATCTTCCTCTACCGTGACGAAGTCTATAACCCGGATTCCCCGGACAAAGGCACGGCGGAGATCATTATCGGTAAGCAGCGTAATGGCCCGATCGGCGCAGTTCGCTTGACCTGGATCGGTGCGTACACGAAGTTCGGTAACTACAGCGGTAATCTGTCGATTTACCAGGGCGACTAAAGCGCCCGCTACGATTTCACAACGGAGAAAACCATGTTTGGACGCTTGATGCCCACCGAGGGCAAGTTCTTTGAATTGTTCAACCAGCACGCCGATCTGTGCGTGAAGGGCGCGAAGGAAATGGTCGCCCTGATGACCAATTTCGATGACCTGGAAAGCCGTACCCACGCCATCGAAGGCATCGAGAAACAAGCCGACAAGATCACCTACCAGACCGTCGATCTGCTGCACAAGACCTTCATCACGCCGCTCGACCGCGACGACATCCACAAGCTGATCACCGGCATGGACGACATCCTCGACCTGTACGAGGACGCCGCCCAGACCATCTCCCTGTACGACCTGCAGTCGGTGACGCCGGAAACGCGCCGCCTGGCCGAGCTCTCGCTGCAATGCGTGGAGAAGGTCCAGCAGGCCGTGGCCCTGCTGCACAATATGGACAATGCGCGCCAGATCGTCGGCATCTGCGAAGAGATCGACCGCCTCGAGTCGGACGCCGACCACGTGATGCGCGCCGCCATGTCGAAACTGTTCCGCGATGAGCCGGACGTGCGCACCCTGATCAAGCTGAAAGCGATCTACGAGATCCTGGAGACCGTGTCCGACCGTTGCGAGGACGTGGCCAATATCATCGAAGGCATCATCGTCGAAAACGCCTGAGCGGGCGCCCACAAGAAGAACATATGCAAACCCTACAAATCAGCATTTACGTGCTGGGCCTGCTGGTCTTCCTGGCCCTGCTGTTCGATTTCATGAACGGCTTCCACGATGCGGCCAACTCGATCGCGACCGTGGTCTCGACCGGCGTGCTCAAGCCGCAGACGGCCGTGGCCATGGCCGCCGCCTTCAACTTCATCGCCATCTGGCTCATGGGCCTGCACGTGGCCACCACGATCAGCAAGGGCGTCGTGCACCTCGAGGTGGTCGACCAGTACGTGATCTTCGGCGCCCTGGTCGGGGCCATCTTCTGGAACGTGATCACCTGGTACTACGGGATTCCGTCCTCGTCCTCGCACGCCCTGATCGGCGGCACCGTCGGCGCGGCCGTGGCCAAGGCCGGCACCGGCGCCCTGATCTCGGCCGGCCTGGTCAAGACCGTGGTGTTCATCGTCGTCGCCCCGCTGCTCGGCTGGCTGCTCGGCTCGATCATGATGCTGCTGGTGTCGTGGATCTTCGTGCGCACCCCGCCGCGCCAGGTCGATGGCTGGTTCCGCCGCCTGCAGCTGCTGTCGGCCGCCAGCTATTCGCTCGGCCACGGCGGCAACGACGCGCAGAAGACCATGGGCATCATCTGGCTGCTGCTGATCGCCGCCGGCGTGACCCCGGCCAGCGACAAGATGCCGCCCGACTGGGTCATCGTCGGCTGCTATGTGGCGATCTCGCTCGGCACCCTGTTCGGCGGCTGGCGCATCGTCAAGACCATGGGCCAGAAGATCACCAAGCTCAAACCGGTCGGCGGCTTCTGCGCCGAAACGGGCGGCGCCATCACCCTGCTGATCGCCTCGACCTTCGGCATCCCGGTCTCGACCACCCACACGATCACCGGCGCCATCGTCGGGGTCGGCTCGGTCCAGCGCGCCTCGGCCGTGCGCTGGGGCATCGCCGGCAATATCGTCTGGGCCTGGATCCTGACCATTCCGGCCTCGGCCTTCATGGCCGCCGTGGCCTGGTGGATCGGCACCCATATCCTGTGAGCGGCAGCGTCGCCATCACCTGCAAGAGGCCCCCTGTGGGCCTCTTTTGTTTTTTGAATCCCTGATACATATCGGAGCGCGCATGAAACGGAGCATCCTCAGCCTTGCACTGGCCTTTGCCCTGGCCCCGGCCTGGGCCGCCGACAAACACCCGATCACCCACGAGGACGTGTGGCTGATGCAGCGCCTGGGCGCGCCCGTGGCCAGCCCGGACGGGCAGTGGGCCGCCTTCTCGGTCACGGCTCCGGCCTACGACAGCAAGGAGCAATGGTCGGATGTCTGGCTCAAGTCCCTGAACGACGACAGCCCGGCGCGCCGCCTGACCTTCAGCAAGGGCGGCGAGAGCGGTCTGGCCTGGTCGCCCGATGGCAAGCGTCTGGCCTTCGTCGCCAAGCGCGAGGGCGATGAGGAAGCCCAGCTGTATGTGATCGACGTGGCCCAGGGCGGCGAAGCCCAGCGCCTGACCACGCTGACCCTGGGCGCGCGCAAGCCCAAGTGGAGCCCGGACGGCCGCCAGATCCTGTTCCAGAGCGATGTCTATCCCGAGGCCGCGACCGAGGCCGCGATCAAGGCGGCGGCCAAGGAGCGCAAGGAGCGCAAGTACAATGCGCGCGCCTACGAGTCTTTCCCGCCGCGCTTCTGGGATCACTGGCTCGACGACAAGCGCGTGCACCTGTTCGTGATGGACGCCACGCCGGGCGCGGCCGCGCGCGATCTGCTGGCCGGCAGCAAGCTGGCGGCCCTGGCGGGCTTCGGCGGCGCCGGCGACGATGGCAAGGAACTTGAAGCGAGCTGGACGCCGGACGGCAAGAGCGTGCTGTTCACGGCCGCCACCACGCGCGACGAGGCCGCGCGCGCCGAAGTGCCGGCCCAGCTGTATCTGGTCGGCGCCAGCGGCGGCGAGCCGCAGCGCCTGACCGCGGACGGCGCCTCCTATTTCGGCCTGCGCTTCACGGCCGACGGCAAGAGCCTGTTCGCCCTGCGCAATGCCAACGAAGCCGGCAAGGTGTACGACCTGAGCCGCCTGGTGCGCTTCAGCTGGCCGATCAATGGCAAGCCGGCCCAGCTGGTCGCGCCGACGCTTGACCGTTCGATCTCGAACTACGTGCTGCCGGCCGGCAGCCAGCGCATCGTGTTCAGCTACGAGCACGCGGGCCTGGAGAAGCTGTATTCGATGAACTACGATGGCAGCGGCCTGCGCGAGGAACCCTCGGCCGCGACCGGCGTGCTGGGCGGGATCGACGCCGGTGGCAAGGCCGTGGTCGGCATCTGGGAATCGGCCGTCAATCCGCCCGAGATCTTCCGCCTCGACGGCGGCCCCAAGCAGCTGACCCGTTTCAATACCGAGCGCGCCGCCAGCATCGACTGGCAGGGCCCCGAGCACTTCTGGTTCACGGCCGCCGACGGGCGCCAGGTGCACAATATGCTAGTCAAGCCGGCCGGCTTCGATCCGAACAAGAAGTACCCGCTGCTGCACATCATCCACGGCGGCGCCGCGAATATGTGGCGCGACAGTTTTGTCATCCGCTGGAACTACCATCTGCTGGCCCAGCCCGGCTATGTCGTGCTGCTGACCGACTACAAGGGCTCGACCGGCTATGGCGAAGCGTATGCGCGCGCCATCCAGTTCGACCCGCTGAAGGGCCCCGGAGACGACCTCAACCAGGCGGCAGACGAAGCCATCAAGCGCTATCCGTTTATCGACGGCAGCCGCCAGGCCGCGGCCGGCGCCAGCTACGGCGGCCACCTGGCCAACTGGCTGCAGGCGACCACCACGCGCTACAAGGCGATCGTCTCGCATGCGGGCGAGATGGATCTGGTGATGCAGTGGGGCACCAGCGACAGCGTGTGGAACCGGGAGGTCAACAGCGGCGGTCCGGTCTGGGCCAAGGCGCCCGTCTGGACCGAACAGAGCCCGGTGATGCTGGCCGGGAACCACGCGAAAGGCACGGGCTTCAAGACCCCGATCCTGATCACGTTTGGCGAGCTCGATTTCCGCGTGCCGCTCAACAATGGCCTGATGAATTTTGCGACCCAGCAGCGCCTGGGCGTGCCGAGCAAGCTGATCGTCTTCCCCGAGGAAAACCACTGGATTCTGAAGGGCGAGAACAGCCGCTATTTCTACAAGGAGCTGCAAGCCTGGCTGGCCAAATACCTCTGATGCCAAACCTCAGAGTCGAATGAAGCCGGCCGCACGATGGGGGGAGGGCAGATGCTGAAACGCTGGGGGTTGCTGCTGGGTCTGGTGCTGCCGATGGTGGCGGCGGCGGCTGAGCAGAATGTGGAGCTGGTCACGCCGACCGGCAAGCTGGCGGGCACCCTGCAGGTGCCGGCGCGCGCGCATCCGCCCGTGGTGCTGATCGTGGCCGGCTCGGGGCCGACCGACCGCGATGGCAATTCGCTCGTGGCCGGGCGCAATGACAGCCTGAAGATGCTCGGCCAGGCGCTGGAAGCGGCCGGCTATGCGGTGCTGCGCTATGACAAGCGCGGTGTCGGCGCCAGCCGCGGCGCCGCCATGCCCGAGAGTCTGATGCGTTTCGATCACAGCGTGCAGGATGCGCTCGGCTGGCTGCGCTGGCTGCAGCAGGACGGGCGCTTCGGGCCGGTGGTGCTGCTCGGCCACAGCGAAGGCGCGCTGATCGTGACGCTGGCGGCCCAGCAGGCCAAGGTGGCGGCGCTGATCAGCGTCTCCGGTTCCGGCCAGCGCGCCGGCGACCTGCTGCGCGCCCAGCTGGCCCGCCAGTTGAGCGCGGACGACGCGGCGCGCCACGATGCCTTCGTGCGCGCGCTCGAAGCCGGGCAGGAAGGCCCGGCGCCGCTGCCGCAGCTGGCCAATCTCTACCGTCCCTCGGTGCAGCCCTATCTGATTTCCTGGTTCCGCTACGACCCCGCCGCCGAGCTGAAGAAGCTGCAGCTGCCGGTGCTGATCGTGCAGGGCACGGCCGATCTGCAGGTGCAGCCGGCCGATGCCGAGCGCCTCGCCGCCGCCCAGCCGCGCGCCCGGCTGGTGCTGGTGCCGCAGATGAATCATGTGCTCAAGCACATCAGCGACCCGGCGCAGAACCTGCCGGCCTACCGCGATCCCAGCCTGCCGCTCGATCCGGCCCTGATGCCCGCTGTCGTGAATTTCCTGAATAGCGAATTGGGCCCAGCGTCGAATTGATGCGGGCGCGGCCGGCGCTTTATTTGATGCAGACGGCGCGCACGCACTTCATATCGGTGATGCCGGAGAGGATTTTCTCGATGCCATCCATCTTCAGCGTCAGCATGCCGTCCTCGAGCGCGGCGGCCAGCAGCACGGCCACGCGCGAGTGCTCCTGGATCAGCTTCTTGACCTTGTCGCTGCCGAGCATCAGCTCGTGCAGGCCGACGCGGCCGCGATAGCCTTTGTTGCACTGGTCGCAACCGACCGCGCGGTAGAGCGTGAACTGGCCGTCCTTGTCCGCATAGCGCTGCTTCCAGCCGTCGAGTACGCGTTCGCGCTCGCCTTGTTTGTCGGCCAGGAAGTGCGAGGTGTTGAGCAGCTCCTCGCAGTATTCGTCGAGCAGATGCTGAATCTCCTGCTCGTCCGGATGGTAGGCTTCCTTGCAGCTTCCGCACAGGCGCTTACCGAGGCGCTGGGCCAGAATCCCAAGCAGGGCATCGGCAAAGTTGAACGGGTCCATGCCCATGTCGAGCAGACGCACGATGGATTCGGGCGCGCTGTTGGTGTGCAGCGTGGCAAACACCAGGTGGCCCGTCAGCGAGGCTTCGATACCGGTCGCCACGGTTTCCTTGTCGCGCATCTCGCCGACCATGATGATGTCGGGGTCGGCCCGCAGGAAGGCCCGCATCACGGTCGCAAAATCGAGCCCGGCCTTGCGGTTGACCTGCACCTGGCGCAGACCTTTCTGGGTGATCTCGACCGGGTCTTCGGCTGTCCAGATCTTGGTCTCGGGCGTGTTCAGGTAATTGAGCACGGAGTGCAGCGTCGTCGTCTTACCGGAACCGGTCGGGCCGCAGACGAAGAACAGGCCGTAGGGCTTTTCGATCGCGCTCTTCAGGCGGCCCAGATTGAAGGGCAGCACACCGAGCTTGTCGAGCGGGATCGGCTCGCCGGCCGCCAGAATCCGCATCACGATGTCCTCGACCCCGCCCGCGGACGGAATCGTGGCCACGCGCAGCTCGATGTCGAGCGGGCCGAATTTCTTGAACTTGATCTTGCCGTCCTGCGGCTTGCGCTTCTCGGAGATATCGAGATCGCACATGATCTTGATGCGCGCGGCCAGGGCGCTGCGGTAGCTGCCCGGAATCTCGATGTAGGGCACGAGCGAGCCGTCCTTGCGGAAGCGGATGCCGATCTTGCCCTTGCCCGGCTGCGGCTCGATATGGATGTCGGAAACGTTCTGGCGGTAGGCGTCGATGATGATCTTGTTGATCAGCTTGACGAGTTCGTTCTCGACGGCCTCGGACACCTGCTCGGACGCCTCGCTGTCCTCGCCGCTGTCTTCCAGGCCGAGCAGCAGTTCATTGACCGAGCCGCCGCTGTCGACGGCCACGCCGTAGAACAGGTCGGCCGTCTGCTTGAATTCGCGCCGGGTGCTGACGCAATAGCTGATCTTCTTGGCGCGCGGGAAAATCTGGCTGACGATGCGGCTCGAGGCCACGCGCTCGGGGTCGGTGGCCAGCACCAGCAGGCCCTCGGCCGTCTCTTCCAGCGGCAGCCACTGGTTTTCTTCGACGTACTGGTGCTTGAGGTTCTTCAGCAATTCGAGCGGCTTCACGCGCTCCGACTTGAAGGGCTCGTAGGGCACGCCGAAATATTTGGACAGGCACTGGCCGAGCATCTCGAGCTTGATGTTGTAGTCGGCCATCAGCACGTCTTCGATGTCGACGTCCTGCTTGCGCGCCGTGCGCCCGGCCAGGTCGAGCTCGGCCGGCGAGAGCAGGGCGTCCTGCACCAGGCCGTCGTACTTGGTGCGCACGACCTGGGGCGGTTTCATGCGCTGCCCGAAGGCGACCGACAAGGTCTCGCACAATTCCTTGACGATGTCGATGTGCAGGGTGCCGAACGGCCCGCCGGCGCGGTTGTTGATGAACTGGACCACGCCCAGCACTTCGTTCGACTGCACCGAGATCAGCGGCGCCACCAGCATCTCGCGCGTGCGGTAGCCGGTACGCTGGTCGACCCCGCGCTGGAAATTCAGCTCGGGCGACAGGCGCTTGAGTTCGGCCTCGTCATAGACATCGCTGATGTTGACCGTGCGCCGCGTCAGCGCCACGAAGCCGGCAATCGAGGACGGCGAGATCGACAGCTTGAGGTCGCGGAAGGAGGTCAGGCCGGTCTTCACCTTGGAGATGATGTAGTCCTTCTCGGGCGAGATGGCATACAGGGTGAAGCGGTCGCAATTGATCAGATCACAGAACTCCATGCCGAGATCGAGCATGATCTCGTCCAGATTATTGGTCGCATGGATTTTGTTGGTAACGGCCTGCAGCTTCTTGAAGTACTGGAGCCGCAGGTCATTGTCCTCATTCATGGGTGGTCCTATCCGAGATCGACTTCCAGGCCTTCGTGGGCCAGGAAGACTTGCAAGCCATTGAGCTGGCCCTGGTGGCGGGCCATGACGTCGGCGAACACGGCTTCGAGCTCGTCGTCGCTGCGCGTGGGTTCGTGGTGGGTGCAGTACAGGCGCTTGGCGCCGACCCGCAGGGCGGTGGCGAAGGCGGCATCGAAGGTGCCGTGGCCCCAGCCCTGCTTGGACGGGTATTCTTCGCGCGTGTACGAGCAGTCGACGATCAGCGCGTCCACCCCCTGCATGCGGGCGTCGATGGCGGCCGTGCGCTCGGCCATGTGGGCGGCGTAGGCGGCGTGGCGCTCGTCGCCCTCGGGATACAGGTTGTAATAGGGCTCGTGGTCGCCGGTGAAGAACACCGACTTGCCATTGCAGCTGATGCGGTAGCCGAGATTGGTGACCGGGTGGTTCATCACCACGTTATTGACTTCGCAGTCGCCGACCTGGATCGGGGTGTCGAACTGCAGCGTCTGGTATTCGATGGTCGCGTCCATCTGGGCTTCGCTGACCGGGAAATAGCTGTTCTGCAGCTGCACGCCCATCACATGCTCGATGCCATTGCCGGTGATCGGGTCGACCGCGCCATGCAGGCGCACCCGGCTGCCGACCAGGAACAGGGGCGTGAAAAAGGGCAGGCCGTGGATATGGTCCCAGTGGCTGTGGGTGATAAAGATATTGGCGTGCACAGGCCGCCGGCTCATCAGATTCTGCGCCAGCTGGAACAGGCCGGTACCACCGTCGAGGATCATCAGGGTGCCGTTGTCGGACACCACCTCGATGCAGGTCGTATTACCGCCATAACGAACCGTCCTTGGTCCCGGTGAGGGAATCGACCCGCGCACCCCCCAGAACTTGAATTTCATTCCCGTCCCCCACAAACAGTGTGTTTTTTTGGCTAGATGATAGCCCGTTTTGCATCATTGTGGATTGGGAATTTCACATTGGTGGTGGTAGACTCGTTACACTTAGGTAATTATCAGATCGCCATCATCCCATGCAACAAGAACTGAATCCGAGCCAGATCGCCACGCGCCTGGACCATCTGACAGAATTGAGCGTGGCCCTGGGAACCAGCCGCGATACCACCACCTTGCTGGAACGTATTTTGATGGTGGCGCGCGCCCTGACCCATGCCGATGGCGGCACCTTGTACCAGCCGAGCGCGGACAAGAAAAGCCTGTGCTTCCATATCTCGATCAACGAAACGCTCAAGATCCACCAGGGCGGTACCTCGGGCAATCCGATCAATATTCCGCCCGTGCCCCTGTTCGACGAGAACGGCCACAAGAATCTGCAGTCGGTGGCGGCCTATGCGGCCAACTTCAACCAGTCGGTCAATATCGAAGACGTCTACCAGGCCGACGTCTTCAACTTCAATGGCATGCGCCAGTTCGACCAGAACTTCGGCTACCACTCGCAGTCCTTCCTGACGGTGCCGATGACGGACCACGAGGAAAACCTGGTCGGCGTGCTGCAGCTGATTAATGCCAAGGACCCGGAAACGAACGAGATCGTGCCGTTCTCGGCCGTGGACCAGCGCTTCATCGAGGCCCTGGCCGCCCAGGCGGCCGTGGCGATCACCAACAAGAACCTGATCGCCCAGCTCGAGGAACTGCTGCTGGCCCTGGTCAACCTGATCAATATCGGCATCGACGAGAAGTCGCCCTACACGGGGCGGCACTGCCAGTTCGTGCCGGAACTGACGATGATGATCGCCGAGGCCGCCAGTGCCGTCGAGGAAGGCCCGCTCAAGGACTTCCGCATGACCGAGGCCGACCGTAAGGAATTGTGGCTGGCCGGTCTGCTGCATGACTGCGGCAAGATCACCACCCCGGTGCACGTGGTCGACAAGGCGACCAAGCTGGAAACCATCTACGACCGCATCCACACGGTCGACACCCGCTTTGAAGTGCTGATCCGTGAGGCCGAGGTCCGGGCTCTGAAAGCCATGCTGGCCCCGGGGGCGGACCGCGCCGCGCTCGAGCGCGCGCTGGCCGAGGAGCAGGCGGCGCTGCGCGAGGAACGCGAATTTCTGCGCAAGTGCAATGTGGGCGGGGAGGGCATGTCGCCGGCCGACCAGGAGCGCGTGCGCGCCATCGGCCGCCGCCGCTGGAGCGGTTTCGACGGCGTCGAGCAGGACTTCCTCAGCGAGGACGAGCTCAACAACCTGACCATCAAGTACGGCACCCTGACCGATGCCGAGCGCAAGATCATCAACAACCACATCTCGGTCACGATCCGCATGCTCGAATCGCTGCCCTGGCCCAAGCACATGAAGAATGTGCCCGAATATGCGGGCGGCCACCACGAGCGCATGGACGGCAAGGGCTATCCGCGCGGGCTGACCAAGGAGCAGATGTCGGTGCAGGCGCGCTGCATGGCGGTGGCCGACATCTTCGAGGCCCTGACCGCGCGCGACCGTCCCTACAAGAAGGGCAAGACCCTGTCCGAGTCGCTCAAGATCCTCGGCAATTTCAGCCTGAACGGCCACATCGATCCGGACCTGTTCGACATCTTCATCCGCAAGAAGGTGTACCTGCAGTTCGCCGAAAAGAATATGGACCCGCGCCAGATCGATGCGGTCGACGAATCCCAGATCCCCGGCTATCAACCCTGACATGGAGTGAATGAACGTGCGCCTGATCCCAGCGTCCTGGCAGAAAACCCTTGGTAAGTATGGCTGGCGTTGGGCCATCGGCCTCGCTCTCACACTGGCGGCGGCCCTGCATCCGGGCGGCTGGCTGCCGCTCGATGTGGTCGACCGCATGGACAGCGGCATCGCCGGTCTGCGCATGCGCCTCGAACCGGCCCACCTGGAACCGCGCATCGTCATCGTCGACATCGACAGCAAGAGCCTGACCGAGATCGGGCGCTTCCCCTGGAGCCGGAATATCCACGCCCAGCTGGTGACGACCCTGTTCGAGAAATACCAGATCGCCACGCTCGGCTACGACGTCTCCTTCCCCGAACCCGACACCAGCTCGGGCTTCAATGTGCTGGACCGCCTGTCGCGCACCGAGCTGCAGGACGACCGCCTGCTGCGCGACAAGCTCGACAGCCTGCGCCCGGCCCTCGACTACGACGGCCTGTTCGGCAATGCCATGCAGGGCCTGCCGGTGATCCTCGGCTTCTCGCTCTCGCCCGACCAGAAGAAGGGCGTGCTGCCCAAGCCCCTGTTCACGAGCGAGGATCTGAACGGGCGCGAAGTGCTGGCCTATAACGCCGAAGGCTATGAGGCCAATATCGCGCGCCTGCAGCGCTTTGCGGGCGGGGCCGGCAGCTTTTCGGTGGTCACCGATAACGACGGCCTGGTGCGTACGGCCGGCCTGATCCAGCAGGTCGGCGAGGCCTACTATCCTTCGCTGTCGCTGGCGGTGGCGGCCTCGTATCTGAAGGCCACGGCCATCAAGCCGGTGCTGGCCGAGGCGGCCGACACCATGTCGCAGAGCGCGCTGGCGGCCGGCGGCTACGACTATGTGCAGATCTACCTGCCGCGCCAGCCGAACGGGCCGATCCGCTCGCTGCCGATTCCGGTCGGCGAGGGCATGACGATCAATATCCAGTACCGCGGCAATGGCTGGCCCGGCGGCGGCGCCTTCCGCTATGTGTCGGCCACCGATGTGCTGCACGGACGCGTGCCGGCCGCCCAGCTCAAGGGCGCCATCGTCCTGGTCGGCACCACGGCGGCCGGCCTGGTCGATCTGCGGGCGACCCCGGTCAACAAGGAATTCCCCGGTGTCGAGATCCACGCGAATATCATCAAGTCCATCCTCGACCAGCAGTTCAAGGTGCGCCACTACCTGGCCTGGCCGATCGAGACGCTCGAGATTCTGCTGGTCGGCCTGCTGATGGCGATCCTGCTGGCCACCCTGGCGCCGCTGCGCGCCGTGGCCGCGACTGGCATTGCGCTGCTGGCCATCATCGGCCTGAACAGCTACGAATACCTGAAGCTCGACCTGCTGTTCAACATGAGCATGCCGCTGCTGCTGGTGTTCAGCCTGTTCCTGCTGAATCAGGCCTGGGGCTATTTCTTCGAGGTGCGCAAGGGCAAGGCCCTGGTCAACCGCTTCGGCGAATACGTGGCGCCCGAGCTGGTCGAGGTGATGGCCGAGGACCCCGACAAATACAATATGGACGGCGAATCGCGCGAGCTGACCGTGATGTTCGTCGACGTGCGCGGCTTCACCACGATTTCCGAAGGCCTGTCGCCGAAGGAGCTGCGCGAGTACATCAACATCTACCTGACGGCGATGTCGGAGGACATCCGCAGCGCCTACCGCGGCACGCTCGACAAGTACATCGGCGACGCCGTCATGGCCTTCTGGGGCGCGCCGGTGCCGTTTGCCGACCATGCGGCGCGCGGCGTCGCCACGGCCCTGCTGATGCAGGCTTCGGCGCACCGCCTCAATGCCGAGTTCATCGCGCGCGGCTGGCCGGAGCTGAAGATCGGCATCGGCGTCAACAGCGGCATGATGCACGTGGGCGACATGGGCTCGGCCATCCGCAAGGCCTACACGGTCATGGGCGACGCCGTCAATCTGGCCTCGCGCCTGGAGGGCATCACCAAGGTCTATGGCGTGGGCATCTGCTGTGGTGAAAATACCGCACATGCGGCCACCGACTTTGTCTACCGCGAGCTCGATCTGGTGCGGGTCAAGGGCAAGCATGAGCCGGTCGCGATCTTCGAGCCGGTCGGCAAGGCCAGCGAGCTCGGCCCCGAGGTCATCGCCGAGATCGGCCGCTGGCATGCGGCCCTGGCCCTGGTGCGCCAGCAGCGCTGGGACGAGGCCGAGCGTAGTCTGCACGCGCTGCAGGCCGAACGGCCCTGCGGCCTGTACCAGTTGTTCCTCGAACGCATTGCTGTCTACCGCGAGGATCCGCCGGGCGCGGACTGGGATGGCGTGACCAAATTTGAAACGAAGTAACAATGGTTTCTGGGCGGCACTATTTAAGAAAAAATTAGTGCTGCTCCGAGTCAATTTATTCCGCAAAGGGGATTACACTTCGGATAATTATGGCCAAGCTTGCCAGTTCACCATCCACGCGCAATCCTATGAAACGATGCATTGCCCGCCTCGCGGCGGTATCCGTCTTGTCGGCCGCGGTGTCCGCGGCCTGGGCCCAGTCGCCGCCTGCCGAGGCCGACGATGTGGTGCGCTTTGACCTCAGCGGTTTCACCGTCACCGGCAATACGCTGCTGCCCCAGGCCAAGATCGATGCGGTGCTGACGCCTTTCACGGGGCCGCGCCGCGACTTCGGCGATGTCCAGCGCGCGCTCGAGGCGCTGGAAAAGGTCTACCACGATCTCGGCTACCGCATGGTGCAGATCGAACTGCCCGAGCAGGAGCTGACAAGTGGTAAGGTGCAGTTCAAGGTGGTCGAGACCAAGATCGGACGCGTCAAGGTGCGTGGCAATGATGTGTTCGACGAAGCCAATATCCGGCGCAGCCTGCCGCCGCTGAAGGAAGGCCAGACGCCGAATCTGCCGGCCGTGTCGGCCGCCATCAAGCTGGCCAATGAAAACCCGGCCAAGAAGATCGTGATGAAGATGCAGTCGGCCGAGGCCGACGACGAGGTCGATGCCGTGCTCGACGTCACCGACGAGCGCGCCTGGAAGGTCTCGGGCAATTTCGACAACACGGGGACCGAGGGCACGGGCAAGACCCACGCCTCGGTCGTGCTGCAGCACGCCAATCTGTTCGGGCGCGACCATGTGGCCAGCCTGCAGTACACGACCACGCTCGAAAAGCCGAGCCAGGTCAGCGTCTGGGGCGCCGGCTACCACCTGCCGCTGTACGAACTCGGGGACTCGATCGACCTGTTCGGCAGCTATTCGAATGTGGACTCGGGCACGATCACGGCCGGCCTGATCAATCTGGCCGTCAGCGGCAAGGGCTCGGTGTATGGCGCGCGCTACAACCAGACCCTGATCAAGCGCGGCAATCTCGAGCAGAAACTGTCCTACGGGATCGACTACAAGGCCTTCAAGAATTTCGTGATTTTCAGCGGCCAGAACTTTGGCAATGACATCACCGTGCATCCGCTCTCGGTCGCCTACAACGCCGCCTACATGCATGAGAACGGCGAGAGCAATCTGTCGCTGACCCTGGCCCACAACATCCCCGGCGGCAAGAAGGGCGCGGCCGAGGACTTCAATCTGACCCGCCTCGGCGCCAAGGCCGCCTTCAATGTGCTGCGCTTCTCGGCCGCCACCACGCGCGCCCTCGACGGCGACTGGCAGGTGCGCGCGCTGCTGACCGGCCAGTACTCGCCCGATGCGCTGATTCCGGGCGAGCAGTTCGGCGCCGGCGGCGCCGCCTCGGTGCGCGGCTTCGGCGAACGCGAGATGGCCAATGACTCGGGCGTGCAGGCCAATCTGGAAGCCTACTCGCCCAATTATTGCGCCGCGCGCAATGGCTGGCAGTGCCGCATCGTGGCCTTCATGGACGGCGCCTATGCGCGCCGCAGCCACGCGCTGGCCGGTGAACTGAGGAATTCGACGATCAGCTCGGCTGGTCTGGGCGTCCGTTTTGCTGTTGCTGACAATATCAATCTGCAGCTCGACTTTGGCCATATCCTGCACCGGGGGGCGATCCTGGGCACGGACAAAAATAAATTGCATATCAGGCTGGGTCTCTCCTACTGACGGGGATGGGGAAGAGAAAAATGAACACAGATAAGCGCGCGCGTGCCATCGCCTGGGGGCAGCGCCGATTCCTGCCGGCGCTGCTGGCGCTGGCCTTTGGCGCGGCGCTGGCCAGTCCGACGGCGCCGACCGTGGTGGCGGGGCAGGCGAGCTTTGCCCAGCAGGGCAATGTCTTCACGATCACCAATACGCCGAACACCATCATCAATTGGCAGAGCTTCTCGGTCAATCCGGGTGAAGTGACGCGCTTCGTTCAGCAGAACGGCGACAGCGCCGTGCTCAACCGCATTCTCGGCCAGGACCCGAGCCGCATCCTCGGCGCCCTCCAATCGAACGGCAAGGTTTTCCTGATCAATCCGAACGGCATCGTGTTCGGCGCCGGCGCCCAGGTCGATGTCAACGGCCTGGTGGCCTCGACCCTGCATCTGAGCGACGCCGACTTTCTGGCCGGACGCAAGCAGTTCACGGCCGGCGCCACGGCCGGCAATGTGCAGAACCAGGGCGCGATCAGCACGCCCAGCGGCGGCAAGGTTTTCCTGATCGCCCCGAACGTCGACAACAGCGGCATCATTACCAGTCCCCAGGGCGAGGTGGTGCTGGCGGCCGGCCATCAGGTGCGCCTGGTGGACTCGTCCGATCCCGAGCTGCAGGTGGTGGTCTCGGCGCCGACCCATCAGGCTGTCAACCTGGGCCAGGTGATCGCCGCCGGCGGCAAGGTCGGCATCTTCGGCGCGCTGGTCAGCCAGCGCGGCGTGGTCAATGCCAATAGCGCCGTGGTCGGCGAAAACGGCAAGATTCTGCTCAAGGCCAGCCGCAGCAGCGAGCTGGCGGCCGGCTCCAGCACCAGCGCCACCGGCGCCGGGCAGGGCGGCGCCATCAGCGTGCTGGGCGACAGTGTGCGCGTCGATGGCAAGGTCGACGCCAGCGGCGTGCGCGGCGGCGGCAGCATCCTGATCGGCGGCGATTATCAAGGCGCGAATGCGGCCGTGCAGAACGCGGCCAGCACCACGGTCGGCGCCAGCGCCGAACTGCGCGCCGATGCGACCGGCCAGGGTGACGGCGGCAAGCTGATCGTCTGGTCGGACGGGGCCACGCGCGTGGCCGGCCAGCTGTCGGCGCGCGGCGGTGCGCGCGGCGGCAATGGCGGTCTGATCGAAACCTCGGGCCACTGGCTCGACCTGGCAGGCATCAGCGTCGACGGCAATGCGCCGGCCGGCCAGCGCGCCAGCTGGCTGATCGACCCGTATGACCTGGTGATCGACAGCACCGGCAGCAATAATCTGGCCGACGGCCAGAGCTACACGGGCGGCACGCCGACCGGCACCACGACCATCAATCCGAGTCTGATCAACAGCGCGTCGAGCTATCTGACCCTGTATGCGCAGCACGACCTGACCCTGAATAGCGGCGTCAACATGACGGCGGCCAACGCCGGCCTGGTGCTGCGCGCGGGGAATAATCTGACCGTGTCGGCTGGCATTACGACGAACGGCGGCAACGTCACCCTGTCGGCCAATGATGCGAGCGCGCCCAGCCGCAGCGGCAGCGGCGTGCTGACCCTGAACGGCTCGGTGTCGACGGGCAGCGGTTCGGTCTTCCTCAGCGGCGCCAGCCTGAGCCTGAACAATGTCGTCAACGCCAATTACATCGATGCGCGTGCGAACGCCGCCAACGGTCAGCTGAATCTGGTGAGCGGCGGCCTGACGGGCAGCGTCGGCGTCGACCTGATGGCCGATAACCTGAGCCTGGGCGCGAATGTGACGGCCTCGACCGGCGTGGTCTCGATCGTGCCCTTCACCAATTCGCGCGGGATCGACATCGGCACCGGGACGGGGTCCAACCTGGCGCTGAGCAGCAGCAGCCTGGGCCGGATCTATGCGCCCGAACTGAATATCGGCAGCAGCGCCGTCACCGGCAATATCACCACCAGCCAGAATTTTGACACGGCGAATATCCCGAACATCGTGCTCGAGACGAGCGGCGGGATTGCGCTGAGCAATATGCTGCGTTCGACGGCCGCGAACTCGAACATCCTGCTCGGCCTCTACGGCAGCGGCATGGTCACCGTGTATGGCGCCGCCCAGGTCAGCGCGACCAATAGCGTGGTGGTGCGCGCCGATGCGATGCGTCTCGGCGGCAGCGTGCAGGCGACCAATGCCGTGCAGCTGATGCCGGCCAATAGCAGCACCCAGATCCTGCTCGGCGGCAGCGCGCTGGACGCGACCGGCGTGCTCGGCCTCAGCCAGGCCGAGCTGTCGACCATCAGCACGGCCAAGCTGAGCATCGGCGGCAATGCCGGCCAGGCTGGCGCGGTTAGCATGGGCGGCGCGCTCAGCCTGACCAGTTCGAATGTGTCCCAGGCCCTGGCCATCACTAGCGGCACCGGCACGCTGACGCTCGACCAGAGCCTGAGCCTGCCCGGCCGTCTGGAACTGACGAGCGACCGCAATGCGATCAATGGCAGCGGGGCGATTACCGCCGGCAGCCTGGTCGCCAAGGGCAGCGCCGTCAACCTGAGCGGCAGCAATAGCGTGCCGGCGCTGGCCGGCGTGAGCTCGAGCGGGGCCTTCAGCTTCAATAACACCGGCAATCTGGCCGTGCAGGCGGTCGGCACCCAGTCGGGCATTTCGAGCCCGACCCAGGTCAATCTGACCACCACCGGCAACCTCACGTCGACTTCGGCCGTCATCGCCCCGAATCTGGTGGCCACGGCCGGCGGCAGCATGAATATGAACGCCGGCAACCAGGTGAGCAACCTGGCCGGCAGCGCCGTCGGCGGCCTGTTCTTCTATAACAGTAACGACCTGAATATCGGTGTCGGCAGCCAGGGGCTGAGCATGACCGGCGGCACCACGAGCAGCACGATGCAGGTCGTGTCGGGCAATCTGCTGAGTGTGACGCAGCCGGTCTCGGTCGCGAATGGCACGCTCAACCTGAACGCCAAGATGATCCAGATCGGCAATCCGGTGACGGGCACCGAGAGCACGCCGATCAACACGGCCACCGTGACCTCGACCGGTGATGTCGGCCTGTACAGCAGCCAGGCCGGCACCGGCTATGTGACCGTGTCGAACGGCGCGCGCGTGAACGGCAACCGCATCTTCGTGCGCAGCGACCAGATCCGCTTCGAGACCTCGGCCGCGCTGACGGCCACCACGCGTACCTTTGGCACCAATACGATCACCGGCGACATCGACCTGTATCCGCTGACCTCGAGCTTGCCGATCCTGCTGGGCAGCACGGTCAACACCGCCAGCACCAGTTCGCTGGGCCTGAACACGACCACGCTGAAGACCCTGAGCACGCCGCAGCTGAGCATCGGCGCGACCTCGATAACGGCCCCGGTGACGGTGGCCAGTGCGCTCGACCTGGGTAGCACGAGCGGCATCGGCCAGCTGCGCCTGTTCAGCCAGGGCGATATCGCGGTGAACGCACCGCTGAGTACGCCGAATGAACTGATTCTGTACACGACCAATACCGGCACCCTGATCAACACCTCGACGATCTCGGCCAGCGACATCCAGCTGACGGCCGGGGCCATGAACCTCGGTTCGGCCCTGGGCGGCCAGTCGATCACCGCGACCGGCAGCGAGGGTGGCGTGGGGATTGTGACCTTCAGCCGCGACATCGTGCTCGGCGCCGCCACGCCGGTGGCCAATGCCGTCAATCTCAGCCTGGACAATCTGACCTCGATTCATAGCGGCCTGTTCATCGGCAGCTATGGCAGCGGCAAGACCTATGTGAATGGGGCGATGTCGGCCCCGAGCGCCACCGGGGACCTGATGCTGTACTCGAGTAACGAGATCAACATCAACGCGCCGGTCAGCTTCGGCGGCTATGCCTTGCTGCAGACGCCGAACAACCAGGGCGTGGTCAATGTGAACGCGGCCATTGCCGCGGCCAGTATCGACATCAGCGCCGGCACCGCCGTCAATCTGAATGGCGCCATCACCAATACGGCGGGCGGCTCGAATATCAATGCCCATGCGGGGGCGATCAGCGGCAGCGGCCTGATCACGGGTACCTATGCCAATCTGAGCGCCACCGCCGGGATCGGTTCGCTGGCTGCCCCGGTGCAGACGCGCGTGGCCAGCCTGAGCGCGGCCAACAACGCACCCAACAGCACCAGCGCGATCGCGATCACGAATAATGGGACCGGCACGCCGGCCGCCCTGAGCGTGGGCAATGTGGCCCAGCTCGGCACGGCCAATGACGGTCCGATCAAGATCGACAACTACGGCACCACCACCATCAATGGCACGGTCTCGGGCCAGGCCGGGGCGGTCAGCGTCAAGGCGCACAGCCCGCTGGCCGTCAGCGCCACCGGCCGCGTCACCACCACCACGGGCAGCATCACGCTCGAAGCTTCAAGCACGGGGCAGGGCGCGACGACCGACACCCTGACCATCGCCAGCGGCGCCCAGGTCAGCTCGACGAGCGGCCCGATCAATCTGGTGGCCGGTTCGGGCATCACGGCCGCGCCCGGAACGGTGACGACCAGCGGCACGATCAACCAGAGCGGGAACCTGAATCTGCCGACGCTCAATCAATGTATCGCCAACCCCAGCCTGAGCGGCTGCTCGCAGGTGCTGCCGACGCTTAACGCCTGTATCGCCGCGCCGAGCACGGCCGGCTGCTCGGTGGTGCTGCCGACGCTGAACGCCTGTATCGCCGCGCCGAGCACGGCCGGTTGCTCGGTGGTGCTGCCGACGCTGAACGCCTGTATCGCCGCGCCGAGCACGGCCGGTTGCTCGGTGGTGCTGCCGACGCTGAACGCCTGTATCGCCGCGCCGAGCACGGCTGGCTGCTCGGTGGTGCTGCCGACGCTGAACGCCTGTATCGCCGCGCCGAGCACGGCTGGCTGCTCGGTGGTGCTGCCGACGCTGAACGCTTGTATCGCCGCGCCGAGCACGACTGGCTGCTCGGTGGTGCTGCCGACGCTGACTGCCTGTACGACCGATCCGAGCACCCCTGGCTGTTCGGCCGTGCTGCCCTCGCTCAATAGCTGTATCGCCGCGCCGAACACGGCCGGTTGCTCGGCCGTGCTGCCGAGCGTGGCCACCTGTACCACGGCGCCGAGTACGCCTGGTTGTACGGTTGTGCTGCCGAGCGTGGCCACGTGTACCACCGCACCGACCACGCCGGGCTGTTCGGCCGTGCTGCCGTCCATCGCCACCTGTACCGCCGCGCCGGCCACTGCTGGCTGTTCGGCTGTGCTGCCCTCGATCGCCGCCTGTACGGCCGCACCGACCACCGCCGGCTGCTCGGCCGTGCTGCCCTCGGTCGGCACTTGTACCGCTGCACCGGCCACGCCTGGCTGCTCGGCCGTGCTGCCCTCGGTCGCCACCTGTACCAGCGCGCCGACCACGCCGGGCTGTTCCGTGGTGCTGCCCTCGCTGAATGCCTGTATTGCCGCGCCCACGACGCCGGGCTGTGCGGCCGTGTTGCCTTCGATCGCCGCCTGTACCAGCGCACCGACCACGCCGGGTTGTTCGGTAGTGCTGCCGAGCGTGGCCGCGTGTACGGCCACGCCGAGTACGCCGGGCTGTTCGGCCGTGCTGCCCTCGATCGCCACCTGTACCTCCGCGCCGAGCACGCCGGGTTGCTCGGCCGTGCTGCCCTCGGTCGCCACCTGTACCTCTGCCCCGACCACGCCGGGCTGCTCGGCTGTGCTGCCTTCGGTCGCCACCTGTACCGCTGCCCCGACCACGCCGGGCTGCTCGGCTGTGCTGCCGTCGGTCGCCACCTGTACCAGCGCGCCGACGACGCCGGGCTGCTCGGCCGTGCTGCCGACCCTGTCCGCCTGTATCGCCGCGCCGACCACGCCGGGTTGCTCGGTCGTGCTGCCGAGCCTGGCCGCCTGTACCGCCGCGCCGACCACCCCGGGTTGCGCGGTCGTGCTGCCGACCCTGGCCGCCTGTATCGCCAATTCGGCCACGCCGGGTTGCTCGGCCGTGCTGCCGACCCTGGCGGCCTGTCAGGCCAGCCCGACCACGCCGGGTTGCTCGGTCGTGCTGCCGACCCTGGCCAATTGCACGACCAATCCGAAGTTGGCCGGCTGCGAAGCCGTGCTGCCGAGCCTGGCCTTGTGTACGACCACGCCGAGCACGCCGGGTTGTTCGGCCGTGCTGCCGACCCTGGACGCCTGTACCGCCGCGCCGAGCACGGCCGGTTGCAGCGCCGTGCTGCCGAGCCTGACCACTTGTATCGGCACGCCCTCGGCCCCGGGCTGCTCGGCCGTGCTGCCGAGCATCAGCATCTGCGTCGCCAATCCGAACACGAACGGCTGTACGGCTGTGCTGCCGACGCTGCAGGCCTGTATCAGCAACCCGTCGGCGCCGGGCTGTACGGTTGTGCTGCCGAGTGTGGCCAGCTGCGTGGCCGCACCGAGCACCCCGGGCTGCTCGGCCGTGCTGCCCAGCCTGAGCGCCTGTACCACCGCGCCGAGTACGCCGGGCTGTAGCGTTGTGCTGCCGAGCCTGACGACCTGTATCGCCAATCCGGGTCAGCCTGGCTGCAGCGCCGTGCTGCCGAGCGTGGCAAGCTGCGTCGCCAATCCGGGCCAGCAGGGCTGCTCGGTGGTCCTGCCCAGCTTCAGCAGCTGCGTCAACAATCCGAGCCTGCCTGGCTGCGAGGCCGTGCTGCCGAGCATCAGCCAGTGCGTGAGCAATCCGAATCTGAACGGCTGCGCCTCGGTCCTGCCCAGCCTGTCGACCTGTATCGCCGAACCGACGGCGCCGGGTTGCGTGGCTGTACTGCCGAGCCTGAGCCAGTGCGTATCGAATCCGAGCGCGCCCGGCTGTACCGCAGTGCTGCCGAGCCTGAGCACCTGCGTGGCCGCGCCGAGCACGACCGGCTGTAATGTGATTCTGCCGAGCCTGGCTGCCTGTATCAGCAGCCCGTCGACGCCGGGCTGCGTGGCTGTGCTGCCGAGCATTGCGGCCTGTACCAGCAGCCCCGCCACCCCGGGCTGCTCGGCCGTGCTGCCCAGCCTGAACGCCTGTATCGCCAGCCCGAGCACCCCGGGCTGCTCGGCGGTGCTGCCGAGCCTGACCGCTTGTACGTCCGCGCCGGCCACGGCAGGCTGCTCGGCCGTGCTGCCGACCCTGGCGACCTGTACGAGCCGTCCGAGCACGGCCGGCTGTACGGCCGTCCTGCCGACGATCAGCGCCTGTACCAGCGCGCCGAGCACGCCGGGTTGCAGCGTCGTGCTGCCCTCGCTGGCCGCCTGTATCCTGGCGCCGAGCACGCCCGGCTGCTCGGCGGTTCTGCCCAGCCTGTCCTCGTGCGTGGCCAATTCGAGCCAGCTCGGCTGCTCGGTGGTGCTGCCGACCGTGGCCCAATGTACGCTCACGCCGAGCTTGCCGGCCTGCGACTTCGTGCTGCCGCCGACCAGCAATCCGACCACGCCGGTGGCTGAGGCTGTCTCGAACACGGTCAACATCATCACCAATTCGACGAGCTCGAGCAGCAATGCCGCCAAGGTCACCAGCCCGACCTCGACGCCGAGCCTGAGCTCGACGCCGGTGGTCAAGTCGACCAGTAGCAGCAGTGGCAGCAGTAGCAGCAGCGGCAGCAGCAGTAGTAGCACGAGCAGCACGAGCAGCAGCGGCGGTAGCGGCGGCGGCGGTGGCACCAGTGGCAGCAGCACGGGCGGCACCGGCAGCACCAGCAGTTCGAGCAGCAGTTCCAGTTCCAGCAGCAGCTCGTCCAGTTCGGACAGCACGAGCAGCGGCCCGGCGGCGCAGTCGACTACGCCGAGCGATAGCAAGTCGAGCGACAGTTCCAGCAGCAGCTCGTCCTCGTCTGACAACAAGTCCAGCGACAGCAAACCCGAGGAGAAGAAATCCGAGGAGAAGAAGGACGAGAAGAAAGACGAGAAGAAGGACGAGAAGAAAGACGGCGACAAGAAGGATGAAGGAAAGAAAAATGAACCTCCGAAAAAGAACTACTGCAACTAAAGCCCTGATCTTCCTGGCAGCGGCCCTGCTGACGCAGCTCGCGCTGGCGGCCCAGGTGGCCGGAACGATCACGCGCCTGTCCGGCCCCTTGCTGGCGAAGAAGGCCGACGGCACCGCCAAGATCCTGACGGTGAAGTCCGAGGTCGAGGAAGGCGACACCCTGGTGACCGAGAAGAACACCTACGCCCAGGTGAAATTTGTCGACAACAGCGAGATCACGCTCAAGCCGGCCACCACCTTCAAGGTCGAGAACTTCGCCTACGACGCCGGCAAGCCCGACGCCGACAGCGCGGCCTTCAACCTGATCAAGGGAGGCTTGCGGTCGGTGACGGGCGCGCTCGGCAAGCGCAACAAGGAGAAGTTCGCGATGAAGACGCCGGCGGCGACGATCGGTATCCGCGGCACCACCTTCACGGCCGACTTCATCCCGGGCGAAGCGACCGCCACGGCGGCGCTGCAGAACTGGCTGCGGGCCAGCGTCGCGATGAACGGCGACCAGCTGCCAGCCGGCGTGGTGCCGCTCCAGCTGGCCCAGGCCAATCCGCCGCCCTCGGGAGGGCTGCCGCCGGGCCTGCATGTGGGCGTGTTTGATGGGGCGATCAGCCTGACCAACCGCGGCGGCACGCAGAACTTCAATGCCGGCCAGTTCGGTTACACGCCGAGCATCAACCAACCGCCGGTGATCGTGCCCTCGAATCCGGGCCTGCAGTTCAATCCGCCGCCCTCGTTCAATTCCAGCCCCGGCCAGAACAGCAGCAACAAGTCGGGCGGCAAGCAAGGCGTCGACTGCGAAGTGCGCTAAGGCCAGCACACAAACCCTTGCCCCACAAACAAATCGGGGTCAGACCCCATTTTTCTCTCAAGAAAAATGGGGTCTGACCCCGATTTGTTTGTGGGGAAAAAAACCGGCCCGGGGGCCGGTTTTGCTTTGCGCGGGGGCTGGGCTTACAGCACTTCGCTCGCATGGTCGGCCAGGCGCGATCGCTCGCCGCGCGCCAGCGTCACATGGCCCGAATGCGACCAGCCCTTGAAGCGGTCGACCACGTAGGTCAGGCCGCTCGAGCCTTCGGTCAGATAGGGCGTGTCGATCTGGGCGATATTGCCCAGGCAGAGGATCTTGGTGCCGGGGCCGGCGCGCGTGACCAGGGTCTTGATCTGCTTCGGCGTCAGGTTCTGGGCCTCGTCGATGATCAGGAACTTGTTGACGAAGGTGCGGCCGCGCATGAAGTTGAGCGACTTGATCTTGATGCGCGAGCGGATCAGGTCCTGAGTCGCCGCGCGCCCCCATTCGCCGCCTTCGCCATCCGACTTGTTGAGCACCTCGAGGTTGTCGTCGAAGGCGCCCATCCACGGCGACATCTTCTCTTCCTCGGTGCCGGGCAGGAAGCCGATGTCTTCGCCCACGGGCACGGTCACGCGGGTGACGATGATCTCGTTGTAGAGCTTGGTTTCGAGCACCTGCGACAGACCGGCCGCCAGGGCCAGCAGGGTCTTGCCGGTACCGGCCTGGCCGAGCAGGGTGACGAAATCGCACTCGGGATTCATCAGCAGATTGAGGGCGAAGTTCTGCTCGCGGTTGCGCGCGGTCACGCCCCAGACGGCGTTCTTGCCGTGGCTGTAGTCGCGCAGGGTCTGGAATACGGCCGTCTTGCCATTGATCTGCTTGACCTGGCCGTAGAACGAGGCCTCGCCATTCTTCGGTTCGAGGTAGACGAATTCGTTCACGAGCAGGCTTGGGATGAAGGGCCCGGTCACGCGGTAGAAGGTCGAGGTCATGCCATTGCGGCTTTCCTGCCAGGATTCCAGGTCCTTGCCGTGCTTGGTCCAGAAATCATCGGGCAGCTGGACGATGCCCGAATACAGCAGGTCCGTGTCTTCCAGCACATGGTCATTGAAATAGTCTTCGGCCGGCAGGCCCAGGGCGCGCGCCTTGATGCGCATATTGATGTCCTTCGACACCAGCACGATCGGGCGATTCGGATACTCGTCCTCGAGCGCGCGCACGACGCCCAGAATCTGGTTGTCGGCCTTGCCCTGGGGCAGACCCTCGGGCAGGCGGATATGCTGCAGGCGCGTCTGGAAATACAGGCGGCCCTTGGCGTCCTTGTTGCCCAGCTTGTTCAGCGGGATACCCTGGTCGATCGCACCGTCGTCGGTGCCAGCGACAAGGGCATCCAGCGTGCGCGACACCTGACGCGCATTGCGGGCCACTTCGGACATGCCTTTCTTGTGGTTGTCGAGCTCTTCCAGCGTCATCATGGGCAGGAAGACATCGTGCTCCTCAAAGCGGAACAGCGAGGACGGATCGTGCATCAGCACATTCGTGTCGAGCACGAACATCTTGCTGACGCCGGCCTTGTCGGCCGCGCGGCTGGTCGAGGATTTGACGCCCGTGTCGTGCCCCTTGGCCGAGGCGGCGCGCTGGGGCGCGGACTTGGCGGCCACGGGTGCCGGTACCGGAGTCGGCGCGGGCTCGGCCTTGGCACGTTTGGCGGCCGGCTTCTTCGGCGCTTCCAGCAGGGCGGCGGCGCCGCTCTTGGCCAGGGCCGTTACTTCGGCCGCGGCGGCGGCCACCTTGTTCGCGCCCTTGAGCGCTTTCGCAGCCGGCGCCTTGGCGGACGGCTTCACAGCGGGGGTGGCGGTCGCCACCGGATAGTCTTCTTCGAGTAACAGGGTTCCAGGTTTGGTGGGCAATTTCGGAAGTGGCATCTCGATCTCGATCTCAAAAAGCGGGGGAAGGGGGGAACTGCGGGGACACTTCGAGGCTGCCAGCAGGCGCTGGTCGTGACGGGGATGCTCGCCGTGACGGCAGGCCGCCTGGAGGAGGGACAACGAAAAAGCAGCGGTGACTCAATGGCACAAATCCAAAGTGGGTTGATCTGTGTATCGAGCCAGGCGTTTGCTCAGGGCTGGCTCGCTACAAATTCCAGCACTTCGTTGACGTGATTCGGAACCTTCACGCCACGCCATTCTTTCACCAATTTGCCGCCAGCGTCAATCACAAACGTGCTGCGCTCGATCCCACGGACTTGTTTACCATACATGTTCTTCATCTTCATGACAGCGAACTGGGTGCACAGCGCTTCGTCCGGGTCCGAGATCAGCTCGAAGGGCAGGCCGAGTTTGGCTTTGAAGTTTTCATGCGACTTCAGCGAGTCGCGGCTGATGCCATAGATCTCGGCGCCGGCCGCCTGAAACTCGGCGTAGGCGTCGCGAAAGGCCATCGATTCGGTCGTGCAGCCGGGCGTGTTGTCCTTCGGGTAGAAGTACAGCACGGTCAGGCGCGCCGGGCGGCCCTGCAGTTCAAAAGTCTGGCCACCGGTCATCGGGGCGCTGAAGTTGGCGATCTTGGTCATCTCGGCTCCGTCGGTTCAGGACACGATCAGTTCGCCCGAACGCCCGGGCAGTTCGCCCCAGCTGATCGGCAGTTCCGGCAGGTCCTGGTCTTTCAGTTTGTCGTAGTAGTCGGCCATCGAGGCCAGGCGGTAGCCCTGCGCCTGCCAGCCCTGCAGCAGGGCCGTGAACACGGGTGCCAGTTTCTGGCCTTCGAGTTCGGCGTGCAGGGTGTAGACATGGTCGCGCGTGGCGCCCGCCGTCAGTTTCAGCAGATGCTGGGCGACATTCGCCGGCGTGATCGTCACGCCGTCGATGCTGCGCCCCAGCAGTTCATCGAGCGTCGGCAGGGTGGTCGGCATCTGGATATGGCGCAGGCCGCTCAGGCGGTGCGGACCGGCGGCCGGATCGGCCAGCGCCCCGTTCGCCAGCAGGCGCGCCCGTCCGTCCGAGGCATAGGCATAGCCGGCCGCGTCGTGCTCGGCAAACGCATGCGGATTCATCTGCCAGCCGGCCGCGCCATGGGTGCGCGCGGGCGTGCCGAACACCTCGGCGAAACGCTGGGCCGCGCGGCGCATCTGGCGCTGGGTCCAGGCCGCATCATGGGTGCGCACATGGTCCTGCCAGACCACGTGGTCCCAGGTGTGGATTCCGCATTCGAAGCCGGCCGTCTGCACGGCGCGCATCGCGGCGGCCGCATCCTTGCCGATGTCGGGCGCCGGCAGCAGGGTGCCGTAGAGCAGGGTCTTGATGCCGTAGTGCTCGACCACCGAGGTGCGCGAGACCTTGGAGAAAAAGCCGGGACGGAACACGCGCTTCATCGCCCAGCCCGTGTGATCGGGGCCGAGCGAAAACAGGAAGCTCGCCTGCGCGCCCTGGGCCTGCAGCAGGCGCACCAGTTGGGCGACCCCTTCGCGCGTGCCGCGGAAGGTGTCGACGTCGATTTTCAGGACGAGGAGTGGGCCCAAGCTCAGTCCATCAGGGCTTTGGCGTCGACCACGTGGCTGCGGTAGGCGTCGAAGATGTGGCGCAGCGCGTCCTGCATGGTGGTGCTCGGCGCCCAGCCGAGTTCTTCCATGGTATTGGTGATCTTCGGCACGCGGTTCTTCACGTCCTGGTAGCCGGCGCCGTAGTAGGCGCCCGAGGTGGTCTCGACGATCTTGACCTGCTTGGCGCCCTCGGCGTATTCCGGGTACTCGGCGGCCAGGCTCAGCATCATCTGGGCCAGATCGCGGATCGAGTAGTTATTGGCCGGGTTGCCGATGTTGTAGATCTTGCCGCTGGCCTTGCCGTCCTGGTTGGCGATGATGCGCACCAGGGCGTCGATGCCGTCGTCGATGTAGGTGAAGGCGCGCTTCTGGTGGCCGCCGTCGACCAGCGAGATGGTTTCGCCGCGCACGATGTGGCCGAAGAACTGGGTCACCACGCGCGAGGAACCTTCCTTCGGCGTGTGGATCGAGTCGAGGCCGGCGCCGATCCAGTTAAACGGACGGAACAGCGTGAAGTTCAGGCCTTCCATGCCATAGCCCCAGATCACGCGGTCCATCAGCTGCTTGGCGCACGAGTAGATCCAGCGCGGCTTGTTGATCGGGCCGCAGATCAGCTCGGATTCTTCCGGATCGAATTCCTCGTCATGGCACATGCCATACACTTCCGAGGTCGAGGGGAAGACCAGGTGCTTGCCGTATTTGTGGGCCGAGCGCACGATCGGCAGATTCGCTTCGAAGTCCAGTTCGAACACGCGCAGCGGCTGCTTGACATAGGTCGACGGGGTGGCGATCGCGACCAGGGGCAGGATCACGTCGCACTTCTTGACGTGGTATTCGACCCATTCCTTGTTGATCGTGATGTCGCCCTCGAAGTAGTGCATGCGCGACTTGTAGGCCTCGTTCTCGAGCAGCTCGCCGATGCGGTCGGACTGCATGTCCATGCCATACACATGCCAGTCGGTGGTTTCGAGGATGCGCTTGGACAGGTGGTGGCCGATAAAACCGTTCACGCCGAGGATGAGGACTTTTTTCATGGGGATGTTCTCTGCTTAATTGTTCAGGCGCAGGGCCAGGTCTTGCGGGCTGATGGGATCGCCATCGGCGAGCAGGCTGTGAATTGCCAGCATGCGGCCATCGCCGCACACACCAAAGATGCAATTATCCACCACAGCCAAGCCAAGTGGCAAACCGGCGGCCGGCTGGCGCGAAAGTCTTGCTCTTTCAATAACATAACGGACGCCGCCCAGTTCGCAGAAGGCGCCCGGGTAGGGCGGGGCGACGGCGCGGTGCAGGTTGTACACCTGCTGGGCCGGCTGGGTCCAGTCGATGCGGCCGTCCTCGGGCTTGCGTCCGCCGAAATAGCCGCCCTGGCGCAGGTCATTGTTGAGGCGCGGGGCGGTGCCGGCCAGCAGGGACGGCAGGATGCGCCACAGGGTCTGCTCGGCCGCCACCTGGACCTTGCCGAACACTTCGTGGGCGGTGTCGTCGGGCAGGATCGGCACGGCCGTCTGGGCCACGATGGCGCCGGCGTCGGGCTTGGCCGTCATCTCGTGCAGGGTGGCGCCGGTTTCCGTGGCCCCATGCAGCACCGCCCAGTTGACCGGGGCGCGCCCGCGGAATTGCGGCAGCAGCGAGCCGTGCATATTGAAGGCCGGGGCCAGGTCGAGCACGGCCTGGGGCAGCATATGCCGGTAGTAGAAGCTGAACATCAGGTCCGGGCGCAGCGCCGCCAGCTGGGCCAGCAGTTCGGGCGACTTGGCGTCGGCCGGGGTGATGTAGGGGATGCCTTCGGTCTGGCACAGGCTGATCACGGACTCGAACCAGATGTTCTCGGCCGCATTGTCCTCATGGGTGACGACCAGGGCCACGTCGACCCCGCCGGCCAGCAGCACCTTCAGGCAGCGCACCCCCACATTGTGGTAGGCGAAGACGATCGCGCGCGCCATCAGCGCACCGCCTCGAAGGGCTCGTCCTCGGGGCCGCCCTGCTGCAGCACGGTCTGCACCACATAGCGCGGCCGCGCGCGTACCTGCTGGTAGATGCGGCCGACGTATTCGCCGAGCAGGCCGATGCCGAACAGGATGATGCCCATGAACAGGAAGGTGATCGCAAACAGCGTGAACAGGCCCTCGGCCTCGGCCCCGAGCACGAAGCGGCGCACCAGCAGTAGCACCACCAGGGCCGCCGAGGCGCCCGACATGGCCATGCCGAGCATCGACATCAGCTGCAGCGGCACCAGCGAGAAGCCGGTCACCAGGTCGAAGTTCAGGCGGATCAGGCTGTACAGCGAATACTTCGATTCGCCGGCCGCGCGCTCCTCGTGCTCGACCACGATTTCGGTCGGCTTGCGCGCGAAGGTGTAGGCCAGCGCCGGCACATAGGTGTTGACCTCGGTGCAGCGGTTGATCAGGTCGATCACATTGCGGCCATAGGCGCGCAGCATATTGCCCTGGTCGGTGATCTTGATGCGCGTGATCTTCTCGCGTACGCGGTTCATGGCCTTGGACGCATAGGTGCGCCAGGCCGAATCCTGGCGCTTGCGGCGGATCGAGCCGACGTAGTCATAGCCCTCGCGCATCTTCTTAACGAGGTTGAAGATTTCCTCGGGCGGGTTCTGGAGGTCGGCGTCGAGCGTGATCACGATCTGGCCGCGGGTCTGCTCGAAGCCGGCCAGAATCGCCATGTGCTGGCCGTAGTTGCCATTGAACAGAACCACGCGCGTGACGTCGGGGCGGGCGCGGAACTGGTCGGCCAGGATCTGGGCCGAGCGGTCACGGCTGCCGTCGTTGACGAACAGGATTTCGTAGGAGGTGTCCATCGCGTCGAGGGCCGGATAGAGGCGCTCGAACAGGCGCGCCAGGCCGGCCTCTTCGTTGTAGACCGGGATGACGACGGAGACTTCGGGTGTGGTCTGCATGGGCATCAGCTGGCGAGAACGGCCTTGACGGCGGCGACGCTGCGCTCGACGTCGGCCAGGGTCATGGCATAGAACATCGGCAGGGTCACGGTCAGGCGGCCGATTTTCTCGGACACCGGGAACATGCCTTCCTTGAAGCCGCGCTCGCGGTACATGGTGAACAGGTGGATCGGCGCATAGTGGTAGCCGAGGCCGATATTGTGCTCGGCCTTCATGCGCTCCATGAAGCGGGCGCGCGTGCCCGGACCCTGGTCCGGCAGAATAATCTGGAACAGGTGCCAGTTCGAGGTCTCGAAGGCCGGCTGCGGCAGCTGGGCGCCGGTCTGGGCTTCGAAGTCCGGACCGAAGCAGCGGAAATAGTGTTCGGCCAGGGCCTTGCGGTGGGCATTGACCTGGTCGATCACCTTCATCTGGCCGAGGCCGATGGCGGCGGTCACGTCGGTCATATTGTATTTGCCGCCGAGGACGTCGACATCGATGCCGTCCAGGCCCGAGCGCGTCACGCCCTGCAGCCGGTATTTCTCGGCCAGGCGGGCTTCGTCTTCATTGTTCAGCACGAGGCAGCCGCCTTCGGCCGTCGTCAGGTTCTTGTTGGCCTGGAAGGAGAAGGACACGAAGTCGCCGAAGCTGCCGATGCGCTGGCCTTTCCACAGCGAGCCGAACGCCTGGGCCGCATCTTCGACCACGCGCAGCTTGTGCTTGGCGGCGATCGCATACAGGCGGTCCATGTCGACCGGCAGACCGGACAGATAGACCGGAATGATGGCCTTGGTGCGCGGGGTGATCGCCGCTTCCACCTGGTCGAGGTCGATATTGCGCGTGACCGGGTCGATGTCGGCAAACACCGGGGTGGCGCCGACTTCGATGATGACATTCGCCGTGGCGACCCAGGAAATCGGGGTGGTGATCACCTCGTCGCCGGGACCGATGCCGGCGATGCGCAGGGCGATCTCCATCGTGCAGGTGCCGGAATTGAAGGTGCGCACCGGACGGCCGCCGAAATAGGCCGACAGCGCGGCCTCGAAGGCCTGGACTTTGGGACCGCTGGTGATCCAGCCGGAACGCAGGACCTCGCCGACGGCCGCGATCGTCTCTTCATCGATCGTGGGGCGCGAGAACGGAAGGAAGGGCAGGGACATGGAGCCTCACTGGGTGTTTTTTGCTCGGTATTCTAACAAACGGGGCGGCCGCCTCAGGAGCGGGTCAGGATGACCACGCCGACGATGATCACGCCGATGCCGAGCAGACGCTGGGCCGAGATCATCTCGCCGAGGAACCACCAGGCGCCCAGGGCCGACACCACATAGCCGAGCGAGAGCATGGGGTAGGCGATCGTCACGTCGACGCGCGAGAGGCCGATGATCCAGACCACGACCGAGATCACATAGCAGCTCAGGCCGCCGATGATGGGCAGCTGGGTCGCCACCTGCAGGCCGACGCGCCACCAGTTCTCGGCCGTCAGATGGATGGCGCCGATGGCATTCGTGCCGGCCTTCAGCAGCAGCTGGGCCAGGGCATTGAGCAGGACGCCCGACAGGATGAAAGCGAAAGTGGTCAGATTCATGGGTCACAGATTGGCGATGACGAGGCGGCGCGTGTCGCGCGCCAGCAGGCGCATGGGCAGGTCCTGGGCCTGCATCTTGGCATAGGCTTCGGGCGAGATGATGGCCAGGGCCTTCTGGCCGGCGGCGGCCTGGGCGCGCCACTGGCTGGCCCAGTCCTCGATGCGGGCGATGGCGCGGCCCGGCTCCTGCTCGAGGCCGAAGCGGAACTCGTCGACGTAATTGACCAGGGTGACCGTGCGGCGCAGGTAGAACGTCAGCGATTGCTCGTAAATGGCGACGCTGTAGATCGGCGTGGCGGGCGTGGCCTCGGCCTGGATCACGGGCACCATGTCGATCCCCGAGCGCAGGCGGCCGTAGCCGTCCGAGCCGGCCAGCACCAGCTGGGTCGCGCCGAAACCGGCGATGGCCAGGGCGACGACCCCGAGGTCGCGCTGCAGCTGGCGCGCGGCCAGGGTGGCGAAGGCACCGCCGGCCAGGGCGATGAAGCCGGCCGCCAGCACCCAGGGCTGCCAGGCCTGCAGCAGATGCAGGTCGGCCGGGTAGTAGGCGAAGCGGCCCATATTCGGCACCAGGGCCAGCAGCACCACGCCGGCCAGGGCGGTCAAGACCCCGGTCAGCATGCGCGAGCGGCGCGAGCCCTGTTCCAGATAGCCGGCCGTCAGCAGGGCCAGGGCCGGGAACACCGGCAGGATATAGCCGGGCAGCTTGGAGCTCGATTTGGTGAAGAACAGCACGATGAACACCAGCCAGATGAACAGCATCAGGCGCGGGCGAAAGCGCGTGTGCTCGCGCTGCAGGCCGTGGCGCAGGCTCTGCAGCAGCACGCCGAGCCAGGGCACGGCGCCGATCGCCAGCAGCACGAAGAAGGTGTACCACGGCCCTTCGCGGTGGTGCTCCTTGAGCAGGAAGCGCTCGAAGTGCTCGTGCACGAAGAAGAAGTGCGGCTGTTCGGGATTGATGCGCGCCACCAGCACGAACCAGGGTGCAGCGATGGCGAAGAACAGCAGCAGACCCTTGCCCAGATGCAGGCGGGTCCACAGGCCCCAGTCGCGCGTGGCCAGCGTGTACAGCACCAGCACGGCGCCCGGAATCACGATGCCGATCAGGCCCTTGGCCAGCACGGCCAGCGCCATCCCGGCCCAGCAGACCAGCATCCAGTGGCACCGCTGGCGCGCGTCGGCGTTGTCGCGCTGGGCCAGCAGCAGGGCGCACAGGGCGATCGTCATCATTGCCGACAGGCTCATGTCGAGCGAGTCGATCTGGCCGCAGGCCACCCAGTAGAAGCAGGAGCCGAGCACCAGCGCCGCATAGAAGCCGACGCGCTGGTTGAACACGCGGCGCCCGGTGTAGCCGGTCAGCAGCACGCCGAGGATGGCGCAGACCCCGGTCCACAGGCGTGCCTGCCATTCGCCGAGGCCGAAGGCGGCAAAGCTCAGCGCGTTCATCCAGGTCTGCAGCGGCGGCTTCTCGAAATACTTGATGCCGTTCAGGCGCGTGGTGATCCAGTCGCCGTTGGCGAACATTTCGCGCGCCATTTCGGCATAGCGGCCCTCGTCCGGCGGGACCAGGGCGCGGATGCCGAGCGCATACAGCGTGAACAGGATGAAGGCGGCCAGCAGGCTCCAGGCCAGGGTCTTGGAGGTGTGCAGTTCGTTCATGCGGCGCGGTCGAGGATCAGGGCCAGGACCACTTTGCGGCCTTCCTGCATCAGAAGATTGTAGGTACGGCAGGCGGCCTGGGCGTCCATGCTCTCGACGCCGACGCCGCGCGCGGCCAGCCCGGCCACCAGGCGCGGATGAACGAAGCGCTGGCGCGCGCCGGTGCCCAAAATCACCACGTCGGGCGAAAGTGCGGCAATTGCGTCAAAATGGGAGGACTGCAAGGCTTCAAAATTTTCCACCGGCCAGGCCACGGGCGCGCTCTCGGGCATCACCAGCAGGCTGTGGGTGAAGCGCACGGCATTGATGCTGACGCTGTCGGCGTCGTAGGCGGTAACAGTTTGATAATGTCGGGTATTGGCAGGATGCAGTTTCATGGTGGTTCTTGGCCCCGGAGAGGGGCGTTAGCATGCCATAAACTCCTGTTGCACGCCAATGGCGGTTGCTTTAGCCGCTTTTGTTCGGCAGAATGGGTTTTTCGCAATGCAGCAAATGACGGGACGTAGAAGTGCGACAGATATTCAAATCGAACAAACTGGATGAGGTGTGCTACGAGATCCGCGGCCCGGTACCGGCCAAGGCACGCCAGATGGAGGACGAGGGCCACAAGATCATCAAGCTGAATATCGGCAACCTGGCCGTGTTCGGTTTCGATCCGCCCGACGAGATCGTGCGCGACATGATCATGAACCTGCCCAACGCGGCCGGCTACACCGACTCCAAGGGTTTGTTCGCGCCGCGCAAGGCGGTGATGCACTACACCCAGTCCAAGCAGATCAAGGGCGTGGCCATCGACGATATCTACCTGGGCAATGGCGCCTCGGAGCTGATCGTCATGAGCATGAATGCGCTGCTCAATAATGGCGACGAGATTCTGGTGCCGGCGCCCGACTATCCGCTGTGGACGGCCGCCGTCAGCCTGTCCGGCGGCAATCCGGTCCACTATGTGTGCGACGAGCAGTCGGACTGGTTCCCCGATATCGAGGACATGCGCCGCAAGATCACGCCGAACACGCGCGGCATCGTCGTCATCAACCCGAACAATCCGACCGGCGCCCTGTACCCGGTGGCCCTGCTCGAACAGATCATCGAACTGGCGCGCCAGCACCAGCTGATCATCTTCGCCGACGAGATCTACGACAAGGTCCTGTACGACGGTAACAAGCACGTCTCGATCGCCTCGCTGGCCGACGACGTCATGTTCGTCACCTTCAATGGCCTGTCGAAGAACTACCGCTCCTGCGGCTACCGCTCGGGCTGGATGGTGCTGTCCGGCGAGAAGCGCCACGCCAAGGACTATATCGAGGGCCTCGACATGCTGGCCTCGATGCGCCTGTGCGCGAATGCGCCCGGCCAGTTCGCGATTCAGACCGCACTCGGCGGCTACCAGTCGATCGACGACCTGGTGGCGCCCACGGGCCGCCTGACCAAGCAGCGCGACCTCGCCTACAAAATGCTCACCGATATCCCCGGTGTCACCTGCGTCAAGCCAAAAGCGGCGCTGTATATGTTCCCCCGCCTCGATCCGGCGGTCTACCCGATCACGGACGATCAGCAATTTGCCTATGAACTCCTGGCCGAAGAAAAGGTCTTGATCGTGCAGGGCACGGGCTTTAACTGGATCGCCCCGGACCACTTCCGGCTGGTGTTCCTGCCCAATCAGGATGACCTGGCCGACGCCTGCGGCCGTATCGCGCGCTTCCTCGATGGCTATCGACGTCGCCGCGCGTAAGACAACGACTATTACACAGCATATGAAACCCATTAAAGTAGGCCTTCTCGGCATCGGCACCGTCGGTTCCGGCACCTTCAACGTCCTTCAACGCAACCAGGAAGAGATCCGCCGCCGCGCCGGCCGCGGCATCGAGATTGCCATGGTGGCGGACCTGAACGTCGAGCGTGCGCGCGAGCTGACCGGCGGCGCCTGCGAGGTGGTCAATGACGCCAATCTGGTCGTCAGCCATCCGGAGATCGACATCGTTGTCGAGCTGATCGGCGGCTACGGCATCGCCAAGGACCTGGTGCTCAAGGCCATCGCCAATGGCAAGCACGTGGTGACCGCCAACAAGGCCCTGCTGGCCACGCATGGCACCGAAATTTTCGCCGCCGCCCAGGCCAAGGGCGTGACCGTGGCCTTCGAAGCGGCCGTCGCCGGCGGCATCCCGATCATCAAGGCCCTGCGCGAAGGCCTGAGCGCCAACCGCATCGAATGGATCGCCGGCATCATCAACGGCACCACCAACTTCATCCTGTCCGAGATGCGCGACAAGGGCCTGGACTTCGCCACCGTGCTGAAGGAAGCCCAGCGCCTCGGCTATGCGGAAGCCGACCCGACCTTCGACATCGAGGGCGTCGATGCTGCCCACAAGGCGACGATCCTGTCGGCCATCGCCTTCGGCATTCCGGTCCAGTTCAGCAAGGCCCATGTGGAAGGCATCACCAAGCTGCAGGCGAACGACATCAAGTACGCCGAACAGCTCGGCTACCGGATCAAGCTGCTCGGCATCGCCAAGCGCACCAGCGCCGGCGTCGAGCTGCGCGTGCACCCGACCCTGATTCCGGCCAAGCGCCTGATCGCGAATGTGGAAGGGGCGATGAATGCGGTGCTCGTGCACGGCGACGCCGTTGGCGCCACCCTGTATTACGGCAAGGGCGCCGGTTCCGAGCCGACTGCCTCGGCCGTGATCGCCGACCTGGTCGATGTCACCCGCACCATCACGGCCGACCCGTCCTCGCGCGTGCCGCACCTGGCCTTCCAGCCGGACGAGATGGTGGACCTGCCAATCCTGCCGATGTCGGAAGTGACGACCAGCTACTACCTGCGCGTGTGCGTGGTCGATCAGCCGGGCGTGATGGCCGACCTGACCCGCATCCTGGCCGACGCAACCATCTCGATCGACGCCGTGCTGCAGAAGGAGCCGAACGAGGGCGAGAACCAGACCGACATCATCATCCTCACCCACGAGACCCAGGAAAAGAACGCGGACGCGGCGATCGCCAAGATCGAACAGATGCCGACCGTGCTCGGCAAGGTGACTCGCATCCGCCTGGAAAACCTCTCCTGATCGGGCCGCTTATTCGGCCGGCACACCGCGGAAGGCAATACGCGCCGCGAGAAAGTGGGCCGGCGCGATCAGCATATACACCGGGCCGCTGATGCGGCCCGGGTCGTTCAGGCCCAGGGTCAAGCCCATCGACAGCAGCGCAATCGCGCACACGAACAGATTGGCCAGGGTGGCGCGGCGCAGATCGGCCGCCTGGCGCATGCTGAGCTTGAGCTCGGCCTGCTTGCTGGCCGCGTGCCGGTGCATCAGATAGAACACCGCGTTGACGGCGAAGATGCCGAGGCTGAAGATCAGCATGATCTGGAAGGCTTCGGCCTCGCTGTGGAAAGCCTCGGTCGGCAGGCGGAACACATAGAAATCGATCAGCCACGAGAACAGGAACTTCATCGGGTAGATGTAGCTGAGCACGGTGAACAGCAGGGCCATGTTCAGTACCACGGTGCGCGTGTCCGACAGCGGGTAGTAGCGGAAGAAGCGGCTGTGCTCGGCCCAGACGCTGGCCAGCAGCGCAAAGCACAGGCCAAACGCGAGGCTGCCGCGCATCATGTGGATCAGCTCGTGCGCGGCCTTGGGCACCTCGAGCGAGACCACCAGCAGGGTGACGGCGAAGGCATACACGGCATCGCTGAAATTCTCCAGCCGATGCAATGGAATAGGGGACTTGGCGTTTCCCGACATGGTGGCTCCCGTTGTTATAAATAAAATAATGACGGGATTCTAAAGCAGCTGCGCCGGCTTGGGAACCGCCGCTCAGCCGGCCGGCAGGCGCAGTACGATCTGGCGCGCCTGGGCATCGCGTTGGCGCACGAAGCGCACCAGGGATTCGACGCTGACGGTGTCGATGTGGCCGGCCATGCGCTGGCCGAAGGGTTGGTCGTCGAAGCTGATGTTGGCGCGGGTCAGGCGCGCGCCGAGCCGGCTCAGGGCCGGTATCTCGACCGTGATCGGGCGAAAGCCGGCCGCGCGCAGCCAGCCCTGGGCGGCCGCGCGCGTGTCCAGCGGCGCCGGCGACACGGCGCTGGCATAGGTTTCCAGCACCCATTGGTTGGAGTTCTGGTAGTCGCGTGCGAACGGAAAGGCCAGCATGTTGTAGCGCGCCTCATGCAGCTGGCGCGCGCGCGCCTGGGCCAGGTAGGCGGCCAGACGGGCCTGGTCGGCCGGGGCCGGAATCAGGATCAGGGTCTCCCAGGCGAACATATCATCGAGGAAGAAATTGCCGAGGCCCTCGTTGTACAGGTCGGAACGGGCCGTGCCGCAGGCATTGAGCGCATGCACGACGGTCCAGCGTCCGTCCGGATGGTCGCGCCAGACGATCCCCATGTGCGAATAGCGCAGGCCATAGGCCGACAGGTCCTGGCCGACGCGGGCGATCAGGGCCAGCTCGGCGCCGCTGTCCTCGAGCGCCTGCCAGCTGCGCTCGGCAAGCTGCAGGGCCTGGCGCAGCTCGCGCAGCTGGAGCGGCTTGTCGCTGCAGACCGTCCCGGCCTGGGCGGCGCCGGCCAGCAGCAGCCACAGGCACAGCAGCAGGCGCTTCACGAGGCCACCCGCGACTGGTGCAGCAGTGCCTGGCCGCGCGCATTCGGAATCAGGCAGAGGATTTTGCCGGCCGCGCTCAGCACCGTGCCGGCCGCCAGCACGCTGACCTCGACCGTGCTGCCGACGGCCAGCGACAGGCCCTCGGCCGCCTTGCCCGACAGGCGCACGGCCACGCTGGCGCCGGCGGCCAGATTCTCGAGCACGAGCACGGTGCCCTCGGCCGTCACGGCGATGCTGGCCACGGCCAGGGCGGCGCCGCCCGACAGGACGGTGGCCGAACCGGCCACCACCATGGCCGAACCATCGGCGGCCAGCTCGGATGCGCGTGACAGCGGCGAGCCCTGGCTCTGGTGGGCCGACACAGGAGCGGCCAGCAGGGCGGCCGTCAGGAACAGGATTTTCATGGGAACCTCAGGCTGTGGATGTGGGCTGCATCCTCGGCCTGTGGCTGCGCCAGCGCAAGCGGCGCGCTACCAGTATCGCCAAACCTGCATTTCGGTATTAAGATGCGCTACCGTTTTCCAAAAGAAAGGCCGGCATGCCGCACGCTACTACACTCGTCGACACCCTCAAGCGCCTGCTCAAGGCGCGCGGGCTGACCTACGGCGAATTGGCGAGCCGTATCCAACTGTCGGAAGCGAGCGTAAAGCGCATGTTCTCACAAGGTAATTTCACCCTGCAGCGGCTCGACCAGATCCTGCTGGCGGCCGGCATCGAATTCAGCGAGCTGGCTGCGGCCGCGCAGGCCCCGGCGCCCCAGATCGCGCGCCTGACCCTGGCCCAGGAGCGCGAAATCATCGGCGACCCCAAGCTGCTGGTGGTGGCGGTGTCGGCCATGAACCACATCCCCTTCGAGGACATCGTGCGCATCTACACGCTGAGCGAGGCCGACGTGGTGCGCTGCCTGACCCGGCTCGACCGCATCGGCTTTCTCGAACTGCTGCCGAACAACCGCGTCAAGCTGCTGATCGCGCGCACCTTCGGCTGGATTCCGAACGGGCCGATCCAGACCTATTTCCGCGACGAGGCCTATGCCGACTACCTCGACGCCCATTTCGACGGCGAACATGAATTGTTCCGCCTGGTGAACCTGATGTTGTCGCGCGCTTCCTGCGCGGCACTGGTCGAACGGCTGAAGCAGGTGGCCGCCGAATTCGCCCAGCAGCATCAACACGAAACCCGCCTGCCTTACGAGCAGCGGCATGCGATGAGCCTGATGCTGGCGGTGCGGCCCTGGATGCCGCGCGCCTTCAAGGCCATGGTGCGCCGCTCCCCGCCATCTTCCACCTGAGGCAGCATGAGTACATCCAACCAATTCCAGCTGCTCGGGCAGCGCCGTTTCGCCCCGTTTTTCTGGACCCAGTTTCTGGGTGCCTTCAACGACAATCTGTTCAAGACGGCGCTGCTGGTCGTGCTGACCTATGACGCGGCGCACTGGACCACGGTCGACCCCAAGCTGCTGAACAATCTGATCCCCGGCCTGTTCATCCTGCCTTTCGTGCTGTTCTCGGCCACCGCCGGGCAGATCGCCGACAAGTTCGCCAAGGAGAAGCTGGCGCGCGCCGTCAAGCTGCTCGAAATCGCCATCATGGCCGTGGCCGGGATCGGCTGGATGCAGAAGAATCTGTGGCTGCTGGTGGCGGCCGTGGCCGGCATGGGCCTGCATTCGACGCTGTTCGGCCCGGTCAAATATGCCTATCTGCCCCAGCACCTGCACAAGGACGAACTGGTGGGCGGCAATGGCCTGGTGGAGATGGGCACCTTTGTCGGCATCCTGGCCGGCGAGATTCTGGGCGCCGTCCTCGTCGTCCATCCGGGCTGGGGCATCGAGCTGGTGGCCGGCGGCACGCTTGCCATGGCCGTGCTCGGTCTGCTGGCGAGTCTGCGCATTCCGTCCTCGCCGGCGCCGGCGCCGCAGCTGCGCATCAGCGCGAATGTGCTGGCCGAGTCTGTGCGCAATATCAATTTCTCGCGCCACAATCGCACGGTGTTCCTCTCGATGCTGGGCAACTCCTGGTTCTGGTTCTATGGGGCCATGGTGCTCAGCCAGTTCCCCGTGTTCGCCAAGGATTATCTGCATGGCGACCATTCGGTCTTCGTGCTGCTGCTGACCGTGTTCTCGCTCGGCATTGGCACCGGCTCGCTGCTGTGCGAAAAGCTCTCGGGCCACAAGGTCGAGATCGGCCTGGTGCCGTTTGGCGCGATCGGCATGTCGGTGTTCGGCGGCGACCTGTATCTGGCGGCCCAGGCCTATGGCGGCAGCGGCGCCGTCGATCTGCTGGGCGCGCTGCACACGCCGGGCATGCTGCGCGTGCTGGCCGATATCGCGCTGCTCGGCGTGTTCGGCGGCTTCTACATCGTGCCCCTGTTCGCGCTGATCCAGACGCGCTGCGATCCGCAGCATATGTCGCGCACGATCGCCGGCATGAATATCCTGAACGCGCTGTTCATGGTGCTCTCGGCCGGGGTCGCGATCGTGCTGCTGCAGCGCGGCTTCACGATCCCCGAGATGTTCCTCGTCAGCGCCGTGCTCAATGGTCTGGTGGCCGCCTACATCTTCTCGCTGGTGCCGGAATTCCTGATGCGCTTCCTGGCCTGGCTGCTGATCCACACCTTGCACCGCGTGCGCGTCGTCGGTGGCGACCGCATTCCGGAGGAGGGCGCAGCTGTCCTCGTGTGCAACCACGTCAGCTATGTCGACGCCATCGTGATCGGCGCGGCCAGCCCGCGCCCGATCCGCTTCGTGATGGACCACCGGATTTTCAACACGCCCTTCCTCGGCTGGATCTTCCGCACGGCCAAGGCGATCCCGATCGCCCCGGCCAAGGAAGACCCGTGGCTGCTGGAGAAGGCCTATGTCGATATCGCCAAGGCCCTGCATGATGGCGAGCTGGTCTGCATTTTCCCGGAAGGGAAGCTCACGCGCGATGGCGAGATCAGCCCTTTCCGCGCCGGCATCAGCAAGATTCTCGAGCGCTCCCAGGTGCCGGTGATACCGATGGCCCTGCGCGGCCTGTGGGGCAGCCTGCTGACGCGCGATCCGGCTGGCCTGTTTGAGCGCAGTTTCCGGCGCGGTCTGCGCTCGCGCCTGGAGCTGGTGGTCGGCGACAGTGTCGCGCCGGCCGCGGCCCAGCCGCAGGCGCTGCAGGAGCAGGTCGCCACGCTGCGCGGCGACTGGAAGTAGGGGCGCGCCCGTCCCGAATCTCTGGTGATCTGGCGCAGATGCTGCGCGGGGACCGCCGCTACGCTGAATGCTCATCCACAGCGCAGCGGAGCCATCATGCATGCAGCCGACGCCGAGGCACCCACCGTCTTCATGCTCGATGGCATGTGGCCGGAATTCGATCACTGGATCAGCACCCACCACGGCCCGCACGACCGCCTGTTTCTGCCGCTCGATGGCCAGCGCCGCGCCAAACCCCAGTACGCATGGAGCACGGCCGGCTTCGCCGAGGTGCGCACCCATCCGCTGCTGACCTTGTGGCGCGCCTGGGCCGCGCGCCGCATTGCCGGTCAGGGGGCGGCGCGCCAGCGCCTGGCGATCCGTTTTCGCCAGCGCCTGGCGGCGGCCTATGTGCGCCATCTGCGCCCGCACGAGCGCACACTCGTCATCACCCAGGAGCTGCTGCCCTATGTGTGGGAGAGCGGGGCCCTGCGCGGGCGGCGCTACTCGGTCCTGATGACCTCGCTGCCGATGCAGGCCGTGCAGGAGCAGCTCGACCGCGCCCACCAGCGCCATCCGTATAGCCGCACCCTGGGCGACTTTCGCGCCGCCCCGGCCCTGCTGGCCAGCGAGCAGCAGGCGCTGGCCGGGGCCGCCTGCATCCTGACCCCGCACACGGCGGTGGCGGCCCTGTTCGCCCAGTCGGTGCTGCTGCCCTGGCGCATGCCGGCGGGGCGCGCCGTGGTCGGCGGCCAGCGCATCGTCTTCCCGGCCGTCACCGTCGGACGCAAGGGCGCGTATGAGCTGCGCGCGGCCCTGCGCGAGCTCGGCCTGCCGCTGACGGTGCGTGGCGCGGTAGTCGAAGCGCCCGATTTCTGGGATGGCCTCGACGTGCGCGTGCTGCCCGAGTCGAGCCCCGCTTGGCTGGACGAGGCCGCCGCCGTGGTGCTGCCCTCGTGGCTGGAAAACCGCCCCGGCGCGCTGCTGCAGGCGCTGGCGGCGGGCATCCCCGTGGTGGCCACGCCGGCCTGCGGCCTGCCGCCCCAGCCCGGTCTGCGCCTGGTGCCGCCGGGCGAGGTGGCGGCCCTGCGCGCGGCCCTGAGCGCGCTGCGCGAGGCGGCCTGAGTGTGGTTTGCAAGGGATAAATTTTGTTTGTAAATACTTGCCTTTTGGAAATACCTGTCTATAATTTATACATATCTTGACCAATTGTCGGTACACACCGGTCTGCCCTAAGCCTGCGCCGGTGCCGCCCTTGGTCTTCCAGGCTCACCTGAGCGTCGTAGCCGCCTCCCTCTCCCGGCCCCCATCCCGCCGACCTGAACCAGTGATGGCCGTGTCCAACACGGCTGAGACGGGATTTACCATGCACGACAATATGCAATACCTGATCTTCCATCTGGGCGATGAAGCCTATGGGATCGACATCCACCAGGTGCGCGAACTGCGCAACTATGCGGCCCCGACCGCGCTGGCCAATGCCCCCGCCTATCTGAAGGGCGTGACCAATCTGCGCGGCGAGATCGTGCCGATTCTCGACATGCGCATCCGCCTGGGCCTGGCCAGCGCCGCCATCCATGATCTGACGGTCGTCATCGTCGCCCAGATCGGTTCGGCCGTGGCCGGCCTGGTGGTCGACAGCGTCGCCGATGTGCGCATCTTCACCCCCGATCAAATTCGTCCGGCGCCGGCCCTGGACGCCGCCCTGCAGGCCCACGTGATTGGCGTCGCCACCACGGATGAGGGCCTGATCACGCTCGTCGATCTGGCCAACTGGCTCGATTGGCAGGCTCAACCGCTGCCGCTGGCAGCCTGAAGGAGGTCCGCATGTCGTTCAAAGATCTGAAGATCGGCCACAAGCTGGCCCTGGGTTTCGGCGCAGTGATTCTGGCGGCGGTGGGGCTGGGCCTGGTGGCCCTGTATGAAGTCGGCGATCTGGCCAAGGCCTTCGAGAAGGTGACGGCCGACCGCTATCCGAAAACCGTGCAGGCGCAGCGCATCAAGGACAAGCTTAACGAGACCGCGCGTAACACCCGCAATATGCTGATCATGGACGACGAGGCCGCGATCGCGAGCGAAATGCAGAACATCGCCGAGGCCGGCAAGGTGATCACGGCCACGCTCGAGGAGCTCGACCGCACCGTGAAGTCTGAGCAGGGACGGGCCAAGCTGGCCGCCATCGGTACGGCGCGCGCCGACTTCCTGAAGACGCGCACCCAGTTCCTCGACGCCGTCAAGGACAAGCGCTTCGACCAGGCGCGCACGATTTTGCTGAAAGACATGCGGCCTCTGCAGCTGCGCTATATGGAAGCGATCGACCAGTTCCTCGAATTCCAGACCATCCAGATGAAGGACGCGACAGTATCGGCCGAGGCCACCGTGCAGACCACGCGCGTGCTCGTGATTGGCCTGCTGGTCGTGGCCGTGGCCGTTGGCGTCGCCGTGGTCATCCTGATGATGCGCAGCATTGTCACGCCCCTGACCGAAGCCGTCAGCGTGGCGCGCCGTGTGGCCGAGGGCGACCTGACCGCGCATATCGAGGTGGACCGCAAGGATGAAACGGGCGAGATGCTGGGCGCGCTCGAAGCGATGAACAGTTCGCTGCAGCGCATCGTGCGCGAAGTGCGTACCGGCACCGACTCGATCGCCACCGCCGCCGAGCAGATCGCCAGCGGCAATATGGACCTGTCGGGCCGCACCGAGCAGCAAGCCAGCTCGCTCGAAGAGACGGCTTCGTCGATGGAAGAAATGACCTCGACCGTGCGCCAGAACGCCGACAACTCGCGCCAGGCGCGCCAGCTGGCCAATTCGGCCTCGCAGATCGCCGAGCAGGGCGGCTCGGTCGTGCAGCAGGTGGTCGAGACCATGGGCGGCATCAACAATGCCTCGCGCAAGATCGTCGACATCATCGCCGTGATCGACGGCATCGCCTTCCAGACCAATATTCTGGCGCTCAACGCGGCGGTCGAAGCGGCGCGCGCGGGCGAGCAGGGGCGTGGGTTTGCCGTGGTCGCCTCCGAAGTGCGCAATCTGGCCCAGCGCTCGGCCGCCGCCGCCAAGGAGATCAAGGTCTTGATCAGCGACTCCGTCGGTCAGGTCGACCGCGGCGCGGCCCTGGTCAACGAGGCTGGCGCCACCATGCAGAATGTGCTGGAAAGCGTGCGCCGCGTGACCGATGTGATGAGCGAGATCGCCGCCGCCAGCGTCGAGCAGGAGGCCGGCATCGAGCAGATCAACCAGGCCGTGACCGAGATGGACACCGTGACCCAGCAGAACGCCGCTCTGGTGGAAGAGGCTGCCGCCGCCGCGGCCGCCCTGCGCGACCAGGCCGAACGCCTGAGCGCCACGGTGGCCGTGTTCAAACTCGACCACCAGCCGGCCGCGCCCGCCCCGGCGCCGGCGCCGCAGCGCCCGCAGCTGGCGGTGGTCAAGGCGGCCCCGGCCCCGGTCAAACGCAGCCCGGCGCCGGCCGCCACGGCCGACGCCGACTGGGCCGAGTTCTGATCCGGCTGGCGGCCCGCTCAGGCCGCTGAGTTTTTCCAGCGCGCGCCGTTGCCGGCGGCGCCGCTGGCCTAGAATCGGCGCCAGTCTGGAGAGGAGGGCGCCGATGTTCCGTCTGCTATGCACGATCGTCCTGGGTCTGGCCCTGCCGGCCCAGGCCGCCGTTTATGTCGTCGCGCCGCAGGGCCGCGATGGCGCCGCCGGTACGCTGACCGATCCCTGGGCCAGCATCGCCTATGCCCAAAGCCAGGCCGAGCCGGGCGACACCATCTATTTCCGCGGCGGCCGCTACGTCTACACGGTGGCCACCAGCGCCTGCGCCAGCCGGCGCGCCATCGTCAGCGGTGTCGACCTGAACAAGAGCGGGCGCGAAGGCCAGCCGATCCGCTACTGGGCCTATCCGGGCGAGACGCCGGTGTTCGATTTTTCGGGCATGCGCGACGACTGCCGCGTCAAGGGCTTCAATGTCGTGGCCGACTGGCTGCACCTGAAGGGCCTGGAGATCACCGGCGCGCCGCAGCAGCCCGAGAACCGCCTGAACCACGAATCCTGGGGCGTGTGGGTCAAGGGCAGCCACAATGTCTTCGAGCTGCTGAACCTGCACCACAATATGGGGCCCGGCCTGTTCCTGAAGGACGGCGCCTACAACCTCGTGCTCAACAGCGATTCCCACCACAACTACGATCCCTACACCTCGAACGGCGCAGGCCAGAGCGCCGATGGCTTCGGCGCCCATGTCGGCGTGAATCAGCCGGGCAATGTGTTTCGCGGCTGCCGCGCCTGGGCCAATACGGACGACGGCTTCGACCTGATCAACGCCTACTCGACCGTGATCATCGAGGACTCCTGGGCCTGGCAGCATGGCTATCTGCCGGGCACCCATACGCCTCTGCCCGACGGCAATGGCAATGGCTTCAAGGCCGGCGGCTATGGCGGCAAGTACGTGCCCAATGGCGTGCCGCACATCGTGCGCCGCGTGATCGCCTTCGACAACAAGGTCAATGGCCTGTATGCGAACCACCATCCGGTCGATGTGGAGTTCAGCGACAACATCGCCTTCGACAACGGACGCGACCTGAATATGCTCGGCATCGCGCCCGATGGCAGCGCGCGCGAGGTCGGCGTGGTGCGCAATCAATGCAGCGGCGCGCGCTACCGCCTCAGCGCCGCCTGGGAAGGGCCGCGCCAGCCCGACGGCAGCCTGCCGCGCCTGGCCGTCTGCGGGGCTTCGCAATAAGCGCCCAGGCTGCTAGGATGGGCGTATCCACACGAGGTCACCATGCAGCCTGAATACATCGATATCGCACCGAAAACCTGGGTCCACAACGCCGAGCAGGCATGGATGGCGGTCAAGCGCCATTTCAAGGGCATCGGCGACGGCATGGCCGGCGAACTGCGCGCCCACGCCGAGCCGATCGCCTGGAACCGCGAGGAAACGGAAGCCACGGCCAAGCTGCTTGGCAAGACGCTGGTGTTCCGCCTCAAGCTGGTGCTCAGCCGTACCAGCCGCGCCTACGTCGGCGAATGTGAAGTGTTTGAGCTGCGCAAGGTGCGCGAGGTCGACGAGGTGCAGGCCCTGGGCGCCTTTCAGATCACGGTGGACGGCCAGACCAATCTGAGCGACGCCGAACACCAGACCCTGTACAGCTTCCCCGAGGTCGGCGCCCACATCATCCCGCACTACCTGCGCAAGACCATCGAGCCGGTGCTGTAAGGGGCGCCGCCTCCGCAGCGGAGGCGGCCCGTCCTAGCGCAAGGCGCGCAGCGCCTGGTCGACCGTGCGCACCAGCAGGTCGATTTCGGCGCGCGTGTTGTAGAAGGCGATCGAGGGCCGCACCGTTTCCTTCAGCCCGAAGTGGGCCAGGGCCGGCTGGGCGCAGTGGTGGCCGGTGCGCACGGCGATGCCCTCGGCATCGAGGATCTGGCCGAGCTGGCCCGGCGTCAGCTTGTCCGTCACGAAGGACAGCACGCCGGCCTTGTGGCGCGCCGTGCCGATCATGCGCACGCCCGGGATCTGGCTGATCGCATCCTGGGCATAGTGCAGCAGGTCTTCCTCGTAGCGGGCGGCGTTGGCAAAGCCGATGCGCTCCAGATAATCGATGGCCGCACCGAGCCCGACCGCGCCGGCCAGAATCCCGGTACCGGCTTCCAGCTTGTTGGGCAGGCCCGCGTAGACGGTCTGCTCAAAACTCACCGTCACGATCATATTGCCGCCGCCTTGCCACGGCGGCATCTGCTCGAGCAGGCGCTTTTTCCCGTACAGCACGCCCACGCCCGTGGGCGCGAACAGCTTGTGGCCCGAAATGGCGAGGAAGTCGGCATCGAGGTCCTGCACATTGATCGGAAAGTGCGGGCTCGACTGGGCGGCATCGACGCAGGCCACGCAGCCATGGCGATGCGCGGTGGCGATCATGTCCTTCAGCGGGGCGACCGTGCCGAGCGCGTTCGAGACATGCCCGAGCGAGACCATCTTGGTGCGCGCATTGAACAGGCGCTCGTAGGCGTTGAGGTCGATCTCGCCATTGTCGAAAATCGGCACAACGCGGATGCGCGCGCCTTTTTCGCGCGTGATGTGCTGCCAGGGCACGATGTTCGAGTGGTGTTCGTACTCGATGAGGATGATCTCGTCGCCGGCGCCCAGGTGCTGCCTGGCCCAGGTCTGGGCCACCAGATTGATCGACTCGGTGGTGCCGCGCGTGAAGATGATTTCCTCAGTCGAGGAGGCGCCAAGGAAGCGCCGCACCTTCTCGCGCGCGGCCTCGTAGGCATCGGTCGCGCGGCCGGCCATCGCATGGGCCGTGCGGTGCACGTTCGAGTTTTCTTCCTGGTAGAACTTGACCAGACGGTCGATCACAGTCTGCGGCTTTTGCGTTGTGGCCGCATTGTCGAGCCAGACCAGGGGCTTGCCATGCACGGTCTGGCGCAGGATGGGAAAGTCCTTGCGCACGCTCTCGACATCGAAACCCTGGGTCGGCATGGCCAGCGGCACGGTGGCCGGCTGCGGCACGGCCGGCTCGGCCGGCAGCGCAGCCTGCGGCAGCCAGTAGGGCAGGTCGGCGCGCGCGGGCGCGGCGGCCGGGGCTGGGGCCGGGGCGGCGTCCTGCCAGTGCTGGCCGCTCATGGCCTTGATCTTGTTGATGAAGAAGTCCTTGGCCGGCGGCGTCTCGGGCAGCTTTTCGGGCGGCTTGTCGGGCACGTTGGCAAAGATGCGCGTGGGTTCCAGCTCGAAACCGGGCGCCGCGAACTGGCTCAGGTCGAGCGTGCGCTCGAGCGCGGCCGCATGCTGTTTGCCTTCGAGCCAGTAGGGCTGCATGGTGGACGTCGGCACCGGCGGCGTGCGCGGAAAGTCGGGCGGATTCATCGCCTTGAACAGTTCGGCCGGTTCGGGCAGCAGCGCCACTTCCTGCGGCACCTGGAACACGGGCGGCTGGCCGGGCAGGGCCGGCTGGCTCAGGTCCAGACTGACTGGCGCGCTGGACGGCAGCTGGCTGGCGCTGGTGGGCAGATGCGGGTCGGGCAGGGCCATGCCGGGCGGCTCCGCATGCAGCGGATGGGCCTGGGACAGCGCGCCCGGCGCCAGAGCCGGCGCGGCCAGATCGCCACCGCGGAACAGCTCGGTGGCCATGCGTGCCAGCATGGCCTCGTCCGGCAAGCCCGCAGCGGAGGGCTTAGCGATAGTCATAGTAGTTGCCGACCTCGACGTTCTCGAGGCAGCCGACCGCGTCCTCGGTCATCACGGCCAGCGAGAAATACAGCGTGACCAGGTACTCGGCGATGGCCTTGTCGTTAATGCCCATCAGGCGCACCGACAGGCCCGGCATCTGCTCGCCGGCCAGGCCGGTCTTGTGCAGGCCGACCACACCCTGCTTGTCGGCGCCGACGCGCACCAGCAGGATATTGGTCTTGCCCGAGGAGCGGAAAGGCTTGCTCTTGCCGTCGACCAGCAGCTTGTCGCAGGGCAGCAGCGGATAGCCGCGCCAGGTCAGGAAGTTGGAGCCGAACATCGTCACCGTCGGCGGCGGCACGCCGCGCCGCGTGCACTCGCGGCCAAAGGCGGCAATCGCCTTCGGGTGGGCCAGGAAGAAGGCCGGCTCCTTCCATACCAGGGCCAGCAGTTCGTCCAGATCGTCCGGCGTCGGCGGGCCGTAGCGCGTGGGGATGCGCATCGACGGCGCGACATTGGCCAGCAGGCCAAAGTCCGGGTTGTTGATCATCTCCCATTCCTGCCGTTCCTTCATGTCGGCCACGGTCAGGCGCAGCTGCTGCTGGACCTGGTTGTAGGGCGTGTTGTACAGGTCGGCAATGCGGGTATGGATGCGCACGATCGACTGCATCGAGGACAGCGGGTACTCGCGCGGCACTTCTTCGTAATCGATGTGCACGCCCTGAATGGCTTCTTCGCCATCGGCGCTGGTGGTCACGCGCACGGCCATTTCGCCATGCTCGTTGGTGGCGCGGTTCATTTCCTCGCGCCGCGCGACCCCGGCCTCGATGCGCTCGCGCAGGCCGGGCGTGGTCTCCATCGCGTCGAGGAAGTCGGCGCGGCTCAGGGCCAGGAAGACGCAGGGCGTCATCGCCTCGACATGGGCGGTGCGGTCGATGCCGCGCAGCAGGCCGATTTCACCGATGTAGTCGCCGTCGGACAGCATGGCCAGACGCACCTTGGCGCCTTGCTCGCCCGTATCCCAGACGGTGACCTTGCCCTCGGCCAGGATGTAGAACTTGTCCGCCGGGTCGCCCTTGTTCAGCACCGGCTGGCCCATGGCCACGTTCTCGCTCTTGAACTTGGCGGCCAGCACCTCGAGCTGGGCGTCCTCGCAGTCCGAGAACAGGGTGATGCCCTTGAGCTGGGGGCCGCTCAGGCTGGCCACGCCGTTCTGGACGATGATCGGAATCTTGTTCCCGGAGCGCACCACCGTTTTACGGCGGTTGACCCGGAAGGTGCCGCCTTCCAGATTCATCCAGGGCAGCATTTGCATGAACCAGCGCGGCGTGACGCTGGCGGTCTGCGGCACGCTCTTGGTCGTATTCGCCAGATTGCGTGCTTGTTTTACGGACAAACTCTGCTGCGACTCCAGATCTTCGGCCATGCCATCTCTCCTTGTGAACGCTTGAGTGCCCTTTGCTGTTTTGGTTTCCTCAGTCAGGAAACAAATAAGCAAATGCGAAACCTAATTGTCGAGAAAGCATCGCCTATTTTTGCCTACATGACAAGACCCTCGTTTTATTTCAGCCAGCCCGTCATGAAACGGTCATGCAGCCACATGCCGAGCAGCATGGCGAGGAAGAACAGCACGATCAGCGCGACCCCATTGCTGGTGCCGACCAGGGCCGGCCCCGGGCACAGGCCGGCCAGACCCCAGCCGACGCCGAACAGCAGGCCGCCGGCGACCAGGCGCCGGTCGACTGTTTTGTTGTTGGGGAGCTCGATCGGATCGCCGAGCCAGCTGCGGCTGCGCCGGCGCGCCAGCGCGAAGGCCAGGGTGGCGACCGTGATCGCGCCGCCCATCACCATGGCCAGGCTCGGGTCCCAGCGCCCGCCGAGGTCGAGAAAGGCCAGCACCTTGGCCGGATTCGACATCCCGCTGATCAAGAGGCCCAGGCAGAACAGCAGGCCGCAGAAGAAAGAGAACACGAGTGGCATGCGGCCTCCCTCAGACAAAGTGGCGCAGCCAGGCCGTGACGAAGCCGGCGCCCATGAAGCAGGCCACATACGCGGCCGAACGGCGCGACAGGCGCGACAGCCCGCACACCCCATGCCCGCTGGTGCAGCCATTGCCCATGCGGGTGCCGATGCCGACCAGCAGGCCGGCCGCCAGCACGGACCCGGGACCGACCGGCACCTCCACCGGCGGCAGCGGCGCGACGGCCGCCCACAGCCAGGGCATGGCCAGCATGCCCGCGATGAACGCCAGGCGCAGACCCTGGCCCTGCAGCGAGCCGCGCGTCGCCCCGTCGAGCACGCCGCCGACCGTGCCCGAGATGCCGACAATGCGGCCCAGGCCCAGAATGTAGAGCCCGGCCGCGGTCCCGATCAGCAGGCCGCCGAGCAGGGAGGCGCCCGGCGTGAAGTGTTGGAAATCGATGAGCATGATGAACCCCTCAGATCAGGAAGCGACCGGCGTGCGCATGGTGACAAATTCCTCCGCCGCCGTCGGATGGATGCCGATGGTGCTGTCGAACACCGCCTTGGTGGCGCCGGCTTTCATGGCGACCGCAAAGCCCTGCACGATTTCGCCCGCGTCCGGACCGACCATGTGCAGGCCGACAACGCGGTCGCTGGCCCGGTCGACGATCAGCTTCATCAGCGTGCGTTCGGACGAGCCTGACAGCGTGTGCTTGAGCGCGCGGAACTCGCTGCAGAAGACGGTGATGTCGCCACAGCGCTCGCGCGCCTGCGCCTCCGACAAGCCGACCGTGCCGACATTGGGATCGGTGAACACGGCGGTCGGAATGTAGTCGTAGCTGATGCCGCGCTGGCCGTCGCCGAACAGCAGATCGACCACGACCATCGCCTCGGCCAGCGCCACCGGCGTTAGCTGCACGCGGCCGATCACATCGCCGACGGCGAACACGCTCGGCGCCGACGTGCGGTAATGGGCGTCGGTGATGATGGCGCCGTCGGGCTGCTGGGCAATGCCGGCTGCGGCCAGATGCAGGCCATCCACATTCGGCTTGCGCCCGGTGGCGTAGAGCACGGCATCGACCTCGAGCGCGCTGCCATCGATCAGCTGGACCTGCAGGCCGCCCGGCGTGGGCGCGATGCTGGCCACGTCCGCGTGCAGGCGCAGGTCGACCCCTTTCTTGCGCGTTTCGTCGGTGAGAAAGCGCGCGATATCGTGATCAAACCCACGCAGAATCTGCGGCCCGCGGTAGAGCTGGGTGACGCGCGCCCCCAGACCATTGAAGATCGATGCAAACTCGCAGGCGATGTAGCCGCCGCCGACCACCAGCAGGCGGGCAGGGAAGGGCGAGAGGTCGAAGATCGCGTCCGAGGTCAGCACGTGTTCGCTGCCCGGAAAATCCGGCACATGCGGCCGCCCGCCGGTAGCGATCAGAATGTGGCGCGCGCGGAAGCGGCGGCCATCGTCGAGCACCACCGTATGCGGATCGGCCAGACCGGCGCGCGCCGCCAGCATCTGCACGCCGCTGCCAGCCAGCAGACCGGCGTAGACACCGTTCAGACGGGCGATTTCCTTGCGCCGGTTTTCCTGCAGCACGCTCCAGTCGAAGCGCGGCGAAGGCGCCTGCCAGCCAAAGCCTGCCGCCTCATGGAAGGCATGGCCATAGTGGGCCGCGTAGCTGTAGAGCTTTTTGGGAATGCAGCCGAGATTGACGCAGGTGCCGCCCAGGCCGTGCTGACCGAGCGCCTCGGCCAGCATCACGCGCGCGCCGCGCTGGGCCGCCATGCGCGCGGCGCGCACCCCGCCGCTGCCACCGCCAATGACAAACAAATCGGTATCGAATGCGTCATGCGTTGCGCTCATGGGCAGGCTCTCCTGACTGAAAGGAAGCGTGGCCTGCCGCGCACTGCGGCGCCACGAAATCCTGTCATCCTAGCAAGAGCCAGCGGGGCTTGCAATGTGGCGGCCAGACCGGAGCGGACGGCCCGGATCTTCAGCCAGGGTAGGGCAGGTAGCTGAAGCTGTTGCCGATCACGCTGGCGAGGTCACGGACGTTCTCGGTGCTTTCCGCAAACGCGGCCAGGACCTCTGCTGTCGGAGATATCGCCTTTGCACTTGATTGCTATCAATTTTGACTTGTTCCGGCAGTCAATAATTTGCTTCCTTGCATCTTGCGTGAGGAGGATATGTGAAGCGACACACAATAACGCTCGGGGCGTCGACAACGGCGGGCGGCAAAGTTGTTTCGGCGAGCAGTGCCGGCCGCATTGGTGGTGCCAAGATCGCGTTGGAAGGCGATTCTATTTTCTGTCCGGCTTGCAGGTCCGAGGGAATAATTGGGTGCGTCGAACCCCGAAACCCCGAAACATGGAATGGGAAGAAAGTGGCGCTCGAAAACGACCTCTGCTGCTGCGCTTGCCCTATTCCGCCGCGCTTAATGCCAAGCCAGTCGGTGAGATTTCAAGTCGTTGCGGAGGATAGCTGCGGCGCAAGCCCCTCTTCAGATAATGACGCTTTGATGTTTGACGACAGGTTCATTCTTCTGCATGCGGTCACGAACGAACCACTTCGAAATGTCGAGTACGCATTGAGACGCGCGAGTGGTCAAATTGAATTCGGCAGCACAGATGGCGCGGGAAGGACGCACTTGCTCTCGGCTAAAAACTTTATGGAGAACGTGGATATCTTCGTGTGAGGAAATAGATGACATCAACAGTGACTTCCCCTTCCGGTCGCGTCCTGCAGATGCGTGCAACTGTGCAGACAACGCCACAAGAGGATAGCGCGGCTAAGATCGTTCGGATTCAACCGGATTTGGACGAAGAAAGGAAGAAGCGCTTGGCCGAGAATCGTGAGAACCTGAAAAACGCGAATGTGCAGGCCTTCTTGAAGGCGATCGCATTCGCCGAAGGTGGCGCTTACGACTTCAAATTCGGCGCCATCAAAGGCAAGAAAAACGACCCCTGGCGTTTCACGGATTTCTCTACACATCCTGGGGCTGGTTTAAATGGAAAGACTGCTGCAGGGATGTACCAGATTACGCAGGAGACCTGGCGCGACCATGGCGGCGCAGCGATGGGCTTGACCGATTTTACGCCCGAAACACAGGACCTTATTGCAGCAAACATGCTTCGTAGAGCTGGAGTAATCGAGAAGATTAAGGCGGGTGAGATTGCCACCAGCATGCTTCCTGCAGCGAAAAAATGGGCGGCATTACCTGAGGGGCCCGGAAAGGGAAATCACTATCCACCGCAGCCTTATATTAGCTACGAAAGCTTCATCGGGAAATACAAAGAATTGGGAGGTACGGTGAAATGATTTTTATAGCAACGCTCGCATTTGCCGTGTCGACAGCGGCGGATGCATTTTCCGATGTCGAAGCTAAGTTGACCGTCAATATGCGCTTCACCTCAGCGCGCGCACTGATCCTTAAGAACGGGTGGAAACCCCTTCAGATGCATGTTGGCGAAAACTACGAGTACGATGGAGTGGAAAAGGAATATGTGCGCAGCAAGTTCCTGGAAGTTGATTCCTGTTCCAACGACAGCGCTCGATGCATTTTGTATTACAAAAAAGGTGATGAATGTCTGCGACTGGACACTATTGGCGAGCATCTCAAGAACACGAAGGTTGTTCGATGGGCCAGAGAGTGCCCAAGCCACTGATCAGATCTTGTTAAGCTGGCCGATCGCCCCCAGTCCAGCCGTGCATGCCTAATGCTACTTGTCAATATCATTCCCAAGTCACGGGATGCCTCGTAAAGATGCCGACATTGTAGGTCGCTCGCTGCCAGGCAATGGTGGGTGGAATTACTGATTGGGCGAGCGTTCTGCACCTCGATAATGACTCAGGATCGTCGGGCCAATCCAAAATGAGATGGGCCCAAGAAACCCAATCGAAAAGACTGCCGAACTGAGCAAAGACTCTGTGAGTAATGTGAAGAGCAGTAATGTCACCAGCTCCGCAAGAGTGCACCAGGCGATGGTTTTTCCGATAGAGCCAAGAGATTGCCACGATTTTTTCATGAGCCGTCCTAACGATTGTTTTCACCGGCGCCGCAGGCATCCGCAACGTTGGACGTGACCGGACGATGCGGCGCGAACCGACGCAGCGGTCCGGTTGACTGAATGGTTGGGCACGTGGCTACGCATGCGAAGCTCGCATTACGAATTCTGACTCACACGTCGGATAAAGAACCAGCGCCCAGAGGTTGCAAGATTTATTGAACGAACGCAATTGGCGAACGCATCATCAAGATCCAGATTCTCGTAATCCGATTCAAGAACTACCGCGGCAAATTCCGTGTTGTGATCGGAGTTAAGCGTGACGGTCGACCGAACACCTTTAGGATCCAGACATTTCGTTAGATTGCTTTCGAGGGAGGAAAAATGATGCTGAATCTTCTGGGCAGATAGAGCAAACTCACCCAGCGGCAGCCCATCTGCCGAGTAGTAGATTTCGTATTTCCCCATTTTCAGTCACCCCTCCAAAGGAAGCCGATTCGCGATTGTTAGGTCGCAAACTAGAACAACTAGCCACCGTCTGTGCTCGTATGTTCCGTGGTTGGCCAAACTGACTCGAGAACGCTGGGGAACGAACCGGCAGCCGGCGTGGGGAACATGAACCATATCTCGGAGAATCCGTGATTTTGGTTACATAGCCAGGCGTGGGCCATCCGCTTGGCCAAAACGTGCTCGAACCCGACCGCGCAAGTCAAATCGTATGCGAGCAGCCAAACATCCATGTCGTTGGGACGCGCGTAGTTCTTACGAACCTTCTCTCTAATCGTTTGCAGCAGGAGCCGGTGAGGAATGTCTTCGTCGACCCATTGGGGTTTGCCGTATCCGCCGTTCTTAACATGCGCCGGATTTACGATTTCAACTAGCTCAATACCCACTCTACGCTCGCCCTCCGAGGTGACGACGTCAGGCCATTCGCTTGGGGTCAGCTTGCCGAGCTCGCGGCCGAACCGGACCTTTAGCGCCGATGCGAAGTTTGCCGCGATACGAAGCTCGGCCTCGACTTTTGACTTGGGAAGTTGTTCGCTCGTCGTCTCGAAGCCGCCTGCTTTCGGGAAGACGCCGATGCTCAATGGTAGAGATGGCTTATCGGGCACGACGTTTTCTCCCATGCGGCCTAACGCTTGACGTGAGGGGCCGCCGTACTGGCGAAGCCACTAAGGGAACCCACAAGCGCAGCTTGTGGGCGGTCCCACTCGACGGAAATGTTAGACCAAACCATTAGGGCTTGACGAAACGCATTGACGAAAGTACTACAAAGCCAAAGTACGTGGAATAAACAAACAGCGCGGCAAATAGTAGCCATAAGGCGCTTAGTAGCAATTTTCCGACAGAAGAACCAGACTGAAACCGTCTTTCAAGCCAATTCGCTGAACTTAAGAACAATGCAACGACGACTAGAGCTCCCGCAAAAGAAAGCAGGCCTAGGATAACGGCTCCCAGAATGTTCTCCACATCAAGCTTTGCATTTAGCGCAAATGCACCACCAAGAATTGTGACCGCCGAAACACCAAGAATGGAAACAATATCGGATACAACTGCAAGCCGGTCCTTTCCGGTTCCACTTCTTAACGCATTAATGATTGATTGCATACTAGACCAGGATTGCTAACGTGTGCGATAACCGGCGGCTGGAGCGCGCAGCGCATAAGCCGTCCGGTTGATTAGATGGTTAGGCGAAAAATCAGCCGAACTGAATGGCGAAGACATCTCCGCTCCCAGTCTTGATGCGCTTGAAGTAGCGTTCTACGTCCGCGTAGTGGTCGGTAAGAACTGCGCCTTCGGAATACCATATCTCTAAAATGTCCTGTTCCAATCTGCCATCGTGAGATCGCCAAAGCTCGACTCAATGCAACGGCACGTAGTTAAGCCGCAGCAATTCAACAAAGGCCAAAGCGTTCGCCAGATCCAAGCCCCGCTCAGCGGAGCCATATTCAGTTAGCGAACAGCCGCGCTTTTCGAGAAATTCGAGCAACTCGGTGTAGAGCTTGACATGTGTGCGGTCACCCATTGCGGCCTAACGAGAAGTAGGCGCCCTAAATGGCGCAGTTTTTTTCGACAAAGCCATGTGTTATCTCAGTTTGGATGGCTAAGAACGCAATAATATCAATAAGTTACTTCAATGTAGCACACCCTAATTCGAATTTGCAAACACACCTTGGAGTCAGCCATGACTGATGCCCGGCCGAAATTGTTGACGCAAGTGCGAGAGAAGCTTCGCTTTAAGCACTACAGCATTCGCACGGAAAGTTGTTATGTCGATTGGATTCGTCGCTTCATCATTTTTCATAACCGGCGCCATCCGTCGGACATGGGGGCAGCCGAAGTCGAAAAGTTTCTCTCTCACCTCGCAACTGTTGGGAAGGTATCGGCATCCACCCAGAATCAAGCCAAGAGTGCCTTGCTGTTCCTCTATAAGGAGGTCATTGCGGAAGAGTTGCCCTAGCTGCAGGGAATTCAAAGTGCGAAGGCATCCAAGCGACTGCCAGTGGTTTTGACGGAAGAAGAGGTCAGGTCGGTCCTTGCTCGGACGCAGGGCACTGCCGGACTTATGTTGCGCCTGATTTACGGCACTGGGATGCGCGTCATGGAATGCACGCGCTTGCGCGTTAAGGACATTGAGTTCACGCGCCGCGAGATTGTGGTGCGGGAAGGGAAGGGCGCCAAGGACAGGATCACGATGCTACCCGCCTCGCTTTGTGATCCGCTCTGCACGCATCTGGTACGAGTGCGGCAGCTTCATACCGATGACCTCGCTCGAGGTGGTGGCGACGTTTATCTGCCGTTCGCACTCGAACGCAAGTATCCGCAGGCACATCGTGAATGGGCTTGGCAATATGTGTTTCCGGCGCGCCGTCTTTCGGTAGACCCGCGCTCGGGACAGATGCGCCGCCATCACGCCGATGAGAAGGCGGTCCAGCGTGCCATGCGTCAGGCAGTGCGAGACGCCGGTATCAGCAAGCCCGCAACACCGCACACGCTGCGGCACTCGTTCGCAACGCACCTGTTACAGGCGGGGTATGACATTCGCACCGTGCAGGAACTGCTGGGGCATCAGGATGTCAGCACCACGATGATCTACACGCATGTGCTGAATCGGGGCGGGCGCGGCGTCCTCAGTCCGCTCGATCGCTGAGCCGCCGCGCATGGGCCTGACCCGGTCGCGCTGCGCTGGCCGAGCTGAGAGGCGGGAAAATGAAAAAGGCCAATCCGAAGATTGGCCTATCTCATTGAATCAATTGGTCGGGGCGAGAGGATTCGAACCTCCGACCCCTTGCACCCCATGCAAGTACGCTACCAGGCTGCGCTACGCCCCGACGAAGCTAAGATTATAGCAGACTGTTTGCCAAAGTGATAGCCCTTGTCTATCCGCTCTGTCCATCGTGGTAGAGTCTGCGCATGCATGCCCTCTCCACTCTGCTCAAGCGCGCCAGCCTGGCCGCCGTCATTCTGCTCAGCGCCTGTGCCAGTGCGCCGCTGCAGCCTGTTGCCCACACCGCCGCGCATCCCGCGCTCGAATACCGCCGCTATGCGCCCTGGCCCGACAGTCTGGTCCACGTGCTGCGCGTCGATCTGCGTCACCCTGGCCTGCGCATCGCCCTCACACCGGAGGCGCAGCGCGGCCGCATCGTCTCGGATTTTGCCGGCCATGCAGAGGCGCTGGCCGTGGTCAATGCCTCGTTCTTCAACGCGCAGTTCGCACCGCGCGGCTGGACCCGCTCGGAAGGGGGGGACTGGCCCGATGCCAGCGGTGTGCATGACTGGGCCGTTTTCGCCTGTTCGGGCCCGGTCAGCTGCGAGGTGGCGCTGCCGCCGGTGCAGGCGGCGCCCGCCTGGCGGACCGTGGTGGCCGGTATTCCGGCCCTGCTGCATCAGGGGCAGGATGTGAGTGAACAGGGCTGTGCGTCGCGGCGCAAATTCTGCAGCGATACGCACCCGCGCACGGCCATCGGTCTGGCCGATGGCGGCAAGACTTTATTGCTGGTCGTCGCGGAAGGGCGACAGCCGCCGGTGCTCGGCATGACGATTCCGCAGCTGGTGCAGCTCATGCGCACGCTCGGCGCCACCGAGGCGCTCAACCTCGACGGCGGCGGCAGCAGCACGCTCAGCGTACAGGGCCAGCAGCGCATGGGCCGGCCGAATAACGAGCCGCAATTGCGCAAGGTCGCCAATGCCCTGATGGTGCTGGGCGGCGCGGCCCCTTAAGCGGGCTTAGGCCCGCTGGCGCGTACATTCGTCATCTTCGACAGGGCGTCGAACCAGAACGGTGCGCCCAGGCTGATGGCCAGCGCGGACAGGACCAGTCCCAGCAACTTGCTCAGCCATGCCAGGCGGTCGGCCGGCATCGGCGTCTGATCCCAACCCAGCGGGAAGACCGCCCCCGCTTGGGCGGAAGCCTGATCGGCCGCCTTCAGCACGGTCTGGCCATTCGCGCCGGCCGTGGCCCCGGCCTGGATCACGCCATTTTGCAATTGTCCGGACAGCTGGACGGCCGCGGTGCGCAGGCTGGCATTGCCGTACAGGGCATGGCTGATGGCGAGCGTGTCCACATTGCCGATGCTGACGATGACTGCCGCAATCACCAGCGACATCATGGCCAGGTTGCGCTTGTACCAGCCGCTGGCGCGCGCCATCACTTCCTCGTACCAGTGCTCGATGTGGGCGCGGAAGGCGTCGATATCGCCCTTGGCGGCGTCCAGAAAACTCAGCAGCAGCGCGCGCGTGCTGTCGGCCAGCGGCTTGTCGCGCAGGCGGGCGGCCAGCTCGTCACCGCTGAGGCTGCGATAGTCGGGCGCAATCGCCATCAGCAAGATCTGGCTGAACATCGATTTGTCGAGATAGGAGGGCAGGCGGGCACGGTTGTCGCTCATCGTGCGCAGCAGCGGCTGGCCGAAGAACCAGTGGCCGGGATCGGCCTTGGCCGCCGTCGCGCTGGCGCCGTCGACCAGCTGGCTCACGGCGCGCTTCCAGTGGGTCGGGCGCATCTCCAGCCACTGGCTGCACAGTTCATTGGCGGCCGTCACGGCCAGGCTCATGGTGAGGTAGATGGTGACCAGGCCGAGCAGCACGTCGAGTACGGTGGAGCCAAACATAGTTCCTCCTGATGTAATCATTGGCAAGATTGCTCGATAATAAAACTTGGCGCTGGATTCGACCAGCCAAGCTGGCGCGCCGCGCATGGCGGGCGTGGCAGACTGTCTGCCCCCGGATACAGGTGGCAATAGGTATTTCCTATTGCTTAGATCGGAACAATCCATTTGAGTAATTTCGACGGCTCCCGTACTATCCGTTCTGTCGAATGACACGTAACAAACCAACCTAAGGAGAAACCGAATGAATGCATCGCTGATCAACACCGAAATCCTGCCCTTCAAGGCCACGGCTTACCACAACGGCAAGTTCGTTGATGTGAGCGACGCCTCGCTGAAAGGCAAGTGGTCGGTGGTGTTCTTCTACCCGGCCGACTTCACCTTCGTCTGCCCGACCGAACTGGGCGACCTGGCCGACAACTATGCCGAGTTCCAGAAACTGGGCGTGGAAATCTACGGTGTCTCGACCGACACCCACTTCACCCACAAAGCCTGGCACGACACCTCGGACACGATCCGCAAGATCCAGTTCCCGCTGGTGGGCGACCCGACCGGCACCATCACCCGCAATTTCGGCGTGATGATCGAAGAAGCTGGCCTGGCCGAGCGCGGCACCTTTGTGATCGATCCGGCTGGCAAGATCCAGATCATCGAAATCAACGCCGGCGGCATCGGCCGTAACGCCACCGAACTGCTGCGCAAAGTGAAGGCTGCCCAGTACGTGGCCTCGCACCCGGGCGAAGTCTGCCCGGCCAAGTGGGAAGAAGGCGCCAAGACCCTGGCTCCGTCGCTGGACCTGGTCGGCAAGATCTAAACCCTCTCCCCCGCATCGCCCGCCCCGGCCATGCGCCGGGGAGGCGATTGCAGCGCCGAGCCGCAACACGCCCGTGGGCGGCTCGCCAGTGCAATCTCCCCGTTCTACACCCGTAATATCCTTAGCAGGAGGACTCATCATGCTCGACGCAGCAATCAAGGCCCAGCTCCAGGCTTACATGGAGAAACTGCAGCAACCGATCGAACTGGTCGCTTCGCTCGACGGCAGCGCCGCCTCGAACGAGATGCGCGGCCTGCTCGAAGACATCGCGGGTCTGTCCGACAAGATCGCCGTTCACTTCGACGGCACCGACACGCGCCGCCCGTCCTTCAGCGTGGCGCCGGCCGGCCAGGCGGCGCGCATCCGCTTCGCCGGTCTGCCGATGGGTCATGAATTCACCTCGCTCGTGCTGGCCCTGCTGCAGTCGGGCGGCCATCCGCCCAAGGTCGATGCGGCCGTGCTCGAGCAGGCCAAGGCCCTGCAGGGCAGCTTCAAGTTCGAGACCTTCATCTCGCTGTCCTGCCACAACTGCCCGGACGTGGTGCAGGCCCTGAACCTGATGGCCGTGCTCAACCCGGGCGTGGAATCGGTGATGATCGACGGCGCCCTGTTCAAGGACGAAGTCGAGGCGCGCAAGATCATGGCCGTGCCGACCGTGTTCGTCAATGGCGAGCATTTCGGCCAGGGCCGCATGACGATCGAAGAGATCCTGGCCAAGGTCGACAGCGGCGCCAGCGCCCGCGAAGCCGAGCGTCTGCAGGCGGCCGAGCCCTTCGATGTGCTGGTCGTCGGCGGCGGTCCGGCCGGTTCGGCGGCGGCCGTGTATGCGGCGCGCAAGGGTATCCGCACGGGCATCGTGGCCGAGCGTTTCGGCGGCCAGGTGATGGACACCCTGGGCATCGAGAACTTCATCTCGGTCAAGTACACGGAAGGTCCGAAGCTCGTGGCCCAGCTCGAACAGCACGTCAAGGAATATGGCGTCGACATCATGAACCTGCAGCGTGCCGCCGGACTCGAGGGCGTGGGCGCGGACGGCTATGCCCAGGTCAAGCTCGACTCGGGCGCCACGCTCAAGGCCAAGACGGTGATTCTGGCCACCGGCGCACGCTGGCGCGAAATGAACGTGCCGGGCGAGAAGGAGTACAAGGCCAAGGGCGTGTGCTTCTGCCCGCACTGCGACGGCCCGCTGTTCAAGGGCAAGCGCGTGGCCGTGATCGGTGGCGGTAACTCGGGCGTGGAAGCGGCCATCGACCTGGCCGGCATCGTGTCCCATGTCACGCTGCTCGAGTTCGATACCAAGCTGCGTGCCGACGCTGTGCTGCAGAACAAGCTGCGCAGCCTGCCGAACGTGGAGATCATCATGAACGCGCTGACGACCGAAGTGCTGGGCGACGGCCAGAAGGTCACCGGCATCACCTACCAGGACCGCGCCAGCGGCGCCAGCCAGCGCGTCGATCTGGAAGGCATCTTCGTGCAGATCGGTCTGCTGCCGAACACCGACTGGCTCAAGGGCAGTGTGGCCCTGAGCCCGCGCGGCGAAATCGAAGTCGATGCGCGCGGCGCCACCAGCCTGCCGGGCGTGTTTGCCGCCGGCGACGCCACCACCACGCCGTACAAGCAGATCATCATCGCCATGGGCGAGGGCGCCAAGGCCAGTCTGTCGGCCTTCGACCATCTGATCCGCAGTTCGGTGCCGGCCGCGGACAGCGCCAAGCTGGCGGCCTGATCTGCCGCGGCGGCGGACGCGGGGGCTTGCTGACCCGCGCCGCCGCCAATTTTTCCCTTCCCGACGCACCAAGGTTTGCGCTGGCGCAAACCGGACGCGGCTTTCCCTTGGCCGGTGTGGAATGGCGTGAAATCCTTGCGCCATCTCATTACCGACCGCGAAAGGGAAGCCGATGTCCGCCAGCCGCCTGAAGTCGATTCTCACCTATGTGCTGATTCTGGCCCTGGGCCTGAGCCTGGGCTATGCGGCGCCGCGCGCCCTCAAATGGCTGACGCCGAGCACGCGCACGGGCGACTTCAGCGCCTACTTCCCCGATGCCAGCACCCAGGTGGTGCTGTACGGCACCCCGACTTGTCCGTTCTGCGAGCAGACCCGCGCCTACCTGCGCGAGCGCCAGGTGCACTTCGCCGATCTGGACGTGAGCCAGCCGGGCCAGGCGCGCGCGCATTTCGATGCGCTTGGCGGGCGCACGGTGCCCATCATCCTGGTCGGCAAGCAGCAGATCCGCGGCTTTAACAAGGCCGCGCTCGACAAGGCCCTGGCCGACCTCGGCCACACGCTGCCCTGAATTCACAGGCCGACCGCGCGGCCCGGGCGGGGCCGGCCGGCCTCTGTTCGTCCGCCCGGAGAATCGGAGACATCACAATGAATAAGAAACTCGCCTTGCTGCTGTTCGCCCTGGGTCTGGGCGCCTCCTCGGCCTATGCCCGCCTGCCGGACTGCGAATGGAACTGCTACCTCGAGTGGAAGTCCTGCAAGGCCTTTGGCGGCACCGACTGTGACGCCACCCGCGCCGAGTGCGACGCCGCCTGCTCCGCCTGAGTCGGCTGATGGAGCCGGCCACCAGCCTGCTGCTGCGCCGGCTCCAGCTCGCGCCCCGCGGGGCGTTTGAGCATGCTCAATGTATTGCCAGCCAACATCTTCATGCTAGCGCGGTGATCCACCCCGGGAGCGATGATGCGTGTGCACGGCAAACTGCATTGGAGCGAGGGCCTGAGCCTGGGCCCGCAGCATTTTCAGTACCAGGATGTCTACCATGAGCAGCGCCTGCAGACGGCGCTGCAGCTGATCACGCCGCATGCCTGGGGCCTGCGCGAGCTGCTCTGGCAGCGCGCCGCGCTGGCCGACAATCTCCTGATCTGCGAGGCCGTGGCCGCCGTCTTCCCCGATGGCGAACAGGTCGAGGCGCCGGGGCGCGATCTGCTGCCCGAGCCGCTCAATCTGGCGGGCCTGGCGCCCGGCGCCGCGCATCTGCTCATCTATCTGTGCCTGCCCCAGCTCAAGCCGCAGGGCGCCAATGTCGACGCGGCCGAGGCCCGCTACGCCAGCGTGCTGCACGAGGTCGAGGACCTGCACGGTGTGGCCATGGCGGCGCCGGTCAGCTTTTTGTGCCAGCGCCTGCAGCTGCTGCCCGACACGCGCGCGCGCAGCGGCATGAGCGGTTTTCCGGTCGCACGCCTGCGCCGCCTGGCGGCGGGCGGCTTTGAGTTCGACCCCGAATTCGTGGCTCCCAGCCTGCATGTGCGCGCCACGCCCACACTCGGCGCCATGCTCGACAGCCTGCTGGCCAAGCTGTGCGCTCGCATCGACCAGCTGCACGCGCGCCAGCGCCAGGGCGCCAGCGGCGTGCTGGAGCCGCACCACAACGAGGCCGCCGCCTTCTGGCTGCTGCAGACCCTGAGCCGCGCCTGCGCGCCTCTGCTGCACATGGCGCGCCAGCGCCAGGTCCATCCGGCGCGATTGTTCGACACGCTGCTGGAACTGGCCGGTGCGCTGATGGCCCTGTCGCGCCAGTACGCGCTGCACGAGCTGCCGCATTACGACCATGCCGATCCCGGGCCGGCGTTCACGGCGCTCGACCGCATCGTGCGCGAGCTGACCGACACCATCATCTCGAGCAAATGCTTCCCGCTGGCGCTGGTGCGCGACGCGCACAAGTCCACCCACTACCGCGCCCAGCTCGACGCCGCCCGCATCGACGAGCGCACGGCCCTGTTCATCGCCGTGAATGCGGACATGCCCGCGCTGGAACTGGTGGCGGCCGTGCCGCTGCGCTTCAAGCTCGGCGCGCCGGACGACGTCGAGCGCATCATCGTGTCGGCCCTGGGCGGGGTCGAGCTGCTGTACACGCCGCAGCTGCCGGGCGCCGTGCCGGTGCGGCCCAACACCTACTACTTCGCGCTCGTGAACAAAGGGCCGATGTATGCGGCCATGCTGCGCGCCCAGGCCCTGAGCCTGTACGTGCCCGAGGGCTTTGCGGGCCTGCGCCTGGAACTGCTGGCCGTGACCGACTAGGCGCGCTGCAGCAGCGGCTGGCCAAACGCGAACGAGGCCTTGCGGATCAGGCCATCGCGCACTTCGTACACGCACAGCATCTCGATGCTGCCCAGGCCCTGCGGGAAGTTGCGCGTCACCCGTTCCAGGTCCACCACGATCGGACCGAGCACGCTGCGCGTCAGCAGCTGGGCGTGCAGATCGGGTTCGGTGAAGCGCTCGCGCATGCGTTCGCGCATCGCGGCGTGGCCCTGGGCCAGACGTTCACCGTGCAGCATGAACTGCTCGGCGTCGGGCGCATAGGTGGCGAGCCAGGCTTCCAGGTCGCGGGCATTGTAGGCGTCGAGCTGGCGCTGGACGACGGCGATCGGATCGGGATTGTGCATGATGGCGGGGCAGGGTAAAGGCGCCATCATAAACTGGGCAGGGCCTGCATTTGTCGCTAAAATGTCGGCATGCTGTCCCGTGCCTTCCCTGTCCGATTCGCTGCCTGGCTTGCCTGCGTGGCGGTGCTGCTCGCCGCGCTGATGCCGTCGGTGTCGCATCTGCTGGCCGCCAATCCGGCCACGGCGCCGCTGGTCGAGCTGTGCTCGGCCGACAGCGTTAAGAAGGACATGGCCGGCGCCGGCCACCTCGAGCACTGCGCCTACTGCGCCACCCACGACGGGTCGCTGGGCCTGGCTCCGACGCTGCTGGGCGCGCTGCCGCTGCCGCTGGCGCGTCACGAAGTGCCGCAGCTGTTCCTCCACTCCCCGCAGCCCCTGTTTGCCTGGGCCACGCCGCAGTCGCGCGCGCCGCCCGTCCTCGCCTGATTCCTGCCCGTTTCGCGCGCGCCGGCCTGCCGCCTGCGCGCGTGCCCCTGCACGATTCAAGCGATTACCATGAAACCGACACTGATTGCGGCTGCCTTGTGCGCAGCCTGCGGCCCCTTTGCCTGGGCCGCTGAACCTTTTTCCGCCACCCCGGTGGTGCTGATCTCGGGCGGCCGCCCGACTTCGCTTCCGAGTGAAATCCCGACCACGCTCGAAGGCGTGAGCGCGCGCCAGATCGAGGAGGGCATCAACGCCAGCGACAGCGAAGACGCCCTCAAATATCTGCCCAGCCTATTGGTGCGCAAGCGCTATGCGGGCGATTACAACCACGCCGTGCTGTCGACGCGCGCCTCCGGCACCGGCAATAGCGCGCGCTCGATGGTCTACGCCGACGGCATTTTGCTGTCCAATTTTCTTGGCAACGGCGCCAGCTTCGCGCCGCGCTGGGCCATGGTCACGCCGGAAGAAATCGAGCGCGCCGATGTGCTGTACGGACCATTCTCGGCGGCCTATCCGGGCAATGCGGTGGGCGCCGTGGTCGACTTCCAGACCCGCATGCCGCAGCGCTTCGAAACCCATGTGGCCCTGGCCGGCACGGTGCAGCCCTTCCGCCTGTACCGGAGCGACAGCACGCTGCACGGCCGCCAGGCCAGCATCGCGGTCGGGGACCGCGTCGGCGCCTGGTCCTGGTATCTGGACCTGAACCGCCAGGACAGCGAAGGCCAGCCACTGAGCTTTGCCACGCGCCTGATCGCCGCGGGCGTTCCTGGCAGCGCCGGCACGCCCGTCAGCGGCGCCGTGGCCGACCGCGACCGCAGCGAACGTCCGTGGCTGCTGCTGGGCGCCAGCACCCAGTACCACAGTGTGCAGGACCACGCCAAACTGAAGCTGGCCTGGCAGCTCGCCCCGGGTGTGCGTCTGTACTACCTGTTCGGCCTGTGGCAAAACCAGTCCGACGGCCAGGCCCAGAGCTATCTGCGCGATGCGGCCGGGCGCACGGTGAGCACGGGCGTGGTCAATATCGGCGGGCGCAGCTACACGCTGTCCGCGAGCGACTTTGCGCCCACGCGCGAGGCCCTGCGCCACAGCATGCACGGCCTGTCGCTGAAGTCGAACACGCGCGCCGCCTTCGACTACGAACTGGCCGCCAGCAGCTTCGGCTACGACCGCGACGAGCTGCGCGCGCCGACCAGCGGCAGCGGGGCAGGGCGCCTGGTGGATCTGCACGGCACCGGCTGGCGCAGTCTGTCCGCCAAGGGCATCTGGCGGGTGCTGACCGGCCATGTGATCGAGGCCGGTGTGGCCCAGGACCTGTACCACCTGGCTTCGACCGAGCGTGCCACCAGCAGCTGGACGACGGGCGCGGGCGGCGCGCGCAATCAGGCCTTCGCCGGCCACACCGCCCTGAGCGGCCTGTTCGCCCAGGATGCCTGGCAGTTTGCGCCCGACTGGCGCGCCGTGCTGGGCCTGCGCCTGGAACACTGGCGCGCCTGGGACGGCGTGACCGCGAATGCCAGCACCAGCGTGGCCCACCCCGAACGCAGCGCCCACTACGCATCGCCCAAGGCGGCCATTGGCTGGCGCGCCAGCGAGGACTGGCAGCTCAAAGCCTCGACCGGGCGTGCGGTCCGCGTGCCCACGGTGTCCGAGCTGTATCAGGGCGGCGTCAACGCGGCCGGCACCCTGATCAACAACGACCCCGCGCTGCAGCCCGAACGTTCGTGGACCACGGAGCTGAGTGCCGAACGCGGCACCGCCAACGGCGGCCTGTGGCGCCTGACCGCCTTTTTCGAACGCACCAGCGACGCCCTGTACGCGCAGACGAATGTGCTGGTCACGCCGAACGTGACGAATGTGCAGAACGTCGACCGCATCGCGACGCACGGGCTGGAGACGGCGCTGAACCTGCGCCACTGGCTGATGGCCGGGCTGGATCTGGACGCCAGCGCCACCTGGACCGATTCGCGCATCCGCGCCAATCGGCGCTTTCCGGCCAGCGTGGGCAAATGGCAGCCGCGTATTCCCGAGTGGCGCGCCACGGCTTTGCTGACCTGGCATCCGTCCACGCGCTGGTCGCTCGCCTACGGCATGCGCTACAGCGGCCGTCAGTATTCGACCCTCGATAACAGCGATCCGAACGGCTATGCCTACCAGGGCGCGAGCGCCTATTTCACGACCGACCTGCGCGCGCGTCTGCGTCTGCAGGACGGCTGGAGCATCGCGGCCGGCGTCGATAATCTGAACAACTACCAGTACTGGAACTTCCATCCCTACCCGCAGCGCAGCGCCAGGTTCGAGCTGCGCTACGACCGCTGACGCTTGTCCGTCCTGTGGGGAATCGGTATCCTGATGGTCCATGCTGAAATGAGAACTATGGCTGCGATTCCCCACGAATGGATCCTCTGGATCGACGAAAATATTGAACGCGGCGTGGCGCCGACGACGCTGATCGAAACCATGCTGGCGCACCGCTTCGATCAGGCCGCGTCGAGCCAGGCTGTGTATGCACGTCTGGTGGAATTCGGCGCGCGCAAGCAGGGCCAGGGCCAGGTCACACCGGTCGAGCGCGACTATATGCACGCGGGCGCCGGCCTGCAGGGTATCGGCAACAGCGTCGACATCGACGGCCACCGCATCCAGGTCGTGATGAAGCTCGAGAAGCCGCAGGTGCTGGTGTTCGACAATGTGCTCACGCCCGAGGAATGCGATCAGCTGATCGCCGCCTCGCGCAGTAAACTCAGCCGCTCCACCACGGTGGACGAGCAGACCGGCGTGGCCCAGCCGCACAAGGACCGCACCAGCCAGGGCTGCTTCTTTTACGTGAACGAGAACCCCTTCGTGGCCATGCTCGACAAGCGCATCGCCACGCTGATGCAGGTCCCGGTCGAAAACGGCGAGGGCCTGCAGATTCTGAATTACCCGCCGGGCGCCGAGTACAAGCCGCACTACGACTACTTCGCGCCCGAGCTGCCCGGCAGCCAGACCCACCTGGCCCATGGCGGCCAGCGCACGGCGACCCTGGTCATCTACCTCAACGAGGTCGAGGCCGGCGGCGAAACCATCTTCCCGCGTGCGAACCTGGCGGTGGTGCCCAAGCGCGGCAGCGCCGTCTACTTCCACTACTTCAACCAAGGCATGGTCGATTCGCTCACCTACCACGGCGGTAATCCCGTCCTCGCCGGTGAAAAATGGATCGCCACCAAATGGGTGCGCGAACGCGCTTACCGCTGATGGACAATGAATTCGACCGCATCCGCGACGCGATGCGCCAGTTTGTCGCCGAGCGCGATTGGGACCAGTTCCACACGCCGAAGAATCTGGCCAGCGCGCTGGCCGTGGAAGCGGCCGAGCTGCTCGAGATCTTCCAGTGGCTGCGCCAGGGCGAGCCTGACGAACTCGGGCCCGACAAGCTGCAGGCCGTGCGCCACGAAATGGCCGATGTGTTGCTGTATCTGGTGCGCCTGGCGGACCGCCTGGGCGTCGACCTGCCCAGCGCCGTGGACGAGAAGATGGTGCTCAACCGCGCCAAATACCCGGCCGATCTGGTGCGCGGCGACGCGCGCAAGTACGACCAGTACAAGCGCTAGCGATTATGCAGATTTCGTCATCCGGTTTTGGCGCCGGATGCAAGACGCCCGCGCCCTGCGGGCGTAAGCTTCAGGCTTCTGTTCATCTCTGAGGAACCGCATATGTGGAAAGGTGTGCTGCCTGCCGTCTCGACCAAATTCACCGAGGACGGCGCGCTCGATTTCGCTGAAATGGAGCGCTGCTTCAAACTGCTGATGGATGCCGGCTGTGATGGCCTGATCGCCTGCGGCTCGCTGGGCGAAGGCCCGATGCTGTCGCATGCCGAACGCCTCGATGTGCTGCGCGCCACCAAGGCCGTCAGCGGCGGCAAGCCGGCCCTGCTGACGATCGCCGAATCGGGCCAGCGCGAGGCCTGCCAGCTGGCCGAACAGGCTGCGCGCGCCGGCGCCGATGGCCTGATGGTCGTGCCCAGCCTGATCTACCACACCAACGAGCAGGAGACAGTGGCCAATCTGCGCGCCATCGCCGCCGCGGCCGATCTGCCGGTGATGATCTATTCGAACCGCGTGGCCTACCGCGTCGACGTCACGCCCGAGCTGCTGCTCGAACTGGCCGACGACAAGCGCTTCGTGGCGATCAAGGAGTCGTCCGACGATATCCGCCGCACCACAGAAACCATCAACCTGCTGGGCGACCGCTACCAGGTGCTGACCGGCGTCGACAACCTCGCCTACGAGGCCCTGTGCATGGGCGCGGTCGGCTGGGTCGCCGGCCTGGTGCTGGCCTTCCCGCGCGAGACCGTGGCCATCTACCAGCTGATCCAGCAGGGCCGCCATGCCGAAGCCCTGGCCATCTACCGCTGGTTCCGCCCGCTGCTCGACCTCGACGTGTCGCGCTATCTGGTCCAGAACATCAAGTTGGTCGAAGCGATGGTGATCGGCTCGAACGAGCGCGTGCGCGCCCCACGCCTGCCGCTGAGCGGCGCGCAGCGCGCCCACGTCGAATCGGTCGTGCGCAAGGCCCTCGCCAGCCGCCCCGAGCTGCCGGCCTTCTAAGGCGGTATGGGCTGCGATGTCCTGGTGGTCGGTGCCGGCATGGTCGGCACCGCCTGCGCGCTGGCCCTGCGCCGCGCCGGCCTGTCGGTGTGCGTGGTCGATGCCATGGCCCCCGGCAGCGGCACCACGGCGGCCGGCATGGGCCATCTGGTGGCCCTGGACGATCACGCCCCCGAACTGGATCTGTGCCTGCACTCGCTGGCACTGTGGCGCGACTTCTTCGCCGAGCATCCGGGCGTCGGCGAGCCCTGGCATTGCGGCACCTTGTGGGTGGCCGAATCCGAGGCGCAGATGGAAGAAGCGCGCCTGCGCGCGGCCCGGCTGGGCGCGCGCGGCTATCCCGCCGAATTACTGAGCGGGGCCCAGGTGGCTGCGCTCGAACCGCAGCTGCGGCCCGGCCTGGCCGGCGGCCTGCGCGTGCCCGGCGATAGCGTCGTCTACCCGCCCGCCGTGGCGCACCACATCGCCTACCGCCTGCTCGGCGCCGACGCGCTGGTGCTCGGTGCGCGCGTGGTGCGCATCGGCCCCGGCGAGGTGGAGCTCGAAAGCGGGCGCCGGTTGCGCGCCGAGCATATCGTGGTGGCCGCCGGCGCCACCGTCGGCGCGCTGCTGCCGGAGGTGCCGGTGTTTGCGCGCAAGGGCCACCTGGCCATCACCGACCGCTACCCGGGCAGCTTGTCGCACCAGATCGTCAGCATGAATTACGGCCAGACCGAACCCGGCTCGGACGCGCTGGCCGTGGCCGCGAATGTGCAGCCGCGGCCGACCGGCCAATGGCTGGTCGGCTCCTGCCGCCAGGACGGGCAGACCGATACCCGGCTCGATCCGGCCGTGCTGGGCAAGGTGCTGGCCACGGCCATCGGCCTGCTGCCCTGCCTGGCCGGGATGCGCGTGCTGCGCGCCTGGGCCGGCATGCGTCCGGCCGCGCCCGACGGGCTGCCGCTGATCGGCGCGCACCCGCGCCGCTCCGGCGTCTGGCTGGCCGTCGGCCACGAAGGCCTGGGCGTGACCACGGCCCTGGGTACGGCCAGCCTGCTGGCCGACCTGATCCTCGGCCGCCGCCCGGCCATCGCCAGCGCGCCGTTTGATCCGGCCCGTCTGCTGCAAGGAGAAGCGCATGGATGAGACCCTGACGATCGTCGTCGACGGCCGGCCGCTGCCGGCGCGGCGCGGCATCAGCGTCGCCGCCGCCCTGATGGCCGCCGATCACCTGCGCACGCGCACCAGCGTGCGCGGCCAGCCGCGCTTTGCCGTCTGCGGCATGGGCGTGTGCCAGGAGTGCCGCGTGAGCATCGACGGGGTGGCCCAGCGTCTGGCCTGCCAGACCCTGGTGGCGCCCGGCATGCGCATCGACACCGGCGGCCCGCTGGCCGGGGAGGGCGGGGCATGACGCTGCTGATCATCGGCGCCGGCCCGGCCGGGCTGGCCGCGGCCGAAGCGGCTTCGCGCGATGGCGCGCCCGTGACCATCGTCGATGAAAACCTGGAGGCTGGCGGCCAGATCTGGCGCGGCGGCCCGGCCAGCTGGCAGGACCGGCGCGCACGCGCCCTGTGGCGCGCGCTGTCGACGCGTGCGCAGGTGCGCTGGCTGCATGGCACGCGCGTGGCTGCCATGGCCGGTGCGCGCAGCCTGCTGCTGGAAGGGCCGCTTGGCCCGCTGCGCCAGGACTGGGATCAGCTGATACTGTGCAGTGGCGCGCGTGAGCTGCTATTGCCTTTCCCCGGCTGGACCCTGCCCGGCGTGACCGGGGCGGGCGGCCTGCAGGCCCTGATCAAGAGCGGCGCGCCGCTGGCCGGCAAACGCGTGGTGGTGGCCGGCACTGGCCCGCTGCTGCTGGCGGCGGCCCACACGATTCAGCAGGCCGGCGCCAGCGTGGCGGCCCTCGTCGAACACCAGCCGCGCCGCGCGTTGCTGGGTTTTCTCGGCCAGCTTGCGCGCCGCCATCCGGCCAAGCTGTGGCAGGCCGCTGGCCTGCTGCGCGCGCTGGCCGCCGTGCCGATGCAGCACGGCGCCGTGGTCACCGGCGCGGTGGGGCAGGAGCGCCTGCTCGGCGTCACCCTCAGTAATGGCCGCGTGATCGACTGCGATTATCTGGCCTGCGGCTTCGGCCTCGTGCCCAACCTCGAACTGGCCGGCCTGTTTGGCCTGGAGACGGCGGCGGGCCGGGTGCAGGTCGATGCGGCCCAGCGCAGCAGCGAGCCGGCGATCTGGGTGGCCGGCGAAGCCACTGGCATCGGCGGTGTCGACAAGGCCCTGGCCGAAGGCGCCATCGCCGGTCTGGCCGCGCGCGGGCAGGCGCTGCCGGCGGCGCTGCTGCGCGCTCGCACCCGGGCGCTGGCATTTGCTACACTGCTGGCGCGCAGCTTTCCGCCGCCGCCGCTGATGCGCGAGGTCTGCCGTCCGTCCACCATCGTCTGCCGCTGCGAGGATGTGACGGCCGCCGAACTCGCCCCCCATCGCGACTGGCGCAGCGCCAAGCTGCAGACGCGGGCCGGCATGGGTCCGTGCCAGGGCCGCATCTGCGGCGCCGCGTGCCAACACCTTTTCGGCTGGGAGGCTCCAGGACTGCGCCAGCCGGTTTTCCCAACCCAAGCCGCCACGCTCGCGCTGGCGGCCAGCGAGGATCGCGATTCATGAAACAGCTTTTCATTAACGGCGCCTGGATCGATGGCGCCGCCAGCACCAGCACCCGCAACCCGTCCGACCTGTCGGACACCGTCGACACCTACGCCAGTGCCGGTCCGGAGCAGGTCGAGCTGGCCATCGTCGCCGCCGATGCGGCCGCGCGCAGCTATGGCCTGTCGAACGTGCAGCAGCGCGCCGACGCGCTCGACATGATCGGCAGCGAGATCCTGGCCCGCAAGCAGGAGCTGGGCACGCTGCTGTCGCGTGAAGAGGGCAAGACCCTGGCCGAAGGTATCGGCGAAGCGGCGCGCGCCGGCGCCATCTTCAAATTCTTCGCCCAGGAAGCGCTGCGCATCCGCGGCGACAAGCTGGCCTCGGTCCGTCCCGGCATCGAGGTCGATGTCACGCGCGAGCCGGTCGGCGTGGTCGGCATCATCGCGCCGTGGAACTTCCCGATCGCCATCCCGGCCTGGAAGGTCGCGCCGGCTCTGGCCTATGGCAATAGCGTGATCCTCAAACCGGCCGAACTGGTGCCCGGCTGCGCCTGGGCCCTGGCCGAGATCATCGCGCGCTCCGGCCTGCCGGCCGGCGTCTTCAACCTGGCCATGGGCCCGGGCCGCGTGGTCGGCGAAGCCCTGGTCAAGGACCCGCGCGTGAACGCGATTTCCTTCACCGGCTCGACCGCCACCGGCGCGCGCGTGCTGGCCGGTGCCGCCATGCGGCGCGCCAAGGTGCAGCTTGAAATGGGTGGCAAGAACCCGCTCGTGGTGCTCAAGGACGCCGACCTCGAGGTGGCCGTGAACGCCGCCGTCCAGGGCGCCTTCTACAGCACCGGCCAGCGCTGCACGGCGTCCTCGCGCCTGATCGTCGAAGAAGCCATCTACGGCCGCTTCGTCGAGGCCGTGGCGGCGCGCCTGGCCGCGCTCAAGGTCGGCCACGCCCTTCAGAGCGGCACCGACATCGGCCCGGTGGTCGACAGCAGCCAGCTCGAACAGGACCTGTCCTACATCGAGATCGCGCGTGCCGAAGGGGCACGCCTGGTCTGCGGCGGCGAGCGCCTGCAGCGCGACACCGAAGGCTATTTCCTCAGCCCGGCGCTGTTCGCCGACTGCGAGCCCGGCATGCGCCACGCACGCGAAGAGATCTTCGGCCCGGTCGCCTCGGTGATCGCGGCGCGCGACTACGAGCACGCGCTGGCCCTGGCCAACGACACCGAGTTCGGCCTCACCGCCGGCATCTGCACGACCTCGCTGAAATACGCGACCCACTTCAAGCGCCATGCGCGCGCCGGCATGGTGATGGTCAATCTGCCGACCGCCGGCGTCGATTACCACGTGCCCTTCGGCGGCACCAAGGGCTCCAGCTATGGCGCGCGCGAGCAGGGCAGTTACGCCGCCGAGTTCTTCACCACGGTGAAGACGGCCTATACGGCGGCCTGATCGCCCACGGGCAGTTGAGCAGGCGTCCTACACGCTCAACTGCCCTAGTCCTATTCAGAGCACACGGCTCGGCTCCTACCATGGATTTGCCCGCGACACGTCGGACATTCCCAAGGAGTCAATCATGAATGCAAGCACCAGCAAAGGCGGCCGCAGCAGCCAGGACAGCAAGCAGGAAGACAAATCCGCCCGCAGCAAACAGAGCGGCACCAGCAACCGCGGTTTCGCCTCGATGGACCCGGAGCGTCAGCGCGAAATCGCCAGCGAGGGCGGCAAGGCGGCTCATCAGGCCGGCACTGCCCACGAGTTCACCTCCGAAGAAGCGCGCCGCGCCGGCAGCATGAGCCATGGCGGCAACCGCCAGAGCGGCGAAACGTCAGCGCGCTCGGGCGGTTCCGGCCGTCAAAGCAAGCAGGGCGGCAAGGAGTAAGCCTCAGCGCAGGCGCTGGTTGGCCACCACCGCCAGCACAATCAGGCCCAGCCCGGCCAACTGCAGGCCGGCCAGCTGGGTGCCCAGCACCAGGCGGTCGACCAGTACGGCGACCGCCGGGTAGATAAAGGCCAGGGTCGCAATCGCCTCCGGGCGCAGGCTCTGGTAGGAACTGTACATCAGGTGGTACATCAGGCCCGTGTGCACCAGGCCCAGCAGCATCAGGCTGGTCCAGGACGTGAACGGGTCGGCCACCACCACCAGATGCGAAAACGGGCTCAGGGCCAGGGCGCCGATCAGCATCTGCATCCCGGCGATCTGCGCCGGGGCGTAAGCGGACAGTTTGCGCGTGGCCTGGGTGCTCAGGGCATACAGCAGGGCGGCTGCCAGGGCCAGCAGTACGCCTTGCGCACTGGCCCCTTCGCCATCGCGCAGGCTGACCATCACCACACCGGCAAAGGCCAGGCCCAGCCAGGCCAGCTTACGCTTGTCGGGCAGGGCGCGCGTCTGCACGGCCACGAGCAGCAGCAGGATGAAGGGCTGGGTGTGGTAGACGATGGTCGCCACCGAAATGCTGCTGTACTTAAACGCCAGGAACAGGCAGACCCAGTTGCCGACCAGGCTCAGGGCGCCGAGCACGAGCCACAGCAAAGCACCTTCCTTCATCGGCTGCCAGTTGCCATCCCACAGCAGCCAGGTCCACAGAGCCGCCGCGCCAAACAGGCAGCGGTAGAACACCACGGTCGGGGCCGGCTGGCCGCTGGCCAGCACAAAGATGCCGATCGTGCCGGCAATCGCCATCGCCAGGCTCAGGCGCGTTGATCCATTCCACATGATTCCTCCCATCGGTTGAACAATGGGGGCAGTATTCGTTGTTTACCCCTGCGCCACAATCCACTATCCTGTCAAAGGATTGTGAACCTAGGAGCAACAATGAAGCTCGAACTGCTGCGGGAAATGGCCGTCTTCGTGCAGGTGGTCGACAGTGGCGGCTTTTCGCCGGCCGCGCGCGCGCTCGGCATGACGACCTCGGCCGTCAGCCGCCATGTGCGCCGGCTCGAGCAGCAGGTCGGGGCGCGCCTCCTGACGCGCACCACGCGCGCCATGGCCGTCACCGAGATCGGCGCCCAGGTGCACGCGAGCTGCCAGCGCATGGTGGCCGCCGCGCGCGAGGTCAACGAGATGGCCGGCGCCTACGCGGCGCGGCCGAGCGGCACGCTGCGCGTGTCGGCCCCGGTGGTGCTGGGCCAGCAGTGGCTGGCGCCGCGCGTGCCGGGCTTTCTGGCCGCCTGTCCCGAGGTCGAGCTGCGCCTGAGCCTGAGCGACCGCCATGTCGACCTGATCGAAGACGGCATCGACCTGGCCATCCGCATCGCCAAGCAGCTGCCGCCCGGTCTGGCGGCGCGCCCGCTGTTCCCGGTCGAATACATTCTGGTGGCCTCGCCCGCCTATCTGGCCGCGCATGGCACGCCGCGCCACCCGTCCGAGCTGGCCGCGCACGCTGTCGCCCATCTTGGCTACGGCGCCTTCGGTACCGACTGGCAGTTCGAGCGCGGCGCCGAGACGGTGCGCGTGCAGGTGCGCTCGCGCCTGGCCATCAACCAGAGCGCGGCCCTGAGCGCGGCCGCCCAGGCCGGCGCCGGCATCGCCCTGGTGCCGCGCTTTGCCGCCAGCGCCGCGCTCAAGGCGCGCGCCCTGCGCCAGCTGCTATCGGACTGGTCGCTCGGCGAGCCTTATACGGGCCATGTGTATGCCGTCTACATGCCGGGGCCGCATCTGCCGCTCAAGGTGCGGGCGCTGATCGACCACCTCGTCGCCCATCCCTGAGCGGGGCTCGGGTATCATGCGGGTTTCGCACCCCATTGCCGAGGATTACCATGCCCATCAAAATCAGCACGATGTTCGATTCCGGTGCCATCGAGGTACTGCAAGCCGATGATCCCAGCCAGATCGCGCTGAATCTGCGCAATGACTCGCACGCCGACATCCGCCAGTGGTTCCATTTCCGCCTGCAGGGCGCGCGCGGCCAGGCCTGCAATCTGCGCTTCATGAACTGCGGCCAGGCCACCTATGCCGACGGCTTCAAGGACTACCAGGCCTGCGCCAGCTACGATGGCGAGCACTGGTTCCGCGTGCCGACCAGCTTCGACGGCCAGGTCATGACCATCAGCCACACGCCCGAATTCGACAGCGTCTACTACGCCTATTTCGAGCCCTATTCGTGGGAGCGCCACCTGCGCATGCTGGGCGAAGTGGCGCACAGCCCGCTGGTGGAAGTGCGCGACATCGGCAGCACGGTCGACGGCCGCGACATGAACGTGGTGATCGTCGGCGACCCCGCCGCTGAGAAGAAAATCTGGGTCATCGCACGCCAGCACCCGGGCGAATCGATGGCCGAATGGTTCGTCGAAGGCATGCTGTACGCGCTGCTCGACGACGCCAACCCGGTCGCGCGCAAGCTGCTGCAGCGCTGCGTGTTCTACGTGGTGCCGAATATGAACCCGGATGGCTCGGTGCGCGGCAATCTGCGCACCAATGCGGCGGGCGCCAATCTGAACCGCGAATGGATGAACCCGAGCGCAACGCGCAGCCCCGAAGTGCTGTGCGTGAAAGAGATGATCCACGCCACCGGCGTCGACATGTTCTTCGACATCCACGGCGACGAGAACCTGCCCTACAACTTTGTGGCGGGGAACGAGATGCTGGCCGACTTCACGCCCGAGCGCATGGCGCGCCAGAACCAGTTCGTCCAATACTACATGGAGGCCAGCCCCGACTTCCAGAACGTCTACGGCTACGCGCCCAGCAAGTACAACGAAGAGCTGTTGACCCTGGCATCGAAGTACATCGGCCACACCTTCAAGTGCCTGTCGCTGACCCTGGAAATGCCGTTCAAGGACAATGCCAACCTGCCCGACGCGCACGTGGGCTGGAACGGCGCCCGCAGCGCCGCGCTCGGCGCCGCCATGCTGCAGCCGATTCTGCTCTCGCTCGACTGAGCATGGGCGTCGAGATCGAACGCAAATTCCTCGTGCGCGGCGCGGCCTGGCGCCAGCTCGGCCAGCCGGTGCGCATGGTGCAGGGCTATCTGAGTTCGCACAAGGGCCGGGTGGTGCGCGTGCGCATCGAAGGCGACCAGGCGCGCCTGACCATCAAGGGCGCCAGCCATGGCGCCACGCGCGGCGAATGGGAGTATCCGATTCCCGTGGCCGAGGCCGAGGAACTGCTGGCGATCTGCGAGCAGCCGCTGATCGACAAGACCCGCACGCGCATCGCGCAAGGGCGGCACGTGTGGGAGGTCGACGAATTTTTTGGCGCCAACGCGGGTCTGGTGGTGGCCGAAATCGAGCTGGCTTCTGAAGACGAAGCCTTTGACAAACCCGATTGGGTCGGCACGGAAGTCACGGGCGAGGCCCGCTACGCCAATGCCAGCCTGATCCATCATCCGTATAGCACATGGCACAGCTGACCCGGCGCCATCTCCTTGGCGCATTGCTCGCACTGGCCCTGCCGGCCGCGGCCCAGACCTATTACCCGCCCGCCGGCCAATGGGCGCGCAAGAACCCGGCCGAACTCGGCATGGACGCGCGCCGGCTGGACGAGGCCGTGCGCTTCGCCCAGAGCCATCCGAGCACGCGCGCCAAGGACTTCTCCGACCAGGAGCAGACCTTCGGCAGCATGCTCGGCTCGCTGCCGACGCGCCGTGCCGACACCAATGGCCTGATCATCTACAAGGGCTATGTGGTGGCCGAGTTTGGCGATACCGAGGCGGTCGACCCGACTTATTCAGTGGCCAAGAGCATGCTCTCGACCGTGGCCGGGGTGGCCGTGGCCGAGGGCCGCATCGTGCTCGACGAGCCAGTGGCCAAGCGCGTCAGCGACGGCGGCTATGCCAGCGCCCAGAATGCGCGCGTGACCTGGCGCCAGCATCTGCAGCAGGAGTCCGAATGGGAAGGCAGCCTGTGGGGCAAGAACGCCGACTTCATCGGACACGAAGCCTTCGGCGCCGGCGAGCGCAAGCCGCGCGCGCAGCAGGCCCCGGGCAGCTACTACGAATACAACGACGTGCGCATCAACCGCTTCGCGCTGTCGCTGCTGCGCGTATTCCACCAGCCCGTGCCCGAGGTATTCCGCACCCGCGTGATGGAGCCGATCGGCGCCTCGGACCGCTGGAAGTGGGTGCCTTACCACAACAGCTATGTGATCGAAGACGGCCAGCGCATGGCCTCCGTCAGCGGCGGCACGCGCTGGGGCGGCGGGATGTGGATCCACAGCTGGGACATGGCGCGCTTCGGCTACCTGTGGCTGCGCGGCGGGCGCTGGGGCGAGCGCCAGATCCTGCCGCCCGACTACGTGCAGCAGGCGCTGCGTCCGAGCGCACACGGCCCCGACTACGGCTTCCTGTGGTGGCTGAACACACGCGGCCAGAATCTCGGCGGCGCGCCGGCCACGGCCTACGCCGCCCTCGGCGCCGGCAACAACAGCATCCTCATCTCGCCCGAGCACGATCTGGTGATCGTCTGGCGCTGGCATGCCGACAAGGCCCAGGCCGAATTCCTACAGCGCGTCATCGCCGCCATTCCCGACTAGAAAAATGGGGTCTGACCCCATTTTTCCCCGCAGATAAATCGGGGTCAGACCCCATTTTTCTGGCTAGTTACATTTGCCGCGCAGGGCGGCGATCGGGAGGAAGGGCAGGGCCAGCAGGCCGCCGAAAATGAAGGTCGGTTGGCGCTTCAGGCCGTCCGGGTGCAGACAGCTCGGCACCTTGGCCTCGTCGAAGCGGCGCGCGAAGCGGGCGTAGGCGTCGCTGCGCAGCGTCGCGCCCTCGGCGGCCTCGGGGCTGGCGATTTTCTGCTCGGCCGCCGCTGCGCGCACGGCGGCGCGGATGTTTTGCTCGTCCAGCAAGCTCGGCGGTGGCGCGGGCGCCGTCAGCGGATCGGCCGGTGTCGCTTGCCATGCCTGGGCTTGCTGCAGCGGTAGCAGGCAGGCGAGGCAGATCAGGCTGTAGACGGGCAGGCGCATGCTGTCACTCTAGTCAATCGCGGCACACTTGCCGCCTGCCGTTGCAAATTTTTACACGGATCAGAGCGCGGGCAGGCCGTGGTGGCGGCGCGCCCGCTGGCACTGGTCGCTGCCGGGACTGACGGCGCGGCAGGGCGTGGGCCGGTGCGCGTACACGCTGCAGGCGACCTGCTGGCCGACCTCGCCCTGCAAGGCGCGGCAGCGCGGTTGGCGTGCATTGGTGCCGGCCATGCAAGTCAGGTGGGGATTCAGTTGTTCGGTCAGCGTGGCGGGCAGGCCGGCCGCTTCGGGCTCGGCCCAGTAGAACGACACGCGATAGGTGGCGCAGCAGGCGCCACAACGCAGGCAGGGATTGTCTGTCGTACTCATGGCGTAACACGGGCAGGCGGGCAGGGCGCCCGCCGCCTACAACTTAGTGGAAATGTTCGGTGCCGGTCGGGGTGTCCTCGGGCATTTCAGCGTGCACGAGCTCGCCGGCGGGATCGGCAAACAGGGGCGCGCCGCAATCGTCGCAGTACTCGGCGATGAAGTGCTCGCTGTGGCGCTTGATGTGGTGCACGCCGCATTCGTTCAGGTGGCTGACGATCTGGGTCACCGGGCTGCGCCGATCTTCTTCGTTCGGCTGCGGCGGGCTGCCGTCGGCCGGCGTGCCTTCTTCGTCCTCCTGGCCGTACAGGGGCCAGACGATGCCATACACCACCTCGTTTTCCTGGCGCAGCGTGAAGCCGATCCGGTATTCGTCGACCAGGTTGTCGTTGTTCTCTTCGCCAAAGCCGGCGATCACGGCGCGCAGTTCGCCCGCTTCGATGCCGAGCGTATTGGTCAGATAGTGCACGGCGGCGCGCACCGACACCGGACGGATCTGCTTGTCGGCCTCGCGGCAGGCCACGTAATAGGCCTCGGGCAGCAGCAGCTCGATGCCGCAGCCGGGCAGCAGGCGCGCCAGATTCGGCGTGGCCTGGGCGCGCCATTGCTCGAGCGCGGCCGCGCGCGTGACGCCGATCGCATTCACGTGCTCGGGCTCCTGCCAGCGGAACAGCGGGGCGTTCACCGGCGCCACCACGGCCGCCAGCAGATAGCGCGTATCGGCCAGGAAGGGCGCGGTGTCGGCCGCCTTGGCCGCCGGCTTGTAGGCGCTGCCCTTGAGGGCGGCGGCAGCCAGTTTCTGGGTGATGCCGAAGGTCTCGGCATGGGTGCGCGGCAGCTGGTCGATGGCGTACAGCACCGGCGCAATCGCCAGGCGGGTGCCGCCGGCCAGCAGATGGGCGGCGAAATGGGCGTGCAGGGTGGCCAGCATGTCGGCCGGAATCGCGCCCTGGGCGATGCTGAAACGGGTCCAGGCCAGGATCGGCGCGGCCACCAGCAGCGCGTGGTAGCGCGTCTCGCTGCCCTGGTCCTCGACCGTGATGGTGGTCGATTCGCTGACGGCTTCGACGCCTTCCATCAGCACGTCGTAGGCATTCAGGTCCTCGCGGAACAGGGCATTGAGGGTGCTGTCGATGGTGTCCTGGTGGTTGGCCTTGAGCAGCTTGTGCAGCTGGGTGTCGAGGCTATGCTCCCAGGCCCGCTCCTCAATGCGGCTGGACGCGCTGACCACGGCCTGGGCGATGCTGATCAGGCGCTGGCTCTCGGCCGGCAGTTTCGGGGACGACTCTTTCGAAGGACGACGCATGGATTCTTCTTGCTTTCTTTATCAATACGGGCGCACAGCCCCATGGCCCGTATTGTAGATGATTCGGCATCGTCCCGAGAGCCGTCCTGGGTGTTTTCGCGACAGCCGGCCCAGAATGAAAAACGCCGGCGCGTGGCCGGCGTTTGCAGGGACTGCGTGGCGCGGATCAGGCAGCCAGCAGCTGACGCAGCACGAAGGGCAGGATGCCGCCGTGCTTGTAGTAGTCGACTTCGATCGGGGTGTCGATACGCAGCAGCAGCTGGACTTCCTTCTTCGAGCCGTCGGCGCGGTGGATGACCAGGGTGGCCTTCTGTTGCGGCTTGATGTCGCCTTCCAGGCCCTTCAGGTCATAGGTTTCGTTGCCGGTGATGCCCAGCGACTCGACCGAGTCATCGCCCAGGAACTGCAGCGGCAGCACGCCCATGCCGACCAGGTTGGAACGGTGGATACGCTCGAACGAACGGCAGATCACGGCCTTCACGCCGAGCAGCTGGGTGCCCTTGGCGGCCCAGTCGCGCGAGGAGCCGGTGCCGTACTCTTCGCCGCCGAAGATCACGGTCGGGGTGCCTTCCGCGATGTACTTCATGGCGGCGTCGTAGATCGACAGCTGTTCGCCGCTCGGCTGGTGGATGGTGATGCCGCCTTCCACGGCGGAACCGTCGGCCTTGGGCGGGATCATCTTGTTCTTGATCCGCACATTGGCGAAGGTGCCGCGCATCATGATCTCGTGGTTACCGCGGCGCGAGCCGTAGGAGTTGAAGTCGGCCTTGAGCACGCCGTGGTCCTTCAGCCACTTGCCGGCCGGACCGTCTTCCTTGATCGAACCGGCCGGGGAGATGTGGTCGGTGGTGATCGAGTCGCCAAACACGCCCAGGGCGCGCGCGCCGCTGATGCCGGTGGCGGCGGCCTTCGGTTCCATCGCGAAGTCCTGGAAGAAGGGCGGCTCGGCGATGTAGGTCGAGTCCGGCCAGTTGTAGACCTGGCCCGCGGTCGAGGACACGGCTTCCCACAGTTTGCCCGGGGCGCCCTTGACGTCGGCGTAGTTGTTCTTGAACAGCTTCGAGTTCATGGCGTGCTTCATCAGCTTGCCGATTTCCTTCGAGGTCGGCCAGATGTCGCCCAGGTAGACGTCCTTGCCGCCCTTGCCCTTGCCGACCGGCTCGCTCATCAGGTCCTTGGTCACGTTGCCGGCGATCGCATAGGCGACGACCAGCGGCGGCGAGGCCAGGAAGTTCGAGCGGATGTTCGGGTGGATCCGGGCTTCGAAGTTGCGGTTACCCGACAGCACGGCGGCAGCCACGATGTCGTTCTGGGTGATGGCCGCGTTCAGTTCCGGGGTCAGGTCGCCGGCGTTACCGATACAGGTCGTGCAGCCATAGGCGGTCACGCCGAAGCCGAGCTTCTCGAGGTAGTCGAGCAGGCCGGCGGCCTTCAGGTATTCGGTGACGACGCGCGAGCCCGGAGCCAGCGAAGTCTTGATGTGCGGGGCCACCTGCAGACCGGCTTCGACGGCCTTCTTGGCCAGCAGGCCGGCGGCCAGCAGCACCGAGGGGTTCGAGGTGTTGGTGCAGGAGGTGATGGCGGCGATCAGCACGTCGCCGTTCTTCACCTTCACGCCATTGGTGGTCGTGTATTCCTTGGCGAGGTCGGCGGCGTCCTTGTTGAAGCCGTTTTCCTTGGTCGGCTTGGAGAACAGCTCGGTGAAGGTCGACTTGACCTTGCCGATTTCGATACGGTCCTGCGGGCGCTTGGGACCGGCCAGCGACGGGGTCACGGTGGCCAGGTCGAGGCTGACGACGCGCGTGTAGTCGATGTCGCCGGCTTTCGGGATGCCGAACAGCTTCTGGGCCTTGAAGTAGTTTTCAAAGGCGGCGATTTCTTCCTTGGTGCGGCCGGTGCCCTTGAAGTAGTCGATGGTGGCGTCGTCGACCGGGAAGAAGCCCATGGTGGCGCCGTATTCCGGGGCCATGTTGGCAATGGTGGCGCGGTCGGTCAGCGACAGCGACTCGGTGCCTTCGCCGAAGAACTCGACGAACTTGCCGACCACTTTTTCTTTACGCAGCATTTCGGTGATGGTCAGCACCAGGTCGGTTGCCGTGCAGCCTTCGCGCAGGGCGCCGGTCAGGTTCACGCCGATCACGTCCGGGGTCAGGAAGTAGACCGGCTGGCCCAGCATGCCGGCTTCGGCTTCGATGCCGCCCACGCCCCAGCCGACCACGCCGATGCCGTTGATCATCGTGGTGTGCGAGTCGGTGCCGACCAGGGTGTCCGGGTAGTAGACCTTGCTGTCGCCCTTGTGCACGCCGCGTGCCAGGTATTCGAGGTTGACCTGGTGCACGATGCCGAAGCCCGGGGGCACCACGCCGAAGGTGTCAAATGCCTGCATGCCCCACTTCATGAACTGGTAGCGCTCGTTGTTGCGCGAGAATTCCAGCTTCATGTTCAGGTCCAGGGCCTTGGGCTCACGGAAGTGGTCGATCGTCACCGAGTGGTCGACCACCAGGTCGACCGGCACCAGCGGCTCGATCTTCTTCGGGTTCTTGCCCATCTTGTCGGCCACGTTGCGCATCGCGGCCAGGTCGGCCAGCAGAGGCACGCCGGTGAAGTCCTGCAGCACCACGCGCGCCACGACGAAGGGGATCTCCTCGGTGCGGGCAGCGGTCGGGCCCCAATTGGCCAGCTGCTTGACGTGCTCCTCGGTCACCTTCTTGCCGTCGACATTGCGCAGCACCGATTCGAGCACGATGCGGATCGAGACCGGCAGGCGCGAGATGTTCACGCCCAGGCTTTTCTCCAGGGCGGGCAGCGAGTAGAACTTGCCCTTCTTGGAGTCCGTGACTTTGAATTCCTTCAGGGTGTTAAATGCGTTGTGGGGCATGACCTCTCCTTCAAGTGAGTGTTTTGTTGTTCCTGTGCGGCTTAGCCGTTGTTGTTTTCGAGCTGGGCCGTGGTCGTGGCGCGCTTTTGCTGCTCGGGCGACTTGCATTCATTGGCCAGCTGGCGGCCGGCCTTGGAGTCGAGCAGGATGCCCTTGGCCGGGATGCCGATCCAGACCAGGCCCTGCTCGGGATTCTCGAAACGGATGGCGCCGGTGGTGGTGGCCACGCGCTGCATCGCATGCAGGCGCTTCTGCCAGCGCAGGGCGATCTGCTGCTCTTCGCCTTCCTTGTGGAAGATCGTCACGAAGTTGCCGAGCTCGCAGGTGTATTCGGTCTTGTGCTGGCCGGCCACTTCGGGCTCATCGGCCGGCTTCTCGATTTTTTTCTCGGCGGCCTTGGGTTTGACTTTGCCGGCGGCAAAGGCGGGGCTGATGGCCAGCAGCAGGGCCGCGGCGGCGGCCAGGAGTTGAATCGGTTTCATGCGGAATCCCAGGCGTGGTGAATAAGGGTGTTGGCCGCTTCCGGCAGCGGTAGGCCGGAGAGCTTGGCACGCTGCAACACCGTCCAATAGTAACGATAGCTGGCGCGGTCGTGCAAGCGTCCGTGCTGGGCGATCGGGCCCCAGGCGGCGGCCTGGGCTTCGCTGAGGATGGCCGTCGCCTCGTTGACTTCGGACAGGCGCGGCGTGAAGGCCTTGACGATCGGCTTGATCTGGTCGGGGTGGATGCTCCACATGCGCGTATAGCCGAACTCGGCGGCGGCGCGGTGGGCGTCATTCGCGACGATGGCCGAGTCCTTGATCTCGGTCGTCACATTGTGCGAGGCCACCTTGCCATAGGCGTGGCAGGCGGCGGCGATCTCGAGCTTGGCGCGCACCACCAGCGGGTGGCTGAACTGGCCGGGCGAGCGCATCGCATTGGCCGGCACGGCGCCGTAATGGCTGGAGACGAAGTCCATGATGCCAAACGACAGGCATTCGACCTGGGGCAGGGCGGCGATTGCGAACACGTCGCGCAGGGCGCCGTGGGTCTCGATCAGCACATGCAGGGGCAGGGCGGCGTGGCGGCCGAGCAGCTCGAGCGCGCGTTGTACATCGGCCACACTGCCGGCCTTGGGCAGCACGATATATGCGGGGCGGGCCGGGGCGATCAGGGCCAGGTCGCGTTCGAAATGGGGATGGCCCAGATGATGGACGCGCGCGCCGATGCGGCCGTGGCGGTTGCCGGGGTCGCGCAGCAGGCTGGCCACGAGCTCGGCGTGGGCCGTCTCCTGGCCGGCGGCGGCGCCGTCCTCGCAATCGAAGGTGATATCAAAAACGGGGCCAAGTTCTTGTTGCAGGGCCATCGACTTGCGCATCAGCTTTTCCGAACCTGCATAGTGGTCGCAGGCCGGCAGCAAGAGCGGCTGGCGTTGATCCTGGAATAAGACCTCGGAAGGGTGCATGGTCACAGTGGTTGACACACCGCCCCGCGTGGGGCGGTGTGGATCAGGCTGGAATTAGCCCAGCAGGTGCTTGACGCCGTCCTTCTCTTCGTTCAGCTCGGCGAGAGTCTTGTTGATGCACTCTTGCGAGAAGGCGTCGATCTCCAGACCCTGGATGATCGTGTATTCGCCGTTTTCGCAGGTCACCGGGAACCCGAACATCGTGCCTTCCGGGATGCCATACGAACCGTCCGAGGGGATGCCCATCGTGGTCCATTTGCCATTCGTGCCCAGCACCCAGTCACGGATGTGGTCGATGGCGGCATTCGCGGCCGAGGCGGCCGAGGACACGCCGCGTGCGGCGATGATGGCGGCGCCGCGCTTGCCGACGGTCGGCAGGAAGGTGTCGCGGTTCCAGGCTTCGTCGTTGATCATGTCCTTGACCGAGGCGCCATCGATGGTGGCGAAGCGGTAGTCGGCGTACATGGTCGGCGAGTGGTTGCCCCAGACGCACAGTTTCTCGATCGAGGAGACGGCCTTGCCGGTCTTGGCGGCGATCTGCGACAGCGCGCGATTGTGGTCCAGGCGCAGCATGGCGGTGAAGTTCTTGGCCGGCAGGCTCGGGGCCGATTTCATGGCGATGTAGGCATTGGTATTGGCCGGGTTGCCGACCACCAGCACTTTCACATTGCGCGAGGCGACGGCGTCCAGGGCCTTGCCCTGCACGGTGAAGATCTGGGCGTTGGCTTCGAGCAGGTCTTTGCGCTCCATGCCCGGGCCGCGCGGACGGGCGCCGACCAGCAGGGCCACGTCGGCGTCTTTGAAGGCGGTCATCGGGTCGCTGTGGGCGCTCATGCCGGCCAGCAGCGGGAAGGCGCAGTCTTCGAGTTCCATCATCACGCCTTTCAGGGCGTTCTGGGCTTTTTCGTCAGGGATTTCCAGCAGTTGCAGGATGACCGGCTGGTCCTTGCCCAGCATTTCGCCGCTGGCGATGCGGAACAGCAGGGAATAGCCGATTTGGCCGGCTGCGCCGGTCACCGCGACGCGCATAGGGGATTTAGCCATGATGAATCTCCAAAATAGAGGTGGGAAACTGGGGTCGCTGAGCGAGCGATCATTCGAAAACGACAATCATACCAAAACCGCGCGCAGACAAATTCGCCAACGAGTGTAGTCTTCGGGAAAGAGTCTGTCAATTCATATCATATGTCTTATATAAGACAGATGATTATTGATGGTAGATCACTGGACGCTGGCAGGCATTTGTGGTGAAATCGCGGTCTATGAGCCAGTCTTCCCACAACCCGAACGCTGCTGCTGGGCCGTCGCCGACTTTCAGTCCGCTGTACCAGCAGATCAAGGCGTTGATCACGCAAAGCCTGCAGTCGGGCGAGTGGAAGCCGGGCGAACTGATTCCGTCCGAAGTCGAGCTGGCGGCGCGCTTCAAGGTCAGCCAGGGCACGGTGCGCAAGGCCATCGACGAACTGGCGGCCGAGAACCTGGTCAGCCGCCGCCAGGGCAAGGGCACCTTCGTGTCCACCCACAATGAGGCGCGCGCCCATTTCCGCTTCCTGCGCCTGGTGCCGGACGAGGGCGTGCCGCACCATCCTGACAGCAAGATCGTCGAAGTCAAGCGCATGCGCGCGCCGGCCGAGGTGGCCCGCTCGCTCGAATTGAAGTCGGGCGACGCGGTGGTGTTCATCAAGCGTGTGCTGTCCTTCGACGGCGCGCCTATCATCGTGGAAGAACTGTGGCTGCCGGGCCTGTTGTTCAAGGGGCTGACGGCCGAGCGGCTCGACGAGTACAAAGGCCCGATGTACGGCCTGTTCGAGTCCGAATTCGGCACGCGCATGATCCGCGCGACCGAAAAGCTGCGCGCCGTCTGCGCCGACGCGGCCGCCGCCGCCTTTCTGGGCATCGCGGCCGGTACGCCGCTGCTGTGCGCCGAGCGGGTCAGCTACACCTATGGCGACAAGGCGGTGGAGCTGCGCCGCGGTCTGTATTTGACGGAGCACCACCATTATTTGAACGAGTTGTCCTAGGCGTGGCGCGGCCGCGAGGCCGCCCTGCAAAGTGTGAGTGTTGCGCGTAAAATACGTTGGTTTTGAGAAAACCTGAAGTTGTTATTAGGCAACAATGTCGGGTCGAAAATTTACTTAGTAACAGGGAGAGCCTTATGTCCGAAGCCGTGAGTGAGAAAAAGCAGCGGCCACAATTCCGGAACATCCATGTTTCGGAAATCGTTAAGTACCGCTTGCCGCCGTCTGGCATTGTGTCAATTCTTCACCGCATCAGCGGCGCCGGCCTGTTCCTCGGCCTGCCTTTCCTGCTCTTTTTGTTCGAAAAGAGCATCACCTCCGAAATCTCCTTCTATCACTTCAAGGGCATCGCCGAGCAGCCCCTGGTCAAACTGCTGATCCTGTTCTTCAGCTGGGCCTATCTGCACCACTTCTGTGCCGGCGTGCGCCACCTGTTCATGGACATGCACGTGGCGATCGAAAAGCAGTCCGCGCGCAAGACCGCGGTGTCGGTCCTGGCCGTGAGCCTGCTGCTGACCGCGGGCGTCGCCTACAAACTGTTTGGAGCTAACTGATGGCAAAAGATACCAATATCGGTCCGAAGCGCCTCGTCGTCGGCGCCCACTACGGCCTGAAAGACTGGCTGGCCCAGCGCGTGACGGCCGTGGTCATGGCCCTGTACACCCTGGTCCTGCTGGGCACCGTGTTCACCTCCAGCAGCTACACCTATGAAGCCTGGGCCGGCCTGTTCGCGCGCCAGTGGTTCAAGCTGTTCTCGGTGGTGACCTTCTTCGCCCTGTTCTATCACGCCTGGGTCGGTGTCCGTGACATCTGGATGGACTATGTGAAGTCCGTCGGCCTGCGTCTGTTCCTGCAAATTGCGACCATCCTGTGGCTGGTTGGCTGCGCCGCCTGGGTGGTGCAGATTCTGTGGAGTGTCTAATCGTGGCAGCTATTAAAACTGCAGTTCCTTCGCGCCGCTTCGATGCGGTGATCATCGGCGCCGGCGGCTCCGGCATGCGCGCCTCCCTGCAACTGGCCGAAGCCGGCCTGAATGTGGCGGTGCTGTCGAAAGTCTTCCCGACCCGTTCGCACACGGTCGCGGCCCAGGGCGGCATTGGCGCCTCGCTCGGCAATATGAGCGAGGACGACTGGTACTGGCATATGTTCGACACCGTCAAGGGCTCGGACTATCTGGGCGACCAGGACGCCATCGAATTCATGTGCCGTGAAGCGCCGAAAGTCGTGTACGAGCTCGAACACTTCGGCATGCCCTTCGACCGCAACCCGGACGGCACCATCTACCAGCGTCCGTTCGGCGGCCACACGGCCAACTTCGGCGAGAAGCCGGTGCAGCGTGCCTGCGCCGCCGCCGACCGTACCGGCCACGCGCTGCTGCACACGCTCTACCAGCGCAATGTGCGCGCGCGCACCCACTTCTTCGTCGAGTGGATGGCGCTCGACCTGATCCGCGACGCCGAGGGCGACGTGGTCGGCGTGCTGGCCCTGGAAATGGAAACCGGCGACACCATGATTCTGGAAGCGAAGACCACGATCTTCGCCACCGGCGGTGCCGGCCGTATCTTCGCCGCCTCGACCAATGCCTTCATCAACACCGGCGACGGCATGGGCATGGCGGCGCGCGCCGGCCTGCCGCTGCAGGACATGGAGTTCTGGCAGTTCCACCCGACCGGCGTGGCCGGCGCCGGCGTGCTGATCACCGAAGGCGTGCGCGGCGAGGGCGGTATCCTGATCAACGCCAATGGCGAGCGCTTCATGGAGCGCTATGCGCCGACCCTGAAGGATCTGGCCCCGCGTGACTTCGTGTCGCGCTCGATGGACCAGGAGATCAAGGAAGGCCGCGGCTGCGGTCCGAACAAGGACCACGTGCTGCTCGACCTGCGCCACATCGGCGCCGACACGATCAAGAAGCGTCTGCCCTCGATCCTCGAAATCGGCCACAAGTTCGCCAACGTCGACGCCACCAAGGAACCGATCCCCGTGGTGCCGACCATCCACTACCAGATGGGCGGTATTCCGACCAATATCCACGGCCAGGTCGTGGTGCCGGCCGGCGACGGCAGCCAGAAGGTCGTCAACGGCCTGTACGCGATCGGCGAATGCGCCTGCGTCTCGGTGCACGGCGCCAACCGCCTGGGCACCAACTCGCTGCTCGACCTGGTGGTGTTCGGCCGCGCGGCCGGTAACCACGTGGTCGCCTCGAACCTGAAGATGAAGTCGAACAAGCCGCTGCCGGCCGATGCCGCCGACCGTGCGCTCGACCGCCTGAACCGCCTCGAAACCTCGACCGGCGGCGAAAAAGTGCAGGGCGTGGCCAACGACATCCGCAAGACCATGCAGACCTACTGCGGCGTGTTCCGTACCGACGAGCTGCTCAGCAAGGGCGTGGAAGAAATCATGAAGCTCGACGAGCGCCGCAAGCACGTCTCGTTCAAGGACAAATCGAAGGTCTTCAATACCGCGCGCATCGAAGCGCTCGAACTGGATAACCTGATCGAAACGGCGAAAGCGACCATCTGCTCGGCCGTGGCACGTAAGGAATCGCGTGGCGCCCATGCCCACCGCGACTTCCCCAACCGCGACGACGAAACCTGGATGAAGCACACGCTGTGGTTCTCGGAAGGCAATCGCCTCGAGTACAAGCCGGTCGTCACCAAACCGCTGACGGTCGAGACCTTCAAGCCCAAAGCCCGTACCTTCTAAGGCGAACATCATGCCCCGTACTGTTAAATTCGAAATCTACCGCTACGATCCGGACAAGGACGCCAAGCCCTATATGCAGTCCCTGACGGTGGAACTGCAGGACACCGACAAGATGCTGCTCGACGCCCTGCAGCGCATCAAGTCCGACGTTGACGATTCGCTGGCCCTGCGCCGCTCCTGCCGTGAAGGCGTGTGCGGTTCGGACGCCATGAATATCAATGGCAAGAACGGCCTGGCCTGCACCACCAACCTGAACGAACTGACCCAGCCGATCGTGCTGCGCCCGCTGCCGGGCCTGCCCGTGATCCGCGACCTGATCGTGGACATGAGCCAGTTCTTCAAGCAGTACCACTCGATCAAGCCCTTCCTGATCAACGACTCGATTCCGCCCGAGAAGGAACGCCTGCAGTCGCCGGCCCAGCGCGAAGAGCTCGACGGTCTGTACGAGTGCATCCTGTGCGCCTGCTGCTCGACCTCCTGCCCCTCGTTCTGGTGGAACCCGGACAAGTTCGTCGGCCCGGCCGGCCTGCTGCAGGCCTACCGCTTCATCGCCGACTCGCGCGACGAAGCCACGGCCGAGCGTCTGGACAATCTGGAAGACCCGTACCGCCTGTTCCGCTGCCACTCGATCATGAATTGCGTGGACGTCTGCCCGAAAGGCCTGAATCCGAACAAGGCCATCGGTAAGATCAAGGAACTGATGGTGCGGCGCGCGGTGTAAGGCATGCACACGCACCAGTCCGACCCCGTCAAGCGTGCGCGCCTGCGTTGGCGCGCGCGCCGCGGTCTGCTCGAAAACGACCTGATCCTCACGCGCTTCCTCGATGCGCATGAGGACGGTCTGAGCGACGCGGAAGTCGACGCCCTGACGCGCCTGCTCAACCTGTCGGACAATGATTTGATGGATTTGATGCTGGGCCGCAAAGAGCCCGACGGAGACATCGACCTGCCCCATGTGCACGCCTTGCTGGCGCGCCTGCGCCAGGCCTGACCGACCGTTTTTTTATTGTAGACTCGCCTCCCAAAGAAGGAAGTGCCATGAACATCTCTGATACCAAAGCCACGCTCTCGTTCTCGGACGGCAGCCCCTCGATCGACTTCCCGATTTACAAGGGCTCGATCGGTCCGGACGTCATCGACATCCGCAAGCTGTACGGCCAGACCGGCAAGTTCACCTATGACCCGGGCTTCATGTCGACGGCGGCCTGTAATTCCTCGATCACCTATATCGATGGCGACAAGGGCGAGCTGCTGTACCGCGGCTACCCGATCGAGCAGCTGGCCGTGCACTGCGACTTCCTCGAGACCTGCTATCTGCTGCTCAACGGCGAACTGCCGAACGCCGCCCAGAAGCAGGACTTCGTCAGCACCGTGACCCGTCACACGATGGTGCACGAGCAGATGCAATTCTTCTTCCGCGGGTTCCGTCGCGACGCCCACCCGATGTCGGTGCTGGTCGGTACCGTCGGCGCCCTGGCTTCCTTCTACCACGACTCGCTCGACATCAACGATCCGGAGCAGCGCCAGATCTCGGCCATCCGTCTGATCGCCAAGATGCCGACCCTGGTGGCGATGTCCTACAAATACTCGATCGGCCAGCCCTTCGTGTATCCGCGCAATGACCTGTCCTACTCGGCCAACTTCATGCGCATGATGTTCGGCAATCCGTGCGAAGAGTACAAGGTCAATGACGTGCTGGTGCGCGCCCTCGACCGTATCCTGATCCTGCACGCCGACCACGAGCAGAACGCTTCGACCTCGACCGTGCGTCTGTCGGGCTCCTCGGGCGCCAACCCGTTTGCCTGTATCGCGGCCGGTATCGCCTGCCTGTGGGGTCCGGCCCACGGCGGCGCCAACGAAGCGGCTCTGAACATGCTGAAAGAAATCGGCACGGTCGACAAGATCCCCGAATTCATCGCCAAGGTGAAGGACAAGAACTCGGGCGTGAAGCTGATGGGCTTCGGTCACCGCGTGTACAAGAACTTCGACCCGCGCGCCAAGCTGATGCGCGAAACCTGCCACGAAGTGCTCAACGAGCTCGGCCTGCAGGACGACCCGCTGTTCAAGCTCGCCATGGAACTCGAGAAAATCGCCCTGAACGACGAATACTTCGTGTCGCGCAAGCTGTACCCGAACGTTGACTTCTACTCGGGCATCGTGCAGTCGGCCCTGGGCATCCCGGTGTCTCTGTTCACCGGCATCTTCGCGATGGCCCGCACGATCGGCTGGATCGCCCAGTGGAACGAGATGATCTCGGATCCGGAGCAGAAGATCGGCCGTCCGCGTCAGCTGTTCACCGGCTCGCCGGTGCGTGACGTCCCGACCATCGACAAGCGCTAAGCACCTCCACCCTCGGGGTCAGACGCCCGTTTATCCGCAAGGATAAATGGGGTCTGACCCCGTTTTCTATTTTTGGCGATGAGCAAACTTACTCTGGACCGCATCCTGCAATCGCAGGGCTTTGGCTCGCGCAAGTATTGCCGCGAACTGATCGAAGATGGTGAAGTGCGGATCGGTGGCGTGGTCCACGACAATTACAAGGCTGCGCTGGAGACCGACGGGCTGGTGCTCGAGATTTTCGACGAGCTCTGGCCCTACCGCGAGCACGTCTACATCTGCCTGAACAAGCCGGCCAATGTCGAATGCTCGCGCAAGCCGAGTCACCATCCGCCGGTGCTGAGCCTGCTGCCAGAACAGTGCAGCTGGCGCGATGTGCAGCCGGTCGGGCGGCTCGACCATGACACCACCGGCATGCTGCTGCTGTCCGACGACGGCGCCTTCATCCACGCCCAGAGTTCGCCCAAGCGCCATGTGCCCAAGGTCTACCAGGCCACGACGGCCGAGCCGGTCACGCCCGAGCTGGTGGCGGCTCTGCTGGCCGGCGTGCAGCTGCACGACGAGCCGGCGCCGCTGGCGGCCGTGCACTGCGCCCAGACGGGCAGCCACACGCTCGAGATCATCCTCGAGCAGGGCAAATACCATCAGGTCAAGCGCATGCTGGCCGCGGCCGGCAACCACTGCGCGGCCCTGCACCGTTCCCAGATCGGCCAGCTGCCGCTGGCCAGCCTCGGTCTGGCCGAGGGTGAATGGTGCTATCTGACCCCCGAACAGCTGGCCTTACTGGTCTGAACCGAAATGGGCCTGCGCGAAGGCGCGCACGGCCTCGGAATCGGCGTGGCGGCCGGCGGCCGTCAGCAGGCGGCTGATCAGGGCCGCCCGTTCGTGCGCGCGCGAGCGGCTGCGTTCGAGCAGACCGGCAAAGGCCGGATCGCGCTCCTGCGCCAGCTGGCCGAGGCGTTCGGCTTCGAGTCCCAATTCCTCCAGCGGCGCCTGCAGCGCGCGGCTGGCCAGGGCGATTTCGCCTTGCCGCTCGAGCGCGTCGAGCGCCAGCAGGGCGGCGCGCGCGGCGCTGGCCGGATCGTGCTGTTCGAGCTGGTGGAGCAGGGCGATGGTGTCGGCGTCCCAGCCGCCCAGGCTGTCGAGGGTCAGCAGATCGGTCAGGAGAAAGGCGCTGTCCTGGCGCGGATCGAAGGCGGCGGCCAGGCGCTCGCGCAGGCGGCGCAGGGCCTGGTGGTCCTCGCTCAGGCGGCTCAGCAGACGTTGTTTGCGGTAGATCCAGGCGCCGATGGCGCCGTAGTCGCCCGTGTCGAGGGCGGGGGGATTGAGGGCCATGCGGGTCAGCAGGGCTTCGATGGCGGCCGGGTCGCCGCTGGCGAGGACCTGGTGGACCTCGTCGACCATCGGGTTCGGGGATGGGCGTTCCATGGAGTGTTCCAAAATAGTGCTGCCATGGTGCCTGCATCGGCCGCCGCTGTCCATAGCGGGCGCCGATATAATGCCGGGCATGAACTACGTCGGCCGTTTCGCTCCTTCCCCCACCGGCCCGCTGCACGCGGGTTCGCTGGTGGCCGCCCTGGCCAGTTATCTGGACGCGCGCGTGCACCGCGGCCAGTGGCTGGTGCGCATCGAGGACGTGGACGAGGGCAGGGCGGTGCCCGGCGTGGCCGCGGGCATGCTCGATCTGCTGCAGCGCCTGGGCATGCAGTGGGACGGCGAGGTGCTGTGGCAGAGCCGGCGTACGGCCCGGTACGCGGCCGCCGCCGAACGCCTGGGCACGCACGCCTATGCCTGCGGCTGCAACCGGCGCGAGATCGCGGATTCGCGGCTCGGGATCGCGGCCGATGGCGCGGCCATCTATCCGGGCACCTGCCGTCATGGCCTGCCGGCCGGGAAGAGCCTGCGCGCGCTGCGCCTGCGTGTGCCCGATCCCGATCAACCGGACGGCGTGATCACTTTCGAGGACCGCTGCGCCGGCCCGGTGCGCCAGGTGCTGGCGCGCGAAGTCGGTGACTTCGTGCTCAAGCGCGCCGACGGCTACTGGGCCTATCAGCTGGCGGTGGTGGTCGACGACGCCGAACAGGGCGTGACCGATGTGGTGCGCGGCGCCGACCTGCTCGACTCGACGGCGCGCCAGATCTATCTGCAGCACCTGCTCGGCTATCCGGTGCCGCGCTATCTGCATCTGCCCGTGGTCCGCAACGCCAACGGCGAAAAGCTGTCGAAGCAGACCGGCGCGGCCGCCATCAGCGCCGATAGCGCGGACGAGGCGCTGGCCGTGCTGTGCGCGGCGGCGCGCTTCATCGGCCTCGATGTCGCCGGGGCCGGGACGCTGGCAGGGTTCTGGGAACGGGCGCTGGCGGGCTGGGACGCGCGCTTCGGTCCCGCTGCGCGCTAGCCGGGCGCGCTGTCTTCGCCGATGGCGTCCGGGTGGCGTACGCGCCAGGCGGCCAGGGCGGCCTGGTAGCGCGCCAGCGCGTCCTGGTAGACGTCGAACACGCAGAAGGTGCAGCCGCTCGTGCAGCAGTCCTCGAGCGCCGGTTCGCGCGGCGGCTGCGGGCGCGGGTCAGCCTCCATGGCGCGGCCTCAGGATTTGCTCTGGTCGAGGAAGGCCTGGATTTCGGCGCGCTCCTTGGCGCTGACGTGGCCTTTGAGCGCGGCCAGCACCAGCGCCTTGCCGGAGCCGGAGAAGGCCTTTTGAATCAGGTCGCCGAGCAGGCTGGTTTGCATCGAGTTCTGCTCCTCGGCGGGCGCGTAGATGTGGGCGCGGCCGCTTTCGTCGCGCGTCAGCAGGCCTTTGGCATGCATGACCTGCAGCTGGCGCAGCACGCTGGCGTAGCTGGCCTCGGGCCGCGCGGCCTGCAGCGCCTCGTGCGCCTGCTTGGCCGTGGCCGGCCCGAGCTGCCACAGCACGCGCAGCATCTCAAGCTCGGCCTTGGTAGGTTTGGGGGAAGTGCTCATACCCCCAAGCCTAATCGATCTAGATAAAATTGTCTAGGTCAGCGGTTGACAGTGTAGTGATGGAGCTGAAAGCGCATCTGGCCGTCGACCTTCTTGCACACGCCCTGCATCATCTCATTCGCGGCCGGCGCGTAGCTGGCGCGCGTGCCTTCGGCCTTGCCTGCGCATTGGGCGTGGGCGGCCTCCGGCACCTTCGGCACCGGCGGGGGCGGCGGCGGCACCGGTACCGGCGGCACCATCGGCATGGCCGGCAGCGCGGGCAGGGCCGGCAGGCTGCCGTCTTCCTCGTCGCTGGCCGGCGCGGCCGGCGGCTGGGGCGGTTGGGGCGGCTGCGGCGGGCGGGGCGGGCGCGGCGGCTTCGGGCAGTCGCCGTCGTTGCAGTGCCAGACGCTGGTGCTGCTGTGGCCCGCTTTGGTCTGGGTGGTGGTCGTCGTCGTGGTCTGGGCCAGGGCGGCGCTGGCCACAGCGGCCAGCACGCCGATGCTGATCAAGGTCTTCATTGCTTTCTCCTGTTGGCGCGACATCGTCACCATGCGATGCCTCAGTGCCTACTGTCGCCGCCAATTGTGGAGAAATCGTGGGGAGATTCAGAGATCGAAGCGGTAGCCCAGCCCGTAGATCGCGTGGATCGCCTGCACCCCGGGCAGGGCGGCATCGAGCTTCTTGCGCAGGTTCTTGATGTGGCTGTCGACGGCGCGGTCGGTCACATCGAGGTTGTCGGCGCTGGCGATTTCCAGCAGCCGCGCGCGCGAGAACACCTGGCCGCGGTGGGCCGCCATCGCCGCCAGGATCGCGAACTCGCTCGGGGTCAGCTCCAGTTCCTGGCGATTGCACCAGACGCGCCGCGCGCCGTGGTCGATGCGGATTTTGCTGGCGCCTTCGCTGCCCTGGCTGCGGCGCAGGATGGCCTTCACACGGGCCACCAGTTCGCGCGGGCTGAAGGGCTTGCACAGGTAGTCGTCGGCGCCGGCCTCGAGGCCGAGCAGGCGGTCGACCTCTTCGACGCGCGCGGTGACCATGATGATCGGGACGTCCGAGAACGCGCGCACGGCGCGGCACAGGGCCAGGCCGTCCATCCCGGGCAGCATCAGGTCGAGCACGATCAGGTCCGGCAGGCGTGTGCGCAGGGCGGTCCAGGCCTCGGCGCCATCGCCGATCACCTGTGGCAGATAGCCGGCCAGGCCGAGGTAATCGGCCACCACGCCGGCCAGTTCGGGTTCGTCTTCGACAATCAGGATGCGGTTCATGCGGCGGGCAGGCTGAGGGTGGCGCGCAGGCCGCCCAGCGGCGAGTGCGCGAAATGCAGGGTGCCGCCCATGGCCTGGATCAGGCGCACCGACAGCGTCAGACCAAGGCCCGCGCCGCCATGCTGGCGGCTGCGCGAGGCCTCGACCCGGTAGAAGCGTTCGCCCAGGCGGCTCAGGGCGGCGTCGGGCACGCCGGGCGCAGTGTCATCGAACTGCAGCTCGATGCGGGTGCCGGCGCTGCGGCCACTGAGCACGATGCGCCCGCCCGCATCGGTATAGCGCACGGCGTTTTCAAACAGATTGGCCAGCACCTGGCGCAGGCGCTCGTCGTCGGCCAGGGCGGGCAGGGCGCCTTTGCTGTCGATGTCGAAGGCCAGGCCCGCCTGGGCCATGCGCGCGTGGAAGGACTCGGCCACGTCGAGCGCGCAATGCCAGGCGTCGAGCGGAGCAAGCTGCAGGGCCAGTTCGCCCAGGTCGCTGCGCGCCAGCTGATTGAGTTCCTCGATCAGGCGATTGAGCTGCTGCACCTGGCGGCCCAGGATGGCCAGATTGTCCGGGCTGGCCGGACGCACGCCGTCCTGCAGGGCCTCGATCTGGGCGCGTAGCACCGCCACCGGCGTGCGCAGTTCGTGCGAGGTGTCGGCCACCCATTGGCGGCGCGTGCTCTCCAACATGTCGAGTTGGGCGGCCAGCTGATTGAAGCTGGCCGCCAGCGCGCCCAGTTCGTCGCTGCGCGTGATTTGCAGGCGCGTATGCAGTTCGCCGCGCGTGAGGGCGGCGGCGGCATCGGCCAGCTGGCCGATCGGGCGGCGGAAGTGGGCCGCCAGCAGCACCGCGGCCAGGGCGCTGAGGCTGATGCTGGCGCCCAGGATGATCCACAGGCTCGACGATTGGCGCGCGAGGAAGGCGGCCGACAAGGCATCGGTCGGCACTGGCGGACGGGCGATCACGAGGGCGCCGATCGGGCGGCCATCGGCCAGCAGGGTGCGGCGCACCGTGGGGCCGGGGTCGAGCGGGCGTCCGGCCAGATAGGCGCCGTTGGCGTCGATCAGGGTGATGCGCTCGGGCAGAGCGGCGCTGGCGATTGGCGCCTGCACGGCATGCGGCGCGGGCGGGGCCGGCGGAGTCGGTGGCAGCGGCGGCAGCGGCGGCAAGGCCGGGGTGGCGGCGGCCGTCGCGGTGGCGGTATGCGTAGTCGTGGTTGTCGTGGTGGTGGTCGTGGCCCTGACCGGCGGCGCCGGCGGGACCGGGGCGGCCGGGGCGCGCGGCGGGGCCGGTGCGCGCGTGGCCAGTTCGCCCTGGCCGCTTTCGCGCGCCCGGCGCAGGCGGGCCAGCTCGCCTTCGATCCAGCCGGCGCGCCCGCGTGCGGGCACAAAGTCCCAGCTGCCGCGCGCCTGGTACTGGCGGCCGAGTGCATCGGCCAGTTCGCTCAGGCGGTCCAGCTCGATCTGGGCCGCGTAGTCGCCAAAGCTGGCCGCCACGTTCTGGCGCATCAGCAGGATGGCCGTGGCGGCCACAGCCAGCATGGCAAGCAGCACGGAAATGAACAGACGGTGGCCGATGGAAAAGCGCACAATGGCTCCTGTGACGTGGAGCAGCCATGTTACGCGAGGCTGGAACTTCTGTTCAATGTCCTCGTCTGAGCGGTATGAACGATATGAGCCGTCCCGAAATCGAGGCCCGTCTGGACGCCAACCATGCGCGGGTGGTGACAGAGCTGGCTGCCATGCGCGCGGGCATCGCCGAACGCGATACCCACCTGCAGGCGCAGCTGACCCGTTTGCGCGAGGATATTGCCCAGCGCGATGTGATGGTCGAGCGGGCCATCTCCGAAATTCGCGCCGACCAGGCACGCCTGAGCACCAAGTTCGACCTGGTTCTCGACGGTCTGCAAAGCTTGCACCGCCGTTTCGACCAGACCGATGCGCGGCTCGATCGCATCGACGCGCGCCTCGACAGCATGGACGCGCGCTTCGATCGCATGGATGCGCGCCTCGACGGTATGGAGGCCCGTTTCGACGCTCGCTTCGACAGCATGGACGCCCGTTTCGACGCTCGCTTCGATCGCGTCGACGCTCGCCTCGATCGCATGGATGCTCGCTTTGACAGCATGGAGGCCCGTTTCGACGCTCGCCTCGACAGCATCGAGGCCCGTTTCGACGCACGCCTCGACAGCATGGAGGCCCGTTTCGACGCCCGCTTCGACAGCATGGACGCCCGCTTCGGCGCCCGCTTGGATCATATGGATGGCCGCCTCGACAGCATGGACGCCCGCTTCGACGCCATCCTGGTCGAAGTGCGCAGCGCCGGGCGTGGGGTAAAGATCACCGTCATCAGCACCTGCGTGGCCAGCGCCCTGGCCGTCATCGCTCTGCAGTTCACTATTTGGCAATCTTTCGGCGCGTCGCTGGACCTGGGGCGCCGCATCGGCCAGCTCGAAGTCCGCCTTGAACGCGCCGAACTCCCTGCGCCAGCCAAGCCGCAGCCCTGACGGTGCAGTGCACAAAAGCAATTTTTATTAGCAAGGCGGTTTCATAGCGTGGGATTGCGCTACAATTACAGGCTAGTATCTGTGGAGTCACGCCCGCAGCAGGTCCTTCCCCACAACTTGATGTGCAATCCGCTAACCGGTCAGGCCGTGTCGCGGAAGGTTAGATTAACCCGCTAATCTCGCGAAGCGCGAAGAAAGGTGAGCAAGATGATGCAACAACTTAAAGGCAATTCCTACCTGTTCGGCGGAAATGCCCCCTATGTCGAGGAATTGTACGAGGCCTATCTCAACAATCCCGGCTCCGTCCCCGAGAACTGGCGCGCGTACTTCGACGCCATGCAGAACGTCCCGGCCGTGGACGGTTCCAACAAACCCGACGTCCCCCATGCGCCCGTGGTCGCCTCGTTCGCCGAGCGCGCCAAGCAGGGCCCGATCCGCGTGGTGTCCGCCGCTGCCGATGCCGAAATGGCCCGCAAGCGCGTCGCCGTGACCCAGCTGATCGCTGCCTACCGCTTCCTCGGTTCGCGCTGGGCCAATCTGGACCCGCTGCAGCGCCAGGAGCGCCCGGCCATCCCGGAACTGGAACCGAGCTTCTACGGCTTCACCGACGCCGACATGGACACCGTGTTCAACATTTCGAACACCTACTTCGGGCCGGAAACTGCTTCGCTGCGTGACATCACCAACTTCCTGCGTGACACCTACTGCCGTTCGATCGGCGCTGAATTCATGTACATCAGCGATCCGACCGAAAAGCGCTGGCTGCAAGAAAAGCTGGAGTCGATCCGTTCGACCCCGCATTTCAGCGCCGACAAAAAAGCCCACATCCTGGACCGCCTGACCGCGGCCGAAGGTCTGGAACGCTACCTGCATACCAAGTATGTGGGCCAGAAGCGCTTCTCGCTCGAAGGCTCGGAATCCTTCATTCCCTGTATCGATGAATGCATCCAGCGCGCCGGCGAAAAAGGCGTGCAGGAAATCGTGATCGGCATGGCCCACCGCGGCCGCCTGAACGTGCTGGTCAATGTGCTGGGCAAGAGCCCGGCCGACCTGTTCGAAGAATTCGAAGGCAAGCACAGCGACGATCTGCCGGCCGGTGACGTGAAATACCACCAAGGCTTCTCGTCGGACATCTCGACGGCCGGTGGCCCGGTCCACCTGTCGCTGGCCTTCAACCCCTCGCACCTGGAGATCGTCAACCCGGTGGTCGAAGGTTCGGTCAAGGCCCGCCTCGACCGCCGCGGCGACAAGGAAGGCGCGCAAGTGCTGCCGATCCTGGTGCACGGCGACGCCGCCTTCGCCGGCCAGGGCGTGGTGATGGAAACCCTGAACCTGGCCCAGACGCGCGGCTACGGCACCGGCGGTACCGTCCACATCGTCATCAACAACCAGATCGGTTTCACCACCTCGGATCCGCGCGACGCCCGTTCGACCACCTACTGCTCGGACGTGGTGAAGATGATCGAAGCGCCGGTGTTCCACATCAACGGCGACGATCCCGAAGCCGTCGTGCTGGCCACCCAGATCGCGCTCGACTACCGCATGCAGTTCAAGAAGGACGTCGTGCTCGACGTGATCTGCTACCGTAAGCTCGGCCACAATGAGCAGGACACCCCGGCCCTGACCCAGCCGCTGATGTACAAGAAGATCGCCCAGCACCCGGGCACGCGCAAGCTGTACGCCGAGCGTCTGCAGACCCTTGGCACCCTGCCGCAGGGCACGGGCGACAAGATGGTGGCCGCCTACCGCGAAGCCATGGACGCCGGCAAGCACACGGTCGATCCGGTCATCACCAACTTCAAGAACAAGTACGCGGTCGACTGGCTGCCCTTCCTGAACCGCAAGTGGACCGACGCCGCCGACACGGCCGTGCCGATGACGGAACTGAAGCGCCTGGCCACGCGCATCACCACGCTGCCGGAAGGCTTCAAGGTCCACTCGCTGGTCGAAAAAGTGCTGGCCGACCGCGCCGCCATGGGCCGCGGCGAGCTCAACCTCGACTGGGGCATGGGTGAACACCTGGCCTTCGCCTCGCTGGTCTCGTCCGGTTACGCCGTGCGCCTGACCGGTCAGGACGCCGGCCGCGGCACCTTCGTGCACCGCCACGCCGTGCTGCACGACCAGAACCGCGAACGTTGGGATGCCGGCACCTATGTGCCGCTGGCCCATGTGTCCGAAACCCAGGCCCCGTTCACCGTGATCGACTCGGTGCTGTCCGAAGAAGCCGTGCTCGGCTTCGAATACGGCTACTCGACCGCCGAACCGAACACCCTGACCATCTGGGAAGCCCAGTTCGGCGACTTCGCCAACGGCGCCCAGGTCGTGATCGACCAGTTCATCTCCTCGGGTGAAGCCAAGTGGGGCCGCGCCAGCGGTCTGGTGATGATGCTGCCGCACGGCTACGAAGGCCAGGGCCCGGAACACTCGTCGGCCCGTCCGGAGCGCTTCCTGCAGCTGTGCGCCGACAATAATATGCAAGTCGTGCAGCCGACCACGGCCGCACAAATCTTCCACCTGCTGCGCCGCCAGATGGTGCGTCAGTTCCGCAAGCCGCTGGTCATCATGACCCCGAAATCGCTGCTGCGTAACAAGGACGCCGGCTCGCCCCTGTCGGAACTGGCCAAGGGCGTGTTCCAGACCGTGATCGGCGAAGTGGACGACAAGATCGATCCGAAGAAGGTCAAGCGCGTGGTCGCCTGCTCGGGCAAGGTCTACTACGATCTGGTCAACACCCGCAAGCAGCGCAATGCGACCGATGTGGCCATCATCCGTATCGAACAGCTGTATCCGTTCCCGCACAAGGCCTTCGCCGCCGAGCTGAAGAAATTCAGCAACGCCACCGAAGTCGTCTGGTGCCAGGACGAACCGCAGAACCAGGGCGCCTGGTTCCAGATCCAGCACAACGTGTTCGAAGGCATGGAATCGGGCCAGCGCCTGGCGTATGCCGGCCGTCCCGCTTCGTCCTCGCCGGCTGTCGGCTATTACGACAAGCACTACGCCCAGCAGAAAGAACTGCTGGAGACGGCGTTCTCGAAGCTCAAAGGCTTCGTGCTGACCAAATAACCCAAGATACGAACAAGATACGGAGTTTCATAACATGGCAAAAATCGAAGTCAAAGTTCCGCAGCTGTCGGAATCGGTCGCAGAAGCCACGCTGCTGCAGTGGCACAAGAAAGTCGGCGAGGCCGTCGCCCGTGACGAGAACCTGATCGACGTCGAAACCGACAAGGTGGTGCTGGAACTGCCGGCCCCCGAAGCCGGCGTGCTGGTCGAATTCATCAAGCAGAGCGGCGACACCGTCGTCTCCGGCGAAGTGATCGCCATCATCGACACCGAAGCCGCCGCTGGCGTGGCCGCGCCGGCCGCTGCCGCCGCCCCGGCCGCCGCTGCCCCGGCACCGGCCCCGGTCGCCGCCGCCTCGAAGGGCGATGTGGCCATGCCGGCCGCCGCCAAGATCCTGGCTGAAAACAATCTGTCGGCCAGCGCTGTGGCCGGCACCGGCAAGGATGGCCGCGTGACCAAGGGCGACGCACTGGCCGCCGTGGCCGCCAAGCCGGCCGCCGCTCCGGCCCCGGCCGCTGCCCCCAAGGCCGCCAAGCCGGCCCTGGCAGCCGTGCCGAGCGTGAACGTGAATCTGGGCGACCGTCCGGAAGAGCGCGTGCCGATGAGCCGCCTGCGCGCCCGTATCGCCGAGCGTCTGGTGGAATCGCAGTCGACCAATGCCATCCTGACCACCTTCAACGAGGTGAACATGGCCCCGGTGATCGACCTGCGCAACAAGTACAAGGACAAGTTCGAAAAAGAGCACGGCGTCAAGCTGGGCTTCATGTCCTTCTTCGTCAAGGCCGCCGTGGCCGCGCTCAAGAAATACCCGATCCTCAATGCTTCGGTCGACGGCAATGACATCGTCTACCACGGCTATTTCGACATCGGTATCGCCGTCGGTTCGCCGCGCGGCCTGGTGGTGCCCATCCTGCGCAATGCCGACCAGATGTCGATCGCTGACATCGAACGCAAGATCGGCGAATTCGGCGCCAAGGCCAAGGAAGGCAAGCTGACGCTGGAAGACCTGACCGGCGGCACCTTCTCGATCTCGAACGGCGGCACCTTCGGCTCGATGCTGTCGACCCCGATCATCAATCCGCCGCAGTCGGCCATTCTGGGCGTGCACGCGACCAAGGACCGTCCGGTGGTCGAGAACGGCCAGATCGTGATCCGTCCGATCAACTTCCTGGCCATGTCCTATGACCACCGCATCATCGACGGCCGCGAAGCCGTGCTCGGTCTGGTGGCCATGAAGGAAGCGCTGGAAGATCCGGCCCGCCTGCTGCTCGACCTGTAAGCGCTGATCCGCCCGCACGCCGCGGTGGGGAGCGTGCACGACGTTATGCAATTGAGGAAACCGAATGAGTGTCTCTGAAGAACTGAAACGTTTGCACGAACTCCACCAGGCCGGCGCCCTGACCGATGCCGAATTCGAACAGGCCAAGGCCAAGCTGCTGTCCGGCGGCGCGGCCCCGGTCCGCGACGAAGACCTCAAGAGTGACCTGGGCCGCCTGCGCCGCTCGACCACCGACCGCTGGCTCGGTGGTGTGTGCGGCGGTCTGGCCAAGGCCACCGGTCTCGAGTCCTGGGTCTGGCGCCTGATCTTCGTGCTGGCCGTGGTCTGCCTTGGCACGGGCGTGCTGGTGTATCTGCTGATGTGGATCTTTATCCCCGAAGAATAAGTTAGGAATCCCAAGAATGAGCAACGCACAACAATTCGACGTCGTCGTGATCGGCGCCGGCCCGGGCGGCTATATCGCCGCCATTCGCGCCGCCCAGCTCGGCTTCAAAGTCGCCTGTATCGACGAGTGGGTCAATGCCAAGGGCGGTCCGGCCCCGGGCGGTACCTGCACCAATGTCGGCTGCATCCCGTCCAAGGCCCTGCTGCAATCGTCCGAGCACTATGAGCACGCCGGCCACGCCTTCGCCGAACACGGCATCACGGTCAGCGACCTGAAGATGGACGTCGGCCAGATGATCAAGCGCAAGGACACCGTCGTGAAGCAGAACAACGACGGCATCCTGTTCCTGTTCAAGAAGAACAAGGTCAGCTTCTTCCACGGCCGCGGCAGCTTCACGGGCAGCGGCGCCAATGGCTACACGATCGCCGTCACCGGCGCCAAGGAAGAGACGCTCGAAGCCAAGCAGGTGATCATCGCCACCGGCTCGAACGCGCGTCAGCTGCCGGGCGCGGAATTCGATGAAAAGCTGATCCTGTCGAACACCGGCGCGCTCGCCATCGACGCCGTGCCGGCCAAGCTGGGCGTGATCGGCGCCGGCGTGATCGGTCTGGAAATGGGTTCGGTCTGGCGCCGTCTGGGCGCCCAGGTGACCGTGCTCGAAGGCCTGCCGGTCTTCCTCGGCGCGGTCGACGAGCAGATCGCCAAGGAAGCCCAGAAGCTGTTCACCAAGCAGGGCCTGGCGATCCACCTCGGCTGCAAGATCGGCGCCATCAGCAAGGGCAAGAACGATGTGACGGTCGAGTACACGGACGCCAAGGGCGAGGCCCAGAAGGCCGTGTTCGACAAGCTGATCGTCTCGATCGGCCGTACCCCGAACACCAATGGCCTGGGCGTGGACAAGGTCGGCCTCAAGCTCGACGAGCGCGGCTTCATCGTCGTCGACGACGACTGCAAGACCAATCTGCCGGGCGTGTGGGCGGTGGGCGACGTGGTGCGCGGCCCGATGCTGGCGCACAAGGCCGAGGAAGAGGGCGTGGCCGTGGCCGAGCGTATCGCCGGCCAGCATGGTCACACCAATTTCAACACCATCCCCTGGGTCATCTACACCTCGCCGGAAATCGCCTGGGTCGGCCAGACCGAGCAGCAGCTCAAGGCCAGCGGCCGCGCCTACAAGGCCGGCACCTTCCCCTTCCTGGCCAATGGCCGCGCGCGTGCCCTGGGTGACACCAATGGCATGGTGAAGTTCCTGGCCGACGCCACGACCGACGAGATCCTGGGCGTGCACATCATCGGCCCGATGGCCTCCGAGCTGATTTCGGAAGCCGTGGTGGCGATGGAGTTCAAGGCATCGAGCGAAGACATCGCCCGCATCTGCCACGCCCACCCCTCGCTGTCGGAAGCGACCAAGGAAGCGGCCCTGGCCGTGGACAAGCGTACGCTGAACTTCTAATCCCGCCTTTTGCCGGACCTGCCCGTGTGGGCCGGTCCGGTGTCACTGCTCATGAATGTCCAACAGGCTTACGAACACGCGCTGGCCCAGCGCGGCTATCAGGCCGACGCCGCCCAGCTGAAGGCCATCGCCCGTCTGCAGCAAGCGTATGACGACTGGGTCGCCTTCAAATCCAAGCGCGCCTCCACGTTTAAACGTCTGCTGAGCCGGCCCGAAGTGCCGCGCGGCGTGTATCTGTGGGGCGGGGTGGGGCGCGGCAAGTCCTTCCTGATGGACAGCTTCTATTCGACCGTGCCGGTGGTGCGCAAGACCCGCCTGCACTTTCACGAATTCATGCGCGGCGTGCACCGCCAGCTCGACGAGCTCAAGGGCGTGGCCGATCCGCTCGACGAAGTGGCCAAGCGCGTGGCGCGCAAGTACCGGCTGATCTGCTTCGACGAATTCCACGTGTCCGACATCGCCGACGCGATGATTCTGTACAACCTGCTGTCGGCCCTGTTCGCGCATGGGGTGTCGTTCATCATGACCTCGAACTACGAGCCCAGCACCCTGTATCCGGACGGCCTGCACCGCGACCGCATGCTGCCGACCATCGCGCTGCTGAAGGACAAGCTCGACGTGATGAATGTCGACGCCGGCGTCGACTACCGCAAGCGCACGCTCGAGCAATTGAGCGTCTACCACATGCCGCTCGATGCGCGCGCCGATGCCGAGCTGCGCGAGGTGTTTGCGCGCCTGGCCGACACGGCCGACGAAGATCCGCGCATCCGCATCGAAGCGCGCGAGATCCGCGCCCTGCGCCGCGCCGGCGGCGTGATCTGGTTCGATTTTGCGACCCTGTGCGGCGGGCCGCGCTCGCAGAACGATTATCTCGAGATCGCCAGCCAGTTCCACACCGTGATCCTGTCGGGGATTCCGGCCATGTCGGCTGCCCAGAGTTCCGAAGCGCGCCGCTTCACCTGGCTGATCGACGTGTTCTACGACCACAAGGTCAAGCTGTTCATGTCAGCCGAAGTCGCGCCCGAGCTGTTGTACACGCAAGGGATGCTGGCCAATGAATTCCACCGCACCGTCTCGCGTATCATAGAGATGCAATCGCGTGAATACATGGAGTCGGACCGCCGCGACGTGGCCGGCGCCATCGCCTGACAAGGATCCCATGCCGAAACATCTGATTGTGGTCGCCGCCCTGGCCGGGCTCGCCGGCTGCAGCGTTTCCGTGCTGCGCCCCACGAGCCATGCGGCCACGCCCGTGATCCGCAGCGCCGAGGAGGCCGATGCCGTGCTGGCCAAGGCCACGCGCGAGCGTGCCGCCATCGAGGCCGCCTACAGCCGGCGCGAGGCCGAGTGCTACACCCACTTCTTCGTCAACAGCTGCCTGGACGAAGCGCGCGAGGCCCAGCGTAGCGGTCTGGACGGCGTGCGGGCGGCCGAAGTCGAAGCCGGGCGCGTCAAGCGTGCGCTCGAGATCGCCGCGCGCGACCGCGAGCTGGCCGCCGCCCAGCAGCGTTTCGAGGCCGAACAGGCGCGCATGGCGGCCGAGCCGCCGCCGCCGGCGCGCGAGGTGCAGCCCGATGTTCCGGCGCCGCCGCGCCATCCGGTGGAAGACCGCGCCGCCACCGCGGCCGCGCGCGAGCAGGCCCGTGCCGTGCAGGAAGCGGCCGAAGCGCCGCAGCGCGCGCGCAATGCCGCCGATCTCGAAAAGCGCCGCGCCGAGGCCGCGCAGCACGCGCAGGACGTGGCGCGCCGCAAGGCCGAAAAAGCCGCCAAGCTGGCCGCGCAAGAAAAAGCCAAAGCCGACGAAGCCGCCAAGGCCAAAAAATAATTCCGCCCAAACAAATCGGGGTCAGACCCCATTTATCCGGCGCGCAAATGCTTGCGCGCGAGATAAATGGGGTCTGACCCCGATTTGTTTGGGTGGCAAAAAGACGCCGGAAAAATGTCGGGTGGGGAAATCGGGGTCTGACCCCATTTTTTCTGTCAGACAGCTTTGCCGAGCTTTTGAACGGTGTAGCTGGGCGCTTCTTTCGGCGGCTCGATCAGCTTGATGATGGCCATCGTGCAGTTGTCGCCCTGGCCCTTGGCACGCTCCTGTGCCTTGGGGATCAGCAGGTCGGCCGCCTGGCGCGGCGTGCTCTTGGACGTGACCGCGGCCAGTTCGGCATCGGTGAAATAGCGCCACAGGCCGTCCGAGGCCAGCAGGAAGCAGTCGCCCGCCGCCAGCGGCTGGTGCGCGCCGCAGATGACGAAGGGCTCCTTGTCCTGGCGCCCGATCGCATTCGTCAGCAGCTTGGACGCGCGGTATTGTTTGGCCGCTTCGGGCGGGATGTTCTCGGCCGCGATCAGATGCGCGACGTAGGCGCTGTCCTGGCTGCGCTCGGCCGGCTGGCCCTGCTGGAAGCGGTAGAGCCGCGATTCGCCCACATGCGCCCACACGGCTTCGCCATGCGGGGTCAGCACCAGCAGCACGACGGTGCTGTGCTGCTCGGTCTGGGAACTGACGCCGTTGAGCTTGATGATCAGATGCGCCTCGTGCACGATTTCACGCAGCAGCTCTTCCAGCCGGGCGATGCTCGGATGGTCGCCGGGCTTGAATTGGTCGAACACTTGTTTGGCCGTTTGCAGCACCTGCTCGGCGGCGCTGGCGTGGCCGGTGAAGCCGTCGGCCAGCACGGCCAGCACGAAGCCGGGCGCGCGCGCGCCGAGAAAGAGGGCGGCGCGGTCGTTCTGCTGCGCGCGGCTGCCCAGGTGCTGGGCGGTGCCGGCTTCGATTTTGTAGGCGTTCAAGGCGTTGCTCGTAGTGATTGTGTATTGGCGGCAACCTTCCGGTAGATTAAACTACGAGATGGCGCCAAGGCGCAAGCCGCGCACGCCATCCCAAGGTGAAACAAACTGTAAAGATCGACGTCATGAAGAACGTGGAAGACATCCAACGCCGGATTATCGAACTGGACGTGGAACATCGCGACCTGGACGCGGTCATAAACATGTTGACCCTGGATGGTCATTACGATCAGTTGCAGCTGCGCCGCCTGAAGAAACGCAAACTGCAGCTGAAAGACCATATCATGCTGCTCAAGATGCAGCTGGTGCCGGACGTGCCGGCCTGATCGTCCCGTCCTTGAATCCGAGTCCACCTTGAGCAACACCGCTGCGCCGCAAGGCGAATTGCCGGGCGCCACAGTCGCGCAGCCGGAAGCCCCGCCGGGCAAATACGACGCCGACGTCGACAAGCTGTTCAGTCCCATGGGTCCGCTCGCCGCGGCCGTGCGCGGCTTCAGTCCGCGCCAGTCGCAGACCGAGATGGCCAAGGCCATCGCCCAGGCCATCGCCAGCCAGCAGACCCTGATCGCCGAAGCCGGCACGGGCACGGGCAAGACCTTTGCCTATCTGGTACCGGCCCTGCTGTGGGGCGGCAAGACCATCATCTCGACCGGGACCAAGAATCTGCAGGACCAATTGTTCCTGCGCGATATCCCGACCGTGCGCGCGGCCCTGAAGGCGCCGGTCGCCGTGGCCCTGCTCAAGGGCCGCTCGAATTATCTGTGCCACTACCATCTCGAACGCACGCAGAACAATGGGCGCATGACCTCGCGCGAGGATGTCGGCCATCTGCGCGAGATCGCGCGCTTCAAGGCCATGACCAAGACCGGCGATAAGGCCGAGCTGGCGCGCGTGCCCGAGAACGCGACCATCTGGAACCTGGTCACCTCGACGCGCGAAAACTGCGTCGGCGCCGAATGCCAGTATTACCAGGACTGCTTTGTGATGAAGGCGCGCCGCGAAGCCCAGCAGGCCGACGTGGTCGTCGTCAATCACCATCTGTTCTTTGCCGACGTGGCGCTGAAGGACACCGGCGTGGCCGAGCTGCTGCCCTCGGCCAATACCATCATCTTCGACGAGGCCCATCAGCTGCCCGACACGGCCACGCTGTTCTTCGGCCAGACGGTGTCGACCTCGCAGATTCTGGAACTGTGCCGCGATGTGCTGGCCGAGGGCCTGGCCCACGCGCGCGGCGGCGCCGACTGGGCCAAGACGGTGACGGTGGTGGAAAAGGCGGCGCGCGATCTGCGCCTGGCCTTCCCGCAGGATTCGGTCAAGCTCTCGCTGGCCCAGATTGCACCTTCGTCCGATTTCTTCCCGGCGCTCAAGCATCTGCGCGATGAACTCGATGGCATGATCGGCACGCTCGAACAGCAGGCCGAGCGCGCCGAGACGATCGAACAGTGCCGTGTGCGCGCGGTCGAACTGGCCGCCGCGTTGGCCAACTGGAAGGAGGGCGCGGACGAGGCTGTGCTGTGGGTCGAGGCCTTCACCTCCTCGGTGCAGCTGCACAAGACGCCGCTGTCGATTGCGCCGATCTTCAACAGCCAGCGCGAAGGCGTGCCGCGCAGCTGGATCTTCACCTCGGCCACGCTGGCCGTGAAGAACGATTTCAAGCATTTCACCGAGCAGCTGGGCCTGACCGGCGAGCGCGCCCAGACCTGGCCGAGTCCCTTTGACTACGGCAATCAGGGCATCCTGTACGTGCCGACCGGTCTGCCGGAACCGAATGCCTTCGGCTACACGGATGCCGTGGTCGATTGCGCGCTGCCCGTGATCGAGGCGGCCGGCGGCCGCACCTTCTTCCTGTGCACGACGATCCGCGCCGTCAAGCAGGTGGCCGAGCGCCTGCGCGCCGAATTCCACGCGCGCGACCTGGCCTTCCCGCTGTTCGTGCAGGGCGAGCGCGGCCGCACCGAGCTGCTTGACAGTTTCCGTGCGGCCGGCAATGGCGTGCTGATCGGCAGCCAGAGCTTCTGGGAGGGCGTGGACGTGCGCGGCGAGGCCCTGTCGCTGGTGATCATCGACAAGCTGCCGTTCGCGCCGCCCGACGATCCGGTGCTGGCCGCGCGCATCGAGGTCATGGAGAAGCAGGGCATGAATGGTTTCATGCACCACCAGCTGCCGGAAGCGATCATCAATCTGAAGCAGGGCGCGGGCCGCCTGATCCGTGACGAGGGCGACCGTGGGGTGTTGATGATCTGCGATCCGCGTATCATCTCCAAGCCCTATGGCCGCCGCATCTGGCAGAGTCTGCCGCCATTCAAGCGCACGCGTGAGCAGCAGGACGTGATCGCCTTTTTCAAGCCTTCGGAGGAATGACATGAAACGCCTTGCCGCCCTCAGTCTGAGCAGCACGCTGCTGCTGGCCGCCTGGCCCGCCCTGGCCCAGGACATGCAGCGCGCTGTGGTGCCGCCGCCGCCGCGCCTGGCCGTGCAGGCCCCGGCCCAGCGCCTGGCCGATCTGGCCGAGAGCTACTACCAGACGGTCTCGCGCTTCGAGCCGCTGGGGCCGACCTTCGCGGGCGACAATAGTTTCGATGAGCTGATTTCGCCGGGCCTGCAGCCGGCCCAGCGCGCACGCTACTTCGGCCTGCTGCAGAGCCTGCAGCAGGACCTGGCCGCGATCGACCGCAGCCAGCTGTGCGCGGCTGACCGCCTCAGCTACGACGATCTGAGCTTCGAGCTGCGCCAGCTGCGCGCCTTCGAGGCTTTCCCCGAGCATCTGCTGCCGATGAATCAGATGGATGCGCTGCCCGTGACCCTGGCCAATTTCGCCAGCGGCGACGGCGCTCAGCCGCTGAACACGCCGGCCCAGTACGAGGCCTACCGCAAGCGCCTGGCCGCGCTGCCGGGCTGGATCGAAATGGCGATTGCGAATATGCGCAGCGGCATCAAGACCGGCGTGGTGCTGCCGCGCAGCCTGGTCGAGTCCCTGCTGCCGCAGCTGCGCAGCCTGGCCGCGGGCACGCCGGCCAGCAGTGTGTATCTGCAGCCGCTGCAGCGCATGCCGGCCAGCTTCTCAGCCCTCGAACGCAGCAAGTTCAATCTGGAGTACAAGGAGGCCGTCGGCCAGATTCTGCCGGCCCTCAAGCGCCTCGTCGATTTCGTCGAGACCGAGTATCTGCCGGCTGCGCGTACGACGGCCGGCTACGGCGCCTTGCCGAACGGCGCCGCCTGGTACCGCGCGGCCGTGGCCCTGAACACCACCACCGAACTGACGCCGGACGAGATTCACGCGATCGGCCTGGCCGAGATGGACCGCATCGATGCCGAGCTGGCCAAGGTCGGCGCGCGCCTGGGCTACACGGGCAAGCCAGCCGGGCTGGCGGCCTGGCTCGCGGCCCAGCCGCAGTTCACGCCGTTCAAGACGGAGGACGCGGTACTGGACGGCTACCGCGCCATCTATGCCAAGGTGCAGGCGCGCCTGCCGGCGCTGTTCGGCACGCTGCCCAAGTCGGCCCTCGAGATCCGGCCCGAGCCGCCGCTCACGCGCGATGCGGCTTCCGACCACTACACGGCCGGCGCGGCCGATCTGTCGCGCCCCGGCGTGTTCTGGGCCGTGATCACCGATCCAGCGCGTTATGCGAGCACGCGCATGACGGCCCTGTTCCTGCACGAGGGCGCGCCGGGCCACCACTTCCAGATTTCGCGTCAGGCCGAGCTGGCCCTGCCGAAGTTCCGCCGCTTCAATGGCAATGGCGCCTTCATCGAGGGCTGGGCCCTGTATGCCGAAACCCTGGGCAAGGAAATGGGCCTGTACGAGAACGATCCGAATGCCTATGCGGGCTGGCTGATGGCCGATATGGTGCGCGCCGCGCGTCTGGTGGTCGACACCGGCCTGCACGCCAAGGGCTGGACGCGCGAGCAGACGATTGCCTTCCTGATGGAGCGGGTCGGCAATACCGAAGCGCAGGCGCGCAATGCGACCGAGCGCTACATGGCCTGGCCGGGCCAGGCGCTGGCCTACAAGATCGGGGCGCTGAAGATCCAGGCTCTGCGCCAGCGCGCCGAGCAGGCGCTCGGACCGCGCTTCAAACTGGCCGACTTCCACGACGCGGTGCTGGCCAATGGCGCGCTGCCGCTGTCGATGCTGGAAGCCGAAATCACGGCCTGGATCGCCCGTCAGAAGGGCTGATCAGGGCTGAATCACGATCTTGCCGGTGACCTTGCGGGCGGCCATGTCCTGCAGGGCGCGGCCGGTGTCGGCCAGCGCATAGCGGGCCGAGATGCGCGGCCGGATCTTGCCCTCGGCCAGCCAGCCGAGCAACTGCTGCATGGCGGCCAAGTTGGCCTTCGGTTCGCGCTTGACGAACTCGCCCCAGAACACCCCGACCAGGGACGCGCCCTTGAGCAGCAGCAGATTGATCGGCAGGCGCGGAATCTCGCCATTCGCAAAGCCGACCACCAGATGGCGCCCGCGCCAGGCAATCGAGCGCAGCGCCGCTTCGCTGAACGGGCCGCCGACCGGGTCGTAGATGACGTCCGGACCGGCGCCGCCGGTCGCGGCCTTGATGGCCTCGCGCAGGTCTTCCTGTTCGTAATTGATCAACACATCGGCGCCATGGGCGCGGCAGACTTCCAGTTTTTCGGCGCTGGAGGCGCAGGCGATCACGCGCGCGCCCAGGGCTTTGCCGATCTCGACGGCGGCGAGGCCGACGCCGCCGGCTGCGCCCAGCACCAGCAGGGTTTCGCCGGCGCGCAGGGCGGCGCGGTCGGCCAGCGCATGGTGCGAGGTGCCGTAGGTGAGGGTGATGGCGGCGGCCGTGTCAAAGTCCATCGCGGTCGGCATCGGCATCACGGCGGCGGCCGGGGCCAGCGCCTGCTGGGCAAAGGCGCCGGTGGCGGTGAAGGCGATCACGCGATCGCCCGGCTTGCAGTGGCGCACGTCCGGGCCGACGGCGATGACTTCGCCGGCCAGCTCGCTGCCGGGCGTGAAGGGCAGGGCGGGCTTGAATTGGTACTTGCCCTGAATGATCAGCACATCGGGAAAGTTCACGCCGGCGGCGCGCACCGCGATGCTGACCTGGCCCGGGCCGGGCACCAGATCGGGACCGTCTTCGATGACCAGGGTTTCCGGGCCGCCCCACTGCTTGCACACCACTGCTTGCATGTTTTTGTCTCCTAAAAAATAGAACGATCGTTCGCATCATTATGCCCGAATTCGCCCTTGCGGTCGCACAAAGCGGGGGCTGGCGCGCTTGTTACAGTCGATCGGGTGCGCCGGGAGAACGCCATGGGAATTCGATACGGATGCTTTTTCAGCTATGCGCAGGGGCGGCACGACTTGATGCGCAAGTTTCGCCTCGATTTGGGCGACGCCATCCGCGCCTATCTGGAGCCCCAGCTCGATGCCGAGCAGGAGCTGTTCATCGATGTCGAGCAGCTCGGCGGCGGTGACGATATCGAGCAGCGCCTCGCGCGCGCCCTGTGCGAAAGCGTGTGCATGCTGCTGATCTATACCCCGAAGTACGAGGCGCACGACTTCACGCGGCGCGAGTTCGCGGCCATGCAGCTGATCGAGCAGGAGCGCGGGCGCTGGTATCCGCTGCCGAGCCACCTGGTGATTCCGGTGATCCTGGCCCCGCACCCGCTGCGCCTGCCGCCCGAAATCGCGCGCTACAGCTTCTATGTCGACTTCACCGACTACAACCTGGCCACGCGCAATATCGCGGCCAACCGCCGCTTCATTCCGCGCGTGCTCAGCATCGTCGAGCGCATCGCCCAGCACTACCAGCATCTGAAAAAGCATACGCCCGCCCAGCACGACTGCAACCAATTCCGCTTGCCGACTGTCATACCCCAGTGGCGGGCCACGCCGCCGCTGATCCAACCCTAAAAGGATGGCCCATGGAAGCACACCGCCTCGCCCTGTCCGCGCTGCCGCATGCGGGCGACATCACCAGTTTCTACGCCTACGAGGGCGGGGCCGCGCGCAGCATGGTGCTGCTGCAGTGTGCGCAGCTGCTGGCCGCGCGCGCCAATGGCACGCTGCCGGTGCTGCTGGTCGACGCCGACACGCGCGCGCCCGGCCTGCATCAGCTGCTCGGCTGCCGCGACGAGCGGCCCGGCCTGCTCGAATGGCTGACGCATTGCCACGAACTGATCCGCGCGCGCCGGCGCCACGGCCACCAGGACGATGCGGCCCTCGCGCGCCAGGTGCTCGATGTGTCCGACTGGCGCCAGTATGTCGACCGCGTCGACGAGGGCAGCAGCCTGTACCTGCTGCGTGCCGGCCGGCTGGACGACAGCTTTCACGCGCGCGCCGCCGCGCTCGACTGGGCCGGCCTGTTCCAGGCCTGTCCGCCGTTGCTGCAGCTGTGGGCCGAGGAGCTGTGCAGCGTGTTCGGCCATGTGCTGCTCGACCTGCCGCTCGGCCGTGCCGACGGTCTGGCCGTGCTGCAGGCCGTGCTGCCGCGCAAATGCGTGGCCCTGTTCACGCCCAACCGGCGTTCGCTACAGGGGCTGGCGGCGATGGTCGAGCGCACCAAGAGCTTTCGCATCTTCAATGAAGACTTCGCCCAGCCGTTCGTGCTGTATCCGCTGCCGCTGGCGGCCGCGCCGCAGGACCGCGCGCGCTTTCAGCCCGAGCTCGAACAGCTGATGGAGCGCATCTACGGCTGGAGCGGCATCAGCCTCGACAGCTGGTTCGATGAAGTCAGCCTGCCGCCCTCGGCCCTGCTGGCCAGCGACGATCCGCGCCAGCCGGGCGACCCGCTGCTGCGCCGGGCGCTGCAGCAGCTGCTGGCCTGGCACGCGGGCGACCACATGGCCTGGGACGCGTTTGCCGAGGTGCAGCTGGTGCGTGCCGTGCGCCAGGCGCGCGCCGTGCCGGGCACGGGACCGGAGGCGGGCCTGCCGCTGGCCGCCGCGCTCGAGGCCCTGGGCGCCTACTACTGGCGTCGGGCCGACGAGCTGCAGGCCTTGCCCTGTCTGAGCGAGGCGACCGCCCTGCGCGCGCGCCATCTGGGCGAGACCCATGCCCAGACCCTGGCCGTACGCCTGCAGCTGGCGGCGGCCCAGCGCGCGCATGGCCGCCTGGCCGAGGCGCGGCGCGCGTTCGAGCAGGTGCTGGGCGCCTACACCGGCAGCCTCGGGGTCGACCATGCCGAGACCCTGGCCGCGCGCGCCGGCCTGGCCCAGACCCTGGCCGATCTGGGCGACTGGACGGCGGCCCTGGCCCTGCATGAGCAGGTGCTCGGCGCGCACGAGCGCCTCGACGGTCCCGAGCATGTGCGCACGCTGGCCGTGCTGGCCGAGCACGCGGGCCTGCGCGCCCGCCACGGCGAGCTGGGGCGCGCGCGCATGCTCTACGAACGTCTGCTCGAAGGGCGCCAGCGCGTGCTCGGCAGCGAACACCGCGACACCCTCGATTCGACGCTCGCGCTGGCGGCCGTGCTGGCCCGCTGCGACGAGCCGGTCATGGCGCGCCAGCTGCGCGAGCAGGTGCTCGACATCTGCCTGCGCCGCGACGGCCCGCAGGCCCCGAGCACGCGCATCGCGCGGGCCGCCCTGGCCGCCAGCGCGCGGCCCGCGCCCGGCGCCGACGAGGCCGTGATCTGCGTGGCCGAGCAGCTGGTGCCGGCCTCGAACGGCATCCTCGAGCTCGAAGCGGGGCAGGGCGTGGCCGCGCCGGCCGGCCTCGATCCGCTGCCGCGCGAGCGCTTGGCCAGCACGGCCCCGCTGACCGACTCCTGAGCAAGCGCAGCCGGCGGTGCTTCAGGTAGAATCGCGGGATGCGAATCCTAATCAGTAATGACGACGGCTACCTGGCTCCGGGCATCAATGCCCTGGCCGATGCCCTGGCCGCCGTGGCCGACATCGTCGTGGTGGCGCCGGAAGCGAACCGCTCGGGCGCCTCGAACTCCCTCTCGCTGGACCGCCCGCTCAGCGTGCACCAGGCCGCCAACGGCTTCTACTTCGTCAACGGCACCCCGACCGACTGCGTGCACGTGGCCCTGACCGGTCTGCTCGATTTCAAGCCCGACATGGTCGTCTCGGGCATCAACCATGGCCAGAACATGGGCGACGACACCCTGTACTCGGGCACCGTGGCGGCAGCCACCGAGGGCTATCTGTTTGGGATTCCGGCGATCGCCTTCTCCCAGGTCGACTTCGGCTGGGCCCACATCGATTCGGCCGCGCGCCTGGCGCGCGACCTGGTGCTGCGCCAGTTCGAGGAGCTCGAGCGCCCCTATCTGCTGAACGTGAATATCCCGAACCGGCCGTATGCCGAGCTGACCCGCATCCGCGCCACCCGCCTGGGCCGCCGCCACGAGGCCGAGCCGGTGATCCGCGCCCACGATCCGCGCGGCAAGGAAATCTTCTGGATCGGCCCGCCGGGCGCGACCAAGGACGCCGGCGCCGGCACCGATTTCCATGCCACCGCCCAGGGCGAGGTCTCGGTCACGCCGCTGCAGGTCGACCTGACCCACCGTGAGCAGCTGGCCCGCCTGGCGCGGAGCTTCGCATGAGCGACAAGCGCAGCCAGTTTCCCTTGCCGCTGTCCTCGGTGACGGGCAAGGGCGACACGCGCGCGCCCGCACCCCAGCCGAAAGTGGCGACGCCGCAGACGGCCACCCAGAACGCAGCCCAGCACGCCAACCGCCAGCCCCTGCCCAAGGCTGTGTTCCAGGCCCCGCCCGTGCACAACACCGGCTACAACGACAACACGCCGCGGCGCGCGCCGCCGGCCCCGAGCGGGGTGCCGCCGCGCGCCCATGCGCTGGTGTCGGACGCCGTGCGCCAGGCCATGGTCCAGCGCGTCGCCCAGCAGGGCGTCAAGGATGCGCTGGTGCTGCAGGCCATGGGCACGGTGCCGCGCCATCTGTTCGTCGAGCCGGGCCTGTCGGCCCAGGCCTACGTCGACGCCTCGCTGCCCATCGGCCACCACCAGACGATTTCGCAGCCCTACATCGTGGCGCGCATGATCGAAGTGATGCGCAATGGCGCCCAGCTGCAGCGTGTGCTCGAGATCGGCACGGGCTGCGGCTACCAGGCCGCCGTGCTGGCCTGTGTGGCCCAGGAGGTCTACTCGATCGAGCGCATCAAGCCACTGCATGAGCTGGCCAAGGCGAATCTGCGCCCGCTGCGGATTCCGAATCTGCGTTTGCACTACGGCGACGGTATGTTAGGCTTGCCGCAAGCTGCGCCGTTCGATGGCATCATCCTCGCCGCAGCCGGCCTCGAGGTTCCCCCCGCTTTGCTAGAACAGCTCAGTATCGGGGGCCGCCTGGTGGCCCCGGTGGGCGCCAAGACCCAACACCTGCAACTGGTCGTTCGTACCGGCAAAGCCGAGTGGACCAGCGAGGTGATGGAAGCCGTACACTTCGTGCCCCTGCGCCCCGGCACGGTCTGAACCAACTGGATGAGAATGAAGCACACCCGTCAACTTGCCCTGCTGACCCTTTCCGCTGGCCTGCTCAGCGCCTGTTCCACGCCGATGCGCAATGCCCCCGTGATCGACCGGGTGACGCCGCCGCCGGCCGCCGCCAAGCCGCTCGCGCCGAGCAGCAGCCCGGCCCCGGCGCAGGAGGCGCCCAAGCCCGACGCGCCCGGCATGTACACGGTGAAAAAGGGTGACACCCTGCTGCGCATCGCGCTCGACCACGGCCAGAACTACAAGGATCTGGCGGCTTGGAATAATCTGGCCAATCCGGACGACATCAAGGTCGACCAGGTGCTGCGCGTGAGCCCGCCGGAAGGCGGCCTGCAGTCGCTGCCAGTGGCGCCGCCGCCGATCGTCGACAGCCGTCCGGCCGTGCCGCGCAAGACGGCGCCCAAGGCCGACAAGAAGCCGTATTCCGACGCCGCACTGGCCGAGGCCCAGAAAGGCGAGGGCGGCGCCGCCCGCGCCCAGGAGACGACGCCGGCCCCGAGCGTTGCGCCGACCCCGGCACCAACGCCGAGCCTGCCGCCGCTGGCCCCGGACGAAGCCAATCTGAGCTGGAGCTGGCCGGCCGACGGCCGGATCGTCGCCACCTTTGACGAAGGCAAGAACAAGGGCATCGATATCGCCGGCAAGCCGGGCCAGCAGGTGCTGGCGGCGGGCGCGGGCAAGGTCATGTACGCCGGTTCGGGCATCCGCGGTTATGGTAATCTGGTGATCGTAAAGCACAGCAATAATCTGCTGTCGGCCTATGCCCACAACCGCGCCATCCTGGTCAAGGAAGGCCAGAGCGTGGCCAAGGGGCAGCTGATCGCCGAGATGGGCGATTCCGACACCGACGCAGTGAAGCTGCATTTCGAAATCCGGCAGCAAGGCAAACCTGTGGACCCGTCCAAGTTCCTGCCACCTCGCTAGGCTAGACCATGACCCAAGCGCCGCGCCCTTTGGATGACGAACTGAGTTCGGATGCGTTTCCGGAGGAGGCGCTTGATGCCCCGGCGCTGGACGAAGAAGAGGGCGATGCTCCGGCCGAGGCCGTGGTTGTCCTCGACAGCGTCGACGAGCTGAAAAAGGTGCTGGCGGCCGAGCTGTCGACCGACACCACCCAGCACTACCTGAACCAGATCGGCACCCGGCCGCTGCTGTCGGCGGCCGAGGAAGTGCACTTCGCGACCCTGGCCAAGGCCGGCGATTTCGGCGCGCGCCAGAAGATGATCGAGCACAATCTGCGCCTGGTCGTCTCGATCGCCAAGCATTACATCAACCGCGGTGTGGTCCTGCTCGACATGATCGAGGAGGGCAATATCGGTCTGATGCGCGCGATCGACAAGTTCGAGCCCGAGCGCGGCTTTCGATTTTCTACCTACGCCACCTGGTGGATCCGCCAGAGCATCGAACGGGCGATCATGAACCAGGCGCGCACGGTGCGCCTGCCGGTGCACATGGTGCGCGAGCTGAACCAGATTCTGCGCGCCAAATACCACCTCGAAGCCCAGCACCACAATGGCAAGGACGCGACCGCCGAGGACATCGCCAGCCTGGTCGGCCGCCCGGTCGAGGAGGTGCAGGATATTCTGGCCCTGTCCGAACACGCGACCTCGCTCGACGCCCCGCTCGACAATGACCCGCAGTCGAGCCTGATGGACATGCTGCCCGGCGAGCACGAGGACAGCCCCGATGCGCGCGCCGAACAGCATGAGATGACCCTGCTCGTGCGCGACTGGCTCAGCAAATTGCCGGAGAAGCAAAGACTGGTCATCCAGCGCCGTTTCGGCCTCGACAATGACGATCCGGCCACGCTCGAAACCCTGGCCGAGGAGATGGGCGTGACGCGCGAACGCGTGCGCCAGATCCAGCAGGAAGCCCTGCTCAAGCTGAAGCGGGCCATGGCCGCCCGTGGCGTGGTGCGGGATTCCTTGCTATGATGCTGGCCCCCGGCCGGTGGCCGTGTCAGCCCATTTCCCATCATGCAAGACCCAATCCTCACCATTGAATCCCTCGACATGGACGCCCGCGGCGTCGGCCACCTCGACAACGAGGACGGCAGCCCCGGCAAGGTGATTTTCGTGGAAGGGGCCCTGCCGGGTGAGCGCGTGCGCTTCGAGACCCTGCGCAAGAAAAAGAACTGGGAGCAGGGCCGCATGACCGAACTGGTCAAGGCCTCGAGCCTGCGCGTCGAGCCGCTGTGCCCGCACTTCGACCATTGCGGCGGCTGCTCGATGCAGCATCTGGAGCCTTCGGCCCAGGTGGCCATGAAGCAGCGCGTGCTCGAAGACAATCTGTGGCATTTGTCCAAGGTGAAGCCCGATCAGGTCATGCGTCCGCTGTATGGCCCGACCTGGGGCTACCGCTTCCGCGCCCGTCTGTCGGTGCGCTATGTGGCGAAGAAGGGCAAGGTGCTGGTCGGCTTCCACGAGAAGAAATCCTCGTATGTGGCCGACATGGAGGACTGCAAGATTCTGCCGCCCCATGTGGCGCGCATGCTGATGCCGCTGCGCGATCTGGTGCGCAGCCTGTCGATTTTCGAGCAGATGCCGCAGATCGAAGTGGCCGTCGGCGAGAACGTGACGGCGCTGGTGCTGCGCATCATGGCGCCGCTGACGCCAGACGACGAGGTGCTGCTCAAGGCTTTTGCCGACCAGTGGCAGATCCAGTGGTGGCTGCAGCCCAAGGGCCCGGACACGGCCGCGCCTTACTACCCGCTCGACCAGGAGTTGTCCTACAGCCTGCCCGAATTCGGCATCCGCATGCCGTTCAAGCCGGTCGACTTCACCCAGGTCAACCACCACATCAACCGCGTGCTCGTGCACAAGGCCCTGCGCCTGCTCGAGGTCCAGCCGAGTGATCGCGTGGCCGACCTGTTCTGCGGCCTCGGCAATTTCACCTTGCCGCTCGCGACCCAGGCGCGCGAAGTGGTCGGTATCGAAGGCAGCACGGCCCTGACCGAGCGCGCGCTGGCGAATGCGCGTGTGAACGGCGTCGCGCACAAGACCAGTTTCTCGACGCGCAATCTGTTCGAGGTCACGGTCGACGATCTGATCGCCCTCGGCAAGTTCGACCGCATGCTGATCGACCCGCCGCGCGATGGGGCCATGGCCCTGTCGCTGGCCCTGGGCGAGCTCAAGGAAAAGCGCCCCGATCTGCTGCCCAAGCGCATCGTCTACGTCTCCTGCAGCCCGTCGACGCTGGCGCGCGACGCCGGCGTGCTGACCCATGTGGCCGGCTACACCCTGTCCAAGGCGGGCGTCGTCAATATGTTCCCGCACACCTCCCACGTCGAATCGATGGCCGTGTTCGATCTGCCTTGAGCAAAAGAAAAATGGGGTCAGACCCCATTTTTCTTGCGAGATAATTGGGGTCTGACCCCGATTTGTTTGTGGGGCAAGGTGGGGCGGCAAAAAAAAGAGCCGGCTCCAGGCCGGCTCAAGGGAGAGAGCGGTGCGGTGTCAGTCGCGTTCGCCGAAACCGATCCCGAGCAGGGACAGCAGGTTGACGAACACGTTGTACACGTCGAGATAGATGGCAAGCGTGGCGGCGATGTAATTGGTTTCGCCACCGTTGATGATGCGCTGGACGTCGAACAGGATCAGGGCCGAAAACAGCATGACGGCGGCGCTCGACACGGCCAGGGTCAGGGCCGGCAGCTGCAGGAAGATGTTGGCCAGCGAGGCCAGAATCAGCACCACCAGACCGGCCAGCAGCCACTTGCCAAGGAAAGAGAAGTCGCGCTTGGTGACGCTGGCGACGCTGGCCAGCGTGGCAAAGATGGCTGCGGTGCCGCCAAAGGCCAGCATGATCAGCTCGGGCCCGTTGCGAAACGCCAGGGTATAGCTGAGGATCGGCGTGAGCATCACGCCCATGAAGAAGGTGAAGCCGAGCAGCACCAGCACGCCCCAGCCCGACTCCTGGGTGGCGCGGATGGCGAAAATGAAACCGAACATGCCGACCAGGGCCAACAGCAGACCGACGCCACTGAGGAACAGCGGGGCCGCGAACTGCATGCCGACCACGGCGCCCAGCACGGTGGGCAGCATCGACAGGGCCAGCAGCCAGTAGGTATTGCGCAGCACGCGGTGGCGCACGCCCTGCATGCTGGCGCTCAGATTGTATGGACGTTGAATGCTGGGAATCATAAGACCTCCTCTGACAACACCCCCAAGGTGAGGGCTGGCACGCGGGTTTCAAGAGTGCGCGGCGAAATCGCGCTATGCTCGTGTTATGAATCTGACCGAACGACTGCGCACGAAGTTCCCGCTCCTGCAGGCGCCCATGGCCGGCGTCCAGGATGCGGCCCTGTGTATTGCCGTCAGCCGCGCTGGCGGCCTTGGCGCGCTGCCGGCCGCCATGCTCACGCCCGAGGCCCTGGGCCAGCAGCTGGCCGCCATCGCGGCGGCCGCACCGGGGCCCTACAACGTCAATTTCTTCTGCCACCAGACGCCCACGCCCGATCCGGCGCGCGAGCAGGCCTGGCGCGCCGGCCTCGGGCCGTATTACGCGGCGGCCGGCATCGATCCGGCTGGCATTGCGGCAGGGCCCGGGCGGGCGCCGTTCAGCGCGGCCCAGCTCGAAGTCATCGCGGCCTTCCGGCCACCGGTCGTCAGTTTCCATTTCGGTCTGCCGGAGGCGGCCCTGCTGGCGCGCGTCAAGGCCTGGGGCGCCCTGGTGCTGGCCTCGGCCACCACGCTCGATGAAGGCCAGTGGCTGGTCGAGCACGGGGCCGATGTCGTCATTGCCCAGGGGCTGGAGGCGGGCGGTCATCGCGGCCATTTCCTTAGCCACGACCTGAGCCGCCAGATGGGGACCTTCGCGCTGCTGCCGCAGCTGGCCCAGCGCCTGCCGGTGCCGGTGGTGGCGGCCGGCGGCATCGCCGACGCGGCCGGGGTGCGCGCGGCCATGGTGCTCGGCGCGGCCGGCGTGCAGGTCGGTACCGCCTATCTGCTGGCCGACGAGGCGCGCACCAGCGCCGTCCATCGCCAGGCTCTGCAGTCGCCGCGCGCAGCCCACACGGCCCTGACCAATCTGTTCACCGGGCGCCCGGCGCGCGGCATCGTCAACCGCCTGATGCGCGAGCTGGGGCCGCTGTCCGAGCTGGCGCCGGCCTTTCCATTGGCCACGGCCGCACTCGCCCCCTTGCGGGCGCAGGCGGAAGCGGAAGGTTCGGGGGAGATGTCGCCGCTGTGGGCGGGGCAGAATGCGGCTGGATGCCGCGCTGCGCCGGCGGCCGTCATCACGGCCACGCTGGCGCAGGGTTTTGCAGCGGCTTAGTCGTCGCCGCCGACGATGCCCAGCAGACGCAGCAGGGCGGTGAAGATGTTGTAGATGTCGAGGTAGATCTGCAGCGTGGCCGTCACGTAATTGGTCTCGCCGCCATTGACCACCTGCTGCACGTCGTACAGGATGTAGGCCGAGAAGATCAGGATGGTCACGGCCGACATCACGATGGTCAGCGCCGGCAGCTGCAGGAAGATGTTGGCGATCCCCGCCAGCAGCAGCACGATCACGCCGGCGAACAGCCATTTCCCCATCGACGAGAAGTCGCGCTTGCTGACGGTGGCGATCGAGGCCATCGTCGCGAACACGGCCGCGGTGCCGCCAAAGGCCAGCATGATCAGCTGGGCGCCATTGCGGAAATGCAGGGTGTAGGTCAGCAGCGGGGCCAGCAGCATGCCCATCACGAAGGTAAAGCCGAGCAGCAGCAGCACGCCGGTGCCCGAATTTTTGTATTTCTCGATCGCGAAGATCAGGCCGAACATGGCCAGGAACAGCACCAGGAAGCCGATCCCCGAGGCGATCAGGGGCAGCGCCAGGGTCATGCCGACGACGGCGCCGAGGATGGTCGGCAGCATCGACAGGGCCAGCAGGCCATAGGTGTTGCGCAGCACGCGGTTGCGCGCGAACTGGGCGCTGGCGCCGATGTCATACTGTTGTTGAATATTAGGAATCATTTGCTTCTCCTAAGATGGAAACCGGGTGCACTCTAGCATGAAACGTCTGGTAACCGGAATTTCTGGGGGTGGGTGAGGGAATATGTTAGAATTAAAGGTTGATTGAGTTCTCAATTCATTGATTTAAACCTTTCTTTTTACTGGAGTTTTTACAAATGGCAATCGAACGCACCCTGTCGATCATCAAACCGGACGCAGTCGCCAAGAACGTGATCGGCCAAATCTACAGCCGTTTCGAAGGCGCTGGCCTGAAAGTGGTCGCCGCTCGCATGGTGCACCTGTCGCGCGCTGATGCAGAAGGTTTCTACGCTGTCCACAAAGAGCGTCCCTTCTTCAAAGATCTGGTCGACTTCATGATCTCGGGCCCCGTGATGGTGCAAGTGCTGGAAGGTGAAGGCGCGATCGCCAAGAACCGTGAACTGATGGGCGCCACCGACCCGAAGAAAGCTGAAAAAGGCACGATCCGCGCCGATTTCGCCGATTCGATCGACGCCAACGCCGTGCACGGCTCGGACGCCGCTGAAACGGCTGCCGTGGAAATCGCCTACTTCTTCCCGGCCCTGAACGTCTACTCGCGTTAATTAGTTGTGCCCCGCCCGTTCCCCTCGGGGCGGGCGGAAAGGAAAGAAACATGAGCACGTCCCTCACCAATCTGCTGGACCTCGATCCCGCACAGCTCGTCGCTTACTGCGCCGAGCTGGGTGAGAAACCATTTCGCGCCAAGCAGCTGCAGCGCTGGATCCACCAGTTCGGGGTCGCCAATTTCGACGACATGAGCGACCTGGCCAAGTCCCTGCGCGAGAAGCTCAAGACCTGCGCCGAAGTGCGTGCGCCGGCCGTCATCTCCGACCACACGTCGAGCGATGGCACGCGCAAGTGGCTGGTCGATGTCGGCAATGGCAATGCCGTCGAGACCGTGTTCATTCCCGAGGACGACCGCGGCACCCTGTGTATCTCGACCCAGGCCGGCTGCGCGGTCAACTGCCGTTTCTGCTCGACCGGCAAACAAGGTTTCAACCGCAATCTGAGCGTGGCCGAAATCATCGGCCAGCTGTGGATGGCCGAATTCGAGCTGCGCCGCACCAAGGGCATCCCTGCCGGTCCCAAGGGCGAGCGCCAGATCACCAATGTGGTGATGATGGGCATGGGCGAACCCCTGCTCAATTTTGAACCGACCACGACCGCCCTGAAGCTGATGCTCGACGACAATGCCTATGGCCTGTCGCGCCGCCGCGTCACGCTCTCGACCTCGGGCGTGGTCCCGATGATGGACAAGCTCGCGCAGGAAGTGCCGGTGGCGCTGGCGGTGTCGCTGCACGCCTCGAATGACGCCCTGCGCGATGGCCTGGTCCCGCTCAACAAGAAATACCCGCTGCGCGAGCTGCTGGCCGCTTGCCGCCGCTATGTGGAGTTCGCCCCGCGCGACTTCATCACTTTCGAATACTGCATGCTCGACGGCGTCAATGACAGCGACCAGCATGCGCGCGAACTGGTGGCCCTGGTGCAGGACCGCGAGGTCGGCGTCCACTGCAAATTCAACCTGATTCCCTTCAACCCCTTCCCCGAGTCGGGTCTGGTGCGCTCGAAGAATCCGCGCATCAAGGCCTTTGCCCAGATCCTCATGGATGCGGGCATCGTGACCACGATCCGCAAGACGCGCGGCGACGATATCGACGCCGCCTGCGGCCAGCTGGCCGGGGAAGTCCAAGACCGTACCCGCGTACAGGAGCGTATGGAAAAGATGGCGGAATATCAGAAGAAGTTCGGCGCCAACTTCGGGCGCATCGTGGAGATTCCCTCTTGAGCGGCCGGCTGGCCCTGGGCCTGGCGACGGCCCTCCTGCTCAGCGCGTGCGGCAGTCCGCCCGCGCTCGAAGGCAAGACCCACGAGCTGCAGACCCTGTCCGACCAGACCAGCGCCCAGAAGCGCGCCCAGCTGCGCCTGCAGCTGGCCGTCGGCTACTACGAGAACAAGCAGTACGAAATCGCGCTCGACGAGATCAAGCAGGCCATCCTGATCGACCCGGCCAGCGCCGATGCGTACGGCATGCGCGCCCTGATCTACATGGCGATGGGCGAGAACGTGCTGGCCGACGAGAACTTTCAGCGCGCCCTGAAGCTCGCGCCGGACAATCCGAACCTGAGCAATAACTACGGCTCCTTCCTGTGCCAGGCCGGCCGCCCGGCCCAGGCGATTCCCTACTTCGAGGCGGCCCTGCGCAACCGCAACTACCAGGCCCCGCTGGGCGCCCTGGTCAATGCCGGCAGCTGCAGCCTGAAGCTGAAGAATTTCGACGCGGCCGAGCGCTATCTGCTCGACGCCCTGCGTCTCGACGCCGACCAGCCCGCGACCAATGCGGCCCTGGCCCGGCTGTATCTGGACAAGCGCGACCCGGCGCGCGCCGCCTTCTTCGTCAACCGCATGCTGGCCGTGGCCAAGCTCGACACGCTCGGCGCCGATGCGCTGTGGGCGGCGATCCGCGTCAAGCGGCGCGAGGGTGACAAGCAGACCGAGGCGAGCCTGGTGGCCCAACTGAGCCGGCGCTTCCCGACGTCGGCCGAATTTGCCGCATTCCAGCGCGGCGCGTTTAACGAGTGAGTGAGCAATGAGTGCAGAGTGGGCAGAACGCGGGCCGGATGGGGCCGGTCCCGGTGCATTGCTGGCAGCACAGCGTGAGTCTCTGGGCTGGAGCGTGGAGCAGGTGGCCGAGCAGCTGAAGCTGCAGCCGCGCCAGGTGCTGGCGATCGAGGCGGGCGATATGGCCGCCTTGCCGCCGCTGGCCGTGGTGCGCGGCTTCGTGCGCGCCTACGCCAAGGTCGTGCGCCTCGATCCGGCGCCGCTGGTGGCGATGCTGGCCGCGGACACCGGCCCGACCGAGGCCGGCGCCGCCGTGCGGCGTGAAACCCTGGCCTCGTATTCGGACGCCAAACCGACGCACGGCAAGCGTACCGGCATGCCGGTCAGCGCGATCGTCGCCGCCGTGGTGGCGATCGGCGCCGTGGTGGCCGCCTACCAGTTCGATCTGCTGCCCAGCAATAGCCACAAGGACGCGGCCAGCGCGCCCGCGCCGGCTCCGGTGGTGCTGACGCCGCCCGCCCCGGCCCCGGCCCCGGCGCCCGTGCCCGATCCGAATGCGGCCGCGCCCGCGCCGGCCGAGGCCGGTGCCGCCGCCGCCAGTGTGCCGGCCGCGCCCGACCCGGCCGCCGCCGCGCCAAATGGCATCGGCCTGAAACCGACCCAGGCCAGCGTGGCCGCGGCGAATGCCGCCCCGGCCGCCCTCAAGCCGCCGAGCCTGGCCGCCTCCGTGGCCGCCCCTGCGGCGCCGGCAGCGACGCCGGTCCAGGCCCAGGCGACCCCGCCCGCGGCCCAGCCGGCCGCCCCCAAGGCCGGCGCCAACACCCTGGTGATCAAGGTGCGCGAGGAGTCCTGGGTCCAGATTAATCCGGCCAGCGGCGGCGCCGCCTGGATCAAGCGCCTGGTCAAGCCGGGCGCGACCGAAACTTTCGAGATCACCGAGCCCGTGGCCCTGGTGGTCGGCAATCCGGATGGCGTCGACGCCAGCCTGCGCGGCGCCGCCCTGGCCCTGCCCAAGGTCCCGAACAAGTCGTTTGCGCGCGTGAGCATCAAGTAATGTCTGAACTGAATCCGATTCCCAGCGGGCCGGCGGCCCCGCGCCTGACGCGCCAGGTGCGCGTCGTGCACGGTGCGCGCGTGGTCACCATCGGCGGCGACGCGCCCGTGCGCGTGCAGTCGATGACCAATACCGATACGGCCGATGCGCTCGGCACCGCCATCCAGGTCAAGGAGCTGGCGCGCGCCGGCTCCGAGCTGGTGCGCATCACCGTGAACAATCCGGAAGCGGCCAAGGCCGTGCCGTATATCCGCGAGCAGCTCGACCGCATGGAGATCGACGTGCCGCTGGTGGGCGACTTCCACTACAACGGCCACACCCTGCTGCGCGAGTATCCGGACTGCGCCAAGGCCCTGTCGAAATACCGTATCAATCCGGGCAATGTGGGGCAGGGCGCCAAGCGCGACACCCAGTTCGCCCAGATGATCGAGGTGGCGGCCCAGTACGACAAGCCGGTGCGCATCGGTGTCAACTGGGGCAGCCTCGACCAGTCGCTGCTGGCGCGCATCATGGACGAGAACGCCCAGCGCGCCCAGCCCTGGTCGGCCCAGTCGGTCATGTACGAAGCCCTGATCACCTCGGCCCTGGAAAGCGCGGCCAAGGCCGAAGAGCTGGGCCTGGCCGGCGACAAGATCATCCTCTCGTGCAAAGTTTCGGGCGTGCAGGACCTGATCGCCGTCTACCGCGAACTGGCACGCCGCTGCGACTATCCGCTGCACCTGGGCCTGACCGAGGCCGGCATGGGCAGCAAGGGCATCGTCGCCTCGACGGCCGCGATCGGCATCCTGCTGCAGGAGGGCATCGGCTCAACCATCCGCGTGTCGCTCACGCCCGAGCCGGGCGGCGACCGCACCAAGGAAGTCGTGGTGGCCCAGGAAATCCTGCAGACCATGGGCCTGCGCAAATTCACCCCGATGGTGATTGCCTGCCCGGGCTGCGGCCGCACCACCTCGACCGTGTTCCAGGAACTGGCCGACGATATCCAGAGCTTCCTGCGCGAGCAGATGCCCGAGTGGAAAAAACGCTATCCGGGCGTGGAGGCGATGAATGTGGCCGTGATGGGCTGCATCGTCAATGGCCCGGGTGAATCGAAACATGCGCACATCGGCATCAGTCTGCCGGGCACGGGCGAGTCCCCGGCGGCCCCGGTGTTCGTCGATGGCGTGAAGAAGGCCACCTTGCGCGGCGACAGCATCGTCGCCGACTTCAAAGCCATCGTGCTTGATTACGTAGAAACCAATTATGGCAAGCGATAAGAAAGAAAAACTCTCTGGCATCAAGGGCATGAACGATGTGCTGCCCCAGGATGCCGCGCTGTGGGAACTGTTTGAAAACACGGCCCAGTCGGTCGTGCAAAGCTACGGCTTCCAGCAGATCCGCACCCCGATCGTGGAAAACACGGCCCTGTTCGCGCGCGCCATCGGCGCCGTCACCGACATCGTCGAGAAGGAGATGTATTCGTTCACCGATTCGATGAACGGCGACGCGCTGACCCTGCGTCCGGAAGGCACAGCCGGCGTCGTGCGTTCGGTCATCGAACACAATCTGGCCTACGAGGGCCCGAAGCGCCTGTGGTACAAGGGCCCGATGTTCCGCCACGAACGGCCGCAGCGCGGGCGCTACCGCCAATTCCACCAGTTCGGCTGCGAGGCGATCGGCTTCACCGGCCCCGATATCGACGCTGAAATCATCCTCATGTGCCGCCGCCTGTGGGACGACCTGGGCCTGGACAATATCCGCCTGGAGATCAACTCGATCGGCGACGCCAGCGAACGGGCCGCCCACCGCGCCGAGCTGATCAAGTATTTCGAAGCCCACGCCGAGCAGCTCGACGAGGACGCCAAGCGCCGCCTGCACAGCAATCCGCTGCGCATCCTCGACACCAAGAATCCGGCCATGCAGGAGCTGGTCAATGGCGCGCCCAAGCTGCTCGACTTCCTCGGCGCGGAATCGCTGGCCCACTTCCAGGGCGTGCAGGACATCCTGAACCGCAGCAATGTGCAGTTCACGATCAACCCGCGCCTGGTGCGCGGCCTCGACTACTACAACCGCACCGTGTTCGAATGGATCACCGAGGAACTCGGCGCCCAGGGCACGGTCTGCGCCGGCGGCCGCTATGACCCGCTGATCGAGTCCTTCGGCGGCAAGCCGACCCCGGGCGTCGGTTTCGCCATGGGCATCGAGCGCCTGATCGAACTGATGAAGGTGGCCGGCGAGCCGGCCCTGCCGAGCCAGTGCGACGTCTACATGGTGCACCAGGGCAGCGAGGCCCAGACCCAGGCCTTCATCCTGGCCGAACGCATCCGTGATGCCGGCCTCGACGTTGTGCTACATTGCGCCACGCCGGGCGGCGCCGGTTCCTTCAAGTCGCAGATGAAGAAGGCCGATGCCAGCGGCGCCGCCTTCGCCGTCATCCTCGGCGAGGACGAAATCAAGAACGGTACGGCCGTCGTCAAGCCGCTGCGCGACCGCGAGGCGCAGCAGGTGGCGGTGGCCTTCGATGATGTGGTTGAGCATGTGGTCGACGACATCGTCGGCAACGACCACGATCACGACCACGTCCACTACCACCATTAATTCCCCACGGAGACAGCTTCAATGGCTTACGATCTCGAAGAACAAGAGCAACTAGCGCAATTCAAGGCCTTCTGGGGCCAGTACGGCAACCTGATCACCTGGATCGCCATCATCGGCATGGCCTCGTATGCCGGCTACAACTTCTGGAACTACCACCAGCGCAGCCAGGCGGCCCAGGCTTCCGACCTCTACTACCAGGCCACCCAGGCCGTGGAGAAGAAGGACAATGCCCAGCTTCAGCGCATCGCCGGCGACGTCGAAAACAAATACGCGCGCACCATCTACGCCGGCATGACGGCCATGGCCGCCGCCAAGGCCGCCTTCGAAGCGAATGATCTGAAGACCGCCAAGGCCCAGCTGCAATGGGTGATCGACAACGGCAACGACGAGTACAAGGCGATCGCCAAGCTGCGTCTGTCGGGCGTGCTGCTCGACGAGAAAGCCTATGACGCCGGCCTGCAACTGCTGGCCGGCGAATTCCCGGCCGCGTTCAAGGCCCAGGTGGCCGAGCGCAAGGGCGACATCCTGGCCGCCCAGGACAAGGCCGCCGACGCCAAGGGCGCCTACAAGGCCGCGCTCGACGCGATGGACAAGACGGCGCCCGGCCGCCAGCTCGTGCAGATCAAGCTCGACGCCCTCGGCGGCGCGTAATGCCTGGCCCCGCGCCCCTGGCGGCGCGGGAAACCGCAACAGATAAAGGTTGTCCGACACATGCGATTCACCCCCCATCTTCTCGCCGCCGCCGCGCTGGCCCTGCTGTCCGGCTGCTCGACCCTGAGCTCGCTGAACCCGTTCTCGTCCGCACCCAAGGGCCCGCAGCCGGCCGCCCTGGTCGAGATCAAGCCCAGCCTGTCGGTGCGCACGGCCTGGACCTATGCGATCGGCAAGTCCGAGCTGTATGACTTCACGCCGACCGTCTACAACGGCAGTGTGCTGGTCGGCGCCGCCGACGGTGCGCTGGCGCGCCTGAATCTGGCCGACGGCAAGCCGCTGTGGAAGACCCGCATCGAGGGCGGCCTGAGCTCGGCCGCGGCGACCGACGGCAGCGTGATCGCGGTCGGCCTGCCCAAGGGCCAGCTGCAGGTGCTCGACATGGAAGGCAAGCCGCTGTGGAAAGCCCAGCTCTCTTCCGAGGTGCTGAGCGCGCCCGTGGTCGAACAGGGCATGGTGATCGTGCGCAGCCTCGATAACCGCATCGCCGGCTTCGACGTCAAAACCGGCGAGCGCAAATGGCTGGTGCAGCGGCCGATTCCGCCGCTGACCCTGCGCAATGCGCCGGGCATGGTGGTCAATGGCAAGGAAGTGATCGTCGCCCAGCCGGGCGGCAAGATGAGTGCGCTCTTGATCGCCACCGGCGGTCCGCGCTGGGAAGCCAATGTCGGTGAGGCCAAGGGCGCCACCGAACTCGACCGCGTGACCGATGTCGGCGGCCGTCCGGTCGTGGTCGAGCGCGATGTCTGCGCCGCCACCTACCAGGGCCGCGTGGCCTGCTTCGACACCGGCACCGGTGTCTCGCGCTGGAGCAAGGAGCTGTCGTCCGAAGTGGGCGTGGCGGCCGACCAGCGCTTCGTCTTCGCGGCCGACGACAAGGGCGCCGTGGTCGCCTATTTCCGCGACTCGGGCGCCAGCGCCTGGAAGACCGATAAACTGGCTTATCGCCGCCTGTCGGCCCCGGCCTCGATCGGCCGTGCCGTCGCCGTCGGCGATTACCAGGGCTATGTGCATTTCCTCGCGCGTGAAGAGGGCAACCTGCTGGCGCGCGAAAAAACCGACGGCAGCCCGGTGGTCGGCACCCCGGTCGTGGCCGGCTCGACCCTGATCGTCCAAACCCAGAATGGAACCGTGAGCGCCATCACGGTCGAATAAGAAGAATATGAAACCCGTTATTGCACTCGTAGGCCGCCCGAATGTCGGCAAGTCGACCCTGTTCAACCGCCTGACCCGCTCGCGTGACGCGCTGGTGGCGGACCTGCCGGGCCTGACGCGCGACCGCCACTACGGCGAGGGCCGGGTCGGCGAGCGCCCCTTCCTCGTGATCGACACCGGCGGTTTCGAGCCGGTCGCCAAGGATGGCATCCTGCACGAGATGGCCAAGCAGACCAAGCAGGCCGTGGCCGAAGCCGACGTCGTCGTCTTCATCGTCGACGGCCGCCAGGGCCTGACCCCGCACGACAAGACGATCACCGACTTCCTGCGCAAGTCGGGCCGTAAGGTGATGCTGGTGGTGAACAAGGCCGAAGGCATGAAGTACACCAGCGTGACGGCCGACTTCTACGAGCTCGGCCTCGGCGACCCGTATGTGATCTCGGCCGCCCACGGCGACGGCGTGCACGACCTGGTCAACGAGGCGCTCGACCTGGCCGAAGCCAGCCGCCCGGCCGACGAAGAGGAACTGCTGCCCGAATCGGCCGGCGTCAAGATTGCCATCGTCGGCCGTCCGAATGTCGGCAAGTCGACGCTCGTCAATACCCTGATCGGCGAAGAGCGCGTGATCGCCTTCGACATGCCGGGCACGACGCGCGACGCCATCGAGATTCCGTTCGAGCGCGAAGGCAAGCCTTACACCCTGATCGACACGGCCGGTATCCGCCGGCGCGGCAAGGTGTTCGAGGCGATCGAGAAGTTCTCAGTCGTCAAGACGCTGAAATCGATCTCGGACGCCAATGTCGTGCTGCTGCTGCTCGACGCCCGTCAGGACGTGTCCGAGCAGGACGCCCACATCGCCGGCTTCATCCTCGAATCGGGGCGCGCCCTGGTGGTGGCCGTCAACAAGTGGGACGGTCTGCAGTCGCACCAGCGCGACCAGGTCAAGATGGACCTCGACCGCAAGCTCGACTTCCTCGGCTTTGCCAAGACCCATTTCATTTCGGCCCTGAAGGGCACCGGCATCGGCCCCCTGATGAAGTCGATCGACAGCGCCTATGCGGCCGCCACCGCCAAGCTGTCGACCCCGCGCCTGACGCGCGCGCTCGAGCTGGCGATCGAGAAGCAGGAGCCGAAGCGCAAGGGCTCGGTGCGGCCGAAGCTGCGCTATGCCCACCAGGGCGGCATGAACCCGCCCGTCATCGTTATCCACGGCAATGCGGTCGAGGCCATTACCGAGCCCTACAAGCGCTACCTCGAGAAGCATTTCCGCGACACGTTCAAACTGGTGGGGACACCGCTGCGCATTGAATTGCGTTCCGGCAAGAACCCCTTCGATAAGTCGCGCGCCTGATCAGGACATCCCCTGCAAGGGATCGCAAAACAGGTTACAGTAGCTTCGGAACGCCATCGCGATCTTTTGCAGTGAATTGGCGCGGAGGGGACTTGAATTCCGTCAGGTCGTCTCCAATTTCTAAAATACAACAACACACGGAGCTGTTATGAGCAATAAAGGGCAACTGTTACAAGACCCATTCCTCAACGCCTTGCGCAAAGAGCATGTGCCGGTCTCGATCTATCTGGTCAACGGCATCAAGCTGCAAGGTCATATCGAATCTTTCGATCAATACGTTGTGCTGCTGCGCAATACCGTCACCCAGATGGTGTACAAGCACGCGATCTCGACCGTCGTGCCGGCCCGCGCCGTCAACCTCAATCTTGATTCCGACGCCGAGTAAGGGCGCCGGATCGTCCCTGCGCCAATCACCGGAATTGTTGTCGTCATGCGTGCAGCACTAGTCGGCGTCGATTTCGGTGACGGCGATTTCGCGGCCAGCCTCGAGGAACTCGCGCTGCTGGCCCGATCCGCCGGGGCGGAACCGATCACCACCATCACCGGCCGCCGCGGCAGTCCCGATGCGGCCCTGTTCGTTGGTTCCGGCAAGGCCGAGGAAATCGGCCACGCCGTGAGCGACCACCAGCTCGAGCTGGTCATCTTCAACCACGCCCTCTCGCCCGCCCAGCAGCGCAATCTTGAGAAAGTGCTCAAGGTGCGCGTGCTCGACCGTACCAGTCTGATCCTCGACATCTTCGCCCAGCGCGCCCAGAGCCACGAGGGCAAGCTGCAGGTCGAACTGGCCCAGCTCCAGCACCTGGCCACGCGCCTGGTGCGCGGCTGGACCCACCTGGAACGGCAGAAGGGCGGTATCGGCCTGCGCGGTCCGGGCGAAACCCAGCTCGAAACCGACCGCCGCCTGATCGGCGAGCGCGTCAAGATGCTGCGCGCCCGTCTCGACAAGCTGCGCAAGCAGCACGCGACCCAGCGCCGCGCGCGCGGGCGCAGCCACACGTTTTCCGTTTCCCTGGTCGGCTACACGAATGCCGGCAAGTCGACCCTGTTCAACAGCATGACCAAGGCCGGCGTGTACGCGGCCAACCAGCTGTTCGCCACGCTCGACACGACCTCGCGCCGCATCTATCTGGGCGAGGAGGTCGGCAATGTGGTCATTTCCGACACGGTCGGCTTCGTGCGCGAGCTGCCGCACCAGCTGGTGGCCGCCTTCCGCGCCACGCTCGAGGAAACCATCCACGCCGACCTGCTGCTGCATGTGGTCGACGCGGCCAGCCCGGTGCGCATGGAGCAGATCGCCGCCGTCAACGGCGTGCTGGCCGACATCGGCGCCGACCATATTCCCCAGATCCTGGTCTGGAACAAGATCGACATGGCCGAGCTTGCGCCCGCGCTCGAACGCGGCGAAGACGGCGGCGTTGCGCGCGTCTTCATCAGCGCCCAGAAAGGGCAGGGCCTGGACCTGCTGCGCGCTGCCATCGTCGAGGCCGCCCAGGCGCACCGAAAAGCTGCCAGGGGCGGCGACGATCGCTTAGAATTGCCCGACACTGAAACCGACCTCTCCCATCACGGAGCCCACTGAAGCCATGCTTGCCAACCTCCTCAAGCGCCTGCGCCGGCCCGGCCATGTCGCCGCCCAGGACAATGGTCCGCCCGACCTGGAACAATTGTGGCGCGACTTTAATGCGCGCCTGAACCGCCTGTTCGGCGGCCGCCCGCAGCCGCCGGGCCAGCCCACGCCCGGCTTCCAGCCCGGGCGCGGCGCCGGCACCGCGATTGTCAGCGTGGTCGGCGGCGCCATCGTGCTGATCTGGCTGGCCTCGGGCGCCTTCATCGTGCAGGAAGGCCAGGTCGGCGTGATCACCACCTTCGGCAAGTTCAGCCACACCGCCAGCCCCGGCTTCAACTGGCGCTGGCCGTATCCGTTCCAGCATGACGAAACGGTCAATGTGTCGCAGGTGCGCACGGTGGAAATCGGCTACCGCGGCCCGAGCAAGGCGCGCATGGCGCGCGAATCGCTGATGCTGACCGACGACGAAAACATCGTCGACCTGCAGTTCGCCGTGCAGTACAAGGTGAAGGACGCCAAGGACTGGTTGTTCAATAACCGTGACGTGGCCGAGGAGACCATGCGCCAGGTGGCCGAGACGGCCGCGCGCGAAGTGGTAGGCCGCAACAAGATGGACGTGATCCTGTATGAAAACCGCGAGCGCGTGTCCTTCGACGTGCAGCAGCTGATGCAGCACATCCTCGACCGTTACAAGGCCGGCGTGCTGGTCACCAATGTGACGATGCAAAACGTGCAGCCGCCCGAGCAGGTGCAGGGCGCTTTTGACGACGCCGTCAAGGCCTACCAGGACCGCGAGCGGCGCAAGAACGAAGGCCAGGCTTACGAGCAGACCGTGGTGCCGGCCGCCAAGGGCGACGCCATCCGCCTGATCAAGGAAGCCGAAGCCTACCGCGCCACCATCGTCGGCAATGCCGCGGGCGACGTGGCCCGGTTCAACCAGGTGCTGGCCGAGTACCAGAAAGCGCCGGGCGTCACGCGCGACCGCATGTATCTGGAAACCATGCAGAAAATCTTCAGCAGCACCAGCAAGGTGCTGATCGACTCCAAGGCCAATAGCAGCATGCTGTATCTGCCGCTCGACAAGATCATCGCCCAGAGCGGCGAGAAAGCCAGCGGCGCGGCCGCCGCCACGCCGGCCCCGGCGACTGCCGAGCCGCTGCCGACCATCGACTCGGTGCGCGTGCGCGAGCCGGGCCGCAGCCGCGACAATCTGCGTGAACGGGAGGCCCGCTGATGAACCGTATTGCCAGCCTCGTGGTCAGTATTTTCCTGGCCCTGCTGCTGCTGTCTTCGACCATGTTCGTGGTCGACCAGCGCCAGTACGCGATCGTGTTCGCGCTCGGCGAAGTCAAGGAAGTGATCAGCACGCCTGGTCTGCACTTCAAGCTGCCGCCGCCGTTTCAGAACGTGCTGACCCTGGACAAGCGCGTGCTCACCATCGACACCCAGGACGCCGACCGTTTCATCACGGCCGAGAAGAAGAACCTGCAGATCGACTCCTACGTGAAATGGCGCATCGTCGAGCCGCGCACCTATTTCGTCAGCTTCGGCGGTGACGAGAGCCGCGCGCGCGACCGCATGCTGCAGATCGTCAAGGCCGCGCTGAACGACGAGATCAACAAGCGCACCGTGCACGACGTGATTTCGGGCGAGCGCGGCAAGGTGATGGAAGCGATCCGCACCAAGATGGTGGGCGAGGCCAAGCAGATCGGCGTCGAGATTGTCGATGTGCGCCTCAAGCGCGTCGACTACGTCGAGCAGATCAACAACTCCGTGTACGAGCGCATGAAGGCCGAGCGTACGCGCGTGGCCAACGAGACGCGCTCGACCGGCAATGCCGAGTTTGAGCAGATCCGCGCCGATGCCGACAAACAGCGTGCCGAAATCCTGGCCGAGGCCTACAAGGAAGCCGGCCGCATCCAGGGTGAGGGCGATGCCAAGGCGGCGCAGATCTATTCCCAGGCGTTCGGCAAGAACCCCGAGTTCTACAAGTTCTACCGCTCGCTGGAAGCGTACAAGGCCAGCTTCAAGAACCACAGCGACGTGATGGTGGTTGACCCCAACAGCGAGTTCTTCAAGTACTTCCGCAGCCCCAGCAGCGGCAAATAAGTTTTACTGAACGGTGTCAGGTCCGGCAATCGGACATCGGGGAACTTTCCGCGTCGCGGAAAGTTCCCCGATGTCCGATTGCCGGACCTGACACCGTTTGGCAACTTTTGTTGTTCGGGAGCTTTTCGGGTAAAATTGTCGATTCCGCGTTCCTTTTATTTCCGCTCCCATGCCGAACTGGCTGCTGCCTGAACATATCGCCGATGTGCTGCCCTCTGAAGCCCGCAAGATCGAGGATCTGCGTCGGCTGATGCTGGACAATTTCCGGCGCTACGGCTATGAGCTGGTGATGCCGCCGCTGCTCGAATATGTCGACTCGCTGTTGACCGGGGCGGGGCAGGATACGGACCTGCGCACCTTCAAGCTGGTCGACCAGATTTCGGGCCGCATGCTGGGCCTGCGCGCCGATATGACGACCCAGGTGGCGCGCATCGACGCTCACTTGCTGAACCGCGCTTCGGTCACGCGCCTGTGCTACGCCGGCAGCGTGCTGCATACGCGCCCGTCGGGCCTGCATGCGACGCGCGAGCCGATTCAGATCGGCTGCGAGATCTACGGCCACGCGGGCCTGGAAGCGGATGCCGAAATTCAGGAACTGGCCTTGGCCTCGCTGGCCCTGGCCGGTTTTGATCAGGCCCGCCTGGACCTGTGCCACGTGGGCGTGCTGCGCGCCATCCTGGCCGAGGACGCCGTCGCCCGCAAGGACGAGGCCGCCATCATCGGCCACCTGCGCGCCAAGGATATTCCGAGCCTGCGCGAACTGACGGCCGCCTATGCGCCGGCCACGCGCGCGGCCCTGCTGGCCCTGCCGAATCTGTATGGCGACGTCGACGTGCTGCAGCGCGCCCGCAGCGAGCTGCCGGCCCTGCCGGGCGTGACCAAGGCCCTGGCCGAACTGGCCGCCCTGGCGGCCCACGCGATCGGGCGCGCCGAGGTGGCGATCGATCTTGCCGACCTGCGCGGCTACCAGTATGAAAGCGGCGCCATGTTCGCGCTGTATGTGACCGGCCTGCCGAATGCGGTGGCGCGCGGCGGCCGCTATGACCATGTGGGCGAAGCCTTTGGCCGCGCCCGCCCGGCAACGGGCTTCTCGATGGACCTGCGTGAACTGGCGCGCCTGCTGCCCACGGCCGAGCGCAAGCATGCGATCCGCGCGCCCTGGGGCAATGCGCCCGAACTCAAGGACAAAATCGGCGCGCTGCGTGCGGCCGGTGAAGTCGTGATCCAGTCCTTGCCGGGCCACGACAACGAACAGGACGAATTCGAATGCGACCGCGTGCTCGTGCTCGAAAACGGAAATTGGCTTCTCAAAAACTTAGCGTAAGTAAGAACATCATGGCAAAGAACGTCGTCGTCATTGGCACCCAGTGGGGTGATGAAGGTAAGGGCAAGGTCGTGGACTGGCTGACCGATCACGCGCAAGGCGTGGTCCGTTTCCAGGGCGGCCACAACGCCGGCCACACGCTGGTCATCGGCGGCGTGAAAACCGCGCTCCAGCTGATCCCCTCGGGCATCATGCGCGCTGGCGTGGCCTGCTATATCGGCAATGGCGTGGTCGTCTCGGTCGGCCACCTGATGCAAGAAATCGACAAGCTGACCAAGAACGGCATCGAAGTCGAATCGCGTCTGAAGATCTCGGAAGCGGCGCCGGCCATCATGCCTTACCACGTGGCGATCGACGTTGCGCGCGAAGCGGCGCGCGGCGCCAACAAGATCGGCACCACCGGCAAGGGCATCGGCCCGACCTATGAAGACAAAGTCGCGCGCCGCGCCATCCGCGTGTCCGACCTGCTCAACGAACAGCGCTTCGCCGAGAAGCTGAAGGAAAACCTGGACCTGCACAATTTCGTGCTGACCCAGTATCTGAAATCCGAGGCAGTCGACTTCCAGAAAACCTTTGACGAGGCCATGGCCCTGGTGCCGCGCCTGCGTCCGATGGTGGCTGACGTGTCGAGCGCGCTGTACAAGGCCAACCAGGCCGGCGCCAATCTGCTGTTCGAAGGCGCCCAGGGCTCGCTGCTCGACGTCGACCACGGCACCTATCCGTTCGTGACTTCGTCCAACTGCGTGGCCGGGAATGCCGCCGCCGGTGCCGGCGTCGGCCCGAACATGCTGCACTATATCCTGGGCATCACCAAGGCCTACACCACGCGCGTCGGTTCCGGTCCCTTCCCGTCGGAACTGCCGACCGATGCCGGCGTTGGCCACCACCTGTCGTCCAAAGGCCATGAGTTCGGCACCGTGACGGGCCGCGCCCGCCGCTGCGGCTGGTTCGATGCGGCCCTGCTGCGCCGCTCGGTCCAGATCAATGGCGTGACCGGCATGTGCCTGACCAAGCTGGACGTGCTGGACGGCCTGGAGACCCTGAAGATCTGCACCGGCTACAAGCTCGACGGCCGCGACGTCGATGTGTTCCCGGTCGGCGCCGAAGAAGCCGCCGCCTGCGTGCCGGTGTACGAAGAAATGCCGGGCTGGACCGAATCGACCGTGGGCGCCAAGTCGCTCGACGCGCTGCCGGCCGCTGCCCGCGCCTACATCAAGCGTATCGAAGAAGTGGTGGGCATCCCGGTCGACATGGTCAGCACTGGCCCGGACCGCGAAGAGACGATCGTCCTGCGCCACCCCTTCGCCTGATCCACACGAGAGGAGAAAAACACATGAGCACGCCCCCGAGCACCGACAAGGACCTGTGGGTTTCCTGGGATGAGTACAACCGCCTGGTCGAACGCCTGGCCCTGAACGTCTACGAATCGAACTGGAAGTTCGACATGGTGCTGTGCCTGGCGCGCGGCGGCGTGCGCGTGGGCGACGTGCTGTCGCGCATTTTCGACGTGCCGCTGGCGATCCTGTCGACCAGCTCCTACCGCGAAGAAGCCGGCCGCAAGCAGGGCGATCTGGACATCGCCAAATACATCACGATGACCAAGGGCCCGCTGCAGGGCAAGATTCTGCTGGTCGACGACCTGGCCGACTCCGGCGTGACCCTGAAGAAAGTGCGCGAGCACCTGCAGGAACACTTCCCGGCCGTCGACGAAGTCAAATCGGCGGTGCTGTGGGTCAAGGGCTGCTCGGAAATCCGTCCCGACTACTACCTCGAGTATCTGCCGCACAATCCGTGGATTCACCAGCCCTTCGAGGACTACGACGGCCTGCGTCCGCATCAGCTGACGGCCTGGATGAAGAAGTTCGAGAACTGATTCTCAACGCGGCGATCCCAGGATCGCCGTTTTTCTTTCCATGACCCAGACTTTCATTCAAACCTTTGTGCTGCTCCTGCTCGTGACCGATCCTTTCGGTAACGTGCCGCTGTTCGCCTCGGCCTTGGCCAATGTGGCGCCGCCGCGGCGCTGGAAAATCGTGGTGCGCGAGTGCGCGATCGCGTATGGCCTGCTGCTGCTGTTCATGTTCTTCGGCCGGCACTTCCTGGCGGCCATGCAGCTGTCCGAGGTGTCGCTGCGGATCGGCGGGGCCGTGATCCTGTTCCTGATCGCGATGCGCATGGTGTTCCCGCAGCCGGGCGGGGTGATGGGCGAATCCAAGCACGGCGGCGAGCCTTTCATCGTGCCGCTGGCCATTCCGGCCATTGCCGGCCCCTCGGCCCTGGCCACGGTGCTGCTGTTCTCGTCCAAGACCACGGCCGATGTGCTCGTGCACGTGGGCGCGCTGACGGCCGTCGGCGCCATCTGGCTGGGCGTGTTCCTGGCCGCCGAACGCCTGCAGAACGCGCTCGGTCCGAAAGTGATGACGGCCTTTGAGCGCCTGATGGGCCTGATTCTTACCGCCATGTCGGTCGAGATGTTCCTCGGCGGCGTGCGCCACTTTATCCAGTCGCTGTGAACCTCCCGGCCGTGGCCGGTGTCGACATCGGCGGCGAGAAGAAGGGCTGCAATCTCGTGATCCTGGCCGGGACCACGCTGCGCCTCGTGGCGGGGCGTCTGGCCCCGGCCGAGGTCGGCCCCCTGTGCGTGGCGCACGGGGCCGTGCTGGTCGGCGTGGACGCACCTTCGCAATGGTCGGACGGGGCGCCCCGTTTGGCCGAGCGCGAGCTGGCGCGCGCCGGCATTTCCTGCTTTTCCACGCCCACACGCGCACGCGCCGAGACGGTCGCCTTCTTCCGCTGGATGCTGAGCGGGGAGGGCGTCTATCAGTCGCTGGCGCCCAGCCATCCGCTGCTGGGGGCGGAGGCCTGGGTGGACGGCCCGGCCTGCTTTGAGACTTTTCCGCACGCGATCGCCTGCGCCTTGCTCGGGCGCGCGCAGACCTCCGCCAAACTCAAGCGCCCGCAGCGCAGCGCCGTGCTGGCGGCGCATGGCATCGACACGGCCGCCCTGCGCAATATGGACGATCTCGATGCCGCCATGTGCGCGCTGGCGGCCCAGTATCTGCTGCGCGGCCAGGCGCGCAGCTTTGGCGACGCCGCTGGCGGGCGCATCTTCGTGCCGGCTGCCTGAGCGATCAGGCGCGGCGGCGCACGATCAGGGCCAGCAGGCTCACGCTCATCGCCAGCAGACAGACCGCGAGCCAGCCGAAGGCGCCCAGCAGCAGGCTGCCCAGCATGGCGCCGCTGGCCATGCCCGTGAACATGCCGACGAACAGCACCGCATTCAGACGGCTGCGCGCCCCCGGATCGATGCCGTAGACAATGGTCTGGTGGGCGATCAGCGTGGCCTGCACACCGAGGTCGAAGCCGACCGTCGCCAGCGCCAGCACCAGCAGTTGGGGCTGCGGCGCCAGCGTGGTGGCGGCTGCCATGGCGGCAAAGCTCAGGGCGCTGAGGGCGGCGCCCAGCTGGGTCACGCGGCCCGGGCCGTGCTTGTCGGCCAGATGCCCGGCGACCGGGGCGGCCAGGGCGCCGGCCGCGCCGGCCAGACCAAAGGCCCCGGCCACGGCGCTGCCCAGATGGAAGGGCGCGCCATGCAGCATCACGGCCAGGGTCGACCAGAAGGCCGAGAAGCCGAGCGACATCAGCCCCTGGGCCACGGCCGCCTGGCGCAGGCGCGGATGGCGCTGCCACAGTTCGCGCAGCGAGGCCAGCAGCGAGGCATAGGGCAGGGTGGTGGTCGGGGCGAAGGCGGGCAGGCTGAAACGCGCAGCCACGACCAGGATCGCCACCGCGCCCGCCGCCAGCACGAACATGGCGCGCCAGCCGAACTGCTGGGCCACCACGCCGCTGACCACGCGCGACAGCAGAATCCCCATCAGCAGGCCGGTCATCACCGTGCCGACCACTTTGCCGCGGCGCGCCTCGTGCGCCAGGCTGGCCGCGGCCGGCACCGCATCCTGGGCGACCGTGGCGGTCAGGCCGATGGCCAGGCTGGCCGCCAGCATGGCCGGCAGGCTCGGCGCGGCTGCGGCCGCCAGCAGGGCCAGCACCAGCAGGCTGCCTTTGAGCACGATGATATTGCGGCGGTCGTGGCGGTCGCCGAGTGGAATCAGCAGCAAAATGCCGAGCGCGTAGCCGAGCTGGGTCAGGGTCGGAATCAGGCCGATACGCTGCTCGCTGGCGCCAAAACTGCTGGCCAGGGTGCCGAGCATGGGCTGGGCGTAGTAGAGCGAGGCGGCGCCCAGGCCGGCCGTGCCGGCCAGCAGCATAGTCAGGGCAGGGCCGGGTTGGTTATGCGTATCTTGGATGGTGTTCATGTGTGGCTCACGTCGAGTGGATAGCCGGCAGTCTAGAACGCCCGTCAAATCAAGGGTAGTGGCCTTGCACGTAGATTTGTTATACGCTGCGCGTATGAAAGAGCTTCTTGGCCCCCTGGCGGCAGCGGGCGACCGCATCGACCTGCTGCAGACCTTTGTGCGCATTGTGGACGCCGGCAGCCTGTCGGCCGCGGCCGCCCAGCTGGGCACCACCCAGCCGACCATGAGCCGCCGCCTGCAGGCGCTGGAAAAGCTGCTGGGCGTGCGCCTGCTGCAGCGTTCGACCCATGGCATGCGCCTGACCGAGGACGGCAATCGCTGCTACGAGGGCGGCAAGGCCCTGCTGGCCTCGTGGGCCGCGTTCGAATCGGACCTGCGCGGCGCGCGCGAGGAGCCGGACGGCGTGCTGCGCGTGGTGGCGCCGCATGCGTTTGGGCAGGAGCGCCTGATCGGCCCGCTGGCCGAGTATCTGCAGCAGTACCCGCGCATGCGCGTCGAGTGGCTGCTGCACGATGATGTGCTGCTCGACGACTACATTGCCGCCGGCATCGACTGCGCGATCCAGGTCGGCAGCATCCGCGACACCAGCCTGGTGGCCTTGCCGCTGGCGACGGTGCCGCGCATCGTGGCGGCCGCACCGGCCCTGCTGCACGGACGCGCTGTGAGCGACCTGGCGGCCCTGGCCGCGCTGCCCTGGCTGGCCTTGCGCACCTTCTACAAAACCGAGGTCAGCCTGCAGCACAGCCTCAGCGGCGCCAGCCAGCGCTTCGCCATCCAGCCGCGCCTGAGCACGGACAGCCTGTATGCCTTGCGCAGCGCCATGCTGCAGGGCCTGGGAGTGGGGATCGCGTCGAGCTGGGTGGTGGCGGAAGACATTGCCGCCGGGCGTCTCGTGCAGCTGGTGCCCGACTGGCAGGCCGCGCCGCTGCCGATCCACCTCGTGTATCCGTATGCGCGCTTTTATCCGGCCCGGCTGCGCCGTTTCATCGACATCATGCGCACAGCCTTGCCGAAGGTGATCATGGCCTAGCCGGCCTCAGGGATGAACGGCGACGCGCGCGCGGTTGCCGGCCAGCGCGGCGCGGACCCAGTCTTCGAGGCCGAATTTGCCATCGCGGAAGCCGACGCCACCGGCAGCCAGCACGCTCAGATCCGGCCCGACCAGCACAAAGCTGGGAAAGCCGCGCACGCCCAGGGTTTTGAACAGCTCGCGCGCATTGACGAGCTGCGGCACTTTGAGCCCGCTGGCCTGGATGAATTGATCGGAACCGAGGGCGTCGTCGCTGGTGAGCGAGAAAATCTGCAGCTTCGGATGGCGCGCTGCAAAGGCATTGAGCAGCGGCGCCTCGCGCCGGCAGGGCGCGCAGATGGCCGAGGCAAAGCTCAGCAGCGTGGTGCGTCCGCGCAGCTGAGCGCGGTCGACGCGCTGGCCGCTGGCCGTGTAGAGCGAGAAATCGGGCAGGGTGGCGCCGGCCTGGATGTTCCTGACCAGATCGTTGCCGCCAGGTGGGTTCTCGTGCGACACCAGCGTCACCAGAATGCCCATGACGGCGTCGCCGCGCCGGTCGACGTGGATGCGTTGCACGCCGCCATAGGCCATGGCGGCCATGAACTCCTCGCGCGTCAGGCTTTCCTTTTTGATGTTCTGGTAGCGCGTCAGCGGCGCGTAGACGGGGTCCGCCATCAGGCGCACGCCGTCCTCGCTGGTGTTGAGGGCGCCAGCGGACAGCGGGGCGAGCAGCAGCAGGGCGGCGAACAGGCGGCGCATGGTTTCAGTTCTTCAGCTTGCTATTGACCCACTCTTCGAGCAGGAAGCGGCCGTCGCGCGTGGCGATATTGGTGCCATCGGCCAGCAGCTTGCCGTCCGGACCGATCAGCAGGAAGGCCGGGTAGTTGCGCACGCCGAGCTGGTTCAGATAAGCCATGGCGTCCACCAGCTGCGGCCAGCGCAGGCCGGTTTTGTCGAGGAAGGCGGCGGACTCGGCGGCCTTGTCGAAGGTGATCGAGGCGACCTTGATCTCGGGATGGGCGGCGGCGAAGGCGTTCAGATGGGGCACTTCGCCTATGCAGGGGGCGCAGGCCGCGAAGGAAAAATTCAGCAGGGTGACGCTGCCTGCAAAGCTGGCTTTGCTGAAGCGCTCGCCCTTGGCCGTTTGCAGCGCGAAGTCGGGCAGGGCGTCGCCAGCCTTCACATTGCGCACGGGCGAGCCGGCCGGCGGCAGATTGGCGCGGTCGATCAGGGTGAATTTCATCGCCGTCACGACGCCGTTCTTCATTTCCTTCTCGATCTTGAACGAGGTCCCTGCCTTGACTGCTGCCAGAAAGTCGGCCTCGCTGACGGGTTCGCCTTTCTGATTGAGCAAGGCGCTGATCGGCGCATTGCCGAGGTCTTTGGTCAGGCTGCGCAGGTCCAGGTCGGCGGCCGGGGCCGATTGGAAGGCGAGGGCGGCCAGCAGGGCCAGTAGCAAGCGCGGCATGCGGAACTCCGTCAACAGGGAGCCCGCATCCTAGCATATCCAATCGTCAATGATGCAAATTTAGTATGCTTACGCCGCCAGATTGTCGAGGCCAGGCGCGCCGAAGGCCCGCTGCTTGAGCTGATGCAGCTGGTCGCGCACCTTGGCCGCTTTTTCGAACTCCAGATTCTTGGCGTGCTCGAGCATGAGCTTTTCGAGGCGCTTGATTTCCTTGGCGATCTGCTTCTCGGACATCGACTCGACCTTGGCCGTGGCTTCGTCCTCGAGCTCGCCGCCGACCAGTTCGCGCGCGGCATTTGGACTGTAGACGCCGTCGATCATGTCGCGGATGGCCTTCTGCACGCCCTTGGGGGTGATGCCATTGGCTTCGTTGAAGGCGATCTGCTTGGCGCGGCGGCGCTCGGTTTCGCCGATGGCGCGCCGCATCGAATCGGTGATGGTGTCGGCATACAGGATGGCCACCCCGTTGAGGTTGCGGGCGGCGCGGCCGATGGTCTGGATCAGGCTGCGTTCGGAACGCAGGAAACCTTCCTTGTCGGCGTCGAGCACGGCCACGAGCGAGACTTCGGGCAGGTCCAGGCCCTCGCGCAGCAGGTTGATGCCGACCACCACATCGAAGGTACCCACGCGCAGGTCGCGCAGAATCTCGACGCGCTCGACGGTGTCGACGTCGCTGTGCAGGTAGCGCACCTTGATGCCGTTATCGGACAGGAACTCGGTCAGCTGCTCGGCCATGCGCTTGGTCAGCGTGGTGACCAGGGTGCGCTCGTTGCGGGCGATGCGCGCGTGGATTTCTTCCATCAGATCGTCGACCTGGCTGAGCGCCGGCTTGACGATCACCTGCGGGTCGACCAGGCCGGTCGGGCGCACCACCTGTTCGACCACATTGTCGGCATGCGTTTTTTCGTACTCGGCCGGGGTGGCCGACACGAAGATGGTCTGGCGCATCTTGGCTTCGAATTCCTCGAACTTCAGCGGCCGGTTGTCGAGCGCCGAGGGCAGGCGGAAGCCATAGTCGACCAGATTGGTCTTGCGCGAACGGTCGCCGTTGTACATGGCATTGAGCTGGCCGATCAGCACGTGCGACTCGTCCAGGAACATCAGGGCGTCCTTGGGCAGGTAGTCGACCAGGGTCGGCGGCGGCTCGCCCGGGGCGGCGCCGGACAGATGGCGCGAATAGTTTTCGATGCCCTTGGTGAAGCCGATTTCCTGCAGCATTTCGAGGTCGAAGCGCGTGCGTTGTTCGAGCCGCTGTTCCTCGACCAGCTTGCCCTGTTCGCGGAACCAGTCGAGGCGCTCGCGCAGCTCGGCCTTGATGGTCTCGATAGCGCGCAGCACCGTGCTGCGCGGCGTGACGTAGTGCGAACCCGGGTAGACCGTGTAGCGCGGAATCTTCTGCTTGACGCGGCCGGTCAGCGGGTCGAACAGCTGCAGGCTGTCGACCTCGTCGTCGAAGGTTTCGATGCGCAGGGCCAGCTCGGCGTTCTCGGCCGGGAAGACGTCGATCGTGTCGCCGCGCACGCGGAAGGTGCCGCGTCCGAAGTCCATGTCATTGCGCGTGTACTGCATCTGGATCAGGCGCGCCAGGATGTCGCGCTGGCTGACCTTGTCCTTCTGGCGCAAGGTCAGGATCATCTGGTGGTATTCGTTGGGATTACCGATACCGTAGATGGCCGACACCGTGGCCACGATGACCACGTCGCGCCGCTCCATCAGGCTCTTGGTGCAGGACAGGCGCATCTGCTCGATGTGCTCGTTGACCGACGAGTCCTTCTCGATGAACAGGTCGCGCTGCGGGACGTAGGCCTCGGGCTGGTAGTAGTCGTAGTAGGAGACGAAGTATTCGACCGCGTTTTCGGGGAAGAATTCGCGGAACTCGGCATACAGCTGGGCAGCCAGGGTTTTGTTCGGTGCAAACACGATGGCCGGGCGGCCGACCCGCGCGATGACATTCGCCATCGTGAAGGTCTTGCCCGAGCCGGTTACGCCGAGCAGGGTCTGGAACGAGAGCCCGTCGTCGATGCCTTCGACCAGGCCGGCAATCGCGGTCGGCTGGTCGCCGGCCGGCGCATAGGGCTGGTGCAGCTTGAAAGGGGACCCGGGGAAGCTCACCACCGTGGCCTGGCCCGAAATTGGTGCGGTGTCAGCCATAAGTCTGGACCTTTGCTAGAATGGGGGTTCGCCATGCTGCATTGCACATGGCGCCCTGGAACCCGGCTGCGATCCGTGGGGAATCCCCTGGATATCCAGCCGAAACGAAGATCTTAACACGATGACCTCCCCCGCTCCTGCCAGCCTGTTCGCGGCCATCGACATGGCTCCGCGCGACCCCATCCTCGGTATTACCGAGGCCTTCAATGCTGACACCAACCCCGCCAAAACCAATCTCGGCGTGGGTGTGTATTACGACGATAACGGCAAGCTGCCGCTGCTGTCCTGCGTAGAGCAGGCCGAAGCCCAGCTGGCCAGCCAAAAAGCACCGCGCGGCTACCTGCCGATTGACGGTCTGGCCCAGTACGACAAAGCCGTACAGGAACTCGTGTTCGGCGCCGATAGCGCCGTCGTCAAAGAAGGACGTGCTGTCACCGTGCAAGCCCTCGGTGGCACCGGCGCTCTGAAACTGGGCGCCGATTTCCTCAAACGATTCAATCCCAATGCCGACGTCTATATTTCGGACCCGAGCTGGGAAAACCACCGCGCGCTGTTCGACAGCGCCGGTTTCACCGTGCATAACTACACCTACTACGACCCGGCCACCCGTGCCGCCAACGTGCCCGGCATGCTGGCCGCGCTGCGCGCCATGCCGGCCGGTTCGATCGTGGTGCTGCACGCCTGCTGTCACAACCCGACCGGCGCCGATCTGACGCCGGCCCAGTGGACCGAGGTGATCCAGGTGGTCAGCGAGAAAGGCCTCGTGCCCTTCCTCGACATGGCCTACCAGGGTTTCGCCAATGGCATCGACGAGGATGGCGCCGTGGTGCGCCGCTTTGCCGAGACCGGCGGCCCGCTGCTGGTGTCGAACTCCTTCTCCAAGTCCTTCTCGCTGTATGGCGAGCGGGTGGGGGCGCTGTCGATCGTCGCCAGCTCGAAAGAGGAAGCGGCGCGCGTGCTGTCGCAGCTCAAGCGTGTGGTGCGCACCAACTACTCGAATCCGCCGACCCACGGCGGCAAGGTGGTGGCCACGGTGCTGACCAATCCCGAACTGCGCAAGCTGTGGGAAGACGAGCTGGCCGGCATGCGCGTGCGCATCAAGGCCATGCGCGAAGCCTTCGTGGCCAAGCTGAAGGAAAAGGCGCCCGGCCACAACTTCGACTTCGTGCGTGACCAGGTCGGCATGTTTTCCTACTCGGGTCTGAGCAAGGAGCAGGTGAACCGCCTGTCCAAGGAGTTCTCGGTGTACGCCGTCGATACCGGCCGCATCTGTGTGGCCGCCTTGAACTCGAAGAACATCGACCGCGTCATCGACGCCATCGTGCAGGTGCTGTAAGCGAAAAAAGACGGACGTCGAAGCTTGACGTCCGTCAAAACCTCGCCTATAATTTTGCTTCTTCGTTTTCGAAGATAATTCCCCGATAGCTCAGTCGGTAGAGCGACGGACTGTTAATCCGCAGGTCCCTGGTTCGAGCCCAGGTCGGGGAGCCAGAATTCTCAAGTAGTAAAAGCAAAGGCTTACATGCTTCGGTGTGTAGGCCTTTTGTGTTTTTGTCGCGCTGCGCCGGGCCGCTCGTTCACCCCGTACTCGAGGATGTTCACCGCGTCCGTAGCAATGGGCATTTACCGACTTTCGATAAGCAGGGCGCGTTTTTGTGGGAAACCAACTTGTATTGGTTTTTCATCCACGCCAATCGTGCTATCGTCTCGCCTTGCCGAAAATCGCGCCTTGACTCGCACTGCGCGCCAGCCCCCCCATCGAAGACATGAGCTCAGAAAAACACTATCCCTTTTTTCGTCCTCTCGTCGCTTTTCGCCTCAAATGGCTAGAGCGCCACGCCTTTATCCACCTGAGTATTGCCGTTCTGGCCCTGGGCATTGGCCTGATTTCGCATTTCACCGAACATGGGTCGGCAATTACCCTGGGCGCGATTGCGTTTGCGGTGCTGGCTGAAATCATGGTGCTGGTCGGTGACGTGCGTGCACTGAGCAAACCGCGGCTCGACCACATCGAAGTGCGCGATGCGTTTGGCGACATCTTTGAGCGCATTGAGGAGGGCGCCTCGGCCAGCGAAGATCAGGGGCGTGTGCTGCGTCAGTTGGTGAAGCAAACGCCGGATAACAAGATCCGTGCAGCGGCGATCACCTATCCACAGACGAATGCCCAGATTCGCGAGCGCGCCCTGGGCGAGGGCACGACGCCGCTCGTGAATGAAGGCGATCTCGACCCCCATGTGGTGCGCAATTGCTCGCAATTTTTGCGCGAGGCGCTCGACGGCAAAATCTCGCAATTGGCCTCCAGGCATTCCCCGGTCTTCTTCAATCAGCAAAAGATCTCCCTGCTGTCGGATCTGGATGGCGGCGTGCCGAATGTGGTTTGCGTGGGCCAGGTCAGCTATGTGGCGAGCACGCTGACCAATGATTTCTGCACCAAGCGCCTGGTGCGGCACGATAAACACCGCGGCGTGGAATGGCCGTATTTCGACTTGACCCCGATGTTCCCGGTGCGTACCGGCGATGACGGGATTGAGCGCTTGATGGGCCTGCGTGAATCTGGCCTGGCCAATCATGTGGGGATCTCCACCTTGGCCCTGATTCGCCACGCAGACGGCCAATTCCGCCTGCAATTGCACGTGCAGAGTGCGCGCGCCGATAAGGGGGCCAACCTGATTGTTCCGAGCGGGAGTGGCTCGCTTGATTGGTCCGATCACGTGAAGACCGGTTTGTCCGATTTCTTCGATATCACCAGCTATGGGGCGACGCGCGAATTCCTCGAAGAGAACCGCTATTTGCCCGAGGATGGCGGGCATAAGGCCATCGCGTCGCTGATTGAGAAGATGGGTATTGAAACCCTGCCAATCGGTTATTTCCGCTGGCTGGATCATGGCGGCAAGCCGGAATTTTCGCACGTGACCCTGGTCGAAGATGGCGCCTTCAATCACGTGCGCAATAACCTGAATGTGCCGGAAATTGAAGCGGCCGCGCGCACCTATTCGTTCAAGACGATTGATGAGCTCAAAGCAATCTGCGCCTCGCTCGTGGGTGCCACAACATCAACTCAGGTGGTCTGCGCGACGCGCGCCGACTGCAGCATGCCTTTGCTGATGAATGCGCTGCTGCTGCATGAGGGCCTGTCACAGCCAGACAGCAAACTCGTCAAGAAGATTGCGGCCTTCCTCGCGCCGCGCGCGTAAAGCAAAAGGCCCGGTCGCAACACCGGGCCTTTTTGTTTTCTGCGCCGCGCTCAGCGCAGGATGGTCTGCACGTCCACAATGTCGACGCCCTGGCCGAGGCCAAGAATGCGTTCCAGCCAGGCTTTGTGGCTGGCGCCGACGATCGTCAGCACGCGCGCGCCCGGCTTGAAGCGGTAGCTGGCCTGGATGTTGGCCGCCATGCGCAGATTGCGCACTTCCCAGCCGGCCACATACTGGCGGCCGAAATGCTGGGGCGACTTGTCGCGCAGATTCGAACCGAAATCGACGCTGCTGCTGATTCGCTGCAACTCGGGCTGGTTCTCGAAACGGTAGAGGGCGAGCATGTCCTGCCCGGCTTTCAGCGCCGCCTCCTGCTTGAGCATGGCCTCGGCGAGCGGACGGCCGCTGGCCCAGGCGGCCTGAATCGCATTGCCAAAGGCTTCCTCGTCGGCGATCTCGGTGCCGTCGCCCGTGTGGTCGTCCATGGCGATCACGCGCGCCAGGCCCAGGCGGGCGGCGAGGGCGGCGCCGATCAGGAAGTTCTCGTTCTGGCGCGTTTCCATCTTTTGCAGGGCTTCGACCAGGACCGCCGGCAGCTCGGGCGCGGCCTTGCGTTCGGCGGCCGGCAGCTGCAGCCATTGGGTCAGGGCCGAGGCGCGCTCGTTGGCGGCGATGAAGACGGCGGCCAGGCGGCGGCGCTCAGCCGGCGTCGGCTGGGCTGGCCAGGTCTTGAGCATTTTGTTGGCTTCGGCAATCGCCTGCGGCAGGTCGAGGCCGAGCGCCTGCTGGGCCGGGCCGGGGTCGGTGCAGTAGTCCTTGGCCATGGTCGGATAGACGCTGGCGTGGCGGCTCAGCACGTCGCAGCCTTCGCCGGAAATCGCTTCGATGGCGATGATGTCGGGCTTGAAGGCGGCCAGGCGGTCCAGCACCGGCGCCAGGCTGTCCGGACGGAAGGTCTTCGGCATGCCCGACAGGTGCACGGTGCCCAGCACGGCCACCTGGGTGCGCGGACCGGGCATGTCTTTGGACAGGGCGGCGAAGTCGACTTGGGCCATGGCCAGGTTCGATACCAGGGCGGCAAGGGCAAAGCAGGGAAGGCGCATAAAGTCTCCATTGAAATATTGCCGGTATGTTAGCGGAGCGCGCGAGGGCGCGGTCCGTTTGTGCGACAGACCGTGAAATCCCCGGATGAACTGCACAGCCTGTGGGGTGAGCAACACAGTGCACCCGCCGAGGCCGGCGTATAGCGCAAAATTGACCACTAGTTACAGAGTGCGTATTTTGCCGCGCGCCACCCGTGATAGCGTCGCTTTTGCAATTATCCAATGTTGCTTTGAATTAAAACAATCACGTTTGTCCAATTCACGGGGGGATGTCGTATGAAGCAAGCACGTAGTGTTCTGGCCGGTACGCGCGCGGCCATCGGATTGATTCTTGGCGCAGCCTGCGCCTTGCCGCTGTCGGCGCAGGCGGGCAATGCCAATGCCTGTTCGAGCGAGCTGGGCCAGCCCTTGCTGTCGCTGGCACCGAAGACGGCCACGCCGCCGGACAGCAATGGCGGCTTCATCAACCGCATTGCCTCCTGCAATATGTGGCAGAACTTCTTCTACCTGAACTGGCCGGCGCTGACGGGCCAGGCCGGTGTGCCGAATCCCAAGCTGGCCTTTGGTACGCCGGGGGCGGCCGTGTGGCAGACCTTCGCCTCGCCCGACCAGGTGTTCCTGCCGAATGGACAGAAGCCTGCGCCCTGGGGCAAGTGGGCGGTCGCGAATGACCTGCCGAAAGACATCGCGGACCAGGTGCGCGCCGGCAAGCTGCGCGTGCTGCGCCAGGTGGGCAAGCTGGGCGGCGCCAGTACCAAGCTGCACAGCACCCTGCAGGTCGATGACCTGGCCCTGTACGACCAGCAGAACAACCCGGTCTATTACGAGGTGATGCTGAACAAGAAGCTGTACGACTACATCGTCAGCAACAACCTGTACGAGCTCAACGCCCAGGCAGCCTATGCGGCGAAGAAAGCGATCGCACCGCCGGTCGGCTCCTTCGAAATCAAAGCGGCCTGGAAGATACTGACTGCGGCCGAGGTCGCCAGCAACCGCTTCTTCACCGCCAGCGCCTATGTGGTGCCGCCGAGCGGCAGCGGCAGCGTGCAGACGGTCGGCCTGGTGGGCATGCACGTGTTTGCCGGCGGCGGTTCCGATGCGGGCAATTCGGCCGGTCTGTGGGCCACCTTTGCCCAGATCGACAATGCGCCGCTGGCCAGCCAGGCCAAGCCGACCGGCAAGTACAGCTTCTACAATCCGGCCTCGCAGGCCACGCCGAACACGCCGACCAAGGTCAACGGCAAGCAGGTGGCCACGCCGACCCAGGTGACCCAGGTGTGGGCCGATGACCCGGATGCGGCCAATGTGACGGCCTACGCCCAGTCCCTGATCACGGGCGCCAACAAGAGCGCGCCCTGGCAGTACTACAAGCTGATCAACACCCAGTGGCCGCGCGGCATGTACTCGGCCACGCCGCCGGTGCCGCAGAACGCGCCGCTGCCGCTGAATGCTTCGGCCGGTGCGCCGAACACCCTGCAGCTGCTGAACCCGATGCTGGAAACCTATATGCAGGTGACGCAGGCGAAAGACCCGGCCCAGCGCAGCTGCATGGCCTGCCATTCCTTCGCCTCGGTTGCGGATTCGAAGCAGCAATTCGCCACTGGCTTCAGCTTCCTGTTCGGCCGCGCCCAGGCCGCGCCGACGGGCAAGCCGGGCGCAGCGCACTAAACCCCGGCGCGCCTGCCGGGTAATCCGCAAGGGCCAGCGTGCTTCGGCATGCTGGCCCTTGTGTCTTGTGGTGAAGCCCGGCTTGCCGCCGTAAATATAAAAAAGTAAACTTATTGTTTTTATAATTTCGGGATCGCGTTGTGCATTCTGCTTTTCCTCGCGCCGCCTGCTTCCGGTGGCTGTGCTGCCTGTTCTTGTTTTTCAGCTTGCCCGGCCATGCGGCCGTCGTTCTGGTCGCGCCCGGTGCGGCAAGTCGGTGGGAGTATCTCGATGATGGCAAAGCTGCCACGCCCGATTGGCATCGCCGCTTGAACGAGGCGGGCTGGAAGTCGGGTGCCGCGCCGCTCGGCTATGGCCATCCCGGCAATCTGACGACCCTGGCCTATGGACCGGATGCGCGGGCGAAAGCGATCACCACGTATTTCCGGCGCCAGGTCGACATTGCCGACCCCAAGCAGATCGCGCAGCTGAGTATCGATCTGCGCCGCGATGATGGGGCGGTGCTGTACTGGAACGGCGTGGAGGTCTTGCGTAGCAATATGCCGGCCGGGCCGGTCACGGCGCAGACTCTGGCCGCGTCGGTCGTCCAGTATGGCAATGAGATCGAATACCAGCGCCATTGGCTGCCAGCCCAGACGCTGCCGCTGCGCCAGGGCGCGAATATCCTGGCCGTGGAAATCCATCAGGTCGGACCGACCAGCAGCGACATCGTGTTCGACCTGGCGCTGCGCGCCTATGCGCCCGGCGAAGCGCTGCCGGATGATCCCTACACGCGCGCCTATGCCAGCCTGAGCAAGGGCGACATCGAGCACTGCCTCGACCTGCTGCTCGCGGGCGATACGGACCGCGCCGGCTACGCACTGCTGGCGCTGGCCGCGCTCGAGCGCTATCTGGAGCAGGGCGGTACCACGGCCGACACGCGCTACTGGCGCATCCTCGAGCTGGCCCGGCGCGCTGCGCCCGACGACATGGACGTGGTGTATGCCTGGATCCGCGCCCACGTTCAGGCGCGCAAGGACCTGGCGATCCAGCCCGTGCGCCGCCCACTGCCCAGCCAGATCGATGCGCGCTGGCGCTTTATTGCCGACACGCCCGAGGGCAGCGCGGGCCCGGTACTGCCGCGTGCGGCGCTGCTTGCGGATGTCGATGATCTCGAGCTCTTGCTCGAGAACTGCTACTCCTACCTCGAGCGGCGCCAGGTCGACTACCGCGCGGCGCTCGATGCCCTGCGTGCCAGCATCCCCTCCGAGCTGCCAGTGCATACCTTTCAGCATCGCGTGGCGCGCCTGATGCATGTGTTTGGCGACTCGCACAGCGGCCTGCCCGTGGCCAGTGAGCCGCGCGTGCCCTTGCGCTTTGTGATGGATGGCGAGCGCGTCGCTGTGCTGAAGTACGACCGCAGCGGCTTGCTCGATGCAGCGCATCCCTACCTGGCGGCCATCAATGGCATTGCAGCGGCGCAGTGGCTGGCGGCCGCCGAGGAGATCGTCAGCCAATCCTCGCCGCAGCGCCGGCGCGTGCTGGCGCTGGAGCAATTGCGCCGCCTCGGCGTCGTCGCCCGCCAATTGCAGCGGCCCTCCGCAACGTTTCGGCTGACGCTGAGTGCGGCCGAGGCTGCGGACACGCTGGACGTGCCGGTCGCGCTGGCTGCCAAGAATCCGCCGGCGCCGCCGGTGTGGCCCCAGCACGAGACAGCGATCCTGCCGAACAACATCGCCTATCTGCGGCTCGCGTCGATGAACGAGGGCCCCGAGTTTTTCCAGAAGATCGACAGCTGGATGGCGAGCATCGGCGCGACGCGCGGCCTGATTATCGACGTGCGCGGCAATAGCGGCGGCGTTCAGGACGGCATCCGGACCATTTTGCCCTGGTTGATGGCGCCCGGCAGCCCGATGAAGATCATCAACGTGGCCGCCTACCGTCTGCCGCTGGCGCTGCCGGCGCCGAACCGCGGCGGTTTCCTTGGCCTGTACGAGCGCGGCCTGTACCCGGCCAGCAGCGCCGTCTGGAGTCCGCAGGAAGCCGAGCAGATCCGCACCCATCTCGCGCACTGGCAGCCGGCCTGGCCGCTGGCGCCCGGAAAATTCAGCGACTGGCATGTGATGGCCATCCACCCGAGCACGCGCCACGGCAGCTACACCCAGCCGGTCATCGTGCTGCAGGATGCCGAGGTCTTCAGCGCGACCGACAATTTCCTCGGCGCCTTGAAGGGCCATCCGCACGTCACCCTGATGGGCACGGCCAGCGGCGGCGGCAGCGGGCGCATGGCCGAGTACGTGTTGCCAAATTCAAAACTCAAGCTGACCCTGACCCAGATGGCCTCCTTCACGGCCGATGGCCAGTTGTTCGACGGCCAGGGCATTGCGCCCGACATCGTGCTCAACGCCAAACTCAGCGACCAGCTGCAGGGCGGCGGAGACAGTGTGCTCGATGCCGCCATCGCACGCCTGCTGGGGCCGGCGCCGCAGCGCTGAAGCACTCGCCGTGGCGCTTTTGGCACAGGGCATTTTGCTTTGTCGGCTGAGAATTCTCCGGTATGCTTCGGTATAGACAGGTAAAGCAGTCAAAAAATGGTGCAAAAGGGGATGGCAATGGACGAAGTCGATGACAAGCGCGTGGTGTACGGCACGGAAGACCTGCTGACGAGCTTGTGCAATTCGGTCACGCGGGTGCTCAATTTCGCTACGCAGAGCAAGGTGCATTACTCGGCGATGGTGCAGCGGATCACCAAGATCGGGCTGAAGCCGGACATCGGCTGCTTCGTCCTGTTCGATGGCGGCTTCACCGGCCTGGTCGTGCTCAACTTCGCGGCCGAAACGGCGATGGAGATCTACGAGCGCTACATGCTGCACATGGGCATGCCCAAGTCGGAGCTGGCCGGTTCCTACACCTCGGACGAGGTGGCCAATATCCTGGGCGAGCTGATGAACCAGATCGTCGGTGACTTCACCGGCAAGATCCGGCGCGAGCTGCAGACCAACATCACCCAGAACCAGCCGAAGATGCTGGTGCTGACCAAGCAGGTGATGCTGCAGGTCGACACCCCGCTCGACCGCCCCGAGATGCGCCGCGTGTCCTTCTACACCGAAAAGAACAACATCTTCTATCTGGAACTGGCGATCGACCGTACCGAGTTCATCAAGCTGCACGATTTCGACGCGAGCGAAGTGCAGGACCCGGACGCCCTGCTGGCCGAACAGCAGCAGAAAGGCGCCAGCACGACTGCCCACGTGAACGAAGCGAGCGACGCCGACGAGCTGCTGAAGTCGCTCGGCATGTAAGCCAAATTTCCGCTTAAACAAATCGGGGTCAGACCCCGATTTCTCCGCGCGGCAAGAGGACTTGCTTGATGGGGAAATCGGGGTCTGACCCCGATTTTTCTTTTCAGCTAGGTTCGACCTTGACGACGGTGACCGTGCAGTTGGCTTCGGCTACTACCTGCGAGGAGACGCTGCCCAGATAGCGCCGCAGCGCCGAGCTGCCGCGCGAGCCGACGATGATGTGGTCGACGTTGTTGTCGTTAGCGTAGGTGACGATCGCCGTGGCCGCGTCCGGCGCCTCCAGTACGTGGTAGGTGATGCGGTCGGGCGTGAGGCCGAGCGGGCGCGCCCAGTTCTTCAATTCCACCAGTTGCTTGACGTGGATGTTCTGGCCATCCTGGATCAGGCTGTCATCCATGCCGATGCGGTTGACCTTGCGCACCGTGACGCAGGCCAGGCGCGCGCCCGACTTCGACTGCAGCATGCGGTCGGTGATGTCGAGCACGCCTTTGGCCAGATCGGACGTGCAGTTCAGGTCGAGCGCCACCATGATGATCGGCGCCTTGGTCAGCTGCACCGAGGCGCCTTGCTGCACGATAGTCTCGACCCCGGCCATCGCGAAGCGCCGCTTCATCATCGTCATCAGGCTGTCCTGGCGCGCCTTGTCGGCCCGCGCCGTCAGCGGCAGCTGGTCGGAGTGGGCCAGCATGAAGGCGAGTTGGGCCGCCGTGTCGAAGCGGTTGGCCGGCTTCACTTCGAGGCAGCGCAGGATGATCTCCTGGAACCACTTGGGAATGTCGGGATTGAGCACGCGCGGCGGTATCGGGTCGCGCCAGATGCGTTTCTTCAGCGCCGACACCTTGGTCGGATGGCCATACGGGCGCTGGCCGGTGGCCAGGTGGTACATCAGCACGCCCAGCGCGAACAGGTCCGAGCGCGGCTCGTTGCGCACGCCCAGCACCTGCTCGGGCGAGATGTAGGGGCCAGTGCCGAAGGGCAGGTGGAATTCCTCGTCGAGCAGGTCGGGCAGCTTGTCGTGGCGCGACAGGCCGAAGTCGATCAGCACGGCCGTTCCGTCCGGCTTGATCATGATGTTCGAGGGCTTGATGTCGAGGTGGATCACATGCTGCTTGTGCAGGTCCTGCAGGGCCTGGGCGACGCGGATGCCAAAGTTGACCACTTCCTGCCAGGGCAGCGGCGCTTCGTCGAGGCGGGCGCGCAGCGAGGCGCCGTCGATCTGCTCCATCACGATGTACGGCTGGGCATCGAAGCCGCCGGCGCCGAAATAGCGCGGCACATGTTTGCCCTTGAGCTTGGGCATGATCATCTGCTCGACCTCGAAGGCCACGATGGCGGTCGGGTCGTCGCTCGTGAACAGGCGCGGCACCTTCATGATCAGGCGGGTGTCGCCCAGGTCCGGGTGGCGCCGTTCCAGGTCGGTGATGCGCCACAGCGCGGCCATGCCGCCCGTATGCAGTTTTTCCTCGAGCCGGTAACCGTCAACCTCCATGCCCGGTTCCAGCCTGACGTGTGTGGTGGTGGCCTCGGCCGTTTCGCTCATCAATCCCCCGTCAGCAGACGTTGTGCCAGCGCCGGCGGCAAGCCGGCGGCGCGGATTTTGGACGCGGCCCGTTCCGCTTCGTAGGGCACGCGGTGAAAGCGCAGCTCGTAGGCGCGCGTATCGAACAGGGCATAGGCCGCGGCCGGGTTGCCGTCGCGCGGCTGGCCGACGGCGCCCGGAATCGCCAGCCAGCGGCGCTGGCGCGACAGCGGAATCGACTCGTCCACCTGGGGCGTGAAGATGCCGGTCTTGCCGGTCATCGTCATGTGGTAGAGAGCGGGCGTGTGCACGTGGCCACAGAAGGTCAGCATGTGGCGCGTGGCGTTCATGCTGCGCGTGGCTTCGAGCGCGCCGTCGATGTAGTCCCAGGTGGCGGGCGAGAAGGCATTGGCGTGCACGAACTGAATGTCGCCCATCTCGCGCTGCAGCGGCAGCGTGCGCAGGAAGTCGAGCTGGGCCGGCGACAGCTGATTGCGCGTCCAGCTGACGGCTTCGCGCGCGGCCGGGGTCATGCCGGGCCGGTCGGCCTCGGCCACGGCCTGGTCGTGATTGCCCATCACCACGTAGGCGCCGCGGCGCGCGTAATCCATGACGGTATCGACCACCCAGGCCGGATCGGCGCCATAGCCGACGAGGTCGCCAAGAAAGGCAAACGCATCGGCCTTCTGGGCAAGGGCGTGGTCGAGCACGGCCTCGGTGGCCTCGCGGTTGGAATGCAGGTCGGTCAGGATGGCTAGCAGCATGGCAGGAATTTCGCAAAAGAGTCTTACAGATACACCCTGAATCCTACGCCATCCTTACGCGGCGCGCGACGCTGGCCGCAGGGCAGGGAGCCTGTTACCATGCGGGTTGGATACATATTTAGACGACATCGATTCATGCTGCGGCGCAAAATACTGACGGCGGCGGCGGGGCTGGCGTTTCCTGCGTTGCGGTCCGCGCGCGCGGCCCAGCTGATCCACTATCCGCGTCCCGAGCAGAACGACCATCCGTGGCAGCACAAGGGCCTCGAGCACTATCCGGTGCGCCTGCTGGAAATGGCGCTCGGACGCAGCAGCCGCCACTATCTGGCCCAGCCCGTGCCCTTCATGATGACGCAGGGACGGGCCACGCTCGAACTGCAGGCCGGCCGCCAGGTCGACCTGATGTGGACGATGTCCTCGCGCCAGCGCGAGCAGGACCTGCTGCCGATCCGCATCCCCATCTACAAAGGCCTGATCGGCTGGCGCCTGCTGCTGGTGCGCGCGGCCGACCGCGCCCGCTTTGCCCAGGTGCGCAATATCGATGCGCTGCGCGGGCTGACTTTCCTGCAGGGGCATGACTGGCCCGACGCCGACATCCTGCGCGCGAATGGCCTGCGCGTGCAGCCGAGTTCCGACTACGGCGGCATGTTCAAAATGCTGGCGACAGGGCGCGTCGATGTGTTTCCGCGTTCGGTGATTGAAATCTGGAATGAGGCCGAGGCCAATGCCAGTCTTGGCCTGGTGGTCGAGCCGCATCTGGTGCTGCGCTATCCGAGCGCCTTCTACTATTTTGTGAACAAGGCCAACACGGCCTTGGCCGACGACCTGCGCGCCGGGCTCGAGAGCATGCTGGCCGATGGCAGCTTCGATCGTTTGTTCCGCGAGTACCACGAGCCGCTGCTGCGCCAGGCGCGTCTGCCCGCGCGCCGCGTGATCGATCTGGTCAATCCGCTGCTGCCGAGCGCCACCCCGCTGGAGCGGCGCGAGCTGTGGTTCAGGACCTAGTCGCGGGGACTGGACAAGTCGCTGGCGCGGCCCCATAATACGGCCTCTTTGATCCCCGATAGCTCAGTCGGTAGAGCGACGGACTGTTAATCCGCAGGTCCCTGGTTCGAGCCCAGGTCGGGGAGCCAGAATTCTTTAGTCGTATGAAAACAAAGGCTTACATGCTTCGGTGTGTAGGCCTTTTGTGTTTTTCGTTGCCCCAACTTGAACGGGCCACGTCAACTATCCAACGCAAGTCTCTTGAATTGGCGCGCGGATTGTTTTGATTTGTTGGATAAATACAAGCTATGTGCTTACTTTGGCATGATTCATTTGTGTGAAAGTTTGTTTCAATTGCACAATGCCTGGAGGTTTTCTTGAAATCAATTCATGAGTACAGAAAAGCACAGAAACTTCCTCGGCACGCGGACAATGTTGGCGGTCTCTGGCTTTGCCTTGGCGGCCAGCGTCTCCATCATCTACGGGATTCACGTCCTCGAACCCGTCCAATTCGTCAAGGCCGCCGATGGGACGATGCACCTGGCGCCGAAGAGCCCTTGGGTCGCAATCTTTGAACATTTCGCGACTGCGCTCTTCATTCTGGGCGTATGGCACATCATCGATCAGCTCATCGTCAAACGCGAATTCAAGAATGAGATCGTCGGCATCGTGGAAGACATTAAAGGCGAGCTCAGTGTCGGTGCCAAGGCCCGCCTGACCCATGTCGATCAAAGGCTGGATGCGCTGGATCAGTCGATTAAACTCGCCAAGCACGATACCGCTCTCGGCCTCGTTGAAACCTACCATGATGCGGATGGATTCGGCTATGCGGCCATCATCCGGGATTCGCAATGCCTTGTCGCGGTGCTCGCGGATGGATATAGCTGGGTATCGCGGAACGCGGACGCGCTGCGCGAGCGATTTGAGAATGCCGAAAAGACGACGACGATCATTCTTGTGCACCCGGAATCGGAGTTGATTCCTGTCCTTTCAAGAAAAGTCGGGATGCAAGCCGATCTGTATCGCCAACGAATTTTCAGCACCATTCGTGAGCTCCAAAAACTCAATGGTGGACGCAGCCTGTTGCGCATCCTCGGCCACTCTTTGATCAATTGCCACTCGGTGTATATCGCTGATCGGCGTGCCGTGTTTTCACCTTATTTCCTATCGTCGCATCGCCGATCGCCGCCCATCTTTGTCGTCAAAGATGCGGGCAAGCGCTCCTTCTTCGGCAAGCTTTCAGAGGATGTCGCAATTCTGGAAAAGGAGTGCAGCCTGATTTCGCTCCAATTGCCGAATCAGCTGGAAATTCAGTCCGAGTAGTCTTTCATCGCCGCTCATTTCCAAGAATGGGCCGAATACATCATGGCAAAGAGAATAGCACTGGCATTCACGCTGCTTGCGGGGGCAACTTGCGTCGCGTACGCGGCGCCGCAATCGGATTTAGTTAGTACTGAGAAATCGCTGCGAATCATCAGCGAATTTGCGAATTCAATGTGTGCCAACCCAAGTTACCAGGGGAGCCAGTCCTCGCTGAATGCCAACGCGAGTGCCAAAGCAGACCTGAACCGGCTGCTCAGGAATCTGGTCGACGCAAAAGTTGAACTGGGCGCAGAAACGAAGAGTGAACAGTTTCAGGGGCTGTTGCAGAAGGATCTGCTGGATGCCACCAAGCTCGCATCGGAGTGCCGGCTGAAGATCTTCAGCGATCTCAAGGACCGCCTTCTTCCCCGGCAGGGCGCGAACGACCCCTTGCCAAGCACCAGACCGAAAGTGCGACCGAGTTTTGATTGCGACCGCTCCGGCAAGGGCGCGGAACGTCTTGTGTGCTCATCCCAGGATATTTCGATACTTGATTTGTCGATGGCAAATGCGTTCCGCGACGTCCTGGCTGAACAGAAGTCCAACGAAGCGCGCACGCGCTGGAAGAACGCGCAGAACGCATGGCTGAAGCAGGTCCGTAACCAGTGCGGCGATATTCTTTGCCTCACTGACGTGTACACGAAGCGAATCGACTACTTACGGCAGGCCCGCGGGAAGGGCTGAGGTCATTTGCCGCGGTTTCTACGTGCGCCCCGCCCGTGCTGAGTCCAATCCAGCGGGCGTGAGACGCGCGTTGCCGTGTATCCGTCTGCGCGCATCATGTCTCCCTGATGATCGGGTGGTGCCACGCTATTTGCGGTAGATGGCCACCGCCTGACCAAAACCGACGGAACCGGTGGCGCGTGGATCATCGGCATCGATCCAGTCCTGCAGGGTGAAGCCGAGCATGTCGGTCATCAGGATTTCGATCATGGAGCGGGACACAAAAAAGTCCAGGTGCGGCATCGGCGCGCCAGATTTGAATGCATTGGCGCGCGTTATCAGCAAGTCGCGATGGGCCGCCGCATCGAGGGTGAGCACGCTGAAGGCGAAGATGCCGCCGGGCTTGAGCACGCGATGCGCGTCCTGGGCGTACAGGTAGATCTCTTCCAGCTGCAAATGGGTGAACAGACTCCAGGCGTAGACCATGTCCAGGCTGGCATCGGGCGCGCGCAGCGAGTAATCGCGATGGACGAAGAAGTCAAACGTCGGGCATTGCACGCGAGCGTAGTCGACTAGTTCCTTGACGAGATCCGCGCCGCGATAGTTCCCCGTCCAGCCATGTCGTTGCAGGGCCGCGGCGGTTCTGCCCGATCCGCAGGCCAGGTCATACACGGCTTGGCCGTTCTGCAGGCCCGCAAGTTTGAGGACGGCGATCTGGTGGTCGCCCGCCTCGTGATAGCCGGCCAGGCTCAGGGAACCGACGGCGCGCGCCATCGCCAGCGGATAGTCATGCGGGTACTGCTCGATCAGGTCGCGCACGAGCTTGGTGTAATCGCGCAGTGCATGGCTGGTGGCCTGCTGCAGGCCGGCGATGCGCATGCCACTCTCCCATCCCGCCTTCTGATAATGCTCCCACCCGCTGGCCCATTGTCCCGCAGCGACGGCCGCGCGCACGTCCGGATGCAGCCAGAGGTAAGTGCCTTCGTCGAAGGCCTCGGCGTCGAGCGGCGCGCGCGCGACCAGCGGCCGCCCTTTGCGACCTTCGGCGCGCCCGTAGCGGACATAGTGCTCGCGCCCCGAGGCGAAGATGCCGCGCTGGACGGCAAGCCGCACATCCTGATTGTTGGTGAGATAGGCGGTTTCGTCGAAATCGAGGTCGTCGTTCACGGGTGTGTGTTGTGCATTGCGGATGGTGCCAAAAGTTTAACCCAGTCGCGCGCATGCATGGGCAGTATTCGCGTGCGATTTCGGATGTGCGGCGCCGAACGGTACTTTCGCGGATGGGTGGTGTAGTATCGGCCGGTCGCTATCTGAATGCGGAGGCTCTGATGCGGTTTGAAACCTGGCTGATCTTTCTGATCGCTTCGATCGGCCTGTCCGTGTCGCCCGGGCCGAACGGCCTGCTGGCGCTGACCCACGGCGCGCTGCATGGGCGCCGCAAGACGCTGTTCACGATCATGGGCGGGGCGCTCGGCTTCACGGTGCTGATTGCCTTGTGCATGTTCGGTATCGGTGCGCTGATCAAGTCCTCGCTCGTCTGGCTGACCGTGCTCAAGTGGGTCGGCGGCGCGTATTTGGTTTGGCTCGGCATTCAGGTCTGGCGCGCACCGCCAATCACTGTGGAGCTCGATACCGCCGCATCCCAGGCCAATGGCTGGTCGCTATTTCGTCAAGGGGCCTTATCTGCGGCCACCAATCCGAAAGGTCTGCTGTTTTTCAGCGCCTTTCTGCCGCAGTTTATCGATCCGGCGCGCGGCCTGTTCATGCAGTTTGTCGTCGTCGCACTGACCTTTGCCACGACTGAATTTGCTGTCGAATTCGCGCTGGCCAGTGCCGCTTATCGCGTGCGTCCCTGGCTCAAGCGAGTGGGACGCCGGTTTAATCGCACCTGCGGCGGCATCTTCGTCGCTATTGGTGCGGCCCTGCCATTACGGAGCTGAATGCATGAACGATAAAGTCGATGCCTTTATTGCGCGGGCCAAGCAGTGGGGCGAGGAATTTGCCGCCTTGCGCGCCATCGCGCTGGACGCTGGATTAACGGAAGAGCTGAAATGGGGCACGCCCTGCTACACGCTCGGCGGCGCGAATATCGTCCTGATTCACGGCTTTAAGGAGTATTGCGCCTACCTGCTGTTCAAGGGCGCTTTGCTGAAAGACCCCAAAGGCATTTTGGTACAGCAAACCGCCAAGGTGCAGGCGGCGCGTCAGATTCGTTTCCGGAGTGCGGCCGACATCAAGAAGCTGACGCCGACGCTGAAGGCCTATCTGAAGGAGGCTGTTCAGGTAGAGCAGGCGGGGCTCAAGGTGCCGATGAAGGAGACCGCCGCCTTCGCGGTGCCGGAGGAATTTCAGCAGAAGCTCGTCGATGAGCCGGGCTTGAAGACAGCCTTCGATGCGCTGACGCCCGGGCGCCAGCGTGCCTATCTGCTGCACTTTGGCGATGCCAAGCAGGCCAAGACGCGCAGCGCGCGCATCGAAAAATTCGTCCCGAAGATTCTGGCAGGGAAGGGGATGGACGACTAGCGCAGGCCGTAGGCGCTGCGGATCGTCTGCAGCACACCGCGCTTCTCCAGACGCAGGGTGGCCTCGCTCAGTTGCTTGACGTCGTGCTCGCTGACGCTGGCACGGCTGAACATCATGTGGATCGGCGCGCGCGTGACCGTGAAGGGGATCGCCTCGATCGCCACACGTTCACGTTTGGCGGCGGCGAAGATCGCACCGGTATCGCTCATCATCAAGGCGCCGCGTCCGGCCGCCAGCATGCGGATGCCCTGGTCCAGATAAGTGAATTCCACCACCTGGTCCGCCGCGCGCAGCGAAGGCAGCATGCGATTGTAGTCATCGCCGAAGAAGCCGGCGTTGGGCAGCAGCAGGCGCGCGCCGGTCGCCTTGAGCGAATGGAAATCCTTCACGTCGCGGAAAGCGCCGACCTTGCCCGCGAGGCCGACCAGGGACACCGTTTCATACCGATAGACCGGGCCAAACACATTGGCTCGCCGCCGTTCGGCCGCATCGGAGGCGGCCAGCATGATGTCGGTCTGGCCGCTGCTGACCATCTCCACCATCCGTTTCGGGGCCACCAAGGGGGCAAAGCGGTAGCTGCAATCGGCTTCCTTGAAGATCGCCTGCATCAATTCCACGTCCAGCCCCGCCCATTTACCCGATGCATCCTTGTAGATGTAAGGCGGGTAATCGCTCGACGCGACGCGCAGCGTCTTGTCACATTCGGCACGGGCCGCGCCGATGGCGAAGGGCAGGGCGAGGACCAGTGGAGCGAAACGAAACAGGGCGCGAATTGACATGTGCTCGGTAATTACAACGGAAAACTGCGTGATGCTAGCACTGATCGGTGCGCCGTGCAGAGCGCCCCTAGGCAAGGCCCTGCCGGCTCGCTATAATGCAGCATCTTTTCCCTGATAGCTCAGTCGGTAGAGCGACGGACTGTTAATCCGCAGGTCCCTGGTTCGAGCCCAGGTCGGGGAGCCAAAAGAATTCAAAGGCTTACGCGCAAGCGTAGGCCTTTTTTCATTGGGTTATCACCCAGATACTACCCACTTCTCATTCGCTTGTTCAGCGGCACGTTCCTCAGGGCTCCTGACGCAATAGGGTGGGCTTGCGCGGCGTATGCCATCATCATCCTACTTCCCTGAACTGCGCGCCCGCATATCCGCGTAGGCACTGGCAATCAGGGCTTCGATTGAGGCGGATGCGATTGGTTGTTCCGGCATTAACTTCACATGCCGCATGCGTTTGCCCGTGCCTTGCAGCAGCCCGGCTGGGTCCGCCAGCGTGGCGCCGCGGAAGAAGCCCAGATTCACGTGTTTGCTGAACACGTTGATGTAGGCGAAGGCCGCCGTGCCGACACAGGCTGTCGGATGGCCGTCATGCAGCAGTTCGCGCACATCCGGGCCGCATGCGCGCAGGACGCCAAACCAATGGCGGGCCAGCGCGCCCAGCGCTCCCTCATGCTGGTGCAGCCAGGCCTCGACGGCCGGGTCGCGTGGCTGGGCTTCGGGGAAGAGAAATAAGGCGTCCATCGGGCTCTCCAGGGCGTGTGTCGTATTGTGTCACAAGTGTTTACATTCCCTTACCGTTTTGAATTTGACGCTCCGTTTCAAGGCGGGCACACTGCGCGTGGTCTTGTCAAAAATACCATACATATGAAAGGAATCCACGCCGTGACCCACCCTTTGCGCCAGTGCCTTGTTCTGCTGTCTTTTGCTTGTTCGAGCCTTGCTGTGGCCCATGCCGATGAGTACAGCCCGCTGCTCAAAGTACGAAAGTTTGCCGACGTCGAAAAGATGGCCAATGCCAAACTGGCGGCCGAGCCGGGGAATGCCGGTGCGCTGGTCGCCAAGGTGCGCGTGATCCTGGCCGATGGCAAGGAAGCCCGGTTTGACGAGGGCGTGGCGCTGGCCGAGCAATGTGTGGCGGCCCATCCGAAAGAATCGACCTGCCACGAAATGCTCGGCAACATGTTGGGCGTGAAGGCCCAGCGTGCCAGCTTGTTCACGGCGATGGGCTATGTCGGCAAGATCAAGGATTCGTTCAAGAAGGCCGTGGAGCTGGACCCGGACAACTTTGGCGCGCGCAGCTCGATGCTGCAGTTCTATCTGATGGCGCCGTCGATCGCTGGTGGCGGCAAGGACAAGGCACGTGACTTCATCGCCGAGACGGCCAAGGTGCGTCCTGCCTTTGCGAATCTGATGCAGGCCGCAATGGACCTGAGTGAAAGCAATTTCGACCGTGCCGTGGCGACGGCCCTGGCGGCTGACCTGCGTGGCAACGAAGACATGGCCACGCAGCAGCGCAACATCCTGAATAACGCGGGCCACCTGTACATGGAAGACCGCAAGTACGCCGAAGCCGAGCGCGCGTTCCGCGAACTGATGACGCGCCATGCGGAAAGCTGGCAGGGTTACTACGGCATGGGCAAGCTGCTGCAGGAACAAGGCAAGGCCAAGGACGCCTTGCCGTTGCTGGACAAGGCACTCGGCATCAACCCGGTGGCCGGCGCCCACTATCGCATCGGCAAATGCTGGCAGCAGCTGGGTGATAAACCCAAGGCCATCGCAGCTTATGAGAAGGCGCTGGCCTTCCGTCCGGAGCTGCCCAAGCAGGCCAAGGGCGATGCGGAAGAGCAGCTCAAAGCACTGAAGAAGACGTAAGCTCCGAGGTCTCGAAAGCGCGCGCCACCGCCTTGCGGGCAAACGGCAGGGCGGTGGGGCGCGGCGCGGACGCCATCACCATCAGCGGTGCGCTCGGCTTGGCCTGCGGCTTTGGTGCGACCAGTTCCAGCGTCAGCATGCCGAGCACGCGCGCGCACAATTCCTCGTACATCGCCGCATTTTCGCGCGCGTAGTCGCGCAGCAGACGCGTGCAGGCGCTGTCTTCCCATAGCCAGCCGCTGCGGCCGCGTGCGGCCGGGTGGTTCTGCAGCGCGGGCGGAATCGGCAGGTCGTAATCTTCGCGCCAGCCCCATTGGTAGGTGCGGCCCGGATCACCCTGGAAAGTTTTGCCGAAGGCGCGCGCCGACAGGGCGTCGTGGCGCGCCGTGAAGTCGACAATCTCCTCGCGCGTGCCGCGCGCGCTCTTGATCCAGCAGTGGTATTGAATCAGCTGCGACAGGTGATTGATGCCGCGGCGTGCCTCGCGGCCAGGGAAAATCACGATGTGTTCGTCCGCGCCGCAGTCGATGATCTGGCCGCCGGCCACCGGGCTGTAGGGATGGCCGAGCAGTTGCGTCAGCACCTTGGCGCCGAGGATGGCGTAATCGGCACAGCGGCCAAAGCCATCCACCGCTTCGTTGCGGCGGCTGTCGGCCACCACCTGGTGCAGGCAGCGGTCAATGGCGGCCTGTTCGGCCGGTCCCAGGGGGAAGGGCAGGGTAGGTAGAGTGTCCAAAAGCATCGGCATGATTCGTTGGGCGTGCGGGCAAAAATTCCAAGCATATCGTAAATACGAAGAATGTAAACACATTTGTAATGAGAGTTTCGAATAATCAATTTTTTGATATCAGACAGTCGAGTCTTGATTACAAATTTGCACGAAAGGACAGTGGGCAAACCGGTTTCAATTGGGTAAAGTGATAACTTCACTTTGGAACAAGATCAGCACGAACATGGGGATATTGAGCGGGAAGCGTGTGCTCGTGGTGGATGACCAGGAACATGTACGCTTGGCGGTGACGCAATTGCTGCGTGAGCGCAGCTTCGATACGGGCGAAATCCGTAGCGTCAGCCGTGTGCAGAGCGCGCTCGACGAGCTGACGCGCGGCCGCTACGACCTGATCATTACCGAGGCGCAGATGGAGCCGCTCTCGGGTATGGATCTGCTGCAGAAAGTGCGCAGCGGCGCGACGGTGGCGCGCCACGATCTGCCGGTGGTGCTGCTGGCCTTGCAGGCCGACCCCAATATTGTCAAACGTGCATTGGAATTGCATGCCGATGGCTTCGTCGTGAAACCGGTCCGCCTGGGCCAACTCGAAAGCCGATTAACGGAAGCGATTTTTCGGCCGAAACCTAAGCTGGCGCCGGAAGCTTATGCCGTGCGCCAGGATGACCTCGCCCCGCGCCGGCCGGAAACACTCAAAGCTGAGTGAGAAATATTTCCTTCCGTTAAAAACCGGTCTGGGGATGGGGTTATAATTGTCCCGCGACAATTTTTAATCGCGGTGATGCCCTTTTCGGACCGGCATGACAACTCTTTCGACTGAACCCGCGGTTGGCAGCGTCGCGCTGACAACCGAGCAGATCGCTGCGCTCTCCACCAACCAGGTGGCGGCCTTGTCTTCGGCCGTCCTGCGCGCGCTCAGCTCGGCCCAGACGGCGGCCTTCAGTTCGGCGCAAGTGGGGGCGCTGCTGCCCGTGCAATTGGCCGCTTTGTCGACGGCGGGCGTAGCGGGGCTCGACAGCGAAGACCTGCCGGCCTTGTCCAGTGCCGCGCTGGCGCGCCTGCGCAGCGACCAGGCGGCCGTGCTGGCCAGCGACCAGATCGCCGCGCTCAACGGACCGCAATTCGCCGCCATCGGCAGCCAGGCCTTGGCCGCCTTCAGCACGAGCCAGATTCCCTCCCTGACCACGGCTCAGGCCAGTGCAATTGGCAGCCGCCAGCTGGCCGGCTGGTCAAGCGCGCAGCTGCATGCGCTGGAGACGGAAGACCTGGCGGCCTTGTCGAGCGCGGTGATCGCCGCCCTGGCGACGCTTCAGTTGCTGGGGCTGGACAGCAATCAGGTGGCCGCGCTCGAGACCGACCAAGCCGCTGCCCTCGGCAGCCAGCAGATGGCGGGTTTTGCCACTGCCGCCGTGGCCGCCTTCGAGACCCAGGACCTGGCCGCGCTGAGCACGCGCGCGCTGCCCGGCCTGCTCTCGGCCCAGATCCATGCGCTGCGCAGCGAGCAGCTGCTGGCGCTGGGCGCCGCCCAATTCGCCCAGCTGACGACGCAAGCCCTGCAGGGGCTCGATACCCAGCAGAGCGCCGCGCTCGACACCGCCCAGCTGGCCGGTCTGCGCTCGACCCAGCTTGGCGCACTCAGCAGCGCCATCCTCGGCGCCGTCGCGACCGATGCCCTGCGCGCGCTCGGCAGCGCGGCCCTGGCCGGCCTGCGCGCCGAGCAGGTGGCGGGTCTGCGTAGCGATCAGATGGCGGCGCTCGGCAGCGAGCAGATGGCCGCGCTGCGCACCCAGGTGCTGGCGGCGCTTGGCAGCGAGCAGGCGCGCGCCCTCGCCAGCCAGCAACTCGATGCGCTCAGCAGTGTGCAGGTGCTGGCCCTGTCCAGTTCGGCCCTGGCCGGTCTTGATACCGAGGACATTCCGTTTATCGATGCCGACGGCTTTGGCCGCTTGCGCTCGCAGCAGGTGCTGGCGCTGAACACGGCGCAGTGGCAGGCCGTCAGCAGCAGCCAGATGGCGGCGCTGGGCAGCACCGTGCTGGCTGCCATGAACACGGCGCAGATTGCGGTGCTCAGCAGCTGGCAGGCGGCCGCGCTGGCCTCGCGCCAGCTGCCGGGGTGGGGCAGCAGCCAGGTGGCGGCCCTGCACACGGACGTGCTGGCGGCACTGGCGCCGGGCGCGCTGGCCGGCTGGTCCTCGCTGCAGTTCGCCGCGCTCGCCAGCGACCAGGCCCAGGCTCTAAACACCGCCCAGGCGGCAGCGCTGAACAGCCGCCAGCTGGCCGCCCTCAACACGGCGGCCGTGGCGGCCCTGGTGTCGGACGATCTGGCTGCCCTGAGCACGCAAGCCATGGCGGGCTGGACCTCGCGCCAGCTGGCGCAGATCAGCAGCGCCCAGAGCGCCGCCTGGGACAGCCGCCAGCTCGCCGCGATCAGCAGTGCGGCCTTGGCCGGTCTCGGTTCGGCCAATGCGGCGGCGCTGCGCTCGGAGCAGGTCGCGGGCCTGACCTCGCTGCAGATTGCGGCCCTGAGTTCGGCCGCCTTCGCAGCGCTCGACCCCAACGCCATTGGCCAATTGAGCACGGCCGCCATCGGCCGCGTGCGCGCGGAGGAATGGCAGGCCCTGAGCAGCGCCCAGCTCGCCGCGCTCGATAGCGCCCAGGTGCGCGCGATTGCCGCCGTCGGCGTCGCCGCGCTGTCCACGGCCCTGCTGCAGGCCCTGTCGACGGGCCAGGCCGCGGCCCTGCAATCGCAGCAGCTGGCGGCCCTGCGCAGCGAGCAATGGCGCGTGCTCGAGACGGAAGACGTGGCGGCCCTGAGCAGCCAGTCCCTGCGCGGCCTTGGCACGCTGCAGCTGGCGGCCCTGCGCAGTGACCAGGCTGCCGCGCTGAATACCCTGCAGGCCCCGGCGTTCGACGGGCGCCAGCTGGCCGCCATCGGCACCAGTGCAATTGCGGCGATTGATCCGAACCTGTGGGCGGCCTTCGGCACCCAGGCCATGGCCGCGCTCAGCGCCGACCAATTGGCCGCCATGGGCACCGACCAGATCGTGGCCATCGGCAGCCGCCAGCTGCTGGCGATCAGCACGACGGCGCTGCGCGCCATGACCACGGCCCAGGCCCTGGCACTGACCTCGCTGCAGGTCGCCACCCTGGCCCCGGCCCAGGCGGCCGCTTTGTCGAGCGCCGCGGCGGCCGCCATCGAACGCAATAACATCGGCCTGCTGTCCACAGCGGCCATCGCGCGTCTGCGCACCGAACAGATGGCGGCGCTGAGCACCGACCAGTTCCAGCAGCTGTCCAGCGGCCAGATGCTGGCGATGAGCACGGGCGGCCTGGCGGCCCTGAACAGCGCGCAGCTCGCGGCCTTCCTCACGGCCCAGGTGCAGGGCCTGCGTTCGAATCAGATCGCCGCATTCAGCAGTGCGCAATTGGCCTGGCTGCCGACGGCCGTGCTGGCGGCGCTGCCGGCCGCCACCATTCCGGGCCTGAGTACCTTGCAGCTGGCGACCCTGGGTTCGGACGCGGTGCAGGCGCTCGGCACGGCCCAGGCGGCCCAGCTGACGGCACGCCAGATGGCGGCCCTCGGTACACTGGCGCTGGCAAATATGGAAACGGCCGATCTGGGCGCGCTCGCCACGGCGGCCGTGGCGGCGCTGGGCTCGCGCCAGACGGCGGCGCTGCGCACGGCCCAACTGGTCATGCTGGGCACGCGCCAGCTGGCGGCGCTGTCGACCGCGGCGGTCAGCGGCTTCGATTCGAATCAGCTGGCCGCCTTGGGCAGCGATCAGGTAGCGGCCTTTGGCTCGCAGCAGGTGCTGGCGATTGCGCCGGCCAGCCTGGCGGCGCTGGAGACCGACCGCATCGCCGCGCTGGCGACCACGGTGCTGACGCGCCTGCGCACCGACCAGATGCTGGCGCTGGGCACCGATCAGGTGCTGGCGCTGGGCAGCGCTCAGCTCAATGCCTTGGCCACGGCCGATGTGGCGGTGCTCACCAGCGCCCAGCTGCGCGCCCTGTCCACCTGGCAGGCGGCGAGCCTGAATTCGCGCCAGCTGGCGGCCCTTGGTTCGGCCCAGCTGGCGGCGCTGGAAACCGAGGACCTGGCCGCCCTGAATGCGGCCGCCCTGGTGGGCCTGGCCTCGCAGCAGCTGCGCGGCCTGGGGAGCGATCAGGCGGTGGCGCTGACCACGGCGCAGGCGGCGGCGCTCAATAGCCGCCAGCTGCCTGGCTTGAGCGCGGCGGCCGTCGCCGCGCTGGCCACGGACGATCTGCAGGCCCTGCGCAGCAACGCCCTGAGCGGCCTGCAGTCCTGGCAGGTCGACGCACTGAGTACTTTGCAGATGGCCGCCTTCGATGGCGCCCAGTTTGGCGGCTGGACCACCCAGGCGCTGGCCGCGATCGACAGCGCCCAGACGCAGGCGCTCGGCTCCGACCAGCTGGCCGATTTCGGCTCGCGCGAGCTGGCGGCCCTGCTGCCGCAGGCGGTGGCGGCAATCGATTCGGCTGACATCGCGGCGCTGGCCACGGCGGCGCTGGCGCGCCTGCGCAGCGAGCAGGCGGCGGCCATGCTCAGCACGCAGATCGCGGCGCTCGGCAGTCTGCAGCTGCAGGCGCTGTCGACCAGCAGCATCGCGGCGCTCGGCACGGCGGCGCTGGCCGGCCTGGCCACACAGCAGATTGCGGCCATCACCACCCAGCAGGCCGCCGCGCTGCGCAGCAGCCAACTGGCGGCGTTGGGCAGCGACGATATCGCTGCGCTGGCGCCGCTGGCCCTGGCGGCCATGGCCAGCAGCCAGCTGCGGGCATTGGACAGCAGCCAGATCGGCGCACTTGGCACGGCCCAGGCAGCGGCGATCGGCAGCCGTCAGCTGATGGGCATCGGCACGGATAGCATCGATGCGCTGGCCAGTGCCAGCGTGGCCGCTTTGAGCAGCGCCGCCTTGCGCGGCCTGAGCGACGGCCAGGCCGCGGCGCTCGGCAGCGCCCAGGTGGCGGCGCTGCGCAGCGAACAGTTGGCGGCATTGAGCACCAGCGCTGTCGCCGGTTTCGGCAGCAGCCAGGCCGACGCGCTGACCTCCGCCCAGCTGGCGGGCCTCGGTACCCAGCAGTGGCCGGCCTTGGCCAATGCGGCCCTGGCGGCCCTGCACAGCGAGGCGGTAGCGGGCATTGGCACGGCCGCCATCGCGCGCCTGCGCACCGGGCAGATTGCGGCGCTGAACAGCGCGCAGCTGCATGCGCTGAGTTCCGATCAGGTGGGCGCCTTCAGCAGCGCCGCCATCGCGGCCTTCAGCAGCGCGCAGCTGCAGGCCCTCGATTCGACCCAGTGGCCGGGCCTGCGCAGTCAGCAGGCCGTAGCCCTTGGTTCCGCGCAGCTGGCGGCGCTGGGAACGGAGATCGTCGCCGCGCTGGCCAGTGCGACCGTCGCCGCCTTCAGCAGCGCCCAGCTGCGCGGCTTCAGTGCGGCCCAGGTGGAGGCCCTGACCAGCGTGCAGGCGGCCGCCCTCGGCTCGCGCCAGCTGCTGGGTCTGAGCACGGCCGCCGTGGCCGCACTCGACACCGAAGACCTGCAGGCCCTGAGCAGCGCCGCCATCCCCGGCTTCAGCACGGCGCAGATCCGCGCGCTCACGACCGACCAGATCCGCAATGGTTTCAGCACCGCGCAGATGCGCGCGATGACGCTGGCCGAGCTGCGTGCGCTGGCGTCCGACCAGATCCAGGCCCTGAGCTCGGCCCAGATCGGCGCGCTGACGACGAGCCAGATCGAGGCGATGGACTTCGCCACCCCGCTGGTGCTGGACCTGAATGGCGACGGCATCCACAGCCTGGCCGTGACGGCCGGCGTGCGTTTCGACCTGCGCGCTGAGGGCAGCGCCGTTGCCACCGGCTGGGTCGGCGCGGGCGATGGCCTGCTGGTCCTGGACCGCAATGGCAATGGCCGCATCGACGATGGCAGCGAATTGTTCGGCAGTGCCGGCGGCGCGGCCAATGGCTTCGCGGCGCTGGCCGCGCTCGATAGCAACGGTGATGGCCGGATCGACGCGCAGGACGCCGGCTTCGCCCAGCTGCAGGTATGGCAGGACACGAACGCCGATGGCCAGAGCACGGCTGATGAGCTGCAAAGCCTCGACGCCCTGGGCATCGCCAGCCTGTCGCTGCGGGCCGAGGCCAGCAGCGTGGTCGATGCGGGGAATGTGCTTGGTCTGCTCGGTGATTTCACTCGCAGCGACGGCAGCCAGGGCAGGGTGGCCGATGTCTGGTTCCAGACCGCGCCGCTGGCTGCGCGGGCCGCCGCGCTGGCACAGGAGATCGGCAGCTTCGGCATGGCGCCTGCAGCGGCGCCCGGCGCACTGCTGCTGCGCACCGCCGCCCTGGGTACGGCGCTGGAAGACTACCGTGCCAGCGTGGCCCTGGGCGATGTGCCGCCGCGGCCGCAGGTGCTGGCCAGCAGTGTGGAGCAGTTGTTCGCCCCGCGCGAGGCGGCGCCGCTGGCCGTGCCCGTCAAATCACGCTGACCGGTCCCAGCGCATCAGCGCCACCGGCTGCGGGTAATGCCCCTGGCACCACTGGAATTTGTGCGCCACTTCGGCCGGCACCTGCGCATCCAGCCCGACCGGGCGGAAGCCCAGGCTCGCGTACAGGGCCGTGAGGTGGGCGAAGGGCACGCAGTACAGCTGATCGAAACCCGGCTGCTGCAGCAGCATGCGCACGATCTGCTGGGCCAGACCGCGCCCCTGAAACGCCGGCAGCACATACATGCCGCCCAGTTCCCCAGTGCCGGCGCCGGTCGGCACGATGCGGCCCATGCCGGCCGGCGCGCCATCCACTTCGGCCAGCACCAGCACATGGCTGTCGTCCGAGGGCAGAAAGTCGATCTCCGCATAACGCGCGTTGATCCAGTCCAGATCGGCCGCGGTCGCAAGGCGCAGGGTGTTCATGGTGTGGGGCTCCAGACAACGCTGTGGTCCACCGCATACAGGCGGCAGGCCTGACGGTTCTTCTTCTTGCACAGACTGAGCGCCTGGCGCGCCGGATCTTCGCCATCCTCCACCCAGCTCCAGCCGCCGCTGGGCGCGAGCGCAAACGCGCGCGGCGCGGGCGTGGCCAGAAAGGCACGGTAGGCGGCACGCCCGTCCTCCTTCACGAAGGGCAGGGCCTGCACATCATCGAGGGCGGCATAGCGGCTGTCCGGCGGGGCCGGCGGCGGCAGCACGGTATAGATTTCGCGCGTCGGCAGCGCGCGCTCGGCCAGAAAGCGCAGCGCCGGTTCGCGCCACACTTTTACGCCATCGCGGCTGGCCACCATCTTGTGCGCGTCCTGGCGGAAGGCGCCGTAGGCCACCAGCTCGCCGTCGCCGCCTTCGTCCTGATAGCGGCGGTACAGGCTGCGCACGAAGCCGGGGCTGAAGTAGGAGTCATTGGCGCCGTACAGCCACAGCGAAGGAATCTGGCTATTCCGGCCAAAGTGGGCAAAGGCCTGCTGCAGGCCGCTGCGCCAGTCGCACTGTTCGTCTTTGTAGCGCAGGCCGCCGGCGAAATTGATCACCGCCTTCACGCCCGCTTCATCCATCGCCGCCACCGCCATCGAGGCCAGGCCGCCGTAGGACTGGCCGGCCACCACGATCTGCTCGCTGTCGATCCAGGTCTGCTCGCGCGCGAAGCGGATCGCGGCCAGCACATCCTCGGCCTGGGCATAGGCGTGGGCGATCATGTCGCAGCCGTAGTCGCGATAGCGCCCGCCCGAATGCGCGAAGCCCTGGCGCATCGGCACCATCACCGCGTAGCCGCGCTTGACGAATTCGGTGGCCAGAAAGATGAAGCGTTCGCGCGGCTGCAGGCGCGGATCGCCGGGCTGCTTGCCGTGGTTGATGATCAGGAGCGGGAAGGGCCCCGGCCCGTTCGGCCGGAAGATCGTCGTTTCGAGTTCGGTCTTGCCATTCGGTCCAGCGGGGACCATCAGCACCTGCTCGTTCAGGCGCGCGTCGACCGGCATCGCGGCTTCCTGGGCGTGGGCGGGCAGCAGAAGCAGGGCAGGCAGCAGCAGGCGCGCCAGGCTGGACGAAAACGGAAACATGGTGCGGCCATTTTATGCATGAGCCAAAGCTGGGGCAAGCTCAGCAGTGCGATAATCGCAGCCGTGAATCCCTCCCGTCCTCTTTGTCCGCGCTGTCAGCGGCCGCTGCCCGCCTGCGTGTGCGACTGCGCGCCCGCAGTCGCCAATGATGTCGATGTGCTGATCCTGCAGCATCCGCTCGAAACGGGCGCCGCCAAGGGCAGCGCGCGCCTGCTGCAGCTTAGCCTCGCGCGCTGCACCACGCTGGTGGGCGAACAGTTCGATCCGGCCTTACTGGAACAGCATTTGTATGCCGATGGGCGTCAGCCGCTGCTGCTGTATCCGGGCGCGCCGGACGCGCGGGCGCAGCATGCGCCGGCGGCCCTGCGTCTGGTGCTGCTGGACGCCACCTGGCGCAAGAGCCGCAAGCTGCTGCATCTGAATCCGCCGCTGGCGGCGCTGCCGCGCATGGCGCTGGCCTCGGTGCCGCCGTCACGCTACGCGATCCGCAAGGCGCATGCGCCGCACCAGCTGTCGACACTGGAGGCGGCCTGCCTCGCGCTGGCCGATCTGGAAGCCGCGCCCGCGCGCTACCTGCCGCTGCTCGATGGCTTTGAGCGCTTCGTGGCGCGGGTTCTGGCCCGCATGCGCCCTTGACATTGATACTGTATGCGCATACAGTATTTGGATGTCGCATCCCGCACCGTTCAAAGGCCGTGGCGCCGTCAGCAATCTGCAGGGCCGGTTCGAGGTCCAGCTGCGTGAACGCGCCGACGACGGCTGGTACACCGCCAGCGAGGACGAAGCCCCGCTCCCGTTCCGCACCCACGTGACCGAGGAAGTGGCCAAGTCCATCCTTAGCCACAACCAGTCGCCCGACATTCCGTTCGGCGTCTCCATCAATCCCTACCGCGGTTGCGAGCACGGCTGCATCTACTGTTTTGCGCGGCCCACGCACGCCTATCTGGGCCTGTCGCCGGGGCTCGATTTTGAAAGCCGCCTGGTCGCCAAGGTCAACGCGCCCGAGCTGCTGCGCGCGGCGCTGGCGCGCCCGGGCTATGTGCCGGAGCCGATCTCGGTCGGCATCAACACCGATGCCTATCAGCCGGTGGAGCGCGAGCGCCGCATCACGCGCCGCATTCTCGAGCTGCTGCACGACTGCCAGCATCCGGTCGCGCTGATCACCAAGTCCTCCCTGGTCGAACGCGATATCGACCTGCTGGCGCCGATGGCGGCGCGCCATCAGGCCATCGTCGCCATCACGCTCACCACGCTCGATCCCGAGATCGCCCGCACGCTGGAGCCGCGCGCGACCACGCCGCTGCGCCGTCTGCGCACCATCCGCACGCTGACGGATGCCGGCATTCCGGTCGGCGTCAGCATCGCCCCCGTCATCCCCTTCATCACCGAGCCGGACTTGGAGCGCATCGTCGAAGCCGTGGCCGATGCCGGCGCCGTCAGCGCACACTATGTGGTGCTGCGCCTGCCGCACGAGGTCAACCCCTTGTTCCAGCAGTGGCTGCAGGCGCATTTTCCCGAGCGCGCCCAGCGCGTGATGAACCGCGTGCGCGAGATCCACGGCGGTAAGGACTACGACGCCAGCTTCGGCAAGCGCATGCGCGGCGAGGGCGTCTGGGCCGACCTGATCGCCCAGCGCTTCGCCAAGGCCGTGCAGCGCCACGGGCTGGCCAGCGAACACCGCACGCGCGTCGGCCAGCTCGATACCAGCGCCTTCCGCCCGCCCTCGGCCAATCCGGACCAGCTGGCCCTGTTCTGATCAGCGCACGGTTTTGTATTCGGTGGCCATATTGTCGTCGCTGATGGTCCACAGGCGCGCGTCGGTGCGCACGCTGTCGCCGACTTCATTGAGCTTCATTGCGCTGAGCGTGGCCAGCATCTGGCGCGTGCGCGCGTCGCGGTCCAGCACGGCCTCGCCTTTGCTGTCGACGAACTGCAGCAGATTGGCGCGCCGCTCCTCGGGCGTCATGTCGAAGGGCGCATCGCTGGCGGCGACAAAATTGGAGTAGGTGACCACGTGCTTGAACACGGCCGCCGCCGTGCGGATCACGTCGCGCGAGCCGGTCGTGTTGTAGTACATGACGCCGCCTTCCTTCAGGTGCTGCTTGCACAAGATGAGGAATTCGGCCGACAGCAGATTGGTCATGTTGGCGCGCCAGTGGTAGCTGGTGTTCATCAGGATGAAGTCGAACTTCTCGTCCGGATGCTGGCGCAGCCAGCGCCGCCCGTCGTCCACGTTCAGCTGCAGCTTCTCGTGCGTGAACATGCTGGCGATGTCCGGATAGTTCTCGATCATCTGGCGGTAGCCCGGATTGATCTCGACCACCACCAGCTCTTTCAGCGGCAGGTAGTCGCTGACGATGCGCGCCCACGAGCCGGTCGACAGGCCGATATCGAGCACGCGCTCGGGCTTGCGGTGCAGGGCGGCGATCATGAAGGTGCGGTCGATCTGGTTCACATTCAGCAGCGGATCGATATTGAAGCGCCCGTCGTAGATGCCGTTCCCATACATGATGTCGGCCACCCCGGCTTCCACGGTGATGATGCCGCTCTTGTTCTCGAGGACGTGCTTGAACGGCGGCGGATTGCTGACCGCGTACTGCAGCTTTTCGAGATGGCGGTCGAACAGCAGGCCATGCGCGAGCCAGGCCACGGCCGACAGCAGGGCAAGCTGGAACAGAGCCAGCTTCTTGTAGCGCAGCGTGGTCGGCACTTTGTAGACCAGCAGGACCAGCAGCACCAGCGTGGCCAGCGACAGCAGGGTGATGTTCTGTTCGAGCGTGTAGCGGTCCAGCAGGATAAAGCCGGTTAGCAGCGGGCCGGCGGTGGCGCCGATGATGTTCGCGAAGTACAGCAGCGACATCGCGCGTGTCGAAGCCTGGCCTTTATCGGCGATGCCAAGGTGGATCAGCATCGGCAGGATGCCGCCGCTGAAGTAGGCGACGATGCCGATCAGCGCATAGCCGACCAGGGCGCCAAAATCCTTGTTCAGGTGCGCCGTGACCTGGGCCGTGATCGGCAGCGCAAAGTAGAACACGGCGGCCGCGCAGGCCAGCGCCCGCACCACGTAGGCGTGCAGGTCTTCGTTCGATTCGCACAGGGCCTTGGACTTGAGCGAGCCGCTCGCCACGCCGGCCAGATAGGCCGCCAGCAGCAGGCCGAACACCTGCGGCTTATTCGCCGTCATGAAGCCAAGCACGCGGTACCAGAGGATCTCCTGACTGAGGGCGATGTAGCCGATCGCCAGCAGCACCACGAACATGAAGCCGAACGACAGTTGTCCCGGTGCGGCGGGCACGCTGTCGGTGCTGGCCGGCGGCGCCTGGCGGCCCAGGCGGCCGATGGTGCGGCTGGCGCCGTAGATCAGGGCCGCCGTGGCGAAGTTGCAGCAGGCCGCCACCAGCACCGTGTTGTGCAGACCCGTGAAGACGAACAGCACCTGCACGGTGGCGAAGGCGGCGATGGCCGAACCGATCGTGTTAAACGCGTACAGCAGCCCGACCGAGCGGCCGATGTTGTGCAGATAGCCCTGCAGCCAGGCCACCAGAATCGGCAAGGTCGCACCCATCAGCAGGGTCGGAATCGCGAGAATCAGATAGACCCAGAACACCAGGCTGGCGGTGGAGGTGCTGCCGGCCGCATGGCTGACGGCGGCAATCAGGTCGAGGCTGAACACCCCGTACACGCCGATCGCCACTTCCAGCGCCAGGAACAGTTCGAGCAGGCGTCCGGCCAGGCGCTGCTGCAGCCAGCCGCCGGCCAGCGAGCCCAGACCCAGGCCAAACATGAAGACCGAGACGACCACGGTGACCGATTCGCTGTTGATGCCGAAGGTGGAAAACAGCACGCGCTGCCAGACCACCTGGTAGATCAGGGCCGAGAAGCCGGAGACCAGAAACAGCAGGGCGATGAATTTGTCGGTCGCGACCAGGCGGTCGCGTTCATCGGCGCGCAGCACGGCCAGGAACATCAGGCCCTGGATGGCGCCAGCCAGCACCCACAGGGCGCAGGTCGCGGCCAGGGTTGGCACCATCCAGTAGCCGGCGAAGAAGGCCAGATAGCTGAACGGCGCAAAATTCAGAAAGCGCGCATGGGCCTGGGGCAGGGCCGCGCGCTGCACCATCAGGTGCGCGGTCAGGCGCTGCAGCAGGCGTATCCCGAGCGGCATCAGGAAGATCAGGGCCAGGCCCTCGATCTGGCCGCGCGCCAGCGGCTTGCTGGCATCGGCGGGGCCAGCCTGCAGCGTGTACATCACGGCATACAGCACCCCGAACAGGGAGGACAGAAACTGGGCTTTGCGGTCGTCGAGCATGGGGCTCCTCACGAGGACAGGCGGATCAGATGCTGTTCAATGGCGAAGATATGGGCATCGTCTTCGCCGAGCGCGCGCAGGGCGGCGGCCAGCTCCAGCAGATAGGCGCGGTTGGGGCCACTGGGGCCGGCCGCGCGCGCGATGTGGGCGGCGATATCGGCCTCGCTGGCGGGGCCGAGCCAGGCCGCGTTGTCGGGTGCGGCCACGTAGGTCAGGCCATCGGCAACGCCGCCTTCGGCAAAGTGGATCGGCGTGACCACGCGCAGATAGCCATTCTTCTCGCGGTGGTCGAGATGGGCGAATTCCTCGGGCGTGATCAGATAGGCCATGCCGGCACAGCGCGCACCGGGCGCCTCCACCAGCGTCACCACGCGGCCCGGCGCGGCGGGCGTGCCGCGGTGGTCGTGCGAGCCTTGCCAGAAGCGCCGCTGCCAGTCGAGGATATGGGCCGGGCGCCGCGCCAGATAGGGAAAGTCGGCCTTGAAGATGATCGAGCCATAGCCAAACAGCCAGACGTTGTCGTGGCCGTCGAAATGGTCCATGGCCTGATTCAGGGCGGTGGTGTCATGCATGGTCAACCCGGGTACGAATGCCGATCATGCCAAACCAGCGCATCGGCGCGCCGTCCAGGCGCAAAGCAGCAGGCAGAGGGCGAGCAGGGCGCGCATGCTCAGCGCTGTGCGGGCAGGCGCCCGACAAACTCGAACAGGAAGCTGATGAAGCTTTCCGCCGCCGGCGACAGCGAGCGCCCCTCGCGCGTGGTGACGAAAAAGCGGCGCGTCAGTTCGGGTTCGTGGAGCAGGCGCATACGCAGTTGGTAGAGTTTCACGAGCGGCTCAGCATACGGCAAGCAGACAGTGATGCCAAGCCCCGCACTGACCATGGCCAGCGCGGTCGTCATGAAGGTGACTTCATTGGCCGGATGGAGCGCGACTTCGGGGCTGGCGTGCATGTCCGTGATCAGCCTTTCGGTGAACTGGCCCTGCAGCGAAATGAACGGATACTGCGCCAGATCGGCCCACACGAGGCGGCGCTTGCGATTGAGCGGATGGCCGTGCGGCGCCACCAGCATGAAGGGCATCTCGAACAGCTGGCGCGCGGCGATCTGCGGCATCGGGTCGCGCTCCGGACCGATGCCCAGATCGACCTCGCCGCTGAGCACGCGCGCGGCCACGTTCTCCACCGGCGCGTCGACCAGGCGCACCTGCACCTCGGGATGGCGGACCCGGTAGGCCGCCATCACCTGCGGCAGCAGCGTGCAGGACATCAGCTGCGGCGCCGCCACCCGCACCAGGCCCTGGCGCAGGCTGGTCTTGTTGGCCACGTCCTGCAGGGCCACGTCGAGGTCGTCGAGCATCTTGGCGAACAGCGGATACAGGCCGCGTCCGATCTCGGTCAGCGTCACCTTGCGCGTGCTGCGGTCGACCACGCGCGCGCCCAGCGTCGCCTCGAGCTCCTTGATCAGACCGGACAAGGCCGACTGCGTCACATGCAGGTAGTCGGCCGCCTGGGTGAAGTTGCCGGTCTTGGCCAGGGCGACAAAAGCGCGCATCTGGCGCAGCGTAGGATTCATAAGAAAGTCCGATAAATCGATTGAAAAATATTGTTTGTATGATAGAACGATTTGCAGTCAAATAGGGGCTTCCCCAAGGGAGGTTCCCATGCTCGTGAAGAAAATCCACCACGTTGCCTACCGCTGCAAGGACGCCAAAGAAACCGTCGAGTGGTACTGCCAACACCTGAACATGCGCTTCGTGCTCGCCATCGCCGAAGACAAGGTGCCCTCGACCGGCGCCCACGATCCCTACATGCACGTCTTCCTTGACGCTGGTGCCGGCAACATCCTCGCCTTCTTCGAACTGCCGACCCAGCAGCCGATGGGGCGCGACGAGAACACCCCGCCCTGGGTGCAGCACCTGGCGCTGGAAGTCGGCTCGATGGACGAACTGCTGGCCACCAAGGCGCGCCTGGAGGCGGCCGGCATCGAAGTGATCGGCCCGACCAATCACACGATCTTCAAGTCGATCTACTTCTTCGACCCGAACGGCCACCGCCTCGAACTGGCCTGCAATACCGGCACGCCCGAGATGATGGAAAAGCTCGACGCCGTGAAGTGGGACATGCTCAATGAATGGGCGCAGACCAAACGGGCGCCGCGCCACGCGGCCTGGATGCACGAAAACACGCAAGGCTGATTGAACGATGAAACTCGCTACCCTGAAATCGCAGCAGCGCGACGGCACCCTGGTGGTGGTCGCGCGCGACCTGAGCCAATGCCAGGCCGTCCCCGATATCGCGCCCAATCTGCAGTACGCGCTCGACCACTGGGAGCGCGTGCGTCCGCAGCTGGAGGAGGTCTACACGGCGCTCAACCACGGCGCTGCGCGCCACGCCCAGCCGTTCGATGAGGCGGCCTGCCACTCGCCGCTGCCGCGCGCCTACCAGTGGGCCGACGGCTCGGCCTACATCAACCACGTGGAGCTGGTGCGCAAGGCGCGCGGGGCCGAAGTGCCGCCTTCGTTCTACACCGACCCGCTGATGTACCAGGGCGGCTCGGACAGCTTCGTCGGCCCGCGCGATCCGATCGCCGTGCTGTCCGAAGACTGGGGTGTGGACCTGGAGGCCGAAGTCGCCATCATCACTGGTGACGTGCCGATGGGTGCCAGCCCGGAGCAGGCCGCCCAGGCCATCCGCCTGATCATGCTGGTCAACGACGTCTCGCTGCGCAATCTGATCCCGGCCGAATTGAACAAGGGCTTCGGCTTCTTCCAGTCCAAGCCGGCCAGCGCGTTTTCGCCGGTCTGCATCACGCCCGATGAACTGGGCGCCGCCTGGGCCGACAGCAAGGTCCATCTGCCGCTGCTGGTGGCGCTCAATGGCCAGCCCTTCGGCAAACCGAACGCGGGCGAGGACATGACCTTCAGTTTCGCCCAGCTGGTGGCGCACGCGGCCAAAACGCGCGAACTGGGCGCAGGCAGCATCATCGGCTCCGGCACCGTCTCGAACAAGCAGGGCAGCCTGCACGGCTCCTCGATCGCCAATGGCGGCGTGGGCTACTGCTGCCTGGCCGAAGTGCGCATGTACGAAACCATCGAAGGCGGCAAGCCGCAGACGCCTTTCCTGCATTTCGGCGACCGTGTGCGCATCGAGATGCACGATGCGCACGGCGCCAGCATCTTCGGCGCGATCGATCAGCAGGTCGCTCCCTACCGGGCCTGAAAGCATGAAGCTCTATACCTACTTCCGCAGTTCGGCCGCCTACCGCGTGCGCATCGCCCTGCAGCTCAAGGGCCTGCAGCCGCAGATGCTGCCTGTGCACCTGCTCAAGGGCGGCGGCGAGCAGCTGCAGCCGGCCTACCGCGCCATCAATCCGAGCGGCCTGGTGCCGGCGCTGGACGACGGCGGCCAGCTGATCACCCAGTCGCTGGCCATCATCGAATACCTCGATGAGACCCACCCGGCCACGCCGCTGCTGCCGGCCGATCCGGCTGGCCGCGCGCGCGTGCGCGCCCTGGCCCAGATGATCGCCTGCGACACCCATCCGCTGGCCAATCTGCGCGTGCTGCGCTATCTGACCGGGCCGATGGGCCTGAGCGAGGAAACCAAGAACGCCTGGTATGTGCACTGGGTGAGCGAAGGCCTGCGCGGCCTCGAAGCCCACCTGGCGCGCGACGCCGCCACCGGCAGCTTCTGCCACGGCGAGCAGCCGGGCCTGGCCGACTGCGTGCTGGTGCCCCAGGTGTTCAACGCCCAGCGCTTCCAGATCGACCTGACGCCGTATCCGACGGTGATGCGCATCCACGCCGCCTGCGAGGCCCTGCCGGCCTTTGCCGCGGCCCATCCGTCGCGCCAGCCCGATACAGAATAAATCACGCCGTCAATACCCTAAACGCCGCGCACTTTTACTACAATGAACGGCCTCGGCAATGGTGCCGGGATTCGACAGGTGGAGTGCGACGTGGCAGCTTTGGCAGTGTGGTTGACAGCAGCGATGCTGGCGGGACAGCCCGCGCCCCCGCCCAATAAGCCGGTCGTGCCGCCGCTGGGCAATAGCAGCCCGGAGCAGGCGCGCGTGCTGGTCCAGCATGCGGCCGACTATCTGCAGCGCTTCGGGCGCGAGCTGGCGATCATCGAATTCAATCGCCCGCGCAGCGTGTTCAACAGCGTGAGCGAGTTCAATCCCAATGGCGACCTGTACGTCGTGATGTTCTGGGCCAACCGCGGCGGCGTCCAGCTCGCCCATGGCCGCCACCCGCAGATGGCCGGCAAGGACATGAGCGGCGTGCGCAATATCGAAGGTATCTTCGTCAACAAGGAAATCATCAAGGCCTGCAACACGGCCGAGGGCAATGGCTGGGTCGCCTTCAAGTGGCCGAATCCGGCCAGCCAGCAATTCGCACCGCGCCGCGTGTACGCGCAAAAGGTCGACGAATACTGTATCGCCGCGGGCGTCTTTGTCGATTGAGTGCAGACTGCTATCATGATGTTTTGGCATCATGGGGGCAGGCATGACGATGGATGTGGACGCGGCCGGTAATCTGGCCGAGGCGGCCCTGGTGGCCGGCGTAATCGAAGGCAGCAAGGGGCAGGGCGGGGCCGAGGCGCAGTGCGCCAACTGCCAGGCCGTGCTGACCGGTCCGTATTGCAGCCAGTGCGGCCAGAAGGGCCACCTGCATCGCTCCATCCTCCACCTGGGCGAAGAACTGGCCCACGGCACCATGCATTTCGACGCCAAGGGCTGGCGCACGCTGCCGCTGCTGATCTGGAAGCCGGGCGAACTGACGCGCCGCTACATCGACGGCCAGCGCACGCGTTTCGTGTCGCCGCTGGCCCTGTTCCTGTTCATGGTGTTCCTGATGTTCTTCGTCGTCTCCTGGGCGATCGGCAATGCCGACAAGGCCAAGCTCGACGAGGCCGGGCGCGAGCAGGCGCGTACCGAACTGCGCAACACCATCGCCCAGGAGCAGCGCATCAAGAGCGAGATCGAGACGCGCCTGGCGGCGGCGCAGGCGGCCGGCCAGGACCTGAGCGCACTGCAGGCCGAGGCCGAGCGCAACAAGGTCGCGCTGAAGGCGGCCGGGGTGACCCTGGCCGGACTGAGCGCCAGCACCAAGGACAAGGCCGCCAAAGGCAAAGAGAAGGACGTCGTGATCGAAGAGCTGAGCCAGGGCTTCAAGATCGACACCGGCGTCGACTGGATCGACAAGGCCGGCGCGCACGCGATGGACAATCCCGAGCTGGCCAAGTACAAGCTGAAGAACGCCGCCTACAAATACGCCTTCCTGCTGGTGCCGATTTCGGTGCCCTTCCTGTGGCTGCTGTTCCCGTTCAAGCGCGGCGTGACCATGTACGACCACGCCGTCTTCACCCTGTATTCGCTGTCCTTCATGGCCTTGCTGTTCGTGGTGGTGGCGGTGCTTGGTCATTTCGGCTTCAACGGCACGGCCGGCATGGCCTTCGTCTTCATCCCGCCGATCCACATGTACCGGCAGTTGCGCGGCACCTATGGCGTGGGCCGCTTTGGCGCGCTGTGGCGCACGGTGACGCTGCTGTTTGTCGCCATCCTCGTGATCACGCTCTACGTGCTGGCCGTGCTCGGCCTGAGCGCCGCCTGATCCTTCGCGGCGCGCAAAACAAAACCGGGGCCAGGCCCCGGTTTTTTCTTTCTGGATAAATGGGGTCTGACCCCGATTTATCTTGGCGTCACTTTTTTGGCATCAGGTCGAGCAGGGCGGTGACGGTCGCTTCCACGCCCAGGCGGATCGCGGCTTCGGCGTCGGCCTTGAACAGGGGGCTGTGGTTGTAGCCGATCGTGGCCTTGCCTTCCTTGGCGGCGTCGATCACGGCCTTGGGCGTGCCGCCCACGCGGATGTACACGCTCGGGATGTACGGGTCTTCCGTGAAGTAGGGGAAGTCCTCGGCGCCCATGCCGTCGCGCGTGTAGGTGCTGGCCACCACGCCCGGTCCGAGGCGCTTCTCCCACGCGGCCTTCAGGCGCTTGGCCAGGGCGGTGTCGTTCGCCGTCGGCGGAGTGTGCTCGCCCACGATCACGGTCGGCAGCAGGTCTTCCGGCATGCCGGCCATGCGGCCTGCATTCTTGGCCACGCGCTCGATCGCGTCCAGCAGCTGCTTGCGCGTCTGCGGGTTTTCGGAACGCACGGTCAGCTGCAGGCGCGCTTCGTCGGAGATGATGTTGTGCTTGGTGCCGGCGTGGAAGGAGCCGACCGTGATCACGCCCGGCTCGCGCGGGGCCTTCTCGCGGCTGATGATGGTCTGCAGGCCGTTGTAGATCAGGTTGGCGATCTGGATCGGGTCCTTGCCATTGTGCGGGCTGGCGCCGTGGGTGCCGATGCCTTTCACGACGATGTCGACCGAGTCGGCGCCCGAGTAGGCGGCGTCTTCCGAGGCGACCAGGGTGCCGCTGGCGACGTCGGCGCTGACGTGCCAGGCGAACGCATAGTCGGGCTTGCCGAAGCGCTCGTACAGCTTGTCCTTTTTCATCGCCAGCGCGCCGCCGACGCGCTCTTCGGCCGGCTGGCCGATCAGCATCAGCGTGCCCGACCATTTGCCCTTGTTCTGGGCCATGTAGAGGGCGGTGCCGACCAGGCCGGTGATGTGGGTGTCGTGGCCGCAGGCATGCATGACGGGGAAGGTTTTGCCTTCGTGATCCTTGGCCACCACCTTGGAGGCGTAGGGCAGCTCGTTCTTTTCCTGCAGCGGCAGGGCGTCCATGTCGGCGCGCACCATCACCAGCGGGCCGGGGCCGTTCTTCAGCATGGCCACCACGCCGGTGCCGCCGACCTTCTCCGTCACGCTGAAGCCGGCCTCGCGCAGCTCCTGGGCCAGGCGCTTGCTGGTCTCGACTTCCATGAAGGACAGTTCGGGATGGCTGTGGAAATGCTGGAACAGGCTGCCGAGTTTGTCCTGGTAGGTCTTGGCCACCGAGGCCGTCAGGTCTTTGTCCGCAGCGAAGGCAGGGGTGGCCAGCAGGGCGGCCACGAGGGGAAGCAGGCGCAGTGTGTTCATTTTTTCTTCATCAGGTCGTAGAGGGCGGTGACGGTGGCTTCGACGCCCGTGCGGATGGCGGTCTCGGCCTCGGCTTTGAACAGCGGGCTGTGGTTCGACGGCACCGGGGCGCCGCCTTTCTTCTGGGCGTCCAGCGCGGCCTTGGGCGTGCCGCCCACGGCGAAGTAGACGCTCGGAATATAGGGTTCCTGCGTGAAGTAGGGGAAGTCCTCGGCGCCCATGTGCAGGCGCTTGTAGCCGTCCATGAAGATGCCGTTGCCGAAGTGCTTGGCGAAGGCCGTGCGCACGCGCTGGGCGAGGGCGGCGTCGTTCAGGGTCGGCGGGGTCGAGGGGCCGTATTTCACCTCGGGCAATTTGTCCTCGGGCACGCCGGCGGCGCGCGCGGTGTTGACCGCCACCCGCTTGATCGCGTCGAGCATCAGCTTGCGTGTCTCGGCGCTTTCGGAACGCACCGTCAGCTGCAGCTCGGCGCGGTCGCCGATGATGTTGTTCTTGGTGCCGCCGTGGAAGGAGCCGACCGTGATCACGCCGGCTTCGCGCGGGGCCTTCTCGCGGCTGATGATGGTTTGCAGGGCCAGCACGATTTCAGAGCCGATCACGATCGGGTCCTTGCCCATGTGGGGGAAGGCGCCGTGCGCGCCGATGCCGTGCACGGTGATGTCGACGAAATCGCTGCCCGACCAGGCGGCATCGTCGACGACCACGAGCTTGCCGGCTTCGATATCGGACAGCACGTGCAGGGCCAGCGCATAGTCGGGCTTGCCGAAGCGCTCCCACACGTGGTCTTTCATCATGGCTTCCGCGCCGCCGACGCGCTCTTCGGCCGGCTGGCCGATCAGCATCAAGGTGCCCGACCATTTGCTGCGCGTGGCCGCCATGATCTGGGCCGTGCCGATCAGGCTGGTCATGTGCACGTCGTGGCCGCAGGCATGCATGACGGGGAAGAGATTGCCTTCGCGGTCCTTCATCTTCACGGTCGAGGCGTTCGGCAGGCCGGACTTTTCCTCGACCGGCAGGCCGTCCATGTCGGCGCGCATCATCACGGTCGGGCCGGGGCCATTTTTCAGGATCGCCACCACGCCGGTGCCGCCCACGTGCTCGCTCACCGTGTAGCCGAGCTCGCGCAATTCCTTGGCCAGACGGGCGGCCGTGTTCACTTCCATGAAGGACAGTTCGGGATTGCGGTGGAAATGATCGAACAGTCCGGCCAGCTTGCTCTGGTAGTTCTGTTGAATGGTCTGGGACAGGGCCGGATCGGCGGCCAGGGCGGGTGTGGCAAACAATGCCGCAATCAGCGGCAAGTGGCGTACTGACATGAATCCCCCATCAGGTTGTTATCCTGAAGAATGTATCACATCGGTTTGAGTCTGTGCTCAGGCGGCCCGCAAGGCCTCGACAATCTGCATCCGCGCCGCGCGCAGGGCGGGCAGGAAGCCGCCGAGGAAGCCCATGATCAGCGCGAACAGCAGGGACTTGATGACCACGCCGGCCGTCAGGCGGAAGCCGAAGGCCAGCTCGGAGAAGGACTGGAAATTGGTCGTCGAAAAACTCAGCAGCTGCATCAGCGAGGCGCAGGCCAGCCCGAACGCGCCGCCGACCATGGCCAGCAGCAGCGACTCGGTCAGAAAGGCGGCCAGGATGCTGCGCCGCTGGAAACCGAGCGCGCGCAGCGTGCCGATCTCGCCCACGCGGTTGGCCACCGAGGCATACATGGTGATGGTCGCGCCGATCATGGCGCCGATCGAGAAAATCGCCGACAGCGTGATGCCGAGGATGTTGATGAAGGTGGACAGGGCCTTGGTCTGGTCCGAATAGAAAGTCTGCTCGCGCTTGGCTTCGATGGTCAGGCGCGGGTCGGCCTCGAGGTCTTTCTTGAAGCCGTCGAAGGCGCCGCTGTCGCGCAGCTTGACCACCATCGAGGAGAACACGGGGCGTCGGAAGGCCTGCATCAGCTGGTCGACGTCGCCCCAGATCTCGGAATCGAAACCGCTGTTGCCGGCGTCGAAGGTGCCGACCACGGTCCAGTCGCGCTGGGCGAAGCGCACGCGGTCGCCGATATTGGTGCCCTGGAAGCCGCGCAGAATGCTGTTGCCGATCACGATCTCGGACGCGCCCGGCTTGAACATGCGCCCGGCCGTCAGCTTGATCTGCGGCCGCAGCACGGGCGCCAGCGTGCCGACGCCACGGATGATCACGTTCGAGGGCTTGCCGGTGTCGCGCTTGAGCATCGAGATCAGCACCACCGTTTCCTTGGAGGCGATCGGCTGGCCGTCCGGGCCCAGGGCCACGGCCGGGTGGGTGATGATCACGTCGGCCTGGTTGCGCGCGACGCTGCTTTGAATCTCGGTCTCGGACGAGCGGCGGATGATGACGGCATTGTCGTACTCGCCCGTGGTGACCATGGTCGTGCGCAGGCCTTCGTCCAGCATCAGCACGGTGGCGAACACGAACACCACCAGGGCCAGGCCGGCGGCCGTGAGCACGGTGGTCAGGCGGCGCGCCCACAGATTGCGGGCGATATAGGACAGTGGCAGCTTCATCCGATATGCCTCAGGCCTTCGACGATGTTGACGCGCAGCGCGCGGATGGTCGGGGCGATGGCGGCCACCAGGCCGATCGCCAGGGCCGCGCCGATCTGCATGAGCACGGTGTCGGGCGCGATCGTGAAGGTCGGGAACAGGGTGCCCATCTTGGCCGCGAAGCCGGCCGCGGTCGGATACAGCAGGGCGATGCCGAGCCCGGCGCCGACCAGCGCCAGCAGCAGCGATTCGCCGACGATCATCTGCACCAGAAAGCCGGGGCCGAAGCCGAGCGCCTTGAGGGTCGCGTATTCGCTCAGGCGCTCGCGCGCGCTCATGGCCATGGTGTTGGCCATCACCGCCATGATGATCAGGATCACCACGAAGGACACGAGGCGCACGGCGGCGACGATGGCGTCCGACATTTCGACGAAGGACAGCTGGAAGGCCTTCTCGGTCTCGGTCAGGGTCTCGGCCAGCGAGTTCTTGAACGTGCGGTCGATGTCGGCCGCGATCTGGGCCGTCAGCTCGGGCCGTTTGATCTGGACGACGAACACCCCGGTCTGGTTGGCGCGGCGCGGCGCGCTGCGCAGCAGCACCTCGTTGATGTAGTCCCAGTGCACGAACATCTGGGTGGTGTTGGTGATGTCCTTGCGGCCGTCGTAGATGGCGCGCACGGTGAAGGTCCAGGTGCCGGGGAAGATGGTGCCGCGCAGCGGGATGGTGTCGCCGATCTTGAAGCCGTACTGCTCGGCCAGCTTGCGGCCGACGATGCAGCCCTTGCGGTCGCGCAGGAAGGCGGTGCGCTGCTCGTCGGGCATCAGGTAGTCGGGGTAGAGGTCGAGATAGCTCTGGCCCGAAATCGCGAACTGGGGGAAGAAATTCTTCGGGTCCTGGTAGATGCCGCCGAACCAGTTGGCATAGCCGACGCCGGTCACCCCCTCGATCGCGCGGATCTTGGGGCCATACGAGATCGGCAGCGGGAACACCAGCGAGGTGGCATTGCGCGTCACCAGGGTCGTGGCCGAGGCCGCTTCCGAACCGGCATACCAGGCGCCGATCACCGTCTGCAGCAGGCCGAAGGCCAGCACGGCCACCACCAGGCCGAGCACCGTGAGGCCGGTGCGCAGCTTGTGGCGCAGCGCGTTCTTGACGATGAGCTTGAGGGCGTACATGGGTCAGCCTGCCTTGAGTTCCCCTTTTTCCAGGTGCACGGTGGTGCGCGCCTGGGCCGCCGCATGGGCGTCGTGGGTGACCATGATGATGGTCTTGCCCAGTTCGCTGTTCAGGCGCTGCATCAGGGCCAGCACATCGGCCGCGGCAGTGCGGTCGAGGTCGCCCGTGGGTTCGTCGGCCACGATCAGGGCCGGGTCGGTGACGATGGCGCGCGCGATCGCCACGCGCTGCTGCTGGCCGCCCGAGAGTTCGTTCGGCGTGTGGTCCATGCGGTCCGACAGATTGACCATGGCAAGCGTCATGGCGACGCGCTCGTGGCGCTCCTTGCGGCTGAGGTTGGTCAGCAGCAGGGGCAGTTCGACGTTTTCAAAGGCCGTCAGCACCGGCATCAGGTTGTAGAACTGGAAGATGAAGCCGATGTGGCTGGCGCGCCAGCCGGCCAGTTCGGACTCGCTCAGGCTGGCGATGTCGAGACCGTCCACGCGCAGCACGCCGCTGTCGGGCTTGTCGATGCCGGCGATCAGGTTGAGCAGGGTGCTCTTGCCCGAGCCCGACGGACCCATCAGGGCGGTAAAGTCGCCGCGCCCGATGTTCAGGGTGATGTCGGTCAGCACCGGCACCACCTGGCCGCCGCGCTGATAGGACTTGGCCAGGTGTTCGATTTCGACGAGGGGCGTCATCTTATTTCTTGGCCAGCTGCACGGCCATGCCATCGGCCAGTTTCTCGCCCGGATTGAGCACCAGTTTGTCGCCGGCGCGCACGCCCTTCAGTTCCACCAGTTCGCCGATGCGGCGGCCGGTCGTCACCGGGGTTTCCTTGAGCTTGTCGTCCTTCATCACGAATACCACGTCGCGCCCGCCGCGCTTGGCCAGCACGGCCTGCTGGGCGGCGATCACCGGCTGGCGGTCGGCGGCCGGCACCGGGTGCGCGAGGAAGGCCACCTTGGCCGACATATCGGGCAGCACGCGTGGGTCGCGGTCGCTGAATTTGACTTTCACCAGCAGCGTGGCCTTGCTGCGGTCGACCGTCGGCACCATGCGCGAGACGGTGCCGGCCAGGTGCAGCTCGGGGAAGGCGTCGAGCGTGATCTCGGCCGGCTGGTCGACGGCGATCTTGGCCAGGTTGGATTCGGACACGTCGGCCTCGACTTCGAGCGTGCTCATGTCGGCCATGGTCACCACGGCGCCCTTGGAGTCGGCGGCCGAGGAGAAGGGCGTGATGTTGTCGCCCACATTGGCGCTCTTGGTCAGGATCACGCCTTCGAAGGGCGCGCGGATCTGGGTCTGGTCGAGCGCCACCTGGGCCGCCTGCACCTGGGCCTGGGCCGCGGCGATCTGGGCGCGCGCGCCGCTGACGGCGGCCTTGGCCTTGTTCAGGCGCGCCAGCGCACTGTCGACGCTGGAGGCGGCGATGAATTTCTGGCTCTGCAGTTCGGTCGCGCGGCGGTAGGCCTGCTCGGCATCGCCTTGTTCGGCCTGGGCCTGTTCGAGATTGGCCTGGGCCACCTTCACGGCCGCCTGGGCCTGGCCCAGCTGAGCGCTGACATCGCGGTTCTCAAGGCGGGCGATGACTTCATTGGCCTTCACGTGCGAGCCTTCTAGCACGCCCAGCCATTCGAGACGGCCGGTCGCCTTGGACGAAATCGCCGCCTTGCGCTGGGCCGTGACGTAGCCGGTGGCATTGAGCAGGGTGTAGCTCTGGGACGGGTAGGCGGCCGAGGCGGTTGCCACCTCGACGGCCGGTTTGCTGTTCATGGCCTGGCGCGCGCCCAGGGCGCCGAGCGCGCCAAGGATCACGACGGCGATGATGGCGCGACGCACACGCTGCTTGCGGCGGCGTTGCTGCAAGGCGTCATTGGCCTTGGCGTTGCGGTCGATGGAAAGCTTGTTCAGGTCGGGTGCGCTCACAAGATCCTCATGCATGAAAATGCCCAGGCGGATTGTAAAGGCAATTTTCAAACCGTGTGCGGCGAGCTTGGTTTTTTGATCAGAGTGTTTCTGTTGGGCCAATTCGGACGCGGTGCAGTGCAGCAGAATCCGCTTGACTTTAAAAATTACGGTCATAATATATTAAACATTACGACCATAATGTATGGAGTCGCCCCATGAAAGCCCTGATCGCTGCCTATGCCCGCACCCCTTTCCATTTCGCCCGCAAGGGGGCGCTGGCCACCGAACGGCCGGACGACCTGGCCGCCACGGCCGTGACCGGCCTGCTGCGCCGTACCGGGCTCGACCCGGCCTACCTCGATGACATCCTGCTCGGCTGCGCCTATCCCGAGGCGGCCCAGGGCAATAACTTGGCGCGCATCGTCGGCCTGCTGGCCGGCCTGCCGGAAGCCCTGGGCGGCATGACGATCAACCGCTTTTGCGGCTCGTCGATGTCGGCCATCCACATTGCCGCCGCCCAGATCGAGGCGGGCCTGGGCGAGGCCTATCTGTGCATCGGCGTCGAATCGATGACGATGGTGCCCCAGGGCGGCTTCAATTTTTCGCCGCATCCGGTGCTGTACGAAAAGACCGACGCCTACATCGCCATGGGCGAGACGGCCGAGAACGTGGCGGCGCGCTACCAGATCAGCCGCGCCGATCAGGAGGCGCTGGCCGTGGCCTCGCACCGCAAGGCCGCCGCCGCGCGCGAGGCCGGCAAGCTGAACGCGGAAATCGTGCCGGTCGAACTCGCTGGCGGCGAGCTGGTGCGCGCCGATGGCTGCATCCGGCCCACCACCTCGCTCGAGGCCCTGGCCAGCCTGCGCCCGGCCTTCCGTCCGGACGGTGTGGTGACGGCGGGCACTTCCTCGCCGCTGACCGACGGCGCCGCCGTGGTGCTGGTGACCAGCGAAGCCTTCGCTCTGCGCCACCGCCTGCTGCCGCTGGCGCGCATCCGCGCCGTGGCCACCATCGGGCTGGACCCGGCCTATATGGGCATGGGGCCGGTGCCGGCCACGCGCAAGGCACTCGACCGCGCCGGTCTCAGCGTGGACGAGCTGGACGTGGTGGAGATCAACGAAGCCTTTGCCTCCCAGGCCCTGGCCTGCATGCGCGAGCTGGGTCTCGACCCGGCCAAGGTCAACCTCGATGGCGGCGCCCTGGCTCTCGGCCACCCGCTCGGCGCCAGCGGCGCGCGCATCACGGGCAAGGCGGCGGCCCTGCTGGCGCGCGAGAAAGGCCGCTATGCGCTGGCCACCCAGTGCATCGGCGGCGGCCAGGGCATCGCCACCGTGCTGGCCGCGCTGTGAGGGGAGGTGTCATGCATCAGGATCGGCTCGAGCAGGTATTCCACCAGTTCGTCACGCCGCGCGCCTTGCCCTATGAGGAGGCCGAACGCGCGCTGCTGGCGCGCGCCGAGCGCCTGACGCCGGTGCCGGGCATCGTGGCCTGGCGCTGGCGGCCCGCGCAGCCGAACGGGCGCCGTCTGCTGCTCGTGCATGGCTGGGAAAGCCGGGCTGCGCACTGGGGCGCCTTCATCGCTCCGCTGCTGGACGCCGGTTACGAAGTGCTGGCCCATGACGGCCCGGCCCACGGCGACTCGGCGGGCAGCCAGACCCATATCCTGGCCTGGGGCCAGGCGCTGGCGGCGGTGGCGGCGGCGCTCGGGCCGCTCGATGCGCTGCTCGGCCATTCGCTCGGCTCGGCGGCGGCCCTGTATGCGTTCGCCCACGGCGTGCAGGTGCGCACCAGCGTGCACCTGTGCGGCCCGAGTTCGGTGCGGCGCGTGCTCGAGCGGGTGGCCCAGGCGGCCGCCCTCGGCCCCGAACAGACGGCGCGCTTTGCCCAACGTTTCGAGCGCCACATGGGCGCGCCCATGGCGGTGATGGATCTGGCGCAGCTGCAGCATGGGCTGCGCCATCCGGCCCTGCTGCTGCATGACCCGCTGGACCGCGAAGTGCCGTTCGCGGAATCGGCCATGCTGGCCGCTGCCTGGCCCGGCGCGCGACTGGAGAAAGTGGAAGGGGTGGGGCACCGGCGCATCCTGCGCGATCCGGCGGTGATTGCCGCCAGCCTCGCCTGGCTGTCCTGCTGCTGAGCAGCATTTCAGGGGGTGTCCAGCAAACTCCCCGCGAAACTGGTATACTTGACTAAATCGTTCAACTAATCCGGGTATTCCGGCTGCTCACTGGGCAGTTTGTCGCTGAACGAAAGGCAATATTTTACCAAAGTTGAAGCGGGGATGCGATGCGTCTGACTACCAAGGGCCGGTTTGCCGTCACGGCCATGATCGACCTGGCCATGCGCCAGGGCAAAGGGCCGGTCACGCTGTCTGGCATTAGCCAGCGGCAATCCATTTCGTTGTCTTATCTGGAGCAATTGTTCGGCAAGCTGCGCCGGCACGAGATCGTCGAATCGATCCGCGGCCCGGGCGGCGGCTACAGCCTGGCGCGCCGCGCCGACAAGGTGACGGTGGCCGACATCATCATCGCTGTCGACGAACCGCTCGACGCCACCCAGTGCGGCGGCAAGGAAAGCTGCCACAGCGGCGAGCACGGCAACGGCACCCGTTGCATGACCCACGAGCTGTGGGCCACGCTCAACGAAAAGATGGTCGACTACCTCGACTCCGTCTCGCTGCAGGACTTGGTCGACCAGCAGAAAAAGAAAATGGCCGAACAGAATGTGGTGGTGATGCATCCGCGCACCGCCAGCGCCTGATTGTTAGGAGTAATGATGAACGCCCCCCTGGACAAAGCCGTCGAGCACCAATTGTTTGCCACGGCCCCCCATTTCCCCGTCTACATGGACTACTCGGCCACGACGCCGGTCGATCCGCGTGTGGCCGACAAGATGATTCCCTATCTGCGCGAGCAGTTTGGCAACCCGGCCTCGCGCAGCCACCTGTACGGTTGGACCGCCGAGCAGGCCGTGGAAGAGGCGCGCGCCCAGGTCGCCGCCCTGGTCAATGCCGACCCGCGCGAAATCATCTGGACCTCGGGCGCCACCGAGAGCAATAACCTGGCCCTGAAAGGCGCCGCCCACTTCTACAAGACCAAGGGCAAGCACATCATCACGGTCAAGACCGAGCACAAGAGCGTGCTCGACACCGTGCGCGAACTCGAACGCCAGGGCTTCGAGGCCACCTATCTGGAGCCGCAGGATAACGGCCTGATCAGCATCGAGCAGCTCGCAGCAGCGCTGCGCCCGGACACCATTATCGTCTCCGTCATGCTGGTCAATAATGAGATCGGCGTGATCCAGCCGATCGACGCCATTGGCGAGCTGTGCCGTTCCAAAGGCATCATCTTCCACTGCGACGCTGCCCAGGCGACCGGCAAGGTGCATATCGACCTGGCCAAGACCAAGGCCGACCTGATGACCTTTACCGCCCACAAGACTTACGGCCCGAAAGGCGTGGGCGCCCTGTTTGTGCGGCGCAAGCCGCGCGTGCGCCTGGAAGCCCAGATGCACGGCGGCGGCCACGAGCGCGGCCTGCGCTCGGGCACCTTGCCGACTCACCAGATCGTCGGCATGGGCGAGGCCTTCCGCATCGCCAAGGAAGAGATGGACGCCGAGATCGCCCGCGTCGGCGCGCTGCGCGACCGTCTGGCCAAGGGCCTGATGGAGATCGAAGAGGTGTACGTCAACGGCGACATGGCGCACCGCGTGCCGCACAACCTGAACGTCAGCTTCAACTACGTCGAGGGCGAATCGCTGATCATGGCCGTCAAGGGCATCGCCGTGTCGTCGGGCTCGGCCTGCACCTCGGCCAGCCTGGAGCCCTCGTATGTGCTGCGCGCCCTGGGCCGCAGCGACGAACTGGCGCACAGCTCGATCCGCTTCACGATCGGCCGCTTCACCACCGAGGAAGACATCGACTTCGCGATCGCGCTGATGAAGGAAAAAGTCGGCAAGCTGCGCGAACTGTCGCCGCTGTGGGAAATGTACAAGGACGGGATCGACATCAGCACGATCCAATGGGCCGCACACTAAACGCATTCAAGGAGTTACATCATGGCTTACTCGGACAAAGTTCTCGATCACTACGAAAACCCGCGCAACGTCGGCTCGTTTGAAAAGGGCGACGACTCGGTTGGCACCGGCATGGTCGGCGCCCCGGCCTGCGGCGACGTCATGAAGCTGCAGATCAAGGTCGGCGCGGACGGCAAGATCGAAGACGCCAAATTCAAGACCTATGGCTGCGGTTCGGCCATTGCCTCCAGCTCGCTCGTGACCGAGTGGGTCAAGGGCAAGACCCTGGACCAGGCCCTGGAAATCAAAAACTCGCAGATCGCCGAAGAACTGGCCCTGCCGCCGGTGAAGATCCACTGCTCGATCCTGGCCGAAGACGCGATAAAGGCTGCGGTGCAGGACTACAAAGCCAAACACCCGAGCGCATAAACCATGGCCATCACCCTGACCGAAAAAGCGGCCAAACACGTGACGCGCTATATCGAACGGCGCGGCAAGGGCATCGGCCTGCGCTTCGGCGTGCGCACCACCGGCTGCTCGGGCATGGCCTACAAGCTCGAGTACGTGGACGAGGCGGCCGCCGAAGACCAGGTCTTCGAGTCGCATGGCGTGAAGGTGTTCGTCGATCCGAAGAGCCTGCCCTTCATCGACGGCACCGAGCTCGACTTCGCGCGCGAAGGCCTGAACGAGGGCTTCAAGTTCAATAATCCGAACGTCAAGGATTCCTGCGGCTGCGGCGAAAGCTTCCGAATTTGATGCAGAACCATTTTGAACTGTTTCAGTTGCCGGTAAGATTCGCCGTCGATAGCGCCGCCCTCGAGGCGGCCTACCGCGAGATCCAGGCGCGCGTGCACCCGGATAAATTTGTGAACGCGTCCGACGCCGAGCAGCGCGTGGCCATGCAGTGGGCCACCCGCGCCAACGAGGCCTACCAGACCCTGAAGCAGCCGCACAAGCGCGCCGCCTACCTGTGCGAACTGCATGGCGTGCCGCTCGAGATCGAATCGAACACGTCCATGCCGATCGATTTCCTGATGCAGCAGATGGCGTGGCGCGAGGCGCTCGAGGAGGCGCGCGCGGCCAGGGACGGCGAGACGCTCGACGCCCTCGAGGCCCAGCTGCGCCAGGCGCGCCGGGCCCGTCTGGCCGAGATCGAAACCCAGCTCGACGCCGGTGATTTCCGCGCGGCGGCCACGGGCGTGCGCGCCCTGATGTTTTTGGATAAATTTGGCGAGGAGATCGGCGACGCCTTCGAATCGCTGGACAACTAATTTATGGCACTTCTGCAGATTTCCGAACCGGGCATGTCGACCGCCCCGCACCAGCACCGGCTGGCCGTGGGCATCGACCTGGGCACGACCAATTCCCTCGTCGCCACCGTGCGCAACAGCATCCCCGAGGTGCTGAACGACGAGAACGGGCGGCCGCTGCTGCCCTCGGTGGTGCGCTATCTGCCGAACGGCTATGCGAACATCGGCTACAAGGCCCAGGCCGCCCAGATCAGCGATCCGAAGAACACGATCGTCTCGGTCAAGCGCTTCATGGGGCGCGGCCTGAAGGACATCGCCTACGTCGAAAACCTGCCCTACGATTTCGTCGACGGCCCCGGCATGGTGCGCCTGAAGACGGTCGCCGGCGTGAAGAGCCCGGTCGAAGTCTCGGCCGAAATCCTGGCCACCTTGCGCCAGCGCGCCGAAGATGCGCTCGGTGACGAACTGGTCGGCGCGGTGATCACCGTGCCCGCCTATTTCGACGACGCCCAGCGCCAGGCCACCAAGGACGCGGCCCAGCTGGCCGGCCTGAATGTGCTGCGCCTGCTGTCGGAGCCGACCGCGGCCGCCATCGCCTACGGCCTCGACCACGGCAAGGAAGGCATCTACGCCGTCTACGACCTCGGCGGCGGCACCTTCGACATCTCGATTCTCAAGCTCAGCAAGGGCGTGTTCGAAGTGCTGTCGACCGGCGGCGATTCGGCCCTCGGCGGCGACGACTTCGACCACCGCCTGTTCTGCTGGATCTGCGAGCAGGCCAAGCTGGCGCCCCTGTCCGAAACGGACACGGCGACCCTGATGGTGAAGGCGCGCCAGGCCAAGGAGCTGCTGTCGACCAATGAAGTGACGGTGGTCGACGCCGTGCTCGGCTCGGGCGAACTCGTGCATGTGAGCGTGACGGCCGAGCAGTTCGCCGAGATGACGCGCCACCTGGTCGCCAAGACCATGAACGCCACCCGCAAGGCCCTGCGCGACGCCGGCGTGTCGGTGGAGGAGGTCGACGGCGTGGTGCTGGTCGGCGGCGCCACCCGCATGCCGCATGTGCGGCGCACGGTGGGCGACTACTTCTCGACCATTCCGCACGCGAACATCGACCCGGACAAGGTGGTGGCCCTGGGCGCCGCCATCCAGGCCAATCTGCTGGCCGGCAACCGCGCCGCCGGCGACGACTGGCTGCTGCTCGATGTGACCCCGCTCTCGCTCGGCATCGAAACCATGGGCGGCCTGGTCGAAAAAATCATCCCGCGCAATTCCACGATTCCGTGCGCGCGCGCCCAGGAATTCACCACCTTCAAGGACGGCCAGACGGCCCTGGCCGTGCACGTGCTGCAGGGCGAGCGCGAGCTCGTCAGCGATTGCCGCTCGCTGGCCCGTTTCGAGCTGCGCGGCATTCCGCCGATGGCGGCCGGCGCCGCGCGCATCCGCATCACGTTCCAGGTCGATGCCGATGGCCTGCTGTCGGTGGCCGCGCGCGAAATGCGCTCGGGCGTCGAGGCCGCCATCACGGTCAAGCCCTCGTATGGCCTGGCCGATGAGGACGTGGCGCGCATGCTGCAGGAATCGAACAGCGCGGCCCAGCACGACGCGCTGCAGCGCGCGCTGCGCGAGGAACAGGTCGAGGCCGAACGCATCCTGCTGGCCACCCAGTCGGCCCTGGATGCCGATGGCGAACTGCTGAGCGCGGAAGAGGGCGCCCAGATCCGCGCGCTGATGCGTGCCGTGCTCGATGCCGTGGCCGCCAGCGCGGACGCCGGCGTCGATCCGACCCCGGCCAAGGAAGCCCTGCACGCGGCCTCGGTCGCGCTGTCCAAGGGCACCGAAGCCTTCGCCGCGCGCCGCATGGACAAGAGCGTGCGCTCCGTATTGGCCGGCAAGGCCCTGGACGAGGTCTGAGCCGCGTCTTCCCCAGAACAAGGAACTACTGTGCCCCAAATCGTTATTCTTCCGCATGCCCAGCTCTGCCCCGAAGGCGCCGTGCTCGAGGCCCCGGCCGGCAAAACCATCTGCGATGCGCTGCTGGACAATGACATCGAGATCGAACACGCCTGCGACAAGTCGTGCGCCTGCACCACCTGCCATGTGCTCGTGCGTGAAGGCTTCGACTCGCTCAACGAACCGAGCGAGACCGAAGAAGACATGCTCGACCGCGCCTGGGGTCTGGAGGCCGTGTCGCGCCTGTCCTGCCAGGCCGTGATCGCCGACGAAGACCTGGTGGTCGAGCTGCCGCGCTACACGATCAACCACGCCAAAGAAAACCACTGATGAAGCGCGCCGCCGCCCAGCCGCAGCCGCCCGCCCTGCCGCCCGAAGTGCGGCCCGGCCAGTCGGTCGAGCTGCTGAAGGAACTGCATATCCTCACGCGCGACGGCAAGCTCAACCAGGACAGCCGGCGCAAGCTCAAGCAGGTCTACCACCTGTACCAGTTCATCGAGCCGCTGCTGCAGGCCTGCCTCGATGAGCAGGGCAGCGTCAGCCTGGTCGACCATGGGGCCGGCAAGTCCTACCTCGGCTTCATTCTGTACGACCTGTTCTTCAAGAATCTCGACGCCCGCAGCCAGATCTACGGCATCGAAACGCGCGAGGAACTCGTGGCGCGCTCGACCGAACTGGCGGCCCGCTTCGGCTTTCCGAACATGCATTTCCTGAACCTGTCGGTGTCTGAATCGACGCGCTCGGCCCAGCTGCCCGAGCGCATCGACATCGTCACCGCCCTGCATGCCTGCAATACCGCCACCGACGACGCCATCGACTTCGCCCTGAAAAAGCGCGCCAAGTACATGGTGCTGGTGCCCTGCTGCCAGGCCGAAGTGGCCAGCGTGCTGCGCAAGAATAAGGGTCAGGAACTGGGCAAGAACGTGCTGACCGAGTTGTGGCGCCACCCGATTCACACACGCGAGTTCGGCAGCCAGCTGACCAATGTGCTGCGCTGCCTGCAGCTCGAGGCGCACGGCTACCAGGTCAACGTGACCGAGCTGGTCGGCTGGGAACATTCGATGAAGAATGAGCTGATCATTGCCACCTACAAGAATCTGCCGCGCCGGCGCGCCGGCGAGCGCCTGCAGGAAGTGCTCGCCACCGTCGGCCTGGAAGAAATGCGCGACCGTTTCTATCTTTCCGAGACCCCATGATGACGAGCTCCTGGCTGGACCTGCGCAGCGACACCGTGACCCTGCCGAGCGCCGCGATGCGCAAGGCCATGTATGAAGCCGAAGTCGGCGACGACGTGTATGGCGACGACCCCAGCGTCAACCGCCTGCAGGACTACGCGGCCGAGCTGTTCGGCTACGAGGCGGCCCTGTTCGCCGCCTCCGGCACCCAGAGCAATCTGATCGCCCTGATGGCCCATTGCGGCCGCGGCGACGAATATCTGGTCGGCCAGGAAGCCCATACCTACCGCTACGAAGGCGGCGGCGCGGCCGTGCTCGGCTCTATCCAGCCGCAGCCGCTGAACAATCAGGCCGATGGCAGCATTGCGCTGGCCGACATCACGGCGAATATCAAGCCGCTCGACAACCATTTCGCGCGCACCCGCCTGCTGGCCCTGGAAAACACCATCGGCGGACGCGTGCTGCCGCTCGCCTACACGGCCGAAGCGACCGCGCTGGCCCATGCGTGCGGCCTCGCCACCCACCTCGACGGCGCGCGCATCTGCAATGCCGCCGTCAAGCTCGGCGTGCCGCTGCGCGAAGTGGTGCGCGGCTTCGACAGCGTGTCCGTGTGCCTGTCGAAAGGCCTGGGCGCGCCGGTCGGCTCCGTGCTGCTGGGCAGCCGCGCCCTGATCGAGCAGGCCACACGCTGGCGCAAGGTGCTCGGCGGCGGCATGCGCCAGGCCGGGATTTTGGCCGCAGCCGGCCAGTATGCGCTCGAGCACAATGTCGCGCGCCTGGCCGAGGACCATGCCCACGCGGCCTTGCTGGCGGACGGCCTGGCCGAGCTGCCCGGCCTGAAGCTGAGCCAGCCGCAGACCAATATCCTCTACGTCGACATGGCGCCCGAGGCCTGCGCCGGCCTGGCCGCCGCGCTCGCGCAGGCCCAGGTGCGCGCCTCGGTAGCGCCGCATATGCGCATCGTCACCCATCTGAACGTCAGCCGCGCCGACATCGAGCGCGTGCTGGCCGTGTTCCGCAGCGTGTTCGCCGCATGAGCGAAGGCGAAGGCATCCGCCTGGCCAAGCGCGTGGCCGCCATGCTGCCATGTTCGCGGCGCGAGGCCGAGCTGTACATCGAAGGCGGCTGGGTGCAGGTGGACGGCCAGACCGTCGACGTGCCGGCCGCGCGCGTGCGCCCCGAGCAGGCCGTGCAGCTGCAGCCCGGTGCGCGGCTCGAGGAGATTCCCCCGGTCACGCTGCTCTGGCACAAGCCGGCCGGCGTCGCCAATGCGCTCGACCAGATCGACATTGGCAAGCAGCAGGGCGAAGACCGCTTTCTGAGCAAGCACCTGCAGCAGCAGCGATTGTTGACCCCGCTGGAGACAGAGGCGAGCGGCCTCGTCGTGTATTCCCAGGATTACCGCGTGATCCGCAAGCTGAGTGAAGACGCCAGCCGCATCGAGCACGAGTTCATAATCGACCTGGCTGAGGCCGTGAGCGAGGCCAGCCTCGCCGCCCTGAACAGCGATCCCAAGTTCAAGGCCAGCCGCCAATCCGAGCAGCGCCTGCGCGTCGTGCTCAAGCAGACCGAGGTCGGACAGCTGGGAGCCGCGTGCGCCGCGGCCGGCCTCAAGGTACGCGCGCAGCGCCGCATCCGCATTGGCCGCCTGCCGATGGCGAGCCTCAATCCCGGCGCCTGGCGCTACCTCACCGCCCCCGAAAAGTTCTAACCCCCAGCGGTAACCCCCAGCGGGGTCAGGTCCGGCAATCGGACATGACAGAACTTTTGTGGCGCAAGCTTGTCGTGGCGGCCGAACGACCAAATTTTGAGGCATTGGTTCGCAAATGTCCGATTGCCGGACCTGACACCGTTCCGGATGGGGATTATTTGGTGCGCTTGGGGAGCTGGATCAGGTAGGTGCCGAGCAGGCGGTCGTGCAGGAATTGGCGGTCTTTCGTGAACAGCGGGGCCAGCAGCATCAGGGCCAGGCTGGCCAGCAGCAGGGCGCTCATCACGCGGCCGCTGTGGATGTCGAGCAGGGAATACGCGAGCAGGGCGGGCAGGAAGTAGCTGACGATGAGCACGTAGCGCACGAAGGCGACCTTGAACGGCAGCTTGGCCGCTCCCGGCAGCACCAGCTTGATGCGCCAGGTTTTCATCGCCAGCGTGTGCCCGCTGTCGCGCCATTGGTGCACGAAATAGGCGCCGCCCGCGAGGAAGACCCACAGCGTGCGCACATGGTCGAGCAGGGGGCTGTGGCGGTTGCCGCTGAGGATGAGGAAGGCGGCGACGGCCAGCATCATCACGGCCGTGAGCAGGAAACTCTCGTACACCATGCAGATGAGACGGCGGCCAATGCTGGGAAACTGCAGGGCGGGCGTGGGATTATTTTGCATTGATCTGGGAGGCGGCGGCACTCGCGGCGGCCGGCGGCGCGACACTCGGCGCGGCCGACGCCGCACTGGCGGCTTCGCTGGCTGCTGCACCGCTCGGCGGCTGCACGGCCGGCGTCGGCGCGGGGACGCTCGCCGGTGCGGGGCTCTGCGGCTTGAGCTCGGTCGGCGGCGGCGCCTGCTTGATCGGGGCGACGGTCTTGAGCTTGGCCTCGGACGGCGGGGCGATGTTGGCCACCAGCTTCTTGGAGGCGGCTTCGGCTGCCAGTTTCTTTTTCTGCTCGTCGGACAGCTGCTGGTATTGCTCCCACAGCTCGGCCTTCTTGCCGGGATCGGTCTTGGCGGTCTTGGCCAGATTCTCGCGCACGGCGCGGCGCTGCTCGGGCGTCAGGGTGAACAGCTCGCGCATGCGCTCATGCGCGCGTTGCTGCTCTTCCGGGGTCATGCGGGCGAATCGGTTGGCGATTTCCAGCCATTTGCGTTTGCGCACGCTGCCGATATTGTCCCATTCGCTTTCGAGCGGGGCGAGGGCCTTTTTCTGGGCCGCCGTCAGCTCGCTCCAATAGGGTTTCTCGGGCGGGCGCTGGGCCTTGGCCGTGGCCGACGGGGCAGGGGGGCTGGCCGGGGCTTTCATGCCTGCGGGCATGACGCGCAGGGGCTCGGCCGGTTCGTGCGCGCGCTTCCAGACGCTTAGCGCGGCTGCACCAAGCACCACTACCAGGGCCAAGCCGGCCCAGAGCTTGGAAGCTGCGCGTTTGTCCGTCATCTGTATTTACTGCACGCGCTCTTGCTGCGTGACGTAGGCATTGAAACCCTCGTCCAGGTAGGCATTCAGCGGCAGCTCGTCGGTGAGGGCAGCTGCGTCCAGTTCGGCAATCTCGTTGATCCGTTGTTGTTGTTCGTACTGGTAAATACCGGACAGGCCGGCCACCAGCACCAGCAGCGGCAGGGCCACGCCGAGCCGCGTCATCCAGCCCAGATGGGTCTGCACAAACTGACCGGCGTGACCGGCCAGCGCGCGTCCGGCCAGGGCCAGGGGCGCTTCAGCTTTTTTGCGAGATACTGCGATCTTACGCGCTTTTGCCAGACGATCGCTCGCCGATGCGGGTAGTTGATCGAGCTGCTCGTTCAGGGCGTGCCGCACGCGGTACGCGAAGTTCAGATCGTCGGTGTTCATAATGTAATTCCCTTGGCTTTCAAGGCCTCGGCCAGGGCATGTGTCGCACGAGAACAGTGCGTCTTGACACTTCCCTCGGAACAGCCCATCGCGGCTGCCGTCTCTGCCACATCCAGGTCTTGCCAGTAACGCATGAGGAAGGCTTCCCGTTGACGTGCCGGCAGTTTTTGTATTTCGTCCTCAATCAGCTGGAGCACCTGCGTGCGCTCGAGCTTGTCGGCGCTCGACTCGCTGGCCGTATTGCCGTCCTCGGCCACATAGGATTCGAGCAGGTCGAATTCCTCGTGCTCGTCCTCGCTCGGGCCGACGCCAGAAAACAGGCTGACCCAGGTATTTCGCACTTTTTCCCTGCGGAAAAAGTCGAGGATGGTGTTCTGCAGGATGCGCTGGAACAGCATCGGCAGCTCGGCCGCCGGCTTGTCGCCGTATTTTTCGGCCAGCTTGATCATGGCGTCCTGGACGATGTCCAGCGCCGCTTCATCGCGTCGCACGGCATACACGGCTTGCTTGAAAGCGCGCTTTTCCACGCTTTCGAGAAAGTCCGAGAGTTCTTTATCTGATGCCATGCGAGCGGTCGGGCAGCGTGCCGGGTACCTGGCCCGGCTGTCGTCTAGGAGGAAAATCTGCGCATCCTACCAAATTTGGGGCGCTTTGCCTAATCGGCCTCGTGCGCTGCATTAGCTTCTTTCTAAGCTTATTTTGCGCACGATAGTAGTTTCTACTTGACCATTTTGCTGCAACGCAGTAAGGTAAGTCTGATCGTCGTCATCACGGCGATCTCCAGTCAAGCCATAGCAACCCACAATGCTGCTAGCGGCGGGACGCGCTTTCATTAGTAGGCAGTTTGCTTTTACCCGCGCCACAAGCGCGAGAATCTGGCAGGCACGCCTCAGACACTCACGCTGAACGAATTGCGTTAAGCGGCTTTCCGAACTGGCCCCACGGTGGCAGGGACGATCGACGTGACCGCAAAACAAAGGGAAGCATGAGCCCTGGAGCGTCTCGCAAGATTCGTCAGGAAAGAGCATCCGATCACCTCCCTCTGGGTTTTGAAAGGAATGTTTTATGACTCACGATGCAGCAGTTCCCATCACGGGCGCTGAGATTGTTGTGCGCGCCCTCGCTGAAGAAGGTGTCGAACACGTCTTCGGCTATCCCGGCGGCGCCGTCCTCTACATCTACGACGCCATCTTCAAGCAGGACAAATTCAAGCATATTCTGGTGCGCCACGAGCAAGCTGCCGTGCATGCCGCCGATGCTTATTCCCGCAGTTCACAGAAAGTCGGTGTGGCCATCGTCACCTCCGGCCCCGGCGTGACCAATGCGGTGACCGGTCTGTCGACCGCCTACATGGACTCGATCCCGATGGTGGTGATTTCCGGCCAGGTGCCGAGCCATGCGATCGGCCAGGATGCCTTCCAGGAATGCGATACCGTCGGCATCACGCGCCCTGTCGTCAAACACAACTTCCTCGTGAAGGATGTGCGCGAGCTGGCCTCGACGATCAAGAAAGCCTTCTTCATCGCCCGCACCGGCCGTCCGGGCCCGGTGCTGGTCGATATCCCCAAAGACATCAGCATGACCAAGTGCACCTACGATTATCCGAAAGAGATCGAGATGCGCTCCTACCGTCCGGTGGACAAGGGTCATAGCGGCCAGATCCGCAAAGCCGTGCAGCTGCTGCTGGCGGCCGAACGTCCGATGATCTACACGGGCGGCGGCGTGATTCTGGCCAATGCCTCGCCCGAGCTGAACAAGCTGGTCGACCGCCTTGGCTTCCCGGTCACCAATACCCTGATGGGTCTGGGCGGCTACAAGGCCTCGAGCGATCTGTTCCTCGGCATGCCCGGTATGCATGGCACCTATGAAGCCAATATGGCCATGCAGAACTGCGACGTGCTGATTGCCATCGGCGCCCGTTTCGACGACCGCGTGATCGGCAATCCGAAACACTTCGCCACCAGCCCGCGCAAGATCATCCACATCGACATCGACCCGTCCTCGATCTCGAAGCGCGTCAAGGTCGATATTCCCATCGTCGGCAACGTCAAGGACGTGCTGGTCGAACTGCTGTCCCAGCTCGAAGCGAGCGAGGCGCGCCCGAATGCGCCGGCGCTCAAGGCCTGGTGGAAGCAGATCGCCGAATGGCGCGGCAAGCAATGCCTGAAGTACAGCGACTCCGATCTGGTGATCAAGCCCCAGGCCGTGGTCGAAAAGGTCTGGGACATCACCCAGGGCGATGCCTTCATCACCTCGGACGTCGGCCAGCACCAGATGTGGGCCGCCCAGTACTACCGCTTCGACAAGCCGCGCCGCTGGATCAATTCGGGCGGCCTGGGCACGATGGGCGTGGGCCTGCCGTATGCGATGGGGGTGCAGATGGCCAACCCGGACGCGACCGTGGCCTGCATCACGGGCGAGGGCTCGATCCAGATGTGCATCCAGGAGCTGGCAACCTGCAAGCAATACCACCTGACGCCGAAGATCATCCTCCTCAACAACCGCTTCCTCGGCATGGTGCGCCAGTGGCAGCAGCTCGACTATGGTTCGCGCTATTCCGAGTCCTACATGGATTCGCTGCCGGACTTCGTCAAGCTGGCCGAGTCCTTCGGCCACGTCGGCATGAAGATCGAGAAACCGGGCGACGTCGACGGCGCCCTGCGCGAAGCCTTCGGCATGAAGGACAAGCTCGTGTTCATGAACTTCATTACCGATCAGGCGGAAAACGTGTGGCCGATGGTCAAGGCCGGCAAGGGCCTGACCGAAATGCTGCTCGGCTCGGAGGACCTCTAAATGCGCCATATTATTTCTGTGCTGCTCGAGAACGAAGCCGGCGCCCTGTCGCGCGTGGTGGGCCTGTTCTCGGCCCGCGGCTACAACATCGAAACCCTGACCGTGGCCCCGACCGAAGACGCGACCCTGTCGCGCATGACGATCGTGACCTCGGGCTCGGACGACATCATCGAACAGATCACCAAGCACCTGAACCGCCTGATCGAGGTGGTGAAAGTGGTCGATCTGACCGAAGGCGCCCATATCGAGCGCGAACTCATGCTGATCAAGGTGCGTGCGGTCGGCAAGGAACGGGAAGAAATGAAGCGGACGGCGGACATCTTCCGCGGCCGCATCATCGACGTGACCGAAAAAACCTACACGATCGAACTGACGGGTGCCAAGAGCAAGCTCGATGCCTTCATCGACGCCATCGACCGCGCCGCCATTCTCGAAACCGTCCGCACGGGCGGCTCGGGCATCGGCCGCGGCGAACGCATCCTCAAAGTGTGATCGACCATAACAACTGACAAAGACAAGGACAAACATCATGAACGTGTTTTACGACAAAGACTGCGACCTCTCCCTCATCAAAGGCAAAAACGTGGCCATCATCGGCTATGGCTCGCAAGGCCATGCCCACGCCCAGAACCTGTCGGACTCGGGCGTCAATGTGACGGTCGGCCTGCGCAAGGGCGGCGCCTCGTGGGCCAAGGTGGAAGCGGCCGGCCTGAAAGTGGCCGAAGTCAACGAGGCCGTCAAGGCCGCTGACGTCGTCATGATTCTGCTGCCGGACGAGAACATCGCCCAGGTCTACAACGAGAACGTGGCCCCCAACATCAAGCAGGGCGGCGTGCTGGCCTTTGCCCACGGCTTCAACGTGCATTACGGCCAGGTCGTGCCGCGCGCCGACCTCGACGTGATCATGATCGCGCCCAAGGCCCCGGGCCACACGGTGCGCGGCACCTACCGCCAGGGTGGCGGCGTGCCCCACCTGATCGCCGTGCACCAGGACAAATCGGGCAAGGCGCGCGACATCGCCCTGTCGTATGCCTGCGCCAATGGCGGCGGCAAGGCCGGCATCATCGAAACCAATTTCCGTGAAGAGACCGAGACCGACCTGTTCGGCGAACAGGCCGTGCTGTGCGGCGGTACCGTCGAACTGATCAAGGCTGGTTTCGAGACCCTGGTCGAAGCCGGCTACGCGCCGGAAATGGCCTACTTCGAGTGCCTGCACGAGCTCAAGCTGATCGTCGACCTGATCTATGAAGGCGGCATCGCCAACATGAACTACTCGATCTCGAACAATGCCGAGTATGGCGAGTACGTGACCGGCCCGAAAGTCGTGACGGCCGCCACCAAGGACGCCATGCGCCAGTGCCTGAAGGACATCCAGACTGGCGAATACGCCAAGTCCTTCATCCTGGAAAACAAGGCCGGCGCCCCGACCCTGCTGTCGCGCCGCCGCCTGACGGCCGAGCATCAGATCGAAACGGTCGGCGCCAAGCTGCGCGCGATGATGCCCTGGATCGCCAAGAACAAGCTGGTCGACCAGTCGAAGAACTAAGCCCGGGCGCGGCCCGTCCTGCGCACCAGATGTAACACATCATGTCGGGGTTTGACCCGCTGTGACAGAATGGGGCAGTCTTGCCCCATTTGCATCTTTTGACTCAGGAGCCCAGCATGCTTACCCGTATCCTCTTGCTTGCCAGCCTGGCCCTCGCGCCGCTGGCCCAGGCCCAGAGCCTGCCGTCCACGCGCGGCAGTCTGGTGGTGATCGCCGCCAATGGCGAGGTCACGCGCGCCAACGACCAGGCCGTCGCCGAGTTCTATGTCGAAGAACAGGACAAGGACAAGGCCGCCGCCGCCTCGCGCGTGAACAGCAAGATGAAAGAGGGCATGGCGCTGCTGCGCAAGGCCGATCCGACGGCCGAGCTGAAAAGCCACGGCTACTACACCTATGCGGTCTACGATGAACGCCAGCCGAACGTGCAGGCGGCGCCGCCCAAGCGCAGCCTGATCGGCTGGCGCGTCGGCCAGTATCTGAGCCTGAAGACCAGCAATCTGGCCGAACTGCCGCGCACGGTTGCGGCCGGCCAGCAGCTGCTCGGTCTGAATGGCCTGCAGTTCGGCCTGGCGCCGGCCACCGCCCGCCAGCTCGACGCCGAACGCATCGCCGCCGCCTATGCCGACTTCCAGGCGCGCCTGGCCGCCGTGGCGCGTGCGATGGGGCGCCAGCCGGGCGAGGCCGTCGTCGAACTGATCGATTACGAAGGCAGCGGCCGCTATGGCGGCGAGGCCCCCGAGGCGATGCGCAGCGTCAGCATCATGGGCTCGGCCGTGCGCGCCAAGGGCGGCGCGCCCGAGGTGGCCGAACCGAGCTTCGAGCCGGGCGAAACCACCTTGCCGCTGCGGATGGTGGCCAAGGTCCGCTTTCAATAAGATGTCGGGAAGGTAAAATACAGCGATCCTGATTTCTGTGAACAACCATGGGTAAAATTTTCCGCCGCCGTCCTGCCAATGCCGCCGTCGCCAAGCCGAGCCGCTTCGCGCGCCTGCGCCAGGGCGAACCCGGCAAGCCGCGCGCGCGCGGCGTCTACCTGCTGCCGAACGCCTTCACGACGGCCGCGCTGTTCTGCGGCTTCTACGCCATCGTCATGGCCATGAACCAGAAGTACGAGCACGCAACCTGGGCCATCTTCATCGCCATGATCCTGGACGGCCTCGACGGCCGGGTGGCGCGCCTGACCAATACCCAGTCCGAATTCGGCGCCCAGTACGACAGCCTGTCCGACATGGTGTCCTTCGGCGCCGCCCCGGCCCTGGTTGTGTACGAGTGGTCGCTGCGCGGCCTGGGCAAACTCGGCTGGATCGCCGCCTTCGTCTACTGCGCCGGCGCGGCCCTGCGCCTGGCCCGCTTCAACACGAATATCGGCGTGGTCGACAAGCGCTTCTTCCAGGGCCTGCCAAGCCCGGCCGCGGCCTCGCTGGTGGCCGGCTTCATCCTGATGATGGTCGACCGTGGCGTCTCGGGCGTGCAGTACCCGTGGGTGGCCTGGGGCATTGCCGTGTTCGCCGGCCTGTCGATGGTCAGCAATATTCCCTTCTACAGTTTCAAGGAACTGAACTTTCACAAGTCGGTGCCCTTCATTGCCATTTTCCTGATCGCGCTGGCCTTTGCGCTGCTGGCCATCGATCCCCAAGGTTCGCTGTTTCCCATCATCGCCGTCTACGGTCTGTCCGGCTACGTGACCTATCTGTGGCGCCTGGCCAAGGGCACCCCGGTCAAGCTCGTGCAGAGCAAGCCGGAGGCGGGCGACGCGCCGCACGAGCATTAACCCTACTTATATTTTGGAATTCTTATGAGCCTCTCGAATCGCCTGATCATTTTTGACACCACCCTGCGCGATGGCGAACAGTCGCCCGGCGCGTCGATGACAAAGGACGAGAAGCTCCGGATCGCGCGTCAGCTCGAGCGCATGCGGGTGGACGTGATCGAGGCCGGCTTCGCGGCCGCTTCGCCCGGCGACTTCGAGGCCATCCGCGCGATCGCCTCGCACGTGAAAGAGTCGACCATCTGCTCGCTGTCGCGCGCGAATGACCGCGACATTGCGCGCGCCGCCGAGGCGCTGGCGCCGGCCCCGCGCCGCCGCATCCACACCTTCATCGCCACCAGCCCGCTGCACATGAAGATGAAGCTGCGCATGGAGCCCGAGCAGGTGCTCGAGCAGGCCAAGCTGGCCGTGCGCTTCGCGCGCCAGTTCACCGACGACATCGAGTTCTCGCCCGAAGACGGCTCGCGCTCGGAAGAAGACTTCCTGTGCCGCGTGCTCGAAGGCGTGATCGCCGAGGGCGCCACCACGATCAACTTCCCCGACACGGTCGGCTATGCGGTGCCCGAGATTTTCGGCGAAACCATCAAGCGCCTGCGCACGCGCATTCCGAATTCCGACAAGGCGATCTGGTCGGTGCACTGCCACAACGACCTCGGCCTGGCCGTGGCCAACTCGCTGGCCGGCGTGATGATCGGCGGCGCGCGCCAGATCGAGTGCACGATCAATGGCCTGGGCGAGCGCGCCGGCAATACCGCGCTCGAAGAAGTGGTGATGGCCGTGCGCACGCGCTCGGACTATTTCAAGCTGGACCTGGGCATCGACACGACCCAGATCGTGCCGGCTTCCAAGATGGTGTCGCAGATCACCGGTTTCGCCGTGCAGCCGAACAAGGCCGTGGTCGGCGCGAATGCTTTCGCGCACGCCTCCGGCATCCACCAGGACGGCATCCTGAAGGCGCGCGAGACCTATGAAATCATGCGCGCCGAAGATGTGGGCTGGACCGCCAACAAGATCGTGCTCGGCAAGCTGTCCGGCCGCAATGCCTTCAAACAGCGTCTGCAAGAGCTCGGCATCGAGCTCGACAGCGAGCAGGAGGTCAATGCCGCGTTTGCCCGCTTCAAGGAGCTGGCCGACCGCAAGGCCGAGATCTTCGATGAAGACATCATGGCCCTGGTCGCCGACGAGGAGCAGGCCCAGGACAGCGAGACCTACCGTTTCGTGTCGCTGGCCCAGCGTTCCGAGACCGGCGAGACGCCCAGTGCGCGCGTCGTGTTCGCGATGGACGGCAAGGAAGTCGTGGCCGAAGGGCAGGGCGACGGTCCGGTCGACGCCACGGTGAATGCGATCGAAAGCCAGGCCCAGACCGGTGCCGAGCTGGTGCTGTTCTCGATCAACGCGATCAGCAATGGCACCCAGTCGCAGGGCGAGGTGACGATGCGCCTGTCGAAGAATGGCCGGATCGTCAACGGCGTCGGTTCCGATCCGGACATCATCGTGGCCTCGGCCAAGGCCTATCTGGCGGGGCTGAACAAGCTGCACTCGAAGGTCGAGCGCCTCAATCCGCAGGGCTGAGATGCGGCGCCGTGCCGTACTGCTGGCGGCGCTGGCCCTGAGCGCCTGCGTCCCGGCCCGCAACAAGCTGGCCGAGGAGGCGGTGGCGCGCTTTCACGCGATGCTCAATGACGAGCGTTTCGCCGAGATCTACGAGGCGGCCAGCAAGGAATTGCGCGCCAAGACGGCGCGCCCGGTCTTCATCAGCTACCTGGCCGATGTGCGCCGCCGCTACGGCCTGAGCTTGAAGGCGACGGTCGACAAGGTCGACGCCTTCCGCGCCGACGGCTTCGACTATTTGACGGTCGAATGCACGACCGAGTTCGCCAATGGCAATGTGGCCGAGCATTTCGCGCTCAAGCGCGTGGGCGAGGACGTGCTGCTGGCCGGCTACGCCGTGCGCTTCCAGCGCGAAACCTGAACGCCCGGAAAAATGGGGTCTGACCCCATTTTTCTTTATTGCAAGATTTGGCGGGCGGGATTCGCTTTTTGGGGCGAATTGGGATACAATCTCGCGTCTGGCCCGCTTGGGCTGGCATTTTTATTAACGAAGTTCACGGTACGCAGGGTCGCGACTCTTTGTACCGCATGTGAAAGGCACATCATGACCGTCGAACAAATCAACAAGTCGGCAATTATCGCCGACAACGCCCGTGGCGCTAAGGACACCGGCTCCCCCGAAGTCCAAGTGGCCCTGCTGACCGCCCGTATCAACGAGCTCAACACCCACTTCAAGGCCCACCAGAAAGATCACCACAGCCGCCGCGGCCTGATCATGATGGTGAACCGTCGTAAGAGCCTGCTGGCTTACCTGAAGCGTACGGATGCCAACCGCTACCGCGACCTGATCGCTAAACTCGGCCTGCGTAAGTAATCTTTGCGCAAAGCAGAATAAACAAGATGCCTGCGTCAGCCTGACTGCCGCAGGCATTTTGTTTTTGTGGGGCGGAGTAATCGCCGCCCGTGGTGAGGTGAACGACAGCCCCTGAAAATCTGTCGGCAAATAGAAAGGGATTAACCCATGTTTAACAAAGTAACGAAAACCTTCCAGTATGGCGATCACACCGTCACCCTGGAGACCGGCGAAATCGCCCGCCAGGCTTCCGGCGCCGTGCTGGCCTCGATGGACGACACCGTCGTTCTCGCGACTGTGGTGGCCAAGAAGGATGCCAAGCCGGGCCAGGATTTCTTCCCGCTGACGGTTGACTATGTCGAAAAGACCTATGCCGCCGGTAAGATCCCGGGTGGCTTCTTCAAGCGTGAAGGCCGTCCGTCGGAGAAGGAGACCCTGACCTCGCGCCTGATCGACCGTCCGATCCGCCCGCTGTTCCCGGAAGGCTACCTGAATGAAGTCCAGGTCATCATCCACGTGCTGTCGGTGAACCCGGAAATCGACCCCGACATCGTCTCGATGATCGGCACCTCGGCCGCCCTGTGCGTGGCCGGCATCCCCTTCAATGGCCCGATCGGCGCCGCCCGCGTCGGCTACGCCAATGGCCAGTACATCCTGAACCCGACCACGACCCAGCTGAAGACCTCGCAAATGGATCTGGTCGTCGCCGGTACCGAAACGGCCGTGCTGATGGTCGAATCGGAAGCCAAAGAGCTGCCGGAAGACGTGATGCTCGGCGCCGTGGTGTATGGCCACGAACAGATGAAGGCCGTGATCGACGCCATCCATGAACTGGTGCGCGAAGGCGGCAAGCCGGAAGTCCAGTGGACCGCCCCGGCCAAGAATGAAGCCCTGATCGGCGCCGTGACCCGCCTGGCCGAAGCCAAGCTGCGCGATGCGTACCAGACCAAGGACAAGCAGGCGCGCACCGACAAGCTGCGCACCGTGTCGGCTGAGGTGCTCGCTGGCCTGGCCGCCGAAGCCGCTGCCGCCGGCACCGATGCCCCGGATAGCGCCGAAGTCGGCTCGATCCTGTTCGACCTCGAAGCCAAGATCGTCCGCTCGCAGATCCTCGAAGGCGAGCCGCGTATCGACGGCCGCGACACCAAGACCGTGCGTCCGATCACGATCCGCAACTCGGTGCTGCCGCGTACCCACGGTTCGGCCCTGTTCACCCGTGGTGAAACCCAGGCCCTGGTCGTGGCCACCCTCGGCACCGCCCGCGACAGCCAGAAGATCGACGCCCTGATGGGTGAGTACACCGACGACTTCATGCTGCACTACAACATGCCGCCCTTCGCCACCGGCGAAACCGGCCGCGTGGGTTCGCCCAAGCGCCGCGAGATCGGCCACGGCCGTCTGGCCAAGCGCGCCCTGGTGGCCGTGCTGCCCTCGCAGGAAGAGTTCTCGTACTCGATGCGTCTGGTGTCGGAAATCACCGAGTCGAACGGCTCCTCGTCGATGGCCTCGGTCTGCGGCGGCTGCCTGGCCCTGATGGACGCCGGCGTGCCCCTGAAAGCCCACGTGGCCGGCATCGCCATGGGTCTGATCAAGGAAGGCAACCGTTTCGCCGTGCTGACCGATATTCTGGGTGACGAAGACCACCTGGGCGACATGGACTTCAAAGTGGCCGGTACCACCAAGGGTGTGACCGCGCTGCAGATGGACATCAAGATCCAGGGCATCACCAAGGAAATCATGCAGGTCGCCCTGGCCCAGGCCAAGGAAGGCCGCGCCCACATCCTGGGCGAGATGCAGAAGGCCATGCCGCACTTCAAGACCGAACTGTCGAGCTTCGCCCCGCGCCTGATCACCATCAAGATCAATCCGGAGAAGATCCGCGACGTGATCGGCAAGGGTGGCGCCGTGATCCGTGCTCTGACCGAAGAGACCGGCACCCAGATCGACATCACCGACGACGGCGTGGTCACGATCGCCTCGGTCGATGCTGCCGCTGGCCAGGAAGCCAAGCGCCGCATCGAAGAGCTGACCGCCTCGGTCGAAATCGGCAAAGTCTATGACGGTACCGTGCTCAAGCTGCTGGACTTCGGCGCCATCGTCCAGGTGATCCCGGGCAAAGACGGTCTGCTGCACATCTCGCAGATCGCCAATGAGCGCGTGAACGCCGTGGCCGACTACCTGAAAGAAGGCCAGGCCGTGCGCGTGAAAGTGCTCGAAGCCGACGAACGTGGCCGCCTGAAGCTGTCGATGAAGGCCGTCGCCGCCGAAGAAGGCGCTGCCGCCGCCGAATAAGGCCCGCGCGCTTGGCGCTGCAAAAAACCGCTGCCATCGTAATGATGCAGCGGTTTTTTTTTTTTGACTGCCCAATTTAGGCGTTCACGCTGGTTTAAGCAAAGAGTGTTGAGCGCGGGGATTCGAATCCGAGTCATTGGCAGAGCCATTCCTGATCCGTGTTCAATGGCGCAATCTCCGCTCCGTCGGACACTGCGACCTTGCGCTCACAATTGCCATCCCCTGCAAACGAGATTTCAAAGGGGAGCCCGGCAATAGAGCGTTCTCGAATTGCCAACACGCCATCTTGAGCGAATACGCCATTGACGACGGGTGTCACTGACGAGTCACTGAATTCGGCGTTGTCATTGTTGCCCTCCCAGATGTGAGACCGGGTTGAGGTGTTCGGGAGGACCTTTCCAGGCCGAGGTCTCGCCAAGTTCCAGTCGTCAGATTCAACTCTTTGACGAAGTGTTTGCTGTTGTCCTGAGGATCATTTCCGTCGGCAAATATCGCGATGAGTGATTTCCCATCTGGCGCGACTGCAGTCGAGCGAAGAAACTGGCTGACAACCCAGCTCTGTTCCTGACCGTCTTGGTCTCTGCGGACGATCCGATCTTCACTGACTCGCCGGACTAGAAAGTACATTCCTCCTTTCTGGTCGAGTCGAATGTTGCTTGAGCCCGGTCTGAACCCGCTTGCAGGCGAGGCGGAGAATTTTCCTCCGCGCTTAATCCGATAAATATCTATCTTAGACTCGTCGTATTCTTGAAACGAGCGCGTTTCAGAGTGGTCGCTTAGTGGAGATGTTGCGTTGATAAGTAGCACGTCAGGTGCTTCGAATACGATCGAATACGCCTGCTGAAAATGAAATGGCGCCGAAAAAGGAAATTCCTTTTGTTGCTCGAGATCGTAGATAAAGACGTCGGCATCCCCGTAGTGGATGAATCTAAATCCGAGTGAGACCTCGCTTCTGAAATAGGCCAGTTGTTTGCCGTCTGGAGAAAATACTGGCGAGAATTTATGGCCATGAGAAATCGGCAGTACCGTTTCATCGTGCGTCCGTAGATCCAGCAAAACGAGCGCCGTATTCTGGAGGACATCTTTTGTGGTCCGCCAATCTTGAGCAGCGACGAGTTGACTTCGGACCATCACCAACTTCTTTCCGTCCGGCGAGAAGGTTGGTTCGGTGTAGTTGTAGCCTGCCAATAAGTCGAGCTGCCTCGCCGACGCACTGGCTCGATCGAAAAGAAAAACCTTGCATTGCTTTGGGGATTGCTGGGTGCACTCAGAAAAAGCAAGTTGTTTGCTGTCCGGAGAAATTGCAGCTCGATTGATGGCCCTATGCAATTGATTGACGCTCTCATGGGCAAAGCAGTAGAGGGCGAACAGGCAAATTGCAATGCAAAGAGGTCGTGCGTAGGGTGGCATGATCACCTCCGGTTTATGAGCTCGAAGGTGATGCTAAATGGCGGGTCTGGAAGACGGCTTGAGCACAATAAAAGGGAGGGCACCCAATGAAGCCGCCGTCGATGTGGCGGCGGCACCCTCGCTACGGCTGCAGCGCCGCCAGCGGTATGCGGTAGAGGATTTTCTGCTTCCAGTCGGTCACGTACAGGGCGCCGTGGCCGATCCGGATGGCGGCCTGTTCCTGGCCGTTTTCGATGCGCAGGGTGACGCGGCCGCTGGCGGCGTCGATGCGCGTGATCGGGCGCTGCTTGACGGCCTTCCAGACGGCCCCGCCATAGGTGGTCAGGTCGCCGCCGTCGGACTTGGCCTCGGGCGCGAGGCCGATCGGGATCTGGCGCACCAGCCGGTTGCTGGCGGGATCGACCTGCCAGACGTCGGTGTCGCCGATATTCGTGATCCACAGCATGCCTTCGCCGACGGCCATGTATTTGGGCGTGGGGCCGACCGGGATGCTGGCGACCACGCGCGCCGTGGCCGGGTCGACACGGGTGACCAGACCCAGGCGGGTGCTCGAAATCCACAAGGCGCCGAAACCGGCCACCACCACATTCGATTCGGCCGGCAGGGCCAGGCGGTGCACGATGGCGCCGGTCTCGGGCGCGACGGCCACCAGATGGTTCTCGTCCTGGCCGACCACGGCCCACAGCAGGCCGCCGGCCTCGGCGATGGCGCCTTCGCGCTTCGGATGGAAGGGCAGGGGAATGCGGCGCTCGACCTGGCCGCTGGCCAGGCCGACGCCGACCAGCTCGCCCTGGCTGCAGTTGGCGGCCCAGATCCGGCCCAGGGCCACAGTCAGGCTCTGGCAGGAGGTGCCGCCGGTGCTGGCGCGGCTGCGCACGGCCAGGGTGTCGGGATCGAGGGCGAGGATTTCGCCCGGCTCATAGCCGGCCAGCCAGAGCGTGCCGGGGCTGATGGCCAGCCAGTCGGCTTCGATATCGAAGGCCTTGGCGCGCGTGCCGGGCGGCAGCGGCTGCAGGGGCGGCAGCGGTTCGGCGTGGACGCTGGCGCCGGCCAGCAGGCAGAACAGGGCGAGGCAACGCAGCATGGTGGGGCTCCGAAAGGGTGGGCCGGCCGATCTTAGCATGCCCGTCTGCCCATTTTGTGTGCATCTTGCACAGCGACGGTGCCGGCGCGGCCACTTTTGCCTGGCACGAGAATTGCAAAGTCCTCGGGCATGAATACGCTGACGATGAAAGGGACGACCATGCCGCAGCTGGCCACGCCCGCAACCGAGCTCTCTGGCGATGTGTTCGCCGCCCTGATCAATCTGGCCGGCAAACGCCGTTTCATGTCGCAGCGCCTGGTCCTGTACGCAGTGCTGGCCTCGCTCGGGCATGAGGGCGCGGTCGACACGGCGCGCGAGACCCTGGCCCAGTTCCAGGACGCCCATGCACGCCTGATGGGCGAGAAGGGCAGCCTGCCCGGCGTGTTCTGCGAGGCGCTGCGCCAGGCCTATTTCGGCGATATTCAGGGCGACGCCCACATCCGCGCCTTCATGCGCCTGGCCGACGAGGCCCTGGGCGCGATCGCCGGCAATGGCCTGGCGGCGCCGGCCCTGCTGGCCGAGCTGGTCGAGCAGGGCACGCCCATCCTCAGCCTGCTCGGCACCCTGACCCTGGTCTATGAAGAGCAGGCCAAGCGCGCCGCCCTGGCCGAGCGCAAGACCCTGGTCAGCACGATGGCCGAGATGAAGCAGGTCTCGCGCCGTGTGCGCCTGGCCGCGCTCGACGCCCAGATGGTGGTCGCGCGCGCCGGTCTGCGCGGGGCCGATGTGGCGGCCGCCACCAATGCCCTGACCACGGTCACTGGCGAACTCGACGCCCTGGCCGAGCGCGCGCTGGCCACCGCGCGCTAAGGCGCTGGGACCGCGATTCCGCACATTCAGTCTGCCGTTTTTGCAGTTCATCGCATACCGATGGAGCGGTAGGCGGGCCTTCGTTACAGTGTGCTCATGGTTCACACACACACGAAGGAGAACATCATGAACGTCGCCAAACACATGGAAGCCATCTTCCTCGCCGCCGTCTTCCTGGTCAGCTTCACCGGTTTTGCTGGCGCCAGCGTGCCGGTCCTGCACAAACACAGCGTCGTGCGCGCCGTCGAGACCGACGCCGCGATGCCGGTGGTGGTCGTCAAGGCCAAGCGTCTGAGCGCCGCCGAAAAGGTACAACTCGGCAATTAAGTGCTAAGGTAGCGCCCACAACAAAATCAGCTTCAGGAGTCCAGCATGTGGAAGGCATGGCAAACCGGGGTCGTGGCCATTGCGCTGTGCGCAGCGGCCGGCAGCGTCCAGGCACGCGACGAGCATCTGACCGAAACCCGTCCGATCGATGCGCGCGTCGTGCGCGTCAAGCTCGACGGGCCGGTCGATCTGAAGCTGCGCCAGGGCGACACGCCCTCGCTCGTGATTTCGGGTGAGCGCAAGTACGTCGAAAAAACCACGACCACTCAGCACGGCGATACCCTGAATATCGACATGGAGTCGCACACGAACTTCAAGTTCGGCAAGCTCAACCCGCTGCGCATCGAACTGACCCTGCCGCGCCTGCGCGAGCTGCGCACCGAAAGCCTGGGGGCGACCGAAGTGACGGGCTTCTCAGGCGAGGACATCGAACTCGCGCTCGAGGGCGCCGGCTCGCTCAAGGTCCAGTGCAACTACAAGACCGTCAATGCCAGCCTGGGCGGCCTGGGCAGCCTGAATATCTCGGGCCTCAATAGCGATGCCGTCAATCTCGACCTGCAGGGCGCCGGTTATGTGACGCTGAGCGGCCAGACCAAGCAGCTCAAAGCCAGCCTCGGCGGTCTCGGCGGACTGGACGCCAAGAGCTTTTATGCAGATACTGTGAACCTCGACCTGAGCGGGCTCGGCAATGCAAGCGTCCATGCCCGCCAGAACGCCAACCTGAACCTGAGCGGCCTGGGTTCGGTCACCGTCTATGGCAAGCCGCAGAACAAGCACGTCAGTGTGGATGGGCTGGGCAAAGTTAGCTGGAAATGACGCGTGACATGAAACGACTGCTGCTGGCAGCCAGTCTCCTGATCAGCCTGTGTGCGCCCGCGCACGCCGGCTTCGTCGAGGGGGCGAATGCCTACAACGCCAAAAATTATGCGCTCGCGCTGAAGGAAATCACGCCCCTGGCCAAGGCCGGGATGGCGGACGCCCAGCATTTGCTGGGCCTGATGTATTACATGGGGCGCGGCGTCACGCGCGACTACAAGCAGGCTCTGTTCTGGCACCGCAAGGCGGCCGAGCAGGGCAAGGCAGACGCCCAGTATGTGGTCGGCGCCATGTATTACACGGGCAATGCCGTGCCGCAGGATCACAAGCAGGCCGTGACCTGGTTCCGCAAGGCGGCCGAGCAGGGCCATGCCGAGGCCCAGTATGCGCTTGGCCTGATGTACCGCCACCACGTGGCCGGCATGCCGGAAGACCCGGTGCTGGCCTATATGCTGTGGAATCTGGCGGCCGCCTCGGGCAATGCCAATGCCGTCGAGCAGCGCGCCAGCCTGGCCAAACGCATGCGCCAGGAGCAGATCGAGGAGGCGCAGTCGCTGAGCGCCGGCTGGAAGATCGGCACGCCCCTGCCCACGCATTCGCGCAGCGGCGGCGCCTGAGCGCCGGCTCGCTTACAATCCTCGCATTCAATAGCGAGGACATGATGCGCGCCATCCAGATTACCCAAGCCGGCGCCCCCGAGGTGCTGCAAGTGTGTGAACGTCCGCGCCCGGAAGCCGGGCCCGGCGAAGTGCTGATCCGCGTGCTGGCCGCGGGCGTCAACCGCCCCGACGTGCTGCAGCGTCTCGGCCACTACGCGCCGCCGCCGGGCGCGTCCGATCTGCCCGGCCTGGAAGTGGCCGGTGAAATCGTCGGCGGCGACCTTGCCGCCAGCCCCTTCCGTCAAGGCGAACTCGTGTGCGCTCTGGTGCAGGGCGGCGGCTATGCCGAGTACTGCGTGGCGCCGATCGGCCAGTGCCTGCCGATTCCGGCCGGCCTGACGCCGGTCGAGGCGGCCAGCCTGCCTGAAACCTACTTCACGGTCTGGAGCAATGTGTTCGGGCGCGCCGGCCTGGCCGCGGGCGAGACCCTGCTCGTGCAAGGCGGCTCCTCGGGCATCGGCGTGACGGCGATTCAGCTGGCGCGCGCGCGCGGCCACCGCGTGTTCGCCACCGCCGGCAGCGACGAGAAATGCCGCGCCTGCGAAGCCATGGGCGCCGAGAAGGCGATCAACTACAAGACCGAGGACTTTGCCGCCGTCGTCAAGGCCGCCACCGGCGGCAAGGGCGTCGATGTTGTGCTCGACATGGTGGCCGGCGACTACCTGGCGCGCGAAATCAGCTGCCTGGCCGATGACGGACGCATCGTCGTGATCGCCCTGCTGGGCGGGGCCAAGGCCCAGATCGACGCCGGCCAGATCCTGCGCCGCCGCCTGACCATCACCGGCTCGACCCTGCGCCCGCGCCCGGTCGCCTTCAAGGCCGCGATTGCGGCCGAGCTGCGCCAGCATGCCTGGCCGCTGCTGGCCAGCGGCGCCGTCCAGCCGGTCATCCACGCGACCTTCCCGCTCGAGCAGGCGGCCGCCGCCCACGCGCTGATGGAAAGCAGCACCCACATCGGCAAGATCATCCTTACGGTGGCCTGACGCGGCGCTGGGTGCTGGGGTCGCGCAGGCGCCGGGTGGCGCGCGACAGGGCCAGCACGTACACGAAGCCCGCCAGGCTGAACAGGGCGAACAGGCCGGCCAGCAGGGTGTGGCCGAGGCGCGCCAGCAGCACGGCCTCGACCCCGTACAGCAGGGCGAGCGCGGCCGCGATCCATTGGCCGCGCTGGGCCAGGCGGCGGCGCAGGCGCTCGCGCGCTTCCAGCAGGGCGAAGGCGCGGATCGCCTCGGTCGGATAGCGGCGCGCGAATTCAGCCACCAGAAACCACTCGTCGGGCAGGCTGGCCCAATTGCGCAGGGCCAGCATCTGGGCCAGACCGGCCAGGCGCGCGCGCCCCTCGACCACGGCGTAATGCAGGCGGAGCAGGGGGCGCTGGCAGGCCAGGCGCCAGTGCAGAAGCAGGGCAGGGCGTCGCATGCCAGTTCGACCACGCCGGCGGCCCCAGGTTCCGCCCGAATTTTTGACCCGGCCCGAGATCGGGGGGTACAATAGCGGGTTATTTGATCCTGAGACTCCTATGCGTCGCAAACTCGTCGTCGGTAACTGGAAAATGAATGGCAGCCGCGCCGCCAATGCCAGCCTGCTGGCCGGCATCGTCGCCGGTCTGGGCACGGCCCGGGCCGAGGCCGCCGTGTGCGCGCCGGCACCGTATCTGGCCCAGTGCGAACAGGCCCTGGCCGGGTCCGCCCTGGCCTGGGGCGCCCAGGACGTGTCGGCCCATGCGGCCGGCGCCTACACGGGCGAAGTGGCGGCCGCCATGCTGGCCGATCTGGGTTGCCGTTTCGTCATCGTCGGCCACTCGGAGCGGCGCGCCTACCATGGCGAATCGAATGCCCTGGTGGCCCAGAAAGTGCTGGCCGCCCTCGGCGCCGGCCTGACCCCGATCGTCTGCGTCGGCGAGACCCTGGCCGAGCGCGAGGCCGGCCGCACGGCCGCCGTGGTCGGCGAGCAGCTGGCCGCCGTGCTGGCCGTGCTCGACGCCGCCAGCCTGGCGCGCATCGTCGTCGCCTATGAGCCCGTGTGGGCGATCGGCACCGGCAAGACCGCCACCCCGGCCATGGCCCAGGAAGTGCACGCTCAGCTGCGCGCCCAGTTGCAGGATAAACAAGCCGAGGCCGGCGCTGCCATCCGTATCCTCTACGGCGGCAGCATGAAGCCGGACAATGCCGCCGAACTGATGGCGCAAGCCGACATCGACGGTGGCCTGATTGGCGGGGCTGCGCTGAAAGCCGCCGATTTCCTCGCTATCATTCACGCTGCCTGATTTCACCTTTAGATTGGAAAATTGATGAACACGTTGTTCAACCTGATCGTTCTTCTGCAAGTCGTTTCCGCCGTGGCCATCATCGGCCTCGTGCTGCTCCAGCACGGCAAGGGCGCCGACATGGGCGCGGCCTTCGGCTCGGGCGCTTCCGGCTCCCTGTTCGGCGCCAGCGGCTCGTCCAACTTCATGTCCAAGGCCACCGCCGTCTCGGCCGTGATCTTCTTCAGCGCCACCCTGGCCCTGTCCTGGATCGGCAGCAACCGCATCGCCAAGGAAGACGTGGGCGTGATGGAAAAAGCCGTCAAAACGGCCCCGGCCGCACCGGCCGCGCCGGCGGGTGCGCCGGCTGCTTCGGCCCCGGCCGCCTCGACGACCGAGATTCCGAAGTAAGTTTGCTGAAAGCTTGAGCAGTTCTGTTTCCCGTTCTGCGCTGAGTCACATTTTTGTTGGGATTTTTTACGTTTTTCTTGTTCCGGCGCAATTTCTGCATTGTGCAGATGCGCAGGGCAGGTTAAAATAGCGATCTCTTAGCCGACGTGGTGAAATTGGTAGACACGCTATCTTGAGGGGGTAGTGGCGCAAGCTGTGCGAGTTCGAGTCTCGCCGTCGGCACCAGCAGAAAACTAAAGGCCAGCAAGGGCAGAGCCTGAAGCTGGCTTTTTTACGAGGATCAGCCGTGTGGTCCTGGTTGGTACGCTGAGCCAGGACCGTGCGGTTTTTACACCGACCGTTCTACGAAAGCTATCAACACCGTGAACCTCGAAAACTATTTCCCGGTCTTACTCTTCATCCTCGTCGGCCTTGGCGTCGGCGTCGCACCCCAAGTCATCGGTTTCCTGCTCGGCCCGCACCGTCCTGACGCGCAAAAGAATTCCGCCTACGAGTGCGGTTTCGAGGCCTTTGAAGACGCACGCATGAAGTTCGACGTGCGGTACTACCTGATTGCCATCCTGTTTATTTTGTTCGACCTGGAAACGGCATTTTTCTTTCCGTGGGGCGTATCGTTCCGCGAACTCGGCTGGCCTGCCTACGTGACGATGATGATCTTCATCGCCGAATTCGTGGTCGGCTTTTGGTACATCTGGAAGAAAGGTGCCCTTGATTGGGAATAAGCCATGTCTATTGAAGGCGTTTTTAACGAAGGTTTCATCACCACGACGGCTGACAAGCTGATCAACTGGGCCCGCACCGGATCGATGTATCCGATGACGTTCGGCCTCGCCTGCTGTGCGGTGGAAATGATCCACGCCGGCGCTTCCCGCTACGATCTGGAACGTTTCGGCTTCCTGTTCCGTCCCTCGCCGCGCCAGTCCGACGTGATGGTGGTTGCCGGCACCCTGTGCAACAAGATGGCCCCGGCCCTGCGCAAGGTCTACGACCAGATGCCGGAGCCGCGCTGGGTCATTTCGATGGGTTCCTGCGCCAATGGCGGCGGCTACTACCACTATTCGTACTCGGTGGTGCGCGGCTGCGACCGCATCGTGCCGGTCGATATCTATGTGCCGGGCTGCCCGCCGACCGCTGAAGCTCTGCTGTACGGCATTCTGCAGCTGCACAACAAGATCAAGCGCACCAATACCATCGCCCGCCAATCGGGGGCCAAGCAATGAGCACCAAACTCGACTCTCTGCAAGCCGCGCTCGTCCAGACCTTTGGCGAGCGCGTGTCGCTCGTGCAGGCCCTGGGCGAAGTCACGCTGACCGTCAAGGCGGCCGATTATCTCGAGGTCATGAAGACCCTGCGCGATCATCCGGCCCTGAAATTCGAGCAGCTGATCGACCTGTGCGGCGTCGACTATGCGACCTATGGCGATGGCGCCTGGGACGGCCTGCGTTTCGCCGCCGTCTCGCACCTGCTGTCGGTGGCCAATAACTGGCGTCTGCGCGTGCGCGTGTTCGCCCCCGACGACGAGATGCCGATCGTGGCTTCCGTGGTCGACATCTGGCGTTCGGTCAACTGGTACGAGCGCGAGGCCTTCGACCTGTACGGCATTCTGTTCGAGGGCCACCCGGACCTGCGCCGCATCCTTACCGATTATGGCTTCATCGGCCACCCGTTCCGCAAAGACTTCCCGGTGTCGGGCTATGTCGAGATGCGCTACGACGCCGAGCAGGGCCGTGTGGTCTATCAACCCGTGACGATCGAACCGCGCGAAAACGTGCCGCGCGTGATCCGCGAAGACAACTACGGGGTCAAGTAAATGGCTGACATCAAGAATTACACTCTGAACTTTGGTCCGCAGCACCCGGCCGCGCACGGTGTGCTGCGTCTGGTGCTGGAACTGGACGGTGAAGTGATCCAGCGCGCCGACCCGCATATCGGCCTGCTGCACCGCGCTACCGAAAAGCTGGCCGAAACGCGCACCTTCCTGCAGTCGGTGCCCTACATGGACCGGCTCGACTACGTGTCGATGATGTGCAATGAGCACGCCTATGTGATGGCGATCGAGAAGCTGATGGGCATCGAGATCCCCGAGCGCGCCAAGTACATCCGCACGATGTTCGACGAAGTCACGCGTCTGCTGAACCACCTGCTGTGGCTCGGCTGTCACGCCCTCGACGTCGGCGCCATGGGCCCGATGCTGTACTGCTTCCGCGACCGCGAAGACCTGTTCGACGTGTACGAAGCGGTGTCGGGCGCGCGCATGCACGCGGCCTACTACCGTCCGGGCGGCGTCTACCGCGATCTGCCGGACACCATGCCGCAGTACAAGGCGTCCATCATCAAGAACAAGAAGCAGATCGACGCCCTCAATGAAAACCGCCAGGGCTCGGTGCTCGACTTCCTCGAAGACTTCACCAAGCGCTTCCCGAAATACGTCGACGAGTACGAAACCCTGCTGACCGACAACCGCATCTGGAAGCAGCGGACGGTCGGCGTCGGCGTCGTCACGCCCGAAGACGCCAAGGCCATGGGCTTTACCGGCGCCATGCTGCGCGGCTCGGGCATCGCCTGGGACCTGCGCAAAAACCAGCCGTATGCGGCCTACGACAAGATGGACTTCGACATTCCGCTCGGCGTGAATGGCGACTCGTATGACCGTTACCTGGTGCGCGTGGAAGAAATGCGCCAGTCGAACCGCATCATCCAGCAGTGTATCGCCTGGCTCAAGGCCAATCCGGGCCCGGTCATGACCGACAACCACAAGGTGGCGCCGCCGAAACGTGTCGACATGAAGTCGAACATGGAAGCGCTGATCCACCACTTCAAGCTGTTCACGGAAGGTTTCCGCGTGCCGGCCGGCGAGTGCTACGCCGCCGTGGAGCATCCGAAAGGCGAGTTCGGCATCTACCTGGTGTCTGACGGCGCAAACAAACCGTATCGTCTGAAGATCCGCGCCCCCGGCTTTGCCCACCTGGCAAGCCTGGACGAAATGGCGCGCGGCCACATGATCGCGGACGCCGTCACCATCATCGGTACGCAGGACATCGTGTTCGGCGAAATCGACCGCTAAGCCAGATACCCCAGAGGCACACCATGTTGTTATCCGAAGCATCCTACAAACTGATCGACCGGGAAGTCGCTAAATATCCGCCCGACCAGAAGCAGTCGGCGTGTATGTCGGCCCTGCGCATCGCGCAGGTGGAGAAGGGCTGGCTCTCGCCCGAGCTGATGCAGGACGTCGCCGATTACCTCGGCATGCCCGCCATCGCCGTGCAGGAGGTCGCCACCTTCTACAACATGTACAACCTCAAGCCCTGCGGCAAGCACAAGATCACGGTCTGCACCAATCTGCCCTGCGCCCTGTCGGGCGGGGAGCGCGCGGCCCACCATCTGAAAGAAAAGCTCGGCATCGACTACAAGGAAACCACCGAAGACGGCCAGTTCACCCTGCTCGAGGGCGAATGCATGGGCGCCTGCGGCGATGCCCCGGTGCTGCTGGTGAACAACCACACGATGCACAGCTTCATGACCAATGAAAAACTCGACGCGCTCGTGGAGGAACTGAAGAAATGACTTCGCTGCACGACCGTCATATCAAACCCCTGATCCTGGCCGGCCTCGACGGCAAGAACTGGCATCTGGCCGACTACGTCCAGCGCGGCGGCTATGCGGCCCTGCGCCGCATCCTGACGGAAAAAATTCCGCAGGAGCAGATCATCGCCGAACTGAAGACCTCCTCGCTGCGCGGCCGCGGCGGCGCCGGCTTCCCCACGGGCCTCAAGTGGAGCTTCATGCCGCGCCAGTTCCCGGGCCAGAAATACCTCGTCTGCAATACCGACGAAGGCGAGCCGGGCACCTTCAAGGACCGCGACATCATCCGCTACAACCCGCACGCCCTGATCGAAGGCATGGCCATCGGCGCCTATGCGATGGGCATCACGGTCGGCTACAACTACATCCACGGCGAAATCTTCGCCGACTACCTGCGTTTCGAGGAAGCGCTGGAAGAGGCGCGCGCCGCCGGCTTCCTGGGCAATAACATCCTCGGCAGCGAGTTCAGCTTCCAGCTGCACGCCCACCACGGCTACGGCGCCTACATCTGCGGCGAAGAAACCGCGCTGCTCGAATCGCTCGAAGGCAAGAAGGGCCAGCCGCGCTTCAAGCCGCCGTTCCCGGCCTCGTTCGGCCTGTACGGCAAGCCGACCACGATCAACAACACCGAGACCTTCGCCGCCGTGCCGTTCATCATGAACATGGGCGGCGAGGCCTATGCGGCCCTCGGCAAACCGAACAACGGCGGCACCAAGATCTTCTCGATCTCGGGTGACGTGGCGCGTCCGGGCAACTACGAAGTGCCGCTTGGCACGCCGTTCGCGACCCTGCTCGAACTGGCCGGCGGCATGCGCGACGGTAAGAAGATCAAGGCCGTGATTCCCGGTGGCTCCTCGGCCCCGGTGATCCGCGGCGAAGTCATGATGGACACCGATCTCGACTACGATTCGATCGCCAAGGCCGGCTCCATGCTGGGCTCGGGCGCCGTCATCGTCATGGATGAAACGCGCTGCATGGTCAAGTCGCTCGAGCGCCTGTCCTACTTCTACTACGAAGAGTCGTGCGGCCAGTGCACGCCCTGCCGCGAAGGCACGGGCTGGCTGTACCGCATGGTGCACCGTATCGAACACGGCCAGGGCCGTCCGGAAGACCTCGACATGCTGAACTCGATCGCCGACAACATCCAGGGCCGCACCATTTGCGCCCTCGGCGATGCCGCCGCGATGCCGGTGCGCGCGTTCGTGAAGAACTTCCGCGATGAATTTGCATATCACATCGAGCACAAGCATTGCCTCGTGCCCGCTTATCTCTAAGCCAGAGCGATCTCATGGTTGAAATTGAACTAGACGGTAAAAAAGTCGAGGTCCCGCCGGGCAGCATGGTGATGGATGCTGCCAACAAGCTGGGTACCTATATCCCCCATTTCTGCTACCACAAGAAGCTGTCGATTGCGGCCAACTGCCGCATGTGCCTCGTGGAAGTGGAGAAGGCCCCGAAACCGCTGCCCGCCTGCGCCACCCCGGTCGCAGCCGGCATGGTCGTCAAGACCCATTCGGACAAGGCCGTCCACGCCCAGAAGAGCGTGATGGAGTTCCTGCTGATTAATCACCCGCTCGACTGCCCGATCTGCGATCAGGGCGGCGAATGCCAGCTGCAGGATCTGGCGGTCGGCTACGGCGGCAGCAAGTCGCGCTATCAGGAAGAAAAGCGCGTGGTGGCCCCGAAGGAAGCCGGTCCCCTGATCTCGATGCAGGAAATGAGCCGCTGCATCCAGTGCACGCGTTGCGTGCGTTTCGGCCAGGAAGTGGCCGGCGTCATGGAACTGGGCATGCTGGGCCGCGGCGAGCACTCGGAAATCACAGCCTTCGTCGGCAAGACGGTCGACTCCGAAGTGTCGGGCAATATGATCGACCTGTGCCCGGTCGGCGCCCTCACGAGTAAGCCCTTCCGCTACAGCGCCCGTACCTGGGAACTGTCGCGCCGCAAATCGGTCTCGCCGCACGACGGCCTCGGCGCCAACCTGATCGTTCAGGTCAAGGGCGGCAAGGTCAAGCGCGTGCTGCCGCTCGAGAACGAAGACATCAATGAATGCTGGATTTCGGACAAGGACCGCTTCTCGTATGAAGCGCTGGACTCGGCCGAGCGTCTGAGCGTGCCGATGATCAAGCAGGACAATCAGTGGATCGAGACCGACTGGCAGACCGCCATCGAGTACGTCGCCCACGGCCTGCGCAATATCCGCCACGAGCACGGCGCCGACAAGATCGCCGGCTACGCGACCGGCCACGCCACGGCCGAAGAACTGTATCTGCTGCAGAAGATGGTGCGCGGCCTGGGTTCGTCCCACGTCGACTTCCGTCTGCGCAGCGCCGACGCGCCGGCCGGCATCACGCCCTGGCTCGGCATGCCGATCGCCGAAGTGGGCAAGCTCAAGCGCGCCTTGATCATCGGCTCCAATCTGCGCAAAGATCACCCGCTGCTGGCCGTGCGCCTGCGCGCCGCCGTCAAGGCCGGCGCCAAGCTGTCGCTGCTGGGCGCGGCCGACGATGAGCAGCTGATCCGCATCGACAACAAGCTGATCGCCGCGCCGAGCGACTGGCTGGCCGCCCTGTCCGAAGTGGTGGTGGCCGTGGCCGCCGTCAAGGGCGTGGCCGCACCGGCCGGTTTCGAGGGCATCAGCGCTTCGCCAGCCGCCCAGGCGATTGCCGCCTCGCTCAACACGGAGGAGGGCGCCGCTGTCCTGCTGGGCAATAGCGTGACCCACCATGCCGACTGGAGCCGCCTGCACGCGGCCGCCGAATGGATCGCCGCCCAGACCGGCGCCAAGCTCGGCTACCTGACCGAAGCGGCCAACACCGTGGGCGGCTATCTGGTCGGCGCGACCGACAGCGAAGTGCCGTTCAGCGCACCGAAGAAAGCCTATGTGCTGCTGCACGCCGAGCCCGAGCTCGACGCCCACAACCCGCAGCAGGCCCTGGCCGCGCTGCAGGGCGCCGACATGGTCGTGGCCATGTCCGCCTTCAAGCATGGCATGGACTATGCCGACGTGCTGCTGCCGATCGCCCCGTTCGCGGAAACCGCCGGCACCTTCGTCAACTGCGAAGGCAAGGCCCAGAGCTTCAATGGCACCGTCAAGCCGCTCGGCGAAACCCGTCCGGCCTGGAAAGTGCTGCGCGTGCTCGGCAATCTGCTCGGCCTCAGTGGCTTTGAGTACGAAACGGCCGAGGACATCCGTCAGGAAGCCTTCGGCGGCGCCGGCGATCTGTCGGCCAAGCTGTCGAACACGGCCGGCCAGACCCCGGTCGCCGCCCGTGCCGGCGCTGCCACGCTGCAGCGCCTGGGCGACGTGCCGATCCACTTCGCCGACGCGCTCGCGCGCCGCGCCGAACCGCTGCTGCGCACGGCCGATGGCCAGGCGCCGAAAGCCGTGCTGCCGGCCGCCCTGGCCGCCCAGCTGGGCGTGCAGGCCGGCCAGAAAGTCAAAGTGGTGCAGGGCAGTGGCGCGGTGGTGCTGGAAGCGGCCATCGACGCTGGCCTGGCGGCCAATACCGTGCGTGTGGCTGCCGCCCACGCCTCGACCGCTGCGCTGGGCGCCATGTTTGGCCCGATCAGCGTGGAAAAAGCAGGGGAGGGTGCGTAAATGGCGCTGCCTGAAATGATCCAATCCATCAATGTCTGGGGCAGCGCCAATGTCGGCGCCGTCTGGCCCTTCTTCTGGGCCCTGGCCAAGATCCTGATCGTCATGCTGCCGCTGCTCGGCTGCGTCGCCTATCTGACCCTGTGGGAACGTAAGTTCATCGGCTGGATCCAGATCCGTCTGGGCCCGAACCGCGTCGGCCCGACCGGTCTGCTGCAGCCGATCGCCGACGCCGTCAAGATGATCTTCAAGGAGATCGTGCTGCCCGAGCGTTCCAACAAGGCCCTGTTCATCGTCGGCCCGATGCTGGCCCTGGCGCCGGCCCTGGCCTGCTGGTCGGTCGTGCCCTTCGGCCCGGAAGCGGTGATCGCCAATGTCAACGCCGGCATGCTGCTGCTGCTGGCCATCGCCTCGGTCGAGGTGTATGGCCTGGTGATCGCCGGCTGGTCGTCCAACTCCAAGTACTCGCTGCTCGGCGCCATGCGCGCTTCGGCCCAGATGGTGTCGTATGAGATCGCGATGGGCTTCGTGCTGGTGATCGTGCTGATGGTGTCGGGCTCGCTGAACTTCATCGAGATCGCCCAGTCCCAGCAGCATGGCTTCTTCTATGACAAGGGCATCAATTTCCTGTCGTGGAACTGGCTGCCGCTGCTGCCGGTCTTCATCGTCTACCTGGTGGCCGGCCTGGCCGAATGTAACCGTCACCCGTTCGACGTGGTGGAAGGCGAATCCGAGATCGTCGGCGGCCACATGGTCGAATACGCGGGCATGTCCTACGCGCTGTTCTTCCTGGCCGAATACGCCAACATGATCCTGATCGGCGTGCTCGGTTCGATCATGTTCCTCGGCGGCTGGTCGGCCCCGCTGGCCGTGCTCGAATTCGGCGGCGGCTTTGGCGGCTTCTTCTGGCTGTTCGTCAAGACCTTCCTGCTGGTGTCGCTGTTCATCTGGACCCGCGCCACCTTCCCGCGCTACCGCTATGACCAGATCATGCGCCTGGGCTGGAAAGTGTTTATCCCGCTGACCCTGACCTACCTGGTCTTCGTCGCGACCTGGATGCAAACGCCCTGGAATATTTGGAAGTAAGACATGGACCGAATTAAAGATTTCTTCGGCAGCCTGATGCTGACCGAACTGTTCAAGGGAATGGCCCTGACCGGGCGCTACATCTTCGCGCGCAAGATCACGGTCGAATTCCCCGAAGAGAAAACCCCGCAGTCGCCGCGTTTTCGCGGCCTGCACGCGCTGCGCCGCTACCCGAACGGGGAAGAGCGCTGCATCGCCTGCAAACTGTGCGAAGCCGTGTGCCCGGCGATGGCCATCACCATCGAATCGGAGCAGCGCGCGGACGGCACGCGCCGTACCACGCGCTATGACATCGACCTGACGAAGTGCATCTTCTGCGGCTTCTGCGAAGAATCCTGCCCGGTCGACTCGATTGTCGAAACCCACGTGCTCGAATACCACGGCGAAAAGCGCGGCGATCTCTACTACACGAAAGAGATGCTGCTGGCCGTGGGCGACCGTTACGAAGCCGAGATCGCGGCCAACCGCGCGGCCGACGCCAAGTACCGCTAAGAAGGGCAGACAGACATGGACTTCAAAACCGTATTGTTCTACGTGTTCGCGGCGATCATGATCGCCGCCGCCACGCGCGTGATCACCGCCCGCAACCCGGTGCACGCGGCCCTGTATCTGGTGCTGGCCTTCTTCAACGCGGCCGGCATCTGGATGCTGCTCAAGGCCGAGTTCCTCTCGATCGTGCTGGTGCTCGTCTACGTGGGCGCCGTGATGGTGCTGTTCCTGTTCGTCGTGATGATGCTCGACATCGATCTCGACAAGCTGCGCGCCGGCTTCTGGAATTACCTGCCGCTGGCCACCGCCATCGGCGTGGTGATCGTGCTGGAAATGGCCGCCGTGCTGTGGAAATCCTTCCTCTCGTTCGAACAGCAGCCGGCCGCCGCCAGCGCCAATATCGGCTCGGCCAAGTCGCTCGGCCTGCTGCTCTACCGCGACTATGTGTATGCGTTTGAAGTGGCCGGCTCGGTGCTGCTGGTGGCGATCATCGCCGCCGTCGCCCTGACCCTGCGCCGCCGCAAGGACACCAAACACGTCGACCTCGGCGAGGCCGTGCGCGTCAAGCGCAATGACCGCCTGCGCATCGTCAAGATGAAGGCCTATGTCGAACCCGTCGCCGACACCAAGGAGAACGCACAATGACCCTCTCGCTCGCGCATTACCTGGTCCTGGGGGCGATTCTGTTCGCTATCTCGGTGGTCGGTATTTTCTTGAACCGCAAGAACGTCATCGTGCTGCTGATGGCGATCGAGCTGATGCTGCTGGCCGTGAACATGAACTTCATCGCCTTCTCGCATTACCTCGGTGACGCGGCAGGGCAGATCTTCGTGTTCTTCATCCTGACCGTGGCGGCAGCCGAATCGGCCATTGGCCTGGCAATTCTGGTGGTCCTGTTCCGTAACCTGGACACGATCAATGTGGAAGACCTGGACAGCCTGCAAGGCTAACCGGGATCGGTAAGATAATAACGACAAGGTTTATCATGGCTGGGCTTAACCCTAACCTCCTTTTGGCAGTCCCCCTGGCGCCGCTGGCCGGCTCCGCAGTGGCGGGCCTGCTTGGCACCAAGTTCCTTGGCAACATCGTCGGTCGTAAGACCGCGACCGCTGCCACCATCCTCGGTGTGCTCGTCGCCTTCCTGATCTCGGCATCGACCTTGATGGACGTGATGGCCACGCCGGGCTTCGTGTTCAACCACACGCTGTACGAGTGGATGACCGTGGCCGGCATGAAGCTCGAGGTCGGCTTCAAGATCGACGCCCTGACGGCGATGATGATGTGCGTGGTGACCTTCGTGTCCCTGATGGTGCACATCTATACCATCGGCTACATGGCCGAGGACGAAGGCTATAACCGCTTCTTCTCGTATATCTCGCTGTTCACCTTTTCGATGCTGATGCTGGTGATGTCCAACAACTTCCTGCAGCTGTTCTTCGGCTGGGAAGCGGTGGGCCTGGTATCGTATCTGCTGATCGGCTTCTGGTACACGCGGCCGACGGCGATTTTCGCCAATATGAAGGCCTTCCTGGTCAACCGCGTCGGCGACTTCGGCTTCATCCTGGGTATTGGACTGCTGCTGGCCTTCTCGGGTTCCATGAACTACGACGAAGTGTTCGCCAAGCGCGAGCTGCTGGCCACCCTGGTGGTGCCGGCCACCGGCTGGCCGCTGCTGACGGCCGCCTGCATCTGCCTGTTCATCGGCGCCATGGGTAAATCGGCCCAGTTCCCGCTGCACGTCTGGCTGCCCGACTCGATGGAAGGCCCGACCCCGATCTCGGCCCTGATCCACGCCGCCACCATGGTGACGGCCGGTATCTTCATGGTGGCGCGCATGTCGCCCCTGTTCGAGCTGTCCGACACGGCGCTGTCGTTCGTGATCGTGATCGGCGCCATCACGGCCCTGTTCATGGGCTTCCTCGGCATCATCCAGAACGACATCAAGCGCGTGGTCGCCTACTCGACCCTGTCCCAGCTCGGCTACATGACCGTGGCCCTGGGCTGCTCGGCCTACTCGATCGCCGTGTTCCACCTGATGACCCACGCCTTCTTCAAGGCCCTGCTGTTCCTCGGCGCCGGCTCGGTCATCATCGGCATGCACCACGACCAGGACATCCGCAATATGGGCGGCCTGCGCAAGTACATGCCGATCACCTGGATCACTTCGCTGCTGGGCTCGCTGGCCCTGATCGGCACCCCGTTCCTGTCGGGTTTCTACTCGAAGGATTCGATCATCGAAGCGACCGCCGCCACCCACATCGCCGGCGCTGGCTTCGCCCACTTCGCCGTGCTGGCCGGCGTGTTCGTGACCGCCTTCTACTCGTTCCGCATGTACTTCCTGGTGTTCCACGGGGAAGAGCGCTTCGGCAAGGCCCACGACGACCACGGCCATGGCCATGACGACCACCATGACGACGAGCACCACCACGGCCTGGCCCCGGGCCAGAAGCCGCACGAGTCGCCGTTCGTGGTCTGGTTCCCGCTGGTGATGCTGGCCATCCCCTCGGTGATCATCGGCTTCCTGACGATCGAACCGATGCTGTTCGGCGACTACTTCAAGAACGTGATCTTCGTCGGTGAGAACCACCACGCCATGCACGAGCTGAAAGAAGAATTCCACGGCCCGGTGGCCATGGCCATCCACGCCTTCACCTCGGTGCCGTTCTTCCTGGCGCTGGCCGGTGTGGTGGCAGCCTACTACTGCTACATGGTCAACCCGAAAGTGCCGGAAGCCTTCTACAAGGCGCTCAAGCCGATCCATACTCTGCTGGACAACAAGTATTACATGGATAAGTTCAACGAGACCGTGTTCGCCGGCGGCGCCCGCCTGCTGGGCCGCGGTCTGTGGAACGTCGGCGATCGCGGCCTCATCGATGGTCTGATCGTCAATGGCAGCGCCAAGCTCGTCGGCTGGTTCGCGAGCGTGGTGCGGGTGGTGCAGACCGGCTACATCTATCACTACGCGTTTGTGATGATCCTCGGTGTCCTGGGCTTCCTGATCTATTTCCTGCCGTTTTGGCACGCTTAATCAGACGCAAAGATAACGACAATGATGCAGTCTATGATCTCCCACTTTCCTCCGTATCTGAGCCTTGCGATCTGGGCTCCGATCCTGTTTGGCGTGCTGGTCCTGGCCCTGGGCCGCGACGAAAACCCCGGCTTCACCCGCCTGCTGTCGCTGCTGGGCGCGGTGGTCAGCCTGCTGCCGACTCTGCCGCTGATCCAGAACTTCGACAAGGCCGCGCACGGCATGCAGTTCGTCGAATCCCAGCCCTGGATCGGCCGCTTCAACATCTTCTACGCGCTCGGGATCGACGGTATCTCGCTGTGGTTCATCCCGCTGACGGCCTTCATCACGGTGATCGTGGTGATCTCGGCCTGGCAGGTGATCGAGGAGCGCATCGCCCAGTACATGGGCAGCTTCCTGATCCTGTCCGGCCTGATGATCGGCGTGTTCTCGGCCATGGACGGCCTGCTGTTCTACGTGTTCTTCGAAGCCACCCTGATCCCGATGTACATCATCATCGGCGTGTACGGCGGCCCGAACCGCGTGTATGCGGCCTTCAAGTTCTTCCTGTACACCCTGATGGGTTCGCTGCTGACCCTGATCGCCATCATCTACCTGTACAACAAGGCCAACGGCTCCTTCGACATCCTGGCCTGGCACAAGCTGCCGCTGTCGATGCCCGAGCAGATTGCGATCTTCTTCGCCTTCCTGATGGCCTTTGCCGTCAAGGTGCCGATGTGGCCGGTGCACACCTGGCTGCCGGACGCCCACGTGGAAGCGCCGACCGGCGGTTCGGTGGTGCTGGCCGCCATCATGCTGAAGCTGGGCGCCTACGGTTTCCTGCGTTTCTCGCTGCCCATCGTGCCGGACGCTTCGCATTATCTGTCGGGCTTCATCATCACGATCTCGCTGGTGGCCGTCATCTACATCGGTCTGGTCGCCCTGGTGCAGGCCGACATGAAGAAACTGGTCGCTTATTCGTCGATCGCCCACATGGGCTTCGTGACGCTCGGCTTCTTCGTGTTTAACGACATGGCCGTGCAGGGCGCCATCGTGCAGATGATCTCGCACGGCTTCATCTCGGGCGCGATGTTCCTGTGTATCGGCGTGCTGTACGACCGCATGCACTCGCGTCAGATCGCCGATTACGGCGGCGTGATCAACCGCATGCCCAAGTTCGCCGCCTTCTTCGTGCTGTTCTCGATGGCCAACTGCGGCCTGCCGGCCACCTCCGGCTTTGTCGGCGAATTCATGGTCATCCTGGGCGCCGTCAAGTTCGACTTCTGGATCGGCTTCCTGGCCGCCACCGCCCTGATCTTCGGCGCCGCCTACTCGCTGTGGATGGTCAAGCGCGTGGTGTTCGGCGCCATCGGCAACGAGCACGTGGCCGAACTGAGCGACATTAACAAGCGCGAATTCTTCATGTTCGTGCTGCTGGCCGTGGCCGTGCTGTACATGGGCCTGTATCCGGCCCCGTTCACCGACACGATGCAGACCTCGGTGGCCGACCTGCTCAAGCATGTCTCCGTGAGCAAGCTGCCTGTCCACTAAGAGAGACCACTCGGAATAACGATGAATACGATTAACTTCATTCCGGCCTACGCTGAAATCTTCGTCACGGTCGCGGCCTGCGCGATCCTGCTGGTCGACATGTTCCTGTCGGATGCCAAGCGTTCGCTCACCTATGTGCTCTCGCTGCTGACTCTGGCCGGCGCGGCCGTGTTCAGCTACCAGGCCTATGCGGCCGGCGGCACCGTCTACACGTTCAACAATATGTTCGTGCTCGACGCCATGGCCAACCTGCTCAAGCTGTTCACCTACCTGAGCATGGGCATCACCCTCGTGTATGCGCGCCAGTACGCGACCGACCGCGGCATGCTGTCGGGTAATCTGGGCGGCGAGTTCTATGTGCTGGCCCTGTTCTCGATGCTCGGCCAGATGGTCATGATCTCGGGGAATAACTTCCTCTCGATCTACCTCGGTCTGGAACTGATGTCGCTGTCGCTGTATGCGCTGGTGGCCCTGCGCCGCGATCACGCCGTCTCGACCGAAGCGGCGATGAAATACTTCATCCTCGGCGCCCTGGCCTCGGGCATGCTGCTGTACGGTATCTCGATGCTGTACGGCGCCACCGGTTCGCTCGACCTGCAGAAGGTGGCCCAGGCCGCCTACGCCGGCGCGATCAAGCCGACCATCCTGGTGTTCGGCATTGTGTTCCTGGTCGCCGGTCTGGCCTTCAAACTTGGCGTCGTGCCTTTCCACATGTGGGTGCCCGACGTCTATCAAGGCGCGCCGACGGCCGTGACCCTGCTGCTGGGCGGTGCGCCCAAGCTGGCTGCGTTTGCCATCTGCATCCGTCTGCTGGTCGAAGGGCTGATGCCGCTGGCCCTGCACTGGCAGCAGATGCTGGTCGTGCTGGCCGTGCTGTCGCTGGCGATCGGTAACCTGACCGCCATCGCCCAGTCGAATCTGAAGCGCATGCTGGCCTATTCGACGATCGCCCAGATGGGCTTCGTGCTGCTCGGTCTGGCTTCGGGCGTGGTCGGCATCTCGAATGCCAACGCGGTCGACGCCTATGGTTCGGCGATGTTCTATGCGATCACCTATGTGCTGACCACGCTGGCCTCGTTCGGCCTGATCATGCTGCTGGCACGCGCCGGTTTCGAAGCCGACGAACTGGCCGACTTCAAGGGCCTGTCCAAGCGCAATCCCTGGTTCGCCCTGATGATGACGGTGGTGATGTTCTCGCTGGCCGGTATCCCGCCGCTGGTGGGCTTCTGGTCCAAGCTGGCCGTGCTGCAGGCCGTCGTCAACACCCAGCAGGTGTGGCTGGCCGTCCTGGCCGTGCTGTTCTCGCTGATCGGCGCCTTCTACTACCTGCGCGTGGTGAAGTGCATCTGGTTCGATGAGCCGGCTGACCAGAACGCGATCGGCGTGCCGGGCGACATGCGCTTCGTGCTGTCGATCAATGGCCTCGGCCTGCTCGTGCTGGGCCTGTTCCCGGGTCCGCTGCTCAACGCCTGTAGCGCCGCCATCGCCCGCATGCTGTCGGCCTGATGGACGTATCTTCTGCAAGCTGGTTGGTGATCATCAGCGCCCTGGTGGCCGCCAACCTGCCTTTCCTCGATGGCGTCGTGCTCGGCGTCATCCCTTTCAAGCGCAGCAAACCCTTCTTTCTGCGCCTGCTCGAAGCGACTGTTCTATACTTCGCCATCGGGGGCCTGGCCCGTCTGCTCGAGGGCCAGATCGGCACCGTGTTCAGCCAGAACTGGGAGTTCTACGCGGTCACGGCCTGCCTGTTCCTCGTGCTCGGTTTCCCCGGCTTCGTGCTGCGCTATCTGCGCCGCCGCGCCGCCTGATTCACCCACCTGGAGTTCGCATGGATCTGACCGAATCCCGGATCGACGGGACGATCGCCTATGAGGGCCATTTCCTGAAAGTGGCCAAGGACCGCATCCGCCTGCCCGATGGCAGCGAGGCCCAGCGCGAGTACATCCTGCATCCGGGCGCGGTGGTGGTGCTGCCCGTGTTCGAGGACGGGCGCGTGCTGATGGAGCGCCAATACCGCTATCCGCTGCGGCGCAGTTTTATCGAATTCCCGGCCGGGAAGATCGACGCCGGCGAAAGCGACCTCGTTTGCGCCCAGCGCGAGCTGCAGGAGGAAACCGGCTACACGGCCAGCCAGTGGCAGCATGTGTGCACAATCCACAATGCGATCGCCTATTCGGACGAGCGGCTCGAGCTGTTTCTGGCGCGCGGGCTGACCGCCGGCACGCCGCGGCTCGACGAAGGCGAATTCCTCGAAACCTATACCGCCACCGTGCCCGAACTGCTGGCCCAGGTGCGCGCCGGCCAGATCACCGATGTGAAGACCGTCATCGGCATTTTCTGGCTCGACAAACTGGCGGCCGGGAACTGGTCGCTGTGAAATGGCTTGCGCTGCTGCTGGCCGCGTGCTGCATGGCACCGGCCTGGGCGGCGCGCACGCCGTTTCAGGCGCGCTGCGAAGACAGCATCAGCAAGACCATCAGCGTGCTCAATGTGCGCCAGAACGGTTATTCGATCGACACCAGCCAGTCGTTTCGCACGCTCGGCCAGATGCACGGGCCGGACGCGCGCCATCCGTATGTGCTGGGCCTGACGCGGGCCGAGTCGCGCGTGGCCGTGAATGTCGACGGCCCCATCCTCTACGACAGCCTCAGTGGCTACGAATGTGTGGCCCCGCACATCGAGGTCTCGCTGTTCTATGTTCCAATCATTGTCTACGTGGGGCGCGAGTTCGCGCCGGGCAGTTGTGCCTACAAAGAAATACTTGCCCACGAAATGCGGCACCTCAACACCTATTTCGACTATTTGCCGAAAGTGGAGGCAGTCGTCCGCGCGGCCCTGTCCCGCCGTTTTGAGGGCAAGCCGCTGTACGCGCCGGCCGGGCAGGCCAAGGCCCTGCTGGCGCACGAAATCGATACCGGCTGGATCCCGTACATCAAGGCCGAACTGGCCAAGGTCGAGACCCTGCAGGCCGCCATCGATTCGCCGGCCGAGTATGAGCGCCTGAGCAAAGTTTGCCAAGGTGAGGTACAGTTAATTCTCCATAGCGCGACCACCAAGAGCCGTCCATGAGCAGCCCCGCCGCCCGTTATTTCGCCCTGATTCCGGCCGCTGGCGTCGGTGCGCGCATGGGCAGTGAGCTGCCCAAGCAATACCTGCCCGTGCTCGGCGAGCCGATGCTGCGCCGGACCGTGCAGGCCTTCCTGGCCAGCCCCTACATTGCCCACACCTATGTGGTGGTCAGTCCCGAGGACCCGTATATCGCCAGCGCCTTGCCGGACGGTGCCGTCAGTCTGCTGCGCTGTGGCGGGGCCAGCCGGCTCGAGTCGGTGCGCAATGGCCTGGCCGTGCTGGCGGAAACGCTCGGCCCGGCCGACTGGGTGCTCGTGCACGATGCCGCGCGTCCCGGCCTGACCCCGGGCCTGATCGCCCACCTGATTGAACGTGTCGGCGACGACCCGGTCGGCGGCCTGCTGGCTCTGCCCGTGGTCGACACCGTCAAACGCGCCGCCGACGGCGTGGCCGCGGCGACCGTGCCGCGCGCCGGCCTGTGGCTGGCCCAGACCCCGCAAATGTTCCGCTACCAGCTGCTGTGCCAGGCGCTGGCCGCCGCCACCGACCCCGAGGCCGTCACCGACGACGCCAGCGCGGTCGAGGCGCTCGGCCACGCGCCGCGCCTGGTCGAAGGACATCCCCGTAATCTGAAAGTGACGCTGCCGGCAGATCTGCGTATCGCCGAAATGTATCTGGCCGCGCCGTAACGCATTGGTGACACCATGGCTCTGACTTCCTACAACCCGACCCCGCCGCTGCGCATTGGCCAAGGCTACGACTGCCACGCCCTGGTCGAAGGGCGCAAGCTGATCATTGGCGGCGTCAGCATTCCCCATAAAACCGGCCTGTTCGGCCATTCCGATGCCGACGTGCTGCTGCACGCCATCATCGACGCCCTCATCGGCGCGGCCGGCCTGGGCGACATCGGCAAGCATTTTCCCGACACCGACCCGATGTTCGCCGGGGCCGATTCGCGCGTGCTGCTGCGCGAGGCGGCCAACCGCGTCGTCGCGACCGGCTACCTGATCGGCAATATCGACGCCACCATCATCGCCCAGGCGCCCAAGATGGCGCCGCATATTCCGCAGATGGTCTCGCGCATCGCCGAGGACATCGGCGTCTCGCCGGCCCAGGTCAATATCAAGGCCAAGACCAACGAAAAACTCGGCTACCTCGGGCGCGAGGAGGGCATCGCCGCCGAGGCCGTGGCCCTGTTGCTGCGTAATCCCAACGCTTGACGGCGCCCGGCGGGCGTTGGATGATGGCTGTTCCACATCTCAGGAGCAGTCATGTCCATCCTACTTGCCGTGGCCGTGCTGGCCGCCGGGCTGGCCGTGTGGAGCCGGCTCGCCCCCGAGGCTTGGTACCGGGCCGGAATCCAGCTCGAGCGCCGCCTGTCCGGCCTGCGCAGCGAGGCGGCCGTGGTCGAAGGCCTGCGCATCCCGTATTGCACGGGCGGGCAGGGCGAGCCGCTGCTGCTGATCCACGGTTTCGCCGGCGACCGCGATAACTTCACCCGCATCGCCCGCTATCTGACCCCGCACTACCGCCTGATCATTCCCGATCTGCCCGGATTCGGCGAGGCCGCCCGCGCGCCCGAGGCCGGATACATGATGACTGACCAGGTGCGCCGCCTGCACGGGCTGCTGACCCAGCTCGGCATCGGCCACGTGCATGTGGGCGGCAACAGCATGGGCGGCTTCCTGGCGGCGCAATATGCGGCCACCCACCCCGAGCTGGTGCGCAGCGTCTGGCTGCTCGATCCGGCCGGCACCCTGAAGGCATACGATCAGCCCCTGATCCACCACTACGAAGCGACGGGCGAGATGCCGCTGCTGCTGCAGGACCCCAGGCAGTTCGACACCCTGATCGATGCGACCACGACCGTGCGCCCCTGGCTGCCCGGATTTGCCCGGCGCGCGCTCGGCCTGCGCGCCGCGCGCGACTACACGCTGCACTGCGAGCTGATGCGCCAGATGCGCATCTCCCCGCTGCTGGACGAGCAATTCCGCGCGATACCCGCGCCAGCGCTGGTGGTGTGGGGCGAGCAGGACCGCGTGCTCAATCCCGAGGCAGCCGGCCCGACCGCCGCCTTATTCCGGGACGCCAGCATCCGCATCATGCCCGGCATCGGCCATCTGCCGATGCTCGAGGACCCGCGCAGCACCGCCGCCGACTACCTCGCCTGGCGCCAAACCAAGTCCTAAACCCGACGAAACCCGACGGGGTCAGGTCCGGCAATCGGACATCGAAGGCACTTTTTTGCCGCCTGCTTGTCACGCGAGGCGCTTGACCGCGCTGCGCCGAAAAAGTTCTCAAATGTCCGATTGCCGGACCTGACCCCGTTTGGGATGTCTTGCGGGCGTTGACCGTGAGGCGGCGAAAAAGTTCTCAGATGTCCGATCGCCGGACCTGACCCCGTTTGTGTGTAGATACACTATAATGCTCGGATGCGTGCATCTACACCTGTTTCTGCCACCTGTACCTGTAATGCCTTGCGTAAGCTGACGCGCACGGTGTCGCGCGTGTATGACCAGCACCTGGCCGCCGCTGGGCTGAAGGTCACCCAATATTCGCTGCTGGTGAATATTGGACGCACGCCGGGGCCGCTGGCTGAGCTGGCCAACCGCCTCTCGCTCGAACGCACGACGCTCTCGCGCAATCTGAAACCCTTGCTCGATGCGGGCTGGGTCCAGGTGGTGCCGGGCGCCGATAGCCGCACCCGCATCGTCAGCCTGACCGCAGCCGGACGCGCGACCGTGTGCCATGCGCGCCGCGCCTGGGAGGCGGCCCAGGCAGCCGTCCACGCGGCCCTCGGCGCCGAGCAGGTCGCGGCCCTGCACGCTATGCTTGCTTCTTCCCTGATCCAACTGAGTCCCTTGCTTGAGGAGTCCGGCCATGCCGACCCAGACTGAAATGAGCCCGCGCGCCGCCTGGCTGCTGATCCTTGCCAGCGCTGCGATCCTGATGATCACCATGGGCGCGCGCCTGACCACGGGTCTGTTCATCTCGCCGATTAACACCTCGACCGGCCTGGGCATCGCCTCGATCAGCTTCGCCGCCGCCATCGGTCAGTTCGTCTGGGGCGCGGCGCAGCCGGTGTTCGGCGCCGTGGCCGACAAATACGGGTCGGTAAGGGTGATCATCCTCGGCGCGCTGCTGCTGGCAGCCGGCACGGCGCTGACGCCCTACATGCATTCGCAGCTCGGCCTGATCGTGACGATGGGGATCCTGTCGGCCGCCGGCGCCGGCGCAGGCAGCTTTTCGATCCTGATCGGCGCCACCGCCCAGCGCCTGCCGCCCGAACGGCGGCCGTTCGCCTCGGGCTTCATCAATGCCGGCGGCTCCTTCGGCCAGTTTGTGTTCTCGCCGCTGATGCAGGCGATTATCAGCAGCGTCAGCTGGGTGGCGGCGATGTGGACGATGGCGATCGCCACGCTGGCGACGATTCCGCTGGCCTGGCCGCTGCGCCGCCGCACAGCCGCGCCGGTGGCCGGTGCGCCGGCCGCGCCGGTCGAGGGCAAGACGCTCGGCCAGCAGGTGCGCGAGGCCCTGCGCGACCCCAGCTATCTGTACCTGCACATCGGCTTTTTCACTTGCGGCTTTCACGTTGCCTTCCTGGTCACCCACTTGCCGGGCGAGGTGCAGATCTGCGGCCTGCCGGCCTCGGTCTCGGCCACGGCCCTGGGCTTGATCGGTCTGTTTAATATCGCTGGCAGCCTGACGGCCGGGGCCCTGTCGGCGCGCTACCGCATGAAATGGCTGCTGACCGGCATCTACGCGGCGCGCGCCATCATCATCAGTCTGTACCTGATCGCGCCGAAGACGGCCACCACCTTCTACATCATGGCCTGCGCGCTCGGCTTCACCTGGCTGGCGACGGTGCCGCCGACGGCCGGCCTGGTCGGCAAGCTGTTCGGCACGCGCTACTTGGCGACCCTGTTCGGCCTGACCTTGCTGTCGCACCAGACCGGCGGCTTTTTCGGCGCCTGGCTCGGCGGCCTGGCCGTCAGCCGCTACGGTGACTACAACTGGATGTTCTACGCCGATATCGTGCTGGCCATCCTGGCGGCCCTGATCAATGTGCCGATCCGCGAGGCCAAGGTGCTGCGCACGGCCATGGCCAGCTGAGCATGGCGCGCGAGCCCTGGCTGTATCGGGAAGTGGCGGTGCGTTCGGTGCGCGCCGCCGATGGCAGTGTGCGCCTGGCGCCGCTGCCGGGCCAGGCCTTTGCCAGCACCATGCGCGTGCACGCCGCGCGCGCCCTGTGCGATCTGGCGCGCTATCCGCTCGGCTCCTGCTTTCTGCTGCAGGCGCGCCTGACTGACCGCGGCGGTGAACCCTATCTCTACAGCTGGCACGGCGATCCGGTCCAGCTGCTGGGCGCCGAGGAGGCGGCGCGCTTTCTCGAGGCCTACCGGCGCCTGCGGGTCTGAGTTTTTCTGGCTATGATGGTGGTACACGCCACCCCATCAGAAAGGAGCTCCGCCATGGCTACGAAAAAAGTCGCTGTGTTTGTCGGCAGCCTGCGCAAGGATTCGTTCACGCGCAAGGTCGCCAAAACCCTGATCGCGCTGGCCCCGGCCTCGCTCAGTCTGGAGATCGTCGAGATCGGCGATTTGCCGCTGTACGACCAGGACCTCGACGTCAGCCCGCCGCTGGCCTACACGGAGTTCCGCAACAAGGTGGCCAGCGTCGACGCCTTCCTGTTCTGCACGCCCGAATACAACCGCTCGGTGCCGGCCGTGCTGAAAAACGCCATCGATGTCGGCTCGCGCCCCTACGGCCACAGCGTCTGGAGCGGCAAGCCGGGCGCCATCGTCTCGGTGTCGCCGGGAGCGCTGGGCGGCTTTGGCGCCAACCACCATCTGCGTCAGTCCATGGTTTTTTTGAACGTGCCCCTCATGCAGCAGCCCGAGGCTTACGTTAACCACATCGGCAACCAGTTCGATGGCGATCATCTGACCAATGAGGCCACGCGCGAGTTCCTGCAGAAGTACATTCTTGCCTTTGCGGCTTGGGTAGAACGCAACACTGATTAACATCCGGCAAAGCAGCAGGTAGAATGACTGCGAGGGAATTCCGTTTGATTCGTCGTCATTTTTACAAATCTAGCAATGTCATCAAACGGCCGGATATTTCGAACGCGCGAGACCCACAAGGGGATCCAGACCGACATCGCCTATTCCGAAAAGCGGGCGGCGACGCGGCGCCCCTTGGCGGTCAACGCGCGCCTGCACCGGGAAGGGGGCGCGAGCCTGCCGGCCCGCACGCTCGATGTCAGCAGTACCGGCATCAGCCTGCTGGTCGGGCAATCCCTGCCTTTCCATGAGCCCTGGACGATCAGCTTTGATATGTTTGTCGAGGGCCAGCCCCACGCCGTCAGCCTTCTGGCCGAAGTGCAGCAGATGATCGTCGGCTCCGACGGCGTGCGCATCGGCTTCCAGTTCAAACGCATGAGCATGGCGTCGATGATTGCCATTTCCCGCTATGTGGGCGAGGGCGCCACGCTCTGTCATTTCTGAGAGCGCAGCATGATTCAACTGCATGGTCTGGACCACCTGGTCCTGCGTGTGTCCGATGCCGACACGATGATCCGCTTTTACTGCGAGGTATTGGGCTGCCGGCTTGAACGGCGCCAGGACGATATCGGCCTGATTCAGCTGCGCGCCGGCATGTCGCTGATCGATCTGGTGCCGGTCGACGGCAAGCTCGGTCGCGCCGGCGGCGCCGCGCCCGGGCGCGAGGGGCGCAATCTCGATCACTTCTGCCTGCGCGTGGAGCGCTTCGATGAAGCGGCCATCCGCGCCCACCTGGCCGCGCATGGGGTGGCGGCCGGTCCGCTCGAGTCGCGCTATGGGGCCGAGGGCGAGGGCGTGTCGATGTACCTGGACGACCCCGAAGGCAATACCGTGGAGCTGAAAGGCCCGCCCACGCCGCTCGCATAGGCTGCGCCTATCGCCGCGATAGAAACGTATCGCTTGCTAATGTATCGTGCGCGATATAATATGCGTCTCATGCAATCGCACCCCGATCTCCTGAAACTCGATGCCCAACTGTGCTTTGCGCTGTACTCCGCGCAGCTGGGCATGAACAAGGTCTACCGCAAGGCCTTGCGGGCGCTCGGCCTGACCTATCCGCAGTATCTGGTCATGCTGGTGCTGTGGGAGCAGGACGGGCAGCGCGTCTCGGATATCTGCGCCCAGCTGTTTTTGGAGACCACCACGCTCACCCCGCTGCTCAAGCGGCTGGAGGGGCAGGGCCTGGTCAGCCGCCAGCGCAGCGCGGAAGACGAGCGCCAGGTCATCGTCAGTCTGACGCCGGCCGGGCGCGCGCTCAAGCAGCGCGCCAAGGCGGTACCGGCCTGCGTGGCGGAGGCGGTGTCGTGTTCGATGCAAGAGATTGCCGACCTGCGTGACAAGCTGCATGCCCTGCGCGGGCGCTTGTTCGCAGCCGATTAAACGCTGTATCAGTTTTTCTAATATATCGCACGCGATATAAGCGGGTGCGATATTGTCAACCAAGGAGAAAGTCATGTCGATCGAAAAAGTCCTCTACCAAGCCCACGCCCACAGCACCGGCGGCCGCGATGGCCGCACCACCGCCAGCGATGGCAAGTTCGATCTGCAGCTGAGCACCCCGCGTGAACTCGGCGGCGCCGGCGGCCCGGGCACCAATCCGGAGCAGCTGTTCGCCGCGGGCTACAGCGCCTGCTTCATCGGCGCGCTGAAGTTCGTCGCCATGCGCGACAAGCTGCCGCTGCCGGCCGATACCAGCATCGACGCCACCGTCGGCATCGGCCAGATTCCGAATGGCTTCGGGATCGAAGTCGAACTGCGCGTCAGCATGCCGGGTGTGGAGCGCGCCGTGGGTGAAACCCTGCTCGAACGCGCGCACATCGTCTGCCCCTACTCGAACGCCACGCGCGGCAATATCGACGTGCGTCTGCTGCTGGTCTAAACAGCCGGCGCCCCCAGGCCGAAGCAGGCGCGCAGCAGCGGAATGCGGCGCACCAGCGCGAACAGCGCAAAGCTCAGGCCCAGGGTCAGCACCATGATGACCACGCCCTCGATGCACGGCGCCAGGCGCACCGGCTTGAGGGCGTGCGCGATCACGACGATCAGGGTCTGGTGCGCGATATACACGGGGAACACGGCCTCGGTCAGATAGCGCCGGCGCGGGCTGTCGACATTCAGGTGGGTGCGCGCGAAACCGCAGGCCGCCACGATGGCGCTCCAGGCGCACAGCGCATACACGGCGCGCTGGATGGCGCGCACGGTGTCCGGCACATCTTTGATCAGCGCCTCCGGAATCGAAAAATAGATCACCAGCGCGGCCCAGCAGGTGAGGGCGGTGCCGAGCGCGGGCCAGCGCAGCTCGGCCATGCTCTGCCAGGCGCGCGCCTCGGTGGCCAGCAGCGCGCCGAGCATGAACAGCAGCCCATACTGGGCATGGTTATACCAGTCGTGCACCAGGTCGTGGGTGGACGGGTAGGCGCCGACCAGGGCGATGCGCGCCAGTGCCAGCGCCGCCCAGGGCAGCACCAGCATGCGCCAGCCCTGGAGCCAGCCGGCCAGGCGCGCACCCCAGGCGGCCAGGCGCGAAGTGGCCAGCAGGCCAAGCGCGCCAAACAGCATGCAGTACACCCACAGATAGGCCACGAACCACAGATGGTTCCAGGTCGGCAGCGTCAGACAATCGCTGCCGCGGCAGAAGCCATGGTAGGCGCTGAAGTACAGGCGCAGGAAGTCGCCGTAGCTGCCCGCATAGGCCACTTTTTCCACCACCTCCAGGTAGGGCTGGGGCGGCACCACCACCGCCATGCCAAACGCCAGCGGCAGCAGCAGGCGCAGACTGCGCTTGGCCATGAAGCGCGCCGCCGACAGCTTGTGCAGCAGGCAGCGCGCGGCCACGCCCGACACCAGAAACAGCAGGCCCAGTCGCCACGGCGAGGACAGCATCATCAGCGGTTCCAGCGCGTCCGAGGCGAACGGGCTTTTCACGTGCCAGTCCCAGCTCACGTAGTACATGCCGGTGTGGTAGGCGATCAGCAGGAAGAAGGCGAAAATCCGCACCCAGTCGAGAAAATACAGGCGTTGTGTGTTCATGGTTGTCTCCGGAATGGAATGGAGACAGCCTAAAAGCGCTGCGTGCGTGCGGCCAGCGTCGTGGGGCGAAGCGGGGGCGGGCCGGGGCGAAGCGGGGTCAGGCCGCCTGCAGACGGGCCAGCACGGCGGCGCGGAACTGGCGGCTCAATGGCGCGCGGGCGCCGCCGCGCAGGGCGATCTCGCCATCGCCCTTGTCGTCGGTGTGCAGGCGTTCGACCCAGGCCAGCTGCACGGCGGCGCGCCGGTGGCAGCGCACGAAGCCCGGGCCCAGGCTGTCGAGCAGGCCGGCCAGGCTTTGGCGCAGCAGCGGTGCGCCGTCGGGCGTATGCAGCACCACGTAGTTGTCGGCCGTCTCCAGCCATTGGATGTCGCTGGTGCGCACCACGCGGGTGGCGCCCCGTTCGCTCACCAGCAGCTGGGCCACGGCCGGCAGCGGCGGACGTGCGGCGCTGCCATGCAGGCGTTCGCGCAGGCGTGCCAGGGCGCGCGCCAGGCGCGCCTGGTCATACGGCTTGAGCAGGTAGTCGATGGCGTTGGCATCGAAGGCGGCCAGCGCGTACTGGTCGAAGGCGGTGACGAACACGATCAGCGGTGCCGGCTCGGGCAGCGAGGCCGCCAGCTCCAGGCCCGAGACCTCGGGCATCTGCACGTCGAGGAAAAGCGCGTCCGGACGCTGGCGCCCGATCCGTTCCAGCGCGTCCAGCGCGTCCGGCGCTTCCTCCACCAGCGTGATGCCGGCTTCCTGGGCCAGCATGCGGCGCAGCTTGTCGCGCGCGGGGCGCTCGTCGTCGACGATCAGCACGTGCATGGCAGGCGCAGTTCGGTCAGCACGCCGGCCGGGGCCAGCTCGCTCAGATGCAGGCTGGCCTGATCGCCATACAGCATGGCCAGGCGTTCGCGCAGGTTCTTCAGGCCCAGGCCCGGGCGTTCGCCGGGGACGAGGCGGCCGCCGTCATCGGCCAGGCGCAGCAGCAGCGCGCCCTCGGCCAGGGTGGCGCGGATCTGGATGGCGGTCGGCTCGCGCCGTTTCTCCACCGTGTGCTTGAAGATGTTTTCGATCAGCGGCTGCACGCTCATGACCGGCACCAGGCAGGCCAGGGCGGCCGGCTCGATGTCCCAGTCGATGCTGGCGCGCTCGCCAAAGCGCGCCAGCATCACGGCCGCATAGCCGCGCGCGATGCGCAGTTCGTAGTCGAGCGTGGTGGTCGGCTGGTCGCCGGCGTCGAGCGCGGCGCGCAGGGTGTCGGCCAGCTGGATCAGCACGGCGTCAGCCTTGTCGACGTCGCTGTGCATCAGCGAGGACACGGTATTGAGCGCGTTGAACAGAAAGTGCGGCTGCATCTGCTGGGTCAGGCGCGCGAGCTGGGCCTGGCGCAGCGCCGCCTTTTCGCGGGCCGCGGCCAGCTGGTCTTCGGCCCAGGCGCGGTAGCTCAGCATGCCGAAGGCGATCAGCATGAACAGCAGGTAGAACACCGAGATCTTGAGCGACTCGTAAAGCACCACCTCGCCCCAGGGTTCATGCCGGTACTCGGCGCCGGCCAGCGCATACACGCCATGGCGCAGGCTGAAGGCGGCCGGCGTGAACACCAGCCAGTACACGGGCAGCCAGGCCAGCATGCGCGCGAACCAGCGCAGCGGCTGGGCCACCAGCGGATCGAAACGGCGCGTCAGGCGGCGCTGCACCAGCAGCAGCACGGTCAGCGCCACGGCCGACGAACTCTCCCACAGCACCGGCTGCCAGTAGGCCTGGCCGCCCTGGCGCCGGTAGTCTTCCAGGGCCACGGAAATCAGCATGACCCAGAACAGCAGCCAGGCGGCGCCCAGCACGCGCAGGCTGCGCCGGGGCGAGGGGAAGGGCGCAGGCAGGCGGCTCATTCCTCGTCCAGATCGTCGTCCTTGACGGCCTTGCCGCGCTCGGCGTCGAGCGCGCCCTGCTGGCTGCGTGCCGCCGCCAGAAAGCTGTCGACAGTGCGCTCCTGGCTCACGCGCAGCGCGGGCGGCAGCAGCACCGCCATGTACAGGTCATCGGCCGGAGTGCCGAGGCGCTGCTGGTTCGACATCAGGTCGAGCCCCGCCACCAGGCCAAACAGAATGCCGCAGGCGCCGGCGAAGCGGCGCGGGTGGTGCGGCTTGATGGTGGTGAAGTGGAAGTACAGGGTGGCGCTGGCGATCAGAATCGCGGCCAGGGAGCCGAAGCGCGTGATCCAGTCCCAGGAAAACGCGAAGGCCAGCACGCTCGAAGCGTATTTGTAGACGAGGGTCGCGGCCAGCGCCGCGCCGAGGATGAACAGATGGCGCCCGAAGCGCGCGCCGCGTCCGAACAGGCGATTGGCGAAGGCCCAGACGCCGGCCCACAGCAGACCGGCCAGCACGCCACCGGCCAGCCACTGCAGATAGCGCAGCGGCTGGAAGGACTGGGTGTCGTTCTGCCAGACCGTGGCCAGCATGAACAGGGCCACCAGCAGCAGACCGCTGACGCCGGGCAGGGCGCCCTCCCAGCCGTGGTTGGTGCGGTCCACCAGCTCCGCAGCGACCGGATAATCGGCCGCGCGCACGCGCAGATTGGTATGCCCCATGCGCACCACGGTGTCGCCGTCGAGCGCCAGCTGATGCACGCGGCGGCCGCGGTGCACGGTGCCGTTCTGGCTGCCCAGGTCGCGCAGCTGCAGGCCGCCCTCGGGCGTGGCCTCGATCAGCGCGTGGTGGGCGCCCGTGTGGGCGTCGTCAAGAATGAAGTCGCAGTCGTAGGCGCGGCCGATGCGGATCGGCAGGCGGTCCACGCGCTGGCGGTGCAGCACGTCGCCATTGCGCGCCAGGACTTCGATGTGCCAGGGACCGTTCATGGCTGGCCGCCTTTCGACAGGGCGCTGAGGAAGCTGCGCGTGACGCGCATGCCATTGTCGAACGAGACGCCGTTCACATCGAGCCGGCTTTGCAGGCTGGCGCGCGGGTCGTCGACGGTGGCCGTCAGCAGGGTGAAGTCGTACAGGCCGGCGAACTTGCGGTAGGCGCGCATGCACAGCACGGCGCGCACGGGCAGGGCGCCATTGCGCACAAAGCTTTCGGTGCAGCGCGGCGCCGTCAGGCGGGTATCGCGGCCGCCGCCCAGGTTCCGTTCGCGGAACTGGCTCGAGGCCAGCGCGGCGAAGCGCAGCGTGTCGAGGGTCTTGGCGCGCAGGTAGCGGTGATGGATGTTGACGTGGCCGGTCTGCTGGTTCTCGGCGATGTAGATGGCCGACTCCATATTGCAGGCCATGCCGTCGTCGCTGAAGCTGCCCTCGGTGCGCGCGTTCGGGTAGCCCCAGCAGCGGATCTGGTCCGACTCGCGCACCGGCACCATGTAGGGCCCCAGGGCCTTGAGCGAGAACGGGCTGTCGAGCAGGCGGCTCACCAGATTCTGCTGGTGCGCCAGCAGCTGCTGGCCGATCACGGTCTTGAAGTCGGCCGGCGGCGCTTTTTGCTGCTCCACCTGGCGCAGCAGCTCCTGCGCGTGGCGGGCCGGCACCAGAAAGCTGACCAGCTCTCCGTCGCGCCGCTTGGCCACGTTGACGCCGACCACGGTGCCATCGGCCGTCACATTCGGCCCGCCGCTCATGCCGGCGTTGATCGGACCGGTGAACAGCAGCTGGTCGTAGAAACTGCGCTTGATGACGCCGTTGTAGGCGCCCTCGGAAATGGCAAAGCCCAGGTCGAGCGGATTACCGAGCGAGTACAGGTACTGGCCCTGGCCCAGACGCGCGCTGGTCTCGGGCAGATTGAAAAAGCCGCTGCCGGCGCGCGTGATGCGCACCACGGCCAGGTCGTGCAGCACGTCCACGGCCAGTAGTTCGACCGGGCCGCTGCGGCCGTCGGTATCGGAGAACTCGCCGACATAGGTCTCGGGGCTGATCGCCAGCTGCGACACGACATGGTAGTTGGTGACCACCAGGCGGCTGGTCCCGACCAGGAAGCCGGAACCGACCGAGGCCTGACTGCGCCCGCTTTTCACGAGAATGCGGATCTGCAGCAGGTCGGCCTTGGCGGCCGCATACAGCTTCTGCGCGGCCGAGGAGGGAGGCGGCAGGCTGTCGTCCACCACTTCGGCGGCGACGGCCCGGGCGCTGCCCACGCACAGGTTCAGGGTGAGGAGCAGTGCGGCAAGCGGGGCAAATTTCATGCGGTCCGGTAGTGGGGCTGGCGGTCGGTTGACGCGCCTAGCATACCGGATTTGGCGCGCTTAGAGTTGGCCGTCTTCTGCGACCGGTTCGGGCTGGGCCGACATCAGGTGGCCCAGTTTCAGCGCCTTGGTGTCGAGGTAGCGCGCGTTGAAGGCGTTGCGGTTGACCAGCAACGGCACGCGCTCGACCACCTGGATGCCGAATTTTTCGACGGCGGCGATCTTGCGCGGGTTGTTGGTCATCAGGCGCAGCTGGGTGATGCCGAAGTGGGCCAGCATCGGCTGCACGAGCGCGTAGTCGCGCTGGTCGGCGTGAAAGCCGAGCTGCAGATTGGCTTCGACCGTGTCGGCGCCGGCTTCCTGCAGGCGGTAGGCGCGGATCTTGTTGACCAGGCCGATGCCGCGCCCTTCCTGGCGCAGATACAGCAGGATGCCGCGCCCGGCCTCGGCGATCTTGCGCAGGCCGCCTTCGAGCTGGGCGCCGCAGTCGCAGCGCTGCGAGAACAGCACGTCGCCGGTCAGGCACTCGGAGTGGAAGCGCGCCAGCACTGGCTGGCCGTCGCCGACCTCGCCCAGCACCATGGCCAGATGTTCCTTGCCGCTGCCGCGCTCCACGAAGGCGTGCAGGGTGAACTGCGCCCACGGCGTGGGCAGGGCGCAGGAGGTGGCGTAATCAAGGACGTCGGTGCTCATGGACTGTGCTTCTTCAATGCGTAAGAACGGAAGTTTACCGGAAATGGGGCGAGCCGTCCCGAGTCGCCCCTCTAGCATCAGGCGGGCAGGTCGAACAGCAGCACTTCGGCGTCGCTGGCCTGGTCCAGCACCACACTGGTTTCCTCACTCAGTTTGGCGGCGTCGCCGGGGCCGAGCGCGGTGCCGTTCACGCTGATCTGGCCGCGCACCACGTGCACATAGGCCTTGCGCGCGCTGGCCAGCGTGTACTCGATGCGCTGGCCCGGCACCGGCAGGGCGGCGAACAGACGGGCGTCCTGGTGGATGCGCACCGAGCCCTCGCGCCCATCGGGCGAGGCGATCAGGCGCAGCCGGCCCAGCTTGTCGGACGGGGCGAAATGGGCCTCCTCGTAGCCGGGGGCGATGCCGCGCTCGTTCGGTGCGATCCAGATCTGCAGGAAGTGCACAGGCTCCTGGCGCGAGTGGTTGTACTCGCTGTGGCGCACGCCGCTGCCGGCGCTCATGCGCTGTACGTCGCCCGGACGCAGCACCGAGCCATTACCCATGCTGTCCTTGTGTTCGAGCGCGCCGTCCAGCACGTAGGAGATGATCTCCATGTCGCGGTGGCCGTGGGTGCCGAAGCCCATGCCGGGCGCGACGCGGTCCTCGTTAATCACCAGCAGGGGGCCGAAGCCGGTGTGCTCGGGGTCGTAATAGTCGGCGAAGGAAAAGCTGTGCTGCGATTGGAGCCAACCGTGATCGGCGCGGCCGCGCTCAGTGCTATGACGAATTTGCAACATGATGATCTCCTTGAACGGTTTCGAAGGTTTCGAAGCTATGTTTCGCAGTATAGAATCGAAACGCTTTCAAAAAAAACGGAAAATATCGGCCGCTATCATCGAAAATATCGAATATGCTGAAACTCTCGCTCGACGCCCTGCAGGTACTCGATGCCATCGCCCGGCGCGGCTCGTTTTCGGGGGCCGGGGCCGAGCTGCACCGGGTGCCCTCCACCATCTCCTACACGGTGGCCAAGCTCGAACAGGATCTGGACGTGCAGCTGTTCACGCGCCACGGGCCGCAGGTGCGCCTGACGGCGGCCGGGCGCGAGCTGCTGGCCGAAGGGCGCCAGCTGCTGCTGGCGGCCGAGGAGCTCGAATACCGCGTGCGCCGCGTGGCCCAGGGCTGGGAGACCGAATTCGCGCTCGGCCTCGATGGCAGTGTCGATCCGGCCCTGCTGGAGACCGATCTGGCCGACTTCTATGCACTCAACTGCGGCACCCGCCTGCGCATCGCCAGCGAAAACCTGACCGGCACCTGGGAGGCCCTGCTCGAACGCCGCGTCGACCTGCTGATCGGCGCGGCCGGCGAGGGCCCGCCCGGCGGCGGCTATGTGGCCGAGGAGCTGGGCAGCCTGCGCTTTGTGTTCTGCGTGGCGCCCCAGCATCCGCTGGCGAGCGCGCCCGAGCCGCTGACCGGCGCCGTGCTGGCTGCGCACCGCGCCGTGGTGGTGGCCGATTCGGCGCGCCGGCTGGCGCCGCGCACGGTGGGCCTCTTGCTCGGCCAGGACAGCCTGACCGTGCCCGACATGCGCGCCAAGCTGGCCGCCCAGTGCGCAGGCCTGGGTTTTGGCTTCCTGCCCGAGCCGACGGCGCGCGCCGCCATCGCGCGCGGCCAGCTGGTGGCGCGCCACGTGGAGCAGGGCCGCGCCGACGAACGCTTCTTTCTGGCCTGGCGCAGCGGCGACGACGGTCAGGCCCTGCGCTGGTGGCGCGCGCGCTGGCGCGGGCCGGACGCCTTCGCCCGTCTGCTGGCCCATCTCCCCGGCGTATAGCCTTCGCAAGGGGTCTCGGGGTAACATAGGCAGAGATGTCATAACTTTGGCCAGTACGATGAATACTTTGAACGCAGCACCGCTGGTGTTTTTTCAGGTTCTCGCCGACCGCAACGGCGTCCCCGCGGCCCTGCTGTTCCAGTCTGGTCCCGGCCCGGTGCAGGCCCTGACGGTGCTGGCCGAAGATGAAGCCTTCGACAGCCTGAGCGCGCAGTTCCCCTGTCTTTACCCGATCGCGTCCGACGCGGCCCTGGCCGAGGCCCTCAACGTGGCCGGCTGGAAGGCGCTCGACACCATCACCGTGCATGTCACCGATGAAGCCTTCAGCAAGGACCTGCCGCCCCAGGTGGCCTGGGTCGGCGGCGCCTGGTGCATGACGCCGCCGCTCAAGGCCCAGGGCCCGCAGGCCGCCTCGCGCGCGCTGGCCCTGCAGCTGGTGCAGAAGGTGGCGGCCGACGCCGACACCCACGAAATCGAGGCCCTGCTGCGCCAGGACCCGACCTTGTCCTATCACCTGCTGCGCCTCGTGAATTCGCTCGGCATGGGCACCGGCCGCAAGATCACCAGCTTTTCGCAGGCCATCCTGATCCTCGGCCGCCAGCAGCTGCGCCGCTGGCTCAATCTGATGCTGTTTGCGGCGCGCCAGGGCGACGTGCGCTCGCCGATGCTGCTGGCGCGCGTGGCCGTGCGTGCGCGCATGCTGGAGCTGCTGGCCAAGGCGCGTGGCCTGGACCGCAGCGTGCAGGAACAGGGCTTCATGGCCGGCATGTTCTCACTGCTCGGCGTCCTGTTTGGCATGCCGCTCGACGAGGTGCTGGCCCCGCTGGCCATCAGCGAGGCCGTGGCCGGTGCGCTGCTGCGCCAGGAGGGTGAACTGGGCGATCTGCTGAAACTGGTGGAACTGGCCGAAGCCGGCCAGTTCGAGGCCCTGGCCGCGGGCCTGGCGGCGCAGCAGATCAGCCGCGAGGATTTCAATGATGTGGTGGTCGACGCCTTCAGCTGGATGCTGGGCGTGGTGAAGGAGAGCTTGGGAAGCGGGCATGGCTGACACGACCCTCGACTTGTGCATGGCTCTGGCCCGTGCCGCGCGCTCCCAGGAGGGCGCGGCGCTGGCGCAGACATTGGACAAGCTCGATGCGGCCCTGGCCGAACTGCGCGCCGCGCAGGCGCCCGACCGGCTGCGTGCCCAGCACGCGCACACGTTTGCCTCCTCGCCCGAGCCGGTCATCGTGCTCGACATGGCCGGCTACCTGACCGGCTGGAACCGCGCGGCCGAAAACCTGTTTGGCTACACGGCCGATGAAGCCATCGGCCAGCACGTGCTGTTCCTGTATGCCGAGGATGACGACAGCCCCGGCATCAATGAACTCTTCCTCGAGGAAGCCAGCGCAGTGATGGAAGTGCGGCGCCGGAAGAAGGACGGCGAAGTGATCTGGGTGCGCATGGCGCTCTCGCTGATCAACGACGACGCCGAGGAACCGGTCGGCATGCTCGTGCATCTGACCGAGGTCGGCGCCCAGCTCAGTATCGAAGACAAGGTCCAGCTGCACGCCCGCATCATCGACGAATCCGACCAGGGCGTGCTGATCACCGACGGCCAGGAGCGCATCGTCTCGATCAATCAGGCCTTCACCGACATCACCGGCTACACGGCCGAAGATGCGATCGGCCAGACGCCCGACCTGCTGCGCTCGGGCGCCCACGACGCCGAGTTCCGCGCGCGCGTGCGCGCCGCCATGCGCGGCGAAGGCCCTTGGCGCGGCGAGATCGTCGGCCGCCGCAAGAACGGCGAGCTGTTTCCGCAGTCGGTGACGATCAGCGTCGTGCGCGACGAGCGCGGGCACATCACCCATACCTTCTCGATCTTCTCCGACATCTCGGTGCACAAGGATGCCGAGGCGCGCATGCAGCGCATGGCCAACTACGACAATCTGACCGGTCTGCCGAACCGCAATCTGTTCGGCCAGCTGATGGGCCAGGCCCTGACCGAGGCGCGCCGCTCGCACGAATACGGCGCCCTGATGATGATCGACGTGACGCGCGTGGGGTCGGTCTCGGATACGCTCGGCCACGACGTGGCCAATGAACTGATTATCGAAGTGGCGCGCAAATTCCGCGCCACCATGCGCGACGCCGACATCCTGGCGCGCCTGGAGGGGACGCGCTTCGCCGTGGCCCTGCCGCATATCGAAAAGCGCGAACACGCCGGTATCGTCGCGCAAAAGCTGATCGCCACCCTGGTGCAGCCGGTGCAGCTGGCCGCGCACACGCTGCAGGTGGGCGCCAATATCGGCATCGCCGTCTTCCCCGAGGACAGTCTGGATGCGACCTCGCTGCTGCGCTTCGCCGATGTCGCGATGGGCAAGGCGGCCCAGGCGGGCGACGCCGGCTTCCTGTTCTACCGCGAGGAGATGGACCAGCGCGCCAAGGAGCACCTGCGCCTGGAGACCGAGCTGCGCCACGCGCTGTCGACGCGCCAGCTGGAGCTGCACTACCAGCCCAAGGTCAGCCTGCGCAGCGGCCGCATCGTCGGCGCCGAGGCCCTGATCCGTTGGCGCCACCCGGAGAAGGGCATGATCTCGCCGGGCGTGTTCATTCCGCTGGCCGAGGAAACCGGCCTGATTCTCGATATCGGCAGCTGGGTGCTGGAAGAAGCCTGCCGCCAGATCAAGGAGTGGAAGGACGCCGGCCTGGCGATGCCGCCAATCGCCGTCAATCTGTCGGCGCGCCAGTTCGATCCGGGCCTGCCACGCCGGGTGTCCGATGTGCTGGACCGCTATGCCGTCAGCCCCGAACAGCTGATGCTCGAAATTACCGAGAGCCTGCTGGTGCGCGGCGCCGACACGGTCGTCTCGATCATGAATGAACTGGTGGCCATGGGCCTGGCCCTGGCGCTGGACGACTTCGGCACCGGCTATTCGAGCCTGGCCTATCTGAAGAAATTCCCGATTTCGACACTGAAGATCGACCGCTCCTTCGTCATCGGTCTACCCTACGAAGAAAACGACTGCGCGATCGCGCGCGCCATCGTCACTATGGCCCAGCAGCTGCGCCAGGAGATCGTGGCCGAAGGGGTGGAGACGGCCGAGCAGATGGCCTTCCTGCGCGACCTCGGCTGCGACCAGCTGCAGGGCTATCTGTTCAGCGCCGCGGTCACGGCCGACGAATTCGTGCGCATGCAGACCGAGGGCCAGCGCCTGGCCTTCGGGCGCTAGGCGCGCGCCTCAGCGGCGCAGCGGCTGCAGCAGGCCGCGCAGATTATTGTGGTCGAGTTCATACATGAGGGCCAGCAGCTCGCCCAGCTCCCCGCGCGGGAAGCCTTCACGCGCAAACCAGCCCAGATAATGCCCAGGCAGCTCGGCCAGCACCCGGCCCTGATAGCGGCCGTAGGGCATGGTCCGGGTGAGCAGCAGCTCGAGTTGGTGGGGCTTGAAATCCATGGTGCGCAGGTGGGGGCCGGGCGCCGAGTGTGCCCGCCGCTGCGCGCGCCGTCAAGGCGGTATAATCGCGCATCCTTTTAGCGAGACGACAAGCATGGCTTCATCCCACGACAATCTCAGCATGGCAGTGTTCTGCGACTTCGAAAACGTCGCTCTGGGCGTGCGCGACGCGAATTACGAGAAGTTCGATATCAAGCCGGTGCTCGAGCGCCTGCTCCTCAAGGGCAGCATCGTGGTGAAAAAGGCTTACTGCGACTGGGACCGTTACAAGGGCTTCAAGGCGCCGATGCACGAGGCGAACTTCGAGCTGATCGAAATTCCCCATGTGCGCCAGTCGGGCAAGAACTCGGCCGACATCCGCCTCGTCGTCGACGCGCTCGACCTGTGCTACACCAAGTCGCACGTCAATACCTTCGTGATCGTCTCCGGCGATTCCGACTTTTCGCCGCTGGTGTCCAAGCTGCGCGAGAACGCCAAGATCGTGATCGGCGTCGGCGTCAAGCAGTCGACCTCGGACCTGCTGGTGTCGAACTGCGACGAATTCATTTTCTATGACGACCTGGTGCGCGGCCGCGAAGGCGCCAAGCGCGACCAGCGCCAGTCGACCGCCAAGCGCACGCCGGAAGAGGAAAAGCGCCGCAAGGACGAAATGGAAGCGCGCCGCTCCCAGGCCATCTACCTGGCCGTGCAGACCTTCGAAGCCATGATCGCCGAGCGCGGCGACAGCGGCAAGATCTGGGCCTCGCTGCTGAAGGACGCGATCAAGCGCCGCAAGCCGGACTTCAGCGAGTCCTACTGCGGCTTCCGCACCTTTGGCAATCTGCTCGAGGAAGCCCAGCACCGCGGCATGCTGGAAGTGGGCCGCGATGAAAAATCGGGCGCTTATGTCTACCGCAGCAGCGGCGCCGCCCGCATCGAACCGCCGCAGGCCGAAGCGATGGCCGCCGAGGGTCTGCCGGCCGAAGACCTGAATCAGACGCCGGAGACGGTGGAAGCGGCCCAGGCCGACGATGCCGCGCTGCTGGCCGAGGCGCCGGCACGCGCCTTCAAGCAGCATGAGCCGCGCCGCAAGGCACGCGGCGGCCAACGCCAGGGCAAGCAGCCGACCGCCGCGACCGAGGCCGTGGAGGCCGAGAGCGAGACCGTGCCGGAAGCCGCCGTCGCCGAGGCGCCGGTCGCCGACAGCGCCGATGTACCGGCCAAGGGCCGCTCGCGCCGTGGCCGTGGCGGCCGTGGCCGCGACAGCGCCAAACCGGCCAAGGAGGAGGGCGCGCCGGTGGCGGCCGTCGCCGAGGCACCGGCGCCCGCACCCGTAGCCGACGTGCCAGCCGAAGCCAAGCCCAAGGCCGCGCGCGCACCGCGCAAACCGAAGGCCGCTGTCGCTGAAGGCGACGCCGGCGAGGCCGCGGCCAAGCCGCGCAGCCGCGCGCGCAAACCCAAGGCCGCCGCCGAGTAAGCGCCGCCCAGCCACGGACCATGTCGCCCGTTCTCCTGTTTGGCATCCTGCTGGCCTATTTCGCGCTGCTGCTGCTGGTGGCGCGCATCACGGCGCGCGGCGCCACCAATGAGAGCTTCTTCATTGGTAACCACAACAGCAACTGGATGCTGGTGGCCTTCGGCATGGTGGGCACCACCCTGTCCGGCGTCACCTTCGTCAGCGTGCCCGGCGCGGTCGGGCGCGACGCCTTTGGCTATCTGCAGATCGTCATCGGCTACGCGATCGGCTATGTCAGCATCGCCTACGTGCTGCTGCCGCTGTACTACCGGCTGCAGCTGACCTCCATCTACCGCTACCTCGAAGTGCGCCTGGGCCGGCGCGCCTATCTGAGTGGCTCGGCCTTCTTCATCCTGTCACGCCTGCTGGGCGCCACCGCGCGCCTTTATCTGGTGGTGAACATCCTGCAGGCCATCATCCTCGACAGTCTGGGCGTGCCGTTCTGGCTGTCCACGCTGGTGATTCTGGCGATGATCCTGCTGTACACCTACCAGGGCGGCGTCAAAACCATCGTCTGGACCGACACCCTGCAGACCACCTGCATGCTCGGCGGCCTGGTGATCTGCAGCTTTTATCTGCTCGATGCGCTGCAGCTCTCGCCCATGCAAAGCCTGGTGCAGATGCAGGAACGCGGCCTGGCGCGCGTGTTCACCTGGGACTGGGCCAGCCCGAACAATCTGTGGAAGCAGATCGTGGCCGGCGCCTTCATCACCCTGACCATGACCGGGATGGACCAGGAGATGATGCAGAAGACGATCTCGGTGAAGACCCTGCGCGACTCGCAGAAGAACATGCTGACGCTGACCGTGGTGCTGGTGGTCGTGCTGGCGCTGTTCCTGTTCCTGGGCGGGCTGCTGCATCTGTTTGCGGCCCAGGCAGGCGTGACGGCCAGCGGCGACAAGCTGTTCTCCGCCGTCGTCATGGGCCATATGCCGGCCGCCGTACAGGTGATCTTCCTGGTGGCGCTGATTTCGGCCCTGTTCCCGAGCGCCGATGGCGCCATCACGGCGCTGACCTCGAGCTTTTGTATCGACATCCTCGGCATCCAGCGCCGCGCCGACCTGAGCGAGGCGCAGCAGGTGGCGCTGCGCCGCCGCGTGCACCTGAGCTTTGCCGCCGCCTTCCTGCTGCTGGTGCTGGTGTTTAAATGGGTCGATGAACCGAGCATGATCGCGGTGCTGCTGAAGATCGCCGCCTACACCTATGGCCCGCTGCTTGGCCTGTTCGCCTTTGGTATCCTCACGCGCCGCACGCCGCCCGAAGCCTGGGTGGTGCCGGCCGTGCTGTCCGGCCCTGTGCTATGCGGCCTGCTGGACGCCAGCCAGCACCTGCTGTTCGCGCACTACCGCGTCGGCCTTGAAATGTTGGCCATCAATGGCCTGATCGTCTTCCTGGCGCTGCTGGCCGCGCCGGACACGTCGTCCGCTTCCCCCAAGGAGAGCCCATGAGCCTCAAGCCCCTGTCCCTGATTGGCCGCGTGTGGCGCGGTTTCTGGAGCGCCGTCGATTCCACCCGCCGCGCCACGATGAATCTGCTATTCCTGATTCTGGTGGTGGCGATCGGCTGGGGCATGTTCGCCGGCGGCGTCAAGCCGCTGCAGGACAAGACGACGCTGGTGCTGCGCCTGTCGGGCGTGGTGGTAGAGCAGCACACGCTGAACGTGCGCGAATCCCTGCTCTCCAGCGTCAACGGCGACGGGCGCAAATCGATCCAGCTGCGCGACGTGCTGACCGTGCTCGATAAGGCTGCGGCCGATCCGAGCATCGGCATCATCTTCCTCCAGCTCGATGAACTCGATGGCGCCAGCATGCCGCAGCTGCGCGAAATGGGCCTGGCGCTGGAGCGCGCCAAGCAGGCTGGCAAAAAGGTGCTGGCCTGGGGCGGCAATTTCGACCAGCGCCAGTATCTGCTGGCCGCGCATGCCAGCGAGGTCTATCTGCACCCGATGGGCGCCGTCGTCATCGAAGGTCTGGGCCGCCACCGCAACTACTACCGCGACGCGCTCGAGAAACTGGGGGTGACCGTCAACGTGATGAAGGTCGGCACCTACAAGAGCTTCGCCGAGCCCTACATCGGCAACGGTCCTTCGCCGGCGGCCGCCGAAGCCGACGCCTTCCTCTACAACGGCCTGTGGAGCACCTACACGAGCGAGGCCGAAAAGGCGCGCAAGCTGACGCCGGGCGCGGTGATGGCCTATATCGACGGCATGCCGGCCCTGATGGAGGAGTTCAAGGGCGACGCGGCCAAGGCGGCGCTCAAGGCCAAGCTGATCGACGGCCTGAAAACGCCCGACGAAATGCGCGAGTACGTGATGAAGCTCGGCGCGCGCGACGCCGAGGGCAAGAGTTACCGCAAGATCGCTTTCGATGAATACCTGATGCGCCAGCGTCCCAAGCTGTTTGGCGATGCCGTGGCCGTGATTGTCGCCCAGGGCAATATCGTCGATGGCGTCAGCGGCCCCGGAAATACGGGCGGCATTTCCACCGCAAGCCTGATTCGCCGCGCGCGCGAAGACAGCCAGGTCAAGGCCGTGGTGCTGCGTATCGACTCGCCTGGCGGCAGCGCGTTTGCGTCGGAACTGATCCGGCGCGAACTGGAAATCACGCGTGCGGCCGGCAAACCCGTGGTGGTGTCGATGGGCGGCGTCGCAGCCTCGGGCGGCTACTGGATTTCGATGGCGGCCGACGAAGTCATCGCCGACCCGGCCACCATCACCGGCTCGATCGGTGTTTTCGCCATCCTGCCGACGCTGGAGAAAACCATCGACAAGCTGGGCGTGCACACGGCTGGCGTCACCACCACCTGGCTGGCCGACGCCTACAACCCGCTGCGCCCGCTGGACCCGAAGGTGGCCAGCCTGATTCAAAGCAGCGTGGGCCACATCTACGACGAATTCACGCGCCGTGCCGCGCAGGCCCGCAAAACCACGCAGGACAAGATCGACGCCGTCGGCCAGGGCCGCGTGTGGACCGGCGCCCAGGCCAAGGAGCGCGGCCTGATCGACCGCCTGGGCAGCTATCAGGATGCGATCAAGGCCGCCGCCCAGCGCGCCAAGCTGCCCGAGGGCTACCGGGTCAGCTACGTCGAACGCGAGACCTCGCGCCTGGAGCGCGTGCTCGAAATGCTGGGTGTGTCGCAGACCCTGGCACTGAAGATCGAAACGACGCTCGGCCTGGGGCCGGTGCAGCTTCCGCTGCCGGGCGCCGCCAGCGAAGCCGTCGGCCGCGATCTGCGCTGGCTGGCCGACGTGACCGAACACCGCAAGCCGTTTGCCGTGAGCGCGCACTGTCTGTGCGAACAACCATAAGACTATCCACACCACCGGAGAGAATCGATGATCAAGTCCATCCTCGTGCCTGCCGTCCTGCTCGGCGCCGCCACCAGCGCGCTCGCGGACGAAGGCCAGTGGCAGCCGCACCAGCTGCCGCAGCTGAAAGCCGAACTCAAAAAGATCGGCATCACCATCCCGGCAGAGAAGCTGGCCGATTTGTCCAAGCACCCGATGAGCGCCATCGTCTCGCTCGGCGGCTGCTCGGCCTCCTTCGTCTCGCCCGATGGCCTGATCGTCACCAACCACCATTGCGCTTACGGCGCCATCCAGCGTAATTCCACGGCCAAGAACAACTACATCGTCAACGGCTTCCTGGCCAAGACGCGCGCCGAAGAACTGCCGGCCGGCCCCAACTCCCTCGTCTACGTGACCGACAAGGTGGAGAACGTGACCGAGCGCGTGCTCAAGGACCTCGGCCCGAAAATGAGCGGTCGTGAGCGCTACGAGACCGTCCAGAAGCGCATCAAGGCCCTGATCGCCGAGTGCGAATCGGACAAGGCCTACCGCTGCTCGGTGCCGAGCTTCCACCGCGGGATGGAGTACTACCGCATCCGCCAGATGATGATCCGCGATGTGCGCCTGGTGTACGCGCCGTCCGACCAGATCGGCAATTACGGCGGCGAGACCGACAACTTCGAGTGGCCGCGCCACACCGGCGATTTCTCCTTCATCCGCGCCTACGTGGGCAAGGATGGCCGTCCGGCCGATCCCTCGCCGGACAATGTGCCTTACCGTTCCAAGGACTTCCTGGTCGTCTCGGCCGAGGGCCTGAAGGCGGGCGATCCGATTCTGCTGGCCGGTTATCCGGGCCGTACCAGCCGCTATCGTCTGCCGGCCGAAGTGCGCTGGAACCGCGACGTGAACTTCCCGCTGCGGATCGCCGAAATGCAGGCCGATATCGACACCATGCACGCCGCCACCAAGGGCAACAAGGAACTCGACGTGCGCTACGCCAGCGTGGTGAAGGGCATCTACAACACGCTCAAGCGCACCACCGGCTTCCTCGACGGCTTCAAGCGCAAGGACATCGCCGGCATCAAGGAGGCCCAGGACGCCGAGTTCCGCGCCTGGCTGGCCAAGCAGGGCGACGGCGGCAAGCAGATGCTGGCCGAACTGGAAGCCGTGATCGCGGCCGATATCGCGCTGCAGGGCGAGGAATTCGCCTGGTCGGTGGCGACCAATAGCGACCTGCTGAAGTCCGCGCGCACCCTGTACCGCCTGGCGCTCGAGAAGCAGAAGCCCGATGCCGAGCGCGAAGGCGGCTACCAGCAGCGCGACGTCTTCATGATCAAGGCGCGCATGACGCGCCTGGAGCAGTCGTTTGACGCCGGCGTCGACCAGGCCCGCTTCGGCGCGGCGCTGGCCCGCTACAGCAAGCTGCCGGCCCACCCGCAAGGGCTGGATGCGCTGCTGCCGAAAGACGTGGGCGCGCTGTACCAGGGCTCGCAATTGGCGCAGACCGCGCGCCGCCTGGAGTGGATGGAGAAGGCGCCGGCCGACTTCAGCGCCGCGAACGACGCCTTCATCCAGCTGGCCGTCAAGCTGCATGACGTCGGCATGAACCTGGAAAACCGCCGCAAGGAAGTGGACGGCAACCTGGAACGCGTGATCCCGCAGTACATGGCCGCCGTCATCGCCTGGAAGAAGTCGCAGGGCAAACCGGTCTACCCGGATGCGAACGGCACGCTGCGCGTCACCTATGGCACGGTATCGCCGTACTCGCCGCGCGACGGCGTGAGCAAAGGCCCGTTCACCACGGTGGAAGGCATCGTCGAGAAGTACACGGGCGAGGGCGAGTTCATGGCCCCGGCCAATCTGCTGCAGGCCATCAAAGAGAAGCGCTACGGCCAGTTCAAGGACCCGGTGCTCGGCACCGTGCCGGTCGACTTCCTGTCCAGCGCCGATACCTCGGGCGGTAACTCCGGTTCGGCCGTGATGAACAAGCGCGGCGAGCTGATTGGCCTGAACTTCGATTCGACCTACGAATCGGTCAGCAAGGACTGGTACTTCGATCCGCAGATCACGCGCGCCATCCACGTCGACATCCGCTACATGCTGTGGGTGATGAAGGAAGTCGACCATGCCGACAACCTGCTGAAGGAAATGCGCATCAAGTATCCGGCCAAGCCCTGATGGATGCGCTCAACGCCAGCATCGTCCTGCTTGGCTTTGCCACCACGCCGCTCGAGCTGGTGGCCTTTGTGCTGGCCTTGGCCACGGTCGCGCTGAACATCCGCCAGGTCCATTGGGCCTGGCTGTTTGCGATCCTGTCCTCGCTGCTGTACGGCGTGGTGTTCTACGACGCCCGCCTTTACGGCGACATGGGCCTGCAGGGCGTGTTTGCGGCGGTGTCGGTGTGGGGCTGGTACCAGTGGCTGCGCGGCGGGCCGCAGCAGGACACGCTGCCGGTATCGGCGCTGGACCGGCGCGGCATGGCCCTGTCGGTCGGCGCCTGGCTGCTTGGCTATGTGCTGCTGGCGGCTTTTCTGGCCCGCTTCACCAATACCGACGTCCCGCATATCGACGGTTTTCTGACGGCGGGCAGCCTGGTGGGCCAGGTTCTGCTATCGCGTAAGAAGATCGAAAACTGGCATACCTGGATCGTGGTCGACGTGCTCTACGTCGGCCTCTACGTGTACAAGCATCTGGCCCTGACCGCCATTTTGTATGGCGTGTTCGTGGTGCTGGCCGTGGCCGGCCTGCGCGCCTGGCGCAAGGAGCTGCCCCAGTGACGGTGCGCCGCATCGCCATCCTGGGCGCCGAATCGACCGGCAAATCCACGCTGGCCGAGGCCCTGGCCGCCCACTACGGCACCGTGTGGGTGCCCGAGTATCTGCGTGAATTTGTCGAGACGACGGGGCGCGTGCCCTTCGAGCACGACCAGTACCCGATCGCGCGCACCCAGATCGAACGCGAAGCCGCGGCGGCCGCCCGCGCGCGCGGCTACCTGTTCTGCGATACTACGCCGCTGATGACGGCTCTGTATAGCCTGCATTACTGGGGCAGGGTGGACCAGCAGCTGGCGGCGCTGGACGCGCGCCACGACTACCATCTGACCGTCGTCACCGCGCCCGATCTGCCGTGGACGGCGGACGGCCTGCAGCGCGAATCCGAGGCCGTGCGCGACCGTGTGCATGGCGAAGTGCTGGCCACACTGGCCGCGCGTGCGATTCCCTACGTGCTGGTGCGTGGATCGTTGACAGAGCGGGTAGCAACTGTGGTGGCTGCCCTCAGTATGCGGTAATTGGGCTTCCTCAATCCTACTCGGCGAAAATCAGCGGGAAAAATTGCGTATTAGACATCTTCAGTGTTAAGAAATTAGAATTGTTGAGCAAAAGTATTTATTTCTCCTGTACTATGTTCAATATCTAGCTCTCTTCGTCGATCCCTGTCAGTGGCATGTGGCGAATACAGCTCAATTCCAAACTTCACTGAAAGCTGCCTTGTATGAAGAAGGTCTTCTTGTCGTATAGCTGGGATAGCACTATTCACCGCGAATGGGTCCGTAAGCTTGCCGATGCTTTAGAAGAATACGCGGAATTGCATGTCATCTGGGATGGCTATGACCTCGACGCACTAGTCGATAAGAATAAATTTATGGAGTCGGGGATTTCCGACGCCGATTTCGTCGTCGTTGTCGCGACAGCTAATTACAAAGCCAAAGCAGATAGCCGTGCTGGTGGTGTCGGGATCGAAACTTATCTCGCATCAGCTGCCCATTGGGAATCGCTGCAAACATCGGGGAAGACCAAAGTATTGGTTGCTCTGCGTGAGAAAGGGGCGACCCCTACCTATCTCGCGGGGCAGCTGTATATCGACTTCAGCGATGATCAGAAGTTTCCTGACGCGCAAAGCGAGTTGCTTCAGCTCTTTTCGAGTATGCGGCGAGTGAGCCGTCCACCGAAGCGCCGTACTTTAGCTGCGGATGAGCATCAATATAGCTTCACCAAGGTAGAAGATCTGATTCGAATTTGCCATCCAAGACGACGGCAAATTGTCGGCAGTGTGACAGGCACAGATTTTTCTGGCGGCAATCGCATTAAATACGAGTTGTGGGAGACGAAAAATCCGCTGGTCGGATATTTTTTGGCGCTTTCGTCGAGTAGTAATATCACCCAGACGACCAATCATGCGATTGACCAGTTACGGCAAGCAGACATCAATCCAATTGAAATCACAGTATTGCGCCCGCGTGCTGCCCGTGGCGAGACTTCGCTTATCTCTGGCTTGTTCGCTGCTGCTGGCTTCCGCACCAAGGTGCACGAGTACACCTATAAAGACTACCTTTGGGAATTCTGTATTGATGATGATCTAAAAAGCGTTGATGAGCCTGCAGAAATTCCGAACTATACCGATCAAAGTGTAAAGTTCGTCAGTGAAGATGGTGACGATTGTGTAGCGCCCTCGGCCGCTGATCATATTGTCAGTTTGTTGACGACGCCTTCATCTACCTGTGCGCACCTGGTTGTGGCACCCGGTGGGATGGGGAAGACCTCACTTTGCCTTTCTGTTGCCGTGAAACTGCACAGTCGGAAGGACTTGAAGTCGACCGTGGTGCTTATTCAGGCTGAGTCAATTCGCCGTCATGTGGCCGAAAATGGTGCGATTTCTGGCCGCATCGATTCAATGTTCTCGTTGTACGAAATGTATGCAAAGTGCAATCATTTCGACCATATTTTCGACAGAAATACTTTCGAACTTGCTTTCCTAAGCGGAAACCTAATCGTCATTATCGATGGTTTGGATGAGTTTGTATCATTGTTTCCTGAGCGCTTCAATCTCGACACTTTCCTCCAATCCCTTGAGAACTTTCACAACGAGCTTGGCAGCAGCGCGGTTCTTCTGACCACTCGAAATTCCCATTTGGTGGATGAAGTAAAGCTGGACGAGTTGGGAATCTTGAGACTCGACTTGCTGGGATTTGATCATGCAGCCTGCCAGCGCTACTTGAGCCGGCGTTTTCGACCCTATGGCGAGATTGGGCACGCCATCGCCGATAGAGTCCAAAGCCGGATTGACAAAACCCTATTTCTAGATCCCGAGAGTCGGGTTGTTCCCTTCTTTGCCGATATTGCGGCGACGGTAGCTGAGGACGGGTTCAAGAGCGGGGACTCAGAGGAGTTCGCCGTCATACAGGATAAGACGCCTTATCCGTCCAATAATGAATTGACTGACCACATCATCTTTTCTGTGATGCGCAGGGAGCAGATTCGCCACGGTCTTGATTTGTCGGTGGCGGACGTCGTGCATCTGATCACCGAGCTTATCGTCGAGAATCCCAAGGGATGGCCACGTCAGGAGTTGCTTGAGCGTTTGATGCTCCTCTACGATTCGCGCGGCCCGGCACTCGCTGAAAAGATCGCGCTGAACCCGCTCTTGCTCCACAACGGAGAGATGCTGGAGCTCCGTTACTCGTTCTTGTCGTCATATTTTGACGTCATTGGGATATTGAACGGTATTGAACAAGTCAGCGTCGAACGGACCTTCGTCCGATCCTTGGCGCGCCTTTCTGTCGAGTCCAATGAGTTCCGCGACGTGCGGCGCTATTTCGCTCAGCGCGTGACCGCCTCCTTCGCATGCTTTCATCACCTGATTTCGAGGTTGCGGAGCGAATACCAGCGCCTGCAAGGCGGAAGCCACCCCAATGGTCAACTTGAAATCGAGCAGTTCCGCCGCGCGATTGCTGCCTTACTGTGCATCGCTGCAATTTCCCGCGGCGGGTCGGCTCAGCACACGACCGACCTTCTTCTTCAGCTGTATGACGTGGAGCGGAAGTCCCCGGAAACGGCAGTCACTGTGAGTGGTCTATTTTTGCATGGCGAGTTTCCGCCAATTGATTTCTCTAACCTGACAATATCAGATTCGCGCTTTGGAAATTACAGGAACTTCCTTGCGTCTAAGTTTTCAGAGACTAAGTTCATCTATTGCACTTTCGAGCACTGCTACAACCCGGCAATCCATTCATCTTCCTTATCGCCTTCCTGTTTTGATCCTACCTGCGATGTGGGCGACTTGAATGAGTTTATCGCCTTGGTGAAGGCAGGCAAGCATGATGAGGGGAAGTTGCTCGAAACCGAGGTTCGACGATTCCTGCATTCCTTTTTCAAAGGTGATCGTTTTACCGACAACAAGACTGAGTACATCAAATTCTCTAATCGGGTGCCTGGACTGAGTGAAAAAGGCTTCTCCAAAATGGTTGCAGAGGGCTTTATAGAGGTGAAGATTCACAAGGAAGTTGCCACATTTTATGAAATCGCCAACGGTTTTAGACCTAGCGTCCGAAGGCTGCTCGCCGATAATTATCCAGATGCCACGATGAAGAAGTTCTTCGCATTTGTACGAGGGTGATTCACAGCGCGAAATTTGTGCGCTTCAAGGTTCGGTGATAAATTCGGCAGTTATATACTGAGATTTGCCAGGCTTTGGAGATGTGCATGCGCCTACTTTCCGCAGGTTGTCTGCTGCTTCCCGCCCTGGCCTGGGCCGACACCGGCTACTATCTGGTGACGACCTATCCGGTCGAAGGCGAAAAGACAGTCGACTACAAATACTGGAAGGCGCGTCCGACGGGCGTGCCGCAGCGTAGCTCGCCCGAAGTCGGCGTGAGCCTGAACGTGAACGGGCGTTGGTACACGGAGTTTGGCGGCGTGTGGTTCGACTGCGCCTGCACCGGCGGCCGCAGTTTCGCCTCCTACTACTGGCAGAACGACGTGATGCTCACGCAGGGCCAGTACGATGTCGACGTCGCCTTTCACACCAAGATCGACCGCATGCACGACAGCGCGCGCGGCTATGGCTTCGAATGGGGGCCGGTGCTGCAGACCGAGATCGGGCGCACCCAGCTGAACTTCAACCTCTTCATCCAGCGCGATCTGCGCGGCGTGGCCAATGTGCCGGCCGAACTGGTCTACCAGGCGCAGGTCAAATACCATCACAAGCCGGCGCTGTCGTTCGGCGTGCAGGCCTTCGGCGAGGTCGGCCCGTGGCAGCACTGGCTGCCGCGCGCGCGCCAGTCGCACCGCATCGGCCCGGCCATCTTCAGCGAGATCGACGAAGGCGGCAAGCCGCGCTGGAAGCTGGAGGCGGCCATCCTCACCGGGAAGAATTCGGGCCGCACCGCCAAATCGCTGACGGCGCGCGTGCAGTACCTGTTCTGATCCGGAGCGCCCTGGCCGGGGCCAGGGCGTTATCCGCGCCCGATCAGAAGTCGAGCGTGGCCGACAGCTTCACGGTCCGCGACAGACCCGGCATCAGGTAGCCGCCCAGCGCCGGCGTCACATCACGCCAGTAGAACTTGTTGAAGGCATTGTCGACAAAGGCGCGCACCGTCACGGCCGAACCGCCGACGCGGGTGGCGTAGCTGGCGCCCAGGTTGACCACGTGGTAGTCGGGCACGAAGGTGGTGTTCTCGACGTCGAAGGCCTTCTTGCCCGAGTACTGCCATTGGGCCGACAGCTTCAGGCCAGGCACGCCGTCCACCTCCAGGTCGCCCCATACCAGCGAGCGTAAGGCCGGCACGTCGGTCACGCGCTTGCCGTCCATGCTGGCGATACCGGTGCCCGATTCGCGCGTATTCAGCGCCGTGGCCGACACGCCGTAATCGATCGCCCCCTGTTTGCCCTGCACGGCCAGTTCCAGGCCGCGGTGGCGGTCTTCGCCGCTGCGCACGAAGGTGTTGGCGCTATTCGTAAATTCCAGGCCCTTGCTGATGTCGAACAGTGCGGCCGTCACGGCCAGGTCCTTGCCCAGCTGCGCCTTGAGGCCGATTTCAGCCTGCTTCGAGCGGCTCGGCGACAGGGCCTTGTTGGCGTTGGTGGTGCCCACCGGCGCCACGCCGCCGTGCTCCATGCCCTGGGCGACGCTGGCGTACAGGTTCAGACCCGCGGCCGGCGTGAATACCAGCGCGGCATTCGGCAGCACGAAGCTTTCGTCGGTGTGGGCCTTGGCGTCGATGTCGTCGCGCCCGGCCTGCACCACGCGCACGCCTGCGTGCAGCTTCCATTGGTCGTTCAGGGTCAGGATGTCCTGGGCGAACAGGGCCGACTCCTTTTCGGTGCGGCGCGTGTAGACCGGGCCCGTATGCGGATTGCCCGGCGCCGGCGGCACCACGCGGTTGCGGTAGATGTTGGAGACGCCGGCGTAGTCGTAGACGTAGTCGCCATACTGGTCCTTGCGGCGCAGGGTGGAGGCGCCGAAGCTCAGGGCGTGCGCGCCCAGGCTCCCGCGCAGCATGGCCTGCAGGGCCCACGGCGATTTCTTTTCGCCTTCGCTCTGGTAGTCGTAGACATCATAGTCGCCGTTGGCGCAGTAGCCGGGCCACAGTTCGGCGCTCGAGCAGCCATACGGGAAGGCGGTGAAGTCGTCGCGCTTGAACCAGTGGCGGTTGGCGCTGAAGCTGGCCTGCCAGCCGCCGTCGAGGGCGATCTCGAGGCGCGCGCCGAGGTTGCCGCTGCGGGTGTCGACCGGCTTGGTCCAGGGCTGATTGTTCAGCAGCGTGTCGGCTGACACGCCGCGCGGCAGGCTGCGGTTGTTAATCAGCTGGTAGCCCGGCACGGTGATCTGCGATTTATGCTGGTAGTCGCCATCGATGGCCAGCACGACGCCCGGCGCCAGGCGGAAGTCGAAGGCGGCCGAGACGAACTGGCGCTCGCCGTCGGCACCCTTGACCTGCGAGCGGATACGTTCGGCTGCGGCATTGAGGCGATAGCCGAAGCGCGTGTCCTCGAAGCGGCCGCCCAGGTCGAGGGCGGCATACAGGGTGCCGCGCTCGCTGACCGAAGCCGTGGCCGAGCGCAGGGTGCTGGCCGTGGGACGCTTGGTCACGTAGTTGATGATGCCGCCCGGCGCAGCCACGCCAGCCTGCAGACCGGCCAGACCTTTGAGCACCTCGATGCGCTCCTTGTTTTCGAGCGGGATCTGGGCGTCGGCCGGGATCGCGAAGCCGTCCTTGCGGTAGCTGCTGGCGTTATCGAGCGTGTAGCCGCGGATCGAGAACTGCTCCGCGTAGCCGACCGCGTTGTAGGCGTCGCCCACGCTTGCGTCCAGGCGCATGGCCTGGGTGGCGAGGGTGATGCCGAGGTCTTTCAGCTGCTCGCCGGAGATCACCGTGATGGCGGCCGGGGTCTGCATGACCGGGGCGTCGCCGAAACCGCCGACGGAGGCGCGTTCGCTGGCGGCGGCTTTGCTGCCGGTGACGATCACTTCGGGCAGGGTTTGCTGGGCGGCCGCGTGGGCGCAGACGAGCTGGGCGATGGCGAGGGCCAGCAGGGTGGGGGTAAAGCGGGTTTTCATGGTGTTTGCTCTCAAAACGGCCAGCGCAGGAGCAAACAAAGAAGGGTGACAGACTTTGCGCTTTCCTTCGCTGGCATTATCCAGATCAGGTACGGAGGGTATTTCTCACCCGGCGCGAACAAAGCGCGCCAGGACCCCTAGCGAATGTCTATTTTAACACGGGCGCGGCGCGCCCGCCGTTCAGCGTGCCAGTTCGAGCGCCTGGCGCGCCACATCGGGCGTCACGTCGCGCGCTTCGCCCAGCTTGGTCAGGCGGTGCGCTTCGAGCGCCTGCACGACGCCGTCGACGGCGCTGGCGTCGAGGCCGTAGTCGGCCAGGCGGGTCGGCACGCCCATCTGGGCGAAGAACTGCTCGGTGCGGGTGATGGCCGCTTCGATGCGGGTGTCCTCGTCGCCGGCGCGCAGGCCCCACACGCGTTCGGCGAACTGCAGCAGCTTGGCGCGCTTGGCCGCTTTACGCACGCGCAGCATGGACGGCAGCACGATCGCCAGGGTCTGGGCGTGGTCCAGACCATACAGGGCGGTCAGCTCGTGGCCCAGCATGTGGGTGGCCCAGTCCTGCGGCACGCCGACGCCGATCAGGCCATTCAGGGCCAGGGTGGCGCTCCACATCAGGTTGGCGCGTACGGCGTAGTCCTCGGGCGTGGCCAGGGCCTTGGGGCCTTCTTCGATCAGGGTCTGCAGCAGACCTTCGGCGAAGCGGTCCTGCACCGGCGCGTCGGCCGGGTAGGTCAGGTACTGCTCCATCACGTGCACGAAGGCGTCCACCACGCCATTGCCGACCTGGCGCGCGGGCAGGCTGAAGGTCTTGCTGGGGTCGAGGATGGCGAAGCGCGGGAACACGGCGCGGCTCATGAAGGCGCGCTTTTCCTGGGTGGCGCGGCGCGTGACCACGGCCGCGCTATTGGTTTCGGAGCCGGTGGCCGGCAGCGTCAGCACCACGCCCAGCGGCAGGGCACGCTGCACGGCGGCGCCGCCCTTGTCCATGATGGTCCAGGGTTCGCCGTCGAAGCACAGGGCGGCCGCGACGAATTTGCTGCCGTCGATGACGGAGCCGCCGCCCACGGCCAGCAGGAAATCGACCTGCTCGCGGCGCGCCAGCGCAATCGCGCCCTCCAGGGTTTCGAGCGTGGGATTGGGCTCGATGCCGCCGAACTCAAACACGGTGTGCCCGGCCAGGGCCGCGCGCACTTCCTCGTAGGTGCCGTTGCGCTTGATGCTGCCGCCGCCATAGAGCATCAGCACGCGTGCGCCGGCCGGCACCAGGCGCGCCAGCGCGCTGATCTGGCCCTGGCCGAACAGGACCTGGGTGGGATTGTGGAAGTCGAAATTAAACATGGTGGACACTCCTGAATTCGATCCCGCTATTTTATCGCGCCGTCTTGCCTGAGGTGGGAGCGTGGGCTAGGATGGCGCTTCACTGTAAGGAGGACGCCGCATGGCGCATCAGGAATACCACGAAGACGCCGAGGCCCTGCCGGCCCCGACCCGCGACATGCACCGCGCGCTGCAATCGCTGCGCGCCGAACTCGATGCGGTGGACAGCTACAGCCAGCGCTTCGAAGCCTGCACCGACCCCGAACTGAAACGCGTGCTGGCCCACCTGCGCGAGGCGAAAAAAGAGCATGCAGCGATGCTGATGGAGTGGATCCGCCGGCGCGATGTGCCGTTTGCCACGCGCATGAAGGATAGCCTGTTCAAGGCCGGGCCGATCACCGCCCAGTACCGCGACGACGAGGACACGCCGGCCGAATAAAGCCTCAGTGCAGGCCGAAGCGGGCCAGGTAGTCGGCGTGCGGCCCCAGGCCCACGCGTGAGCGGCGCACGTCGATATTCTCGGGATCTTCCACCGGATACAGGTGCAGCTTGCCGCTGGCATCGCCGCGCAGCTGGGTGCCGTACAGCTGCGGTGCTCCTTCGTTCATGCGGACGCGGTCTTCAGCCAGGGCCAGCAGATCGAGCGCCAGCTCGTTGGCTTCGGCCGCTTCGCGCATCAGCGGCAGGCAGCGGCGCAGGAAATCGGCCTCGCCGTGCTGGGCGATGAAGAAGGCCGCCTGCGCGCCATTGGCCCCGACCACGCTCTCGCGCGGCCAGCCGATGCGGGCGATGATCGCTTCCAGCTGCTTCTGGTTGGCGCGGTCGATCTGGCGCATACGCTCGTCGTTGCCGTCCTCGTTGCGGTTCTGGCGCACGGCGCGGTCCTGGCGCAGCATGGCTTCCAGTTCGGCGGCGGTGGCCGCTTCCGGCGCAGGACTGCGGTAGGCGCGCAGACGCGGACCGTGCAGGCCGGGACCGACCATGAAGCTGCGCGCCCCGGTCTGCATGCCGGAGCCGCTGGCGATGGCCGCATAGTAGCCGGGTTCGAGGTCGACGCGGAACACCCCGTCGACAGCGTCGGCATACACCGGGCGCCCTTCGTTGACGCGGAAGATCACGGCACGCATGCGCAGCGGCGCCATCCCGGGCGGGAAGCTGATGTGGCCCAGCACCTCGGTCGCCCAGGCCGGCAGGGCCAGCGCGGCCAGCAGGGCGGCCAGCGCGCGCCTCATGCGACGAAGCGCGCGAAGGCAGGCAGGTCGACGTTGCCGCCGCTGATCAGCACCCCGACGCGCAGGCCGGCCACCGGCACCACGCCATGCAGGGCGGCGGCGGCCGCCAGGCAGCCGGTCGGCTCCACCACGATCTTCATGCGCTCGGCGAAGAAGCGCATGGTCTCGATCAGCTGGGCGTCGCTGACGGTGACGATGTCGTCCACCAGACGCTGGATCACGCGGAAGTTATGTTCGCCCACGTGGGTGACCTTGGCGCCGTCGGCGATGGTGTCCGGCACCGGGATGTGGATGATGCGGCCGGCGCGCAGCGACTGCTGGCCGTCGTTGCCCAGCTCGGGCTCGACGCCGATCACGCGGCAGGCCGGATTCAGGGCCTTGGCCGCCAGTGCGCAGCCAGCCAGCAGGCCGCCGCCGCCGAGGCAGACCAGCAGCAGGTCGAGCGCGCCGGCGTCTTCGATCAGCTCCTTGGCGGCCGTGCCCTGACCGCAGATCACGTCCGGATGGTCGTAGGGCGGAATCAGGGTCATGCCGCGTTCGGCCGCCAGGCGCCGGCCGATCTCCTCGCGGTCTTCCTTGTAGCGGTCGTAGGTGATGACTTCACCGCCGTACTCGCGCGTGGCGGCCACCTTCAGGGCCGGCGCGTCGTGCGGCATGATGATGGCCGAACGGATTCCGAGCAGGCTGGCCGACAGGGCGATGGCCTGGGCGTGGTTGCCGGACGAGTAGGTCAGCACCCCGGCCGCGCGCTGGGCGGCGTCAAAGCGCATCAGCGCGTTGTAGGCGCCGCGGAACTTGAAGGCGCCCATGCGCTGCAGGTTCTCGGCCTTGAAGAACAGCTGGCCGCCGCTGCGCGCATTGGCGGTGCGCGAGGTCAGCACCGGCGTGCGGTGGGCGGCGCCGCGCAGGCGTTCGGCGGCGGCTTCGATATCGGCGTAGGTCAGGTCAGTCATGGATACGGGCGGTGGGGTTCAGCGCTGGCGCGCCATACGTTCGAGCAGTTCGCGTTCCTCGTGCGCGACCTCGGCGCCGAAGTCTTCCGGTTCGAAGACCTGGCGCAGTTCGACCATGTCGGCGTCCGAGGCGGGGATCTTGCCCAGCCAGGACAGGGCTTCCTCGCGCGAGGCGACCTTGATCATCCAGTAGCCGCCGAGCAGGCGCTCGCCGGGGAAGGGGCCGGGCGTGATGCTGGCGACGCCATCCCGGAAGGTGGCGCGCGCGCCCAGCGCCGAGGGCTGGAGGCCGTCGCCGGCCAGCAGCACACCGGCATCCACCAGGGCCGCGTTGTACTGCATCATGGCCTGAATCTGGGCTGCGCTCGGCATCGCGCCGGCTTCGGCCTGGGGGCCGGGGTACATCAACATCATGAATCGCATGCGGGTCTCCTGAGTGAGGCCGCGTCTCAGGCTGCGGGCGGGAAGGCGAGATCGATCGCCAGGCCGCCGCCGGCGCGGTTGCGCAAGTGTAGCTCAGCTTCGTGACGCGTGATCACCCGGTTCACAATCGCCAGGCCCAGACCGGCGCCGTTGGCCTGGCCGCGCGCCGTGTCGAGGCGGGTGAACGGACGCAGCATCTGCTCGAGCTGGTCGTCCGGCACGCCGCTGCCGTGGTCCTGCACGGTGACCAGCACGCGCTTGCCGGCCGCCGTGGTGCTCAGGCGCGCGAAGATCTCCATCTCGACGAAGTCCATGCCGGGCGTCTTGCCGTAACGGCGGGCGTTTTCGATCAGATTGCTGATCACGCGTTTCAGGTCGGTCGGATTGCCCTTCACATGCAGGTCCGGATCGATGTCGACCAGCAGCCGCAGCTCGCTGATGCGGCTGGCCTCCTGGGCCACCTCGGCCAGCAGGGCCGACAGGTCGAGCACGGCGAAGCTGCTGCTCTCGGTCGGTTTGGCGTAGTCGAGGAACTGGGCGATGATCGCGTCCATCTGGGCGATATCGGACTGCATGCCCTCGCGCGCCTCGGGCGGCAGGTCGGCCATTTCGACTTCGAGCTGCATGCGCGCCAGCGGCGTGCGCAGGTCGTGCGAGATGCCGGCCAGGATGACGGCGCGGTCGGACTCGATGCGCGCCAGGTCGTCGACCATCTGGTTGAAGCTGCGGTTGGCTTCCTGCACCTCGATCGGGCCGGTTTCGGGCAGCGGGGTGGGGCGCTGGCCACGCGCGATGTCGCGCGCGGCGGCCGTCAGGCGCGCCAGCGGCAGGTTGACCAGGCTGGTGAGCAGGGCCGCGACGATCAGCGACAGGCCACCGACCAGGGCCGCCCAGCCGACCCATTGGGCGCGGCTCAGGCCATCGATGCGCTCGCGGTCGACCATCAGCCAGTATTTGTCGTCGTCGATCTTGAAGCTGACATAGAAGCCGGGCACGCCGTTGACGCGGCGCGAGAAGCGCGTGTCGCGTCCGAGTTTGGCCTTGACCAGGGCTTCGATGTCTTCCATCAGCGGGGTGTCGGGCGGCGGCTCGACCACGTCGGTCGGCTCCAGCAGGGTGATGCGGATGCCCTCGTTGGACACCAGCTCGAACAGCAGTTCGCGGCGCAGCTCGGGCGCCGAGTGGGTGAGGGCGGCGTGGGTGATGGTGACCACCGAGATCACCTGGGCCGCCATCTGCTGCGCCTGCGGGCCGCGCTGGACGACACTGATCATGCCGATCCAGGAGGCCATCGACACCGAACACAGCAGGGCGAGCAGGGCGAAGGTCCGCCAGAACAGCCCGCCGCTCAGCCAGCGCAGGCGCAGGGCGGCGGTACGCGATCCAGGCACTAGCGCGGCTGCCCTTCAGGAATGAAGACATAGCCCAGACCCCAGACGGTCTGGATATACAGCGGGCTGGACGGATCGGGTTCGATCAGCTTGCGCAGGCGCGAAATCTGCACGTCGAGCGAGCGGTCGAACACTTCATATTCGCGCCCGCGCGCCAGTTCCATCAGCTTTTCGCGGCTCAGCGGCTGGCGCGCATGGCGCGCGAACACTTTCAGCACCGAAAATTCGCCGGTCGTCAGGGGCACGGTCTGGCCGCTCTTTTTCAGCGTGCGCGTGCCCAGGTCGAGCACGAATTCGCCAAATTCGAAGGTCTGCGGGGTTTCCGAAGGCGCGCCCGGAATCTCGTCCGGCCCCTTGCGGCGCAGCACGGCGCCGATGCGGGCCACCAGTTCGCGCGGGTTGAAGGGCTTGGGCAGGTAGTCGTCGGCGCCCATTTCGAGGCCGACGATGCGGTCCACATCCTCGCCCTTGGCGGTCAGCATGATGATCGGGGTCTGGTCGCCGGCGCCGCGCAGGCGGCGGCAGATCGACAGCCCGTCTTCGCCGGGCAGCATGAGGTCGAGCACGAGCAGGTCGTAGCGTTCACGCAACCACAGCTTGTTCATGGACGGGGCCGAGTCGGCCGTCACCACCTGGAAACCCTGTTCGGTCAGGTAGCGGCGCAGCAGGTCGCGCAGGCGCACGTCGTCGTCCACCACCATGATCTTGGCCGAATGGGCCGGAGTCGTTGCAGTACTCATGTTTTCGGAATTGTCAGAAAGAGTGGCGCTATGGTAACTTCTAAACGCGTTCGCGTCTGACGCTGCGCAAAGGCATTACAAAGTGTTACAAACTTTACCCCTTTGCCCTTCTGCCCGTCGCGGAATACACATACACTGGCACTGAAGCATCGAGGCAAGACAGTTTAATTGTTTATATGGCATCAAGGAAGAGGCACAGCATGAAGACCGCAGCACAGCAATCCAGCGTCAGCCTGCCGGCGCGTGGACAGGGGCGTCAAAGCGCCTGGCTGCTGTTGGCCCTGCTGAGCGCCAGCCTGCCGTCCTGGGCCGAACCGGGACGCGACGAACGCCAGCCGCCCCAGCGTCAGGAAGCCGCGCGCGAGCGCCCGGCCCCGCGCCAGGACAATCCGCCGCCCCAGCGCGCCGAACGCCAGCCCCCGCCCCAGCAGCAACAGCCGCAGCCGGACGTGTTCCGCCGCGACGGCCGTCTGACGCCCGACGAACGCGGCGACCTGCGCCGCCAGATCAAAGAGGCCGGTCAGGAACTCTACCAGTCACAGCCCCAGCGCCGCTGAACTGCGCGCGTTTCAGATGTTGTCATGGCGTCTGTTGTAATGACGCCAAAGCAAGACTTCTTAAAAATTTCGGAAACTTTGTGAATTCGTGCATTTGCTCGCCTTGACGTGTTACGCTACGCAAAACGTAGAATCACGGGTTGCATGAAAGCTAAGTTCAAGGTGTTGGATGGCGATCAATACTGAAGTTGGCCAGGCGCCAGCGGCAGATGTGGGCCGCCCCGCGCCAGGCGGGGCCGGGCACGGTATCGTCAAACGACGCGATGGCGTGTTTGTCGATCCGGCGCTGCTCGGCGCCGACTTCCAGGCGGCGGTCAACGACATCTTCTTTTCCAACCGCTATTTCGCCGGCCTCAATTACACGGTCTTCATCAAGGTGCTGTACGACTGCGGCCCGGATTTGCCGCGCTCGCGCACCGGCGACGCGCTGATCCGCTTTGCGGCGGACATCATGGACTTCCTGCCCGAGCGCCAGGCGCTCTATCACGCGGTGAAGATCGACAGCGGCTCGGCCGACTATTATTTCCAGCCCGTCTACCTGGCCGATCCCGATAATCCGGAACGCGAAGGCGCGCCGACCCAGCTCGACTTCGACGAATTCGTGGCCGATATGTGGGTCAAGGGCATCCGCTTCGGTATTGACGAGAACGCCGTGCGTGCGGCGATTGCCTCGGGAAAGACCGACCGCGTCGTGGTCGCCCGCCGGCTCGAGCCGGTGCCGGGCCGCGACGCCCAGATTCTCGAAGTCTCGACCGATATCCACCGCAATGACGCGCCGCGTCAGCTGGCCAATGGCCGGCTCGACCTGCATTCATTCCAGAACCGCTTCCCCCAGGTAAAGAAGGGCGAGCGCCTGCTGCGCAAGGTCCCGCGCGAGGCCGGCACGCTCGGCTTCGAGATGTCCGGCATGCCGATCGAGCCGCCGGTCCCCAAGGACGTCGACCTGCACCAGCTGGCCGGTCTGGGCACGGTGGTGGAGAATACGGAAGAGGGCGAATTCCTGCTGTCCCAGCTGACCGGCTTCCTGTCGATCGACCGCAAGAGCAATCAGCTGTCGGTGGACGATAAGATCGTCAGCCGCGATGGCGTGTCGGTGCGCACGACCGGCAATCTCATGCTCAAGGGCAACTTCGAGGAGTTTGGCGAAGTCCAGGAAAAGCGCATCATCGAGGGCGAAAGCATCACCGTCCATGCCGACGTGTTCGGCAACATCATCTCGCGCGGCGGCTTCATCATGCTGCACCAGAACCTGATCGGCGGCACGGCCACGAATGCCGACGGCGACATCAAGGTGCTCGGCATCGGCTCCAATTCCACCCTGCAGACGGTCCAGGGCGAGATCTCGCTCAAGCGCGCCGAAAGCTGCGTGATTTCAGGCACGCGCGTGGTGATTGAACAGGCGGCCAATTGCGAAATCATGGCCGACGAGGTCGTGATCACGCGCGCCGAAGGCTGCTCGATCGCGGCGCGCAAGGTGACGATTGAAGCGGCCGGTCCGCGCAAGCAGAGCGAAATGACGGTCAGCGTGATGGTGCCCGACAGCGCCCGCCTGGACGAGGAAATCGCCGAGCTGACCCAGCGCGTCAACGATTTCGACGCGATGCTGCAAAAGCGCAAGGCGGAAATGGACGCGCTGACCAATCTGCCCGATGTCCGCAAGTATCTGATGCTGGCGACCAAGGTGCGCAAGAAGGAACTGGTGCTGACGCCCGAACAGGTGCCGCAATTCCAGAAGATGGCCGTGGCCGTCGGGCCGGCGCTGAAGGCGATCGGCAAGATTTCACTCGACGTCAAGGCGCTCGAGGATGGCAAGCAGGCCGGCACCGAAAAGATCACCGAGCTGGTGCTGGCCAAGAATGCGGTGTCCGGCGGCAGCATGGTGCAGATCAAGGAAGTGTTCGGCGACACCATCGTGCGCAAGATGAAGATCGCGCCCGACGCCGAGCGTGTCTATGATCTGCCGGCCAAGGACATCAAGGTCCGTCTGCGCGGTCCGGGCAGTGTCAAGGACACCATCTTCAACGGCGCGCGCGGCAGCGTCCAGTGGGACGCCGACGCCCATCTGTGAGCCGGCTCAGTCCGCGGCCGGCGCGTTGAGCGTGGCAAAGCAGGCCAGGGCCTCGGGCGACAGGCCGCGGAACAGGCGCGGGTCGCCGGTGGCCAGACGCTCCGCCTCGGCCAGCAGCTTCATCTTCGACAAATAATCCGACAGGGCCAGCAGCTGGCCCAGCGGCGAGAGGCGCGCGCCTTTCTGTACATTCCCCTGTTCGCCCACGGCCGCGATCACGGCGGGCGGGAAATCCCACTCGCGCCCGATGTTGACGGCCAGTTCGCGCGCAATCCCCATCAGCTGCGAGGTGAACAGGACCGAGCCGATGCCCTTGCCATCCTTGGCGCTCTGGTCGAGGATGCGCAGGCTGACGATCAGGCCGACATTCTGCAGCAGACCAGCGAGAAAGCCCTCGAACGGGTCGGCGCCGAGGCTGGCGGCCAGGCTACGGCTGGCGACGGCGCAGCGTTCCGACTGGTCCCACAGGCGCGGCGCGATGCTGCGCGTGAACGGGCCGGAGTTGACATCGATAATCGGGCGGAAGGCCACCGTGGTGATCAGCTGGCGCAGCCCCTCCTGACCGATGACCATGACGGCGTGCTCGACGCTGCCGATGTGCTGCCCATTGCCCAGAAACGAAGAATTGGCCAGGCGGATGATGGCTGCGACCAGCACCACATCGTGCGAGATCATGCGCGAGAGCTGGGCGCCGGAGAAGCTGTCGCTGCGCAGGCTCTGCATCAGTTGCGGAATCAGGCCCGGCATGCGGCGCACCAGAGCCGCGCCCGACTGCTGGCCCTGCAGGATGGCGAGCAGAGCATCGATGACCTGGGTTTCGACGGGCGTCAGATCGAAGCCGCCGCTCTCGGCGGTGTTAAACAGCCAGTGATAGAAGTTCTCGTTGACCGTATCGCGCTGGTCGAATTGCAGCTGACTGGGCGTAGCGGCCGGTGCCAGCGTGGGCGCAGGCGCCGGTGCGGGCGCCACCGGCCGGGGCGCCGGGGCAGGCGCGCGGGCGCCGGAGAACAATCGTTTGACCCACTCGTACATGATGCTCACGCCTGCAGATGTTGCTTGCAGCGTAACACCCGCAATTGACCACAGTCAACGGCTGTTGGCAGCGCTGTGGCTACCATGGCCCGTGGCGTTTTGCACTATGGAAAGGGGGACGGCATGCACGATTACCTGAGTTTCCATTTGGGCGGGCTCGAGTACGGAGTCGCATTTGCGCAGGTGCGCGAGTTGCGCATGCTGCAGTCGCTCGAGCGCTTCATGGCCGATGGCGAGGTGATCAACGGCGTGGCGGTCTCGCGCGGCGTGGTGATACCGCTGGTCGACATGCGCGTGGCGTTCGGCAGCCAGGGCAAGGGGCCGACCGACGTGATCGTGCTGCAATTGCGCGATTGCGTGATCGGCGTGGTGGTCGACGGCGTGACCGATGTGGTGCGGATCGACCCGGCCCAGGTGACGCTGGTGAGCGGCGCACCCGACTACCTGCCCGGCATCGCCGAGGTCCAAGGGCGGCGCCTGATCCTGGTCGACATGGACCGCCTGATGCAGGTACGCCGCCGCGCCGCCAAAGCCGCCTAAGAAACCAAACGGTGTCAAACCAAACGGTGTCAGGTCCGGCAATCGGACATCGCCGAACTTTCTCGCCGCGGGAAGGTCAGCGCTGGATGAAGACCGTAATTTGTGACGGAAGTTCGACGATGTCCGATTGCCGGACCTGACACCGTTCAGGATTGATTGCCGGACCTGACACCGTTCAGGATTTAGCTGAGGGCGTCGAGTTGCTCTTGCAGGCTCAGCCACTCTTCTTCGAGCTGCTCGAGCTGCTTGCTGATGCTGGCTTGCTCGGCCAGCGTGGTCTTCAGGCGCTCTTTTTGGTCGGCTTCGTAGATGGCGCTGGCGCCGAGCTCGGCGTCGAGCGCGGCCTTGCGCGGGCTGAGCTTGGCCATCTCGGCGTCCACCTTCTTCAGGCGTGCTTCGAGCGGCTTGCGCTGGCTCGACAGGCGCTGGCGCGCTTCCGCTTCGAGGCGTTTCTGCTCCTTGCGGTCGAGCGCCGGACCGCCCTGCGGGCGCGACGCCTCGGCCGCCGCCTGGGCCTGGGCCAGCTTGGTCTCGAATAGCCATTGCTTGTAGTCGTCGAGGTCGCCGTCAAACGGCTGCAGCTGGCCGTCGCTGACGATCATGAATTGGTCGGTCGTCGCGCGCAGCAGATGGCGGTCGTGCGAGACCAGCACCAGCGTGCCCTCGAACTGGGCCAGGGCCATGGTCAGGGCTTCGCGCGTTTCGAGATCGAGGTGGTTGGTCGGTTCGTCCAGCAGCAGCAGATTGGGACGCTGCCAAACGATCAAGGCCAGCGCCAGGCGCGCCTTTTCGCCGCCCGAGAAGGGGGCGATCGGGCTACTCACCATCTCGCCGGGGAAGTTGAAGCCGCCGAGGAAATTGCGCAGCTCCTGCTCACGCACCTCGGGCGCGATCTTCATCATGTGCCACAGCGGCGACTCGTCGTGGCGCAGCATCTCGACCTGGTGCTGGGCGAAGTAGCCGATCTGCAGACCCTTGCCCAGTGTGGCCTTGCCGGCCAGCGGTTCGAGCGCGCCGGCGATGGTCTTGATGAAGGTCGATTTGCCGGCGCCGTTCTGGCCCAGCAGGCCGATGCGCTGGCCCATCTGCAGCGTGAAGTTGATGCGCTTGACGACCACGCGCTCGCCGTAGCCGGCGTCGACATCCTCCAGCACCAGCAGCGGATTGGGCGCGGCGGCCGGCTCGCGGAATTCGAAGGAGAAGGCGGCGGCCGCGCGCAGCGGCGCCAGCTCCTCCATCTTGGCCAGCGCCTTCATGCGGCTCTGGGCCTGGCGCGCCTTGGTGGCCTTGGCGCGGAAGCGGTTGATGAAGGACTCGAGGTGGGCGCGCTCGCGCTGCTGCTTTTCGATGGCGGCGGCGGCCAGCACCAGGTGGGCCGCGCGCTGGCGTTCGAAGTCGGTGTAGTTGCCGCTGTAGCGTTTGAGCTTGCGCTCGTCGATGTGCACGACCACATTCACGATCTCGTCGAGGAAGTCGCGGTCGTGCGAAATGATGATCAGGGTGCCGGCATAGCGCTTGAGCCAGTCCTCGAGCCAGATGATGGCGTCCAGGTCCAGGTGGTTGGTCGGTTCGTCCAGCAGCAGCAGGTCGGAGGGGCACATCAGGGCCTGCGCCAGATTCAGGCGCATGCGCCAGCCGCCCGAGAACGAGGCCACTGGCATCTGCATCTGGGCCAGGGTGAAGCCGAGGCCGAGCAGCAGCTGCTCGGCGCGCGAGCTGACCGTGTAGGCGTCGGCGTCGGCCAGGGCGCTGTGTACGTGGCCGAGGGCGATGCCGGTCTCGGTGCTGTGCGGCGCCGACTCGAGCTGCGCCAGTTCGGCCTGCAGGCGGCGCAGTTCGGTGTCGCCGTCGATCGCATAGTCGAGGGCCGTGCGTTCGAGCGCCGGGGTCTCCTGGGCGACGTGGGCCACGCGCCATTTGGCGGGGAAGTCGATGTCGCCCTGGTCGGCGTGGATGTCCCCGCGCAGCATGGCGAACAGGCTGGATTTGCCGGCGCCGTTGGCGCCCACCAGGCCGATGCGGTCGCCCGGATTGAGCGTGAGATCAACCGATTCGAACAGCGGCTTGGTGCCGCGCATCAGGCTGACATTGGTAAATCGGATCATGCGGCTTACAGCTTCAGTTGGTCGGCGGTCAGCAGGAATACGGCGCCGTCGCCGGCGCTGGTGGACAGCCAGGTCAGGCCCATGTCGCCAAAGGCGGCTTCGGCAAACGCGGTCTCGTTGCCGATTTCGACGATCAGCAGACCGTCATCGGTCAGGCGCTCGGCGGCACCGGCCACGATGCGGCGCACCAGGTCCATGCCGTCGGCGCCGCCGGCCAGTGCGAGCTGCGGCTCTTTCAGATACTCGGGCGGCAGCTTGGCCATCGAGGCGCTGTTCACGTAGGGCGGGTTGGTGACGATGATGTCGTACTTGCGCGCGGGGAGGGCGGCGTACAGGTCCGACTGGTGCAGGCTGACGCGCTGCTGCAGCTGGTAGTCGGCCACGTTGCGGCGCGCGACGTCGAGCGCGTCCGGCGAGATGTCGACCGCGTCCACCTGGGCATTCGGGAAGCAGTCGGCCAGCATGATCGCCAGGCAGCCCGAGCCCGTGCACAGTTCGAGGATGGCGGTGACTTCCTCCGGCTCCGGCACCCAGGGCGCAAAGTGGTCGGGAATCAGTTCGGCGATGAAGGAGCGCGGCACGATGGTGCGCTCGTCGACATAGAACTTGTAGTGCCCGAGCCAGGCCTCGTTGGTGATATAGGCGGCCGGTACGCGCTCGCTCACACGGCGTTCGATCACGGCCAGCACGTGGGCGATTTCCTCGTGCAGCAGCACGGCGTCGAGGAAGGGATCGAGGCGGTCGAGCGGCAGCTTGAGCGTATGCAGAATCAGGTAGGCTGCTTCGTCAAAGGCTTCGGCGCTGCCGTGGCCGAAGAACAGCTTGGCGCCGTTGAAGCGGGTGATCGCGTAGCGCAGCAGGTCGCGAACGGTGGTGAAAGGGGTCGTATTCATGGCGTTAGCAGGTTCTCCAGCGTGCGGCGGTAGATATTCTTCAGCGGGTCGATGAAGCGCAGTTCGATGTGTTCGTCGATTTTGTGGATCGAGGCATTGGGCGGGCCGAATTCGATCACCTGCGGGCAGATGCGGGCGATGAAGCGGCCGTCCGAGGTGCCGCCCGTGGTCGACAGCTCGGTGTGCACGCCGGTTTCGGCCAGGATGGCGCCGGACAGCGCGTCCGACAGCGGCCCCTTGGGCGTGAGGAAGGGCTGGCCGGACAGCTTCCAGTCGATCTCGTAATCGAGATTGTGCTGATCGAGGATGGCGTGTACGCGCGCCTGCAGGCCGTCGGCCGTGGACGCGGTCGAAAAGCGGAAGTTGAAGTCGATGTGCAGGGCGCCCGGAATGACGTTGTTGGCGCCGGTGCCGGCATGGATATTCGACATCTGCCAGGAGGTCGGCAGATAGTAGGCATTGCCTTCGTCCCAGCGCTCGGCCACCAGGTCGGCCAGGGCCGGCGCGGCCAGGTGGATCGGGTTGCGCGCCAGCTGCGGATAGGCGATGTGGCCCTGCACGCCCTTGATGGTCAGCTTGCCATTGAGGGAGCCGCGCCGGCCATTCTTGATCATGTCGCCCAACACGTGGGCCGAGGTGGGCTCGCCCACCAGGCAGTAGTCGATGCCGATGCCGCGTTCTTCGAGCGCGTCGACGACGACCACGGTGCCGTCAGTGGCGGGGCCTTCTTCGTCGCTGGTGATCAGAAAACCGATCGAGCCGCGGTGGTCCGGATGGGCGGCGAGGAACTCCTCGCAGGCCACCACCATCGCTGCGATCGAGGTCTTCATGTCGGCCGCACCGCGCCCATACAGCTTGCCCTCGCGCCGGGTCGGCGTGAACGGGGCCGACTGCCATTGCTCGAGCGGGCCGGTGGGCACCACGTCGGTGTGGCCGGCGAACACGAACAGCGGCGCGGCCGTGCCCTTGCGCGCCCACAGATTGGTGACGCTGCCGGAGACGATGGTCTCGCACACGAAGCCGAGCGGCTCGAGCAGGGCGATCAGGCGCTGCTGGCAGCCTTCGTCCTGCGGCGTGACCGAGGACAGGGCGATCAGCTCCTCGGTCAGAGCCAGCGTGCGGGAGGGCGCGTGGCTCATACGAACAGCGCCGCGTACTGGGCGTCCTTGAAGCCGACCGTGATGCGGCCATCGCAATCGAGCACGGGGCGCTTGATGACGGAGGTCGTTTCCAGCATCAGCTCGAGCGCGCTGGTGGCGTCGACCACGGCGGCCTGGCGCGCCTCGGGCAGGCCGCGCCAGGTCGTGCCTTTTTTATTCACCAGGACTTCCCAATCGACCTGGGCGAGCCAGGCGGCAGCTGTGGCGCGCTCCAGGCCCTGCTTTTTGAAGTCGTGGAAGACGGCCTCGTGGCCGTGTTCGGCCAGCCAGGTGCGGGCCTTTTTAACGGTGTCGCAGTTCGGGATGCCGTAGAGGGTGATGCGCATGGTGATGGGGGAATGGTGCCGGTTTTTGTGTAACCCGGCAGGATACCATAGCGCGCATGCAGACACGATTTTGATGTCGCCCGGCGCGCGCTTTCGCTATATTGGCGCCTTCCGTTTGCTACCTCGACTCCGTATGCAGTCTTGTCCCATCTTATGCCGTGGCGTGCGCAAAGCCTTCGGGCCGCACCAGGTGCTCGCCGACGTCGACCTCGCCGTCCCCGAGGGCAGTATCTTCGCCTTCCTGGGGAATAACGGGGCCGGTAAATCCACCCTGATCCGTTTGCTGACCGGCCTGCTGGCCGCGGATGCGGGCGAGATCGCCATCTTCGGGCGCGACGTGCAGCGCGAGCGCGAAGCCGTGCTGCGCCAGATCGGCGTGATCGTCGATGCGCCGGTGTTCTATCCGAATCTGCATGCCACCGAATTCCTCAGCATCGTCTGCATCGCCAAGGACCTGGCGCGCAGCGAGATCGGACGCGTGCTGGCCTTGGTCGGCCTGGCCGATGTGGGGAGGCGCCTGATCGCCAATTACTCACTCGGGATGAAGCAGCGCCTGGCCTTGGCCGCGGCCCTGCTGGGCAATCCGCGCCTGCTGGTGCTGGACGAGCCGACCAATGGCCTCGACCCGGAGGGCATGCTGGCCATGCGCGAGCTGATTGTCGGCCTGCCGCGCGCGACCGGCTGTACGGTGTTCGTCTCCAGCCACCTGCTCGATGAAGTGGAGAAGATGGCGACCCACGTGGCCCTGCTGCGTGCAGGCCGCATCCAGGTGCAGGCGCCGCTGGCCGAACTGCATGCGGCGGCCGGCGAGCTGCACCTGCAGGTGGCCGATGCGGCTGCGGCCTGCGCGGCGCTGGCCGGCTTCGCGGTCGACGCGCTCGGTCCGGACGCGGTGCGCGTGCGCGCCATCGAGCCGCTGGCGGCCAGCCAGGTGCATACGCTGCTGGTGCAGGCGGGCGTGCCCTTCTATCAGTCCGTGCACCGCCGCCCCAGTCTGGAAACCTGGTTCATGGAGGCCCACCATGCTTAAGCTGCTGCGTATCGAACTGCTGAAGATCCGGCGCTCGCTGGCCCTGCTGATGCTGGTGGCGATTCCGCTGGTGGTGGTGGTCTTCAATGTGCTGGTGCTGACCCACCGCGGCAATCTGGCCGCGCTGCGCGCCGAACAGGTCGGCGGCTTCTGGATGTCGCTGGTGGCGCTGTGGGCCTTCTTCATGCTGCCGCTGTTCGTGGCCCTGACCACCGGCCTTCTCAACGGGCAGGAGCACCGCAACCAGAGCTGGCGCCTGATGCTGACGCTGCCGCTGTCGGCGCGCCGCCTGTATCTGGCCAAGCTGCTGCTGGCCTGGGCGTTTGCGGCGGCCGGCTCGGGCCTGCTGCTGCTGATGGGCGCACTGGCCCTGCTTGGACTGAGCGCCTTTGGCCTCGATGTGCGCAGCATGTGGGATACGCCGCTGCTGACGATCTGGGGCCAACTGGCCCTGGGCTGCCTGCCGGTGGTGGCGATCCAGCATGCGATCGCCTGGCGCGTGGCCAATCTGGTGGCGCCGCTGGCGACGGCCGTGCTGGCGACGATGATGATCACCCAGGTGGCCAGCTCACGCTACTGGGTCTGGCTGCCCTGGGACTATGCGCTGATGGCGGTGGCCGGGCGCAAGACCGGTGCGCCCGAATTTGCGATGGTGCTGGCCGCCTGCACCGGCATCGCGGCCATCACGCTCGGCTGCTTCGCCCTGGCGCGCCGGGTGCGCGCCTGATTCACACGTTGAGGGTGAACTCGGTGAATGAGGTCGACGAGGCGGCCGGCGGCGGCGCCTCGCTCGCGCTGGGCGCGGGCGCCTGGCCCGCCTTGTCGGCGCTGCCCGCATTCTGATTGTTCAGCAGCCAAAGCAGGTTGGTGGCCGAATCGGCATTCGCCAGCGCCTCTTCCTGGCTGATGGCGCCGTCGTTGACGAGCTTGAGCAGGGCGGCCTCGAAGGACTGCGAGCCCGGCGACAGGCTCTTTTCCATGGCCTCCTTGATCTGGCCGATCTCGCCCTTTTCGATCAGGTCCGACACATAGCGCGTGTTGACCATGATTTCGACGGCGGCCTTGCGCAAGCCGCCGTCCTTGGTTTTCACCAGGCGCTGCGAAACGATGGCCTTGACCGTGGTCGACAGGTCCTGCAGCAGGGCCGGGCGGTTCTCGATCGGATAGAAGCTGATGATGCGGTTAAGCGCGTTGTACGAGTTATTCGCATGCAGCGTGGCCAGCACCAGGTGGCCCGACTGGGCGTAGGCGAGGGCGGCGGCCATGGTTTCGCGGTCGCGGATTTCGCCGATCAGGATGCAGTCCGGCGCCTGGCGCATGGCGTTCTTCAGGGCCGTGTAGAAGCTCTTGGCGTCGCTGCCGACTTCGCGCTGGTTGACGATCGACTTCTTGTTGACGAACTGGTATTCGATCGGGTCTTCAAGCGTCAGGATGTGGCCCGCTTTTTCCGCATTGCGGTGGTCGAGCATGGCCGCAATCGTGGTCGATTTGCCGGAGCCGGTGGCGCCCACCAGCAGCAGCAGGCCGCGCTTTTCCATGATCAGTTCGGACAGCACGGGCGGCAGGTCGAGCGATTCAAGCGCCGGTATATCCTGCGGGACGAAGCGGAATACGGCGGCGAAGGTGCCGCGCTGGACAAAGGCCGACAGGCGGAAGCGCCCGAGGCCGGGCACCGATACTGCCATGTTCAGCTCATGCTCTTTTTCCAGCTCCGCCATCTGCTCGGCCGTGGCGATTTCGGCCAGCAGGGCGCGGATATTCTCGTTCTCGAGCTTCTGCTGGTTGACCGGCACCATATTGCCGTTCAACTTGATATTCACGGGAGAGCCCACCGAAAAGAACATGTCCGACGCGCCCTTGTCCTTCATGAGCTGGAACAGCCGCTCCATCGCCATGATCCACCCTCCCGAAATGTTGTAATGGCGTTATCTTACACGCCACGCAGCAGTTCGTTAATCCCCGTTTTGGCGCGCGTCTGGGCATCCACGCGCTTGACGATGACGGCGCAGTACAGGCTGTGCGAGCCGTCGGCCGCCGGCAGCGAACCGGACACCACCACCGAGCCGGCCGGCACGCGCCCGTACATGACTTCACCGGTGCTGCGGTCGTAGATCTTGGTGGACTGGCCGATGTACACGCCCATCGAGATGACCGAGTTCTCTTCGACGATCACGCCTTCGACGATTTCCGAACGCGCGCCGATGAAGCAGTTGTCTTCGATGATGGTGGGGTTGGCCTGCATCGGTTCGAGCACGCCGCCGATGCCGACGCCGCCCGACAGGTGCACGTTCTTGCCGATCTGGGCGCAGGAGCCGACCGTGGCCCAGGTGTCGATCATCGCGCCTTCATCGACATAGGCGCCGATGTTGACGTAGGACGGCATCAGCACCACGTTCTTGCCGATGAAGGAGCCGCGCCGCGCCACGGCCGGCGGCACCACGCGGAAGCCGCCCTTGGCGAAGTCCTCGGCGCTGTAGTGGGCGAACTTGGTCGGCACCTTGTCGTAGAACTGCATGGCGCCGCCTTCCATCGGCACGTTGTTATCCAGCCGGAAGGAGAGCAGCACGGCCTTTTTGATCCACTGGTTGACGACCCACTGGCCGCTGTCCTTCTGGGCCACGCGCAGGCTGCCGGCGTCGAGCCCGGCCAGCACTTCGGCCACGGCCGCGCGCACCTCGGCGCTGGCATTGGCGGGCGTGATCTCGGCGCGCTGGTCCCACGCCTGTTCGATGATGGTCTGGAGAGTCATATTGGTTTATGCAGAAAGGGTTTGACAGAATTGGACGATGCGCTGGGCCGCTTCGAGGCCTTCGGCGGTTTCGGCGACAAGCGCCATGCGCACGCGCCCGGCACCGGGGTTGATGCCGTGGGCTTCGCGTGCCAGATAGCTGCCCGGTAGGACAGTGACATTATAGTCGGCGTACAGACGGCGCGCGAACTCGGTGTCGCTCAAGCCGGTGCGGCTGACATCGGCCCACAGGTAGAAGCCGGCGTCAGGCAGCTGCACGTCCAGCCAGGGCTGCAGCAGCGGGGTGATGGCGGCGAATTTGGCGCGGTACTGGGCGCGGTTCTCTTCGACGTGGGCCTCGTCGCTCCAGGCGGCGATCGAGGCCTGCTGCACCGGCGGGGCCATGGCGCCGCCGTGGTAGGTGCGGTACAGCAGGAACTGCTTGATCAGGCGGGCGTCGCCGGCCACGAAGCCGGAGCGCATGCCCGGCACGTTCGAGCGTTTGGACAGGCTGGAAAACACGATCAGGCGCGCATAGTCGTCGCGCCCGAGCTGGCGCGCGGCCTGCAGCGCGCCCAGCGGGGCCGTGTCGCCATGGTAGATCTCGGAATAGCATTCGTCGGACGCGATCACGAAGCCGTGGCGCTCGGACAGGGCGAACAGCTCGCGCCAGGCATCGAGGTCGAGCACGGCGCCGGTCGGATTCCCGGGCGAGCACACGTACAGCAGGGCCACGCGCTGCCAGACCGCGTCCGGCACGCTGGCGTAGTCGCAGCCGAAATTGCGGGCCGGGTCGGAATTGACGAAATAGGGCGTGGCGCCGGCCAGATAGGCGGCCCCTTCGTAGATCTGATAGAAGGGGTTGGGGCAGACCACGAGCGACTGGGCGGCCGGGTCGATCACCGTTTGGGCCAGGGCGAACAGGGCCTCGCGCGAGCCGTTCACCGGCAGCACCTGGGTGGCGGCGTCGGGCGCCGGGATGCCGTAGCGGCGTGCGATCCAGCTGGCGATGGCGGCGCGCAGCGCTTCGCTGCCGGCCGTGGCCGGGTAGGCCGCCAGACCGCCCAGATGGTCGGCCAGGGCCTGTTTGATGAAGGCCGGGGTCGGGTGTTTGGGTTCACCGATGCCCAGGCTGATCGGCTTGAGCGCGGGGTTCGGCGTCACGCCGGCAAACAGCTGGCGCAGTTTTTCGAACGGGTAGGGCTGGAGTTTCGCGAGATGTGGGTTCATAGCCGATCCATTATAACGACGGGACCGGATTGCTGCTGACGGCCCCGTGCTAGCCGCGCGCGGCCTGTTCGCGCCAGGCGCCGGGGTTCATCCCGGCCCACTCCTTGAAGGCGTGGCTGAAGGCGCTCTGTTCCTGATAGCCGAGCAGGAAGGCGATATCGACCAGCGACAGGCCGGGTTGGCGCAGATAGTCCTGGGCCAGGGCGAAGCGGGCCTGGTCGAGCACCTGCTGGAAGCTGGCCCCGGCCTCGGCCAGCTTGCGCTGCAGGGTGCGCGGCGACAGCTCGAGCGCCTCGGCGATGCTGGCCAGGCGCACCCGGTCCTGGGCCAGGTTGCGGATCACGGCGGCGCGCACCTGGGCCACGATGTCGTCCTGTTCGAGCGCGCGCCGCGCCAGCAGCTGTTCGGCGTGCTGCTGCAGGATCGGATACAGGCCGACGTCGGCATTCGGCACCGGCCAGGCGAGGATGGCGGCGTCGAAGCGGGCGCTGTGGCTGGGGGCGTCGAATTGCGGGGCCACGCCCAGCACGCGCACGTATTCGTCGAGCGGCGCGCCGGGGCCGTGCATGAACGATATCGCCGCCTCGGGCAGGGTCTGGCCGGCCAGCCAATTGCCAAACGTGCGGATGCCGGCGAAGACGCTTTCGGCCAGGTGGCGCGAGGCGCTGCCGAAATTGCTGGTCCAGGTGTAGCAGGCGCGCTCGCCGTCCACGCTCAGGGCCGAGCGGCCCAGGTCATGCGCGAGGATTTCATAGCGCGCCGTCTGCTGCAGGGCCTGGGCAAAATCGCGGCAGGACAGCAGGATCAGGCCATACACGGAATAGGTGCCGAGTTTGACGCGTTCGCCCACGTGCAGGCCGAAATGCGCATCGTCGGCCAGCGTGGCGCCCACTTCCAGTAGCTGCACATAGGTGCCGGCGGCGAGCGAATCGGGCAGGGGATCGAGCGCGCCCGCGGGCAGGCCGGCGGCCAGGGCCAGGGCCTGCGGCGTGACGCCGCGCGCGGCCGCCGCCTCCAGCAGCGGCTGCAGATAGGACCCGGTCACGCGGCGTTTGTCAGGCAGCGCGGCTGGCATGATCGAACAATTCCAGTGTCATGAAAGCGCAATACGCCGCATCGGCGAATCCCTAAGCTATCGGTGGGCGAAGTATAAGGGAAATTGCACATGAAACGATGGAATGGCTGGGGCGATGAAAGCATCGCTTTCGCACTCAATCCGCAGGCGCTGGATTTTCTGCGCGCGCAGGTCGGGCCGGGCCAGGCGCATGAGGACGCGGCGCTGGCGGCCGTGTGCGCGGCGCTGCCCGCATCGCGTCTGGCGCCGCATCCGCTGTTCGACCAGAGCGCCGAGGCGCGCGTGCGCCACGCGCTTGGCCAGAGTCTGCCGGACTGGCTGCGCCTGCGCTATGGCCGCATCGGCGCCGTGCCGGACGCCGTGGCCTATCCGGAGAGCGCGGCCGAGGTGCGCGCCGTGCTCGATCTGGCGGCCGCCGCCGGTGCGCTGGTGATCCCCTACGGCGGCGGCACCAGCGTGGTCGGCCATCTGAGCGTGCCGGAAGGCGGCGCGCCCGTGATTTCGCTCGACATGGGGCGCATGCGCGCGCTGCGCGAGCTCGATCGCGAGGCCCGCCTGGCCACCTTCGAGGCCGGCGTGCTGGGGCCGGACCTGGAGGCGCAGCTACGCGCCCACGGCTACACGCTGGGCCATTTTCCGCAGTCGTTTGAATACTCCTCGCTCGGCGGCTGGGTGGTCACGCGCTCCTCGGGCCAGCAGTCGCTGCGCTATGGCCGGATCGAGCAGCTGTTCGCCGGCGGGCGCGTGGAAACGCCGCGCGGCCCGCTGGTGCTGCCAAGCTTTCCGGCCTCGGCCGCCGGGACTGACCTGCGCGAGATCGTGCTCGGCTCGGAGGGCCGCATCGGCGTGCTGACCGAGGCCACGGTGCGCATCTCGCCGCTGCCCGAGGCCGAAGTCTTTCACAGCGTGTTCTTCCCCGACTGGGGCAGCGCCCAGGCCGCGACGCGCACGCTGGCGCAGGCGCGCCTGCCGCTGTCGATGCTGCGCCTGTCGAATGCCACCGAAACCTTGACCATGCTGGCCCTGGCCGGGCATCCGCGTCTGGTCGGTCTGCTGGAAAGCTGGCTTGCGCTGCGCGGCTGCCGCAGCGGCAAATGCATGCTGATGATCGGTGTGTCCGGCGCAGCGGCGCAGGTGCGCCAGACTCTGCGAGCGGCCCTGGCCAGCTGCCGCCGCCACGGCGGCGTGGCCATGGGGCGCGCGCTGGGCGAGAAATGGAAGCAGAACCGCTTCCGCAATGTCTACCTGCGCAACGCGGCCTGGGAGCACGGCTACGTGATCGACACGGTGGAAACGGCCGTCGACTGGCCGCGCGTGACGCCGATGATGCAGGCGCTGGAGGAGGCCGGGCGCGCCGCGCTGGCGGGCTTTGGCGAGCGCGTGCACACCTACACCCACCTGTCGCACCTGTATGCCGAAGGCGCCAGCGTCTACACCACCTATGTCTACCGGCTGGCCGGCCGCTACGAGGAGGATCTGGCGCGCTGGAGTGCGCTCAAGGCGGCCGCCTGCGCCGCCATCGTGGCCCATGGCGGCACCATCAGCCACCAGCACGGGGTGGGGCTCGACCATGCGCCGTATCTGGAAGCGGAAAAGGGCGCGGCCGGACTGGCGGCGATGCGCGCCGTCTTCCAGCATTTCGATCCCGAGGGGCGCATGAACCCGGGCAAACTGGTGCAGCCATGAGGCGCCCGCCCTTGTCCGAGCTGGCGCGCCAGCCCTGGGACCTGCTGGTGATCGGCGGCGGCATCACCGGCGCCGGCATCGTCTTCGAGGCCGCGCGGCGCGGCCTGCGCGCGCTGCTGGTGGAGCAGCGCGACTTCGCCTGGGGCACCTCGAGCCGCTCCTCGAAACTCGTGCACGGCGGCCTGCGCTATCTGAAGCAGGGCCAGTTGCACCTGACGCGGGAATCGGTGCGCGAACGCCAGGCCTTGATGCGCAGCGCGCCCGGCCTCGTGCAGGCGCAGGGCTTTGCCTTTGGCGATTACGCCGACGGCAAAATGTCGCGCCGCCTGTTCCTGCTGGGCCTTGCCATCTACGATTGGCTGGGCGGCCTGCGCGAACGCCACTATCTGGCGCTGCAGGACTTCCTGATGCTGGCGCCGAATGTGGCGCGCGGCGGTCTGCTCGGCGGCATGCGCTACACCGACGCCAAGACCGACGACGCGCGCCTCGTGCTGCGCGTGCTGCAGGAGGCGCGCGCGGCTGGGGCCAGCGTCATCAATTATGTGGCGGCCGATGCGCTCGTGCGCGATGCGGCTGGCCGCGTGGCCGGCGCCCGCCTGCGCGATGTGCGCAGCGGCGAGGACGCGCAGGTGGCGGCGGCCGTGGTGATCAACGCCACCGGCGCCTGGGCCGAGCGCCTGGGCAGCGCCCCGCAGGCGGGTCTGAAACTGCGCCCGCTGCGCGGCAGCCATCTGGTGCTGCCGGCCTGGCGCCTGCCGCTGGCCCAGGCCGTGAGCCTGATGCACCCGGCCGACGGCCGCCCGGTGTTCGCCTATCCGTGGGAAGGGGCGACCCTGGTCGGCACCACCGATGTCGACCACGGCGCCGACCTGCAGCAGGAGGCGCGCATCACGCGCGCCGAACTCGATTATCTGCTGGCGGCCCTGCGGCACCAGTTCCCCCAGCTGGCCCTGGGCGAGGACGATGTGCTGGCCAGCTTCGCCGGGGTGCGCCCGGTGCTCGACAGCGGCCAGGCCGATCCGTCCAAAGAGACGCGCGAGCATGCGCTGTGGCTGGAGCCCGGCCTGCTGACGGTCGCGGGCGGCAAGCTGACCACCTTCCGTGTGATCGCGCTCGACGTGCTGCGCCGGGTGGCGTCGCAGCTGCCGCACTGGCACGGCGACCTGCGCGCGCGCCCGGTGTTTGAGCGCGCGCCAGTCCTGCGCGATGCGCGCGGCCTCGGTCCGCAGGCGCAGGCGCGCCTGCTGGGGCGCTATGGCGCGCAGGCCCAGGACCTGATCGACGCCGCCGCCCCGGATGAACTGGAGCCCATCCCCGGCACAGAGACCCTGTGGGCCGAGCTGCGCTGGGCCGCGCGCCACGAGGACGTGCAGCAGCTGGACGACCTGCTGCTGCGCCGCACCCGGCTTGGCCTGCTGCTGCGCGCGGGCGGGGCCGCGCATGCCGAGCGCCTGCGTGCGATCTGCCAGCCGGAGCTGGGCTGGAGCGCCGAGCGCTGGGCTGCCGAGTGGCGCGCTTATCTGGCATTATGCGAACAAAACTATAGCCTGCCCAAGGTAGACGACCATGGCTGATCCCCTGATTCTCGCGATCGACAACGGCACCCAGAGCGTGCGCGCCATCCTGTTCGACCTGCGCGGCGAGATCGTGGCCAAGGCCCAGGTGCCGCTGGAAGCCTACTTCTCCGTGCATCCCGGCTGGGCCGAACACGATGCCGAGGCCTATTGGGAGGCCGTGTGCGAAGCCTGCCGCCGCCTGTGGCAGGACGCGCCGCAGGAGCGCGCGCGCGTGGCCGGCGTGGCGATTACCACCCAGCGCGCCACAGTGGTGAATCTGGATGCCGACGGCCGTCCGCTGCGCCCAGCCATCACCTGGCTCGATCAGCGCCGCACCGAGTCCTATCCGCCGATCGGCCCCTTATGGCGCGCGGCCTTCAAGCTGGCGCGCGTCGAGGACACGATCGCCTACTTCCGGGGCGAGGCCGAAATCAACTGGATCCGCGCGGAGCAGCCGGACATCTGGGCGCGCACCGATAAATTCCTGCTGTTGTCCGGCTATCTGAACTACCGCATGACGGGGCGTTTCGTCGACTCGACCGGGGCTCAGGTCGGCTACATCCCGTTCGACTACAAACGCCAGCGATGGGCCGGCGCGCGCGACTGGAAATGGCAGGCGCTGGCGGTCAAGCCATCGATGCTTCCGGAGCTGGTGGCGCCCGGCACCAGCATCGGCAGCATCAGCGCTGCCGTCGCCGCCCAGACCGGGATTCCCGAAGGCCTGCCGGTACTGGCCGCCGCCGCCGACAAAGCCTGCGAGGTGCTTGGCGCCGGCTGCGCCGAAGCCCACATCGGCTGTCTGTCCTACGGCACCACGGCCACCATCAACACCACCAGCGCGCGCTATGTCGAGGTGACGCCGTTTCTGCCGCCGTATCCGGCCGCGATCCCGGGCATGTATTCGACCGAAGTGCAGATCTTCCGCGGCTACTGGATGGTCAACTGGTTCAAGGAGCAGTTTGGCCACCACGAGCAGCTGCGCGCCGGCGTGCTCGGGGTGGCGCCCGAGGCGCTGTTCGATGAACTGGTCGACGCCGTGCCGCCCGGCTCCATGGGCCTGATGCTGCAGCCCTACTGGAGCCCGGGTATCCGCGTGCCGGGGCCGGAGGCGAAGGGCGCGATCATCGGCTTTGGCGACGTTCACACGCGCGCCCACGTCTACCGCGCGATTCTGGAGGGGCTGGCCTACGCGCTGCGCGAAGGGAAGGAGCGCACCGAAAAGCGCAGTGGAGTTGCGATTCGCGAGCTGCGCGTCTCCGGCGGCGGCTCGCAGAGCGACGCGGCGATGCAGCTGACGGCCGATATTTTCGGCCTGCCGACCGCGCGCCCGCACGTGTACGAAACCTCGGGTCTGGGCGCGGCCATCGACGCCGCCGTGGGCCTGGGCCTGTATCCGGATTTTGCCCACGCCATGCGGGCGATGACGCGCGTCGGCCGCGTGTTCATGCCCAACCCGGAGCACGTGCGCACCTACGACGCCTTGTACAAGCAGGTCTACCAGAAGATGTATGCGCGCCTGCAGCCGATGTATGCGCGCATCGCCGCCATCACCGGCTATCCGAAGCGCTAGCTGACCAGGGACTTGACGGCTTCCCAGGCGGCGCTGTTCGAGCGCACGCCTTCGACCCGATTGCGCCCGCCTTCCTTGGCGCTGTACATGGCGCGGTCGGCCGCTACGAACAGCGACGCGACTTCGTCCAGCGCGCTGGGCAGCATGGTCGCCACGCCGATCGACAGCGTGACCCAGGGCGAACAGGTGGAGCCCGGATGCGGGTGGCGCAGGCCTTCCACGTGGGCGCGCACCTTTTCGGCCAGGGCCAGCGCGTCCTCATGCCCGGTTTCGGCGAACAGGATCACGAACTCCTCGCCGCCGTAGCGCGCCGCCAGATCGGTCGGGCGCGCCGCGAACTGGTCGATGGCCTGGGCCACCTGGCGCAGGCAGGCGTCGCCGGCGGCGTGGCCAAGGCCATCGTTATACAGCTTGAAGTGGTCGACATCGAGCACCAGCAGCGACAGCGGGCAGCTGGAGCGCACGGCGCGCTGCCATTCGTGCTGCAGCACGGTGTCGAAATGGCGCCGGTTGGCGATCCCGGTCAGGTCATCGAGGCGGGTCTCGCGCTGCAGCGCGTCCTTGCTGCGCTGGTGGTGGCTGATATCGTGCAGCAGGCCGAGGAACAGCTGTTCGCGCCCGAACATCGGCGTCAGCGTGAAGTCGATCGACAGGGCGCGGCCGTCGCGGTGATTGACCGTGACCTCGCGCGCGCCATGCTGGTGGGCGGTGCCCGGGTCGGCCGCATAGCGCTTGAAGAAGCTCTGGTAATCGGCCGCCACGGCCGGCGAAAACAGGGCGCTGATCGCTTGCCCGCGCAGCTCGCCCGGCGCGTAGCCGAGGAAGCTGTCGCAGGCCGGATTGGTGGCCTGCACGCGGCCGTCGGCGTCAAAGATGATCAGGCCCTCGGCCATGCTGTTGACGATGGTGCGCAGGCGCTCGGCCTGTTCGCGCTGCAGCTCGGCGAACTGGCGGATCTGCAGCTGGGTGCGCACGCGCGCGCACACTTCGGCCATGCGCAGCGGCTTGGCGATGTAGTCGACGGCGCCGCTGTCGAAGCCGGCCACGACATCGTCGGCCTCGTTCTTGGCGCTCATGAAGATCACCGGTATCTGGGCCGTGGCCGGATGCGCCTTCAGGCGCTGGCAGGTGGTAATCCCGTCCAGGCCCGGCATCACCACGTCGAGCAGGATCAGGTCGGGATGGACGCGGCGCGCGATGCTGAGCGCGCGCTCGCCGTGGTCGGCCACGAAGGTCTGATAACCCTGCTGGGCCAGCATCTTGCGCAGCAAGGCCAGATTGGCGGGCGCGTCGTCCACGATCAGAATCGTGGCATCGCGCGCGGGGGCGGTGGACGTCAGAAATTCCATGTTCCGGATCATACCTTGCCTGCTCGATAGTTGGTTGCCGAAATGTAAGAAAATCCTGTGGGCGCGGCGGGGCTTGCCAAGCGCGGGCCTGAATGCCATGCTGGCGCCCCGTTTCGCATCAAGGAAAGCCATGCATAAACTCGAAGGCAAAGTCGCGCTGATCACCGGCGGCAGCAGCGGCATCGGTCTGGCCAGCGCCCGCCTGTTCCGCGCCGAGGGCGCCAGCATCGTGCTGACCGGGCGCGATCCGCAGGCGCTCGCGCAGGCGGCCGCGGAACTCGGCGGCGACACCCTGGCCCTGGCCAGCGATGCGGCCGACCTCGCTCAGATCGATGCGCTGATGGCGGCCGTGCAGGCGCGCCATGGCCGGCTCGACGTGCTGTTTCTGAATGCCGGTGTGGCCACGGCCGGACCGATCGAGACGGTCACGCCCGCGCAGTTCGACAGCATGATGGACACCAATGTGAAAGGCGTGTTCTTCACGATTCAGAAGGCCTTGCCGCTGATGGGCAAGGGCGCCAGCATCGTGGTGACGACCTCGATCACCAATCAGCTCGGCTCGCCCAACTTCCCCGTGTACGGGGCCAGCAAGGCGGCCCTGCGCTCGCTCGTCAAATCGCTCGGACTGGCGCTGATCGGGCGCGGCATCCGCATCAATGCCCTGAGCCCGGGGCCGATCGCCACGCCGATCTTCGACCGTTTCGGCCTGCCGCCGGGCGGGGCCGATGCGGCGCGCGCCGCGATCACGGCCAAGTCGCCCAGCCAGCGCTTTGGCGAGCCGGAGGAAGTGGCGCGCCTGGCCCTGTTCCTGGCCAGCAGCGACGCCAGCTATCTGGTCGGCGAGGAAGTCGTGATCGACGGCGGGATGAGCCTGCTGTAAGCCTCAGAAGTTGTAGATCGCCTGCAGCGTCAGCGCGCGCGGCGCCATCGGCAGGTCGTTCGGAATCGACAGGCCAGGCGCCAGGCTCGGCTCGCGCACATCGGCATTGAAGACATTGCGCAGCGCGGCGGCGACGTCCCAGCGCTGTTTGCCGCGGTTGCTGCGCAGGCTCAGGTCGGTCGTGGTGTAGTCGGCGATCGGCTTGCGGGCGTCGCCGGCGGCGCGTGCGCGCCCGCCCACATGGTTGAGCTGCACGCTGGCCACCATCGCGGCCAGCGCCTGCCAGTCGGCGCGCAGATAGGCATGCGTGTGCGGCGCATAGCCGGCGTCGGTATTGGTCGCCTCGTCGGTCGAGTGCTGGCGCGCCAGGTTGAAGATCAGGCGCAGCGCGTGGCTCGGGGTCCAGGTCGCCTCGAGCTCGCCGCCGCGCCCGTTCTGGCCGCCCGTATTCGCATAAGTCGAGCCGGTGCCGGCGATGGCATTCGGTACCGTGCGGATGATGTTGTCCATCGCATAGCGGTACAGGTTCAGGTTCACCTGCAGCGTGGGCGCCGCCTGCCAGGCCACGGCCATCTCGAGGGTGCCGTTCTTCTCCGGGCTCAGATTCGGGTTGCCCAGCGAGACGGGATTGCCCTGACCATAGGCCTCGACGAAGGAGGGCGCGCGGAAGGCGCGCCCGTACAGCAGCTTGGCCGTGACATTCAGCGAGGCGTCCCAGACCAGGGCCAGGCGCGGATTGGTGGTGCCGCCGAAGTCGGAATAGCGGTCATGGCGGATGCCGGCCGTCACCGTCCAGTCGGGGGCGAACTGCCATTCATCCTGCAGATAGGCGTAGTCGATGCGGCGCAGGTGCGGCTGCACAAAGGGCGAGACCAGCGAGGTTTCGATCACGCTCGGCAGCGGAATCGGCGTGCCGCCCTTGGTGTAATTGAAGTTGCGCGTCTCGTAGACGCGGTACATGTTCAGGTCGTCGTGGCCGACGCCGAGGCGCAGATTGTGGCCGACCCAGCCGGCGTAATTGACGAAGGCCTGCAGGCGCCACTGGCGTTCCCAGGTATCGGGGCCGCCGAACATCCCGGCCGGGAAGCTGCCGGTGGGCAGGGTCGCGCCCGGCGGCAGCAGCTGGAAATCGACGGGCGAGGCCTGCAGATACTTCATCGTGCTCAGCACGGCGCCGGCCGTCCAGTCCTTGTCGGCCAGATTGTCCTGCCAGGACAGGTCGGCCATATAGCGTTCGCTGCGCGCGCGCCCGACCGGGTCGAGCGCCTGGGCCACCCCGGCCCCGCTGCCGAGGTCGTAACGCACCTTGGCGCCGGCGCGCAGGCGCCATTTGTCGTACTGGACGTCGAGATTGGCGTCGAGCGCCTTGGCGCCGACATTCACCGGTCCCGGAGCCAGGCTGGCGCGGGTGCCGAACAGGCTGTCATTGCGGCTCTGGGCATCGGCGCCGACGATGCTGCGAAAGCCATCGGTGCTGCCGGCGCGCAGATAGGCGGCGACGCTGGCCGCGCCGACTTTGCCGCCATGCTGGAGCCAGACGTCGCGCGTCTGGAAGGCGCCGGCGCGCACGCCGGCTTCGGTGCCGCCGATGTCGGCCGCATTCTTGGTGATGATATTGATGACGCCCGAGAAGGCGTCCGAGCCGTACAGGGCCGAGCCGGGGCCGCGCAGAATTTCGATGCGGGCGATATGGTCGACCGGATAGCCGCCCCACAGATTGCCCTTATTCCCCTGGAACAGGGTGGTGATCGGCACGCCGTTCTGCAGCACCAGAATCTGGGGCGTGAACTGGCTGACGATGCCGCGCACCACGTACAGCGGCGAATACATATTCGCGCCGCGGTTGACATGCACGCCCGGCACGGTCTCGAGCACCTGGTCGAGGTCGGTGGCGCCCATGGCCGCGATGTCCTGGGCCGTGATCACGGTGGCCACGGCCGGTGCACGGCGCAGCGACTGCTGGGCGCCGGTGGCGATCGACACGGTCGCCTTGTCGCCATACACGAGGGCCAGCTCCTCCTCGTCCGTGCCGCCGGCCTGCTGTGCCTGGGCTGACAGGCTGCAGCCGAGCATGGCGGCCAATACGCTCAGACGGAGGTGTGCGGTAGTGCGGCTCATGTACTCTCCCAGACGGTGATATCGTGATTTTTGATTAATTGTATCTACAGGGCGGGATTTGTCACTATGCAATTTGTCACGTGTCGGCCGGGGGCCACGTTCGCTCGGCCAGGCCGGCGTAGGCAACGGCCGCGCAGGGCACCGGAAACAGGCTGGCTTCGGGCTTGGCGGCGGCATCGGCCGCGCACGGCGGCATGCCGGCCAGGAAGGTCGGCACGCGCAGCATCTGGTAGTCGCGCAGGCCCAGGCCCATGTCGGCCAGCAGGGCCGCATGCAGGGCCGCGAAATTCATGCGCAGCTTGGGATAGCGCGGCTGCAGCACGGCCTCGACCTGCCAGGCCAGGCGCACATGCGGGCCCTGGTCGAGGCCATTGGCGCGCGCCAGGTCCATGATCACCGGCAGGCGCTCGTCGATATTATTGATCGGGCGGCCGTAGCCGTAGATGCGGCGCTGGGCCTTCTCGGCCAGCACCCAGGCGCCCAGTTCGGCGCCGCCGTCGACGGCGCGGCCCAGGCGCAGCAGGAAGTCGAGCGCGCGCAGGCCGGCCTGGCCGCCGTACAGCGTGGCCTCGGACAGGGCCAGGCCGGCGGCGATGCCGAGGTTGCTGCTGCTGCGCTGGCTGGTGGCCAGGGCGGCCACGCGGTTATTCCACAGGCGCGTGTCGGGATAGCTGGTGACCACCCAGATGCCGTGCACCATGCGGATCTGCTGGGGCGTGAACTGGCGGCCGGTGATGGCGAACAGATACAGGCCGACCCAGTCGCTGTCGCGCAGTTCGGCGTGCAGGTCGCGCCCGCGGAATACCGTGTGGCTGCCCGGGTAACAGGCGCCCATGGCCGTGTGCAGGCGCCCGGCCTGGCTGGCGAGAAATTCGGGCCCGCGTGTCATGCGTCCTCCGCGTCGTCGAGCTGGATCTGGTAGAAGGGGAAGCGGCGGTAGCCCTCGGCGCGCTGTTCGAGCGCGTGGGCGGCCGCACCGGGCAGGCGCAGCAGCAGAAACAGCAACTCGCCCGCTTCCGGGCTCAGCTCCAGGTCGGCAAACGCGGCCGCGGCGATGCCGCTCAGCGCGAGCGGATAACCGATCTGCGCGGCCAAGGTGTCGGCCTCGGCCTGCAGCCATTGCAGGCGCGGGGTGGCGGCCGTGTCGGCCAGCACCTGCAGCAGCTGGCGCCGGCTCAGCGGCAGGCTGCGCCCGTGCGGGTCGAAGCCGGGCACATGCTCGCGGTCGGGAAAGGCCTCGACCGGATCGCAGGGCGCGGGTGCGGCCAGCGCGGCCCAGGCCGCATGATGGGTGCCGCACTGCTGCCAGGCCTGCATGGCATCGAACACCTCGCGCGCGCCACCGCTGCGGCCGGCGCCGACGGCCAGCGCCGCCATCAGGCTGGCCGCCGCCATCGAGCCGCCGACGCCGCCGCACATGGCGGCATGCACGGACGGGTCGCGCGGGCCGGGATTGGCCAGCGCCAGGGCCAGCTGTTCCAGCATGTCGCGCTGGCGCCGCGGCGGCAGCGTGTCGCGCCACAGCAGCAACAGCATATCGACCCAGCGCGCCTGGCCGAGCATCTGGCCGAACACGTCGTAGCCGCGGCACAGCGCGCGCCGGGTGGCGAAGGGATTATCGGGTTCCGGCTCCTCGTGCCAGATGCGGGTGTGGATGACGTCGGCGGGATCGATATCGCTCATGGGGGTCTCAAAGATTGCCGTCGGCCAGCACGCGCATGCGCGCATTCATCGGCGGGATTTCTTCGCCATCGAGGCGCACGTCGAGCACGGTCGGGCCGTCGCGCAGCAGCAGGGCGTCGACGTCGAGCGCCTGCAGGTCGGCCGCGCTGTCGATCACCACGCCGTGGGCGCCGAGGGCGCGCGCCAGCAGGGCGAAATCGGTGAACGGCATGTCGCAGCCGATCTGCTCGGCCTTGGCCAGGCGCTGGCCGTGCTTGACCATGCCGAGCGCGCGGTCGTTGAGCACGACGAAGATCACGGCCAGGCGCTCGGCCACGGCGACCGAGATCTCCTGCCCGTTCATCAGCACGCTGCCGTCGCCGGTGATGCAGACCACCGGCGCCAGCGGATTGGCCACGGCGGTGCCGACGGCCGCACCAATGGCCCAGCCCATGGCGGCGAAGTTCATGGTCTGGCGCAGCCAGCCGCCGGTGGCCTGGCGCTGGCCGGGGCCGCGCTTGCGGTTGCCGCCGCCGAGGCGGCGCTCGCCCATGCGGCGGTCGGGCGGCATCAGGTAATGGGTGGCCCAGGCGATCGAGTTGCCGGTGTCGGCCAGGAAGCGCGTGGTCGGCGGGAACATCTGCGACAGCTCCTTCATCAGGCGCTGCGGCTTGATCGGCACCGCATCCGAGTGGTAGGCGGCCGGGGCCGCGAACAGGCTGTCGCGCTCGAACGGCACTTCGGCCGCCATCGGCTTGACGCCGTCGATGTGCACGCGCGCCTCGTGGATGCGTTCGACCAGGCGGTTGAAGATGGCGCGGATATTGCCGCGCAGGTGGTAGCGCGCCATCGGCGTGCGCGCCAGATTGTCTTCCGACTCGTCGATGTGGATCAGGCGGTCATTGAGCAGGGCCTCGCACCAGCCGCCGGTATTCCATTCGCCCATGCTGGAGCCGATCGCCAGGATCAGGTCGACCTCGGGGTCGCGCAGCAGGGCCTCGGCCGTGGCATGGCCGCCGAAACCGAACACGCCGCGAAACAGCGGATGCTGGGGACTGGCCAGGCCCTTGCCGTCCGGGGTGGTGACGAAGGTGGCCTGGGTCAGCTGGGCGAACTGCAAAATCGCGTGGATGCCTTCGCCGCAGCCGCCGCCGATCAGCAGCACGATATTGCGCGCGCCGTCGATCAGTTCGCGCAGCTGCTCGACCTGCTCGTCGTCGATCAGGGCCGAGGGGCGCAGCAGGGTCTGCAGATTGTAGATGCTCTCGTGCGGCGCGCAGGGCTTGCGGAACACGTCGACCGGCACGGTCAGGTGGACCGGGCCGCGCGGCGTGCGCAAGGCGCGCTGCAGGGCCGTGACCAGCTTGGCCTCGAGCTGCTTGGCATGCGAGACCAGCGAGTTGTAGCGCGTGCAGTGGCGGAACATGCCGAGCACATTGACGCCCGTGCAGGCCGATTCCTGCAAGGGATTCTTGCCGAACGAGGGCAGGGCCGGCTGGCCGGTGATCACCAGCAGCGGCACATTATTGTCGAAGGCATTGGCCACGCCCGTGATCAGATTGGTGGCACCCGGACCCGAGGTGGCGATGCAGACGCCGAGCTTGCCCGTTTCGCGCGCATAGCCGTCGGCCATGAAGGCGGCCCCGGCCTCGTGGCGCGCCAGCACGTGCTGGATGCCGCCGCGGCGGGCGCTGCGCGCCAGCGCGTTGTAGACCGGCTCGATGGCGCCGCCCGGAATGCCGAACACGTGGTCGACCCCGAGCTGTTCGAGATAGGAGACCAACAGGTCCGCCATGTCCACCGGTGATGTGTGCGGCGCGGCCATAGGCGGCGCGGCCCGTGACATCTGGCCGATGTCGGGCGTGATGAGGTCTAGCACAGACACTCCCCCTGTTTTGACAGAAATCGAATTTGTTTTGAAGCAAGTCGCTTGTCAGACGAATCTTACAACAAAACAGGGGTTAATTTAGAGGAAAAATAAAATTTACCGATTTCGCAACACCGGTTTGGACGCAGGGCGCCAGCCACACGGACCGGCGCCCTGGGGGGGGGCTTACAGCATGTCGGCGATCAGTTTGCCGAGGATGGCGATGCCTTCGCGGATGCGCTCGGGCGGCACGGTCACGAAGGACAGGCGCAGGGTATTGGTTTCCGGCGCATTCGCGTAGAAGGGCGCGCCCGGCACGAAGGCGACCTTGTGTTCGATGGCCTTGTCGAGCAGCTTCATGGCGTCGATCTGCTTGGGCAGGGTGACCCAGATGAACATGCCGCCATCCGGGCGGGTCCAGGAGGCGCTGGCCGGGAAGTGCTCATCCATCGCCTCGAGCATCACGCGGCACTGGTCGCCGTAGAGCTTGCGGATGGTCGGGATGTGCTCGTCGAGGAAGCCGTCTTTGACGACCTCATGCACGACCATCTGGGTCAGCTGGGCCGTGTGCAGGTCGGTGGCCTGCTTGGCCAGTTCGATGCGGCGCGCCAGCGCGGCCGGGGCCACCACATAGCCGAGGCGGATGCCCGGGGTCAGCACTTTCGAGAAGGAGCCCATGTAGATGACGCCTTCCGGATTCATATTCAGCATCTTGGGCGAGGGCGCGCCCGTGTAGGACAGCGAACCGTAGGGATCGTCCTCGATCAGCGGCAGGCCGAGCTTGGCGCAGGTTTCCACCAGTTCCAGGCGGCGCTCGACGGACAGCGAGCGGCCGGTCGGGTTCTGGAAGTTGGGCAGGGCGTACAGCAGGCGGGCGCCGTCGGCCACGGCGTGCAGCGAGGCCGGCACCAGGCCGTGCTCATCGGTGGCGACCGAGGCGAATTCCGGGCGGTAGACCGAGAAGGCCTGCAGCGCGCCCAGGTAGGACGGGGTCTCGACCAGCACCTTGCTGCCTTCGTCGACCAGCACCTTGCCCAGCAGGTCGAGGCCCTGCTGCGAACCGGAGACCATGATCACCTGCTCGGTCTTGATCGTGCAGGTCGGGGTCGAAAGCGAGGCGGCGACCCATTCGCGCAGCGGGGTGTAGCCGTCGGTCGGGCCGTACTGCAGGGCGACCTTGCCGCTTTCGCTGAGCACCTTGTCGAATGCCGCCTTCATGCGTTCCACCGGGAAGGTGGCGGGCGAGGGCAGGCCGCCGGCGAAGGAGATGATCTCCGGACGCTGGGTGACCTTCAGGATCTCGCGGATGAAGGAGCTTTGCAGGGCGGCGGCGCGTTCGGAAAAGCGCCACTGGATCGGGTTCGGGTTCTCGATTTTCATACAGGTCTCTCGTGTTATCGCAGGCTTGTGGCCGCTGGTGGTGCGGACGCCACCGGGTAGGCAACGCCCGGGGATACGGTTTATTCGATTTCGGCGATCATTTCAATTTCGACGCAGGCGCCCATCGGGATCTGGGCCACGCCGAAAGCCGAGCGCGCGTGCTTGCCGGCCGCGCCGAACACTTCGCCCAGCAGCTCGGAGCAGCCATTGGTCACCAGGTGCTGCTCGGTGAAGTCGGGCGTGGAGTTCACCAGGCTCATCACCTTGACGATGCGCTTCACCCGGTTCAGGTCGCCACCGCAGGCGGCCTGCAGGGTGCCGATCAGGTCGATCGCGATGCTGCGCGCGGCCTGCTGGCCCTCGGCGGTCGTGACATCCTTGCCCAGCTGGCCAGCCCAGACCGTGCGGTCGGCGCGGCGCGCGATGTGGCCGGAGATGAACACGAGGTTGCCGGTCTGGACGTACATCACATAGGCGGCGGCCGGGGTGGCCGGCGCGCTCAGGGTGATGCCAAGGGCCTGCAGTTTGTCGGTGTAGGACATGGTGGCTTCCAAAAAAATCGGGGAAAAGGCTTATTTTACACCTGGCCGGCGCACCTGGGCCCGCCGCCCGGCGGCCACCGTGGCGATCACGCCGAGGGCGAACAGGGCATGCACTGGCTGCAGACGCTCGCCAAGAAGTACGGCGGCGCCGAGTAAGCTGAAAAACGGCTGGAGTAGCTGCACCTGCCCGACCCGGGCGACCCCGCCCAGGGCCATGCCGCGGTACCAGAAGAAGAAACCGAGGAACATCGAGAAAACGCTGACGTAGGCAAAGCTGGCCCAGGCGGCGGCGCTGGCATGCGGCTGCCATGCGGGTCCAAGCTGCCAGAGCAGGGCGGTCAGTGCGAAGGGCGCGCTCAGCACCAGCGCCCAGCAAATGACCTGTTCGCCGCCCATTGTCGATGACAGGCGTCCACCTTCGGCGTAGCCGGTGGCGGCCAGCAGCACGCCGCCGAGCAGCAACAGGTCGGCCGCATGCAGACTGCCGCCGCCTTGGAACAGCGCGAAGCCGACCACCAACAGAGAGCCGAGGAGCGCGAAGATCCAGAAGCGCCGCCCTGGACGTTCGCGTCCGCTCAAGGTCACCAGGACTGCCGTGGCAAGCGGCAGGACACCAATCAGAATGGCGCCGTGGCTGGCCGGCAGGCTGTGCATGGCAATCGATGTTAGCCAGGGAAAGCCGATCACGCAGCCGCCGGCAATCAGCGCGAGCGGGCGCCAGGTGTTACGCGGAGGCAGAGGCGCACGCACGATCAGTAGCCAGACCGCGCTCAGCAGGGCTGCGACGAGCGCGCGCCCGAGTGCGACAAATGCAGGGTCGAGTTCGGCAACCGCCAGACGCGTCAGCGGCATGGTCATGCTAAAGATGAGTACGGCAACGAAGCCATACAGCAGTCCGAGGGTGTCCGGCGCCAGGCCGGGACGGGTGGCAAGGGCGGCGCGCATCTCAGTCTCCGAGCAGGACATCGCGCATCAGGCTGGCGTCGACATTGGCGCCGGTCAGCGGCAGGCCGACGCGCAGGCCCTGCAGGCGTCCGGCCGCCTGCCACTGGAGGGCGGCGGCGGTGGCGGCCGCGCCGGCCCCTTCCGCCAGATTATGGGTGCTGCGGTAGAGCAGGCGCATGGCGCGCGCCACCTCGTCGTCGCTGACCTGCACGATCTCATCCACATGGGCCTGGATGTGGACCCAGGAATCGGGATCGGGCACGCGGCAGGCCATGCCGTCGGCCAGCACGGTGCTGACCGGGGCTTCGCACAGGCGGCCCTCGGCCAGGCTCAGCGCATAGGCCGGGGCGTGCGCCGAGACCACGCCGACGATGCGGGTGCGCAGGCCGAGCGCCTGGCGCGCGGCGATGGCGGCGCAGATGCCCGAACCCTGGCCGATCGGCACGAACACCAGGTCGAGGCCGGGCTGGGCGCGGAACAGTTCGAGCCAGTAGCTGGCCACGCCGGCCACCAGGTCCGGGTGGTAGGACGGCACGATGTGCAGGCCGTGAGCGGCGGCCAGCGCACGCGCATGCTCGCGCGCTTCCTGGAAATCGGCGCCGTGCTCGATCAGGGTGGCCCCGAGCGCGCGCATGGCAGCGTTCTTTTCCAGATTATTCCCGCGCGGGACGACGATGGTGGCGGCCAGGCCGACCCGGCGTGCGCCATTCGTCACGGCCTGGCCGTGGTTGCCGCGGGTGGCCGAGATGATGCCGCTGCAGTGCGGCTCACGCGCCTGCAGCCGGGCCGTGTAGACGACGCCGCCGCGCGCCTTGAAGGCGCCGAGCGGGGTATGGTTCTCGTGTTTGAGCCAGGTCTCGGTGCCGAGCGCGGCATTGAGCAGGGGCCAGCTGTACTGGGGCGTGGGCGGCATGGCGGCATACACCAGGCGGGCGGCGGTCTCGATCTCGGTCAGGGTCGGCAGGGTCATCATGGTCTCGCGGTCTTGCGGGTGTTCCCACCCGCGGGGTTTATTGCTATCCTAGCGAAAAACACCGATACACCACCAGTACAGTTCATCGTATACTTCTCAACACTGTGACGGTCAAATGACCAATACACCGGGAAACCTGCTACCCGCCCTGTCGCGCGAATCGGGCGAGGCCTTGTCCGAGCAGATCGTGCGCGCCGTGGCCGCCCGCATCGACGACAAGCTGCTGCGCGCCGGCGCGCGCATGCCTTCGATCCGCCAGTTCGCCAGTCTGCACGCGGTCTCGGCCTTCACTGTGGTGGCGGCCTACGACAAGCTGGTCGCCCAGGGTTATCTGGAAAGCCGGCGCGGGGCCGGTTTCTTCGTGCGCGAGCGCGCGCCCCTGCTGCACCAGGCCGGCAAGGGGCGGGCGCGCGAGGCGCTGGGCCAGCCGCTCGACGTGGTCTGGCTGGTGCGCAATATGTTCCGCCAGGTGCCGCTCGAGCGCGTGCCCGGCGCCGGGGTGCTGCCGGTCGAGTGGCTCGACGGCCAGGCGGTGGCGGCGGCCCTGCGCGACATCAGCCGCCAGCACAGCAACCACCTGCTCAATTACGGGCTGCCGCAGGGCTTTCTGCCGCTGCGCCAGCAGCTGCAGCTGAAGCTGGCCGAGATTGAAATCGCCGCCGCGCCCGAACAGTTTGTGACCACGGTCGGGGTGACCCAGGCGCTCGACCTGGTCGCGCGCGAGCTGCTGCGCCCGGGCGACACGGTCTTTGTCGATGATCCGGCCTGGTTCCTGATGTTCGGCTCGTTTGCGGCCCTGGGCGCCAAGGTGATCGGCATTCCGCGCCTCGGCGACGGGCCCGACCTGGCGCAGCTGGCCGCCCTGGCCGCCGTGCACAAGCCGCGCATGTATGTGATCAACTCGATCCTGCACAACCCCAGCTCGTCCTCGCTGTCGGCGGCCAAGGCCTTCCAGGTGCTGAAAATTGCTGAGGAGCATGATTTCGTCATCGTCGAGGACGACATCTACTGCGATCTGCACCCGGGTGCGGCCGTGCAGAGCGCGATGCGCCTGGCCGCGCTCGACCAGCTGCGGCGCGTGATCTACCTGGGCGGCTTTTCCAAGAGCATGGCCGCGAATTTGCGCGTGGGCTTCATCGCCACCAGCCGCGAGCGCGCCGAGCGCCTGGCCGACCGCAAGATGCTGGCCACCCTGACCACCTCGGACATCGGCGAGCGGGTGGTCTACAAGATTCTGTCCGAGGGCCTGTACCGCAAGCACACCGAGCGCATGCGCGCCCGGCTCGACGCCCTGCGCGCGCCGACGCTGCGCCGCATCGAAGCGCTGGGCATGCGCGTGGTCAACCCGCCCACGGCCGGCATGTTCGCCTGGGTCGATACGGGGCGCGACACCAATGTGCTGACCGAAAAGGCGCTGGCCGAGGGCTGGCTGCTGGCCCCGGGCAGCCTGTTCTCGCCACGCCAGCTGCCGTCGACCCTGATGCGCCTGAATCTGGCCAATCTGGGGGCGGAAGGGCTGTGGCAGTTCTTTGCCCGCGAATTTGCGCGCAGCCCCTATTGAAATGGGCGCACACGCCCCCATATGCGGCGCGTCTGCGTAACCCTTAAAAGAGGAAATGAGAATGGGCGTTGTTGCCGAAAAAGAAACCCTTGGATTCCAGGCTGAAGTCAAACAGCTGCTGCACCTGATGATTCATTCCTTGTACTCCAACAAGGAAATTTTCCTGCGAGAACTCATTTCGAATGCCTCGGACGCGGCCGACAAGCTGCGCTTCGAAGCCATCAACAACGATGCCTTGTACGGCGACGACCACGAACTGGCGATCCGCGTCAGCTTCGACAAGGCGGCGCGCACGATCACCATTTCGGACAACGGCATCGGCATGAGCCGCGAGGAGGCGATCAACCACCTGGGCACGATCGCCAAATCGGGCACCAAGGAATTCTTCGGCAAGCTCTCGGGCGACCAGCAGAAGGACGCGGCCCTGATCGGCCAGTTCGGCGTGGGCTTCTACTCGGGCTTCATCGTGGCCGACAAGATCACGGTCGAAACGCGCCGCGCCGGCACCGAGGCCAGCCAGGGCGTGCGCTGGGAGTCCCAGGGCGAGGGCGATTTCAGCGTCGAAATGATCGACAAGCCGAGCCGCGGCACCGACATCATCCTGCACCTGCGCGAGGGCGAGGACGAGTTCCTCAACACCTGGAAGCTCAAGTCGATCATCCAGCGCTATTCGGACCACATCTCGCTGCCGATCCGCATGCGCAAGGAAGAATGGGACGAAGAGAAGAAGGAAACCGTGCTCAAGGATGAGTACGAGGCCGTCAACCAGGCCAATGCCCTGTGGGCGCGCAGCAAGAGCGAGATCACGCCCGAGCAGTACGAGGAGTTCTACAAGCACGTCTCGCACGACTACCAGGCCCCGCTGACCTACACCCACAACCGCGTCGAAGGCCGCAGCGAGTACACCCAGCTGCTGTACGTGCCCAGCCACGCTCCCTTCGATCTGTGGGACCGCAGCAAGCGCGGCGGCATCAAACTGTATGTGAAGCGCGTGTTCATCATGGACGACGCCGAACAGCTGATGCCGACCTATCTGCGCTTTATCAAGGGCGTCATCGATTCCAACGACCTGCCGCTGAACGTCTCGCGCGAAATCCTGCAGGAGTCGCGCGATGTGCGCGCGATCCGCGAAGGCTCGACCAAGCGCGTGCTCGGCATGCTCGAGGAACTGGCCAATGCCGACGAGCAGGACAAGAAGGACAAGTACACGCGCTTCTGGAAGGAATTCGGCCAGGTGCTGAAGGAAGGCATCGGCGAGGACAGCATCAACAAGGAGCGCATCGCCAAGCTGCTGCGCTTTGCCTCGACCCACAATGACAGCGACGAACAGTCGGTGTCCTTCGGCGATTACCTGGGCCGCATGAAGGAAGGCCAGGACAAGATCTATTACGTGACGGCCGACTCGTTTGCCGCCGCCAAGAACAGCCCGCATCTGGAAATCTTCCGCAAGAAGGGCGTCGAGGTGCTGCTGCTGACCGACCGCGTCGATGAATGGATGCTGTCCTTCCTCACCGAGTTCGACGGCAAGGAGCTGGTGTCGGTGGCCAAGGGCGGCCTCGACCTCGGCAAGCTCGAGGACGAAGCCGAGAAGAAACAGCACGAAGAGACCGAGACCCAGTACAAAGAGCTGGTCGAGAAGATGAAGACGACCCTGGCCGACAAGGCCAAGGACGTGCGCGTGAGCTTCCGCCTGACCGATTCGCCGGCCTGTCTGGTGGCCGACGAGCACGACCTGTCGGGCAATCTGGTGCGCATGCTGAAGGCCGCCGGCCAGCAGGCGCCCGAATCCAAGCCCATCCTCGAGATCAACCCGAACCACCCGCTGGTGACCCGTCTCAAGTACGAAGACGCGGAGAGCAGCCAGTTCGGCGACTGGTCGCACATCCTGTTCGACCAGGCCCTGCTGGCCGAGGGCGGTTCGCTGGCCGATCCGGCCGCGTTTGTGAAGCGGATCAACGAATTGCTGCTCAGCAAGTAACATTCCGTTACATTTCTACGACAGCGTGGGCGCCTGCGGGCGCCCTTTTTTTTCGTCTTTCTCTAGGGGAAACGGAGATGTCTTACAGATAAAGACAATCTTTAAGTAAAAACACTTAGAAACATTGCGTGCTTTTGGCTTTACATAACTTTACAATAGGACGGAATTGATATTTACGCTGTAGAGCTTGCCCGTGATCGAGTTTGCCCCGTCGCCCCTCATTGCCCTGCCAGAGCAGTCCCGCCCGCGTGGCTTTCGCGCCTGGCGCGATCAGGCCAAGCTGCGCCTGCGCGAGTGGCAGAACCCGCTGGTGGCGCGCCGCTGGAAGGGGCTGCGCGCCGATCTGCCGGTGCTCAGCGAATGCTGCGCGATCGTGCCGCGCATGCCCTACAAGCTTTATGTGCCGTATTTCTCCACGCGTCTGTCGCCCCATTGCCGCCTGGACGCCCTGGCCGTGCACTACCGGCTCATGGATCAATGGGGCGTCGGCGGCCTGCTGCTGCGCGCGGCGCGCCAGGCCGTGACCCTCGGTCATTTGCCGGGCAAGAGCGGCCAGGCCTATGCGCTGCGCCTGCAGGCCTGCCATGCCTTGATGCGCGAAGGCGAACTGGTGCTGCAGCTGGCGCTGGACGGCTGCATGATCTATGCGGTCGCCTTCACCTTCATGGAAGAGCGCGGCGAACGTGTGCTGGCCCTCGGTTGCGTGCAGGGCGGCAATAGTGAGGATGCGCAGGAACTGGTGCGCCAGGCCACGCGTGATCTGCACGGTCTGCGCCCGAAGAATCTGCTGATGCGCGTGCTGCGTGATCTGGCCGCGCGCGCCGGCTGCGCGCGTCTGGTCCTGGTCGGCAATGCCAACCGCGCCGTGACGCGGCCCATCCGCGATGGCAAGGTGTTTGCCGATTACGATGCATTCTGGGAAGAATGCGGGGCCAGCCGCCGTGCCGACGGCGACTATGCGCTGGCGCCCGAGCGGGCCGGCGCCAGCGACCTGAGCGAGGTGGCCTCAAAGAAGCGCGCCGAAGTGCGCCGCCGCGACAGCCTCGCCATCGAGGCCAGCGCCGCCGTCGGCAGCGCCCTCCATCTCGACTGAGGCGGTCGCCTCAGAGCGCCGTGCGCAGGGCGAACAGCTCGGGGAAGAGCACGACGTCCAGCATCTTGCGCAGATAGGACACGCCGGCCGTGCCGCCGGTGCCAGTCTTGAAGCCAATCACCCTTTCGACCGTCGTCACATGGCGGAAACGCCAGAAGCGGAAGGCGGTCTCCATGTCGACCAGTTTTTCGGCCAGCTGATACAGGGCCCAATGCGTGTCCGGGTCCTGATACACGGCCAGCCAGGCGGCCTTGACCGACTCGTCGGCCGCGGTCGGGCGCGTCAGGTCCGGCTGCAGGCGCGCCGCGTCGATGGCAAAGCCCTGGCGCGCCAGCAATTGCACGGCCTCGTCGTAGAGCGAGGGCGTGTGCAGTTCGCGCTCGAGGCGCGCATGCACCTCGGGCAGCTTGGCGTGCACGGCCAGCATCTGGGCGTTCTTGTTCCCCAGGATGAATTCGATTTCGCGGTACTGGTAGGACTGGAAACCCGAGGACGCGCCCAGATAGGGGCGGATGGCCGTGTATTCGGACGGGGTCATCGTGGCCAGCACATCCCAGGCGTGGTTCAGCTGGTCCATGATGCGCGCCACGCGGGCCAGCATCTTGAAGGCCGGCTCGAGCTGGTCGGCGCGCACCAGATCGCGCACGGCGTGGATTTCGTGCAGCATCAGCTTCATCCACAGCTCGCTGGTCTGGTGCTGGATGATGAACAGCATCTCATTGTGGTTGGGCGAGCGCGGGTGCTGGGCCGTCAGGATCTGCTCCAGCCCCAGGTAGTCGCCATAGCTCATGGCCTGGCTGAAGTCCATCTGGGCGCCATGCCAGTGGGCGCCGGGTTTGCTCGTATCAGTCATGCTGGTCCTCAAGTCACCGCATGGCGGTGGGCGTGGATATCGTAGTCTTGCTGGTCGAGCAGGGTGTGAAGGATGTCGACCGCATCCCAGACGTCGCTGTAGCGCGTGTACAGCGGCGTGAAACCAAAGCGCATGATGCCCGGCTCGCGGTAGTCGCCGATCACGCCGCGCCCGATCAGGGCCTGGATCAGCGCATACGCATGCGGATGCGCGAGGCAGACCTGGCTGCCGCGCTGGGCATGGGCGCGCGGCGTCACCAGGCTCAGCGGGTAGGCCGCGAGGCGCGTCTCGACCAGCTCGATGAACAGGTCGCTCAGGGCCAGGGACTTGGCGCGGATGGCCGTCATGTCGGTGCGGGCAAACACGTCGAGCCCGCATTCGACCAGGGCCAGCGACAGCACCGGCACCGTGCCGCACAGGGCGCGCCGGATACCGTCGACCGGGGCGAAGCGGCTGTCCATCGCGAACGGGTTGGCATGCGACCACCAGCCCGACAGCGGCTGGCGGAAGGCGGCCTGGTGGCGCTGCGGCACCCACAGGTAGCCGGGCGCGCCCGGGCCGCCGTTCAGATATTTATAGGTGCAGCCGACCGCCATGTCGGCCCCGGCCGCATGCAGGTCGACCGGCACCGCGCCGGCCGAGTGGGCCAGATCCCAGATCACCAGGGCGCCGCGCGACTGGGCTGCGCGCGTAAGGGCGGCCATATCGTGCTGGTAGCCGGTGCGGTAGTTCACATGGGTCAGCATCAGCACGGCCGTATCGGCATCGACGGCGTCCAGCACCTGTTCGGGCGTGTCGACCAGCACCAGCTCATGGCCCTGGCCGAGCCAGCCGGCCAGGCCCTCGGCCATGTACAGATCGGTGGGGAAATTGGCGCGTTCGCTGACGATGCGCTTGCGCCCGCTCGCGGCCTGCATCTGCAGACAGGCGGCCAGGGCCTTGAACAGATTGACCGAGGTGGTGTCGGTGATCACGATCTCGCCGGGCGCGGCGCCGACCAGGGGCGCCAGCTTGTCGCCCAGGCGGGCGGGCAGGGTGTACCAGCCGGCCGTGTTCCAGCTCTTGATCAGATCGCGTCCCCATTCCTCGCTCACCAGCTGGGCGGCGCGCTGGGCGGCGGCTTTCGGGCGCGCGCCCAGCGAGTTGCCATCTAAATAGATCACGCCCTCGGGCAGGTCGAAGGCGTGGCGCAGGGCGGCCAGCGGATCGCTGGCGTCGCGGTCGAGACAGTCTTGACGGGTCGTCATCATCGGCTTTCAGAGAGAACGCAGGATGGCGCGCACGGGCGAGGCGTCCATGCCGGCCAGTTTCAGGGGCAGGGCGACCAGTTCATAGTCGCCCGGGGCAATCGCGTCGAGCACCAGGCCTTCGAGGATGGCCAGGCCATGGCGGCGCACGGCATGGTGGGCGTCCAGGGTCTTCGAGTCTTGCGGGTCGAGCGAGGCGGCGTCGGTGCCGATCAGGCGCACCCCGTGGCTGGCCAGCAGGGCGATCGCGGCCGGGCTGAGCGCGCAGAAGCCGGCATCCCAGGCCGTCTGCGGGGCCGTGCGGTAGGTGCGCAGCAGCACGCGCGGCGGACAGCCGTCCAGCTGGCCGGCCAGATCTGGCACATCCACGAGCTTGTTGTCCAGACAGTGAATCACACGACAGGGGCCGATATACGGCTCTAATCCCACCTCGGCAATGCTCTGGCCTGCGGCATCATAGTGACTGGGCGCATCGGCATGGGCGCCCAGATGGGTCGTCATCGTCATCTTGCTCACATGAACTGGGCAGGACGGGCCGATCGCCCAGGTGGCGCTGGCGCTGAAAGGCGTGTCGCCGGGCCAGACGGGCAGGGCGGGTGAAATCGTGGGGCTGATGTCCCACAAACGGGCGGTCTCCATCGTTTTTTGGATGAAATTTTAGTTGAGGCCTGAAATAAGCCGCGAAGTGTGCCCAGTTTAACAAGATTCTTTTCGGCCGGGGTGAATTCTTGTTCGCCTTATTCGGGAATATAGCCAAATAAAATGCGGCATTTAGGCTTATTTAGAGAATATTGTAGTTTTGTGCGTTTTTTTTCGATTTCACCCTAAAGTTCCCGCCAGGGCTGCCGTTACCCGAATCAGATACGGCGCAAAGTGTTGCGAAAAGGCTTCACAAAATTATTTTAAAAATTTTTTTGCGAAACCCTAAAGTTCTCAAAATCGCTGCCGTTAACCGTATCGAACATCGCATTCCTTTCCCTGTTTTCATAGGGAAAATCCTCCAGTCGGGTGGGGTCTGTAAGACAGATTCCTACAAGGCCGTCCGCCGTCATTCCTACCCAATTTCCAGACTTCGGCCTATGGCTGAAAATTTCCTGCGCAAGCATGATCTGTCTCACCGGCAACCGACACACACAAACTGACAGCCGGAACCAATGGATCGAAGGAGATGGAAATGACTGCGAATGACATGATGGCTGAAATCCGCGACGCCAATCTCAGCTACCTGATGCTGGCCCAGCAAATGATCCGCGCCGACAAGGCCACCGCGATCTTCCGTCTGGGTGTTTCGAAAGATATCGCCGACCTGATCGAAGGCATGAGCAATGCCCAGATCCTGAAACTGGCTGGCGGCAATATGATGCTGGCCCGCTTCCGCTTCGATGACGCGACCATCCTGTCGATGTTGACCAACTACAATAAGGATCGTCAGCTGGCCCAGAGCCACGCCGCCATCCTGATGGCTGGCCAACCGGCGGAAGAAATCGCCTAAGCAGACTGATAAGCGAGCGGGAGAGAAAAATGAGCAAGAAGAGCGTCGTGACCGAAGCCCAGGAAATTCAGCTGGCCATCGAACTGATCAACCTCGGGGCGCGCCTGCAGCTGCTCGAAACCGAAGTCTCGCTCTCGCGTGAGCGTCTGCTCAAGCTGTACAAGGAACTCAAGGGCGTGTCGCCGCCGAAAGGCATGCTGCCGTTCTCGACCGACTGGTTCCTGACCTGGCAGCCGAATATCCACGCCTCGCTGTACATGAATATTTACAACTTCCTCGTTGAGCACGCTGGCATCAGCGGCATCGAGGCAGTGATGAAAGCTTACAAGCTGTATCTGGAACAGATGCCGCCGGAACCCGGTGAAGAGCCGCTGCTGTCGCTGACGCGCGCCTGGACCCTCGTGCGTTTCTTCGGTAGCAAGATGCTGCTGATGGCCCCGTGCAAGTGCTGCCAGGGCAAGTTCGTGGTCGACGCCATGGACCTCAACCACGATTACGCCTGCGGCCTGTGCCATATGCCCTCGCGCGCTGGCAAGACCAAGAAGGCCAAAGAGGCCGCGCTCGCCGCCTGATGCCGGCCCCGTTTCCCTCCTCTTCGAAAGGCGGCGCGTGAGCGCCGCTTTGTCGTCCTCGCTGGCACGCTTTTGGCGGGCGCCGGCGGTCCAGGCCCTGTACATCCAGGCCTGCATGTTTCCCGTCACTTTGCTGATTGTGTATGCACTGGCGCGCCAGTTCGGCCCCTTGTCCTATCTGGCCGTGGCCCTGGTGCAGGGCGTGCTGGCCATGGGCATGACCTGGCTGCGCGGCCTGGCCAGCTGGTGGCGCCCGATCCAGTTCGCCTTTCCGCTCTGTCTGGTGGTGGTGGACGCCTATGATCTGCCGCCCAGTCTGTTCCTGACAGCCTTCCTCGGATTAGTCCTCGTCTACTGGTCGACCTATCGCACCCAGGTGCCTTACTACCCGTCCGGCGCGGCCGTGTGGGAAGCCGTGCTGGCCGAACTGCCGCCCGGACCCTGCCGGGTGATCGATATCGGCAGCGGCCTTGGCGGTGTTTCCCTGTTCCTGGCCGCGCGCCGTCCCGATGCCGAGGTCTGGGGCGTCGAACTGGCGCCGCTGCCCTGGGCCGTGGGCGCCGTGCGTGCGCGCCTTGCCGGCAGCCGCGCGCGGATGTTGCGCGGTGATTATGAACAACTGCATTTCGGCGATTTCGATCTCGTCTTCGCCTATTTATCGCCGGCCGCCATGCCGGCTCTGTACGACAAGGCGCGCGCCGAAATGCGCCCGGGCAGCCAGCTGTTCAGCTATGAATTCGCGGTGCCCGGCCACCCGGCCACCCGCATCCTGAATGTTGGCAAAAGGAAACCTTTGCTTCACGGATGGAAATTCTAGGCGCCGAGAAACCTTTTTCACTTGCCGGGCGAGCCAAGTCCAGTTATTGTAGTTTCCGAGGCAAAATTTGTTGAATCGGAGCGCTATTCGCGATACAGTCGGCGCGCTTTTTGCCTGAAAAGCGTATCGCATCGCGTGATAAAGGAGAAGCGTACTTGTTCGTTATTGTCGGATACCTCATCGTTTGCGGTTCCGTCTTCGGTGGCTTCGCCCTGTCGGGCGGTCACCTGGCCGCGCTGTTTCAGCCGCTGGAGCTGCTGATGATTGGTGGCGCCGCCGTCGGCGCTTTCCTGGTCGGTAACAATACGAAGGCGATCAAGGCCACGCTCAAGGCCCTGCCCACCGTGTTCAAGGGCTCGCGTCACAACAAGGACCTGTACATGGAACTCATGTCCCTGTTGTTCGACGTGCTGTCCAAGGTGCGCAAGGAAGGTCTGATGTCGATCGAAGGCGACATCGAAAAGCCCGAAGACAGCCCCCTGTTCTCGAAATATCCGTCGGTACTGGCCGACCACCATATCGTCGAATTCATGACCGACTATCTGCGGCTCATGGTGTCCGGCAATATGGATGCCTTCCAGATTGAAAACCTCATGGACAATGAGATCGAGACCCACCACCACGAAGGCGCGGTGCCGGCCCACTGTATCGCCAAGCTCGGCGACGGTATGCCGGCCTTCGGTATCGTGGCCGCGGTGATGGGCGTCGTGCATACGATGGAGTCGGTCGGTATTCCGCCGTCCGAACTGGGGATGCTGATCGCCCACGCCCTGGTCGGTACCTTCCTCGGGATTCTGCTGGCCTACGGCTTCGTCGGTCCGCTGTCCTCGCTGCTCGAACAGAAGCTCGAAGAAGAAGCCAAGATGTTCCAGTGCGTGAAGGTCACGCTGCTGGCTTCGCTCAATGGCTATGCACCGGCCCTGGCCGTGGAATTCGGCCGCAAGGTGCTGTACTCGACCGAGCGCCCGACCTTCGCCGAGCTGGAAGAGCACATCAAAAAATCCAAGTCGAAGTGATGGTGAGCAGTCATGGCTGAAGAAGGCCTCCGGCCGATTATCGTCAAGCGCATCAAGAAGGGCGGCGGTGGACACCACGGCGGCGCCTGGAAGATCGCTTACGCCGACTTCGTGACGGCGATGATGGCCTTCTTCCTGCTGATGTGGCTGCTCGGTTCGACCACCAAGGGCGACCTCAACGGGATTGCTGAATATTTCAAGACGCCGCTCAAGGTGGCCATGTCGGGCGGCGAGGGCAGTGGTGACAGCTCGTCCGTGATCCAGGGCGGCGGCACCGATCTGACGCGCCGCACCGGTCAGGTGAAAAAGGGCGAGACCACGCCCGTGAAGAAAACCTATGACCTGATCGCCGCCAAGGCCCAGCTGGAAAAGGAAGAAGCCCAGAAGCTCACGGCCCTGAAGTCGAAGATCGAGGCGACCATCGACGCCAGCCCGCAGCTGAAGAAATACAAGAAGCAGTTGTTGATCGACATCACGATGGAAGGCTTGCGCATCCAGATCGTTGACGAGCAGAATCGACCGATGTTTGCGGCCGGCCGTTCCGAACTGCAGCCTTACATGCATGACATCCTGGTCGCGATCGGCGATCTGCTCAACGAGGTGCCGAACAAGATCGGCCTGTCGGGCCACACCGATGCGACGCCCTTCCTGTCGGAAGAGGGCTACAGTAACTGGGAGCTGTCGGCCGATCGCGCCAACGCCTCGCGGCGCGCGCTGATCCAGGGCGGCATGAAGGAAACCAAGGTGCTGCGCGTGGTCGGTCTGGCCTCCGCCGTGCCGCTGAACAAGGTCGATCCGTTTGAGCCGATCAACCGCCGCATCAGCATCCTGGTCATGAATAAACGCACAGAAGAAGAAATCACGCGCAAGGCTTCCCTCCACACGGAAGAGGAAGACGACAGCGTGGCGCCGCCGGCCGCGCCCTCGAAATGAGGGTGGCTGCCAGGCCATTTTGTAGGGGAGTCCGATGAGTAAGAAAAAGGTGTTAGGCCCGCATGTTCGGCGGCTGATGTCCGGCATTTCCGAACACGGCAAAAAGCACTTGACCGAAGCGGAAACCGACCTGATCCAGACCGAGCTGCTGCTGGAAGAGGCGATTGAAAAGCTGACCAGTAATTTCATGGCGATTCATCAGGCGGTCACGGCACGCCAGCAAAGTATCGATACCTTGCTCGCCGGCGGCAGCCTGAGCGAGGAGGAGCGCGCCGCCCTGGCCGGGATGAGCAGCGAGATCGGCGGCTATGTGAATGCCGCCATCACCAGCATGCAGTTCCAGGACATGACGGCCCAGCTGCTCGACCGCACGCTGAAACGCGTGACCGGCCTGCGCGAATTCCTCGGCACGCTCGGCGTGCACGGCGCCGATCTGGTGCCCGAAAGCGGTACCGATGAAATCGTCGATCTGATCGGCAAAGTCAGCATGACCCTGGCGATCCAGTCGCTCGAATTGCGCAGCGAGCTGCGCAAGGCGGTCAATCAAAAACATTTGGAAAGCGGCGACATCGAACTGTTCTGAGTTCGTGATCACTCGTGATAACAAGGGCCCTGCCCGGATTTGATAGTGGGAGCAAAGATGGCTAAAACAATACTCGCAGTCGACGATTCCAGTTCCCTGCGCCAGATGGTGGCTTTTAGCCTCAAGGCCGCAGGCTATGCGGTGATCGAAGCGGTCGACGGCCAGGACGGTCTGGAAAAGGCCAAGAACCAGACGGTCGATCTGGTCCTGACCGACCAGAACATGCCGCGCATGGACGGCCTGTCGCTGATCAAGCTGCTGCGTGGGCTGCAGTCCTACCAGAAGGTGCCGATCCTGATGCTGACGACCGAGTCCTCGGACGAGATGAAGGCCAAGGGCCGCGCGGCCGGGGCCAATGGCTGGCTGGTCAAGCCGTTTGATCCGCAGCGCCTGATCGAGGTGGTGAAAAAGGTCATCGGCTAAAGCGCCGCCACGAGAAGAAGAAACGACGGAGTGTCACCATGAGCATCGACATTAGCCAGTTCTTCCAGGTCTTCTTTGATGAAGCCGAGGAACTGCTGGCTGAAAAAGAAAGGCTGCTGCTGGGCGTGGACGTGGAAAATCCGGATCCCGAGGATCTGAACGCGATTTTCCGTACGGCCCACTCGATCAAGGGCGGCGCCTCCACCTTCGGCCTGACCGATATGACCGAGGTGACCCACGTGCTGGAATCCCTGCTGGACCGCATCCGCAAGGGCGAAATGGCGCTCACGTCAGAACACGTGGACGCCTTCCTGGCCGCCAAGGACATCCTCAAGATGCAGCTCGACGGCCACCGCAATGGCGCCGCCGTCGATCAGGACGCGGTGGCGAATGTGCGCATGATGCTGCAGGAATTGTCGGAAGGGGCGGGCACGCCGCCGGCCCACAGCAGCACCCCGTCCTTCATCGCCTCCGGCATGGAAGCGGCCGAACACCACCAGGGCGGCGCGCACCGCTACCGGATCGAGCTGCCGCAGGTGCCGCAGCGCGACATCAATGCCCTGGCCGCCGAACTCGGCCTGCTGGGCCGCATCAGCGTGATGCCCCTGCCCGAAGACCGCACGGCCCTGACCCTGACCACCAATGAGCCGCTGGACAACATCATCGCGATCTGCTCGTTCGTGCTCAATCCCGACGACCTCAAGATCTTCGAAGCGCCGGCCCTGACGCCGGAGCAGGAAGCCAAGGAAAAAGCCGAGCGCGACCGCATCGAGAACGAGCAGGGCTATGGCTTCTTCGATCCGGTCGCCCCCGACACGGCCAAGGCCGACGCCGACAAGAGCGACGAGGAGCGCGGCTACGGCTTCTTCCAGCCGATCGAACAGATCCGCGCCCAGGCGGCCCAGGCCGCCGCGCCGGCGGCCGCCCCCACGCCCGAGGAAGCCGAAGCGAGCAAAGCCGCGGCCGAGGCCGCCCACGAGAAGAAGGCCGCCGCCAAGGCCGCGGCCGGCAATGCCGCGCATGGCGCCGGCGCCGAGTCCTCGTCGATCCGGGTGTCGGTCGAAAAGGTCGACCAGCTGATCAACCTGGTCGGCGAACTGGTGATCACCCAGGCCATGATCGAGCAGCGCTCGGGCAGCCTCGACCCGATGGAGCATGAACGCCTGCTGTCCTCGGTGTCCCAGCTGACGCGCAATACGCGCGACCTGCAGGAAGCCGTGATGTCGATCCGCATGATGCCGATGGACTTCGTGTTCTCGCGCTTCCCGCGCATGGTGCGCGACCTGGCCCACAAGCTGGGCAAGAAGATCGACTTCATCACGAATGGCGCCGCCACCGAACTCGACAAGGGCCTGATCGAACGCATCGTCGATCCGCTGACCCACCTGGTGCGCAATTCGATCGACCACGGCATCGAAATGCCGGAAGTGCGGCGCGCCGCCGGCAAGAGCGAAGCCGGGCGCCTGTTCCTGTCGGCCGGCCATCAGGGTGGCAATATCATCATCGAAGTGTCCGACGATGGCGGCGGCCTGAACCGCGAGCGCATTCTCGCCAAGGCCCAGCAAAATGGCCTGCCCGTGTCCGACAGCATGAGCGACGAGGACGTCTGGCAGCTGATTTTCGCGCCCGGCTTCTCGACCGCCGAAGTGGTGACCGACGTGTCCGGCCGCGGGGTCGGCATGGACGTGGTCAAACGGAATATCGCCCAGATGGGCGGCACCGTCGACATCCGCTCGGCCAAGGGCTTCGGCACCACGATCACGATTTCGCTGCCGCTGACCCTGGCCATCCTCGACGGCATGTCGATCCGCTGCGGCGAGGAGATCTACATCCTGCCGCTCGGCTTCGTGGTCGAGTCGCTGCAGCCGGTCAAGGACGACATCAAGGAAATCTCGGGCAAGGGCCGCGTCATCAAGGTGCGCGGCGAATACCTGCCCCTGATTCCGCTGTACCAAATGTTTGACATCACCCCGCGTTTCACCGATCCCTCGGAAGGCATCATCGTCATCCTTGAATCGGATGGACGCAAGGCCGGCCTGTTTGTGGACGAGCTCGTGGGCCAGCAGCAGGTGGTGGTCAAAAACCTGGAATCGAATTACCGCAAGGTCACGGGGATTTCCGGGGCCACCATCCTGGGCGATGGCGGCGTGTCCCTGATTCTGGATGTGTCGGCCGTGATGCGGTCCTCGCGCCAGCTCAGCGATGAAGTGATCTATTCGTAAGCAGAATTTTTTATAAGAAGGAAAACACTATGTCCCTTAGCGCACAATCGGCCATCAAGTCCACCGACGGTCTGGGCAACGAATTCCTGGCTTTCAAGCTGGGCTCGGAAGAATACGGCATCGACATCCTCAAGGTGCAGGAGATCCGCGGCTATGAAGCCCCAACCCGCATCGCCAATGCGCCCGAGTTCATCAAGGGGGTGATCAATCTGCGCGGCATCATCATCCCGGTGGTGGACATGCGCATCAAGTTCAACCTCGGCACCCCGACCTATGACCAGTTCACCGTCGTGATCATCCTGAACATCTCGGGCCGCGTGATCGGCATGGTGGTCGATTCGGTGTCCGACGTGACCACCCTCACGCCCGAACAGATCAAGCCGGCCCCGGACATGGGCGCCGCCTTCGACGCCCAGTACATGATCGGCCTGGGCACGATCGAAGAGCGGATGCTGATTCTGGTCGATATCGACAAGCTGATGTCTTCGAGCGAAATGGGCCTGGTCGACAAGCTGGCTGCCTGAATCACACCGCCAAACAACACACACAAAAGGGGAGTGGGTGATGGATTTGCGTAATTTTAAGATCGGTACACGGCTGGGCATGGGCTTCGGCGCCATCCTGCTGATTCTGGTGGTGACGGTCGCGATGACGGCCTTCCTGAACTACAACAACAAAGCCACCTTGCGGAAAAACCTCGATGTCACCGGCGCCAAGCTGCTGCAGGCCTCGAACATGAAGAGCGCCATGCTGGAAACCGGCCTGGCCATGCGCAACATCGGCCTGCAGGCCGACGTCGAGCTGATGCAGAAGGAAGAGCAGAAGGTCAAGGAACAGCGCAAGAAGTACGACAGCGCGCGTGACAAGCTGCAGAGCCTGGGCCTGGACGATGGCGAGAAGAAGATTCTGGCCGATATCGCCAAGCTCGACGCCGACGTCGACGCCGCCTTCAAGGAAGCGATCGGCCAGGTGCTGGCCTTCAACTCCGAAGGCGGGGCCAAGGTCATCGCCACCCGCATCGACCCGCTCAACAACCAGACCCTGGCGGCCCTGAACAAGCTGGTCGACATCCAGCAGGCGGCCGAGAAGGACGCCGTCGACAAATCCGTCAAGTCCGACAACCAGCTGCTGATGCTGCAGCTCGGCCTGACCCTGGCCGCCGTCGCGCTCGGCGTGGTCGGCGCCTACGCGACCACGCGCTCGATCACGCGGCCGCTGGCCGGCGCCGTCGAAGTGGCGCAGAAGGTGGCCAATGGCGATATCTCGATGAATATCTACATCGCCGGCAATGACGAGACGAGCGAACTGTTCCAGACCCTGAAGGACATGACGGGCAGCCTCGCGCGCACCGTCGGCGATGTGCGTCTGGGCACCGAGACGATCACCGTGGCCTCGCAGGAAATCGCCCAGGGCAATGCCGACCTGTCGGCGCGCACCGAATCCCAGGCCTCCTCGCTCGAAGAAACGGCGTCCTCGATGGAGGCGCTGACCTCGACCGTCAAGCAAAATGCCGACAATGCGCGCCAGGCGAATCAGCTGGCCGTGTCGGCCTCGTCGGTGGCGGAGAAGGGCGGTACCGTGGTCAGCCAGGTGGTCGAGACCATGGGCGCGATCAAGGACTCCTCGCGCAAGATCGTCGACATCATTTCCGTCATCGACGGCATCGCCTTCCAGACCAATATCCTGGCCCTGAATGCGGCCGTGGAAGCGGCGCGCGCGGGCGAGCAGGGGCGCGGCTTTGCCGTCGTCGCCGGCGAGGTGCGCAATCTGGCCCAGCGTTCGGCCAGCGCCGCCAAGGAGATCAAGGCCCTGATCGACGACTCGGTCGAGAAGGTCGACTCCGGTTCCAAGCTCGTCGATGAAGCCGGCCAGACGATGGAACTGATCGTCACCTCGATCCGCCAGGTGGCCGACATCATGGGCGAAATCACGGCCGCGACCGCCGAGCAGAGCGCCGGCATCGAGGAAGTCAATGCCGCCATCACCCAGATGGACGAAATGACCCAACAAAACGCAGCGCTGGTGGAAGAAGCCGCCGCCGCTGCCATGAGCATGCAGGAGCAGGCCCAGAAACTGGCCGAAGCCGTCGCCATCTTCCAGTTGGCTGACGCGCAGATGCGCCGCGCACTGCCCACCCCGGCACCGGTGGTGAAGGCAGCGCCCAAGGCGATGGCCGCGCCGCGACCCGCGATTGACAAACCGAGCGCCCCAGCCCCGGCGCCCGCAGCGAAAAAGAAAGCGGCCCCGCCGCCGAGCAACGACGACTGGGAAGAGTTCTGACACTCGCCGGCCTGGCGCCGCCAGGCCGCCACTCGCGTGCACTGAAGCTTTATGGATACCGTCAAAGAATTTAATTTTACGCACCACGACTTTGAACGTGTCCGTTCGATGATCTACAAGCGGGCGGGGATTGCGCTCGCCGATAGCAAGCAGGAAATGGTGTACAGCCGCCTGGCGCGCCGCTTGCGCGCCACCGGCATCAACTCCTTCCAGAAATACCTGGACGACCTGGAAAACGGCCGCCTCGGGGATGAATGGGAGAGTTTCACCAATGCCCTGACCACGAACCTGACCTCGTTTTTTCGCGAAGCCCACCACTTCCCCGTGCTGGCCGAGCATGTCAAACACCTGCACGAGCGCCCGATCCAGATCTGGTGCTCGGCCAGTTCCACCGGGGAGGAGCCGTATTCGATCGCGATGACCGTGTGCGAGGTGTTCAACACCTTGCACCCGCCGTGCCAGATCATCGCCACCGACATCGACACCAATGTGCTGAACACGGCCGCCAATGGGGTCTACACGATGGACCGCATCGAGAAGATGGCGCCCGAGCGCGTGCGCAAGTTCTTCCTGAAAGGGAAGGGCGAGCAGGAAGGCCTGGTGCGCGTGCGTCCGGAACTGCGCAGTCTGATCACCTTCAAGCAGCTGAACCTGCTGGCCGACAGCTGGCCCGTGCAGGGGCCGTTCGACGCCATCTTCTGCCGGAATGTGATGATTTATTTCGACAAGGGCACCCAGCGCAAGATTCTGTCGCGCTTCGTGCCCCTGATGAAACCGCATGCCCTGCTGTTTGCCGGTCATTCCGAGAACTTCTTGTATGTGTCGGACGCGCTGCGTCTGCGCGGCAAGACCGTCTACGAGCTGGATGAGCACGCCCGTGCCCATGCCGGCCGTTCAGCGTAGCGAGGAAGCCGATGGACCAAAACAAGCAATTCGCGACCAATGTGTACTACGATCGCACTTTCGACTGCGACGCCGCCAAGATCTTGCCAGGCGAGTACTACTACACGAACAAGGACATGCTGATCGTCACCGTCCTCGGTTCCTGCGTGTCGGCCTGCATCCGCGACCGCGTCAGCGGCCTGGGCGGGATGAACCACTTCATGCTGCCCGACGGCGGCGGCGATGTGAATTCGCCGGTGTCGGCCTCGATGCGGTATGGCACCTTCGCGATGGAGGTGCTGATCAACGACCTGCTCAAGGCCGGGGCCAAGCGCGAGAACATGGAAGCCAAGGTGTTCGGCGGCGGCGCCGTGCTGCGCGGCTTCACGGCGATCAATGTGGGCGAGCGCAATGCCGCCTTTGTGATCAATTATCTGAAAACGGAAAAGATGCGGATCGTCGCCGAGGACTTGAACGATGTCTATCCGCGTAAAGTGTATTTCTTCCCCAGGACAGGCAAGGTGCTCGTGAAGAAACTCATGCAGACCCATAATGATACGCTGGCCAAGCGCGAACTCGATTACGCGAGCCGGCTCAAGGTCGAACCCGTCGGCGGGGAAATCGACCTGTTCTAAGAGAAGAGATTGCCATGAAAATCAAGGTCCTGATCTGCGACGATTCGGCATTGATCCGCAGTGTGATGACGGAAATTATCAGCCAGCAGCCCGACATGGAAGTGGTCGGCGTGGCCCCCGATCCGCTCGTCGCGCGCGAGCTGATCAAGCAGACCAATCCGCATGTGCTGACGCTCGACGTCGAGATGCCCAAGATGGACGGGCTCGACTTCCTCGAGAAGCTGATGCGCCTGCGCCCGATGCCGGTGGTGATGGTGTCCTCGCTGACCGAGCGCGGTTCCGAAATCACCATGCGCGCGCTCGAACTGGGCGCGGTCGACTTCGTCACCAAGCCGAAGATTTCGATCCAGAGCGGGATGCGCGAGTATGCCGAGCTGATCGCCGATAAGATTCGCGCCGCCGCCAAGGCGCGCATCAAGCCGCGCACGATTCCCAAGCCGGGCGAGCAGGGCCACGCGCCGCTGCCGGCCCTGCGCAATCCGCTGACCTCGTCGGAAAAGCTGATCATCATCGGCGCCTCGACCGGCGGCACCGAGGCGATCCGCGAATTCCTCATGCAGATGCCGTCCGACTGCCCGGGCATCCTGATCGCCCAGCACATGCCGGAAGGCTTCACGTCCTCGTTCGCCAAGCGCCTCGACTCGCTTTGCAAGATTTCGGTCAGCGAAGCCAAGGGCGAGGAGCGGGTGCTGCCCGGCCACGCCTACATCGCGCCCGGCCACTCGCACCTGCAGCTGGCCCGGTCGGGCGCCAACTACATCACCCGGCTCGACCATGGCGAGCCGGTCAACCGCCACCGGCCCTCGGTCGACGTGCTGTTCCGCTCGGCGGCCCAGAACGCCGGTAAGAACGCGGTCGGGGTGATCCTGACCGGCATGGGCAAGGACGGGGCCCAGGGCATGTTGGAGATGAAGAATGCGGGGGCGTATAATTTTGCCCAGGACGAGGCGTCCAGCGTGGTCTTCGGCATGCCGCGCGAGGCCATTGCGATCGGCGCCGCCCACGAAGTCGGCGCCCTGCAGGCCTTGCCAGGGATGGTGCTCGGGTACCTGGCCCAGCACGGCAGCCGCGCCCTGCGTGTGTGAACCACAATCGACAGTTTTTACAAAAAAATCCGACGCTTTTTCGCAGTAAGAAATGCTATTCTATGGTCTGCTTCGGCAGACCCGTTTATCACCAACCCGAGACCAAGAAACAACGGAGTAATTCATGGCTGATCCAAAGATGCGCTTTTTAGTGGTAGACGATTTCTCGACGATGCGCCGCATCGTCCGGAATCTGCTCAAAGAACTGGGTTACGCCAATGTCGATGAAGCCGAAGATGGCGTGATGGCCCTGGCCAAACTGCGCAGCGAACCTTTCGATTTCGTCGTGTCCGACTGGAACATGCCGAATATGGACGGGCTGACCATGCTGCAGAATATCCGCGCCGATCCCCAGCTGGCCAAGCTGCCGGTGCTGATGGTCACGGCCGAAGCCAAGAAGGAAAACATCATCGCTGCCGCCCAGGCCGGCGCGAATGGCTATGTGGTCAAGCCCTTCACGGCCGCCACCCTCGACGAAAAGCTCAACAAGATTTTCGAAAAGCTGGGCGCAGCCTGATGCCCCCGCGGTGCGCCGTCCGCCGGGCGGCGCACCAGCCCCGGCCGCGCGCCCCCAGACCGCCGGCGGCCTGGTCTTTTTGATCCCCACCCATGATCAACTCCAATTTCATCGTCCGCGAGCCCCTGCTCGACCCGAAACAGCGCGTGATCGGCTACGAATTGTCGTGGCAGCAGCACGGGCGCCCGGCGCCCAGCGCGGAAGAGCTGGAAGACCTGGTCGGTTTTGTGGCGGGGGAGGTCTGCCATGAAGACCATGGCTGGCTGCTGCGCGACAAAGTCCTGTTCCTCGATGCCGTGCCGGCCATGCTCTCGCTCGATGCCCTGCATGCGCTGCCGCCCGAGCACACGGTGCTGACCCTGAAGGCGGCCGATCTGGCCCATCCCGACACCCTGGCCGCGGCCCAGGGCCTGCGCGCCGGCGGCGTCGGCATCGCCCTGCGCGACGGCGGCGACCTGTCCCATCTGGGCAAGAACCTGGCGGCCAGCTGCTCGTATATCGAAGTGCGCTTCTCGGGCGCCGATGTGGCGACCCAGGCGCGCAATTATGCGGCCGTGAAGACGGCCGGGGTGCGCGTGGTCGGACGCCCGGTCACCACCTGGGCCGATTTCGACGCCTGCGCCGCGCTTGGCCTCGACGCCTTTGTCGGCAAGCTGCACCTGACCCCGCGCCCGGGCAACCCGGTCAAGGGCATGAATCCGGCCCAGACCATCATCCTGCAGCTGATGCAGATGGTGCAGGCGAACGAAGACATCCCCAAGATCGAAGGCGTGCTCAAGCGCGACCCGGCGCTCAGCTACAAACTGCTGCGCTTCATTAACTCGGCCGGTTTCGGCGCCGCCCGCGAAATCCAGTCGCTGCGCCAGGCCATCGCCATGCTCGGCTATTCGCCGCTGTACCGCTGGCTGACCCTGCTGCTGGCCACGGCCTCGACCAGCGGCTATTCGCCGGTGCTGATGGAAACGGCGGTCGTGCGCGGCCGCCTGACCGAGCTGCTCGGCCAGCATGTGCTGGGCCGCGGCGAGGCCGAACACCTGTTCGTGGCCGGCATGTTCTCCCTGCTCGACCGCCTGCTCGGCCTGTCGATGAAGGAAGTGCTCGACACCATCCAGCTGCCCGAGGCGGTGGTGGCGGCCCTGCTCGAACGCAGCGGTAAATACGGTCCCTACCTGGCCCTGGCCGAGGCCTGCGAGCTGAATTCGGCCTTGGTCGCCTCGCTGGCGGCGGCCGTCAATATCCAGCCCGAAGAAGTCAACGCCTACCACCTGCAGGCCCTGTGCTGGGCCCAGAGCATCCAGGCCTGACCCGTCTGAAAGCCTGAATTGGGGCCGTTTCGGCCCCTTCTTCGCGCCATCGCGGCGCGTCCGCTTCGCCTACCATTGTGTTAATCCCAGGCTTGGCCTGACACATTTTGGAACGAGGAGCACACCATGAGTTTTCAACAAGGTTTAAGCGGTCTGAAGGGCGCTTCGCTGGCCTTGGAAACGATCGGGAATAACGTCGCCAACGCCAACACGGTCGGCTTCAAGGCCGGTACCGCCCAGTTCGCCGATTCGTATGCGACCTCGATCAATGCTTCCTCGACTACCAATTCCGGCCAGGGCGTGGGTGCCGTGCACGTGGCGCGGCCGCAGACCCAGGGCCATATCTCGCAGTCGGAAAACCCGCTCGACATGGCGATCAACGGCCAGGGCTTTTTCCGCATCGTGCGCAATGGCCAGGTCCAGTACACGCGCAACGGCCAGTTCTCGCTGTCCAAGGACGGCACCATCGTCAACAGCCAGGGCGCGGCCCTGACCGGCTATCCGGTCAATGGCGAAGGCCAGATTCTGGGCGGCGCCCCGGTCGCGCTGCGTCTGAACACCGGCAATATCGCCGCCAGCGCCACCAAGAGCCTGGCCGCCAAGGTCAACCTCGACGCGCGCGGCGAGATCCCGAACCCGAGCAAGGGCTTCGATCCGAACGATCCGCTGACCTATAACGCGCGTTCCTGGACCCAGGTGTATGACACCCTCGGCCAGAGCCACGATTTCTCGATCTACTATGTGAAAACGGCCCCGGGCGTGTGGGACGTGTATGCCTCGAACGACGGCGTCGAGCTCAAGGACGAGGCTGTGCTGCAGGTGCTGAAGAGCGATGCCGCTGTTCAGGCCGCCGCACTCGACTACCAGAAAGCGGCCGCGGCCGTGCCGATGGACGATGCGGCCAAGGCCCTTGTCAAGGCAGCCGCCAAGGCCTATGGCGACGCCGCCATGACGGCGATTGAAACCCAGGCCACGGCCGAGGGCGCGACGGCCGAACAGATCGACGCCGTGCGCCAGGCCGTGCAGGCCGACGCCACCGGCGCCGCCAATCTGCCGGGCGCCTCGCCGACCACGATCAACACGGCCATCGCCTCGGCCCTGCGCATGACCCCGAAAAAGGTCGGCACCCTGGCCTTCAAGGACGATGGCACGATCGATTCGGTGAATTCCTCGGAACAGCCGATTTCGCTCGAAATCCCGATGGATCCGAGCAGCGGCGCCGCCGCGCGCCAGACGGTGTCGGTCGCCTTCACCGGCAGCACCCAGTTCAGCTCGGCCTTCATCACGGGCGGCATCAGCCAGGATGGCCGGCCGCAGGGCAATCTGCTGCGCTTTGCCGCCGACGAGCACGGCATCATCCAGGGCCAGTACAGCAATGGCGTGGTGCAGGCCCTCGGTCAGGTGGTGCTGGCCAACTTCCCCAATTCGGACGGCCTGCAGTCGATTTCGGATAATGCCTTCGCGGCCACCGACGCCTCGGGCGTGCCGCAGATCGGCACCCCGGGCACGGGCAGCTTCGGCTCGGTCAATGCGTCCTCGGTCGAGGACTCGAATGTGGACGTGACGGCCGAACTGGTGGCCATGATCACGCTGCAGCGCTTCTACCAGGCCAATGCCCAGGCCATCAAGACCGAAGACTCGATCCTGCAGACCATCATCAGCCTGCGTTAAGGCTTAGATTTCGAGGTTGTCGATCAGGCGCGTCGTCCCGAGCTTGGCCGCGGCCAGCACCACCAGCGGGGTGTGCTGGGCGAGGTCGCCGGTCGAGGGCGGCTGCAGGTCGTTCTGCTTGCGGATCGACACGTAGTCGGGCTGCCAGCCGCGCGCGCGCAGGCGCTCCATCGCCGTGCGCTCGAGCACGAACACATCATCATGGCCGGCGCGCATTTCCTCGGCCACCCAGCTCAGGGTCTGGTACAGGGCCGGCGCTTCGGCGCGCTCGGTCGGCGACAGGTACATATTGCGCGAGGACAGGGCCAGGCCGTCCTCGGCGCGCCAGGTTTCGGCCGCCACGATCTCGGTCGGCAGGGCGAACTGCTTGGCCATATTCCGGATGATCATCAGCTGCTGGTAGTCCTTCTTGCCGAACACGGCCACGCGCGGCTGCACGCAGGAAAACAGCTTGAGCACGACGGTCGTCACGCCGGTGAAGAAGCCGGGGCGGAACTCGCCCTCGAGCGCATTGCCCAGGCCGGCCGGCGGCTGCACGCGGTATTCCTGCGGCTCCGGATACATGTCCTTTTCGGTCGGCGCAAACAGCACATACACGCCTTCCTTTTCCAGCTTCTCGACGTCGGCGTGGAAGGTGCGCGGGTATTTGTCGAAGTCCTCGTTCGGACCGAACTGCAGGCGGTTGACGAAGATCGAGGCGACCACCGGGTCGCCGTGCTTGCGCGCCAGGCGCATCAGCGACAGATGGCCTTCGTGCAGATTGCCCATGGTCGGCACAAAGGCCGTGCGCAACTGGCCCGACAGCTGGTCGCGCAGTTCTTCAATGGTCGAGATGATTTTCATGGCTTCTTTCTTCAGGCCGGGGAATAGGCGAGGCGCACATAGATGGGCGCGAACGGTTCGGCCTGGGTAATTTCAATCAGGGTTTCCTTGGCCAGCTCGAGCATGGCGACGAAGTGCACGACCACCACCGGCACGCTGGCGCCGAGTGCAAACAGTTCCGAAAACTCGACGAAGCGGGCCGACTGCAGCTGGCGCAGAATCGCCGACATGTGCTCGCGCACCGACAATTCCTGGCGGCTGATGCGGTGGTGCTGGGTCAGCTTGGCGCGCTTGAGCACATCGAGCCAGGCGCGCTGCAGGTCCTGCAGATCGCACTCGGGCCAGCGCGGCGTCAGGCTCTGTTCGATATGCAGCTCGGGACTGAAGAAGTCGCGCCCGACCTGGGGCAGCACCCCGAGTTCATAGGCGGCCAGCTTGATCTGCTCGTACTCGAGCAGGCGGCGCACCAGTTCGGCGCGCGGGTCGCCGGCCTCGTCTTCCAGGGTCTGGCTTTTCTGCGGCAGCAGCATGCGCGACTTGATCTCGATGAGCATGGCCGCCATCAGCAGGTATTCGGCGGCCAGTTCGAGATTGCGTGCGCGGATCTGCTCGACATACTGCAGATACTGCAGCGTGACCTGGGCCATCGGAATGTCCAGGATGTTGAAGTTCTGCTTGCGGATCAGGTAGAGCAGCAGGTCGAGCGGGCCCTCGAAGGCATCGAGGAAGATTTCGAGCGCGTCCGGCGGAATGTAGAGGTCGGTCGGCAGCTGCAGCAGGGGCTCGCCGTACAGGCGGGCCACGGCGGCATCGGCCGCGGCCTGGGCCGGGTCGGGCGACGCCGCAGCGGCCGGGGCCAGATCTTCCGCCATGGACGCGATCAGCGCAGCTTGTTCTGGTAGACGTAGGGCTGCTGCTTGACCGTGGATTCGCGCACGCGCGCCTGTTCCGCCAGCGTCTGCGGGGCTTTATCCCACAGCAGGGCACGGCCTTCGCGCTGCTTTTCTTCCAGGTCCGGACGCTGGGCTTTCAGTTGCTTGATGAACTGGTCGTGGTCCGACACGTACATGCTGAATTGTTTCGTGAGTTTCATGACTTGGGTGGAAAAAAAGGATCCGAACGTCTATTTTACCGCGCCGGGCGGGGGCGGCCTAGTGTTGCAATGCAGAAAACCACATCAGAGCCCGTCGCCCACGCTCTTGCGGTAGGCCGGGGCGCGGCGCGCGCGGCTGGCCTGCTCGAAGGCATAGGCGTAGCGCAGCAGCTGGGCGTCGGCAAAGGCGCGGCCGACAAAGGACAGGCCGATCGGCAGCCCGCCCAGATAGGCGGCCGGCACCGTGATATGCGGATAGCCGGCCACGGCGGCCGGGCCGCTGAAGCCGCCCGTGCTCTGGTCGCCGTTGATGGGGTCGATCAGCCAGGCCGGGCCGCCACTGGGCGCGACCAGGGCGTCGAGCTTGTTTTCATCGAGCACCTTGTCGATGCCCTCGGCGCCCGCATAGCGGCGGTTATTGGCCAGGGCGTCGCGGTAGACCTGGCTGTCGAGCCCGCCTTTTTCCTGGGCGCGGATCAGCAGCTCCTGGTCGAAATAGGGCATTTCCTTGTCCTTGTGCGCCTCGTTGAAGGCGATCAGCTCGGCCAGATTGCGCACCGGCGCGCCCTGGCCGAATTCGGCCAGGTAGGCGTTCAGGTCGGCCTTCAGCTCGGTCAGCAGGACTTCGAGTTCGCTGGCGCCGTATTTGTCGGCATTCGGCAGGTCGACCTCGACCACGGTGGCGCCCTGGGCCTTGAGGATGGCGACGGCGGCGTCGATCTGCTCCCACACGCGGCGGTTGCTGACGCGCGCGTTTTTCACATAGCCGAGGCGGGCGCCGCGCAGGCCCTGCGGGTCGAGGGCGCGCAGGTAGTCGCCGATCTGGCGCGCGCCGTCGACGGTGATGGCGTCGCGCGTATCCGGCCCGGCCAGCACCGACAGCAGCAGGGCGGCGTCGGCCACATTGCGCGTCATCGGCCCGGCCGTGTCCTGCGAGTGGGCGATCGGCACGATGCCGTCGCGGCTGACCAGGCCGAGCGTGGGCTTGAAGCCGACCAGGCCGCAGCGCGAAGCGGGCGAGACGATCGAGCCATCGGTTTCGGTGCCGACCCCGAGCGCGGCCAGGCTGGCCGCGATGGCCGCGCCGGTGCCGGCGCTGGAGCCGCTGGTGTTGCGGTCGAGCGCATACGGATTGCGCGTCTGGCCGCCGCGCGCGCTCCAGCCCGAGGTCGAGCGGCTCGAGCGGATATTCGCCCACTCGGACAGATTGGTCTTGCCGAGGATGACGGCGCCGGCCGCGCGCAGGCGCTGCACGATGTGGGCGTCGCGCGGGGCGCGCGCGCCGAGCAGGGCGAGCGAGCCGGCCGTGGTCTGCATCTTGTCCTGGGTGGCGATATTGTCCTTGATGAGGACCGGCAGGCCGTGCAGGGGGCCGCGCGGGCCCTTGAGCTTGCGTTCGCGGTCGAGTTCAGCGGCAATCGCCAGCGCATCGGGATTGATTTCGATAACGCTATTGATCTTCGGGCCGGCCTGGTCGATGCGGCGGATGCGTTCGAGATACTGGCGCGTCAGGCTCAGCGAAGACTGCTTGCCGCTGGCCAGCAGGGCCTGCAGTTCGGTGGCGGAACGTTCGGCGATGTCAAAGCCCTTGGCCTGGGCGGGCAGGGCGGAGAGGGCGACGGCGGCACTGGTCAGAAAGCTTCTGCGGTCGAGGGACATGGTGGTCTCAATGGCGGAGCAAACGCCGCATCACCGAAGGCGGCGGTTCGCTGGGGTTGGCGTGGGAATACTCAAGTTCTTCGGCCAGCTCGAAACCATAGGCCGCGTACAGGTCCAGCAGGCGCGGCTGGTCGGCGCGCACGGCCAGGCGCAGTTCGGCCACGCCGCTGGCCTGGGCCGCGTGGATCACGGCTTCGAGCAGGTGTTGGGACAGATTGTGGCCGCGGTAGGCCGGGAGCACCCCCATGCGCAGGATTTCCCAGACGGCGGCATTGGCGTCGAGCGGCAGCCAGCGCACCGAGGCGGCCGGCGCGCCATCGGCCTCGAGCACGAAAGCCCCGCCGGCGCGCAGGTCCTGCAGCACGCGGGCCGGGCTTTCCTGATGGCCGGAAGAGCTCGGCGCGACCTTGCCCGCCCAGCTGGCGCGGGTCAGATCGGCTAATAGCGGGGCATCGTCGTCGCTGGCCTGGCGTACCACGAGGTCCATGCGCGGCCTTTAGCGGATGCGCATGCCCGGTTCGGCGCCGGGCCAGGGCTGCAGCACGTAGACGCCCGGATTGGCTTGTTCATCGGCGGCCGAGGCGGCCAGCACCATGCCTTCCGAAACGCCGAACTTCATCTTGCGCGGGGCCAGATTGGCCACCAGCACGGTCAGCTTGCCAACCAGATCTTCCGGCTTGTAGTGCTCCTTGATGCCCGAGAAGACATTGCGCAGGCGGCCTTCGCCCGCGTCCAGGGTCAGGCGCAGCAGCTTGGTCGAGCCTTCGACCAGCTCAGCGTTGACGATCTTGGCGATGCGCAGGTCGACCTTCATCAGGTCGTCGATCTTGATTTCCTCGGCGATCGGCTCGATGCTGCTGGCGGCGGCCTCGGCCGGCGCGGCAGCTGCCGTGTCGGGCGCGGCCGGCTTGTCGAACAGGTTCTCGACCATCGTGGCGTCGACGCGCGTCATCAGGTGGCTGTAGGCGCCGATCGTGCGGCCCAGCATCGGTTCCCAGGCCTGGCCATTGGCCACCTGCAGCTGGGCCCAGTCGTAGGCGCCGTCGCCGAGGAAGGCCTGGACTTTGGCGGCCACGGCCGGCAGCACCGGCGACAGCAGGATCGAAATCTGGCGGAACAGGATCAGGGCCGTCGTGCAGACCTCGTGCAGCTCGGCCGTCTTCTCGGCGTCCTTGGCCAGCACCCAGGGCTTGTTCTCGTCGACGTACTGGTTGGTGATGTCGGTAATTTCCATCACTTCGCGCAGGGCCTTGCCGAATTCACGCGCCTCGAAATGGGCGGCGATGCTGGCCTGGCGTTCGCTGCCGTCGTCTTTCAGCAGGGCCTTGCGGATCCAGCCGATGGCCGTGTCCGACAGTCCGCTGGCCAGCTTGCCCTCGAATTTCTTGTTGATGAAGCCGGCGCAGCGCGAGGCGATATTCACGTACTTGCCGACCAGGTCGGAGTTGACGCGCGAAATGAAATCTTCGCCCGTGAAGTCCAGGTCCTCGACCTTGGCATTGAGTTTGAAGGCCAGGTAGTAGCGCAGCCATTCCGGGTTCATGCCCAGTTCCAGGTAGCGCAGCGGCGAGATGCCGGTGCCGCGCGACTTTGACATCTTTTCGTTGTTGACCGTCAGGTGGCCGTGCACGGCGACTTTGAGCTTGTCGATGATCGGATGGCCCGAGAACTTCAGCATCGTCGGCCAGAACAGCAGGTGGAAGGAGACGATGTCCTTGCCGATGAAGTGGATCTGCTCGGTATCCGGATCGCGCAGCAGGGCCTCGTAGTCGAGGCCTTTCTTGCCGCAGTAATTCTTCAGGCTGGCCAGATAGCCGACCGGCGCGTCGAGCCAGACGTAGAAGAATTTGTTGGGCGCATCCGGAATCGGGATGCCGAAATAGGGCGCGTCGCGCGAGATGTCCCAGTCGGCCAGCTTTTCGCCGTGTTCGCCGAGCCACTCGCTGACTTTGTTGACCATCTCGGGCTGCAGGCGGCCCGGCGTGTTCAGCCAGTCCTTGAGGAAGCCGTGGCAGCGCGGGTCCGACAGCGCGAAGAAATATTGTTCCGACGGTTTCAGCACCGGGGCCGAGCCGGTGAACACCGAGTACGGGTTCTTCAGCTCGGTCGGTTCATAGGCAGCGCCGCAGACTTCGCAGTTGTCGCCGTACTGGTCCTTGGCGCCGCACTTCGGGCATTCGCCCTTGATATTGCGGTCGGCCAGGAACATGCCCTTGACCGGGTCGAAGAAGCGGTCGACCGTGCGCGTGACGATCAGGCCGGCGTCGCGCAGCTTGCGGTAGATGGACTGCGACAGTTCGACGTTCTCGGGCGAATCGGTCGAGTGCCAGTTATCGAAGGCGATGTGGAAACCGTTCAGGTACTTGGGGCGGCCGGCGGCGATCTTGGCGACGAATTCCTGCGGCGTGATGCCTTCCTTTTCGGCCGCGATCATGATCGGCGTGCCGTGGGTGTCGTCGGCGCCGACGAAGTGGACCTCGCGCGGACCGTTGCCATCGTTCTGCATGCGCTGGAAGCGGACCCAGATGTCGGCCTGGATGTATTCCATCATGTGGCCAATATGGAAGGCGGCATTCGCGTAGGGCAGGGCGGTGGTAACGAACAGCTTGCGGGTCATGGTTTGTGTTGGTGGAAAGTGAATCAACGAAAAATGCATTTTACGCTAAACTGGCGGTCCCCTCACGGAGAATGGCATGAGCATTACTGTTGAAGACGCAAAAACCGCACTGTCGCACATCATCGATCCCAACACGGGCAAAGATTTCATCAGCAGCAAATGCGTGAAGCAGGCCAAGGTCGACGGCCAGGCCATTTCGGTCGAGATCGAAGTCGGCTATCCGGCCAAGAGCCAGGTCGCCGCCCTGCAGCAGCTGGTGCAGGACAAGCTGGCGGCCCTGCCGGGCGCTGGCAGCGTGCAGGTGCAGGTCGGCTGGAAGGTCGTCTCGCACACGGTGCAGCGCGGCCTCAAGCTGATGCCGAATGTGAAAAACATCATCGCCGTGGCCTCGGGCAAGGGCGGGGTCGGCAAGTCGACCACGGCCGTGAACCTGGCCCTGGCCCTGGCGGCCGAAGGCGCCAGCGTGGGCGTGCTCGACGCCGACATCTACGGCCCCTCGCAGCCGATGATGCTGGGCATCAGCGGCCAGCCGGAAAGCAAGGACGGCAAGACCATGGAGCCGCTCGAGAACCACGGCATCCAGGTGTCCTCGATCGGCTTCATGATCGATCCGGACGAACCGATGGTCTGGCGCGGCCCGATGGTCACCCAGGCCCTGACCCAGCTGCTCGAGCAGACCAACTGGCGCAACCTCGATTATCTGGTCGTCGACATGCCGCCGGGCACCGGCGACATTCAGCTGACGCTGTCGCAGAAGGTGCCCGTCACCGGCGCCGTCATCGTCACCACGCCGCAGGACATCGCCCTGCTGGACGCGCGCAAGGGCCTGCGCATGTTTGAAAAAGTCGGCATCCCGATCCTGGGCGTGGTCGAAAACATGAGCACCCATATCTGCTCGAACTGCGGCCATGTGGAACCGATCTTCGGCGCCGGCGGCGGCGAAAAGATGTGCGGCGACTTCCATGTCGACTTCCTCGGTAAGCTGCCGCTGCAGCTGTCGATCCGCGAGCAGACCGATTCCGGCAAGCCGAGCGTCGTGGCCGAGCCCGATGGCGCCGTGGCCGCCATCTACCGCGACATCGCGCGCAAGGTGGCCGTCAAGATTGCGGAAAAAGCCAAGGACATGAGCAGCAAGTTCCCCAGCATCGTCATCAAGAACGACTAGGCGCGCTGCCTTGGCGGCCCGGGGCGCGGGCGCGGTACAATAGCGGCTTTTCCATTCGAAGCACAGCCATGACCGTTCGTACCCGATTCGCTCCGAGCCCGACGGGCTTCCTCCACCTGGGCGGCGCCCGCACCGCCCTGTATTCCTGGGCCTTTGCGCGCCACCACGGCGGCACCTTCATCCTGCGTATCGAGGACACGGACCTGGAGCGCTCGACGCCGGAGGCCGTGCAGGCCATCATCGACGGCATGCAGTGGCTCGGTCTGCAGCATGACGAAGGCCCGTTCTACCAGATGCAGCGCATGGACCGCTATCGCGAAGTCGTGCAGCAGATGCTGGCGGCCGGCACGGCCTACTACTGCTACTCCTCGCCCGACGAAGTGGAAGCCATGCGCGAGCGCTTCCGCGCGGCCGGCGAAAAGCCGCGCTACGACGGCACCTGGCGTCCGGAGCCGGGCAAGACCCTGCCGCCGGTACCGGCCGATCGCAAGCCCGTGGTGCGCTTCAAGAATCCCCTCGACGGCGAGGTCAGCTGGAACGATCTGGTCAAAGGCCCGATCACGATCTCGAACAAGGAACTCGACGACCTCGTGATCGCCCGTCCGGATGGCACGCCGACCTATAACTTCTGCGTGGCCGTGGACGATTGGGACATGCGCATCACCCATGTGCTGCGCGGCGACGACCACGTCAACAATACCCCGCGCCAGATCAATATTCTGCGCGCCATCGGCGCCACCCTGCCCGAATACGGCCATCTGCCGATGATCCTCGGCGCCGACGGCGAAAAGCTGTCCAAGCGCCACGGCGCCGTCAGCGTGATGGAATACCCGGCCCAGGGCTTCCTGCCCGAAGCCATGCTCAACTACCTGGCGCGCCTGGGCTGGAGCCACGGCGACGACGAGATCTTCTCGATGGAGCAGTTCTGCGCCTGGTTCGACCTCAGCAATATGTCGCGCTCGGCCGCCCAGTTCAATAACGAGAAGCTGGCCTGGCTGAACAACCACTACATCAAGCAGGCCGACAATGCGCGCCTGGCCGAGCTGGCCCGTCCGCAGATGCTGGCCCAGGGCGCCGTGTTCGAGAACGCGCCCGAGCTGGCCGCCGTGCTGGGTCTGATGAAGGAGCGCGTCCAGACCATCAATGAGCTGGCCGATGCGGCCATGCTGTTCTACCGCACGCCGCAGGCGCCGGCCGAGCTGCTGGCCCAGCATCTGACCGTGGCCGTGAAGCCGGCCCTGGCCGCCTTTGCCGAGCGCTGCGCAAGTGTCGAGTGGAGCAAGGAAGCCCTGAGCGCTGCGCTCAAGGAAGTGCTGGCCGCACACGGTCTGAAGATGCCGCAGCTGGCCATGCCGCTGCGTCTGCTGCTGACGGGTCAGCTGCAGACGCCGGCCATCGACGCCGTGCTGGTGCTGTTCGGACGCGCCACTGTGCTGGCCCGTATGCAGGCCGGTCTGTGAGCAGGGCAGGGGGCGTGAAAAAGTTTCGCAAAACACTTTGCATTCTGCCCTAGCCCCGCTATAATTCTGCTTCTTCGCGCAAACGGGGGTATAGCTCAGCTGGGAGAGCGCTTGCATGGCATGCAAGAGGTCAGCGGTTCGATCCCGCTTACCTCCACCAGTTTAGCGAAGAAATGTTGTCGTCCGGGTCCCCATCGTCTAGAGGCCTAGGACATCACCCTTTCACGGTGAGTACCGGGGTTCGAATCCCCGTGGGGACGCCAAACAACGGCACGACAACGCAGGCCTGGATGCCGCCAACATCCAAACAGGGCAAAGATTTTGTCCCCATCGTCTAGAGGCCTAGGACATCACCCTTTCACGGTGAGTACCGGGGTTCGAATCCCCGTGGGGACGCCAGTATCTGGGGGTATAGCTCAGCTGGGAGAGCGCTTGCATGGCATGCAAGAGGTCAGCGGTTCGATCCCGCTTACCTCCACCAGAGTAGTAAGGTCATAGACTGTCCCCATCGTCTAGAGGCCTAGGACATCACCCTTTCACGGTGAGTACCGGGGTTCGAATCCCCGTGGGGACGCCAGCATATTTGGGGGTATAGCTCAGCTGGGAGAGCGCTTGCATGGCATGCAAGAGGTCAGCGGTTCGATCCCGCTTACCTCCACCAAGTCGGAAACCGGAGCAGACCACCGCGAACGCGCGGAAAGGTGCTCCGGTTTTTGTTTTGGCGTCTACCAGAAGCCGGGCGCCAGCCCGAAGGACAGGGCCATCGGCAGCATGCCAGCCGCCTGCCCGGCCATGGGCTGCAGGCCGACCGCGGCCAGCGTGTCCGGCAGGCCGAGGCCGGTGCGCGTCGGATCGCCGACATTGATCGGCCGCGCACTGAGCTTGATGATCTGGAACAGCCGCTCGACCCGCTCCGCGCTGCGCGCCTTGTAGGGCCCCTGAAAATCCGGATGGTGGGCCAGCACCAGGGCCGCCAGGCCAGTGACGTGGGGCGCCGCCATCGAGGTGCCGTCCCAGACCGCAAAATTATTCGACGGTACCGAGGAGACGATGGCCACGCCAGGCGCGCACACGCCGATCTGCGGGCCATAGCAGCTGAATTTGGCGGCGAAGAAGCCGTTGACGTCGACGAAAGGCGTCAGGGTTTCGGTGTGGTAGCTATCGGCCGGGAATTCATTGAGCTTGCCGATGGCCGACACCGCCAGCACATTCGGCGACGAGGCCGGATACTGCACGGGCCCGCCTGAATTGCCGGCCGCGACGATGCAGGCCACACCGGCGCGGCGCGCACGCACGATCTGCTGTTCCAGCGCCTCCGACACATCGGCCCCGCCCAGGCTCAGATTGACGACATCGATCTGCTGGTCGATGCAGTATTCGAGCGCGTCGATCAGCTGGCTGATCTGCCCGCCCGGGAAGAGCTTGCAGGCATGGATTTCGGCGTCGGGCGCGAAGCCGCGGATGCCGAACGCGGCATCGCTGCCGGCGATGATGCCGGCGCAGTGGGAACCGTGGCCGAGGCTGTCTTCGGTCCAGCCCTGGGGATTGGTTTTTTTGTTGATGATGTCAAAGCCCGCATGGATGCTTTTCAGGTCCAGGTGGGTGGTGGCCGCGCCGGAATCGATGATGGCCACGCGCACGCCCTGGCCGCGGTAGTTCTGCGGCAGCTGGTCGAGGCGCATGGCCTTCTGGCCCCAGCCGTAGCAGGCCTGGCCCGGGAAATTGGGCAGGGCCGGCCAGTTGGCGATCGGGCGCAGGGTGACCACATTCATGTCGTCGGGGCTGAGGTCGGGCGATCGCTGGTAGTAGCTCCAGTAATCGCAGCGCGGCTTGATGTAGAGCGCGCTGATCGAGCCGGCCGTTTCGCCGAACAGCGAGAGTGTGGCCTGGCCGTTGGCATCGGTGCTGGCCGTGGCCGGCAGCATCGCGCCAAACACATACACGTCGGCGTTCGGCACCGGGCTGCCATCGGGCGCCAGCACCGAGATGGCGACATTGAACATCGGCCCGCTGGTCGGCACCACCGGGGTGACCAGGGCCGGCTGGAATTGGCGGCTGTCGTGCAGCACCAGGTGTTGGTCGCGCTCGACGACGAGACGGCCCTGGGCCTGCTGGTGCAGGATGCCGGCCTTCTGCTCGGTCATGCGTGCGACCAGCACGCCGGGCGCGGCATTGCTGCTGGTGCTCATCGTGTCGAGCACCTGGCGCGGGCCGACGCTGTCGACGATGTCGATGTCGGGACTATTGCGCAGCGCCTGCTCGATGGCGGCATAGGCGAGCGGCTGGATATTCATTGCCTGCAGCGCCGGCCCGGGCTGGCGCGCGGCGATCAGGAATTGCGATTTGCGTTGAGAGACGGGACGCGCAGTGGTGGCCATGGCTGGCTCTCCTATTGGAACATGGACAGCGGCCGGTCCGGCTCCAGAATCAGGCGGCCGTCCTGCTTCAGTTGTTCGCCCAGGGCGGCAGCGCTGGTGCTGCTCATTTCCAGCACCAGGGTATGCGGGTCGTCGCTGGGGCCGATGCGGTCGATGACGCGCACGGTCGGGTCGAGCCGGGGAATCAGCTCATGCAGGGCGCGGTTGTCGCCGCGGCTGCGCACCAGATAGCGGGCGCGCGTGGGGGGAATCGGATCGGACATGCTGCCTCCTGGGTGGGAAAAACCGCCGCACCGCGGTGCGGCGGCCGCGGTGCTTAATGCATGGTCTGCGGCAGGTAGCCGCCCTGGCCCTGCTGCCATTGCTGCTGCTGGGCGTAGGCGGCCAGCATCGGATCGACCGAGAACGGCAGCATGCCGCCCAGCTGGCTGGCGATGCCGCCCACCGTATTGCCGATCTGACGGTGGCCGAACAGGCCGCCGATGGCGCCGCCGAGCGGCTGCGCGACCGAGCCGATCAGGTTGCCGAAGAAGCCCTGCGGGGCTAGCTGGCCCTGTTGCCCGGCCAGTGCCTGCGCCAGCTGCGCCTGTTGTTGTTGCTGCGCATACGCAGCCTGCAGCGGATCGACCGAGAACGGCAGCATGCCGCCCAGCTGGCCGGCAATGCCGCCGATGGTGCTGCCCAGCTGGCGGTGGCCGAGCATGCCGCCGACCGTGCTGGCGATCGGCTGGGCCACCTGGCCGAGCAGATTGCCGAACCAGCCCTGCGGCGCCATCTGCCCGCCTTGCTGGCCGAGGCCGGCCTGCTGCTGCATCTGCTGCTGGAGTTGCTGCTGCTGTTGCAGATGCTGCTGCAATTGCTGCTGCTGGATCCATTGCTGAAGCTGCTGCTGAAGCTGTTGTTGTTGCTGCTGCTGTTGCTGTTGCTGAAGTTGCTGCACCTGCTGGGCGTAGGCGAGGCTGGCCGGATCATTCGAGAACGGCAGCAGGCCGCCGCCGATACCGCCAGCCATCTGGCCGATTTGATGGCCGAGCTGCTGGTTGCCGAACACACTGCCGATGCCGCGGCCGATCAGACCGCCCAGCGGTGCGCCGATGAGACCACCGAAGAAACCTTGTGGTTGCAGGGAGTTGCCATAAGCTTGGGAAAAGTCTTGCATGTCGTGCTCCATTGTTGGTGTTGTGCAGGGAAGCGCGTGTGGCACAGCGCCAGACGCGTAGCTTGGAGTAGACGTATGGGGCGAAGTTCGGCGACACCTGCATATTTTTCATCGGCTATGATCATGGGTATGAAAGCCCGTTTCTCCCTCGATCTGTTCTGCCGCGTGGTCGACAATTACGGCGACATCGGCGTCTGCTGGCGCCTGGCGCGCCAGCTCGTGCGCGAGCATCAGCTCGCCGTCACGCTGTGGGTCGATGATCTGGCCAGTTTCCAGCGCCTGTGCGCGCAGGTCGATCCGGCCGCAGCCTGCCAGCAGATCGAAGGCGTCGCCGTGCGCCACTGGAACGGGGCGGCGTTTGCCGCCTACGTGTGCCCGGACGTCGTGATCGAAGCCTTTGCCTGCGACCTGCCCGAGGCCGTGCTGGCGGCCATGCTGGCCGCGCCGCGCCCGCCGCTGTGGCTGAACCTCGAATACCTGAGCGCCGAAGCCTGGGTCGAGGACTGTCATGCGCTGCCCTCGCTGCACCCCTCGGGCAAGCTGCGCAAGTATTTTTTCTTCCCCGGCTTTAGCGCCCGCACCGGCGGCCTGCTGTGCGAACGCAGCCTGAGTGCGCGCCGCAACGCGTTTCAGAACGATGGCGCGGCCCGCGCCGACTTCCTCGCCGGTCTCGGCATCCGGCCGGCGCCGGGCGCGCATCTGGCCACACTGTTCTGCTACCCGAGCGCACCCGTGGGCGCCATGCTGCGGCGGCTCGACGCCAGCGCCACACCCTGGCATCTGGTCGTGCCCGAGGGCGTGGCCACGGCCGCGCTGGCGGACTTCGCGCCGCAGCGCCTCGCCATCAGCGTGCTGCCCTTTGTGGCCCAGCACGAGTACGACCGCCTGCTGTGGGCGGCCGATTTCAATTTCGTGCGCGGCGAGGATTCGTTTGTGCGCGCCCAATGGGCCGCGCGGCCCTTCGTCTGGCAGATCTATCCGCAGGAAGAGGGCGTGCATCTGGTGAAGCTGGCCGCCTTCCTCGCGCGCTATGGCGGCGGGTCCGATCTCGTGGCCGCCAGCGCCTTCTGGAATGGCGATGGCGGCGATGCCGATGCGCTCGGGCGCTGCATGCACGCGCCCGAATTGCAGCAACACGCGAAAGATTGGGCCGAAAGCCTGGCAAAAAATGGGGATTTGGCCAGCAATTTAGTCGAATTCATCGGGAAAATGGGTTAGAATAGTGGGCTTAGCGTCCGCCAGGACCAGCCATTCACTCTCATTACCCCGCACATTCGCTATGAAAACCGCACAAGAACTCCGCGTCGGCAACGTCGTCATGATCGGCTCCGAGCCGATGGTTGTCGTGAAGTCTGAATTCAGCAAATCGGGCCGTAACGCCTCGGTCTGCAAAATGAAACTGAAGTCGCTGCTCAACGAAACGCGTCTGGAATCGGTCTACAAGTCGGATGAAAAATTCGACGTGGTGACCCTGGAGCGCAAGGAAGTGACCTTCTCCTATTTCGCCGATCCGCTCTACGTGTTCATGGACGCCGACTACAACCAGTACGACGTGGAAGCCGAGAACATGGAAGACGCCATCAACTTCCTGGAAGATGGCATGCCCTGCGAATGCGTGTTCTACAACGACAAGGCCATCTCGGTCGAACTGCCGACCACCGTCGTGCGCGAAATCACCTACACCGAGCCGGCCGTCAAGGGCGACACCTCGGGCAAGGTGCTGAAACCGGCCAAGATCGCCACCGGCTTTGAAGTCCAGGTGCCGCTGTTCGTCGAAACCGGCGACAAGATCGAAATCGACACCCGCACCGGCGAATACCGCAGCCGCGCCAAGTAAGCCCGCGCCGCACCCCGAAAAAGCACGCTACGGCGTGCTTTTTTTTCGCCCAGAAAAAATGGGGTCAGACCCCATTTATCCGCCGAGAAAAATGGGGTCTGACCCCGATTTGTTTGGCGGGCAAGTTTGGGCGCCTGAACCAAAGCGGGGGCGCGCTTGTCGAAGCTGTGGCGATGGGGCGCTGGCCCATCTATTGCAAACTCTGATAGCGCGACGATGATTTATTAGCCTTGCTGATCCTATGGCCCGTAACCTGGACGTCGCGCTGCTGCGCAGTTTTCTTTACGTGGTCGAATCCGGCTCGATGGCGGAGGCCGCCGCACGTCTGCACCAGTCGCAGGGGGCGGTCAACCAGCAGATCAAGCGGCTTGAACTGCTGCTCGGGGTGGAGCTGCTGGTGCGCGACATCGGCCAGGCCCAGCCGACGGCGGCCGGCCAGCGCCTGCTCGACAAGGCGGCCCAGCTGGTGGCCCTCAACGACGAACTGCTGGCCGAAATGCGGGCGCCCGAGGTGCGCGGGGCCTTGCGTCTGGGCGTACCTTTCGACCTCGTCGGTTCGCACATGGCGCCCGTGCTCGAGGCCTATGGGCGCGCCTATCCGCAGGTGGCGGTGTCGCTCGTGACGGCCGCCTCGAGCGAATTGCTCAAGGCCATGGTGCGCGGCCAGCTCGATCTGATGCTGCTGGAGGAAGCCTTGCCGCGCTGCCAGGGGGAACGCCTGATGGTGGACCGCCTGGCCTGGGTCGGCGCGCGCGGCGGGGCGGCGGCAGCCAAGCGTCCGCTGCCGGTTTGTCTGGTGTCCGAAACCTGCGCGTTCCGGCCCGATATCTTTGCCGCGCTCGACCGGGCGGGCATCCATTGGCGTCTGGTGTTTGATAACGCGAGTCTGGATGCGGCCAAGGTGGCCGTGCGTGCCGATCTGGCTGTCACCGTCTGGCTCTCCTCCACCGTGCCCGACGATCTGGAACGCCTGCAGGGCGGGGCCGCGTTGCCCGAATTGCCCGAGATGGCGATCTGCCTGCAACTGGCCAAGGGCAAGCCGGGCCCGGCCGCGCTGGCCATGGCCGATGCGATCCGCGCGGCCTACCGGGCCCGCCAGCGCAATGCCTGAGATATGTACATTAAGACAAATTTCAGAAACAGACAGCCCGCGCTTTCGCTAAGCTAGCCGCTTTCCAACCAAGGAGGGATGCGATGCGCAAGTGGATCATGGGGGCGGTAGTGGTGGCGGCGGCAATCGGCAATGCAGCGGCGCAAACGGCGCCGGCCAAATTGCCGGAAAGCGTGTATCTGCCGATGCAGATGGAAGCCGGCGTCTGGGATGCCGAGGTGACCTTCTACAGCAATGACCAGCCGAGCGGCACGGCCAAGGGGGTGCAGGTCAATAAGCTGCTGGTCAATGGCCATTGGGTGACGAATGAATTCAAAATTCCGGCCACCGACAAATTCCCCGCGTATGAAGGCCATGGCGTGTGGGGCTATGACCCGGTCGCCAAAACTTATGTGAATACCTGGGTCGATACGAATGACGTGGCAACGCGCACCGATTACGGCTACTGGAATGAAAAAGAATCGACGATGGTCTGGTCGAGCAAATTCAATGATGGCGCTGGCCATTTCATCGATTACCGCATGACCGAGGAATTCAAGGGCAATACGCGGATCTTCAGTTTTTATCAGCTCGGGATCGTGAAACCGAATCCGCACCCGCTGGTGCGGATTGTGTTCACCAAGCGCCCGGCGTAAAACTCAGACCGCGAGCAGCCGCAGTTTGAAGCTGCGGCCCTTGATATTGGCGGCCTCGCCGTCGCCATCGGCCAGCAGGCGCGCGCAGGCATCTTCGGCCAGGTCGCGCGCCACTGCCACATAGGTGTGGAACTCGGTGACGTGGATCTTGCCGACCTGCTCGCGGGTCAGGCCGGCCACGCCGCTGAGCGCGCCCATCACATCGCCGGGACGCAGCTTGTGGCGTTTGCCGCCGGCAATCACGAGTGTGCGCATCGGCGCCGGCACGGCCTCGGCCACCGGCAGCGCCTCCCAGTCCGCCAGCGCGACGCTGATCTGCATGAGCTTCTCAATCGGCGCCACGAAGCGTTTTTCGCTCGGCGCCACCAGGCTCAGGGCCAGACCGCTGCGCCCGGCGCGGCCGGTACGGCCGACGCGGTGCACGTGCACGTCGGGACGGCGCGACAGATCGGCATTGATGACGGCGTCGAGCCCGGCGATATCGATGCCGCGCGCGGCCACATCGGTGGCCACCAGCACGCTGCAGCTGCGGTTGGCAAACAGCAGCAGGGCCTCGTCGCGGTCGCGTTGTTCAAGTTCGCCGTACAGGGCGCGCACGCTGAAGCCGGCCTGGTGCAGGGCATCGGCCAGTTCCTGGCAGTGCACGCGCGTGTTGGCAAACACCAGCGTGGATTCGGGGCGGTAATGTTCGAGCAGGCGCACCACGGCGGCGGCGCGCGCCTCGGGCGCAATCGCGTAGAACTGCTGCACGATGGCGGGCCCGCTGGCCGCGCTGGCAATGCGCACTTCGGCCGGGTCCTGCAGATACTGGGCGCGCAGCGCGCTCGTGTCGGGCGGGAAGGTGGCCGAGAACAGCAGGGTCTGGCGGTGGGTCGGGCAGGCGCGCGCAATCGCCAGCATGTCTTCCTCGAAACCCATGTCGGTCATGCGGTCGGCTTCGTCCAGCACCAGCAGGCGCAGGCGGCGCAGGTCGAGCGTGCCCTGGCCCAGGTGATCGCGCAGGCGGCCCGGGGTGCCGACCACGATGTGGGCCCCATGTTCGAGCGAGGCGGCCTGGGGCCGCAGCGGGGCGCCGCCGCACAGGCTCAGAATCTTGATATTGCCGATCGCGCGCGCCAGGCGGCGCAGTTCGGCCGCGACCTGGTCGGCCAGTTCGCGCGTCGGGCACAGCACCAGGGCTTGCACGGCGAACAGGCTGGGATTGAGGCGCTGCAGCAGGCCAAGGCCGAAGGCGACCGTCTTGCCGCTGCCGGTGGCGGCCTGGGCCAGCACATCGCGGCCTTCCAGAATCAGCGGCAGGGTGGCCGCCTGCACCGGCGTCATGCTGGCAAAGCCGAGCTGCTCCAGATTGCTGAGGACGGCGGGCGAGAGGGACAGGGTGGCGAATGCGCTCATGCGGGGCTCCAGATCGGCAAGCCGGTCAGATCGAGGCCGGGATCGTGGCGCCAGACCGGCAGGCCGCTGGCATCGGTTTCTTCAAGAAAGCTCAGTTGTTCCTGCGCGGGCAGGGGCTTGCGGCCGCGTTTGGCGGCCGGTGCTGCGGGTTCGGGCTGCTGCGGCGCCGCCACCTGGGGCAGGTCCAGGCCGGGCAGTTCGCCCGTCGCGTGGTCTCGTTTATCTCTCATGGCGGGGCCGAAAAAACAAAAGCCCGGCTGCGAGAGTCGGGCTTGTGCATGTGTTCTGGTTGCGGGGACAGGACTCGAACCTGTGACCTTCGGGTTATGAGCCCGACGAGCTGCCAACTGCTCCACCCCGCGTCTGAAGGCAAGAATTATACACGCTGGGGGCGCAAGATGCAAGGTCGGGTTTTTCATTGTTGGCCGTAGCGGCGCCGGATCGCTTCCAGCGTGCCTCTGCGCTCGAGGCGGGTGATGGCGGCGTCGATGCTGGCCACCTCGGCCTGGCTCACGCTCTCCTTGTTGAACATCAGGTGCACGGGCGCGCGCGCCGCCGTGAAGGGCAGATGCACGACCGGCAGGTTTTCCAGCCGCGCCTGATAGTGGACGGCAGCGTCGTCGCCCATCAGCACATGGGCGCGCCCGGCCGCCAGCATCTTGATGCCCTGGCTGAAGCTGCTGAACTCGTGCAGCAGGCCGGCCGCGCGCAGCTTCGGCTCGGCCGCCGCGTACTGGGCGCCATACCAGCCCAGACGCGGCACCAGCACGCTTTCGCGTTGGGCCAGCAGGGCCTCGAAGCTGAAACTCTGGCGCAGGCGGGCGGCGTGTTCGGGCAGGGTGAACAGGCCGACTTCCTCGAACCGGTAGGGCTGGGAGAACCAGGCCTGCTGACGCCGCTCGGGCGTGCTGGAGGCGGCCATCATCAGATCGGTTTTGCCCTGGTTGAACAGGCTGAGGCGGCGTGCCACGGGCAGCGCCGGTTCGAACACGATGGTGCAACCGGCTTCCTTCAGGATGGCCTGCACGAGCTCGATGTCGAGGCCGCCGATCTGGTTGCCGGCGATGATGGTGTAGGGCGGCCAGTGCTCGGCATTCAGATGCAGTGGGCGGCTGCAGGCCGCCTGGGCCGCTGGCGCCAGCGCAGCCGTGGCCAGCAGCATAGCGGTCAGGGTGGGCGCCAGGCGCATGGGGAACAATCCTCGAGTGTGCTGCTTGCAGGTTGCCACAGCTGTCAGCAAAGTCAAGCGCTGCGCAGGCGCCACAGCGAGGTGGTTTCGGCAGCGCGCGCGGCGTGCAGCGGATCGCTGACGTCGCGGCTGCGCGGATGCTGCGGCTTGGTGTCGATGCGGCCAGCCACCACCAGGCCGGCGGCGCCGATCCAGTCGAGCAGCTGAGCGCGGCTGCGCAGGCCGATCTTTTCGGCCAGGTCGGACAGAATCAGCCAACCTTCGCCGCCAGGATTCAGGTGGGCGGCCAGGCCGTCGAGGAAGCCGCGCAGCATGCGGCTGTCGGGATCGTAGATCGCGTATTCGAGGGCGGCGCTGGGGCGGCCCGGCAGCCAGGGCGGATTGCAGACGACCAGATCGGCGCGGCCGGCCGGGAACAGGTCGGCTTCGATGATGCTGGCCGCAAGGCCCAGGCGCGCCAGATTCTCGCGTGCGCAGGCCAAAGCACGTGCGTCCTGGTCGGTGCCGGTGACCGTCAGGCCGCGCTTGGCCAGCACGGCCGTCAGCACGCCGGTGCCAGTGCCGATGTCGAAGGCGCTGCGCGCGCCCGCCGGCAGGGCGGCATCGGCCACCAGCTGCACATACTCGCCGCGGATCGGCGAGAACACGCCGTAGTGCGGGTGGATGCGCGCGCCGAGGGCCGGAATGTCGACGCCGTTCTTGCGCCATTCATAGGCGCCGATCACGCCAAGCAGCTCGCGCAGCGACAGCACGAAAGGCACGGTCGGCGCGCCATACACCTGTTCCAGCGCGGCGCGCGCATCGGGGGCGCGGCGCAGGGCGATGCTGTAGTCGGCCTGCACCGGCAGCAGCAGCATGCCGAGAATGCGCGCGCGCTGGCCCTGGGCCTGGCGCATCTGGTGGAAGGCCGTCAGCAGATCGGGCGCGGCGACCGCCGGTTTGCGTTTGGCGCGCGCGTCGATGCGGCGCGCCAGCGCCTGCAGCAACTGGCGGCCGTTGTGGTAGTCGCCGCGCCAGAGCAGGGCCGTGCCTTCGCAGGCCAGCTTGTAGGCCTGGTCGGCCGGCATGCGGTCGTCGGCCAGGACGACTTTGCGCGGGGCCGGCACGCCGCTTTCGGCGCGCCAGGCGGCCGTGCGCTGCTGGCCGTCTTCGGTCCAGGCGATGGTGGCGGCGGCGTCCATATCAGTGATGGTGCACCCAGTTCAGGTCGTCGGAGGCCAGATAGTCGGCCACGGCCTGCGGATTGCCGGTGGCGTGGCGGCGCACTTCGCCGCAATCGCAGATGCCCATGTAGGGCTGGATGTGCGAGCAGGCCGAGACTTTCTGCAGAAAGACCTTCACCGTCTTGCCGCACTGCGTGCACTTGAAACTCAGGGTGCGGGGCGCTTTCAGGAGATGCATGCTGGGGTCCGGGTAAAAGCCGGTATTTTACGCGATCTCGATGCGGCTGCTGCCGCCGCCCAGCGGCTGCACCTGCACGCGTACGGCGATCCGTTCGGTCATCTCCTGCACATGCGAGATGACGCCGACTTTGCGGCCCAGCGCCTGCAGGCCGTCGAGGGCGTCGAGGGCGACCCGCAGGGTCTCGCTATCGAGGCTGCCGAAGCCCTCGTCGATGAACAGGCTTTCGACGCGCACGCGGTTGGCCGACAGGGCCGCCAGGCCGAGCGCCAGCGCCAGGGCCACGAGGAAGGTCTCGCCGCCCGACAGCGAATGCACGGCGCGCAGTTCGCCGCCCATGTCCTGATCGCGCACGGCCAGGGCCAGCGCGCCCTGGCCGCCCAGGCGCACACGTTCGAGCCGGTAGCGGCGCGCCAGCTGCAGCAGGTGTTCGTTGGCGTAGGCGAGCAGCACGTCGAGCGTGAACTGCTGCGCGTAGTTGCGGAATTTTTTGCCGTCGGCGGAACCTATCAGCTCGCTCATCATGGCCCAGCGCTGGGTGATGGCCTGCTGGGCGGCCAGGCGCTCCAGATGGCTGGCGGCCAGCTGGCGGCGCTGGTCGTCCTGATCGCGCTGATGGCGCAGGGCGGCGCAGGCGCCGTGGGCCTGCTGCCAGGCGGCGTCGGCGGCCTGGAAGCGGCTGGCAGCGCTGGCGGCGTCGCTGTCGGCCAGGGCCGGCCGCTGGGTCTGATGCTCGGCCGCGCGCGCAAAGCGCTCGCGGTGCACGCTGGCCGCATCGGCGCTGGCCTGCTGCAGATCGTTCAGGGCTGCGCGCTCGGCCGCCACCCACGCGGGGCTGTGCGCGAGCTGGGCTTGCAGCTGTTCGGCCGTACAGGCCTGCGCGGCGCACCAGTCGGCCAGCGCCTGGTCGGCGGCGGCGGCGGCGCTGATGGCCGCGGCGTGCTGCTGCTGCGCGTGCGTGCGGCTGGTCGCGGCGGCGCTTTCCGCCTGTGCGGCGCTATCGCGCGCCTGCTGCTGCGCGGCCTGGGTCTGTTCGGCCGCGGCGAGAGTGGCGCGCAATGCCGCTTCCACCGTGCTGGTGGCGCGGCCGCCGAACAGCGCCGCGCGTGTGGCCTGAGCTGCGCTGTGGCGTTGCTGCTGCTGCGTATGCTGGCTCTGCGCCTGGGCCAGGGCGAGGGTGGCGCGCTGCTGGCGTTCGCAGGCGGGCGCGCGGGCGGCCGCCACTTCCTTCAGCGTGGCCTGGGCAGTGGCCAGTGCGCTCTGTTGGGCCGACCAGGCGGCCGCGCGCTTGGCGCAAGCCTCCTCGAAGGCCTGCGGGTCTGCCCGCCAGGCCGCGCGCCAGGCCGGATCGGTAAAGGCTTCGTCCAGTTCGGTCTGGCGCGCGCTCAGGCTTGCGCTGCGTTCGTCCAGGGTGTGGCGCAGGCGGGTCTGCTCGGCCTCGGCCGCGCTGGCGGCCAGAGTGGCGGCATGCAGCGTGGCCTGGGCCGCAGCCAGCGCCTGCTGGGCGAGGATGTCGGCTTCCTGCGCCTGCTGCGCGGCCCGGCGCGCCGCCTCCAGGCGCGCTTCGTCTTCGGTTAGCTGTGCGAGGGCGGCGTCCAGCGCCGCGCGCAGTGCGGCCAGCGGCGTGCTGGCAAGTTCCGCACGCAGCGGCAGGGCGTCCCAGGCGGCGCCATGGGCGGCGCTGGCTTGCGCATGGGTGGCGATGTCTTCGCCCATGGCCGCCATTTGCTGGGTGCTGGCGGCGATCGTCGCTTCCAGGCTGGCGCGGTGGCGTGCGTTGGCGTCGAGGGCGGCGCGCGCCGCTTCGGCGTCCTGGCTCAGGGTCTGGGTCAGGTCGGCCAGGCGCGCCTCGGCTCCGTGCAGGGGATGCTCGGTGCTGCCGCATACGGGGCAGGCGTCGCCGTCCTGCAGCTGCTGGCGCAGGGCCTGCACATTGTCGGTGGTGGCCAGCAGGGCGAAACGCAGGGACTTGTCGGCCTGGATGCTGGCGGCTTCGAGCGCGGGCGCGGCGGCGCGCGCCGCTTCCAGAGCGCTGCGGGCGCTGGCGATCTGCTGCTGCAGTTCGTGCTGGCGGCTGGCCAGCTGCTGGCCGCTGGCGGCCAGGCGCGCGCCCTCGGCCTGCAGCAGCTCGGCGGCGGCCAGTTCGCGCTCACGCGTTTGCAAGGCGCTGCGGCGCTGCTGCACGGCTGCGCTGTCGATGGCCTGCAGGGCGGCGTCGGCGTCGCGCCGGCTGGCGGCGCTCAGGTTGGCGGCATCGCTGGCCTTGCGCTGCGCTTCCGTCGCGCTGCCAAGGCCAGCCGCGGTGGCGCCGGCTTTGGCTTGCGCCTGCGCCGCCGCGCTGGCGGCTTGATCGACGGCGTCGGCCGCTGCGCGCAGTTGCGTGAGCAGGCGCTGCCAGCGCGGCCATTGCTGCGCCAATGCGCTATCGGTCTGGTGCGCCGCCAGCCATGCCTCGGCGGCGCTGGCCTGTGCGCTGGCGTCGCCGTGGCGGGCATCGAGGGCGGCCAGCGCCGCCTGTGCGGCGTCGGCTTCGGCGGTGGCGCCGGCCAGGGCCTGGGCCGTCTGCTCCAGCTGTTCGGCCTGGGCCTGCAGGCTGGCGTCCAGGGCCTTGGCCTGGTCGAGCTGCGGCTGCGCCTCGCGCAGGGCGGCCTGGGCGGCCTGCACGGCCTGTTGTGCCTCAGTCAGGGCGGCGCGGCTGCTGCTGGCGCGCTGACTGGCGGCCTGCCATGCCGCTTCGCTGTCCTGCACGGCTTGTGCTGCCGCCTGTACGGCAGCGCCGCAACGCGTCTGTTCCTGCACCAGCGGGCGCGCTTGCTGGGCCTGGTCGATGGCGGCCAGCTGCTGCTGGCGCGCGGCGGCATCGGTCAGCGCCTGCTGGGCGGCGGCGAGGGCGGCGGCGCTGGCCTCCTGGGCCTGGGTCAGGCGCTGCGCCTCCTGCCACCAGCGCAGCGCCTGGTCGGCCTGCTGGCGTGCCTGCTCGCTGGCCTGCAGCTGCTGCTCGGCCTCGGCACAGGCCGTGTCGAGGGCGCTGCGGGCGGCCGGGTCGAGCGGCTGCTGGTGCGCCATTTCCTGGGTCAGCAGGCGCAGCGCCTCCTGCTCCTGCTTGCAGCGCTCGAAGGCGCGCACCGACAGCTGGCTGTAGATCACGCTGCCGGTCAGGGTTTCGAGCAGCTCGCCGCGTTCGTTTTCGTCGGCGCGCAGGAAGGTGGCAAAGTCGTTCTGGGCCAGCAGCACGGCGCGCGTGAACTGGTCGAAGCTCAGGCCGATGCGGGCCTGGATTTCGGCCAGCACCTCGGTATTGGTGCCGCCGATCGGACTGCCCTCGGGCAGGCGCTTGAGGCTGTGACTGGCCTGCTGGATGGCGCCGGTGGCGCGTCGGCGCGCACGCCACACGCTCCAGCTGGCGCGGTAGGCGTGGCCGTCGTGGCCGATGAAATCGACTTCGGCCAGGCCTTCGGCGCAGCCGCGCCGCAGCAGGTTGCGCGGGTCGAGCGCGTGGATGGTCTCCTCGCCGACATCGGGAATCGTGAGGCCGGCGCGATTGGTTTTTTCCAGCCGCGGGGTGCGGCCGTACAGGGCCACGCAGAGGGCGTCGAGCAGGGTGCTCTTGCCGGCACCGGTGGCGCCGCAAATGGCGAACAGGCCGCTACTGGCCAGCGGCTCGCTTTGGAAGTCGACCTCGAAGGGGCCGGCCAGCGCGGTCAGATTGCGCCCGCCGATGCGCAGGATCTTCATGCGCCCTCCGCCAGCAGCAGTTCGGCGAAGGCCTGGGCCAGCTCGGGCGGCGGCGCCTGCTGGTAGCGCTCCGCGTACAGGCGGGCGAACACGTCCTGCGGCGCCATCAGGCGCAATTGGTCGACGCTGAGGGCGGGCACGGTGTCGGGCGCAGCCGGCGCGGCGCGCTGCGGATCGATTCGCGCCAGCCGCACGGCTTTGCCGGCCAGCGCCTGTTCGATCTCGGCGCGCAGGCCGGGCAGGGGCTTATCGAGCAGCACGCGCACTTCGAGAAAGGGCTGCAGCGCGGCCTCGGTGGCGGGCAGGTCGAGGGCGGCCAGCGCTGCCAGCACCTGATCGAGCGGCGCGTGGCGCGCCGGTACGCGCAGCAGCGGCACGGCGCGCGGCACGGGCAGGGCGCTGATCTCGCAGCCGGCCGCGCCCAGGTCGACCCGCAGCACCTGATGGGGGTAGTCGATTTCGGAGAAGGACAAGGGCAGCGGGCTGCCGCTGTAGCGCACCGTCGGCCGTCCGACCTGCTGGGCCAGATGCAGGTGGCCCAGCGCCACGTAGTCGATCTCGGGACCGAACAGGCTGGCGGGCAGGGCCTCGCTGCCGCCGATGACGATGCGGCGTTCGGAGTCGGGCGAGGCCTGGGTCTGGGCCAGATGGCAGTGGCCCATGGCGATCAGCGCCTGGCCGCTCTGGCGCAGCTGCAGCGCGTGGCTGGCCGCCTGCTGATACAGGGCGGCGATGCCGGCCAGGTAGGGATCTTCCGCGCCGTCCACGCGCGCCACGTCGCCCGGCCGCAGGAAGGGAATGGCCAGGCACCAGGCGGCGACGGCGCCGCTGGCGTCGCGCAGGGGCAGCACCAGACGCGCCACATCGATGCTGCCATCGGGCTGGCGCGGCACCGGGCCGACCAGCACCACGCCGCTGTCCTCCAGCAGCGGCTGGGGTGCTTCCAGCCGCTGGGGCGAGTCGTGATTGCCGGCGATGACGACGATCTGCAGGCGCGGCAGGGCGCATCGCGCCTGCTGCAGGAAGCGGTAGAACTGGCGCAGCGCGCTGGCCGGCGGATTGCTGTTATCGAAAACGTCGCCGGCGATCAGCAGGGCGTCCGGCTGCTCGCGCTGGAGGGCGGCCAGCAGCCAGTCGAGAAAATGCTGGTGTTCGGCCTGGCGTTCGAAGTTGTGGAAGCTCTGGCCCAGGTGCCAGTCGGAGGTGTGCAGCAGTCGCATGCCGCTACTATAGCCGAAGCGGCTCTCAGGCGGCGCTGCGGAAGGTGTTGCGGCCGGCCTGTTTGGCCTGGTACAGGTGGACGTCGGCCTGTTTGAGCAGGGCCTCGGGCGCCAGCTCGCCGCTGCGATAGAAGGCCACGCCTATGCTGGCCGAAATCGCGACGCGCACGCCTTCGAGGTCGAACGGCTGCTGCATCACCTGCACGATCTTGGCGGCGATGTGGCGCGCATCCTCCTCGCGCGTGAGCTTCTCCATGATGACCGTGAATTCGTCGCCGCCGAGGCGGGCGATGGTATCGGTGGCGCGTAGCGCATGCGTCAGGCGCGCGCCGAAAGTCTTCAGCAGCTGGTCGCCGACGTCGTGGCCGTAGGTGTCGTTGACGGGCTTGAAGCGGTCGATATCCATGTACATCACGGCCATCAGCTGGCCGTGGGCGGCACTGGTCTGCATGGCGTCGGCCAGGCGCAGCATGAAGCCGGCGCGGTTGGTCAGTCCGGTCAGCGGGTCGACCTGGGCCAGCTTGATCAGGCGGTTCTTCTCGCGCTTGACGTGGCTGACGTCGTGGCGCATCACGTGAAAGCCGATCACGCGCGCATTGTCGGTGTCGCGCTGGGGGATGTAGTTGACGTCGATATAGCGTTCCTCGCCATCGACCACGTCGACGTCCTCGAAGTGCACGGTCTCGCCCTGCAGCACCCGCTCGATATATGGCTGGATGCGCGCGTAGTGGGCGTCGCCGATGACGGCGCGGATGCTCAGGCCGTGCATGTTCTGATCCTTCCAGCCGAATTCGCGCTCGTAGGCGCTGTTGTAGAAGCGGTAGGTCTGGTCGGCGTCGATGTAGGCGACCATGGTCGGCAGGGTGTCGGCGATGGTGCGCAGGCGCGCCTCGCTTTCGCGCAGGGCGATTTCGGCCCCGCGCAGGGAGGTGATGTCGTCCACCGTGCCGACCAGGCCGGCGGTGGCGTCGTTGATCCGCACCGGCGCGAATTTCATCGAGGTCCAGACGATGCGGCCATCCGGATGCTGGCAGCGCAGCACGCCCTGGTAAGGCTCGGCCTTGTCGCATAGCTGGGCCAGGGCCTGGCGCAGCAGGGCCAGGTCTTCGGGGTGGATGGCGCGCAGCCAGCCTTCGCCCAGGGCCGCCGCGCGCGCCAGCCCGGTGATGGTTTCGAAGGTCGGGTTCACATAGGTGCAGTGGCCGCTGGCGTCGGTGCGCAGCAGGCCAAGCGGCGAGGCATTCGCAATCGCCGCCAGTTCGGCCTCGCTGGCGCGCAGGGCGAGGGCCTGGGCGCGGCGCTCGGTGATGTCTTCGGCGATGGTCAGCAGGTAGGCGTGCTCGGCATGCTCGTCGGCCAGCGGCACCGACAGCGTGTGCAAAAAGCGCTGGCTGCCGTCGCGCCGGGTGAAGGGCAGGGCTTCGTATTCGGCCACCGGCAGGCCGTCGCGCAGCTGGCGCGTGGCCGGGGTGTCGGGCGGCAGCGGGAAGTAGCGCGCCGAGGGGCCGCCCAGCACCTGTTCGGCCGGATGGCCGGTGATCTGCTCGGCCGCGTGGTTCCACACCAGCAGGCGGCCGGCGCTGTCGGCGCGCGTGCTGCTCACGCAGATCAGCTGGGGCAGATGTTCGATCAGCGACTGCAGGAAGCTGCGCTGGTCGAGCACTTCGATCTCGGCCCGCTTGCGCGCCGTGACGTCGCGCGTGGTGATGGCCACGCCGTCGCGCAGCGGCACCACTTGGTGGTGCAGCCAGCGGCGCGGCAGGCTGGTGAAGCTGGCTTCGAATTCCTCTTCCAGCGCCTGGCCGCTTTCGACCACCTGCACATAGCGGTCGAACAGGCCGGTGCTGCGGCATTCGGGCAGGCCCTGGCTGGCCAGGGCGCCGAGCAGACGCTCGCGCGGCTGGCCGATCATGTCGGCGCAGCGCTGGTTGATGGCGGCGATCACGAAGTCCTCGATGCGGCGGCCGCGCCGCACGGCCTTCAGAATCATGAAGCCATTCAGACTGCCTTCGGCGGCGGCGCGCAGCACGGCCTCGGCCTCCTGCGCCAGCTTGACCGATTCGGCCAGCCGCCGGTTCTGGTCCATCAGCAGGGCGGTGACGGTGACAATCAGCACGCTGGCCGCGGCGGTCACCCACAGATAGATGGCGCGGTGGCGCATGAAGCGTTCAAGCGCCAGTTGCTCGGTGATGCCGACCACCGCCTCCAGTCCGTAGCGCGGAATCTCGCGCGCGCTGTAGATGCGGGCCACACTGTCGAGCGGTCGCAGCGGCAGCAGCTCCTGCACCGGCAGGCTCGGGTCCAGCCGGTGCTGGAAATGCACGCTGTCGGAGATGAACAGGCGGTCGCGCACGCGCCCGGTGGACAGACCGCTGCCAGGGCTGATCAGGAGCAGGGCGCCATCGTCTTCCATGTTCAGGCGGTCGTAGTCGTCGATGAAGAAGGCCGGGTCGACCAGCAGCATGACGGCGCCGGCAAAGCTGCCGTCCGGGCCATCGAGCCGGCGCGCCACCTGGATCTGCCACTTGTGGGTGGCCGCTTCGTAGACGGCGGCGCCCGCACCCGCGCCGTCGCCCCCGCCCATGCGCAGTTGCTGGAACCACGCTTCACTTGCGGCGCCGCGCTGCGGGTAGCCGTTGGCGCTGTCGGTCAGCCGGCCGGCGCTGTCGAACAGCGCCACCGGCAGGTCGAGCCGGGCCGGCAGCACATTGTCGAGCAGGCCGCCGCGCCGCGTGAATTCCGCCAGCGGCATGTGCCCGCCCGATTCCTCGAACTTCAGTTTGTAGACCTGGGCCGCATGCTCGGTCTGGCGCAGCACATGGCTGACGTGTTCGGCCAGGCTCTGGGCCAGGGTCTGGCTGCGCGCGACCGCATCGTGGTGGGCGGCCTCGCGCTCGACGCTGATCTGATAGGCCACGGCACTCCAGATCGCGAGCAGCAAAGCGGCGGCGAAGGCCGGCAGCAGCAGGGCCCGCGACAGGCGGCGCACGTGGCGCAGGAGTGGGCTATTCGTGGTCAAGGCCTTGTGAGTATTTCAAGTCAGTGATCGAAAGGGCAACCGGTCCGCGACAGGCCTATTGTGCGCAGATTTTGCGCGCTATGGATCACCGCATTCAAAAAAAATGAGCGTTTTAGCCACAGTCTGGCGCGTTACAATGGCCGCTTTTCCGTCTCCCCGCACCCGATGAACGGTCTGACTCTTTCGCTCCCGGCCGCGCGCGCCCTGCATCTGGCCGCCCAGGGCCTGCTGCGTCCGCGCCGCCAGCGCGCCCGCAAGGACGATGTGCTCGATGCCATCCGCACGCTCGGCGTGCTGCAGATTGATACCATCAGCGTGGTCGCGCGCAGTCCTTATCTGGTGTTGTGGAGCCGTCTGGGCGACTACCAGGGCCAATGGCTGGAAGAGCATCTGGCCGAGGGCCGGCTGTTTGAGTACTGGGCGCACGAGGCCTGCTTTGTGCCGATCGAGGACTACCACCTGATGCGCCACCGTATGCTGGATCCGGCCGGGATGGGCTGGAAGTACCCGGTCAAGTTCCTGCGCGAGCGCCGCGACGAGGTCGAGCAGGTGCTGGACCATGTGCGCACGCGCGGGCCGGTGCGCTCGCAGGATTTCGCGCGCCGCGACGGCAAGGGCGGCGGCTGGTGGGAGTGGAAGCCGGAAAAGCGCGCCCTCGAAGCCCTGTTCACCACCGGCCAGCTGATGATCGCGCGGCGCCACAACTTCCAGCGCGTGTACGACCTGCGCGAACGCGTTCACCCGTCTTGGCACGACGGCCTGCTGCCGCCGCGCGCCGAAGTCGAACGGGCACTGGCCCTGCGCAGCGTGCGCGCGCTTGGTCTGGCGCGCGCGGCCTGGGTACCCGACTACTACCGCACGCGCCGTCCGCATGTCGATCTGGCGGCGCTGGCGCGCAGCGGCCAGTTGCTGACGGCGCGCGTCGACGGCTGGGACGACCCGGTCTACATCCACCCCGATCTGGCCGAGCTGGCCGCGGCCGCCGCCGATGGCGCGCTCAAGCCGACCGCCAGCAGCCTGCTGTCGCCGTTTGATCCGGTGGTCTGGGACCGGCGCCGCGCGCGCGAGCTGTTCGACTTTGACTACCGGCTCGAGTGCTACACGCCGGCGCCGCAGCGCCGCTATGGCTATTTCGTGCTGCCGCTGCTGCGGCGCGGGGTGCTGGTCGGCCGGGTGGACGCCAAGGCGCACCGCCAGGCGGGGCGTTTCAGCCTGCTGCGGCTGGAGCTGGAAGCGGGCGTGCGCCCGTCGGCGGCGCTGGCGGCCGACCTGGCCGACGCCATCACGCGCTGCGCGCGCTGGCACGCCTGTCCCGAGGTGGAACTGGGCCAGGTGGAACCGGCCGCCTTTGCGCCGCTGCTGGCGGCTGCCCTGCGCGAGGAGGCCTGATGCTGCCGGCCGCACCGCAACACCTGGTGGACGCCGATGGTCAGCCGCTGCTGGGCCGCTACCGTGGGCTCGCGCACAGCTTCGACTGGGCCGCGCTGGCCGCGCCGCATGGCCGCAGCGCCCTGTGGCGGCGCTTTCATCACAAGCGCTGGCATTATGTCGCGCTGGCCAGCGACAGCGTGTTCTGCGCCGTCGCCATCGTCGACGTGGGCTGGACCAGCACCGCCTTTGCCTATGTGTTCGAGCGTGGTTCGCAGCGCGTGATTGCCGCCTACTCACAGGATGCGCTGCCCGGTCTGGGCGCGCGCGTCGGCGCGCATGCGCGTGCGGCCAGCCATTACCGCATGCCGGGCCGGCGCATCGCGCTGCTGCCGCAGGCCGAACACGATTATCTGCTGGAGCTGGAAACGCCCGGCCTGGCCATCAGCGCGCGTTTTGGCGGCCCGGCGCCGCAGCTGCTGGCCGTGGGGCCGGTGGCCGGCGGCAGCATCCATGCGACGCAGAAGTCGGGCGGCATGCCCTTGAGCGGCCAGGTGTGCGCGGGCGGGCAGCTGTTCTCGCTCGATGGCGGGGTGGCCAGCTGCGACTATTCGAATGGTCTGCTGGCGCGCGATACCGACTGGCGCTGGGCGTCGGCGCACGGCTTGGAGATCGGCTTCAACCTGCAGGCGGGCTACTTTGGCGCCAACGAAAACGCCCTCTGGCTCGACGGCCAACTGATCGCGCTCGGCCCGGCCGAATTCGTGTATGACGCGGGCGATCCGATGGCGCCCTGGCAGGTGCGCAGCGCCTGCGGCCTGCTCGATCTCGTGTTCACTCCGCACGGTTTGCGGCGCGAGGACAAGGACCTGCTGGTGGCCGCCAGCCGCTACGTGCAGCCGATCGGCGTGTTCGATGGCGTGGTGCGGGCCGCGCCCGACGCGCCGGCGCGCCAGGTGCGCGCGCTGGCCGGCGTGACCGAGGACCACCGTTCGCGCTGGTGATCAGTCGAGCGTCTGGCGGTAGCGCTTGAGGGCGACGGCGCCGGCTCCAGTCATGAACAGCAGGATCGGCCACAGCTCCTGCCAGATGTCGGCCGCCGAATTCCCCTTCAGCAGAATGCCGCGCACGATGCGCAGAAAATGCGTCAGCGGCAGCACTTCGCCGATGGCCTGGGCCCAGGGCGGCATGCCGCGGAACGGGAACATGAAGCCCGACAGCAGCATCGAGGGCAGGAAGAAAAAGAAGGTCAGCTGCATCGCCTGCAGCTGGTTGCGCGCCAGCGTGGAGAAGGTGAAGCCCACAGCCAGATTGGCCGCGATGAAGGCCACCAGCACGGCCGACAGCAGCGCCAGCGAGCCGACCATGGGCACGTCGAACAGCAGCTTGGCCAGCACCAGAATCACGCTCACCTGCACATAGCCGATCAGGATGTAAGGCAGGATTTTGCCGACCATGACTTCGCTCGGCCGGGCCGGTGTGGCCAGCAGATTCTCCATCGTGCCACGCTCGGTCTCGCGCGTCATCGCCAGGGCCGTCATCATCACCATCGTCATGGTCAGGATCACTCCGATCAGGCCGGGCACGATGTTATAGCGCGCCAGGCCGTCCGGGTTGTAGCGGCGCTGGATGCGCAGGTCGAAGGGTTCGGGCTGGGCGTGGCCGGCGCCCAGCTCGCGCCGGATCACCTGCTGGCTCACGCCGGCGACGGCGGCCAGCGCATTGCCGGAGGCCGATGGATCGGTGGCGTCGGCCGCCAGCAGCAGGCCGGGGCGCTCGCCGCGCAGCGTGCGCCGCTCAAAGCCGGGCGGGACCACCAGCAGGAACTGGACCTTGCCGTGTTCGAGCAGCTGGTCGCCGGCTGCGCTGTCGGCCGGTGTCGCCTCGAGCGCGAAATAGCGCGAATTCTGCAGACCCTGGGCGATGGCGCGCGACAGGCGGCTGTGGTCCTGGTCGAGCACCGCCAGCGGCAGGTGCTTGGGATCGGTGTTGATGGCGAAGCCAAACAGCACCAGCTGCACGATCGGCACCGCCACCATCATGGCAAAGGTCAGGCGGTCGCGCCGGATCTGGCGGAACTCCTTGATCAGGATGGCCAGCAGGCGGGCGATGGACAGGCCGGCGATGCGCATCTCAGGCCCCTCCCGCGTTGTCGGGCGCGCCCTGCATCAGGGCGATGAAGACGTCTTCCAGATTCGGGTCGGCGCGCGTCACGCGCAGGCCCTCGGCCATCAGCACGTCGTCGACGCGGGCCAGGGCGGCGTCGAGCCGGGCCTCGCTGGCTGCCGCCAGGTGCAAGGTGGCGCCGAACGAGCCGACGCTGTGCAGCTCGGGGTCGGCGCGCAGGCGCTGGGCCAGCGCGGCCAGGGCCGGACCGGGGCCGCTGATCTCGCGCGCCGCCAGCCCCGCCCGGGCGATCAGTTCCGGCCCGCTGCCGCGCGCCAGCAGACGTCCGTAGCAGATGTAGGCCAGCGCATGGCAGCGCGCCGCTTCGTCCATGTAGTGGGTCGAGACCAGCACCGTCAGGCCGCCGGCCGCCAGTTCATGCAACTGGTCCCAGAACAGGCGGCGCGCCTCCGGGTCGACCCCGGCGGTCGGTTCGTCGAGCAGCAGCAGGCGCGGCTCGTGCAGCAGGCAGGCGGCCAGCGCCAGGCGCTGCTTCCAGCCGCCCGACAGGGCGCCGGCCAGCTGGCGCCGGCGCGTGGCCAGACCCAGTTGTTCGAGCGTGGCGGCGACTTTGGCGCGCCGCTGCGGCACCTGGTAGATGCGCGCGATGAAGTCGAGGTTCTCCTCGATACTGAGGTCGTCGTACAGGCCGAAGCGCTGGGTCATGTAGCCGACCTGGCGCTTGATCGCGCGCGCCTGGCTGCGGATGTCCAGGCCCAGGCAGCTGCCGCTGCCGGCGTCCGGCGTCAGCAGGCCGCAGATCATGCGGATCGTGGTGGTCTTGCCGCTGCCGTTGGGGCCGAGGAAGCCGTAGATCTGGCCGCGCGCCACCTGCAGGTCGACCGCGTCGACCACGGTGCGCTCGCCATAACGCTTGGTCAGGCCGCGTACATCGATGATGGTCTCGCTCATGGGGCGGACGGGGCGAGGCGCACTTCCAGCGGCTGGCCCGGATGCAGGCGGGTGGCGCTGCCCGGTTCGGGCTGGGCCTCGACCATGAACACCAGGCTGGCGCGGTTCTCCTTGCTGTAGATAAGGGGCGCGGTGAACTCGGCCTCGCGCGCGATGTAGCTGATGCGCGCGGCCAGCGGCGCCGGGCAGCCGTCGCAGCGCAGCGTGACCGGCTGACCGAGCTTGATCGTGCCGAGCACGGTCTGGGGGACGAAGAAGCGCGCCCGCACATACTCGGGCACCAGCAGGCTGACGACCGGCTGGCCGGCCGCCACCAGCTCGCCTTCGCGGTAGAGCAGGTCGGCCACGGCGGCATCGCGCGGCACGCGCACGGCCTTCTGATTGAGCTGCCAGTCGGCCTGGGCGAGGGCGGCGCGGGCCGCCTCCACGTCCTGACGGGCGGCGGCGATTTCCTGCGGGCGGGCGGCCAGGGCGGCCACGCGCAGCGCGGCGCGCAGCTCGTTGACGCGCGCCGTGTCGCGCTCGGCGGCGGCGCGCGCGTCGTCCAGGCTGGCCTGGGCCACAAACTGGGCCGACTGCAGGCGCTGCACGCGCGCCAGCGCCGCCTGCGACTGGCGCTGGGCCGCTTCGGCCTGGGCCAGCTGGCTGGCGGTGACGGCCACTTCATCCGGGCGCCGGCCGCTGAGCAGGTTCGCCAGCGCCGCCTCGGCGCGCTGCAGGCGGGCCTGGGCGGCCAGGCGCGCGGCCTGTTCATTTTCCTGCTCCAGCGCGAAGGCGAGGGCGCCGGCCTTCACTTGCTGGCCGCGCTGCAGGTGCAGCTTGGCCAGGGTGCCGCCGACCGGGCTCGCCAGGCGCACGTAGTCGGCTTCGGCATAGCCGGGGAAGTGGTCGGAAGGGGCGGGCTGGCAGGCGGCCAGGCCCAGACAGGCGGTGATACAGGCGAGGAGGGCGCGCGTCATGGCGGAGTGGGTTTCTTAAGCTGGCTCAACGTTAGCATAAAAAACACAGCCGAGGCCAAGGCGCTTTGCGAAAACGCAAAGCAGATCAAACGTGCGGCCCCTATCCTTGTCGTTCCAACCAAAGTGTCCACCCAGGAGATTGCATGTTGACAGGTACGTATGCCATGGTGGCCCTCTCGCTCGAACATAATCAACTGCAGGCTGAGGTACTTGCCCTGCAGCAGCAAATTCAGGACGATTTCCTTTACCAAAGCACGCTGTCGGACGCAGCGGTCAGGCGCTGCTGCGCCGAGCTGGGCCGCCTGCTGCGCCAGTGCCAGCAGCGCAAGGCCACGCGCCACCTGTATCCGGCCCTGCGCGGCCAGGGCGCGGGCCAGGCCCTGCTGGCCCAGGCCGAGGCCTGGCAGGCGGCGGCTCAGGCGGCCCTGCGCGACGCCGAAGCGGCCAGCGGCGCCGCCAATGCGGCGGCCGTCAGCGCCCGCTGCGCCTGTCTCGATACGGTCTGCAGCGCGCTGCTCGAACGCCTGACGCTCGAAGAACAGCATCTGCTGCCGCTGGCGCGCGCCCGCCTGTCGGAGGAGTGCTGGTTTCAGCTGGCCCACCAGATGCTGGCCGAGGCCGCCGCCACCCCGGGCGGGGACGGCCGCGCCGCCGCCCGCACCGCCGCTGCCGCGCGCGCATCGATCTGAGGCCTGTGCGCCCCGAGTGGCGCGCTTCTTGATATGATTGTGCTTTCACTATTGGCTGCACGTCATGTTTGAATTCCTGAAGCGCGACACGGACCCGACCGAGGGCACACCGGCGCCCGCCGCCGACAGTGCCAGCGCACGCGCCCAGCAGGCGGAACAGCTCAAAACCCTGGCCGGGGACGAGGCCGCTGCGGCCGCCTTCGTGCTGCGTTCCGAGTTTTCCGAACTGCGCCTGGCTGCGGCCGAGCACATTCACTCGCGCGCCCTGCTCGAGCAGGTCCACGCCGCCATCCGCAATACCGACCGCCGCGTGGCCAAGCTGCTCCAGGGCCGGCTCGACGCGCTGCGCCACCACGACATCGAAATGGCGCGCGGCCAGGCCTGCATCGCCCAGGCCCAGGCCCTGCTGGCCGATGACAAGCTGACGCCCAACCGCGTGGCCGAACTCGATCAGCAATGGTCGGTCATCGCCGCGCCCGAGCTGGCGCCCGCCTACCAGGCCGTGCATGCGGCCCTGTCCGCGCGGATCGAGGCCCAGGTGGCCCTGCAGCGCGGCGTGATCGACCAGCTGGCCGAGCTGCGCAAGCTGGCCGAACGCCTGCCCGAGCCCGCGGCGCGCGCGGCCCGCCTGGCCGAGCTGGGCGGCGCGTTCGAGGCGGCCCAGACCGCGCCCGAAGCCGCCAGCCTGCCGCGTTCCCTGCGGCAGGACTTTACCGCCGAGCTGGCACGCCAGCAGGCCTTGTTGGCCGCACCGGCCGCGCCAGCCCCGACCGAAGCGCCCGCCGCCGCGCCGGCGCCGGCCGCCGAGAAGCGTCCGCCCAAGCCGCCGCGCGCCGCGCCGACCGAGGCCACGCTGGCCTTCCTCGGCACGCTCGAGGGCCTGGAAACGGCCCTGAAAGAGGGCCATCTGCACGTCGCCGCCGATCTCGACAAAGTGCTCAAGGACATGAAAGGCGTGCACCTGAGCGCCGCCCAGCACGAGCATCTGGCCGCCGTCCGGGCCGAGCTCAAGCGCATGAACGACTGGGCGCGCTGGGGCGGCAATATCTCGCGCGAAGAACTGATCAAGGCAGCCGAACAGCTGCAGCAGGACAAGCCGGCCATGGCCGAACTGGCCAAAAAGGTCGGCGCCCTGCGCGAGCGCTGGAAGGCGCTCGACGCCCAGTCGGGCCATGCGCCCAAGGGTTTGTGGGAGCGTTTTGACGCCGCCTGCACCAAGGCCTATGCCCCGGCCGCTGCCCACTTCAAGCAGCTGGCCGAAGAGCGCCACGCCAATGCCGAGAAGGCGCGCGCACTGTTGAGCGCCGCCCAGACCGAGGCCGCCAATGCGGGCGCCGACTGGCGCCACTTGGCCGGCAGCGTCACGCGCCTGCGCCAGGCCTGGCAGCGCCTGGGCCCGATCGACCGCAAGGAAAAGAAAAAGCTCGACACCGACTTCGCCGCTGTCATGGCCGTGCTGGAGCAGCCGCTGGCGTCCCAGCGTCAGGCCGAACTGGCCGAACGCGAAGCCCTGATCGCCGAAACCGAGGCGCTCAAGCCGGGCGAGCGCCACACGCTCGACGCCATCCGCCGCCTGCAGGAACGCTGGCAGGAGCGCGCGCGTGCTTTGCCGCTCGAACGCAAGGACGAGCAGGCCCTGTGGCAGCGCTTCCGCGCCGCCTGCGACAAGCTGTTCAACGCGCGCAAGCAGCACGCCCACGCGGCCGACGCCGAGCGCAAGGACCATCTGAAAGCCAAGGAAGCCTTGTGCGCGACCCTGGAAGCGGCCGCCGGCGACGCCCAGGCCGCGCGCATCCTGCGCGAGGTGGCCGAGCAGTGGCGCGCCGTCGGCCCGGTGCCGCGCGCGGCCGAGGCGCGGCTCGATAAACGCTATCAGGCCGCCGTCGGCGCCATTCAGAAGCAGCTGGACGCCGCGCGCCGCCAGGCCAGCCTGGCCCAGGCCAGCGCCGTGCGCGACAAGCTGCGCCTGGTGCAGGCCCTGGAAAACGCCATCGCCGAGGGCGGGGCGGAAGACGACTGGGCCGGCCGCTGGGCCGCGCTGGCGCCGCTCGGCGGCGAACTCGACAAGCTGCTGCAGGCCCGCTTCGATGCCGCCCTGGCCGCCTGGAATGGCGCGCGTGACGCCTATGCCGCCACCCTGCGCGCCAACCGCGAGCGTCTGCTGCAGGACGTGCTGCGCCTCGAGATCGTGGCCGGCGTCGATTCCGGTGCCGACTTCGCGCGCGAGCGCCTCAAGCTGCAGGTCGAAGTGCTGCAGTCCTCGCTCAAGTCGGGCCAGAAACCGCTGGCGCCGGCCGCCCAGCTGCTCAAGCTGGCGGCCACGCCGGCCCTGACCGACGCACGCACCGCCTCGCGCATCGAACAACTGTTCCGCCGCGTCGGCAAGGACGGTAAATGAAGCGGGTGCAGGTTCAGACCGAGGATTTTGATCTGACGGCCGAACTGGCCGCCCTGCGCGCCGGCGATGCACGCGTGGGCGCCGTCGTCAGTTTTGTCGGCACCGTGCGCGACATGAACGAGGGCGCCAGCGTCGCCACCATGGAGCTCGAGCACTACCCGGGCATGACGGAAAAGGCGCTGGAAGCCATCCTGGACGAGGCCCACCAGCGCTGGCAGCTGTATGGCGCCAGCGTGATCCACCGCGTCGGCCCGCTGCGGCCGATGGACCAGATCGTGCTGGTGGCCGTCAGCAGCGCCCACCGCGGCGAAGCCTTCCAGGCCTGCGAATTCATCATCGACTACCTGAAGACCGACGCGCCGTTCTGGAAAAAAGAGCAGACGCCCGCGGGCGCGCGCTGGGTCGATGCGCGCCTGAGCGACGACAGCGCCAAGGCCAAATGGGGAACGGCATGAGCTGGCTGGCGGTCGGCCTCGGCGCGGCCCTGGGCGCCTGGGCGCGCTGGGGCCTGGCCCTGTGGCTGGGCGCGCTGCACGCGAATATCCAGATGGGCACCCTGGCCGCCAACCTGATCGGCGGCTACCTGATCGGCTTTGGCCTCGGCTTCTTCGGCGGCCACCCAGCGCTGGCGCCCGAATGGCGCCTGTTCGCCATCACCGGCTTCCTCGGCGGGCTGACCACCTTCTCCAGTTTCTCGGGCGAGTCGATGGTGCTGCTCCAGCGCGGCGAGTTCGGCTGGGCGCTCCTGCATTCGGGCCTGCATCTGCTGGGTGCGCTGGCCTGCTGCTTCGCCGGACTGGCGACCTACAAAGCCCTGAGCTGAACAGGGTCTTGAATTCGCCGCAGGGCGGCCTTATGTTGTGTAGTAACGACATCAAGGAGCTTAGCCATGCGGCAAGACAAACTGACCACCAAACTCCAGGAAGCCCTGGCCGACGCCCAAAGCCTGGCCGTCGGCAGCGACAATCCTTACATCGAGCCGGTTCACCTGCTGGCCGCCTTGCTCAATCAGGACGACGGCGCCGCCCGCTCGCTGCTGCAGCGTGCGAACGTCAATGTCGGCGGGCTGGCCCAGGCCCTGAAGGGCGCGATGGAGCGTCTGCCCAAGGTGTCCGGCACGGGCGGCGAGGTGCAGGTCAGCCGCGAATTCGTGGCGGTGCTCAACCTGGCCGACAAGGAAGCCCAGAAGCGTAACGATAAATTCGTCTCGAGCGAGATGGTGCTGCTGGCCTTCGCCGACGATAAATCCGAAGCCGGCAAGCTGGCGCGCGAGCATGGCCTCAACCGCAAGTCGCTCGACAGCGCCATCCAGGCCGTACGTGGGGGCGAGGGCGTGCAGTCGCAAGACGCCGAAGGCCAGCGCGAAGCCCTGAAAAAATTCACCCTCGACGTGACCGAGCGCGCCCGCCTGGGCAAGCTCGATCCGGTGATCGGCCGCGACGACGAAATCCGCCGCGCGATCCAGGTGCTGCAGCGCCGTACCAAGAACAATCCGGTGCTGATCGGCGAGCCGGGCGTGGGCAAGACCGCCATCGTGGAAGGCCTGGCCCAGCGCATCGTCAATGGCGAAGTGCCGGACACGCTGAAGAACAAGCGCGTGCTCTCGCTCGACATGGCGGGCCTGCTGGCCGGCGCCAAATACCGCGGCGAGTTCGAGGAACGCCTGAAAGCCGTGCTGAACGAACTGGCCAAGGATGAAGGCCAGACCATCCTGTTCATCGACGAGATCCACACGATGGTCGGCGCCGGCAAAGCCGAAGGCGCCATGGACGCGGGCAATATGCTGAAGCCGGCACTGGCGCGCGGCGAGCTGCATTGCATCGGCGCGACCACGCTCGACGAATACCGCAAGTACATCGAGAAGGACGCCGCGCTCGAACGCCGCTTCCAGAAAATCCTGGTCGAGGAACCGAGCGTGGAGGCGACCATCGCCATCCTGCGCGGCCTGCAGGACAAGTACGAACTGCACCACAAGGTGGAGATCACCGACCCGGCCATCATCGCCGCGGCCGAACTCTCGCACCGCTACATTACTGATCGCTTCCTGCCCGATAAGGCGATCGACCTGATCGACGAAGCGGCCTCGAAGATCAAGATCGAGATCGACTCCAAGCCGGAGGTGATGGACAAGCTCGAACGCCGCCTGATCCAGCTGAAGATCGAGAAGGAAGCCGTCAAGAAGGAAAAAGACGAGGCCTCCAAGCGCCGCCTCGAACTGATCGATGAGGAGATCGCCCGCCTCGAACGCGAGTACAACGACTTCGAGGAAATCCTCAAGGCCGAAAAGGCCGTGGTGCAGGGCTCGACCCACATCAAGGAGGAAATCGAGCGCGTCAAGTTCGAGATGGAGGAAGCCAAGCGCCAGTCGAACTGGCAGAAGGTGTCGGAACTGCAGTACGGCCGCCTGCCCGATCTGGAAGCGCGCCTGAAAAAGGCCGAAGCCTCGGGCGAGGGCGCCGAGCAGGCCAAGCCGCGCCTGCTGCGCACCCAGGTCGGCGCCGAGGAGATCGCCGAGGTGGTCTCGCGCGCGACCGGCATTCCGGTCTCGCGCATGATGCAGGGCGAGCGCGACAAGCTGCTGCACATCGAGGACGAGCTGCACAAGCGCGTGGTCGGCCAGGATGAGGCAATCACCGCCGTGGCCGATGCGATCCGCCGTTCGCGCGCCGGCCTGGCCGATCCGAATCGTCCGTATGGCAGCTTCATGTTCCTCGGCCCGACCGGGGTCGGCAAGACCGAACTGTGCAAGGCCCTGGCCAGCTTCCTGTTCGACAGCGAGGATGCGCTGATCCGCATCGACATGAGCGAATTCATGGAGAAGCATTCGGTGTCGCGTCTGATCGGCGCGCCGCCGGGCTATGTCGGCTACGACGAAGGCGGCTATCTGACCGAGGCCGTGCGCCGCAAGCCCTACAGCGTGATCCTGCTCGACGAGGTCGAGAAGGCCCACCATGACGTGTTCAATGTGCTGCTGCAGGTGCTCGACGACGGCCGCATGACCGATGGCCAGGGGCGCACGGTGGACTTCAAGAACACCGTCATCGTGATGACCTCGAATCTGGGCTCGCACAAGATCCAGTCGATGGACACGGAAGATCCGGCCTTGGTCAAGCTCTCGGTGATGGCCGAGGTGCGCGGCCACTTCCGGCCTGAGTTCATCAACCGGATCGACGAGATCGTCGTCTTCCATGGCCTCGATGAGAAGCATATCGGCAGCATCGCCAAGATCCAGCTGGCGAATCTGGAAAAGCGCCTGGGTGCGATGGAGATGCAGCTCGACCTCTCGGACGCTGCTCTGCAGAAGATCGCCGAAGCCGGTTTCGATCCGGTGTATGGCGCCCGTCCGCTCAAGCGCGCGATCCAGCAGCAGATCGAGAATCCGATCTCGAAGCTCATCCTGCAGGGCAAATACGGCCCGAAGGACACGATCCACGTCGCGGTCGACGGCGGCGAGCTGCGCTTCAGCTAAGCGCGAATACAGGGCGGGCCTGCGGGTCCGCCCTTATGCCGTCTGGCGTGCGAAAAAGCGCGACGGCGGCTCGCCGAAGGTCTTTTTAAACATCGCGCTGAAGGCCGACTGGCTGGCATAGCCGAGTTCCTGCGCCACCCGCGCCAGCGGCAGGCCGCGCGCGATCAGCGGCGCCGCATGGGCCAGCCGCACCTGCTGGCGCCACTGGGCAAAGCCCATCCCCAATTCCTTGTCGAACAGGCGCGCCATCGTGCGCTCTGAGGCGCCGGCGCGCGTAGCCAGTTCGGCCAGCGTGGCCTCGGTGCCGGGCGCATCGAGCAGCACCTGGCACAGGGCCTGCAAGCGTTTATCGCGTGGCATCGGCACGCGCAGCGGGCGTGTGCGCGAGCGCGCCAGCTCGTCCAGCACCAGATCGGCCAGCAGGGCGGCGCGGCGGTCCTCGTCCTCGCACTGGCCGAGCGCCAGCATGGCCTCGCGCAGCAGCGGACTGACGGCGACGGCCACGCATTCTTCGCCGGCGAACAGGGCGCGGCTCGGGTGCACGCACAGCACGCGCATCTGGGCCGGACCGAGATTGGCGACCGTGTGCTCGATGCCGGGCGCAATCCAGATCGCGCGCTCGGGCGGCACGATCCAGCTCGACCCGGCCGCCGTCACCCGCATCACGCCGGCGCGCGCCCAGGTCAGCTGGGCATAGCTGTGGCGGTGCGGACGGATGGCGCCGGCCTCGCGCAGATCGCGTGCGCCGGGCCGCACGGGCTGGGCCAAGGTGGGGCCATCCTTGTCATCGCGGATGCGGGTATCGGTCAGTATGGTCAGGGCCATGCTTTGGCGGTTTGGCGATAAAGATTGTCATTCTAGTGTGAATCGGACGCCGCCGTTTTTTCTACACTATGCCGGTCCCCCTACCGGAGCAATGCATGAAACAGTTGTCGCAGGATGCGCGCGTGATCGGCGTGATTGGCGTGGCGCATGGCGTGTCCCACTTCTTCCATCTGATTCTGGTGGCCCTGTTCCCCTGGATCCGGCCCGCCTTTGCCCTCAGCTATGCGGAACTCGGTCTTTTGATGACGGTGTTCTTTGTCGTCTCCGGCATCGGGCAGGCGCTGGCCGGCTTTGTGGTCGACCGGGTCGGCGCGCTCAAGGTGCTCATGGCCGGGCTGGCCTGTCTGGCCCTGAGCGCCCTGGTGCTGGCGGGGGCGGCCTCGTATCCGATGCTGCTGCTCGGCTCGCTGTTGGCGGGCCTGGGCAACAGCGTGTTCCATCCGGCCGACTACAGCCTGCTGAACCACCATGTGTCCAAGCCGAATCTCGCGCATGCGTTTTCCGTACATGGCATCAGCGGCAATCTCGGCTGGGGCTCGGCGCCCCTGCTGCTGGGCGCTGTGGCGGCCGTGGCCGGCTGGCGCGTGGCCCTGCTGACGGCAGCCGCTCTGCCGCTGCTGATGCTGGTGGTGCTGGCGGCCGAACGCGCGCGCCTGGAGTTCGCGCCGGTCGCCCATGCGGCAGGCGGGCAGGGCGGGGCGCTGGCCTTTCTGCGCCTGCCGGCCGTGTGGATGTCGTTCGGTTTCTTTTTCCTGACGGCGGCGGCGCTGTCGGGCATCCAGGGTTTCGCCTCCAGCGCGCTGGTTAGCACCTATGGCATCAGCCTGGCCACGGCCACGGCCGCGTACTCGGGCTATATGTTCGCCTCGGCCGGCGGCATGGTGGTGGGCGGCTTCCTGGCGGCGCGCGCCCGCAGCCACGACCGCACGATCGCCGGCGCCTTCACCCTGGCGGCCCTGCTGGCCCTGCTGCTGGCCAGCGCCACTGTGCCGGCCTGGTCGGTTGTGCCCCTGCTGGCCGTGATCGGCTTTGCCTCGGGCGTGGCCGGTCCCTCGCGCGACCTGCTGATCCGCGCCGCCGCGCCGCGCCATGCGACCGGGCGCGTGTACGGCGTCGTGTATTCGGGCCTGGACAGCGGCCTGGCCCTGGGGCCGCTGGCTTTCGGGCTGATCATGGACGGCGGCCATCCGCACTGGGTGTTCATCGGCGTGGCCCTGTTCCAGTTTCTGGCGATCGCCACGGCGGTCGGGGTTGGCTCGGAGGGACGCGCGGCCGCCGTGCAGAAGGCTTAGAATCGGCACAAACCTTTTCACCTACCAGGAGCCACCATGTCTTTTGCCACCACCGACCTGTGCGACGACCACCCCGAACTGCTCGAGGACGGCCGCCTGCTCGTGCTGCCACCCGTGTTCAAGCACTGGGGCCAGCACCGGCGTTTCTGCGGCCCGATCACGACCCTGCGCGTGTTCGAGGACAACGCCCTCGTGCGCGCCACCCTGGAAGCGCCCGGGCACGGCCATGTGCTGGTGATCGATGGCGGCGGCAGCCTGCGCCGCGCCCTGGTTGGCGGCCAGCTCGGCCTGCTGGCGCAGAACAATGGCTGGGCCGGCATCGTGATCGACGGCTGCGTGCGCGACACCGATGAGCTGAATGCCTGCGCGGTCGGCATCCGCGCCTTGGCCGCGATTCCCCAGCGCAGCGCGCGCCAGGGCGTGGGCGAACGCAATGGCCGCATCAGCGTGGCCGGCGTGGCCGTCAGCCCCGATGACTGGTGCTATGCCGATGCCGACGGCATCCTGATTGCGCGCCAAAAGCTCGCCTGAGTGGCGGCGATACAACAGACGGGCCGCGCAGTTTTAGAGGCTTTCCTCCAAATTTTCTTCAAAACGGGCCCGCGCGGCCCGTTTTTTCATCTGTTGAGATCGCGGTTTCATATCGTGGAATATGCAGCATGGCGATCCGCTGTTTTGCTTCCATTTTGAGAAATGGTGTTTCGTATCATGGGATAGAAAAATTAAGTCATTGAAAAATAACGAAATAAATTTACTTGTATGTCTTATATAAGACTATTGCTGCGACGCGCAAACAGGCCTAGGATATCTCTAACGGATTTCATTTCTTGATTCATCTGCCTCAAAGGAGAAGACCATGGCGACTCGTGAACAGCAAATTGCAGCCCTCCAACATGACTGGGACACCAACCCGCGCTGGAAAGGCGTGAAGCGCAACTACACGGCGGCGGACGTGGTGCGTCTGCGCGGCTCCCTGCAGATCGAGCACACGCTAGCCAAGCGCGGCGCCGAGAAGCTGTGGAACCTGGTCAACAACGAGCCCTTCGTCAACGCCCTCGGCGCGCTGACCGGCAACCAAGCCATGCAGCAGGTGAAGGCTGGCCTGAAGGCCATTTACCTGTCCGGCTGGCAGGTGGCGGGCGACGCCAATCTGGCGGGCGAAATGTATCCCGACCAGTCGCTGTATCCGGCCAACTCGGTGCCGATGGTGGTCAAGCGCATCAATAACACCTTCCAGCGCGCCGACCAGATCCAATGGTCGGAAGGCAAAGACGACATCGACTTCTTCGCGCCCATCGTGGCGGACGCCGAAGCCGGTTTCGGCGGCGTGCTGAACGCATTCGAACTGATGAAATCCATGATCGAAGCGGGCGCCTCCGGCGTGCACTTCGAAGACCAGCTCGCTTCCGTGAAGAAGTGCGGCCACATGGGCGGCAAGGTGCTGGTGCCGACCCGCGAAGCCTGCGAAAAGCTCAACGCCGCGCGCCTAGCCGCCGACGTGATGGGCACCTCGACCCTGGTCATCGCCCGTACCGATGCCGAAGCGGCTGACCTGCTGACCTCGGACGTGGACGACAACGACCGTCCGTTCTGCACGGGCGAGCGCACGGTGGAAGGCTTCTACCGCGTCAAGCCGGGCCTCGAGCAGGCCATCTCGCGCGCCCTGGCCTATGCCGAGTACGCCGACCTCGTGTGGTGCGAAACCGGCAAGCCGGACCTGGCCTTCGCCAAGGCCTTCGCCGACGCCGTGCACGCCAAATTCCCGGGCAAACTGCTGGCCTATAACTGCTCGCCCTCGTTCAACTGGAAGAAAAACCTGGACGACGCCACGATCGCCAAATTCCAGAAAGAACTCGGCGCCATGGGCTACAAGTTCCAGTTCATCACCCTGGCTGGCTTCCACTCGCTCAACTACGGCATGTTCAACCTGGCCCACGGCTATGCCCGCCGTCAGATGTCGGCCTTCGTCGAGCTGCAGGAAGCCGAATTCGCCGCCGCCGAGAAGGGCTTCACCGCCGTCAAGCACCAGCGCGAAGTCGGTACCGGCTACTTCGATGCCGTGACCCAGACCATCCAGCAAGGCCAGTCCTCGACCACGGCCCTGCACGGTTCGACCGAGGATGAACAGTTCTTCGATAAGAAGGTCGCCTGAGTCTGCTGATTCAGCGTTTGTCCGTCAGCTGTATGTTGCGCCACCGCGCCTTGCGCCCGGTGGCGCTTTTTTTGCGGGATAATGCCGGTTGAATCCTAGAAACCGGAACCCGTATGCTTTCTTATCGCCACGCCTTCCACGCGGGCAATCACGCCGACGTCCTCAAGCACTTTGTGCAGATGCAGCTGCATCACTATCTGAACCAGAAGGACGTGGCCTACACCTATGTCGATACCCATTCCGGCGCTGGCCTGTACGCGCTGGACGGGCGCGACGCCAGCAAGACGGCGGAGGCCGAGACCGGCATCGCGCGCCTGTGGGGGCGCAGCGATTTGCCGCCGGCCCTGGCCGAATACGTCGACCTCGTGCGTGCGCTCAATCCCAGCGGCAAGCTGCGCTACTATCCGGGCTCGCCCTATGTGGCCGAGCGCTGCGCGCGCGAGCAGGACCGCCTGCGCCTGTTCGAGCTGCATCCGGCCGACGTCAAACTGCTGGGCGATAACTTCCGTCAGCTCGACAAGCATGCGGCCGAGCAGGGCCAGCGCCCGGCGCGCGGCAAGCGTGTGCTGATCGAGCACGGTGACGGCTTTCTCGGTTTGAAGGCGCAGCTGCCGCCGCCCTCGCGCCGCGGTCTGGTGCTGATCGATCCGCCGTATGAAGTAAAAGACGATTACAAACGCGTGTTGACCACCTTGCAGGATGCGCTCGGGCGTTTTTCGACCGGCACGTATGCGGTCTGGTACCCGGTGCTGCAGCGGGTCGAGGCGCGCCATTTCGCCGACCGCCTGAAGACCCTGCCGTGCAAGGAATGGCTGAACGTCAGCCTGGCCATCTCCGGCCCGATGCCGGATGGTATCGGCCTGCACAACAGCGGCATGTTCATTCTGAATCCGCCCTATACCTTGCAACCCCTGCTGAAGGAAGTGCTGCCTTATCTGGTCCAGGTGCTGGGACGCGATGCGGGCGCCGGTTTCGTGCTCGAAAGCGGCACGCCGCTGCCGGCCACGCGCATGGCGCCCGGGGCCGCACGCCCCGGTCAGCGAGCACAAGCTGGGCGTCCTGTCAATTCTCATAAGTCAACAGGCTTTGCCACGCGTGCAAAAAAAATAGTACCCAAATGAAATTGTTGAGTACTTTTCGGTAGTATAGTTTCGTTATTACGGACCTAAAACGTCCAAAAATACACAACGATGCTAGGTACTTAGGGGGTTTTACATGTCGAATGGGGCACCGGCTGCTACCGCGGAACCGGAAAAACTGTCTGACGACTTCTTTTTGGCGCGCCAGCCGATCCTGGGCCGCGACCAGATGCTGGTGGCCTTCGAGTTGCTGTTCCGTAGTGCGAATGTCAGCACCTCGGGCGTGACCGATGATGCCACCGCGACCGCCTCCGTGATTTCCCATGCCGCCCAGCTCGGCATGGATCATGTGGTCGGTCAAAACCGTGCCTTCGTGAATGTCGATGCGGTGGTGCTGCAAAGCGACTTCATCCGCTTCCTCGATCATGAGAAGGTCATTCTGGAAATCCTCGAGACGGTCAAGGCGACCGACGAGGTCATCGCCCGCGTCCGCGAGCTGAAGGAGCTCGGCTTCGTGTTCGCGCTCGACGATGTGATCAGCGCCTCCGAGGACGTGAAGAAGCTGCTGCCCCTGGTCGATGTGATCAAGGTCGACCTGATGGGCGTCAACGAAGCCCAGCTGACGGCCCTGGCGCGCGTGTTCAAGGGCTCGGGCAAGAAGCTGCTGGCCGAGAAGGTCGAGACGCGCAAGGACTTCGAAACCTGCAAGGCGCTCGGTTTCGACTATTTCCAGGGCTATTACTTCGCCCGTCCGGTTGTGCTGACCGGGAAGAAGATTGCGCCCTCGCAGATGGCCATCATGGGCCTGCTCGATCTGATCAATTCGGACGCCGACACCAAGGACATCGAACTGGCGGTCAAGCGCGACCCGCTGATCAGCATGAACCTGCTGCGTCTGGTGAATACGCCGGCCGCCGGGGTCAGCCGCAAGATCGATTCGGTCGCCCAGGCCCTGATGGTGTTGGGCCGCAAGCAGCTGCAGCGCTGGCTGCAGATTCTGCTGTACGCCCAGCCGGGCGGCAATGTCGAGTTCACCTCGCCGCTGCTGCAGCTGGCCACCACCCGTGGCAAGCTGCTGGAACTGATCGTGCTCGAAGTGACGGGCAAGAAGCAGCAGGCCGAGACTGCCTTCACGGTGGGCATCATGTCGCTGATGGACACGCTGTTCTCGATGAGCATGCCCGACATTTTGAATACCGTCGCCGTCACCGACGAGGTGCGCGAAGCCCTGGTCAGCCGCGGCGGTCAGCTGGGCGACATGCTGACCCTGATCGAACTGCTCGAAGGCACCCACAAGAGCCCGCAGCTGAAGGATGTCATGGACCGCCTCGGCCTGTCGCCGGTGCAGGTGCGCGACATCCAGCTGGCGGCCTTCAACTGGGTCACCGAGCTGTCGCAGGAAGTGCAGTAAGCCGCTTCAGGCCAGCAGCAAAAAGACGCTCGGCTTCTTGTGGAAGTCGGGCGTTTTATTTTGGGCCAGATCGGCCTTCCAGCGCGCCGCGCTCTGGGTGCGGATGGTCTCGCTCGGCAGGCTGATGTCGGTGGCCACGCACAGCAGGGTGCTGCCCTGGCAGTGGCTGGCCAGGGCCTCGAGCATGGCGCCATTGCGGTAGGGCGTCTCGATGAAGAGCTGGGTCTGCTTTTCGGCGCGCGAGCGCTGTTCGAGTTCCTTGATGCGCTTGGCGCGCAGGGCGGCATCGGTCGGCAGATAGCCGTGGAAGGCGAAGCTCTGGCCGTTCAGGCCCGAGGCCATCAGGGCCAGCAGCAGCGAGGAGGGGCCGACCAGCGGGCGCACCGGAATGCCATGCTGGTGGGCCAGGCGCACCAGGTCGGCGCCGGGATCGGCCACGGCCGGCACCCCGGCCTCGGACAGCAGGCCGGCGTCGTGGCCGGCCAGCAGCGGGGCCAGCAGGGCGGCGAGGGCGGCCGGCGGGGTGTTCACGTTCAGCTCGCCCATCTGGATCTCCTGCAGCGGGCGCGCCAGCGGCTGCTTGGCGCCGACCAGCTTCAGGAAGGCGCGCGCCGATTTGGCATTTTCGACAATGAAATGCGAGAGGCTGGCGGTCTGGGCCAGCACCAGCGGCGGCAGCACGCTGTCGAGGTCCTCGGTGGCGCCGAGGGTGTTCGGGATCAGATACAGGGTTCCGGTCATGGTCAGGCGCTAAAGAAGGGCATGCCGGCGCGGCGCAGCATGCTGGTCAGGGCGATCAGCGGCAGGCCGGTCAGGGCGGTCGGGTCGCTGGTGTCGATGGCGGACAGAATGGCGATGCCAAGGCCTTCGTTCTTGGCGCTGCCGGCGCAGTCGTAGGGCTGCTCGAGGCGCAGGTAGGCGTCGAGTTCGGCGTCGGGCAGGTCGCGCACGGTCACAAAGGTCTGCACGTTCTCGCGCTGCAGGGTGCCGCTGCAGCCGTCCCACAGGCACAGGGCGGTGTGGAAGGTGACGCGCCGGCCGCGCATCATTTGCAGCTGGGCCAGGGCGCGCGCATGGTCGCCCGGCTTGCCGATCTGGATGCCGTCGAGCGTGGCGACCTGGTCGGACCCGATCACCAGCGCGCGCGGCGCGCGTGCGCCGACCGCGCGCGCCTTGGCCTCGGCCAGGCGCAGGGCGGTGGCCTCCGGGGCCTCGTCGGGCAGCGGGGTTTCGTCGACCTCGGGCAGCATGACTTCGAAGGGCAGGCGCAGGCGGCTCAGAAGTTCGCGGCGGTAGGCCGAACTCGAGGCCAGGATCAGGCGGGGCAGGGCAGGCATCAGAAAGTCTTTGACTCGGCAGAAGAAAGCCTGTTATTATCGCAGGTTTTCCGGGGAAGTTTTCTGAAAATGAGTGCTTTTGTCATCGACGCCTTCGAGTTTTGTCGAAACAATGGCCGGCGCGAGGGGCTGACGCCGCTCGCCGACATGACCCGGTTGAGCAAGGAATGTGTGGATACCGCGGGCGAGATCGCCTGGTCGCTGGTGGGGAGCACCTCGGCGCAGGGTTTTCCGCAGATTCTGTTGTCGGTGAAAGGGACGGTGCGCCTGCAATGTCAGCGCTGCATGGCCCCGATGGCCTTCGAGATCGACTCCAGCACGCTGCTGATGCTGGGGAAGGACGATGCCGATGCCGACCAGATTGAAGAAATCATCGACGACGAGAGCGTCGATGTGATCGTGGGCAGCCGCCAGTGCGACATCCGCGATCTGATTGAAGATGAAGCCCTGCTGGCCCTGCCGCAGGCGCCGAAACACGATGTCTGTCCGGACACTGCGCTGCTGGACAGCGTGAATCGTGATAAGGCCTCGCCCTTTGCCGGCTTGAAGGCCCTGCAATCCAAAGAATAGGCAGTACGTAAAGGACGTGGTCATCACGTAAGAGAAGTCTCATGTAGTCGAGTGGTAAAAACGCGCATGTATTTGCTAGTCGACTGTGTTAGAATTTTAGAACTTAAGCATTAGGAGTCATCATGGCTGTTCAACAGAACAAGAAATCCCCGTCGAAGCGCGGCATGCACCGCTCGCACGACTTCCTCACCGCCCCGAACGTGGCCATCGAGCCGACCACGGGCGAAACCCATCTGCGTCACCACATCAGCCCGAACGGCTTCTATCGTGGTCGCAAGGTCCTCAAGACCAAGAACGACGAGTAATCGACGTCTCTGTACTGAGGCAAGACAAGGCGGTGCAACGTATCTGCGTAGCGCCGCTTTTTCTTTGTGAGCATCGCCGGCTGCACGGCGGTTCACCAGCGGACACATGACAATTACAATTTCCATCGACTGCATGGGCGGAGACCACGGCCCGGCAGTGACGATTCCCGCATCCCTTTCTTTCCTAAAACTCGAACAAACGGCCCGGCTGATCCTGGTCGGCAAGGAAGAAGCGATCCGCGCGGAGCTCAAGAAACACCACGCCGAGCAGGACCCGCGCCTGCAGATCCTGCATACGGATGAGGTTGTGGAAATGGACGACCCGATCGAGGTGGCGCTGCGCCGCAAGAAAGGGTCGTCGATGCGTAAAGCCATTGAACTGGTGCGCGACGGCGAAGCCCAGGCCTGTGTTTCGGCCGGCAACACCGGCGCCCTGATGGCCGTCTCGCGCTACGTGCTGAAAACCATGGCCGGCGTCGACCGCCCCGCCATCTGCTCGATCCTCCCCAACCGCAAGGACGGCCCGACCTATACGCTCGATCTGGGCGCGAACGTCGACTGCGAGCCGCACCACCTGCACCAGTTCGCCATCATGGCCTCGGTGCTGGTGACGGCGCTCGAAGGCATTGAACGGCCGAGCATCGGCCTGCTGAATGTGGGGACCGAGGACATCAAGGGCAATGAGGTGGTCAAGGCCACGGCACGCCTGCTGCAGGCCGACCACGAACGTGGCGCCCTGAACTTCTACGGCAATGTGGAAGGCAATGATATTTTCAAAGGCACGACCGACATCGTCGTCTGCGACGGTTTTGTCGGCAATGTCACGCTGAAGGCGATCGAAGGCCTGGCCCGCTTCATCAAGGAAGTGATGACCACGGAATTCAAGCGCAATCCGCTGACCATGCTCGGCGCCCTGATCGCCAAGGGCGCGCTGAATGCCATTTCGAAACGCCTGAATCCCTCGCGCTACAACGGCGCCAGCCTGCTCGGTCTGCGCGGCCTGGTCGTCAAGAGCCATGGCGGCGCCGATGCCTATGCCTTCGAATGGGCGATCCGGCGCGCCTTCGAGGGGGCCAATCACAATCTGCTCGGCACCTTGGCCGCCAAGATCACCGAGCTCATGCCGCGCGATGCCGACCCGGCGCCGACGGGCATGCCCAACTGAAGAGAATTCACGGGATGACTTTGTACAGCAAAATTATTGGTACCGGCAGTTATCTCCCCGCCCAACGCGTCACCAACCAGGACCTGGCCGAACAACTGGCGGCCAAGGGCATCGAGACCTCGGACGAGTGGATCGTGACGCGCAGCGGCATCTCGGCGCGCCACTACGCGGCGCCCGAACAGCAGTCGTCCGACCTGGGCGTGGAAGCGGCGCGCCGCGCGCTCGAGGCGGCCGGCCTGGCGCCGACCGATATCGACATGGTGATCGTGGCCACGTCGACGCCCGACCACTACGGCAATTTCCCCAGCACGGCCTGTGTGGTCCAGCGCAAGCTGGGCATGCACAACCAGAGCGCCGCTTTCGACGTCTCGGCGGTATGCTCGGGCTTCGTGTATGCGCTGAGCGTGGCCGATGCCTTCATCCGTTCGGGCCAGCATAAGAAAGTGCTGGTGATCGGCGCCGAAGTGTTCTCGCGCATTCTCGACTTTAACGACCGCACCACCTGCGTATTGTTCGGCGACGGCGCCGGCGCCATCGTGCTCGGCGCGTCCGACACGCCGGGCATCCTGGCCAGCAAGCTGCACGCCGACGGCCGCCATGGCGACATCCTGTGCGTGCCCGGTCACCTGAACAATGGCGCCATCGCCGGCTCCAGCTATCTGTACATGGACGGTCCGGCCGTGTTCAAGCTGGCCGTGTCGGTGCTCGAGCAGGTCGCCAACGAGGCCCTCGAACAGGCCGGTCTGCAGAAGGAAGACATCGACTGGCTGATTCCGCACCAGGCCAATATCCGCATCATGAAGGGCACGGCCAAGAAGCTCGGCCTGCCCGAGGCGCGCATGGTCGTCACCGTGGATGAGCACGGCAACACCTCGGCCGCCTCGATTCCGCTCGCCCTCGACGCCGCCGTGCGCGATGGGCGCGTGCAGCCGGCCCAGAAGGTCATGATGGAAGGCGTGGGCGGCGGCTTCACCTGGGGCGCCGTCCTGGTCCAGATGTAAGAAGAAGGAAACAACATGAGCAAATTCGCATTCGTATTCCCGGGCCAGGGTTCGCAGGCCATCGGCATGCTCAATGGCTTTGCCGGCAATCCGGTCGTGGCCGACACCGTGGCCGAAGCCTCGGACGCCCTCGGCCTCGACCTGGGCAAGCTGATCGCCGAGGGCCCGAAGGAAGCCCTGGACCTGACCACCAATACCCAGCCCGTCATGCTGACCGCGGCCGTGGCCGTGTACCGCGCCTGGATCGCGGCCGGCGGCAAGGCCCCGCAGCTGGTGGCCGGCCACAGCCTGGGTGAATATTCGGCCCTGGTGGCCGCTGGTGTGATCGCCTTCCGCGACGCGGTGCCGCTGGTGCGCTTCCGCGCCCAGGCCATGCAGGAAGCGGTGCCGGTCGGGCAGGGCGGCATGGCCGTCGTGCTCGGTCTGGACGCCGAGGCCGTGCGTGCCGTCTGCGCCGAAGCGGCCGCGGCGGTGCCGGGCGAAGTGATCGAACCGGTCAACTTCAATGAGCCGACCCAGATCGTTATCGCCGGCCACAACGGCGCCCTCGAGAAAGCCTGCGAGATTGCCAAGGCCAAGGGCGCCAAGCGCGCGATGAAGCTGGCCGTGTCGGCGCCTTTCCATTCCTCGCTGCTCAAGCCGGCCTCGGACCGTCTGCGCGAGTACATGGCCGGGATCGCCTTCGCGCCGGCCCAGATCGATGTCATCAACAACGTCGATGTCGCCATCGTGCGCGATCCGGCCGCCATCCAGGATGCCCTGGTGCGCCAGGCCGCCGGCGCCGTGCGCTGGGTCGAAACCATGCAGAAGATGGCCGCCGAGGGCGTCAGCCAGGTGATCGAATGTGCGCCCAGCAAGGTGCTGATCGGCATGGCCAAACGCATTGACGGCAACCTCGCCGGTGAAGCCCTGGTCGACCAGGCTTCGCTCGAACGCGTGCTCGGCACGCTCTAAGACAACAAGAAGGAGTTCGCATGAACCTCACGAATCAAGTGGCGCTGGTGACCGGCGCCTCGCGCGGCATCGGCAAGGCGATCGCGCTGGAACTGGTGCGCCAGGGCGCCAAAGTGGTCGGCACCGCCACCACCGAAGCCGGGGCCGAGGCCATCAGCGCCTATCTGGGCGAGCACGGCAAGGGCATGGTGCTGAACGTCACCAATGCCGAGCAGTGCGCGGCGGTCGTCGATGAAGTCAGCAAGACCTTCGGCAGCCTGTCGATCCTGGTCAACAATGCCGGCATCACCAAGGACCAGCTGGCCATGCGCATGAAGGACGAGGAGTGGGACGATGTGATCGCCACCAATCTGACGGCCGTCGGCCGCCTCGCGCGTCTGGTCCTGCGCGGCATGATGAAGGCGCGTCACGGCCGCATCATCAATATCACCTCGGTGGTCGGCGCGGCCGGCAATCCGGGCCAGATGAATTACGCTGCCGCCAAGGCCGGCGTGGCCGGCATGACGCGCGCGCTGGCGCGCGAGATCGGCAGCCGCAATATCACGGTCAACTGCGTGGCCCCGGGCTTCATCGATACCGACATGACCAAGGTCCTGTCGGAGGAACAGCATGCGGGTCTGCTTGGTCAAATTCCTTTGGGCCGTCTCGGCCAACCGGAAGACATCGCCCATGCGGTGGCCTTCCTGGCCGGCCCCACGGCCGCCTACGTGACCGGCACCACGCTGCACGTGAACGGCGGCATGTTCATGAATTGAGGGACGTAGGCGGGAAATCGTAGTAGCTTCGGCGCTGTAGGAAGCAGATGCCGAAAATCGTAACAAGGCGCGCAAACCTGCTAAAATGCGCGCACTTTCCGAATCACACACAATGGAGCCTTAACATGTCGGATATCGAACAACGCGTCAAAAAAATCGTTTCGGAGCAACTGGGCGTTGCAGAAGCAGACATCAAAACCGAATCCTCGTTCGTTGACGACCTCGGCGCTGACTCCCTGGACATCGTGGAACTGGTGATGGCCCTCGAAGACGAATTCGAGATGGAAATCCCGGACGACCAGGCTGAGAAGATCACCACCGTCAAACAAGCCATCGAGTACGCACAGGCCCACGTCAAGGCCTAAGCCTTCGCAGGACTCTGGGAGAATCGCTTGAGCCGTACCTCTCTTCGCCGCGTCGTTGTCACAGGTCTGGGGGCGGTGTCTCCCATCGGTAACACCGTTGCCGACACCTGGAAGGCGGCGCTGGCAGGCACTTCGGGTGTCGCCACCATCACCCATTTCGATGCCTCCGGTTTCACCACGCATTTCGCGGCTGAGGTGAAAGGCTTCAATATCGAGGATTACATCCCCGGTAAGGAAGCCCGCCATATGGATACCTTTATCCATTTCGGCATGGCCGCCGGCATCCAGGCGCTGCAAGATTGCGGCATTGAAGTCACCGAGGCCAATGCCGAGCGCATCGGCGTCATGATCGGTTCCGGTATCGGCGGCCTGCCGCTGATCGAAGCGACCAAGGATGACTACAACGCGCGCGGTGCACGCCGTATTTCGCCTTTCTTCGTTCCCGCCTCGATCATCAATATGATCTCGGGCAACCTGTCGATCAAGTACGGCCTGAAGGGCCCGAACCTGTCGATCGTGACGGCCTGTACCACCGGCCTGCACTGCATCGGCGCGGCCGCCCGCCTGATCGAATACGGGGATGCCGACGTCATGATCGCCGGCGGCGCCGAATCGACCGTCTCGCCGCTGGGCCTCGGAGGCTTTGCCGCCGCCCGTGCCCTGTCGACCCGTAACGACGACCCCGCTACCGCCTCCCGTCCCTGGGACAAGGACCGCGACGGTTTCGTGCTGGGCGAAGGCGCCGGCGTGATGGTGCTCGAAGAATATGAACATGCGAAGGCACGCGGCGCCAAGATCTACGCCGAAGTGCTGGGTTTCGGCATGAGCGCCGACGCCTATCATATGACTTCGCCGCTCGAAGATGGTTCGGGCGCCAGCCGCTGCATGGTTTCGGCCATGAAGTATGCGGGCGTGAATCCGGACCAGGTCCAGTACGTGAACGCCCATGGCACCTCGACCCCGCTCGGCGATGTGGCCGAAGTGCAGGGCATCAAGCGCACGTTTGGCGAGCATGCCAAGCAGCTGGTGGTCAACTCGACCAAGTCGATGACCGGCCACCTGCTCGGCGGCGCCGGCGGCCTTGAATCCGTGTTCACCGTGCTGGCCGTGCATCACCAGGTCTCGCCGCCGACCATCAATCTGTTCAACCAGGACGAGCAGTGCGACCTGGACTTCTGCGCCAACACGGCGCGCGAGATGAAGATCGATGTGGCGGTGAAGAACTCGTTCGGCTTCGGCGGCACGAACGGCACGCTGGTCTTCGGAAAAGTGTGAACTTTCAGCGCCCCCTCCTGTCCTAGGAGAGGGCGCTGATGCATGGCGGCGGCGTGGCCCGCCGCGTGCAGCCCGGCATGGTGCCGGCGTCTCGATACTCAATCCCTGAGGTGCATCCTCATGACGGTGATGACCGTCGTTGCCCCGTCGCGTCGGTTACGCGCGCTGGTGCTCGCCTTCGCCCTGTTGCTGCTGGGCGCGGGTCTGGCCTGCGCGCTCGGCGTGCTCGGCCCCTTGCGCTGGCCCTGGCTGGCGGGCGGGGCCTGCTTCGGCGCGTCCATGGCGCTCGTCGGCACGGTCTTGCCAGTGGGCACGCCGCGCGTGTGCACGCCGCACGTGTGCATGCCGCGCCAGATTGAGCTAATCGCACCCGGCACGCTGCGCCTTTCGGTACAACCTCAGGACGGCGCCGCGCAGATCTGGCGTCTCGCGCCCGGCACCACGGTGTGGCCGGGCTTGCTTTTACTGGCCTTGCGCAATGCGCAGGGCGGCCGCCTGGCCGTCGCGCTGATGAGCGACAGCCTGGCCCCCGCCGATTTTCGCGTGCTCGCGCGTGCCTGTCTGGCATGCGCCACGCAAAAGGCGGGAACTTATTGCGATGAGCCAACTCTATAGGATGGTGGCAGTGACGACGGAACGCGAGTGTGATTCTTTGCTGGTGGCGCGGGTCCAGGGTGGGGACCGCCAGGCCTTCGACTTATTGGTCGCCAAGTACCAGCGCCGGCTGATGCGCCTGGTGTCGCGCCTCGTGCACGACCCGGCCGAGGCGGAAGACGTGGTGCAGGAGACCTTTATCAAGGCGTATCGTGCGCTCGCGCATTTTCGCGGCGAGTCGGCCTTCTACACCTGGCTGTACCGGATCGGCATCAACACGGCCAAAAACGTGCTGGTGACGAATGGACGGCGCACGCCGAGCGCGGGCGATGCTGATCATGAACAAGCGGAGGGCTTTGAGGACGCCGACCAGCTGAGAGACATCAACACCCCCGAATCTCTGCTTGCAAGCAAGCAGATCGCTTATACAGTGAATGCAGCGATGGACTCGCTGCCTTTGGAATTAAAAACGGCCATTGTGCTGAGAGAGATAGAAGGACTGAGTTACGAAGAGATATCGGAAATCATGTCGTGTCCGATCGGGACAGTGCGCAGCCGCATTTTTCGGGCGCGTGAGGTCATCGCCGAAAAGCTGCGGCCGCTGTTGGATGTTCCGGTTGACAAGAGGCGTTAGCTCTGGCGAAGTGAAAACATGGACACGAGTAAAAAAATTCGCGAGCACATATCTGCCCTCGGCGACGGCGAACTGCCGGACGAGGATGTCGAATTAGGCCTGGCGGCCCTGCGCACCGAGGTCGGCGCGGCCGCCTGGCGCAGCTATCACCGCATCGGCGATGCGCTGCGCGCGGCCCCGGCGCCCGAGCTGAGCGCGGGCTTCGAGGCGGCCCTGGCCGCGCGTCTCGATCAGGAAACGCCGCCCCACAAGCCGGCCGCCCGCGCGCCGGCCGCACCTGCGTCCGAGGCCGACACGGCGGCGCCGCTGTCGGCCACCGGCCCGGCGGCCAGCTAGCGCAGGTGGCTGGCTCGCTTTCACTTCCGGTTTCGCTTACCATGGCGGGGCGCGCGCCGCGCGCCTGTGTAACTTTGCTCGTCCACAATGAAATTTCTCCTCGGTAGCAAATCCCTTGCGGCGGTCCTGATCGCCGGCGCCGCTTGCGTGGCGCAGATGCCGGCCCAGGCGGCCGAACCGGCCGCCAGTCTGGTCAGCGGCCTGCCTGACTTCACCGATCTGATCGACAAGGTCAGTCCGGCCGTGGTGAACATCCGCACGACCGAGAAGGTTCAGCGCAACAATGCGCCGAGCGAGGAGGAAATGCAGGAATTCCTGCGCCGCTATTTCGGCGTGCCGGGGTCGCGCCAGAAACCGGCCCCGGACCAGAAGAAAAAGACGCCCCAGCCGCTGCCCGACGAGGAAGTCGACCGCGGTGTGGGCTCGGGCTTTCTGATCTCGGCCGACGGCTATGTGCTGACCAATGCCCACGTGGTCGACGGCGCCGACGATGTGATCGTCACCCTGACCGACCGCCGCGAACTCAAGGCCAAGGTGCTCGGCGCCGACGAGCGCACCGACGTCGCCCTGCTGAAGGTCGAGGCCAAGGACCTGCCGCATCTGAGCAAGGGCGATTCGAACAAGATCCGCGTGGGCGAGTGGGTGATTGCGATTGGCTCGCCGTTCAACCTCGAAAACACGGTTACGGCCGGCATCATTTCGGCCAAGATGCGCGACACCGGCGACTATCTGCCCCTGATCCAGAGCGATGTGGCTGTCAATCCCGGTAATTCGGGCGGCCCGCTGATCAATATGCGCGGCGAGGTGATTGGCATTACCTCGCAGATCGCCACCATCTCGGGCGGCTACAACGGCATTTCCTTTGCCGTGCCGATCGACGAGGCCATGCGTGTGGCCGAGGAAATCAAAAAGAGCGGCAAAGTCACGCGCGGGCGCATCGGCGTGCAGATCGGGGAAGTCTCGAAGGAAGTGGCCGAGGCCCTCGGCATGGGCAAGCTCAAAGGCGTGGAAGTGACCAATGTGGAGCAGGGCGGTCCGGCCGACAAGGCCGGCCTGCGCGTCGGCGACATCATCCTCAAGTTCAACGGCAACGTGATCGAAAAGACCACCGACCTGCCGCGTCTGGTCGGCAGCGCTGCCATCGGCAGCAAGGCGGCGCTGCAGATCTGGCGCCAGGGCGCGACCCGCGAGATGCAGGTGGCGATCGCCCTGGCCGACGAGGACAAGGCCAAGCGCGCCGGCAAGGCCAAGGCCGAGCCGGTCACGAATGCGCTCGGCCTCCAGGTCGGCGACCTCAACGAAGGCGAGCGCAAGGAACTCGGCATCAGCGGCGGCGTGCTGGTCGAGGCCGCCGATGGCGCTGCCGCGCGCGCCGGCATCGAGGAGGGCGATGTGATCTTGCAATTGAACAACACCGAGATCAAGGATGCTCACCAGTTCAATGCCCTGGTGGCCAAGCTGGACCCGAAAAAGGGTGTGGCCGTGCTCGTGCGGCGCGAGGACCAGACCCAGTTCCTCAGCATCCGTCCGCGCCAGTAAGCCATGCGTTTCACCCTGTATTCGCGCAGCTACTGCCACCTCTGCGAGGACATGCTGACGGCCCTGCTGGCCATGCAGACGGCACCCGGCCAGTTCACGGTCGAGGTCATCGATGTCGACGCCGATCCGGCCCTGGTGGCGCGCTTCGACGAGCTGGTGCCGGTGCTGTTTGGCCGGCTCGATCAGCCCGAACTCTGTCATTATTTCCTCGACAAGCAGGCCGTGGCCGCCTATTTGGCCACGGCCGCGCCGTGAAAAACGGACTTTTCACTCTGGAATGCGGTAAAATGCCGGGTTTTCCAAGGCGCGCACGGTCGCCTTCCACGGCATTGAATTCCTGAATGAAGAACATCCGCAATTTCTCCATCATCGCTCACATCGACCACGGCAAGTCGACCCTGGCCGATCGCATCATCCAGCTGTGCGGCGGCCTGTCCGACCGCGAGATGGAAGCCCAGGTGCTCGACTCCATGGACCTCGAGCGTGAGCGTGGCATCACCATCAAGGCCCAGACCGCGGCGCTCAAGTACAAGGCGCGCAACGGCGAGGTCTACAACCTGAACCTGATCGACACCCCGGGCCACGTCGACTTCTCGTACGAAGTCAGCCGCTCGCTGTCGGCCTGCGAAGGGGCGCTGCTGGTGGTCGACGCCTCCCAGGGCGTGGAAGCCCAGACCGTGGCCAACTGCTACACGGCGCTCGACCTCGGCGTGGAAGTGATTCCGGTGCTGAACAAGATCGACCTGCCGAGCGCGAATCCGGAAAACGCCATCGGCGAGATCGAGGACGTGATCGGCATCGAAGCCGGTGACGCCGTGCGCTGCTCGGCCAAGACCGGCCTCGGCGTGGAAGACGTGCTCGAAGACCTGATCGCCAAGGTGCCGCCGCCCAAGGGCGACCCGGAGGCCCCGCTGCAGGCCCTGATCATCGACTCCTGGTTCGACAACTATGTGGGCGTGGTGATGCTGGTGCGCGTGGTCAATGGCACTTTGCGTCCGAAGGAAAAGATTCTACTGATGGCGACCGACTCCCAGCACCTGACGGAGAACATCGGCATTTTCACGCCGAAGTCCGTCTCGCTGCCCGAGCTGTCGGCCGGCCAGGTCGGCTTTGTGATTGCGGGCATCAAGGAACTGACGGCCGCCAAGGTGGGCGACACGATCACCCATGTGGCGCGCCCGGCCGAGAAGCCGCTGCCCGGCTTCAAGGAAGTCCAGCCCCAGGTGTTCGCCGGCCTGTTCCCCGTCGAAGCCAACCAGTACGACGCGCTGCGCGACTCGCTCGACAAGCTCAAGCTCAACGACGCCGCCCTGATGTACGAACCGGAAGTCTCGCAGGCCCTGGGCTTCGGCTTCCGCTGCGGCTTCCTCGGCCTGCTGCACATGGAAATCGTGCAGGAGCGCCTCGAGCGCGAATTCGACATGGACCTGATCACGACGGCGCCGACCGTGATCTACGAGGTCGTCATGCGCGATGGCACGGTCATCAATGTGGACAACCCGTCCAAGATGCCGGAACCGTCCAAGATCGAGGAAGTGCGCGAGCCGATCGTCACCGTCAATCTGTACATGCCGCAGGAATACGTCGGCAATGTGATCACCCTGTGTACGGGCAAGCGCGGCATCCAGATGGACATGAGCTACCACGGCCGCCAGGTCAAGCTCGTGTACGACATGCCGATGGCCGAAATCGTGCTCGACTTCTTCGACCGCCTGAAATCGACCTCGCGCGGCTATGCCTCGATGGACTACGAGTTCAAGGAATACCGCGCCTCGGACGTGGTCAAGGTCGACATGCTGATCAACGGCGACCGCGTCGACGCCCTGGCCATCATCGTGCACCGTGCCAATGCGCCGTACCGCGGCCGTGCCGTGGCCGCCAAGATGCGCGAACTGATTCCGCGCCAGATGTTCGATGTGGCCATTCAGGCTGCGATCGGCTCGAACATCATCTCGCGTGAAAACGTCAAGGCCATGCGCAAGAACGTGCTGGCCAAGTGCTATGGCGGCGACATCACGCGGAAGAAAAAACTGCTCGAGAAGCAGAAGGCCGGTAAGAAACGCATGAAACAAGTGGGCTCGGTGGAGATTCCGCAAGAAGCCTTCCTGGCAATCCTCCAAGTGGAAGAGAAATGAGCCTGCAAGCGCTGTTAGTCAATTTCCCCATGATCCTGTTCGTCGCGATGATCGTGACGGGCATCATCTGGTGCATCGACACCTTCCACCTGGCCAAGCAGCGCCGCGCCGCCGCCGACGCCGCCCTGGCCGACTTCGACGCGCGCAATGCCAAGCTGGTTGCCGATGGCATCAAGGTCGACACCAGCAGCCGCAGCTCGATCGAAGCCGCGCTGCTGCGCCAGCCGACCTGGATCGAATACTCGGGCGCCTTCTTCCCCGTGATCGCGGCCGTGTTCGTGCTGCGTTCCTTCCTGTTCGAGCCCTTCAAGATCCCGTCCTCGTCGATGGTGCCGACCCTGCTCGTCGGCGATCTGATCGTCGTGAACAAGTTCACCTATGGCATCCGCCTGCCGATCGTTAATAAGAAAATCATCGAAATTAACAATCCCCAGCGTGGCGACGTGATGGTGTTCAAATATCCGAACGATATGAGCCAGGATTACATCAAGCGCGTGATTGGCGTTCCTGGTGATAAAATTACGTACAAAAACAAGCGCCTAACGGTGAATGATAAAGAGGTTTCTTACACGCCCATGGATGACTACCTGGACGAGGAGCGCCCGATCTATCACAAGCAGCTCACCGAAAACCTGAACGGGGTGCCGCACCGCATCCTCGTGACGGAGGGCGCACCGACGGTTAACTTGGATGGCGTGCAACAGTTTCCTCAGCGTCAGGCTTGCGTCTACAATGAGGAAGGCTTCACCTGTATCGTTCCGGAAGGTAACTACTTCATGATGGGCGATAACCGCGATAACAGCCTCGACAGCCGTTACTGGGGTTTCGTGCCGGACGCTAACATCGTGGGCAAGGCGGTCGCCATCTGGATGAACCTGGGCGATCCGAAGCGGATTGGCGGTATTCACTGAAAGGGCAAGGCGCAATGAAACGTCTGAACACCATGTCGCAGCGCGGCATCTCCCTCTCCGGGCTGATTTTCGGCATCATCGGTCTGGCCCTGCTGGCCATCCTGGCGATGAAAGTGCTGCCCACGGTGGCCGAATACCGCGGCATCAAGGATGCCATCGTGCTGGCCAAGAATACCAATGGCTCGGTGCGCGATATGCAGCTGGCTTTCGACAAGCAGGCCGATATCAACAACATCAGTTCGATCACGGGCAAGGACCTGATGATCACCAAGGACAATGGCGAGACCGACATCTCGTTCAGCTACGAAAAACGCATTGCCCTGTTTGGTAACGTGAGCCTGGTCATCGCCTATGAAGGCACGACGGCAAAATCGGGCGTGGTCGCCGCCAAGCAGGAATAAGACCCGACCCAATGAATCTCCAGCTACTGCAAACGCGCCTCGGTTATACGTTCAAGGACATTACCCTGCTCCAGCAGGCCTTGACGCACCGCAGCCATAGCAGTACGCACAACGAAAGGCTGGAATTCCTTGGCGACTCCGTGCTCAACTGCGTGGTCGCCAACATCCTGTACGAACGCTTCACCCAGCTCGACGAGGGCGACCTGTCGCGCCTGCGCGCGAATCTGGTCAAGCAGCAGTCGCTCTACGAAATCGCCCAGAAGCTCGAACTGTCGCAGTTCCTGCGCCTGGGCGAAGGCGAGCTGAAGTCGGGCGGTTTCCGCCGCCCCTCGATTCTGGCCGACACCCTCGAAGCCCTGCTCGGCGCCATCTTCCTCGATACCGGTTTCGATGCGGCGCGCGACACCATCCGCGCCTTCTACATCCCGATTCTCGACTCGGTCGATCCGCGCACCCTGGGCAAGGACGCCAAGACCCTGTTGCAGGAATTCCTGCAGAGCAAGAAAGTCTCGCTGCCGCAGTACAACGTGGTGGCCACGCACGGCGCGGCTCACAGCCAGGAATTTGAAATTGAGTGCCTGGTGCCTAAACTGGGGATACAGGTGTTCGGCCGGGGCGGCAGCCGCCGCGCGGGCGAGCAGGCGGCCGCCAAGCTGGCCCTCGACGTGGCCCAGCAGGCGCTGGCCAAATCTCCGGGACCGGGCCGCAAGCCGCGCCAGCGTTCGGCCCAACTGAAACTGGCCGGTATCGCCACCATCCAGGGCGAATTGGACGTAGACCATGAGTGACACCCCTTTCCGCTGTGGCTATATCGCCATTGTCGGGCGCCCGAATGTGGGCAAATCGACGCTGATGAACGCCCTGATCGGCGCCAAGGTCAGCATTACCTCGCGCAAGGCCCAGACCACGCGCCACCGCATCACCGGCATCCAGACCCATGACGACGCCCAGTTCGTCTACGTCGACACCCCGGGTTTCCAGACCCGCCATGCGAATGCCCTCAACAAGACGCTCAACAAGACCGTCACCAATACGCTGACCGCGGCCGACGTGATCTGCTTCATCATCGAAGCAGGCACCTTCGGCCCGGCCGACCAGCAGGTGCTCGACCTGCTGCCGAAAAACGTGCCCGTGATCCTGGTGATCAACAAGTCGGACACGATGAAGGACAAGGCGCGCCTGATGCCCTTCGCGGCCGAGGTGGCCGGCAAGCGCGCGTTCGCCGCGGTTGTGCCGGTGTCGGCCAAGGCGCGTTTCCAGCTCGACGCGCTCGAAGGCGAAATCAAGAAGCACCTGCCCGAGCAGGACGCGATCTTCGACGCCGACGACATCACCGACCGCAGCGAGAAATTCCTGGCCGCCGAAATCGTGCGCGAAAAGCTGTTCCGCCTGATGGGCGACGAGCTGCCCTACACGAGCACGGTGCTGATCGAGCAGTTCGAGCAGGAGGGCGCGCTGCGCCGCATCTTCGCGGCGATTCTGGTCGAGCGCGACGCGCACAAGGCCATGGTCATCGGCAACAAGGGCGCGCGCCTGAAGGAGCTGTCGACCCAGTCGCGGCTGGACATGGAAAAGCTGTTCGGCGGTCCGGTCTACCTGGAAATCTGGGTCAAGGTCAAATCCGGCTGGGCCGATAACGAAGCGGGCTTGCGCGCCTACGGATACGAGTAGCCGTGAACCAGCTAGCCGACGCCGGGAATCTGGCTGCACCGAAACGCAGCCGCCCGGCCGCGCGCGACCTGCGGGTGCTGGGCCAGCCCGGCTTTGTGCTGCACAGCTATCCCTACAAGGAAACCAGCCTCATCGTTGAGATGTTCACGCGCGACCACGGCCGCATCGGCCTGGTGGCCAAGGGTGCCAAGCGGCCCCATTCGCGCCTGCGCGGCGTGCTGCAGACCTTCCAGCCGCTCAATACCTCATGGTCCGGCAAGGCCGAACTGCGCACCCTGATCGATGCCGAATGGGTGGGCGGCCTGCTGCCGCTCGAAAAGACCGCCTTGCTGTGCGGCTTCTATCTGAACGAGCTGCTGGTGAAACTGGTGGCGCGCGACGACCCCCATCCGGCCCTGTTCGACCATTATGTGTCGACCCTGAACCAGCTGGCCCATGGCGAACCGGCCCAGATCGTGCTGCGCAAGTTCGAGCGCGCGCTGCTGAAGGAAACCGGGGTCGCGGCCGATCTCACGCGCTGCACCAGCACGCGCGCGCCAGTTGCGCCAGAATGCTGGTATGTGGTGGACCCCGAGCGCGGGCCGCGCCCGGCCGAGGCCGGCGACAACTGGCCGCGCGTCGAAGGCCGCACCCTGCTGGCGATGGAGGCCGAGGACTATGCCGCGGCCGCCACCCAGCAGCAGAGCAAGCAGCTGATGCGCTTCCTGCTGGCCCACCACCTTGGCGGCGCGCCCCTGAACACGCGCCAGATTTTGATCGACCTGATGCAGATTTAATGTCTATGAGCTTCTTGCAACCGACCGGCAGCACCCTCGACCTTGGCGTCAACATCGACCACGTGGCCACCTTGCGCAATGCGCGCGGCACCGCCTATCCCGATCCGGTGCGCGCCGCCGTGCTGGCCGAGCAGGCCGGCGCCGACGCCATCACCCTGCACCTGCGCGAAGACCGCCGCCACATCAAGGATGCCGACGTGCTGGCGATCCGCCCGCAGCTGATCACGCGCATGAACCTGGAAGCGGCCGTGACGGCCGAGATGATCGATTTCGCCTGCCGCGTCCGGCCGCAGGACGTCTGCCTGGTGCCCGAGCGGCGCGAGGAAGTGACGACCGAAGGCGGGCTGGACGTGGTGCGCTACTACAAGGAAGTCGAGGCGGCCGTGCGCCAGCTGCAGGGCGAGGGCATCCGCGTGTCCCTGTTCATCGATGCCGACGAGCAGCAGATCGCCGCCGCCGCCGCCGTCGGCGCGCCCGTGATCGAACTGCACACGGGCCGCTATGCCGACAGCGAAGGCGCCGCCCAGGCCCAGGAGCTGGCGCGCATCCGCGCCGGCGTGGCCACAGGCGTGCGCCATGGCCTCAAGGTCAATGCCGGCCACGGCCTGCATTACACGAATGTGCAGGCGGTCGCCGCGATCGCCGATATCGCCGAGCTGAACATCGGCCACGCGATCGTCGCCCATGCCGTTTTCGTCGGCTGGGAAAATGCCGTGCGCGAAATGAAGGCCATCATGCTGGCCGCCCGTTACGGCACCGAGGTGAAATGATCTACGGGATCGGCACCGACATCGTGCGCATTGCGCGCATGGCCGAGGCCCTGGCCCGCAGCGAGCGTTTCGCCGCCAAGGTGCTCGGTCCCGAGGAGTTGCAGGAATTTGCCGCCCGCCGCGCGCGCGATCCGCAGCGCGGCCTGGCCTATCTGGCCACCCGCTTCGCCGCCAAGGAAGCCCTGGCCAAGGCCCTGGGCACCGGCGTGCGCGGCGTGATGACTCTGCCCGCCGCCCAGATTCTGAACACGCCCGAGGGCAAGCCCTATCTGCAGTGCGATGCCGCCCTCGGCGCTGAGTTGCAGGCGCGCGGCCTGGCCGCCCAGATCAGCCTGAGCGACGAGGCCGAGTATGCCGTCGCGTATTGCATCCTGACCCAGAACGCCGCATGAGCACGCATAAGGAAGAAGTGCTGGCCCTGGTGGCCAAGCTGCCCAATCTGCCCGGCGTCTACCGGTATTTCGATGCCGACGATCAGGTGCTGTACGTGGGCAAGGCGCGCGACCTGAAAAAGCGCGTGTCCAGCTATTTCCAGAAGACCCTGACCAGCCCGCGCATCGCCATGATGGTCGAGAAGATCGCGCGGCTGGAAACGACGGTCACCCATACCGAGGCCGAAGCCCTGATCCTGGAAAACAACCTGATCAAGGCGCTCAAGCCGCGCTACAACATCCTGTTCCGCGACGACAAGTCCTACCCGTACCTGAAGCTGACCGGGCAGGAGATTCCGCGCATGGCCTATTACCGCGGCGCCGTCGACCGCAAGAACCAGTATTTCGGCCCCTTCCCGAACGCCTGGGCCGTGCGCGAGTCGATGCAGATTCTGCAGAAGGTGTTCATGCTGCGCACCTGCGAGGACACGGTCTTCCACAACCGCACCCGGCCCTGCCTGCTGCACCAGATCCACCGCTGCAGCGGTCCCTGCGTGGGCGCGATCAGCAAGGAAGACTACCTGGCCGATGTCGAACACGCCGCCAAGTTCCTGCGCGGGCGCCAGACCGAAGTGCTGGCCGAACTCGAAACCAAGATGCACGGCTTTGCGGCCGAGCTGAAGTTCGAGCAGGCGGCCGCCGTACGCAACCAGATCCAGTCGCTGGCCAAGGTGCTGCAGCAGCAGGCGATGGAGTCGACCGACGACGCCGACGTCGACATCATCGCTGTGGTGGTGCAGGGCGGACGCGCCTGCGTCAATCTGGCCATGGTGCGCGGCGGCCGCCATCTGGGCGACCGCGCTTACTTCCCGACCCAGGTCAGCGAAGCCATGGTGGGCGAGGGCAGCAGTATCGAAGCCGAAGTGCTGGCTGCCTTCATCGCCCAGCACTATGGCGACAGCTTCATCCCGGGCACGCTGATTTTGAACACTGATTTCGACCAGCCCGAGCTGATGGTGGCCCTGACCGAGCAGTGCGGGCACCGCATCCACCTGGTGTTCCAGCCGCAAGGCCAGCGCCGCCAGTGGCAGGAGCTGGCCCAGAAAGGCGCCGAGATTGCGCTGGCGCGCCTGCTGTCCGAGCAAGGATCGCAGCAGGCGCGCACGCGCGCCCTGGCCGAGACCCTGAGTCTGGACGACGCCGATCTCGAGACCCTGCGCGTCGAGTGCTTCGACATCAGCCATACGCAGGGCGAAGCGACCCAGGCCTCGTGCGTGGTGTTCCACCACCACCAGATGCAGAACGGCGAATACCGGCGCTACAACATCACCGGCATCACGCCCGGCGACGACTACGCCGCCATGCGCCAGGTGCTGCTGCGCCGCTACGAAAAAGTGGCCAATGGCGACGGCGTGATGCCCGACATCGTGCTGATCGACGGCGGCAAAGGCCAGATCGAAATGGCGCGCCAGGTGTTTGTCGAGCTTGGTCTGGACACCAGCCTGATCGTCGGCGTGGCCAAAGGGGAAGGGCGCCGCGTCGGCCTCGAGACCCTGGTCTTCGTCGACGGCCGCAGCCCGCTCGAGCTGGGCAAGGAATCGGCCGCGCTGATGCTGGTCGCCCAGATCCGCGACGAGGCCCACCGCTTCGCCATCACCGGCATGCGCGCCAAGCGCGCCAAGGCGCGCACCAGTTCGCGTCTGGAGGACATCGAAGGGATCGGCGCCAAGCGGCGCGCCAAGCTGCTGGCGCGTTTCGGCAGTCTGAAGGGCGTGGCCAATGCCAGCGTGGAAGAGCTGATGACGGTGGAAGGCATCTCCACCCAGCTCGCCGAGGAAATTTACAAACAGCTGCACTAATGCAGCTGTGCATGTAGACTAGCGCCAAAATAAAACAGATAAGCGAACATGCCTGTCAATATACCGATTTTGCTGACCTGGCTGCGGATGGCCCTGATTCCGCTGGTGGTCGGCGTCTACTACCTGCCGCCGCACTGGCTGCCGCGTTCGGATGCGAACCTGGCGGCCACCATCGTCTTCATCGTCGCCGCCGTCACCGACTGGTTTGACGGTTTTCTGGCGCGGCGCTGGAACCAGACCTCGGCCTTTGGCGCCTTCCTCGATCCCGTGGCCGACAAGCTGATGGTGGCGGGCGCGCTGCTGGTGCTGGTCCAGCTCGACCGCGTGAATGCGGTCGTGGCCTTCATCATCATCGGGCGCGAGATTGCCATTTCCGCCCTGCGCGAGTGGATGGCCCAGATCGGCGCATCCAAGTCCGTGGCCGTGCACCAGATCGGCAAGGTCAAGACCACGGCCCAGATGGTGGCGATTCCGATGCTGCTCTACGATGGCATGCTGTTCGGGGCGATCGACACCAATTACTGGGGCAACCCGCTGCTGCTGATTGCCGCCGTGCTCACGGTGGTGTCGATGTTCTACTATCTGCGCCTGGCCTGGCCGCTGATCAAGGAAAAATCAGGCCAACTGTAAGGAGGTCTCATGAAATCCAGTATCGCCATGGCCAGCCTGCTGCTGGCCACAGCGGCCCAGGCCCAGGTCAGTGGCCAGGTGACGATCACGGCCGGTTCGCCCGATTTTTACGGCCGCATCGAGATCGGCAATCTGCCCCGGCCGACCGTGATCTACCAGGAGCCGCGCATCGTGCGGCCGCCCAAGGTGGTGGTCGCCGAGCCCCTGTATCTGCGCGTGCCGCCCGGCCACATCAAGCACTGGGACAAGCACTGCGCGCGCTACCAGGCCTGCGAGCGGCGCGTCTATTTCGTGCAGGAAGACTGGTACAGCAGCGTCTACGCCCCGGCCCAGCGCGGCGAGGGCCGGCCCGACGAGCGCGGTCCCGGCAAGGACCACGGCAAAGGCCACGGCAAGCACAAAGACTAAAAATATCCACCCAAACAAATCGGGGTCAGACCCCATTTGTTTGCGCGGCAAGCCCTTTCTGTACAGATAAATGGGGTCTGACCCCGATTTGTTTGGATTACAATGAAAGGCATCATGATTGCTCGGCGCACAGCTTGTCTGGCGGTCCTGGCTGGCGGATGGCTGGCGGGGATGGGTGTTGCCCGGGCCGATAGTCAGAGCCTGCATTTTGTGATGGAACCTCTGCCGCCCTTCGTCATCGATGCGGGCGGGAAGCCGGCCGGTCCCTTTCCCGAGATTGTCAACGCGGCCTGTGCGCAACTGAAACTGCGCTGCGTGTTCGAAATGCTGCCCTGGCGGCGCGCCTATGCGCTGGCGGAGCGCGGCGTGGTCGATGGCATCTTTGTGCTGGCGCGCACGCCTGAGCGCGAACAGGTCTTTCACTTCACCATCCCTGTCGTGCAGTCCGCGTATGCGCTGTTCGTGCGCCAGCACAGCAGCCTGCACTACCGTCAGGCGGGCGACCTCAGCGGCTTTACCCTGGCGGCCTATGGGCCGTCCTCGACCTCGCGCGCGGCGCAAGAGCTGGCACGCCTGGTGCCGGATCTGCACGTCGAGATCGAGGTCGATATTCCTTCGGTATTGCGCAAGCTGGCGGCCGGCCGCTATGGCGAGCAGGGCGCGGCGCTGATCAACATCGATGTCGGCAATTACCTCGTGCAGCGCGGCTATCCGGGCTCGCTGCGCGTGGCCGGCGAGGTGCGCAAGGTCGGCTATGGCATCGCGCTGTCGCGCGCGCGCCAGTCGACCGAACAGCTCGAACGCTTTAACGCGGCCCTGCATGAACTGCTGCGGCAGGGCACGATTCGCAGCATTAGCGAACGCTACGGCCTGCATCCGGCGACGCCCTGAACTTCGGCGCCGCGCTCCGGTCGAACCGGAATCAGGCACAGGAGATGAGGCGCGATGCAAACCCAGCTGTTTGGTGAAATGCCCGATGGCCAGCCGGTGCACCAGTTCGTTCTCGATAACGGGCGCATCGCCGTGCGGCTCATCGAATATGGCGCAGCCATCACCCACTTGTTCACGCCCGACCGCCATGGCGAGCGCGGCGATATCGTGCTGGGCTTCGACGCGCTCGCGCCCTATCTGGCGGGCAGCCCTTACTTTGGCGCCGTGGTCGGGCGCTATGCCAACCGCATCGCCCACGGCCGCTTCGTGCTGGACGGCCAGACTTACGAACTCGCCTGCAATAATGGCGCGCATCACTTGCATGGCGGCCGTGCCGGTTTTGACAAACGCCTGTGGCGCGGCGAGCCCATGGGCGAGCATGCTGTCTGCTTCCACTACCACAGCGCCGATGGCGAGGAAGCTTATCCCGGCAATCTGCGCGTGCGCGTGCATTACGCGCTCGATGCGGCCGACAGCCTGCTCGTACAGTACGAGGCCGTGACGGACCGGGCCACGCCCTGCAATCTGACGCAGCACACTTACTTCAACCTGGCCGGCAGCGGCGACATCCTCGCGCACACCTTGTGCCTGCCGGCCGAGGTGCTGACGCCAATCGACGCCGGTCTGATTCCCCTGCATGCCAGCATGCCGGTGGCGGGCTCGCCGTTTGATTTCCGCCATGCCCATGCGATCGGGGAGCGCATCGCGGCCGACGATGCGCAGCTCGCGCGCGCCGGCGGCTACGACCACAATTTTGTGCTGCTGCCGGAGGCTGCGGTGCGCCTGTGCGATCCGCTCAGCGGGCGCAGCCTGACCTTGCACACGAGCGCGCCGGGCATTCAGTTCTACAGCGGTCAGCAGCTCGATGGCAGTCTACGGGGCAAGGGGCGGGTCTTTGGCGCCCACAGCGGTCTGTGTCTGGAACCGCAGTTCTTCCCGGATTCGCCGAACCGGCCGGATTTCCCGTCCTGCATCCTGCGTCCGGGTGCCGTCTACCGCAGCCAGACGCGTTATGTGTTCGCCTAGGCGCATACGGTTTTCGTATCGCTGCGCCGAAAAAAGTCATTAGTCAGGCCTGGCGCCGCTGACTAGACTGCCCGCTCCGATTGTCATGCGAGGAGTGGGGATGTCCGCCGCCAAGCCGTTTGCTGTGTTCTTCTCGGAGTCTGGCCGCCACGCGCGGCATTGGCTGATGCTGCTGCTGTGCTGCCTGTCCCATGCCGCTGCGGCGGTGGAGTTCGACAATCCGCTCGTGCGCCAGCGGGCCGATCCGCACGTCCTCCTGCATACCGACCACCAGTACTACTTCACGGCCACCGTGCCCGAGTACGACCGCATCGAACTGCGCCGCGCTTCCGACCTGAATCAGCTCGGACAGGCGCCGGCCAAGGTGGTCTGGCGCAAGCACGACAGCGGGCCGATGAGCTACCACATCTGGGCGCCCGAGCTGCACCGCATCGATGGCAAGTGGTACATCTATTTCACGGCGGGCCGCGCCGACGCGCACTGGGAAATCCGCCCTTATGTGCTGGAGAACGCGTCGCCCGATCCGCTGCAGGGTGACTGGAAAGAGCTGGGCCAGGTGCGGATCGGCTGGGAAAGCTTTGCGCTCGACGCCACCACCTTCAACCACAAGGGGCGGCGCTATTTTGTCTGGGTCCAACGCGGCCGCACGCCCGAGGAAGGGCAGGGCACAAATATCTACATCGCGCCGATGCGCAGCCCGACGCTGCTGGCCGGGCCCGCCGTGCTGCTGACCAAACCCGAGTATGACTGGGAGCGCGTCAAGTTCGCCGTCAACGAGGGGCCGGCCGTGCTGATCCGCCATGGCAAGGTGTTTCTCAGCTACTCGGCCAGCGCGACCGATGCGAACTATGCGATGGGCCTGCTGACGGCCGATGCCGAGGCCGATCTGCTCGATCCACGCGCGTGGAAAAAATCGCCGGTGCCGGTGTTCAAGAGCTCGCCGGCACACGGCCAGTACGGGCCGGGCCACAATAGCTTCACCACCACGCCGGACGGCAAGACCGACATCCTCGTCTACCATGCGCGCGACTACCGCGACATCCAGGGCGACCCGCTGAAGGACCCGAACCGCCACACGCGCGCCCAGCGCATCGATTGGGATGCGGCCGGGTTGCCGGTATTCGGCGAGCCGGTCGCCGACCGTGGCCAGATCGCCGCCAAGCCCCTGTTCCGCGACCCGATTTTCGATGGCGCGGCCGATCCGGTCGTCGTCCATGCAGGCCCCGACCGCTGGGTGATGTTCTACACCAACCGGCGCGCCAATGCCTATGCGCCGGACGGCGTCAGCTGGGTGCATGGCACCCAGATCGGCATGGCCGAGTCGCGCGATGGCGGCGCGCACTGGACCCATCTTGGCGTGGCCGATATCGAGATCCCGCCCGAGCTGGGCGGCGATCAGGCGACGCTGTGGGCGCCCGACGTCGTGCGCGACGAGCAAGGTAACTGGCATATGTTCCTGACCGTGGTGCCCGGCATCTTCAGCGACTGGAAGCACCCGCGCCACATGGTCCACCTGCGCAGCCGCAATCTGCAGCGCTGGGAAGACGCGCAGGCGATTCCTCTGCCGACCCAGCGCGCCATCGACGCCAGTCTCGTGCGTTTGCCCGAGGGCGGCTGGCGCATGTTCTACAACAACGAGGAGGACAAGAAGTCGATCTGGTATGCCGACAGTCCCGACCTCGTGCACTGGAACGACCGCGGCAGGGCCGTGGGCGACCAAGGCGGCGAAGGCCCCAAAGTCTTCCGCTGGAAGCAGGCCTGGTGGATGATCACCGATGTCTGGGCGGGCCTGGCCGTCTACCGTTCGGACGATGGCCTGCACTGGCAGCGTCAGCCGGGCAATCTGCTGGCCGAGCCGGGCAAGAGCGCCGATGATCAGGTCAAAGGCGGACATGCCGATGTGGTCGTCGTCGGCGAGCGCGCCTGGCTGTTCTACTTCACCCATCCCGAGCACAAGGACAAGAGCCCGATGCTCAGCTATGCGCAGCGGCGCAGCAGCATCCAGGTGGTCGAGCTGCAGGAGCGCGACGGGCAGCTCAGCGCCGAGCGCGACGCGCCCACCCGCATCGCCCTGCGCGCCGACTAAGATCCCCAGCGGAAAAATGGGGTCTGACCCCATTTTTGCTCAGGGGATTGAGCGTTTGCGGCGGTGGTGTTGTGCGCGCCGCACGCCGATGCTCAGGCCGCTGATTTTTTCCCGCGCGCCGGTATGCGCGGGATGTCCGACAGTTAGTATGGACACGCTGTTTCATGTTCGGCACTTTGCCGGCGCACACCCGGTCCGACTACCCGCTTCGGACTTCTGGCTGGCGACACCCACCGGTGCGCCGGCACGCCTGCCGCGCCGCCGTTCTGCCCCCTCTGCTCCTGTGTGCGATACGCCTTGCGCGTCGTCGGGGCCGCGTTTTGCCTGGCGCCAGAGGGACAGCGCACTTTCAACATCCATAAGGAGAGATCCGCAATGCGGCTTACTCAAGTACAACTGGGCGTGCTCGCCATGCTCGGCGCCCTGCAGGCGCAGGCGCAGCAAGTGCCTCAGCCTGAAGACAATACCGTGATCGTGACGGGCTTTCGCGCCAGTCTGAACAACGCACTCAATACCAAGAAGAACGCCGACGGCATTGTCGACGTGATCAAGGCGGAAGACATCGCCAAATTCCCCGACGCCAATCTGGCCGAATCGCTGCAGCGCGTGCCCGGCGTCTCACTCGCCCGCGGCGACGGCGGCGAAGGCAAGCAGATCACCGTGCGCGGCCTGAATGCGGGCTTTACGCGGGTGCGTATCAATGGCATCGAGGCGGTGACCGCGACCGGCGCCTCGGACATCAATGGCTCGACCAACCGCAGCCGCGCGTTTGACTTCTCGGTCTTCGCCTCCGAACTGTTCAACAGCCTCGAGGTGCGCAAGACCTCCGAAGCGGCGGTCGAAGAAGGTTCGCTCGGCGCCACCGTCGATCTGCGCACGGCCCGTCCGTTCGACTTCAAGGGCCGCACCTTCAGTATCGGCGGCCAGGAGTTCTACAACTCGCTGTCGGGCAAGACCCAGCCGCGCCTGTCGGCCCTGGCCTCGAACCGCTGGGAGACGGCCTTCGGCAAGATCGGCGCCCTGGTGTCGCTCGCCCACTCGCGCCGTACGGCGGTGGAGGAGGGCTATGAGGCCGTCGATCTGGTCTCGGCCAATGTCAACAATGGCTTCTGCTCGCCGCTCGGCGTGAGCCCCCAGGCCCCGGGCAATAGCGCGGTGAAAGGCATCGATGCGCTCAACTGCGGCGTGGGCGCCCCGCGCCTGTCGGACGCGACGGCGTATAACGCGGTGGTCGGCCGCACCGATGATTTCGGCGGCACCCTGACCACGGCAGTGCCGGGCTCGGGTGCTTTCCATCCGCGTATCCCGCGCTATCGCCGTTCCCAGACCGATTATGAACGCAGCGGCCTGACCAGCTCCTTCCAGTGGCGCCCGGACAATACGAGCGAACTGAATCTGGACCTGATGGGCGGTAAGTTCTCGAACTACCGCTACGACAACTACATCTCGGCCATTTCCTTCGGCCGCGACATGGGGCAGAACGGCAAGCCGCAGACCTCGATTGTCGACGCCCACTTCAATTCGAACGGCAGCTGGGATTACGGCAAATTCAACGCCGTCGATATCCGCTCGGAAGGCCTGCTCGACGTCTACTCGACCCTGTTCAAACAGGCCGTGGTCTCGGGCCGCAAGGACTTCAGCGAGCGTCTGAAAGTCGACTTCATGAGCGGCATCTCGGATTCGCGTCTGAAGGAACCGCAACGCGCGACCGTGCAGATCGACTCGCCGAACGCGAACGGCTTCAGCTGGGACTTCCGCAACAACCGCAATGTGCCGTCGCTGAATTTCGGCATCGACGTGGCCAATCCGAATAACTTCAGCTTCGGCCCGCAGGACGCGAATGGCACCGTGCACGGCAACTTCGTCGGCCGCTACCTGCTGACCTCGAACCGGCTGCAGACCAATGCGCTCAATGGCAGCTACGAGCTGAACGACAACTTGACGTTCAAGGCTGGCCTGTCGGCGCGCAAGAACAGCTGGTTCAACTATGAGGCGAGCTCGGGCGGCATTCCGACCCAGGCCCTGCCGGCCGGCACCAGCCTGTCGAGCCTGACGCGCCAGATCACGGGCTTTGGCGATGGCCTCGGCGGCAGCGGCGTGCCGACCAGCTGGAGCGCGATTGATCTGAACAAGTTCCTGGCCGTCTACAACATCGAATGCCATTGCGCGCAAGTGGCGCTGTCGCCCTACGACATGGCGTCGCAGATCAAGCGCTCGGTCGACGAGAAGATCAATGCCCTGTATCTGATGGGCGACTTCAAGTACGAGATCGCCGGCATCGCGCTGCGCGGCAATGCCGGTGTGCGCGGCGCCGACACCACGACGACTTCGCAACAGCTGATCAATGTGGCCGGGGTGCTCAAGCCGCGCGTGGTCGAGCACAAGTACCGCGACTGGCTGCCGGCCGTGAATCTGACGGCCGCGCTGCCCAAGGATGTGATGCTGCGCTTCTCGGCGGGCAAGACGCTGTCGCGCCCCGAGTACGTGGATCTGGCCCCGGCGGCCACGGTGTCGATCGCCGGCCAGTCGGTCACGATCGGCAATCCGGAGCTCGATCCGATCCGCGCCAATACCTATGACCTGCAGGCCGAGTGGTACTACGACAAGAACGCGATGGTGTCCTTCGGTGTCTTCCACAAAGACATCAAGACCTATATCCAGCGCGTCAATGAGCGTGCCAGCTACGCGAGCCTGGGCTTGCCCAACGAGTTCCTGACCTCGAGCGGCTGTTCGATCACGGGCGGTACGCCGGCCTGCCAGGTGCTGCCGACGACCGATGTGGCCGTGAGCCGCATGGTCAACACCAAGGGTGGTCCGCTCGACGGTTTCGAGTTCAATCTGAATGCCCCGTTCAATTTCCTGCCGGGCATTGGCAAGAACTTCGGTGCGCTCGTCAACTACACCCACGTGAAGTCGCAGATCACCTACATCACGCGGGTGGACAATCCGAACACGCCGGCCAACGAGCTGCTGACCGAGAAGGCCAATTTCGTCGGCCTGTCGCCCAACGCCTACAATCTCACGCTGTACTACGAAGATCCGAAGTTCAGCGCGCGCGTGTCGGCGGCCCACCGTTCGTCCTACATCCGCGAGGTGCTGGGCAATGTGCAGGGCAGTGACTACACGATGGCGGACGCGTCGACGAATATCGACTTCAGCGTGTCCTACAACATCACGCCGAGCCTGCGCCTGTCCTTCGAGGGCCAGAACCTGACCGACCAGCCGCTACGCTACAGCAAGGACACCCAGCGCAACGACACTCTGCTGTACGTGCACACCGGCCGTTCCTTCATGCTGGGTCTGAACTACAAGTTCTGATCCGTCTTTTCCGCTAAG
>NZ_JAKLTS010000010.1 GCF_022012445.1 Massilia sp. TS11
GTGCATCGCCATCGATTTGAAAGCCTCCAGCACGCTAGCCGGGTCATCGGCGATTGGATCGGGTTCTACAACAATCAGCGACCTCACCAGGCGCTGGGCATGAAAACACCCGCTGAGGCATTCAAATTAGCGGCATAACCTGAGCAGGAAACGCTGGGTCATTACACCCGCCGCCTGCCGCATGCGATTCTTGTATTAGACGTTGCTGGTGTTCTTGGGAAGTCCCGCCATTTCGGCTCCTCAATATGCCAATGGTGTTGGCAATTTTTTGGCAAGATTATTGACGAAATGGCGGGTTTTTTCGCCGTTCGGATTAGCGGGTAATCGGCTTGTAGCGGATGCGCTTGGGCTTGGCCCCTTCCTCGCCCAGACGTTTCTTCTTGTCGGCTTCGTATTCCTGGTAGTTGCCGTCGAAGAAAACCACCTGGGAATTGCCTTCGAAGGCCAGGATGTGGGTCGCGATGCGGTCGAGGAACCAGCGGTCGTGCGAGATCACCATCACGCTGCCGGCAAACTCGAGCAGCGCATCTTCCAGCGCGCGCAGGGTTTCCACGTCGAGGTCGTTGGACGGTTCGTCCAGCAGCAGCACATTGCCGCCCTTGAGCAGGGTCTTGGCCAGGTGCAGACGCCCGCGCTCACCGCCGGACAGGGTGCCGACCGGCTTCTGCTGGTCCGCGCCCTTGAAGTTGAAGCGGCCCAGATAGGCGCGCGAGGGCATCTCGAAGCGGCCCACGCTCAGGGTGTCGGCGCCACCGGTGACGTCCTCGAACACGGTCTTGTTGTCGCTGAGATTGTCGCGGCTCTGGTCGACCATCGAGACCTTGGCCGTCTTGCCGATCACGACTTCGCCGCTGTCGGGCTGCTCTTTGCCGGTGATCATCTTGAACAGCGTCGACTTACCGGCGCCGTTGGGACCGATGATGCCGACGATGGCGCCGGCCGGAATCTGGAAGGACAGATTGTCGATCAGCAGGCGGTCGCCGAAGGCCTTGGAGACGTTCTTGAACTCGATCACCTCATTGCCCAGGCGCTCGGCCACGGGAATGAAGATCTCCTGGGTCTCGTTGCGCTTCTGGTATTCGTATTCGCTGAGCTCATTGAAGCGGGCCAGACGCGCCTTCGACTTGGCCTGGCGGCCTTTCGGATTCTGGCGCGCCCATTCGAGTTCCTTGGCCAGGGCTTTCTGGCGTGCCGACTCGTTCGCTTCTTCCTGCTTCAGGCGGGCCGATTTCTGATCGAGCCAGGACGAGTAGTTGCCTTTCCACGGAATGCCGTGGCCGCGGTCGAGTTCGAGAATCCATTCGGCCGCATTGTCGAGGAAGTAGCGGTCGTGGGTAATCGCCACCACGGTGCCGGGGAAGCGCAGCAGGAATTGTTCGAGCCAGTCGACCGATTCGGCGTCCAGGTGGTTGGTCGGCTCGTCGAGCAGCAGCATGTCGGGCTTGGACAGCAGCAGGCGGCACAGGGCCACGCGGCGTTTTTCACCGCCCGACAGCACGCCGATCTTCTGGTCCCAGGGCGGCAGGCGCAGCGCGTCGGCCGCCATTTCCAGCTGCAGATTCAGGTTGCCGCCATCGGAGGCGGCGATGATCGCTTCCAGCCGCGCCTGCTCTGCGGCGAGGGCGTCGAAGTCGGCGTCCGGCTCGGCATAGGCGGCGTAGACGGCGTCCAGCTTGGCCTGGGCCGCGAAGGCTTCGCCCAGGCCCGATTCGACCGCCTGGCGCACCGTCATTTCCGGATCGAGCTGGGGCTCCTGCGGCAGGTAGCCGATGTTCAGATTCGGCATGGGGCGCGCTTCGCCCTGGATGTCGGTGTCGATGCCGGCCATGATTTTCAGCAGGGTCGACTTGCCCGAGCCATTCAGGCCCAGCACGCCGATCTTGGCGCCCGGGAAGAAGGACAGGGAAATGTCCTTCAGAATCTGGCGCTTGGGCGGGACGATTTTGCCCACCCGGTTCATGGTGTAGACGTAATTGGCCATGGTTTACAAGTTCTCTCGTGATGCAAAGGGCATCAGCATACGCGAAAAGCCCCTGAAACAGAACGGTGTCAGGCGCGCCGCCGCCACAGTCCCTCGCCCGCATACAAGGCCAGGGCGGCCCAGATGACCAGGAAGCCGACCAGGCGCTCGGACGAGAAGGGCTCGTGGAACAACAGGGTGCCGGTCAGGAAGACCATGGTCGGGGCCACATATTGCAGCAGACCCAGCAGCGAGAGCGGAATGCGCCGCGCGCCGGCCGCGAACAGCAGCAGGGGTACGGCCGTGACGGGGCCGGCGCCGATCAGCACCCAGCGCGTCAGGCCCCAGTCGGCATTGGCGAACACATTCGTGCCGGCCGCCGATTGCCACAGCAGATAGCCGGCCGCGAGCGGGAACAAGGCCAGGGTTTCGATGGTCAGACCTTCGAGGGCGCCGAGCGCCGCCGTTTTACGCATCAGACCGTAAAAGCCGAAGCTCAGCGCCAGAGCCAGGGCGATCCAGGGCATGTGGCCGGCCTGGATGGCCAGCCACAGCACGCCGGCTGCGGCTAGGCCCACGGCGGCCCATTGGGCCGGGCGCATGCGCTCGTGCAGCAGCACATAGCCAAGCAGCACATTGACGAGCGGATTGATGAAATAGCCGAGGCTGGCATCGAGCACATGGCCATTATTGATGGCCCAGATGTAGATGAACCAGTTGGCCGCCAGCAGCAGGGCGCTGCCGGCGCAATTGGCCAGCACGCGCGGGCGCGCCAGCACGCCGGGCAGCCAGGCCCATTGGCGGCGCACGGCCAGCACGCCGGCCAGGAACAGCAGGCACCACAGCACGCGGTGGGCCAGGATCTGCAGGGCCGGAACCTCGGCGATCAGGTGAAAATACAGGGGGAACAGTCCCCAGATGACGAAGGCCAGGCCGCCGTACAGGACGCCAGTGCGCATGGTGGGCTCGCGGTGAGGTGAGAATCAAAACGACAATTATCCGCTAAGCCCCGGATCGGTGCATACAAGCAACAGCATTTCGCGATACGGAATGGTATGCTAGGCCGACGTGTTGTCAATTGACACGCATTGCTTGCTTTTTACATGTGCATCGCCTATTGTGCGACGCACCAAAAAACAAATATGGTGCAACTGTGAGTTCGCAGCACAACAAAAGCAGCCTGTCGGCCCTGACCCTGGCTGCGATCGGTATCGTCTATGGCGACATCGGTACCAGCCCGCTTTACACGCTCAAAACCATTTTTGACCCGACCCACGGCTTGCAGCTGAGCGAGGGCAATCTGCTGGGCATCGTCTCGATGATCCTGTGGGGCCTGACGATCATCGTCTCGCTCAAGTATGTGACCCTGGTGCTGCGCGCCGACAACCGCGGCGAAGGCGGGATCATGGCCCTGACGGCCCTGGCCCTGTCCTCGGTGCCGAAGAATTCGCGCTGGCAGCCGCTGCTGATGATGATCGGCGTGTTCGGCGCCACCCTGTTCTGCGGCGAGTCGGTGATCACCCCCGCCATTTCGGTGCTGTCGGCGATTGAAGGTGTCGAGGTCGCGGCGCCGGGCATGGCCCATTATGTGGTGCCGCTGACGATCATCGTGCTGGTCGCGCTGTACGCGATGCAAAGCCGCGGCACGGCCGGCATCGGCAAATGGTTCGGCCCGATCATGGTGCTGTGGTTCGCCGCCCTGGCCATCATGGGCCTGGTCAACATCGTCCGCTATCCGGGCGTGCTGAACGCCTTCAACCCGCTGTACGCGCTGAACTTCATCGCCGGCCATCCGGGCGCGGCCTTCCTCTCGCTCGGCGCCGTGGTGCTGGCTTTCACCGGAGTCGAGGCCCTGTATGCCGACATGGGCCACTTCGGCAAGCGTCCGATCCGCCTGGCCTGGTTCGCCATCGTCTTCCCCTCGCTGGCGCTGAACTACCTGGGCCAGGGCGCCTTGCTGCTGACCAATCCGAAGGCCATCGAAAACCCCTTCTTCCAGCAGCTCGGCCCGTGGAGCGTGCTGCCGCTGGTGGTGCTGTCGACCATGGCCACGGTGATCGCCTCGCAGGCGACGATCTCGGGCACCTTCTCGATGACCAAGCAGGCCATCGCGCTCGGCTTCCTGCCGCGCATGCGCGTGCTGCACACCTCGGCCAGCGAGATCGGCCAGATCTACATGCCGGCCGTGAACTGGCTGCAGCTGGTCATCGTCCTGATCGCCGTGGTCAGCTTCGGTTCCTCCGAGAACCTGGCGGCCGCCTACGGCATCGCCGTCACCGCCACCATGCTGGCCACCACCACGCTGACCTTCTTCGTGATCCGCTATGGCTGGCAGCTGCCGCTGGCCCTGTGCTTCGGCGCCACCGGCTTCTTCATCCTGATCGACCTCAGCCTGTTCGGCGCCACCAGCCTGAAATTCCTGCACGGCGGCTGGTTCCCGCTGCTGGCTGGTTCGATCCTGTTCACGATCATGCTGACCTGGAAGCGCGGCCGCTATCTGGTCGGGCAGAACCTGCTCAAGCACGCGATTCCGCTCGAGGAGTTCCTCGACTCCCTGTTCGTGGCCCCGCCTGTGCGCGTGTACGGCACCGCGATCTTCCTGCGCGGCGAGACCGACGGCGTGCCGCATGCCCTGCTGCACAATCTGTCGCACAACAAGGTGCTGCACGAGCGCGTCGTCTTCCTCACCGTGCACATCCACGACGAGCCCTATGTGCCGAACGAGCAGCGGGTGCGGGTGGCGGCCCTGGGCCACGAGTGCTACCAGCTGCACGTCGAGTATGGCTTCAAGGACGAGCCCGATATTCCGGGCGCGCTGGCCCTGTGCGCGCCGCTCGGCCTGAAGTTCGAGATGATGGAAACCTCCTTCTTCATCGCGCGCCAGACCGTGGTGTCGGCGCCCGAAGGCGGCATGGCGCCGTGGCGCGAACGCCTGTATGTGGCGATGAGCCGCAATGCGCGCGGCGCGGCCGACTACTACCAGATTCCGACCAACCGGGTGATCGAGCTGGGCACCCAGGTCGAAATCTGAGGCCGAGACAATTGCTTACATCTTGATCACAAAGCAGATCGGATCGTCCGCGGTCCGACCTGCTACACTTCCCGCTTTCCGTATCTGCTTGCGATCCCCATGAAACTCATTTCCCTGCCCGTCATTGCTGCCTTCGTTGGCCTGCTGAGCCTGACCGCCTGCGGCGGCGGCGGTACCAAGAACAACTTCGTCTCGACCGAGCCGAACCAGCCGACCGCGCTGCAGATCACCGATACCGTGGTCGGCACCGGCAATGCGGCCCAGACCGGTTCCGTGATCACGGCCAATTACACGGGCTGGCTGTGGAGCTCGACGGCGAGCGGCAACAAGGGCACCCAGTTCGACAGCAATGCCGGCAAGGCGCCGATCCAGGTCACGCTGGGCGCGGGCCAGGTCATCAAGGGTTGGGATCAGGGTCTGGTCGGCATGAAGACCGGCGGCAAGCGCACGCTGGTGATTCCGGCCTCGCTGGCCTACGGCGCCAACGGCAATCCGCCCACGATCCCGGGCAACTCGGCCCTGGTGTTCGAAATCGAACTGCTGTCGGTGCGTTAAGCCAGACGCTGAAAGTAGTAGGTGGTGCCGCCGAACTCAGGCGGCGCCACATAGGTCTCCACCGCCCCGCGCTGCACGGCCACCGGGGCGCTGAAGGCGGGTCCATCGACCACGAAGGTATGGAACTCGCCATTCTCGCCGCAGGCATCGACGCCGTCCGGCAGCTCGGCCAGAAAGCGCGCATCGAAGTCGCGCCCGCACCATTCCGGCCCCAGATAATTCCCGTTCACACAGACGACGATGGCGCGAAAGCCCGCCGCCAGAAACGCGTCGACCAAGTCGCGCCGCGCCGCGCCCCATAGCGGCAGGCTGGCGCGCAGACCGGCGGCCGCGCAGACTTTCTCCTCCCAGTCGCGGTGCGGCTGCAGGTCGATGTCGCCGAACACGGCTTCGTCGATGCCGCGTGCGCGCGCTGCCTGCAGCAGGGCGATGAAACGCGCCTCATAGGTCTGCCAGCTGGTCGGGTAGAACTGCAGCGGCAGGCCGAGCGCGGCCGCCTGGGCCTCGAGCAGATGCGGTGGCACCCCGTGCGAGCGCGAGCGCTGGCCGTCCTCGTCCATGGCCGTGACCAGCAGGGCCAGCTCGGTGCCGGCCTGGCGCGCGCGCCACAGGGCCAGGCAGGAATCCTTGCCCCCGCTCCAGGACACCAGGGCGCTCATGCCTGGCCCTTGAGGCTGGCGCTGGCGGTCTGCAGGCGTTTGACCAGCTCGGCCTGGAGCTGGCGCGTGAAGCTGTTCCAGTGCTGCATTTCTTTCTCGAGCTCGGGCAGATGCTGGCGCGCCAGCGCCGGCTCGCCGTGGGCGGCGGCCCAGATCACCAGTTCGGCGCGGCTCTCGAAGCTGCGCGTCAGGCCGCTGGCGAACAGGAACTCGGCGCGCGCCTCGTCCTGGCGGCCGGCGCGCGCATAGGCTTTGCCCAGCAGCAGAGCCACGGCCTCCTGCTGGAAGCGGGCGTCGCGCGCGCGGATCGCCAGCGCGTGCTCGATGGCGGCCTCGGTGTGGCCGCTGGCCGCATGGGCGCGCGCGGCGCCCAAGCGGATGTCGAGGTCGTTCGCGAACGGCCCCTGCAGGCAGGCGTCATAGGTGCGCGCCGCTTCCTCGGCCTGGCCGGCGGCCAGCAGCGCGGCGGCCAGGCGCATCTGGTTCTGGGCCGTCGGCGTGAAATCGTAGGCGGCGCGCGCCTCGCGCAGATCGCGCCCCGGATCGAGCGCGCGGCCGGCCGCGGCCATGGCCTTGCGCGCGCCATGCGGCAGGCGCGTCTCGGGCAGGTAGATGGCGAAGAAGTAGACCAGGCTACCGAGCAGCGGGAAGGAGAACAGAATGAACAGCCAGTACAGCTGCTGGCCGCTGCGGATCACATGGATCGCAAAGAAGATGGCCACCAGCACGTGCAGGCCAATGCCGCCGAAAAGCATGGGAGTCTCCGAAAAGCCTGAATTTTATCGCAACATTTCGACGTGCATGATCCCATCTTCCTCGTAGGGATCGCTGACCGTCGCGAAGCCGAAGCTCTGGTAGAACTTTTCCAGATACTGTTGGGCGCCGATGCGGATGCGCTGCTGTGGATACAGGGCGGTCGTATGGCGGATCGCCTCGTGCATCAGGGCGCGCCCGGCCCCCGTGCCGCGCTCGGCGCGGGTGGTCAGCACGCGCCCGATCGAGGCTTCTTCGGGATAGGCGACGCCCGGCGCCAGCACGCGCACACAGGCGGCGAAACGGCCGTCGCGCCAGCCGAGCAGGTGGTGCGCGTCCTGGTCCTTGTCATCGAGGTCGGCCCACAGGCAGGTCTGCTCGAGGATGAACACGTCCTGGCGCGCCTTGAGCATGGCGTACAGCTGCTCGACGGACAGATCGCGGAAATGGGTGAATTGCCAGTGCAGGGGACTCATACAGCGGTTTCGAAACCTTCCAGAACGTTGACGACATTGGTGCCCAGTTCGGCCACCGCATAGCCGCCCTCGAACACGAAGGCGGTCGGCAGGCCGAGCGCGGCCAGGCGCTCGCCGATGCGCAGGAAGTCGGCGCTGTGCAGCTGGAAGTGCGACAGCGGATCGCCGGCGAAGGTGTCGACGCCGAGCGAGACGACCAGGTATTCGGGGCCGTAGGCGGCGATTTTCAGGCAGGCCGTTTCGAGCGCGGCGAACCACTGGGCCGCCGTGCTGCCGAAGGGCAGCGGCAGATTCAGGTTGTAGCCTGCGCCCGCGCCTTCGCCCGTTTCGTCGGCGTGGCCGAGGAAGAACGGGTATTCGAAACGCGGATCGGCATGGATCGAGACGAACAGCACGTCCTCGCGCTGGTAGAAGATCTGCTGGGTGCCGTTGCCGTGGTGGTAGTCGATATCGAGGATGGCCACGCGCGTGGCGCCATCGTCGAGCAGATGCTGGGCCGCCAGCGCCGCGTTATTCAGGAAGCAGTAGCCGCCGAAATAATCGGCCCCCGCGTGGTGGCCGGGCGGACGCGTCAGCGCGAAGGTGGCGCGCTCGCCCAGGCGCAGCGCATGGGCGGCGTTGACGGCGCAGTCGGCCCCGCTCTTGGCGGCCATCCAGGTGCCGGCCGTCAGCGGGGTGCCGCTGTCCATCGAATACAGGCCGAGGCGGGCGCAGAAATTGGCCGGCTCGACATCGCGCCGCAGGCCATGCACGGGCCAGACGGCGGGGAAGGCCTCCTTCTCGGCATTGGCCGGGTCGAGCGCGATCCACTCGCTCCAGGCATTGCGCAGAAAGGCCAGGTAATGCGGGCGGTGCACGCGCTCGAGCGTCATCAGCGGCACGCCATGCGGCGTGACGATGCGGCCCAGGCCGCGCCGCTCGAACTCGGCGGCGACGGCGGCGAGGCGCTCGGGCTTCTCGAAGGCGGGAACGATGTCCCCGCGGAAGATTTCGTAGCGGGCGTGGTGGTGGACGTGGTGTTCGTTGAAGAACGTGAGCATGGCGTCATTCGCAGCACAGGGTGCTGTTATTGTACGCCGCCACGAAGTCATCGAAACTACCGCTGTCGGCCGCCTCGATCGCCGCCTGTTCGGCCAGCGACGCGCGCGCCATGTCTTCGAACACCGCCTGCTCCATGGGCAGCAGGGCGCCGTCGCGGAAATGGGCCGCGTGCAGGCGGCTCTGGGCCAGGCCGAAGGCGGGGAAGGAGCCGCCATGCGTGGCGAGCGCGCCCAGCACGCGCGCTGAGGGCGTGCGGTCCGGGTGCTCGATCTTGGCCAGCTGCTGTTCGAGCGCGTCGGCATGGGCGCTGCTGCCGAGGTCCTGGTCGAGCAGGGCGGCGACCGGGCGCAGCCGCTCGATCAGTTCGGCGCCCCAGACGCGCAGTTCGACCTGCTCATTGCCGCGCTGCAGAGTCAGGCCCGGCTTGCGCCCTTCCTTCACGGCGCGCGCGAAGTTCTGCGAGTAGATATCGCTTTCGAAGGGCGCGATCTTGGGACTGGCTTCGAGCGCGCAGTAGAGCAGGAAGGTGTCGAGGAAGCGCCCCGTTTCGAGCGCGATGCCGACCGGCTCGAAGGGATCGACGTCCATGCAGCGCACTTCGACATACTGCACGCCGCGCCGGCACAGGGCCTGCACCGGGCGCTCGCCGGTCTTGATCACGCGCTTGGGGCGGATCGTGGCGTAGTACTCGTTCTCGATCTGCAGCACGTTCGTGTTCAGCTGGATCCACTCGCCATCGCGTTTCACGCCCAGCGCATCATAGGCCTGGTAGGGGCGCTTGACGGCGTCGGTCAGGGTCGTCACATAGCTGTCGAGGCAGTTTTCGTGCGGGCGCAGGCCGGCCTGGGCATTGTTCTGGTAGCCGAGGTCGCTCATGCGCAGGCTGGTCGCATACGGCAGATACAGGGTGTCGTCCGACAGGCGCTCGAGCTGGTGTTCGCGCCCGCGCAGGAAGCTGGTGGCCAGGGCCGGCGAGGCGCCGAACAGATACATGAGCAGCCAGCTGTGGCGGCGGAAATTGCGGATCAGGCCGAAGTAGGCCTCGGACTGGTAGGCCAGGCGCGGCATGGCCTGCTTGCCTTCGTCGGCCGCCAGCAGCGGCCACAGGCCCTCGGCCAGCGAATAGTTGTAGTGCACGCCGGCGATGCATTGCATGGCCTTGCCGTAGCGCAGAGCCAGGCCGCGCCGGTACACGTGCTTGAGCATGCCGATATGGCTCTTGCCATACCAGGCGATCTCGATCTCGGCCTCGCCCGGCAGTTCGCAGGGCATGGACTCGCTCCAGAACATCTCGCTGCCGAGCTGCTGGGCGGCGAAGCGGTGGATGGTGTCGAGGCGCTGCAGGGTGGTGGCGATATCGTGTTCGGCCGGGGTGATGAATTCAAGCAGGGCCTCGGCGTAGTCGGTGGTGATCTGCGGATGGGTCAGGGCAGACCCCAGCGCCGCCGGGTGGGGCGTACGCGCGAGCTGGCCGGCGCCATCGACGCGCAGGGTCTCGCGCTCGATGCCACGCAGCCCCTGGCCCAGCAGGGCATGATGGTCATCCTCACCGAGGAGGGCCAGGCGGCGGGTCAGTTGTTCGGACAAGATGCTTCCTTTCATCGGGCAGCGCGTGCCTGGGCGGGCCGCGCGTCAATCAGTCGTGCAGGGTAACTCAAAATTGACGACAGCGTCGTGACAGCTTGATTTTCCTGACAAGTTATTGATTTTGCTGCGTAATCCAGCGTTCGATCTGCTGCTCGAGGACGCCCAGCGGGAGTGGCCCGTTGTCGATCACGGCATTGTGGAAGCGGCGCAGATCGAAGCGCGCGCCGAGCACGCTCTGGGCGCGCTGGCGCAGTTCCAGAATCTTCATCTGGCCGATCTTGTAGCCGAGCGCCTGGCCCGGCCAGCCGATGTAGCGGTCGACCTCGACCTCGTTGTCGCCGGGCGGATTGGCGCTGTTGGCGTTCATGTAGTCGAGCGCCTGCTGGCGGCTCCAGCCGAACGCATGGATGCCGGTGTCGACCACCAGGCGCACGGCGCGCAGCAGCTCGTCATTGAGGTGGCCGAAGTCGGCATACGGATCGCTGAACAGGCCCAGCTCGTAGCCGAGGCCCTCGGCATACAGGGCCCAGCCTTCGCCGAAGGCCACATACCAGCCGTGGCGGCGAAACGGCGGCAGCTCGCTCAGCTCGTGCGCGCGCGCCACCTGGGTGTGGTGGCCGGGCACGGCTTCGTGCAGGGCCAGGGTCTCCATCTCCCATTTGGCGCGCGTGTGCAGGCGCGTGGTGTTGACCACGAAGGCGCCCGGATCGCCGCCGATCCCGGCTTCGTAGAAGGCGGCGCTCTGCTCTTCGGCGCCCGGATACTGGATCGGGCGCACCTCGACCGCCTCCTGCGGCAGGCGCCAGAACAGCTGCGGCAGGCGCTGGCTGGCGCGCGCGATGATGCTGCGGTAGGCGGCCAGCAGGGCCTCGGGATCGGTGAAGAAGAAGCGCGGGTCGCTCGTCACATAGCGCACGAACTCGCTGTAGCTGCCGCTGAAGCCGGTGCGCGCGATGGCGCCGCGCAGCTCGCCCTGCAGGCGCGCCACTTCGCGCAGGCCGATCGCGTGGATCTCGGCCGGGGTGAGGGCGGTGGTGGTGGCCTGTTCGGCCAGCAGTGCGTAGTAGTCGGCGCCGCCCGGCAGGGCCGAGGCGGCCAGGCTGCTGCGCGTGGCCGGCAGATAGACCTGCTCGATGAACTGCTCGAGCCGGCGCAGGGCCGGCGCCGCCACCGTCTGCAGCAGCTGCGGGCCGAAGCTGGCAATGCGGTCGCGCGCCGGCTGGGCAATGCCCGCCGGGACGCGCCGGAACGGCGTCGCCAGCGGTCCCTGGGTGATGCCCTTGCGCAGCTGGCGCAGCTGGGCCGGGACGCCCTTGATCACGGCCTGGGGCGTGGTCCAGCCGCTGCGCAGGCCTTCGCGCAGCTGGGCGATCAGGCCGTCCACATAGCGCGGCAGGGCCTGGATGCGGGCGAAGTAGTTGCGGTAGTCGCGCTCGCTGGCAAACGGCATCTGGGCCGCCATCTGCACGAAGTCCAGGTGCAGGCCGTCCTGGGTGGTGATCGGCTGCCAGTTGTAGGGGTAGAAGGCGGCGGCGCGCTGGGCCAGGCTTTTTTCGTAGATGAACAGGTCGAGCGAGATCTGCTCCTGCAGCGGCAGCGCGCGCCGCTCGATCGCGCGGGCCTGCGCGAGCATGGCCTGGTCGTGGGCGGCGGCGGCCAGGCTGGCGGCCAGGCTAGTGTCGCTCAGCTTGTCGTCGTAGCGGTGGTCGCCGACCGAGGTGGCGAATTCGGGCTGGGTGCGCAGGCGCCACTGCCAGTCGGCCTCGAACAGGGCGCGCGCCTGCTCGGCCGGACTGGCGGCCAGCAGCGGTGCGGACAGCAGCAACAGGATCAGAAAGACGAGGCGGGCGCGCATGCGGCCATTGTGCAGTATCTGGCCGGGGCCGCCAGCGCCCTGTGCCGCTGGCACAACAGTCAGGTTCAGGTCAGCAGGCGGGCGCCGCTCACGCGCTCGATGCCGGCCAGGTCCTGCCAGCTGGCGATGTCGCCGAAGCGGCCGCTGGCGGCCAGCAGGGCGCGCACGGCGGCGGCCTGGTCGTAGCCATGCTCCATCAGCAGCCAGCCGTCCGGTTGCAGGTGGGCGGGGGCGCCGTCGATGATGGCGCGCAGGCAGCTCAGGCCGTCCTGCTGGTCGGTCAGCGCGCCCGCCGGTTCAAAGCGCAGATCGCCCTGGCTCAGGTGCGGGTCGGCGGCCGCGATATACGGCGGGTTGGCGACGATCAGGCCGAAGCGCTCGCCGGCCACGGCGCTGTACCAGTCGCTGTGCAGGAAGCGCACGCGCGCCCGGTGGCGCGCTGCATTCGCGGCGGCCACGGCCAGCGCGGCCGGGCTGCGGTCGAGCGCGCTGTAGTCGGCGTCGGGCCGGGTATGGGCCAGGGCCACGATGATGGCGCCGCTGCCGGTGCCCAGATCGAGCACGCGCAGGCCCGGGGTGATGCGCGCGAGCGCCAGTTCGACCAGCAGTTCGGTGTCCGGGCGCGGGATCAGCACGTCCGGCGTGACGCTGAAGGCGAGGCCGAAAAATTCGCGGCTGCCGACGATGTAGGCGATCGGCTCGCCGGCCGCGCGGCGCGCCACCAGGGCCTGCAGGCGCGCGGCCTCGGCGGCGGTCAGCGTGCGCTCGCTCTGGGTGATCAGGGCGACCCGGCCGAGGCCGAGCGCATGTCCGAGCAGGATGCGGTTTTCGAGTGCGTCGAAGGGCAGGCTGCGCTGCAGGGCGCCGAGGGTGGCGCCGGCTTCGATCGCCATCAGCGGCGGCCGCGCCGCCAGGTCAGCAGCAGCGCCAGGCTGACCAGGGCAAAGGCGATCGCCGCCCAGGTCGGCACGTTCAGGCCCAGCAGGCGTTCGGTCGCCAGTTCGCAGATGCCGTTGGCGAGGAAGACGTCGGGCAGCAGGCTGGCCGTGGGCAGGCGGTTGAGGAAGGTCTCGGTCGGGTCGATCCCGCACGAGACGCCCGGATGGGCCAGCACCCACAGATGCTTGGCGACCGTGACGATGCCGCCGGCGATGCACAGGCCGGCCACGAGCAGGCCGGCGCGCGGCGTCTTGAAGGCCGCCGCCAGCAGGCAGGCGATGCCGGCGCCGAGGAAGGCATAGCGCTGGATGATGCACAGCGGGCAGGGCAGCATGTCCAGGGCCAGCTGCAAATACACAGCGAAGGCGACGAAACCGAAGCAGACAAGGCCGATGGCGGCGAGGAGTTTTCGTTGGTCCAGCATGGCAGGCAGTCGAGACAAAAAAAGCAGAGCGCATTGTCGCACAGTTCATCGTCCTGTCATCTGGCGCGCTTAGGATGCGGCCATCCGGTCCCGACAGGTATGCATGATGAGCAGGCTTTCTCTTTCGACTGGGCTGCGCGTGCTGGGCGCGCTGGCCCTGGCAGGCGCCATCTGGGCCTGCGATCTGAACCCGCCCGAGCGGCCCGCGCCGGCCGAGATTCTGGCTTTGAGCCAGGCTGCCAATGAAGGCCAGCAGCACGCGGCCGAGCTGCGTCTGCGTCACTGGGCCGGGGCCGGCGTGGCGGCCGCGCGGCGCGAGCTGGGCCGCCTGTGGCTGCGCCGCCCAGGCATGCAGCGCGACGCCTTCCACCAGTACGAACTGGCCGCGCGCGACGGCGACGCCGAGGCCGCGCTGGTGCTGGGGAACTGGCTGCGCAATTCGCCCGACGCCCGCCAGGCCCTGCGCTGGTACCAGCTGGCGGCCGCCCAGGGTCAGGCCGAGGCCGCGCTGGCGCTCGGCCAGATGGCGCTCGGCGGCGAGGGCATGGCGCCCGATCCGGCGCTGGCCATGCGCTGGCTGCAGCGCGCCGCCCAGCTCGGCAATGCCGAGGCGATCAGCCTGGTCTCGGTCGACCGCGGCAGCGTGGTCGCCCTCTGAAAAGTTGCCTTTTCAGTCGAACGCATCCAAGATGAGCGCGGATTCAATTGTTCCTGCTCGTTATGCACGCTACTTACACCTTTGACTTTCTAACGACGGTCTCACGTCAACTGAGTGACCAACTGGAGGGGATGGAATCGACTGCGCTCAATTCCGGCACTTTGAGGCAGCTTTCTAATTTTCAGGATAAAGTTGGTTCACGCCAGGGCGTATACGTGCTCTATTACGCCGATGCCCCGGTTTACCTAGGTAAGGCCGAGAACGTTAGCGCCCGTTTGTTTCAGCACCTTGAGAAACTGCGTGGCCGGCGCGGTATCGATCAGGCAAAGATTGGATATAAAGCGCTCCTACTTGGCAAGAGCATGAGTACAGCGGCCAACGAGAATATTCTCATCAACATCTTCAAAGAGCGCCACCCAGACCTATGGAACGGGAGAGGCTTTGGCCCAAAGGATCCAGGGAAGGAGCGCGATACGACGAAGCCTGGTTGGTTCGACCAAGCATTCCCGATTGAACCAGCGTATCCGATTACCTTGACTGAGGTGGTGCAAGGGGCAATCGAGATCGGCAAGCTTTTCGAACAGATGAAGGCTCAGCTACCTTATGTGTTCCGATTCGACATCGATGCCGATCTCTTGCGTGAAACGATCGATATCACACAAGTCCCATGTGACGCGCGAAGTCTTTTTCAGGCCGCAATCGACAAATTGGGTGTGAATTGGAAGGGCGCGATTCTAAGTTATGGGATGGTGTTGTACCGCACGGACAAGACATATCCGTACGGGGAGGAGATTACTGCGCGCTTAGGCAGCGCGTAGTTGGCTGCACACACTGTCGGCGATCGCGGATGCAAGCCGGACGGGAACGGCATTACCCAACTGCCGCATGACTTCGCCCCAGGATCCCTCAAATACAAACTCATCCGGAAAAGTCTGAATCCGCGCGGACTCGCGTACGGTGAAATATCGTACCGATCCGTCGTGGCGACGAAGCATGTTCTCTCCACCGGGGACGCCGTGGTCTCCTGCCTTCAGAGCTTTCGCCGGCTCGTCCATGGGGCTACCCGTATGGCCTGGGTACGCGCGGGCACCCGGTTGGAATTTGTGCGCTTGATGCTTGTTCGAGGCCTTGCTCGACTCCGGGTCGGGTAGGTCATGGATTGCGTCCCGAACAGTCCTCCAGGGCATGCTTGGAGTTTCGCCCACTTGCTCTCTCAGTCGTTCCAATTTGGTGGCAATACCTTCAGGTGGCGCCGGACGGTGCCGTTTGGCGACCTTATGCCTGTCCCAATACTCGCCCGAGTCCCATTGGTCGAGCAGCAGCGCCGCTTCGCTATGCGTCTCGCTCGGGAAGGTCCAGGGGCGGTGCATATCGGCCCGAAAACCCACGATGAACACCCGCATGCGCTTCTGGGGTACGCCATAGTTGGCGGCGTTGACGAGCCGCGTTACCAGGTGATATTCGCTCGGTCGACCCTTGGTCTTGTGTTGCTCGAGCCGCTTCAAGTGAGCAAGCCACTCCTCGCCCCGCTTGGCCAGCAAAGACGGAAATTCCAGTTGAAGCTGGATGTAATTGAAGTAGTTGAAAAATGCGGAGCGCGTCAGGCCGCGCACATTCTCAAACACGAATGCTTTGGGACGTGTTTCGCGTACCGCCCGTATGGCCTGGGGAAACATGTCGCGCTCGTCCAAAAAGCCGCGGTGCTTGCCCCCCATTGAGAAGGGCTGGCAGGGCGGGCCACCGGTGACTAGATCGATACCGCGAAATTCATCGTAGTCAAACGTCCGCACGTCGAGTTCCGACACCTCCGGCCAATGGGCGATCGGGTGGACTTGGAGTCGGCGGTTAAGGCGAATGGTTTCACATGCGTGACGATTCCACTCAACAACGGCTCGGTGGAGCACGCCATTCGCGGAAAAGCCGAGGGCGAGGCCGCCAGCGCCGGCAAAAAGTTCGAGTGATTGCAGTGCCACGTTCAAGGACCTGATAAGTAAGCGCCTGAGCATTGTACTGTACCGATGTACAGTGTCAATTCATCGTGCCCTGGCCTACACTAAAGCGTGGGGGGGAAATGAACAATTGTGGACACGATCTCGGCAGAGGAACGGAGCCGCCTTATGGCGCGCGTGGGTGGCAAGAACACTGCACCCGAGCGCGAGGTACGTCGAGCCTTACACGCCTTGGGTTATCGCTACCGATTGCATGATCGCGCGCTTCCGGGAAAGCCGGACATTGTATTTGGCGCGCGACGCAAAGTGATTATGGTGCACGGATGCTTCTGGCATCGGCATTCCGATTGCCCGTTTGCCCGTATCCCGAAATCGAGAGTCAAGTTTTGGACTGAAAAGCTCGAAGGCAATCGCCGCCGTGACCAGCACGTCGTGGAGCGGCTGCAGTCTCTGGGATGGGCGGTTCTAGTGATCTGGGAGTGTGAGATTCGCGATCGGGCGCATTTGAATGCGCGCTTGCGGGCCTTTCTCGGCCCGACGCGGGCCTCAGTCCCCTAGCGCGGCCAGCAGCTCGGCCTGGTGCTCGGCCGCCAGCGCATTGCTCAGCTCATCGAGGTCGCCGTCCATGATGGCGTCGAGCTTGTACAGGGTCAGGTTGATGCGGTGATCGGTCATCCGGCCCTGCGGGTAGTTGTAGGTGCGGATGCGCTCCGAGCGGTCGCCCGAGCCGATCAGGCTCTTGCGCGTGGCCGCTTCCTTCGATTGCTGCTCGCGCAGCTGGATGTCCTTGATGCGCGCGGCCAGCACCTTCATGGCCGAGGCCTTGTTCTTGTGCTGGCTGCGGTCGTCCTGGCATTCGACCACGATCCCGGTCGGCAGGTGGGTGATGCGCACGGCCGAATCGGTCTTGTTGATGTGCTGGCCGCCGGCGCCCGAGGCGCGGAAGGTGTCGATGCGCAGCTCGGCCGGATTGATCTGCACGTCCTCGACTTCATCGGCTTCGGGCAGCACCGCCACCGTGCAGGCCGAGGTGTGGATGCGGCCCTGGGTCTCGGTGGCCGGCACCCGCTGCACGCGGTGGCCGCCCGACTCGAACTTCAGGCGCGAATAGGCGCCGTGGCCGATGATGCGGACGATGACTTCGCGGTAGCCGCCGAGGTCGGAGGCCGACTCGCTGACCATCTCGACCTGCCAGCGCTGGCGCTCGGCGAAGCGGGTGTACATGCGCAGCAGGTCGCCGGCGAACAGGGCCGATTCGTCGCCGCCGGTGCCGGCGCGGATCTCGAGGAAGATATTGCGCTCGTCGTTCGGGTCCTTCGGCAGCAGCATCTTCTGCAGCTCGAGGTCGAGCGCCGCCTGGCGCGCGCGCGCGGCCTCGATCTCGTCGCGCGCGAACTCCTTCATCTCGGGATCGGCCAGCATCTCCTGGGCGGCGGCGCTGTCACCCTCGGTCTGCAGATAGTCCTTGTAGACGGCCACCAGCGGGCCCAGTTCGGCATGCTCGCGCGTGAGCTTGCGGTACTGGTCCATATTCCCGGTGGCCTCGGGCTGGGCCAGCAGTTCATCCAGTTCGACGAGTCGGTTGGCCAGTTGATCGAGCTTGGCCAGCATCGAGGGTTTCATAGGGCGATAGCGGAAAAGAGATGGGGCCGCGCGCGGCGGCCGGGCAGGGCGCGCCTAACGGCGGCCGCGGAACAGCTGGGGCAGCAGCGAGGCCAGGCGCGCGCGTTCGTCGCCCTTGGCGTGGTGCAGGGCTTGCTGCGGCCCGTGCAGGAATTTGGCGGTCAGGCCGCGCGACAGGGCCTCGAGCACGGCCTCCGGGTCCTCGCCGCGCGCCAGCAGCTTGCGCGCGCGTTCGAGTTCGTGCAGGCGCAGCGCTTCGCTGGTGTCGTGCAGGTCGCGGATCAGGGGCACCACGGCGCGGTCGTCGACCCAGTGCATGAAGGACTGGACCCGGGTTTCGATGATGGCTTCGGCCTGGGCCACGGCGGCGCGGCGGCTCTCGATGCCCGACTGGACCACCTTGCCCAGATCGTCGACCGTGTACAGGAAGACGTCGTTGAGGCGGCCGACTTCGGCCTCGATATCGCGCGGCACGGCCAGGTCGACCATGAACATCGGCTTGTGGCGGCGCGCCTTGATCGCCCGTTCGACCAGGCCCAGGCCGATCAGCGGCAGCGAGGAGGCGGTGCAGGACACCACGATGTCGAATTTGTGCAGCTCGTTGGGCAGGTCGGCCAGGCGGATGGCGCGCCCGTCGAAACGGCGCGCCAGCGCCTCGCCGCGCTCCATCGTGCGGTTGGCCACGGTGACCGATTTGGGCAGCTGGGCGCCGAAGTGGGTGGCGCACAGCTCGATCATTTCGCCGGCGCCGATGAATAGCACGTGCTGCTCGCGGATGGTGTCGAAAATCCGTTCGGCCAGGCGCACGGCGGCCGCCGCCATCGACACGCTGGCGGCCCCGATCTCGGTCGTGCTGCGCACTTCCTTGGCGACCGAGAACGAGCGCTGGAACAGCTGGTGCAGATAGGTGCCGAGGCCGCCGTATTCTTCGGCCACGCGCACCGCGTCCTTCATCTGGCCGAGAATCTGGGGTTCGCCCAGCACCATCGAATCGAGGCCGGACGCGACCCGGAACGCATGCCGCACGGCCTCGTGCTGGGGCAGCAGATACAGGTGCGGGCGCAGCTCGGAAGGATTGACCTTGTGGAAGTCGGCGAGGAAGTGGGCCGCCGCGTCGAGCGCGTTGGGCACCTCGGAGGCGGCATACATCTCGGTGCGGTTGCAGGTCGAGAGGATGGCCGATTCGTCATTTCCGCGCGGCTCGATGCGGGCGAACCACTGGCGCGCGGCCTGCACCGCCTGACCGATCTGGTCAGGGCCGAACGCCAGCCGTTCGCGCAGGGCGACGGGCGCGGTCGTGTGGTTCAGGCCAACGGCAACGAGCTGCATGCAGGGTGGGGCGTAAAAGGATAGCCGCCATTATAGCCGCAAAGCCGGTGGGGAATTGCACGCGCCTCAGGCGCCCAGCTTTTCCAGGCGGTAGCCGTAGCTGTAGACGGGCACCAGGCGGTAGCCGTTTTCGGGGCGCAGCTGCAGCTTGTTGCGCACGCGCGAGACATGGGTGTCCATCGTGCGCGAGGGCAGGGCGGTCTCGCGGATCCAGACCGATTCGTGGATGAAGGCGCGCGACAGCGGCCGCCCGATATTGCGGAAGAACAGCAGCGCCAGGTAGAACTCCTTGTGCGTGACGTCGACCGCCTGGCCGTGCATCAGCAGGCGCCCGGGCCGGGTTTCGAACACATACGGGCCGAATACCAGCTGCTCGGCTCCGCTCTGGCTCGGGTAGGCGCGCCGCAGCTGGGCCTGGACGCGCGCCGTCAGTTCGCCGCGGCGCAGCGGCTTGACCAGGTAGTCGTCGGCGCCGGCGGCCAGGGCCTGGACGATATCGTCCTCGCCCGCATTGGTGGTCAGGAACAGCACGGGGCCGTTGCCGCCCATTTTTTCCTTGGCGCGCTGGAGCACCTCGACCGGGTCGGTCTCCGCCCCCGGCCACTCCATGATCAGCAGCTCGAACGGGTCCTTGCGCATGGCGGCCAGCGCGTCCTTGCCAGTCTCGAAGCCATGGCAGCTATGGCCGGCCACGCTCAAGACCTGGCAGATGAGGTCGACCTGGCTGCGGTCACTGTCGAGAACGGCAATTCTCATGGGGAAGCTCGTTCTGAGGGGAAAATGGTTAGCTTGATATTACAGAGTTTTACAATCGACGGCTACAAAACCGACTGGCCATCACTGCGCTACACTGGCCACGGTGTTGCGAAAATGGTCAATGGAGGTGGGGTATGGCCAAGCTGGCGGCGAGTGCCTGGACGGTATTGCCGGGTAGTAAGAAAGATATTGAACGACTGCGCGCCGACTGCCGCCGCCTGGTGCGCCGGCGTGCCGCCATCGCGGCCGGTCTGGGCGCTGTGCCGATTCCCGGGGTCGATGTGCTGTCCGATGTCAGCCTGTTCGCCCTGATGGTGGAAGACATCAACCAGGCCTTCGGTCTGACGCCCGGCCAGATCGACCGCCTGCATCCGCGCTACCGCACGCTGGCCTACGAGGCGGCGGCCGGGATCGGCGGCATGATGGTGGGCAAATTGGTGACGCGGGAAATGGTGCTGGCCCTGCTGCGCCGCACCGGCATGGCCGGGCTGGGCCGCTATGCCGGCAAATTCGTGCCCCTGGCCGGCCAGGTGGCGGCGGCGGCGATCGGCTTTGCAGTGTTCCGCAAGATGGGCTACCAGCATGTGGACGCCTGCGCCGCCGTGGCGCAGGACGTGCTCGACAAGACGACTTAGGCGTCCGGCAGCACCACGTTCACGTCGAGCACTTCCAGGTTGCCCTGGCGGTCGAGCGAGATCTTGATGTCGTCCGGGTTGACCTTGGTGTACTTCGAGATGACTTCGATCAGCTCGCGGTGCAGGGCCGGCAGGAAGTCCGGGCCGCTGCGGTGATGGCGCTCACGCGCGATGATGATCTGCAAGCGCTCCTTGGCCGCGCTCGCGCTCTTCTCTTTTTTGGGAAACAGGAAAGACAGCAGGGCCATTTCACTTCCCTCCGAACAAACGTTGCAGCAGGCCCGGCTTTTCGTAAGTCGTGAACCGCAGCGGAACATCTTCACCCAGGAAGCGGGCGACCACGTCCTGGTAGGCCTGGGCCACGTCGGTTTCCTTGAAGTGGATCGCCGGATTGCCCTGGTTGGAGGCGTGCAGCACCTGTTCCGATTCCGGAATGATGCCGATCAGGGGAATGCGCAGGATGTCCTGCACGTCCTGGTGGGACAGCATTTCGCCGGCCTCGACCCGCTTCGGCGAATAGCGCGTGATCAGCAGATGCTCCCTGACCGGCTCGCCGCCGGACAGGGCGCGGCGCGATTTGGCCTGGATGATGCCGAGGATGCGGTCCGAGTCGCGCACCGAGGACACTTCCGGGTTGGTCACGATCACGGCTTCGTCGGCGAAGGTCAGGGCCATCAGGGCCCCGTGCTCGATACCGGCCGGCGAGTCGCAGACGACGAAGTCGAAATTCATGTTGACCAGCTCGTGCAGCACGCGCTCGACCCCTTCTTCGCTCAGGGCGTCCTTGTCGCGCGTTTGCGAGGCCGGCAGGATGAACAGGTTGTCGCAGTGCTTGTCCTTGATCAGGGCCTGGTGCAGCGTGGCCTCGCCATTGATGACATTGATCAGGTCGTAGACGACGCGGCGCTCGCAACCCATGATCAGGTCGAGGTTACGCAGGCCGACGTCGAAGTCGATCACGGCCGTCTTGAAGCCGCGCAGGGCCAGGCCGGTGGAGAAGCTCGCGCTCGAGGTGGTCTTGCCGACGCCGCCCTTGCCGGACGTTACAACAATGATTCGTGTCACAAGGAGATCCTTTTCTTAAACAGGTTTATGTGCGGGCTACCGGCTGCATCTCGATGCGCTCACCGGCAAGACGGACCTGGACCGGCTGACGCGCCAGGTCCTTGGGGAAACCTTCTTCAAAGGTACGATACACGCCGGCGATCGAGACCAGTTCCGGCTCCATAGCCAGGGCGAAGATGCGCGCCTCGGCGTTGCCGGCCGCGCCCGCCAGTGCGCGCCCGAACAGAGGCGCGTAGACGTGGATCGAGCCGTCGGCGATGACTTCGGCGCCATTGTTGACGGCGGCCGTGATGACCAGGTCGGCGCCGCGCGCATAAATACGCTGACCGGCGCGCACCGGCTGGTCGACATACACGGTGCTGGCGCTGGCCGGGGCCGGGGCCGGCGCGGGGCTCGGGGCCGGACGCGCGGCCGGAGCGGGCGCCGGCGCCGGCGCCGCAGCGGCACTCACGGCCGTGGCCGGCGCCGGTGCGTCCGGCGTGTGCTTGGCGCTGTCGTCGAGCGTCAGGCCGAGCGCGCGGATCGCGCCTTCCATGGCGGCGGTGGCGCCGCGCACGGCGACCGCGTTCAGGTTGTATTGCTTGAGCAGGGCGACCAGGGCGGGAAAGTCGATGGCCTGGTCCTGGATATTCGACACGTCGATGACGGCGAATTCGTCCTCGAAGAAGTCGGCCACGCCGCCCGTCATGCGGCGCAGGGCCGCTTCCACGTCGGCAGCTTGCGCCGAATGCAAGATAGTTGAAATTGCAACAACTGTAGAGATCTTGATTTCGACGGGATGCTTGGACATAGAACTGAGGGTAAATGGGCCACAACGTCGCCCAAAACGGGGCGCCGGCGCTGCATTCTACTTTGAAAACGGCGGGCTGGGGAGAGTCGTCGAGTTCGTCGGGCAGGGGAGTTTCGTGATATAAAGCGACCCACTCAGGCAATTTTGTAGGCTTCTTGGATGAAACGTGGTTTCTATACAATTATGGCGGCGCAGTTTTGTTCCTCGCTTGCCGACAATGCCCTGTTCATCGCCTGTATTGCCATCCTGACGACGATGCACGCGCCGGCCTGGATGGCGCCCTTCCTGAAGTGGTCGTTCTCCCTGTTTTACGTCTTGCTGGCGGCCTTCGTCGGCGCCTTCGCCGATGCCTATCCCAAAGGCAAGGTGATGTTCGCGACCAATATCATCAAGATTTTCGGCTGCTCGCTGATCTTCCTCGACGTGCATCCGGCGATTGCCTACGGCATCGTCGGCATGGGCGCGGCCGCCTATTCGCCGGCCAAGTACGGCATCCTGACCGAGCTGCTGCCGCCCGAACAGCTGGTGGCCGCGAATGGCTGGATCGAAGGCCTGACGATTGCCTCGATCGTGCTCGGGGTGGTGCTCGGCGGCCAGCTGGTCGGCAATCCGGCCTGGTACAACTATCTGCTCAGTTTCGACATGCCCGGCATCGACACCGGCATCGACACCCCGGCCGCGGCGGCCCTGGCCGTGATCACCGGTATTTACCTGCTGGCCGCGCTGTTCAATCTGCGCATTCCGGCCACTGGCGCCGTGTATGCAAAGCAGTACCACACGCCGGGCAAGCTGATCGAAGATTTCGCCCATTGCTGCAGCACCCTTTGGCGTGACAAGCTCGGCCAGATTTCGCTGGCCGTCACCACCCTGTTCTGGGGCTGCGGGATGGCGCTGCAATACATCGTGCTGCGCTGGGGCCAGGAGCAGCTCGGCCTGACGCTGGCCAAGGCCACCGTGTTGCAGGGCGTGTTCTCGATCGGCCTGGCGGTGGGCGCGGTGACGGCGGCCAAGTTCGTCAGCCTGCGCCGGTCGCTGTCCGTGGTCTGGGTCGGGATTGCGATGGGCCTGATCGTGATGGTCATGACCCTGGTGCACCAGATCTGGCTCGCCTATCCGCTGCTGATCCTGATTGGGGCCCTGGCCGGTTATTTCGTCGTGCCCATGAATGCCCTGCTGCAGCACCGCGGCCACGTGCTGATGAGCGCCGGCCACTCGATCGCCGTGCAGAACTTCAACGAGAACCTGTCAGTACTGACGGTGCTGGCCTTCTACGCGCTGCTGCTGCGTCTCGAAGTCGGCCTCGGCATCACGATCTGCCTGTTCGGCGGTCTGGTGGCCCTGGTCATGTACCTGGTGATCCGCCGCCACCAGGCCAACCAGCGCGAATTCGACAACGAAGCGCTGATCGGCATCGACCCCAAGGCCCCCCACTAAGCCAGAGTTTCCCCCCAAACAAATCGGGGTCAGACCCCATTTATCCGCACGGATAAATGGGGTCTGACCCCGATTTGTTTGGGGGGAAAGGTTTGGGGCTGTCATCGGGATTTCATCTTGCCGCTGCAGAATCGGGGGCTCGTTCATCGTGAATGGCTCTCATGTTGGAAATCCGTCACCTGCGCACCCTGCGTGCGCTGCGCTCGGCTGGCAGCCTGGTGCGCGCCGCCGAAATGCTGCACCTGACCCAGTCGGCCCTCTCGCACCAGGTCAAATTGCTGGAGGACCGCTTCGGCGCGCCTCTGTTTGAACGCAAGTCCCTGCCGGTGGTGTTCACCGCCGCCGGCAGCCGTCTGCTGGCCCTGGCCGATCAGGTCCTGCCCAGCGTGGAACAGGCCGAACGCGATGTGGCGCGCATGCGCGCGGCGGAACCGGCCGCCCTGCGCCTGGCGCTCGACTGCCCGGCCTGCTTTGAGTGGCTGCTGCCGGTGCTCGCCCAGTTCCGCCTGCGCTGGCCCGATGTGGCGATCGACGTGGTGGAGGAGGGCGCGGCCGATCTGGTGCTCGGTGGCGCACCCGACTGGGCCCTGTTTCGCCAGGAATGGGTGCTGCTGCTGCCGGCCCGCCATCCCTTGGGCAGCCTGCGCCGGCTGGCGGCGCGCGATCTGCGCGGCCAAACCCTGCTGCGCCTGCAGCACCAGCGCGGCGCCGATCCGCTCGTCGACATGCTGCTGGCGCCGGCCGGCATCGACCTCGCCCAGGTTGACTGCCCGAGCGTCGGCGCCCTGGCCCATGCGGTCGCCTGCGGGCGCGGCATCGCCGTGCTGCCGCGCTGGGCCGTGCAGCCCTATCTGCTCGACGGCCTGCTGCAGGCGCGTCCGCTCGGCGAGCCGGGCGCCTGGCCGGAGTTCGGCCTGCGCGCCACCAGCGCCGTGCTGGGCCTGGCCTGTGTGGCCGATCTGGCCGGCCTGCTGCGCGCCCACGCGGCCGAGCATTTGCGGGGTGTCCGCCTCGCCATCTGATGTCATTGATGCAGATCAAAACACTCCGATTAGTTGGCCGGAGAATGCTTGTCTTTTGCAGGAAGTCGGCCCCTGTTGCTTTGCTGTGCTTGCCGGATACGTCAAGTCGCCAGCACGGAAACAACTGGTTAGAATGAAAGTTCGTCATCAACATACGTGAACCGAGGAGCGTAAGCATGGAAGAGGTGGTGATCGTCGCGGCGGGCCGTACCGCAGTGGGCAAATTCGGGGGCAGCCTCGCGAAAGTGCCGGCAGCGGAACTGGGCGCCACCGTGATCAAGGGCCTGTTGGCCAAAACGGGCATCGACCCGGCCAGCATCAATGAAGTCATCCTCGGGCAGGTGCTGACGGCTGGCTGCGGCCAGAATCCGGCGCGTCAGGCCGTCATCAAGGCCGGTCTGCCGGATATGGTGCCGGCCTTCGTCGTCAGCAAAGTCTGCGGTTCCGGCCTGAAGGCCACCCACCTGGCGGCCCAGGCCATCCAGTGCGGCGACGCTTCGATCATCATTGCCGGCGGCCAGGAAAACATGAGCGCCTCGCCGCACGTGCTGCCGAATTCGCGCGATGGCTTCCGCATGGGCGACGCCAAGCTGGTCGACACCATGATCGTCGACGGCCTGTGGGACGTGTACAACCAGTACCACATGGGCATCACGGCCGAGAACGTCGCGAAGAAATTCGACGTCACGCGCGAAGAGCAGGACCAGTTCGCTCTGGCCTCGCAGGCCAAGGCCGAAGCGGCCCAGAAGGCCGGCAAGTTCAAGGACGAAATCATTCCTGTGGAGATCGCGTCGAAGAAGGGCAACGTGGTGGTCGACACCGACGAATACCCGAAGCACGGCAGCACCTACGAATCGCTGGCCGGCCTGCGCCCCGCCTTCAGCAAGGACGGCACGGTCACGGCCGGCAACGCCTCGGGTATCAATGACGGGGCCGCCGCGGTGATCATGATGTCCGCCTCCAAGGCGCGCGAGCTGGGTCTGACCCCGCTGGCCAAGGTCAAGGCCTATGCCTCGTCCGGCCTGGAGCCCTCGATCATGGGCATGGGCCCGGTCTCGGCCTCGCGCGCCTGCCTCAAAAAGGCGGGCTGGACGCCGGCCGATCTGGACCTGATGGAGATTAACGAAGCCTTCGCCGCCCAAGCCATCGCGGTGAACAAGGAAATGGGCTGGGACACCAGCAAGATCAACGTCAACGGCGGCGCCATCGCCCTCGGCCACCCGATCGGGGCCTCGGGCGCGCGCGTGCTGGTGACGCTGCTGCACGAAATGATCCGGCGCGACGCCAAGAAGGGGCTGGCCAGCCTCTGCATCGGCGGCGGCATGGGCGTGGCCCTGGCCGTGGAACGCGCGTAATCCGCATCCTGTGAGCGCCCGGCCATACGGGCCGGGTTTGGACAATAAAAGAGGAGATAAGACATGGCACGAGTAGCATTGGTAACCGGCGGTATGGGTGGTCTGGGCGAAGCAATCTGCATCAAGATGGCCGCCCTCGGTTACAAGGTCGTCACCACCTATTCGCCCGGCAACACCAAGGCCAAGGATTGGCTGGCGCAAATGAAAGAGCAGGGCTATGACTTCCACGCCTACCCCTGCGACGTGGCCGATTACGCCTCGGCCCAGGCCTGCGTGGCCGAGATCGAAAAGGACATCGGCCCCGTCGATGTGCTGGTCAACAACGCCGGCATCACGCGCGACATGACCTTCAAGAAAATGGACAAGCCGAACTGGGACGCCGTCATCGGCACCAACCTCGACTCGGTCTTCAACATGACCAAGCCGGTCTGCGATGGCATGGTTGAGCGCGGCTGGGGCCGCATCATCAATATCTCCTCGGTCAATGGCCAGAAGGGCGCTTTCGGCCAGACCAACTACTCGGCCGCCAAGGCCGGCATGCACGGCTTCACCAAGGCGCTGGCGCTGGAAGTGGCGCGCAAGGGCGTGACCGTGAACACCATCTCGCCCGGCTATATCGGCACCAAGATGGTGATGGCGATTCCGGCCGAAGTGCTGGAGACCAAGATCGTGCCGCAGATCCCGATGGCGCGCCTGGGCAAGCCGGAAGAAGTGGCCGGCCTGGTCGCCTACCTGGCCTCGGACGAGGCGGCCTTCGTGACGGGCGCCAACATCGCCATCAACGGCGGCCAGCACATGTACTGATGAATGGGGGGGCGGCGTCCTGCCGCTCCCTGGCGCGGGCGGATTCGTTACAATGTGCCATTCCATCCCGCCGCCGCCGCCATGACTGCCAGTGCCACCCCCCTGTTCCCGCCGATCCAGCCGCTGCGCCATGGCATGCTCGAGGTCGACGAACTGCACACCATCTACTGGGAAGAAGTCGGCAATCCCCAGGGCCAGCCCGTGCTGTTTCTGCACGGCGGCCCGGGCGCCGGCCTGTCGCCCCAGCACCGGCGCTTCTTCGATCCCGAGCACTACCGCGTGATCCTGTTCGACCAGCGCGGCGCCGGCCAATCGACGCCGACCGGCGAGTGGCGCAACAACACCACCCAGCTGCTGATTGCCGACATCGAACGCCTGCGCGAGCTGATGGGCATCCGCCAGTGGCTGGTGTTCGGCGGCTCGTGGGGCTCGACCCTGGCCCTGGCCTATGGCGAAGCGCATCCCGAGCGCTGCCTCGGTTTCATCCTGCGCGGCATCTTCTTGTGCACGCAGGCTGAAATCGACTGGTTCCTGCACGGGGTCGAATGGTTCTATCCGGAGCTGTACGACGAGTTCGTGGCGCCGATTCCGGCCGCCGAGCGCGCCGATCTGCTGCAGGCCTATGCGCGCCGCCTGTTCAGCGACGATCCGCGCCAGTACTGGCCGGCCGCGCGCGCCTGGTCGCGCTTCGAGGGGCGGCGCGTGTTCCTGATGCCGCAGCCGGAAGACCCGCCCAATGATGTGCTGGACCTGGGCGTCGGCCGGCTCGAATGCCATTACATGGCCCATCTGGGTTTTTTTGCCGAGGACGAATTGCGCCGCAATGTCGGCCGCATCGCCCATCTGCCCTGCGTGATCGTGCAGGGCCGCTATGATGTGATCTGCCCGCCCGTTTCGGCCTACCGCCTGCACCAGGCCTGGCCCGGCTCGCACCTGCGCATGGTGGCCGATGCCGGCCACGGCGCCATGGACCCGGGCATCACGGCCGCCCTCGTGGCCGCCACCGAAGCATTCAAGCTGCACCAGCGTTTCGACTGACATGAACATCCAGATCAGCGACATCGGACACATCATCCAGCTGTCCATCGCCCCGGTTTTCCTGCTGACCGGCGTCGGCACCAATCTGATGGTGCTGACCAACCGGCTGGCGCGCATCATCGACCGCACGCGCGTGCTCGAAGACAAGCTCGACCTCGGCTACAACGAAGACCACATGGAGGAGCTCGACGTGCTGTTCCAGCGCATGGGCCTGATCAACACGGCGATCACGCTGTCCGCCATCTGCGGCCTGCTGGTCTGCTGTGTGATCGCCATGCTGTTCCTGGCCGATACCACCGATCTGCCGCTCGACAAATACGTGGCCGCCGCCTTCGTGCTGGCCATGATCGCCCTGACCACGGCCCTGCTGGTCTTCCTGCGCGAGATCTTCATCGCCTCGCGCAGCCTGCAGTCGCGCCGCCACACGCGCCCGCCCGTTCAACAGTGAGTTTCCCATGCAAGACTACCAACGCCCGCCCACCCTGCACCGCTATGGCCAGCGGGCCGATCTCGAACTGGCCCTGCGCGAGGGCCAGTTCCGCCTGGTGCCGCACGGCCCCTGCCTGAGCCTGAGCTTTTCCAGCGCCTGGGACCAGCGCCTGTTCGACGTGCTGGCCCCGGCCGACTGCTGCCTGGTGATCCATCACACCGAAGCCTTCGGCGAGCGCCTGCACCGCGCCGTGCAGCAGCTGCTGCCGGCCTGGGCCGGCATCGACGGCGCCATCGACTACGCCGGCCGCTCGCCGCTCGGCCCGATCTTCTGCAAGGACCCGGCCCAGAAAATCCTCAAGGAATGGATGTTCGCCTGGCGCCCGACCACGCCGGGTACCAGCCTGCATCCGGTCACCGTGCGCATGGGTAATCTCGAAGCCTTCGCCGAGCTGCGCGCGCGCGACGCCTACCTGGCCTGAAGCTCGCCCTCGAGGCGGGCGCGCACGGCCTGCAGCATGCGTTCGATGTCGGCGCGCACGATGGTGTTGCCGAGCAGGCGAGGAATCGAGAAATTCGGCGCCAGCCGGCCGCTGTAGCGGATGCGGGTGCCGCCCTCGGGGGCCAGATCGAATTCCCAGCGGCAGTTGTAGTGGCGCATATCGCCGCCGGCCAGGCTGATGTCGATGCTGCTGATCGGGGTTTCGCGCACGTCCACGAACAGGTGGATGTCGCGCGCGAAGAACAGCCAGCTGGCTGTGCCAAATTGTTCAAGCCGCACGTGATGGCCGTCGCGCGCGAGGATGCGCGCCCGGCGCAGATCGGGCACGAACTCGGGCATGCGCTCGTAGTCGGTCAGCACGCGCCAGACCGTGAACGGGTCGGCACGCACGGTGAGCGAGGCCTGGATGCTGAACAGCTCGTCCTGGCGCGCGACCTGGACCGCAATGGGTCCAGCCCGCGCGCTCAGGGCCCAGCACAGCAAGAGGCCGAGTAGGCAGGCGCGCAACATGCGCCCTAGGCTAGTGCAAAACACTGCCTAAGGGCAAGTACGCACGCTTCAGTTCAAGAAGCCGAGGTCGGTGACCGGGAAATTCCCCAGCTCATTCTTGAACACCTGGTTGGCCAGGGTGTCGGGATCGGCCCCGAACCATTTGCCGATGGTGGCCCCGAACTGCTGGTTGGAGATCTGCGGAATCCAGGCGCCGCGCCCGGTGGCGTCGTCCTGCCCGCCGAGCGTGAAGTCGGGGAAGGCGCCGTACAGGCCGCCCTTGACGGCGCCGCTGATGACCAGGTGGTGGTTGCCCCAGGCATGGTCGGTGCCGCCCGAGTTCGGCATGAGCGTGCGGCCGAAGTCCGACATCGTGAACGTCGTCACGTTCTGCAGCGCACCGATCTCGGCCATCGCCAGCTGGAAGGCCGCCACCGCCGCCGACACCTGGCGCAGCATGTCGAACTGCTGGTAGGCCTGGCCGCCGTGGGTGTCGAAGCCGCCCTGGGAGACGAAGAACACCTGGCGCCCCGGACCCTGGGTCTGGCGCAGCTTGATCAGCTGGGCCACGGTGCGCAGCTGCACGCCGATCGATGTACCGGGGAAGGGGGTCGAGAGCGCGCCGCCGCTATTGGCCGCGGCCAGGTCGGTGACCAGGTCCATGCCCTGCAGCAGGGCCTTGTTGGCGGTGTCCGCGATCAGGTTCGGATGGTTGGCGCTGAGGATGGCGCGCAGGGCATCCTGGCGCGCCTTGGCTTCCGAGGCCGGCCAGAAGTTCATGCCCGCCAGGCTCAGCTGGCCGCTCTGGGGCAGCTGGTTGCCGTGCGTGGTCTTGCCTTCGATGAAGAGGCCGCCCGTGCCGAGGGCCACGGCATCGAGGTGGCCGCCGGTGCCGAGCGCATCGACCAGGCGCCCGCCCCAGCCGCTGGCGGCGCCGGCCGGGCTGCCGGCCTGGTTCTGCAGGGTCTGGTCGGGGTGGGAGAACAGCTGCGGCGGCACCGCCACGCCGGCCACATACTGGGCCTTGGTCAACGGCTGGGTCAGGCTGCCCATGTTCAGCACGCAGGCCACCTGGCCCTGGCCGTAGAGGGCGTCGATCTCGGGCATGCCGTAGTGGAAGGCGAACGGCTGGTTGACCGGATTGGCCACGGCCTGGGTCGTGGCCGAGCGGCCCGGGCACAGGGTGTTGGCCGCAGTCGACAGGGCCAGGCCGGCGCTGCCGCGGATCTGCTGGTATTTCGGATAGCGCACGCCGTCGAGCGGCACGATCATATTATTGCCATCGTTACCGCCGAACATATACAGGCAGACCAGGGCCTTGTAGTCGCTGACGGCGGCCTGGGCCGGACGGGCCCCGAGCAGGCCGATGGCCGAGAGAGTGCTGAGCATGCCAGCCTGGGCCGACAGTTTGAGAAAACCGCGGCGCGAATGCGAAGTCGTCATGGTGTGGATCCTTTCGATGTCTTATTGCTGCACCGCGAATTCGCCGGTGATCGCCGTCAGGTACAGGGCCGTGATGGCGCGCTGCTTGTTGTCGCTGCTGGCCAGGATGGCATTGCCGATCTGGCTGCGCGCCGTGGCCGACATGCGGCCCTGCAGCAGATTGGCGTCCACCATGTTCAGCAGGGCGGTCGGGTCGCCGGCCACGTTCACATACGGTGTAATGTCGAAAGCCACCATGCCGTTGTACTGGCCCGTGATGAAGTTGTAGAGGAAGTTGGCGCGGGCGATGGCCAGGCTGGGCGCATAGATCTGGAACTCCGGCCCGTGGTAGCCGGGGTTGCCAGGCAGGCGCGTCAGCGGCGAGTAGAAGTTGAACACGCTCGGCGAATTGGCGATCTTCTGACCCAGCAGGAAGTAGTCCCAGAACAGATTGGACGGATCGACGAGGGTCGCGTTCATCGCACGCATCAGGCTCAGCGAGTGCAGCATCGGGTCCTTCAGATGGCCCTGGCTGCCCGTGGTCTGCAGGGCTTCGGGGTCGGTCAAGATGGCGCGCAGGGTGTCGGCCAGATCGCCGCGACCGTGCGGGCCATTGGCGAACACGTCGGCCACGCGCTGCACATAGGCCGGGCTCGGATTGCTGGTGGTGAAGGCGCGGATCAGGCGCGTGGCGATGAAGGGGGCCGTGTTCGGGTGGTTGAACAGCATGTTCATCACGGCGTCGAAGTCCGAGGTCGTGCTGCCGCCGCCGGCCAGGGTGTAGCCGTCGAGCAGGGTCTTGCTGCCCTTGTCATGGTAGTTGTCGCGCGGCTGCAGCGGACCGGTGAAGTTCTCCCAGTTGATGCCGGTGGCGCTCGGGCCCGTGTAAGTCCAGCCCGACAGGGCGCGCGAGAGATTGGCGATCGTGCTCTGGGTGTAGGTCGGGATGGTGTTGCCATAGCTGTCGAGCAGCGGCGTGCCATCGGTGTTCAGCTTGACCGTGCCGATCGTGAACAGCTGCATGACCTCGCGCGCATAGTTCTCGTTCGGGGCCGGCATCACACTATTGCCGAGGTCGAGATACTTGGCCATCGACGGGTTGAGCGACATCTCGCGCAGCAGATTATTGAAATTGCCGAAGGCGTGCTTGTCGAGCGTGACCAGCCAGGGGCGCATCTCATTGCCATACGGGTTCTTGTCGGCCGAGACGACGAACAGCTGCGAGAGCGCGAAGATCATGCGCTGGCGCAGCTGGTCCTTGCCATTGACCATATTCGTGAACCAGGCATTGCGCAGGGTGCTCAGGTCGGTGGTGTTGGCAATCGGGCTGGCCGGTACGTTCTGGATCTGATCGGTGATCCAGGCATCCACGCCCATCTGCTTGAGCTTGGCGATCTCGGCGGCCGTGGGGCCGAAGCTGGCCTTTTCGAGGAAGCGGGCGGCGGCCACGGTCTGGGCGTCCTGGGCCGGCTGCGGGCCGATCACGACCGGGGTCGGGGTCGGCGCCGGGCTCGGGCTTGGCGACGGGGACGGCGAGGGGCTCGGAGTCGGCGTGGGGCTCGTGCAGGTGCCGGTCTTCACGCTGTAGTTTTCGGCGCTGGTGCCGATCACCGGGCTGACCACCTTGATCGACAGGGTGCCGTTCGAGATGCCGGTCACATACTTGGCCTGCAGCTGGGTCGGCGAGACATAGGTCGTCGTCACCGGGGCGTTGCGGATGTAGACGAGCTGATCGGGCGCGTAGCGGGTGCCGGTCAGGGTCAGCGTGAATTCGCTGCCGCAGGGCACCAGGGTCGGCGTGATCGAGGCGATCGTCGGGGCGGCCGGCTTGAGCGTCAGCACCGTGCTGCCCGTGATGCTGGGGTCGCTCAGCGAGGTGGCCGTGATCGTCACCTGCTGATTCGGCGGCATCACCGTCGGGGCCACGTACAGCCCGTTCTGGTTGTTGATGCTGCCCACTGTGCTGTTGCCACCCACGATACCGTTGACGGCCAGCTTCATCATCTGGCTCTTGCCGTCCACCTTGGTGACAAACCACACATTACTGCCCAACTCGTACGGCGCGCTGCCCGAGAACTGGATGGTGACGGTCGCGGCGAATGCCGGTTGCGCCAAAGCCAGCCAGACCAGACTAGTCGGTAAAGCTTTCATAGGATTCTCCCTTTTTATAGAAATTGCGGAGAACCCCCAGCGCAAAAGCCGTGCCATGCGGTTTTGGGCGGAAATGGCTGACGGAATTTGTCGATCTGACGAAAATTATCATTAAAATAATCTTAAGGCGCAGAATGTCAGCATTTAATCTGCATACGATTAGAATCAAAGCACTAGTCAACTCGGGTTCTAATGCGCTGTTGCTTTCATAACCAAAAAGAAGAGACATGCCCGCCTATTCCCATCTGCTTGCCCCGCTCGACCTCGGCTTCACCACGCTCAAGAACCGCGTGATGATGGGTTCGATGCACACCGGCCTGGAAGACCGCTTCTACAACTACGGCAAACTGGCCGCCTTCTACCGCGAACGGGCGCGTGGCGGCGTCGGTTTGATCGTGACCGGTGGCATCTCGCCGAACCGCGAGGGCTGGCTGCTGCCCTTCGGCGGCACGATGAACTGGCTCGGCGACGTGCTCAACCACCGCAAGGTGACGCGCGCCGTGCACGAGGAGGGCGGCAAGATCCTGATGCAGATTCTGCACGCGGGCCGCTATGGTTATCAGCCTTTCTGTGTGTCGGCCTCCGATGTGAAAAGCCCGATTTCACCGTTCAAGCCCAAGGCCCTGAGCGAGGCCGGCATCGAGAAGACCATCCGCGCCTATGCGCGCGCCGCCCGGCTGGCGCGCCAGGCCGGCTATGACGGCGTCGAGATCATGGGCAGCGAAGGCTATCTGATCAACCAGTTCCTGTGCGCGCGCACCAATCAGCGCGATGATGGCTGGGGCGGCCCGATCGAGAACCGCATGCGTCTGCCGGTCGAGATCGTCAAGCGTGTACGCGCCGCCGTCGGCCCCGACTTCATCATCATGTACCGCCATTCGCTGCTCGACCTCGTCGACGGCGGTAATACCTGGGAGGAAGTGGTGCAGGTCGCCCAGGCGCTCGAAGCGGCTGGCGTGAGCATCATTAACACCGGCATCGGCTGGCACGAGGCGCGCGTGCCGACCATCGTTACCTCGGTGCCGCGCGCCGCCTTCGCGGGCGTGGCCGGCCTGCTCAAGCAGCGCGTGAAGATTCCGGTGGTGGCCTCGAACCGCATCAATATGCCGGACGAGGCCGAAGCCCTGCTGGCGCGCGGCGATGCCGACATGGTGTCGATGGCGCGCCCCTTCCTGGCCGATGCCGAATTCGTGATCAAGGTGGCCCAGAATCGCGTCGACGAAATCAATACCTGTATCGGCTGCAACCAGGCCTGCCTCGACCACACCTTCTCGAACAAGCGCGCGAGCTGTCTGGTCAATCCGCGCGCCTGCTACGAGACCGAACTGGTCTACAGCAAGACCAGCGCGCCGAAGAAAATCGCCGTCGTCGGGGCCGGTCCGGCCGGGCTGTCGGCGGCCACCGTGGCGGCCGAGCGCGGCCACGCGGTGACCCTGTTCGAAGCGGGGCAGGAGATCGGCGGGCAATTCAATATCGCCAAGCAGATTCCGGGCAAGGAAGAATTCCACGAGACCATCCGCTACTTCGGCCGCAAGCTGGCGCTGAGCGGCGTGCGCTGCGAATTCGGCAAGAAGGTCGGGCGCGAGGACCTGGCCGGCTTCGATGAAGTGATCGTCGCCACCGGCATCCGTGTGCGCAAGCCGGCCATCCCCGGCATCGAGCATCCGAAGGTGCTGTCCTACCTCGACGTGCTGCGCGACAAGCAGCCGGTCGGCAAGCGCGTGGCCATCATCGGCGCGGGCGGCATCGGTTTCGACGTCGGCGAGTACCTGCTGCACGACAGCAGCCATCCGCTGCCGATCGGGGTGGCGCAATGGGCGCGCGAATGGGGCGTTGACCTGCATGGACATCAGGCCAATGGCGGCCTGGTCGAAGCGGCCGCGCCGAACCCGATCCGCCAGATCTACCTGCTGCAGCGCAAGGCGAGCAAGCCCGGCGCCGGGCTGGGCAAGACGAGCGGCTGGGTGCACCGCGCCGTGCTGAGCCGCAATGGCGTGGCCATGATGGGCGGGGTGCAGTACAAGAAGATCGACGATGAAGGCCTGCACATCCAGATCGGCGATCAGGAGCGCCTGCTGGCGGTGGACCACATCGTAATCTGCGCCGGCCAGGACCCGCTCGACGAGCTGATGCCCACTGGCGAGCAGAGCGGTGGCCCGCGTTACCACAAGATCGGCGGCGCGGCCCTGGCGGCCGAGCTGGACGCCAAGCGCGCCATCCGCGAAGGCGCCGAACTGGCCGCCCGCCTCTAAAACTTACCTGCCAAACAAATCGGGGTCAGACCCCATTTTTCTGCCGAGACTTATTTCTTGCGGACGACGACGCAGCCGATCGAGTAGCCGGCGCCGAAGCTGCAGATCACGCCGTGGCTGCCGCTGGCCATGTCGGCCTGGTGCTTGTGGAAGGCGATGATCGAACCGGCGCTGCTGGTGTTGGCATAGGTGTCGAGAATCACCGGCGCTTCGCCGGCCTCGGCGTCGCGGCCGAGCAGCATGCGCGCGATCAGCTGGTTCATGTTGAGGTTGGCCTGGTGCAGCCAGAAGCGGCGGATCGCGCCGATCTCGAGCCCGGCCTTGCCGACCGTGTCCTTGATCATCTCGGCCGCCATCGGGCAGACCTCCTTGAACACCTTGCGGCCCTGCTGGCGGAACAGCTTGTCGGGCTGGCCGATGCCGCTCTCGTCGAAGCGGTTCATGAAGCCGAAGTTGTTGCGGATATTGTTGGAGAACTTGGTCTTCAGGCGCGTCTCCAGCACTTCCCATTGCTGGGCGCTGGTGGCGCTGTCGCCGGCTTCGAGGATGATGGCCGTGCAGGCGTCGCCGAAGATGAAGTGGCTGTCGCGGTCGCGGAAATTCAGGTGGCCGCTGGTGATCTCGGGGTTGAGCACGAGCACGGCGCGCGCCTGGCCGCTCTGGATCGCGGCCACCGCCGTCTGGATGCCGAAAGTGGCCGAGGAGCAGGCCACGTTCATGTCGAAGCCGTAGCCGTCGATGCCGAGCGCTTCCTGCACCTCGACCGCCATGGCCGGGTAGGCGCGCTGCATGTTCGAACAGGCGACCAGCACCATGTCGATGTCGGCCCCGCTCTTGTTGGCGGTGGCCATGGCCTCGCGCGCGGCGGCCACGCAGATCTCGGCCTGCAGCGACAGGGTCTCGTCGCTGCGCTCGGGGATGCGCGGGGTCATGCGGGTGGGGTCGAGGATGCCGCTCTTTTCCATCACATAGCGCGACTTGATGCCGGATGCCTTCTCGATGAAGGCTTCGCTCGAGGGTTCGAGGGCGCTGCAGGTGCCGGCCGCGATCTCAGCCGCATGTTCGGCGTTGTAGAGTTCGACGTAGGCGTTGAAGGCGGTGACCAGCTCGGCGTTGGAAATCGACTGGGCGGGGGTAAACAGCCCGGTGCCGCTGATGACGACAGATTGCATTGTTATTCTCTCTGGGGGGGGGGTAAGTCCGGCCAATTGTACACAATGGCCCGTCTTCTGCCGTGAATTTTAGGGGTGGCGCTCTAGCTGGCCGTAGCGTGCCGCGACCGATCTGGACAGCTGCACGGACTGGCCCTTGAGGTGGCGCAGGGCCTGCTGCAGCTGGAAGTCGGCGGCGCTGCCGTAGTCGACCGGCTTGCGCGCGGCCGCCAGGCGCGCGGCGGCGGCCAGCTCGGCTGCGCTGCGCGCGGGCGCCGGCTCGGCCCCGCCCTCGCCGCGCAGATGGCGTTCGAGGTCGGCTTCGCGCAGGCGCAGGTCGTTGAGGTCGCCATCGGGCCATTCATCGACGGCGAAATCGGGAATGATGCCCTTGGCCTGGATCGCGCGCCCGCTCGGCGTGTAGTAGCGTGCCGTGGTCAGCTTGACGGCGGTGTCCTTGAGCAGCGGGCGGATGGTCTGGACCGAGCCCTTGCCGAAGGTCTGGCTGCCGAGGATGGCGGCGCGTTTGTAGTCCTGCAGGGCGCCGGCCACGATTTCGGAGGCCGAGGCGGTGCCGCCATTGACCAGCACCACCAGCGGCAGATCCTTGACGGCGGCCGGCAGGCGCGCCAGCGCGTCCTCGCCGCGCAGCGAGTAAAACTCCGGCCGGCTGTAGAAGGTCTGCTTGGCCTCGGCCAGCTGGCCATTGGTCGCGACGATTTCGACATCGCGCGGCAGGAAGGCCGCAGCCACGCCGATGGCACCCTGCACGAGGCCGCCGGGGTCGTTGCGCAGATCGAGCACGAGGCCTTTCAGATCGGGGTTCTCGGCATACAGCTTGAGCATCTGTTTGACCAGGTCCTCGAGCGTCGGTTCCTGGAACTGGGCGATGCGCAGCCAGGCGTAGCCGGGTTCGACCATGCGCGCCTTGACGCTGCGCTGGTGGATCTCTTCGCGCATCACGCTGATGTCGAACGGCTGGGCCAGGCCGCTGCGCACGATGCTGAGCGCGACCTTGGTGCGCGGTTCGCCGCGCATGCGCTTGACGGTCTCGTCCAGGCCCAGACCCTGCACCGACACCCCGTCCATGCGCGTGATCACATCGCCCGCGCGCAGGCCGGCGCGCTCGGCCGGCGAGCCTTCGATCGGAGCGATGATGCGCACATAGCCGTCGTCGGTGCTGACGACTTCGATGCCGAGGCCGACAAAGCGGCCCTCGGTGCCTTCGCGCAGTTCGCGGTAGGCCTTCTGATCGAGATAGGCCGAATGGGGATCGAGCGCCGCCACCATGCCGTTGATGGCCTCGGTCAGCAGCTTGCGGTCATCGACCGGCTCGACATAGTCCGACTTGATGAGGCCGTAGACATCGGCCAGCTGGCGCAATTCTTCCAGCGGCAGGCCCTGCTCGACCGGTTTCTGGGCGAGCGCCGAGAACTGCATCGACGCAGCGATGCCAGCAAGGATGCCCAGACCAATGAGGGCGGCGTTGTTCCAGCGGGAGCCCATGGGCGCCGAGTATAGACGGATTTCCTGTGAAGCGCTGTGAAGGCCGATGTGGCAATTGTTTGCAGCCGTTACCAATTGTAATAAAGCGCGCGGGGCCAAAAACCGAGGTATAGAGTGAACTTGTTTTTCTCTCTCCACAGTCAAAGTGGTCTTGCCCGCGGCCCCCTCCGCGGGCTTTTTTTGCCCAAAACATATGCACCTCCGATCGCTTGCCGCCTGCTTCGCCCTGAGTGCCGCGCTGTCCCTGCCGGCCGCTGCCGTCCCGCTGGCCGAGATGCGGGCCGAAGACCTGATGCTGCTGGCCGCCGATATCAAGACCCAGCTGCAGCTGAACGCCAACCAGACCACGCTGTGGCAGCAGACCGAGGCCAAGGCGCGCGCCATCCTGCGCGACCGGGCCAGCCGGCGCGAGGCCCTGCAGAGCCAGGCGCGCCAGATGCTGAGCACGCCGGCCAAGGTCGAGCTGCGCGAACTCGGCGCCCTGATGGACGCAGAGACCCAGGCCACGGCCAACGAGGAAAAGCAGCTGCGCGCCCTGTGGCTGACCGTCAATGACGCGCTCGACGACCGCCAGCGCCAACTGGTCGCCACCCAGGTGGTCGAGCAGATGCTGCGCGTGCTGCGCCCCGAGGCCGGGGCGCGCGAGCGCGGACCCGAAGGCGGCCAGACGCACCAGCGCGGCCCGAATGGCGGCGGCCGCCGCGGCGGCGGCATGCCGGGCGGCGCCGGTCCCAACGGCTAAGTCCCGTCTCTTGCTCTCGCGCACCAGCGCGCTGTCTGCCGTCAGGCGGGCGGCGCGCTATTTTTTTCATACATACGTGTTGTACAAATTTAACCCGGCCCTGCATTTGCCTGCGGGCGCGAGTAAGATGCTGGCCGAGGCGTGCAGACGGGCGATCTGCGACACGCGCCGCCCATCCGATTGAATTGAACGAGGAGAGAGAAGTGAAGTTGTGCATCCTGACCCTGAGCCTGCTGACCGCATTCGCCCAGGCTGCCGATACCGCACCCGTGGTGTCCGGCATCGAGAAGCGTTTCATGGAACCGAGCATCCGTCCGCAGGACGACTTCTACATGTACACCAATGGCCAGTGGCAGAAGACGGTCGAGATTCCGGCCGATCAATCGCGCTGGGGCAGCTTCAATGTGCTGCGCGACGAGATCACGCCCAAGCTGCGCGGCCTGATCGAACAGGCCCAGGCCGACAAGAGCAAGAAGCACGGCTCGGAAGCCCAGAAGCTGGCCGACTGGTATGCCAGCTACATGGATGAGGCCAAGCGCGAGGCCCTCGGCGTCAAGCCCCTGCTGGGCGAGCTGAGCCGCATCGAACACCTGAAGGACAAGAAAGGCCTGCCGGCCCAGTTCGCGCACCTGTCGCGCATCGGCGTGGGCGGCCCCTACGGCATCGGCGTGTCCCAGGACGCGCGCAACGCCACCCAGTACGCGGCCTATATGGGCCAGTCGGGCCTGGGTCTGCCGGACCGCGACTACTACCTGAAGACGGATGACGCCAAGATGAACGACATCCGTGCCAAGTACGAAGCCCATATCGCCAAGACCCTGGCGCTGGCGAACATCAAGGATGCCGAGGCCAAGGCCAAGGCCGTGGTCGCGCTCGAAACCGAGCTGGCCAAGGTGCAGTGGACGCGCGTGGAAAACCGCGACCCCGTCAAGCGCTACAACAAGACCGAGATCGCCAAGCTGGCCGAGATGGCCCCCGGCTATGACTGGAGCGCCGCCCTGGCCGCGGCCGGCATCGCCAGCAAGACCGACACCGTGATCGTGTCCCAGCCCAGCTACCTGAAAGGCTTCGCCGAGATCGTCAACAAGACCGACCTCGACAGCTGGAAGGCCTACATGAGCTGGCACCTGCTGCGTTCGTATTCGGACGTGCTGTCCAAGCCCTTCGTGCAGGCCAACTTCGCCTTCTACGGCACCACCCTGACCGGCGTGACCGAACAGCGTCCGCTGTGGAAGCGCGGCGTGTCCTCGGTCGAGAGCGCGCTCGGCGAAGCGCTCGGCAAGCAGTATGTGAAGGCCTATTTCCCGCCCGAGTACAAGGCCAAGATGGAAGTGCTGGTGAAGAACCTGCTGGCCGCCTACAAGGAAAGCATCGACACCCTCGATTGGATGAGCCCGGAAACCAAGCAGGCCGCCCAGGCCAAGCTGGCCAAGTTCACGCCGAAGATCGGCTATCCGAACAAGTGGAAGGACTTCAGCAAGCTCGAGGTCAAGGCGGGCGACGCCGTCGGCAATGCCATGCGTGCGGCCGAATGGGCGCGCAACGAGAACGTGGCCAAGCTCGGCAAGCCGATCGACAAGGAAGAGTGGGGCATGACGCCGCAGACCATCAATGCCTACTACCGTCCGACCGCCAACGAGATCGTGTTCCCGGCCGCGATCCTGCAGCCGCCTTTCTTTGACGCCAAGGCCGACGACGCCGTCAACTACGGCGGCATCGGCGCCGTGATCGGCCACGAAATCAGCCACGGCTTCGACGACAGCGGCGCCCAGTACGACGGCGACGGCAATCTGCGCGACTGGTGGACGCCGGCCGACAAGGCCAACTTCAAGGCCAAGACCGACCAGCTGGTGGCCCAGTACAACGCCTTCAGCCCGGTGCCCGGCTACAACGTCAACGGCCGCCTGACCCTGGGCGAGAATATCGCCGACAACTCCGGTCTGGCGATCGCCTACAAGGCCTATAAGCTGTCGCTGGGCGGCAAGCCGGCGCCGGTGATCGACGGCATGACGGGCGAGCAGCGCCTCTACCTCGGCTGGGGCCAGGTGTGGCGCAACAAGGCGCGCGCCGACGAAGCGATCCGTCTGATCAAGACCGATCCGCACTCGCCGGGCGAATTCCGCGCCAATGGCACGCTGCGCAACCAGGCCGGCTTCTACGAGGCCTTCGGCGTCAAGGACGGCGACAAGATGTATCTGGACCCGAAAGAGCGCGTGACCATCTGGTAATCCAGGTGCTACAGTAGGGGGCTGGGCCATAAGCCCGGCCCCTTTTTCTTTAGAGAAATCAAATACATACATCACGGGAGTCACAGTGAAACGCCATACCCTCAGCGCCCTGATCCTGAGCATCTGCGCCGGCTTTGCCAGCGCCGCCGACCAGGCCCCGAAAGCCCCCGCCCAGCGCAGCTCGGGCGTCGACCTGCAGTACATGGACAAGAGTACGCGTGCGCAGGACGATTTCTTCCGCCATCTGAATGGCGAATGGCTGAAGACGGCCGAGATCCCGGCCGACAAGTCGAGCTGGGGCAGCTTCGTCAAGCTGTACGACGACACCCAGCCGCTGCTGCTGAAGATCATCGAAGAAGCGGCCAAGGGCAAGAACAAGGCCGGTTCGGACGCCCAGAAGATCGGCGACTTCTACGCCGCCTTCATGGACGAGGCCAAGCTCGAGAGCCTGGGCGTGAGCCCGCTGGCCGGCGAATTCGCGCGCATTCAGGCCGTGCAGGACAAGGCCGGCCTGGCCGCCCTGATGGCCCAGCTGTCGCGGCGCGGCGTCGGCCTGCCGTTTGACATCGCGATCCACCAGGACAACAAGGATTCGACCAAGTATGTGGCCGACCTCTACCAGGGCGGCCTCGGTCTGCCCGACCGCGACTACTATCTGAAGGCCGACGACGCCAAGCTGGCCGACTACCGCGCCAAATACGTGACCCACATCGAGAAGATGCTGGCGCTGGCCGGCGACAAGGAGGCCGCCGCCCACGCCCAGGCCGTGATGGCGCTGGAGACCGAGCTGGCCAAGGTCCAGTGGTCGCGCGTGGAAAACCGCGATCCGGTGAAGACCTATAACAAGGTCGAGATCGCCAAGCTGGGCGAACTGATGCCCGGCTTCCAGTGGAAGGCCTGGCTGGACGGCGTCGGCATCGCCGGCAAGACCAGCTATGTGATCGTGTCGCAGCCCAGCTATCTGCAGGGTCTGGACAAGGTCATCGCCGGCACCGATCTGGCCACCTGGAAGGCCTACCTGACCTGGAGCACCCTGCGCGCCTACAGCGACTACCTGAACAAGGCCGTGGTCGACCAGCAGTTCGAGTTCTACGGCAAGACCCTGTCGGGCACCAAGGAACTGCGTCCGCGCTGGAAGCGTGGCGTCAGCACGGTCGAAGGCGCGCTCGGCGAAATGATCGGCAAGCAGTATGTGGCCAAATACTTCCCGGCCGAGCGCAAGCAGCGCATGGAAGCCCTGGTGAAGAACCTGCTGGCGGCCTACAAGCAGAGCATCGACACGCTCGACTGGATGAGCCCGGAAACGAAGAAGGAAGCCCAGGCCAAGCTGGCCAAGTTCACGCCCAAGATCGCCTATCCGAACAAGTGGAAAGACTATTCGGGTCTGGTGGTCAAGCGTGACGATCTGGTCGGCAACGTGATGCGTTCGCGCGAGCTCGAGCACAACCGCGAGGTGGGCAAGCTCGGCAAGCCGATCGACCGCGCCGAGTGGGGCATGACGCCGCAGACGATCAATGCCTACTACAACCCGGAGATGAACGAGATCGTGTTCCCGGCCGCCATCCTGCAGCCGCCTTTCTTCAACGCCAATGCCGATGATGCCGTCAACTATGGCGCGATCGGCGCCGTGATCGGCCACGAGATCAGCCACGGCTTCGACGACCAGGGCGCCCAGTACGACGGCGACGGCAATCTGCGCGACTGGTGGACCAAGGCCGACCACGAGAACTTCGACAAGAAGACTGGCCAGCTGGTGGCCCAGTACGAAGCCTTCAGCCCGCTGCCGGGCTACCACGTGAACGGCAAGCTGACTCTGGGCGAGAACATTGCCGACAACTCGGGTCTGGCGATTGCCTACAAGGCCTACAAGCTCTCGCTGAAGGGCAAGCCGGCCCCGGTGATTGACGGCCTGACGGGCGACCAGCGCTTCTTCATGGGCTTCGGCCAGGTATGGCGCAGCAAGATGCGTGACGACGCGATGATTGCGCGTCTGAAGACGGACCCGCACTCGCCGGGCGAGTTCCGCGCCAACGGCACGCTGCGCAACCAGCCGGGCTTCTACGAGACCTTCGGCGTCAAGCCGGGCGACAAGATGTACCTCGACCCGAAAGACCGCGTGACGATCTGGTAAGCCAGTCACCCGGTCCCAGGCCTGGCCCCCGCAAGGGCGCCAGGCCTTTTTCATACCCCAAAGAAAAATCGGGGTCAGACCCCATTTATCCGGGAAGAAAAATGGGGTCTGACCCCGATTTTTCCGGGCGAAAAAAAACCGCCCGGGGGGCGGTTTTTGTGGCGGCGCGGGACGCTTATTTGGCGGAGGCGGCGGCGCTGGCGCTGGCGGCGGCGGCCTTCACTTCGGGTTCCTTGAACGCGGCGCCCGATTTGTTGGCCATGTAGACCACGGCACGCGCCACTTCGACGTCGTCCAGATCCGGGTTGCCGCCCTTGGCCGGCATCGCGCGCAGACCTTCGATGGCGTGCTTGATCACGGTGTCCTGACCCTGAGCGATACGGGCCTTCCAGGCACCGGCGTCACCCAGCTTCGGCGCACCCGCAGCACCGGTGGCGTGGCAGGCCTGGCACACGGCGGCGAACACGGCTTCACCGGTCTGCAGCACTTTCGGACCGGCCGCATCTTTGAAGTTGTAGCCGTCGTCGGACACCGGACGGATGCGCGCAGCAATCGCTTCCGGCGCCTGGCTGTCAGTGCCGGCCCCCGTCAGCTTGCTTGCGGTCACGTATTCGACCAGCAGGACGATACCGAAAATGGTGACAACAAAAAAGCCGATGACAGCCATGATGAGCTGCTTCGGAGTCTTGATCGCGGATTCGTGTTCGTTGTGTGCGTCGCTCATGATGTCCTTCATGCAATTTGGAAGACGGCCGGCGCGGGTGGGGCGCCGAATACGCGATTATAGACGGAAATGCCTTGACTTGGAACGTGTTTTCCCGCCGCCCTGGCGTTTTGCATGGACGGCGCCGGGGAAAACCGGTATCCTTCGGGCTCTCCGCGCTCCCGTAGCTCAGTTGGATAGAGTGACGCCCTCCGAAGGCGTAGGTCGCACGTTCGAATCGTGTCGGGAGCGCCAGTCCCTCTGCCCGCCCGTGTGCGGCAGTCCGCAGCCGTGTCAGCCCTGCAACAGCCGGGCCGCTGTCACGCAACTGTCATCCCCCGTCCATACGGTTGTCATGTTTCCGCGCCATGCTCGTGGGCTTTGTTCCCTATCTCGCGAGACATCATGCCGACCCCGCCCCGCCGTTTGCCCCTGCCCCTGCTGATCGCCAGCGCCCTGTTGACCCTGCAAGCCCAGGCGGCCGATCCAGCCGTGCCCGAGGGCGGCCTGCAGACCGTGGTGGTGTCGGCCACCAACGGCAGCTACCGCAAGGACGAAAGCGACAAGGGGACGGCCACGGCCGTCGCGCCGACCCAGGCCAGCCTCGATGCGACCCAGCCGCAGTCGATCATCACGCGCGAATTCATCGAACTGTCGGTGGCCCCGACGGCCGAGTACACGCGGGTCGTGAATATCGCGCCGAGCCTGTCGGGCGATTCGGCCAATGGCCCGGGCCTGTCGGAAACCAAGAGCACGATGCGCGGCTTTTCCGACGACCAGTACAACGTCACCTATGACGGCATCCCGTTTGCCGACACCAACAACCCGGCCCACCACTCGACTTCCTACTTCCCCGGCGCCGTGATCGGCGGCGCCATCGTCGAGCGCGGCCCGGGCAATGCCAGCAATGTCGGCTACGCCACCTTCGGCGGCTCGATCAACCTGTATTCGAAAGCCCCGGCGCGCGAGGCCCAGGGCAGCGTGTTCGGCTCGCTCGGCAAATGGCATACCAGCCTGGCCGGCATCGCCCTCGAGACCGGCCGCATGAGCAGTCTCGACAATGCGACCCTGCAGCTCAATCTGCAGCGCCTGAGCTCGGACGGCTATCTGACCGGCAACCGCATCAAGAGCGAAAACTATTTCCTCAAATTCCAGCGCCGCCTGCTCGCCTCGACCAAGCTGACCATCGTCGCCACCGACAATGAGATCAAGTATGTGCAGCCCGATAACAGCAAGGGCCCGACCCTGGCCCAGGTGGCCCAGTTCGGCAAGAACTACAGCCTGAACGAGGACCCGAACAGCTTCAACTACAGCGGCTACAACTACACGCACAAGAACACGGATTTCAGCTATCTGCGTCTGGAAACGGCCTGGGGCGACGGCCTGCAATCGGAGAACACCGTCTACACCTATGCCTACAATAACCAGACGATCTCCTCGACCGACCCGACCGGCGCCAGCGCCCCGGGCACCAAGGCGGGCCCGGCCGGTAACAAGAACATTCCGGGCATCGACAAGCAGAACAAATACCGCGTCTACGGCGACCTGTTCAAGCTGACCCAGACCCTGCGCTGGGGCCTGCTGCGCGGCGGCGTCTGGCTCGAACATTCGAACACCGACCGCCACCAGTACGACATCGACCTCAGCCTCGGGAATATCCGCGATCCGCGCGAAACCAAGCCGACCCCGCTGCAGTTCCCGAGCGTGCTGTTCGATCAGCAATCGAGCATCCGCAATGTCCAGCCCTTCCTCGAGGCCGAATGGGCCGTCACGCCGGACCTGCGCCTGAGCCCGGGCTTCAAGGCCGTGCGCATCACCCGCAATGTCGACGCCGCCGTCAATCAGAGCACGCGCCAGCCGCAGCACACTTCCGTGGATTACCACACGGGCCTGCCGTTCCTGACGGCCAACCAGCAGCTCGGCGACAGCCTGGCCGTGTATGCCCAGTACGCCAAAGGCTTCCAGATCCCGGACCTGAAATCCTTCTACATCGCCGATCCGACCCACAACAGCCCGGAACCGCAGCTGTCCACCAACTACCAGCTGGGCATCGTCGGCAAGCGCGAGCACCTGACCTGGGACCTCGACGTCTACCAGATCGACTTCAAGAACAAGTATGTGTCGAACGGCCTGGGCGGCACCGCGGCCGCCTATGTGAACATCGGCGGCGCCACCTACAAGGGCCTGGAGGGGCAGCTGACCTGGGTGCTCGGCCATGGCCTGGCCCTGTATGTGAACGGCTCGCGCAACGTGGCCGAAGCGAATGACACTGGCAAGCAGATCTCGGGCGCGCCCGACATGACGGCCGCGCTCGGCGCGCTGTATCACGCCGGCCCGTGGTCGGCCTCGCTGATCGGCAAGCGGACCGGCAAGGTGCGCCAGGTCGACTATGACGCCAGCAAGCCGGCCGCGTATGACAGCTACCAGACCCCGGCCTACACGAGCACCGATCTGTCGCTTGCCTACAATGTCGAGCGGCCGGGCCTGGGCATCGGCGTCAAATCCCTGAAGCTGCAGCTGAATGTGTTCAACCTGCAGAACCACCAGGCCATCGTCAACATCTCGACCGGCAAGACGGTGGCCTTCGACCAGTACACCTTCCAGGCGCCGCGCAGCTATCAGGTGTCGCTGAAGGCGGGCTTCTGATGCTGCTGGCGGCGCTGGCGGCCAGCGCGTTCACCGTGCTGGGGCCGGATGGCCAGGCCAGCGTGCGCGTGCTCAGCGCGGGCGCCTGTCCCAGCCTGCGCGTCGACGGCCGCATGCAGCCGAGCCGCGAGCGGGTCGGTCCGGCCAGCGTGGCGGCCCGTCCCGACAGCGCCCAGGCCGAGCGTCAGGATGCCGTCTTCCCCAGCCGCGTGTGCGAGCTGGCGCTGGCGCGCGGCGCCCAGCGCGTGCAGCTCGGCGCCCAGCGCTTGCCGCAGGCGCCGGCGCGCGTCACGCGCTTTGTCGTTCTCGGCGATTCGGGCTGCCGCCTCAAGGGCAGCGAAGGGCGCTTTCAGGATTGCGCCGACCCGGCCGCCTGGCCGTTCGCGGCCGTGGCACGCGCCGCCGCGCGCCTACATCCGCAGCTGGTGGTCCACCTCGGTGACCTGCATTACCGCGAGAGTCCCTGTCCCGACAGCCAGCCCGGCTGCCGCCAGTCGCCCTGGGGCTATGGCGAAGCGGCCTGGCGCGCCGATCTGTTCACGCCGGCGGCGCCGCTGCTGGCGGCCGCGCCCTGGGTCTTTGTGCGCGGCAATCACGAGAGCTGCGCCCGCGCCGGCGTCGGCTGGTTCCGTTTTCTGGCCAGCGAACCGTGGACGCCGGTACGCGCGTGCGTCGATCCGGCGCGCGACAGCACGGCCGACTTCAGCACGCCCTACGCGGTGCCGCTCGGCGGCGCTCAGCAACTGATCGTGTTCGATTCCGCGCGCGTCAGCGGCAAGGCGTATGCGGCCCAGGATCCGGCCATGCTGCGCTACCAGCAGGACCTGGCCAGCGTGGCGCAGCTGGCGACGCGGGCGCGCGCCAATCTCTTCCTCAGCCACCACCCGATTCTCGGCCTGGGCCCGGCCAAGGATGAGGGACGCGGCGCGCCGGGGCCGTCCGTGCTGGGCCTGGCCTCGGCGGCGCGCGCGCTCTATCCGGACAGCCTGCTACCGCCGGGCATTACGCTGGCCATGCATGGCCATGTGCATCTGTTCGAAGCCCTGGATTTCAGCAGCGCCCATGTGCCGACCGTGGTGGCCGGCAATAGCGGTTCGGCGCGCGAGGGCGCGCTGCCCGCCACGCTCGACAGCACCCAGCTGCCGTTTGCCGACACCGACCTCGCCCACTTCTACACCCATGCCGAGTACGGCTTCACCCTGTTCGAGCGGGCCGGCGCCGGCTGGCGCATCACGCCCTACGACCGCACGGGGCGCGCGCTGGCGCACTGCCGCCAGCAGGGCGCCAGCCTGCGCTGCACGGCCTCACAGGAAGCCCAGCACGCGGTTGCTGGCGTTGAAGTTCGCCAGGTTCGGTAGCAGGTCGAGCAGCTGGCTGTCGCTCGCGCCCATCCAGCGCCCGAGCGTGGCCGCATACTGGTCGACCGCCATGGTCGGCAACAGGCGGCCCTGGCCGACGTCGTCGGGGCCGTTGTTGGCCACGGCCGGCGCGATGCCGTAAAAGTTCTGACCCTTGACGGCGCCGCCGAGCACGAAATGCATGCTGCCCCAGCCGTGGTCGGAACCGTCCTTGTTGCTCGTCAGCGTGCGCCCGAAGTCCGAGGCGGTAAAGCTGGTCACCTTGTCGGCCGCGCCGATTTCCTTCAGCGAGGCATGGAAGGCGGCCATCGCCTGGCTGACCAGGGTCAGCAGATTCGGGTGGGCCGTGGTCAGACCGTCGTGGGTGTCGAAACCGTTGAGGGCGACGAAGAACACCTGGCGCTTGGCGCCGAGCGCGTCGGCGCTGCCGATCATGCGCGCCACCATTTTCAGCTGGTCGGCCAGGCTGCTCTGGATCGGCCAGTTGGTCTGGAAATTCGGGGCCTTGGCCAGCGCCGCCGTCAGGCTGGCATTGGCGTCGATGGCGCGCTTGGTGACGCGGTTGTATTCGCTTTCGAACAGATTGCTGCGGTTCTGGGTGATCAGGCTCTGCAGGGCGCTGGTGGCGGCGCTCGAGCCGAACAGCGGCGTGCTCAGCGCGCCCAGCGCGACCGAGCCGGTGGTCGTCACCATGTACTGGTTGACGTTGCGGCCGGCCAGGTAGACGGCATTGCCCGACACGTTCACGGCGGTGAAGGTGGCATTTCCATTCCCGGCCTGGAACAGGTCGCCGATGCGCCCGCCCCAGCCCGAGGTCGCGCCCTCCGGATTCGAGGACTGCCACAGCGACTGCTGGTCATTGTGCGAGAACAGCTTGGGCGGCAGCTTGACGCTCTTGGCGTTGTACTGGGCCTTGGTGGTCGGCTGCACCAGGGTGCCGACATTGAGCAGCACGGCCAGCTCGCCGCTATTGAACAGCGGCAGCAGCGGGGCCAGCTCGGGCGCCAGCGCGTACTGGCGCGCGAAGCCGCCACTGTCGAGCGGCGCCGTCTTCGGGCTCAGCACTGTGCCGGCCAGTTCGGCGCGCGTGTAGGCCAGCACCGGGCGCAGATTGGCGTAGGCCGTGTAGTTCGTGCTGTCGTAGGGAATCAGGGTATTCGCGTAGTCATTCCCGCCATACAGGAAGACACAGACGAGGGCCTTGTAATCGGTGGCCGTCGCGGCAGCGGCCTCGGCCATGGCGGCCAGGTTCAGGGCCCAGGGCGCGGCCACCCCGGTCAAGGACAGGGCGGACGCACGCTGGAGGAAGGCGCGGCGCGACGCATTCGGGCGGTGGGACATGGCGCTTTCCTTTACTTGAGAACGAGGTAATCGGGCGCGGCCATCACCAGCGTGAGGGCGGCGTAGATGCGGTTCAGCTTGGCTGTATCGGTGTTGCTGGCCATGCTGTCGAGGGCGGTGCGGATCGTGCCCAGGGTGTCGCTGCCGAGCTGGCCGGCGGCCAGCACGGTATTGATCTCGTCGAGCAGGGCCTTGCTGTCGGCCGCCAGCGGCAGCAGGCTGCTGTAGTCGGCCGTCACGTCGTCCCAGCCGCGGCTGACCACGCGCTGCATGTAGTTGATGTAGCCGATCACCGCGCTTTCATTGGTGATCTGGAATTCCGGCGCGACCAGGCCGGCATTCGCGATGCCGCTATTCGGCGGCACATAGCCGGGCCGGAAGAAGTTGAACACCGTCGGCGAGCGCAGCGGGCTCTGGCCGAGGCGGCTGGCCGGATCGCTGGTATTGCCGATCGCCCAGTTGCCGCTGGGCGAGCCGGCATTGTAGGCGCGCGCCCAGCCGCTCAGGCGCAGGATCGGCTCGCGCAGCTTGCCGCCGCTGGCCGCCGTGGCCAGGCTGCGCGCTTCGCTGTCGAGCAGCAGGGCCTTGAGCACAGCGCGCAGATTGCCGCGCGCGCCGCTGCCGTCGTTCTCGAACACGGCCGCGACCCGGCCTACATAGGCGGGCGAGGGATTGCTGGTGACCAGGCGCTGGATCAGCTGCTTGCTGACAAACGGCGCCACGTTCGGATGGGCGTAGATGATGTCGAGCGCGCGTTCGAGCGCGGCCGCGCCGTCGAGTCCGGCGCCGACGGTCTGGCCGAGGAAGCTCGAGGCGCCCGTTTCGTGGCGGCTGGCCACCATCGCCATCGGGCGGCGCAGGAAGTCGGGGGGCGAGGTGTCGCCGCCGGCCAGGTCGAAATCCCAGCCGGTGAACACGCGCGCCAGCTGGGTGATGTCGTCCTGGGTATAGGTTTCGACGATGGCGCCGTTCTTCAGCACCGGGGTGCCGTCCAGGTTCAGCTGGACCAGACCGATCGTGAACAGCTGCAGCAGCTCGCGCGCATAGTTTTCGTCGGGCAGGGCGCCGGTCGTCGCATTGGCCTTGAGGTTGCCGCGGAAAGTCAGGTACATGCCCATGGCCGGGCTCTTCGACACGGCGCTCAGCAGCTGCCGATAATTGCCGAAGGCATAGCTTTCCAGCAGGTCGAGCCAGGCGGCGCCGGCGAACTGGCGCCAGCCGCCGCTGTTGAGGCTGGATACGGAGACGACCAGGATTTCCGACAGCGCCAGGGTCATGCGCTGACGCAGGGTGTCGCCCGCGTTCAGCAGCTTGAACCAGACCACATTGTCGAAGCCGGTCTCGCTGTTCTTGTAGGTGGCGTTGTTATAGCCCTTGCTGATCAGCCAGTCCCAGCGCGAGGGCGTCGGCGCCATGTTGAACTGGGCCTCGAGCCAGGCCGCATAGCCCTGGTTCTGCACCTGGCCGATGTCGGCCCGGGTGGCGCCCATGCTGGCCTGGGCCAGGAAGCGCGCGGCCTCGTTGCTGGCAAGCGGGGCCGGGGTCGGACTCGGCGCCGGGCTCGGCACCGGTTGCACGGGGCTGCCACCACCACTGCCACCACCGCCGCAGGCGGTGAGCAGGGCAGCGCCGGCGAGGGCGGCGGGCAGCGCTGGGATCGGGGAGAGAGTGTCGTCGCTCATGAGGTCCTCGCATTTGTCTGTACGAAACTCTAGGCCAATTTGCCTGCCAGCACCATAGAGAAGTTGTTACACTGTGTTTTTATCACCGCGCTGATCGATGAACCGCTTTTTCAGCCTGCTTGCACTGTGGCTGGCCGGAGTGACTTCGGCCATGGCCGGCTGTTCGCGTCCGATCCAGGTGCCGGTGGCGGCGATCGGCTTTTCCGTGACGGTCAAGAACGGTGAGGTCGGCGGCGTGTTTCCCGAGATGTTGAATGCCGTCATGGGCCGGCTCGGCTGCGAGCTGCGCTGGTCGGTGGTGCCGCGCGCGCGTCTGGAAGCGATGTTCGAAACCGGCCGCGCCGACATCCTGCTGGCGGCCACCCATTCGGCGCGGCGCGACCAGTACGGCGTGTTCATTCCGATGGTCAGTTCGCGCGCGACCATGGTCTCGCTGAAAAGCCGGCGCGCACCGATCAACACGATGGCCCAGCTGCTCGAGATGAAGGAGCTGCGCGTGGCCCTGGTGCGCGGCTACGATTACGGCGAGGCCTATCAGGACCTGATCCAGAAGCTGACGGCCCAGGGCCGCCTGTATCTGGAGCCCGATCCGCTGTCGGTGGCGCGCCTGCTCAGTGCGGGGATGGCCGATGTCAGCATCCTGCCGCCGTCGGTGATGCTGGCCGTGGCCCAGAACGATCCGCGCGTCGAGCCCCTGCTGGCCCAGGTGCGCTTCGAGGCCCTTGCCGAGCTGCCCTGGATTCCGAGCGGCGTCTATCTGTCGCTGCGCTCGCTCAGTCCGGCCGACCGCGTCCAGATCGAAGCGGCCCTGGTGGCGGCCGGCAAGAGCGGCGTGCTCTACCAGGCCTTCCGCAAGGTCTTCCCGCCCGATATTCTGGCCGAGGGCACGCGTCCGCTCTGAGGCCGCCTAGTCGTTCTTGCGCAGGCGCGCGAGCAGAGCCTGGACATTGCTGCTGACCGGCTGGCCGTGGCGGCGCAGCAGCTGCACATTGAGCACGAGGTTTTCCAGCACCAGCTTGGCCGAGACGGCCAGCAGCGTCGTCAGCTTGTCCTCCGCGCTGAAGCTGTCCATGCGCTCGGCCATATCGCACAGGTGGCTGGCCACCAGCAGGTGCAGTTCCTCTTCCGCGAAGGGCAGATCGGCAAAGTCGATCGGGTCTTCGAGTTCGACTTCGTGCATCAGGGCGGCCAGCTGTTCGGGAGTAATCGCCATGCGCTTCTTTCGTGTTGGCAGTGGCTCCATTCTAGGACTAAAATCGGCCGCTGTTAGGCTTCTTGCGGGGGGCGCATGCCGCGTCTGGTTTTCACCCAACAACTTGCGCGCTTCCTGCCCGTGCCCGAGCAAACCGTGGCCGCGCTCAGCCTGCGCGGCGCGCTCGAAGAAGCCTTTGTCCACACGCCGCGCCTGCGCAGCTATGTGCTCGACGACCAGGCCCATCTGCGCGAGAACGTCGTGATCTTCATCGATGGCCAGGCCCTGTCCGAGCGCGTGCGCCTCGACCAGGTCCTGCAAGCGGGCAGCACCGTGCATGTGCTGCAAGCCCTGTCCGGAGGCTGATATGCCCCAACACCAACTCCACGTCGCGACCCGCAAAGGCCTGTTCACCCTGGAGCGCGGCGGCGCCGCCTGGCAGGTCGCCGCGACGGCCTTCCTCGGCGACCCCGTCAGCGCCGTGCTGGCCGATGCGCGCGACGGCAGCCTGTACGCGGCCCTGAACCTCGGCCATTTCGGCGTCAAGCTGCACCGGCGCGACGCGGCCGGCTGGCAGGAGGTGGCGGCCCCCGCCTATCCGCCCCAGCCCGAGGGCGTGGACGACAAGCTGGCCTGGAAGAACAAGCTGATCTGGACGCTGGAAGCGGGCGGCGCCGACCAGCCCGGCGTACTGTGGGCCGGCACGATTCCGGGCGGCCTGTTCCGCTCGGGCGACCGTGGCGCCAGCTGGGAACTGGTGCGCGGCCTGTGGGGCCGGCCCGAGCGCCAGGGCTGGTTCGGCGGCGGCTATCCGGAGCCGGGCATCCACAGCATCTGCGTCGACCCGCGCAACAGCGCCCATCTGCTGCTGGCCGTGTCCTGCGGCGGCGTCTGGCGCAGCGAGGATGGCGGGGCCAGCTGGTCGATCAGCGCGCGCGGCATGCGCGCCCACTACATGCCGCCCGAGCTCGTGGACGACCAGAACACCCAGGACCCGCACCGCATGCAGCGCTGCGCCGGCGCACCCGACACGCTGTGGGTGCAGCATCACGGCGGCATCTTCATCAGCCGCGACAATGCCCACAGCTGGCAGGAAATCTCGGCCCCGGTGTCGTCGTTTGGCTTTGCGCTGGCCGTCCATCCGCAGGACCCGGGCCAGGCCTGGTTCGTGCCGGCCCAGGCCGACCAGTGCCGGGTGCCGGTGGACGGCGCCCTGATCGTCAACCACACGCGCGATGGCGGCGCCAGCTTTGCCACGGCGCGCGCCGGCCTGCCGCAGACCCAGTGCTACGACCTCGTGTATCGCCACGGTCTGGCCGTGGCCGACGACGGCCGCACGCTGGCCTTCGGTTCGACCAGTGGCGGGTTGTGGCTGTCGGACGATGGCGGGCAGCAGTGGCAGGCGCTGGACGCGCGCCTGCCGCCCGTTTATGCGCTGGCCTTCGCGAAGTAGGCGAGGAACATCCCGGCCAGGGTCTGGACCAGCAGTTCGCCCTCGTCGGGGCTGAGCGGCGGACGTCCCATCATGATCTGCGGGAACAGGGCCTGGCCCTTGAGCTGGCCATGCAGCAGGGTCGCCATGAAGGCCGGATCGCCGGCCTGCAGGCGCCCGTCCTGCTGGGCCGCGCGCACCCAGGCCGTGATCGCTTCTTCCTTTTCACCGAGGCGCGCCACCAGTTCGCGCGCACGCGCCGGGCTGCGGATCGCCTCGGCCGTGGCGACGCGGGCGATGTCGACCACGTTCGGGTCGGACAGCATGCGCAGCTTCTGGCGCAGCAGGGCCACCAGCTGCTCGCCCAGCGGCTGGGCCGGCGTGTAGCTGAGTTCGACGGCGGCCACCTTGCTCAGCATCATGCACTGGATGATGGCGAGGAAGAGTTCGTCCTTGCTGGGGAAATGGTTGTAGACCGTGCGCTTGGACACCCCGGCCAAGGCCGCGATGCGGTCCATGCTGGTGGCCTCGAAACCGTGCTCGCGAAAGGCGGCCACGGCGGCATCGAGGATGGCCTGGCGTTTGCGGTCGGTAAGGCGGAGGGGGGCGCTCATGCAGATATTCTACACCAGCCAGTTTACTTTCCTCAAAAAGGGAACTACACTGTGTAGTGTACTTTTAGAACGGAGACCCCCATGCCCTACACGACCCTGGCGCTGGACCGCAATCACGACAGCACCGAGCGCCACGCGCCGAACTACCACAATGGCAAGTTCTACAACACGCGGCCGATGCGGCGCATGGGCGTGCTCGAGTCGCTCGGCGTGATGTGGCGCTTCGCCTTCCACAAGCCGGCCAACACGGTGCCGCGCGGCCAGGTGCCGGTGCAGCGGCTGACGCGTGCCGACCTGATGGCGGCGCCCGACCAGACCCTGTTCCGGCTCGGCCATTCGACCATGCTGCTCAAGCTGCGCAATGGCTTCTGGCTGACCGATCCGGTGTTCTCCGAGCGCGCCTCGCCCGTGCAGTGGGCCGGCCCGGCACGCTTTCACGCGCCGCCGATCAGCATTGCCGAGCTGCCGCCGATCCAGGGGGTGATCCTCTCGCATAACCATTACGACCACCTCGACAAGGCGGCGATTCTGGCGCTGGCGGCGCGGACCGAGCATTTCCTGGCCCCGCTCGGCGTCGGCGACACCCTGATCCGCTGGGGCGTGGGCGCGGCCAAGGTCCAGCAGTTCGCGTGGTGGGAAGAAACCGTGGTGCGCGGCATCCGTTTCGTGGCCACGCCGGCGCGCCATTTCTCCGGGCGCGGCCTGGGCGACGCCAATGCCAGCCTGTGGTGTTCGTGGGTGATCGAGCAGCCCGGCCTGCGCCTGTTCTTCAGCGGTGACTCCGGCTATTTCGAGGGCTTTCGCGAGATCGGCGCGCGCTTCGGCGGCTTCGATCTGGCCATGGTCGAGACCGGCGCCTACAACCAGCAGTGGCCCGACGTCCACATGCAGCCCGAAGAAACCCTGCAGGCCCATCTCGATCTGGGCGGGCGCGTGCTGATGCCGATCCACAATGGCACCTTCGACCTCAGCATGCATGGCTGGACCGAGCCTTTCGAGCGCATCAGCACGCTGGCGGCGGCGGCCGGCGTGGCCCTGGCCACGCCCGCGATGGGCGAGCCGGTTGCACTGGCGGCCGCGGCCGGCGGACGCGCCTGGTGGCGTGAAGTCGATTAAGGCGTCGCGGCTCAGGCCGTGACGTTGATCAGGCGGCCCAGTGCCTGGCCCTGGGTGTTGACGCTGCTGGCCTCGGCGGCGGTCGGCACAGAGCCGGCCACGGCGGGCGGAACGGGTACGGTCGGGGTCGTGGCCACGGCCGGCGCGCTGGCGCTGCTGGCCGGTGCAGTCGGCGTCTGCGCCGAGATGGCGCGGTCGAGACTGGGCTGGGTGGCGCGCGCGGCCGACTGCTCGGCCCGGTTGCTCTGCTGCTGCAGGCTGTCGTACTGACGCTGGTCGCGCTCGAGCGCGCGCCGGCTGTCGGTCAGGCGCTGCGCATCCTCGCTGACCTGCGCCTGATCACGCTGGACCTGGCGCTCGGCCTGGACCAGCGCAGCGCGCAGACTGCTGAGGGAAGCCACAGAGGGCACGATGCTATCCTTTCAAGAAAAAAGCGGCAGGCTAGAGTTTCCCAGAATCGCTGCCTAGCTTTAGCGTAGGTCAAAATCGGACCTTGCGCTAGCTCAATTTGCTTGTTTTAGCGAAATGGTAGATGCTGTCAGGACGCTGCGAATGGCTAGCCGGCGGCCAGCGCACTCAAGTATAATGACCGGTTATCACCTTATGCTTACAGGTAATTCCGCCATGAATCTGAAGAGCCTTGCCCGTGATCTCGGGATCTCGAAAACGACGGTGAGCCGTGCCCTCAATGGTTATCCCGAAGTCAACGCCCTGACGCGCGAGCGCGTGCTGGCCGCGGCCAAGGCGGTCGGCTACGAAGCCAACCCGATGGCGCGCAGCTTGGCCGTCGGCCGTTCCAATACCCTCGGCCTGATTTTCCCGATCGGCGCCTGCGGCAGCGACGCCATGTTCCACGCGATCGTGGGCGGCATGGCGCGCGCGCTCGAGGCCGACCGCAAGACCCTGTTCATGCAACCGGTCTCGGCCGCGCAGGAGCTCGGCGCCTACGAACAGATGGTGCGCGGGCGCCGCGTCGATGGCCTGGTCGTGTGCCGTCCGCGCGTCGACGATGCGCGCATCGCCCTGCTGCAGGAAAAGAACTTCCCCTTCATCGCCTTCGGCCGTTCCGAAGCGCGGCCCGGCTATGCCTGGTTCGACTATGACGACGTGGCCGGCGTGCGCCTGGCCGCCGAGCATCTGCTTGGCCATGGGCACCGCCGCATCGCCATGCTCAGCGGCCCGGAGGAGCTGCACTGCGTGCGCCAGCGCCGCGCCGGCCTGCTCGAGGCCCTGGCCGCGGCCGGGCTGCAGGCCGACCCGCGCCATCTGCATGGCGGCCTGAGCGACCGCCGTGGCGGCTATCAGGCGACCCAGGCCCTGCTGGCCCTGTCCGAGCGGCCGAGCGCGATTATCGTGGATAATCACCTGGCGGGCGCCGGCTGTGTGCAGGCCCTGCACGACGCCGGCCTGGCGCTCGGCAAAGACATGTCGGTCGTGGTCTGGGGCCAGCTCGAAGACAGTCTGTGCCGGACGGAACTGACCACCGTGTCCGAACCGAAGGGCGAATGGGTGGGCGAGACTGTGATCTCGATGCTCAATGCGCGTGTGAAAGGCACGCCGGCCGAAGAACTGCAAACCCTGTGGCAGCCCGCGCTGATGGTGGGCGCCTCGACCGGACCCTGTCCCAGTTAAACGACGATGATTCTCCAGCTGCTGCTTCCCCTGTTTGTTCTGAGTGCCCTGGGCACGATCCTGGTGAAGAGCGGCTGGCTCAAGCCGAGCGCGCAGGCGGGGCTCGGCGAATTCACGGGCCGGGTGCTGATCCCGGCCCTGCTGTTTCAGGGCACCTACCAGAACGGCCTGCCGGGCGCCCAATCGTGGTCGCTGCTGCTGGCTTTTTATCTGCCGCTGGCGCTGGTGTTCGCGCTGTTCGCCTTCAGCGGCGCGCGCGACGCCGACCGCGCCAGCCGCGCGCTGGCGGCCAGCTACGGCAATGCCGCCTTTGTCGGCATCCCCGTCATCCAGCAGGTGCTCGGCCAGGATGCGCTGCACTTCGCCTTTCCGATCATCGCCTTTCACGGCCTGGTGGCCTTCACCCTGTACTACAGCCGCGCGCATGCGGGCGGGCGCCTGCGCGACGCCGTGCTGGCGGCCGTGCGCAATCCGATCGTCGTCAGTCTGATGGCCGGGCTGGCCTGCAATCTGACGGGCCTGAAGCTGCCGGCCGTCGTGATGCAGGGCGTGGCCACGCTGGCCCAGGCCACGATGCCATGCGCGCTGGTGGCACTGGGCGCGGCCCTGGCCGGCTTCCACCTCGGCCACGCGGCGGTGGCGCTGCGCATCACCGTGGCCAAGCTCGGCCTGCTACCGCTGCTGGTGTGGGCGCTGACCACCTATGTGGTGCCGCTGGCGCCCGAGGCGCGGCTGGTGCTGATCCTGATTGCGGCCTGCCCGGTCGGCATCAATGCCGGCGTGGTGGTCAGCGCCAACCGTGCCGACACGGCCGCCGTCAACGCCGCCACCTTGCTGTCTTCGCTTGGCGCCTGCCTCACCATCCCCGCCTGGCTTGCGCTGGCTATGCACTAAAGAAAAATCGGGGTCAGACCCCGATTTTCTTGGCAGGAAAATGGGGTCTGACCCCATTTTTTCTGTGGATTACATATTGCGGCGGTATTGGCCGCCGACTTCGAACAGGGCGTTGGTGATCTGGCCCAGCGAGCAGACGCGCACGGCGTCCATCAGCTTCTCGAACACGTTGATGTTGTCGATCGCCGCCTGCTGCAGCGCGGCCAGTGCGGCCGGCGCCTCGGCCGCATGGCGCGCATGGAAGTCGGCCAGGCGCGTCAGCTGCGACTGCTTTTCGTCCTCGGTCGAACGGGCCAGCTCGAGCTTCAGCGTCTCCTGGCTGCCCTTCGGATTGCGGAAGGTGTTCACGCCGATGATCGGCAGGCTGCCGTCGTGCTTGAGGTGCTCGTACAGCATCGACTCTTCCTGGATCTTGCCGCGCTGGTAGCCGGTCTCCATCGCACCGAGCACGCCGCCACGCTCGGCGATGCGCTCGAACTCCTGCAGCACGGCTTCTTCCACCAGATCGGTCAGCTCTTCGATGATGAAGGAACCCTGGTTCGGATTCTCGTTCTTGGCCAGACCCCACTCGCGGTTGATGATCAGCTGGATGGCCAGCGCGCGGCGCACCGATTCGTCGGTCGGCGTGGTGATCGCCTCGTCGTAGGCATTCGTGTGCAGCGAGTTGCAGTTGTCGTAGATGGCGATCAGGGCCTGCAGCGTGGTGCGGATGTCGTTGAAGTCGATCTCCTGCGCGTGCAGCGAACGGCCCGAGGTCTGGATGTGGTACTTGAGCTTCTGCGAACGCTCGTTGGCGCCGTACTTCTCGCGCATGGCCACGGCCCAGATGCGGCGCGCCACCCGGCCCAGCACCGTGTACTCGGGGTCCATCCCGTTGGAGAAGAAGAAGGACAGGTTGGGCGCGAAGTCGTCGATGTGCATGCCGCGCGCCAGATAGGCTTCCACGAAGGTGAAGCCGTTCGACAGCGTGAAGGCCAGCTGCGAAATCGGATTCGCGCCCGCTTCGGCGATGTGGTAGCCGGAGATCGACACCGAGTAGAAATTGCGCACCTGGTGGTGCACGAAGTACTCCTGGATGTCGCCCATGACCTTGAGCGAGAACTCGGTCGAGAAGATGCAGGTGTTCTGGCCCTGGTCCTCCTTGAGGATGTCGGCCTGCACGGTGCCGCGCACGTTCTGCAGCACCCAGGCGCGGATCTTGGCCGCTTCGTCATCGGTCGGCTGGCGTCCGTTCTCGGCCACGAATTTGTCCATCTGCTGGTCGATCGCGGTATTCATGAACATCGCCAGGATGGTCGGCGCCGGGCCGTTGATGGTCATCGACACCGAGGTGTTGGGCGCGCACAGATTGAAGCCCTGGTACAGCTCCTTCATGTCGTCCAGGGTGGCGATCGAGACGCCGGAGTTGCCGATCTTGCCGTAGATGTCGGGGCGCAGCGCGGGGTCGGCGCCGTACAGGGTCACCGAGTCGAAGGCGGTCGACAGGCGCTTGGCCTCGAGCCCTTCGGACACCAGCTTGAAGCGGCGGTTGGTGCGGAAGGCGTCGCCTTCGCCGGCGAACATGCGGGTCGGGTCTTCGCCCTCGCGCTTGAAGGCGAATACGCCGGCCGTGTAGGGGAAGGAGCCGGGCACGTTCTCCAGCATCAGCCAGCGCAGGATCTCGCCGTGGTCCTCGAAGCGCGGCAGGGCCACCTTGCGGATCTTGGTGCCCGACAGGGTCTGCTGCACCAGGCGCGTGCGGATCTCCTTATCGCGGATCTTGACCACGTAGTCGTCGCCCGAATAGGCGGCCTGCATGTCGGGCCACATGGCCAGCAGCTTGCGCGCGCCGGCGTCGAGGGCATGCTCCTTCTCGGCGATCAGGTCGTCGAAATTGGCGTCCTTGCCGGCGGCGGCCAGCATCTGCTTGGCGGCCGCCAGCTGCTGGCGCTCGCGCGCGATGCGCACCTGCTTGTGGGTGTGGCGGTGGTAGCCGCGCAGGGTATCGGCGATTTCGGCCAGATAGCGCGCACGCGCCGGCGGCACGATCACGTGCTTGCCGCTCGAATGGCGCACCCGCACTTCGGGCAGTTTGCCGGGGGCGATGTCGAGACCGAAGTCGCCCAGCTTGGGCAGCAGGCCCTGGTACAGGGCGGTCACGCCGTCGTCGTTGAAGCGCGAGGCCTGGGTGCCATAGACCGGCATGTCCTCGGGCTTTTGCGCCCACAGTTCGCGGTTGCGCTGGTACTGTTTGGCGACGTCGCGCAGCGCGTCCTGGGCGCCCTTGCGGTCGAACTTGTTAATCGCGATGAAGTCGGCGAAATCGAGCATGTCGATTTTTTCGAGCTGCGAAGCGGCGCCGAATTCGGGCGTCATCACATACATCGACACGTCGACCAGCGGCACGATGGCGGCGTCGCCCTGGCCGATGCCCGAGGTCTCGACCACCACCAGATCGAAGCCGGCCACCTTGCAGGCGGCGATCACGTCGGGCAGGGCCTGCGAGACTTCGGAACCGGCTTCGCGCGTGGCCAGCGAGCGCATGAAGATGCGCTGCTTGCCGTTCCACGGATTGATCGCGTTCATGCGGATGCGGTCGCCCAGCAGGGCGCCGCCCGATTTGCGGCGCGAGGGATCGATCGAGATGATGGCGATGTTCAGGCGGTCGTCCTGATCGAGGCGGAAGCGGCGGATCAGTTCATCGGTCAGCGAGGACTTGCCGGCGCCGCCGGTGCCGGTGATGCCGAGGGTCGGCACATTCAGGCTGGCGGCGCGCTCGAGCAGCTCCTTGCGCAGGGCCGGGTCGGCCTTGCCGTTTTCGAGGGCCGTGATCAGCTGCGCCAGCGGGCGGTGGCGCGCGCCGATCTCGCCCGTGGTCAGCGGCGCCAGCGTGCTCGGGGCGTAGACCGAGAGGTCGATGTCGCAGGCCTCGATCATCGACTGGATCATGCCGACCAGGCCCATACGCTGGCCGTCTTCGGGGCTGAAGATGCGCGCCACGCCGTAGGCATGCAGCTCCTTGATTTCGTCCGGGACGATCACGCCGCCGCCGCCGCCGAACACCTTGATGTGGGCGCCGCCGCGCTCGCGCAGCAGGTCGATCATGTATTTGAAGTATTCGACGTGGCCGCCCTGGTAGGACGAGACGGCGATGCCCTGGGCGTCTTCGGCCAGGGCGGCGGTGACGACCTCGTCGACCGAGCGGTTATGCCCGAGGTGGATGACTTCCACGCCGTTCGACTGCAGGATGCGGCGCATGATGTTGATCGAGGCGTCGTGGCCGTCGAACAGCGAGGCGGCGGTGACGAAGCGCACCTTGTTGGCCGGCTTGGGCGGCTCGGCGGCGGCATGCAGCTTGGCGGGGGAAGTCAGGTCGTTCATGGTGATCTCGGGCGTAGAGGATACGGGCAATTATATGCCGTTTACGTTAACGTCAAGTCAAGCGCGGGCGCGGACCCGAAGGCCCGCGCCCGCGGCGCCTCAGGCGGCGCGCTGGAGGCCGGCGGCGGCCAGCAGGCGGGCCTGCTCGGCGTGGTATTCGGCCACGGCCTTTTCCTTCACGTGGCCGAAGCCGCGGATCTTCTCGGGCAGGGCGGCCAGGGCGATCGCGTTCGGCAGGCTGGCGGCCGTCAGACCGTTCAGCAGGCGCGCGATCAGGGCTTCGTATTCGCCGATCAGGGCGCGCTCCATCTTGCGCTCGGCCGTGTAGCCGAACACGTCGAGGGCGCTGCCGCGCAGGCCCTTGAGCTTGGCCAGCAGCTTGAAGGCGCCCATCATCCAGGCGCCGTATTCGGCCTTCTGCAGGCGGCCGTTGGCGTCCTTCTTGGCGAACAGCGGCGGGGCCAGGTTGAACTTGAGCTTGACCTCGCCTTCGAACTGGGCCTGCAGCTGCTGGAGGAAGCGGCCGTCCGTGTACAGGCGCGCGACTTCGTATTCGTCCTTGTAGGCCATCAGCTTGTACAGGTTCTTGGCCACGGCCATGCTCAGCCTATTGCCCTGGCCCAGCGCCTGTTCGGCCGCGCGCACCTGGTCCACCAGGGCGCTGTAGCGGGCGGCGTAGGCGGCGTTCTGGTAGGCGGTCAGCTGCTCGACGCGCTGCTTGATCACGTTGTCCAGGCTTTGCGGCATCTGCACCACGATGGCCTGGGTCGGCAGGGCGATCTTCTCGACGCGCTTGAGGTCGACGGCGGCGCGGCGGCCCCACAGGAAGCTCTTCTTGTTCGACTCGATGGCCACGCCATTGAGTTCGATCGCGCGCAGGATGGCCGCTTCGCTCAGGGGGATGCGGCCCTTCTGCCAGGCGTAGCCGAGCATGAACAGATTGGCCGCGATCGAGTCGCCCATCAGGGCCGTGGCCAGCTTGGTGGCATCGAGGAAGTCGGCGGCGCCGCCGGCCGATTCCTGGATCAGGGCCTGGATGTCGGCGGCCGGGTAGGTCCAGTCGGGCTGCTGGGCGAAGGTGCCGGGCGGCTGTTCGTACAGGTTGACGATGGCCATCGTGCGGCCCGGGCGCATCTTCGAGATCGCGTCCTGGGCGCCGGTGGTCATCATGTCGCAGCCGAGCACCAGATCGGCCTCGCCGGTGGCGATGCGCGCGGCGCGCAGGTGGGCCGGGGTGCGCGCCACCTTCACGTGCGAGGTGACCGAGCCGTTCTTCTGGCTCATGCCGGTCATGTCGAGCACCGAGGCGCCCTTGCCTTCGAGGTGGGCGGCCATCCCGAGCAGGGCGCCGACCGTGATCACGCCGGTGCCGCCGATGCCGTTGATGAGGATGTTGTAGGGCTGTTCGCACTCGGGCAGGGCCGGCACCGGCAGGTCGCCGAAATCGTCGGTTTTGGCCACGCCGGTCTTGGATTTTTTCAGCGTGCCGCCTTCGACCGTGACGAAGGAGGGGCAGAAGCCCTTGACGCACGAGTAGTCCTTGTTACAGGCCGACTGGTCGATCATGCGCTTGCGTCCGAAATCGGTTTCCTTCGGCAGGATCGACACGCAGTTGGACTGGATGCCGCAGTCGCCGCAGCCCTCGCACACCTGTTCGTTGATGAACATGCGCTGGTTCGGGTCCGGGAATTCCTTCTTCTTGCGGCGGCGGCGCTTCTCGGCGGCGCAGGTCTGGTCGTAGATGATGACGGTGCAGCCGGGCAGTTCGCGCAGCTCGCGCTGGACCGCGTCCATCTCCTTGCGGTCGTGCAGGGAGACGATGGCCGGCAGGGCGCCGCGCTCGGTGTAGCGGCTCAGGTCCTCGGTCACCAGGGCAATGCGCTTGACGCCTTCGGCCGCCATCTGCTGGGCGATCAGGGGCACGCTGGTGGTGCCGTCCACGGGCTGGCCGCCGGTCATGGCGACGGCGTCGTTGTACAGGATCTTGTAGGTGATGTTGACCTTGGCCGCGATCGCCGCGCGGATCGCCAGATAGCCGGAGTGGAAGTAGGTGCCGTCGCCCAGATTCTGGAACACGTGCGGCACTTGCGAGAAGGCGGCCTGGCCGATCCAGGGTGCACCTTCGCCGCCCATGTGGGTGGTCAGCTTGTTCATGCCCGGGTAGATGGCGGTGGCCATCACGTGGCAGCCGATGCCGGCCAGGGCGAAGGAGCCGTCCGGCACCTTGGTCGAGGTATTGTGCGGGCAGCCGGAGCAGTAGAAGGCCGGGCGGAAGGGCGTGCTGATGGCTTTTTGCAGCACCGCGTCCTTGGCGTCGAGGAAGCTCAGGCGCGCCTTGATCTGGTCCTGGATGCTGGTGTCCGTGATGTAGCGGCGGATGCGCGAGGCGATCACGCGCGCCACCTGGGACACCGAGAAGTCGGCCTTGGAGGTCAGCAGCCATTCGCCGCGCGGGGCCACCCATTCGCCTTTTTCGTCGAACTTGCCGATCACGCGCGGGCGCACATCGTCGCGCCAGTTGTACAGCTGTTCCTTGAGCTGGTATTCGACGATCTGGCGTTTTTCTTCGACCACCAGAATTTCATCGAGGCCGCGCGCGAATTCGCGCACGCCGTCCGGTTCCAGCGGCCAGGGCATGGCCACCTTGAACACGCGCAGGCCGACCTTGGCGGCCATGGCTTCGTCGATGCCCAGTTCTTCCAGGGCCTCGAGCACGTCGAGATAGGACTTGCCGCTGGCGATGATGCCGAGCTTGGCGTCGTCGCTGTCGATGGTCGTGCGGTTGAGCTTGTTCTCGCGCGCATAGGCCAGGGCCGCGTAGATCTTGTAGTCCTGCATCAGGGCTTCCTGCTTGCGCGCCTGCAGGCCGAGCGGGTCGCTCGACAGGCGCGTGTTCAGGCCGCCTTCGGGCATCACGAAGTCCTTCGGAATCTTGACTTCGACGCGGAAGGGATTGGCGTCGACCGAGGCGCTCGACTCGACCGTGTCGGCCAGGGCCTTGAACGCCACGTCGCAGCCGGAGAAGCGGCTCATGGCCCAGCCGTGGATACCGAGGTCGAGGTATTCCTGCACATTGCACGGATACAGGACCGGAATCATGCAGGCCGAGAAGATGTGGTCGGACTGGTGCGGCAGGGTCGAGGAATAGGCGCCGTGGTCGTCGCCGGCCACCAGCAGCACGCCGCCATGCTCGGCGGTGCCGGCGTGGTTCATGTGCTTGAAGACGTCGCCGCAGCGGTCCACGCCCGGGCCCTTGCCGTACCACATGGCGAACACGCCATCGTATTTGGCCGGCCCGATCAGGCCGACGGTCTGGGTGCCCCACACGGCCGTGGCGGCCAGGTCTTCGTTGACGCCGGGGACGAACTGGATGTGGTGGGCGGCCAGATGGCCCTTGGCCTTCCACAGGTTCTCGTCGAGCCCGCCGAGCGGCGAACCGCGGTAGCCGGAGATGAAGCCGGCCGTGTTCAGCCCGGCGGCCTGGTCGCGCAGGCGCTGCATGATGGGCAGGCGCACCAGGGCCTGGATACCGGACAAGAAAATCTTGCCATCGGTGGCGGTGTACTTATCGTCGAGAGAAACCTCGCGCAGGGATGCGCTGGCGGTCGCCGTAGCGTCGGACATGGTGGGGCTCCAAATGGGTCATTCAGGTGCCTGCCGGTCGGGCGTTTGCCGCTGGGTAAGCGGAGCGCCGGATGGCCAGGCGGTCGCAGGATCGCGAGAGTGTATGCCTTTCCCGGCCGGGGCGGAAATACGGTTTGTCGATGGTGGCTATAAGATTTTCTTATAGCATGGCCGAAACATTAGCTGAGCAGATGGGCGCCCATCCACTGGCCGCTCTGGCACTGGCCGCGCGTGACCTGGGCCACGAGGCGGCTGACGGCCTGTCCGGCCTGGGTGAGCGGAATGCTCTTGGACGCACACAAGGTGACCGTGCGCGAAATGGCCGGCGAACAGATGGGGCGGGCGGCGAGGGCGCCACTGGCGACCTCGGCCTGCAGCGGGGCCAGCGGCAGGATGGTGCCGCCCATGTCGGCCAGCAGGGCCGATTTGAGAATGGCGATGGAATTGATTTCCAACACCTGTCCGAGCGCGAGCCCGGCCTGGGCCGCCACGGCCTCGATGCGCGGACGCACGCCCTGGCCCTGCACGGGCAGGATCAGCGGCTGGGCCAGCACCTCGGCCAGGGCCAGCGGGCGCGGCGTTTTGCTGCGCGACTTGCCCTGCACGCGCGCTGGGGCGCCAATGAACATCAGCTCTTCTTCGACCAGCGGCGTGGTGGCGAAGTTCCCGAGCTGGCCATCGTCAAACAGCACGGCCAGATTGACGCGGCCCGATTTCAGCTGGTCGATCAGATTGCCCGACAGCTCTTCCGACAATTGCAGGGTGATGTCCGGGTACTGGCTCTGCACGGCCTGCAGCAGCGGCAGGGCGAGGGCGCCCGAGATGCTGTGCGGCAGGCCCAGGGTCACATGGCCGGCCGGGCTGGCGGCGGTCTGCGTGACGGCCGAGGCGGCATCGGCGACCTGCTTGAGGATGGCCAGGGCATGCTCGTAGAACAATTTGCCGGCTTCGGTGCTGCTGACGCCCTGGGCCGTACGGTGCAGCAGCTGCGCGCCGAGTTCGTCTTCGAGTTGGCGCAGCTGCTGGGTCAGCGCCGGTTGCGCGATGTGCAGCACCTGGGCCGCGCGCGACAGCGAACCTTGATTAACGATAGCAACGAAATAACGAAGTTGGCGAAGTTCCATCAAATAGCTGTCTCAGGGGTGGGGCCAGGCGCTATACTCATTCTATCGCGCCAGTTGTGCGCGATATCAGAAATGCAGGTGCCGTATGCTCAAAAAGATTGACGCGTCCCAACTCAAGGTGGGCATGTACATCCATGACCTCAGTGTCGACTGGATGACCCACCCCTTCGTGCGCAACCGTTTCAAGATCAGTTCCGACGACGAGATCCGCAAGATCATCCAGGCCGGTATCCACGACGTGGTGATCGACAGCGACAAGGGCTTGGACGTGCAGGACGCGCCGACGCTGGCCGAGGCACGCGCCCAGACGGAAAAGGAGCTGACGGCCCTGGCCCAGGAGGCGCCGGCCGCGCCGCAGCGCGTGAGCCTGGGCGAGGAACTCAAGCGCGCCAGCGTGATCCGCCACCAGGCCTCGGGGCTGGTGCGCTCGGTCATGCAGGATGCGCGCCTGGGCAAGGCGATCGAGGTCGAGCAGGTCTCGCCGATGGTGCAGACGATTACCGAATCGATCCTGCGCAATCCGGGCGCCCTGCTGGGCATGCTGCGCATCAAAACCAAGGACGACTACACCTTCCTGCACTCGGTCAGCGTGTGCGCCCTGCTGGTGGCCTTCTGCCGCTCGCGCGGGATGGATGCGGACACGACCTATCAGGCCGGGCTCGGTGGTCTGCTGCACGACACCGGCAAGGCCCTGGTGCCGGACAAGGTGCTCAACAAGCCGGGCCCGCTGACGGACGAAGAATTCCTGCTGATTAAAAAGCACCCGAAGGACGGCTACGACATTCTGCTCAAGTCACCCGAGATCGGTCCGATTCCGCTCGACATTACCCTGCACCACCACGAGCGCCGCGACGGCTCCGGCTATCCGGACAAACAGGGCGAGGGCACGATTTCCGAATTGGCGCAGATGGCCGCGATTGTCGACGTCTACGATGCGATCACGGCCGATCGCTGCTATCACAAAGGCCTGCCCGCGGCCGAGGCCCTGCGCAAGATTTATGAGTGGAGCAAGTTCCACTTCAATCCGAAGTATGTGCAGGAATTTATGCGCTGCGTCGGGATCTATCCGGTCGGCACCATGGTGCTGCTGGAATCGGGCCGCCTCGGCGTGGTGGTCGAGCCGCACGAGACCAATCTGCTGGCGCCCAAGGTCAATGTCTTCTTCAACACCAAGAAGAATGTCTACATCAAGCCGGAGACGGTAGACCTGTCGCGCGCGCTCGGTTTCGGCGGCGGCGACAAGATCGTGCGCCACGAGTCGCCGGCCAAATGGAATGTCGACCCGATGCGCTTCATGGCCCTGGCCGAGGCCTGAGTTCAGAAGAATTCGGCGGTGTCGTTCGAGGCCGCCGACTGCAATTCGCCGGTCTGCACCAGGTCGTCGTAGTGGCAGGCCTGGTTGCGCCCGTGGCTCTTGGCGTAGTACAGGGCCTGGTCGGCGCGGCCGAGCGTGGCGACCGGCGATTCGTAGGCGCTGACGGTCACAAAGCCGACGCTCACCGTGACTTTGCCGACCTGGGGGAAGACGTGGGATTCGACGTTTTTGCGGAAGCGTTCGATGATCTTGCGCGCGTTTTCCAGGGAGGTGGAACGCAGCAGCACGACGAACTCCTCGCCGCCGAAACGGAACACGCGGTCCTGGGCGCGGAACGAGGAGGTCAGCAGATTGGCGATCAGGATCAGCACCTCGTCGCCATACAGATGGCCGAAGCGGTCATTCACGGCCTTGAAGTGGTCGACGTCGACCACGGCCAGCCAGTTCTTTTCCTGTTCGCTGTGGTGGCGCCGTTCGGGCGCGCCCGGCAGATTCAGTTCTTCGGCGCTGGTCTGCAGCATCTTTGACAACTGGTCGTCAAAGGTCTTGCGGTTGAGCAGGCCGGTCAGCGAATCGCGTTCGCTGTAGTCGAGCAGGTTCTGGAAATTGCGGTAGACGGCGACGATGCCGAGGATCATCTGCACGCGGTCGGGATCGCATTTCTCCGGCATATGGATCTCGAGCACGGTGTCGAGCTTGTCGCCGATCCAGATCGGCATCCACAGCAGCATGCTGCCGTCGGCTTCGACCAGTTCGGCGCAGGCCTCGCGGTTGGCGATGCAGTTGGCCAGAGCGGGGAAGTGTTCGAGCGGATCGCCGGGCAGGCCTGGCTCGGGGCCGTCCTCCATGCGCGGCGGCTGGCCGGGGATGGCGACGGCGCGCGCGCGCACGAACTTTCGTCCGCGCACCGCGCCAATGGTCAGCACGCGGGTGCGCCGCGCGCCCGACAATTCCTGGACGGCCGCCAGCACCGAGATGTCGAGCATCGAGTGATCGCGGTGGCCAGTCATGTCCACCATGTGTTTCAGGAGGGAATCCATTCCGCTATGCTGAGTGCCACCACCGACTGTCAATCATCGCCCGACCTTCTCGTTGTTCTGTACGCCAGGCAGTGTGCAGCCAAGCTAAACGCGGTTCCCGGAAAATAGCTTCGCAGCATAATGTTTTTTGAAAGTCTAGGCAATCCGGGAAAGCCGGAAAATCGCCATCGTTTGACCTCTTCACGTATCTCAAGTTTCCCATAGAAAAGCTTGATGCCGCTTGGAAATCTTGCGGACCGTCAACTTGCGGATTTTTCCGACTCCTAAGATGCCACTAATGGCGTGGGCCGCGGATCCCGGTTCCCGCCAGAGTCCTTCATCAACGCACTATGAGGAGGTCAAAATGAAATCGCTGATCCGTGCTGCGCACACCTTCGTCCAGGATGAGAACGGTGTGACCGCAATCGAGTATGGCCTGATCGCAGCCATGGTGGCTGCCGGTCTGTCTGTGGCGATCGTGCTCTTGACCGACGGGCTGACCGCGACCTTTACGAAGATCAAGGGTGTGCTGACGCAGTAATCGTCGTTGGCCGTCGCGCGCACCGGGCCCGGTGCGCGTGGCGGTTTTTTTTCGCCCCGCCCGGAGTGTGTGATGAATCCTCAATTCGCTCTCGAAGCCAGTGTGCTGCTGCTGGTCGTGCTCGCGGCTGCGCAAGATGTCCGAACACGGACGATTCCGAATCGCCTGCTGGCCGCCGGTCTGCTGCTGGCCCTGCTGCTGCACCTATTGTCGGCCTCGCCCGGCCCGGCCGTGGCCAATGCGGCCGCTGGCGCCGCCACGGGACTGGCCCTGTTCCTCCCTTTGTATCTTCTGCGCGGTATGGCCGCCGGCGATGTGAAGCTGCTGGCCACGGTCGGCGCCTTCGTCGGTCCTGGTGGCGTGTGCGCGATTGCCTTGGCCACTTGTTGTTTTGGCGGCTTCATGGCCCTGGCGGTGACGGCCGCGCGCGGCCAGTTGTCGCGCTTGATTGCGAATCTGCACCAGATGTGGCTGCGTCTGGCCGGCTTGGGCGCGCCGCCGCTGGCGCCCGCGGCCAGTGTCGGCGGCCTGCCCTATGGCCTGGCGATCGCCGCCGGCACGCTGTTTGAGATCGGGCTGCGGCACCTGTTCTGAGCTTGCTATTGCTCAAGAGCGGTAAGGCTGAGCTCGGCAGAATCAATTCTCGGCAGGAGGAGAAACAGCATGATGGATGTTCTGAGCAATGATGCAGATCTGCGCGTGCCGCCGCTGGTGCCGCCGCAACCGAAATGCGTGCGCGACACCGGCCTGCCGCCGGCCTGGGTCGACGCCCTGGTGCTGAAGACCCTGTTTAACAGCGGCAAGCTGTTGCTGCCGGTGCTGACCGCCAAGCTGCGTCTGTCGATCAATGTGCTGCGCGAGGTGCTCGATGGCCTGGGCGCCGAGCAGCTGGTCGAAATCACCTGGCGCGGCGAATCCGACATCGACATCGCCTACCAGCTCACGGCCCAGGGCAAGCTGCGCGCCCAGGAGGCCCTGGTGCGCTGCCGCTACACGGGCCCGGCGCCGGTGACGGTCGATGCCTACCGGCAGATGGTCGAGCGCCAGGCCGTGCGTGCGCGCAATGGTGACGTCAGCGCGGCCGAGGTCCAGGCGGCGTTTGCCGATGATGTGCTGGAACCGGCCATGCTGGCCGTGATTGGGGCGGCCATGCAATCGAGCCGCGCGCTCTTGCTGCACGGACCTTCGGGCAGCGGCAAGACCACGCTGGCGCGTAAGCTGGCCCGCCTGCGCCAGGGCATGATCGCCGTGCCCTTCGCCCTGTTGGCGGAGGAGCAGGTGATCGCCTTCCACGATCCCGTGCTGCACCCCGCGCCGAGCCCTTTGATGCTCCGCAACGGCGAAGAGCGGCGCGGGACCGATACCCGCTGGACTTTGTGCCAGCGGCCCCTGGTGCAGGCGGGCACGGAACTGTCGGCCGCCATGCTCGATCTGCGTTTCGACGCCGAGCGCGGCTGCTTTCTGGCGCCGCCCCATCTGCTGGCCAATGGCGGCCTGTTCCTGATTGACGATCTGGGCCGCCAGCGCGTGCCTCTGTCCGAATTGCTGAACCGCTGGACCGGCCCGCTCGACCTGGGCCAGGACCAGCTGAGCCTGGCTGCGGGGCAGACGCTCAGCCTGCCGCTCGACCTGACCATCGTGTTCGCCACCAATCTGCCCTTGGCCCAGATCGCCGACGAGGCCTTCCTGCGCCGCGTGGCCTACAAACTGTTTGTCGGTCCTCTGACCGAAAGCAATTACCGCCGCCTCGTGCGCGAACAGTGCCGGCTGCAGCGCATCGTGTTCGACGAGGCTGGGCTCGATTATCTGCTGCGCCATCTGCACGCCGGCGCCGGGCAGCCGCTGCTGGCCGCCACGGTGTCGGAGTTGCTTGGCCGTGTGCTCGATTTTGCCGCCTATGAAGGCATGGCGCCGCGCCTGTCGGTGGCGGCGCTCGATCAGGCCTGGGTCAGCCTGTTCGCCGCCGAGGCGCCCGACCCCGTCACCTTGCAGGAGAGGATCGCATGAAACCGACACGCGCCGTGGGAATGATGGTGGTGGCCGTGGTGCTGGGCATCGCGGCCGTGGTGCTGGCCTCGCGCTGGCTGGTCAACAAGGGCGGGCCGGGCACGCGCCAGGTGGTGGTGGCGGCGACCGATATCAATCTCGGTCAGCGCCTCGCGCCCGAGCTGCTGAAGCTGGTCGACTGGCCAGTCGGCAGCCTGCCGCCCGGGGCACTGGCCGATCCGGCCGCCCTGCATGGACGGGTCTTGCGCACCAGCATGTTGCGTGGCGAACCGGTGCTGGAGGCCAAGCTGGCCCCGGTCGGCACGCTCGGCGGTTTGTCGGCCCTGATCGATCCGGGCAAGCGCGCGATCACCGTGCGCGTCAATGATGTGATCGGCGTGGCGGGCTTCGCGCTGCCCGGCAATTACGTCGACATCATCGTCAGCACCCACCGTGATCCGCCGCCCGAGCAGCGCGTCACCCAGGAGCAGAGCATCTCGAAGATTGTGCTCGAACGCATACTCGTGCTGGCCGTGGCCCAGGAGGTCAACCGCGACGACACCAAGCCGCGCGTGGTCAATGCCGTGACCCTGGAAGTGAGCCCGGAGCAGGCCGAGAAGCTGGACCTGGCGCGCAGTGTCGGCGCCTTGTCCCTGGTGCTGCGCAACCAGGTGGATCCGAAACCGGCCGCGACCGAGGGCGCCACCAAGGACAGTCTGCTGGGCCTGCAAACGCCGCCGCCGCCCGTGCCCAAGCCCAAGGCCAGCGCGCCCAAACCGGCCGTGGTGGCGGCGGCCAAGTCGCGCCAGTGCAGCGCCGCCATCGACGGCCTGCATCAAACCCAAGAATGTTTCTGATGCGAAGGGAGCTGCCATGATCGGTCGCCTTGTCCCCTGCCTGCCCCTGTTGATCGCGATGCATGCGGCCTGGGGCGCCGCGCCACCGCGCACGCCCGCCAAGCCGGCCGCGCCGATGCCGGAACATACGGTGTCCGGCCCCGCCTGCTCGGGTGCCGCCACGCCGACGGAGATTGCCCTCGTAGTCGGCAAATCGACGCTGATGCGCATGCCCGAACCCGTGGCCAACCGCAGCCTCGGCAATCCGGCGGTGGCCCAGGCCATGCTGGTGTCGCCTGATACCTTGTATTTGGTCGGCATGGATCTGGGCAGCACGAATGTCATCGTGCAAGGTCGCTCGGGCGCCTGCAATGTCATCGATGTGCATGTGGGCATGGACATTTCGGCCGTGCAGTTGGCACTCGCCAACACGATGCCGGAGGAGAAGCAGATCAAGGTGCAGGCCGTCGGCGACGCCATCGTGCTCAGCGGTGTGGTCAGCGACAGCCAGGCGGTGGCGCGCGCCCAGGAGATTGCGGCCGCCTTTGTGCGCCGGCCGCTGCGCTCGCTCGCCACGCGCAAGAACGAGGATCAGGACCAGCCGGCGCGCGAGCAGGGCCCGGTCGGCGAGTCGCGCATCGTCAATCTGCTGACGGTGCTCGGGGCCCAGCAGGTGATGCTCGAAGTGAAGGTGGCGGAAGTGTCGAAGAGCCTGCTGGAAAAAGTCGAAGGCAATTCCCTGCTCAAGCTGAGCTCGGGGAGCTGGGTGGCGACGGCCGCCGCCGCCTTTGTGACCGGGCAATTGAAATCCGGCGTGCAGGCCGCCAAGAGCAATGGCAACAAGATCGGTTTCGATGCGCAGAAGGAAAACAATCTTGTGCGCGTGCTGGCGGAACCGACGGTCATGGCCATCAGCGGCCAGGAAGGTAGTTTCCTGGCGGGCGGCAAATTCTTCATTCCTGTGTCCCAGGACAACAACAAGATCACCCTGCAGGAGAAGGAATTCGGCATTGGTCTGCGCTTCCGTCCGACCGTGCTTTCTGGCGGGCGCATCAACCTGTTTGTGGCGCCCGAGGTGTCCGAACTGTCGCGCGAGGGCATCGGGGTGACCGGCGGTGGCGGTTTTACCCCGGCGATCTTGCCGGTGGTGACGACGCGGCGTGCCACCACCACCGTGCAGCTGATGGACGGCCAGACCTTTGTCATCGGTGGGCTGATCAAGAACAACACGGTGGCCAATGTGAAGGCGTTTCCCTTCCTTGGCGAAATTCCGGTGCTTGGCGCCTTGTTCCGTAGCACGGATTACCAGAATGATCGTAGCGAGCTGGTGTTTGTTGTCACGCCCCACCTCGTGAAGCCGCTCGAAGGCCCGGTGCGCTTGCCCACGGACCAGACGCCGCCGCCCTCGCCTGCGGATGTGCATGTGAAAGGGACGGTCGAACCGTCTGTCCAACACTAGGAGGCCGCCATGAAACGCTATTGCTTGTTCCCGCTGATGCTGCTGGCCAGCGCCTGTTCGACGGTCGCGCCGATCACCGGTGGCGAGACGGTGCGGGCGCTGTGGGCGGCCCAGATCCAGGGCGGCGCGGCGCAGAAGGATGTGCTCGACGCGGCGACGGCGCGGGCCGCCATCACCAGCTACCACAAGGCGGCAGCCCAGCCTGACATGCATGCGCAATCGCAAGCAATGATCGTGGGCCTGTCAAAATGAAACAGCATGCGCCGATCCGGCGGCAGCGTGGCGCGTTTGCCGTCGCGTTTGCGATGATGGCCGTGGTGATTCTGGCCATCATCGGCATTGCCCTCGATGGTGCGCAGATGTTCGCCCGCGCGACCGACTTGCAGATCGCGGCCGATGCCGGCGCCCTGGCCGCCGCGCGCAAGCTCGACGGGACCAGCACGGGCATCGATTCCGCCGTGCAGGCTGCGCGCACCGTGGTGACGGGAAACCGCTACGCCTTGTGGAAGAACTTTCCCTGGAACGACACCGCCCTGAGCTTTTCCACGACGCCCGATGGCAGCACCGGCTGGCTGGCGGTGGATGCGGCGCGCGCGGCGCCCTCGGGCCTGCTGTACGCGCGCCTCGACACGCAGAGCCTGGCCGAAGACAGCCCGGTCGGCGATGTCGCGCTCGGCTTTTCGCTCTTGATCAGTGGCGACAGCACGCCTGCCAGTCTGCATGCCGTGGCGGTCGCAGGCCGCTCACAGATCGGCGCAATTCCGCTCGGCATTTGTGCGCTGTCCTCGACCCCGGCTGCTCCGCGTCCGCCCGCCAATCAGGAGCTGCTTGAATTTGGCTTCCGGCGTGGCGTCGGCTACAACCTGCTGAACCTCAATCCGAATGGCAATGTTGCAGCCAACTACCTGATCAACCCGGTCAATGATGGCAGCGGCAGCAGTTCTGACAGCAATTTCGCCAGCAGTGCGATCACCCCGCTGCTGTGCGCGGGCAGCATTCCCCTGCGCACACTGACGGGCGGCACGGGCAAGGTCTTCGTGCGCTACCCGTTTCCGGGTGGCCTGGCGACGGCCTTGAACAGCCGTTTCGACGATTTCAGCAATTCTTCGTGCAACCAATACACGGCCCCGCCCGATCGGAATATCCGCCAGTACAACGGTGCCTATATCCCTTGGTATATGAACGCGATCAGCGGCCAAAGCGCCGCCGCAGCTTCGGGCAGCAGTCTGATCACGATTGCGGACCTGGCCGACCCGGGCAGCGTCAGCGCGGGGGCCTACGGTCCGCTATGGGCGGCGACGCGCGCGGCCAAATACAGCGCGGCGCCGCCGTATGCCACGTTTGCCAAGAGCGATTGGGCCACGCTTTACCCGGCCAGCCCGTCGGCGCCAGCCGCGAACAGCAGTTACCCGGCCTCCGGTACGCCCTATCAGTCGAGCACGCAGTCGCCGAGCCATACCGGCCTGAAGAACCGGCGTTTTGTGCACGTGGCCCTGCTTGCCTGCCCGATTGCGAACGGGTCTGGTGTGCAAGCGCAAGTTTTGGGCATCGGCAAGTTCTTTTTGACAGCGAAAGCAACGTCGAGCGGCATCTATGCTGAATTTGCCGGTGCTGTGAAAGATGAAGCGCTGACAACGCGTGTGGAGCTCTTCAAATGAACCGTCGATCCCAGCGCGGCGCCGCCGCATTTGAGTGTGCCCTGATCCTGGTCTTATTTCTGAGCCTGATTCCAGTGCCCATCTACTTCGGCAAGGCCTTCTTGAGTTACAACGTGCTGCATAAGGCTGCCGGAAATGCCGCCTTGCTTTTTGCGCAGGCCGAGGAAGCGGAAGTGACCGACCCAAATCGGGCCGGGACGCTACGCGCACAGGCTTTGGGTCTTATCAGCGCGGACACGGCCGAGAGTCGTTTATCGGTGCCTGTTGGTAGTGCGTATCTCAGTTGCGACAATTCATCTTGTGGAAGTATCAGTCCACCGTCGACCTTGAGCCTCAGTATCAACATGCAATTCTCGGTGCCAGAATTGGATGCCCTCGTGGCGGCCGCCATCTCCGCCGACACACTCGTGGAGATCGAAGGCAGCGTCAAGGTGCCCTATGCAAACTAGGCCACAGTCGCAGCGCGGCGCAGCCGCGGTCGAGGTCGCGATTCTCAGCCTCGTCTTCTTTCTGTTCTTGCTACTCTGCATCGAAGGCGCGCGCGCCCTGTATGTCTGGAACGCTATTCAGGAGGTGACGCGCCGCGCCGCGCGCCTGGCGACGGTGACCGACTTCACGGATGCCGCCAAGCTCGACGGCGTGCGAATCACCGCCCTGATGCCGCCCGACGGCAAATTGCCGCTGGCACCCGAGATCCAGTCCGCAGCGCTGCGCATCGACTATCTGCAGATGAGCGAGAACGGCAGCATGAGCGTACTCAGCAGCTTGCCGGCCTGTCCCGCCCAGAACAAGCTCAATTGCCTGAGCGACCCTTACGGCAGCAATTGCATCCGCCTGGTGCGCGCCAGCCTGTGCAAGGAAGGCGCGAGCAACTGCACCGGGCTCGACTACACGCCGCTGTTTGGCTTCTTCAATAGCTATCTGGGCGGCGCCATCACGCTGCCGACCGCCAGCACCACCGTGCCAGCACAGAGTCTGGGCTACCAGCCCGGCAGCAATGCCTGTCCCTGAGTCCTTCTCCCTCCGAGAGGTGCGCCATGAAAGCCTTGATCATCACCCGCGACAGTCAACTGCATACCGAGATCGCCGCCCAGGGCGCCGCCCGCGTGCCCGCCCTGAGCGTCGCCGAAAGCCGCACCAGCATGCGCGATGCGCTCGAACGCCTGGCCGAAGCGCCCGAACTGGTCATCATCGATGCCAGCGATTTTGATGCCACAGCGGCCGAGGGCATCGACCGCCTCACCCGCCACTACGCGAGCGCCAGCTTCATGCTGCTGACGCGCGGCGAGCAGCAGGAGGTGCTGATCCGCGCCATGCGCGCCGGCGTGCGCGAGGTGCTCGAACTGCCGCTCGTGCACCGCGCCTTTCACGAGGCGATGGATCGCATCGACCTCGCTGCCGGGGTGGCCAATATGCGCGATGGGAAGGTCCTTGCCTTCATCGCCTGCAAGGGCGGCAGCGGGGCCACTTTCATCTCGACCAATTTTGCCTATGCGCTGGCGACGCTGGCCGCCAAGAAGGTGCTGCTGATCGACCTGCATGGACAGTTCGGCGATGCGACGCTGTACGTCTCGGACCAGAAGCCCGGCATGACGCTGGCTGACGTCTGCAGCCAGATCCAGCGCATCGACGGCGCCTTCCTCGAATCCTCGGCCGTGCAGGTGGCGCCCAATTTCGGCGTGCTGGCGGCGGCCGACAGCGACACCGCGCCCAAGCCGGAGCAGATGGAGACGGTGCTGCGCATCGCGCGCCAGCATTACGACTACATCGTGCTCGACGTCGGCCGGCAGATCGACGCGCTCTCGCTGCGCGCGCTCGATGAAGCCGACGCCATCTATCCGGTGCTGCAGCTTGGTCTGCCCGACATCCGCGACGGCCGCCGCCTGCTCGACATCTTCCGCTCGCTCGGCTACCCGATCGATCAGATCCGCCTGATCGTCAATCGCTACGAGAAGGGCGGCCGCCTGCGCCTGCAGGACGTGCAGAACGCGCTCGGCGCCCAGGTGGTGCACACGGTACCGAACGACTACGTGGCCGTGACCGATTCGGTGAACCAGGGCGTGCCGGTGCTGCAGATTGCGCGCGCCAGCGCGGTCGCGCGCAGCCTGGCCGAGCTGGTGGAGCTGGTGACCTCGCGCCGCGTGGCCGAGAGCAAAGGCCTGTTCGACCGCCTGTTCGGCCGCGCCGATCACGAAACCTATTGAGGAGGAGTGCCATGAGTCTGCGCGAAATCCTGTCCGGCCACGACGAGCCGCGTACGCCGGCGCCGGCCGGCCACAGCCAGGCCTATCAGGAGCTGAAGAAGCACATGCACCAGATGATCCTCGACCGGATCGACCTGGAGCGGCTGAAGCGCCTGACGCCGGAGCAGTTCAAACACGAACTGGCCCTGCTGGTGCAGCGCCTGATCGAGGAGGAGCGCATCGTGCTCAATCAGCACGAGCGGCATAACCTGGTGCTCGATATCCAGCACGAGATGCTCGGCTTCGGCCCGCTCGAGCCGCTGCTGTCCGACCCGACCATCTCCGACATCCTCGTCAACACCGCTTCACGCGTCTACGTCGAGCGGCGCGGACGCCTGGAGCTGACCGATGTGAGCTTCAACGACAACGCCCACCTGCTGAAGATCATCGAGAAGATCGTCTCACGCGTTGGGCGGCGGGTGGATGAATCGAGCCCGATGGTGGACGCCCGCCTGCCCGATGGCTCGCGCGTCAACGCCATCATCCCGCCGCTGGCCGTCGACGGCCCGCTGCTGTCGATCCGGCGCTTTTCGGCCAAGCCGCTCACGGTGGACGATCTGCTGAACCTGAAGAGCCTGACCCCGCCGATGGTGCAGGTGCTGCAGTCGCTGGCCCAGGCCAAGGTGAATATCCTGATCTCGGGCGGCACTGGCAGCGGCAAGACGACTTTGCTCAATCTGCTCTCTGGCTTCATTCCGTCCGGAGAGCGCATCGTGACGATTGAAGATGCGGCCGAACTGCAGCTGCGCCAGCCGCACGTGGTGCGCCTGGAGACGCGCCCGCCGAATATCGAGGGCAAAGGCGAGGTCAATCAACGCGCCCTGGTGCGCAATGCACTGCGTATGCGCCCGGATCGCATCATCCTCGGCGAAGTGCGCGGCGCCGAGGCCCTCGACATGCTGCAGGCGATGAACACCGGTCACGAAGGCTCCTTCGCGACGATCCACTCGAACACGCCGCGCGACGCGCTGTCGCGCCTGGAGAACATGGTCGCCATGGCCGGCGTCCACCAGCTCGCGCGCGCCATGCGCCAGCAGATTTGCGCCGCCATCACCGTCATTCTGCAGGTGGCGCGGCTGACCGATGGCGGACGCAAGCTGGTGAGCGTATCCGAGATCACTGGCATGGAAGGCGAAGTGATCGCGATGCAGGAGATCTTCCGCTTCGAGCAGACCGGCATCGACCCGAGCGGCAAGGTGCTGGGCCACTTCCGCGCCAGCGGCGTTCGTCCGCGCTTCGCCGAGCGCCTGCGCATGTTCGGCGTGCCAGTGCCCGATAGCGTGTTCGATCCCGACCGCACCTTTGAATAGGAGGGCGCATGGATACCCTGTTCTATGCCTTCGCCGTGCTGGTCTTCGCCGCCGTCAGCCTGTTGATTGAAGGCGCCTACCTGTGGTGGTCCAGCAGCCGCGGGGGCCAGGCCGCGCGCGTGGCGCGCCGCCTGCGCCTGATGACGCCGGGCGCCGCCGCGCATGAGCACCAGATCAGCATCCTCAAGCAGCGCCGCCTGGCTGGCTCCGTGGCGGCCGACCGCATGCTGCGCCGTATGCCGCTGGCCCTGCGCCTTGACCATCTGCTGCAGCAGTCCGGCTTGCGCTGGCTGCTGTCGCACCTGATCGGGATGATCCTCACCGGCCTGTTCCTCGGCTGGATCGTGGTGCGGGTCTGCGATATTCCGGTGGCACCGGCGATGCTGATCGTGGTCGGCTTCGGCATGGTGCCGATGCTGATGGTGGTGCGCCTGCGCGGTGAGCGCATGCGCAAGCTGGAGGAGCAGCTGCCCGAGGTGGCGGACTTCCTGGCGCGCGCGCTGCGCGCCGGCCACTCGCTGACCAATGTCCTGCACATGCTCGGCGCGGAGATGCCCGAGCCGATCGCCAGCGAATTCCGCTTTACCCACGAGGAGATTCATTACGGTCTGTCGATGCACGATGCCCTGCATTCGCTGGCTACGCGCGTGCCGCTGACGGACCTGCGCTACATGGTCATCGCCATCCTCATCCAGCGCGAATCGGGCGGCAATCTGGCCGATATTCTCAGCTCCATCGGCTGCATCATCCGCGCGCGCCTCAAGTTGATCGCACAGGTGCGCGTGCTGTCGGCGGAAGGGCGCCTGTCGGCCTGGGTCCTGGGGCTGCTGCCGTTCATCGTCATCGTCGTGATGACGCTGACGAACCGGCGCTATATCAGCGTGTTGTGGACCGACCCGGCCGGCATCCAGATCCTGTGGTACGGCGCTGGCATGATGCTGGTGGGCGTGCTGTGGCTGCGCCGGCTGGTGCGCATCAAAGTCTAGGAGGCCGCCATGCAAGGCTCACAGATCCTGTTTCTGGTGGTGGTGTTCGTTGTCGTCACCGCCGTTGCGCTGGTGGCGATGGCCGTCTTCGGCAGCGGCGGCTTGCGCCAGCGCCTGCAGGGCTTCCTCGGCAAACGCGAAGAGACGCAGGCGCCGTCCAATGGCTGGGTGGAGCGTGTGGTGAAGGCGGCGCGCCCGTTCTCGCAGCTGTCGGTGCCGGAGGAGGGCTGGGAGCGCTCCGCGCTGCGCACCCGTTTCATGAATGCCGGCTGGCGCGATCCGGCTTCCACCACGCTGTACTTCGCCGCCAAAACCCTGCTGGCGCTCGGCTTGCCCGCGCTGGTGGTGGTCAGCGCCGTCAGCCTGCCGCGCCATGTGCCGGCGAACGCCTTTCTACTGCTGCTGTTCTTCCTTGCCACCACCGGCTACTACCTGCCCAACCTGGTGCTGGCGCAGCGCGTGCGCCGCCGCCAAGCCGAGATCTTTGAATGCATACCGGATGCCCTGGACCTGCTGACCGTCTGCGTGGAGGCGGGCCTGAGCCTGGAGCGCGCGATGATGAAGGTGGCGAGCGAGATCGACATCAAGAGCCGCGTGCTGGCCGAGGAACTGCAGCTGGTGCTGATGGAGATGCGCGCGGGCTTTTCAAAGGAGAAGGCGCTGCGCAACTTCGCCCTGCGCACCGGCGTGGAGGATATCGACACCCTGGTCGCCATGCTCGTGCAGTCCGAGCGCTTCGGCACCAGCATGGGCGAATCCTTGCGCGTCCACTCCGACAATCTGCGTACCAAGCGGCGCATGCTGGCCGAGGAGGCGGCCGCGAAAATCGCCCTGAAGCTGATGTTCCCGCTGATTTTCTTCATCTTCCCCACGCTGCTGATGGTGCTGATGGCGCCTGCCTTCCTCGCCCTGGCACGCACCTTGATGCCGGCCCTGAACGGTAACTGAAAAATTTGTATCAAGGCGCGCCGCTGCTGGCGCGCCGCCTTACAATCCGGCCCATGAAAATCACGATCGGCTGGAAGTACGCGCTTGCCTTCCTCACCCTGAATGGCGTGGTCAGTGAACTGCACGAGCAGGCGCACATCAATGTGGGGCGTCTGATCAGCGGCTGCTATGGGCCGCGCGATTTCAACGTGTGGCAGGGCTGCGCAACGGGCGTCCCAGCGCTGCCGTTTGCGGCGCCGCTGGCGGGTCCCGTCTTCAGTTACGCGGTGATGTGGCTGGGTGTGCTGATGCTGCGCGCGGCGACCCCGCTGCGCCGGGCGCTCGGCTTCGCGCTGGTGTTTGCGCCACTGCCGTTTGCCCGCATGCTGACCGCAGCCACTGGCGGCAGCGACGAGAAGGTGTTTCTGCTGGCGGTGTTGGGCGATGCGATTTCGCCCAGTGCGGCGCGCTGGGGCGCCTTCGCCATCACGCTGGCAGCCTGTCTGCCGCCGGTGCTGCAGGCCTGGCGTGCGCTCGAACATCCGCGCCGCAGCCTGGTGGTGCTGGGCCTGTGCGTGCTGCCCTTGCCGGTGATTTGGCTGTACAAGCTCACTTGGCTCAATGGTCTGCTGCGCGGCGGCCTGCTCGATCAGGTGCACCTGCTCGGCACACCCGATCTGGTGCTACTGGTATGGGTCGCCATGGCGGCCGGGGTGGCCGCCACCTGGCGCTGGCTTACTGCCAGCTGACCGAACCCAGACCGCGCGCGCTGGTGTTGCGGTTGGCCGGTTTGCCGTACACGGTGGCCGAGCCCAGGCCCGACAGATTCAGGCTGGCGCTGCTCTTGGCGTACACGCTGGCGCTGCCCAGACCCGACATATCGAGGTCCACACTGTCAGCTTCGAACTTCTTCGCATCCAGGCTGCCGATGCCACCGAGCTTGCCGACCAGGTTGCGCGTGCTGCCATTGAGCGTGACGGCGCCCGCGCCCTGCATACTCAGGTTCATGGTGTCGGTGGCGGTGTTGGTGATCGTAAGCGAGCCGACGCCACCGAGGTGGGCATCGAGCTTGCGGTAGCTGGTGTTGACCTTGATGGCGCCGGCGCCTTCCAGATCCAGTTTCAGGCGCTCGCCGCTGAAGCCCGAGACTTCGGTCGAGCCGACGCCATTCGACACCAGTTCCGTCATCGCCGGCAGCGTCAGTTCCGCGCGCAGATGGCGCTTGCTGCTGCCGCCGAATTCGATATGCATTTTGCGCGATTCGAAATCGATGTTCAGCGTATCGCCGCGCTGCTCGGTGATCACCTTGGCGACCATGCCCTTGTCACCGTAGATCACCAGACCCGGCGTCGCGCCTTGTTTCACCTGCAGATCCACCACCCCGCCCAGTTTCACGCGCTGCACTGCGGCCGTGACGGGACGCGCTTCGTTGACCAGTTCATCGGCCATGGCCTGGGACAGGGGCAGGCCCAGGGCGGTGAGGACGGCGGCGGCGCCAAACAAAGCTTTCATGCTGATCTCCAAATAGGTAGCGGATGGAGACAGCTTAGGGCAGACGCTGCGCACACTGGTCACGATTGCGACGAATTGCAAAAAACGCGGGTCGAGTGGTGAATTCACCGGCCAGACGCGCTATGCTTCGCGCATGGAGCGTATTCAACCCGATACCCTGCCCACCCTGGTCGATCTGCTGCTCGACGCCGTCTTTCTGGTCGATACGACCGGCGTGATCGCCTACGCGAACGCGGCCTGCGAACCGATCTTCGGCTACACGCCAGCGGAGATGGTGGGCCGCCACATCCTCGACTTCGTCCATCCGGAAGACCACGAGCGCACCCGTACTGAGGCGCGCCGCGTGCTGGCCGGTGAAGAGCGGGTCGGCTTCGAGAACCGCTACCTGCGCAAGGATGGCAGTGTGGCCCACATCATGTGGTCGGCCCGCTACGCCCAGCAGGAGGGCCTGCGCATCGGCGTGGCGCGCGATATCACCGAGCGCAAGCTGGCCGAGGAACGCCAGGCAGCGCTGCTGGCCCTGTCCCAGGCGGCGCACGCCTCGCTCGATCTGGGCCAGATGTTCGCCAGCTTCCACGCCATCTTCGCGCCCTTGCTGCAATGCGGGGCCATGGCCGCCGTGCTGGAGGGCGGCCGCAAGACCGTCTACAGCGCCAGCGCGCCGGGCGTGCCGGCCAAGCGTCTGGGGCGCAGCGGCTGGTTCGCGCTGCCGCTGTCGACACCGGCGGCCAATCTCGGCGAGATGCGCCTGCAGTTCGCACCCGGCACCCCGATCGGCGCGCGCGAGAAGGCCCTGCTGCAGTTCGCCGCCAGCCAGGCCGCTGCCGCCATCGAACGCCAGCTGCTGCATGACGATCTCGAATACGCGGCCCGGTACGACGAGCTGACCGGTCTGCCCAATCGCCGCCTGTTCCAGGACCGGCTGCGGCTCGCCTTCGCGCGCAGCCGCCGCGGCCAGAGCGGCATTGCCCTGCTGTTTGTCGATATCGACGACTTCAAGCACATCAACGACCATCACGGCCACGCCGTCGGCGACCAGCTGCTGAAAGCCGTGGCGCGCCGCATCAGCGCCTGCATCCGCGAGGCCGACACCGTGGCGCGCATGGGCGGCGACGAATTCGTCGCGCTGCTGGAGAACGTGCGCACACCGCAGGATGCGCAGCGCGTGGCCGAGAAGATCCGCAAGTCGGTCGCGAACGGCCTGGACCTCGGCCAGCAGCGCCTGCCGGCGCAGGCCAGCATCGGCATCGCCATCTACCCCGAGCACGGCACCGACGCCGAGCAATTGCTGCGTCACGCAGACAAGGCCATGTATCTGGACAAAGCGGCACGCAAAGGCGCCAGGGCAGGCTGAGACTCAGCCGAAGAAGAGGGGGGTGGTGCCGGCGGTCTGTTTTGAGCGGATTACCGGGGTGATCGAGCGGACCAGGAGCCCCCGAATGCTGAGCTGGCCTCTCAATGCCCACCTTTCATTTGCAGATAAAGACGAGTTCGTTCAGTGCGCCGCGCTGCCGCTTCCCCGTAGCTGAGCAGATGGTGGCGCGAGGGTCGACCTTCTGAAACAGCTGCAGGCCTTCCCCATACTGACAGTACAACCAGGTTTCGAACATGTGGGGTTGGCCAAGCTCCCAGATCTCGACGTCGGTGCTCAGTTGGCTATTCTTGGTGCTTCGGATGGCGTCCGGTTTGAGATAAGCCTGGTCCGCTGGATCTCCATGCAGAAGACCGCCTGCTGTGACGCGCGTATCTTGAGGCATCAAGAGCTTCCAACCTGGTACAGGACGGGCCTCGGCTGCGGCCCCAGCCGGCAAGAAAAGCGGGCACGTGACGCGTTGCTCGAGCGCCGGGGCCGGGCCGGCTAAGGCGGCCACGAGGAGCATCAACGCGTAGTGCATTTTTCGATCACGTGAGAGGCCAAGGCGTTGTCACTTGGCCTGGCCAAGCTCCCGTCGGCGTTGCGCTGCTTCCAACGCGGTGGCACCTTGATCAACCGCAAACCGATGTTTGGTCGGTTTTCGGCCGTCCACTGGTCCACGACCCAGATCCCAGAACCGATGACCGATACGACGATTGCCGCATGGTTGCCACGCGAGCGATTCGGGTAGCGGCCGTTCTCGAAGGTGGCGATCGCCGTCCCTGTGGGTATGTGGAGCCAGCGACCTCGGATTTGGGAAGATGAATGGCACCGCCCGCCCCATATGTGGATGACGAAGCCATGGTGACTGCCTCAGAAGCCGACGCATTGCGCGCGAGCAATGTTTGTGGGGTGCTGCTTCACGCCCGAACAAGTGAATGCCCGGTCGTTACCGTTGCGGCGGGAAGCCCTCCGACTGCTTACCCAGCAGTTACATTGGCACAAAACAAAAAGAGTTGCGACAGATCATACGCCGCAACTCTTTGATTTTTCTGGTGCCGGCTATCCGATTCGAACGGATCACCTGATGATTACAAATTAGCCAAGAAGACAGTATGTCTTTGATTATTAAGAGAATTGTACCGTAATCTCACGAAAGCTAAAACACTTTAGCATCAGTAACTTAGCGGAGCTTGGCGAAGGTAACGGGACGTGATTGCTGTACCGGATTTGTACCTGGGAGTTCCCTAAATTTCTTTGGACCATAAGGGTATTCAGGAAACTTTTCATTGACCTAAGTACTCTAGGCGACGGGGATGGTCCATGTTAGCGCGCCACAGGATTGATCGTCTGCTGACAATCTATCTTGTGCACCCCAGTTCTCCACAGTATTAAATAGTTCCGTTTGTTCCCATACTTGCGGATACGCTGTCCGGATCACTAGACGCATAAACCTAGAAGGTTCCATAGCGCGTTGGACCGGCAAGCGGAAGTCTTCTTTTCCCATATGCAAATGGGTAGCGGAGTGGTTTGGCCCGATTTGGTGTGGGGCGAAATCGAATCGCAATGGGGCCTGCAGCGACAGAAGCTCCGTTGGAGAACTAAGAATCATTTCTTCCAACGAGGCATATGTAAGCTCTTCTTGTGAGAACTCAATCGGGCAAGGATACCAAACGAGCCGACTCGAAACGACTTCAGAACTTTGGTTCCTAATGTCGTATGACATTTGGATCAAAGAGCCATCAGTTAGTTGGAATTGAAAATGTCTTCCAGCTAGAAACGCCAAGTATTCGCTAATATTTGAGACAGTAACGCCTGAAAGATCGGGCCTCGTTCCATTTGTCGCCCACGTAACTCTTGATACCCCATGGCGAACCGCTTCCCGAATGCTTGGATTCCAGTCGTACAGAATTCCAGCCTCGTGGAGTCGGGCTTTCAGACTCTCCAAAGACTGGATGATCGAGTTTGCGTTCGCGTGCATGCGCAGTAATTATCGAACGCCTTTACGGAGCAGATCAGCCAATTGGGGAGGGAGTTCGTCGAGATCAATTTCTCCGCTAAGAATGCGCTGCAACAAGCGCTCTGCGGACTTGATTTCTTTCTTGACTGCCTGCCGTTCCTTCGTGGTGCGCTCTCGATACGAGGTCTTGATCTTCTCAAGTTCTCGCATTGTTGGGTATTGAAAAGCGAGTTCGAAACCATCTCTTGCAATTGCATCCATCTCTGCAGCAAGAATCTTCATGCGGCTTCCTACGCCGCAAACCCGAACCCAAGCTTTTGCTCTTGTAAGAGACGTAAAAAGGATGTTTCGTCGTCGGCTCAGTTCAAAGCTCCCGTTCTCGCAGTACTCAGCGTTCACTACGTAAACCAGCGGCGCTTCATTGCCTTTGGCACGGAAGATACCGCTCATTGCAACGGACTGCTCCGCAAAAACCGCGTCGCGTGTACCTGTAACACCAACGAGATGGCTCTTAATATTGAATTTTTTTAAGGCCTCAGACAGAAGTAGACCAATGCTGGATGCATTGATCATATCGGGGATAACGATAAGGATGTCGTTAGCATCAAGCTCCTGCAAGGTAAGAGCGCGATTAATATCGGTCGCTATCCAATCAGCTTGCTCCTGGGCGCTTTCAAAAGATTTCCACGTCACAGATTCCGAAGGTTCTAGCCGTTCAGCGAAAAAGGGAGCGCTGCGGTCTGCTGCGCGACGAAGTCTTGCTGGCTCCCCAAGAGCAAGAGTCCCTTCAACTGGCTCGAATCCGATCTCGCCCCAAAATTCTGGCTCTTTGAACATCTGAGCAAACTCACGATTCTCACGCTTGATTCCGAGGCCCAGGCCAAGCGCCATTGAAAGAAGCCAAGGCGGATTTCTGTAGCAGATTGGTAGCAGAATATCTTTCTTGGGTTGTCCTTCCTCATTCTGAACGTCAATTACCGGTGTGCCGTCCTCATTTGTGCCAAAGAGCTGGTCAAGCGTCGGCATAGTTGAGTCGCTTAGATTCTGCAATTCGTCATACGCCCAAACGATTCTTTTTGGCGGTTTAGTGGAGAGATAAGCGAGTTGAAAGAACGAGGGTGGAAAGTCCTGGGCCTCATCAATCAGCATATAGTCAAATATCGGTGTGAAGTCCGACCGTCGTATATGCGTAACCAGTTCTGTGCAGACACCGGCGAAGGCAGCAGGGAAACCAAACCGGTGGCGAGCAATGCCAAAGGGTACGGGTGAGGTCTTTGCCGCTGCCGCTATCGTTGAATAGACGCCAGGATCAGTTTCGCTTCCCCATGCGTGAAGGATTCGTAACTTCTCCCAGTTAGGTTCGTCAAAAACCAAATCGAAATAGAATCGCCGTATCAGGGTCTTGAACTGCTGGTAAAGCGAGCGTGTGTTGAATGTGACGACAATATCTGCATCAGGATCATTGGAGTGCAGATAGGCTGCTTTGAGAGCGAGAATGATAGTCTTTCCACTTCCAGCTAGGCCGCGGATACGTTGGGGGCCTTCCGGAGACTCGATGGCTGCGTTCTTCTGCCAGCGGTCCAGGTTTGCAATTTGGCTGTCGAGAAACTTCATAGTCGCGCCCATCGAATCGTCTTTCTTGACGTTTAGGCGCTTCTTCTTCGGTTTCAACGCCGCTGTCTTTTGAACGGCAGCATTTAGCGGAACAAAGTACTTGGCTTCCAAAGCAGGCTGGCGCGTAATCCAACCAAGTAGCGTTTCTTCAGTTACGGTATTTGGAACGTCAGCGGTTGTGACAGCATACGGAAGGTAGGTCACGACTTGCAGTGGGATAGCAAGGGTAACGCCGTCGTCCTTGACCAAGTCCTCATAAGCAACAAGACGGGAATTCAAACGACGTAGAAGGTCCCTTTGTCTTGCTTTGACGACCGTATCCATCTCCTCTGGTACGTCTATCGAGTCTTGCGAAGACAGATCAAAGACGACGACGCCATGCTCGATGCATGTGAGTAACGCATCTGTCACTGAGTTGGAGTCTTCACCTCCAAAAACAGGGTACCCAACATAGAGCGTGCCTTGCCAATCTTGGCTTCGAAGGATGTTGACAATCGCTTCGACGGCGATAGGGTTGGTCTTCTTACCGTAGACGATGTCTAGCATATGCAGCGGTCGCTTTCATGGATGGTGGCAACTTGTGGCACGCTTCACCGGAGATTTCTTGCTAAAGCCAAGAGTAATCCAATTGTCGAGGTGCGGTTGCCAAGAACATCAAGATTTTAAGTGATTGCCGAGCGACGGGCACAATGAAGGGTAAAGTCCAGCCTCTTCTTGTTCATGATTCTTCGACACAAATCCCGTAGCATAGCTGCAACCGTTCCAAAAGTGCTAAAGTATTAACCTACTATCAGGATTCGGCGGGTACGGACGGGGAATCGCTGAAGATAAATTGCTCGGAGGTCAGCTTGGATCGACTTGAGACGGATACTGCAACGGTTGTTAGCCTGTGGGTTGGGATTTTTGGCATGTTTCTTGGTGTCGCAGGCGTGGGCTTGACGCTTTACTCTTTTTACCGAGACCGGCCCGACACAGTTGCGCTAACGGCATCGGGCTGGGGCGCGGCGTTTCTGACTGCATTCGTTTGTGGTTGGGTCGGCAAGCGTTTGGTCAAATTGATTGCTACGCTTTCCAATCGAGTTGCTGAACTGACTTCCGACCTGGCGGAACTCAAGGCAGAGAAAGATCGTATGGTCGTAATCGGTGAATACCTGGCGGCGCACTCTCAGCGAAATGCTAGGCGCAAACAATCTAAGTCAAACGACGAATCCATAGTACAGGAGTGACATATGGCAATCGAATTCGGCGATTTTCACTATTACCCTAGCCTCCGCACGCGTCCGGCTGAAATTACCGGGTATGCGAATTTGCGGCCTCACGTTAAGAAGGGGATTGCTCCAATCATGCGTGTAGGGGCATGGCCGCGTTGCGATGATCTGTCGCAGTCGATGGATGAGCTCATGCGAGCGTCAGAGGGGTGTCCCTTTATCCTCGACGTGACGCGGGAAACCATGTACCAAAACAGCGCGGTTCACAAACTTCTTGAACCCGCTGACAATTTCAAGGCATGGAGCGACTTCGTTCGATCGTTTGACCAAGCTATTCCGACGGTCCAGTTCTCGACACATGCTCGTCTGCCTCAAATAATTCGTCAGACTCGTCAACTTGAGTCCTGGGGAAGGCGAATCGCCTTTCGTATATCTGATTTCCAAGCCGATACTGCTAAAGTTATTACAGCGATGTCAGCGATGGATGATCCAAGGAACGCGCTGATCGTGATTGATGCTGGATATATCAGGGAGACTATGGCCGCAAGTATTGCCGCATGTGTTTCATCTGTGAATGATATTCGTGATGAAATTCCGAATGCTGAGATCGCCGTAATTTCTACAAGCTATCCGGCATCGGTTACGTCCTTTCTTCAGCCGACAGGGCAAGTGACTGCCGGCGTGATCGGCATCTTGGAGCGTGATCTGTTTGAGGCAATAGGTGCAGATGCAGTGATTTATGGTGATCACGGATCAATTCATGCTCGCACAAAGGCTGCCACCGGCGGAAAATACACGCCCCAAATCGATTGCTCGCTGTTCGACGCGTGGATATTTGAGAGGCGTCCTGACTCGGATGGCGAAGGCTATGTTGACGCTGCACGTCTTGTACTGGCGCGCTGGAAAGAGGGGATGTCTGACGATACCTGGGGCGCGGAAATGATTCGCAAGGCAGCTTCAGGAGATGTGACAGGAATGAAGAGCCGAGCGCATTGGATTGCCGTGCGGGTGAATCTTCATTTGACCAGGCAGTTCGAACTCTCGCAGCAAGAAAACGGCCCTGACGATGAGTGATACCACTAGGCTCGGCGGCGTACAAACGAAGGCATCTCTGGCGGCAATGGCCCAAATTTCTTTGAAATGGCCTTAAGGTCCAGTGCTTTTGCATTTTGGACGTCGGTGTCACCGTCGTTCAGCCCTGTGACGGATTCTTGGGCCTGGGTCTGAAGCCGAAATTTGCGCAAGTTGACTAAGTCGCTCGGTTGAGTTTGGCTCATGCGGCTATCACAGAATCGTTCAAAAGGCTCCCGATAGCGCTTCTTTAGAGCCTCTAACACAAACTCTTTTATCCTTCGAGAGGACAGAGCATCTGCGGCAAATTCTAGCTGTGTCCTGGTCATTTCTGTATTGGCTGCGCAGCCAGCATTTTTTAGAAGCTCAACCAGTTCAGGCTTATGTAGGTAGCCATAAAGGATGCGCTTGTTAGAGACGGGCGTCGTTTGTCCTCGGCGATACACGGACAACTTCACGCCATCTGCCGTGCTTGCGGCGCACCAAATCTCAACTCTAGCTTCCGTGCTTTCCTTTACAAGATGGGCAAATTTCGGAGTGCATACTACAGTTACTTTATCGAAGCGAGTAAGGTAGGTTTCAATTTGCCCGTGAAGACGGCGGAGGCTGTCGAAATCACTCTTGATTTCGAACGCGTGCAACTTCCCGTTGGCGACGACGAGATCCGCACGTCGGCTCCAATTTGCAATCACCATTTCGTTAATCAGAACTGCGTCCGAAAGTGCCGCTGACGCGAACAACTTGTCGATAACTGCAGCTTTGATATCGCTTTCGTTTAGCACTACTTTCCCTGGCTCATAAATCGGAAGGTTTTAGGCTTAGCCTATCGTTACCAGCCTAACCCTCCAGTATACATTCAAGATTAACATCTTCCAAAGAAATACATGGAAGGGCAATGCAATTTGATGAACGGCCCCATCCCGCTGTCCGGTAGTAAGCGGCACTCAGTTCGACGCTGTCGATCTCACGGAATTGAACGCCCTCGGTCAGATCACGTGGCACCGAAAGAACCGTCCACGGCTCATCCGTACCCAGCTCCTGAAGTTCGTCCAGTTCATAGTACGAAATCGGGGTCACAATCATATTGCCGCCTTGGTTGTGTTCCCACGCCATAAAGTTCAGTCCATCCACCTCAATCAAATAGTGGATAGGTCCGTCACCAAATACGGTGCCTGCGGGATCGTAGTAGAAGTCTGTCCGGGTAACGCGGGACAGCCGTAGCATCGCCTCACGAATTCGCATCATTGTCTCCATTGCTGTGTGATCCTTCTGTTCTTTACCGTACACAGTCAACCAATCGATCTGTGGGAAATGGCCGGCTGGCCCAGATCGTCGGCGAAAGCCGCGCCGCACTTGTCGGGCGATGCGTTCCAATTGCTGCAATACCAAAACATCCGTCCTTTCTTATCCTCCTTGTACCGCAAGTGCCCGGTTCCACAGGCAGGGCAAGGAATAACGCCGGCATGCTTGTCATCCATGAATTTCGAGAGCTTGGCACGGCTTTGCGAAACGAATTTCGCCGGCAGGTCGCGGTAGAAGACTTCGCGGCGCTCACTATGTAACTGCTCGGCTAGAGCTCTGTCGGGCGGGGATGGAAGCACAAATGCCAGCCAATCACATAAGTGATCCAGAACCCCGACGACCAGTTGCTGCTCCGCCCTGTCCTTCTCGACTTGGCGAGCTAGTTTGGTGAACGACGTGCTGATGGCCGCTTGGACTTCGCCCAAATAGTTCTTCTCTTCTTGCTGTCGCAAGTAGTCATCAATTGCATTGCGAATCAGGTGGCCAGTTGGCAGGCCGATCTTCGCGGCCTGCGCTTCCAGCTGCTCGCGCTGCGCATCTTCCAATCGGACTGAATAGGTCCGTTTTGTTGCCATCAGTTCCTCCATTTCCGTATTACGAAGCTGCGTTGCGTTCGTAATGCGCTTCAAGACAGTGCAATACGCCAGGATCGGTATGCTGTCTGGCCAAAACTGGAAAAACACAACCTGGGCGTATTGCCCCCTTTATGTTCCACTCAGGTTTCTTGGGGTTGCTCGTGCCCTGCATTTCGTTGTTCTGAACGCTCTTGCCGGGGTGTCCCAACGTTTAGCGGTCTTGATCTAGCAATTCACTAACAAATCACTAACGATTTACTAACAAGTGGATGCACTTCGGATGTGTTTCACTAACAAAAAACTTACAAACACCCAACAAAAAACTTACATCGACTCCACAAAAAACTTACATCGCACCACAAAAAATCGACAAAAAACTTACGTTGCAGCGGTCCCTACCGTGACGGCGCGGGCCATCCAAAATCAGAGCGTGTACACGACGTGAATTCAAAGGACATCAGGCGAGAGCGGCGGGCGTGACGCAAGCCAGCGAAGCATCATCAGGGCGCGATGATTGCCCCGACTACGAGGTGGCCTTGGGGGCTTGAGGCCCTGGTCGCGGTATGCGACTTTGATGTCATCCCAAGTCCTGCCCAACAGCGCCATGGCGTCCGGCAATGAGTTGGCCTCGGCCTTGGCGCTCGGGTAATCAGTGAGACGGACGAGAAACCAGACCTTCCCTCCCCTGACCGACTCGAACACCTCGACCTTAAAGCCATCGATTCGCTTCATTTGTTTCACGTCTGCCCTTTCGTTCGACTCAGTCGTGTCATTCGTCGCTGTGGTGAGTCTGGATACCTGCCCCGCCGCCGTCCGTTTTTTGCATCTCATCCAAAACACGCTGCGCCGCGTCGATGCTCCTGCTGGCAGCGGTCGGGCTGGCAGGCGCTGGCGGCTGTCCTAGCTCTTTGGTGTGGTGCTCTGGTGCGCCGATTGCCGGTGCTGCTGGCGCTGCTGGTGCGGCCGCCACCGGCGGCGCTGGCGGCGTTGCGCGTTCGGGCTGACTGGTCGGCGACGACACCTGGCTCGCGGCGCTGGCCTGAAGTGCTGGCGCAGACGCGGGCGGCTGCAACTGATTTTCCGCACGGGCCTGCCCAGCGGTCGATGCGACGCTGCTCGGCGCGGCAGTTGGTGCTGGCGGTTGGGCCTGGCCCGGGCCAGTTGTTTGTGAAGCGCCTGTTGTGGTGCCGGGATTCACTGCGCCGGTCGTACTGCCCGCTGGCGAAATGGCGCTACCGCTCATGCCAGGAACCGAGGCAGCGATACCAGGGGCGGCTTGGCTAACACCCCTTCCCATACCAGTAGCGGCGCTAATTGCGTCGGAACCGGCTTGTATCGCCGAGCTGACGCTACCCGTAGCTTTTCCGCCGGCCGCGTAGATGCCGCCGGCGGCGGCAGCGATAGCGCCACCGCCAGCAACCACCGCGCCAACACCATCGGCCGCCGATGTCGAAGCGGCTCCGCCCAACAGGTCTGACGCCAAGGTAGGCACCTTCATTGCCAAGACCAGCAGCATCACAGAGCCCGCCAGGACGGTCCAGATTGGCGTCAGATCGGTCAGGGAGAGCTTGGCAATCTCTGTGCCGAAATCTGCGGCCAATCCGGTCCCTACAGCGATAACGAAGTAGATGGCGAGGAATCGGATGCCGTAAACCAGGGGCGTCGTAATGATCTTCATGGCGATGTCCTTCGTCCACTTCATCACACCGAAGGCCAAAGCAATCGGATAAACGGCGAGGTAGAACCACAGCTGAATCCAGGCGACCGCGAACTGTGCGGCCAGCATCCCGAAGCACACGATGATGATGATGAGCGAGCCGCCGACAAGGAAGGCCGCAAACGGATTGGTCATGGCCGCCACGCCGGCCGGCACGGGTATGCCGGCGATGCTGGCATTGTCGGCCAGCTTGGACATCATTAAGTTCACCAAGTCGATGCCTTGCCAAAAGACCTCGCCGGGGCTGATCGCAGAGGTGTGCGCGCCGTCCTTGCCGATCTGGATGAAGCTGTTGACCACCGATAGCGGAATGTTGGGGTTATTCATCACCCAGAGAATCAGGCCCATCCACATCGAGCGCATGATGACGACCGTGAGCATCTCCACGGCGTCAGCGCCTTTCAAGAGTCGGGCGATGATGGCCCACGCCAGGTCAGCGGCGAAGAGCTTGTAGCACAGCGACAGCGCTATCGAGGTGATGTTCGCCCCGAACACGGTTGCGGCATCACGGTACTTGTTCATGATTGTGCCGAGGTCATATCCGGTTGGAGTGTCGGCAAACGCCGGCGATGTCAGAAGCAGCAGGCCGGCCAGCAACAGAAGGCGGGCTTTTGAGGTACTGGTCATGTTCATTCCTTGATCCGGTTAGAACGACTTGAAGCCGCTTTCGCCAGGCTTGCGCACGGTTTTCTTATCGCCGCCTTGCTTCATCATTTCTTGGGTGGCCTTGTTCGCGGCGTTCCGCTGTTCAGTCACCATTTGGGCTTCCGGCTTGTCGCAGCTAGTCAGCACCGACGCCAGGCAAACGATGGCGATTGCGAGGCCGAGGGAAAGGAATTTTTTTTGGTTGAAGGTCATGATCTTGCCCCTGATGGCGAGTGCTTAGAACGACTTGAAATTGCTGCTGCCGGGTTGGCGCACAGTCCCGTTACCCTGCTTCATGAACGTTTGGGCGGCGTCCACCTGGTCGGCTTGCATTTGCGCTTGGCCGGCCATGAACGAGTTCTGCGCTTGCATCTGCGCCATATAGAGCTGACGCAGCTTCTGCAGCTGGTCCACGGTGGCCGAGGCCACCATGTTCCCGGCCTGCAGTGCCTGTAGCGAGCCTTGTGACCCGGCCGACATGCTTTGAATTTGCTGTAGCGCAGCTCGCTCATTGGCGAACTGCGACGACTGCAAGCCGGCGGCCTGAAGGGCCGAATTCAAGCCGTCCAGCTGAGTCTGCACCAGGCCCTGGAATTGCCCACCGAAGTTAGTGCTTCCGGCCGATCTAGAAAAACCAGGGAATCGCTGCTTGAAGAGCTGGTCGATGTTCCTACCGGCGTAGGACAAGGCAGCCGTCTTGTTCACGAGGTCGGCCAGCGCGGCTAGCTCCTGCTGTGCCTGGCCCCAGGTTTGCGTCGGGGTGGTCAGTAGGTTCTTCAGTTGCTGCTGGGAGTGCTGAACCGCCGTGATCGTGTTCTGAACCTGCTGGTACATCTGCGCTGATTGGTTGACCAGTTCAACATTGTTGAGAATCTGTGTAACTTCGGTTGAGCCGCCGAAGCCAGCAACGCTGCCGGCGTTGGCGCTAGTGCCAAGCGCGACCGTCAGGACTAGGACGATGGCGGTCCAGGGTCTAAGTGTGAACTTCAGCATTAACATGGTTGTCGTTCCTTTGGGTGTGCGGTTGATTAAGCAGCGAATGACGTCGATGTTCGAGACGAGCCTTGATGGCTGGAGGCAGAGTGGAAACGAATTCGGCGAACTGATCGGAGTTCATTTGCCGCATGCTCTCGTCGGCGGTAGCCTGGCTTCTTGCTAGCTCCACTTGGTTGAAATGATGGAGGTCTTTCAGTTTCCTGGCGTTCTCCCGAGCCTCTTTGACGCTCAATCCATCGGAGAGCGAAAACTTGTCCAAATTTGAAATTAAATACTTCGCAAGAGCGATGACTCCTGACTTTAGTTTTCCCTTAGTTCTCTTGCCTTCAAGCTCATCCAAGATGTCCTGCCGAACTTCAATCGGCGCACGCTCGATTAGTGCCTGCAATTTGGATTTTTCTGTTTCTGGAAGTGCAGGGAAGTGCAGGCCTATCGCGCTGTCTAGTTGTGTAGTTCTTGATGACTTGAGTCCTTGTTTCGTCTTAGTTCTTATTAGCTTCGGTTTTCTCGAATCCGGATTTCCCGTGACCGGAGCATCCGTGTTCGGATTTTCCGACTTCGGTGGCAATTCATTAGCCTCCACTGAAAACGGAACGTCCGTCACATGCCACGTCGTACAAGAGAACGTGCCTGAGGGATGTCGTTCGAACCGAATGCTCAGGTATCCGACTTCTTGCAGCTCTTGAAGCCCTGAGCGCGTCGCGTCGCGTCCTGTCGGACGTTGCGCTGCAAGATGTTTCAGGCGAAGTCGGAAGTCGGGCGGTAGGTGCAGAAGGTAGGTCAGCAAGCCAAGCGCCTTCCAAGACAATCGGCAGTCCGAGATGACCGCATTGTCGAGAACAGTGAAGTTCGTCCGCAGCTTGCGTCGGACAATGACGTGATCGCTCATTGGCTCGTCACGTCGTCCAAAATTTGGCTGATTACGCTGGCTTTGAAGAGAATGCGCCGGCCGATCTTTACGCGAGCTGGGCGCAGCTTGTTGGCGAAGTCATTATTGCCAGCGAGGGAAACTCGGAGGCCCTCCGCGCTGCGGCAAAAAAGCTCGGCGCAGTCGCGAAGGGAAAGTAGTACGCCGTAGCGCTGAACGAGCATTTCTTCGGTGGTCATGTTGCGGCTCCAAGTTTTGGTTTGCCGAACAGTAAATTGCCGAAATATGCCGGTCAATTGGCGAAGAATTACGACTGTTACGTAATCTTTCGCAATATGTTGGTTCTCTGATAACGGTAAAAAGGTAGGCTCAAAATCAATTTTCCCGACATCTATGCGCCTACCAAATTTCGCAAAATGTTTTTGAAAATCAACGGTTTATTAGGGGTGAGTTACTATAAATGCAATTATAGCGCGAATTATTGTCAAATCTCGAAATCCGACGTTACAATTTGTTTCAATTATTTGAGCTCATGGCGGCGCTGATTCTGGGGTCGCCGTCGTTCGGATGGTCGGCCGGGAGTGCCGCTGTCGGTAATTGGTAGCGCTCTCGAATTTCTGTGGCCCATCCTGGCGCATTTTGGTGAACTGATTTCGGTCAAAAAGACGTGGCCCGCTCCCGTAACCGTGAAAAGGTTCCCTATGAAAGCTGCCTTTTCGTGAACTGAAAATTTCCGATATATACGAAATTTTCGTGTCGTAACACTTTGAATTTAAATGCAAAAAGTCGAATTCTTTTAGGAAATTAATCGGAACGCTTTCTAGAAACAGCTGTGCCGATTCCCTAAACTTGGTAGCACATCCATAACCAAGAAAGGGATGCACTATGGACGCTGCTAACAAGTTGTTGAACGCCATTCTTAATATCCACGATTCGCAAACCCAGCTATTTGTGCTGGCAACAGGATCACTCGCAATTGCCGGCCTTGCGCTGTACGTCGTGTTGCTCGCGATCAAGCACGGAGGTAAGCGCGAATGAGCAGGCTTCCCTACGCCAAAATGCCGTCGCGCTGGGCGCGCAAGGAGCCCGAATGGTTTTTTGGTGAATTCGGCCCGGAGGGCTACGTCGAGGTTCCCGGCGTGCGGGACGAGAAGGGCAACCCCGGCTGGGTACTTGGATCGCTACACGAGCTGCAATGGCGACGAGTGAAGGGCGGGGGTACTGCTGCCATCCTGATTCTGTTCGCGCTATCCATCATCTCGAATCAAAAGCAAAGAAGAGACGGGTTGCGCAAGGACGATACGGTTGCAGCAACCTATGAGGAAATTCAGGCCGTGCTACCGATATCGCGTGCCTTGGTGGCCAGGGGGCTGATGCACTTGAAACGTCTAGGTGCTATTACCGTGCAGCGTGACGGCCGGCGCAGCATCTATGCGCTGGCTGGCATCGACGAACCAGGTGAATGGTGCGAACTACCGCAAGCCCATCTGCTCGAACGCCGGGAATACCTGCAGCGGCTGCAGCACTTCGTCAATGAAATCAAGAACCCAAGGTCGCTCCATGCCATGAAGTTGTATATGCTGCTATTGGCGTTCCGCGCGAATCGAGATAACATCGCACGCATGAGCTATGATCATATTAAGGACTACACGGGACTGCGGCGTGAGGATACCGCACTTGCGATCCAGGCGCTGATCGGTGCAGGTCTGGTCCGCATCGTAAGCGACGAAGAGAAGCCTCGGCGTAAGGGTGACGCCATGCACAACCGCTATTTCATACTCGGCTTAGCTGCCGCCTGACGATCCCGCGTCAGTCCATATGACATATCAGGGCCAGAGCACTAGCATCAACGACTGTGCAGGGAAGGCTTCATGCCTATCCCCTGTCATCATTCTGGGCTAGGCTTGCCGTGGCTTCTTCAAAGCGTCCAGCTTAGAGACTAGGTCTTCGGCGCGTAAATGGGTATAGCGACGGAGCATCTGCATGGACTTGTGCCCACTAATGGAGGCAACTTCTTGGTCGCTCAGTCCGCCCTCTACAAGTCGGCTTACAGCCTCATGACGAAGATCGTGAAAATGTAGGTCGTCGATCCCGAGCGATTCCTTTATGCCCGCCCAAGTCTTGGTGAACTGATAGGGCCGGCGTTCGCCATCCTTGCCAGGTTCGCCGAAGAACACAAGGTCACAATCTTTCGGACGTAATGGATTTTCGAGCGCCGCTTTCAGTGCGGTGGTTGCGGCTGCAGTCAGGGGTACTGTACGAGCAGAGTCATTCTTAGTGTCGGTTAGGCGCACGACACGCAATGCCAGGTCGACTTGCGCCTTCCGCAAGTTCAAAATCTCCGATTGGCGCATGCCGGTCTCGATGGCAATGTGGACGATCCAGCCTAACATCGGATTGCTGTGCTGCTCAACGGCTTCCATCAATCGCTTCTCTTCGTCTGCATTTAGGCGACGGTCGCGCCCTTTACCTGGGCTGGGCTTACGGATCGCAGCGACGGGGTTGTGCGTGAGGCCTAGACCCCATTCTTGGATGGCGACGGTGAAGAGGTTACTGAGCATCGCCAGCTCGATTCGCACGGTGTTGTTCGATTTGCCAGCGGCGACACGATGATCGCGGTACGAAGCGACCAGGTCGTTTGATAGCGCGGCCATTGAATATTTGCCGAGGAAGCCGATCAGATGCTCGGCGGTGATTTTCTCGCTGCGTTGCGTAGTAGGCTTCTTCGTTGGAGTGACTTCGCGCAGATAGCGTTCAAGTGCTTCCGTCACTGTCAGGCGCTCGGCGCCGGCGCGTGAGATGTACACGCCGCGCACCATCTCATCTTCTGCGCTACGCGCCCAATCCGTGGCGTCGCGTTTGGTGCGGAAAGTCTTGGAAGTGATCGGCCATCCTTGCTTGCGGATGATGGCCTTCCAAGTGCCTGCGTCGGTCTTAACGAATGTCGCCATGAAGCCCCTGTGATCTGTGTCTGTACCTAAAGTGTACCTTTTCGAGATTCACAAAGACAAATGCCTTAGACCGCTATGGTCTAAGGCACTGTTTTCAAAGCTAATTTCTGGTGCCGGCTACCCGAATCGAACGGGTCACCTGATGATTACAAATCAACTGCTCTACCTAATGAGCTAAGCCGGCGAATCGGGCGGATTATAGCTTATTTAATCCGGGTCAAGGTCGGGCGCGGGCCCTTCTTGGGCGGCTCGTCGTCGCCATCGGGCGGCTCGGGCGTGTCGCTCGGTTCCGCGGGCACGGCGGCCAGCGGCGCCGCCTCGGGGGCGGGCGCCGGCGTGGCGTCGGCGGCCGGAGCGGTGACGTCGAAAGCCATGCCCTGGCCGTTTTCGGCCGCGTAGATGGCCATGATGTGGGTCACGGGCACGTAGATCTCGCGGGCGACGCCGGCGAAGCGGGCTTTGAAGCTGATCGCCTCGTTATCCATCTTCAGGCCATGGGTGGCGCCAAAGCTGATGTTGAGCACGATTTCGCCCTTGCGCACGTATTCGGGCGGCACCTGGGTGCTGCCATCGACCTTGACGGCGATATGGGGCGTGTAGCCGTTGTCGGTGCACCACTCGTAGAGGGCGCGCAGCAGATAGGGCTTGGTGGAGGTGTCGGCCATGGTACTTGGACAGCGAAGGCCGCGCCCGGTTCCCCGAACGCGGCCGGCAGGCACGCCTTAGCGGCGCATCACTTTTTCGGACGGGGTCAGCGCTTCGATATAGGCCGGGCGCGAGAAGATGCGCTCGGCATATTTCATCAGCGGGGCGGCCGTCTTCGACAGCTCGATCCCGTAATGGTCGAGGCGCCACAGCAGCGGGGCCACGGCCACGTCCAGCATCGAGAATTCGTCGCCGAGCATGTACTTGTTCTTCAGGAACAGCGGGGCCAGCTGGGTCAGACGGTCGCGGATTTCGGCGCGCGCCTTGTCGTGGCTCTTGTCATTGGCCTTGTTGCGCTCCGATTCGAGCGTGTGCACGTGCACGAACAGCTCTTTCTCGAAGTTGAACAGCATCAGGCGGGCGCGCGCGCGCATCAGCGGATCGGCCGGCATCAGCTGCGGGTGCGGGAAACGCTCGTCGATGTACTCGTTGATGATGTTCGATTCGTACAGGATCAGCTCGCGCTCGACCAGGATCGGCACCTGACCGTAGGGGTTCATGGTCGAAATGTCTTCCGGTTTGTTGAACAGGTCGACATCGCGCACCTCAAAGTCCATGCCTTTTTCGAACAGGACCAGGCGGCAGCGCTGAGAGAAGGGGCAGGTGGTGCCCGAGTAGAGAACCATCATATTTTGTAGTTCCTTAGAAACAAAGGGGGCGAAACGACAAGCGGTTCACCCCAGCATACAAGGGTCCGCGCAAGGCGGACCTTGATACAGATTGATTTACTTCACTTCTTTCCAGAAGGAGGCGTTCAGACGCCAGGCCAGCAAGGCGAACAGGGTCATGAACAGCACCACCCAGGCGCCCAGCATCTTACGGGTGCCCTGGGCCGGTTCGGCCATCCATTCCATGTAGCCGACCAGATCAGCCACGGCCGTATCGAACTCGGCCGGGGTCATCTTGCCTTTGCTCACTTGCTCAAAGCCGACGAACTTGTGCACGGTCTTGGCGGCGTCGTGCGGGTCCTTCTCTTCCGCGAACTTGGCCACGCGCACACCCTGCAGTTCCCACATGGCGTGCGGCATGGCCACATTATTCATGACCATGTTGTTCCAGCCAGTCGGACGGCCTTCGTCCTTGTAGAAAGTGCGCAGATAGGTGTACAGGTAGTCGCCGCCGGTGCCGGCGCCCGAGGCTTTCGCGCGCGCGATCACCGACAGGTCGGGCGGCACGGCGCCGAACCACTCCTTGGCGTCCTTCGGATCGAGGGCGGTCTTCATCAGATCGCCCACCTTGGCGCCGCTGAGCACCAGGTTTTCCTTGATCTGCTGCTCGGACAGGCCGAGGTCGCGCAGACGGTTGTAGCGCATCGACGAGGCCGAGTGGCAGTTCAGGCAGTAGTTGACGAACAGCTTGGCGCCGTTCTGCAGCGAAGCCAGACTGGTGCGGGCCGGGGCCTGGTCCAGCGGATAGCCGGCTTCATTGGCCATGGCGAACGCCGGAACGGCGAGGGCCAGGATGGCGATCAGTTTCTTCGAAAAAGTCATTTGTCTCTGTCCTGTTCTCGTCAATTAGTGAGGATGGTAGTTGACGCGGGCCGGCACCTGTTTGAAGGTACCTGCAGCGGACCACCACGGCATCAACAGGAAGAAGCTGAAGTACAGCAGCGTGGCGACCTGGGCCATGATCGTGGCGGTCGGGGTCGGCAGCTGGGTGCCGAGGTAGCCGAGCGTCAGGAAGGACAGGAAGAACACCAGGTAGACATATTTATGCCAGTCCGGACGGTAGCGGATCGACTTCACTTTCGAGTGATCGAGCCAGGGCAGGCCGGCCAGGATCACCACCGAGGAACCGAACAGCACCACACCCCAGAACTTGGCGTCCAGCATGCCAGGCAGCATGCCGATGATGGCCAGCAGCGACACGCCGGCGATGGCGGCCTTGACCTTGAACGACAGCTGGGACTTGAGCCAGATGAAGGTCACGTAGGCGGCCAGGCCAACGATCACCACCCACAGGAAGTCCGAGGTGGTGGCGCGCAGCACCGAGTAGAAGGGCGTGAAGTACCAGGTCGGCGCGATGTGCGGCGGGGTCTTCATCGGGTCGGCCGGCAGGAAGTTGTTGTACTCCAGGAAGTAGCCGCCCATTTCCGGGGCCCAGAACACCACGATCGAGAAGATCAGCAGGAAGATCGAGGCGCCGAACATGTCGTGCACCGAGTAGTAGGGGTGCGAGGGGATGGCGTCGACCGGGTGGCCGTCCGGACCCAGGTTTTCCTTGACTTCGATGCCGTCCGGGTTCAGCGAGCCGACTTCGTGCAGGGCGATCAGGTGGGCTGCGACCAGACCCAGCAGCACCAGCGGAATCGCGATCACGTGGAAGGCGAAGAAGCGGTTCAGGGTCGCGTCGGACACAACGTAGTCGCCGCGGATCCACAGCGACAGGTCGGGACCGATCACGGGGATGGCGCCGAACAGGTTGACGATCACCTGGGCGCCCCAGTAGGACATCTGGCCCCAGGGCAGCAGGTAGCCGAAGAAGGCCTCGGCCATCAGGCACAGGAAGATGGCGAAGCCGAACAGCCACACCAGTTCACGCGGCTTACGGTAGGAACCGTAGAGCAGGCCGCGCGTCATGTGCAGGTAGACGATGATGAAGAAGGCCGAAGCGCCGGTCGAGTGCATGTAACGCACCAGCCAGCCCCAGGGCACTTCGCGCATGATGTATTCGACCGAACCGAAGGCCAGGGTGGCGTCCGGCTTGTAGTGCATGGTCAGGAAGATACCGGTGACGATCTGCAGCACCAGCACCAGCATGGCCAGCGAGCCGAAGATGTACCACATGTTGAAGTTCTTGGGCGCGTAATACTTGCCCCACTGGTCGTTCCACAGCTTGGTCAGGGGGAAGCGGTCGTCGACCCAGGCCAGGCCCTTCTGCAGTGCCGGCGCGTCGGCCGGGAGTTTCGTCTCTTTAAAAGCCGCCATGATTATGCTTCACCTTTCTCGTCTTTACCGATCAGGATCTTGGTCTCGCTCAGGTACATGTGGCGCGGCACCTGGAGGTTGTCCGGCGCCGGCTTGTTCTTGAACACGCGGCCGGCCAGGTCGAAGGTCGAGCCGTGGCAGGGGCAGAGGAAGCCGCCGGCCCAGTTGTCAGGCAGGTTCGGTTGCGGGCCTTCGGCGAAGCGCGAGGAGGGCGAGCAGCCGAGGTGCGAGCAGATCCCGATGGCGACCAGGATTTCGGGTTTGATCGAGCGGTATTCGTTGCGCGCGTAGTCCGGGGTCAGTTCGTCCGGTTTGCGTTCCGATTTGGGGTCAGCCACGTCAGCATCGGTCTTCTTCAGCGAGGCCACCATTTCGGGCGAGCGCTTGAGGATCCACACGGGCTTGCCGCGCCATTCGACGGTGATCATATCGCCGACCTTCATGCCACCGATATCAACTTCCACCGGAGCGCCGGCCGCTTTCGCGCGCTCCGACGGTTGGAACGTGCTCACCAGAGCCGCACCCGTGGACAAACCGACAACGCCACCCGCCGCGCACGTCGCGACGAGTAAGCCCCGGCGGCCTGGATCGACCTGCTTTTCGTTACTCATACCAACCCCTAAGTAAAAATACGAATCTTGAAGAACTCATAAAAAAGCTTCTAGCAACCTTTAATTATAAGGGAAGCATATGGCGAATTAAAGAAAAACCTTGATTTTCGGACTGGACGCCCCCATGGGTTTGGCGCGCTCCGGGGGACAGGCTATCATGGGCCTGCCATTTCAATATCATTCTGGAGGGAAGCGCATGTCCATGATGCAGGAGTTCAAGGCCTTTGCGATGCGGGGCAATGTGGTCGATCTGGCCGTCGGTGTCATCATCGGTGGCGCTTTTGGCAAGATTGTCGATTCGATGGTCCAGGACGTGATCATGCCGCCGATCGGCAAGGCGCTCGGCGGCCTCGATTTCGCCAACTACTACCTGCCGCTCAACGGCCAGGACCCGCACCTGACCCTGGCCGAGGCCAAGAAGCTCGGCGCCGTGTTGGCGTACGGCAACTTCATGACCGTGCTGCTGAACTTTGTGATCCTCGCCTTTGTCATCTTCATGATGGTCCGTCTGATTAACAAGGCGCGCCATGTGGAGCCGGCCCCGGCCCCGGCCGCCCCGGCGCCGACGCCGGAAGACATCGTCCTGCTGCGCGAGATCCGCGACGCACTGAAGAAATAGGGCCCTGCGGCCCGCCGCCATGCTGCGCACACTCTGGCTCCTGTTCGCCCAGGTCGTCACGGCCGGGCTGGCCATTTACATGGTCGTGGCCGCCGTGCGCGGCCCGCGCGAGCCGTCCCGCCTGCAAAGCGGCACGGTCGAGCGGCCGGCCGCCATCCTGCAGGCCCCGGCCGGGGCCACGCCGGCCTTCAGCTACCGCGAGGCGGCCGCGCGCGCGATGCCGGCTGTGGTCAACATCCTCACCAGCAAGGTGGTGCGCCCGCGCCGCTTTCTTGAGGACCCGTTTTTCCGCCGCTTCTTCGGCGACCGCGTGCCCGAGGAAGAGCAGCAGAGCCTGGGTTCGGGCGTGATCGTCAGCCCCGACGGCTATATCTTGACCAATAACCATGTGGTCGAGGCGGCCGACGACATCCAGGTGATCCTGGCCGATGGGCGCAAGGCTGGCGCCAAAATCGTCGGCACCGATCCCGAGACCGACCTGGCCGTGATCCGCGTGGCCCTGCGCGATCTGCCCGTGATCGTGCTCGGCCATTCGGACGAGGCGCGCGTCGGCGATGTGGTGCTGGCCATCGGCAATCCCTTCGGCGTCGGCCAGACGGTGACGATGGGCATCATCTCGGCCCTGGGCCGCAAGAATCTGCACATCAATCCTTTCGAGAACTTCATCCAGACCGACGCCGCGATCAACTTCGGCAATTCGGGCGGGGCCCTGATCGACACCGGCGGCAATCTGATCGGCATCAACTCGGCCATCTATTCGCAAAGCGGCGGCTCGGTCGGCATCGGCTTTGCCATTCCCACCAGCACGGCCAAGAGCGTGATGGAAGCCATCATCAAGACCGGCTATGTGGTGCGCGGCTGGATCGGCATCGAATCCCAGGACATCACGCCCGAACTGGCCGAGAACTTCGGCCTGGCCGCGCGCAGCGGCGTGATCATCGCGGGCGTGGTGCGCAATGGCCCGGCCGACCGCGCCGGCCTGCGCCCCGGCGATATCCTGCTGAGCATCAACCAGCAGCCGGTGGCCGACACGGCCGGCATGCTGACCCAGATCGCCGCCCTCAGCCCGGGGACGGCTGCTACCATGACGGTGCTGCGCAAGAATCAGCGCGCTCAGCTGAGCGTGCAGGTGGCCCTGCGCCCGCGCAGCCCGACCGAATGAGGACCCCATGCATTTGCGCGACCTGAGCCAGTTCCTGCGCGAACTGAGCGAGAACAACAACCGCCCCTGGTTCATCATGAACAAACCGCGCTACGACATCCTGCGCGAAGAGTTCCACCAGGTGGTGCAGCAGCTGATCCAGGCCCTGAGCCGTTTTGACAAGGCCGTGGCCGGGGTCGACGCGAAGAAGGCCATGTTTCGCATCAACCGCGATGTGCGCTTTTCACACGACAAAAGCCCGTATAAAACGCGCTTCTCCGCCGCCATCACGGCCAGCAACCAGCGCCGCCCGAGCGCGGCTGGCGGCCCGGCCTATTACTTCCACATCGAAGGCAATGGCAAGCTGCTGTTCGGCGCCGGCGAATACATGCCGCCGCCGCCACGCCTGAAGGCGATCCGCCAGCACCTGGTCAACGATGCGCCAGGCTTTGCCAAAGTCCTCAAGAATAAGGCCCTGGTGGCGCGCTACGGCGACCTGCAGCCCGAAGACAAGCTGCAGCGTCCGCCGAAAGGTTTCGCGCCCGATCATCCGCACATCGAGTACATCAAGCTGAAAAGCTTTTTCGTCTGGACTGAAGTCGATCTCAATCTCAACGCGCCGGAACAGCTCGTGCCCCTGCTGGCCAGTGGCCTGCAGGACGCGTTTGCGCTGGTCAGCTGGCTGCGCACCGTGAACGACCATTTTGAGGAGTAAGCCATGGCCCTGCCACATGCCGCCTCGGGCGACCTGATTCCCTTGCGCCGCGAGGGCGATGACCTCGCCAATTTCACCTCGATCGCGCTGGCCAAGACCGAGAGCATGGAACTGATCCGCCTGGTGCTGCCCAAGGGCCGCGCCATGCCCAGCCACGCGATCGAGCGCGAGTGCACGCTGCTGTGCCTGCATGGCAGTCTGGTGGTCGAGATGAACGGCAGGGAAACGCGCATGGCGCCGTCCGAGCTGATGTGGATTGCCGGGCGCCAGCAGCACGCCGTGCGCGCCGAGGAGGATGCGGTCGCCCTGCTGACCATCCTGCTCGGGTCTTCGCGCCACGGCCACGCCGGCGGCTAAAGCCTCAGGCCAGCTCCCCGCGCGGGTCGCGCGCCAGCAGGCGGCCGACCATCTCGCGCGCATTGTCGCCATCGAACAGCACGCCGGCCACGGCATTCGTGATCGGCATGTCGACGCCGAGGCGCGCGGCCAGCGCACGCACGGCACGCGCGCAGGGCACGCCCTCGGCCACATGGCCGAGTTCGGCCACGATGGTGTCGAGATTCTTGCCCTGGGCCAGGCCGAGGCCGACGCGCCGGTTGCGGCTGAGGTCGCCCGTGCAGGTGAGGATCAGGTCGCCCATGCCGGTCAGGCCCATGAAGGTGGCCGCCTGGCCACCCAGCGCCAGGCCGAGCCGTGTGATTTCGGCCAGGCCGCGCGTGATCAGGGCCGCGCGCGCATTCAGGCCCAGGCCCAGGCCGTCGGCCACGCCGGTGGCAATCGCCAGCACATTCTTGACCGCGCCGCCGACTTCCACGCCGATCAGATCGGGGCAGGAATACACGCGGATATGGCCACCATGGACGATGTTGACGACACGTTCGCACAAGGCGGCCGAACTGGAGGCGACCGTCAGCGCGCACGGCATGCCGCGCGCCACTTCCTGGGCGAAGGAGGGACCGGACAGGGCCGCGCCCGCCACATCGGGGCCGAGCACCTCGCGCACGACCTGGTGCGGCAGCAGGCTGCTGCCGTTTTCAAAGCCCTTGCACAGCCAGACCACGTTCGGCAGCGCGCGCCCCTTCAGCTGTTCGAGCAGGGGGCGCAGGCCGGCTACCGGATTGGCCAGAATCAGCAGATCCTCGGGGCCGACATGGGCCAGGGCCGCATCCAGATCGCTGCTGATCTGCAGCGCGGGCGGGAAGGCAAAGTCGGGCAGATAGTGGGCATTGCTGCGCGTGCGCGCCATCTGCGCCATGGCGGCCGGATTGCGGCCCCACAGCAGCACCGCATGGCGCTCGGCCAGGGCGATGGCGACCGCCGTGCCCCATGCGCCGGCGCCGAGGATGCTGACGTGGCGCCGTGTTTTAGAGACCGAAGACATCATTCACCTTCACATAGCCGCTGATCCCGTCGCGATGGCGCACCTTGGCCCAGGCCGACGGGGCCGGCTCGAGCAGCTCGAGCAGCACACCCTTGTCGGCCACGAGCACCGGGCTGGCGTGCTCATCGGCATTGGCGCGGACTTTCACATTTGCATTGCGTGCCACCACGGTACGCCGTCCGGCCAGGCTTTTCAACTCCACCCAGCCGGCGTCGCCGTTGGCGTCGCGCACCTTGAGCCAGTCGCCATGGGTGATCAGGATTTCGACCGGCATGCCGCGCGGGGCGACGTACAGCTTATTGCCTTTGGGCGAAGGAGCGTCGTAGACGATGGCCGGCGCCGGGCCGACCGAACGGAATTCAGCCGCCTGGGCGCTGGCAGCGGCCAGCAGCAGACCCAGACAGGCGCGCAGGGGCAGGGACAAGATGCTCTCCTCGGCAGGAATGTGAAACGCCCCCGGACCCTGGGGTGCCGGGGGCGTTGGGTGCGCCAGCTTAATGCGTGGCGGCGGCGTCCGGAGCGCCTTTGGCGGCTTCAGCCAGGGCCTGCAGGCGCTGCTGGTAGAAGGCTTCGAAGTTGATCTCGGCCAGGTGGATCGGCGGGAAGCCGGCCCGCTGAATCATATCGGCGACGTTAGCGCGCAGATACGGGTAGATGATGTTCGGGCAGCCGATTCCCAGCAGCGGGTCGAGCTGCTCGGCCGGGATGTTGCGGGCTTCGAAGATGCCGGCTTGCTTGCCTTCGACCAGGAAGGCGACCTTGTCTTTCAGCTTGGCGGTGACGGTCACGGTCACGGTGGCTTCGTAGATGCCTTCCTGCAGCGGCTCGGCGCCGACGTCGAGCGAGATCTCGATCGACGGGGCTTCCTGCTCGAGGAAGATGGCCGGCGAGTTCGGCTGTTCCAGCGACATGTCCTTCAGGTAGACGCGTTGGATTTGGAATACGGGTTGCAGTTGTTCGTCAGACATGGAACGCTTTCAGTTGAATAGAGATAAAGAATTGGGACGGCAATTGTAGCAAAACCCGATGGGTTTCCATAGCCGCCAGCTAGTTAGTACTCACTCACCGCGCAGCAGGGGATCCAGGCGGCCCGCCTGGTCGAGCGCGTAGAGGTCGTCGAAACCGCCGACGTGGGTGTCGCCGATATAGATCTGCGGCACCGTGCGGCGGCCCGTGCGTTCCATCATGATGACGCGCTGGGCCGGGTCGAGATCGACACGGATTTTTTCAATGTCCGTCACGCCCTTGGCTTCGAGCAGGCGCTCGGCCCGCACGCAGTAGGGACACATGGCGGTGTGGTACAGCACAACCTTGTTCATGCCTGCTCCTTATTTCACCAGCGGCAGATTGGCTGCTTGCCAAGCAGCAATGCCACCCTCGAGATTGGTGACATCGCTGAAGCCGGCCTTGGCCAGGATGCGCGCCGCGCGCGCCGAGCGGGCGCCGCTCTGGCAGACCAGCACCACCGCCTTGTCGGTCTTGAACTCGCCGACACGCTGGGCCAATTCTGCCAGCGGGACGTTCTTTGCGTCGCGCAAATGCCCATTGGCAAACTCGGCCGGTTCGCGCACGTCGATCACCGTGGTCTTGCCGCGGTTGATCAGCAGGGTCACCTCGGTCGGCGAGCCTTGCTTACCGGCGCGAAACAGCACGGGCCAGACCAGCATACCGCCCGAGACCAGGGCCAGGCCGACGAGAAAAATATTATCGATTAAGAATTTCACAGGCATCCCGTAGTGAGAATGAATCGGCGCATTATAAAATAGATGGCTACTGCCCGTTTTCTCGACCCTTCGGAAGCTTTCTATGTACAAAATCGTCTTCATGCGCCATGGCGAATCGACCTGGAACCTGGAAAACCGTTTCACCGGCTGGACCGATGTGGACCTGACCGACAAAGGCGTGCACGAAGCGCGCCAGGCCGGCCGGCTGCTGAAGGAAGCCGGCTTCGAGTTCGATCTGTGCTACACCTCGGTGCTCAAGCGCGCGATCCGCACGCTCTGGCTGGCGCTCGACGAAATGGACCGCATGTACCTGCCGATCAAGCACGACTGGCGTCTGAACGAGCGCCACTACGGCGCCCTGCAGGGCCTCGACAAGGCCGAGACCGCCGCCAAATTCGGCGACGCCCAGGTGCTGGTCTGGCGCCGCGCCTACGACACCCCGCCGCCGGCCCTGGAGCCGGGCGACAGCCGCACCTCGTTCGCCGATCCGCGCTATGCGGGCCTGCCGCGCGCGGCGATTCCGCTGACCGAATGCCTGAAGGACACGGTGGCGCGCGTGATGCCGGCCTGGGACGAGGAGATCGCCCCGGCCATCAAGGCGGGCAAGCAGATCCTGATTTCGGCCCACGGCAACAGCCTGCGCGCCATCATCAAGATGCTCGACGGGATCAGCGACGCCGACATCGTCGGCCTCAACATCCCGAACGGCACCCCGCTGGTCTACGAGCTCGACGCCGAGCTGAAGCCGATCAAGCACTACTACCTGGGCGACCAGGCCGCGATCGCTGCCGCCATGGCCGCCGTCGCCAACCAGGGCAAGGCCAAGTAATCCATGCGCCGCGCGTTGTGGCTGGCTTCGCTCGCCCTCGTGGCGGGCGCGGCCCTGGCTGCGCCCAAACCGACGGAGCGCAGCAAGCAGAAGCTGGAAGCCGAAGCCCAGCGCAAGGCCATCGCCCAGCGCCTGGCCGCCCTGAACAAGGACATCAGCAAGACCGAAAGCGAAAAGGACGCGGTGGCCGATCAGCTGGCCGAGGCCGAGGAAAGCATTTCCGACGCCATCCGCAATCTGCGCGATCTGCAGCAGGAGCAGGCGCAGACCAATGCCAAGCTCAAGGATCTGGCCGAGTCGCGCACGCGCCTGGCGGCCCAGGTCGAGGCGCAGAAGGCCCAGATCGCCAAGCTGCTGCGCGAGCATTATGTGGCCGGCAATGAGGACCGCATCAAGCTGCTGCTCTCGGGCGACAATCCGAACCGCATCAACCGTGATCTGCAGCTGATGGCCTATGTGTCCCAGGCCCAGGGCAAGCTGCTCGAGGCCCTGCGCACCAACCTCGCCACGCTCGAACAGAACCAGGCCGAGACCGAGGACGCCAAGGCCAGCCTGGAAGAAATCGTGGCCGAGCAGAAGGCCGAGAAGGACAAGCTGGAGAAGGACAAGGCGCGCCGCAAGGAGCTGCTGGGCAAGGTCAACAAGAAGCTGGTGGCGCAGAAGAAGCAGGCCGTGGACCTCGAGAAGGAAGACCAGCGCATGCAGGCGATGATCAACCAGCTCGCCGAACTGATCCGCAAACAGAACGAGGCCGCGGCCGCCGAGAAGAAGCGCCAGGAGGCGCTGGCCGTGGCGCGCGCCAAGGCCGAGGCCGAAGCCCGGGCGAAAGCCGAGGAAGAGCGCAAGAAGAAACTGGCGGCCGCCAGCAAGCCGCCCAGCACGCCGGGCAAGCCGGCCTTCAAGCCGACCCCGATCGACGATGTCGAGCCGCCCAAGCCGGTGGCGAAGAAGGAGCCGCCGAAACCCGATCCGGACGCGCCCAATCCGGCCGATGTGGCTCTGGCCACGGTGATGCCGCCCGATACGCTGCCGAATCTGAAAGGCCAGATGAAGCTGCCCGTGGCCGGCAAGGTGGTGGTGAAATTCGGCCAGCGCGTCGACAACAGCCTGCCGTGGAAGGGCCTGTTCATCAAGGCGCCCGAAGGCGCCGAAGTGCACGCCGTGGCGCCGGGCAAGGTGATCTTCGCCGAACGCCAGGGCTTCCTCGGCAACACCATCATCATCGACCACGGCGGCGACTACTGGAGCGTGTATGCGTATAACCAGGCCCTGCTCAAGCGTAAGGGCGACATCGTCAAGGCGGGCGAGGCCGTGGCACTGGTCGGAAACACCGGCAGCATGGAGGATTCCGGTCTATACTTCGACCTGAGGCGCAAGTACCTGCCGTTCGACCCGGCGGGCTGGGTCAAGTTCTAAGAGGCGCACATGCGATTCCCGCTCAAAAGCATCGGACTGGTGGCCGGCGGCATGGCCGTCGGCTTCGCCATTTCCCTGCAGTTCAGCGCCATTGCCCAGCGCGTCGGCGGCAATGCCCTGCCGCTCGACGAACTGCGCCAGCTGTCCGACGTCTACGCCCTGATCAAGAGCGATTATGTCGAGCCCGTCGACGAGAAAAAACTGCTGTCCGACGCCATCGCCGGCATGGTCGCCTCGCTCGATCCGCACTCGGTCTATCTCGACAAAAAAGCCTACCGCGACATGCGCGAATCGGTGCAGGGCCGCTTCGTCGGCATCGGCATCGAAGTCGCGCTCGAAGACGGCTACGTCAAGGTGATTGCGCCGATCGAAGATTCGCCCGCCTTCAAGGCCGGCATCCGCCCCGGCGACCTGATCACGCGGGTGGACGGCCAGTCGGTCAAGGGCCTGAGCCTCGATGAAGCCGTCAAGCGCATGCGCGGCGAACCCAAAACCCGGCTCACCCTGACGCTCGCGCGCAAGGGCGAAGACCAGCCGCGCGTGCTGCCGATCCAGCGCGAGGAAATCCAGGTCAAGAGCGTCAAATCCAAGATCGTCGAGCCCGGCTATGGCTGGCTGCGCGTCAGCCAGTTCCAGGAAAAGACCCTGGACGATCTGGCCCGTCATCTGACCCAGCTGTACGCCCAGGAGCCGCGCCTCAAGGGCCTCGTGCTCGATCTGCGCAACGACCCCGGCGGCCTGCTGCCGGGCGCGATCGGGGTGGCCGCCGCCTTCCTGCCGCAGGAATCGGAAATCGTCTCGACGCGCGGCCAGATGGCCGAATCGAGCCAGGTCTTCTACGGCAAGCCCGAGTACTACGCGCTCGACGGCGGCGCCGATCCGCTGGCGCGCCTGCCGGCCGCGCTGAAAACCGTGCCGATGGTGGTGCTGGTCAATGGCGGTTCGGCCTCGGCCTCGGAAATCGTGGCCGGCGCCCTGCAGGACTACAAGCGCGCCACCATCCTCGGCACCCAGACCTTCGGCAAGGGCTCGGTCCAGACTCTGCGCCAGATCACCCCCGAAACGGCGGTCAAGCTGACCACGGCGCGCTACTACACGCCGCTGGGCCGGGCGATCCAGGCGCGCGGCATCGTGCCCGATCTGCTCGTCGATGAAGCGGCCGACGGCGATCCGGCCGCCGCGCTGCGCCTGCGCGAAGCCGACCTGGCGCGCCACCTCGGCAGCGAGGGCGGCACGGCCGACGCCAAGCGCGACAGCCTGGAGCAGGAGATGCGCGCCGCCGCCGCCGAGCGCGGCCGCAAGCTGCTCGACTACGGCAGCGCCGACGACTTCCAGCTGGCCCAGGCCCTGCGCCATCTGAAGGGCGAACGGGTGCTGGTGGCGGCCGCCGCGGCGCGCGCGCGCCAACCCTGAAGCGGCGCGGATGGACGACCAACAGCTGCTGCGCTATTCGCGCCATATCCTGCTCGACGAGATCGGCATCGAAGGCCAGCAGCGCCTGCTCGGCGCGCATGCGCTGGTGGTCGGCGCCGGCGGCCTCGGTTCGCCGGCCGCGATGTACCTGGCCTCGGCCGGAGTCGGCCAGATCACCCTGATCGACCACGACACGGTCGACCTGACCAATCTCCAGCGCCAGATCCTGCACACCACCGCCCGCGTCGGCCAGCCCAAGGCCGAGTCCGGCCGCGCGGGCCTGCTGGCCATCAATCCCGAGGTGCGCGTGCATGCCCTGGTCGAGAAGGCCGATGCGGCGCGCCTGCTGGCGCTGGTCGGCACGGCCGACGTGGTGCTCGACTGCACCGATAATTTCAAGACGCGCCACGCCGTCAACCGCGCCTGTGTGGCGCGCGGCGTGCCGCTGGTGTCGGGCGCGGCGATCCGTTTCGACGGTCAGATCAGCGTGTTCGACGCGCGCCACGGCCAGGCCTGCTACCACTGCCTGTTCCCCGAAGACCAGGGCTTCGAGGACGTTGCCTGCAGCACCATGGGCGTGTTCGCCCCGCTGGTCGGCGTGATCGGCGCCATGCAGGCGGCCGAGGCGCTCAAATGCATCATGAATATCGGCACCTCGCTCGCGGGGCGCCTGTTGCTGCTCGATGGCCGCAGCATGGAGTGGACGGCCATCCAGGTCGCCCGCAACCCGGCCTGTCCGGTGTGCGGGTCCTCTACTTGAATCCGGAGACATTGCATGAAGCGTCTTGCCCTCAGTATCGCCCTTGGCCTCGTATGTGGCGCCAGCCTGGCCGCCACCAGCACCACCCGATTCCTGATCTTCGTCGAGAACGGCAAGCAGGCCGGCGAGCAGATCGTCGAGCACGATGATGACGGCAGCGAGCGCGTGCGCTTCATCTTCAAGGACAACGGCCGTGGCCCCGAGCTGCGCGAAACCCTGAAGGTCGGCAAGGACGGCAGCCTGCTGGCCTACACGGCGACCGGCAATTCGACCTTCGGCGGCGTCGTCAACGACCGCTTCGAGCGCAGCGGCGACACGGCGCGCTGGCAGTCCACCACCGAGCAGGGCAGCACGCGCGTGCAGGGCACGGCCGCGTATGTGCCGCTGGTGTCCTCGTTCCAGCCGGCCGCGCTGGCGATCCGCGCGATGGCGGCGCGGCCCGACAAGAGCCTGGCCCTGCTGCCTTCTGGCACGATGCGGATGAAGGTGCTCGAATCGCGCACGCTGAGCCAGGGCGGCAAGAACCAGGCCGTGCAGCTGGTGGCCCTGACCGGCGTCGGTCTGTCGCCCCAGTTCGCGTGGGTGACGCGCGAGGCGCGCCCGCAGCTGTTCGCCGTGGTGATCCCCGGCTACATGACGATGATCCGCGAAGGCTGGCAGGCCCAGGGCAAGACCCTGGCCACGGCGCAGAAGGCGGCCGAGGGCAAGCTGCTGGTCGATCTGGCGGCCCAGCTCCAGCACCCGCTCACGGGCCTGACCGTGGTGCGCAATGCGCGCGTGTTCGACAGCGAAAAGGCGGAACTGACGGCACCCCAGGATGTCTACGTACTACGTGGCCGCATCACGGCCATGCTGCCGGCCGGCGCGCCCGTGCGCGGCGCCGTCAACGAGATCGACGCGGCCGGGCGCGTGCTGCTGCCGGGTCTGTTCGACATGCACGGCCACGTCGGCCGCTGGGAGGGCGGGCTGAACCTGGCCGCCGGCGTCACCAGCGTGCGCGACATGGGCAATGACAATGCCACCTTGCAGGACATCCTCGACGAAACGGCCAGCGGCCGCCTGCTCTCGCCCCAGATCGTGCCGGCCGGCTTCCTCGAAGGCGAGAGCCCCTACTCGGCGAATAATGGCTTCGTCGTCAAGGACCTGCGCGGCGCCAAGTCGGCGATCGACTGGTATGCCGAGCACGGCTATCCGCAGCTGAAGATCTACAACTCCTTCCCCAAAGAGATCCTGAAGGAGACCGTGGCCTATGCGCACGAGCGCGGCCTGCGCGTGTCGGGCCACATCCCGGCCGGTCTGCGCGCCCAGCAGGCGATCGACGCCGGCTATGACGAAATCCAGCACATCAACCAGCTGATGCTGAATTTCCTGTTCACGCCCGAGGTCGACACGCGCACCTTGCAGCGCTTCTACCTGCCCTCGGAAAAGGTGGCCGATCTCGACCTCGACAGCGCCCCGGTGCAGGAATTCATCGCCACCCTCAAGCAGAAGCAGATTGCGATCGATCCGACCCTGGCCACCTTCGCCTTCCTCAAGCAGAAGGACGGCGAGATCAACGAGCCCTTCGCCCCGATCGCCGACCACATGCCGCCCGACGTCAAGCGCGGCTTTGCCGTCGGCACCATGAAGATCCCGGATGACGCCACCCTGCAGCGCTACCGCAAGTCCTACGCCAAGATGGTCGACTTCGTCGGGCGCGCCTACCGCGCCGGGGTGCCGGTGCTGGCCGGCACCGACGAGCTGGCCGGCTTCACCCTGCAGGCCGAACTCGCCTACCTGGTCAAGGCCGGCCTGACGCCGGCCCAGGCCCTGCAGGTGGCCACGCGCAACGGCGCCCAGTACACGCGCACCAGCCACGAGCGCGGTTCGATCACGCCGGGCAAGCTGGCCGATCTGGTGCTGGTCGACGGCGATCCGACCCGCGATATCGGCGACATCCGCAAGGTGGCGGCCGTGATCACGCGCGGCTACCTGGTCTACCCGCGCGAAGTGCATCAGGCTCTGGGCGTGGCGCCGTTTGTCGCGGCCAATCCGGCCGTGACGCGCCTGCCCGCGAGCTCGGCCTCGGTGGCCGCCGGCGGCAATGAGGGCATGCTCGGGGTGCTCGGCCTGGGCAAGCACCGCGACTGAAAATCGGCCGGGCCCGCGGCGCGGGCTTTATACTAAGCTTTCATTTTTTTCATTGCGATTCTACGTATGCAGACGTTCCCCCAACTGCGCCGCCCGGCGCGCGGCTTCACCCTGGTCGAAATCATGGTGGTGGTGGTCATCATTGGCGTGCTGGCGGCCCTGGTGCTGCCCAAGGTGCTGAACCGCACCGGCGAGGCGCGCGTGACGGCGGCCAAGACCGATATCGCGCGCATCATGCAGCAGCTGCAGATGTACAAGCTCGACAATCTGCGCTACCCGAGCGCCGAGCAGGGCCTGGAAGCCCTGGTCACGCGCCCGGCCAACGGCCCGGCCGCGCCCGGCTGGAAAGGCTATCTGGACGCCGTGCCCAAAGATCCCTGGGGCAATCCCTACCGCTACCTGAACCCCGGTGCGCGCACCGAGATCGAAGTCATTTCGCTGGGCGCCGACGGCAAGCCGGGCGGCAGCGGCGAAGATGCCGACATCAGCTCGGCAGACCTGAACGGCAGCAAATGATTGCAAGGCGCCCCGCACGGCTGGCGGGTTTCACGCTGGTGGAACTGCTGGTCGTGATGGTGATCCTCGGGGCGACGCTGGGCATGGTGTCCTATCGCATTACGGCCAGCGCCAAGCAGGCCCTGCACAACGAAGCCCAGCGCATCGCTCTGCTGCTGCAGACGGCGCGCGACGAGGCCATCGTGCGCAACCGCCAGATCGCGTTTGAAGCCGGCAGCGAGGGCTATGCCTTTGGCGTGCGCAAGGAAGACGGCTGGGAAACCCTGCAGCGCGACGAACTGCTGCATCCGCGCCAGTTCCAGCACCGGCCGCTGGTGCTGACCCTCGACCCGCCGAGCCCGCGCGGCGAGGTGCGCATCGTGTTCGGGCGCGAGCCGGTCGACAAGCCTTTCCGGCTGCGCCTGGCCGACGGCGAGGACAGCGTGCTGCTGCGCGCCGACGGCATCGGCCATTTCGAGGTGCAATAGTGGGGCGCGCGCGCGGCTTCACTCTGCTGGAAGTGCTGGTGGCCCTGGTCATCGTCGGCACGGCCCTGGGCGCCTCGCTGCGCGCGGTCGGCAGCCTGACGGCCAATAGCAATGGCCTGCGCAGCCATATGATGGCCTCGTGGTCGGCCGAGAACCGCCTGGTCCAGCTGCGCCTGGCGGGCACCTTTCCCGATATCGGCAAGCGCGGCTTCGCCTGCCCTCAGGGCGACCTCAAGCTCGTGTGCGAGGAGGAAGTGCTGGCCACGCCGAATCCGCGTTTTCGCCGCGTCGAGGTCAGCGTCTACGAAGCCAGTGAGCCGAACCGGCGCATCCTGAAACTGGTCCAACTGGTGTTGCAACAATGAAGCGATCGACTGGTTTTACCCTCGTCGAGCTGCTGGTGGCGATCAGCATCCTGGCCATCGTCGCCGTGCTCGGCTGGCGCGCGATGGACAGCATCATCCGCGCGCGCGAACGTCTGGTCGAACAGATGGATGTGACGCGCGGCATGCAGCTGGCCTTCGCCCAGCTGCAGAGCGACACCGAACACATCGTGCCGCTGGCCATGCTGCACGGGCGCCAGAGCCTGGCCGCCGACGGCAACAAGCTGACCCTGGTGCGCACGGTCGAGAACGAAAACGAGCCGGTCGCGCTGCAGGTGGTGTCCTACCGCGTGCGCGACGGCGTGCTGGCGCGGCGCGAATCGGCCAGCACGCGCGAACTGAAGGAGCTCGACCAGCTGTGGCAGGCGGCCGTGCAGGACGCCGATCCCCAGCCCGGTCTGCCATTGCAGAAAGGCGTGAGCGGCATGACGGTGCAATTGTTCGAACAGGGCGCCTGGCGCCTGAGCACGGCGCCGGCCCCGCTGCCGCCCTCGCTGCAGCCGGGCGCCACGCCGACCCGCACGCCGCTGGCGCCGAGCCGCCCGAGCGGGCTCGAAGTGGCGCTGCAGGTGGGCACCATGGCCAGCAGCATGAGCAAGGTCTTCCTGTTGGGGGGCGGATGAAGCGCCAACGCGGGGTGGCCGTCGTCACGGCCCTGTTGCTGACCACGCTGGCCGTGACCATCGTGGCCAGCCTGTTCTGGCAGCAGCAGGTGCAGGTGCGCTCGATGGAGAACCAGCGTCTGCATCTGCAGACCCAGTGGATTCTGCGCGGCGCCCTCGATTTCGCCCGCCTGATCCTGCGCCAGGACGCCAATGACCGGCCGCTGGCGACGACCCTGGACGCGCCGTGGGCGACCCCGGTGGCCGAAACCCGGCTCGACCAGTACATCGAGCGCGAGCGCCTGGAAGGCGAAAACTATGATGCGACACTTTCAGGACTGATTCAGGACGCTCAGGCGCGTTACAATCTCGCCAACCTCGCGCAGAACCGCAAGATCAATGAGGACCAGGTCAAGGTGTTCGAGCGTCTGCTGGCCAATGTGCGCCTCGACCCGTCGCTGGCGCGCCGCACGGCCCTGCAGATGCGCCGCAGCCAGCAGCCGCCGCTCGGCGCCGAGCCCGACCCCGATGGGGCGCAGGCGGGTCTCGAACTGAGCAGTGTGGACGATCTGCTGGCCGTGCCCGGCTTCACGCCCGAGGCCCTGAGCCGCCTGCGCGAGCTGGTGGTGCTGCTGCCGCAGCCGACGGCCGTGAACATCAACACGGCCGGACCGGAAGTGCTGGCGGCGCTGATGAATGTGAGCGTGTCCGAAGCCACGGCCTGGACCGAGCGGCGCAAGAGTGCCTACTGGCGCACGGCGGCCGATTTCCAGGCCCAGGTGGGCAAGCAGGTGGCGCAGAACGTGTCGATCAACACGATCAGCGAGTATTTTCTGGTGACGAGCCGGATCCGCCTCGAGCGTGCGACGCTCAATGCGGTCTCGCTCATCGAACGCAAAATGGGACCGAGTAATCCGACCCTGCCGACCCAAGTCCTGTGGACGCGGCAGATTTAGCCAAGCAAGGGAGATGCATTGACGACCCTCTACCTGCGCCATCCGGCGCGCGCCCTCGGCAGCCAGGCCAGCTGCCAGTATGCGCTGGCCAGCGATCAGGGCGGTCTGCTGCAGCAGGGCCTGCTGGGCCTGGCCGCGCTGGCCGAGCTGGTGGCCGGCGCGCGCCGTGTGGTGCTGATTCTGGCGGCCGCCGATGTCACCCTGGTGCGCCTGCCGGTGCCGCCGCTGGCCGGCGCGCGCCTGAAGGCCGCGCTGCCGAATCTGGTGGAAGACCATGTGCTGGGCGACCCGGCCGAGTGCGTGCTGGCCGCCAGCGCCGCCGACGCCGAGGGGCGGCGCACGATCGCCGTGGCCGAGCGCGCCTGGGTGGCCGAGCTGGCCCAGCGTCTGCTGGCCCAGGGCGCGCGCCAGCTGCGCATCGTCCCGGCCCCGCTCTGCCTGCCGCCGGGCACGGCCGCCATCCACCAGGGCGACCTGGCCGTGCGCCTGAATGCGGACGAGGGCGCCGGTCTGGTGCTCGAAGCCGAGGCCGGCGCCGTGCTGGCCGCGGCCAGTGCCCTCGGCGCCGAGCGCCTGCTGGTGCCGGCCCCCGAGCGCGCCGCCTATGCGGGCGCCGAGATCGCCGTCGAGGCCGATGCCTGGCCGGTCTGGATCGCTGGCGCCGCCAGCGCGCCGATCGACCTGGCGCCGGCGCTGGGCGCGGCCGGCGCCGCCCAGATCGACTGGAAGCGCTACCGCTGGCCGGCCGCCCTGGCCGTGCTGGCGCTGCTGGTCAATGCCCTGGCCCTGAACCTCGAATGGCTGCGCCTCAAGCGCGAGGCCGATGCCGTGCGCCAGTCGATGTTCCAGACCTACAAGGCGGCCTATCCGAACGCGCCCGAACCGCTCTATCCGGCCGAACAGCTGCGGCGCGCCGTGCTCAGCGCGCGCGCCGGCAGCGGCCAGCTGGCGCCGACCGATTTCATCTGGCAGAGCGCGGCCATCGGCGAGGCCCTGAACGCGGCCAATCCCAAGCCGGCCGTGCTGGCCCTGAATTTCAATGACAATGTGCTGACCGTGAAACTGCGTCCCGATTCCCTGCGTCCCGGCGTGCTCGAGCAGGTGCGCGGCGCGCTCGGCGCGCGCGGCCTGATCGTCAGCGAGACCCAGCCCGGCCTGTGGCAGCTGCGCGTCAAGGAGGGCAAATGATGGGCCAGTTCACACAGTACTGGGAGGCCCGCAGCGCCCAGGAGAAACGCCTGCTGCTGGCGGCCGCGGCCGTGGTGCTGCTGGCCCTGGTCTACAGCCTGCTGTTCGAACCGGCCGTGCGCGGCCGCGCCCAGTTGCAGCGCGACCTGCCCAATCTGCGCCAGGAAGCGGCCCAGATGCAGGCGCTGGCAGCCGAGGCGATCGAACTGCAAAAGCGCAATGCCGCGGCGCCGGCCCCGGTCAGCAAGGACAGTCTGGCCGCCAGCCTGGCCGCGCGCAGCCTGCAGCCGAGCAATATCGTCGTCAGCGGCGAATTCATCAAGCTGGAATTCAAGGGCGTCGCGTTTGCCAATGTGCATGCCTGGCTTGATCAGTTGCGCCGCGAGAACATGGTGCTCGTGCAGGAAGCGAGCTTTGTGCCGCAGGGGCCGGCCGGCCAAGTCGATGTCAGCCTGAGCCTGCGCCAGCACCAGGCGCTGGGGGCCAATCCGCAATGAAGCGTGCGTTCTGGTGGCTGCTGGCCGGCGGCCTGAGCGCGGCCCTGACGGTGGCCGCTTTCCTGCCGGCTTCGGTGCTCGGCAGCGTGGTCGAGGCCCGCACGGCAGGCCGTTTGACGCTCGGGGATGCGCAGGGTACGCTGTGGCGCGGTTCGGCCTTTATCGGCGGCGCCGCCGGCGAGGGCGGGGCCGTCACGCCGCTGCTGCCGGGGCGCTTCAGCTGGGAGCTGTCGCCCTTGTCGCTGCTGGGCATGGTGCGCCTGAGCCTGGCCAATCCCGAGGCCCTGGCCCAGCCCGTCAGCCTGAGCGGCTCCTGGACGCAATGGCGGCTCAGCGCCGGCGTGCTGCGCCTGCCGGCCGATGGCTTGGCCGGCCTGGGCGCGCCGCTCAACACGATGGCGCCGAGCGGCACCATGCGCCTGAGCTGGAGCGGGCTGGACGTGGCCAGCAGCGCCGGCCAGATCAGCGTGCAGGGCAGCACGCTGCTCGAATTGCTCGACATGGCCTCGCGCCTGTCGCCGCTGCGCCCGCTCGGCAGCTATGCGCTGAGCATGGACTGGCGCGGCCAGCAGGCGGCGCTCGATTTACGCACGCTGCGCGGGGCCCTGGTCCTGAACGGCAATGGCGTTCTGGCCAACGGACGCCTGACATTTTCGGGACGCGCGCAAGCGGCCCGCGGATACGAGGAAGCGCTGGCGGGCCTGCTGAATCTGCTGGGCCAGCGCCGTGTGGAAGGCGACAACACCTATATCGCGTTAGAGTTCAAATGATGAAAACACAGACCCGTAGCACTACGACTTTCCCCGCGCTGCGCCGCCTGTCGGCCGGCGTTCTGCTGTGCTGCGCGATGACCGTGCAGGCTGCTCCGGCGGCCGAACAGGCGGCCCTGAATTTTGTCGGCGCCGATATCGAGGCGGTGATCAAGGCGGTCGGCCACTACACGGGCCAGACCTTCATCATCGACCCGCGTGTCAAGGGCACGCTGACCCTGGTGTCCGAAACCCCGGCCACCAAGGCCCAGGCCTTCCAGCTGCTGGCCTCGGCGCTGCGCCTGCAGGGCTACGCGATCGTCGCCGGCGAGGGCTTCGCCAAGGTGGTGCCGGAAGCCGACGCCAAGCTGCAGTCGGGCCCGGTGCAAGTGGGCAGCCAGGCCGCCCTCAAGGGCGATCAGGTGGCCACCCAGGTCTTCCATCTGCAGTATGAATCGGCCGTCAATCTGGCCGGCGTGATCAAGCCGCTGATTTCGCCGAACAACACGGTCAACGCCAACCCGGGCAATAACACCCTGGTCGTCACCGACTACGCCGACAACCTCAAGCGCATCGCCAAGATCGTCGCCTCACTCGACGCGCCGGCCAATGGCGACATCGACGTGGTGCCGGTCCAGTATGCGGTGGCCAGCGATATCGTCACCCTCGTCAACAAGCTGATGGAAGGCGGCGCCCAGGGCGGCGACGCGGCCGCGCGCACCGCCGTGCTGGCCGACCCGCGCACCAACAGTCTGCTGATCCGCGCGGCCACGCCGGCGCGCGCGGCCCAGGCCAAGTCCCTGATCGCCAAGCTCGATCTGCCGACGGCGCGGGCGGGCAATGTGCACGTGGTCCCGCTGAAGAACGCCGACGCCGTGCAGCTGGCCGCCACCCTGCGCGCCGTCATCAGCGGCGAGGGTTCGCTGCCGACGCGCCAGAGCGGCACCCAGGGCGGCTCGGTCACGGCCGGCAGCACCTCGGGCAGCGGCGGCGCCTCCAGCGTCTCCAACCAGCAGCAGCAGGCCAACAACCAGCAGGGCAATCTGACCCAGCAGGCCAGCCAGCTGGCCGGCGGCGGTGGCGCCAGCGGCGCCGGCTATATCCAGGCCGATGCGGCCACCAACACCCTGATCATCACGGCCAGCGAAGCCGTCTACCGCAATCTGCGCGCCGTGATCGACCAGCTCGACACGCGCCGCGCCCAGGTCTATATCGAGGCCCTGGTGGTCGAGGTGTCGTCGAACAAGGCGTCCGAATTCGGCGTGCAGTGGCTCGGCCTGTCGGGCGATGGCAACAGCAATTACCGCGTCGGCACGCTGCAGAACTTCGCCGGCGGCAGCACCCCAAGCGGCACCTCGAACAGCCTGACGGCCCTGGCCACGGGCAAGGGCGCCGTGCTGCCCGGCCCCGGCATGTCGATCGGCGTGTTCCGCCAGATTAACGGCCAGCTCGGCCTCGGCGCCCTGGCCCATCTGCTCGAAACGGATGCGAATGCGAACATCCTGTCGACGCCGCATGCGCTGACGGTCGATAACGAACTGGCCTCGATCAAGGTCGGCAAGAACGTCCCCATCATCAGCGGCCAGTTCACCACGGCCGCCGGCGGCGCCAACGCCAATCCCTTCCAGACCATCGACCGGCGCGACGTCGGCCTGATCCTCAAAGTGCGCCCGCAGATTTCGGAAGGCGGCACCATCAAGCTGGCCATCTACAACGAGTCCTCGAGCGTCGACCCGGCCTCGCTCAACGCCAGCTCGGGCGTGACCATCAATAACCGCGTCATCGAGAACAATGTGATCGCCGAGGACGGCCAGATCATCGTGCTCGGCGGCCTGATCGAAGACAGCGAAGGCGACGGCGTCGAGAAGGTCAGCGGCCTGGGCGACCTGCCGATCATCGGCAATCTGTTCAAGTACCAGACGCGGGCGCGCAAGAAGACCAATCTGATGGTCTTCCTGCGTCCGCTGATCGTGCGCACCCCGAACCAGAGCGAGAACCTGGCCCTGGACCGCTACGACTACATGCGCGCCGAGGGCCAGCGCGCGCTGCCGGCCGACAGCGCCCTGGTGCGCGATCTGGGCGCGCCCGTGCTGCCCCAGCTGAACAAGGGCCAGCCGCCGGCCGGCGGCCAGATGGCCACCCGTCCGGTCCCGGCCCAGCCCGAGGCCAAGCAGCCATGAGCCAGCTCCTGCCGTATGCCTTCGCGCGCGACCACGGCGTGCTGGCGCGCCCGGACGACAGCGCCGGCCTGGTCGAACTGTGCATCGCGCCCGGCAGCGCGCCGGCCGCGATCGCCGAAGTCTCGCGCCGCTTCGGGCGCGTGCGCATCACCCGCATGGAGCGCGCCGCGCTCGACGCCGCCATCGCCCAGAGCTATGCGGGCGCCAGCGGCGACGCCTCCCAGGTGGCCGACGAATTCGAGGCCGACCTCGACCTGACCAAGCTGCTCAACGACGTGCCGGCCATCGAGGACCTGCTCGAATCGAGCGATGACGCGCCCGTGATCCGCATGATCAATGCGCTGCTGACCCAGGCCCTGCGCGAAGGCGCTTCCGACATCCACATCGAGCCCTTCGAGCAGCATTCGGTCGTGCGCTTTCGCATCGACGGCGCGCTGCGCGACATCGTCAAGCCGCGCAAGGCCATCCACGCCTCGCTGATCTCGCGCATCAAGATCATGTCGCAGCTCGACATCGCCGAGAAGCGCCTGCCGCAGGACGGCCGCATCACCCTGCGCGTGGGCGGCAAGCCGGTCGACGTGCGCGTGTCGACTCTGCCGACCGGGCATGGCGAACGGGCCGTGCTGCGTCTGCTCGACAAGGAAGCCGGCCGTCTCGATCTGGCCCACCTCGGCATGGGCGCGGCCCTGCTGCCGCAGTTCGACACGCTGATCAAGCAGCCGCACGGGATCGTGCTGGTGACCGGACCGACCGGCTCGGGCAAGACCACCACTCTGTACGCGGCGCTGTCGCGCCTGAACGCGAGCACCACCAATATCCTGACCGTCGAAGACCCGATCGAATACGACCTGCAGGGCATCGGCCAGACCCAGGTCAATCCGCGCATCGACATGAGCTTTGCCAAGGCCCTGCGCGCGATCTTGCGCCAGGACCCGGACGTGATCATGATCGGCGAGATCCGCGACCTCGAAACCGCGCAGATCGCCGTGCAGGCCTCGCTCACCGGCCACCTGGTGCTGGCCACCCTGCACACCAACGACGCCGCGGCCGCCGTCACCCGCCTGCTCGACATGGGGATCGAACCCTTCCTGCTGTCGTCCTCGCTGCTGGGCGTGCTGGCCCAGCGCCTGGTGCGCAAGCTGTGCGTGCACTGCCGGCGCGAGGAGGGCGGCCAGTGGCATGCGGTCGGCTGCGAGCATTGCGGCCACACCGGCTATCAGGGCCGGGTCGGGGTCTACGAGCTGCTCGAGACGACCGACGCGATCCGCGCCCAGATCCACGACCGCGCCTCGGAAGCCGAGATCCGCACCGCCGCCCAGCGCGGCGGCATGCTGAGCATGCGCGAAGATGGCGAGCGCTGGCTGCGCGATGGCACCACCACCCTCGCCGAACTGCTGCGCGTGACCAAGGACTGAGATGCCCGCCTTCCGTTACGAAGCCGTCGATGCCGGTGGCGCCAGCCGCAAAGGGGTGCTCAATGCCGACAGCGCGCGCGCCGCACGCGCCGAGCTGCGCTCCCAGGGCCTGACCCCGCTGCAGGTCGAGGCGATCGCCACCCAGGTGGCGGGCGGGCAGCGCCGCGCTGCCTTCGGCGAGCGCCTGAGCGCCACCGAGCAGGCCCTGTTCACGCGCCAGCTGGCCAGCCTGCTGGGCGCCGGCCTGCCGCTCGAACAGGCGCTGACGGCCCTGCTCGACCAGGCCGAGCGCCCCTATGTGCGCGACCTGATCGCCTCGATCCGCGCCGAAGTGGTGGGCGGGGCGCCGTTCTCGGAAGCGCTGGCGCGCCATCCGCGCGACTTCGAGGAGATCTACCGCGCGCTGGTCGCCTCGGGCGAACAGATCGGCCATCAGGAACGCGTGCTGGGCCGCCTGGCCGACTACATCGAGCGCCGCAATGCGCTGATGGACAAGGTCACCCAGGCCTTCATGTATCCGGCCATCGTCACCGTGCTGGCCTTCGCCATCGTGATCTTCCTGCTCACCTATGTGGTGCCGCAGATCGTCTCGGTGTTCGCCGCCACCAAGCAGAACCTGCCGCTGCTGACGACGGTGATGCTGGCGATCTCGGACTTTGTGCGCCACTACGGCCTGTATGTGGCCGTGCTGGCGGTGGCGGCCGGCTGGATGCTGCGGCGCGCCCTGCGCGAGCCGGCCCTGCGCCTGCGCTGGCACACCTGGCTGCTGACGGCGCCGCTGTACGGGCGCTTCGAGCGCAGCCTGAACACGGCGCGCTTTGCCTCGACCCTGGCGATCACCACCGGCTCGGGCGTGCCGATCCTGCGTGCGCTCGACACCAGCCGCGACACGCTGTCCAACCTGGCCATGAAGACCCTGGTCGAAGACGCCACCAACAGCGTGCGCGAAGGGGTCAGCCTGGCGCGCGCGCTGAGCGTGCAGAAGCACTTCCCGCCGATGCTGATCCACATGATCCGCGCCGGCGAAATCACCGGCGAGCTGGCCGCCATGCTCGAACGCGCGGCCGACGCCCAGCAGCAGGACCTGGAGCGGCGCGCGCTGCGCATGGCCGGCCTGCTGGAGCCGGTGTTGATCATCGCCATGGGCCTGGTCGTGCTGCTGATCGTGCTGGCCGTGCTCATGCCCATCATCGAAATTAACCAACTGGTGCGCTAAGGAGGATGCCCATGAAGCGCTTGCCCTTTATTCTCGGCCTGCTTGCAGTGGTGGCCCTGTCCAGTTCCCTCGCTTACTGGGGAATGCAATGGTGGCGCCCGGCCCAGCGGCCGCTGGCGGCCCTGCCCGCGGCCAGCGTGCAGGCGCCGCCGGCCGATGCCGCCGCCACCCTGTTCGGCGGCCAGGCCGTGACGGCCGTGGCCAGCAACTACCAGCTCAAGGGCGTGGTGGCGGCCAGCCGCGCGGCCGATGGCGTGGCCATCATCGCCGTCGACGGCAAGGCGCCGGCCGCCTACAAGGTCGGCAAGGAAGTCGCGCCCGGCGTCACCGTGCAGGAGGTGCAGGCGCGCTTCGTGCTGCTGGCCGAAGGGCCGGCCATCAAGCGCATCGAACTGCCGCCCGAGCCGCGTGGCGGCAGCGGCGCCGGCGCCCCCGCGGCCCCGGCCACGCCGGCCCCGGTCACGCCGATGACCCCGCCGCCGGTGCCGCAGACCCCGTCCATGCCGCCGACCTCGGTCACGCCGACGCCGAGCATGATGATGCCGCCGCCGCAGACCGGCAGCGGGAATACCAATCAACCGAGCAGCAAGTAAGCCGTGCTGCGCAAGTTCCTGCCCGTTCTGCTGTGCGGCGTGCTGCTGGCGCCCGCCGCGCCGGCCAATGATGCGGCGCCCGCCCTGCAGCGGCCGAAAGTGGCGCTGGTGCTGTCCGGCGGCGGCGCGCGCGGCTTTGCCCACATCGGCGTGCTGCGCGTGCTGCGCGAACTGCGGGTGCCCGTCGATATCGTGGTCGGCACCTCGATGGGCTCCGTGGTCGGCGGCGCGTATGCGGCCGGGGCCTCGGTGAGCGAACTCGAACGCATCGCGCGCGAGACCGACTGGGGCGCCGTGATCGCCGACCGGCCCGCGCGCGACATGCTGGCCTTTCGCCGCCGCGAAGAGGACATCCTGCTGCCGTCGCGCATCGAATTCGGCGTCTCGCGCGAGGGCCTGACGCTGCCGCCGGCCGCCGCCGGCAATGCCACGCTCGAAAAGGTGCTCGGCGACGCGCTCCCGCCCGGCACGCGCGACAAGCCGGTCAACCAGCTGCCGCTGCCATTTCGCTCGGTCGCGTCGGACCTGGTGACGGGCGAACTGGTCGACCTGGCCGACACCCCCCTGTTCCTGACCCTGCGCGCCTCGCTGGCCGTGCCCGGCGTGTTCCAGCCGGTGCGCGTGCGCGACCGCCTGGTGGTCGACGGTGGCCTGGTGCGCAATCTGCCGGTCGACATGGCCCATGCGATGGGCGCCGACGTGGTCATCGCCGTCAATGTCGGCACCCCGCTGGCGCCGGAGAAGGATCTGCGCAGCGCGATCGGCGTGGCCAACCAGATGCTGCAGATCCTGACCGAGCAGAACGTGCAGCGCTCGATCAAGGAGCTGCTGCCCCAGGATATCCTGATCGCGCCCGACCTGAGCGGCGTGAGCTTCCTCGATTTCCAGAACTATGCGCGCGCCATCGACCTGGGCGAGCAAGCCGCGCGCGCCATGGCCCCGCGCCTGGCGGCCCTGGCCCTGGACGCCCAGGCCTATGCCGTGCACGAACACCGGCGCCTGGCCGCGCCGGCCCTGGACGACGCGCCGCTGCCGCTGGCCAAACTCGAAGTGCAGGCCAGCGGGAATCTGGAGCCGGACGCGCTGGCCGCCCAGAGCGGCCTGGAACGCGGCGCCCCGGTCACGCGCGCCCAGGTGCGCGAGGCCGTGCATAGCCTGTACGGGCGCGGCGACCTGCAGCGCGTCGAGGCCGACGTCAACGACGACGGCGGCAAGCGCACGGTGACGATCCGCGCGGCCGAATCGCCGTGGGCCACCAACCGCGCGCGCGTCGGCCTCGAACTGGCCAGCGACTTCCGCGATACGAACAACTTCGCGCTCAAGCTGATGCACGTGCGCTCGGCCCTCAATCCGTCCGGCGGCGAGCTGCGCACCGTGGCCCGGATCGGCACCCAGCGCGCCTTCGGCATGCAGTTCTTCCAGCCGCTCGGGGCGGGCGCCAACTGGTATGTGGCGCCGGATATCCAGTACAACTCGTTCGGCAGCGATGTCTTCAACGACGGCCACCGGCAGGCGCGCCTGTCGTATGACACGGCCAGCGTCAGCGCCGTGCTGGGCCGCCAGATCGGCAATTTCGGCGATCTGCAGTTCGGCATCGCGCGCCAGCGCATCGGCATCCGCAAGACGATTCCTGATGACGCCTTGGCCGTGCATGGCTTCGACATCACCCACTTCCTGCGCTACCGCGTCGACACCCTCGATTCGCTGGCCTTCCCCAGCCGCGGCATGCTGATCAACGCCGAGCTGCAGCAGTCGACCGCCGACACCACCCACGACGCCCAGGCGCGCTCCGCGTTCAGCTGGCTGGGCGCCTTCCATCGGGCCGAATGGGCCGGGCATGCGGCGTTTGAATGGGCGCGCGCGCGCCAGGGGACGGCGCCGCAGGTGCTCGGTGGTTTCCTGCGCCTGTCCGGCACCGCCACCGATTCGGTGCAGGGACGCTCGGTGGCGCTGACGCGCCTGGTCATGGCGCGCAAGATGATGACCCTGCCTTCAGCCCTCGGTGGGCTGATGCGCGTGGGTTTCTCAGTCGAGGCGGGCGGTGGTTTCGACCACGATCAGCCGATCCGCGGCGCCTCGTTCAAGCAGGCCGGCAGTGCCTTCGTCTCGGTCGATACGCGCTTTGGCCCGGCCTTTCTGGCCCTGGGCGCGACCAAGGACGGCGCGCGCACGGCCTATGTCTTCCTCGGGCCGATCTGGTGATCAGCGCGCGCGCCGCAGCGCGGTGAAGGCGGCGAATTCCCACGAACGCAGGCCGACGATCAGGGTGACGCCGTCGCGCGCTTCGGGCGCCTGGCGGCGGTCGTTCTGGTGCAGGCGTCCGAGTTCGGCCGCCAGCTGCTGCACCTTCTGCGCGGCCTCGTGGGCGCTGGCCGCGGTCAGGCGCGCCGGCACCACCATCAGGGTTTCGCCGGGGCCGTCGAAGCGGCCGCCGAAATAATCCTGCACCACGTGCTGGCGGAAGTAGTGCTGCACCGGGCCGTCCGGCTGCCAGTGGAAGGCGTTCGACACGCGCAGGCTGTAGCGGTTGTAGGGTTTCAGTTCGATCAGGCCAAGCCGGTCGAGTTCCGCCAGCAGGCCGATGCACTCGGCTTCACTCAGCGTGTAGGTCTCGGTCACCTGCTCCAGGCTCCAGTGGCCGAGGCAGCAGATCGCCATCAGCAGCAGGCGCGGATTGGCCACCAGGGCCTTTTCCTGCTGCGCCGTGAGGCGATCGAGTTCGGGCCGCACTTCGGCCGCGCCGCGCAGCACTTCGTCCATGCCGATGCCGGCCGCCTTGCAGATCTGGGCCAGGCGCGACAAGGCCATGTCCTTCTGCGCGAACATGCGCTTGACCGAGGATTCGCTCATGCCGATGCGTTCGGCCAGGGCTTTGTAGGTGATGCCGGCGGCGCGCAGCTGGCTGCGCAGGACGTGCAGAACGAGTTCGGGGGAGCTCATGAAGGGCCTCGGGGTCTGGGAAACGCGCCCCAATGTACCGAATTACGGTGCTTTTCTCAAGGCGCTGGCCGAATTCGGCCAATCTGGCGATACTGCGCTCCGCATCGCGGTACAGGGCAAGCGGCCCTGGCCGCGCGGCCCCCGCCCCTGAGCTTATTCCCCGTCTTCCTTCTTCAGCGCCTGCTTGGCGGCGCGCCGCAGGGCGCCTTCGGCCTTGCGGTGGCTGCCGGCCGCGCGCTGGCCCGCCGCCACCGCGAGCGGATTGCGCGGCTTGCCGTACTTCTGGCTCGGCTCGACGCGGATGCGCATCTTCTGGCGGGTGGCGAGGGCTTTGTTGGCCATGCTCAGAGCACGTAGCGCGACAGGTCTTCGTTCTCGGCCAGCTGGTCGAGACGCTGGTCGACATAGGCCGCGTCGACGGTGACGGTGCTGCCGCTTTGCTGGGTGGCCGTGAAGCTGATCTCCTCGAGCAGCTTCTCCATCACCGTGTACAGGCGGCGCGCGCCGATGTTCTCGGTACGCTCGTTGACCTGGAAGGCGATTTCGGCCAGGCGCGTGATGCCGGCCGGTGTGAACTCGACCTGCACGTCCTCGGTCGCCAGCAGGGCCTGATACTGCTTGGTCAGGCAGGCGTCGGTGCTGGTCAGGATGCGCTCGAAATCGGCGATCGACAGCGACTCCAGTTCGACCCGGATCGGGAAGCGGCCCTGCAGCTCGGGAATCAGGTCCGAGGGCTTCGACAGGTGGAAGGCGCCCGAGGCGATGAACAGGATATGGTCGGTCTTGATCATGCCGTACTTGGTGTTCACGGTCGTGCCTTCGACCAGGGGCAGCAGGTCGCGCTGGACGCCGGCGCGCGAGACGTCGGCCCCGCCGGTCTCGGCGCGCGCCGTGATCTTGTCGATTTCGTCGAGGAAGACGATGCCGTTCTGCTCGACGTTCTGGACGGCGCGCTGCTTGAGCTCTTCCTCGTTGACCAGCTTGGCCGCTTCCTCGTCGGTCAGCAGCTTGAGCGCTTCCTTGATCTTCAGCTTGCGCGACTTCTTGCGCTGGTTGCCGATCCCCGAGAACATCGTCTTGATCTGCTCGGTCATCTCTTCCATGCCGGGCGGGGCCATGATCTCCATCTGGGGCAGGCCCTCGGCCACCTCGACCTCGACTTCCTTGTCGTCGAGCTGGCCCTCGCGCAGGCGCTTGCGGAAGGTCTGGCGCGTGCTGTCGTCCTTCGGTTCGTTGCTGGCAAAGCCGAAGTCGCGCGGCGGCGGCAGCAGGATGTCGAGGATGCGGTCCTCGGCTGCGTCCTGGGCGCGCTGGCGCACCTTGGCCATTTCCGACTGGCGCGTCTGCTTGACGCCGATGTCGACCAGGTCGCGGATGATGGTGTCGACATCGCGTCCGACATAGCCGACTTCGGTGAACTTGGTCGCCTCGACCTTGATGAAGGGCGCATCGGCCAGCTTGGCCAGGCGGCGCGCGATCTCGGTCTTGCCGACCCCGGTCGGGCCGATCATCAGGATGTTCTTCGGGGTGATTTCGTGGCGCAGCGGCTCGTCCACCTGCTGGCGGCGCCAGCGGTTGCGCAGGGCGATGGCGACGGCGCGCTTGGCCTTGGCCTGGCCGACAACGTGTTTATCGAGTTCGGAGACGATCTCTTGCGGGGTCATGTTCATGCCGGCCTCACAGGGTTTCGATGATGTGGTTCAGATTCGTGTAAATGCACAGCTCGCCGGCGATGGTCAGGGCTTTCTTGACGATCTCGGCCGGGGGCATCTCGGTGTTCTCGTACAGTGCGCGCGCGGCCGACTGGGCATAGCTGCCGCCCGAGCCGATGGCGCCCAGGCCGTCGTTCGGCTCGAGCACGTCGCCGTTGCCGGTGATGATCAGGGTGCTGTCGTGGTCGGCCACCAGCAGCATCGCCTCGAGGCGGCGCAGCATGCGGTCGGTACGCCAGTCCTTGGCCAGCTCGACCGAGGCGCGCATCAGGTGGCCCTGGTGTTTTTCCAGCTTGGCTTCAAAACGGTCGAGCAGGGTGAACGCATCGGCCGTGCCGCCCGCGAAGCCGACCAGGACCTTGCCCTGGTAGACCTTGCGCACCTTGCGCGCGGTGCCCTTCATCACGATATTGCCGAGGGTGACCTGGCCGTCGCCGCCGAGGGCGACCTCGTTGCCGCGCCGAACGCAGAGGATGGTGGTGCCGTGAAATTGTTCCATGTTGCTTCCTAGTTCAGGTGAAAGCAGCAGATGGGGGCACTTTCCCCGATTGCAATGGCCGCTTCAGTACTTGTGCGGGTAGAGGCCCGCGACCTCGCCCATGCCCAGCAGGCGCAGCAAGCCGGCAACCAGGTGGCTGAGCGCGCGAAATTCAATCGTGATGCCGGCCTCGGCCAGCGGGCGCAGACGCGCCAGCAGGGCGCTGGCGGCCGCGTAGTCGAGCCGGCGCAGGGCGCTGCAGTCGAAGATCAGCTTGCCGTGTTCGGCCAGGTGGGCCTCGAAGGCCGGCACGCTGCCGCTCAGCTCGCCGACGAGGGGGAAGCGCGCCGACCCCAGGGACGGCGGGCGCGCCGCGCCGGCGGCGGCCACCGGGGCCACGAACTGGGGTGGCGAGACCTCGTAGGTGATGCAGTAGTCGATCGCCACCGTCTCGAATTCTTCGGCCCGATCGAGGCGTTGCAGCAGCTCGAGCAGCAGCAGCCACGGGGCCGGGTCGGCGCTGGCCACGCCGGTCTGCAGCTGCGGGCGCAGTATGGCCGCGAGCTCGGCCACACCGGCCAGCGGCAGCTGCGGGTGGCGGCGCAGGCTGGCGTGCAGCAGGGCGGCGCCGGCGGCGTCGATGGCGCGCACGGCGCTGGCGTCGAGCGTCGCGGTGGGCTGGGCGTCGAGCTGCGCCAGCAGGGGCGCCAGGCTGGCGTCGAGGTGGGAGGGCAGGGCCACACTGGCGCCAGCCGGGGCGGCGTGGCTGGCGCTGGTGGCTGCAGCCAGGCCCTGCCAGGGCGGCGGCGAGGTTTCGAAGACTTCGGCATAGGCGATCGACAGCTGCTCGAAGGCGGCCGCGTCGTCACAGGCCTGGTACAGGTCGAACAGCATCCACCACAGCGGGCGCTCGCCGCGTCCGCTGGCCGCAATGGCCGCTTCGAGCATGGCGCGGGCGGCCGCGGCGTCGCCATTGGCATAGATGAGGGCGGCCTCCTCGGCCACGTTTTCCTCGGGCGCGCTGGGGACGGCGGCCTGCATTTCCTCGTCGGTCAGCAGCAGGGTGGTCGGAAAGTCCTGCATGACCAGGGTGTCGGGATCGGCCGGCAGCGGCGGCTGCACCTGGCGCGGCACCCGCCGCGGCGCATCCTCGAACAGGTCGGAGGTCATGGCCAGTTCGATCGCGTCGATCTTCATGGCGGTGGCGCGCGCAATCTCGCGCTGGCGCGCGCGCTCGGCCTCGCTGTGCAGGGCCAGGCGCGTGGGCTCGCCTGCCGGCGAGATCCCCAGGCCTGCCTCGTCATCCTTTTTCTTGAAAAGGGAGAAAATCCCCACCGTGTGTCCTCCGTCACCCGCGACCATAGCACAGGCACGCGCGGCGCGTCTGTTCAGGCCCGCGCGCAAATAAAAAAGCATGCGCCGCGGCGCATGCTTTTCGGGGCCGGAGCCGGTACCGCTTAGTCGCCGTAGAGCTTTTGCTTGAGCTCGCGGCGCTGCTGAGCTTCGAGCGACAGCGTGGCGGTCGGACGGGCGATCAGACGCGGGATGCCGATCGGCTCGCCGGTTTCCTCGCACCAGCCGTAGTCGCCGTTTTCGATGGCCTGCAGCGATTGCTGGACTTTTTTCAGCAGCTTGCGTTCGCGGTCGCGCGTGCGCAGTTCGAGCGCATGTTCTTCCTCGATCGTGGCGCGGTCGGCCGGGTCCGGCACGAGGACGGTTTCGCGCAGGTGCTCGGTGGTTTCACCGGCGTTCTTGAGCAGGTCGCGCTCGAGTTGCTGCAAGCGCGCCTTGAAGAAGGCGAGTTGCGCCGCGTTCATGTAGTCCTTGTCGCTCATTGCCCGGATTTCAGCTTCGGACAAGACCGGACCGTCCGAACCTGCGGCGGGGGGCGATTGTTTTGCTTTGCTCATAACTTCACTTACCTTCGATACGACAGACGGATTCATTTTATCAGCTAAGGCTGCGGGGGCCGGGGCCGGTTCCGCAGCACTGGCCGGCTTAGCGGCTGGCGCACGAGTTGCTTGCTTCGAGCTGGCTTCCTCACGCGGCGCCGGCTTGTTGGCGATGGCAGCGCTGGCAGTGTCGGCCTTTTTACGGGTGGCCGGCGCGCTGGCGCTGGTGGCAGGAGCGGCCTTGGCACGGGTGGCCTTGGCCGGGCTCGCTGCGGCCGCCTTGGTCTTGCTGGCGGCGCTACTGCTGGTCTTGCTGACGGCCTTGCTTGCGGCCGTTTTCTTGGCCGCCGTGGCGGCCGGTTTGGCGGCCGGGCTTGCCGCCGCTTTTGCTGCAGGCTTGGCCGCGGCTGCCTTCACGGGCTTGGCGGCGGCTGGCTTGGCGGCGGCGGCTTTGGCCGCCGGCTTGGCCGCCGGTGCCGCCTTGGCCTTGGCCGGCGCGGCCTTGGCAGCGGCCTTCACCGGGGCCTTGGCGGCGGGCTTGGCCGCGGCCTTGGTCTTGCTGGCTGGCTTGGCAGCGACACTGCTTTTGGCCTTGGTCTTGCTGTCTGCTGCAATGCTGCCGGTGATCTTCTTGGCGATTGCCGTGGCGACCGTTTTCAACAGGCCGCCGGACTTCGCGCGCTTCGTCACGGTTTCCTTCATATTGCCATCCCGATGTCTTCCCTCCGCCACGCTGGCGTTGCGTTTCTTTCGTTATGCACGGCAAGGCTGCAGGCCGTGGTTTGCAAAACCCGGCTAGTTTATACCAAACACTGCTCCAAACCACGGATAAAGATGTCTTTTGGTAGGTTTTTGCCAATAAAAACCATCTTGCTGCCACGTTCCTCATCGGGACCCCATTTCGCGCCGAGGTCGCTGCCCATCATCTGGTGCACGCCCTGGAACACCACCTTGCGGTCGGCGCCCTGCATCAGCAGCACGCCCTTGTAGCGCAGCATGCGCGGCCCGAAGGCCTGGACCAGGCTGCCCAGGAACTCGTCCAGACGCTCGGGATCGAAGGGGCGCTGGCTCTTGAACACGAAGGCGGCGATGTCGTCCGTGTGGTGGCTGTGGTGGTGGTCGTGGTGGTCGTGGCTGTGGTCGCAGTGCTCGGTATGCACATGCTCGTGTTCGTGTTCGTGGCCGTGGGCTTCGTCGGCCGTCAGGAAATCCGGATCGAGCTCGAGTTTGTCGTTCAGATTGAAGCCGCGCAGGTCGAGCACTTCGCGGAAATCGACCTGGCCGAAGGCGGATACGGCGATCTCGGCGCGCGGGTTGATGCGCTTCAGGCGCGTGCGCAGGGCGGCCAGCTGCTCCGCGTTGACGAGGTCGGTCTTGGACAGCAGGATCTTGTCGGCGAAGCCGACCTGGCGCTGCGCTTCCTCGTGCTCGTCGAGCTGCTGCATGGCGTGGCGCGCGTCGACCACGGTGACCACGGCGTCGAGCAGATAGTGGCCATTGACTTCCTCGTCGACAAAGAAGGTCTGGGCTACCGGGCCCGGATTGGCCAGGCCGGTGGTCTCGATGACGACGCGGTCGAAAGCCAGCTCGCCGGCGTCGCGGCGGCGCGCCAGGCCGCACAGGGCCTCGATCAGGTCGCCGCGCACGGTGCAGCAGATGCAGCCGTTGTTCATTTCGACGATCTGCTCCTGGCTGTCCTGGACCAGGATCTCGTTGTCGATATTCTCCTGGCCGAATTCGTTTTCGATGACGGCGATGCGCATGCCGTGCTGCCCCTGCAGGATCTGGTTGAGCAGGGTGGTTTTGCCGGCGCCGAGAAAGCCGGTCAGGATGGTGGTCGGAATCAGTGCCATGGTGTTCCCGTTCAGAAGACAGGGGATTATGCCGGAATTCCCCGCCTGCATCCAATGGCGTGCGGGCCGTTTGCGCCAGATCAGCGTCGCCGATCCGGGCCGGAACTTACTTCATCTTCGCGCGCGGGTGGGCCTGGTCATACACGGCCGCCAGGTGCTGGAAATCGAGGGCCGTGTAGACCTGGGTCGAGGTGATGCTGGCATGCCCGAGCAGATCCTGGACGGCGCGCAGATCGCCCGAGGACTGCAGCAGATGCGAGGCGAACGAGTGGCGCAGCACGTGCGGATGGACCTGCACGGCGGTGCCGACGCGCAGCGCGTGCTGCTTCAGGCGCAGCTGGATCACGCGCGCGCTCATGCGGCGCGCGCGCTGGTTGAGGAACAGGGCCAGGCTGCCATCGGCCGCGGCCGGACGCACGGCCAGCCAGGCGCGCAGGGCCGCCAGCGCGTGGCTGCCGACCGGCACCGTGCGGCGCTTGTTGCCCTTGCCGGTGACGCTGACTTCGGCGCCGTCGAGCTCGAGCCAGCCGAGCGAGGGCGGCGGCCCGGCCTGGTAGTGCAGGTCGAGCCCGGCCAGTTCGCTGACCCGCAGCCCGCTCGAATACAGCAGCTCGAACATGGCGCGGTCGCACAGCTCGGCCGGGGTCGGCATGGCGGCCGGGCGCGCCGTGCTGGCCACCAGGTGCACGGCGTCGTCGACCGACAGGGCCTTGGGCAGGGATTTCGGGCGTTTCGGCGCGCGCACACTATCGACCGGATTGGCCGTCAGCGTGGTCTGGTGCGCGAGCCAGCCGAAAAAGCCGCGCCAGCTCGACAGCTTGCGCGCGATCGTGCGCGCGCTCACGCCCTGGCTGTGCAGGCGCGCGCTGGCGCGCCGGATATCGGCCTGGCGCACGCGCGTCCAGTCGGCCTGGCCGCACAGGGCGGCCAGTTCGGCCAAGTCGCGCCGGTAGGCGTCCAGCGTATGGGGTGACAGCTGGCGCTGGGTTGCCAGCACCGCCAGGTAGCGCTGCGACCAATCCGTGCCGGCCGCGTCCATGGGGATTTAGCCGCGCAGGGCGCCGAGCGCCGCGGCGGCGGTGTCGGCGATGTGGAGCAGGAAGTCGGTGCCCATCTGGGCCGTGAAGCGCTGGGCGTCGGGCGAGCCCAGCAGCAGCAGGCCAAACGGACGGGCGCCGGCCGCATCGCGCAGCGGCAGGATGGCGGTCGACTGCACGGCGGCGGCGTCGGCCAGCCAGCGCAGGGCCTCGAACTCCTTGTTCGGACCGCAGTAGGGCGTGGCCAGGCTGGCCGCGAACAGGCGCGCGTCCTCGCTCACGTCCTGGGTGTACCAGGCGTCCTGGTGGTCGGGGCCGAGGTCCCACAGACGCAGGCCGACCTGGGGCACATGGAACTGGCTGGCCAGCTGCTCGACCAGCACGGCCGGCAGATCGGCCGCCAGACGGGCGCGCAGCAGGGCCGCGGTCCAGGCCTGGAATTTGGTGGCGATGGCGGCATTCTCATTGGCCGTGCGGATCAGCTCGGCCATATGCAGTTCGAGCGCCTTGTACTTGTCGCGCATGACTTCCATCTGGCGTTCCTGCAGCGAGACGGCGCGCCCCGTGAGCGGGCTCGACAGCTTGATCTGACCGAGCAGGGCAGCATGTTCCTCGAAGAAGTGCGGATTGTCTGCCAGGTACTGGGCGATCAGGGCGGAGTCGACGGTGTCGGTCATTGCGGTCAGGGCGAAAGATGAAACGCGGCTATTCTACCCGAGGCAGCCTGCGGCGGCGAAAAAAAAGGACGCCCGCAGGCGTCCTTGGTGTCGCGCGGCGCGCCGCTCAGAACTTGTGGCGGATGCCGATCTGGATCGAGCGGCCGGTTTCGCCCGGGGCGGCGGTGAAGCCACCGGGCGCACCAGCGGTGCTCGGTGCGTACTGGGCGTCGTTGGTGTTCTTGATGATGCCGAGCACGGTGTAGACATCGGTACGCTTGGACAGGAAGTAGTCGTAACCGACTGCGTACTGGGTGGCGTCCGAGTTCGACACGCTGCGGTCGTTCTGGCGCGCGAGCGAGGCCATCACGCGGCCGGCGCCGATGCGGTAGTGGAAACCAACCTGCACGCTGTTGGCGTCGATCTGGCTGTTGCGCGTGATATTCGGCACGAACACATTGTTGCGCAGGGCCAGCTGGGTCGGGCTGGTGGCGCCGCCCAGCAGCGGGGCGATACCGCTATCCCAGCCGGCGATGTAGTCCTTCAGCAGCACCGAGTTCTGGTTCTTCTGATCGTGGAAGCCGAAGAACAGCTTCCAGTTGTCGATCGAGTAGGAGCCGCCGATGGTGGTGGTGGTCAGCGAGACATTGTCGTTCTGGTCGTAGCCACGGTTGTAGCCGACGCCGACGTCCCACGGGCCCTTCTTGTAGGTCAGGTTGGCGGCCGTGAATTTGTTGTAGCGGCCCAGGTAGCCCGAGCCCTTGGTGCCGTACATCAGGGCAGCGCCGATGCCGTCCACGGCGACGCGCCACTGGACCGACTTCTGCGAGCGGATGTCGGCGCCCAGCGCCTGGAAGCCGGCCGAACCGCCGGTGATGCCGCCCCAGGTGCCGGCCGTGCCCGATTCAAACACGTCGGCGCTGTTGAACACTTCATAGCCCGGGGTGTACATGCGGCCCAGCAGCACGGCGCCGAACGGGGTGATCAGGCCGACCATCGAGGTGCGGTCGAAGATCGCGTTTTCCGGGTTGACGGCGGCGCCGCCTTTCGGCTGCAGCGCGCTGCGCACGCCGGCCAGCACGGCGGCCGGCAGGGCGCTCATGCCCTTGGTCAGGTAGTAGCCCTGGTTTTCCGTCACCAGGGTCGGCGACTGCTTGCCGGTGTCCATTTCGACGCGGGCTTCGAGGTTGAAGATGGCCTTGTAGCCACCGCCCATGTCTTCCGTGCCCTTGAAGCCGATACGCGAGCCGTCGGCAATGCCGCTGGCCAGTTTCAGCGGGGCGCCGGCGGTCTTCACAAAGCCGGCATCGGCGATACCGTAGATCTGGATACTGGAATCATTGGCGAGGGCGAGGGCGGGGGCGGCGGCGAATGCGGCCGCCAGGGCTGCAGCGAGAACTTGGGTCTTCATCGGGTCTCCGAAATGGGAATTATTTTTGTGTCGTAAATTAGTACGCGCGTACTAATTTCATACTATTAACTATGCCATGGGGCCACCACGCTGTACAGAAAGGACGTGGAAGCGGTTGCATAAAACAGACAGGGCGGACATGCTGGCATGTCCGCCCTGGTGTCAGGCATCAGGCTGCGCAGGCAGCCGTCGGCTTAGAAGTTGTGCAGGATACCGAGCGAGTAAGCGCGGAAGTCCACAGCGGCGCGGGCCTTCTGGGTCACAGCGTCGTTGGCGCGGCTCGGGGTGTCACCTTTCTTGTTGGTGGCATCCACGTACAGATAGGTGCGCTTGGACAGCGAGTACTCATAGCCGAGCGAGAACTGCTTGGTCTTGGCCAGGCCTTCCGGCGATTTCTGGCCATAACCCAGCAGGAACTTGCCCGGGCCGTAGTTGACGTGGGCGCCGATCACCCAGGCCTTGACGGTCGAGTCGAAGGCTTTGGTGTGTTCCATGTCCAGCTTGGTGTACGAAGCCATCAGCTTGACGTCGGCATTGGCCTGCACCGAGGCGCCCAGCATGGTGGCCTTGGTTTCGATGGCATTGCGCTCGTAAGCGATGAAGGCGTTCAGCTGGCCGCTCTTGTACTGGCCGGCGATCGAGAACGGGTTGGTGCTGCCTTCGGCGTTGGCGGCGTATTGCGGTGCGGCGGCGGTGCCGCGGCCCACGATGGCGACGCTGCCATTGGCTTCCTTGGTGGCCATGTCGGCGAACACCGAGAAGCCGTTGACTTCCGGCGAGTTATAGAACACAGCGTTGCTGTGACGGTTGCCCGAGTTGCCGGCGCCCGAGGACGGGTCCGAGTTCAGGCCAGCGACCATCACGTCGGCGTGGAAGCCGGTGACCGAGGGCAGACCGTGCCACGGATCGTAGAAGGTGGCGGTTTCTTGCAGGGCGGTCAGGCCACGGCCGATGCGGATGGTACCGAAATCGCCTTGCAGGCCGACGCGCGACTGGCCTTGCCAGAACGGACGGGTGGTCGATTCATTGGTGCCGGTGTCCGGCTCGAAGCGGGTTTCCAGTTGGAACAGGGCTTTCAGGCCGCCGCCCAGATCTTCCACGCCTTTGAAGCCGAGGCGGTTGTTGTCGCGCTTGCCGATGGTCAGGGTCTGGTCATTGCGTTTCACGAAGCCGGCGTCGAGGACACCGTAGATCGTGACCGAGGTTTCCGCATGGGCCACGCCGGCGAAGGCGCCCAGCAGTGCCAGAGTCATCAGAGATTTTTTCATGTGTTCTTCCTTTGTGGGGGTCATTCAATTCAAGGTGTCCTGCGCGGCGCAATCTGACAGGACGCGGGACACGCGCTGCCGGTCACCTTAACTTTTTGCTGCTTTTATTGAGCTTCAATTGTGAATTATGAGGCCCAGCCTCGGTCGAAAGCCAATAATTCACGACAGAGTGTTGTTTTTCCGTAACGCGATTCCGCGCCGGCCGGGGGCCAGGCGGTGCGCACTTTGCCTGCCCGTTCCGGGGCCGTGTTTGCGCTATATCAATACTTGTGCGGGTTCTGTCTGTGCCCGCACAGGGCCTGGCATAGACTGGGTTTTCCCTCGTCTAGCCCCGAACCCGCTATGGCAAATCGTGAAGAACTCGGCATTATCCGCGGCGCCCGTGCCGGGCGCGTGGCCGACCAGCTTGAGCTGGGCCGGCGTTACCTGTTTGGCAGCGCCGGCCTGCCCAAAAGCCTGGCCACGGCCCTGCACTGGCTCGAACGCGCGGCCAGCCAGCATTGTCCGCAGGCCTGGCAGCTGATCGGCGCCCACATCCCGCACGAACTGGCGGTGCGCAGCGCCCGCCCGGTGCTCGGCTGGTATGAGCGCGCCTTCGACGACGGCGTCGTGCGCGCCGGCCTGGTGCTGGCCCAGCTCGTGCTGGGCAATGCCCAGGCCAATCCGCGCCAGCGCGCCAAAGCCCTGCTGGCCCTGGAGGCGGCGGCGCGCGCCGGTCTGCCCGAGGCCCAGTGGCTGCTGGCCCAGCAGCGCCAGGCCGGCAGCGGCGCCAGCCGCGCGCCGGCGCCGCTGCCGGCCGGCCCGGCCCCGTCCTGCGCGCCCGACCAGCTGGCCCTGGCCGACCAGGCCTGGCGCGCCGGCGACCTCGAATCCTTCGTCCACCGCGCGCTGCCGCTGGCGCGCATGCTGGCCGTGCGCGCCGCCGCCGGTCAGCAGGGCCTGGGTCTGGGGCCGGACGACGCCGGCCTGCTGGCGCGCGTGGCCGAGGCGCTCGAAGGCGGGCGCGTCGCCCACAGCGTCGGCACCGAAGAGGTGCAAGGTTTCTGGCAGCTGGCCGCCAGCGCCGGCGACAAGCGCGCCCAGCTGGCCGTCGGCCTGTGGTGCGCGCGCATGCGGCTCGACGGCAGCCGGCTGGCCCTGGGCCACGGCGCCGCCAACTTCAAACGCGCGATCCGCTGGCTGGCCCAGGCCGGCGAGCAGGGCCTGGCCGAGGCCTGGTTCGCCTTGTCACGTATTTATGTGAAGCCGGAGTTTTCGCAGCGAAATGTCGCGGACGCCCAGAAATACCTCGAGCGCGCGGCCGAAATGGGCTACCGCGACGCCCAGCTCGATTGCGGCAACCATTACTGGCGCGCCCGCCGCGAGCACGAAGACAATGACGTACGCGCCCTCTACTGGTGGCAGCAGGCGGCCGCCCAAGGCTGCCTGCAGTCGGCCGCGGCCCTGCGCAAGCTGGCCACGCGCCTGCCGAGCGAGCTGCCGCTGCCGCCGCACAGCACGCCGCCGCGCGCGCGCAGCCTGACCTCGGTGCAGCCGCTGCTGGCCGCGCGCGTCGAGCTGGCCCAGGTGTTCGGCCTGTCGCGTCCCGAGGCCCTGCTGCTCGACGTGCGCGCGGCCGACCGCGGCCACTGCCTGGTGATCGACATCCGCGGCAGCTACCGGCGCAGCAAGCGCCGCCTGGTGATGGTGGAAACGGCGGCCGAGCGCCAATTGCTCGACCGCGTGGCGCGCCTGTTCGAGGGCGTCGATCCGGGCCCGTGCGGGCCCGAGGGCAATTACCGCCAGCGTCTGTACCGTCTCAAGACCTGGCTCGGTGCCGAGGCCGTGGGCGACGAGCTGCAGCTGGCCGCTTAGTCGAGTTCGACCACGCCCTCGAACACGGTGACGGCTGGGCCGGTCATCAGGACCGGCTGGCCGGCGCCGCCCCAGGCGATGCGCAGTTCGCCGCCGCGCGCCTGCACGCGCACGGGCGAATCGAGCAGGCCGCGCCGGATGCCGGCCACCACGGCCGCGCAGGCGCCGCTGCCGCAGGCCAGGGTTTCGCCGGCCCCGCGTTCATACACGCGCAGGCGGATCGCCTGGCGGTTCTCGATCTGCATGAAGCCGGCATTGACGCGGCGCGGAAAGCGCGCGTGGTGTTCGATGACGGGGCCATCGGCCAGCACGGGGAAAGCGTCGACATCGTCGACCACCTGGACCGCATGCGGGTTACCCATCGACACCACCGACACCCAGACCGTCCTGCCATTCACTTCGAGCGGCCACAGCTGGTCCTGGCCCTGGGCCTGGCCCTGCAGGCCGCTGGCGTCGAAGGGCACCTCGGCCGGGGAAAGCACGGGCGCGCCCATGTCGACTGTGATCAGGCCGTCGGCCTCGAGCTGGGGCGCGATCACGCCGCTCATCGTATGGACGCGGATGCGGGTCTTGTCGGTCAGGCCTTTTTCAGTGACGAATTTGACGAAGGCGCGTGCGCCATTGCCGCACTGCTCGACTTCGCCGCCGTCGTTATTAAAGATGCGGTAGCGGAAGTCGCAGTCGGGCCGGTCGGGCGCCTCGACCACGAGGATCTGGTCGGCGCCGATGCCGAAGCGGCGGTCGGCCAGGCGCGCCCACTGGGCCGCGCTCAGCGTCAGCGGGGCGCGGGTGGCGTCGACGACGATGAAGTCGTTGCCGGCGCCATGCATTTTGGTGAAATGGAGTTTCATGCGGCCAGTATAGCCGCTTGCCGCCTCAGGCGTAGAACGAAGGCTCGCCCGGCGGACGCGTCTTGAAGCGCTTGTGCGTCCAGAAATACTCGGCCGGGGCCTCGGCCACGCGCGCCTCGATGAAGGCATTCATCGTGCGGGCGGCGGCCACCATGTCCGTGCCCGGGTAGTTGTCCCAGGCCGGATAGAAGCGCACGCGCCAGCCGGCGAAATTCGGCAGGAAGGTGGCCACCACCGGGATCACGCGCGCGCCGGTGGCGGCGGCGATCCGGCCCGGGGCCGTCAGGGTCGCGGCCGGTACGCCGAAGAAGGGCACGAAGGCGGCGTCCTTGTCGCCGAAGTCCATGTCCGGCAGCATGAAGTAGGGCAGGCCCTCGCGCATCGCGCGCATAATCGGCTTGATGCCTTCCTTGCGCGAGAACAGCTGGACCGGGCGGAAACGCGAGCGCCCGGCGCGCAGCACGGCGTCGAACACCTTGTTTTTCTGCGCCACATAGATCGAGCACAGGCTCGATTCCAGCATCACGGCCACGCCGGCCACGTCGAGGCAGACGAAGTGCGGGCACAGCAGGATGGTCGGGCCGGCCGCGATCTCGGCCAGCGGCACCCCGGGCGCCTCCACCTGAATCAGGCGGCGCAGCCGCGCCGGGCTGGCCCACCACAGGATCGCGCGTTCCCACACGCTGCGCGAATAGGCGCGGAAATGGGCGCGGGCCAGGGTGCGCCGCTCGGCCTCGCTGAGTTCGGGCCGGCACAGGCGCAGATTGGTCAGGGCGATATGGCGGCGCTTGCGCAGCACCAGGAACAGCAGATCGCCGACCAGATTGCCGATCCGGCCCAGAATCGGCAGGGGCAGCCAATGCAGCAGCCACATCAGGCCAATCAGCAGCCTCATGCTGCGGCCTCCGCCGGATCGACGCCATCCGGGGTCTTGTAGCGGTTATAGCTCCAGAAATATTGGGCCGGGCAGCGCGCGATCAGCGCTTCCATTGCCTGGTTGATGGCCAGGGCCGCGCTGGCCGGCGTCGCGCCGAGCGCGCCATCGAAGGGGACGAAACGCACGCGGTAGCCGCGCCCCCAGGCCAGGCGCTCGGCATACACGAGGATGATGACGGCGTCGCCCATCTGGGCCAGCTTGGCCGGCAGGGTCATCGTATAGGCCGGGCGGCCGAAGAAATCGGCCCACACGCCTTCGCCTTCCTGCGGCACCTGGTCCGGCAGCAGGCCGATCGGCTGGCCTTTCTTGAGCGTCTTGGCGAGGATGCGCACGCCCGACAGATTGGCCGGCGCCAGATGCAGATTGGCGCGCGCGCGCGCCCCTTCGATCAGGGGCTTGAGGGCGGCCTTGCGCGGCGGCCGGTACATGACGGTCAGCGCGGTGCGCTGGGCGATCTGCTGGGCCGTGATTTCAAAACAGCCGAGGTGGGGGGTGAGGAAGACGATCCCGCGTCTACTGTCGATTACGCTCTGCACATAGTCCCAGTTGTCGTCCTGCGCGTGGCGCGCCACGCGGGCCGGATCGGCGCACCAGATGAAGGGCAGCTCGACAATGCTCTTGCCCGCCTCGGCAATGGCGGCGCCCAGATGCTGGCCGAAACCAGCGCGCTGTAAATTTTCGCGCAGACGCTGCCGATAAGAGGGGGTCAGCCCGTACACGAGCCAGCCAAGCACGGCCCCGAGGGCATGCAGCAGCCAGAGTGGCAGGTAGGACAGCAGGCGAAACACGAACACAAGCATGGGAATTGACAGATGTAAGAAAAAGCAGCGTAAAATACCACGTCAGTAGGACCGCCGAGTTAATGACAACTTGCGAGGCGGAATATAAATCTCGCTAAAGCGTCGCAAGCCGCATGGTTGTGCGACATGTTCAGAACCAACCATTTGCAGGAGCTTGCGATGTCTAACGACTTCCTCTTCACGTCCGAATCCGTGTCCGAAGGCCATCCGGACAAGGTCGCCGACCAGATTTCCGATTCCATTCTCGACGCCATCCTGGCCCAGGACCCGCACGCCCGCGTGGCCGCCGAAACCCTGTGCAACACCGGTCTGGTGGTGCTGGCTGGCGAGATCACGACCCACGCCAACGTGGATTATATTCAAGTCGCGCGCGAAACCATCAAGCGCATCGGCTACGACAACACCGAGTACGGCATCGACTACAAGGGTTGCGCCGTGCTGGTCGCCTATGACAAGCAGTCGCCCGACATCGCCCAGGGCGTGGACGAAGGCAAGGGTATCGACCTCGACCAGGGCGCCGGCGACCAGGGCCTGATGTTCGGCTACGCCTGCGACGAAACGCCGGAACTGATGCCGGCCCCGATCTATTTCTCGCACCGTCTGGTGGAACGTCAGAGCCAGCTGCGCAAGGACGGTCGTCTGCCCTGGCTGCGTCCGGACGCCAAGTCGCAGGTGACGATGCGCTACCTGGACGGCAAGCCGCACAGCGTCAATACCGTCGTGCTGTCGACCCAGCACGCGCCGGAAATGACCCACAAGCAGATCGAAGAAGCCGTGATCGAAGAGATCATCAAGCCGGTGCTGCCCAAGGAATGGCTGCAGGACACGCGCTTCCTGGTCAACCCGACCGGCCGCTTCGTCATCGGCGGCCCGCAAGGCGACTGCGGCCTGACCGGCCGCAAGATCATCGTCGACACCTACGGCGGCGCCGCCCCGCACGGTGGTGGCGCGTTCTCGGGCAAGGACCCGTCCAAGGTCGACCGCTCGGCCGCCTACGCCGCCCGCTATGTGGCCAAGAACATCGTCGCCGCCGGTCTGGCGCGCCAGTGCCAGGTGCAGGTGTCCTACGCGATCGGCGTGGCGCGCCCGATCAACATCACCGTCTACACGGAAGGCACGGGCGTGATCTCGGACGAGAAGATCGCCCAGCTCGTGCAGGAGCACTTCGACCTGCGTCCGAAAGGCATCGTCCAGATGCTCGACCTGCTGCGCCCGATCTATGCCAAGACCGCCGCCTATGGTCACTTCGGCCGTGAAGAGCCGGAGTTCACCTGGGAGCGTACCGACAAGGCTGCCGCCCTGCGCGCTGCCGCCGGCCTCTAAGCCGGTCCGGTCCGTGCGGGTCGCTGGCCCGCGCGGACCGTGCTATACTGATCCTTCCGAGGAGCGTTGCGACGGGCCAAACAGGCTCGCCAGGCTCGGACCCATCTTCACAACCGCGCTCACGTTACTTTTTTCAAAACACTGAAAGGAGGGCGTGATGAACGCCGTTACCGAAAAATTCACCGACTACATCGTTGCCGACATCGGCCTGGCCGACTGGGGCAATAAAGAAATCAAGATCGCCGAAACCGAAATGCCGGGCCTGATGGCGATCCGCGAGGAATATGCCGCCAGCCAGCCGCTGAAAGGCGCGCGCATCACCGGCTCGCTGCACATGACGATCCAGACCGCGGTGCTGATCCAGACCCTGGAAGCCCTCGGCGCCCAGGTGCGCTGGGCCTCGTGCAACATCTACTCGACCCAGGACCACGCTGCCGCCGCGATCGCCGCCAATGGCACGCCGGTGTTCGCCGTCAAGGGCGAGAACCTGGACGAATACTGGGACTACACCCACCGCATCTTCGAATGGCCGAACGATGCCGCCGGCAATCCGGTCTACTCGAACATGATCCTCGACGACGGCGGCGATGCCACCCTGCTGCTGCACCTGGGCGTGCGCGCCGAGAAGGACCTGGGCGTGCTGGCCAATCCCGGTTCGGAAGAGGAAATCTGCCTGTTCAATGCCATCAAGGCGCGTCTGCAGCAGGACCCGAGCTGGTATTCCAAGCGCCTGCCGCAAATCAAAGGCGTGACCGAAGAAACCACCACCGGCGTGCACCGCCTGTACCAGATGGCCAAGGACGGCAAGCTGGCCTTCCCGGCGATCAACGTCAATGACTCGGTCACCAAGTCCAAGTTCGACAATCTGTACGGCTGCCGCGAATCCCTGGTCGACGGCATCAAGCGCGCCACCGACGTGATGGTGGCCGGCAAGGTCGCCGTGGTGTGCGGCTATGGCGACGTGGGCAAGGGCTCGGCCCAGGCCCTGCGCGCGCTGTCGGCCCAGGTCTGGGTCACCGAGATCGACCCGATCTGCGCCCTGCAGGCCGCGATGGAAGGCTACCGCGTGGTGACGATGGACTATGCGGCCGAGCACGGCGACATCTTCGTCACCGCCACCGGCAACTACCACGTGCTGACCCACGATCACCTGAAGCGCATGAAGGACCAGGCCATCGTCTGTAACATCGGCCACTTCGACAACGAGATCGACGTCGCCTCGCTGCGCCAGTACACCTGGGAAAACATCAAGCCCCAGGTCGACCACGTGATCTTCCCGGATGGCAAGCGCATCATCCTGCTGGCCGAAGGCCGTCTGGTCAACCTCGGCTGCGGCACCGGCCACCCGTCCTACGTGATGAGCTCCTCGTTCGCCAACCAGACGATCGCCCAGATCGAACTGTTCACCAACACGGCCCAGTACCCGGTCGGCGTGTACACGCTGCCCAAGCACCTGGACGAGAAGGTGGCGCGGCTCCAGCTCAAAAAGCTGAACGCCCAGCTGACCGAGCTGACCGACGAGCAGGCCGCCTACATCGGCGTGGCCAAGCAGGGCCCGTACAAGCCCGACCACTACCGCTACTAAGGCGACGCCATGCGCCTGCTTCTGACCTGGCTGATCAATGCGGCGGCGCTGATGGCGCTGCCGTATCTGATGGAATCCGTGCAGGTGAGCAGCATCGGCGCCGCCCTGGTGGCGGCGCTCGTGCTGGGGCTGGTCAACACCCTGATCCGTCCCGTGCTCGTGCTGTTCACCCTGCCGGTGACGATGGTGTCGATGGGCCTGTTCATCCTGATCATCAACGGTTTCCTGATGTGGACCGTGGCGTATTGGGTCGAAGGCTTCCGCATCGCCAGTTTCTGGTCGGCGGTGGGCGCGGCATTGCTGTACAGCGTGATTTCCTGGGCGCTGTCCACGATCCTTCTCGAAAAAAATGCAAACACCTGATTTCAGCATCGAGTTCTTTCCGCCCAAAACGGCGGAAGGGGCCGACAAGCTGCGCGCCGTGCGCGCCCAGCTGGCCGCGCTGGGGCCGCGTTATTTCTCCGTGACCTTTGGCGCCGGTGGCAGCACCCAGCAGGGCACGCTCGATACCGTGCTCGACATCATGGCAGCCGGCCAGGAAGCGGCGCCCCATCTGTCCTGCGTCGGCGGCACGCGCGCGTCGATCGGCGCCATCCTCCAGCAGTACAAGGCGCACGGCATCCGGCGCCTGGTGGCCCTGCGCGGCGACCTGCCGAGCGGCTACGGCGGCATGGGCGAATTCCGCTATGCCAACGAGCTGGTCGAGTTCGTGCGCGCCGAGACCGGCGACTGGTTCCACATCGAAGTGGCCGCCTATCCCGAGATGCATCCCCAGGCCCGCTCGCCGCAGGACGATCTGCGCGCCTTCGTGCGCAAGGTGCAGGCCGGCGCGAACAGCGCGATCACCCAGTATTTCTACAACGCCGACGCCTACTTCCGTTTTGTCGACGAGGTGCGCGCGGCCGGCGTGGACGTGCCCATCGTGCCCGGCATCATGCCGATCACTAACTACACGCAGCTGTCGCGTTTCTCCGAGATGTGCGGCGCCGAGATTCCGCGCTGGGTGCGCCTGAAGCTGGCCAGCTTCGGCGACGACAGTGCGGCCATCAAGGCCTTCGGTCTGGACGTGGTGACGGCCCTGTGCGAGCGCCTGCTGGCCGGCGGCGCGCCGGGCCTGCATTTCTACAGCATGAACCAGGCGGCCGCCACGACCGCCCTGTGGCAGCGCCTGCGCTAAGCCAGTTTCCGC
>NZ_JAKLTS010000011.1 GCF_022012445.1 Massilia sp. TS11
ATCCGCCCGGATAATGGGGGTCTCACCCCGATTTGTTTGCGCGGAAAGGGCAGGGGCTTAGGCGGGGGACCAGTGGGCGTTGAGCATGGCCAGTGCGGCCAGGCCGGCCGTCTCGGTGCGCAGCACGCGCGGGCCCATGCTCAGGGCAATCGCGCCGGCCGCCAGCGCGGCCGCTTCCTCGGCGTCGCTGAAACCGCCCTCGGGGCCGACTAGCAGGCTCAGCGCTTGGGGCGGCTGGTGGCGCGCCCAGGCCGCCAGGCTCTGCTCTGCACGCGGGCTCAGCAGCACGCGCTTGTGCAGATGGGGCAGGGCCAGCCAGTCCTGCAGTTTGCTCAGCGGCGCCAGATGGGCCAGGCGGTTGCGCCCGCATTGCTCGGCGGCGGCGATGATCACGCCCTCCCAGTGCTGCTGGCGGCGCGCGGCCCGCTCGGCGTCGAGCCGCACCACGCTGCGCGCGGCGGCCAGCGGCTGGACCCCGGCCACACCCAGCTCGACCGCCTTTTCGATGATCCAGTCCATCTTGCTGCCCTCAGGCAGGGCCTGGGCCAGGGTCAGCGCATACGGCAGCTCGGCCTCGCGTCCGATCCAGGTCTGGATGCGGGCCGTGGCGCGGCGCTTTTCGATGCTGCTGAGCTCGGCCTGGACCTCGCCGCCGCTGCCATTGAACAGGCGCAGCGGCGCCCCCGGCGCCAGGCGCAGCACATGCAGATGGTGGGCGACGGTAGTCGGCAGTTCAATTTCGCTGCCGGGCTCGAGCGGCTGAGGACAATAGAAGCGGGACATAGCGGACAGGACGGTTTGGGAATGCCTCATTTTAAGGCGTCCGGGGTGGGCTCTGGTAGAATAATGGGCTCGTTGTCTTGCACGACCCCGCTTTCCTACTTCTCGCATCCTATCCATGACACCTACGACCACCCAAATGGCCAACGCGATCCGCGCGCTGGCAATGGACGCCGTCCAGAAAGCCAATTCGGGCCACCCCGGTATGCCGATGGGCATGGCGGACATCGCTGTCGCCCTCTGGAACGGCCACTACAAGCACAATCCGGCCAATCCGAAGTGGATCAACCGCGACCGCTTCCTGCTGTCCAATGGCCACGGCTCGATGCTGCACTATGCGCTGCTGCACCTGGCCGGCTATGCGGTGTCGATGGACGATATCAAGGATTTCCGCCAGCTGCATTCGAAGACCCCGGGCCACCCCGAAGTCGACATCACCCCGGGCGTGGAAACCACCACCGGCCCGCTTGGCCAGGGCATCGCCAACGCGGTCGGCATGGCGCTCGCCGAATACCTGCTGGCGGCCCAGTTCAACAAGCCGGGCTTCGCTGTGGTCGACCACTACACCTATGCCTTCGTCGGCGATGGCTGCCTGATGGAAGGCATCTCGCACGAGGTCTGCTCGCTGGCCGGCACGCTCGGCCTGCACAAGCTGATCGCCCTGTACGACGACAATGGCATCTCGATCGACGGCAAGGTCGACGGCTGGTTCACCGATGACACGCCCAAGCGTTTCGAGGCCTATGGCTGGAACGTGATCCGCGACGTCGACGGCCACAATGCCGAGGCCGTTTCGGCCGCGATCGCCCAGGCCAAGACGGCCACCAAGCCGACCCTGATCTGCTGCAAGACCCTGATCGGCAAGGGCTCGCCCAATCTGCAGGGCGGCGACAAGGTCCATGGCGCCCCGCTGGGCGACAAGGAAATCGCCGCCACCCGCGCCGCCATCGGCTGGGATGCTGCGCCGTTTGAGATTCCGGCCGAGATCTACGCCGCCTGGGACGCCAAGCCCGCTGGCGCCGCCGCCGAGGGCGCCTGGAACGCGCTGTTCGCCCAGTACGCGGCCGCCTACCCGGCCGAAGCGGCCGAACTGCAGCGCCGCATGGCCGGCGAGCTGCCGGCCAATTTCGGCGCCACGCTGGAGCAGGCCATCGCCGCCTGCGTCGAGAAGAAAGAAACCATCGCCACCCGCAAGGCCTCGCAGAACGCGATCCAGGCCCTGGCCCCGGTGCTGCCCGAATTCCTCGGCGGCTCGGCCGACCTGACCGGCTCGAACCTGACCAACTGGAAGGAATGCGTGGCCGTGCGCTCCGGCCAGCCGGGCAACCACATCAACTACGGCGTGCGTGAATTCGGCATGTCGGCCATCATGAACGGGATCGCCCTGCATGGCGGTTTCATCCCCTTCGGCGCCACCTTCCTGACCTTCTCGGACTACAGCCGCAATGCCCTGCGCATGGCCGCCCTGATGAAGCAGCGCTCGATCTTCGTGTTCACCCACGATTCGATCGGCCTCGGCGAAGACGGCCCGACCCACCAGTCGGTCGAACACGTGGCCTCGCTGCGCCTGATCCCGAACCTGGACAACTGGCGTCCGTGCGACACCGTCGAATCGATGGTCGCCTGGGGCCAGGCCGTGCAACGCAAGCACAATCCCTCGACCCTGATCTTCTCGCGCCAGAATCTGCCCTTCATGGAGCGCAGCGCCCAGCAGGTGGCGAATATCGCCAAGGGCGGCTATGTCTTGATCGACAACGCTGGCGCCAAGGCCGTGCTGATCGCCACCGGCTCGGAAGTCGAACTGGCCGTCAAGGCCGCGGCCGCCCTCGGCGAGCAGGGCCTGCCCGTGAACGTGGTGTCGATGCCCTCGACCGAGGCCTTCGAGCGCCAGGACGCGGCCTACCGCGCCAGCGTGCTGCCCAAGGGCCTGCCGCGCGTGGCCATCGAGGCCGGTGTCAGCAGTTTCTGGTACAAGTATGTGGGTCTGGAAGGGGCCGTTGTCGGCATCGACAGCTTTGGTGAATCGGCCCCGGCCGGCGTGCTGTTCAAGCACTTCGGCTTCACTGTGGAGAATGTCGTCGCCAAGACGAAAGCTGTTGTGTCTGCCTAATCGACCGGTTTTTTTATCCTAGGAGTTCAGAGTATGACGATCAAAGTTGCAATCAATGGTTATGGCCGTATCGGCCGCAACATCCTGCGCGCCCACTACGAAGGCGGCAAGAAACACGATATCCAGATCGTGGCCATCAATGATCTGGGCAAGCCGGAATCGAATGCCCACCTGACCCGTTTCGACACCGCCCATGGCAAGTTCCCGGGCACCGTGTCGGTCGAAGGCGATTACATGATCGTCAATGGCGACAAGATCCGCGTGTTCGCCGAGCGCAACCCGGCCAACATCCCCTGGGGCGAACTCGGCGTGGACGTCGTGCTCGAATGCACGGGCTTCTTCACCAGCAAGGAAAAAGCCTCGGCCCACCTGCAGGGCGGCGCCAAGAAGGTCATCATCTCGGCCCCGGGCGGCAAGGATGTCGACGCCACCATCGTGTACGGCGTCAACCACGGCACCCTGAAAGCCTCGGACACCGTGATCTCGAACGCTTCCTGCACCACCAACTGCCTGGCCCCGCTGGTCAAGCCCCTGCACGATGCGATCGGCCTGGAAACCGGGCTGATGACCACTGTGCACGCCTACACCAATGACCAGGTGCTGACCGACGTCATGCACGAGGACCTGCGCCGCGCCCGCTCGGCCACCCAGTCGATGATCCCGACCAAGACCGGCGCCGCCGCCGCCGTCGGCCTGGTGCTGCCGGAGCTGAATGGCAAGCTGGACGGCTACGCCATCCGCGTTCCGACCATCAACGTCTCGATCGTCGACCTGTCCTTCATCGCCAAGCGCGACACCACGGTCGATGAAATCAACAGCATCATGAAGGCCGCTGCCGACGGTCCGCTGGCCGGCATCCTGACCTACAACAATGAGCCGCTGGTCTCGGTCGACTTCAACCACAATCCGGCCTCGTCGAACTTCGACGCAACCCTGACCAAGGTCTCGGGCAAGCTGGTCAAAGTGTCGTCCTGGTACGACAACGAGTGGGGCTTCTCGAACCGCATGCTGGACACCACCGTGGCCCTGATGTCGGCCAAGTAATTACGCGCCGCCTCCCCAAAAAACGCCCTCCGGGGCGTTTTTTTTCGTCGGTCGTCAGGGCTTGTGTAAATTTGAACGGAATATGCTGATTTTCCTTGAAAATCATGCATATCGACGCGATCTTCGGCGATCTGCATATGAATTCATATACATATGTTGACCGAATTTTCCCCTGCTTGCTGTATGTAAATGCGATACAAAAACAACAATCGGGGTGGAAAAACTGTCGGATTTATCGGTTTTCACGGCATCTTGTGCGAGACTTGTATGCACTTGGCTTTTCTGCCACGTACACCAAGAACAACAGCGATATTCGTCACTGAGACCGAAATGGGAGGGATTTTGAAGAAGCACACCGTACTTCGACCGAGCGCACTCGCGCTTGCTCTGGCCACTGCCTACGCACCCCAGGCCTGGGCGCAACAAGCCACGTCCGCCGAACCTGTCGCGCGCGTGGTCGTGACGGGTTCCAACCTGAAGCGTTCCGACAAGGAAGGTCCGTCGCCCGTCCAGGTGCTGACCGCCAAGGACATCGAAAACACCGGCGCCGGTTCGGTGTCGGAACTGATGAAGTTCATCCCGGCGATGGGCAATGACACCAACCGCGACCTGACCTCGGGTTCCGGTTTCGCCAAGGGCGTCTCCACGGCCGCGCTGCGCGGCATGGGCTCGACCTCGACCCTGGTGCTGATCAACGGCCGCCGCATGGTCTACACCGCCTACTCCGATCCGAACAACGGCAACTCGACCCTGTATGACCTGAACAGCATCCCGCTGTCGGCCATCGAACGTGTCGAAGTGCTCAAGGACGGCGCCTCGGCCGTGTACGGCTCCGACGCCATCGGCGGTGTGATCAACTTCATCACCAAGAGCAACTACGAAGGCGCCCAAGTGAGCGCCTCCTACGGCGCCAACGACAACGATCTGTTCAACCGCCGCCGCTACACCGGCATCTGGGGCAAGGGCGACCTCGACAAGGACGGCTACAGCTTCTTCATCACCGGCGAAATCAACAGCCGCAACCGCGTGGCCATCAAGGACGTCACCGACATCCAGTACGCCCGCTACCAGGAGCTGAACGGCCGCTTCAAGTCGAACTACTCGAGCTCGGTGTCGCAATATCCGATCGCCTACCGCGAATCCTCGAACGGCTCGAAGAACTTCGGCGTGACCCAGGCCACGATCGCCAGCCGCGCCATCTTCAACCTCGGCTGCCCGACGTCGGAACAGATCACCGGCGGCACTAAGGACGGCCTGCTGTCGACCAGCACCCTGATCGGCCGCACCTTCTGTAACTACGACGTCGACCAGTTCAGCGAAGGCCAGTCGGGCGGTAAGGACGGCAGCCTGCTGACGCGCGCCGAGTTCCGCCTGTCGCCGACCACCAGCGCCTTCATCGAAGCGGCCTACAACCACTCGAACCGTGTCTACACCGGCGCCCCGATCTCGATCGGCACCACCAGCGTGACCAACTTCATGGCCAGCGGCGTGGCCGATCCCTTCCAGGTCATCCTGCCGGTCGGCCACCCGGACAACCCCTTCTCGAGCCAGGGCTACCGCGCCTCGGTCCAGTACCGTTTCGTGAATCTGCGCGGCGGTTCGGAAGTCAACAACAACACCAGCCGCCTGCTGGTCGGCCTGCGTGGTTCGAACTTCGGCTGGGACTGGGATACGGCCGTGCTGTTCAACCAGAACAAGAACGAGAACACCTCGTTCGGCCGCCTCTACCTGCCGACCCTGCGCAAGCTGAACACCGGCACCACCCTGGCCCAGCTGTCGGCTGACCCGACCATCGGCCGCGATGTGGTCGGCAACGGCAAGTCGGAAGTCGTGACCTATGACATCAAGGGCACGCGTTCGCTGTTCTCGCTGCCGGGCGGCGACGCCCAGGCCGCCGTGGTGGCCGAATACCGCCACGAGAAGATCAAGATCGATCCGGATCCCCAAGTGGCGGCCGGTAACATCTACGGTCTGGCCAACACCCTGATCGACGGTAAGCGTTCGGAATGGGGTATCGGCGGCGAAATCGGTCTGCCGGTCCTGAAGTCCCTCGAACTGGGCCTGGCTGGCCGCTACGACAAGTACGAAGGCCTGAAAGGCAACTTCGTGCCGAAGGCCTCGGCCAAGTGGAAGACCACCGACCGCATCACCATGCGCGGTACCTACCAGGAAGGCTTCCGTGCCCCGGCACTGCAGCAGGTCACGCCGGGTGGCGCCCAGTTCTTCCTGAACGGCGTGTGGGATCCGAAGCGCTGCGAAGCCGACCAGACCACGCCGAAACCCGGTGCGGTGGCGGGCGACTGCTCGAAGTCGATCGCCGGTACCGGTGGCGCCAACCCCGATCTGCAGCCGGAAAAGTCGAAGCAGTTCTCGCTCGGCCTGATCCTGCAGCTGACCAACAACTTCGACGCGACCTTCGACTTCTTCCGCATCAAGAAGGAAGGCGAAATCGCGCTGGGCTCGGCCAACGAAGCTCTGAAGAACGAAGACAAGAATCCGGGCAACGTGCTGCGTGATCCGAACCCGGCCAACTGGGTGCTGGACGCGGCCGGCAAGCCGATTCCGGGCACCGGTGTGCTGCTGATGGTCAAGGAACCCTGGACCAACCAAGGCTCGAAAGAGATCCGCGGCGTCGACATCAGCGCCAACCTGACCAACAACCTCGGTGCCTGGGGCCGTCTGAAGACCACGCTCGAAGCGACCTACATCCAGAAATACCTGATCGCCGAGATCGCTGGTAACGTGGTCAACAACGTGGCCGGCGCCCGCGCCGGTATCTGGGACTGGCAGCTGAACTCGGGCTACGACACGCCGAAATGGCGCGGTAGCCTGAGCACCTCGTGGAACTACGATGTGCACAGCGTGACCGGCTCGATCAACTACGTGGGTCCGATCTCGCTGCTGCGTGTGATGGACGGTTCGACCACCTACGCCCAGCCGTTCTGCTACTACGGCACCAAGAAGCCGACCGACGCTGCCGGCGATCGCAACACCTCGATCCCGCTGTTCGAAGCCTTCGTGCCTGACTGTAACATTCCGTCCTGGACCACGCTGGGCGCCTCCTACAGCTACTCGGGCGTGAAGAACTGGACCATGAGCCTGAATGTGCAGAACCTGCTGGACACCAAGGCCCCGTACGATCCGAACCAGACGACCGCGGGTTACAACGGTCAGCTGCATAACAACTACGGCCGTTACTGGCGCGTGTCGGCCAGCTACCGCTTCAAGTAAGCGGCTGCGCGGCCCTGCAACCCCGCCTTCGGGCGGGGTTTTTTATTGCCTGTCATTACGGCGCTTGTAACTGAACATCACAAATGCATATATGCATTTAGGCCGTCAAATATTTGTTCGGTATATGCATATGCCAAACAAAGGCCCCAAGAATGCATTTTTGTTGTATATCGCAAACAGTTTCGCAATCAGATTTGACGCGGGTTTGGCAAAAATGTTCTCATTTGAGGTTAGGTCAACAATGATCTACATCAACATGCCTCAGAACGCCTGTTATCACAGGGGCGGGGCATGAAAACCAGAGCGGAGAAAAACCCTTGAAAAAGCAATTCGTCCTTAAACAAAGCGTGATCGCCGTGGCCATGACCCTGGCCACCACCAGCGTCGCGCTGGCCCAGCAAGCTGCTGAGGCCCCGGTCCAGAAAGTGTATGTGACCGGCTCCAACATCAAACGTGCAGACAAAGAAACCTCGTCGCCCGTCGAAGTCCTGACCGCCAAGCAGATCGAAGCCACTGGCGCCAACACCGTGCAGGAACTGCTGCACTCGATCCCGGCCTTCGGCTCGGGCGCCTCGGTCGACATCACCGACGGCGGCTTCTCGAAGGGCGCCTCGACCGCCTCGCTGCGCGGCCTCGGTTCGTCCTCGACCCTGGTGCTGTTGAACGGCCGCCGCATCACGGCCTCGGCCTACGCTGACCCGAACCAGGGCAAGTCGGCTGTGTACGACCTGAACTCGATCCCCGTCACCGCCCTCGAACGCGTCGAAGTGTTCAAGGACGGCGCCTCGGCCGTGTACGGCTCCGACGCGATCGCCGGCGTGATCAACTTCATCACCAAGACCGACTACACGGGTGTGGACCTGCGTGCGTCCTACGCCGCGAATGACAACAACGAGTTCATGACCAAGCGCGTCAGCGGCGTGGCTGGCTGGGGCGACCTGGCCAAGGACAAGTTCAACGTGATGGTCACGTGGGATCTGTCCAAGCGCGGCGAAACGAATATGAAGGAAGTGCGCGACATCGCTGTCGACCAGTACGCCTACGTCAATGCCCGTCTGAACCCGCTGTCGAGCTCGATTTCGGCCTCGCCTTTCTTCTACCGCGAGCGCACCCCGGGCGCGCGTAACTTCGCCACCAGCCTGTCGCTGGCCGCCGATATCAAGAACGCCCTGAACTGCCCGACCTCGGAGCAGATCACCGGCGACGCCGCCAAGCACAATCTGTCGGCCACCTCGCCGCTGATTGGCCGCACCTTCTGTAACTACGACATCGACCAGTACTCGGATGTCCAGGCCGAAGGCAATGACCGCAATGCGATGACCCGCATCACCAAGGAATTCGCCAATGGCGTGACCTCGTTCACCGAGATCGGCTACAACCGTTCCGAGCGTATCTACCTGGGCGCCCCGCTGACCGTGCCGTCGACCTCGGCCACCACCGTGTTCTCGCTGACCGGTGTGCCGAGCTCCTTCCAGGTCATCCTGCCGGTGGGCCACCCGGACAATCCCTTCCCCACCTCGCGCGCCGCGGCTTCGTTCCGTCTGGTCGGCCACAAGGGCGGTTCGGCCAACGTCAACGAAACCTACCGCGTGCTGACCGGCCTGCGTGGCACGACCGGCAGCTGGGACTGGGAAACCGGCCTGCTGTGGAACCGTTCGGAGCGTCATGAGACCTACTACGGCATGCGCTACATCCCGGTGCTGAACAAGATCATGACGGAAAACCGCACGATCGCCGCCACCATCGCCGATCCGAACTCGACCGTTGACGTCAACAACAACGGCTTCGCTTCGGTGCTGCAGTTCGACGTCAAAGCCTCGACCACCTTCGGCAAGCTGCCGGGCGGTGAAATGGGCATGGCCGTCGGCGCCGAAGTGCGTGAAGAGAAGATCGGTCTGGATCCGGACGCCAACACGCGCGCCGGTAACATCGTCGGTCTGGCCAACTCCTCGGCCGATGGTCAGCGCAAAGTGTCGTCGGCCTTCGTCGAATTCCGCGCACCGGTGCTCAAGTCCCTGGATCTGGACTTCGCCGCCCGCGTCGACAAATACCCGACCTTCCCGACTTCGTTCATTCCGAAAGCCGGCTTCAAGTACGCTGCCCTGGATAACCTGACCTTCCGCGGCTCGTTCTCGAAAGGCTTCCGCGCACCGGCCCTGACCCAGGTGTCGGCTGGCGGCGTGCAGTCCTTCACCACGGTGACCGACTCGCTGCGTTGCCCGGACGGCGTCAACCCGAAACCGGGTGCCGACCGCACCGACTGCTCGAAAGGTATCTCGTCGTTCTCGGCCGCGACCCCGGACCTGAAGGCAGAGAAATCGAAGTCCTGGTCGCTGGGCGCGATCTTCAACCCGACCAAGAACGTGGACGTGATCACCGAATGGTGGCGCATTCGCAAGGTCGACGAATCGGCCCTGCTGTCGGCTCAGTATGTGATCGATCACGAGTCCCTGTACCCGGGCCGCGTGGTGCGTGACACCAACCCGGCCAACCTGCTGGTCGACGCCTCGGGCAAGCCGATCGCCGGCACTGGCCCGATCTCCCAGGTCAACCGCTCGTACGTGAACCAGGGTTCGACCGACACCTCGGGTATCGACTTCGAAATCACCACCCGCACCAACCTGGGCGAAGCTGGTCGTCTGACCAACACCCTGAACTGGGCCTATCTGCTGACCTACAAGCGCGCCGAGCGCCCGGGTGAGCGTGAAGCCAATGTGGTCGGCACCGCCGGCGGCATCTCCGACTGGGCCACCTCGGTCGGCGATATCCCGCGTCACCGCGTGAACTACTCGGTGACCTGGACCCGCGACGTGCACACCGTGACCGGTACCATCGACTTCGTGTCCTCGGTCTCGCTGCTGCGTCGTTCGGAAAACCAGGACATCTACGCTGTGCCGTACTGCCACTATGGTACCGGCCAGCCGTCGAGCGCCTACCAGCTGGGCGGCCTGCCGCGCTACAACAACCCGGCCTGTACCGTGGACGGCTGGACCACCCTCGGTCTGGCTTACGGCTACACCGGCTTCAAGGACTGGAAGCTGAACTTCAACGTGCGTAACCTGCTCGACACCAAGGCTCCGTACGATCCGCGTTCGGCCACCACCGGCTTCAACACCCAGCTGCATAACGGTGCTGGCCGTAACTTCCGCGTCTCCGCCGCTTACTCGTTCAAGTAAGCCCAGCAGGGATGTGAACCAGAAACGGGCGCTGCGGCGCCCGTTTTTTTTTGCGACAAACGCCTGACAGTTCGAGGGTTTTTTTTCTGTTCGGCATTGGGCATACTCACGGGATCGCTTAAACGGAGTTCCCAGTGTTCAAGCCCTGGCCCCTTGCCCTCGCCATCGCCCAGGCCCTGCCGGCCCTGGCCCAGACCACGCCCGACAGCGCGCCCGCGCCGGCGCCGCTGACCAAGATCGTCATCACCGGCTCGAATATTTCGCGCACCGACAGCGAGACCAGTTCGCCCGTGCAGGTGCTGACGCGCGAAGACATCGCCGCGATGGGCGCCAGCACCGTCAAGGATGTGCTCGACAAGATCCCGGCCAATACCGGCGCGCTCAATGACCTGGGCGGCTCCTCCTCGTTTGCGGCCGGCGCCACCGGTCTGTCGCTGCGTAACCTTGGCAAGAGCGCCACCCTGATCCTGCTGAACGGCCGGCGCGTGGCCAGCTACGGTCTGGCCGACGGCGGCCGCGAAACCTTCGTCAACATCGACGCGATTCCGCTCGAGACCATCGAGCGCGTCGAGATTCTGCTCGACGGCGCCTCGGCCATCTATGGCTCGGACGCCGTGGCCGGGGTCATCAACATCATCACGCGCAAGGCCTACCGCGGCGCCTATGTGAAGGCGGCCCAGCGCCAGAGCCTGATGAACAGCGCGCTCGACAAGGACCAGATCCTCAGCCTGACCTGGGGCCGCGGCGACCTGGCCGCCGATGGCTACAATATCTTCGGCCACCTCGAAGGCTTTCACCGTTTTCCCTACAGCGACCGGCAGATCGAGCCGAATGTCGGCCAGTGGTACAAGGACTATGTGAACCCGAATTTCGGCGTCAAGTCCAGCTACTCGAACCCCGGCAACTACATCCTGCGCTTTGGCGGCCAGACAGTGCCGGTGCCGGTCAATGGCTGCCCCGAGGTCGAGAACGGCCTGTGCCGCTTCGACCAGTATGCGCGCCTGGGCATCCATGCCGAGGCCAAGCGCCTGCAGTTTCATGGCGGCGCACGCAAGCAGCTGGGGGCGAAGACCGAACTGTTCACCGAGCTGACCCTGTCCGACCTCGGTACCACCTACTACAACCCGCCGCCGATCATGCAGTACACGGGCACGCCCAGCTACTGGTACAGCGTGAAGGAGGGCAAGCTCAAGTCCTTCACCGAACCGATGCTGCCGGTCGGCCATCCGTACAACCCCTTCCCGATTCCGGTCGAGCTGCGCTACCGCTACAACGACGATCCCGACGTGTACAAGAACGCCACCCGTTCGCGCCAGTACCGCTGGATGGTGGGCCTGGAAGGGCAGCACGGCGGCTGGGACTGGAGCACGGCGGCCGGCGTGATGGGCGCGCGCTCGGGCTTCGTCACGCGCGGCGCCAAGGACGCCGAGCAGTACCTGCAGGCCGTGCTGTCGGGCGAATACCAGTTCGGCAAACAGAACAGCGCCGAGCTGCTGCTGCGCATGTTCCCGCGCGTCGAGTTCGGCGGCGAATCGAAGCAGGCCTTCGTCGATGCGCGCGCCTCGCGCGAGCTGCTGGCGCTGGGCGGCGGCCCGCTGGCCCTGGCGCTCGGCCTCGACTACCGCACCGACAGCTTCGAGTCCTGGGTCGGCGACAACGTCGCCAATGCGCGCGTGGTCGGCTATGGCTCGATCAATGTCGACGGCGCCCGCCATATGCGCGCCGCCTATGCCGAGCTGAATGCGCCGTTCACGCGCGCCTTCGAAGTCAATGCCGCGCTCCGCTACGACAAGGTCGGCAGCACCGAGCATTCGCTGATGCCCAAGCTCGGCGCGCGCTACAAGTTCAACGACAAGCTGATGCTGCGCGCCACCGTCTCGGGCGGCTTCCGCGCGCCCAATGCGGCCGAGACCGGCAAAGTGATCCTGTCCGCCTTCCGCAATGGCGTGGTCGATCCCAAGCGTTGCGCGACGGCCCAGTACATGTATCAGATCCTGCGACAGGGCAATGACCTGGACAAGGCCGACGCCTTGCGCGTGCGCGACAGCCTCGGCTGCGGCGAGAGTTTCGCCCTGGCGATCCAGGGCAATCCCGACCTGGCGCCGGAAAAATCGAAGAGCCTGAACGCCGGCTTCGTGCTGGTGCCGCTGAAGAATCTCAGCCTCACGCTCGACTACTACCGCCTCGAACGGCGCAACGAGATCGGCACCCAGAGCGTCGACCAGATTCTGGCGCGCGAAGACCTGCTGCCGGGCAGCGTGGCGCGCAATCCGGTGTCGGACGACGACCGCCGCATCGCCGCCCGCGTCAAGCAGCTGTCGGGCCAGGACGTGGCCTTCACGGTCGGCACGATCGGATCGCTGAACCAGAGCTACCAGAACCTGAACAAGACGCGCGTGGCCGGGATCGACCTCGACCTCGACTACAAGCTCAATGCCGGCTCGCTCGGCCGCTTCCAGTTCGGCATCAAGGCCAATTACCAGCTCGAGTACAAGATCGGCAATAGCGGCGCGGCCAGCTACAACGAGAACTATGTCGGCACCTATGCCAACTACCGCTACGTGCTGCGCAGCACGGCCAGCTGGAAGCGCGGGCCGTGGGAGTGGGGCGCCATGCTCAACTACTGGCCCGAGACCTCGCTGATGCAGGACCAGTACGACCTCAGCTATTCGCAACTCGGCTGCGCCGCGCGCGGCATTCCCGACGGCTACTGCCGCCTGCACAAGGACATGACGCTCGACCTGAACACGCGCTACACGGGCCTGGCCAAGGGCAAGATCCTCGTCAATCTCGACAATGCACTGAACCGCAGCCCGAGCGCCGACGTGCGCCTGGCCGATCCGGTGCTGCGCGGACGCAGCCTGCGCGTCGCCTACGAACGGGACCTCTGACATGGCACGCCTGCTGAGTTTGCTGCTGATGGCCGCCGCCTGTGCGCTCGCGCAGGCCGACGAGATACCGAAGGTGAATGTGCCGGCCGCGCGCAGCCTGCCCGTGGCCAGCTTCTTCCAGCCGGCCGCGTTTGCGCGCGCCGCGCTGTCGCCGAGCGGGCGCCACGTGGCCATGCTGTACAGCGCCCAGGACGAGCGCATCAAGCTGGCCGTGATGGACGTCGAGACGCGCGTGCCGACTGTCGTGGCCGCCATGGCCGAAGGCGACATCGCCAGCTTCAGCTGGGTCAATGACCGGCGCCTCGTGTTCAGCCTGGGCGACCGCAAGGAAGCCATCGGCGAATGGTCGCGCGCGCCCGGCCTGTTCGCCGTCGACCGCGACGGCAGCAATCTGCGCACCCTGATCACCCGCCTCGAGCTGCCGCCCAGTTCCGGGCCGCGCACCGTGCTGCCCCTGTGGGACCTGTTCCTGGCGCCGGTCGGCCGGATGGACACCGACGACATCTTCGTGCTCGAGCCCGTGTTCAGCGGCGAGCGCGTCGACGCCGTCAATCTGCTGCGCGTGAACACCCGCAGCGGCGCCGCCATCACCTTGCCGCGCCCCGGTCCCGTGCGGCGCTGGTATGTCGATCCGCAGGGCGAGCCGCGCGTGGCCATGTCCTGGGAAAAGAACATCACCCGCATCCATTACCGCGAGCCGGCCAGCGGCGCCTGGCGCGTGATCGCCGAATACGACAGCTGGCGCGAGGATGCGGTCGAGCCGGTGCGCATCGGTCCCGATGGCACCCTGTACGTGCGGGCGCGCAAGGGCGACAAGTATGCGCTGTATCCGTTCGACCTGAAGGCGAACAAGGTCGCCGACGAACCCGTGGTCGAGCTGCCCGATTTCGATTTCTCCGGTGAGCTGCTGGTGACCAGCCAGGCCGTGCACGGCGTCGCGGTCGAGGCCGACCGCATGGTCAGCGCCTGGTTCGATCCGGCCATGGCGGCGCTGCAAAAGCAGGTCGACCTCGCGTTTCCGAATGCCGAGAACCTGATCCGCCAGCCCTACCGCGCCGAGGTGCCGTATGTGATGGTGTTTTCGCGCTCCGACGTCCAGCCCGGCGAGCTGCACCTGCTGAACACCGAGACACGCAAGCTGATCAAAATCGGCGACCTGCATCCCGAGATCGACCCGGCCAAGATGGCGCACAAACGCTTCGTGCGCTACAAGGCGCGCGACGGGCTCGAGATTCCCGCCTACCTGACGCTGCCGCGCGGCGTCGCGCCGAACAAGCTGCCGCTGGTGATGCTCGTGCACGGCGGTCCCTCGGTGCGCGGCGTCGACTGGAATTTCAACCGCGAAGTGCAGTTCCTCGCTTCGCGCGGCTATGCGGTGCTGGAGCCCGAATTCCGTGGCAGCGTCGGCTACGGCAAGGCGCACGAGCGCGCCGGCTGGAAGCAGTGGGGTCTGAAGATGCAGGACGACATCGCCGACGGCGCACGCTGGGCCATCGCCCAAGGCTATGCCGATCCGCAGCGCATTTGCATTGCCGGCGCGAGCTACGGCGGCTATTCCACGCTGATGGGCCTGGTCAACGATCCCGATCTCTACCGCTGCGGCGTCAACTGGGTCGGCGTCACCGACATTCAGCTGATGTACAGCGTGAACTGGGGCGACATGGGGCCCGAGGCGCGCGCCTACCAGCTGCCGCTGTGGATCGGCGACCGCGAGAAGGACGCAGCCCAGCTGCAGGCCACCTCGCCGATCGTCCAGGCCGCGCGCATCAAGGCGCCGCTGCTGCTGGCCTATGGCGGGGCCGACGCGCGCGTGCCCATCATCCATGGCCTCGCCTTCCGCGACGCCATCCGCGCGCACAATCCCCAGGTCGAGTGGATCGAATACCCGAACGAAGGCCACGGCTGGAAGTTGAAGGAAACGAATATCGACTTCTGGAGCCGCGTGGCCGACTTCCTCGACAAGCACATCGGCCGGTGATTATTGCGAGTGGCGAAAGAATGAATTGAGCGCGCCGCGTCTTCAAGGGCGCGGCGGGCTGCGCCACACTGGCGTTCTCAACAAGAAAGGAGAACGCCGATGATCACCATCTACACCTATCCGCGCTCGGGCCACGCCCACCGCGCCGAGCTGATGCTGAGCCTGCTCGGGCTGGCGTACGAGCGGCGCCAGATCGACCTGTTCAAGGGCGAGCAGCGGACGCCCGCGTTCACCGCCCTGAACCCGTTTGCCCAGGTGCCCGTGCTCGACGACGGCGGCACGATCGTGGCCGATTCCAACGCCATCCTCGTGTACCTGGCGCGGCGCTACGGCGGCGGCGCCTGGCTGCCGCACGATCCCGCGGGCGAGGCCCAAGTGCAGCGCTGGTTGTCGGCGGCGGCCGGCATGCTCGCATTCGGACCAGCGGCGGCGCGCGCCAACCGCCTGTTCGGCGGCAAGCACAATCCCGAGGACGCGCAGGCGCGGGCCGCGCGCCTGTACCAGGTGATGGAAAGCGAGCTGAGCGCGCGAGAATGGCTAGCCGGCGCAGCCCCGAGCCTGGCCGACATCGCCATGTATTCCTACACCGCGGTCGCGGACGAAGGCGGCATCAGCCTGACACCATATCCCCAGGTGCGCGCCTGGCTCACCCGCATCGAAGCCTTACCCCGCTTCCACGCCATGCCCCGAGAAACCGAACGGGGTCAGGTCCGGCAATCGGACATTTGAGAACTTTTGGCCTCAGTCCGTGTCGCAGATGGAGAACGACCAGCAATCGCCACGAAAGTTCCGGCATGTCCGATTGCCGGACCTGGCACCGTTCAGGATCTCGCTTATTCGAAGAGGACTTGCCAGAGCAGGCGTACGGCGGTGTGCCTGATCACTGGTCGGGGCAGATGCGGGCGGCGTCCAGAAACCGAACGGTGTCAGGTCCGGCAATCGGACATTTGAGAACTTTTGGCCTCAGGCCGTGTCGCGCACGGAGAACGACCAGCATTGGCCACGAAAGTTCCGGCATGTCCGATTGCCGGACCTGACACCGTTCAGGATGTCGGCTATTCGAAGAGGATTTGCCAGAGCAGGCGGACGGCGTCGGTGTGCTTGATTACTTGGTCGGGGTCGATGCGGGCGGCGTCCTGGCCTTGCAGGCGCACGGCGTGCTGCAGCTTGCGGTAGGCGCGGTAGGCGTCGGCCACGCTGCGCGCGAGCGTGGCGTCGATCAGGCCGAGCTCGCCACAGGCGTGCAGCAGGGCGATGTTGCCGGCGTTCGCGGTCAGCTGCGGGTAGGTGCTCGCATAGCGCAGCACCAGGTATTGGACGATGAACTCGATGTCGATCATGCCGCCGGCGTCTTGCTTGAGGTCGAACTGCGCGCCGCGGTTCGGCTGCGCGTCGTGCATCTTCTGGCGCATGCTGAGCACGGCGTCGCGCAGCGCGGCCGGCTCGCGCACCTGGCGTAGCACGCTGTCGCGGATCTGTTCGAAGCGCGCGCCAATCGCGCTGTCGCCGGCACAGAAGCGGGCGCGCGTCAGCGCCTGGTGCTCCCAGACCCAGGCCGATTGCTGCTGGTATTTTTCGAAGCTGGCCACGGTCGAGACCAGCATGCCGCTGGCGCCGTCGGGCCGCAGCGCGGTGTCGATATCGAACAGGATCCCGGCCGAGGTCGGGCAGGTCATCCAGGTGATGAAGCGTTGCGCCAGCCGTGCGTACAGGGCGGGCGCGTCCTGGTCGTCGTCGTCGTACAGGAAGATCACGTCGAGGTCGGACACGTAGCCGAGCTCTTTGCCGCCCAGCTTGCCGTAGGCGATGACGGCGAAGCGCGGCTCTTCGCGGTGGCGCTTGGGGATGCTGCGCCAGGCGGCGCGCACCACCAGCGCCACCAGGGTATCGGCCAGGGCCGACAGGTGGTCGGCCAGGCGCTCGATGCTGAGCTCGCCCGCGAGGTCCTGGGCCAGCAGGCGGAACAGCTGGGCGTGGTGGGCCTCGCGCAGGATGTCCATCTGGCGCTCGGTGTCGCCGTCGGCGCCGTCGAGCTGGCCTTGGACCTCGGCCGCGAAGGCGCCCAGATCGGGCGCGGCCTGGCGCACGCGGGCGTCGAGCAGCTCGTCGAGCAGGATCGGATGCTGGCTGAGGAAGGTGGCGGCCCAGGCGCTCGCGTGCATCATGGCGATCACGCGTTCGAGCGTGTGCGGATACTCGGTCAGCAGCGACAGGTAGGCGGCGCGGCGCGCGATGCTCTCGAAGAAATCGAGCAGGCGCCCGAGCGTGGCGGCCGCGCTGCCCAGATGCGACTGGCGTGCGCGCGCGGCGATCAGGGGCAGGGCCTGGTTGATCAGGCTCTGCAGACGCTGGCGGCTCGCTTCGGGCATGGCCTGCAGGCGCGGCGCCTGCCAGCTGGCGACCAGGCGTTGCGCGGCCTCGGCCGGCTGGTCGAAACCGAGTCCGGCCAGCTGGATGGCCAGGGTCTCGCTGCTGGCGAGATCGGCGTCGTCGGCGCTGCTGTCGCTGTCCTCGGCCTTGTCGGCGAAGATCGCATCGAACTGGGCGGCCACGTAGCTGCGCGCCGCTTCGAGCCGGGCCAGCAGGCTTTCGGTGTCGGGCAGGCCCATCATGGCGGCGACGATGGCCTGCTCGTCGGCGCTGGGCGGCAGGCTGTGGGTCTGGGCGTCGTCGCGGTATTGCAGGCGGTGCTCGAGATTGCGCAGGAAGCGGTAGGCCTCGAGCAGGCGCTCGACCACCTCGGGCGCGAGCAGGCCTTTCTCGCCCAGCAGTACCAGGGTGCGCCGGGTCGAGCGTTCGCGCAGGGCCGGATCGCGCCCACCGCGGATCAGCTGGAACACCTGGGCCAGAAATTCGATCTCGCGGATGCCGCCGCGCCCGAGCTTGACGTTATTGCTGCGCTCGGGATGCAGGCGCTCCTGGCGTTTGACCTCGGCGCGGATCTGCGCGTGCATCGTGCGGATCGATTCGATCACGCCGAAATCGAGATAGCGGCGGAAGCAGAACGGCCGCACGATGGCGTCGAGCGCGGCGATGTCGATCGGCTTGCCGGTCACGGCGCGCGCCTTCAGCCAGGCATAGCGCTCCCATTCGCGCCCCTGGACGATCAGGTATTCCTCCACCATCGCGAGGCTGGCCACGAGCGGACCGGAGGCGCCGTTCGGGCGCAGCGCCATGTCGACCCGGAACACATAGCCGTCCTCGGTGATCTCGGACAGCGCGGCGATCAGGCGTTTGCCCAGGCGCGTGAAGAATTCGTGATTGGACAGGCCGCGCTGGCCGGGCCCGGCCGCGGTGTCGCCGTCTTCGGGATACACGAAGATCAGGTCGATGTCGGACGAGACATTGAGCTCGCCGCCGCCTTGTTTGCCCATCGCCAGCACCAGCAGCTCCTGAACGCTGCCGGACTCGTGCCCGGTCGGCAGGCCGTGGGTGGCCGCCAGCTCGGCATAGGCGCTGGCATAGCTGCGCGCGATGGCGAAATCGGCCAGGGCCGTGGTGGTGGCCAGCACTTCGTCGAGATCGGCCTGGCCGAGCAGGTCGCGCCGGATCAGCCCGCAGATCAGCAGATTGCGCAGGCGCCGCAGCGCGCGCGGCAGGGGCAGGCCGCCGGCCTGTTCGGCCGCCAGCAGGGCGTCCAGATCGTGCGTGTGCAGCGGCCGTTCGCACAGCGTGGCGACCTGGTCGGCACGGGCGGGATCGGCGGCCAGCCAGCGCTGGTAGAAACGGGACGCGAGCAGGGGATCGGGGGCGGTCATGGCGGGCGGAATGCGGCGTTCAGGAAGGCGCGGATGGGGTAAAATGGGCCGCCCCGGCAGCCGGGGCGGAATCGATGGTAAGGTGATGGCGGCATTGATGCAAGCGCTCTCTTATTGATGACAGACTGAACACGGCGAGCACCTTGAGCGACGCATTGCACAATCCGGAACATGGGCACCACCCGCACCTGGCCGAACGCTGGCGCCGCCTGCGCGCGGCCTATCGGCTGGCCAACCGGGTCTCGCACCATGCGCTCGGCTTCGCTGTCAAGACAGTGGCCCTGGTCTACTTCCTGTTTGCGCTGGCCTTTCTGGCGCTGCGCTACGCGGTGCTGCCGAATATCGATCTGTACAAAGCCGACATCGAACGCATGGCCGGGCGCGCGCTCGGCAATCCGGTTTCGATCGCGCGCATCTACGCGTCCTGGAACGGGCTGCGCCCGAATTTCTTCCTGGGCGATGTGCGCCTGCACGACGCCGCCGGGCGCCAGCTGCTGCACCTGCCGAGCGTGTCGGCCACGGTCTCGTGGTGGAGCGTGCTGGCCCTCGACGTGCGCTTCCAGCAGCTGGAACTGATCGGCCCCGACCTCGACATCCTGCGCCGCCCCGATGGGCGTATCCAGGTGGCCGGCATCGTGCTCGATACGGCCCAGGGCCAGGGCCAGGGTGCCGACTGGGCCCTGCAGCAGCACGAAGTCGTGATCCGCGATGGCCGCGTGCACTGGACCGACCAGAAACGTGGCGCGCCCGAACTGGTGCTCGAGAAGCTCAATCTGGTGCTGCGCAACCGCTGGACCCACCACCAGTTCGCGCTGCAGGCGACGCCGCCGGCCGCCCTCGGCCAGCCGGTCGATGTGCGCGCCGACTTCAGCCACCCGCGCTTTGCCACCCGCATCGCCGACGTCGCGCGCTGGAAGGGCGAGCTGTACGCCGATGTGCGCGGCAGCGATCTGGCCGCCTGGAAGGCCTATGTCGACTATCCGTTCGCGGTCCAGAGCGGGCGCGGCGCCGTGCGTGCCTGGATCAGCCTCGACCAGGCGCGCCTGGCCGGCATCACGGCCGATGTGCAGCTGGCCGATGTCCAGGCCCGCCTGGCGCCGGAGCTGCCGGCCCTCGATCTGGTGCAGGTGGCGGGCCGTCTGTCGGCCAAGGAAACCATCAAGCTCGGCGTGGCCGAGGGCCTGCCGACCTTTGGCGCGCATGGCCACAGCATCGGCCTGGAGAATTTTTCGGTCCTCACGCGCGATGGCCTGAGCCTGCCGCCGACGACCCTGAACGAAACCTACTACGAGGCCGACGGCAAGAAGCCGGCGCGGGTGGAACTGACGGCCAAGCTGGTCGATCTGGCCACCTTCGCCGAACTGGCGGCCCAGCTGCCGCTGTCGCCCTCGCAGCGCCAGCTGCTGGCCGATCTGGAGCCGCGCGGCCAGCTGCGCAATGTCAGCGCCCAGTGGGAAGGGCATTACCCGGCCATCAGCAGCTACAAGCTCAAGGCCGAGCTGGCCGATCTGGCCCTGAAGGCCCAGCCGGCACGCGCGCCGCAGCCGAAGACGGCCACCAGCCCGGCGCTGCCGGGTGCGCCGGCGATTCCCGGTTTCGCCGGCCTGAGCGGCAGCATCGACGCCAGCGAGAAGGGCGGCAGCCTGCAGCTCGATTCGCGCAATCTGATGCTGCACCTGCCCGGCTACATGATCGAGCCGGACCTGCAGTTCGACACGGCGACGATGAAGTCGCGCTGGAGCTACGAGGCCAAGAACCAGTTCCTGTTCCAGGCCGACCAGCTGGTGCTCACGCGCGGGCCGATGAAGCTGCAGCTGCAGGGCCGCCACCTGCTGCCGCTCGACCCGCAGGCGCCCAATCCGCTCGGCACCGTCGACATCGACGGCAGCATCAGCCGCTTCGAGATCAACCAGGTCGGCGCCTGGCTGCCGAGCGCCACCGGCGCCGACCTGCAGGCCTGGCTGACCCGCGCGCTCGAGGCGGGCGTGCTGAAGGACGCCACGCTCAAGCTGCGCGGCGAGCTGGCCCACTTCCCGTTTGCCGCCCCGGCCGACAAGCCGCATGGCGAATTCCGCGTGGCCGGCAAGCTGGAAAACGCGCGTCTGAACTATGTACCCGGCGAATTCGCCAAGGACGGCAAGGCGCCGCTCTGGCCCGTGGCCGACAAGATCAATGGCAGCATCGTGTTCGACCGCGCGCGCATGGAGATCAAGGGCGACACGGCGCGCACGCTCGGCGTCAGTCTGAACAAGGTGACGGCCGTGGTGGCGGACCTGCTGGCGCACGATCTGATGCTCGACATCGACGGCAGCGCCAGCGGCCCGCTGCAGGAGTTCATGAAGTATGTGGCGGCCAGCCCGGTGGCCGACTTCACCGGCCATGTGCTGGACGAGACGCGCGCCGGCGGCAATACCAAGCTGGCGCTGAAGCTGCATATTCCGCTCAACCATGCGATCGACACGCGCGTGCAGGGCGCGCTGCAGCTGGCCGGGAACGACATCGTGCTGTTCAACGACCTGCCGCCGGCCCTGGGCACGAGCGGCAAGATCGAATTCAATGAACGCGGCGTCAACCTCAATACGCTCAACGCGAGCATGCTCGGTGGTCCGCTGACGGTCAGCGGCGGCAGCCAGAAGGACGGCGCCATCCTGGTGCGCTTCGGCGGCCAGATGACGGCCGAGGGCCTGAAGAAAACCTATCCGGGGGCGGGCCTGCAGCGCGTGCTGGGCCACATCAGCGGCAATACGCGCTTCAGCGGTTCGGTGCTGGTCAAGGACCATGCGACGACGGTGAATGTGGAATCGAGCCTGGCCGGTCTGGGCCTGGATTTCCCAGCCCCGCTGCGCAAGGCGGCGCCGGACAGCCTGCCGCTGCGCTTCGTGCTGAGCTCGACCGATCCGGCGCGCGACGATATCCGCATCTCGCTTGGCAATAGCATCGGCGCGCGCTACCAGCGCCAGAAGCAGGGCAAGCAATGGAGCGTGCTGCGCGCCGGTGTCGGCGTCAATGCCACGGTGCCGGAGCCCGATAGCGGCCTGCAGCTGAACGTCAATCTGAAGACCCTGAATGTCGACCAGTGGAGCGCCCTGGGCAACAGCGTGGCCAGCGCGCGCCCCGATGCGCGTGCGGCGGCCGAGGGCGGGCTCGATTTCACGCCGTATATCGCGCCCGACATCATGGCCGCCCATGCGACCGAGATGATCGTGGCCGACCGCAAGATCGACAATGTGGTGATCGGCATGACGCGCCAGCGCGGCGTGTGGCAAGCCAACGTCGACGCGCGCCAGGCTTCCGGCCACATCACCTATGCCGAAGGGCCGGGCGCGGGCAAGATCACGGCGCGTCTGGCCTCGCTGCTGATTCCCGATGCCAGCGAGGCGGCCGTCAAGGACATCGTCGAGAGCTCGAAAACGGCCTCGATGCCGGCCCTGGACATCGTGGCCGAGCGCTTCGAGCTGTCCAACAAGCAGCTCGGCCGGCTCGAGCTGGTGGCCAATAATGTGCCGCGCGAGTGGCGCATCAATAAACTGGCCCTGGTCACGCCCGACGGCAAGCTCGATGGCACCGGCAAGTGGGTGCTGGGCGAGGGCAAGAGCAGCACCACGAGCCTGAACTTCAACCTCGATATCGGCGACGCTGGCAAGCTGCTCGAGCGGCTCGGCTTCCCCGATACGCTCAAGCGCGGCAAGGGCAAACTCAGTGGCGACCTCGCCTGGAACGGCCTGCCGCATGCGCTCGACCTGCCCAGCCTGTCGGGCAATGTGGTGCTGAATGTGGAGAACGGCCAGTTCCTCAAGCAGGATCCGGGCGCGGCCAAGCTGCTTGGCGTGCTGTCGCTGCAGGCCCTGCCACGCCTGCTCAAGCTCGATTTCAACGACGTCTTCTCCGAGGGCCTGGCCTTCGACGGCATCGCCGGTACGGCCGCCATCGCGCGCGGCACCCTGCGCACCGATAATCTGAAGATGCATGGGGTGCAGGCCACGGTGCTGATGGACGGGGCGATCGACATCGCCAATGAAACGACCAATCTGCATGTGGTGGTGATCCCCGAATTCAACCTCGGCACCGGCTCACTGATGTACCTGGCCGTGAACCCGGTGGTCGGCGTGACCTCGATGCTGGCCCAGCTTTTCCTGCGCCAGCCGGTGATGAAGGCCCTGACCTACCAGATGCAGGTGGCCGGCCCGTGGAAGGCGCCGGTGGTGACCAAACTCGATAGCGGCAAGCTGGCCCCGGTGCCGGACAAGGGCCCGCCCAAGGCGGCCGCGCCCAGCAGCGCCAAAGGAGACTGAGATGACAACGACGGTAGCGGCGATTCAGATGGTGTCGGGGCCGACGGTGGCCGAGAACCTGGCCACGGCCACGCGCCTGATCGGCGAGGCGGCCGCGCGCGGCGCGCGCCTGGTGGCCTTGCCCGAATATTTTGCGATCATGGGTGTGCGCGACACCGACAAGGTGGACGTGGCCGAGCCGCTTGGCGCCGGTCCGATCCAGCAGGCGCTGGCCACGGCCGCGCGCACGCATGGCATCTACCTCCTCGGCGGCACGCTGCCGCTGGTGGCGCCCGAAGCGGGCAAGGTGCTCAACACCACGCTCGCGTATGGGCCCGATGGCGAGGCTGTGGGCCGCTACGACAAGATCCACCTGTTCGGCTTCCAGCGCGGCGAGGAGTCGTATGACGAAGCGCGCACCATCGTGCCGGGCCGCCAGGTCGGTGTGATCGACACGCCGTTCGCGCGCGTCGGCATCGCCATCTGCTACGACCTGCGCTTCCCGGAGCTGTTCCGCGCGATGGGCGAGGTCGATCTGGTGGTGCTGCCGGCCGCCTTCACCCATGTGACGGGCCAGGCCCACTGGGAGGTGCTGCTGCGTGCGCGCGCCATCGAGAACCAGTGCTATGTGCTGGCCGCGGCCCAGGGCGGCACCCATGCGAGCGGGCGCCGCACCTTCGGCCATTCGATGCTGATCGATCCCTGGGGCGAGGTGCTCGCCGTGCTGCCCGAGGGCGAAGGCGTGGTGGCCGGTGCGCTCGACCCGGCCCGCATCGCCAGCGTGCGCGCCAGCCTGCCCGCGCTGCGCCACCGGACGATGTGATCGCGGCGCTTGTGGCACAATGCGCCGTAACCGAGTCTGAACTGAACACCATGAGCCCATTCGAACCCAATCTGTCATCGCTGGCCACCGCGCGCGAGATTCTGCTCACGCCCTTTGGCCTGGATGAGGCCAAGCTGGTCAAGGCACTCGGCGCCATGTTCTCGCATAAGGTGGACTACGCCGACCTCTACTTCCAGTTCACCAAGAGCGAGGGCTGGAGCCTGGAGGAGGGCATCGTCAAAACCGGCAGCTTCTCGATCGACCAGGGCGTCGGCGTGCGCGCCGTCGCCGGCGACAAGACGGCCTTCTCGTATTCCGATGAAATCTCCGAGGCGGCCCTGCTCGACGCAGCCGCCGCCACGCGCACCATCGCGCGCGCCGGCAGCGGCCGGGTCAAGGTGGCCGGGCGCATGCAGCCGGCCGGCGGCCGCGCCCTGTATCTGCCGAACGATCCGCTGGCCTCGCTCGATGCGGCCGACAAGGTGCGCCTGCTCGAAAAAATCGAGCAGATCGCGCGCGCCAAGGACCCGCGCGTGGTGCAGGTCATGGCCAGCCTGGCCGGCGAATACGATGTGGTGCTGGTGGCGCGCAGCGACGGCGTGCTGGCGGCCGACATCCGCCCGCTGGTGCGCATGTCGATCACCGTCATCGCCGAGCAGAATGGGCGGCGCGAAATGGGCTCTTCCGGCGGCGGTGGCCGCTACCACTATGGCTATTTCAGCGAGGCCCTGCTCGAGCAGTACGCGGGCGAGGCCGTCAAATCGGCCCTCGTCAATCTCGAGGCGCGTCCGGCCCCGGCCGGGCCGATGACCATCGTGCTCGGTCCCGGCTGGCCCGGCGTGCTGCTGCACGAGGCGGTCGGCCATGGTCTCGAAGGGGACTTCAACCGCAAGGGTTCCTCGGCCTTCTCGGGCCGCATCGGCGAGCGCGTGGCCGCCAAGGGCGTGACCGTGGTCGACGACGGCACTCTGGCCGACCGCCGCGGTTCGCTGAATATCGACGACGAGGGCAACCCGACCCAGTGCACGACCCTGATCGAAGACGGCGTCCTCAAGGGCTATATCCAGGACACGCTGAATGCGCGCCTGATGAAGATGCCGGTGACGGGCAATGCGCGGCGCGAGTCCTTTGCCCACCTGCCGATGCCGCGCATGACCAACACCTATATGCTGGCCGGCGACAAGGACCCGGGCGAGATTCTGGCCTCGGTCAAGCACGGCCTGTACGCGGTCAATTTCGGCGGCGGCCAGGTCGACATCACGAATGGCAAATTCGTGTTCTCGGCCTCCGAGGCCTACATGATCGAGGACGGCAAGATCAGCTATCCGGTCAAGGGCGCGACCCTGATCGGCAATGGCCCCGATGTGCTGCAGCGGGTCTCGATGATCGGCAATGATATGCGCCTCGATTCGGGCGTGGGCGTGTGCGGCAAAGAGGGGCAGAGCGTGCCCGTTGGCGTCGGTCAGCCGACCCTGCGCATCGAGGGCGTGACCGTCGGCGGCACCGCCGGCTAAGCGGCGCCGCCCTGGCGCGGGCCGGGAGCCCGCGCTGCATCCTCAGAACTTCACGGTGCCGCGCGCATAGAAGGTCCGGCCCAGCGGGTCGGTATAGCGCGGGTCATAGCCCTGCTGGAAAGTCGTGTGCTGGTTGGTGTAGGGCGGGTCCTTGTCGAACAGGTTTTTCACCCCGACCGTCAGATTCAGGCGCTGAAAGCCCGTATAGCTGCCGGCCAGGCTCCAGGTCGAATACGCGCCCACGTTCTGGCGGAAGGCCGGAGCCACGGCGTTTTGGTCGTGGTAGCCCGACATGTAGCGGTTGCCCACATTCACACTCCACGGTCCGTGCAGCCAGCTCAGCAGCAGGTTATGGCGCCAGCGGAACACCGGCGAGGCGTCCGCATACACGCCCGCGTTTTCCGTGTAAGGACCGCCGCGTTCGTTCTGGTAGGCATAGCGGTCGACATAGGTGCCGTCCGCCTGCAGCGCCAGGCTGTAGGGCAGGCGCATCGTCAGCGACAGGTCGAGCCCGCGCGCGCGCACTTCACCGAGATTGGTGGTCGTGGCCTCGATATAGTCGAGCCGGTTGCCGGCCGCGTTGTAATGGAACAGGCTCGCGTACTTGAGCGGGTCGCCGAAGATGGTCTGCTCGGCCAGCGAATTGATCTGGTCCTTGAGGCGGATGTTCCAGTAGTCGAGGCTGAGGGTCAGCGTCGGCATCGGTTCGATCACCACGCCGGCCGAGTAGGTGCGCGATTTTTCCGGCTTCACATTGGGATTGCCGCCGCCGCGGATGGTCTGCTGCTGGTCGCAGGCCAGGTTCGGATTGGCGCCCGGCACCGCCACCCCGTTCGGGCACAGGCGCGGGTCATTGTAGACATCCGAGGTATTGGTGCTGACCTGGGGCGCGTGCAGATCGTACAGCGTGGGCGCGCGAAAGCCGGTGTTGTAGGAGGCCCGCCCGAGCAGCTGGCGGGTCGGCTGCCACTTCAGGCTGAGCTTGGGATTGGTGCTGCCGCCGACATCGTTGTAGCGGTCGTAGCGCACGGCCAGATTGGCTTCGAGCATGGCCAGGAAGGGCGCGTCGATTTCGAAGAAGACGGCGCCGATATTGCGGCTGCCTTCCTGGTCCTTGGCGTCCGCATAGCCGGAGCTCGAGGCCTGGCTGGCCAGGTCGCGGTTGACGCGGTAGGTGGCGCGGTCGTGGCGGAACTCGGCGCCCAGGGCCAGGGCCAGCGCGCCGCCGGCCAGGGTGCCCAGCTCGCGCGAGGCATGGGCGTCGAGGGCCGTGCTGCGCATCTTGGCGTTCAGGTATTCGCCCAGCAGCAGCGAGTCGTTCAGGTAGGCGAGGCCGGCCGGCGACTGCTCGCCAAACGGATTGAGCAGGCCGGAAGCAACGCCGCTGACCATGCGCTGGTCGATCACATAGCCGCCGCGGAAGGCGCTGCGTGCGCGCGATTCGGCGTAGCTGAGGCCGGCGTTATAGTCCCAGCCGCCCATGCTGCCGACCACGCTGCCGAGGATGCGGTCGGTCAGGCTGGTGGAGAAATCGCGCCGTTGCCCGGTGACTAGCGGCCGCCAGCTGACGTCGAGGTCTTCGCCGGTGAGGCCAGGCACGGCCGGGGTGATGCCGCGCCCCGGATAGTAGGGGCTGGCCGCCGTCATGGTCAGGCCGATGCCGGCCAGGGGCGGCGGCGCCACATGGGTTTCATTGGTGCTGCGGCTGTGCAGCAGCTCGAGGCTGGCGGTGTCGGTCTCGCTGAGCTTGTAGGAGGCCTTGCCGAGCCAGGTTTCCTGCCAGGCCTCGGGAATATCGTCGACGAAGCGCGTGTAATCGAAGCGGCAGGTGCGGTTGCTGGTCGAGGGCACCGAGGCCGGCGGCAGGCAGCCGCTGGCGAAGGCCGGATTGCCGCTGATGTCATTGGCCGAATAGAAGTTGGCGGGGAAGGGCGTGCCGCTGGTCTGCAGCACGCCGCGCTCGGGACGCAGGCCGGTGGCCGAGAAGGCGCGCGCCGTGGCCGGCAGGGCGGCCTGGTGGTGCACGTCGACGACGCCGAAGACATTGAAGCGGTCGGTGTCGAGCTCGCCGAAGCCGGCCAGCAGATTCAGGCGCGCCTCGTCGCCGCCGCCCGAGGCCTGCGGCTTGACGCCCTCAAGCGTGACGGCCCCGCCCTTGACCGAGCGGCGCGTGATGAAGTTGACCACGCCGCCGATGGCGTCGGTGCCGTAGATGGCCGAGGCGCCGTCGCGCAGCACTTCGACGCGCTCGAGCGCGGCCACCGGAATCACGTTCAGGTCGACCGTATCGGCCCCGTACGGGTGGTTGGCTAGGCGCCGGCCATTGAGCAGCACCAGGGTCTTGTTGCTGCCCAGGCCGCGCAGATCGGCCTCCGAGCGGCCGCCCGTGCCGGCCCCGACCGACTGGCTGCCGGACACCGACGTCTGGTTCATCGGGATGGTGTTGAGCACTTCCTGGGCCGTGGTCAGGCCCTGTTTGGCGAAGTCGTCGGCGCGGATCGTGGTCAGCGGCAGCGAGGACTGGGCCGCCAGGCGGCGGATCGAGGTGCCGGTGATTTCCACCCGCGTCATGGTCTGCTCGGCTTGCGCGAGCGCCGCTTGCGCAGCGCACAAAGCAGCCCCGGCCGCGAGCGCGCGCAGCAAGAAGCGATGTCTCATGGGTTGGCTCCAGAATGGGTAAAAGGCCGTGCACAGCACGGGCGTAGACGCCGAGTCTTGCAGAATGTGGTCTGATCCCTCTGCGGCAGATCAATCGTGCGGCGCAAAATAAAGCGCTTGCCAAACGACAAGCGGAGGGTGTAGAGTCATCGTATGACGCGCCAGATCTGGTTTACCTGCTATTTTTACTTTAGCTTTCCAGCCCCAGGGCGGTGGATGAGCGGCAGGTGCACACAGTAAGCAAAGGCAAGCCCGCAACAGCATCCCAAGAGACCGCCCACCAAGGGCGGTCTTTTTTTTTATCCCGACCCGTTTGATTGGAGAAACCCATGCCCCGTACCGACGACTTACGCATCCGAGAAATGAAGGAACTGGCGCCGCCCTCGCACCTGATCCGCGAGTTCGTGGTCAGCGAGGAGGCCGGGCGCACGGTGGCGGAGGCGCGCCAGGCCCTGCACCGCATCCTGCACGGCCAGGACGACCGCCTGATGGTGGTGATCGGGCCCTGTTCGATCCACGACACCAAGGCCGCGATCGAATACGCGCAGCGCCTCGCGCACGAGCGCCAGCGCTTCGCCGGCGAGCTCGAGATCGTGATGCGCGTGTATTTCGAGAAGCCGCGCACCACGGTCGGCTGGAAGGGCCTGATCAACGACCCCTACATGGACAACAGCTTCCGCATCAATGACGGCCTGCGCATGGCGCGCGAGCTGCTGCGTGACATCAACGAGATGGGTCTGCCGGCCGGGACCGAATTCCTCGACATGATCACGCCCCAGTATATTGCCGACCTGATCAGCTGGGGCGCGATCGGGGCGCGCACCACGGAATCCCAGGTGCACCGCGAGCTGGCCTCCGGCCTGTCCTGTCCGGTCGGCTTCAAGAACGGCACCGACGGCAATCTGAAGATCGCGGCCGACGCGATCAAGGCGGCCAGCCAGCCGCACCATTTCCTGTCAGTCACCAAGGGCGGGCATTCGGCCATCGTCTCGACCAGCGGCAACGAGGACTGCCACATCATCCTGCGCGGCGGCAAGGCGCCGAATTACGATGCCGCCAGTGTCGAGCAAGCCTGCCAGCAGATGGCAACCCAGGGACTGGCTGCGCGCGTGATGATCGACGCCTCGCACGCCAACAGCAGCAAGAAGCCGGAGAACCAGGTGCCGGTGTGCGCCGACATCGCGGCCCAGGTGGCGGGCGGCGACACCCGCATCATCGGCGTGATGGTCGAGTCGCATCTGGTCGGCGGGCGTCAGGATCTGGTGCCGGGCAAGGAGCTGACCTATGGCCAGTCGATCACCGACGGCTGCATCGACTGGGCGGCCAGCGTCGGCGTGCTCGAAGGCCTGGCCGCGGCCGTGCGCCAGCGCCGCCTGCGCGAATACGCCTGACCTTTCTCTCAAGATAAATCGGGGTCAGACCCCATTTATCTGCCCGGAAAAAAGGGGTCTGACCCCATTTTTTCTGGCGAAAAAAAATCCCCGCCGAGGCGGGGATTTTTGTGGGCGTCGTCCGGATCAGAACTTGTAGCCGACGGTCGCGTAGAACTGGCGGCCGAGCGGGTCGGTGTAGCGGCCATCGTAGCCGACCTGGTTGCCACCGCCGCTGTTGCGCACGGACAGGGGCGGATCCTGGTTCAGCAGATTGCGCAGACCGGCCGTGAAGTTCCAGGCCTTGTTCCAGGTGTACTTGGTCTGGAAGTCGAGCGTCGTGTAGGACTTGACGTCGCGGAACATGTCGACGTAACCGCCATAGGTGCCATCGGCATTGAGCGAACGCACGGCGGCGTCGTCGGCCGTCAGCGGCTTGTCGTGGTAGCCCGAACGGTAGTTGACGGTCAGCGTGTTGGTCAGGTTGTCGCCGCTCTTGAGCGAGAACACCAGACGCGAGATCACGCGGAAGGTCACATTGTCATACGAGTCGAAGCGGCCGAGGCTGCTCACGGTGCCCGAACCCGGCACGTCCTGCTCCGCCTTCAGCATATACGTGGCGGTCCAGTTCGTCGTCAGTTTGCCCAGCGGCGTGTTGTTGCGCAGCGTGGCGTCCAGGTCGATGCCGCGGAAGTGCGAGCTGGCCAGGTTCAGCGGGCTCTGGGTGGCCACCAGGACCTTGGCTTTCTGGATCGGATCGTAGTAGATCGACACATACTTGTCGGCCAGGGCCGGGATCGTGAAGATCTGGTCCTGCGACAGGTTCTGGATCTGGTTCTTCAGCTTCACATCCCAGAAGTCGACGCCCAGCGACAGCATGTCGATCGGCTCGAGGCGGAAGCCGAACGTGGCCTGCTTCGATTCCTCTGCCTTCAGCGCATCGCTGCCGGTGCTCGGATTACCCTTGGTCAGCAGGCCGTATTCCGAGGTGCCGCGGCAGTACGGATAGCGCGGATCGGTCGGCTTGGTGATGGGGCAGGGGAAGAAGTTGGACGAGCCATTGTTCTTCAGCGGGTCCGAGATGTTGTTCATCGTCGGGGCCTTGAAGCCGGTGCCGTACGAGGCGCGCAGCATCAGCTGTTTGACGGGCTGGTAGCGCAGCGACAGCTTGTAGGTCGACTTCGACACGCTGGTGCCCTGTTCGCCCGGATTGGACGGGTTGCCGGCGACGTCGTAGCTGGTGTTGTGCTTCTGCACGGCTTCATAGCTGTCGTAACGGGCGGCGGCCGTCACGTCCAGGTTCTTCAGCACGGGCATCTGCAGTTCGCCGAAGGCACCCCAGTTCTTGCGGCTGGCGTCGAGGGCCTGCAGGCCGGTGCTGCCGCCGATGATCACGTCGGTCCAGCCGGGGTTGCCGGGGCCGGGGCCCTGCGACAGCTTGCTCGGCTGGTTGTCGTATTTCTGGTTGGTGAAGTCGGCGCCCAGACCGAGGGCGGCGTTGCCGCCGTCCATGGCGAACAGCTCACGCGAGGCGTGCGCGCTGATCACGTCGATCTTCGACTTGGTCGTGCCCAGGTTTTCGTGCAGCACGGCCGGGGCCAGCGTGGCCGAGGCGTTCGGGTTGATGATGAAGGGGTTGTAGCTGCCGGCCTTGACCAGAGCTTCGAACTTGTCCGAGCTCATGTAGCCGGACACGGCGATGTCCTTCTGCTCGTTTTCCGAGTGGGTGTAGTTGGCGTTCCAGTCCCAGTTCGCATAGCTCGAGTTGATGCCCACCGAGAAGTGCATGGCATTCGTCTGGTACTCGTCGGCACGGCCGCCCGCATCATACGCGCGGTAGTAGAGGAAGGCGTCGGTGACCTTGGTCGGGTCGACACCCTGGCCGGCCAGCAGCGGCAGCACGCTCTTGTTGTAGGCGCCGATGTAGACCGGGCTGGTGGTTTTCACGCCCGAGACCGGGTCGGTGCTCATCACCGTCAGCGGCTGGGCCGGGGCGGCGTAGCGCGCCGTGTTCGAGAAGCGGCTGGCGACGAATTCGGCATTGACCGTGGTCGTGTTATTGACCTGGAAGACGCTCGACGCGAAGAAGCTGTCGCGCTTCATTTCCGGGATCAGCTGGACCGTGGCGGCGTAGTCGTAGCGGCAGACACCGCCGCGGGCGAAGGTGTTCGGGCCCGAGCACTTGCCGTTGGCCACGAGGTCGGGCGAGAAGGTCGCGTTGTTGCCGAGCGAGTCATACACGTCGGCATTGGCCGGGATCGAGTTGATCGAGTTCTGCCAGGTCACGAACTGCTTGCCGTTCTCGCTGAAGCGGCGCACGCCCGATTTGGCGAAGTCACGCTGCGAGGCTTCCAGGGCCTTCTGCTTGTCGTGCGAATAGGCGAGCAGGACATTGAAGCCATCCTTGTCGAGGTCGCCGAAGCCCTTGGACAGGGCGATGTTGCTGCTCTGGCCGCCGTCATGCTGGGGACGGCTGGCGGTGACTTCGATATTCGTGTCGGTCTGGTTCTTCTTCAGGATGAAGTTGACCACGCCGGCGATCGCGTCCGAGCCGTACAGGGTGGAGGCGCCGTCGGTCAGGATCTCGACGCGCTCGACCGCGGCGAGCGGAATCGAGGCCAGGTTGACGGCCGAGCCGGTGCCGTACGGCGCCATGCGGCGGCCGTTGAGCAGCACCAGCGTGTAGTTGGTGCCGATCGAGTGCACCGAGGCAGTCTGGACGCCGCCGCCGCCGCCATTGACCGAGGTCGAGGCCGTGATGAAGCCTTGCATCGCGGGCAGGGCCGCGACCAGATCGGCCACGTTATTGACACCGGTCTGTTCGATGTCCTTGCGCGACAGGGTCTGGATCGGCAGCGCGCCCTCCTGGGCAATCCGTTTGATCGAGGAGCCGGTGATTTCCACGCGTTGCATGGTGTCCTGCTTGGCTTCCTGGGCCAGGGCCGGCAGCGCCAGGCCGGCGGCGAGGCCGCTGGCGCAGATCAGGCGCACCGAGCGCGAGAGCACGGTTTCTTTCATCATGCTGGGGTTTCCTTTGAGCTGAGAGTGTTGTTGTTGTTGGCTTGTCCGGACTGGGCAAGTCTCCATCTTGCAAATACGGCAAAGTTGTTCCGCATAGCAGCGAGCATGGGATCACAGCGCGAAATCCTGTGTCAAATTTGTATAGTCTTTACGTTGTGGTAAGGCAACGGGTGACAATTGCTTACAGACTCAAAACCGACAAGGTGATACGTACGCACGCTAGAATGTCTGTATGTCATTACTGAAGGAAGCTGTTGTGCAAGATCACGCGAATATTGCAGCAATCGAAAAGGAAATTCTCCGAGCACAGCAGCAGGGCCAGGGCGAGCATGCGCTGCGCCTGTGGGCGCGTCTGCTCGAACTCGATCCGAGCCACCCGCAGGGCCTGATGGCGATGGGCCAGTACGCTTTCCGCATGGGCAATCTGGCCGATGCGCGCGCCCTGACCGAACGCCTGGTCCAGGCTGATGGCAATGATCCGCAGCAGTGGATCAATCTGGCCGTGATCTGCCAGGCCATGGGCGACGAGGCCGGCGAGAGCGCGGCCATCACGGGCTGTCTGACGCGCGACCCGTCCGACCTGCTCGGCCTGATCATGCGCGGCAATCTGCTCGAGCGTCAGGGCAAGATCCACGCGGCGGCCCAGGTCGCCAGCGCGATCGGCACGGTCGCGCCGCCGCTCGAGAAACTGCATCCCGATCTGCGTCCGGCCGTCCAGCATGCGCTCGACTACCGCGACCAGTACAACACGCGCTTCGGCGACTTCCTCGACGCCTATCTGAAGCCGCATGTGCAGGCACTCGAAGGCGCCAGCCTCAAGCGTTTTCACGACTCGGTCGACATCATGTTCGGCCGCAAAAAGCGCTACGATTCCCAGCCCACGCTCTACTACTATCCGGGCCTGGCGCCGATCACGTTTTTCGACCGCGCCGACACGCCCTGGATCGGCGAAGTCGAAGCCCAGACCGATGCGATCCGCGAGGAATTCCTGGCCGTGCTGGCGGCCGAGGAGGGCTTTGCGCCCTATCTGACCTATCCTCCCGATCTGCCGCACAACCAGTTCGCCGAGCTGAACAATTCGCCGCGCTGGAGCGCCTTCCACCTGTACAAGGACGGCCTGCCGGTGGCGGGCAACGTCGAGAAATGTCCGGCCACGATGGCGATGCTGGCCAAAGTGCCGCAGCCGGATCAGCCGGGGCGCACGCCGACCGCCATGTTCTCGCTGCTCAAGCCGCACACGCGGATTCCGCCCCATGTCGGTGTGTCGAATGTGCGCATGCTGTGCCACCTGCCTTTGATCATTCCGGAAAACTGCGGCTTCCGCGTCGGCAACGACACGCGTCCCTGGGTGCCGGGCACCGCCTTCGTGTTCGACGACACCATCGAGCACGAGGCCTGGAACGACAGCGACAAGCTGCGCGTGATTCTGATCTTCGACGTCTGGCATCCGCATCTGTCGGCGCCCGAGCGCGCCCTGATCACGGCCCTGAACAGCGGGGTCAAGCAGTTTGCCGATGGCGAGGCCGGCGGCGGCTACGGCGCCTGATTCCGGCCCCGTTCCACCACCACGCCTGAGCGCCGCGGCAGCGGCCCTCAGGCGTTTTTCTTGGCCCGGCGCGCAACGCGCAGGGACGAAAAAAAACGGCGGGCTTGCGCCCGCCGTTTCATTCCAGCAGATCTGCTTAGAACTTGGCAGTCAGGTTCAGGAAGAACTTGCGGCCTTGTGCGTCGTACAGGGACGGGAAGGTGTTGCCGTTACCCGAGCCGGTACCGTACAGCGAGGTGATCGGCGGATCCTTGTCGAACAGGTTGTTGATACCACCGAGCAGAGCGATCTTCTTGGTGATGTTCCAGGTCGCAGCCAGGTCCAGGTAGTCGCGTGCGCTCATGTTGTTATCCACGGCGTTGAACGAGCCTTTCAGCAGAGCCTGGTTGGAATCCTTCTCCAGCTTGACGCTGTCGAAGTGACGCCAGGTGGCGGCGAAGTCCACGTTCCACGGCGAGTTCCAGTTCACGCGCAGCTTGTGACGCCACACCGGACGCGGCTGGCCGCACTTGCCCGAACCGTTGTACAGGCCGGCGCAGTCATACGAACCTTCGCCCGGCAGTTCTTCGACTTCGAACTTGTCGAGGTAGGTGCCGTTCATGGCGATGCCGAACGAGCCGTAGTCAGCCACTTTGAACGCGTAGTTGGCCGACACGTCGATACCGGTGGTGCGCAGCGAGCCGATGTTCACGTTGGTCGCTTCGATGTAGCCTTGCGGCAGCAGCCACAGGGTACCGAGGGCGTCGCGGTGGATCTTCGAGCAGAACAGCGGATTGCCGGTGTCCAGGCACTTCTGCAGGGTGGTGGTCGGCGACACGTTGGAGATGGTGTCCTTGACCTTGATGTCGAAGTAGTCGATGGTGAACGACAGGTTACGCATCGGGGTCAGCACCAGGCCGACGGTGTTCGACTTGGCCGTTTCCGGGCTCAGCTTGGTGTTGCCACCGAAGTTGGCGTTGTACTGGCCAGCCGGGCTGTCCTGGATCTTGCCGTATTGAGCAGCGGTCACACCGGTGCGGGCGCAGGCAGCGGCGCTGGCGGACGGCTTGTCGCCGGCGCAGGGATCAGCGTCGTTGTCATACAGGCCCAGACCAGCCGGCGAGAACAGTTCGATCACGTTCGGCGCGCGCACGGCCTTCTGGTGCGAAGCACGCAGCTTGAACGAGGACATCGGCTGCCAGTCGAGGCCGATACCGAAGGTGTTGGCCGAGGTACCGGTCGAGATGTTGGTGTGACGGAAGGACATATTGGTCGCCAGGTTCTCGGCGAATTCTTTGCCTTCCAGAATCGGCAGACGCACTTCACCGAACACATCCTTGACGGTGTAGGAGCCTTTCTGCGGGGTGGCCGGGCCGCCCGAACCGGACAGGTCGCCAGCTTGCGAGGCGGCATCCGGGTTCAGTTCCAGCTTCTCGGTACGGCGCTCGACGCCGAAGGACACGCCGACGCCCGACTTGGCGCCCGGCAGTTGCAGGCCATACTCGCCCAGATCGGCGGCCATGTTGGCGCCCTGGATCTGCTGCTCGGTGAAGCCCGACTGGGTGCCCGGGATCTGCAGGTAGTTCAGCATGGCCGGGGTGACGGCGCCGACTTTCCACACGTTGTAGGGGACGCAAGCCGGATCGGTCTGGTTGACGACCGAGGCGCAGACGGCGGTGCCGTTCTGGTTCACGACGTCAAACGCACGCTTGGCACGCTCGGACGAGAAGTAGTTCTGCGAAGCGCCGGTCGAACGCACTTTGGCGGCCTGGGCGAACACATCATAGGTCCACTTGCCGATTTCGCCCTTGACACCGATGATCGAGCGGATCGAAGTGTTGGTGAAGTCAGCCACGCGGCCGCCGCCTTCGACGTTACGACGCTGAATCACGACGTCGGTCGAATCGCCAGCCTTGTTCAGGCCGAGGGCGGTGCGCCAGGCCGGGGTCAGGAAGGGGTTGTCGTACTTGACGGTGTAGACGTCACCGAACAGGCCGCCCGGAGCGATCTGGGCGTCGGTGTGGTCGTCGTGGGCGGCGATATCGGCGTAGACGCGGGTCTTGTCGTCGATGTCATAGTGGAGCGAGGCAGCCAGGCCATAACGGTCGTCCGGACGCTGCAGGTGGTTGATCGGGCCGAAGTTGTAGGCGTCGGTCGCGGTCGAGTAAGCGCGCGGGGTGCCGGTGGCGTCGGTCGTGTAGACCTTGCCGGTGGTCAGGTTGGTGATACGGCCGGTGGCATTGGTGCCCGAGCCGCCGCAGGCGAAGCCGGCGGCCGACGAGGACAGCGAGCAAGCCGACCAGTCACGTTCCGATTGCAGCAGAGCATCGGTACGCTTGAAGTTGAAGAACAGGGTGGCGTTACCCTTGTTGTTGTCGAAGTTGCCGCCCATGGTCAGGGCGAATTCTTTCGACTTGCCGTCCAGGCTGTTCACGTCGCCCGGGACGTGGAACTGGCCCGGGTTCGAGGCGGCGCGGCCAGCCACGATCGAGGCGACACCGGCGGTGCCGTGTTGCTTGTGCTGGTAGCCCGAACCATTGAGTTCGACCTGCACGCCTTCGAAGCGGTCGTTCATGATGAAGTTGACCACGCCGGCCACGGCGTCGGCACCGTACACGGCGCCGGCACCGCCGGTCAGGATCTCGACGCGCTTGATCAGGGCGGCGGGGATCTGGTTCAAGTCGGCGGCGACCGAGTTGGCCGAGCCCATCGGCAGACGGTGGCCATTGACCAGCACCAGGGTGCGGTTGGCGCCGAGGCCGCGCAGGTCGACGGTGGCGGTACCGGAGGCGCCGTTGACCACGTTACCGGTCTGGGCAGCGAACACCGAAGGCATGTTGTTCAGCAGGGACTCGACGTCGCGCACGCCGTCGGTCTTGATGTCTTTGGCGCCGATCACGGTCACCGGGGAGGTGCCTTCCAGGTTCTGCGTCGGAATGCGCGAACCGGTCACTTCCACTTTCTGCATCGGCTGCTGGGCTTCCTGGGCGAAGGCAGCGCTCGCACCGAGTGCCAGACCGCTGGCGCAAATCATGCGCACCGAGCGGGACAAAACAGTTTCCACCATCATATTTTTAACTCCTAAGGTATGAAGCATTAACAAACAAGTGCGTCCTGATCGAACACCTGGTTAGTTGTTGTTATTGGCTGCCCATGAAGGACATCCTTGAAAAAAACGGGTCTTTTTTTCAAGTGGCTTATCAAATCACTCCCCCCAATTGGTGTCAATGTTCAATCATTCGGTTTGTTCATAAAAACAACGAATCGTTGGAAATCATTGACACTTAAAACGACGCCCAAGAAAAAACCCCGGGCCGCAGGGCGGCACCGGGGTTGCAGTCTGAAGCGGGTCAGCCGACCCGCGCGCGATCAGAACTGGTAACGGACGCTGACTTTGTAGTAGCGGCCGATGGCGCCCGAGGCGTCCATCGGGTTGTAGCTCATGCCGCCGTAGGTCAGCGGATCGAGCGGAGCCACTTTGTCGAAGGCGTTATTGACCGACGCCAGGAACTGCAGGTTCTTGGTGTAGTTATAACGGGCCGACAGGTCCAGGGTGGTGAACGACGCCAGGCGGCAACCGCTCGGGGCCGGCGAACCGTCCGCGAAGGTGTTGGCGCAGGTGGTGTCCGAGGCTTCCGACACGTTCTTCATGTCGGCGCGGTAGTTGACGGTACCGGTGACGTTCCAGTCACCCTTGTCCCACGACGCGACCAGGTTGATCTTGTCTTTCGGGGTGCCGGCGCAGTTCGAGGTGTCGCAGTTGCCGTGCGTGCCAGCGTACTGGAACGAGCGGCTGCTGTCGACGCGCAGCCAGGAGGCGATGTGGGTCCAGGTCATGCCGACCGTGGCGCGGCCATACTCGCCCAGCGAGAAGCGCTGTTTGACGTCCAGGTCCACACCTTTGATTTCGGTGAAGTTGGCGTTGCGGTAGGGGGCCTTAATCACCAGCAGGGTGCCCGAGTTCGGGATCACCACGCCGTTGACGACCAGGTTGTTGTCCGAACGGATGGCATTACCCGGGATGGCCACGGCTTCCGAGAAGGTCACCTGGTTGATTTCGTTCGAGCGCTTGATCTTCCAGGCGTCGATGGCGATCGAGGTGCCGTTGAACGGATCCCAGATCATGCCCAGGGTGTAGCCCTTCGATTTTTCCGGCGACAGGGTGGGATCGCCCACCTTGATGCCAGCCACCGTGGTCGAGCAGTCGCCAGTGGTGGCGCCGCCAGCGGCCGGCTTGCCGCCCGGGCAACGCACCGGATCCGACACCGGAGCCGAACCAGCCGAGGCCGACAGCGGATTGCTTTCAGCCGGGCCAGGCGCGCGGAAACCTTGCGAGAACGTGCCGCGCACGGCGAAGTTCTTGGCCGGGGTCCACTTGGCGCCCACTTTCGGGGTGGTCGAGTTGAAGTTCTGGTAGTGGTCGTAACGCGCAGCGGCGCTCAGCTCGAGGGTCGGCAGCACCGGGGCGGCCAGTTCCACGAACAGGGCGTCCACCTTGGTGTCGCCGAAGGTCGACACGTAGGAGGCGTTGATCGAACCGTCTTCGGTGCCCGACAGCGAGGGGTTGCTGACCTTCTCGTGGCGGTGTTCGGCGCCGAAAGCGATGCCCATGTTGCCGCCCGGCAGAGCCATCAGCTCACGCGAGGCCTTGAAGTCGGCCGTCACCAGCGAGGTGGTCGAGTGCGAACGGGCGGTGGCGCGGATCGCGTCATATTGGGCCTGGGTGTTCTTCGAAGCCTGGGCGCCGATGTAGAACGGGAACAGGGCGCTCTTCGGATCGTTCAGACCGGCCTGCAGGTTCTTCATGTTCAGCATGTTGGTGTAGATCAGGTCCAGCGCCGAATCCGAGTAGGTGACGGCGGTGTCGTAATCCCAGCCCGAATAGCTGCCTTTCAGGCCCAGCACGAAGCGCTTGAACTCGTTGTTGGCGTAGCGGGTCGAGGCGCCGACGTCAAAGGCCGAGTAGCGGATACGGGCGGCCGCGCCGAACGGGTTCTGCGGGTGGGTCGCGCCGATGGTCATCAGCGTGCCCCAGCTGGTCACGGTGTTCTGCGACACCACGGTCGGGGTGACCGACGGCGGGGTCAGCGTGAAGTGGGTGTCGCGCTTGCTGTAGCCGGCTTCCGTGTAGAACTGGGTGTCGGCGTTCAGGTTGAAGGTGCCGCGTGCGTACAGGTTGGAGCCGTCGATCTGCGGTTGCATCGAGCGGAACTGGTCCTGACCCCAGACGCAGCCGTTGCCGGCCACTTGCACGGCCTTCGACAGAGTTTCGCAACCCGGCAGATAGGTGTAGGCCAGGGTCTTCGGATCGCGGATCGCGCCGACCGGGTTGGCACCGGCCACGCCGCCACGGATGTCGCCGGCCAGGAACTGCGAGCCGGTCAGCGAGTAGCCGTAGGGACGCAGGTCCGAGGCGCCGATCCATTTACGGTCGCTGCGGTCCTTGTTCATGATTTCGTTTGACTTGTAGACTTCGGCGTTCAGCAGGATGTTGAAGCCGTCCTTGTCGAGCGAGCCGGTACCCCAGGTGATCGAGCCCTTGGCTTGTTCCTGGTCGGAGTACTTGGATTCGCCGCCGCTGACCTTGACGATGCCGCCTTGCAGGTCTTTGCGCAGGATGATGTTGACCACGCCGGCGATCGCGTCGGCGCCATAGGTCGACGAGGCGCCGTCCTTCAGCACTTCGATGCGGTCCACGGCTTCCATCGGGATGGTCGACAGGTCGGTGAAGGTCTTGGTGCCGTCATCGGCGCGGGCGAACGGGGCCATGCGGCGGCCGTTCAGCAGCACCAGGGTGGCGGTGGCGCCCAGGCCGCGCAGCGAGATCGCGGTCGAGCCGGCAGCGAAGCCGTTGCCGAAACCGGTCGGCAGCGAGCCGGCGCCGTCGGCGGTCAGGGTCTGCAGGTACTCGGCCACGGTGGCCTTGCCCGATTTGACCAGGTCGTCGCGCGAAATCACTTGCACCGGCGAGGCGGTTTCGGCCTGAGCACGCTTGATGCTCGAGCCGGTGATTTCCACGCGCTGGATCGCGCCCGGGTTTTCCTGCGCCACGGCGGTCTGGGCCAGAGCCGCAGCCGCCAGGGCCAGCGTTACCGCTTGGGCCATTGCAGTTTTCTTCATAGATTCACTCCAGTAGGTAGAGGCTTGGGTTAAAACTTGGTATTTTTCGGATTGAAAAAAGCTCACGGTCTTTTTTCAAGCCCGACATCTGACCACCTGGGCTTGTTGCCTGTCAATATTGCATGTGCATCGTTTGCGGCAGAAACAACACTTATGCCACGAAATATTTGGTATGCATCGCGATTCACCGTTAACAATGGCGGTCGGTGTCACATTTATCGAATTTGGAGTAACAATGTTGGCTTTCATTGCGGGGCGCCTCGCCCAGATGCTGCCCACCCTGGCCGGGGTGGTGCTGCTGGTGTTCGCCCTGTTCCACTGGGTCGGTGGCGACCCCGCCTATGTGCTGGCGGGGAAGATGGCCGATGCGGCGGCGATTGCCAATATCCGCACCCAGCTCGGGCTCGACCAGCCCCTGTACGTGCAGCTGGGGATCTTTGTGCAGCAGGTGCTGCACTTTGATTTCGGCAACTCCTGGGTCACGGGCGAACCGGTCGCGGCGATTTTGTCGACCCGGCTCGGCCCCTCGCTGACCGTGCTGCTGCCGCTGACCGTGCTCGAGACCGGTCTGGGCATCGTGCTGGCCCTGCTGGTGGCCTGGCGCCGCGGCGGCCTGCTCGACCGCGGCCTGATGCTGGCCTGCACGGTCGGGATGTCGGTCAGCATCCTGGTGTATCTGATCGGCATGCAGTATCTGCTGGCCTACCGGCTCGGCTGGTTCCCGGTCCAGGGCTGGAGCAATCAGCTGGGCGAGAACCTGCTGCGCTATGCGCCGCTGCCGATCCTGATCGGCCTGGCCGTGTCGCTGGCGCCGACCGTGCGCCTGTACCGCAGCTTCATCCTCGACGAGGTGCAGCAGGACTATGTGCGCACGGCGCGCGCCAAGGGCCTGGGCGAGGGCCGCGTGATGGGCCTGCATGTGCTGCGCAACGCGGCCATCCCGATCATCACCCATGTGATGGCGAACCTGCCGGCCCTGTTCATCGGCGCCTTCCTGCTCGAACGCTTCTTTAATATCCCCGGCATCGGGCGCGAGGTGATTCTGGCCGTCGAGCGCAGCGACTTCCCGGTGATCAAGGCGATCACCATCGCCGTCGCGCTCGCCACCATGCTGACCAGCCTGCTGGCCGATCTGCTCTACCGTGCGGCCGACCCGCGCGTGCAACTCGGCTGATGGGGGCGTCCATGCACAGTGCCGGTTTGTGGACCCTGGCCTGGCGCCGCCTGCGCCAGGACCGTCTGGCGATGGCGGCCCTGGCCGTGGTGGCGGGCTTCCTGCTGCTCGTGCTGCTGACCGCGAGCGGCCTGCTGGCGGCCGACTGGGAGGACGAGGTCGCGATCAACTACGCGCCGCCATCCTTCCTGGCCGGCGCCCCGGCCGCGCAGGCGCGCCAGGCGCGCGCGGCGGCCGCGGCCCTGCCGGCCAATCCGGCCGATCCGCTTGCGCCCGAGATCGCGGCCCTGCGCGCCGAGCTGGCGCGCGCCGGCGTGCGCCCGCCGGCCGAGCGCCTGCCGAGTCTGCCGTTCGGGGCCGACAAATGGGGTCACGATGTGCTCGCCAAGACCCTGCAGGGCGCGCGCACTTCGCTCGTGGTCGGCTTTGCGGCGGCCCTGCTGGCGGTGGCCATCGGCACCGCGCTGGGCGCCGTGGCCGGCTTCTTCGGCGGCTGGGTCGATGCCGTCTGCAACTGGGCGTATGCGGTGTTCACGGCGATTCCGAATATCCTGATGATTCTGGCCGTGGCCGCCGTGCTGCAGCAGAAGGGCGTGCTCAGCATCGTGCTGATCCTCGGCCTGACCAGCTGGACCGGGCCGTACCGCCTGGTGCGCGCCGAATACCTGAAGCACCGCGTGCGCGAATACGTGCAGGCCGCGCGCGCCATCGGCGCCTCGTCCTGGCGCCAGATCTTCGTCCACATCTTCCCCAACGTCAGCCATGTGACCCTGGTGCAGACCTCGATCCTGGTGGTCGGCTGCATCAAGGCCGAGGTGGTGCTGAGCTTCCTCGGCTTTGGCGTGCCGGTCGGCGTGGTGTCCTGGGGCAGCATGCTGAATGAAGCCCAGAACGAACTGATCCTTGGCAAATGGTGGCAGCTGACGGCCGCCGCCAGCGCCATGGCCGTGCTGGTGACGGCTTTCTCCCTGCTGACCGACGCCCTGCGCGACGCCCTCGATCCGAAAATCAAATGACTGCTCTATTAGAAGTGCGCAATCTGCGCGTGCGTTTTCAGACCGATAAGACGCACTGGGTCGAGCGCCTCAAGGGCGTTTCCTTCGATGTGCCGGCCAATACCACGGTGGCCCTGGTGGGCGAGTCGGGCAGCGGCAAGTCGGTCAGTTCGCTGGCCGTGATGGGCCTGCTGCCGGAGCAGGGCTGCGCGATCGACCCGGCCTCGCGCATCCGCTTCGACGGCCAGGAGCTGCTCGGCCAGCCGTTGCGCGCGCGCCGCCGCCTGTGCGGACGCGACATCGCGATGGTGTTCCAGGAGCCGATGTCCTCGCTCAACCCGGTGTTCACGGTCGGCTTCCAGATTGGCGAAGTGCTGCGCCGCCATCTGCGCCTGAGCCGCGCGGCCGCACGCGCGCGCACTCTGGCCCTGCTGGAGGAGGTCGGCATGCCCGACCCGGCCCTGAAAATCGACGCCTACCCGAGCCAGCTCTCGGGCGGCCAGCAGCAGCGCGTGATGATCGCGATGGCGATCGCCTGCGCGCCGCGCCTGCTGATCGCCGACGAGCCGACCACGGCCCTCGACGTCACGATCCAGAAGCAGATCGTGGCGCTGCTGGCCAGCCTGCAGCGGCGGCGCGGCATGGCCGTGCTGTTCATCACCCACGACCTCGGCCTGGTGGCCGAAGTGGCCGAGCACGTTGTCGTCATGCGCGATGGCGAGGTGCGCGAAACGGGGCCGGTGGCCCAGGTCTTCCAGGCGCCGCACGATCCCTACACCCAGGCACTGCTGCATTGCCGCCCGCCGCTGGCGACGCGCCCGCGCCGCCTGCCGGTGATCGACGACTACCTGCAGGGCCATGTGACGGCCGCGCCCGAGCGCGTGCGCGGCAGCGCGCCCGAGGATGTGCCGCTGCTGAGCGTGCGCCATCTGAGCAAAAGCTTTCAGGTCAAGCGCGGCTGGCTGCGCCACGAGACTTTCCATGCCGTGCGCGACGTCTCGTTCACCCTGGCGCGCGGCAAGACCCTGGGCATCGTCGGCGAATCGGGCTCGGGCAAGACCACGGTCGGCCTGAGCCTGGTGCGCCTGCATCAGGCCAGCGGCGGCAGCGCCATGTTCGACGGGCGCGATCTGCTGGCCCTGAGCGCGGCCGAGTTCCAGCCTTACCGGCGCCGCATCCAGGTGGTGTTCCAGAATCCGTATGCCTCGCTCAATCCGCGTTTCACGGTCGGCCAGATTCTGCTCGAGCCGATGCGCCTGCATGCGATCGGCGCCGACGATGCCGATCGCACGGCGCGCGCCCTGGCCCTGCTGCGCCGGGTCGGCCTGCCCGAGAGCGCCTTCGCGCGCTATCCGCACGAGTTTTCGGGCGGGCAGCGCCAGCGCATTGCGATTGCGCGCTGCCTGAGCCTGCAGCCCGAGATCCTGGTCTGCGACGAATCGGTGTCGGCCCTGGATGTGTCGGTCCAGGCCCAGGTGCTGAACCTGCTGCAGGAGCTGCAGGACGAGCTCGGCCTGTCCTACCTGTTCATCTCGCACGACCTGGCCGTGGTCAAGTACATGTCCGATCAGGTGATGGTGATGCAGCATGGCCAGGTGGTCGAGCTGGCCGACGCCGACACGCTCTACCGCGCGCCCCAGCATCCCTACACCCAGCGCCTGCTGGCGGCGATTCCGCAGCTGTCCTGAAGCGGGACAGGCCGATTTCCGCTACCATCTGCCCATGGAAAAATTCGCCCCCCTGCTGCAGCAGTATGGTTATGTGATCGTCTTCATCGCGGTCATGCTGGAGCAGGCCGGGCTGCCGGTGCCGGCCTATCCGGTGCTGATCGTGGCCGGCGCGCTGGCCGTCGGCGGCGATCTGCACTGGCTGCCGATCATGCTGCTGTGTCTGGCCGGTTCGCTGTTCAGCGACTACTTCTGGTTCGCCGCCGGGCGCCGCTTCGGCAAGCGCATCCTCAAGGTGCTGTGCAAAATCTCGCTGTCGCCCGATTACTGTGTCGGCCAGACCGAGGACCATTTCGGCCGCTTCGGCCCCAAGGCCCTGATCGTGGCCAAGTTCATCCCCGGCTTCAACACGGTGGCGCCGCCCCTGGTCGGGGCGATGGGCACCCCGGCCCCGCATTTCATCGGCTACACGATGCTCGGCAGCCTGCTGTGGGGCGGCAGCGCCGTGGCCATCGGCATGTATTTCCACGCGAGCGTGGACGGCGTGATCGACCTGCTCTCGACCATGGGCTCGACCGCCCTGGCCGTGCTGCTGGTGCTGCTGCTGATTTTCGTCGCCATTAAATATGTCGACCGGCGCCGCTTCCGCAAGGAACTCGACATCGAGCGCATCACGATGAAGGAGCTGGCGCGCCTGATCGCCGACGGCGAGCAGCCGCTGCTGCTGGACGCGCGCAGCGACACGGCCCTGCAGTTCGAGGCGCCGATCCCGGGCGCGCACATCTATAACAAGAGCGCGCCCGAACTGCTGGCCGGCCTGGACAAGGAACGCCATATCGTCGTGTATTGCAGTTGCCCCAACGATGCGACGGCGGCGCGCGTGGCGCACGATCTGGCGGCCATGGGTTTTGCCCGGGCGCGCCCCTTGCAGGGTGGGCTGGAGGCCTGGCATGCCCACTTCGCTACCCCCGACACGGCCGTCCAGCACGGCTGATCCAACTTGGTGCAGGTAGTGGGACTACGTAGATTTTTCGCGGAATTTACCGTCACTTAGGAAAATTTTTCCGCGAAATGTACCTAAACTACAAAGAATTCTTGCCTTCGAGGATGCGGATACATTAAGCTAGAGCATTGCTTGCTTATTTGCCGCCAATGAGTCTGTCCGCTCCTGCCGAAACTTTCGCCGCCTTTGCTGACGGTGCGCGCCTGCTGGCCGACGTCGGCGGCACGAACGCCCGCTTCGCGCTCGAAACGGCGCGCGGCCAGTTCGCGGCGGTGCAGGTGCTGGCCTGTGCCGACTACCCGGGTCTGGCCGAGGCGGTGCAGGCCTATCTGGCTCTGCCCGCGGTGGCGGCCCACGGCCCGGTGCGCCATGCGGCGATTGCGATTGCCAATCCGATCGACGGCGACCAGGTGCGCATGACCAACCACCACTGGGCCTTCTCGATCGAAGCCCTGCGTCAGGCCTGCGGCCTGGCGACCCTGTGCGTGGTGAATGATTTCACGGCCCTGGCGCGTGCCTTGCCGCATCTGGGCGCGGACGACAAGGTGCAGGTCGGCGGCGGCAGCCCCGAGCCCGGCCAGCCGATCGGCCTGCTGGGCGCCGGCACCGGCCTGGGCGTGTCGGGCCTGGTGCCCTGCGGTCCGCACTGGAGCGCCCTCAAAAGCGAGGGCGGCCACGTCAGCTTCGCCCCCGTCAATGCCGAGGAAGTCGGCCTGCTGCAATACGCGTGGACCCAATATCCGCATGTCTCGGCCGAGCGTTTCCTGTCGGGCGAGGGGATCGGCCTGATCTACCGCGGCCTGGCGGCCCAGCGCGGCATGCCCGACGAAGGTCTGGCTGCCCCCGAAATTTCGCGCCGCGCCCTCGATGGCAGCTGCGCCCTGTGCGCCGACGCGATCGCCGTGTTCTGCGGCATGCTCGGCACCGTGGCCGGCAACCTGGCCGTGACGCTCGGCGCCGCCGGTGGCGTGTATATCGGCGGCGGCATCGTGCCCAAGCTCGGCGACTATTTTGCCCGTTCCTGCTTCCGCGCCCGCTTCGAGCACAAGGGCCGCTTCGGCGCCTACCTGGCGCGGATTCCGACCTTTGTGATCACGGCCGAGTACCCGGCCTTCCTCGGCGTATCGGCCATCCTTGCTGAAAAACTCAGCACACGCTAGGTTTTGGCCCCGGCTTGGGGTACAATGGGTGAGATGGTAAGCGGTCAGATGCTCCTGGCGGGCAAATTTCCCTTGCTAAATCAACGGCTTGCCGCATTTTTCTCTCCGCGCAGCTGTGTCCGGGGCCCGTCCCGGCTGTTTGAACACCCGCCTGGCGACCCGCCCAAGGCGCAGGATTCCCGCTTTCGACATCGTTATGGAATTTGCAGAGGCTAAACAAGTCCTCGAAACCGCTTTGCTATGCGCGCGCGAGCCGATGAGCATGGCCATGCTGAAGAAGCTGTTCATCGACGTGGATGCCGAGGGGCGGCCGCGTCCGGGTGAGGACGGGCTGGGCACGGCGGAAGTCAATGCCCTGCTGGAAGCCCTGCAGGCCGACTGGACCGGGCGCGGGGTGGAACTGGTGAATGTGGCCAGTGGCTGGCGCTTCCAGAGCCGGCCGGAAATGAAGCCTTACCTGGACCGGCTCAACCCGGAAAAGCCGGCGCGCTATTCGCGTGCCACGCTGGAGACCCTGGCCATCATCGCCTACCGTCAGCCGGTGACGCGCGGCGATATCGAGGAGATTCGCGGTGTGGCCGTGAATTCGCAGACGATCAAGATGCTGGAAGACCGCGGCTGGATCGATGTGGTCGGTCACCGCGACGTGATCGGCCGGCCGGCCCTGCTGGGTACGACCAAGGCCTTCCTCGACGACCTCGGCCTGCATTCCCTGGCCGAGCTGCCGCCGCTACCCCAGCTGGGCGAGGCGCAGGCCAATCCGATGGAACAGCTGGAAGCGGCCTTGGCCGAAAACTTTGAGAAGACGCTGCCGGCCGCTGTGGCCGTTGAGCCGGAACCTGATAACGCACAGAACGCAGCGGCCCTGCCGCCGCAGCAAGAACAAGACCATGGACACGACTGAACCCCAAGACATCGCCGCCGAGCCGGCCGCACCGAAGCGCAAGCGCCGCACCAAGGCCGAAATCGAGGCCGACAAGGCGGCTGCCGCCGCCGCAGGCGAAGTAGCCGCGCCCAAGCGCAAACGCGCCAGCGCCGCCGCCACGAGCGAGGCTGAGGCCGCCCCGGCCGAGGCCAAGCCGAAGCGCACGCGCAAGCCGGCCGCTGAAGCCGCCGAGAGCGCCGCCCCGGCCGCCGCCGAGGATGCGCCTGCCAAGCCGCGCCGCCGCGCCAAGAGCGCCGAGGCTGCGCCGGCCGAGGTCCCCGCCGCGGTGGCCGTCAGCGCTGGTGAGGCCGCAGGCGAGAGCGCAGCGGAACGCGCACCGCGCGGCCCGCGCAAGCTGCGCGAAGAGCGCGCCGCACGGGCGCCGGAAGCGGCTGCCGCCGCCCAGCCGGGCGTCGAGGGTGGCGCCGTCGAGGCCCATCCCGAGGGCGCCCGTCCGGGCAAGAAGAAAAAGAAGAAGAACAAAAACAAGCCGGGTCAGCCGCAGCAGGCCCAGGGCCAGGCGCCGGCCGCCGGCGGCCAGCCGGGCAAGGGGCCGCAGCACAAGGGCCAGCCGCACAAGGGTCCGAAAGGGCAGGGCGGCAAACTCCATCCCGACGATATTTTCTCCTTCGTGACCTCGGACGCGTTTGACGCCGACGACGGCGCCCGCAACGCCCCGGCCAAGCCGGTGCGGCGCGATCTGACCGCCGAGGACGACGCGCCCAAGCTGCACAAGGTATTGGCCGAGGCCGGTCTCGGTTCGCGCCGCGACATGGAAGAGCTGATCATCGCCGGCCGCGTCTCGGTCAATGGCGAGCCGGCCCACATCGGCCAGCGCATCCTGCCGACCGACGCCGTGCGCATCAACGGCAAGCTGATTCAGCGTAAGGTCAGCAAGAAGCCGCCGCGCGTGCTCATCTATCACAAGCCGGCCGGCGAAATCGTCAGCCACGACGATCCGGAAGGCCGTCCGAGCGTGTTCGACCGCCTGCCGACCATGAAGACCGGCAAATGGCTGGCCGTCGGCCGTCTCGACTTCAATACCGAAGGCCTGCTGCTGTTCACGACCTCGGGCGATCTGGCCAACCGCCTGATGCACCCGCGCTACAACATCGAGCGCGAATACGCGGTGCGCACGCTGGGCGAACTCGAAGAAGGCAACCGCCAGAAGCTGCTGGCCGGTGTCCAGCTCGATGATGGCCTGGCCCAGTTCAGCAAGATCGCCGATGGCGGCGGCGAAGGCGTCAACAAGTGGTACCGCGTGGTCATCGGCGAAGGCCGCAACCGCGAAGTGCGCCGCATGTTCGAGGCGGTCGGCCTGACCGTGTCGCGCCTGATCCGCACGCGCTACGGCGTCATGACCCTGCCGTCGAGCCTGAAGCGCGGCCGCTGGGAGGAGCTGGACGAGCACGCCGTGCGCGACCTGCTGCGCATCGTCGGCCTCGACAGCAAGAAGGGCGGCCAGCCCCAGCCGCAGGGCAAGGGTGGCCAGGCCAAGGGGCCGGCCAAGGGCATGGACCGCTCGGACGGCAACCGCATCGACCGCGCCGACGCCAACCGCAACCGCGACCCCTTCGGTCCGCCGGTGGCGCGCGCCGGTGTCGAGCAGGTGCCGGCCGCCTTCGCTCCCGCGCCCAAGGGGCGTGGCGCGTATGGCAAGCCGTATGGCGGCCAGGGCCAGGGCCAGGGGCAGGGCCAAGGTCAGGGTCAGGGCGGCAAAGGCAAGAACAAGAAGGGCAAGCCGGCCAGCGGTCCGCGCCAGCCCGACCCCTTGATGACCACCTTCGGCTTTGCCGGCGGTGGCGCCAACCGCCGTGGTCATGGCGGCTTCCCGGGTGAGCACGGGCTGCCGCGCCGTGGTCGTCGCGGTTGATAGAATGATAAGTTTGGCGTGGGCCGGTGTTGTTTGCTGGTCCACGCGCCCGTGCGCAGATTGCGGTCAGTCCCGTCAACTGCTATAATTTGCAGCCTAATAAAAGTACTCGTAGGAAGTGCTTTCATCTGGCTGGAATCATACAAGGATGGGCAATCGCCCATTTTTTTTTTGTTGATCCGCTTTGGAGTCATTACGTGCAGCAGTTTGAACTGATTGAAACCACCGTCACCGGCATGGGCTACGAGCTCGTCGAGGTCGAGCGCGCCGAGCGTGGGATCCTGCGCGTGTACATCGACTTTCCGCCCGAAACCGCCGAGGAAAAAGGCGCGATTTCGGTCGAGGATTGCGCGCTGGTCAGTCACCAGCTGTCGCACCTGCTGACGGTTGAAAACATTCCCTACGAGCGCCTGGAAGTGTCCTCGCCCGGCCTCGACCGGCCGCTGAAGAAGCTGTCCGATTATGTGCGGTTCGCCGGCTGTGAAGCGGTGGTGAAGCTGCGCATGCCGATGGCCGCCGCGGCGAACCGCAAGTCCTTCACCGGCATCTTGCAGGAGCCGGAAGGCGAGACTCTGGGTTTGGAATTTGAAGGTAAAGATGGTCCGGCAGTGTTGAATTTCACGCTGGCCGATGTAGATAAGGCACGCCTGGTTCCGCAGGTGACATTTGGGAGTCGCAAAGCATGAGTCGCGAAGTATTGTTATTGGTTGATGCGCTGGCGCGCGAGAAAAACGTCGACAAAGAAGTCGTTTTCGGTGCGCTCGAATTCGCGCTGGCGCAAGCCACGAAAAAACGCTACGAAGGCGATGTGGACATCCGCGTGTCGATCGACCGTGAGACGGGCGAGTTTGAATCCTTCCGCCGCTGGCACGTCGTGCCGGACGAGGCCGGTCTGCAGCTGCCCGACCAGGAAATCCTGCTGTTCGAAGCCAAGGAACAGATTCCCGATATCGAAGTCGACGAGTACATCGAAGAGCCGATCGAGTCGGTCGAATTCGGCCGCCGCTTCGCCCAGGACACCAAGCAGGTCGTGCTGCAGCGCGTGCGCGATGCCGAACGCGAGCAGATCCTGCAGGACTTCCTCGACCGCGGCGACGCCCTCGTGACCGGCACCATCAAGCGCATGGAGCGCGGTGACGCCATCGTCGAATCGGGCAAGATCGAAGCGCGTCTGCCGCGCGACCAGATGATCCCGAAAGAGAATCTGCGGATCGGCGACCGCGTGCGCGCCTTCATTCTGCGCGTCGACCGCAATGTGCGCGGCCCGCAGGTGATCCTGTCGCGCACGGCGCCGGACTTCATCGCCAAGCTGTTCGAACTGGAAGTGCCCGAGATCGAACAGGGCCTGCTCGAGATTAAATCGGCCGCCCGCGACCCGGGCGTGCGCGCCAAGATCGCCGTCTACACGGCCGACAAGCGCATCGATCCGATCGGCACCTGCGTCGGCATGCGCGGCTCGCGCGTGCAGGCCGTGACCGGCGAACTCGGCGGCGAACGCGTGGACATCGTGCTGTGGTCGGAAGACCCGGCCCAGTTCGTGATCGGCGCGCTGGCCCCGGCCAATGTGTCCTCGATCATGGTCGATGAAGACAAGCACGCGATGGACGTGGTGGTGGATGAAGAGAACCTGGCGATCGCGATCGGCCGCTCGGGCCAGAACGTGCGTCTGGCCTCGGAACTGACGGGCTGGAAGATCAACATCATGACGGCCGAGGAATCGGCCGACAAGCTGGCCCAGGAAACGGCCGCCACGCGCGCCCTGTTCATGGAAAAACTCGATGTCGACCAGGAAGTGGCCGACATCCTCGTCGACGAGGGCTTTGCCAGCCTCGAGGAAATCGCCTATGTGCCGATCTCCGAGATGCTCGACATCGAAGCCTTCGACGAAGACACCGTCAACGAGCTGCGCACCCGCGCCCGCGATGCCCTGGTGACCGAGGCGATCGCCTCGGAAGAGGGGCTGGAAGGCATGGACGAGGCCCTGGCCAACCTGGACGGCATGGACCGCGCCACGGCGGGCAAGCTGGGCCTGGCCGGCATCAAGACCCTGGCCGCCTTCGCGGGCCTGGCCTATGACGAGTTCGGCGCGATCCTGGCCCTGTCCACGGACCGTGCGCGCGACTTGATCAACAATGAATTTAATGATGTGACCGACGATGAGATGAAGCTGATCGACGCAAAATACGACGATCGCGCGAAGGGCCTGCAAGCCAAGGCCTGGAGCCTGGTGGACACCGCCAAGGCCTAAGCAGACATTACTTCATCTGATTCGACACGAGAAAAGAGGATTTGCATGGCGAGTAACAACGTAGCCCAATTTGCCACCGAACTGAAGATGCCGCCCGACGTGCTGCTAGCTCAGCTGCGCTCGGCCGGCGTCGACAAGAGTTCGGCGTCGGATCCCTTGTCGAAAGAAGATAAGGAAAAGCTGCTCGACCATCTGCGCCGTTCGCACGGCAGCGGCGAACCGGCGGAAAAGAAGAAGATCACGCTGACGCGCAAGGAAACCACCGAGATCAAGCAGGCCGATGCCACCGGCAAGTCGCGCACGATCCAGGTGGAAGTGCGCAAGAAGCGCACCTTCGTCCAGCGTGACGATCTGGTCGCCAGCGCCCCCGCGCCGGCCCCGGCCGCCGCGCCCGTGGTCGACCCGGCCGAACAGGCCCGGCGCGAGGAAGAAGCGCGCCGCCAGGCTGAACTGATCGCCCGTCAGGAAGCCGAACTGAAAGAAAAACAGGAGCGTCTGGCCAAGCTCGAAGCCGAGAAGGCCGAGCAGGCCCGTCAGGCCGAACTCGAAGCCAAGCGCCGCAGCGAAGAGCAGGCCAAGCGTGAAGCCGAGGCCGCCGCTGCCCACGCCGACAAGGCCGAGGACGAGTCGCGCAAGAAGGCCGAAGCCGAAGACGCCAAGCGCGCCGCCGAGCTGGCCGCCAAGGAAGCGGCCGACCGCGCCGCCGCCACCGAGCGCGCACGCCAGGCCGTGGCCGACGAAGTGGCCCAGATCAAGGCCATGATGAACGCCCCGCGCCGCGTGATGAAGGCGCCCGAGCCGACCGCCGCTCCGACCGCCGCCCCGGCCGCCAAGCCGAAATCGGCCGAAGGCACGCTGCACAAGCCGGCCGACAAGAAACCGGCCGCCGGCGCCGACAAGAAAGACGACAAGAAGGGCGACAAGAAATCGATCAAGTCGGCCAATGTGTCTTCGACCTGGCAGGACGAGCGCAATAAGCGCGGTGCTGGCGGTCCGAGCAAAGGCCGTGGCAACAGCCCGGCCGCGACCGGCGGCCGCGACGGCTGGCGCAGTGGCGGCAAGAGCCGCCGCGGCGGCCACCATGACGACCGCGAATCGAACTTCCAGGTGCCGACCGAGGCCGTGATCAAGGAAGTCTATGTGCCGGAAACCATCACCGTGGCCGAACTGGCCCACAAGATGTCGGTCAAGGCCTCCGAGGTCATCAAACAGCTGATGAAGCTCGGCCAGATGTGCACGATCAACCAGGTGCTCGACCAGGAAACGGCCATGATCGTGGTCGAGGAAATGGGCCACAAGGCCCACGCCGCCGAGGCCGACGATCCGGAAGCCATCCTGGCCGATCAGGGCGAGCACGCGCACTTCGAGTCGCTGCCGCGCGCCCCGGTGGTCACGGTCATGGGTCACGTCGACCATGGTAAGACCTCGCTGCTCGACTACATCCGGCGCGCTAAGGTCGCCGCCGGTGAAGCCGGTGGCATTACCCAGCACATCGGCGCCTACCACGTCGATACGCCGCGCGGCATCATCACCTTCCTCGACACCCCGGGTCACGAGGCCTTCACGGCCATGCGTGCGCGCGGCGCCAAGGCCACCGACATCGTGATTCTGGTGGTGGCCGGCGACGACGGCGTGATGCCGCAAACCAAGGAGGCGATCGCCCACGCGAAAGCGGCCGGCGTGCCCCTGGTGGTGGCCATCAACAAGATGGACAAGCCGGGCGCCAACGTCGAACGCGTGACCCAGGAACTGATCAACGAGCACGTGGTGCCGGAAGCCTACGGTGGTGAATCGCCGTTCGTGCCGGTGTCGGCCAAGACCGGCATGGGCATCGACTCCCTGCTCGAAAACGTGCTGCTGCAGGCCGAAGTGCTGGAGCTGACCGCCCCGGTCGAAGCGCCGGCGCGCGGCCTGGTGGTCGAAGCCCGTCTCGACAAGGGCCGCGGCCCGGTTGCCACCATCCTCGTGCAGAGCGGTACGCTCAAGCGCGGCGACGTGGTGCTGGCCGGTTCCTCGTATGGCCGCGTGCGCGCCATGCTGGACGAAAACGGCAAGGCGATCAGCGAAGCCGGCCCCTCGATTCCGGTCGAGATCCAGGGTCTGACCGAAGTCCCGGCCGCCGGTGAAGAAGCGATGGTCATGGCCGACGAACGCAAGGCGCGTGAAATCGCCCTGTTCCGTCAGGGTAAATTCCGCGACGTCAAACTGGCCAAGCAGCAGGCCGCCAAGCTCGAGAACATGTTCGAGCAGATGGCCGAAGGCGAAGTCAAGAACCTGCCCCTCATCATCAAGACCGATGTCCAGGGTTCGCAGGAAGCGCTGGTCGGCTCGATGCAGAAACTGTCGACCTCGGAAGTGCGGGTGCAGATCGTGCACGCGGCCGTGGGCGGCATTTCGGAATCGGACGTCAACCTGGCGGTGGCCTCGAAGGCCGTCATCATCGGCTTCAATGCGCGCGCCGATGCCCAGGCGCGCCGTCTGGCCGAAGCCAATGGCGTCGACATCCGCTACTACAACATCATCTACGACGCGATCGAAGATGTGAAAGCGGCCATGTCCGGCATGCTGGCGCCCGAGAAGCGCGAGCAGGTCACGGGCCAGGTCGAAATCCGTCAGGTCATCCTGGTGTCGAAAGTGGGCGCGATCGCCGGCTGTCTGGTCACCGATGGCGTGGTCAAGCGGACCTCCTCGGTGCGCCTGCTGCGCAACAACATCGTGGTCTGGACCGGCGAGATCGACTCGCTCAAACGCTTCAAGGACGACGCCAAGGAAGTGCGCGCCGGCTTCGAGTGCGGTCTGTCGCTCAAGGGCTACAACGACATCCAGGTGGGCGACACGCTGGAAGTGTTCGAAGTCCAGGAAATCGCCCGTACGCTGTAAGGGTCTATGGTCAAGCACAGTAAAACGATCCCGGCGCGCGGCCTGCGCGTCGCGGATCAGATCCAGCGCGATCTGTCCGAGCTCATCGCTTTTGAGCTGAAGGACCCGCGCGTCGGCATGATCACGATTTCCGAAGTCCAGCTCACGCCCGACTACGCGCACGCCAAGGTGTTCTTCACCACCCTGAAGGACGACCCGGCGGCGATCGAGCAATGCCTGCAGGGCCTGGCCAAGTCGGCCGGCTATCTGCGCAATCAGCTCGGCAAGCGCCTGCATATCCACACGCTGCCGCAGCTGCATTTCGTGCACGACACCTCGACCGCGCGCGGCATGGAAATGTCGCGTCTGATCGACGAGGCCAACGCCACCCGCGCCAAGGACGATCTTGAGCCTGACGCGTAAGCCGCGCGCCCTGGTCGACGGCGTTCTGCTGCTCGACAAACCGGAAGGTCTGAGCAGTAACGACGCCCTGATTCAGGCCAAGCGCATCCTCAATGCCAAGAAGGCTGGCCACACGGGCACGCTCGACCCCTTCGCCACCGGCCTGCTGCCGCTGTGCTTCGGCGAGGCGACCAAGTTCTCGCAGGACTTGCTGGAAGCCGACAAGACCTATGAAACGACGGTGCACCTGGGTGTCACGACGACCACCGGCGACACCGAAGGCGAGCGCGTGGCCGAGGCCCCGGTGCAGGTCGACGAGGCCCAGATTGCGGCCGTGCTGGCGCGTTTTCGCGGACCGATTCTGCAGGTGCCGCCGATGTATTCAGCCCTCAAGCGCGACGGCAAGGCCCTGTACGAATACGCGCGCGCCGGCATCACGCTGGAACGCGAGGCGCGTCCGGTCACCATCCATGCGCTCACCCTGCTCGGCTACGACGCGCCGCTGCTGCGCCTGCGCGTGACCTGCTCGAAGGGCACCTATATCCGCGTGCTCGGTGAAGACATCGGCGCCGCGCTCGGCTGCGGCGCCCATCTGCAGAGCCTGCGCCGCACCGGCGTCGGTGCGCTGACGCTGGACGGCGCCGTCACGCTCGAGGCCTTGCGCGCCAGCGCCGCACCGCACAGCCTGCTGGCCCCGGTCGATGCGCTGCTCAGCACCTTTCCCGCCCTGCAGCTCGATGACGAGCATGCGCGCCGCTTCCTGCATGGCCAGCGCCTGGCCCTGGGCAAGGCCCCGGCCATCGCGCTCCCGGCCACGCAGGGCAGGGTGCGCGTCTACCATGGCGCGCAGCTGCTCGGCACCGGCCTGCTGGGCGAGTACAGCATCCTCGCGCCCGAGCGCCTGATCGCCCGCCCGCCCGACCCCGTCTGAGCCGCGCGCGCGGCCCGATTTGCACGGTCATCACCCGGTCATGTTGGGATTGGGGTAAGGCGTGCTATAATCGTGGGTTACAGATTTCGCGGCGCGCTGCCGCGCCCGCCTTCCTCGCTTCCGATTACGACCATGTCCAATACCAAACGCGCTTTGCGCAACATCGCCATCATCGCCCACGTTGACCACGGCAAGACCACGCTCGTCGACAAGCTGCTGCGTCAGTCCGGCACCTTCCGTGAAAACCAGCAGGTGGAAAACCGCGTCATGGACTCGAACGACCTCGAGAAGGAACGCGGCATTACCATTCTGGCCAAGAACTGCGCGGTCGAATACGAAGGCACCCACATCAATATCGTCGACACCCCGGGCCACGCCGACTTCGGCGGCGAGGTCGAGCGCGTGCTGTCGATGGTCGACTCGGTGCTGCTGCTGGTCGACGCCCAGGAAGGCCCGATGCCGCAGACGCGTTTCGTGACGCGCAAGGCGCTGGCCCAGGGCCTCAAGCCCATCGTCGTGATCAACAAGATCGACCGTCCGGGCGCGCGTCCGGAGTGGGTGATCAACCAGACCTTCGAACTGTTCGACAAGCTCGGCGCCACCGACGAGCAGCTCGACTTCCCGGTCGTCTACGCCTCGGCCCTGAACGGCTATGCCTCGCTCGACGCGAATGTGCGCGAAGGCGACATGAAGCCCCTGTTCGACGCCATCCTCCAGCACGTGCCGGTGCGCGACGATGATCCGGACGGCCCGCTGCAGCTGCAGATTTCCTCGCTCGACTATTCCTCCTATGTCGGCAAGATCGGTATCGGCCGTATCAAGCGCGGCCGTGCGCGCGCCCTGCAGGACGTGATCATCCTGAACGGCCCCGACTCGACCCCGATCAAGGGCCGCATCAACCAGGTGCTGAAGTTCAAGGGCCTGGACCGCATCATCGTCGACGAAGCCGAAGCCGGCGACATCGTGCTGATCAACGGTATCGAAGAAGTCGGCATCGGCTCGACCGTGTGCGCCCCGGACACCCCGGACCCGCTGCCGATGCTGACCGTCGACGAGCCGACCCTGACCATGAACTTCATGGTCAACACCTCGCCCCTGGCCGGGCGCGAAGGCAAGTTCGTCACCAGCCGCCAGCTGCGCGAGCGCCTCGAGCGCGAACTCAAATCGAACGTGGCCCTGCGCGTGGCCCCGACCGACGACGACACGATTTTCGAAGTCTCGGGCCGCGGCGAACTGCACCTGACGATTCTGCTTGAGAACATGCGACGTGAAGGCTTTGAACTGGCCGTGTCGCGTCCGCGCGTGGTGTTCAAGATGATCGATGGCGTGCGCCACGAGCCGTATGAAAACCTGACCGTCGACGTCGAGGAAGCCAACCAGGGCGCCGTGATGGAAGAACTGGGCCGCCGCCGCGGCGACCTGCAGAACATGGAATCGGACGGCAAGGGCCGCGTGCGCCTCGAGTACCGCATTCCGGCCCGCGGCCTGATCGGCTTCCAGGGCGAGTTCATGACGCTCACGCGCGGCACCGGCCTGATGAGCCACGTGTTCGACGAATACGCGGCCGTCGATACCAGCAAGGGTGAACTGGCCGGCCGCCGCAATGGCGTGCTGATCTCGCAGGAAGACGGCACCGCCGTCGCCTATGCGCTGTGGAAGCTGCAGGACCGCGGCCGCATGTTCGTCGAGCACAACACCCCGGTCTACGAGGGCATGATCATCGGCATCCACTCGCGCGACAACGACCTCGTGGTCAACCCGATCAAGGGCAAGCAGCTGACCAACGTGCGCGCCTCGGGTACCGACGAAGCCGTGCGCCTGGTGCCGCCGATTCAGCTGTCGCTCGAATACGCGGTCGAATTCATCGAGGACGACGAGCTGGTCGAAATCACGCCGAAGAGCATCCGTCTGCGCAAGCGCTTCCTGAAAGAGCACGAGCGCAAGCGCAACGCGCGCGAAGGCGCGTAATTCCGCCTGGCGGGCCGCCGTGCGCGCGCCCGCCTGTCCGCACATGAAGACGCTTCCCAAACGCCGGGTGTCGGTCGCGCCCATGATGGACTGGACCGACCGCCACTGCCGCTATTTCCATCGCCTCATTTCGCGCCACACCTGGCTCTACACAGAGATGGTGACCACCGGTGCGCTCGTGCATGGCGATGTGGCGCGCCACCTGCGCTATCACGAGGCCGAGCATCCGGTCGCCCTGCAGCTGGGCGGCAGCGATCCGGCCGATCTGGCCACCAGCGCCCGCCTGGGCGAACAATGGGGCTATGACGAAATCAATCTGAACTGCGGCTGCCCGTCCGAGCGCGTGCAGAAGGGCGCGTTTGGCGCCTGCCTGATGGCCGAGCCCCAGCTGGTGGCCGACTGCGTGAAAGCCATGCGCGATGCGGTCAGCATCGAGGTCACGGTCAAGCACCGGATCGGCATCGACCAGATCGAGGACTACAGCTTCGTGCGCGATTTTGTCGGCACCGTGGCGGCGGCCGGCTGCCGCAGTTTCACCGTGCACGCGCGCAATGCCATCCTCAAGGGCCTGTCGCCCAAAGAAAACCGCGAGATCCCGCCGCTCAAGTACGAAGTGGCCTATCAGCTCAAGCGCGATTTTCCCGCGCTCGAAATCATCATCAACGGCGGCGTCAAGACGCTCGACGAGGTGGACCGCCATCTGGCCCATGTGGACGGGGTGATGATCGGGCGCGAGGCCTACCACAATCCCTGGCTGCTGGCCGAGGTCGACGCGCGCTTCTACGGCGACGCGCACGCCGTGCCGACGCGCGAACAGGTGCTGGCGGCCATGCTGCCCTATCTGGACGCCCAGCTGGCTTCGGACGAGGGCCGGCGCGGCCTGCGCCTGGGGACGATGACGCGCCACATGCTGGGTCTGTACGCGGGCCTGCCGGGTGCGCGCCATTTCCGCCGCCAGTTGTCGGATGCGAAATTGCTCGCTAGTAATGATATGCGTCAGATTCTCAACACGATCGGCCTCGCTGTAGCGTAGACCCCAGTCAATATTGTTGCTTCAATAGCTAATTTGTTTGGCATTTGGTATTGTTCGTGTGAAAGTTGAAAATTGGTGAGAATCCCCGTAGCTTTGCTTGCCTCAAGGCAAATCAGGGGAATATAATCCAAGCTCAAGCACTCTTTTCCGGGCCTTTGATTTTTTGGCAACGCAGAGTGAGTGCGGGCGGGGTAGGAGCCCGGGGTCAGACCGGGGTGGTTCGTCAACAGCGTTGAGTAAAAGAGATCACATGAATTTAACTTCTATGAAAGTCGGCACCCGCCTGGCGCTCGGCTTCGCACTGGTGCTGGTCCTGCTGGTCGTGGTGACCTTCGTCGGCATCGTCCAGATGGGCGGGATCGAGGACCGCCTGGTCCGTGTCGTCGAAGTCAATAACGTCGCCACCCGCAAGGTGCTGGACATGCGCACCAATGTGAGTGAGCGCATCCTGGCCCTCAAGCAGCTGACCCTGCTGACGGACGTGGACGCGATCGCTGGCGAACTGGCCAAGATCAAAGAGAAGGACGCCGCCTACGACGCCCTGAACAAGGACCTGACGGCCCTGTTCGGCAAGTATGGCACCTCGCAGGAAAACGCACTGCTGCAGGTGGTCAAGGAAAACGACGCCGCCGCCATGGCCGCCGTGCCCAAGGCCTCCGAAGCCTGGCTGGCCGCCAAGCCCGATGATGCGATGCGCATCTACCGCAAGGAAATCAAACCCTTCCAGACCAAGTGGCTGGAAGCGCTCGACCAGTTGGCCGCGACCGAAGACAAGCTGTCTTCGCAGTCCAAGGTCGACGCCGAGGAAGCCTACAAGAATGCGCGCAACACCATGATCATCCTCGGCGTCGTCGCCGTGCTGATGGGTCTGGGTGCTGCCACCGTGATCACGCGCAGCCTGCTCAAGCAGCTCGGCGGCGAGCCCGAGTACACGGCCGAAATCGCCGGCTCGATCTCGCACGGCGACCTGTCGATCTACATCGATACCGAGAAGGCCGAGAACGGTTCGCTGCTGTCCGAGATGAAGTCGATGCGCGACTCGCTGGTGTCGATCGTGGCCCAGGTGCGCGGCGGTACCGAGACGATCGGCACGGCCTCGCGTGAAATCGCGGCTGGTAACATCGACCTGTCCTCGCGTACCGAAATGCAGGCCTCGGCGCTCGAGAAGACCGCCTCGGCGATGGAAGAACTGACCTCGACCGTGAAGCAGAACGCCGATAACGCGCGCGAAGCCAATATGCTGGCCGCGAACGCCTCGGATGTGGCACGCAAGGGCGGCGAGGTGGTGTCCCAGGTGGTGGAAACCATGGGCTCGATCAACGAGTCGGCCAATAAGATCGTGGACATCATCGGCGTGATCGATGGCATCGCCTTCCAGACCAATATCCTGGCGCTCAATGCCGCGGTGGAAGCCGCCCGTGCTGGCGAGCAGGGCCGTGGTTTTGCCGTGGTGGCCTCGGAAGTGCGTAATCTGGCCCAGCGCTCGGCCGCTGCCGCCAAGGAAATCAAGACCCTGATCGGCGACTCGGCCGAAAAAGTCGAGCGCGGTTCCAAGCTGGTCGGCCAGGCCGGCGTGACGATGAACGAAGTGGTGTCCTCGGTCAAACGCGTGACCGACATCATGAGCGAAATCGCCAGCGCCTCGCAGGAGCAGAGCGCCGGCATCGAACAGGTAAACCTGTCGATCATCGAAATGGACAGCATGACGCAGCAGAACGCGGCCCTGGTGGAAGAAGCCGCCGCCGCCGCCCAGTCGCTGCAGGACCAGGCCAATGAATTGGCGCGCGTGGTCTCGATCTTCAAGCTGCAGGAAGGCGAGCAGGCGTATGTGGCCCCGGCCCCGGTGATCGTGTCGGCGCCGCCGGCCGCCGCCAGCGCCGAGAAGCTGCCGGTCAAGGCCGCCAAGCCGGCCCTGAAGACCCCGGCCCCGAAGAAGGAAAAACCGGCCCCCGCCCCGGCCGCAGATGAATGGGAAGAATTCTGATGATGAAGTTCCGTATTGCTGCCGCCTCGACCCTGCTGGCCGCAACGACCCTGGTGCATGCCGCGGAAACGCCGGCCCAATTGGACCAGAAGAATTGCAAGGTTGAGTATCCCAAGGCCTCGTTGATGAACGAGGAGCAGGGCGAAGTCGGCATGTCGTTTCTGGTAAATCCGGATGGCTCGGTGGCCGATTCCAAGATCGAGAAGTCGAGTGGCTTCAAGACCCTGGACAAAGCCACCGTGAAGATGATTGGCGCCTGCAAGTTCAAGCCCGGAACGAAGGATGGCGCGCCGGCCCAGACCTGGACGAAAGTCGAGTACGTCTGGAAGCTCTGAGCACGAAGACCAACGGGCTGATCTTTTTTTTGGGGAAGTAGAATGTCGACGAAAAACGCACTGCGTCAACTGTGGTGTGGCCTGATGCTGGCAGGCATGGCGAATGCTGTGCTGGCTGCCGAGGTGCCGGCCCAGTTTGATCCGAAGTCCTGCAAGATTGATTATCCGAAGGCCTCGCTCGTGAACGAGGAGCAGGGGACGGTGTCGCTGTCCATCCTGGTCAATGCCGACGGCAGCGTGGCCGAAGCCAAGGTCGACAAGACCAGCGGTTTCAAGAACCTGGACAAGGCAGCCCAGAAGGGTCTGTCCGCGTGCAAGTTCAAGCCCGGTTCGAAGGACGGTGCGCCGGCCCAGACCTGGACCAAGGTCGACTACGCCTGGAAGCTCGACTGAGCGCACCAGCACCCAAGAAGGGCGGCCTGCGGGCCGCCTTTTTATTTGCGCCAAGAAAAAATGGGGTCAGACCCCGATTTGTCGGCGGAGCAAGGGCGTCGGCGCGCAATGGGCTATTAATAAAGTAATTTGTTTACTTATTGCCCGGGCCGGTCTAGACTCGCGGCATGACTCAGCATCCCTACCTTCTGACGGCCACGGCCTGCCTGCTGGCCCTGCTCTCGACCGTCGGCGCGGCCCTGCCGTATCCGATTCTGCCGCCGCTGTTCGCGGCCGATGCGGCCAACTCCCTCAACCATTTTCTCGGCCTGCCGCCCAAGCTGTTGTTCGGCATTGCCCTGACCATCAATCCGATCGGCCTGCTGATCGGTTCGGCCGTGATCGGGCCGCTGTCGGACCGCTATGGCCGCCGCCAGATCCTGCTCGGCACGGCGCTCGGTGCGGCCGCTGGCCATGCGCTGACGGCGTTTGCCCTGGTGCTGCAGTCCTATCCGCTGTTTGTGCTGGCGCGCTTTGTCACGGGTCTGCTCGAAGGCAATGGTTCGGTCGCGCGGGCTCTGCTGGCCGACCAGCTCGATGGCAGCCTGCGCAGCCGCGCCTTTGCCTGGCTCAATGGCGCTTTCTATCTGGGCTGGCTGGCCGGGCCCTTGCTGGCCGGGCTGACCCTCGGCTTTGGGATTACCGTGCCCTTCTGGTGCGCGGTGGTGGCCCTGGTGCTGCTGGCCGGGCTCGTGGCCTGGGTGCTGCCGGCCGCGGAGTCGGCGGGGAAGAGTGGGCCGAGTTGGTGGGACGTCGCGCGCCAGCAACATGCGCTGAATCTGCTCCAGCACAGCTCGCTGCGCACCCTGTTCATCGCCCAGCTCGCTTACTTTTGCGGCGTGACCGGCTTCTACGAGTTCTATCCGCTCTGGCTGGTGGAGGTCGGCGGCTTCGATGCGCGCGCGATCGCCTGGGCCACGGCCATGATGTGCGCGGTGATGACCCTGACCTCGGCCCTGCTGGCCGGGCGCGAGAGCCGCACGGCGCCGCTGCGGCGCGCGGCCTGGATGGCGTTTCTGGTGACGGCGGCTGTACTGGCGGTGGCGGGCGGCAATCTGCTGATCGGCCTGTGCGCGATTGCCGCGTTCGGGGTCCCGCATGCCCTCTTCAACGGCGTGGTGCCGGCCTGGAGTTCGGAGCGCTTCGGCATGCACGGGCAGGGCGCGGTGATGGGCCTGCTGTCCTTCTGCTTCTGCCTGGCCAATATCCTCATGGCTCTGGCCGGTTCGGTGCTGACCCTGCTCGACACCCGCCTGATTCTGGCGGCCGGCGCCGTGCTGACGGCCTGGTCGGGCTGGCGCTTCCTGCGCTGGGACGCCGAGCTGCAGGCCGAGCGGGTGCCCGTATGAGCACCTTCGAGCGCATCCTGTTGCACCTGAAGATGCGCGGGGCCGCCACGGCCCAGGAAGTGGGCACGGCGATGGGCATCAGCTCGATGGGCGCACGGCGCCAGCTCGAACAGGCCGAGCAGGCGGGCCTGGCGCGCCATCAGGACAGCGCCGAGGGCGTCGGCCGGCCGGCGCGGCGCTGGTCGCTGACGGCCGCCGGCGATGCGCGCTTTCCCGACCGCCATGCCGACCTCAGCCTGCAACTGCTCGAGCAGCTGCGCGCCGTCTTCGGCGCGGCCGGACTGCAGCAGCTGATCGATGCGCGCGAACGCACGGCCGCCGCCCAGTACGCGGCTGCGCTGGCCGGGGCCGCCGATCTGGAGGAGCGGGTCGGGCGCCTGGCCAGCTTGCGCGCGGGCGAAGGCTATATGGCCGAAACCCGCACGGACGAGGACGGCAGCCTGCTGCTGCTCGAGAACCACTGCCCGATCTGCGCGGCCGCGCGCAGCTGCCAGGACCTGTGCCGCTCCGAGCTGGCCCTGTTCCAGCGCGTGCTCGGTCCGGGCTGCACGGTCGAGCGGCGCGAGCATATCCTGGCCGGTGCGCGCCGCTGCGCCTATCGCATCGTGCCGATCGGCAAGGTGTGAATTGGTGAGAATTAAAAATTGTCTTTATAGTATGATCGCTGGTTCGATCAATCCGGCCATCCTGCCGCCGATTTGTCGCTGGTCTGTCTGGAACACCCGACAAACTCGCGACAAATAGCGGTCTCGACATCGCGTAGCATGGTGGCCACCGCGTCCGCGTTCCTCCCACCATGGCTGTTTTTGCACTCTTCTTTGCAGCGCTTGCCAGTGCTGCCGCCACCCTGCTTTTGCGCTGCGCCGGCAGTGGGCTGTTTGCCGCCCGTTTGCCCGCGCTGATCGGCCCCTGGCTGCTGCCGGGCGCCGCGCTTGGCGCCTATGGCCTCGGCTTTCTGGCCTATGGCTTCGCCCTGCGCGAGCTGCCGGCCAGCCTGGCTTATCCGGTGATGACGTCGCTGGCCCTGCTGGTCACCGTCAGCGCCAGCTGGCTGTGGCTGGGCGAGCAGCTCGGTCTGCGCGCGCTCGGCGGCATCGTGCTGCTGCTGGCCGGCATCTACCTGATCGGAACGCGCTGAGATGGACAGCCTGCAACGACCGCTGGTGGTCGACCTCGACCGCGCCCTGCTGGCCTGCGATCTGGCCGCCGAAGGGCGCGCGCGGCGCTGGGTCGGCGCGCCGCTGGCCGCGCTCGGTCTGGGCGAGGCCGTGGCGGAGGAGGGCGAGCCCGATCCGGCCAATCTGCCCTGGAATGCGCCCGTGCTCGACTGGCTGCGCGCCCAGCACGCCGCTGGCCGCCGCCTCGTGCTGGCCTCCCATGCGCGCGACAGCTTCGTGCAGCGCGTGGCCCGTCATCTGGCCTTGTTCGATGCCGTGCTGCACTTGCCGGCCGGCGATGCCGATGCGCGCAGCGCCGCCCTGGTGGCGCGCTATGGCGCCGGCGGCTATGACTTCCTCGGCCATGGCGGCTGCGATCTGCCGGCCTTGAACAGTGCCGCCGGCGCCGTGCTGGTCGGTCCCGGCGCGGGTCAGCTGCAGACGGCCCCGCTGGCCACGCTGGCGGCGCCGCGCGCCGGCTGGCGCGTCTGGCTGCGCGCATTGCGTGTGCACCAGTGGGTGAAGAATCTGCTGGTGTTCCTGCCGCTGCTGGCCGCCCACAGCGCCGATCCGCGCCTGTGGGGCCAGGCCCTGCTGGCCAGCCTGGCGTTCGGCCTGTGCGCCTCTGCCGTGTATCTGCTCAACGATCTGCTCGACGTCGAGCACGATCGCCACCATCCGCGCAAGCGCCAGCGTCCGTTCGCGGCCGGGCTGCTGCGTGCCGACCAGGGCCTGCGCGTGGCGGCCCTGCTGGTCGGCGCCGCGGCGGTGGTGGCCAGTCTGCTGCCCTGGCGTTTCGGACTGGTGCTGGCCCTGTACGGCCTGATGACCAGCCTGTATTCGCTGGGCCTGAAGCGCATTGCGATTCTCGACGTGCTGTGGCTGGCCGCGCTGTACACGCTGCGCGTGCTGGCCGGTGCGGCCGCCTGCGCGATCCTGCCCTCGGTCTGGCTGCTGTGCTTCTCGATGTTTGCCTTCCTCAGCCTGGCCTGCCTGAAACGCTACACCGAACTGATCGACCTGCAGCAGCGCGAAGGCGCCGAAGCGCGCGGGCGCGGCTACCAGACCGACGACCTGTCGCTGGTGGCGGTGCAGGGCAATGCGGCCGGCTACCTGGCCGTGCTGGTGCTGATTTTGTACATCAATTCGCGCGATGTCGGCCCGCTCTATCCTTCGCCCTACTGGCTGTGGGGCGTGGCCCTGGTGCTGATGTACTGGTTCAACCGCTCGTGGTGGCTGGCCCACCGCGGCCGCCTGCATGACGACCCGATCGTCTACGCCGTGCGCGACCGCGCCAGCCGCTGGCTCGGCCTGACGGCCCTGGCCTGCCTGCTGCTGGCGAGCTGGCCTGCATGAGGGCGCGTCCCGGACTGCTGGCGGCCTTGCTGGTGACGCTGGCCGCTGCCGTGCTCGGACGCGAGCAGCGCCTGGCCGGCGACGGCGGCGAATACCTGATGATGGCCCTGGCCTGGGCGCATCACGCCAGCCCCGTGCTGAGTCCCGAGGATTTCCGCCAGCTCGTGGCCCAGCCCTGGTCCTGGCTCGGCAGCTGGAATGCGCCGGCCGAAACATACCAGACGCTGCTGTCCAAGCTGGGTACGCCCGCACCCACGAGCTGGGCCGGCTATGCCTGGTCTGACGGCCGCCACATCCACGCCATCCACTTCTGGCTGCTGTCCCTGTTCGCCGCTCCGTTCGCGGGACCGCTGGCCGCCATGCATGCCAATCCCCTGTGGTCGCTGCTGCTGGTGAACCTCGGCTGTGTGCTGCTGGTGGCGCACCGGCTTGCCCGCCAGCTGCCGGACTGGGCCGACGCCGGCCTGCTCGCCTTCTTTGTCAGCGGCACCAGCTTCTACCTGGCCTGGACCGGCACCGAAGTGATGAGCGCCGCCTGCGTGCTGCTGTCGGTGCTGGCCGCGCTGCGTGGCGCGGTCGGCGCCGCGATGCTGGCGGCCGGTATCGGCGCCGCTCAGACGCCATCGCTGCTGGCCTTGCTGCCGCTGGCGCCTTTCCTCCAGCTGGTGCGCCTGCGCTGGGCCGCCTGGCTGCCGCCGGGACCGCCTGTGCGCGCCTGGTCGCGGCGCGACTATGCGGGCGCCGTGACCGGCATCGTCCTCGGCATGCTGCCGTTCGTGTGGTTCCAGATCATGATCGGCGTGCCCAGCATTCCCGGCAAGTATGCGACCGTGCCCGAATGGCTGAGCTGGAACCGCCTGCATTCGCTGTACTTCGATCTGAGCCAGGGCATGCTGGTGTGCTTGCCCGGCGTCGGCCTGGCCTTTGTGCTGAGCCTGCTGCTCGTGCGTCGCGAGGCGCGCCGCGCGAGCTGGACCTGGAGCGGCCTGATGCTGGCGCTGATGCTGGTGATGTCGGTGCCCCAGGCGACCGCCCTGAACTGGAATTCCGGCGCCGTGGTGGTGGCGCGTTACGCCTACTGGCTGGCGATGCCGCTGCTGGCCGCCGTGCTGCTGGCCCTGCCGCAGATGACGCGCGCGCGCGCCTGGTGCGTGCTGGGCGTGCTGTTTGCCGCCCAGGCCGTCGTGCTGCGGGCCGAGGGCTGGTATGGTCAGAAGGGCGACTATGCCCACCACGGCGCGCTGGCGCAGCGTGTGCTCGCGCGCGCCCCGGCCTGGTACAACCCCGATCCCGAAATCTTCTACGAGCGCAGCGGCCACGGCGACGGCAACGTCCCGATCAATGAGGACGCCTTCGCCGTCTGGCGCGTGGACGGCCATTTGCGCAAGCTGCTGCGCCACAGCAGCCAGACGAGCGGACCGGCTGGCCTCTGTCCGCCCGGATTTCGGCTCGAGGGCAGCGCCGTGCGCCGCGTCGACCGCGGCTGGGAATACCTGCATGCGCCGTTCCATTGCGAACGCGGTCAGCAAAGCGAAGTCGTGCAGTGCTGGCATTTTGCTCAGGGCGATCCGAGCGGCCAGCCGTTGCTGGGCTCGGGCTGGTCGCTGATGGAAGGCGAGGGCATTTGGAGCGAAGGGCCGCGCAGTCTGCTTACGCTGCCGGAACTGGCGCCGGGCGGGCACTACCGCCTGCATCTGCGCGGCGTCTACTACGGCGACCAGCGCAGCAGCGAGGTGCTGATCAATGGCCGCGCGCTCGGCAGCTTCGCCCTGAGCGAAGCCAGCATCAATCTGCCCGACGATCTGCGCGGGCCGCTGCACCTCGAGCTGCGCCATCCGCGCGCCCAGTCGCCCAAGGCGCGTGGCGAGTCGGCCGATGGGCGCCTGCTCGGCCTCTACCTGCGCAGCCTGACGCTGGAACGCCTGCCGCCGCCCGAACGCCGGGAATTCCTTGACCTGAGTCAATGACCAGCGGGGCAGGGAGTCGCTAGCATCGGCCCTTTCCAGCCAAGCCAGCGAGACCATGAATCTCTCCCAAGCCCTGCTGCGCGCACTCGCCGACCGCGGTGCGCGCGAAGTCTTCGGTATCCCCGGCGACTTCGTCCTGGGACTGTTCCGCCAGATTGAAACGGCGGGCATCCTGCCCCTGATCACCCTCAGCCACGAACCGGCGATTGCGTTTGCCGCCGACGCCGCGGCGCGCTACCGGGCCGGGCTCGGCGTGGTGGCCGCGACCTATGGCGCTGGCGCCCTGAATCTGGTCAATGCCGTCGCCTCCGCCTATGCCGAGAAGGTGCCGCTGGTGGTGCTGTCGGGCGCGCCCGGGCGGCACGAGCGGCGCAGCGGCCTGATGCTGCATCACCAGGTCAAGCACCTCGATTCCCAGGCCGCGATCTTCCGCGAGATCACCTGCGACCAGGTGGTGCTCGACGATCCCGACACCGCGCCGGCCCTGATCGCGCGCGCCCTGCAGCGCTGCCGCAGCGCCTCGCGCCCGGTGTATATCGAGATCCCGCGCGACATGGTCGACCAGGCCTGCGGCGCCGTGCCGCCCGATGCGCCGGCCACGCCCGACCATGCGGCCATCGCCGCCTGCGTCGACGAAGTGCTGACCCGCCTGGCCAGCGCCAGTGCGCCGCTGCTGATGGTCGGCGTCGAAATCCGCCGCTACGGCATTGAAGCCAAGGTGGCCCGGCTGGCGCGCCTGCTCGGCGTGCCGGTGGTCAGCACCTTCATGGGCCAGGGCCTGCTGGCCGAGACCGATGCGCCGCTGCTCGGCACCTACCTCGGGCGCGCCGGCGATCCGGCCGTGACGGCCGCGGTCGAAGGCTCGGACGCGCTGCTGATGCTCGGCGTGATCCTGTCCGACACCAATTTCGGCGCCCAGCAGCAGGAGATCAATCTGCACAAGTGCATGGTTGCGACCGACGGCCAGGTGGCGATGGGCTACCACGTGTATCCGCAGATCGCGCTGGAAGCCCTGGTCGACGGCCTGCTGGCCCAGGCCACCCCGATCGGCGAGGCGACCGCGCACCAGCCGGCAGCGCCGCTGAGCGGCCTGGTGCAGGACGACAGCCCGGTATCGCCGAGCGACATCGCGCGCGCCATCAACGACCTGATGGCGCGGCACGGGCGCATGCCGATCGCGTCCGACGTCGGCGACTGCCTGTTCACCGCGCTCGACATCGCCAACACCGCGCTGGTGGCGCCCGGCTACTACGCGACGATGGGCTATGGCGTGCCGGCCGGGATCGGCATTCAGGCCAGCAGCGGCGAGCGCCCGCTGGTGCTGGTCGGTGATGGTGCCTTCCAGATGACCGGCTGGGAGCTAGGCAACTGCCAGCGTTACGGCTACGACCCGATCGTCATCGTCTTCAACAACTGCAGCTGGGGCATGCTGCGCGCCTTCGAGCCCCAGGCCGGCTTCAACCGCCTGAGCGACTGGCATTTCGCCGATGCCGCGCGCGCGTTGGGCGGCGATGGCGAGCGCGTGCACACGCGGCGCGCGCTGGGCGACGCGCTCGAGCGTGCCTGGCAGCGGCGCGGCCGATTCCAGCTGATCGAAGTGATGATTGCCGACGGCGCCGTCTCCGCGACGCTCGACCGCTTCGTTGCCGGCGTGCGCCGCCTGCACGCCCCCGCCTGCGCCTAAGCAAAATCGGGGTCAGACCCCATTTATCCGGCAGGTAACAAGACGCGGAAAATCGGGGTCAGACCCCAATTTCCCCGTGCGGAAATTTTGGCCCCCAACTTGACGCGCCGACAAATTGGGGTCTGACCCCGATTTGTTTGGGTGGAAAGTTATTGGGAGGAGTATTGCCTGGCGGGGAAATTGGGGTCTGACCCCGATTTGTCTTGGGAGTATGGTCAGGCGGGGCGCAGGGTGAAGGTGGTGAACTCGGCGGCGATGGCGCGCAGCGCCTCGGGGCCGGGGTAGTCGCTCGGGACGGGCGGGTAGTGGGCGCTCGGACATCCCTGCGGCCGCAGATGCTGCAGCGCGTAGTGGCGCACGCCGAGGCTGGCCAGCTCGCGCGCCAGCGCCATCAGCATCGCTGGACTGTGCAGCTGGGGATGGGTGGTCGTGCGGCACTCGTGCGCCACGCCGCTGGCAATAATCGTCTCGACACTCGCCCGCACCTGGGCTCCGGCATCGCTGCCGGTGATGCGCGCATAGTCGGCAAACGGGCCCTTTACGTCGAAGCCGACCCAGTCGACCTGGGGCAGCACCTGGCGCAGGCGCTCGGGGTAGATGCAGGCGGTGTGCAGGCCGATGCCGAAACCGAGCGCGCGCACGTCGGCCATCGCGTCCGCCAGCCGCGGATCGATGGTCGGCTCGCCGCCGCTGAACACGACGGCGTCGACCAGGCCGACGCGGCGCGCCAGAAAAGCTTTCAGCTGCGCCCAGTCGACCGGATTGGCCGCCGTGCGTGCCTGCAGATGTGGATTGTGGCAGTAGCCGCAGCGCCATGGACAGCCTTGCACGAACAGCACGGCGGCCAGCTTGCCCGGATAGTCGGTGGCGGAAAACGGGGTCACGCCACCGAGGCGCAGGGTCTTAGCGGGCTTGCTGCTGGGCTCGCTCTTCAGTGAAATACTGGCGCTCATGGAACTCTCCCTGCTTGCCGGTGTTGAACGAGGACAGCGGCCGGTGGTAGCCCATCACGCGGGTCCAGATTTCGCAGCGCTGGCGTTCTTCTTCGCGCAGTTCAATGTTGTCTTGCATGTTCGCTCCTTGCAGTGTGGTGGCGTGCGCGCGCGGCTTCGTCGCACTTGGGACAGAACTCGTGCTGCCCGGCCAGATAGCCGTGCCGTGGGCAGATCGAGAAGGTGGGGGTGATGGTCACGTAGGGCAGGCGGAAGCGTCCGAGCGCGCGCTGCAGTAGGGCGCGGCAGCTGTGCGCGCTGCTCAGCGGTTCGCTCATGTACAGGTGCAGCACGGTGCCGCCCGTGTACTTGCGCTGCAGTTCGTCCTGCATCTCGAGCGCCTCGAAGGGGTCGTCGGTGTAGCCGACCGGCAGCTGCGAGGAATTGGTGTAGTAGGGCATCTCGGGCGTGCCGGCCTGCAGAATCGCCGGATAGCGCTTGCGGTCCTCGCGCGCGAAGCGGTAGGTGGTGCCTTCGGCTGGCGTGGCTTCGAGGTTGTACATGTGGCCGGTCTCGTCCTGATAGGCCAGCAGGCGCGCGCGCACGTGGTCGAGCAGGCGCACGGCCAGCGCGTGCCCGCCCGGGGTGGTGATGTCGTCGCGCCCTTCGCTGAAATTGCGGATCATCTCGTTGATGCCGTTCACGCCGAGCGTGCTGAAATGATTGCGCAGGGTGCCGAGGTAGCGCTTGGTGTAGGGGAACAGGCCCTGGTCCATCAGGTCCTGGATGCGCGCGCGCTTGATTTCGAGGCTGTCGCGCCCGAGGTCGAGCAGCTGGTCGAGGCGGGCGAACAGGCCGGCCTCGTCATGCGCGAACTGGTAGCCGAGGCGGGCGCAATTGACGGTCACCACGCCGATCGAACCGGTCTGCTCGGCTGAACCGAACAGGCCGTTGCCGCGCTTGAGCAGCTCGCGCAGGTCGAGCTGCAGGCGGCAGCACATCGAGCGGATCATGTTCGGCTTGAGCTCGGAATTGAGGAAGTTCTGGAAATAGGGCAGGCCGTAGCGCGCGGTCATCTCGAACAGGCGCTCGGCATTCGGACTCATCCAGTCGAAATCGGGCGTGATGTTATAGGTCGGAATCGGGAAGGTGAACACGCGGCCCTTGGCGTCGCCGCTCATCATCACGTCGATGTAGGCGCGGTTGATCAGGTCCATTTCGGCCTGCAGCTCGCCGTAGCAGAACGGCTGCTCCTCGCCGGCGATCACGGGCACCTGCGCGCGCAGGTCCTCGGGACAGGTCCAGTCGAAGGTGAGGTTGGTGAACGGGGTCTGGGTGCCCCAGCGCGAGGGCACGTTGAGATTGAAGATCAGCTCCTGCATGCACTGGCGCACGTCCTCGTAGGCGAGGCGGTCCTTGCGCACATACGGGGCCAGATAGGTGTCGAAGGAGCTGAAGGCCTGGGCGCCGGCCCATTCGTTCTGCAGGGTGCCGAGGAAGTTGACGATCTGCCCGACCGCGCTCGACAGGTGGCGCGCGGGGCCGGCTTCGATCTTGCCGGGCACGCCGTTCAGACCTTCCTGCAGCAGCACGCGCAGCGACCAGCCGGCGCAATAGCCGCTCAGCATGTCGAGGTCGTGGATGTGGAGGTCGGCTTCGCGGTGGGCGCGTCCGACCAGGGGCGGATAGACGTGGTCGAGCCAGTAATTGGCGATCACCTTGCCGGCCACATTGAGGATCAGGCCGCCAAGCGAATAGCCCTGGTTGGCGTTCGCGTTCACGCGCCAGTCCTGGCGCTGCAGGTATTCGTCGACGGCGCTCTGAACGTCGACCCGGGTGCCCCGTGCTGCTTCCATCTGTTCTCCCTTCATCCACGATATCTAGTGTGTGAAGGGAGATTAGGCGCTAAACCTAGTAGGCCTCAAGCTGGCCTGCGATTTCCTTGACCTAGGTTATGGGGAGCGCCTGCTTGCTGATCGCCACGCTCACGATGTAGGCGAACACGGCCAGCGCGGCGATGAAGGCGCTGCGCCGCGTGGCCATGGTCTTGCCGCGTTTCAGGGCGATGGTGCCGAGCACGATGTACAGCAGCAGGGCGCCGAGCTTGGCCGTCAGCCAGCCGTTGACGAACGGGTATTGGCCGATCGTCACCGTCAGGGCGATCGCGCTGCCGAGCAGCGTGGTGTCGACCACATGCGGCAGGATGCGCAGCCACTTCTGCTGCAGGCGCGGCGAGGCGCGCAGCATCAACAGGCCGCGGTAGACGAAGAGCGCCAGGCTGAGGCCGGCGCAGCTCATGTGCAGGTGTTTGAGGGCGAGATAGTGCATGGGCCGAGAGTGTAGCGGATTCATCCGGAATTGACAGGCGCTCCGCCGAATCGGGGACGCGGCCTCATCCTTATGACCTAGTCGCCCACCCCCCATTGCCTTTCGCAAATACCCCTCCGGCCAATAGTGGCGTTCGCTTCCGGTGCGTAATCTGAGGCCATCAAAAAAGTCTTCGGAGAATCACCGTGAATGCCCCCCGTCAAGCGATGTCTGTGCTGATCAGCAGCACCTTCGCCTTCACCATCTGCTTTGCGATCTGGATGATGTTCGCCGTGCTCGGCATCCCGATCAAGAACAACCTGCACCTGAACGAAACCCAGTTCGGCCTGCTGGCGGCCATGCCCGTGCTCAGCGGCTCGCTGGTGCGCGTGCCGCTCGGCATCTGGACCGATAAATTCGGCGGCCGCATCGTCTTCTTTTGCCTGATGCTCATCTGCGTCGTGCCGATCTACCTGATCGCCTATGCCACCGAGTACTGGCAATTCCTCGTGCTCGGCCTGTTCGTCGGCCTGGCCGGCGGCTCCTTCTCGGTCGGCACGCCGTATGTGGCGCGCTGGTTTGCGCCGCAGCGCCGTGGTCTGGCCATGGGCGTGTTCGGCGCCGGTAACTCGGGCTCGGCCCTGACCAAATTCCTGGCCCCGAGCATCATCGCCGCCGCCGGCTGGCAGATGCTGCCCAAGGTCTACGCCGCCATGATGCTCGGCACGGCCGTGCTGTTCTGGTTCGGCAGCTTTTCGAACCCGGAACACCTGACGGGCTCGAAAGAGAGCTTTGCCGCCCAGCTCAGCATGCTGAAGGACCCGCGCGTCTGGCGCTATTGCCAGTACTACTCGGTGGTGTTCGGCGGCTATGTGGCCCTGGCCCTGTGGATGACCAAATACTTCGTCAGCGAGTACGGCTTCGACATGAAATTCGCGGCCCTGCTGGCGGCCTGCTTCTCGCTGCCGGGCGGTGTGCTGCGCGCCCTCGGCGGCTGGATCTCGGACAAATACGGCGCCTACAAAACCACCTGGTGGGTGATGTGGGTGTGCTGGGTCTGCTTCTTCCTGCTGTCCTACCCGCAGACGGACATGGTGGTGAAAACCGTCAACGGCAACATGAACCTGCATGTCGGCCTGCCGCCGATGCTGTTCACCCTGCTGCTGTTTGTCGTCGGGATCGCCATGGCGATCGGCAAGGCCTCGGTCTTCAAATTCATCAGCGACGACTTCTCGGCCAATATCGGCGCCGTCTCCGGCGTGGTCGGCCTCGCTGGCGGTCTTGGCGGCTTCATCCTGCCGATCCTGTTCGGCGCCCTGGTCGACCTGATTGGCGTGCGCTCCTCGGCCTTCATGCTGCTCTACGGCACCGTCTGCGTATCGCTCGTGTGGATGCATTACTCCTTCAAGCCTGAGCGCATGCTCGCCGCCCAGGCTGCCTGATTCCTACTTTGGAGAACGTCATGAGCAAATACCTGATTCAAACCTGGGAGCCTGAGCTGCCGGCCTTCTGGCAAAGCCTGGGCAAGAGCACGGCCAACCGCAATCTGTGGATCTCGATTCCGGCCCTGCTGCTGGCCTTCGCCGTGTGGATGGTGTGGAGCGTAGTGGTGGTCAACCTGCCCAATATCGGCTTCAAGTACAGCACCAACCAGCTGTTCTGGCTGACCGCGCTGCCCGGCCTGTCGGGCGCCACGCTGCGCATCTTCTACTCGTTCATGGTGCCGATCTTCGGCGGCCGCAAATGGACGGCGATCTCCACCGCCTCGCTGCTGCTGCCGGCCATCGGCATCGGCTTCGCCGTGCAGGATGTGAACACCGGCTACCCGACCATGCTGGCCCTGGCCCTGCTGTGCGGCTTTGGCGGCGGTAACTTCGCGTCCTCGATGGCGAATATCAGCTTCTTCTTCCCGAAACAGAAGAAGGGCTTTGCGCTCGGCCTCAATGCCGGTCTCGGCAACCTGGGGGTGTCGGTCGTGCAGTTCGTGGTGCCGCTGGTGATCACGGCCGGTGTGTTCGGCGCGCTCGGCGGCGAACCCCTGACCTGGACCAAGGGCGCCGACAGCAAGCAAATGTGGCTGCAGAACGCCGGCTTCATCTGGGTGCCTTTCATTCTGGTCAGCAGCTTGCTGGCCTGGTTCGGCATGAATGATCTGGCCTGCGCCAAGGCTTCGTTTGCCGAGCAGGCCGTGATCTTCAAGCGCAAGCACAACTGGCTGATGTGCTGGCTCTACACGGGTTCGTTTGGCTCCTTCATCGGCTACTCGGCCGCCTTCCCGCTGCTGATCAAGACCCAGTTCCCGGATGTGAATCCGCTCTCGTATGCCTTCCTCGGCCCCCTGGTCGGCGCGCTGGCGCGCGTGGCCGGCGGCTGGGTGTCGGACAAGCTGGGCGGCGCCCGCGTCACCCTGTGGACCTTCGTGCTGATGATCGTCGCCGTGCTCGGCGTGCTGAACTTCCTGCCGCATGGCGCGGTTGCCGGCAGCTTCCAGGGCTTCTTCTGGATGTTCATGCTGCTGTTCATCGGCACCGGCATCGCCAATGCCTCGACCTTCCGCATGATTCCGGTAATCTTCCTGACCGAGCGTCTGCGCGCCGTGGCCGGCCAGAGCGCCGCCGCCAAGGAGCAGGCCACCGTCGAAGCGAACAAGGAAGCGGCCGCCGTGCTCGGCTTTACCTCGGCCGTGGCGGCCTACGGCGCCTTCTTCATCCCGAAGAGCTATGGCACCTCGATCGCCCTGACCGGCTCGCCCGACGCCGCTCTGTACTGCTTCATCGCCTTCTATGTGAGCTGCATCGCCATCACCTGGTGGTGCTACGCGCGCAAGAACGCCGCCATGCCGTGCTGAGGATGGACGGACATGGCGCAGCAACGTAAGCGCATCGCGCCCCAGACCTTCCTGGCCCAGCTGCCGCTGTTTTCGGCGCTGGAGCCGGGCGAGGTCCAGCGCATCGCCCTTGGAACGACGGAAGTGCTGGTCGCCAAGGGCGATCCTGTTTTCCAGCGCGGCGATCCCTGCCACGGCTTTCATGTCGTGATCTACGGCCAGATCAAGCTGTCGCTGACGACGCCGGGCGGGGCCGAAAAAGTGGTCGAACTGATCGGCGCGGGCCACAGCTTCGGCGAGGCCATCATGTTCATGGACAAGCCCTACATCGTCACGGCCCAGGCCCTGGCCGACAGTCTGCTGCTGCATGTGAACAAGGACACGGTCATGGCCGAGCTGGGCCGCAATCCGACTTTCGCCGCGCGCATGCTGGCCGGGCTGTCACGCCGGCTGCATGGGCTGATGTCCGACCTCGAGGCCTATACCCTGCACAGCGGCACCCAGCGCGTGATCGGCTATCTGCTCAAGGACGATCCCGAGCCCGATGGCGAGATCCGCCTGCCGGTCACCAAGGTGGTGCTGGCCTCGCGCCTGAATCTGACGCCCGAGCATTTCTCGCGCATCCTGCACGAGCTGGCCGGCAAGGGCCTGATCGAATTGTCGGGCCGCGAGGTGCGCATCCGCGACTGCGAGGCCCTGCGCCGCTACGCCGGCTAGCGCCGCACGGCGCGCCACAGCAGCGCCCCGAGCAGACCAAAGTCCAGCAGCAAGGCGGCGCCGGCCAGGCGCACCTGTCCCCCCAGCAGCAGCGCCAGCGCGGCCGTGTGCAGCAGCAGCTGCAGGCGCGCGCCTCGCTCAGGCAACAGCAGGCGGATGCTGGCCACCGGCTTCGGCCGGCCAGCCTCGCTCCAGCTGGTCCACAGCAGGAAGGGCACAATCTTGTAGAGCATGCCGCAGCAGATGGATGCGCCAAAGCCGAGCAGGAAGCAGATGCCGGCCGCGAGCCAGGCGCCGGCCCAGCCGCAAGCGAGCGATCCCAGCAAGGACAGCAGACCCAGCCACCAGAAGCCGGTGCTGGCCTCGGGTGGGCGCGGCCGGCGCGCCAGCAGCACCAGGGCCAGCAGCGCGTACAGGCCGAGCACTGCCGCGCTGGCGCGCGCATCGACGAGGCTCAGGGCCAGCAGCACAGGCAGCCAACGTGCCACCCACGCCGGGAAGGGCGGCGTCACCTGAAACATCGGCAGCACCTGGAAGGACACGGCCATGATCAGCAGGCCGACCCAGCCCGGGCCAGCCAACAGGGCATGCAGGTCGGTCAGTTGCGTCAGCGGCAAGGCCAGTCCGCCGATCCAGGCCAGCAGCAGGGCGCCGCCGACGATGGCCGCCGCCAGCAGGCAGCACAGGGCGAGGCGAATGCCGCGCGCCACCTCGGCCGGCTGCACGGCGCGGGTGCGCAGCAGCGGCCACAGCAGGCCAGCGAGCAGGCAGGCCACGGCCAGCAGCAGGCAGACACCGGCGATGGCAAACACGGCCGGCGCGGCCAGCAGAAAGCCCAGGCTCAGCGCGAGGCCGCCCACACTCAGCAGCAGATGGGTGGCGCGCGCGGCCAGGGCAGGGCAGGGCAGCGCGACGCCGCACACGACCGGCAGAATCTGCCACAAGGCGCCGGCCATGCTCATGCCCAGCACGCCCAGCGTCAGCAGATGGGTGGCGGCCAGCACCAGCGGATGCCAGCGCGAGGCGAAGGGCGCGGCCCCGCCGGCCAGCAGCAGGGCGCCGAGCAGCATGCCGAACAGCGGCACCGTCAGAAAAAAGCGCAGCGACAGCGGCGCCGGCGAGCGCGCGTCGAGCAGCAGGCGGGCACGCATCAGCGCGCGTGCCAGATCAGCAGGAGAAAGCCCGAGTCGCTGGCCGAAAAGCGGTGCGCGAAGCCATCGCGTTCGAGCATCCGGTAGAGCGGGAAAGGCTCGCGGTCGATGCGCACCTGCAGGCATTCGCCGACCGGCAGTTGTTCGAGCGCACCGAGCACCTGCAGCATGGGCTCGGGCGCTTCCAGGCCGCGCACGTCGATGGAGTGTGTATTCATGGGGAAAAAACCGCGGGAACGGCCGATGGGCCGGCCGATCCCGCGCCAAATGCTGCCGTTCTTCAAGGCCAGCCATTCTGGCACGGACGATTGTCTGCAATCCTTGACCTGGGTCAATGACTGCGGAAGTCGCTGCCCCGTAAGCTCGCCCCCCATGTCCTCCGTCAACACCCCCTTTGAACTGGTGTGCCCAGCCGGCAGTCTGCCCGCCCTCAAGGCCGCCATCGACCACGGTGCCGATTGTGTCTATCTTGGCTTTCGTGATGCGACCAATGCCCGCAATTTCGCCGGCCTCAATTTCGATGACAAGGCCATCGCCAGCGGCATCGACTACGCCCACCAGCGCGGCCGCAAGGTCCTGCTGGCGCTGAACACCTATCCGCAGCCGGGGGCGAGCAGCGCCTGGCAGCGCGCGGTGGACCGTGCCGCCGGGGCCGGCATCGACGCCGTGATTCTGGCCGATCCGGGCCTGATGGCCTATGCGCGCCGCCACCATCCCGATCTGCGCCTGCATTTGTCGGTGCAGGGTTCGGCCACAAATGCCGACGCCATCGGCTTCTACCATCAGGAGTTCGGCATCGCGCGCGCCGTGCTGCCGCGCGTGCTCTCGCTGCAGCAGGTCGAGCAGCTGGTCGGCAAAGTACCGGTGGAGATCGAGGTGTTCGGCTTCGGCAGCCTGTGCGTGATGGTCGAGGGGCGCTGCGCGCTGTCCTCGTATGCGACCGGCGAATCGCCGAATACGGCCGGGGTCTGCTCGCCGGCCAAGGCGGTGCGCTGGGCGCAGACGCCCAAGGGCCTGGACGCGCGCCTGAACGGCGTGCTGATCGACCGTTATGCGGAAGGCGAGAACGCCAGCTACCCGACCCTGTGCAAGGGCCGCTTCGACGTGGCCGACGACACCTACTACGCGATCGAAGAACCGGCCAGCCTGAATACCCTGGAGCTGCTGCCCAAGCTGATCGAGATGGGTGTGCGCGCCGTGAAGATCGAAGGACGCCAGCGCAGTCCGGCCTATGTCGGCCAGGTGACCAAGGTCTGGCGCGAAGCGATCGACCAATGCCGCCAGGCGCCCGGCCGCTTCAGCGTGCAGCCGGGCTGGCGTGCCGACCTGGCGCGTCACGCCGAGGGCCAGCAGCACACGCTCGGCGCCTATCACCGAACCTGGAAGTGAGACCATGATGAAGCTAGCCCTCGGCCCCGTCCTCTATTATTGGCCGCGCCTGACGATGTTCGAGTTCTATCAGCAGGTGGCCGAGAGCCCGGCCGATATCGTCTACCTCGGCGAAGTCGTGTGCTCGCGCCGGCACGAACTGCGCCACAGCGACTGGCTCGATATCGCCCGCCTGCTGGCCGACAGCGGCAAGCAGGTGGTGCTGTCGACCCAGGCCCTGATCGAGTCGCCGAGCGAGCTGTCGGCCATGCGCAAGCTGACCGCGAATGGCGAATTCCTGGTCGAGGCGAATGACTTCGGCGCCGTGCACGCGCTGCCCGCCGGCCAAGCCTTCGTCGCCGGTCCGCATCTGAACGTCTACAACGACGCCACGCTGGAGATCCTGGCGCGGCGTGGCGCGCGCCGCTGGGTGCCGCCGCTGGAGATGGGCCAGCACGGCATCGCCAGTCTGATGCACACGGCGCCGCAGGGCATGGAGACCGAAGTCTTCGCCTATGGCCGCATGCCGCTGGCCTTTTCGGCGCGCTGCTTCACGGCGCGCCACCGCAACCTGCACAAGGACGACTGCCAGTTCAGCTGTCTCGATTATCCCGATGGTCTGACCATGGCCACGCGCGAGAAGGAAGCCTTCCTGGTCCTGAACGGCATCCAGACCCAGTCGGCCCGTGTGGCCAATCTGGTGCACGCGCTGCCGCAGATGATCGAGATGGGCGTGCACGCGGTGCGTATCAGCCCGCAGGCGCAAGGCACGCTCGATGTGCTGGCCGCCTTCGACGCCGTGCGCCGCCAGCAGACCGATACCACGCTGGCCGCCGCCGCGCTGGAGGCGATCGCGCCCGATCAGCTGTGCAATGGCTACTGGTATGGTGAACCGGGCCTCGACTGGGTCCAGGAAGGGAAGGCCGCCGCATGACGACATCGACGATGACTGTACCCAGCCCCGTGGCCGGCCTGCTGGCCAAGCTGCCGCCGCTGCCGGGCGCCTGGCTGTTCGCCCAGGGCCTGAACCTGGCGCTGACGCCGCAGCTGCCCGAGGACGTGAAACCCCTGCTCGAAGGCCGCCCGCTGCGCCTGCGCGTCAATGATGCGGGCCTCGCGTTTGACTTCTGCTGGCGCGGGCGCGGCTTCGTCGGCCTGGCGCGCCAGGACGCGCCGCACCTGACCATCGGCGCCAGCCTGCACGATCTGGTGCGCCTGGCCCGGCGCGAGGAAGATCCGGATACCCTGTTCTTCAGCCGCCGCCTGGTGCTCGAAGGCGATACCGAGCTGGGCCTGCTGTTCAAGAACACCCTCGATGCGCTCGAGACCTGGCCCTTCGATCCGGCCCATTTCGCGCCGCGTCGCGTGCTCAGGCAGTTGCTCCGCCAAACGGACTAGGCCGCCCGGCCAGCTAGGCGCGTAGCGATCTCTGCCAGAGAATGGCGGGATGGAAGATATCGAGAAATTCGTCCACGGCTTCAACCGCTTTCAGCAGCAGTATTTCGGCGAACCGCACACGCTCTATGAAGACCTGCGCGAGGCCCAGCATCCGGGCACGCTGCTGATCGGCTGCTGCGATTCGCGCGTCGATCCGATGCTGCTGACCGGTAGCGATCCGGGCGATATGTTCGTGGTGCGCGATATCGCCAATCTGGTGCCTCCCTGCACGCCCGAGGCCCCGCCCGGGGTCAGCTCGGCCATTGAATTCGCCGTCTGCAATCTGGAAGTGGCCCGCATCATCGTGCTCGGGCATGCGCGTTGCGGCGGCATCCGTGCACTGATGGCGCCGCGGCGCGTGCGCACGGAGACCGATTTCGTCGGCAAATGGATGCGCATTGCCGAGCCCGTCGCCGCGCGCGTGCGGCGCGAGCTGGCGCACAAGTCGGAAGACGACCAGCATACGGCCTGCGAGCAGGCCAGCATCCTGCATTCGCTCGACAATCTGATGACCTATCCGTGGCTGCGCGAGAAAGTCGAGGCCGGCAAGCTCAAGCTGCACGGCTGGTACTTCGACCTGGAAGCGGGCGCGCTGATGGCGTATTCGGCGCGCCAGCAGTGCTTTCTGCCCCTGGTCTGCCCGCTCGACAAAGCTTAGCGGCGCGCGCTGGCCAGCAGCGCCACCGCGCTGTCCAGCCCGGCCTGGTCGGGCGCGCTCAGCACCACATGCAGCTTCCACACCATCGCGCCCTGGGGCTTGCTGGCCGGATGCGGAAACACGGCCTCGAGCACCAGCTGGTCGCCATCGCGCAGCTGGGCGAAGGCGACTTCCTGGCCGCCGACCACGAGGGTGCGCGCGGGCAGGCTGCCGGTGCGCGGCGCGCGCGGCGCAAAACCGCTGTAGATGAAGACGCTGGCCCCATCGGCCGCGCGCAGCAGGTCGACGTCGAAATCCGGGCCGGGCCGATGCTGGTGCGTCCAGCCGTCGGGCAGGGTGAAGTGGAGCCGGGCCGCCTGCACCTCGGCCGGTTCGGCCTGCGCCAGCGTGGCCAGCACCAGCAGGCAGGCCAGCAGCAGGCGCTTCATGCGTGACGCGCCTTGGTATCCTTGGCGGCGGCCTTGACGATCTGCTCGAGCACCTTGAGGTCGACATCGGCCAGGCGCTTGAGGTAGACGCAGGCCTTGGCCGTCTTGTGCTTGCCGAGCTTGGCAAGCAGGGCCTCGCGCTCGGGAAAGACGGCGCTCACGTACAGGCTGATGTCGCCCTTGCGCGAGGCGAAGCCGACCAGACAGGAATCGCCCTCGCGACCGGATTCGTAGCGGTAGTGATAGCTGCCGAAGCCGACGATGCTGGTCCCCCACATGGTGGCCGGCTCGCCCGTGGCCTTGCTCATCAGCTTGGTGAGGGCCTGGCAGTCGGCGCGGCGCTCGGGGTCCGCGATGGCGTCGAGATAGGCGTCGACGCTTGCCACAGTGGCCTGGGTTTTATTGGCAGCCATGATGTCCTCGGCACTCCATCAGGAAAGTAGTGACGAGGATTATGCGACGGATTGGCGTGTGGCTCAATTGCTAATTTTTACGCCCGGCTCAGGTCGAGGATGATGCCGTCGCGGTTGAAGGCCAGGTAGCGGCCCGCGTGGCCGCCGGCGATGTCGGCCGCCATCTGTTTGAGGGCGGCGTCGATGGCATCGTCCTTGCCGGCGCTGGCGACGAAGACCAGGTCCCAGTCCTGCGGGAACTGGCGCGATTCGGCCACCAGGGCGGCAAAGTTGTCGAGCTCGGCGACGGGGCGGTCGAGGCACATGACGGGCGCCAGGCTGCTGCCGCTGGCGCCGCCCTCGGCGCGCGCGAACGTGAACAGCAGGCGCCGCTCGGCCTCCTGTTGCTTGGCCTGGGAGAGCAGGGTATCGAAATGGGGCAGCATGATGAAGTCGGAAAGAGGCAGATGCCGCCTTTATACGCCCGCACGCCAGCCTTGCCTATCGGCTGGATGGACTAGGCAGAGCGGCCGGGCGCATGCATCAGACGGGTGCGCCTTGCCACGCGAGGTAATCCGCCTGGATCTTCAGCCACATCGCCGCGCTCGGTCCGAGTGCGCGCTCCAGTTTCTGCGCGAGCTCGCTTGTGACGGGTACTTCGCCTGCGAGGAAGGCAGACAGCCAGGCGGGCGAGCAAGCCAGGCGCGTCGCCAACTCGCTGGGCGTGATTCCGGATTCCTCGATAAAGACCATCTGGACAAATTCTCCAGGCGAGGGTGGGTTAAACATGTTCACTAGTGATCAAATACGAACGTGAGCCGCCAGTTGGCATCGACGCTCATCGACCAGCGCCCCCGTGAGATTTGGACAGACTCCTCCCCATGGAGTTCCCGCCTGGCCCTACACCCGGCCCCTACCGTCATTACCCCCAAAGGACTAGGCGCGCTAGTCCGTCTCTCCTTTCCCAGCAGACTTATTGCGAATGTCCAAGCCAACGGGCGCTGCGTAGACTGGCCGCATTCACGAATCCTGTGCCGCGGAGCTAGCATGAGTCACTTTCTCGATCGTTTAAAATTTTTCAGCAAGACCAAGGAGAGCTTCTCCGATGGTCATGGCGTGGTGGTCCAGGAGGACCGCCAGTGGGAAAACGCCTACCGTCAGCGCTGGCAGCACGACAAGATCGTGCGCTCGACGCACGGGGTGAACTGCACCGGTTCGTGCAGCTGGAAGGTGTATGTCAAGAACGGCCTGATCACCTGGGAAACCCAGCAGACCGACTACCCGCGCACCCGTCCCGACCTGCCCAATCATGAGCCGCGCGGCTGCCCGCGCGGCGCGTCCTATTCGTGGTACGTGTATTCGGCCCAGCGCGTGAAATACCCGATGGTGCGCGGCCGTCTAATGGAAATGTGGCGCGCCGCGCGCGCCAGCATGTCGCCGGTGGACGCCTGGGAGCATGTGAGCCAGAACCCCGAGCGCGCCAAGGCCTACAAGGAAGTGCGCGGCCAGGGCGGCTTCGTGCGCGCCACCTGGGATGAGGTCAACGAGATCATCGCCGCCGCCAACACCTTCACCATCAAGAAATACGGCCCGGACCGCATCATCGGCTTCTCGCCGATTCCCGCCATGTCGATGGTCAGCTATGCGGCCGGCACCCGCTACCTGAGCCTGATCGGCGGCGTGGCCATGAGCTTCTACGACTGGTATTGCGACCTGCCGCCGTCGAGCCCGCAGATCTGGGGCGAACAGACCGACGTGCCGGAATCGGCCGACTGGTATAACTCGACCTATCTGATGGTCTGGGGCTCGAACGTGCCGATGACGCGCACCCCCGACGCCCACTTCTACACCGAGGTGCGCTACAAGGGCACCAAGACCGTGGCGGTGTCGTCCGACTTCGGCGAGATGGTCAAGTTCGGCGACATCTGGCTGGCCCCGAAGCAGGGCACCGATGCCGCGCTGGCGATGGCCATGGGCCACGTCATCCTGAAAGAGTTCCACGCAACGGGCAAATCCGCCTACTTCCGCGACTACGCGAAGCAGTACACGGACTTCCCGATGCTCGTCCTGCTCAAGCCGCACGGCGACACGCTCGTGCCCGATTACTTCCTGCGCGCCTCGCACCTGGCAGATAGCCTGGGCGAGAGCAATAATCCGGACTGGAAGACCCTCGTCATCGACGAGGCCACGGGCCAGATCGTGGCGCCCTCGGGCTCCATCGGTTTCCGCTGGGGCGAGCAGGGCAAGTGGAACCTCGATAAAACCGAAGGCAAGAGCGGCCGCGCGATCGACCCGCAACTGTCGCTGCTGGGCCAGCACGACGCGGTGGTCTCGGTCGGCTTCGCCTACTACGGCGGGCACGACCCGCAAGCCCTGCTGGAACGCCATGTACCGGCCAAGCGCATCACCCTGGCCGATGGCAGCGAAGCCCTGGTGGCCACCGTGTACGACCTGTCGCTCGCCAACTATGGGGTCGACCGCGGCCTGGGCGGCCCCAATGTGGCGGCCAGCTATGACGAGGACATCGCCTACACCCCGGCCTGGCAGGAGAAGCACACGGGCGTCAAGGCCGCCGATGTGATCACCGTGGCGCGCGAATTCGCCGACAATGCCGACCGCACGCATGGCAAGAGCATGGTCATCGTCGGCGCCGCGCTCAATCACTGGTACCACATGGACATGACCTACCGCGGCATCATCAATATGCTGATGATGTGCGGCTGTATCGGTCAGTCCGGCGGCGGCTGGGCGCATTACGTGGGTCAGGAAAAGCTGCGTCCGCAGACCGGTTGGACCCCGCTGGCCTTCGCGCTCGACTGGAACCGTCCGGCCCGCCAGATGAATTCGACCTCCTTCTTCTACGCCCACACCAGCCAGTGGCGCCACGAGAAGCTGCACGCCGAAGAAATCCTCGGCGGCACGGCCGATGGCGCGGCCAAGGACATGGCCCTGATCGACTACAACGCCAAGGCCGAACGCCTCGGCTGGCTGCCCTCGGCCCCGCAGCTGGAAACCAATCCGCTCGAAGTCACGCGCGCCGCCATTGCGGCCGGCGAAGACCCGGTCAAATACGCGGTCGACCGCATGAAGACCGGCAAGCTCAACTTCTCCTGCGACGATCCGGACAATCCGGCCAACTTCCCGCGCAATATGTTTGTGTGGCGTTCCAACATCCTTGGTTCCTCGGGCAAGGGCCACGAGTACTTCCTCAAATACCTGCTCGGCACCCAGAACGCGCTGATGAGCGAGGAGGACGATTGCGTCAAGCCGCGCGACATCAAGGTGCGCCCGGCCGCCGAAGGCAAGCTCGACCTGCTGGTGGTGCTCGACTTCCGCATGTCCACCACCTGCCTGTACGGCGACATCGTGCTGCCGACCGCCACCTGGTACGAGAAGGACGATATGAACACGTCCGACATGCACCCCTTCATCCACCCGCTGAGCGAAGCCGTGCAGCCGCTGTGGCAGTCGAAGTCGGACTGGGAGATCTACAAAGGCATCGCCAAGAAGTTCTCGGAAATCGCCGGCCCCGAGCTCGGCACCCAGAAGGACCTGGTGCTGACCCCGCTGATGCACGATACCCCGGGCGAACTCGGCCAGCCCTTCGATCCGAAAGACTGGCGCGCCGGCGAGTGCGAGCCGGTGCCGGGCAAGACCATGCCGGCGATGACTGTGGTCGAGCGCAATTACGGCGAGGTCTACCGCAAGTTCACGGCCATCGGCCCGCTGCTGGAGAAAGTGGGCAATGGCGGCAAGGGCATCAGCTGGAATACCCAGCACGAGGTCGATGTGCTGCGCGGGATTAACCGCACCGTGACCGAGCCCGGCATTGCCGAAGGTCTGCCGCGCCTCGATACGGCCATCGACGCCGCCGAGATGATTCTATCGCTGGCGCCCGAAACCAATGGCCACGTGGCCGTCAAGGCCTGGGAGGCGCTGTCCAAGATCACCGGACGCGAGCACACCCACCTGGCCCTGCCGCGCGAGCACGACAGCATCCGCTTCCGCGACATCCAGTCGCAGCCGCGCAAGATCATCAGCTCGCCCACCTGGTCGGGTCTGGAAAGCGAAGAAGTCAGCTACAACGCCGGCTACACCAATGTGCACGAACTGATCCCCTGGCGCACGCTGACGGGCCGCCAGCAGTTCTATCAGGACCACAAGTGGATGCGCGATTTCGGCGAAGGCTTCTGCATCTACAAGCCGGCGATCAACACCAAGACGACGGCCCAGATGATGGACGCCAAGCCGAACGGCAACAAGGAGATCGCGCTCAACTGGATCACGCCGCACCAGAAGTGGGGCATCCACTCGACCTACTCGGACAACCTGCGCATGCTGACCCTGTCGCGCGGCGGCCCGCACGTGTGGATCAGCGAGAAGGACGCGCAGGAAGCCGGCATCGTCGACAACGACTGGATCGAAGTGTTCAACGTCAACGGCACCCTGACGGCGCGCGCCGTCGTGTCCCAGCGCGTACCGAAGGGCATGGCCCTGATGTACCACGCCCAGGAAAAGATCGTGAACGTGCCCGGCGCCGAGACCTCGGGCAAGCGCGGCGGCATCCACAACTCGGTGACGCGCGCCGTCACCAAGCCGACCCACATGATCGGCGGCTACGCCCAGCTGTCGTATGGCTTCAATTATTACGGGACCGTGGGCTCGAACCGCGATGAATACGTGGTGGTTCGCAAGATGAAGAAAGTCGATTGGCTGGAAGGAGCATTGGCATGAAAATCAGGGCACAAATCGGCATGGTGCTGAACCTGGACAAATGTATTGGCTGTCATACGTGTTCGGTGACCTGCAAGAACGTCTGGACCAGCCGCGACGGTGTGGAATACGCGTGGTTCAACAACGTCGAAACCAAGCCCGGCATCGGCTACCCGAAGGAATGGGAAAACCAGGACAAGTGGAACGGCGGCTGGAAGCGCAACAGCGCCGGCCGGCTGGAGCCGCGCCAGGGCGCACGTCTGAAAATCCTGGCCAATATTTTCGCCAACCCGAATCTGCCCCAGATCGACGACTACTACGAGCCCTTCACCTACGACTACGAGCGCCTGCAGCATGCGCCGCTGTCGGAAACGCCGCCCACGGCGCGCCCGGTGTCCGTGATCACCGGCAAAAAGATGGACAAGATCGAATGGGGTCCGAACTGGGAGGATGACCTCGGCGGCGAGTTTGCCAAGCGCTCCAAGGACAAGCTGTTCGACAATATGCAGAAGGAGATGTACGCGACCTTCGAGAACACCTTCATGATGTACCTGCCGCGCCTGTGCGAGCACTGCCTGAATCCGGCCTGCGTGGCGTCCTGCCCGTCCGGCTCGGTGTACAAGCGCGAAGACGATGGCATCGTCCTCATCGACCAGGACAAATGCCGCGGCTGGCGCATGTGCATCTCGGGCTGCCCGTACAAGAAGATCTATTACAACTGGTCGACCGGCAAGGCCGAGAAGTGCACGTTCTGCTTCCCGCGCATCGAAGCCGGCCAGCCGACCGTGTGCTCGGAAACCTGCGTCGGCCGCATCCGCTACCTGGGCGTGCTGCTGTACGACGCCGACAAGATCGAAGCGGCCGCCTCGGTGGCCGACGAGAAGGACCTGTACCGCGCCCAGCTCGACCTGTTCCTCGATCCGAACGACCCGGCCGTGATCGCCGCGGCGCGCGAGCAGGGGATTGCCGATTCCTGGCTGGAAGCGGCGCGCCGTTCGCCCGTCTACAAGATGGCGGTCGAGTGGAAGGTGGCCTTCCCGCTGCACCCCGAATACCGCACGCTGCCCATGGTCTGGTATATCCCGCCGCTGTCGCCGATCCAGGCGGCGGCCGAGTCGGGCAAGCTCGGTCTGAATGGCATCCTGCCGGACACGGCCAGCCTGCGCATTCCCGTGCAATACCTGGCCAATCTGCTGACGGCCGGCGACGAATGGCCGGTGCGCAATGCGCTCGACCGCATGCTCGCGATGCGCGCCTATATGCGTGGCAAGAGTGTCGACGGCAAGGCCAATGAAGAGGTCCTGGCCCAGGTCGGCCTGACGAAGGCCGTGGTCGAAGACATGTACCACATCATGGCGATCGCCAATTACGAAGACCGCTTCGTGATCCCGTCCAGCCACAAGGAAGTGGTCGAGGACAGCTTCAACGAAAAAGGCTCGTGCGGCTTCAGCTTCGGCAATGGCTGTTCCGGGGGCAGCAGCGACGGCACCCTGTTCGGCAAGAAGAAGCAGGGCTCGGTGATCTTCATGCACATGCCCAAGTCGCGCAAGAAAGCCACGGAGGAAGCGTAATGGAAATCTTCAGCATCCTGTCGGCCCTGCTGCAATACCCGCAGCCCGAGCTGATTGCCGCGCTGCCCGAGATCGAGGCGGCGCTGGCCCCGACCGAGCGCGCCGCCCTGCGGCCCCTGCTCGACAGCCTGGGCAGCCAGGACCTGGTCGGCCTGCAGATGAACTATGTGGCGACCTTCGACCGCAATCCGGCCCATTCGCTGCATCTGTTCGAGCACATCCACGGCGAATCGCGCGACCGCGGCCAGGCCATGGTCGACCTGATGGAGGAGTACAAGAAGCACGGCCTGCAGATGGTCGGCGACGAGCTGCCCGACTACGTGCCCCTGTTCCTCGAATTCCTCTCGACCCAGGACCAGAAGACCGTCGACACCATGCTGAGCGACGCTGTGCACGTGCTGGCCCACGTCGGGCGCAAGCTGCGCAGCAATGGCAGCCCGTATGCCGGCATCTTCGACATCGTCGAGCAATGCAGCCCCGTCGTCGCCGACGAGCTCAGCGAACCGCCCGTGCACGACATGGACGAGGCGCTGGAAACCTTCGGCCCCGGCGCCGATGGCGTCGAGCCGCTGCTGCGCACGGCCGCCGGCGCGGGTGTGCAGCCGATCAACTTCTATCCCAAAGCCCGCGCGGCAGCCTGAAGGAGCAGGTCATGGACTATTTGCATCAATTTCTGTTCGGGATCTATCCCTATATCGCCCTCGCCATCTTCCTGCTGGGCAGCCTGATCCGCTTCGAGCGCGAGCAGTACACCTGGAAGTCCGATTCCTCCCAGCTGCTGCATGCGGGCAGCCTGCGGGTGGGGAATATCCTGTTCCACGTCGGCATTCTCGGCCTGTTCTTCGGCCACGGCGTCGGCCTGCTGACCCCGGTATGGGTGTGGGATGCGCTCGGCGTGACGCACAGCTTCAAACAGGGCGTGGCCATGGCCGCCGGCGGCGTGATGGGTTCGCTGTGCCTGATCGGTCTGCTGATCCTGCTGGCGCGCCGCCTCGGCAATGCGCGCATCCGCGCCGTCACCACCTTCGGCGACAAACTCGTGGTGCTGTGGATTCTGGCGACCCTGCTGCTAGGCCTGAGCTCGATCTTCGTGTCGGCCGGCCACATGGACGGCCACATGATGGTGCTGCTGATGAGCTGGGCCCAGCACGTGATCACCTTCCGCGGCGATGCGGCCGGTTTCATCACCGATGCCCCGCTGATCTTCAAGCTGCACCTGTTCATGGGCATGAGCCTGTTTGTGATCTTTCCCTTCACCCGCCTCGTGCACGTGTGGAGCGGATTCGGCGCCCTCGGCTATCTGAGCCGCGCCTATCAGCTGGTGCGCCCGCGCTAAGGAGGCCGTATGGGAATCGCCGTCAATGGCCGTGATATCACGGACGAGGCCGTGCAGGCCGAACTGGTCCACCATGCCGAGGCCGACAATCCACTCAAGCAGAGCGTGCATGAGCTCGTGCTGCGTGCTCTGCTCGACGACGAGGCGCGCCGCCTCGGCATCCCCGGCGACAGCAGCGAGGCGCGCATTGCCGCCCTGTTCGCCCAGGAGGTGAAGGTGCCCGAGGTGGACGAGAGCGCCTGCCAGCGCTACTACGCCGCCCAGCGCGCCCGTTTCAGCGTCGGCGAGCTGGCCGAAGTGCGCCACATCCTGTTCCAGGTAACGCCCAGCGTGCCGCTCGAACTGCTGCGCGAGACCGGCCAGGCCGTGCTGGACGCCCTGCAGGCCGACCCCAGCCAGTTCGAGACGCTGGCGCGCCAGTATTCAAACTGCCCCTCAGGCGCCGTTGGCGGCAGTCTCGGCCAGATCGGGCGCGGCCAGACCGTGCCCGAGTTCGAGTCCCTCGTGTTCCGCCTGAAGGAAGGCGAGCTGCACGGCCGCCTGCTCGAGACCCGCTTCGGCCTGCACATCGTCCAAGTGCAGCGGCGCGTGGACGGCATGCAGTTGCCGTACGAAAGCGTGCGCGAGCGCATCGCCGCCGAGCTCAGCGAAGCCAGCTGGCGCCGCGCCATCCACCAGTACCTGCACCTGCTGGCCGGCCAGGCCCAGATCGACGGCATCGACCTCGCCGCCGCCGACAGCCCCCTCGTGCAATAAACCCACATCTTGAACGGTGTCAGGTCCGGCAATCGGACATGGTGGAACTTCCGTCACTCTCAGTGGTCGCTGTTTTCGGCGACAGACTGGGGCGGCGAAAGTTCCACCATGTCCGATTGCCGGACCTGACACCGTTTGGTATTTCCGGGGGTATAGTCCGAAATGACTAGGCGCGGTCATGCGTGGTGCGAAGTGGCAGGCGCGGCGGGCGTCGCTAGAATGCTCGTATCTGTCCTTCCCGCAGGAGTATCCGATGCTGCAAGACCGCTTCGGCCGAACCATCGACTACCTGCGCCTGTCCGTAACCGACCGTTGCGACCTGCGCTGTACGTATTGTCTGCCTCAAGGCTTCCGTGGCTTTGAAGAACCTGATCACTGGCTGCGCTTCGATGAAATCGAGCGCCTGCTGGGGATCTTCGCGCGGCTCGGCACGCGCCGGATCCGCCTGACCGGCGGCGAGCCTTTGCTGCGCAAACAGCTGCCGCAGCTGGCGGCCCGTATCGCGGCGCTGCCGGGCATCGAGGATCTGTCGCTGTCGACCAATGGCACCCAGCTGGCGCGCTTTGCGCCGGAACTGCGCGCGGCCGGGGTCTCGCGCTTGAACGTGAGCCTGGATTCGCTCGACCGCGACTGTGTCGCGCGTATCACCGGCAGCGATTGTCTGGACAAGGTGCTCGGCGGCCTGGCCGCGGCCAAGGCGGCCGGCTTTGCGCCGATCAAAATCAATATGGTCGCCATGCGTAGCGTGAACGACAGCCAGATCGATGCGCTGGCGGCCTTCTGCATCGAGCAGGGCTTTGTGCTGCGCCTGATCGAGGCGATGCCGATCGGCGCCACGGGCCAGAATACGGAGTGGCTCGATCTGGGTCCGATCCAGCAGCGCCTGGCCGCGCGCTTTGGCCTGCTGCCGCAGGCGCTGGAACTGGGCGGCGGGCCGGCGCGCTATTGGGTCACGCCCGATGGCCGCGCCAGCATTGGCTTCATCACGCCGATGTCGCAGCACTTCTGCGCCACCTGCAACCGGGTGCGTCTGTCGGTCGATGGCACGCTCTATCTGTGCCTGGGACAGGAGCAGCGCTATGAATTTCGGCCGCTGCTGCGCGGCGGCGCCAGCGATGCCGAGATCGAGGCGGCCATCCGCGCGGCGATCGAGCTGAAACCGCAGCAGCATGAGTTCCGCTCGGCCCCGACCAAGATCGTGCGCTTCATGGCGCAGACCGGCGGCTAAGCGGTTTATACTCTGGCCACCGAAGGACTCCTCATGCCCATGAATACGCCTCGCCTGCACAAGCTATCGACCAAGATCGTCGGCGCGCTCGTCGGCTTCCTGTGCCTGGGCATGGCGGCCATCGGCGCCACGCTCTACCTGTCCTGGCAGCTGGAGGGCAGCGCCGCCGCCATCAACGAGGCGGGCAGCCTGCGCATGCAGACCTACCGTCTGACCCTGCTGGCGGCGCGCCTGCAGGCTCAGGGCGCCGATGCGCGCGTGCGCCAGCAGGCCTTGCGCTATGTGGCCGATGTCGACACCACGCTCGAGCGCCTGCGCCGCGGCGACCCGCAACGCCCGCTGTTCCTGCCGCCCGATGCGCGTTTGCTGACCGATTTTCAGGCGGTGCTGGGCGAGTGGTCGGGGGCCGTGCGGCCGCTGGCCGTCGAGATGTTCAACGGTGCGGCCACCGACGCCGCCCGCTACGACGGCTTTCATCGGCGCGCCGAGGGCTTTGTCGCCCACGTCAACAGCCTGGTGCTGGCGATCGAATTCGACAGCGAGCAGCGCACCCAGTGGCTGCGCGCCTCGCAGCTGGCGATGCTGGCGATGGCGATGGCGGGCACGGTCAGCCTGATCTACCTGATGTTCATCCTGATTATCGAGCCGGTGCGCCGTCTCGGTCTGGGCATGGCGCGCGTGAAGGAGAAGGACTTCAGCGTGCGCGTGGACGTGGAGTCGAATGACGAATTCGGCCAGCTGGCGCGCGGCTTCAATGACATGGCGGGCCGGCTCGAGACCCTGTACGGCAATCTGGAGCAGCGCGTGCAGGAGAAGACCCAGGCGCTCGAACAGCAGAACATGGAACTGGCCCTGCTTTACGATATCTCGGCCTTCCTGCAAACGCCGCTGCCGCTCGAAGACCTGTGCCGCGGCTTCATGGACCGCATCAACACCTACTTCGCGGCCGATGGCAGCTCGGTGCGGGTGCTCGATCCGGCGCGCGGCAATCTGCACATGGTGGTCCACACCGGCATTTCGGAGGCCCTGACCGACGCTGAACACTGCATGAAGGTCGGCGACTGCCTGTGCGGCGATGCCGTGGCCAAGCAGGTCGCGGTGGTGCACGACCTGCGCCAGGTGCCGCGCTCGGAGCAGCTGATGTGCCGCAAGGAGGGCTTTGCCACGGTGGCGGTCTACCACATCTACGCGCACAAGCAGCATATCGGCTTCTTCAATCTGCACTTTCGCAGCGCGCGCGCCTTCAGCACGAATGAGGACAGCCTGCTCAATACCCTGGGCCGTCAGCTGGGGGTGGCGATCGAGAACCTGCGCCTGGCCGCGCGGGCGCGCGAAATGGCGATTTCGGAGGAACGCAATCTGGTCGCCCAGGGTCTGCACGACAGCATCGCGCAGTCGCTCAACTTCCTCAATCTGCAGGTGCAGATGCTCGAGTCCTCGCTCGCCCAGGGGCGCCAGGATGAAGTGGCGGCCCTGGTGCCGGCCCTGAAGGCGGGCGTGAAGGAGAGCTACGAGGACGTGCGCGAGCTGCTGCTGAACTTCCGCAGCCGCCTGAACGAGGACAGCCTCGATACGGCGCTGCGCGCCACCATCGAGCGCTTCCAGCAGCAGACTGGCATCGCCGTGGAGCTGGACCTGCAAAGCGATGGCGCGCCGTTCCCGCGCGAGCAGCAGCTGCAGCTGCTGTTCATCGTGCAGGAGGCGCTGTCGAATGTGCGCAAGCACGCCTTGGCGAGCCGGGTGCGCATCCGCATCGAGGATGGGCCGGACTTCCGTCTGCGCATCGAAGACAATGGCGTGGGCTTTGACACCGCCAACCCGGCCGGCGCCACCCATGTGGGCCTGTCGATCATGGGCGAACGCGCCCAGCGCATGGGCGCGGAACTGGATGTGCAATCGGCCGTCGGCCAGGGCACGGTGGTCAGCCTGCTGCTGCAGCATGCGCAGCGGCGCGTGGCCTGAACTGGAAAGGAGACAGGATGGAAGGACCGATCAAGGTACTGCTGGTGGACGATCACGCGCTGTTTCGCAGCGGGGTCAAATTTCTGCTGCAGCGCCACCCCGAATTTCAGATCGTGGGCGAGGCGGCCGATGGCATCGAAGGCGTCAAACGCGCGCAGCAGCTGCGCCCCGACGTCGTGCTGCTCGACCTGAACATGCCGGGCATGTCGGGCGTGCAGGCGCTGCAGCTGATCCAGCAGGACTGCCCGGACACGGCGATCCTGATGCTGACCGTGTCGGAAGACGCGGAAGACCTGGCCGCGGCCCTGAAGGCGGGCGCCAACGGCTATCTGATCAAGAATATCGAGGCCGATTATCTGGTGCGTGCGATCCACCGCGCGGCCGCCGGTGAAACCGTGGTGGCCGAGGCCATGACCGGCAAGCTGGTGGCCCAGCTGCAGGGCGGGGCGGTGAAAAGTTCGGACTCGGACTTCGACAAGCTGACCCCGCGCGAGAAGGACATTCTGGGCTGCCTGGCGCGCGGCGAGAGCAATAAGCTGATCGCGCGGAACCTCGATCTGGCCGAGAGCACGGTGAAGATCCATGTGCAGAATGTGCTGAAGAAGCTCAAACTCAGCAGCCGCGTGCAGGCCGCCGTGTACGCGGTCGAACACCGGCACGAGCTGGGTTCGACCGGTCACTGACTCAGGACCCGCAGCAGCCGCCGCAGCAGGCGCCGCCGGGGGCGACGTCGAAGCCGGCGGCCAGCAGGGTGGCCCCGAGCACTTCGCCCGAGGTCTGGGTTTCGTCGAAGGTGATGGCGGTGCGCTGGCCGGCCAGCGAGAGTTTGATGGCGCTGACGCCTTCGACTTCGGAGAGGGCGGCGGCCACGCGCTGGGCCACCAGTTCGGTCGTCATGCCGGGGATGGTGAAGGTTTCGGTTTGCATAAAGGGCTCCTGATGAATGCCCTGCCAGCCTAAGCCCGCGCGCGCGGCGGCGTAAAGGCGCATCCCGATTTGCTTAAGCGAGATTAAGAAAAGTCGCCTGCCCGGACGATAAAAGTGGCAAAATAAATGTATGTTTAAATGTGGGAGGCAGTATGGCAGTCGTCATGATTGAAGAACCGCGCCGCGCCGGCGCCAGCAGCGAAGGGCATCCGTTCTTGCGTCTGGGCTTCCGGCCCTTTTATCTGGGCGCGGCCGTGTTCGGGGCGCTGGCCGTGGCGCTGTGGGCCGCGCGTTTTCTGGGCCTGGCCGTGGGCGGCGCGCAGCTCGATCTGCTGTGGCACATGCACGAGATGGTGTTCGGCATGACGGTGGCGGTGGTGGTTGGCTTTCTGTTCACGGCGGGCCGCAACTGGACCAATCTGTGGACGCCGCGCGGCCCGCTGCTGGCGGCCCTGTTCGCGCTGTGGCTGGCCGGCCGGCTTGGCCTGGCGCTGTTCCCGGGGCCGCTGGCCGTCGCGCTGGACCTGGCCTTTCTGCCGGCCGCCGCGCTGCCCCTGTACCGGGTGATGCAGCGTTCGGCCAATCTGCGCAATCGCTTCCTGCCCCTGCTGCTGATGCTGCTGGCGAGCCTGAATCTGGCCTACCACGCGGCCAGCGCCGGCTGGCTGGCCTTGTCGCCGCTGCGCGTGGCCCAGGCGGCCGTGCTGGTGGTGGTGATGATCGCCTCGGTGATCGGCACGCGCGTGATCCCCATGTTCACCCGTAATGGCGCACCGGGCAGCGCGCCCGTTGCGCATGCTCGCCGCGACGCGATCTCCCAGGGCCTGCTGGTGGCGGCCGCACTGGCCTGGCTGGCCAGCGCGCCGGCCTGGCTGGGCGCGCCGCTGGCCCTGGCCGCCTGCGGCCTGCTGCTGTGGCGCGTTTGGCAGTGGCAGCCGCAGCGCGTGCTGGGCGTGCCGCTGCTGTGGATTCTGCATCTGTCGTATGCGTGGATCGGCGTCGGCTACGGCCTGCTGGCGGCGGCCTGGCTGGAGCTGGCCCCGCAAAGTGCGGCCATCCATGCGCTGGCCGTGGGGGCGCTCGGCGGCCTGATCATCGGGATGGTGACGCGCACGGCGCTCGGCCACACGGGCCGGCCGTTGCAGGCGCGCGGGCTGGAAGTGCTGATGTACGGGGCGCTGCAGGCCGGCGCGCTGCTGCGTGTGCTGGCCGCCTTCTGCAGCGGCGAGACGGCCCAGCTGCTGGTGGGCCTGGCGGCGCTCGGCTGGGTGCTGGCCTTTGCCACCTATGCGTGGCAGTACGGCCCTTATCTGTGGGCGGCGCGCGTCGACGGCCGCGAGGGCTGATCGGGCGGCGGTGCGCTGGCGGCGCTGGCGGCGGCCAGGGCCGCGCGTTTGCGCTGGCGCGCGTAGTGCAGGCGGGTTTCAAGCGCGTGGGTGGTTTGCACGTCGACGCCGCGGCGGTAGGCGTCGTGCAGGGCGCGCGCGGCCATCACTTCTTCGGCGAAGGCGCGCTGTAGTTCCTGGTAGGGCTGGGTGTCCGGCATGGTGCTTACGGGGTCTGAGAGGCGCCGGGCCTTGCGGCGGGCGCGGTGCAGCCGGGTGCGGGGGCTACTGGAGCGAGGACGGCGAAAGTCTGGCCGTGTTTCCAGTATAGAACAAAACATGCCGCACGGCAATAATCTATCCAATACTCACGCACCCAGCTCGCGCAGGAAGCGGCCGATCTCCTGCTCGGCCCAGGGGCTGTCCGCGCCAAAGCTGCTGAGCGGGCGTCCGAAGCACAGGCGGCTCAGGCCCCGGAACAGCCACTCCATCTCGTGCAGGAAGAAGAACTCGTGGTAGCCGCTGGAGACGCTCAGGCAGCTGGCCAGACGGGCGCCGCGCGCGCCCAGGCACTGCGCATAGGGCACGAACAGCAGCTCCTTTTCGAAGGCCTCGAGCGGCGGCCCGCAGAAGGTGGCGAACACGCCGACCGTGCGCCCGTCCAGGCCCTGGAGCTGCTGCAGATAGCGCGCCACCGGGTAGGCCAGGTACAGCCATTTGGGCCCGCCGATCAGGACCCGGTCGTAAGCGGATGCATCGGGGTAGGCGAGCGGCGCGATGTCCTGCTGCGGCTGATGGTAATGACGCAGCCACCAGGCGCGGAAGGCGCGCCAGCCGAGGATCAGCGGCAGCACGGGCAGGGCGGGCAGCAGCGGCGGCACCAGGCGCCATTTGTTCGGCCGCGTGAGCGGGCGGATGGTTTCGCAGTCGACCGTGTGGCCGGCCGCGCGCAGGCGTGCGGCCAGGCAGTCGCCCAGGGCCGCCGTGTGGCCCGAGCGCGAAAAGGTGGCAAGCAGGATTCTCATGCGCGCATGATGACAGAAGGCTTGTGAGTTTGGGGCAGCAGGTTTAGGCTAGACGCTTTCGCACACCGAGGAGCCTGCCCGTGATGATCCGCCGTCCCGCCCTGGCCGCCAGCCTGGCCCTGCTTGTCCTGACCCTCCAACTTCCGGCCCATGCGGCGCCGGCCGCCGACGCCCAGTTCAAGGCGATCTACACCAAGGAATGGAAGTGGCGCATCGCCGAGCGCCTCGAGCGCGATGAGGACGATGAAGGCATCCGCGCCACGCTGCCCCAGGTCGGCCCGGCCGTGCAGGCGCGCCGTCTGGCCTACTGGAAGGGCGTGATGGCCGAACTCGAGAAGGTCAAGCAGGACCAGCTCTCGCCGGCCGAGCGTATCAACTACGCGGTGTACAAGGCGCAGATCGCGGCGAATGTCGCCGAGATCGAATTCCGCGAATTCGAAAAGCCGGTCAATGCCGATACGGCCTTCTGGTCGAATACCAGCAGCGTGGCGCGTCAGAACTTCAAGACCCTGGCCGACTACGAAGCCTATGTGAAGATGCTGGCCGACGTGCCGCGCTATTTCGACGAACAGATCGCGAATATGAAGCTCGGTCTGGCGCGCGGCTTCACGCCGCCCAAGGTCACGCTGGAAGGGCGCGACAGCTCGCTGGTGTCGGTGGCCGAGGCCAAGTCGCCGGAAGCCTCGGTGTTCTACCTGCCGTTCAAGAGCATGCCGGCCGCGATTCCGGCCGAGCGCCAGGCGGCCTTGCGCGCCGAAGCTGTCAAGCGCATCCGCGAACAGGTGCAGCCGGCCTTCGCCAAGGTGCTGCAGTTTATGCGCAGCGAATACGTGCCCAAGGCGCGCACCAGCCTGGCCGCCAGCGAGCTGCCGGGCGGGCCGGCCTACTACCAGTCGAAGATCGTCGAATTCACCACCACCAATCTGACGCCCGACCAGATCCACCAGATCGGCCTGCAGGAGATGGCCAAGATCCGCGCCGAGATGGAAGCGGTGATGAAGCAGGTGGAGTTCAAGGGCGATCTGCCGGCCTTCCTGCAGTTCCTGCGCACCGATCCGCGCTTCTATGCCAAGACGCCGGAAGAACTGCTGATGCGCGCGGCCTGGGTGGCGAAAAAATTCGACGGCAAGATCGACCGCTACTTCGGCTATCTGCCGCGCCGCCGCTTCGCCATCATTCCGGTGCCGGACGATCAGGCCCCGTTCTATACCTCGGGTCGCGGCGGTCCGGGCGTCTACCTGGTCAACACCTACAATCTGCCCTCGCGCGCGCTGTATAGCCTGCCGGCGCTGACCCTGCACGAATCGGCGCCCGGCCACGCCTTCCAGATGCCGGTGGCGCTCGAGCAGAAGGGCGTGCCGCCGTTCCGGCGCGCCTACATCTCGGCCTTCGGCGAAGGCTGGGCTCTGTACAGCGAACGTCTGGGCGTCGAGATGGGCATCTACGCCGACCAGTACGAGCTGTTCGGCATGCTCAGCTACCAGGCCTGGCGCGCTTCGCGGCTGGTGGTCGACACCGGCGTGCACGCCAAGGGCTGGTCGCGCGAACAGGCGCAGCAATATCTGAAGGCGAATACCGCGCTGTCCGAACACGAAGTCGAAACGGAAGTGGACCGCTACATCTCCTGGCCGGGCCAGGCCCTGTCCTACTACCTGGGCGAGATGGCGATCTGGGAAGCGCGCCACAAGGCCGAAGCGGCCCTTGGTCCGAAGTTCGACATCCGCAATTTCCACGACACGGTGCTGCAACTGGGTTCGGTGCCGCTGCCGGTGCTGGCCGCGCGCATCGACCAATTCATCGCGGATGGCGGCAAGTCGCCGTATCCGAAGCAGGAGTAAGCGGCCTTACTGCGGCGTGAGCCACAGCTCCTTGCGTGCCAGGGGCGTGGCCGCCGGCAGCAGCGGGTTTTTCAGATGCAGGATGCGCCGCTCGCTCAGACGCGCGCGGCGCAGATCGGCGCCGAAGGTCTGCTGGAACAGGCGTTCGAAGCTGCCATCGGCGATGGCTTTTTCAAGGCCGCGGCGCACCGCCTCGGCCAGGCTGAGATTGTCCTTGCGGACGAAGAAGTAGAGCGCCGCCGGATAGTGCAGCACCAGATACGGATCGACCGCCAGCGCCGGGTGCAATTGCTGGGCGTCGTTCACTTCCAGCAGCGACAGCGGGTAGTAGTCGAAGCGGCCGGCGTCGAGCATCTGCACCAGATTCGCTCCGAATGGCGCGGTCAGCACCGGCAGGCCGTTGGCACGCAGGATATCGGCGTCGGGCCAGCCGGCGCCCTGTCCGGCGCGCAGACGCGCCAGATCCGGCAGCGCGCGCACGGCGCGCATCTGCTGCGCATCGCGGGTCAGCGCGATGCGCCAGCCAAGCAGGCCCTTGTCGATCGGGATGCGCACCGGGAGCAGGGCCAGCTCCCGTTCATGCGTCGTCATCGAGGACAGGATGTCGATCTGTCCGCCCGCCTTGGCCACTTCCGTCAGTTCCCGTTCCTGCACCATGCGCAGATGGACCGCCTGCAGCGTGTAGTGTTGGCCGCTGCGTTCGAGCGCGAGACGCAGCACGGCGATCGGATAGGCATCCGAGGGCGAATCCGGCGGCGGCGCCAGATAGCGTACGGGCGTGGCGGCAGCCGCCGTGGCGAGGACGCCGGCGAGCAGCAGGGGCAGGAGGCGGGCAGGGCGCATGCACTTATTCTAAGCGCTCAGGCGCGCTGAGAGCTTTCTTCTTCGGCCACGCTGCTGGCGCTGCGCGTCGGCAGGCGCGTCACCACGGCCGGGGCGCTGCGGCGCCGGTCCAGCAGCTGGCAGGCCAGTTCGTGGATGGTGTCGCGCACGCTGTACAGCTGCTCCAGGCCGGCCAGCGCGTCCATCGTGCGGCCCTGCGCGTGCAGGTCGCTCAATTCGGTGGCCAGGGCCAGCAGGTCGGCATGGCTTTGCATGAAGTGACGCACGCTGGCCGCATCGCGCTGGCGCAGGCCGCGCGCGGCCAGCCACTCGCTGACGCGCGCATGCCAGTGGGCGGGCTCGGGCGGCGCCGCGCCGGCGCCGTGCAGGTGTTGCTCCAGGGCCTTGACCCAGGCGCGGTGTTCGACCGCGGCGAACAGCAGCGGCAGGTCGTCGCGCTGGGCGCGCGGGATGGTCTGCCACATCGGGGCCGGCCGCCAGCGCGCCGCCCAGGCCACCAGGGCCGGCCCGGGCATCGGACGGGCGATGCCATAGCCCTGGGCCAGTTCGCAGCCCAGGCGCAGCAGCATGGCGCTGTGTTCGGCCGTCTCCACCCCTTCGGCGATGACTTCGCGGTGGAAGGCGTGGGCCAGACCGAGTACGCCTTCCAGAATCGCCAGGTCGTCCGGGTCGTCGAGCATGTCGCGCACGAAGCTCTGGTCGACCTTGAGCGTGGCCACCGGCAGGCGCTTCAGATAGGTCAGCGAGGAGTAGCCGGTGCCGAAGTCGTCGAGCGCGAACCGCACGCCAAGCTGGCGGCAGTCCTGGATCACCTGGGACATGCCCTGCAGGTCTTCGAGCGCGCTGGTCTCAAGGATTTCGAGTTCGATGTCGGCCGCGCGCGCGTCGGGCACGCTGGCCAGCAGCGCGCGCAGGCGCGTCACGAAGTCCGGCTGCTGCAACTGGCGCGCGCCGACGTTCACGCTGAGCGGAATATGCAGGCCGGCGGCGCGCCATTGCACGGCCTGGATCAGGGCCTGGCGGATCACCCACTCGCCGATGTCGATCGCCAGCGCGTGGTTCTCCACCACGCCGAGGAAGGCGCCCGGCATCAGCAGGCCCTGTTCCGGGTGCTGCCAGCGCAGCAGGGCCTCGGCGCCGATCACCTGGCCGCTGCGCAGATTGACCTTGGGCTGGTAGTGCAGCACCAGTTCACCGTTGCGCAGCGCCGCGCCGATGGCGGCCAGGCTGGCGTGCTGGCTGCGCACGTCGCGGTCGTGGGCGGCGTCGAACACGTGCACCTGGTTTTTTCCGGCCAGCTTGGCCTGGTACATGGCCTGGTCGGCCTGGCGCATCAGGGTATCGGCGTCCACGTCTTCGCCCTGCGGATAGAAGCTGACACCGAGGCTGCCCGTCACCTTCAGCAGATGGCCGTGGTGGCTGAACGGCTGCGACACGGCCGTCAGCAGCTGCTGCAGGCGCGGCAGGCTGCTGGCGCTGTCCTGCAGGTCGAACAGCACGGCCACGAATTCGTCGCCGCCCAGGCGGGCCAGGGTGTCGCCGGCGCGCAGGGTCTGGCGCATGCGGGTGGCCAGTTCCACCAGCAGGGCGTCGCCGGCGTCGTGGCCATAGCTGTCGTTGACCTGTTTGAAGCCATCGAGGTCGATGAAGGCCACGGCCAGGGGATGCCCGCTGCGCTGCGCATGCAGCATGCCCTGGCGCAGGCGGTCGCCCAGCAGCACGCGGTTGGGCAGGCTGGTCAAGGCGTCGTAGTGGGCGATCTGTTCGAGCTCCTGCTCGTGCGCCTTGGTGTGCGAGATATCCGAGAACAGGGCGACGTAGTGGCCGGCCATGCCCTGGTCGGGCGCCACCGCGCCGATGGTCAGCATCTCGGGATAGGTTTCTCCGTCCTTGCGGCGGTTCCAGATTTCGCCATGCCAGAAGCCGTGATCGAGCAGATGCTCCCACATGCGCCGGTAGAAGGCCTTGTCGTGGCGGCCGGAGCTGAGCATGCTGGGATTGCGCCCGATCGCCTCGGCGGCGCTGTAGCCGGTGATGCGCGTGAAGGCGTCGTTGACGTCGATGATGGTGCCGTTGGCGTCAGTGATCAGGATCGCTTCGCGCGCATGCGTGAACACGCTGGCGTGGATGGCCTGCTGGCGCTCGGCCTCGAAGCGGGCGCGCGCAGCTTCGCACTGGCGGCGGTGGTAGGCGATCGCCAGCAGCACCAGCAGGCCGAGGGTGGGGGCCAGCACCAGCAGCAGGGTATTGGTCTCCTTGCGCCAGTTGCGCAGGGCCGGCGCGCGCTCCAGGTGGGTCACCAGCAGCACCGGGTAGCGCGGCGAGCTGCGGAAGGCCGTCAGCGCCGGTGCGGCCGGATCGTGCCCGCCTTCGAGCTTGCCGCTGTTCTGCTGGTGCAGATGCATAGCGGCCAACTGGTTGGTGAAGCGCTGGCCCAGCGCCAGATTGCCGCTGCTGGCAAGCAGGATGCCGTCGTAGCGCAGGATGTCGACGCTGCCGGTATGGGTGTCGAGCTGCTGCAGCACATGGTTGCTCAGGTAGTCGGTGTTAAAGGCCAGCAGCAGGCGCGTGCTCTGGCCGCCGCTGTTCACGGTGCGCAGCAGCGGCAGAAAATTCAGGCCGTCCGGCGCCAGCGGGCGGGCCGGATCGACCGGCGTGCCGTCGGCGAAATCGCGTCCCTGCCAGGGCACGCCGACGCGCAGCACGGCGCGGCCCGGATCGGCCTGCGGCAGGAAGGCGTCGAGCGCGGGACGCTGGCCGAGGTTGTAGGGATTGGAGCTGGCCACGATGCGGCCGCTGGCGTCCAGCACCGATAGCGAGCGCAGATAGGGCGCGGCGCGCACCGCTTCGGCCAGGCTTTGGCTCAGGCGCGTGCTGTCGCTGTCCAGGTCCGGCGTGGCGATGCCGATCGCCGTCAGTTCGGCCACGCCCAGGCTCTGGGTCAGGAAGTCCTCGAAGGCGCGCGCGTGCATGGCGGCGATTTCGAGACCGTTCGCGATGGCTTCTTCGCGCAGGCGCCAGATGGTGTAGCTGGCGAAGGCGGCGGTCGCGCCAACGAGCAGCAGCAGCGCGAGAATCAACTGGTGCCGGAGCTGTCGGATGCGCTTCATGCTCAGGGGGCCAGGATCGGCGTCAGACCGTAATGCGCGGCCGCGCCGGCCAGCCGTCCGTCGCGCTTGATGTCGCGGACGAACTGCTCGAGCCGCGCGTGCCAGGCCGCGTCGCCCGGCTTGATCGCATACGCGTAGGGCGTGATGTGGTAGGGCTTGGGCGGCGCGATCAGACGCGCCCATTCGGCATTGGCGATGAAGCGCTGGCCGTAGGGGTAGTCGGTCATGAAGACGTCGGCGCGGCCGGACTGCACTTCCTGCTCGCGCGCGAACGGCGTGTCCAGCACCAGCAGGGAGGCGTGGTGCAGCTTGTCGCGCATGACCGATTCGTGCAGCGTGCCTTTGGCCACGGCCACCACGGTGCCGGCGGTGTCGATCTCGTCCCAGCTGTGCAGGCGGCGGTTGGCGCGCGTGGCGATCGCGTAGATGTCGCTGGCCAGGTGCGGGCTGGTGAAGCGCAGATGGGCCGCGCGCGCGGGCGTGATCCCGATGGCGAACATGGCGATGTCGCAGCGGTCCTTGCTGACGTCCTCGATCAGGCTGGCGAAGGAGCTGTCGACGAACGCCACGCGCACGCCGAGTTCCTGGCCGAGCGCGCGCGCCATCTCGATGTCGACGCCGCCCAGCTCCTGGGTCTTGGGATCGCGGTAGGTGATGCTGTAGTAGTCGGGCCAGATGCAGACGCGCACCGTCCCCGCCGCCTTGATGCGGTTGAGCCGGGTGGCCGCCTGGGCCGGCACGATGCTCAGCAGCAGGCAAGCCCAGATCGCGAGGGACAGGGAGCGCATGAAATTTGGGAAGGGGAAACGCCCCGAGAGTATGTCATACGGGGCTGGCCGCTTCGGCGCCGATGTTCTCTCAATTCAGAATAATTTGATTGAGATCAAAAAAAAGGCCGCGCCAGAGCGACGCGGCCTGATGTAGCGCAGAATGCCGATCAGAAGCTGTGATTGATACCAGCGCCGTGGAAGCGCACGCCCGTGGTCGTGGTCTTGTTCGAGGCCTCGACATAGGTGTAAGTACGCTTGGACAGGCTGTACTGGTAGCCGATCGAGGACTGCTTGGTCTTGGCCACGCCTTCCGGATTTTTCTGGCCGTAGCCGGCCAGCAGCTTGCCATTGCCCAGCACGTAGTTGGCGCCGATCACCCAGGCCTTGGTCACACTGTTGACCGGCTTGGTGGCGTCCTGATCCTGCTTGGCGTAGGCGGCCGTCAGTTTCAGCTCGGTCGTGGCTTGGGTCGAAATGTTGAAGGAGATCAACTTCGTTTCGATCGCGTTACGGTCGTAGCCAAGCATCACAGCCAGACTGCTATTCTTGTAGCTGGCGGCGAGCGAGAAGGGGTTGGTCGAGCCATTGGCGCCGGCGGCAAATTGCGGAGCAGCAGCGGTGCCGCGGCCGATGATGGCGGCGCCGCCATTGCTTTCCTTGGTGCCGATCGAGGTCGCGACCGCGAAGCCGTTGACGCTGGGCGAGTTGTACCAGAAGCCGTTAGCGGTGCGGTCGGTGCCCGAGCCAGCCGGATCGAGCGGGGCGGCGTTGTAGCCGGCCACCAGCAGGTCGCCCTTGAAGCCGGCCGTGCTGGGCACGCCGTTCCAGGGGTCGAAGGCGTCCTTGGCTTCCATGTAGGCGGTCAGCGCGCGGCCGATGCGCACGGTACCGAAGTCGCCTTGCAGGCCGACGCGGCTCTGGCCCTGGAACAGCGGGCGGTTGCCGTTTTCGGCGGTGCCGGTGTCGGGTTCAAAGCGCATTTCCAGCTGGAACAGCGCTTTCAGGTTGTCGCCGAGGTCTTCGGTGCCGCGGAAGCCGAGGCGGTTGGCGTCGCGCTTGGCGACGGCCAGGGTTTTATCGGTCGATTTGGCGAAGCCGGCGTCGATGGTGCCGTAAATGACGACATTCGATTCGGCCTGGGCGGCGCCGGCGGCGGCCAGCAAAAGGGTAGTCAGCAGTGCTTTTTTCATCATGGTCTTCTCTAAAGGATCAGGAAACAGCCTGATCAGCTTATTAGTCTATTGGTAAATTGACTATTAGAGGAACTACTTAATTCGCATACGCTTATGCTGCACGTGCAATAAAGCCAAGAAATGGTCTATTCTGTCCCCTTTTTATTCCAAACCGTCCAAAAATAATGAAAATCCGCCCCCATGCCGCCATTCCGTTTTCCCTGGCCGTGCTGACCAGCGCAATTGCACAAATTGCCTGGGCCCAGGAGGCCGAGCAGGATCAGATCGCCGTTGTGAAGGTGAGTGCGCAAAAGCGCATGGAGGACCCGAACAAGGTGGCCATGAGTATCACCGCGCTGCGCGGCAGCGAATTGCAGGCCGAGCATGTGAAGGACATTACCGATTTGACGCGCACGGTGCCGAATATCTCGTTCACGGCCGCCACCGGCAATGGCGGGGCGGGGCCGGGCACGAATAACATCGAAATTCGCGGGATCAGCAGCGCGGCCGGGGCGGCCACGGTCGGCATTTATCTCGGCGATATTTCGATGACCGTCGGGAATGTCTACACGATGGGCGCGATTGAGCCGAAATTCTTCGATATCGACCGGGTGGAAGTGCTGCGCGGGCCCCAGGCCACCCTGTATGGCGCCAGTTCGATGGGCGGCACGATCAAATTCGTGCCGATTGAGCCCGATCTGAAAGACCATGAATTGAGCACCTATGTGGAAGCGGCCGGCATGAAACGCGGCAGCGTCAGCTATAGCGCGAATGCGGTGGCGAATATCCCGCTGGTGGCCAATACCCTGGCCCTGCGCATTGGTGTGCAGAGCCAGCGCGCCGGTGGTTTTATCGACCAGGTCGATGGCGATGGCAAAGTCATCGCACGCAATATCAATAAGGTCGATGATCAGGAAACCCGCGTCGCCCTGAAATGGAAACCGAATGCGGACCTGAGTATTACGCCCTCGCTGTACTATCAGGTGGTGAAGGCGAAGGACATCGCCGCATTCGATCCCGCCCTGCCGCGCTATCAGGTGCAAAAGCAGGTGCGTGAACCGTCCGACGACAAGCTGCTGGCGCCGAATGTGGCGATTAACTGGGAAATGGGCGCGGCCGATCTGACCTCGAGCACCAGCTATTTCCAGCGCAAATTCGACCGCACCCAGAATGGCTCGGCCTACAACAGCTATTCGCTGTCGACCTTTCTGACTTCGACCGACGATGGCGGTCTGGCCCCGCCGGCCCTGATCGACGCGGTGGCAGGTTTGCCCTCGGCCGTGTATCTGAACAATCAGGTGCGTCAGGTGTCGCAGGAATTCCGCCTGGCGTCCAAGCCGTATGCAGCCGAGCGCGGGCCGTGGACCTGGCTGGCCGGGACTTATTTCTCGAACCAGCACACGAATATCACCGAGAATGATCCGATTTTCGGCGTGAATGCGACCTTCAAGCGCTTTGGTTTCGATCCGGCCGATCCGGCCATTCTGCCCGGCGCTTTCCCGAATGACTTCCCCGGTGATAACTCGTTTGCCGGTGCTTTCCATTACCGCGAGCGCCAGCGTTCCTTGTTCGGCGAAGTGAATTACTATTTCACGCCGACCGTGCACGCGACGATCGGCGCGCGCTACCTGACGGCCGAAACCACGCTCAGCCAGCGCAATGGCCTGTATCTGGCCGGGGCCGGCAACAACACGAGCGCCGAGCAATCGTCCAAGGCCTTCACGCCGAAATACGCGCTGACCTGGGAAGTCAGTCCGACCAATACGATTTATACGAGTGCGGCCAAAGGCTTCCGCCTGGGCGGCTCGAATATCTACGTGCCGCCGACCACCTGCGCGGCCGATCTGGCCGAAAACGGCATCGACAAAGCGCCGGCCACCTATGCCTCGGATAGTTTGTGGAGCTATGAAGTCGGCAGCAAATCGCGTTTCCTCGGCAATCGCCTGTCGATCAATGCGAATGCCTTCTATGTGAATTGGAAGAATATCCAGCAGGGCGTGTATCTGCCGACCTGCGCCTACAGCTACAACGCGAATGCGGGCGATGCCACCAGCCGCGGCGTGGAACTGGAAATTCAGGCGCGCCCGCTGCCGGGCCTGAGCCTGAGCGCCGCCGGCGGCTATGTGAAAGCCGAACTGTCGAACGACAAAGGCCTGAAGAACGGGATTGTCGGCGCCGTCGCCGGTGCGCAGATTCAAGGGGTGCCGCGTTATAACGCGACCTTCAATGCGCGTTATAACTTCGTGGTCGGCGGCGATAAGCAGGCCTATGTGATGGCCGGAATGCAGTGGGTCGGCAGCAGCAAAGGCTCGCTCAATCCCGAGCAGCTCGATTACGCGCGCCCCAGCTATCACACGGCCGATATCAGCGCCGGCCTGAGCTTTGAGCGCTACACGCTGACGGCCTATGTGAAGAACGCCTTCGACAATGACACCATCATCCAGCGTCCGCAGGTGGCCTCGATCGTGCAGGCTTACCGGCTGGCGCCGCGCAGTATCGGCATGAGCCTGGCGGCCAGCTTCTAAGACTGCTTGTCGTCGTCGGCGGGGCTGGCGGGTTCGGTATTCCAGTCCTGCCAGTCGGCGCCGAATAATTCGCTCGGATGCTGGGTGCGGTCGGAGCCATTGCCGCAGGCCATGTCCGTCGCCGGACAGTATTTGTCGCAGCCCCAGCAGATGCGCTCGGGATTCTTCGGGACAATCGGGAACTTCTTGGCCATGATGGCCACATCTTACGCCCGCCGATGCGCCCGCAACATAGGCACTTCGGCCGAGGCTGGGCCGGCAGAAGCATAATCGAAAAATGGGGTCAGACCCCATTTATCTGGGCAGCAAGCCCATCATCCTCATGGAAAAATGGGGTCAGACCCCATTTATCTGGGCAGCAAGCCCATCATCCTCATGAAGCAACAAAAAGGGCCACGGGGTAGGCCGTGGCCCTGGACGTTCGCCCGACGGCGGCTCAGCTTTACTTCAGATTGCGGATCAGGCTGGCGACCTTGGTGGTGATCACGTCGACCGCCGGGCCATTGGCGCCGTGCGGCAGTATCACGTCGGCATAGCGCTTGGTCGGCTCGATGAACTGTTTGTGCATGGGGCGCACGGTTTCCAGGTACTGCGCGATGACGCTGTCGATGCTGCGCCCGCGCTCGCTGATGTCGCGTTTCAGACGGCGGATGAAGCGCACGTCGGGCGCCGTGTCGACGAAGATTTTCAGCGACATCATCTTGCGCAGGTCCGCATCGTAGAGGGCGAACAGGCCCTCGACCACGATGACCGGGGCCGGCTTGACGTGGATCGTCTTGTTCGAGCGGTTGTCGATGGTGAAGTCGTACTCCGGCATTTCGATCGCTTCGCCGCGGCGCAGGGCCTGCACCTGCTGCACCAGCAAGGGCCAGTCGAAGGCGTCCGGATGGTCGTAATTGGTTTTGCGGCGCACGTCGGGCGTCAGATGCGACTGGTCGCAGTAGTAGTCGTCCTGCATGACGACCGAGACCACGTCGGAGCCGAAGGAGGCGAGCACCTGCTGGGTCACCGTGGATTTGCCACTGCCGCTGCCGCCGGCAACGCCGATCACAAACGGTAAGGAAGATTGCTTGTTCATACGTGAATGCGACGAGACCGCACCGGCCCGCGCGGGCAGGCGCAGTCGGCGAGCGCTTGATAGGTTCAGGCGCTATTATGCCAGAGCGGGGAGCTTGAGGCTGAGATTGCCTGCCTCCCCACCCATTCACGGCTGGGATGCATGCTTTTCCAGGTAGGCCGTCAGCAGATGCTCGGGCATCAATTGCTCGGCCAGTTGCTGATTGTAGGTCAGCGCCAGCGGTGCCATTCCCGGGACGAGCAGCTCGAGGCGGCCGGCGCTCTTGCGCAGAATTTCCGTGTGCTTGCCGTCCAGATCGACCAGGTAACGCAGACCGGAATTGCTCGCTTCGAGTTTCGCGCGCAGTACGCGGCCATCGAGCGGGTGGTCGATGCCGGTAATCTGCAGCAGCACTTCCTGGTTGGCGCGCGGGCCGACACGAACCAGCCACAGATGGACGCCTTCGTCGCCGCAGTAAGCCTTCATGTAAGGGCCGACTTCGGGGCGGCCGGGCGTCGCGGCAAAGCTCAGCGAGGACAGGCAGAGAAGAATCAAGGCAAGCAGCGTACGCATGGGAGTTCCTTTGTTGATGGTGGGAACTAACACGATAGGACTGTGTGCATTCGCGTTCTTGCGAAAAAGTAAGGCTTGCGTCGACGGCGCTTCGGGTAGCTACGCCTGGCGCTAGGGTGTGTGCCGATGCATGTCGCGCGCCAGTCGCCACGAGCGCGCCGAGCAACAGCAAGCCGGAGAGCAGGATGGCCCAGAGCAGCCCAATGCGCTGGCGCACGTCCTTGGCCGCATGCTGTGCCACACCTTGCTTCTCGGCTACTGACTGCTGTGCTTGAAGGCCGTCGAGCCGCGCCATTTCCAGTTTGTCCAGCTCGGTGTTGCTGAAGTCGGGCGCCGGACGGCCTGGCTCAAGACGCGCATGCGATCCGCTCGGCTGGCGAAACTGCCATCATGGTTTCGATCGCACAACTGCTTCAGTTCGCAATTCAAATTGCGCACGACAAAGCTCCTTGCAAGGGTCAGCAATCGCACGTTGTTGTTGAGTTCGGTAAGTGTTTCAGGCCGCCTGACTTGCCGCAGCAAAGTCAGGGAGTTGAAGGCTACGGGACACCACTCCCGTTCATGCGGTTTGCTTCACTACTTGCCCACGCCGCATGCGTGTGTGGCGCCGCTGATGGTTTTGGGGTGGCTGATGGGGCTCGAACCCACGACAACAGGAATCACAAGCTGCAATCTTGCCCCACAGGTTTCAAACTGCCGAACAAATTTGGAACAAAGGACTGAAACGCAGGCCCGGTCCGCTTCAGCCCGCTTTGCGGGATTCCAAACGAAGGCGTCAGCACATCTTGCGCTCGCGCAAAACTCTCTGACAATTGTCTGGCTCTAATGACTGCTCTTTCCGCTTGGCATGAAGGGCAGATTCGATGGTTGCGAAAGCAGTAGTCCGGAAAGGTGACACGACCTCGCACGGTGGCACCGTGCTTGAGGGTTGGGAGCACATGAAGTTGGACGGTATTCCGATTGCCGGCATCGGACACCTCGTTTTGTGCCCCCAATGCAAAGGGAATTTTCCGATCGCTGAAGGCGCAGCAACGCATTACTTCGGAAAGCTGGGAACTGCGTTGGACGGTATGAAAACTGCGTGTGGGGCATCCCTGATCGCCTCCCAGCAGCGAATGAAGGTCAATTGTGATTTGAGTGGCCCTAGCGACGTAGTCCACAGGTTCGCGGTACTTGACTACATAGAGGGTAATCTAAATGGGTCAAGCGATGGGATCTTTGATCCATTTTCGATGGACGGCCCGATGATCGCAGAGGTGGGCGGGGCTGCGACAAAAGCTGTCATACAAAAAGGGATGAGTCGGTCGACCTACGTGTTTGGTACGGATGGTGATAATCAAATTCGTGGACTGCTAAGCCGCGTCAATTTGAAGCACCCGAAGGACAATTCACCGAATGTTCTCAAGGAACTTCAAAGTGATCTTGGATTCACCGAAAAGAGTGTTACGTCATTCCTTGATACGCCAACCTATCGTGCTATTCGCGATTGGAAGGCGGACTATGAAAATCGTAAGACCGTCGCGATGGCTGATGCGCTGCTCGATTCGGCTATTCGGCCCGCACTGAAAATAATCAAGAATTCGGATCCCGCGATGGAAAACCTCCTTTTGGGCACAGCTATTCAGGAAAGCGGCTTCTTTACTCATCGCGCTCAAACAACTGGCGGACCAGGGACCGGTTTGTTCCAAATTGAGCCTATTTCGGCTGGAGATATCTTGAAAGGGCTCGCGAAGAAGTCGCCTGAAGTATTTGGTGCCATCGTCGCGCTTGGCTACGGTGACAACATCACGCAAAGCATCAACAAGATGGACGCCAAGAGCCAAGCCTCATTTGCGGCGGCGGTCAAGGCCAGTCTTCAGGACAGCGATGCATTCGGAGCAGCCATTGCAGGCCAACTGTACACTGATCGAATTGCGAGGAACAACTTGACGGTCCCGCAGCCAAGTGACGTCAACGGGCTGGCCGAGCTTTGGAAACGCCTCTACAACACGTCGAGTGGGCGAGGAACCGTTGCAGAGTACATAAGCAAATGGAATTCCGTATTCGGGGAACAGAAATGAAGGCTACAGCGATCTTAGCGGCATTTTGTCTAGTTGCTTTTCCACTTGCTGCGTTTTCTGCCGAGGACGATATGGCATTTGCGTTTCCCGTGCGAGTTGAAAAGACCCTAGCTCTGAATCAAAGCGACTACGAAATTCGCCTGCATGACCTCCCAGGAAAAGGGGCAACCGGCTTCGCGTGGAGCGTGATGCGAAATGGTTATCTCTTGAAAATCGAGATGATTGACGGCTATGGGCCAGCCTTAACGTCGATACCGACATTGCATTCGAGTGGATTTGGGCTCCTGTATAAGTCCGGTGCGCGTCAAAGCGTTCTCGACCTAGTCGTCCTTTCGAAGGGCAGTTTTCATAATTTGATGCCCGGCCGAATTAGCAGCAACCTCGCCTGCATTTATCGCGGAAACAATAACGCAGTGTTTGCGGTAAGCGAAAGCGGCGGACAATTTACCATTGAACGTTTCGTGTTCCGTGATGACGTGATCAAGACTCTACCGCCTATTCGAACACTAAAGTCGCAATCGGCTGGAATCTTGAGGGAATGTTCTGAAAAGTCATATTTTGCCGAAGAGGTCAAATAGAACCATTCGTGCGATCTCCAAACGCCTCCCGCGCAATGAGATCTTCGACGGCCCTCATGTTGTTTGTTTTTCTTACCCAAACGGTCACAGTTGGCGCGGACGGGGATAAAATGCTCGCCAAGTGCGCTTGGGGAGACAGAGAGCGACGCTTCACGTGATTCTGAATTGATTTACAAGTGTGCCGGAATGCAGGAGAAAGTGCTTCTTGTGTATGGCGAATTTGTAATGACCCAGTGAATTCCTGCTCAGGTGATAATTCTGAAAGGAAGTCACATGAGCATGGTTATGGAAGAAGAATTCAAGCGGTGGACGGCGAAGCGTAAAGCGGCGTTGGTCACTGAAATCATCCAGGGAAAGACGAGCGTCGCCGAGGCCAGTCGAGCTTTCGACATCCCGCCGTCTGAAATCGAAGAATGGGTCGATGAAGGCCGGCGTGGCATGGAGAACGCACTGCGTGCTAAGCCGCTGGACATCAAAGAACAGTACGAGCGGCAGATTAAAGAGCTTCAGGAAGCTTACGGCGAAGCGATGCTTGAATTGCGTGCCAGAAAAAAGCTGGCATCCCTGTTGGGCGAGGACGAGAAATGATCGAGACGATCCGACAGGGACTTGCTGAAGACGGTTTTAAGGTTTCGATCAACAAACTCTGCCAGTGGTTCGGGATGCCGCGCCGTACGGTGTACTACAAGCCCGTGAAGAGCGCGCCAAAGGTACAGGCGCACTTTGCTGATCCGATCAAAGCGATGATTTCGGAAGAACCGTCGTTCGGCTACCGCACGGTCGCTGGGCTTCTTGGTTTTAACAAGAACACTGTCCAACGCATCTTTCAGCTACGCGGCTGGCAAGTGAAGAAGCGGCCCGTTGGCTTTCGGCCGCGTGTGCAAGCTTTGCCTTCCGTGGCGACGGCCCCGAATGAGCGATGGTCGACAGATATGTGCCGGGTTTGGGCGGGTCGCGACGGCTGGGCCGTGCTGGCCTTAGTGATCGATTGCCACACCCGCGAGCTCTTAGGCTGGCACCTCTCTCGTTCCGGCAAAGCCAAGACCGCAGAGTCGGCATTGGAACAAGCGCTCATTGCGCGCTATGGAACGCTGGGCAAGGTGATAACGCCATTCTTACTGAGATCGGATAACGGCCTGGTCTTCACGAGCCGCAGCTACACCGCTTTGGTGCGCAGTTACGGTTTGCGTCAAGAATTCATCACGCCACATTGCCCGCAACAAAACGGCATGGTCGAGCGTGTGATTCGGACTTTGAAGGAGCAATGCGTACATCGCCATCGATTCGAAAGTCTGCAGCACGCAAGCCGGGTCATCGGTGATTGGATCGGGTTCTACAACAACCAGCGACCGCACCAGGCGCTGGGCATGAAAACACCCGCTGAGGCATTCAAATTAGCGGCCTAACTTGAGCAGGAAACGCTGGGTCATTACAAATTCTCTGGTTCGAATTATCCAAAGGGTGTAGCGCTGCGATATCATGCCGGCCGGCTGGAGCGGATTGATTTTGCCGAGCGTGTGTTACCCAAAATGGATCGATCTGACTGAAACTTATACGCGGTTGATTTTCTCGGAACACAGCCCAGAGTTCAGCGCCCCTCTTGTCAGCTATCGATTTGTCACCGGGATTGGGCAGGCGCAGGAGCCAGAGGGAATCACGAAATTGCGGTCACTTGAATCAGGGGCGCGGATGGAAGTGAAACCGTAGCCGGATAAATGAAAAAGCCCAGCGCAAGGCTGGGCTTTAAAAATTCTTGGGGTGGCTGATGGGGCTCGAACCCACGACAACAGGAATCACAAGCTGGGCGGGTAGCTCAGCAGTATCAGGGACTTGCTTAGACTATTTGGAACAGGATCAGGCCTAATCGTTCCCGATGGCGTTTAGACGTTCAATGTTGTTCCGCACCCGTCACTTCCTTTCCAAGGGCCGAATTCGGGGCTACGTACTTCTCGGCAACGATCTTGCCATAGAACCCGCCTAATTGATGGTGTTGCAGTTACAGGCTTAAGGTCGAGTAAAGGTCCTTGGACATTTGAGCCCAGCCACTGCTCTTATAGTTCGAGAAATTGAACGCCTTTAGAGGTCCCAGAATCTTCTTGTATTCGAGTGAGGAAATTGGATGCCCCGCTTCCGCCAATCGTTCGAGGAGCAGCAATAGCCCGCCTACGATAGTGGTTGAAAGTATGCCGCCCTGTGAAACAGGCTTCCATCTAGATTCTAGGTTGCTACTACAGCCAACGAGAAGCCTCTTGATCTCTCCAAGTGCATACTCGATGTATTGCTGTCTGTGGACTGGGTTTGATAAGTCTTGGACTAGATTCGAATCCCACGTTTTGTAGAATGCGCTCCCTCTGCGGAGCAAAGGCTTTAGTACGTAAGGGCCTATAGAGCCAGTAGCAACTTTCTCAGGTGGATCGAATTGTGATACCTGAAGCATGCCCTCCAATGAGCCCTCGCGTGCAAGCCTATTTATGAGGACCCGCCCAATCGCCAATGGCGTCTCAGGGTTGATGATGCTTTCCAAGTCTTGCCTCAACTGGGTGTGCACACCGGTCTGAGTGTTGTTGATTGCGAGGAATAGTTCAGCTTCGAATTTGACACGCATTTCGGCCGCGTAATTCGGCGGGAAAATGATTCCTGTCACTAGCAGGTTTTGCCGCTTGCGAAGCGGAGCAATCTTCTCTTCAATGGCACCTTGCCCCTCGAAATACGCGAGTATGCGGTGTTGACCATCAATGATGCCAACAGTCCCCAATTCAAGTGGTAGATCAAGTTCGACGTGCGTGCGTTGAGTGAGTAGTCTTGGATCTACAACTTGCCCGTCTGTTTGGCGCATGATCGCCTTAGAAGGCAGAGTGACTATCAAGTTGTTGATAAAGACTTTGCCATTGTTCGCAAGATACTCACGCATTTCGCTTAACTTATCGCTTCTGACAAAACGCTGATATGAGAGATCAGGGTCCTCCCATCCGTCACGCCGCAGTACGTAGGCGCGCTGAATTAGCGCCATAGGGTCAGCGTAGAAAGAGACGATCGCGAAATCCTTTGGATAATTTGTATGCGCGGCCGGTAACGCGAATCCTGGAAAACTCTGAGACGTCACGCTTCCGCCAGAAATCCGAGTCTCGCCGACTCGCTCAAGAGCTATTTCAAGATACTTCAGGAGCTCGAATTTTGCGGACCGAGCAATAGTCTTCACGAGTGCCGAAAAATATGCACCTTCTGCGCGATTTAGAATCTTGAACGGGGCCGAGTTATTGCTGACGCCGTCATCGACGTCAATTTCTTCTGAATAGTAAATGTGGCGAACTTCAAGTTCGCCCGCGTTGTAATTTGAGCCAATGTAACTATCGAGTGCCGGGTTCTTGGTGCGATAGATGTCGAAAAATGCGGGCCAGTCCTGGGCGATGAGTTTATGGAAGAAGATCTTGTTCGTGCAATGTTTTGTCGCGTCTTTTCCAGCGGTTTCTTCACATAACAGGATCACATTCTGCCACCCAAAAATATGATCGATCTCTCCTGTTCTTCCTTGGAGTTCGAAGTGAACGTTGTCCGAAGGGATGTGATGGAACCCAGCACCCTCAAAGATGTCTCGAAGTTTCGGCGTTTTGGGGGGCTTCCCGGCAGATTTAGTCTTTGAAGATGAAGCGGAAGCTTGTGTTTTCTTTAGGTGGCCCGTCGAAGCCTTGCCAGCGTGATTAGTGCCCTTGGACGACGATTTTGGCGCCGGCTTCTTTGTTGGCATGCTAATTTCCTTTGAGAATTTGCTGTTGCGCATTTTTTGTTGCCTGCGCTTCAACTCGCCACCGATTTTTCAGTTAGAAGAACGATTGTTTGACAATTAGATCACGGATTTTCCCGGCGTGACCAGGGAGTAAGGATGGTTGTGAAAAACAACACATTTCAAAGGAAAAGGTTGCCGTTCGCAAAATGAGCATCATAGTCCGTGGACTCATAGTCCGTATTTCTCGACTATGTGCGCATGGAAAACATGTTGCTTATGGCCCTTGGGATGCGCATCCGTGAGATGCGTAAGACCAAGGGATGGACGCAAGAAGATTTGGCAAGTGCCGCATCTATTGACAGGTCCTATATCGGAGGCGTTGAGCGTGGCGAACGCAACCTTACCTTTTCTGTCCTCTGTCAGATCTGTGCGGCTTTAGAGTGCGATGTCGCCGCGTTAACAGTTGACTTGCCAGGACGCTCCAAATGAAGTGGCTGCGTACACTGGTAATTTTTGACAAAGGGGGCGTCGCACTGAGCTCCGATTGGGATGAAATCCATAAGTCGTTCGTTCGTTCAATTTCCAGCATCGACTTCCCAATTGGGAGCGGGGCGTTGATCTTGCGCCGAAAAGAAAAGGATCCAGTTTCAAAGCAATGGAACCGAAACGGCGTCGGCTACCTAAAGGAACGTTTTCTTTCAAATATGGTTCAGAGCGAGGGATGGGAAGCTGAAGGAACGGTTAATTTGTCGGCTCAAGACGAAGACATTGCAATCAGCCTTTATCCGTCACTCGAATCTTACACAGAGCCGGTTACGTCGGCGTTCGGAGATTTTGATTTTGTTACCACGACGTCTGGGGGAATGCGGGTTGCTATTGAGTGGGAGACGGGAAATATTTCGTCCTCCCACCGTAGCCTAAATAAGCTATCTATCGTGCTCGCATCAGGAAAGATTCAAGCTGGCGTTCTGATTCTTCCGAGCCGGGATCTATACGAACATCTAACGGATCGCATTGGGAATATTGGTGAGCTCTCACCATATATTGGGATGTGGAAGAGTATGAGTGCGGCCGTAAACTACGGGATGCTAGCTATTGCAGTGGTCGAACATGACGAACTAACTAGCGACCCAAATTTCCCGTATCTCAAAGTCGGCGCAGATGGTAGGGCGGCAGAGGGAAAGAAGAAGAAAACTGCCGCAGCTATGTGAGGTCCAACGTGCTTTGGCGCGAAATTGAAGGCGTGCACTTGCACGCATCGTCTTCGTCAATTTCGCTAGCGGGTATCCTATAATTTTCCGAAAGTGGCTTGCCGGATTTTGTGCGACGCTTGATATCGGCTTCAGTGAAGAGCCTATTTTTTTGAGACCAGATTTCCTCTAAATGTTCTTGGTCGGCGGATAATGTGCCGAACCGTTCAACAATAGCTGAGCATTCAAGTTCGCTCCCAATCCAACGCCGCCCGGTCAGCTCGGCAGCAACAAATGTGGTGCCGGAACCGCCGAACGGATCAAGAACTAATGAGCCAGGATCCGATGACATGGAGATAATTCGGTCCATTAGTTTTAGTGAGAGTGCATTTGCATCACGCTTCTTGTATTTTGCGTGTCGAACAGGCGGAATGTCAGTCCAGACGTCACTGATGTTGACGCCCTCTGGATTCATCTTGTTTTTATAACCGCCGTAGTCCTTTAACTCACCGCCACAATGACGACAACAAGCGATAGGCAAGCGGTCAGGGTGAAATATTGCGGGTTTAGGACCTTTTACGTAATACAAGAGCGAATAATGTGACGGATAAAGTCTGCCCGAAATCGGGAGACTATATTTGATGTCAACAGCGATCCAATGCCGAAACGTGAGCCGCTTCCTTAGAAATTCCCCCAACGGCAGGTTCCACTTTGGAAGGTTCCACAGCATAAGTGTTCCGCCTGGTTTTAGGACGCGAATCATTTCCTCCAACCATTTTTCGCACCATGCTAGGTATTGCTCATCTGCCAGAGAGTCGTCGATCTTTGACGTATATTCTTTGCCTAGGTTAAAGGGCGGATCTGCGAAGGCCAAATCCACCGTCGCAGAGTCAATTCGCGCAAACATCTCTAGGCAGTCACCTTGAAAGAGCTGACCTGCTTGTGTCGTCAAAATGGGTATCATAGTCTCCATTGTCTCATTTTTTGGAGTTCGGCCACAAGGGAGTACTGATGTGAATCCATCTGCATGAGGGGCCAATATACAGGTTTCAACTGAGTGCCAGCACAGCTCGCACTCGAACTGATTGGATTTCCCCTACTCGGCAAGCGAAATGCCGCTACAAATTGCTGCTAAATGGTTCGGTTGGGCGACTTTAACTCTACGTCAAGCGGACTTAACTTCGCCTAACAACTCTGGGTGACGGTCAAGCACTCGCAAGAGTTTTACTAACGCAAGCGGGGGCTTGGTCTTGCCGGTTTCATAGCGTGAGAAGGCGTTTATTCCGCCGCCAAAAATTTCTGCTGCTTCTCGTTGGTCAAGCGCGAGTTTCTTGCGCACTTCGGCGATGAAGGCGGGATCAACAATCGCCGCATTGACCTGTTTCGAAAACGCGCGCATTTCGCGCATCACTCGATCCGACTCGGAAGCGTCCAAGAGCGATTCGTCGCAGGCGGGACAAAAATCTCCCGTGACGCCGAGGATGGTCGTGGACTCGCCCTTGTAGGTATAAGGCAGATCGCGTTTGTCGTGGGTCAAATCGGCGGCGCCGCACACTGGGCATTTCATCGTCATAGCTCCTTAAATGACACGATAAGAACATCTTCGATAACAGTCAATTTGAGGTACACATCGCCAACGTTTGTACTTGGGCGGTAGACGTCCTGCCAGATCGAGGAATCGGCATGCGTTGTCATGCTCTTGTGGAAATCAGACGATGTCAGCGCCATTACAACTTCGAGCATCTGAGAAAATTCCAGGCCCAACTCCGTTGCCCCATTTCGCGCAGCATTCGTTGTGCGCACCTTGCCAGCCTTGGCCAAGGACTTGACGACGGACAGTTTGCAGTGAGGGACACGCTTTTCCATGGTTAGGCTAACCTACTTGGTTAAATTTGGCAAGTTGGTTAATTGGCCCTCTGGGGCGGCTCAGCGCGTCGGCTTGGCGACCTTTACTTTCCGTCTGTCGTAGACTTTTGCGACCATCCTGCCGTCGGTGTGGCCGGTTGCATCGATGATGTGGGTGTCGCCCTGCTCCATCCTGTCCGTTACCGCAGATGGGCGCATCTCTGCGAGCGTGAAGCGGCTGAAAGCAATGCCATTTTCTTTGCTTCGGTCTTCGCAGAGCTTCATCAGGCGGCGAAGCATCACGTTGAAGCCGCTGGTTGAATAGGGCTGGCCTTGTGAATTGCCAAATACGTAGAGGCTGCTTGTCCTTTGTAGGGAAAGGGCATCGTCGATGATGGCGCGCAGTGTGGGCGACCACTCGATCCGCTTGTATCGCTGTACTTGACCCTTCTTGCGCTTGCCGATGGCGACGCTAATGCCGAGTTCGTTGTCGATGGCTTGGCGCATCAGGTGGCGGGTTTCATCGGGTCGGCAAACTGTGAGGTATGCAAACTGCAGGCACAGCGCGGTGACGAGTAGGCTGCCGCCTCGTTCGCGTGCCACCGTCATCACGAAGTTGAGGGCTTCCTGGCTGACGTATTTCGTCTTTGGACGAGTCCGGTTGTATTTGATGCCTCGGCAGTGGTTTGTCTCAAGGATGCCCATGCGGCGCCCATATTCGAGCACCGCAGAGAGTAGTGCGATTTCCTTGTTGGCCTTTGCGGGCGCACCAGTGCGCGCGCGGCCGTCCAGGTATTTGTAGATGTGAACGGGCTTGATCGAAGATGGTGACACCTTGCCGAAGGTCTGCATGAGGCGCTTGGCCTCGCTTTGGTTTTCTTTGAGCGTGTTGTCGGCCTTGCGGTCTTCGCTGCTGCGCGGCAGGCTTCGTTGCCATTTGAAGTAATCGTCGAACAGGGCGTTCATCGATCCGGCGACAGGCGCGGCTCCGTTCAGGAGGTTGGCCTGGTAGATCGCTTCGGTTCGAATCTCGGCAGCCTTGCGTGTGTTGTTCTTCTGCGCGCTTAGTCTGAACGCCCAGGTTCCGTCTGGCAGTTTGTAGCCATAGCTGACTACGAATTTGCCAATCCGTTCGTACAGGCGGAAGGGCAGGCCGTCCGCTTTTTCGCGCGCTTTGGTCATGGCTGGAACATGCTGAAATCAGGTTCGCCGTCGAGGTCGGGGCTTCGGCCGATGCTGAGCTCACCTGCGAGCCGACGGTTGTAGTAGTCCCTTGAGATACAAGGGAACCCGCGTAGGTTCGGTTCGAAGGGCCAGTTGCGGCTCTTGAGGTATCGGCGCATGCAGGCATAGCTGTTCGGTTTGCAGCCGATCAGGGCTGCGAGTTCGTCTGCGGAGAGATAACCGTTCATGTGTGCCTCGCTGGGGTTCTTAACGTCCCAAGTAGACGGCGGTGATTTGCTCGCGGCCGTGTCCCAATTCCTTCGAAAGTGCCAGCCGTGCTGCCAGGTCGATGGCTTTGTCCTTCGCGCTTAGTGCCTTTGACTTCGGTCCACCGGCAGCTGGCGCGGCCCAGCCTGTGAGCTGCTTGTATCGATCCTGCGCGTACTTGTGACGCAGTCCGTGCACGCCGTTGATGCCGACGCGATTGCACTCAGAACGGAAGCGCTGTAGTTGGCCGCGATAGTTCATGTGTCCCGGGATTAGACTGCCGCCTTTGGCTACTTGTTTCGCGTGGTCGAGCGCTTCGCGTTGGAGCTTGTTGGTGATAGGGATTTCGCGATACTTGCCGCCCTTGGTCCACGAGTCTTTCAAGCGTAGGTAATCGACTTGGTCGGCCCATTTCGGATCGATCTTGATGCTTTCCTCGCGCCGTAGTCCGAACGCCGCTTGCAGGCGCAATGAAGCGGCCGTATAGGCATCCTTGACTCGGTCGAGCGTCTGGCGGTCGACGACTTTGGCTTTCGATACGTTGGTCACGAACTTGCGCTGCTCGATGCCGTACGCCGCGTTGCTGCGCTCGATGATGTTTTCCTTGCCGATCTTTTCTGCCCACCAACGCAGGGCGCTCATGCGGTTCTTCATGGCCCCGGTGCTGATACCGTCCGCGCGCCATTTGTTGAGTAGGGCGGCAACATGCTTTGGTTTAAGGCTGGTCGCGTGCATATCGCGAAAGCCGAGTCGTTCGAGCTGGGCTGCGGCCTGGCTCAAGAGGCGTGAGCGATCTGCACGGCTGGCGAAGCTGCCATCATGGTTTCGATCGCACAGCTGTTTCAGTTCGAAATTCAAATTGCGCACGACAAAGCTCCTTGCGAGGATTAGCAATCGCGTGGTGTTGTTCGGTTCGGTAAGTGTTTCTGGCCGCCTGGCCTGCCGCAGCAAGGCCGGGGAGTTGAAGGCCACGGGACACCACTCCCGTTCATGCGGTTTGCTTCACTGCTTGCCCACGCCGCATGCGTGTGTGGCGCCGCTGATGGCTGGAGGGCCGGACAGCGGGCGGGCCAATAACCCAGGGCCCATGGAGTGCGTCGACACGCACGAGACGGCTCCGTTTGACGGGAGCGAAGCTGCTGGCAAGCAGCATTGACGGTCGCTGGTGCGCCTACTGATGAGGCTGTCACGTGCGACCGTAACTTACCGTTTTCCTCCTCCTTGCTAGGCAGGAGGAGCGCGGTAGCGCGTCGTCACTGGCAGCCTTGCCGCCAGTAACGACGCGCGGCGCACGCTGGTCGCCCTAAAAACAGGCCGGCGTGCTGGCGTCGGAACCCATGCTGCGGTTTCCCACGCCCGGTACGCCCGCGGTGTGCGAGCGTCGCGGCCAGGCTGCAGCCGCGGGTGGTGGCCAGCGTGAGCTGGCGTGCAGGCTGCCGTACAGCGCCGCCTTTGTGTTTGCAGCCAAGACTTAGCCGCATGTTGAATGCCCGCGTCTGCGGGCAAGCGGTACGCCGTCAAACATCGGCGGCGTACAAGCGGAAAACTTCACCGCTGGGGTTGCGGATAGAACCGCTAGCAGACATAGCTGCTTTGGAAAGGGCGCGTAACATGCGCAGCGCCTGGAGCATCACTCCAGGACGGGACATAGCCCGGTTGGCAGGGGCGATCCCTGCCGGTACAAGCTTCCATTGTGAGCTTGCGTGCGCATGCGCGACAGCAGAAACCCCAGCTATTTGATGGGGGCGTTTGCGACTAGCCAGAGATGAACTTTCGGCGCGTGCTTTTGGTCGGATGGGATTTCGAGGAGGTGGGTATGGAGTGGATAACGATCGGCGTGTTGGCTTACGACGCAGTCGCCCTGGTGCTGCTGGCTGTGATCGTTGTGGGCTGCTATCGCGGAGTGAAAGCAGAGAAGGAAGGCAGACTCAGCTAGGTCTTTGGCGCGGATATTCCAAAGAATTTCCCTGCTAGTGCTGAGTTCAAGGAGATGCCATCCATAGAGGGAATTCTGGCCGAGGCGGCTTGGGCTTTCCCAAGCGTATTCCAAAATTCCAAGGTCAGATTCCGAAAAAACAAAAGGGCTACGAATCTGCATTCGTAACCCTTTGATTTTTCAGAATTCTTTGGGGTGGCTGATGGGGCTCGAACCCACGACAACAGGAATCACAATCCTGGACTCTACCAACTGAGCTACAGCCACCACTGGTACTGCATTCTCTTACCTTGCGGCAGGAGAGTTCGCTATTCTACAAGGTCTGGGGCGGGCTGGCAAGCACCTCCGCTTCCACTGCCGCGGCGAGGCTGTGTGGCTCCCTTGTCTGAACGGCAATGTCCAGTCCCAGCAGGGTGTGGAAGGCGCTGTGCAGACTGGCTGCGGTCCCGGTCGTGTAGGCGCGCAGACTGCCCGTTACCGTTGCGGGATTGCTGAGCTCCCCCTCGCGCAGCAGGCGGCCGAGCTGGCGCGCGACGGCGTCGCCGGTGTCCACCAGAGCGATGGTCGGATGCCCGAGCGCTGCAGCCTCGGCACGGATGGCGTCGCTGACAAACGGATAGTGGGTGCAGCCGAGTACGATGGTGTCGACGCCGGCGCTCAGCATCGGTTGCAGATACTGGCGCAGCAGCGCGCGTGTTGCCGGGCTGTCGAGTTCGCCACGCTCGATGTGTTCGACCAGGCCGGAGCAGCCCTGCAGCACGAAGTCCGTGCCGCTGCTGCGGCTGACCTGCTCGCGCAGTTGCAGAAACTTCTCGCCGGCCAGCGTGCGGTCGGTGGCCAGCACGCCCACCTTGCGCGACTGGGCCGCGGCCGGTTTCAGGCCCGGCTCCACCCCCACCACGGGCAGGCCCGGATGGCGTGCGCGCACCTGGGCGATGGCGGCCACGGTGGCCGTGTTGCAGGCTACCACCAGGGCCTTGACGCCCTGGGCCAGCAGAAAATCGACCACCTGCAGCACGCGCGCGACCACCACCGCTTCCGGCTTGTCGCCATACGGGGCGAAGCCGGAATCGGCGAAATAGAGCAGGGCCTCATGCGGTAGCTGCGCGCGGATATGGCGCAGCACCGACAGGCCGCCCACGCCGGAATCGAAGACCCCGACGGGCGCGGCGCGCACAGCAGCGTTCACACCAGCTCAGGCCTTGGCGTTGAGCTGCTCGATCTTGGCTTGCCAGACCTTGGGACCGGTGTTGTGCACCGATTCGCCGCTCGAATCGACGGCCACGGTCACCGGCATGTCGACCACGTCGAACTCGTAAATGGCTTCCATGCCGAGATCGGCAAAGCCCAGCACCTTGGCCGATTTGATGGCCTTGGACACCAGGTAGGCGGCGCCGCCAACGGCCATCAGGTAGGCCGATTTGTGGTTCTTGATCGACTCGATCGCGACCGGGCCGCGCTCGGCCTTGCCGACCATGGCGATCAGGCCGGTTTTCTCGAGCATCATGTCGGTGAACTTGTCCATGCGCGTGGCCGTTGTCGGGCCGGCCGGGCCGACCACTTCTTCGCGCACCGGATCGACCGGGCCGACGTAGTAGATCACGCGGTTCTTGAAGTCCACCGGCAGCGGCTCGCCCTTGGCCAGCATGTCCTGAATGCGCTTGTGGGCGGCATCGCGGCCGGTCAGCATTTTGCCGTTCAGCAGCAGGGTCTGGCCGGGCTTCCACGAGGCCACTTCTTCCGGCGTCAGCGTGTTCAGGTCGACGCGCTTGGATTTTTCGGTGTCCGGGGTCCAGCTCACGTTCGGCCAGCTCGACAGGGCGGGCGGCTCCAGATAGACCGGGCCGCTGCCGTCCATCACGAAGTGGGCGTGGCGCGTGGCGGCGCAGTTCGGAATCATCGCCACCGGCTTGGAGGCGGCGTGGGTCGGGTACATCTGGATCTTCACGTCCAGCACCGTGGTCAAACCACCGAGGCCCTGGGCGCCGATGCCGAGGGCATTGATCTTGTCGCACAGCTCGATGCGCAGCTCTTCCAGCTTGTTCTGGGGGCCGCGCTTCTTCAGCTCGTACATGTCGATGTCTTCCATCAGCGACTCTTTGGCCATCAGCATGGCTTTTTCGGCCGTACCGCCGATGCCGATGCCCAGCATGCCCGGCGGGCACCAGCCGGCGCCCATGGTCGGCACCGTCTTGAGCACCCAGTCCACCAGCGAATCGGAGGGGTTGAGCATCACGAATTTCGATTTATTTTCCGAACCACCGCCCTTGGCGGCAACCGACACGTCGAGCTTGTCGCCTTCGACCAGCTCCATGTGGACCACGGCCGGCGTGTTGTCCTTGGTGTTCTTGCGCTCAAACTGGGGATCGGCCACGACCGAGGCGCGCAGCTTGTTGTCGGCAAAGTTGTAGGCGCGCCGCACGCCTTCATTGACGGCGTCGGTCACGCTGCCGGTGAAGCCTTCGAAGCGCACGCCCATGCCGATTTTCAGGAACACGTTGACGATGCCGGTGTCCTGGCAGATCGGCCGATGGCCCTCGGCGCACATGCGCGAGTTGGTCAGGATCTGAGCGATGGCGTCCTTGGCGGCCGGGCTCTGCTCGGCTTCATAGGCGCGCGCCAGGTGGGCAATGTAGTCGGCCGGATGGTAGTAGCTGATGTACTGCAAGGCGGCGGCGACGGATTCGATCAAGTCTTCCTGTTTGATGACGGTCATGGGAATGCTCTTGGTGAGATGAGGAATCCCGCTATTTTACCGCCGAAAACCTTGCCGCATGACCATACCAATTGGTCGGACAAAGCTTGATAAAATCACAAACCTGCCTTGTAAGGGGCGAGTAAGGCGCTTTGATTATCGTCCCAACAAACTATTCCAACCTATGGAGACACATCATGTCTGGATCTGAGAATACCGGCCTGCAAGAGAACCGCATTTTCAACCCGCCGGCCGCCTTTTCGGGCTCCGCCCTGATTCCGAGCATGGACGCCTATCGCGCGCTGTGCGCCGAGGCGGAAAAAGATTACGAAGGCTTCTGGGCGCGTCTGGCCCGTGAGCATCTGGAATGGCAGACGCCGTTCACCAAGACCCTGGACGAAAGCAAGGCCCCGTTCTACGAGTGGTTCAACGACGGCAAGCTCAACGTCTCCTACAACTGTCTCGACCGCAACCTGAAGAACGGCAACGCCGACAAGACGGCCATCATTTTCGAAGCCGACGACGGCGCCGTCACCAAGGTCACTTACACCCAGCTGTACGAAAAGGTCTGCCAGTTCGCCAACGGCCTCAAGTCGCTCGGCATCAAGAAGGGCGACCGCGTCGTCATCTACATGCCGATGTCGGTCGAAGGCGTGGCCGCCATGCAGGCCTGCGCGCGCATCGGTGCGACCCACTCGGTGGTGTTCGGCGGCTTCTCCGCCAAATCGCTGCAGGAGCGCATCATCGACGCTGGCGCCGTGTGCGTGATCACGGCCGACGAGCAGGCGCGCGGCGGCAAGCATCTGCCGCTGAAAGCCATCGTCGACGAGGCGCTCGAGATGGGCGGCTGCGAAGCGATCAAGAACGTCATCGTGTACAAGCGCACGGGCGGCAATATCGGCTGGACCGCCGGGCGCGACCTGTGGCTCGACGAGCTGCTGGCGGGCAAAGCCACCAGCTGCGAGCCGGAATTCGTCGAGGCCGAACATCCGCTGTTCCTGCTCTACACCTCGGGCTCGACCGGCACTCCGAAAGGCGTGCAACACGCCAGCGGCGGCTATCTGCTGTGGGCCACGCTGACCATGAAGTGGACCTTCGACATCAAGCCGACCGACGTGTTCTGGTGCACGGCCGACATCGGCTGGGTGACCGGCCACACCTACATCGCCTACGGCCCGCTGTCCTGCGGCGCCACCCAGATCGTGTTCGAAGGCGTGCCGACCTTCCCCAATGCCGGCCGTTTCTGGGACACCATCGCCAAGCACAAGGCGACGATTTTCTACACGGCGCCGACCGCGATCCGTTCGCTGATCAAGGCCTCGGACGCCGACGAAAAAGTGCATCCGAAGAATTTCGACCTGTCGAGCCTGCGTCTGCTCGGCTCCGTTGGCGAGCCGATCAATCCGGAAGCATGGATGTGGTACTACCGCAATGTGGGCCGTGAGAACTGCCCGATCGTCGACACCTTCTGGCAGACCGAGACCGGCGGCCACATGATCACGCCGCTGCCGGGGGCCACTCCGATGGTGCCGGGCTCGTGCACGCTGCCGCTGCCGGGCATCATGGCCGCCATCGTCGACGAAGCCGGCCACGACGTGCCGAACGGGCAGGGCGGCATTCTGGTCGTCAAGCGCCCCTGGCCCTCGATGATCCGGACGATCTGGAATAATCCGGAACGCTTCAAGAACAGCTACTTCCCGGCCGAGCTGGGCGGCACCCTGTATCTGGCTGGCGACGGCGCCATCCGCAACAAGGACACCGCTTACTTCACGATCACCGGCCGCATCGACGACGTGCTGAACGTGTCGGGTCACCGCATGGGCACGATGGAGATCGAGTCGGCCCTGGTGGCCAACCCGATGGTGGCCGAGGCCGCCGTGGTCGGCAAGCCGGACGATACGACCGGCGAATCGATCTGCGCGTTCGTGGTGCTCAAGCGTCAGCGCCCGGTCGGCGACGAAGCCAAGCAGATCGCCAAGGAGCTGCGTGACTGGGTGGCGCACGAGATCGGCCCGATCGCCAAGCCGAAGGAAATCCGCTTCGGCGACAACCTGCCGAAGACCCGTTCGGGCAAGATCATGCGCCGTCTGCTGCGTGTGATCGCCAAGGGCGAGGAGATCACGCAGGACGTGTCGACGCTGGAGAATCCGGCCATTCTGGAACAGCTGAAAACGGCGTCCTAAAAAGTTGCGTGAGGCTTAATCCCTGCTATAATATGCGGCTTCCCGGTCTCCGGACCGGGATTTGCAGGAGAGATGGATGAGTGGTTTAAGTCGCACGCCTGGAAAGCGTGTATAGGTTCATAGCCTATCGGGGGTTCGAATCCCCCTCTCTCCGCCAGGAACATGTTCTAAGACATTCAAGTATGTCCAAAAAACCCGTGCTACTCACTATGAGGGCGCGGGTTTTTTGTTTCGAGAACGCCAAAAGCGTCCATTGAAATCCAGCAATTTTGACGGTATGGTTGACGGTACTTAAAAATACCGCCAATCCAGATACCGTCAAATGCCTAAGCTCGTCGCCCCGCTCACTGATGTCCAGCCCAGGACTGCAAAGCCAAAGGAAAAGCCCTACAAGCTTACTGACGGTGAAGGCCTGTTTCTATTGGTTAAGCCAGACGGTGCAAAGTACTGGCGTATGGACTATCGGTTTGGGGAGGTTCGCCGGACGCTGGCATTCGGCAAATACCCCGAAGTTACCCTTGCTGACGCACGTGGAAAGCGTCTGGCCGCTCGAAAACTCCTTGATCAAGGTATCGACCCGAACCAAGAAAAGAAGGATCGCAAGCGTGAATTGATTGAGGCCAACTCTCACACGTTTGAAAAATTGGCGCGGGAGTGGCATTCAAACAAACTGCCGACTTGGAGTGCCGCAACTGCTCGCGACACAATTCGAAGGCTGGAAATCGACATTTTTCCGCAGTTCGGCTACATGCCAATTGGAAGTATCAAGCATCAGCACATAATTCAAGCGCTGCGGAAAGTCGAGGAGCGCGGTGCCCATGAAATCGCGCATCGAATCAAGGCTACCTGCGCTCGAATATTTAGCTATGCCAGCCAACAAGGCATTGAGAATCGCAACCCCGCAGCGGACATGAAGGATGTTCTCAAGCCTGTGAAGGCAGGTCATTTTGCTGCAATTTCTGCGGATGAGTTGCCAGCGTTCCTAACGGCGATGAACCAGAACGACGCCCGCCTGTTCAAGCCAACGCGTATTGCTCTCCGCTTGATGATGCTCGTATTTGTGCGAACGTCTGAATTAATCGAGACGCCCTGGAGCGAAATCAACTTGGATGCAGGAGAATGGATCATTCCTTGGCAACGCATGAAACGCGGTAAATTGACGGTGAACCCTGACAAGACAGATCACCATGTTTGCTTGTCAACGCAAGCAGTTTCACTTCTTCGCGAACTGCACGCGCTTACTGGCGGTTGCAGGTATTTGTTTCCGAATCAACGCGATCCGAAGAAGCCAATGAGCAATGGAGCAATTCTCATGGCACTCAAGCGTATGGGATACAAAAATCGCATGACGGGTCATGGATTCCGTGCATTGGCAATGTCAACAATCAAGGAGCGACTTGGGTATCGCCATGAGGTTGTAGATCGGCAGTTGGCGCACGCGCAAAAGGACAAGGTGGCCGCAGCCTATGACCGCGCAACGTTTCTATTAGAACGTCGGAGGATGATGCAGGAGTGGGCTGATTTCATTGATGAAGTTTCGAACGGCAATGTGGTTCCTCCTGCATTCGGAAAGAAGGTTGCATGACCAACGAGAAAGACTACAAAGAATGGGGTGCCTATGGTGCTTCGAAGAAGGATGGGCGCAAGAACGCAGAACAATCGGAATCGGGGGAAGGCGCGCTAACGTTCCGGTATACGATGGCTTACGACGAAAACGGTATGCCGTATCTGAGGAGCGAAGTTGACGACACTGAGGAATCACTTGATCGGGGGCATGCAAGAGTCGCCAAAGAGCGTGATCGAATAATGCAATCCCGAGTGAATGTGCATGAAGGCCAGTTGGATGGAAAACGAATAGAAAAAGAGTCGATCCATGTCGTCATAAATCGGATTAACGATGATGCATTGAATGTTGTTATTCGTAGAGCATTGGGTGTGGTTGGTCGCGACGCTTCGTCTAGTGTGGTTTTTTCTGAATTGGTAAGGCTGGCGTCGCTGGAAAATCGACCCAGGCCATTCTTGAGACCTGCTGAGGATGACGGAATACCATACCAACACAACAATGGCGATGAATGCTTTTTCACACGTCGGGCACTCAGGGGACGCCTGAAGACTTTAAGGCGCAAAGAATAGTGCGCACCTGACTCGACCATCAACGACCAACTGCGACCGCTTGCGACCATTCGCGACGGTCGCATTTTCATTTGATGGAATGTCCAATATCTTTCGTTTCGAACTGCTGCATATCGCAGCAGACGCTAAAGAAAGGTACGGAACCATGAGCAATGAAGTAATCCCAATACTCGCTGTCTCTGCAGGCGAAATCATCCTTCGTTTGCCGCAAGTTAAGAGCCGCACAGGCCTCAGTCGTTCTAGTATTTATGCCGGAGCTAAGGCTGGAACTTTTCCCACACCAATTAAGCTTGGCGAACGCGCTGTCGGTTGGATGGCATCAAGCATTGATGCCTGGATGTTGACCCGCTTGGCGACAACGCAGAGAAAAGGCGTTTTGTGAAGCGCCGCCAAAGCCAATCGTCCCGCCAGGTTGATGACATCTTGATCAATGATTTCTCACTCGATTTTCTTGAATCGCTGAAACCATCGGTGGATATCTCACAGGAACTTGTACGGATTGCAGGTAAACGTGACCCGGTTGAGTTGGACAAGGAACAGTTGATTGAACTCTGTAAGTTCGGGCGTCCAGTTGCGATCCACAGGCCGACTGGAGGAGCAAAAATAATCGTTCTTTGCGACGATTTCGCTCAGCGACTAGTGATTGTCAAGAGCGGAGACGGGCCATACTTTGCGTTCCTTCCTTGATGAGTGCGAAGCAAGCAAAAGTACGATAACAAGAACACCGATCTAATCTAACGAAAGGAATCTGAAAATGAAAATCCAACTCAAACTCGATGATAGCGCCCAGGAAATCTTGGACGATATTTGTGGTCTGTCCGGAATGACATATGCGGAAGCTATCTCGCGCCAACTTTATTCCGCTCAGGCGGTGGTGAGTGAATTGCTGGCGCTGGTAGAGATGAACCCTGCATTGCGCAAAGCCGTAGCAAGCCTGTTCGTTTGTTCCGGCCCAGAATCGCTGGAAGAAGGACTTCAGCGAATTATGCCTCGTGGCTACAAGTCCCTGGCGGAGCAGTTCTCAATAAGTGTGAATGAGGAATTTGAAGCTCAAGAAGCTCAGGTATGCTAAATCTCGGAGCGCAAGGTGTCGCATCGAGTGGGGACTTCGTCCCCATTTCGACAATCCTATCGACCACGGATGTTCTCAAGACATTCGACGCAAGAAAGCGCTTGAGGCGAGCAAGCCGAGAGTGCTTGCTCAGCCGTTACCGAGAGTCCGCAGCAAAAGGGAAGCGCTTGCAGGCGTTCCTGATTGGTGAGGCACTAATTTCGCAGTTTGTCCCGCCGTTCGTCTGGCGGGACGGATTGCCAAACGACGACTTGGATGTAAATCACCGATTCGACTTATTCTTAGCCGACTTGATGTGGCTTCGTGCTGCGCACGCTCGACACGCACAAGCAGTCCGATACAAGCGTTGCAAACTGATCCTTTCAACGGTAAGTCAAACTGTCTTTCACAGAGAGGCGGAATATATGTATTGGCAAGGGCGGCGGCCAGCTTGGAAACTCGTCGCATCCTTAAGCATGACTGATGACCAGCAGTGGGACTGTGGTTATCTACGTGCAGCCGCGATCAAGAAGCGAGCGTTGGCAACTGCTGAACTTGCGCCGTCGGTTGGTAATCCCCCCATTTTTGATGCGCGCTGAAAGTAGAAGCTAGGCGGCGAGGGCCAATTTCTGTTTCGGTGTGATGCCTCCGATGGCCATGTTGGGCCGGTCGTGATTGTAGGTCCATAGCCAGCGGGTGGCAAAGTCCTGGATCTCATCGAGCGTTTCGAACAAGTGATGGGCAAGCCAGTCATAGCGCACGGTCCGGTTGTAGCGCTCGACGTAGGCGTTCTGTTGGGGCTGCCCCGGTTGGATAAACGCCATGGCGATGCCCTGTCGTGCTGCCCAGGCCTTGGTCGTTTCGCTGATGTACTCCGGGCCGTTGTCGCAGCGGATGACGGTAGGCTTGCCGCGCCATTCAATGAGCTGATCCAAGGATCTGACGATGCGTTCCGACGGCAGCGAAAAGTCCACCTCAATGATCAAACCTTCGCGATTGAAGTCGTCGATCACATTGAACAGGCGGATGCTGCGGCCGTCAGCCAATTGGTCGTGCATGAAATCCATCGACCAGGTCTGGTTGACCGCGGTTGGTACGGCCAATGGCAAGGGCTTTTCCCGCACGATCCGCTGGCGCGGCTTAATGCGCAGATTCAGCTCAAGTTCCCGATAAATCCTGTAGACGCGCTTGTGATTCCATGGAAAGCCTTTTACATTGCGCAGATACAGAAAGCACAGGCCGAAGCCCCAGTTGCGCTGATTGTTCGTCAGGCGCAGGAGCCAGTCTGCAATCGCCTCGTTCTCGGCGTTCAACTTGGCCTGATAGCGGAAGCAGGTCTGGCTGATACCAAAGGCCAGGCAGGCATTTCTGATCGTTGCGCGACCGGCATCGACGTACCAGCGCGCCATCTCACGTCGGCGAGATGGCGCTACCACTTTTTTGCCAATGCCTCGGCGACGATCTCGGCCTTAATGCGCTCGTCTGCGTACATCTTTTTGAGGCGCCGGTTTTCCTCTTCGAGCTCCTTCATACGGGCCATCAGGGACGCGTCCATGCCGCCAAATTTGGCGCGCCATTTATAAAACGTGGCTGTGCTCATGCCGTGCTCACGGCAAAGCTCGGGAATCGGCGAGCCGGCTTCGGCCTGCTTCAGGATGGCGATGATCTGGCTGTCGGTGAAACGGGAAGTCTTCATGCTGCAGAACTTTCAAAAAGCTAATTGAGAAAATTCTACTTTCAAACGCTATCTTCTGGCGGGGGGATTACCGGTTTATGAAGCGATTCAAGCTGACATCGCCAAGGTTCGCCGCACGAAAACGTTTGATGACCAGGCTGCAGATGTGACGCTACGACGGCGGTTCGACCTTTGGCGTTGCGCTCGGATGGTGCGCGACCGGAAAGTGACGGAAGCCGCACGCCGTTATGTGCAGCTGACGGGGCAGCCAATGACCCGCCAAATCGCAGCGAGACAGCTTGGAAAAATCTCAGAAGTGCTGGCGAAAATATGAAATGACTTTGATCGAAAAACGAGGAGTCAAAGCGTTGGTGTATGGTCTTTTCCAAGACGAAGTCTTGGATTAGTTCCGTCACACGCGGCCCGACCTCCTACGCCCTGAGAATTGCCAAATTTTGCATGTGACAAATCGAGATGACTTTTCCTGAAAACGACCTGTTACAACGTCACACGTCGGAGCAAAGATCTTGTCACACGTCAACGCCAAATTCTCGTCACAGGCTGACAAGACTGGATTTCGGATGTGGTCTGCAATTAAAGGCGATTCATCCTTCGAAGTACGAGAAATGTACGACCTAAGTACGACCTATTTCGGCCCTATTTTCTTCTTATAGATTGGATTCAAAATGCGAAAAATCACCCTGGAACAAGCCACAGAGATTCTTGAAGTTATGACGATTAGCCAAACCGTCGATCGCGGAGAGATGATCACACATTTCGGTTACTGTTCTGGACAACCATCAATCCTGATCAGCACATGCCGCGGCAACGGCGTCTGCTATCTACTGCAATGAAGTAAATTGAGAGAAGTTGGACTGGATCTGACAGTGAAGGCCAGTGTCGAAACGGGAGCGAGCTGAAAAAGCGATACCGCGCAAAGCTGAGCGATTGCCTATTTGGTCTTGCGCTCCTGAGGAAAGGCACGATGCAATTCTTCAAAGAACTGTAAGGCAAAATAGGCAGCCTGAGCGTACATGCGTGGATTGAGAACAAGTTCATTTCGCTCGTCGATCATTACTTCACATCCGCCGCTTCTTAGATCTTCACGCTCGGCATTCGTCAAGGTTGTGTCCGAGTGGGAGGCCTTGTTTCTGACGATACTCAGCGCCCTGAAGAACCGACGCCATTTTTTCTTCGCTTCCTTGTCTAGTAGGGTGGCTTCTAGCGTCGAATCAAGGTGATCAGCAAATGTTGGTTTGAAAGCCGCAAAGTGTTTTTCAAGCTCTGCTAGTTCTGGAATCTCCAAACCGGCATTCGTGCAAGTTGACTGAATTGCAGAAACCTTAGCTAGCAGCTTCTCCCCCTGTTTGCTTTTGATGGGAATCTCTTTCGTTTGACAGATATGAGTAAGCCCTTTTTCGACAGCCGACATTAGAGATGAGAAGAAAGACCGATGCACGGCTTGCATCAACGAGAGCCAATTGGAAGGGGCGGCAAACTGTACATTACGACTTCCTTTATCGACTGCGTTTGCGGGGGCTGTAAGTAGCCCAATCGTGTTGTCGATAATCGTCCCAATATATTGATGCGGGATCGGTGCTGGGGCGCTTGTTCGCGGAGAGAATGCCTGCAGTTCTTCAATTGATTCATTGATTCGTTGTAAGTGTCTCGCCAAATCCATAATTGTCTTTGCCCTGTTGGACTCAAGTTGGTTAATGCAAAACGGAATTCCTTGGCGCGAACTTTACCGGACGCGCAGAGCGGGGCCGCTGCCAATACCAAAGTTCTAGAAATATAAGCTTCGACTCGAACGGCTTCCGTCTATCATCCACTAGCTCTTCTGGCGAGTCTTATACATGAGCGACGATGGGTCATCGCTTTCCAAGAAATGGTCCCAATTTCTTATCAACGAAGTGATTGGGCCGCCAGCCCTTCAGGAGCTTATCGATAAGGAAAGTATCCGCCAGACTTGCGATCGGCCCGGCTGCGGGTAATGCCGCTTCGATTGCGGAAGTAATCATGTAGCGGATGCCTTTGGCCGGAACGCCTTCGATCCAACCCTCCTTTTTGGCATCTCTTAGGTATTCGCCAGCTAGCTTTACGTCGGGATTCGTTTTGTGAAGCCAATCTTTGAATCGTCGCGAATGATCAAGTAACTTTAGGAACTCTTCGAAAGTTCGCTCGCCGCTATCAATCACTTCACACAGCGCAGGTGCGTCAGGCAAGACTATCTCTGTAAAGTGGCTCTTCTCTTGAAGATTTAGCTGCATCCTTCGCAGGATTTCCGAATGTTTCAACCGAATAATCGAAGAGATCACACCTGAAGTTACGAAATCTCCCCCGTAGAACGAAGCTAGAGAAAGGTCTGCTCGCGCCTCAAGAATGCTGCTCAGTACATGGGCCGGCGTGAAATTGTCCTGCCGAGGTGTCATTCGATCGCGCGCCATGTTAATGCGATCAAAGTCGGCATTTGTAAAAACAAAATACCCAAGATCGGACTTCAATAGATCGAATGAAAATTCTGCATTTGGTGAGTACCCGCCAGGAATGGTTTCGATTACCGTTCTTGCAGCATCGCGAATATATGCTTTGTCCTCCAAATCTTTGGTGGCGGTCGCAATGATCCCGCCTTTCACGTAGTAATTGCTGGAATAAGTTCGAACCGGCACAAGATCCAAGAAATTCTTTGCAAATTGTTGGGATTCTTTTTTTGAGAAACCCTCGGATCTTCGTGTGTTGAATTCGATACGGTCGGCGGCGGTCTTTAGGGCTGAGCCATAGTCATCTCCTGCAACATTAAAAGCAATAAAATTGTGGCACTGGGTTGCGCTAGAACCCTCAGTACTTGTCCCAATGTATTCGTCGCAATAAACACCGGTGACGTTGCCGCGCTTCAGCAGTGCTATCAGCTGATCTGCTCCTATTGCCTTGATAAGACTTAAGAGTGTTCCAGCGTCGAAGACGACATGGACACTCTGGTAGTAGAGCATGGCTTCGGCCAGCTGACCTTGTGTAAGGGGAAGGCCATCAACCGCGCGGCGAAGGACGGTCTTTTCAAACATTCATTCTCCGAGATTCAGCGATTGTGGATTGGGTTAATAAGACTTGATCCAGGCGTCTTTGGCTCCTAGCGTTTCTGAATCCCAAGCAATTTCATGGTGAGTTCTCGCGAGTCGCCTTTTTCCTGCCTTGCCTCTACGAGTATTGCCATTAGGTCGTCCTTCCTGACTGAGTAATCTGCCCTAAATGGCATCGCGCCTTTGCATCCGGCAGTGACTCTAAAACTGAGATCGGCATCCAGGTCTTCATCTAATCGCAGAAAGATGGATAAAACTTTGACGAAGCCACCAGGCGCAAGTCTTATCTCTCTGGGTGATACGACTGAGAGATCTATGTTCACGCTCGATGTTGAGGGCCATCCAGAATCATTCTGCAAAATTAAAGTGTTCCCGCCAGAGGGTGCGCTCTTGAACAGTAGGGAAACATACAGATCCTCAGCAACCACGGCACCGTTGTTAACGAGCATGATTGTCGCGCTTGCAAGAATTTTTCCTTCTGCGGATTTTGCCGGGGAAACTACGAAATTTGGAAAGACAATTGGCTGAGGAGAGTGTCCAAACAGTCCGGCGACGACGCCGTGTGGGGCTGTTACAAAGTCTGACCCCGCTCGGATTAAGTACTTTCCCTCACCAGCAACCTGATGTGGAGCATGGGGACTCTTTGGAACATAAGTCGCGACAATTCCTGTGCTTGAATCAATTGCAATCGCCATTGACCTTACACCCACAACCGGGGGGACAGTACAGCCTGAAATTGCTCCTTCGATCCAACTTACAAATCGACTGGGGCTTGAAATTGGCATTCTTGCCGAGGCAACGTCGCCGATTGATGCGCACTTTGAGCAGTCTATGCCCCATAAGACTACGCCGCCTTCAGAATTAGCAAAACCACTGATCGCTTTGCGGAGATTTCCCCGGTCGCGATCGTGCAACTTGGTTCCTTGCCCGTCGTCGGCGGACCGTTTGAACTCAAGGAATAATTCTTCCGAAGCACGATCTGCGATTAGTGCATCTATGAAAGCAAGACCTTCACGTTCAATTCGCGAGAACAATTCTTCAGCTCGTCCCATATCTTCCCTGTCAGTTGGGTCACTCACGGAACCCTAAGTCACAGCTTCTTGAAAAGCTCTTCTATTGAGATACCGAAGGCGGCAGCCAAGCGTTCGATTCCGTCTAGTGACAGGTTCGAAGTGCCTCGCTCTATTCGGCTCATGTAGCTACGCGCAAACCCACACGTATCAGCGAAGTCCTCTTGGGAAATTCCCCGCTCAAGGCGTAGTTGGCGTACACGTACGCCGAATGTTTGTCTTAGCGTTTTCACGCCAATACTGTTTAGCAATGTATACTAAATCACCACGCTCTAATCGTGACATTTCCATTTTTTCGACTGCCGCACTCAAACATAAGGACTCAAAAGTGATTCATGCCATCGTTGTCTTTTTCATCGTTATTGCTGTTTTGGGATTGCTTGCCAAGTCGTCGCTGCTCAAGAAGCTCGCTTCGGTTCCTATCTGGACGGTGATTTCATACACTGCTGGCATTTACGCCATCTACTATGGGCTAATGAGCATTGATGGAACTTTGTTGACTGCGTTGAAGTGGGTGGGTATCGCTTTCGGTGCGATGTTCGTCTTGATCGCGGCAATTGTCGGGGTCATGCTTTGGAGGGAGGCGAAAGCCAAGCAACAATAGATTGCGCCGCAGGTCGGAAGTCCTAGAAAAAATGGGATCGATCGACTCCCCACTGTTCATCAACTGGGGAGTATTTTTCCCTATTCTTATATCTTGGCCTCATTAGCTTCGTAGTTGCTGACCTGTTGTGCGAATGCTACGCGAGGGAATTTATTTCAAGCCGATTGCTATCGACAGGCTTTAAGAAATGGCAGAGAGAACGCGGATCAGAGCAGCAATACTTTTTTGCGGTACTAGTGACGGTATCTGCCAGTTTGAAATCAGGCAAATCCAAT
>NZ_JAKLTS010000012.1 GCF_022012445.1 Massilia sp. TS11
CCGATTTGTTTGCGCGGAAAGGATGCAAAAAAAAGGCGGGCCGAAGCCCGCCTGTAACCTTAGGACTGCTGTGATTTAGAACTTCAGGCTGGCGCCGAAGGTGTAGGCACGGCCGACCGTGTCATACGCCTGCGGCAGGGTGTTGCCACCATTGACCGAGGTACCGGCAATGTTGTTGCCCACCAGCGGAGGCTGCTTGTTGCCCGCGTTGTTGACGCTGAAGTTCAGGCGCAGGTTCTTCGACACATTCCACACGGCCGACAGGTCGACGTAGTTGTAGGCGGGGATGGTCGAGAAGGCCGGCAGGAAGTCGGTGCCGCCCGGCTCTTCGATCATGCCGCTGACATGACGCCAGTTGTAGCCGAACACGAACTCGCCGAAGCTCCAGCTGGTACGCTGGTTCCACTTGCGCTTGTAGTTGGGCGCGCCGCAGGCCACCGAGTAATAGCCGAGGCAGTTGCGGTTGATCGCCGCCGGGGTCGCCTGGAAGGTGTTGGTCTGCACCTGGTTGTACATCAGGCTCAGGTCCAGATTACCCCACTTCGGATCGGCACCGAGCTGCTTCAGCGGCAGACGGTAGGCCACGCTCAGGTCGTAGCCGGCCGACTTCAGCTTGCCCAGGTTCGAGCTGGCCGTGAACACGCCCTTCGACTCGACGCCATTCAGGGTGCCGTTCTGCGGATTGCGGAAGATGTTCGCGCAGGCCGCATTGAAGGCATAGGTCGGGTTGTAGGTCGGGTTGTAGCAGCCATCGAGCATATCGGTCGTCGACGGGCTCGAGACGGCGTCCGTGATCTTGATCTCGTAATGGTCGACCGTCACCACCATCTTCGGCAGCGGTTCCCAGACGAAGCCGATGGTCTTGGTCTTGGCCACTTCCGGACCGAGTTCCGGATTACCGCCAGACAGGTTGTTGATCTGGCCCGAGGACGGCTTGGCCACCGCGCCGATCACATTGGTCGGCACGCCGGTCAGACGGCACAGATTCGACAGGGTGCCGGCCGTGTTGGCATCGCCCGCCTTGATCAGGTCCAGCTGGCAGGGGTCGGTCGCCACGTTCGACAGGCCGGTCACCTGCGGCGCGAACAGCTCGTTCACGTTGGGCGAACGGGTGGCTTTCTGCACCATGCCGCGCAGACGCCAGGTGTCGACCACGGCCCACTCGCCGCCGTACTTGTAGCTGCCATAGCTCTTCGAGGCCGAGGAACCGGAATCGAAGTTGGTGTGGCGGTAGCCGAGCTCGAGGTTGATGGCCTTGGCCAGGAATTTATCCTTGACCAGCGGCAGCGCGAATTCGGTCGCTTCCTCGCGCAGACGGAAGGAACCGCGGCGGTCCGGCGTCGGCGCGCCCGTGCCCAGCACTTCACCCTGGATCTGCGAAGGCTGGTCGGACAGCGTGCCGGCCGAAACCTTGCGCTGCTCGAGGGTCAGCGACATATTGATCGGGGTGTTGGCGAAGGGGCTGACCAGCTTGTCGCCGAGATCGCCCGAGATCGAGGCCAGGCCCACATCCTGTTCGACTTTCTGGCTCAGCAGGGTCGACAGGTTGAGGAAGTTCAGCATGGCCGGGGTGATCGAACCGGCGCCGCCCCAGATGTTCAGCGGCACGCAGCCATTCGAGGCGTCGACGCAGGCGGTGGTGCTGACCGCGTTCAGCGCCTGCTTGACCTTGGACAGCGAACCCCAGTTCTTACGCGACTGGATCTGATCGGCCGTGCCGCGCGTCCAGTAGGCATCGTAGTTCCAGTCGAACGGCAGCGAACCTTTGGCGCCGATCGTGTACTGCAGGGTCTTGTTGTCGAAGGTCTGGTAACGCGGGCCCAGCTCGACGAAGCGGCGGCTCGAGGCCATCGGCACCAGGGTGGTGTTGCCGACCACGCAGTTGGCGGCCGAGATGCCGCGCCAGTCGCAGATCTGCTTGCGGGCCGCGTCGGGGATGAAGGGGTTACCGATCGGCACCTGGTAGGTGTTGCCGAAGGTGCCCGATTCGGCCAGCTGGGCAGCCACGAAACTGGTCGTGTAGAACACCTCGGAGTAGACCTCGAGGTTGTCGTTGACGCGATAATTGCCCAGGGCGGTGGCTTGAGTGCGCTCCAGCCCGGTCACGAAATAGTTGAGCGGGTTGGTGTTGTAGGTGCCCGAATCCTGCAGCGGGCTCAGCACGCCGGTGCTCGGGTTGATCTGCTGGCTACCGGCCAGGCTGCCGGTGCCATTGGTGCCCTTGGCGATGCTGACCACACCCGGAATCGTGGTGCTGGAACCGGAGAACAGGCCGTTCACCGAGTTGGTCGTGGTCTTGCCGATCGGGCGGTCGCCGGCCATCAGCGGGTCGACCTTGGTCTTGCCGATCGACAGGGCCACATTGCCCTTGCCGCCGTCCAGGGTCGCGCCCATGGTCAGGTCGAGGCGGCGGCGCTTGGCGTCGCCCTCGGCCGAAATGCCCTGCTCACCCGACAGGTCGATGCCGGTGAAATTGCGCTTGAGGTTGAAGTTGACCACACCCGAGACGGCGTCGGCGCCGTACACGACCGAGGCGCCGCCGGTGACCAGATCGACGCGCGACAGCAACGCGATGGGGATCGAGTTGGTGTCGACCGTACCGTTCAGGTTGAACGGCACCATGCGGCGGCCGTTGACCAGCACCAGCGTGCGGTTCGCGCCCAGACCACGCAGGTCGATGGTGGCGCCGCCGCCGGTGCCGTTATTCGTGCCCGGGCCCACGGCGGGCACGGCGGACGGCAGGTTCTTGAAGAATTCTTCCACGGCCATCGGCTGGCCGGACTTGATTTCTTCCGCATTCAGCGAGGAAATCGGGCTATTCGAGGTCGCGCCCGGGCTGGTGATGCGGGTACCGGTCACGAACACCTGCTCCACTTTCTGGGCCTCGGGTGCCTGCTGGGCCATCGCTGGCGCCACCAGACCGGCCAGCAGGCCGCCGGAGAACATCAGTCGCAAAGAACGCGCCAAAATTTTTTCTTGGGTCATAAAGACTTCCTTTTCTTGGATTGTCTACACCTGGCAGCCGTGCACGGCCACCACTCTCACCGTTTGCGCAACATTTAGTTACACAAGCTTTACAGTGGAGCAGTATTTACGTATGTAGTCAATATATAGTTGCCTTTCGTCAACATGACTTTTGCTCTTATGCATATTCCCTAAACTCATGGAAACTTGGGACCCAGGCGGAAGCGCGCTACAATAGTTCCTTGGCCAATAACTATTGCCCCGAAAGATGATCCGTCTGAATGAACTGAAACTGCCTCTGCACCATGCCGCCGACGACCTGCCCCGCGCCATCGTGGCCCGTCTCGGCATTGCGCCGGCCGACCTGCTGTCCTGGACCGTGCACAAGCGCAGTCCCGACGCGCGCCGCAAGTCCGAGATTGCCTTCATCTACTCGCTCGACCTGAACCTGCGCGACGAGGCCGCCGTGCTGGCCAAGTTCAAGCGCGACCCGCAGGTGGTGCCGACGCCAGACATGGATTACCACTTCGTCGCCCAGGCCAGCGCGTTGCCGCCGCACGAACGGCCGGTGGTGATCGGCATGGGCCCGTGCGGCTTCATGTGTGCGCTGATCCTGGCCCAGATGGGCCTGCGCCCGATCGTGCTCGAACGCGGCAAGCCGGTGCGCGAGCGCACGGTCGATACCTTCGGCTTCTGGCGCAAGCGCGAACTGAACCCGGAGTCGAACGTGCAGTTCGGCGAAGGCGGGGCCGGCACCTTCTCCGACGGTAAGCTGTACAGCGGGGTGAAGGACCCGAAACACTATGGCCGCAAGGTGCTGACCGAGTTCGTCAAGGCCGGTGCGCCCGACGACATCCTGTACGTCAGCAAGCCGCACATCGGCACCTTCCGCCTGGTGAAGATGGTCGAGCAGATCCGCGACGAGATCACCGCCCTCGGCGGCGAAATCCGTTTCGAAACCAAGGTCACCGATCTGGTTGTCGAAGGCGAAGGCAGCGCGCGCCGCGTCAAGGGCGTGCAGCTGTCGAATGGCGAATTCCTGCCGACGCGTCACCTGGTGCTGGCCATCGGCCACAGCGCGCGCGACACCTTCTCCATGCTGTATGAGCGCGGCGTCTACATCGAAGCCAAGCCGTTTTCGATCGGCTTCCGGGTCGAGCACCCGCAGTCGCTGATCGACACCTGCCGCTGGGGCGCGGCGGCCGGCGACAAGCTGCTCGGCGCGGCCGACTACAAGATCGTCCACCACGCCAGCAATGGGCGCTCGGTCTACAGCTTCTGCATGTGCCCGGGCGGCACCGTGGTGGCCGCCAGTTCCGAAGAAGGCCGCGTCGTCACGAATGGCATGAGCCAGTATTCGCGCGCTGAACGCAATGCCAACAGCGCCATCGTGGTCGGCATTTCACCGGCCGACTATCCGGGCCACCCGCTGGCCGGCATCGCCTTCCAGCGCGAACTCGAGTCGCGCGCCTTCGTGCTCGGCGGCGGCACCTATGACGCGCCGGGCCAGCTGATGGGCGACTTCGTCAAAGGCGTGCCCTCGACCGCGTTTGGCCAGGTGGTGCCGAGCTTCAAGCCGGGCGTACACCTGACCGACCTCGGCAGCGCCCTGCCCGAGTACGCGATCAGCGCCATGCGCGAGGCCTTCGTCGCCTTCGACAAGCAGATCAAGGGCTACTACAAGCACGACGCCGTGCTGACCGGGGTCGAGACGCGCACTTCTTCGCCGATCCGCATCAAGCGGCGCGACGACGATCTGCAGAGCCTGAACACGCGCGGCCTGTATCCGGCCGGCGAAGGGGCCGGCTATGCGGGCGGCATCATGTCGGCCGGCATCGACGGCATCCGCGTCGCCGAGGCCGTGGCCCTCGACATCAAGAACGGCTGATCAGAGCAGCACCGTCCCCGCCATTACCCACAGCAGCACCAACACCACATTGCTGGCCGCGAAAGCGGCCAGCCGGTGCAGCACATTGTTGTAGCTCAGGTGGATCAGGCTGTGCGCCGCGCGCAGCCCCACATAGGCCCAGGCCAGCTGGACCAGCAGCGGCGTGGCCGCCTCGGCCGCGTAGAGCAGCGCGCAGATCACGTAGAACAGCACGGGCAGTTCCAGCAGATTCATGTAGTTGCGGTTGGGCAGACTGACATGGCCGGGCACGCGCGCCGATTCGCCGTAGCGAAAATCGGCCGGCGTCACTTCGCGCTTCACGCTGGCCGCGATGCGCGCGCGCAGAATGAAGGGCAGGATGGACACGGTCAGGGCCGCCAGCCCAAAGACGGGATACAGAATCGCCGGGTTCTTCACCTTCACACCTCCAGAATCTGGGCAGCCGTGTGGCCGTCCGCATGCACATCGATCAACAGCAGGGCTTCGCCGGAGCCGGGCAGCGCCGCCACCAGCCGGCCCTGCGCGTCCCAGCAGGCGCTGCGGCCTGCGCTGTCATATCCGCCCGAGGGCGCGCCATGATTGGCCATCAGCACCAGCATCTGTTCGCGCGCCGCATGCCCCTGCAACAGGGCCGCGTCATGCGCATAGCCGCTGACGGAGATCAGCACACCGGCCAGATAGACGTCCGCCCCGGCAGCGCGCGCGGCAGCCGGATGGCTGGCCTGGCTGATGTCGGCGCAAATCGCCTGGGCGCAGGCCACGCCCTGCACCTCGAACACCGACGCGCCGGACGGCCCCGCGCTGGCAAACGCCTCCTCACCCGGATGCAGATGCTGCTTGCGATAGACACTGCGGCGCCCGTCGCCATGCAGACAGAGGCTGCCGATGAAAGGGCGCGCCGGATCGGGCGCACGCAGCGGCGCACCGACGATGACCTGCATGCCGGGACAGACCAGGGCCGCGAGACGGGCATCGTCGGGCGCCAGCGCGCAGGCGGCCACATGGGCCGGCTCGTAGCCGCTCAGCGACAGTTCCGGAAACAGCAGCAAGTCGGCGCCAGCCGCGCGCGCCACCCGCACGAAGTCGGCATGGCGGGCCAGATTGGCCGCCACATCGCCCGCGCGTGCGGCGCTCTGGGCCGCCGCCAGGCGCAGCGGCCGCCTAGCCATGCGAACCGGGCGGAATCGGCTGCAGCATGCTCACGCGGTTGCCTTCGGAATCGACGAAAGACACATACTGCCCGACGCCCGGAATCGCCATCGGCTCGCCGAGCAAGGTGCCGCCCGCATCCTTGACCTTGCCCATCGCCGCCGTGATGTCCTCGACCGCAATCACCACCGACGGAAACTGCAGCGGCCAGGCCGGATTCTTTTTGAAGAAGCCGCCATTGATGGTGCCCGGCTGGGTCGGGCGTCCCGCCGCGGTCGGGGCCGTGGTGGCGATCACATAATCGCCCATTTCCGCGCCGAGCGCCGCCAGTTCCCAATCGAAAGCGCGGCGGTAGAAGTCGGTGATGCGGGCCTGGTCCTCATACGGCATTTCAAAGTGCACAACGGGATTCATAGCGTCCTCCTGAGTGAAGCCGGCTACAGCCACTTGGCCTTGCGGAAGCGGTAGTACAGATAGCCGCAAATGCCGAACATGACCGCGAGCGCGGCGGGATAGCCGAAATGCCATTTGAGTTCGGGCATGTACTCAAAGTTCATGCCCCAGATCCCGGCAAAGGCCGTGAAGATCGCGAAGATAGCGGCCCAGGCCGCCAGTCGCTTGTTGACCTCGTTCTCGGCGATGGCCACCATCGACAGGTTGACCTGGATGGCGGTGCCGATGGTGTCGCGGATCGTGTCGACACTGGTGTTGATGCGCACCAGGTGGTCGTGCACGTCGCGGAAATATTCCTGGGTGTCGCTGCACAGGCCCGGCACCCTGCCCCCGTACAGTTTGCCGACCGCCTCCATCAGCGGCGTGACCGCGTGGCGCAGCATCAGCACCTTGCGCTTGAGGGCGTACAGGCGCTCGATATTGTCGCGCGCGGCGCCGTCGAGAAAGATGCGGTCCTCGATTTCTTCCAGCTCGCGCTCGAGCGTATCGACCAGCGGGAAATAACGGTCCACCACCGCATCCATCAGCGCGTACAGCACGAAGGATGAGCCCTGGGCCAGCAGATGCGGCTCGCGCTCGGCGCGCGCGCGCACCCCAAGGAAGCCTTGATTGCTGTGATTGCGGTTGGACAGCACGAAGTTCGGTCCGGCGAAAACGTCGAGTTCGCCAAGCACCAGCTCTTGCCCCTCGAATTCCAGCATCTGCACGACGGCGAACAGCGTGTCGCCGTATTCCTCGATTTTCGGGCGCTGGTTGCCGCGCTGGGCGTCCTCCACGGCCAGCGCATGCAGCTGGAATTCGGCCTGCAGGGTCGCCAGTTCCTCGGGCGTCGCGTCGCGCAGGGCCACCCAGACGAAGCAGCCGGGCCGCTCAAGATAGTCGCTGATCGCCTCCACCGGAATGTCCGACAGCTTCTTACCTTCCTGGTAGACGACGCAATTGATCAGCATGGGTGCTCCGGAGTGAAAGTTTAAGCTTACACCAATGTCAATATGTAGCAATACTACGTTTTATTCTCGATTTACACGCTTATATGACGTAGTATTGCTACCAACTTAAAAATAGGGAGACAGCATGCGGATTTTCACCCAGCTGGTGCTGGCGGCGGCCCTGGGCCTGAGCCTGAGCGCCTGCGGCGGTGGCGGTGGCGGAGGTTCCAGCCTTTCCAGCCCGGCCCCGGCGCCCACGCCGACGCCCAGCGCGCCGACCAGCATCGCAATTGGCGAAGCGAGCACTTACTGGTAGACCGCCGGCAGCTTGCTCTGGCCGGGCGCAAGCGCGGCCAGCAGCTACAAACTGTTCTATGCAGCCAATGGCGGCATCAGCGCGAGCACGGCCGGCGTGAACGGCGCCGACGGCAGCGTGGCCCTGAGCGCCGAAACCAGCAGCGCCGGTCTGGTGCTCAAGCTGCCCAGCGATCAGCTGGCCCAAACGCGCACGCGTCTCAAGGGCCAGGTCGTGCTGGCCCGTTTCGATGCGGGCGGCGGCCTGGCCGAAGTCAAGCAGGTGCAGATCCAGGGCGTACTCGACGATCTGTACGCGGCTGCGGCCGCCAAGCTCACGCTCGGTCCCAGTTTCGATGCGAATGGCGTCGCGACCGTGCGCGTGTGGGCGCCGACGGCGCGCAGCGTCAAGCTCAACATCTACAACGGCAGCAGCCAGCAGACCGTCGACATGAGCGAAGACAGCGCCAGCGGCGTGTGGAGCTACACAGCGCCAAGCGCCGCCTGGACCAATAGCGCCTACTACAGCTACAGCGTCAACGTGTTCTCGCGATGGGCCAACAACAGCATCGTCACGAACGAAGTGACCGACCCGTATTCGGTCAGCCTGAACGCCAATGGCAGCCGCAGCTTCCTGGCCAATCTGGCCAGCGCGGCGACCAAGCCGGCCGGCTGGGACGGGCACAGCATCCCCGCCCTCGCCCACCCGGCCGACATCGCCATCTACGAGTTGCACGTGCGCGACTTCAGCGCCAGCGACGCCAGCGTACCGGCCGCGCACCGCGGCAAGTACCTGGCCTTCACCGACACCGGCGCGAACGGCATGCGCCATCTGCAGCGCCTGGCCAAGGCCGGCCTGACCCATATCCACCTGCTGCCCACGGCCGACATGAGCAGCGTGAACGAGGCCGGCTGCACGACGCCAAGCATTCCCGCGGCCGCCGCCGACAGCGAGCAGCAGCAGGCCGCCGTCGCCGCCAGCAAGGACAGCGACTGCTTCAACTGGGGCTACGATCCGCAGCACTACAACGCGCCCGAAGGATCGTATGCGAGTGACGCCAGCGACGGCCTGGCGCGCATCCGCGAATACCGCGCCATGGTCAAGTCCCTGCACGAGAGCGGCCTGCGCGTGGCCATGGACGTGGTCTACAACCACACTGCGGACAGCAAGCAAGGCAGCAAATCCGTGCTCGACAAAATCGTGCCCGGCTACTACTACCGCCTGAACGCCAGCGGCGAAATTCTCAACGACAGCTGCTGCGCCGACACCGCCACCGAGAACGCCATGATGGGCAAGCTGGTGGTCGACAGCATCAATCTGTGGGCGCAGCAATACGCGATCGACAGCTTCCGCTTCGACATCATGGGCATGATGCCGCTGGCCCTGATCCAGCAAGTGCAAAGCAGCGTACGCAATGCCGCCGGGCGCGACATCTACCTGTACGGCGAAGCCTGGAATTTCGGCGCCGTCGCCAACGATGCGCGCTTTCGCCAGGCGCGCCAGGCCAATCTTGCCGGCACCGGCATCGGCGCCTTCAACGACCGCATCCGCGACAGCGTGCGCGGCGGCGGCTGCTGCGACAGCGGGGCCGCCCTGCTCAGCCAGCAAGGCTTCATCAATGGCGTGGCCTACGACCGCAATGCCACCAGCAGCCAGACCCCGGATGAGCTGCTGCGCCTGGGCGACCTCATCAAAGTAAGCCTGTCGGCCAGCCTGAAGGATTACCGCTTCACCGACCGCTTCGGCAATCCGCGCCAGAACAGCGAGATCGATTACTTCGGCCAGGGCGCCGGCTTCACAGGCGCGCCGGCCGAGACCATCAACTACATCGAGGCGCACGACAACCAGACCCTGTTCGACATCAACGCCTACAAGCTGCCGAGCGCGACCAGCCAGGCCGAGCGCGTGCGCGTGCAGAATCTGGGCGCCGCGCTCGTGCTGTTCGCCCAGGGCGTGCCCTTCATCCATGCCGGCCAGGAGCTACTGCGTTCCAAGTCGCTTGACCGCGACAGCTACAACGCCGGCGACTGGTTCAACGCGCTCGACTTCAGCTACCAGAGCAATAACTTCGGCGTCGGCCTGCCCTCGGCCGAGAAGAACGGCGACAGCTGGAATCTGATGCGGCCGATCCTGACGAATCCGAACATCAAGCCGAGCCCGGCGGATATTGAAAGCGCACGCGAGGTCTTCCTCGATTTGCTGACGATCCGCCGCAGTAGCAGCCTGTTCCGTTTGCGCACAGCGCAGGACGTGAAGGACCGGCTCAGTTTCCTGAACACGGGTAGCAAGCAGGTGCCCGGCCTGATCGCCCTGCGCATCGACGGCCGCGGCCATGCGGGCGCCAACTGGCAGAGCGTGACCGTGCTCATCAACGTCACCCCTGCCGCGCTCAGCCTGACTGTCCCCGAACTGATCGGCAAGAACCTAAGCCTGCATCCCCAGCAAGCGGCCGGCGTCGATGCGCGCGTCAAAGCCGCCAGTTACAGCAGCGCCAGCGGCAGTTTCAGCATCCCCGCGCGCAGCGCCGCCGTCTTCGTCGAATAGAAACCAAACGGTGTCAGGTCCGGCAATCGGACATCGGGGAACTTTTCCGTGCAACGGAAAAGTTCCCCGATGTCCGATTGCCGGACCTGACACCGTTTGGTATTAGTCGCCTTTGGCGCCTTCGATGCCGAGCTCGGCGATCTTGCGGGTGATGGTGTTGCGGCCGATGCCGAGCCGGATCGCGGCGTCGTGCTTGCGCCCGTGCGTGTGGCGCAAGGCGGTCTTGATCAGCGCCGATTCGAACTGGCGGCTGAGCGCGTCCATGATGTCGCTCTGGCCGGCGCCCAGCATGCTGGCGGCCTGCAACTCGAGCAGATCGACCCAGCCGCCGCTCACGCCCAGCGATGCCAGCAGCGGATTCTCGGCCGCCGTGGCCGGTGCCGCGCCATTCATCGACGCCACCGCCAGCGCTGCCGGCGCCTCGCGCTGCGGCTCGGTCGCGGCGCTGTCGATGCTGGCGCCGCTGCCTTGGGTCAGGTCGTGCGGCAGGTCCTTGATCTCGACCACCTGGCCGGGCGCCATCACGGTGATCCAGTTGCACAGGTTTTCGAGCTGGCGCACATTGCCCGGCAGTTCGAGCGAACACAGGAAGCTGAGCGCGCTGTCCGACATGCGCTTGGCTTCGACCCCCAGCTGGCGCGCGCTCTGCACCAAAAAGTGACGCACCAGAATGGGGATGTCCTCGCGCCGCTCCCGCAAACTGGGCAGGCGCAGGCGGATCACATTCAGCCGGTGATACAGGTCTTCACGGAACAGGCCTTCGCGCACGCGCTGCTCGAGATTCTGGTGCGTGGCCGTGATCACGCGCACATTGGCCTTCATCGGCTGGTGCCCGCCGACGCGGTAGAAATGGCCGTCGGACAGCACACGCAACAGGCGCGTCTGCAGATCGAAGGGCATGTCGCCGATTTCGTCGAGGAACAGCGTGCCGCCCTCGGCCTGCTCGAAGCGGCCGCGCCGCGTGGCCTGGGCGCCGGTAAACGCGCCGCGCTCGTGGCCGAACAGCTCGGACTCGAGCAGGTCCTTGGGAATCGCCGCCGTGTTGAGCGCGATGAAGGGCTGGGCCGCGCGCGGACTGTGCTTGTGCAGGGCGCGCGCCACCAGTTCCTTGCCGGTGCCGGATTCGCCGGTGATTAACACCGTCACGTTCGACTGCGACAGGCGGCCAATGGCGCGGAAGACCTCCTGCATGGCCGGCGCCTGGCCGATGATTTCGGGCGTTTCCACCGGCCCTGACTCAATCGCCGTCTCACGCAGCGACTCATCCAGGGCGCGCCGGATCAGCTCGACGGCCTTGTCGATGTCGAAGGGCTTGGCCAGGTATTCGAAGGCCCCGCCCTGGAACGCGGCCACGGCCGAATCGAGGTCGGAGAAGGCCGTCATGATGATGACGGGCAGGCCGGGGAAGCGGCCCTTGACGGTCTGCAGCAGCTCGAGGCCGGACGTGCCCGGCATCCGGATATCGGAGACGAGGACCTGGGGCGTTTCGGTGTCTAGGGCGGCTAGGGCCTCGCGCGCATTGGAAAAGCTGCGCGTGGCCAGGTTCTCGCGCGCCAGGGCTTTTTCAAGCACCCAGCGAATCGAGGCATCGTCATCGACAATCCAGATAGGTTTCATTAGTTAGCACATTCCACGTTGGATCAACAATCGTGGAGCCGAGTTTCAGGGCAGCGGTATCAAAATCCTGAAGTCGGTCCAGCCCGGCCGGCTTTCACACTCGATCACGCCCATGTGTTGTTGCACAAAGGTCTGCGCCAAGGTGAGCCCCAGTCCGCTGCCGCCATCGCGCCCCGACACCAGGGGATAGAAAATGCGGTCACGGATATGGGGCGGAATGCCCGGTCCATTGTCGATGATATGCAAATCTAATGCCAGCCCGTAGCGCACCTTGGCGAGCGTGACCTGGCGTGCCACGCGGGTGCGGAAAATCAGTTCGGCGTCGCCCTGTTCGATGCGCTCGGCCAGGGCCTGGGCCGCGTTGTGGGCGATGTTGAGCACGGCCTGGATCAGCTGCTCCTTGTCGCCGCGGAATTCGGGGATCGAGGTGTCGTAGTCGCGCCGGATCGTCAGGCCTTGCGGAAACTCGGCCAGGATCAGGCTGCGCACGCGCTCGCACACTTCGTGGATGTTGACGTCGCCCACGATGTGCGGCCGGCGGTGCGGCGCCAGCAGGCGGTCCACCAGGGTCTGCAGGCGGTCGGCCTCTTTGATGATGACCTGGGTGTATTCGCGCAGCTGGGTCAGCTCGCGCGGCGGCAGCTCGAGTTCGAGCAGCTGGGCCGCGCCGCGGATGCCGCCGAGCGGGTTTTTGATTTCATGGGCCAGATTGCGGATCAGCTCCTTGTTCATCTGGCTCTGGTCGAGCAGGCGCTCTTCGCGGTCCTGCTTGAGCTGCTGGACGTTCTCGCGCAGCTCGATCACGGTCAGCTCGCCATCGCTCGAGGAAATGATGGCGTGCACGTGCAGCGGCTCGCGCCCGGGCCGCTCCAGGCTCAGTTCCTGGCGCACATCGGCAAAGCTGTGGGCGCGCGCGTGCTCGACCAGGCGCAGCAGGTCGGCCCCATTCAGAAACAGGTCTTGCAGACTCTGGCGGGTCAGGGCCTTGAGCGAGGAATCGAGCAGATTTTCACCGGCCGTGTTCACATACACGATGTGGCCGTCGGCGCCGACCAGCATCACGGCCGAGGCCAGCAGATCGAGCCCGGCCAGCGCGGCGGGCGGGTGGCTGTTCATTTGACGTTGGCGATCTCGCGCTTCAGGGCTTCGATATTCTTCTCGGAGCGGCTGATGTTGTCGCGCATTTCGGCGACCCGGGCCTGGTATTTGGCGTAGTTCTTCTCATCGCCCTGCCGTTCCGGTTCGCCATTGTTGAAGGCTTTTTTCAGCTCGGCCAGCTTCTTTTCCTCGGAACGCAGTTCGTCGTCGAGAATCTGGCGGCGGTCGGTGTCGCGTGCCTTTTGCATCAGGTTGTCGACACGGGGAAAGTCGGCCGGGCTGGCGGCCGTCTGCGCCGGCGGCGGCAGCTTGGCGGCGGTCTTGGTGTCGGCCCGTTTCGGTGCGGGAATCGCGCCCGGCAGGTCGAGCAGCTTGCAGCCGGGCTTGCTCATATCGGTCAGTTCCTTGCGCCCGGCGCTGTCGATGCACAGATAGATCGGCCCGTCGGCCCAGGCCGGCAGGCTGGCGATCAGCAGGGCGGCCAGCAGGGAATGCTTCATCGTGATACGCAGCAAGTGAAAACGCCTCGACTATACAACAAAAAACGCGAGGAAAGCTGGCGCTCGCCTCGCGTTGCAGAGGGCTCAGCCCCGGTCGATTACAGCGAGTAGTACATGTCGAATTCGATCGGGTGCGGGGTCATGCGCATGCGCTGGACGTCGTTCATCTTCAGCTCGATGTAGGCGTCGATCATCGAATCGCTGAACACGCCGCCGCGGGTCAGGAACTCGCGGTCCTTGTTCAGGGCGTCGAGGGCTTCTTCCAGCGAGGAGCAGACCGTCGGGATCAGCTTGTCTTCTTCCGGCGGCAGGTGGTACAGGTCCTTGGACGCGGCTTCGCCCGGGTGGATCTTGTTCTGCACGCCGTCCAGACCGGCCATCATCAGTGCGGCGAAGCACAGATACGGATTGGCCAGGGGATCCGGGAAGCGCGTTTCGATACGGCGGCCTTTCGGATTGGCCACGTGCGGAATACGGATCGAGGCCGAACGGTTACGGGCCGAGTAGGCCAGCTTGACCGGCGCTTCGTAGCCCGGCACCAGACGCTTGTACGAGTTGGTACCCGGGTTGGTGATGGCGTTCAGGGCCTTGGCGTGCTTGATGATGCCGCCGATGTAGTAGAGCGCGAAGTCGGACAGACCGGCATAGCCGTCGCCGGCGAACAGGTTCTTGCCGTCTTTCCAGATCGACTGGTGCACGTGCATGCCCGAGCCGTTGTCGCCGATCATCGGCTTCGGCATGAAGGTGGCGGTCTTGCCGTAGCTGTGGGCCACGTTCCAGATCACATACTTGAGGTTCTGGGTCCAGTCGGCGCGCTCGACCAGGGTCGAGAACTTGGTGCCCAGCTCATTCTGGCCGGCGCCGGCCACTTCATGGTGGTGCACTTCGACGGGGATGCCCATGGCTTCCAGGATCGCCGACATTTCCGAACGCATGTCCTGGAAGGAGTCGACCGGGGGCACCGGGAAGTAGCCGCCCTTGACGGTCGGACGGTGGCCGCTGTTGCCGGCTTCGTATTCCTTGTCGGTCGACCAGGAGGCTTCTTCCGAATCGATCTTGACGAAGCAGCCCGACATGTCGGCTTTCCAGCGGACGCTGTCGAAGATGAAGAATTCGGGTTCCGGACCGAAGAAGGCGGTGTCGCCCAGGCCGGTCGATTTCAGGTAGGCTTCGGCGCGCTTGGCGATCGAGCGCGGGTCGCGGTCATAGCCCTTGCCGTCCGACGGTTCGATCACGTCGCACTGCATGAACAGGGTGGTCTGCTCGAAGAAGGGGTCGATGTTGGCGGTGTTCGGATCCGGCATCAGCAGCATGTCCGAAGCTTCGATGCCTTTCCAGCCGGCGATCGAGGAGCCGTCGAAGGCGTGACCCGACTCGAATTTGTCTTCGTCAAAATGCGAGATGGGCACGGTCACGTGCTGTTCTTTGCCCTTGGTGTCGGCAAAGCGGAAATCGACGAACTTGACGTCGTATTCCTTGACCATGTTCATCACATCTGCGGCGGTGCGTGCCATGCGTATTCTCCTGGTTGATGTTGATAGAGCCGACGCCTTACTGCGTACGACGAAGTGCCTCAGCTTATGCAGGAAACGTGCCAACCCTATCTCTGGGGAAACCGACACGGAAGATGCACCAGCGCAGTGCATTTCCTTCATTATGCACTCTTTTGGTGCATTTCACGATATGCGCTCCGTTTTGGTGCGCGGCGCGCTGGCCTCGGCGGGATGACTATAATAGCCGGAATCTTTCAAGGAGGTATGCCATGACCCGCCCCGCAGACATTCTCGCCCGCGCCCAGGCGCGCGGCACCGCTCCCCACTACGCCGGCGCCGTGACGCCGCCGGAAGCCTTCGCCCTGCTCCAGGCCGATGCAGGCGTGAAGCTGGTCGACGTGCGCACCAATGCCGAGCGCGATTGGGTGGGGCGGGTTGCCATTCCGGAAGGCCAGCACCTGGCCGTGCAGTGGGCCACCTACCCGGGCGGCGTGCCGAATCCGGAATTCATCGCCCAGCTCGAAGCCGAGGCCGGCAAGGACGAAGTGCTGCTGTTCCTGTGCCGCTCGGGCGTGCGCTCCAAGCATGGCGCGCGTCTGGCCACCGAGCACGGCTTCGCCCAGTGCTACGACATCCTCGAAGGTTTTGAAGGCGACAAAGATGGCGCCGGCCACCGCAAGACGGTCGGCGGCTGGTGCCACGCCGGCCTGCCCTGGCTGGGCGCCTGAGCCGTTTCAGGCCGCGTTCAGCGGCGCGCCGTCGATGCGCGCACGCACGAAGTGGATGTGGCTCTTCAGCTCGTACACCTGGTCGGCAAACGACAGCGGCACGCTCAGGGCATTGACGGCCGCTTCGATGTGGTCGAGCCGCTTGCGCAGGTGGCCTCGCTCGGCCGCGCCGTCTTCCAGCGCCTTCTCGACCACGCGCAATTGCCCGTACCAGCGGTAGATGCGCGAGCGCACGCGCCACACGTAGAGCGGCGGCACCACGCGCGACAGCGGGATGATCAGCGCGCCCAGGGCCACGATGATGACCCACATGCGGTCAAGGAAATTGGCCATCCAGAAGCTCATGTAGCGCTGCAGCAGGGGCGCGCCGTTCTTGTAGAACTTGGCGGCTTCTTCCGCCACCGGAATCTCCGAGTAGCGCGGCGAGGGGAACTGGCCCTGATGCTGGAACCAGCCGGCCCCGCTGTGAATCTGCCCGGCCGCCTGCACGAACAACTCGATCAGCGCCGGATGCAGATGCTCGCGCGCCACCAGTGTCGCGGTCGGCGCGATCAGGTGGGTATCGGCGGCCGGCAGGTCGGCGCCCAGGTCGACGATCCCGCGCGGCAGCACCTCGTGCGTGAGGAAAGGCAGGCGGCGCGCATAGGCCTCGGCGCGCGTGAAATCGAGCAGGCTGATGCCGGGCGTGCGCAGCAGCATCTGGATCATCAGGTCCTCGGGCGCGGCGGCGAACACCATGCCGTCGATCTCGCCATTGATCAGGGCCGCGGCCGCATGCGAATTGTCGAGCGCGCCAAGCTGCACGCTGGCCGGATCGACGTTGTTCAAATTCAGAATCTGGCGCATCAGGCGCGGCACGCCCGTCCCTTCCGGCCCGACATTGATGCGCAGGCCCTGCAGATGGGCCAGGTTGCTGATCTTGAGCTTACTCTGCGTGAACACCCAGACCGGCTCGACGAACAGGCTGCCGAGCGACACCAGGCCCTCGCGATCGGCCTCGGTCTCGGTGGTCGAGCCGCTCTGGACGAAGCCGATGTCGACCTCGCCGCGGTTGAGCTTCTGCAGATTGTCGAGCGAGCCTTCGGAACGCACCAGCTCGACGCGGATGCCCTGTTTGGCCAGGGCCGCCGCATAGCGTTTGCCGATGGCCTCGAAGGCGCCGTTCTCCTGCCCGGTCGCCAGGCGCACATGGCGCGGCGGCTCGGGGTCGACGATCTTGTAGGCGACCAGCACCAGCACGAGGATGATCAGGGCCGTGGGTCCGGCCGTGACCAGCAGATCGCGCAGGGAGAAACGGGTAAAGCTCAAGATGGTCTTCAGTCGGCTCATGGTTTCTTGACACCGCAGGCATGCTGGCCGGCGGGCGGGTCGATCATCGGCATCAGGCTCGGCGCCAGCACCGTCAGCAACTGCACCGGCAAGGCGCTGGTGAAGTCATAGTCTTCCGAGCGCGGCCCATGCACATAGGCCGTCATGCTACCGAAATAACGCTCGCCAATGTTAAACACAAATGTGGCCGAGCGGTTCACGAAGCGCGACTCGATCAGCTTGCCGCCGGGCGCGAACACATCGAAACGCTGGTCGCCGGTGCCGGTCTTGCCGCCGACCGGAATCAGCTCGCCCGCGCTGGTAACGAAGGCCGACTTCACGCGCCGCGCCGTGCCATCGGACACCACCTCGCGGATCGCATCGGCCACGGCGCGCGCCACCTCGGGCGCCAGCACCTGCTCGCCGGCGGCCAGCTTGCCGCGCGCGAGCTTGGTTTCATACGGCGTGCCCTGGGCAAAGTGCAGACTATCGATGCGCTGCACCGGCTTGCGCACGCCGCCGTTGACAATGATGCCCATCAGCTCGGCCAGGGCGGCCGGGCGGTCGGCCGAGGCGCCCAGCGCGCTCGCATACGAGGGCACCAGCGAGTCGAACGGATAGCCCATCTTCTTCCACTGGCGGTGCACGCCGAGGAAGGCCTCGAGTTCCAGCATGCCGGCAATACGCTTGTCCTGCGCATGCTTGCGGTGGGTGTTGAACAGCCACGCGTACACGTCCTGGCGTTCCTTGGCGCTGGCATTGGCCGCCTCGGCGAAGCTGGCCTTGGGATTGGCGCGCAGATAGCCGACCACCCACAGTTCGAGCGGATGCACACCGGCCAGATAGCCGCGGTCGGCCAGATTGGTGTTGGCCAGGCTATAGCTGTCGTACATGGCTTCCAGGCGCGCGGCCGGCACTTCATTGGGCGAATTCAGGGTGTCGTTGACCCAGGCCGAGAAGTCCTTGAGCGTGGCCTGGGGGAACAGGAAGCGGTGGATATTGGCCAGCCGCAGCGGCGTCGCCCGCACCGAGCCGAGCAAGGTGCGCAGGGCCTCGTCGGCCGGCTTGCCCTTGTACTTCTGGTAGAAACGGGCCAGGAACTCGCGCCCTTCGCGGTCGGCGAATTTGGCCAGGTACTCGGCGCGGCGCGGATCGTCGGCGTCGCCAAGCAGACTGGCCGAGGAACCGGGCGTGAGGAACATGTAGTAGTGGGCCACATCGCGCATCAAGCGCACGAACACCAGGTTGACCGAATTGCGCAGGGCCTCGCGCACGCTCAGGATCTTGTTGTTGTCCTCTTTCTTGAAATTGCCAAAGTGGTGCAGGCCGCCGCCGGTGAAGAAGCCCTCGGCCGGATTGGCCGAATACTTGCGCTCGAGCGCGGCGGCCAGCATCGGCGCCAGGCTGCGGTCCGCGTCCGGGCCCAGCTGGCGGAAGTAGTCGAGCGCCCACTGGGTCAGCTTGTCCTTGGGATCGAACACCACCTTGTCGAGCGCGGCGCGGTCCATCGGGCTGAGCTTCTTGTGCAGCTGGTCGATGATGTCCAGATAGGTGACCAGGGTGCGCAGCTTGGCCGTCGAACCGAGATCGAGCTTGGCGCCCTCGTTGATGTCGAGTGGCTGGTCGAAATTATCGGCCTGCACGCGCAGGTAATTGGCCTGCTCGCCGCGTTCGAGCAGGGTGAAGCTGTAGACCACCTGGGCCGGGTCGCCATTACCGAGCAGCTGATAGCCAGTCAGGCCGGCCGCCTTTGCTTCGGCCGGGTCGCGCAGCTTGCGCAGCATGGCCGTCACCGCCTGCTGAGCCTGGGCGTCGAGCGTGCTTTGCACCGTCAGATCGAGGCGGTCGACGTTGTACAGGCGGTTGTCGCCGAGCAGATTGCCAAGGTGATTGCGCACGGCATTGGCCGCCTTACGCGTGACGAAGGTGTCGGCCGCCGGGGCCGGCACGCCGCTGTGGCTGGCCGGGTGCAGCTTGAACTTGAGGGCGGCGTCGCCGAAGGCCTTGCTGATCACGCCGGCCTGCACCAGCACACGCAGGTGGCTATTGGTCAGGGTTTCCAGATCGGCTTCGCCATCGCCCAGGTAGTAGCTGGGGCGGCGCTGGGCGATCATCAGGCTCAGCGCTTCCTTGTAGACGGCGGCCGCCTCGGCGCTCGCCGGCTTGCCCTGCAACAGGGCGTTGAGATCCTTGAACTCACGCCCGTACCAGACCCACATGCCGTCGCCGATCCCATTGACTTCGCCATAGCCGGGCTTGGCCGACAGCGGCACCGTGTTCAGGTAATCGATGACGATCTGGCGGCGCGCACCCGTGGTGTCCGCGCCGCCCTGGTAGGCGCGCAGCGAAGCCGAGACCATCTGGCGCAGCTTTTCCTGCATCGAGCTGGTGCGGCCCTCGGGCGAGTGGCGGTATTTTTCGATCTGGGTGGCCAGCGTGGAGCCGCCCGGCACGCGCCGCGCGCCCGTCAGGCTCTGCACCGATTTATCGAACACGGCCTTGGACAGGCGATCCCACTCGACGGCCGGATTGCGCTTCGGATGCTCGGCGTCGAGCAGCTCGCGGTTTTCGATGAACAGCAGCGACTGCACGAGCACGGCCGGCGCCTGCTCGAAGCGCGCATAGGTACGCTCGGGGAAGCGCACCTGGTACATCGGCTCCTGGCGGCAATCGAGGATGGCCAGGCCGACCTGGGTCTTTTCGCGGTAGGTCGGATACAGGCCGAGGTCGGTCAGTTCGAGCAGCTTGGGCGAGAAGCGCGCCTGCTCGGTGATCACATAGTCCTTGGCCTTCAGGCGGGTGAGAAAGTCGGGCAGGTTCGCATAGCCGAGCCGTTCGTCATACGGGCTGTCCGAGGGAAAACGGATGGCCGGACTCGGCCCCTGCCCGAGCTTGTAGCTGAGCTGACTGCTGAGCTTGGAAAAATAATCGGCCTGCCAGGTCGAGGTGCGCACCTCGTACCAGCCGGCCAGGCCGAGCAGCACCAGCAGGATCAGGAAAAACAGCAGCAGATAGCGCCAGAAGCGGCGCGGCTGGCGGGCCGGCGCGGGCGCAGCCGGCGGCATTTCGGGAGGCGCTGGCGGGGCAGCGGAAGGCGCCACGGTGGGCGCGTCGAAACTCGGTTCAATCTTCTCTGACATGATGCTCATTCCACCACAGCGCGGCGGCTTGCTCCTAGTGGCGCTAGCGTGTCGCCGATGTTTTTTTCGCGAAAAAACAACGGATCACGCGGGCGGGCCGGCGCGCATCTGGCTCAGGGACAGCAGACAGTAGTGGGTGAACCACAGCCCGGTGAGCACGAAGATCATCACGAACAGCCAGACCGACAGCGCCGCCAGGAAGGGGAACAAGGCAATCGAGAACACCGCCCCGCCCAGCCACACGGCCGAGGGCACGGCGCCCGCGACGCCGGCGCCGATGCCCATCAGGATCAGGGTCGGCTTGTGGGCGCGCGCCAGCGCCTCCTGTTCGGCCGCGTCGGCATGCACGGACAAGGCGTCGTAGGTGAACAGGCGCTGGGTCATCCAGCCCCACAACAGCACATGGGCGCAGATGGCCAGCGGCGGCACGATGTACAGCGGCAGGGCCGCCAGCCAGAGAATGAAGAAGGTGCCGGCCGTCTTGGCCGCCAGCAACAGCGAACCGAAGAAGCCGCCCTGCCCGCGCTGCTCGAGCGCCGGGAAAAAGCGCTGCGCCACATGCTTGACGATCAGCGGCATGGCGATGCTGCCGACCAGCACCAGCGCGCTCAGCCCCATGATCGGCAAGAGGCTGAGGAAGGCCAGCATCGGCACCACGGCCACCTTGAGAAAGCCGAGGCCGATATTCGCCAGCCAGGCGCTGCTGCCCGCATACCAGCCGTGCTCGGCAAAGGCGGCGGTCAGCCAGTCGAGCAGGGGCTGCAGGCCCAGCCACAGCAGCACGGCCCACAGCGCCAGGGCCAGCAGCACCGGCACGGCCGCCAGCAACTGCATGCGCGGATGCAGGATCGAGCCGCAGGCCCGCGCCGCCGAGCGGAACAAATTCGGACTCATGCGGGCGCGCCGTGGCGGGCGTAGCGCAGCATGCGCTTCACACCCAGCCACTGCTGGGCCCAGAAGCCGCGGCCATAGTCCTGGCCCGGCACCAGCTTGCCATCGGCATCCAGATGCTCCAATTGATCACGCACACCAGTCTCCTCGAAGCGCGGGCTGAAATTCGCGGTGCGGAACAGGATATCCCAAATCGGGAACAGCACCGCGAAATTGCAGCCGCCGAGCGTGCCCTTGCCATGCGACTCGTGGCCGATGCCGATCGCATGGTGCATCCGGTGGTAGCGCGGCGACACCAGCAGGCGCTCGCCGATGCGGCCGAAGTGCAGGCGCACATTCGCATGCTGCAGACTCTGCACGATGCGCGAGAAGGAAATCAGCAGCACGAACTGGCCGGGCGGCACGCCGATGGCCAGGGCCACGCTGGCCATGGCCAGATCGCGCAGGATATCGTCGAGAATATGGTTGCGGTCGTCGCTCCACAGGTTCATATTGCGCTGGCTGTGATGCAGGCTGTGCAGGCCCCACCACCAGTGGAACTGATGCTCGGCGCGGTGGTACCAGTAATCGAAGAAGTCGAGCACCACCAGATACACGGCAAACGCGATCAGCGGCTGGTTCTCGGGCAGCAGATTCTCCAGGTTGAACGGGTGCACGCCCTCGAAGCGCAGCTGGCCGGCCACCCAGTCGACCATCGGATCGAGGGTCAGGAACATGGCGATCGGCACCAGACCGAGGCGATGGATGCAGGTGTAGGTGAAGTCGTTCCAGCGCGCCCATTTGTCCTGGATGCGGTGGACCGGAATCAGGGCCTCGAGCGGGCGCAGCACGGCGAACACGAGGGCCAGTTCCAGCAGGCCGATCAGCAGCCATTCCGTGCCTTCATAGGCTTCGTCCACATATTCGACCAGGTCGAGGCGGTAGACCAGGGGCTGGACCACGGTTTCGAACAGCCAGCCCTGGGCGGCGCCGAACCAGTCGATCAGAGTGTGCATCATGGTGTCGCTTGTTTGGGGTAGTCAGGATGGTCACGCAGGGTGGCGAAACAGAAGCCGCGCTGCTCCAGGCCCACGATCAGGGGCTCGAGATTGGCCGGCATCCAGGCGTCCTTGCGCGACCAGATGCCCAGGTGGCCCATCACGATGTCGCCATCCTTCAAGTCGCGCAGCATACGCTGCAGCAGGCTGGCGTTGGAAAATTTCTCGCTCGGCAGCTCGTCACCCGTGAAGCCCGCCGCGGCCCAGGCGAAATGCGTGTAGCCGCAGGCGCGCGCCGCCTCCAGCGCGGCCGGCGTGGTGCGGCCGCCCGGGGCGCGCCAGATCGGGTCCAGGTGGGCGCCGGTCAGCGCATGAAAGCGCTCGTCGACGCGGCGCAGCTCCTGGCAGTACTGGGCCGGCGTCCATTGCTGGAGCTTGCCGGCCTGCTCGCCGAACTGGGCGCGCACCGTGATCGGTTTGGCGCCCGGCTGCACGTACACGTGATCAAAGGTATGGCTGCCGAAGGCATGGCCCTCGGCCACGCGCGCCTTCCAGAACTCGGCCCAGGACGGGTCGAGCGACATATCGCCGCGCACGGTTTTTTCGTTGGCGAGAAAGAAGGTGGCGCGGATGCCATGCGCCTTCAGCGTCTGGGCGATCAGTTCGGCTTGCGACTGGCTGCCCGTATCAAAGCTCAGGTAGATGGTGCCCGCGCACGGCGCCGCCGCCTGGGCCGCGGCGCCCAGGCTCAGCGCGCAGGCGGCCAGCAGGCGTTTCATTACTGGCGCGGCGCGTGGTTGGCGAAGTAGATGCCGTGCGGCGAACGGCCGACCGGGATCAGCTTGGTCACCTTGCGCGAGGGGATGTCGATCACGGCGACCTTCTTAATCCAGCGCAGCGTGGCCCACATGGTCTTGCCGTCGTCGGTGATCTCCATGTCATCCGGACCGCCCGGCACATTGATGGTGCCGACGTTTTCCAGGGTTTGCATGTCGATGATGTTGATCGTGTTCGACACCCGGTTCGAGACGAACAGATGGCGCTTGTCGCCGAGGGCGCGGAAATTATGCGTGCCCTCGCCGGCCTTGATCTTCTTGACGGTCTTCTTGGCGCGCCAGTCGATGACTTCGACGTAATCGCTGCTCATGATGCCGACCAGCAGATACTTATCGTCCGGCGTCATCACGATACCGGCCGGCAGTTTGCCGACAGGGATCGTCCATTTGACCGTGCCGCTGGCCAGGTCAATAGCGCTGACCTGGTCGCTGCCCTGCTGGGTGATGAAGACGGTCGAGCTGTCGGCCGTGAAGGCCATGTGGCTCGGCGTCTTGGGCAGGGGAACGCGCTTGGCCAGCGTCATATTGCTGCCATCGTATTTGTAGAGATCGACGCGATCGAGGCGCAGGGAATTCGAGACGAACCATTTCTGGTCGGGCGAGAAGCCGATCTGGTAGGGATCGAGGATGTCCTTCAGCTTGCGCTGCAGCTGGCCGGTTTTCGGATCGAGGAAGATCAGCTCATTGCCGACCGAGGAGGCGACGATCAGGGACTTGTTGTCCGGCGTGGCCATCAGGTGGTGCGGCTCCTTGCCCACGTCGATCTTGCCGACCTCGGTGTATTTCTGCTGGTCGAGCAAGGTGACGGTCGCATCGCGCGAATTGAGCACCACGACCACATTGGCCTGGGCAGCGGCGATGACGAAGCAGGAGGAAAGGGAAAACAGGAGGGCGCGCTTGAAACTGCTGAACATGAACAGACTGTCCGAAGAGAAGAGGAATACCCGTATTTTACGGCGAAAAACCCCGGTGTGGCGGTTTTGTCCTACAATCACGGGGTCAAGCAAACAAAGGAAAATCATGTCTGTCATCACCACCGAATCCGGTCTCCAATACGAAGACACCATCGTCGGCGACGGCGCCGAAGCCCAGGCCGGCCAGTACGTGACCGTGCACTACACGGGCTGGCTGCGCAACGACGACGGCTCGCTCGGCAGCAAGTTCGACTCGAGCAAGGACCGCGACGATCCGTTCGAATTCCCGCTCGGCAAAGGTCATGTGATCCGCGGCTGGGACGAAGGCGTGCTCGGCATGAAAGTCGGCGGTACGCGCCGCCTGACGATTCCGTCCAACCTCGGCTATGGCGCGCGCGGCGCCGGCGGCGTGATCCCGCCCAACGCCACCCTGATTTTCGACGTCGAACTACTCGCCGTCTGAATCGCACAAAAGATCGGGGCCCGACCCCGATTTTTTTCGCCCAGAAAAAATGGGGTCAGACCCCATTTATCCTTCGAGAAAAATGGGGTCTGACCCCGATTTATCTGGCGGGCAAGGCGGGACCGGGATCAGGGCCATTCGGCCATCAGGGCCAGCAGCACCAGCTTTTCGAATTCCGGCGCGAAGCGGGCGATGATGTGCTCCGGATCGTGCACAATGGCGTCGTCGGTGACGATGCCAAACTGAACCCCGCCGTTGTAGCTGAGAATCGACACGCCGATGCCGATATCACCCGACTGCGGCACCCAGAACATGCACTGCTCGAGCTGGCTGTCGCCCAGGTAGAGCGGCGCGCGCGGCCCCGGCACATTCGACAGCACGGCGGTGGCGCGGCGCGCGAAATAATTCTGCACCTCGGACTGCACCGGCTTGGGCGTCGCGCCCAGCACGCTGAGCACGCCCATCGCCACCAGCGGCGTGAAACTCCCCTTCAGTTCGTTCATGCGGCGCTGTGTCTCGTGCAGGCGCGCCACCGGGTCTTCCAGGCCGACCGGCAGCACCAGCGGCACCAGGCCGAAGGCATTGCCCAGCTTGTGGTACTTGCTCGGCTCGCGCAGATTGACGGGCACCATCACGCGCACCTCGGTGTCGAGGGCGACCTGATCGCCACGCTGGCGCAGATAGGCGCGGAAGGCGCCGGCCACGCTCGACATCAGCACATCATTGACGCTGGCGCCGTAGAACTTGCCGATCACCTTGATCTCATCGAGCGGCAGCGGCTCGCTCCAGGCCACGTGTTTCTTGCCTTTGGGCTGACCCTTGAGACGGGTCGGCGTATCCTCGCTCATCGTGGCGAGCTTGAGCGCATCGGCGGCCAGCTGACCGGCCGCATGGCCGAGGCCGCCCAGCTGCTCGGGCAGATGCTCGATCTCGGTGACCACGCCGACCGACTTGAAGAACATCTGGGCCGACAGCTCGGCCGCCTTGACCGGGGCCAGGGCCATCGGCAGCAGAATCTGCTCCCACGGATTGTCTTCCTGCTGCTCGATCTTCTTCGGCTTGGCGCGCAGCGGCGGCTGCTGGCCCGGCGTCTCGCCGAACATCGACATGAACACCCCGACCAGGGCGATGCCATCGGCAATGCAATGGTGGATGCGCACGACCAGAGCCTGGCGGCGCGCGCCATCCTCGCCGATGCAATTGTCGACCAGATGCATCTGCCACAGGGGCCTGGCCGGATCGAGCGGCTGCTGGGCCAGTGCGCCGACCAGTTTCTGCAGGGCCGGCTTGTTCGGCGCCGTGCCCGGCAGGGCCGCACTGCACACATGCTCGTCGAGGTCGACCGCGACTTCCTGCCAGTGGCTGCCGCTGAGGTCGGTATCAACGCGCGAGCGAAAGCGCGAATGGATGAGGAAACGATCGGCCAGCGCCTGCTTCAGTTCCGCGACGCTGACATGGCGGCGCAACAGGGCGACGCCGACGATCATCATCAGATTGCCCTCGGAATCCATGCGGAGCCAGGCGGTATCGACAGTGGACATGCGACGACGCGGCAACATCGAGAATCTCCTCTAAAGTTATGGGTGCTTTTTGCGTATTATGTCGCTTGTTCCCCATCCTTTGGGGCCAGAATGTCCTCTTTTCACCCAATCCAGGAGACAGCATGAGCTTGCAAGAACAATTTGACCAGGCAGTTGCCGATTCCAAGAATCTGCCCGAGCGTCCGGACAACATGACCCTGCTGAAGATCTACGCGCTGTTCAAGCAAGCCACCGCGGGCGACGTGGACGGCAAGCGTCCCGGCTTCACCGACATGGTCGGCCGCGCCAAGTACGACGCCTGGGACGGCCTGAAGGGCACGTCCAAGGACGACGCGATGCAGCAGTACATCGACCTGATCGAAGACCTCAAGGCCTAAGATCCCAAACGGTGTCAGGTCCGGCAATCGGACATCGGGGAACTTTTCGCGTCGCGAAAAGTTCCCCGATGTCCGATTGCCGGACCTGACACCGTTCCTTATTTGAAGATCTTCTTCAGGTTCTGGGCGACCTTGGCCTCGATGGCGCCGGCGAAGGCGCTCATCAGGAAGCCGAGCTTGATGAACATCTCGACCTGCCCTTCCTGCAGGGTCAGCGAGCCGTGCACGCCGCTGCGCTCGAAATACAACACCTCCCCTTCCCACGCGTATTCCATATCGTATTCGGCCGCGATTTCCTTGGCGACCCGCTCGGCCGCCTCGCGCGCCTGCTTGGGGCTCAGTTTGTGCGGCTGGACGATGGTGATTTCAGACATGCATTTCCCTCTTGGTGTTAAACAGCGACATCATGCCAGCTTTCAGGCCGGATGCCAGCCCAGCACGGCCAGCATGACCGCGAAGCCCGCCACATAGGCGAGCGGCACATGCCAGCCGGCCCGCAGCCAGCCGCTGACGCTGCGCGCTTCCGGATACATGCCGGTCAGGGCCACGCCGGCCGAGGAGCCGAACCAGATCATCGAGCCGCCAAAGCCGACCGCGTAGGCGAGGAAGTCCCAGTCGAAGCCGCCCTGCTTGAGCGCCAGCGCCGTCAGCGGAATATTGTCGAACACGGCCGAGACGAAACCGAGCCCGAGCGCGGTCTGCCAGCTGGCCGCCGGCAAGGCTTCAACCGGCATCATCGAGGCCGTCCAGACCAGGGCCAGCAGAAACAGCGCGCCCTGGAAGGCGCTCGGCAGGGCCGCCCAGTCGGGCCGCCGCAGCAGCCCGGTCAGCAGAATCGCCGCAGCCACGGCCAGACCGAGCACGGGCAGGCTGGCCGCCAGCGCCTGGTAGCGCGTATTGAGCAGCACATTGGTGATGATCGCCACCACCAGGATGGCCAGCACCACGCCCACGCGCAGCCAGTCGACGTGCACATCGGGCGGGCTGTCCTTCATGATCGGACTGTAGCCGTGCTGCTGGCGCGCGGCCGGAAAGGCCACCACCAGCAGGGCTACGCCGGCCGCCACATAGGCCTGGACCACCTGGGACGGCGGAACGCCGGCCAGCCACATCATGGTGGTGGTGGTGTCGCCGACGACGCTGCCGGCCCCGCCCGCATTCGAGGCGGCGACGATCGCAGCCAGATAGCCGACGTGGACGCGCGCGCGGAACACGCTGTGGGCGATGGCGCCGCCGATCATGGCCGCGGCGATATTGTCGAGGAAGGAGGACAGCACGAACACCATCACCAGTAGCCAGAACGGGCCGCCCCAGCCGTGCGGCAGGTAGTGCGGCAGGTGCAGCGGCAGTTCGGACTGCTCGAAATGGCGCGCCAGCAAGGTAAATCCGAGCAGCAGCGCCAACAGGTTGCCCAGGCCCACCCATTCGTGGCTGGCGTGGGCAAGCAGGCCGGCCAGGCCGGCGCCATGGGCGAACGGCGAGGCCAGCACTTTGTACACGGTGATCACGGCCGCGCCGACCACGGCGGTGCGCAGGGTGCTCACGTGACTGAAGGCGATCATGCCCAGCACCACGGCGAACATCAGGAATTCGAGGGGAATGCCGGCGAGGGTCGGATGGTTCACAGCGTCTCCGTCATGATTTTTATCAGGACATTCTACCAAGCGGACGATTGAGTCAAATCAAACGGGATCGGGGCGTGCGGGTCAAAGATGGCTGGAGCCATGCCTGTTAATGGAGGTCGCCATGGATCGCATCCTCACTGTGCCGGTCGAGGCCCTGGGCCCGGACCACGCCGCCGCCCCGGTCGGCTTCGTGCCCACGCCCACGGCGCCCTACCGCCAGCACCGCCGCGCCGCCAAACTGATCGACGAACCGGGCACGCCGCTGCCGCGCGCCCCGCTGCAGCCCAAGTCCGCCGATCCGGTCAATGCCTACGGCGCGCGCGTGCTGATGTGGAAGCAGGACCCGTCGGTGACCGAAATCGGCACGCGCAAATGCTTCCTGCCCGGCGTGGTGCTGGCCGGCCCGCGCGACGCCCGCATCGCCCCGGGCGAACCGGGCATTGCCGCCGTCAGTCCCAATGCCTTCGGCGACTTCATCACCCCGCCCGACACCGACCAGTTCGACGCCGTCCACACCTATGCGGTCGTGCGCCAGACGCTCACCATGTACCAGCGCGCGCTGGCCTCGGGCGGCAGCGGCGCGCCCCTGCCCTGGGCCTGGAACGGCAATGGCAATACCGACCCGCTCCAGGTCTTTCCGCATGGCCTGCCGAATGTGATGAACGCCTTTTACAGCCGCACCCTGCGCTGCGTGAAATTCGGCGACTTCGTGCCCAGCGGCGCCAGCGCGCGCGTCTACACCTGCCGCTCCTTCGACATCGTCTCGCACGAAACCGGGCATGCGGTGCTCGACGGGCTCAAGCCCAACTGGCTGGCCGCCAGCAACCCGCCGCAGACGGGCGGCCTGCACGAAAGTTTCGGCGACCTGACGGCCATCTTCCTGACCCTGTCCCAGCTCGACCAGTGCGAGGCCATCGTGGCCCAGACCAAGGCCAATCTGCACGACAAGACCTTCCTGGCCGACATCGCCGAACAATTCGGCCTGGCCCTGGGGCGCAGCAATGGCCTGCGCAATGCCGACAACGACCTCAAGCTGTCCGAGGCCGGCACCGAGGTGCATGCGATCTCCCAGGTGTTTACGGGCGCCATCTACGACATCCTGGCCGATGTGTTCGCCTTTGAGCGCCAGCCCGGCGTGATCGACGACGCCGCCCTGCTACATGCGGTTGGCGACTATGTACGCAGTCTGGTGCTGCGCGCCCTGATCGGCGCGCCCGACCAGGGGGCCACGTTTGCCGACGTGGCCAACCAGATGCTGCATATCGCCGAGGTGGACGGCAAGCCTGTCGACTACCGCAATTTCATCCGCAACCGCTTCGCCATCCGCGAGGTGCTGGCCGCCACCGAGGCCCTGACCGAGGACCACGTGGCCGGCGTGTACTACGCGGCCGGCGTAGTCGACCCGCCCGAGGCCGTGCAGGACCGGCGCGCCTGCTGCGGCACGATGAACCACCCCGAATACTTCGACGCCGAGCGCCTGCTCGACGCCGAACGGGCCATCCTGGCCGGCTGGCAAAGCAAGACCAGCGTGCTCGAATGAAGATCCTGGCGCGCCACTGCGGCGGCCTGGCCGGCTGCGCCAGCGAGCTCGAGATCGACACGGCCAGTGCCGCCGGCGGCGCCGACATCGAACGCCTGCTGCAGCGCGCCGCCCTGTTCGACACCCCATCCGCCCCGGCCCTCGCGGCCGACCTCAGCTACTGGGAACTGCTGATCGACGACGGCCAGCGCCAGCAGCGCCTGACCATCGCCGAAGACGGCAGCCCGGCCAGCCAGCCCTGGCAGGAGCTGCTCAGCCTGCTTCACCAGGCCCGGACCAAATCGATTTGAGAAAATTTTGCGCAGGGTCAATGACCGGGCACCGAATCCGGCCTTAGGCTGCCTGTTTATTTGTGATTTCTTCAAGATGGGCCCGGGTTTCGCCAAATTTGCTTATGCTGAAACTGTATAAGCCCGAATTGTGAGAACCGGCAAATTGCCTTAAAATCAGTACTTTGCTGCGCGTGCACGCGCCCCATTTTCAGATAGGACTCCCTGTTATGACCCACGTCGTCACCGAATCCTGTATTCGTTGCAAGTACACCGACTGCGTCGATGTGTGCCCGGTGGATTGCTTCCGCGAAGGCCCGAATTTCCTCGCCATCGATCCCGATGAGTGCATCGACTGCGCCGTCTGCGTCGCCGAATGCCCCGTCAACGCCATCTACGCGGAAGAAGACGTGCCCGCCAACCAGCAGGCCTTCATCAAGCTCAACGTCGAGCTGGCCCGCAAGTGGCCGTCGATCACCAAGACCAAGGCTTCGCTGCCGGACGCGGACGACTGGAAAGACAAGACCGACAAGCTCGACCAACTGATTCGCTGATTTTTTAGGACCCGAAGTATGACGCAAAGCGCCGACCAACACGGCGGCAGCGTGGCTGCCAATTCCACTTTTTCCGGGGCGATCGACGCCGATGCCGTGATTGTCGGCGCCGGCCCGGTCGGTCTGTTCCAGGTTTTCGAACTCGGCCTGCTCGAGATCAAGGCCCACGTGATCGATTCGCTCGCCCATGTGGGCGGCCAGTGCGTCGAACTGTATCCGGACAAGCCGATCTATGACATCCCGGCCGTGCCCGTCTGCACGGGCCAGGAACTGACCGACAATCTGCTCAAGCAGATCGAGCCCTTCGAGCCGACTTTCCACCTGGGCCAGGAAGTGACCCATGTGCAGCGCCGTGAAGACGGCCGCTTCAATCTGGAAACCTCGACCGGCACGCGCTTCATCACCAAGACCATCTTCATCGCCGCCGGCGTCGGCTCCTTCCAGCCGCGTACGCTCAAGGTCGAAGGCATCGAAGCCTTCGAAGGCACGCAGGTGTTCTACCGCGTCAAGGACCCGGCCCTGTTCGAAGGCAAGAACCTGGTCATCTGCGGCGGCGGCGACTCCGCCCTCGACTGGGCCCTGAACTTCGTCGGCAAGGCCGAATCGGTCGTGCTGCTGCACCGCCGCGAAGAATTCCGCGCCGCCCCGGCCTCGGTCGCCAAGATGAAGCAGCTGTGCGACGAGTACGAGATGCAGCTGATCATCGGCCAGGTCACGGGCGTCGAGTCCAAGGATGGCGTGATGACCGAAGTCAAGGTCACCGGCGCTGACGGCGTGACCCGCCGCGTGCCGCTCGACATGCTGCTGGTCTTCTTCGGCCTGTCGCCCAAGCTCGGCCCGATCGCCGAATGGGGCCTGGACATCGAACGCAAGCAGCTCAAGGTGATGAATACCGAGAAGTTCGAGACCAATGTCCCGGGCATCTTCGCCGTCGGCGACATCAATACCTATCCGGGCAAGAAGAAGCTGATCCTGTCGGGCTTCCATGAAGCCGCGCTGGCCGCCTTTGGCGCCGCACCCTACATCTTCCCGGAGAAGAAGATCCACATGCAGTACACGACGACCTCGCCGAAACTGCACAAGATCCTCGGTGTGGAAACCCCGGTGTTCGACTAAACAGCTGTCGCCCTGCCCGCCAAAACCCCGCCCATGCGGGGTTTTGTTATTTTGGCGTAAGACGCGCATGCGAGCATCGCACCGACAGGCCGGCGCCGATTGTGGTACAAAGGGTCTTCCACCGTGGCCTCAACAATTGCTTGCCAGAACCGTAAAATGTTTTGTTCGGAATAAATCCCTTTATAATGGGTGAAACCGGTTTCTGGCCGGCAATGACATTGAAGGACGTCTTATGCTTTACCACCTGCACGAGCTGCAACGCTCATTCCTGGCCCCGCTGATGCAGTGGGCGGACGCTTCGGCCAAGCTGTTTTCGAATCCGGTCTCGCCGCTGGCCCACACGCCCTTCTCGCAACGCATCGCCGCCGGCTACGAGCTCATGTACCGGCTCGGTAAGGACTACGAAAAGCCCAGCTTCGACATCCATGCCGTCGACGTGCAGGGCAAGAACGTCGCCATTCACGAGCAGACCGCGCTGAGCAAGCCTTTCTGCAACCTGATTCACTTCAAGAAAGACCTGAGCGACAAGCAACTGGCCGCGCTCAAGCAGCCGACCGTGCTGATTGTGGCGCCGCTGTCGGGCCACTTCGCCACGCTGCTGCGCGACACCGTGCGCGCCCTGCTGTCCGAGCACGATGTCTACATCACCGACTGGGTCGATGCGCGCATGGTGCCGGCCTCGGAAGGCCCGTTCCACCTGCACGACTACATTTATTACGTGCAGGACTTCATCCGCCTGCTCGGTCCCAAGGTGCACGTGGTGTCGGTCTGCCAGCCGACCGTGCCGGTGCTGGCCGCGATCAGCCTGATGGCCACCAATAAGGACCCGAAACTGCCGCGCTCGATGACCATGATGGGTGGCCCGATCGACCCGCGCCGCTCGCCGACCAAGGTCAACGACCTGGCGACCGAAAAGCCGCACTCCTGGTTCGAGAACAATGTGATCTACTCGGTGCCGGCCAATTATCCGGGCTTCGGGCGCAAGGTCTACCCGGGCTTCCTGCAGCACGCCGGTTTCATCGCCATGAACCCGGGCCGCCATGCCGAAAGCCACCGTGAGTTCTTCCACCATCTGGTGCGCGGCGACAATGACTCGGCCGAGGCCCACCGCAAGTTCTACAACGAATACAACGCCGTGCTCGACATGCCAGCCGAGTATTACCTGGAAACGATCAAGACCGTGTTCCAGGAATTCCGTCTGCCCAAAGGCACCTGGGAAGTCGGCGGCCAGCTGGTGCGCCCGCAGGACATCAAGAACGTGGCGCTGTTCACGATCGAAGGCGAGCTGGACGACATCTCCGGCGCCGGCCAGACCCAGGCCGCGCACGACCTGTGCAGCGGCATTCCGGCCGATATGCAGCAGGATTTCGTCGCCCCGAATTGTGGCCATTATGGTATCTTCTCGGGGCGCCGCTGGCGCGAAATGATCTGCCCGAAGATCACGGAATTCATCAAGAAATACAACTGAGTGTCCCAAGAAACCAAGAGCCTTGCCGACCGCATTGAGGACGTACTGCCGCAAACGCAGTGCACCAAATGCGGTTACCCGGCTTGCCGTCCCTACGCCGAAGCCATCGCGCAGGGCAGCGCCGAGATCAATCAGTGCCCACCCGGCGGCGCCGAAGGCATCCGGCGCCTCGCGTCCGTGACCGGCCGCCCCGTCATCCCGCTCAATCCCGTCCACGGCTTTGAACGGCCGCGCGCCGTCGCCTACATCGACGAAAGCCTGTGCATCGGCTGCACGCTGTGCATCCAGGCCTGCCCGGTCGACGCCATTCTCGGGGCCGCCAAGCAGATGCACACGATCCTGCCCAGCCTGTGCACCGGTTGCGATCTGTGCGTGGCGCCCTGCCCGGTCGACTGCATCGTCATGTACCCGGTGACCGAGACGACCGGCTGGGACGCCTGGACGCCCGCCCAGGCCGCGGCCGCGCGCGCCCGCCATGATTTCCGCAGCGCCCGTCTGCAGCGCGAGAAAGCCGAGAACGAAGCGCGCCTGGCCGCCAAGGCCGTCGCCAAGATGCAGGCCGTCAGCGAGGAAGCGGCCGAAACGCCTGAAGAAATTGCCGAGAAAGCGCGCAAACGCGCGATCATCGCCGCCGCCATGGAACGCGCACGCCTGCGTGCCGAAGCCGCCAAGAAGTCATGAATCCCGCGAAACGCCGCGCCATTTTCGAGCGCCTGCAGGCTGCCAATCCGCACCCGACAACCGAGCTCGAGTACAGCACCCCGTTTGAACTGCTGATTGCCGTGCTGCTGTCGGCCCAGGCCACCGATGTCGGCGTGAACAAGGCCACGCGCAAGCTCTACCCCGTGGCCAACACGCCACAGCAAATCCTGGCCCTGGGCGAGGACACGCTGCGCGAATACATCCAGACCATCGGCCTGTACAAGACCAAGGCCAAGAACGTCATCGCCACCTGCCAGATTCTGGTCGACCAATATGGCGGAGAGGTGCCGCAGACGCGCGAGGCGCTCGAGGCTCTGCCCGGCGTTGGCCGCAAGACGGCCAATGTGGTGCTCAACACGGCCTTCGGTCAGCCGACCATTGCGGTCGACACCCACATCTTCCGCGTATCCAACCGCACCAATCTCGCGCCCGGCAAGAATGTCGACATCGTCGAGCAGAAGCTGTTGAAATTCGTGCCGAAGGAATTCCAGCTCGACGCCCACCACTGGCTGATTCTGCACGGGCGCTACACCTGCATCGCCCGCAAGCCGCAGTGCTGGAACTGCATCATCCAGGACCTGTGCGAATACAAGCACAAGACTCCCGCCCCGGCTGGCGCCTGAAGCTCAGGCTGGCACGCCCAGAATCAGACTCGAGGCCTTGAACAGCGCGCACACGGGTGCGCCGGGCGCCAGCTGCATGGCGGCGGCGCTCTCGTTGGTGACGATGGCGGCCAGGCTGCCGCCCTCGCCGAGGTCGATATTCACTTCCGTGTTGACGGCCCCCGTCTGCAAGCGGCTTATCGTCCCCTGCAACTGATTGCGCGCTGAGAAGCGCGTGCCGCCGGCAGTGTCGGCCAGCATGATGGACGAGGCCTTGACCAGGGCAAAGGCTTCGCTACCGACGGCCAGGCCCAGACTCTGCGTGCTTTCATGCGTGATCGTCGCGACCAGACTCTGGCCGCCGACAATGCACAAAGTGATTTCATCGTTGACCGCGCCGCGCCGGATCGCGCTGACGCGGCCGAAGAACTGATTGCGCGCGCTGGTCTTCATGGCCATCCTCCGGATCAACAGATAATCATCGGCCAGACTGCCGGCCTGCTCGCTCAGTTCGCGCACAAAGCGCTGATGGGCCGCCTCCAGCGTCTGGAAATTGGCCACCAGCTGCTGCCCGCGCGCGGTCAGGCGCGTACCGCCACCGCCGCGTCCGCCCTTGGCGCGTTCGACCAGCGGCGCGCCGGCCAGATTGTTCATGGCATCAATTGCATCCCAGGCCGCCTTGTAGCTGATGCCCACGGCCTTGGCCGCCTGGGTAATCGAGCCGCACTCGGCCAGCTTGGCCAGCAGGTCGATCCGGCCCTTGCCGCCAAATTTTTCGCTGCCGATGCGCATCCACAGCGCGCCCTCGACGCTGAAGGCGGGCGACTTCATGACAGGCTCACCGATTTCACCTGCAGCCAGACTTCCATGCCCGGCCGCAGCGCGAGTGCCGCACAGGAGCGGCGCGTGATGCGTGCAACGATGCGCGCACCGCCCGCGTCGCAGGCCACCAGCATCTGCGCGGCGCCGTCCGCCTTGCAGGCCGTGATGCGCGCGGCGAACAGATTGAGAATGCTGGAATCCTGCGGGCGGCTGAGCGCGATGCTGACGTCGCGCGCATGAATGCGCACGCGCGTGGCCGTGCCGACCTGCATGGCGTGAGCCGGCGCCCATATGAGCCCGCACGGCGCTTGCAGACAGGTCAAGGCATGCTCGCTGTCATGGCTGTGCACGAGGGCGGGCAGGACCACGCTCGATTCCTCGAGGAAGGCTTCGGGCAGCTCGAGGCTGCCGAGCGTCTCCGACAGCGGCCCCTGTCCCACGCACCGCCCGGCGTCGAGCAGCACCAGATGGTCGGCGATCCGCACCACCTCGTCGATGGCGTGGGTGATGTAGATGATCGGCAGCGCCTGCTCCTCGCGCAGGGCCTGCAGGTAAGGCAGGATCTCCTGCTTGCGCTGGGCGTCGAGGGCTGACAGCGGCTCGTCCATCAGCAGTAGTTGCGGCGCGCCCAGCAGCGCGCGGGCAATCGCCACGCGCTGGCGCTCACCACCCGACAGGGCCTGCACGCGCCGCCTCAGCAAGGGGCCGAGATCAAAGCGTTCGCAGGCCTGCTCCAGACTCAAGCCCGGCGCGGCGGCTGGCGCGCGCTTTCGGCCAAACAGCAGGTTGTCGCGCACATCGAGATGGGGAAACAGATTCCCTTCCTGGAACACCATGCCGATGCGGCGCAGATGGGTCGGCACGGCGATGCCGCGTGCGCTGTCGTACAGGCATTCCGAGCCCAGCTGCAGCCGTCCTTGTGCGCCCGCTTCCAGCCCGGCCATGCAGCGCAGCAGCGTGGTCTTGCCCGAGCCCGAGGGACCGAACAGGGCCGTGATGCCGCGCCCCGGCAGGTCGAGCGCCACATCGAGCGTGAACGCGGCCAGCGGCAGGCGGAAGCTGGCGTGCAGGCTCATCGCTCACCCCGGCGGCGCTGGAGGAAATGCAGGCTCAGCAGCACCACGAAGCTGAAGGCGAGCATGCCGCCCGACAGCCAATGCGCCTGCTGGTATTCGAGGGCTTCCACGTGGTCGAATATCTGTACCGAGATCAGGCGCGTGGCGCCCGGGATATTCCCGCCGATCATCAGCACCACCCCGAATTCGCCAACCGTGTGGGCAAAGCTCATCACCGCCGCCGTCACGATGCCATGGCGCGCCAGCGGCAGCGCGACGGAAAAGAAGCGGTCGACCGGTCCCGCGCCGAGCGTGGCCGCCACCTCCAAAGGGCGCGGCCCGATTTCCTTGAACGCCTGCTGGATCGGCTGCACCGCAAACGGCAGCGAGTAGATGAGCGAAGCCAGCAGCAGTCCGCTGAAGCTGAATGGCAGCAGCCCCCAGCCGAGCGCGCTGGTCAGGCGGCCGAGCGGCCCCTGCTCGCCCATCAGGACCAGCAGATAGAAGCCGATCACCGTCGGCGGCAGCACCATGGGCAAGGTGGTCAGCGCGCCGACCACGCCGGCCGCGAGCGAGCGCGAGCGCGCCAGCCACCAGGCCAGCGGCGCCGCCACGATCAGCAGCAGGACCGTGGTGGCCGTGGCCAGGCGCAGCGTGAGCCAGAGGGCGGCCAGGTCGTCGGGGCTGAACATGGACGCCAATCAGAGACCGTAGCCGGCCGCGGCGATCACGGCGCGCGCCGCGTCGGACTTCAGATAGGCCAGCAGCGCCAGCGCGGCCGGGCGGTCTTTGCCCTTCGCCAGCAGCACCGCGTCCTGGCGGATCGGCGCATGCAGCTGGGCCGGCACCAGCCAGGCCGAACCGCCCTTGAGGACGCCATTCTCCTGAATCTGGGACAGGGCGACGAAGCCCAGTTCCGCGTTGCCGGTGGCGACAAACTGGTAGGTCTGGGCGATGTTCTCGCCCATCACCATGCGCGGGCGCAGGCGCTCGGCCAGGCCAAGCGCGCTCAGGGTTTCGAGCGCCGCCGCGCCATACGGTGCGAGCTTGGGATTGGCCAGCGCCAGATGGCTGAAGCTGCCCGTGCGCAGGACCTCGCCCTTGTCGTCAACCAGGCCGGGCTTGCTGCTCCACAGGGCCAGCTTGCCGACCGCGTAGGTGAAGCGCGTACCGGGCACGGCCGCCCCTTCGGCCTCGAGCCGCGCCGGCGTGCTGTCGTCGGCGGCCAGCAAGACCTCGAACGGCGCGCCGCTCCGGATCTGGGCGTAGAACTTGCCGGTCGCCCCCGTGGTGATACGCAGGCGGTGGCCGCTGCTGCGCTCAAAACCGCTCGCGATCTGCTGGATGGGCCCGGCGAAATTGGCGGCCACAGCCACCTGGATCTCGTCCGCGCGCGCCATGGCGGCCGCCAGCAGGCCTGCAGCCAGCAGCAGACTTCGGCTTAAGGAAAGCATGTCCCCTCCGGAAAAAGCGATGTATACCGAATGATATAACGCTTTTCCCGGCACCGGGGATCAGAGCAGGACGAGATTGTCGCGGTGGATCAGTTCGGGCGCTTCGACGTAGCCGAGGATGGCGGCGATGTCGCTCGACGGCTTGCGCACGATGCGGCGCGCCTCGCTGCTCGTGTAGTTGGACAGGCCGCGCGCAATCGCCACGCCATTCTGGGTCACACAGGTGATGACGGCGCCGCGGCCGAACTCGCCTTCGACGGCCACCACGCCAATCGGCAGCAGGGACTTGCCCTCGCCCTTCACCTTCTCGACCGCGCCGGCATCGAGCACGACCTTGCCCGCCGTGTGCAGGTGGTCGGCCATCCATTGCTTGCGTGCCGTCAGGTGGGCCGTCTGGGCGGCCAGTTGGGTGCCGATCGCTTCGCCGGCGGCCAGCCGGGTCAGCACATTGTCCTCGCGTCCCCAGGCGATGATCGTGTGGGCGCCGGAACCGGCCGCGCGCTTGGCCGCCAGAATCTTCGTCAGCATGCCGCCCCGGCCCAGGCTGGAACCGGCACCGCCGGCCATGGCTTCCAGGGCCGGGTCGCCCGCCACCGCTTCGGTGATCAGGTAGGCGTCCGGGTCCTTGCGCGGGTCGGCGCTGTACAGGCCCTTCTGGTCGGTGAGGATGATCAGGGCATCGGCATCGATCAGGTTGGCCACGAGCGCGCCCAGCGTGTCGTTGTCGCCGAACTTGATTTCATCAGTGATGACCGTGTCGTTCTCATTGATGATCGGCACCACGCCAAAGCGCAGCAGGGCCGCCAGGGTCGAGCGCGCGTTCAGATAGCGTTCGCGGTCGGCCAGGTCGGCGTGGGTCAGCAGCACCTGGGCGGTGCCGATGCCATGCGCGCGGAAGGAACTTTCGTAAATCTGGCACAGGCCCATCTGGCCGACGGCGGCGCAGGCTTGCAGCTCGTGCACATCGGTCGGGCGGGTCTCAAAGCCCAGGCGCAGGCGGCCTTCGGCGATCGCGCCGGACGACACCAGCACCACTTCCTTGCCGAGCGCGCGCAGGGCCGCGATCTGGGCCGCCCAGCGGGCGATGGCTTGATGGTCGAGCCCGCGGCCGTCATTGGTGACGAGCGAGGAGCCGACCTTGATGATGATACGTTTCGCGCTGTGGATGACAGACTTCATGCAGGCCTCGTGGCGGGCCGCAGCGCCAGCAACACTGTACCGGCGATCATTTCGGCCACGCTAATGATTAACAAATCACCCTGGGGCAAACCAATCGCCAAGGCCGCCACCAGACGGCCCAGCGGTTGCGCCAGGATCAATGCTGCCGTGATGTCGCCAAGGAGGGGCGTTTGGCCCGGCCTTGCGGCCAACAGTGCAAGCGCCGCTGTCGCGAGCCGCACGCCGACGTGGGTCGCGTAGAACTGGCTGTAGCCATTCACGCCGACCAGAAATTCGCCCATCATCACCGCCACCCGGTCCGGGTCGAGCAGGGCGACCAGGGCAGACAACGAGTGTAGTGTAGCAATGATGCGCAGGGCCTGCCGACGCAGGCCCGCTGTGGTGCAGGAAAACCGCTTACTCGACAACTTTGAAACGCGGATCGTCCGGGTCGATCGAGTGGATACCGCGCGCTTCTTCGGTGATCGTGGTTTCTTCGGCGCGGAACTCGGCGGCCTTGGTCTCCTGCAGGTGCAGGTAGATGGCATTCACCAGTTCCTGGCAGCCTTCGCGCGACAGGGCCGAGATTTCAAACACCGGGCCCTTCCAGGCCATGCGCTTGACGAAATCCTTGACCACTTTCTTGCGCTCGTCCTCGGGCACCATGTCCAGCTTGTTGAGCACGAGCCAGCGCGGCTTGTCGGCCAGCGACTCGTCGTACTTCTTGAGTTCCTTGACCAGGGCCTTGGCTTCCTTGACCGGATCGACGCCCGCATCGAAAGGCGCAACGTCGACGATGTGCAGCAGCAGATGGGTGCGCTGCAGGTGGCGCAGGAACTGGTGGCCGAGGCCGGCGCCTTCGGCCGCCCCTTCGATCAGACCCGGAATATCGGCGATGACGAAGCTCTTTTCGTGCGACACGCGCACCACGCCCAGATTCGGATGCAGGGTCGTGAACGGGTAGTCGGCGATCTTCGGGCGCGCATTCGACACGGCCGTGATGAAGGTCGACTTGCCGGCATTGGGCATGCCGAGCAGGCCGACATCGGCCAGCACCTTCAGTTCCAGACGCAGTTCGCGGCGTTCGCCTTCCTTGCCGTCGGTCTTCTGACGCGGGGCGCGGTTGGTCGAGCTCTTGAAATGGATATTGCCCCAGCCGCCCTCGCCGCCCCGGGCCAGCAGCTCGGTCTGGCCGTGCGTGGTCAGGTCGGCCAGCACTTCGCCCGAGTTATTGTCGATGATCAGGGTGCCGACCGGCATGCGCAGGTGGACATCCTCGGCGCCCTTGCCATAGCAGTCCGATCCACGGCCCGGTTCGCCATTTTCGGCGCGGTGCATCTTGGCATAGCGGTAGTCAACCAGGGTGTTGACGTTGCGGTCGGCGATGGCGTAAATGCTGCCGCCACGGCCGCCGTCGCCGCCGTCGGGGCCGCCAAACGGGCGGAACTTCTCGCGGCAGAACGATGCGCAACCATTGCCGCCGGTACCGGCGATCACTTCAATGCGGGCTTCGTCGATGAACTTCATGATGGACGCTCTAAAAAGGAAAAAGGCTCTACCACTGGCAGAGCCTTTTTGGTATCAGGCTTGCGCCTTATGCTTTGCCAATCAGGCTGCAGCCGGGATCACAGCCACGAATTTCTGCGAGCCGTGCGGGCCTTTGGTCAGGAACTTGACCGTGCCGTCGACCAGGGCGAACAGGGTGTGGTCTTTGCCCGTACCCACGTTCTCACCAGCGCGCACCGGGGTACCGCGCTGACGCACGATGATGCCACCGGCATTGATCGACTGGCCGCCGTAGACTTTTACGCCCAGGCGTTTCGATTCTGAGTCACGGCCGTTTCGCGTAGTGCCGCCGCCTTTTTTGTGTGCCATTTAATTAGCTCCTAATGAATAGCTGACAAACAGGCGATTAGCCGTTGATTGCCGTGATTTCGAGTTCGGTGAAATTTTGGCGATGGCCCTGGCGCTTTTGGTAGTGCTTACGACGACGCATTTTGAAAATGCGCACTTTGTCATGACGACCATGAGCGACGACTTTGGCCACAACCGAAGCACCTGCCACCAGGGGAGCACCAAATTTGATGCTGTCGCCCGCGCCAACGGCGAGGACCTGGTCGATGGTGATTTCGGAACCAATGTCTGCCGGTATCTGTTCTACTTTCAATTTTTCGCCAGCAGCAACTTTATATTGCTTACCGCCGGTTTTTATGACCGCGTACATAGTTGAAATCCTCAAAATTTGATAAAAACATTCCCCGACAATTCGGAGAACCGCTGATCATACACGAAATGGGTCTGGACGTCAAAAGCTAAATCGGTGTGGGGACGAGACGGGCGCCATGGCTTATAATGCCCGCTGCCCGAAACCGTGAATTCTAGCCAGCAGGTTTAGCCTTGACCGCCATCGACCCCGCCCCGAGCACCAATCCGACCCACGCCATCGCTGCGGATATGCAAGCCGTCAATACGGTGATCCGCCAGCGCCTGCATTCGGACGTGGCCCTGGTCAACCAGATCGCGGAATACATCATCAGCGCCGGCGGCAAGCGGATTCGTCCGGTCTTGGTGTTGCTTATGGCTAATGCCTATGGTTATCAAGGCACGGCCCACCACGAGCTCGCGGCCGTGGTCGAATTCATCCACACCGCCACCCTGCTGCACGACGACGTGGTCGACGAGTCGACCATGCGGCGCGGGCGCCAGACCGCCAATGCCCTGTTCGGCAATGCCGCTTCGGTGCTGGTCGGCGACTTCCTGTACTCGCGCTCCTTCCAGATGATGGTCAGTCTCGACAATATGCGTGTGATGCGCATCCTGTCGGACGCCACCAATGTGATCGCCGAGGGCGAAGTGCTGCAGCTGCTGAATATGCACGACCCCGACGTGACCGAGGACAGCTATCTGCTGGTGATCCGCTCCAAGACGGCCAAGCTGTTCGAGGCCGCGGCCGAGCTGGGTGCCCTGGTCGCCGGTGCCGATGACACCGCGATTGCCGCCGCCGGCGAGTATGGCCGCTCGCTCGGCACGGCCTTCCAGCTGATCGACGACGTGCTCGACTACGCGGGCGACGCCGCCGAGATCGGCAAGAATGTCGGCGACGACCTGCGCGAAGGCAAACCGACGCTGCCCCTGATCTATCTGATGGAACACGGCACGGCCGAGCAGCGCGCCCTCGTGCGCTCCTGCATCGAGACGGGTGACGAAGAGCATTTCGACGCCGTGCTGAGCGCCATCACCCAGAGCGGCGCGCTCGAGTACACGCGCCGCGCCGCCGTGGCCGCCGCCGAACGCGCCGCCGAAGCAATCGCCGCCATGCCCGCGTCCGTGTACAAGGAATCGATGCTGCAGTTGTGCCGTTTTGCAGTGGATCGCAGCCATTAAACGAAGCAAACGGCAATTACGGCCTTGACAGCAACAGGGCCACCGCCTATAATCTTGCTTCTTCACCTGTCGGGGTGTAGCTTAGCCTGGTAGAGCGCTACGTTCGGGACGTAGAGGCCGGAGGTTCGAATCCTCTCACCCCGACCACAGATTTCTGAACACAAGCCCCTCACGAGGGGCTTTGTTGTTTCTGGCGTCCGCCTCACTCCTTGAAAATTTTCAGCAGCGACACGGCCGGCGACATCGCCCCGATCTTGCGGTCGGTCTTGGCCGCATCGATCACTTCCACCAGTTGTGCGTATTTGTCGGCCTGACGGTCGTCGAGATTGGTCATGTTCATGCTCCAGCGCGTGAAGGTGCGGAACTTGGCCGGTTCGTTGTACAGGATGCGGGAATTCTTGTGGCGCGGATCGCGCTCGATCTTCTTGTACAAGGCATTGATCTTGTCCAGCGGCCCTTCGAGCACCTGCAAAAACCAGCCGCCGTTGTAGAACAGACTACCCGTCACATCGAGGCGCTGATTGTTCTCCTTGGCGACGCGCAAGATCTCGTTCAGGTCTTCCGCAGACATCTTGCGCGTGGACTGGCTCAGATAAACTAATTGATTGATCGACATTCCCTACTCCTCAAATTGATCGGTGGATTGCTTGCTTTGCAGGCCAAGCCTACATTGTTTTGTCCTGGACAAATCGAAGCGGATTATCGCGAGGAAGGGGAGCGCCGTCCATCAAAAAGGCGTCAGAATTCCCGGTGAAATTTTAGGGGAAATACAAGATCGACAAAACAAATTGTCGAGGGAATAAGGGGGAATTTGCAGCTCGCCGCAGGGGGATGCCTGCTGAGTCAGGACTTTTCCCTTGAATTCTCATGTTCAGTGAAAAACAGGGCGAGTGTCCCATTTTGTCCACAACAAAACGGTGGTCTGACGGGTTTAACGTTCCTTGACCGGAGGCACCGTGACCGCATACATCAGGCCCAGGCGTTTGAGATCGCCAGCTTCGGCATAGGTGCGCATGGCGGCGTCGAACTGGCGGCGCAAGGCGTCGAACTGGGGTTTGCGCGGGAAGGCAAAATAGCCTTGCTGGACGTACAGCGGCGGGCCCTGCACGACAAACTTCTCTTCCCAATGCAGGCGCGAAATGACCGGCTCAGTGTTGCGGCGGTTGCTGGCGAACAGATCGGCGCGCCCGAAGGCCAGCATTTTCAGACCGTTCTCGACCGCGTTGGCCGTGCTCACGTCCAGGCGCGGACGCGCGGCCTCGAACGCCGGACCGTAGGCCCAGCCGTTCATGGCCACCAGACGCTGGCTGGCCAGCGCCGCGTAATCGCCCTGCCACACGCGCTTGTGGCTGGCCAGCGAATAGAACACCATCGCATCCTGATAAAAGGGCAGCTCGGAGAAGGCGAACGTGGCTTCGCGCTCGGGCGTCTTGTAGGGGCCGATCAGGATGTCGGCGCGGCCATCGGCCACCATGGCCTGGGCGCGCGGCCAGGGCAGCAGCTCAAAGCGCACGCTGTAGCCCATGCGGCGCGCCAGTTCGCGCAGGATGGCCGGGGCCATGCCGTCGTACTCGCCGGCCGCGTTCTTTTCGAACACCCGGCTGAATTCCGCACCCACGGCCAGCAGCTCGGCCGCGCGCGCAGGCACGGCCAGCCACAGGCTGAGCACGGCTAGCAAAGCCAATCGTTTCAAGACATTTCCCGTCGCCCGCTTTTTTTGGTGGTGGCGGTCGCCCCGGGGCTTGGGCGCCGCTACACCACATGATAATCTAGCCATGTTCAATATTGGCAAGATTCTTGTGACGACCGATTTCAGCCTGCCGCCTGCCAGCCTGCTGCACCCGCTCACCCTGCGTTTTCGCGACCCGGACCTGGAGCTGGCCTACCAGGCCCAGACCCTGGCCGGGGTCACGCGCCGCATGCGCTGGGCGCTGGCCGTGATCGCCGTGCTGATCGGCGTGGACCTGCTGCGCGCCCAGCTGGCCGGCGGCGCCACCCTCGGCAATGAATTGCTGATGCTCGGCACCGCCCTGGTCGGCGCCCTGGCCGGCTACGCGATCGAGGCGCAGGCGCGCCTGCAGTTCTTCCGCTCCTACGATTCGCTGGCCCTGCATCAGGCCCTGATCGCCGCCTCCAGCGACGCCGTGATCACGGTCGATGCCGAGGGCCGCGTGGTCGAGTTCAACCCGGCCGCCGAAACCATCTTCGGGCGCACGCGCGCGGCCGCCCTCGGCCAACGCATCGGCGAGCTGATCGTGCCGCCCGCGCACCGCGCCGCCCACACGGCGGGCTTCACGCGCTACATCGCCAGCCCCCAGCCCAACCTCGCGCTCGACCGCGCCGAGCTCGAGGCCATGCGCGCCGATGGCAGCCTGTTCCCGGCCGAGGTCACACTGCGCGGCGTGCGTCTGGCCGGGCGCAAGCTGGTGACGGCCTTTATCCGCGACCTGTCGCGTGCGCGTCAGCTCGAACAGGAAATGGAAGTGCAGCGCAAGGCGCTCGAACAGCACCAGAAGCTGTCGGCCCTGGGCGCCATGCTGGGCGGCCTGGCGCACGAACTGAATAACCCGCTGTCGATCGTCAGCGGCCAGGCCCAGCTGCTGCACGAATTGAGCAGCGATCCGAAAACCGCCCAGCGCGCCGACAAGATCGCGCGCGCCGCCAAGCGCTGCACGCGCATCGTGGCCACCTTCCAGGCGATGGCGCGCCAGCAGCCGGCCCAGCGCAGCCAGGTCGATCTGAACCAGCTGGTGCGCGAGGTGACCGAGCTGCTGGTGACGCCCCAGGTGACGCTGCAATTGACGCTCGACCCGCACCTGCCGCCCGTGTTCGGCGACGAGGACCAGCTGCATCAGGTGCTCAGCAATCTGGTGCTCAACGCCCAGCAGGCGATGGATGGCCAGGCCACGCGCCTGCTGCGCATCGACAGCGACTGGGACGAACAGACCATCACCGTGCGCGTGCGCGACAGCGGCCACGGTGTGCCGGCCGATCTGCGCGAGCGCATCTTCGAACCCTTCTTCACCACCAAGCCGGTCGGCCAGGGTACGGGCCTTGGCCTGTCGGTCTGCGCCGCCATGCTGGAAGCCCACGGCGGCCGCCTGCAGCTGGAAGACGTCGGTGCCGGCGCCTGCTTCGCCCTGGTGCTGCCGCGCCCCGCGCAGACGGCCGCCGCACCCCAGGCGCGGCCGGCCGCGCGCGGCGGCGTGCTGGTGGTGGACGAGGAAGACGCCGTGGCGCAGCAAGTGGTGGCGCTGCTGCGCGAGGCCGGCTACCAGGCCGCCAGCGCCAGCGACGGCGCGCGCGCCCTCGAGCAGATGGCCGCCACCCTGCCCGCCCTGGTGATCTGCGATCTGCGCATGCCGATGCCCGATGGCGACGCCTTCTACGTGGCCGCCATCACGCGCTGGCCGGCGCTGGCCGGACGTTTCGTCTTCATGAGCGGCGACTACCAGGCCGAGGAAGGCGAATTCGACGACACCCGCCGCCTGCTCGACAAGCCAATCCAGCCAGCGGCCCTGCTGGCCATGGTCCAACCCCTGCTGGAGCCCCGCCATGACTGACAAAGCCCGCCTGCTGGTGGTCGACGACGAAGCCGAAATCTGCGAGACGATGGAGGAGTACTTCACCCTGCACGGCTTCGAGGTGCGCTGCGCCGGCGATGGCCAGGCCATGCGCGCCGTGCTGGCCGGCTTCACGCCCCAGGTGGTGCTGCTCGACCTGAACCTGCCGGGCGAGGACGGCCTGTCGCTGACGCGCCACCTGCGTCAGAACACCAGCGCCGGCATCATCATGGTGACGACGATGAACAGCCAGGTCGACAAGGTGGTCGGCCTGGAGATGGGCGCCGACGACTACGTGGGCAAACCCTTCGATCTGCGCGAGCTGCTGGCGCGCGTGAAAAGCCTGCTGCGCCGCCTGCCCGCGGCCGCTGCTGCGGCGCCGGCGGCCGTGCCCAGCCAGCGCAAAAAGGTCGGCAAATGCCAGCTCGACCTCGACACCCGCACCCTGTGGCAGGGCGCGACCGAAGTGCCGCTGACGGCGATGGAATACGATCTGCTGGCCTTCTTCGTGGCCAATCCGGGCCGCCCGCTGAGCCGCGAACGCCTGCTCGAACTGTCGAACCGGCGCGGCGACGACCCGTTCGACCGCTCGGTCGACAGCCGCATCACGCGCCTGCGCAAGAAGATCGAGGAAGACCCCGACAAGCCGCAGACCATCAAGACCGTGCGCAATGTTGGCTACCTGTTCAGCCCCGACTGACACAATTGACACAAAACGGGCCGGCGGTGACAAATTCCTGACAAGGGCGCTGCGTAATCTGTCGACATCGACAACAGCCACCTGCACGGGAAAATCATGAACGCCATCACCAAGACCTGCATCGCCGCCGCCCTGTTCGCCGCCACCCAGGCCCAGGCCGCCGACTTCCTCAAGCACGCCGACATGGCCCAGGACCTGATCGCCAAGGTCGCCGCCGCCAACAATGTGTACGACAGCGACCCGACCACGGTGACCTGGGCCGGCATCAACGGTGCCAGCATCTACCAGAACCGCTCGACCTGCGCCCCCTTCGTCAGCAATGTGATCAAGACCAGCTACGGCTTCAGCGACAGCGCCTACAAGACCCGCACCGGCTCGACCAGCCCGTCCTCGGCCGTCTACTACGACAACATCACGGCCCAGAAAGGCTTCCTCAACATCAGCGCCGCGAATGCCATCCAGCGCGGCGACGTGGTGGCCATCAAGTACCTGCCCTGCGCTAACAAGACGACGACGGGCCACACCATGATCGCCATGTCGGCCGCCGTCAAGCGCAGCACCGACACCGCCCCGATCATCGCCGGCACCGTCCAGTACGAAGTGCAGATCGCCGACTCCTCGGCCTCCGACCACTACGCCACCGACGCCACCGGCAAGCTCTACAGCGACACGCGCGGCGCCAATGGCAACAACGGCCTGGGCGGCGCCGGCATCGGCACCCTGCGCCTGTACGCCGACGCCGCCAGCGGCAAGGTGGTCGGCTATACCTGGTCGATGGCCTCGGGTTCGGAATACTTCTCGAACGACAGCTGCCGCGTGATCGCCGTCGGCCGCATGCAGTAATGAAGACGCTGCTGCCGCTCCTGCTCGTACTGCTGGCCGGCTGCAGCCAGGAAGTCGACCTGGCCGTGACCAAACCGCCCGTGGCTGCTGCCCGCAGCGCAGGGGTGCGTACGGCCACGTCGGCCCCGGCCGGGGGCCTGGGCGGGGTGCTTGAGCTGTTCGCCCGCACGGGCCCGGAACAGGTGGTCGGGGCGGCCTCCAGCGCCCCGGCCGGCCTGGCCGGTCCGCTGCCGTATGCGCGGCCCGACCTCTCGCCCGATCCGGCCGAGCGCGCCCGCGCCGCCGAACTGCAGGCCGCGCTCAATGCCCACGACCTGCAGCGCGCCCAGGCCCTGGCCACCAGCGTCGCCCTGCAGCAGCTCTACAACGAAGGCCAGCGCGCCTACGCCGAGCACCTGCGCACCGAATCGATCACGGCCAACGCCGACAAGGAAAAGATCACCGGACGCGAACCCTGAGATATGCATGTTTGCATATCAACTTTCTGGGCTAGAATTTCTGTTTCTCGTCACCCCAGGAAGACAAGCATGCGTCTGTACATCCTCACTGCCTCGCTGGCCATCGCCCTCGGCGCCCAGGCCGCCACGCCCATCAGCCTCGACCAGGCCATGGCCCATCCCGACTGGATCGGCAACCCGGTCGAACAGGCCTGGTGGAGCTGGGACGGCAAGCAGATCTTCTACAAGCAGAAACGCAGCGCCTCGCCGCTGCGCGACACCTTCGTGATCGAAGGCGGCAAGACGCGTCAGGTGACGGACGCCGAAGCTGCCCGCCTCGACAGCGGCAATCCGATCTTCAACAAAGAGCACACGCGCGCCATCGTGCTGCGCAACGGCGACCTGTTCGAGCGCGAGCTGAATAGCGGCGCCCTGGTCCAGGTGTACAAGGGCGCGGCCGGCGCCAGCGCCCCGCAGTACAGCGCCGACGGCCAGGCCATCCAGTTCCGCGTCGGCCACGACTGGTATCGCTGGGACCGCGCCGAGCGCCTGCTCGCCCCCGTGGCCCTGCCGCGCGCCGCCAAGGACCCGGCCGCCGCGCCCGAGGCCGACAGCCTGCGCGACATGCAGCTGCGCCTGTTCGAAACCCTGAAGCGCCAGAAAGCCGAGCGCGACGCCCAGCGCGATCAGGCCCAGGCCGAGCGGCGCGCCGATCCGACCCGCGCGCCGGCCCCAATCTACCTTGGCGACAAGATCGACATCGCCGCCAGCGCCCTCTCGCCGGATGGTAAATATCTGGCCGTGCTGGCCTCGCCCAAAGGCGCCGACCGCGGCCGCATCGGCAAGATGCCGCGCTATGTGACCGAATCGGGCTACGAAGAATTTGACGACGAGCGCACGCGCGTCGGCCGCAACCTGCCCGCGCCGCAGACCGTCAAGCTGATCGAACTGGCCAGCGGCACCGTGCGCGAGGTGCCGTTCAGCACCCTGCCCGGCATCAGCGAGGACCCGCTGGCCGCGCTGCGCGCCGAACAGAAACTGCCCGCGCTGAAAGGCGAACGCGCCGTGCGCGGCATGGGCGACGCCTCCACCTTCCGCTGGAGCGCCGACGGCAGCCGCCTGGCCGTGATGCTGCGCGCGGTCGACAACAAGGACCGCTGGATCGCCCAGCTCGACCTGGCCAAAGCCAGCCTGACGCCGCTGCACCGACTGAGCGACAAGGCCTGGATCAACTGGTCGTTCAACGAATACGGCTGGATGCCGGACAACAAGACCCTGTGGTATCTGTCCGAGGAAAGCGGCCACTCCCACCTGTACACCCTGGCCGATGGCAAAGCGCGTGAGCTGACCACCGGCAAGTGGGAAGCCTCGGACGTGCGCTGGACCCACGACGGCAGCACCGCCTACATGCTGTGCAATCCGAAGAACCCCGGCATCTACGAAGTCTGCGCCGTCAACAGCAAGGACGCCAGCCTGCGCGAAGTGACCCGCCTCGAAGGCGTGGAGGACTACATCCTGTCGCACGACGAGCGCCAGCTGCTGGTGCGCTACTCGAGCGCCTACGTGCCGGCCCAGCTGGCCAGCCAGCCCGTCACTGGCGGCACGGTACAGAAGCTGACCGACACCCGCACCGCCGACTACAAGGCGCGCAGCTGGATCGAGCCGCAATACGTGGCCGTGCCCTCGACCCACGGGGCGGGCGTGATCTGGTCCAAGTTCTACCGGCCGGAGAAGCTGGAAGCGGGCAAGAAGTATCCGATCGTGCTGTTCGTGCACGGCGCCGGCTATCTGCAGAACGGCAGCCGCCGCTATCCGAACTACTTCCGCGAGCAGATGTTCCATAACCTGCTGGTCGAGCGCGGCTATCTGGTGCTCGACATGGACTACCGCGCCTCGGCCGGTTACGGGCGCGACTGGCGCACGGCCATCTACCGCCAGATGGGCCACCCCGAGCTGGACGACTACCTGGACGGCATCAAATGGCTGGCCGACACCCAGCAGGGTGACGCCAAGCGCGTCGGCGTGTATGGCGGCAGCTACGGCGGCTTCATGAGTCTGATCGCCCTGCTGCGTGCGCCCGAGTCCTTCGTGGCCGGCGCCGCGCTGCGCCCGGTGACCGACTGGACCAGCTACAACCACGAGTACACGGCCAATATCCTGAACACGCCCGATCTCGACCCGACGGCCTACAAGATTTCCTCGCCAATCGAGTATGCGGACAAGCTCAAGGGGCATCTGCTGATCGCGCACGGTATGGTGGACGACAACGTGTTCTTCCAGGACAGCGTGCGCCTGGCCCAGCGCCTGATCGAGCTCAAGAAAGACAATTGGGAGCTGGCGCCCTACCCGGTGGAGCGCCACGGTTTCGTGCAGCCCGAGAGCTGGTACGACGAATACCGCCGCATCCTAAAACTCTTCGACACCACCCTCAAATAATGTACGGGGTCAGGTCCGGCAAACGGACATTTGAGAACTTTTCGATTTGACGAAAGTTCCCCGATGTCCGATTGCCGGACCTGACACCGTTCAGTATTTTTAGCTGAGGAGGTCGTAGAGGCTCATCGCGACGACTTGGGTGGCGCGGCGCAGGTCGTCCAGCGACAGGCGCTCGTCGGCCTTCTTGGCATTCGATTCGGGCACGCTGCGCGGACCGGCGCCGTACAGCACGGCGGGGATGCCGTGCTCGCCATACAGGCGGGCGTCGGCGTATAAGGGGGTGCCGCTCGCGCTGATCGGCTCGCCAAAGACGGCTTCGCCGTTGCTCTGCAGCGCGGCGATCAAGGGGGCGGCGCCGGGCAGCGGACGCAACGCATGCGATAGCAGAATGCGCTTGATCTCGAGCGTGATGCCGCTCTGGCCGGCCACGGCCTCGGTGATCAGCTGGCGCACCTGGGCTTCGACCGCGACCGGGTCTTCCTCGGGAATCATGCGGCGGTCCATCTTCAGCACGACCTTTCCGGGCACGACATTGGTATTGGTGCCGCCGTCGATGCGCCCGACCAGCATGGTCGGATGGGTGATGCCGGGCACCTGGGAACGGATGGTCTGCAGACGCGGCAGGTCGCCGTAGATGGCGTTCAGAATGCGGGTCGCGGCCTGCAGCGCGTCGACGCCGGTCTCGGGCATGGCGCCATGGCCGGACTTGCCGTGCACGGTGATCTCGAACTGCAGGCAGGCATTGTGGGCGGTGACGATGTTGTAGCTGAAACCGGCCGCGATCACGAGGTCGGGCCGGGTCAGCTTCTGCTCGAGCAGGTAGCCGGGGCCGAGCAGGCCGCCGAATTCCTCGTCATAGGTGAAGTGCAGCTCGACCCCACCCTTGAGCGGCGCGTGCAAGGCTTCGAGCGCGCGCACGGCGAAAATATAGGTGGCGAAATCGCCTTTCGACACGGCCGCCGCGCGCCCGTAGATATAGCCGTCTTCGATCACGCCGCCATACGGGGGCTTGGTCCAGCCTTCGCCGGGCGGCACCACGTCGCCGTGGGCATTGAGGGCGATGGTCGGGCCGCCGTCGCCATACGGACGGCGGATGATCAGGTTGGTGATCGACTGCATGCCGTAGTCGTGCACGCGCTCGGCCGGCACATCGTACTGCTCGGCATGCCAGCCGAAGGCGTGCACCATCGCGGCCACGGTTTTGGCGTGGCGCGCATTGTCGCCGGGCGGGGTGTCGGTGGGGATATGCAGCACGTGCTGCAGGAAGTTCACTTCTTCGTCGAAGTGCTTGTCGATCCAGTCGGCCAGCTGTTGTTTGGCGGGATGCATAGGGGTCCTTATCGGGCGCCCGACGTGAACCAGGCTGCGACGATGGCCCGTTCGGCCTCGCTCATCTGGGTCAGGTTGGCTAGGGGCATGGCTTTCAGTTGTACGGCTTGCTGATAAATGCGCGGGGCGTTCTGGCGGATGCTGGTCGCATCGCTGAGCACGACACCGGCGGGCGCCTGGGCGAAACCGGGCTGGCTCGGATGTTCGGCATGGCAGCTGACACAGCGCTGACGCATGATCTGCTCGACCTGGGCGAATTGCTGGACCGGATCGACCACGGCCGCCTTGGCCGGCGCCGGCGGCGCCAGGTAGACAGCCAGCCCAAGCAGCAGCGCAGCCCCGGCCAGCGGATACTGCCAGGCCAGGCGGCCCTTGTGGCGCAGATTGAAGAAGTGGCGGATCAGCACGCCCGCGGCCATGATCACGGCCAGCACGGCCCAGGCCTGGGCGTGGCGGTAGGTCATCGCGTAGTGGTTGCTGATCATGATGAACAGCACGGGCAGCGTGAAGTAATTGTTGTGCACGCTGCGCTGCTTGGCCTTGATGCCGTGAATCGGATCGGGCGCCTGGCCGGCCAGCATGGCCGCAACCAGCTTGCGCTGGCCCGGAATGATGAGCATCAGCACGTTCCCGACCATCATGGTGCCGATCATGGCGCCGACATGGATATAGGCGGCGCGGCCCGACAGAAACTGGGACAGCAACCAGGCCGAACCCGTCAGGAAACCGAACATCACGAGGCCAAGCGCGCCATCGTGCTTGCCCAGGGGCGAGCGGCACAGCAGGTCATAGACGGTCCAGCCGAGCACGAGCGAACCGAAGCCGATGCCGATCGCCTGCCAGCTCGTCAGATCGTACACAGCCTTGTCAACCATCATGGCCTGGGCATTGCACCAGTAGACGATGGTCAGCAGGCTGATTCCGGACAGCCAGGTCGTATAGGCCTCCCATTTGAACCAGTGCAGCTCCTTGGGCAAGGCAGCGGGGGCGACCAGATATTTCTGCGGATTGTAGAAGCCGCCGCCGTGCACGGCCCACAGCTCGCCCGACACGCCTTTGCGCGCGAGCTCGGAGCCGGGCGCTGGCGGGCGGATCGAATTGTCGAGCCAGACGAAATAGAAGGACGCGCCGATCCAGGCGATACCAGTGATCAGATGCAGCCAGCGCACCAGCAGATTGGCCCACTCGAGGCCATAGGGAATCAGGTAGTCCATCAGTTTGAGGTCGCAATCCGGGGAATGTAGCGACGATAGCCGGATTCCTCTCGATCCTCCATGAAAAATGGCGTATATTCAACATATTCCATTTCTTATACATTCACATGGCCGGCCTGCCCCAACATCTCGACCTGCACCTGATCCGGATTCTCTACCTGCTGCTCGTGGAGAAGAATGTCTCGCGGGTGGCGCTCAAGCTGAACCAGCCGCAGCCTTCGATTTCGGCCTCGCTGCGCAAGCTGCGCGAGCTGACCGGCGACCCGATCCTGGTGCGCGGCGCGCGCGGCATGGTCGCCACCCAGCATGGCGAGAGCCTGCTCAAGCCGGCCAAGCGCATCCTCGACGAGGCCGAGAGCCTGTTCATCCGCAAGGCGCCGTTTGTGCCGCAGGAAGAAGCACGCACCTTCCACATTGCCGCGCCCGACTATCTGGACAGCCAATTTCTGCCGAATGTGGTGGCCGGCCTGCGGCGCGGCTCGCCCAATTCGCGCGTGCTCATCCATTCGCTCGGGGCCGGCATGGACTATATCCGCATGCTCGGCGACGGCGACCTCGACCTCGTGATCGCCAACTGGGACGAGCCGCCGCCCCATCTGCACATCTCCAAACTGTTCGAGGACCCGATCGTCTGTGCGATGCGGGCCGACAGCCCCTACGCCAAGCGCACGCCCGAAGACGCGATGAGCCTGGACGACTACCTGAGCCTGCCCCATGTGGCGCCTTCGCAGATGGTGCCCGGCTACCAGGGCTTCATCGATGCCTATCTCGAGCGCCAGGGCCTGCAGCGGCGCGTGGCCGTGGAGTCGGCCTACTTCGGCCTGATTCCCTATATGCTGACCCAGACCGACCTGGTGCTGACCACGGGCCGCCAGTTCCTGCGCTTTTATGAAAAATCGCTGCCGCTGAAAACCTATAGCGTGCCGGTGAAATTTCCGCCGATGCGCTTCTACCAGCTCTGGCATGAGCGCGTGCACCAGGCGCCCGAACACAAATGGCTGCGCGACCAGGTGACGGCCGCCGCCAAGGCGCTCCAGCGCCAATAGGCGATATGCCTGCGCGCATATGTCAGACCCGGCAGCACTGCTTATGATCGGCCCCCATCATGACGACTCTCGCGACCCTTAATTCCTGCTCCCCGGCCGACTTCGTGGCGGCCCTGCACGGCATCTACGAGCACTCGCCCTGGATCCCGGAACGCGCCGCCGCTGCGCGTCCGTTTGCCACGCCGGCCGCGCTCAAACTGGCCCTGCAGCGCGTGGTCGAGGCCGCCAGCAGCGAGGAGCAGCTCGGCCTGATCCGCGCCCACCCCGAGCTGGCCGGCAAGGCCGCCGTGCGCGGCGAGCTGACGGCCGAGTCGACGCAGGAACAGGCGGGCGCGGGCCTGAACCAGTGCAGCGCCGAGGAATACGCGACCCTGCACCGCCTCAATGCCGAGTACAACATCAAGTTCGGCTTCCCCTTCATCCTGGCCGTCAAGGGTCCGGACGGCCAGGGCCTGAACCGCAGCCAGATCATCGCCAGCTTCGCGCGCCGCCTGCAGCGCCAGCGCGACGAGGAAATGGCCGAATGCCTGCGCCAGATCCACCGCATTGCCGAGCTGCGCCTGCACGATCTGCTCGGCCTGCAGCGAGCCTTTGGCGACCGCGTCATGCAGTGGGCCGAGACCCTCGGCGCGCTCAGCGACAGCAGCGAAGGCCTGACCTGCGCCTACATGAGCCCGGCCCACCGCCAGACGGCCGAGCAGCTGGCCGCCTGGATGCGCGCCGCCGGCATGGACGTGCACATCGACGCCGTTGGCAATGTGGTCGGCCGTTATGCGGGCAGCGACCCCACGCGCCCTGCCCTGCTGACCGGCTCCCATTACGACACCGTGCGCGATGGCGGCAAATACGATGGCCGCCTGGGCATTCTGCTGCCGATTGCCGTCGTGGCCGACCTGCATGCGCGCGGCGAGCGCCTGCCGCACTGCCTTGAAGTGATCGCCTTTGCCGAGGAAGAAGGCGTGCGCTTCAAGAGCACCTTTTTGGGCAGCCATGCCATCACCGGCCGCTTCGACCCGGCCCTGCTCGACCTGTGCGATGCCGAGGGCATCAGCATGCGCAGCGCGCTGACGGACGCCGGACACGACCCCGAAGCCATCGGCGCCATCGCCCGCCGGCCCGAGCAGGTGGCTGCCTTTGTCGAGGTCCACATCGAACAGGGCCCGGTCCTGCTCGAGCAGGGACTGGCCCTGGGCGTGGTCAGCGCCATTGCCGGCAGCGCGCGCTATCTGGTCGCACTCGAGGGTGTAGCCAGCCACGCGGGCACCACGCCGATGCCGATGCGGCGCGACGCTGCCGCTGCCGCCGCCGAGATCGTGCTGCTGGTCGAGCAGCGCTGCAGCCAGGCGCCCGCCCTGGTCGGCACCGTGGGCCAGCTGCAGGTGCCGAATGGCTCGGTCAACGTCATCCCCGGCCACTGCCAGCTCTCGCTCGACATCCGCGCCGCCGACGACGCCGTGCGCGAAGCCGCCGTGGAAGACGTGCTCAATGGCATACGCCGCATTTGCGCCAAGCGCCAGATCACCTGGCAGATCACGCCCATCGTCAGCGCGCCGGCCGTGCCCTGCGCCCCGCGCCTGATGGACCAGCTCGGCCAAGCCGTCGAGCGCGTCGGCCTGCCGCGCTACGATCTGCTGTCCGGCGCTGGCCACGACGCCATGGCCATGGCCGCGCTGACCGACGTGGCCATGCTGTTCGTCCGTTGCGGCAATGGCGGCATCAGCCACAATCCGCTCGAGACGATGACCAACGACGACGCCGAACTGGCCGGCCAGGTGCTGTTGGATTTTCTGCGCAACTACCGCTAGCTGGCCGTGAGCACGACCTTGCGGCAGTGGTCCTCCTTTCTGTCAAACAGACGGTAGCCATCGGCCGCGCGCTCGAGCGGCATGCGGTGTGAAATGATCAGGTTGGGCACGAGCTTGCCTTCCATGATGAAGCCGAGCAGCTCGGGCAGAAAACGCTGCACATTGGTCTGCCCGCCACGGATCGTCAGCGCCTTTTCGAACACATCGCCAAACAGGAAGCCGTGGATGAAACCCGTGTACACGCCCGGCACGCTCATGAAGCCGCCGCGCCGCACAGCCGTGATGCATTGGCGCAGGGCCGCGCCGCTGCTGGTTTCCACCTTGAGGTTGGTGAGTACGGTTTCAAGCGTATTGCCCTTGGCCTCGAAACCGATGGCGTCGATCACCCCGTCCACCCCGCGCCCATGGGTCTGCTCAAGCAGCACCTCGGCCGGATCGGCATGGTCGAAATTGATCGGCAGCGCGCCGTAGTGCATGCGCGCGAACTCCAGCCGGTAGGGATGGTGGTCGACGATGAAGATGTGCTCTGCCTCGAGCAGGCGCGCGCAGGCACAGCACAAGAGCCCAACCGGCCCGGCGCCGAAGATGGCCACGCTGCTACCCTTGGTGACGCCGGCATTGAGCACCGCCTGATAGGCCGTCGGCAAAATATCGGACAAGAACAGCACCTGCTCGTCATCGAGCCCGGCCGGTATGCGGATGGGCCCGACATTGGCCTTGGGCACGCGCACAAACTGGGCCTGCCCGCCCGGCATGCCGCCATACATGTGGGTGAAGCCAAACAGCGCCGCCCCCGGCTTGACGTGCTTTTTGGTCGATAACGGCGGCCGCGCATTGGTGTTGGTGGTTTCGCAGGACGAGTACAACTGGAATTTGCAGAAGAAGCAGTGGCCGCAGGCGATGACGAAGGGCACCACCACGCGCTCACCGACGCGCAGATTGTGCACCTGGGGCCCAGCCTCGATGACGTGGCCCATGAACTCGTGCCCGAGGATGTCACCCTCTTTCATGCCGGGCACCTTGCCGCGATACAGGTGCAGGTCCGAGCCGCAGATGGCCGTGGACGTGACCTGGACGATGATGTCGTCCGGCTCCTGGATGTGCGGGTCGGCGACCGTGTCGACCTGCACCTCGTGACTGCCGTGATAAACAAGGGCCCGCATGCTGCCTCCGGTGGCGTGATGAACGCCTTCAGAGTAGCAAGCGGGCCCGCGCCGCCCTATCGGAAAAGCCTAGCGTGTGCTGTAGGAGCCGATGCCGTCAGTTTGCAATACCGGCGCGCTCGAGCATCGCATGCAGCAGTACATTGCAGCCGGCCGTCAGATGCTCCGGCTGGGCATCTTCGATCTCGTTGTGGCTGATGCCGTCCTTGCAGGGCACAAAGATCATGCCCGAAGGCGCCACCCGCGCCGTGTAGATCGCATCGTGGCCGGCGCCCGAGACCACATCCATCGTCGAATAACAAAGCTTGGCCGTGGCCTTGCGCACCGCCTCCACGCAATCCGGATGGAAAGGGCAAGGCGGATAGTAGGACACGCGTTCGATGCGGATCGCCAGGCCCGTTTCCTCGGCCGTGCGGGCGACATAAGCGAGGATTTCCTCATGCATCTTGTTGAGCAGCTCGTCGTTCACATTGCGCAGATCGACGCTGAACTTCACCTCGCCCGGAATCACATTGCGACTGTTCGGGAACACCTGCACAAAGCCCACCGTGCCGCGCCCGTAAGGCGGGTACTTATTACCGATCGCCACCACCTCCTGCATGATGCGCGTGGCCACCTGCAGCGCGTCCTTGCGCAGATGCATCGGGGTCGGACCGGCATGCGCTTCCATGCCGCTGACCACGCAGTCATACCAGGACAGGCCAAGCACGGCCGGCACCACGCCGATCACTTTGTCGGCGTCTTCCAGCACCGGGCCTTGCTCGATATGGGTCTCGAAGTAGGCGCCGATCGGATGCTGACCCGGTTCGGCCTCGCCGCAATAGCCGATTGCCTTCAGCTCCTGCTCCACCGTTTTGCCGTCCACATCGCGCGCCGCATAGGCCGTCTCCAGGCTGAAGGCGCCGCAGAACACGCCGGACCCCATCATCACCGGCACAAAGCGCGAGCCTTCCTCATTGGTCCAGAAGGCCACTTCCAGCGGCGCGCGCGTGCGGATGCCGTGATCATTCAGCGTGCGGATCACTTCCAGCCCGGCCAGCACGCCGTAATTGCCATCGAACTTGCCGCCGGTCGGCTGGGTGTCGATGTGGCTGCCCGTGACCACCGGCGGGAGCGTCGGATCGGTCCCTTCGCGCCGCATGAAGACATTGCCGATCTTGTCGATCTTGATCGACAGGCCGGCCGCACGGCCCCAGCCCACCACCAGATCGCGTCCCTGGCGGTCCAGCTCCGTCAGGGCCAGACGCTTGACGCCGCCCTTGGGCGTCGCGCCGATTTTCGCCAGCTCCATCAGCGCGTCCCACAGACGCGCACCATTGACACGCAAATCATCCATCCTCGTTCTCCTTCTCAGGCGCTGACCGGCTTGAAGGCCGGACGGTCCACATGCCGCCCGGCGCCGGCCACGGCGCGCAGGTCGCCCTTGTCGTACACCACCGTGCCCGCCGCCACCGTCACGCTCGGAATGCCGCGCACGGTGCGCCCTTCGAACACATTGAAATCGCCCTTCGAATGCTGGGTCTTGGCCGACAGGGTCTTGCTGCCGTTCGGGTCCCAGACCACGATGTCGGCGTCGGCGCCGACGGCGATCACGCCTTTGCGCGGATAGATATTGAAGATCTGCGCCGCATTGGTCGAGGTCACGCGCACGAACTCGGACGGCGTCAGGCGGCCCGTGTTCACGCCCGCATCCCAGATCACGGCCATGCGCTCTTCCACGCCACCGCAGCCATTCGGAATCTTGGTGAAGTCGTTCGCGCCGGCCGCCTTCTGCGCGGCGCAGAAGCTGCAGTGGTCAGTCGCCGTGGTGTGCAGATTGCCGCCCTGCAGACCATGCCAGAGCGCGTTCTGGTGGCGCCGGCTGCGAAACGGTGGGCTCATCACGTGGGCACGCGCGAACTCCAGGTCCGCGCACTCGTACACGCTGTCGTCGATGACCAGGTGGCCGGCCAGGGCCTCGCCATACACGCGCTGGCCGTTGGCGCGCGCGCGGGCGATGGCGTCGAGCGCCTCGGCGCAGGACACGTGCACGATATACACCGGCACGCCGATCACATTCGCGATGGTGATGGCGCGGTTGGCCGCCTCGGCCTCCACCTGTGGCGGGCGCGACAACGGGTGCGCGCGCGGCCCGGTGATCCCCTTGGCCATCAGCTCCTTCTGCAGCTGGAACACCAGCTCGCCGTTCTCCGCATGCACGGTCGGAATGGCGCCCAGCTCGAGCGCGCGGCGGAAGCTGTTCACCAGCACTTCATCATCCGCCATGATGGCGTTTTTATAGGCCATGAAGTGCTTGAAGCTGTTCACCCCATATTCGTTGACCAGCGTACCCATGTCCTTGTACACGCTGTCGTCCCACCAGGTCACGGCCACGTGGAAGGTGTAGTCGGCGGCGGCCTTGCGCGCCCATTCGCGCCAGGTGTGATAGGCCTCCATCAGCGGCTGCTTGGGATTCGGGATCACGAAGTCCATGATGGTGGTGGTGCCGCCGGCCAGGCCGGCCGCGGTGCCGGTGAAGAAGTCGTCCATCGTCACCGTGCCCATGAAGGGCAACTGCATATGCGTGTGGGTGTCTATCCCGCCCGGCATCACATACTGGCCGCCGGCGTCGACGATGACGGCGCCGGCCGGCGCGCTCAGGTTCTCGCCCACGGCGACGATCTTGTCGCCCTCGCACAGCACATCGGCGCGGAAAGCGCGGTCGGCGTTCACCACGGTGCCGCCACGGATCAGGGTTGTCATGCGTGTTCTCCTTGCGTGGCGCGGGCTGCAGCGCCCGCGCGGACAGATTGCATCATTGCCGCGTACACCAGCGCGGCCACGGCGATGCCGACGAACCAGGCGTAGGTGTACAGGGTCTTGAAGGTGTCGCCCACATCGGGGAAGCTGGCCGGGAAGGCCGCATTCAGAAAGCCGGGCAGATTCGGCAGCACACCGGCCATGAAAGCGACGATGGCCGCCAGGTTCCAGCCATTGCCATAACGGTAGATGCCGTCCTCCCGATACAGCTGGTCGACATCGAGCTGGGTCTTGCGGATGAAGTAGTAGTCGACGATCAGGATGCCGGCGATCGGCCCGAGCAGGGCCGAATAGCCAATCAGCCAGGTGAAGATATAGCCCTGGGTGGTCTCCAGCAGCTTCCAGGGCATCATCAGAATCGCGATGGCCGCGGTCAGATAGCCGCCCGCGCGGTAGCTCATCACCTTCGGCGCCAGCGACGAAAAATCATAGGCCGGGCCGACCAGATTGGCCGCCAGGTTCACGCTCACGGTGTCGATCAGCAGAATGATCAGGGCCACCAGCACGGCCGCCCCGCTCATGCGGCTGGCCAGGTCGACCGGGTCCCAGATCGCTTTGCCATACAGGACGACGGTACCCGAAGTGACGATCACGGCCAGCATCGCCAGCAGGCCCATAGGCACCGGCAGGCCGACCGACTGGCCGAGCACCTGGTCGCGCTGGGTGCGCGCAAAGCGGGTGAAGTCGGGGATGTTCAGGGCCAGCGTGGCCCAGAAGCCGACCATCGCCGTCAGCGAGGGCCAGAACGTGGACCAGAACTGCCCGGCCTTTTTGCCGCCCTCGACAAACTGCGAGGGCTGGTCGAGCAGCGTGCCGAAGGAGCCGGCCTTGTTGTACACCCAGGCCAGCAGCACGAAGCAGATCAGGATTTTCAGCGGCGCCGTATAGGTCTCGAGCCGGCGGATCGACTCCATGCCGTGCACGATGTACCAGAACTGGATCGCCCAGAAGGCCAGGAAGCACAGCAGCTGCCCGCCATTGATGCCCAGGCCCGCGATCGGCGCGCCGCCGATGTCGCGCCCGAACAGCACGCCCAGCAGCGTATAGATCATGCTGCCGCCAAACCAGGTCTGAATGCCGTACCAGCCGCAGGCCACGATGGCGCGCATCAGGGCCGGAATGCGCGCGCCGGTGGTGCCGAACGAGGCACGCGCCAGCACCGCATACGGAATGCCGTACTTGGTGCCCGCATGCCCGATCAGCAGCATCGGCACCAGCACGATGCTATTGGCCAGGAACACCGTGAACACGGCCTGCCAGCCGCTCATGCCGCCGTCGATCAGACTGGCCGCCAGCGTGTAGGCGGGGATGCACATCACCATGCCCACCCACAGCGCCGCAAAGTGGTACCAGCGCCAGGTGCGCTGCTGCGGCGAGGTCGGGGCCAGGTCTTCGTTCCAGAGGGTGCTGCTTGCTGCGGTTTCCTGTTTCATGGAGTCTCCTGAAGTAGCGCGGGCGGTGCGGGTCCTCCAACCCGTCCCGCCGCTTCGTTCTGCAAGCAAGAAGCAGGCCGATCAGCCCCGGCGCGGATTGCGCGGGTCCTGCGTCCAGTTCATGTAGGGCTTCCCGGTCTGCTGCGGCACCATGGTAATGCAACCCTGCACCGGACAGGTGATTTCGCAGAGATTACAGCCCACGCATTCAGCCTCGTTCACCTGGTAGGTGCGCTCGCCGCTGGCGCTGTCGATCAGCTGGTGGATCGACTGGTGCGAGGTGTCCTCGCAGGCCACGTAGCAGCGCCCGCACTTGATGCAGCTGTCCTGGTCGATGTTGGCGATGACCTGGTAGTTCATGTCCAGGTATTTCCAGTCCGTGGTATTCGGCACCGCCTTGCGCGTGAAGTCCGCGATGCTCTTGTAGCCCTTCTCGTCCATCCAGCGCGACAGGCCGTCCTTCATCTCCTCCACGATGCGGAAGCCATGCAGCATCGCGGCCGTGCACACCTGGACCGAGCCCGCGCCCAGGGCGATGAATTCGGCCGCGTCGCGCCAGTTGGAGATGCCGCCGATGCCGGAGATCGGCAGGCCGGCCGTGGCCGGGTCGCGCGCGATTTCGGCCACCATGTTCAGCGCAATCGGCTTGACGGCCGAACCGCAATAGCCGCCGTGCGTGGATTTGCCGCCGACGATGGGATAGGCCGCCATCGCATCCAGATCCAGATGGGTGATCGAGTTGATGGTGTTGATCAGCGAGACCGCGTCGGCGCCGCCCGCCAGGGCCGCGCGCGCCGGCATGCGCACATCGGTGATATTCGGCGTCAGCTTCACGATCACGGGCAGGCGCGTGTGCTGCTTGCACCAGCGCGTGACCATCTCCACGTATTCGGGCACCTGGCCCACGGCCGCGCCCATGCCGCGCTCCGGCATGCCGTGCGGGCAGCCGAAATTGAGCTCGATGCCGTCGGCCCCGGTGGCTTCCACCAGCGGCAGAATCTCGGCCCAGCGGAACTCCTCGCAGGGCAGCATCAGCGAGACGATCATCGCGCGGTCCGGCCAGTCCTTCTTCACCTGCGTGATTTCCCTCAGGTTGATCTCGAGCGAACGGTCGGTAATCAGCTCGATGTTATTGAAGCCGAGGACTTCGCGGTTCTTGCCGTAGTGGGCCGAGTAGCGCGAGGACACGTTCACTGCGGGCGGATCTTCGCCCAGGGTCTTCCAGACCACGCCGCCCCAGCCGGCTTCAAAGGCGCGCACCACGTTGTAGGCCTTGTCGGTCGGCGGGGCCGAGGCCAGCCAGAAGGGATTGGGCGACTTGATGCCGCAAAATTCAATGCTCAGATCAGCCATTACGCGGCCTCCTTCTTCTGGATATCGTGATCGATGGCCGCAGCGGCCAGCTTGCCATGCTGGACCGCCTGCACGGTCAGGTCCTGGCCCGGCGCCACGCAGTCGCCGCCCGCGTACACACCGGCCACGCTGGTGCGGAACTGCGCATCGACTTCAATCTTGTCGCCGCTGCGCGCCAGCTCGGCCGGCAGCGCGCCCGTGGTCTGGCCGATCGCCTTGAACACCGCATCGGCCGCGATGTCGAAGCAGTCGCCGGTCAGCGCCAGCTTGCCGCCTTCCATGCGCGTCTTCTCGAAGCGCATGCCGGCCACCTGGCCGCCTTCCAGCAGCACTTCGCGCGGCGCGGCCCATACATGCATCTGCACCTGATTGGCCTTGGCGATCTCCTGCTCGTGCCAGGTGGCGCCCATATCGGCAAAGCCACGGCGGTACACGAGATGGACTTCTTCCGCGCCCAGGCGCTTGATCTGCACGGCCATGTCGATGGCCGTGTTACCGGCCCCGATCACAATTGCGCGGCGCGGCACGGGCAGGCTGGCCAGGTCCTGCGCCTGGCGCAGCTCGGCGATGTAATCGACCGCCGCCACCAGGCCCGGCGCGTCCTCGCCGGTCAGGCCGAGCGCGCGGCTGGCGGCCAGGCCCAGGCCGAGGAAGACGGCGTCGTAGGCGGCGCGCAGATCGGACAGGCGCAGGTTCTCGCCCAGCTTCTGGCCGAAGCGGAGCTCGATCCCGCCGATCTCCAGCAGGAAGGCGACTTCCTGCTGGGCGAAGTCCTCGGTCAGCTTGTATTTGGCGATGCCGTACTCATTCAGGCCGCCGGCTTTTTCGCGCGCCTCAAAGATCACCACATCGTGGCCCAGCATGGCCAGACGGTGCGCGCAGGCCAGACCAGCCGGCCCGGCGCCGACCACGGCCACCTGCTTGCCGGTGCGCGGCGCGCGCTGGAACGGGTGCTGCTTGAAGTGGGCATTGTCGAGGGCATAGCGCTGCAGCAGGCCGATTTTCACCGGCTGGCCCTCAGCATCGTGGTTGCGCACGCATTTATCCTCGCACAGGATCTCGGTCGGGCACACGCGCGCGCAGCTGCCGCCGAGGATGTTCTGCTTGAGGATGCCAGCCGCCGCGCCCTGGACATTGCCCTCGTGGATATTGCGGATAAAGCTGGCCACGTCGATCTGCGAGGGGCAGATGCGCGTGCACGGCGCGTCGTAGCAGTACAGGCAGCGCGCGGCTTCGATCGCGGCCTGGCGCGCATTGAGCGGCGGCGCCAGGTCGGTGAACTGCGCGGCCAGTTCGGCCTCGGTGCCGCCGGCCTTGGGCAGGTGCTTGAGTGAGTCGATCATTGTCATCCCTATTCGTGTTCTTGTCGGAGCGCGCTTACTTCATCTGCGGGAAGGCGAACTGCACGCCGGCGCTGGCGGTATTCGGCCAACGCTGCATGACGGCCTTGTGGCGCGTGTAGAAGCGCACGCCCTCGGGGCCATACGCGTGGTGGTCGCCGAACAGGCTGCGCTTCCAGCCGCCGAAGCTGTTGAAGGCCATCGGCACCGGCAGCGGCACGTTCACGCCCACCATCCCCACCTGAATCTGGCGCACAAACTCGCGCGCGACACCGCCGTCGCGCGTGAACACGGCCACGCCATTGCCGTACTCGTTCGCATTGATCATCTCGACCGCGCTGGCGATGTCGGGCGCGCGCACCACGCACAGCACCGGCCCGAAGATCTCCTCCTTGTAGATGCGCATATCGGTGCGCACATGGTCGAACAGGGTGCCGCCGACGAAGAAGCCGCCTTCGCGTCCGGCCACCTGGTAGTTACGCCCATCGACCACCAGGCGCGCGCCCTCGGCCACGCCGGAGCCGATCAGCTCTTCGATGCGTTCCTTGGCGGCGCGCGTGACGATCGGCCCCATTTCGGCTTCGGGGTCGAGGCCATCGCGCACCTTGAGTGCGGCCGTGCGTTCGGCCACCGCGCCGATCAGCTGGTCGCCGGCATCGCCCACGGCCACCACCACCGAGATCGCCATGCAGCGCTCGCCGGCCGAACCATAGGCGGCGCCGATGATGGCGTCGACCGCCATCTCCATGTCGGCGTCGGGCATGACCACCATGTGGTTCTTGGCGCCGCCCAGCGCCTGCACGCGCTTGCCATTGGCGCTGCCACGCGCATAGATGTATTCGGCGATCGGGGTCGAGCCGACGAAGCTGACCGCCTGCACCTCCGGATGGTCGAGCAGCGCGTCGACGCAGACCTTGTCGCCCTGGACCACGTTGAACACGCCGTCCGGCAGCCCGGCTTCCTTCAGCAGGCGCGCATGCAGCAGCGAAGGCGAAGGATCGCGCTCGGACGGCTTGAGCACGAAGGTATTGCCGCAGGCGATGGCGATCGGGAACATCCACATCGGCACCATCACCGGGAAGTTAAACGGCGTGATGCCGGCCACCACGCCAAGCGGCATGCGCATCGACCAGGCGTCGATGCCGCGCGCGATCTGGTCGGTGAACTCGCCCTTCAGCATCTGCGGAATGCCGACCGCGAACTCCACCACCTCGATCCCGCGCGCCACTTCGCCACGGGCGTCGGCCAGAGTCTTGCCGTGTTCGCGCGTGAGCATCTGGGCGAAGTCCTCGGTGTGCTTCTGGCACAGCTCCAGGTATTTAAACAGCACGCGTGCGCGCGCCAGCGGCGGCGTGTTGGCCCAGGCCGGAAAGGCCGCTGCGGCGGCGGCGACGGCGGCGCCGACTTCGTCCGCCGTGCCCAGGGCCACGCGCGCCACCTGCTCGCCCAGGGCCGGATTGAAGACCGGGCCATAGCGCCCGCTGCGGGTGTCGACGGCGGCGCCGTTGATGAAATGGGTGATCGTGTCCATGGTGTCAGTCCAGGTGCTTCAGGATGGGGGTGAGCTTGCCGAACAATTCGTCGATGTGGCGTTTCTCGATGATCAGCGGCGGCGACAGGGCGATGATGTCGCCGGTCACGCGCGTCAGCACGCCGTCGGCGAAGGCCTTGCGGAAGGCGTCCATGGCGCGTGCGCCCGGCTTGCCCGGAATCGAGGCCAGCTCGATCGCGCCGACCATGCCGATCGAGCGGATGTCGATCACATGCGGCAGTCCCTGCAGCGAATGGAGGGCGTCGGCCCAGTAGCTTTGCAGGCCGGCCGCGTGCGCGAGCAACTGCTGCTCCTCGAACACCTCGAGCGTGGCCAGGCCGGCCGCGCAGGCCAGCGGGTGGCCCGAGTAGGTGTAGCCGTGGAATAGTTCGATCCCGGCCGGCGCGCCGTTGACGATGGTGTCATGGATCTGCTGCTTGACCAGCACTGCGCCCATCGGCACCACGCCATTGGTCAGGGCCTTGGCGGTGGTGACCAGGTCCGGCTCGACGTCGAAGTAGTCGAAGGCGAACGGGGTCGTCATGCGCCCGAAGCCGGTGATCACTTCATCGAAAATCAGCAGGATGCCGTACTTGGTGCACAGCTCGCGCAGGCGCTTCAGGTAGCCCTTGGGCGGAATGATCACCCCGGCCGAGCCGGCCACCGGCTCGACGATCACGGCGGCGATGGTCGAGGCGTCGTGCAGGGCCACGATGCGCTCGAGTTCATCGGCCAGATGGGCGCCCCACTCGGGCTCATTGCGCGAGAACGCGTTCTGCGCGATGTTAAGCGTGTGCGGCAGGTGGTCGACGCCGGTCAGCAGCGGGCCGAAGCCCTTGCGGTTATTGGGCAAGCCGCCCACCGAAATGCCGCCGAAGCCGACCCCGTGGTAGCCCTTTTCGCGCCCGATCAGGCGGGTGCGGGTGGCGTCGCCGCGCGCGCGGTGGTAGGCCAGCGCGATCTTCAGCGCGGTGTCGACCGACTCCGAGCCCGAGTTGGTGAAGAACACATTCGAAAAGCGCCCCTTGGTGTAGGCGCTGATTTTCTCGGCCAGCTCGAACTGGGCCGGGTGGCCCATCTGGAACGGCGGCGCGTAGTCGAGCGTGGCAATGGCGTCCTGCACGGCCGCCACGATCTTCGGCTGGGCGTGGCCGGCGGCGCAGCACCACAGGCCGGCGGTGCCGTCGAGGACCTGATTGCCATCGACGTCCTTGTAATACATGCCGGCGGCCGAGACCAGCAGGCGCGGGTTGGCCTTGAAGTCGCGGTTGGCGGTGAACGGCATCCAATACGATGCCATCGAGCTGGGTCGGGTTTCTTGCATGGGCTGCTCCGGGTTTTTTACGACCAAAAAAATAATTTACCAGTTGGCAAAAACATGATGCAATAGTAGAGAGTCGGTCAAGGATGGCACATATACACCTCTGGCAGAACACACCAACCGTACTGGTTGTGAAAACCGTACACTTTGGTGAAGAGCACAGCAGGTCAGCACACATGGACAAACACGACACCACCCCCGGCTGGCCCGTACTGCCAGCCTTGCGCCACAAGCGTGGCAGCCTGGTCGATCAGATCGTCGCGGCGATTGCGGCCATGGTCGGCGCGCGCGAACTGCGGGTCGGCGCACGCATGCCCTCGGTGCGCCAGTTCGCCAAGTGTAATGGCGTGTCGACCTTTACAGTTGTCGAGTCCTACGACCGCCTGGTCACGCTCGGCCTGCTGTCCTCGCGGCGCGGCTCCGGCTATTTCGTGGCGCGCGCCGAGCCGCTGGCCGCCACCCAGCCGCTGCCGCTGGCGCCGCCGCCGGCCGCGATCGACGCCCTCACGCCCGAACTGTACTCGGGCATGTCGGAGCTGCTGCCGATCGGCGCCGGCTGGCTGCCGCCCGAATGGTATGGCGAGGCCGGCATCTCCGAAGCCGTGCGCCAGGCCATGCGGATTCCGACCAGCCGCTTGCGCGGCTATGGCCATCCGCTCGGCTTTCCCACGCTGCGCCAGCATCTGGCGGCCGGCTTCTCGGCCGAGCTGTTCGCGGTCGAGCCGGACCAGGTGCTGCTGACCCACGGCGCGACCCATGCGTTCGACCTGGTGCTGCGCACCCTGACCAAGCCGGGCGACACCGTGCTGGTGGAAGACCCGATGTACGCCAACCTGCTGTCGCTGATCCGCCACCACGGCTGCCATGCGGTCGCCATCCCGCGCGGCGAGGACGGTCTCGACCTGGAAGAACTGGCACGCCGCGCCAGTGCCACCCAGCCGCGCCTGATGTTCGTGAACACCGTGCTGCAAAACCCGCTCGGCACCTCGCTCTCGACCACCCAGGCGCACCGCCTGCTGGCCCTGGCCGAACAGTTCGACTTCTGGCTGGTGGAGGACGACATCTACCGCGAACTGGCCGCGCGCGGCGAGGCCTCGCTGGCGGCGATGGACGGGCTGCGCCGCGTGATCCATGTGTCGAGCATGTCGAAAAGCCTGTCGCCGGTGCTGCGCGTGGGCGCCATCTGCGCCTCGCACTCGCTGCTGCCGGAACTGCTGCGCGTGAAGATGCTGGCCGGGCTGACCACCTCCGAGATCAATGAGCGCGCCGTCTACCACGCGCTGACGGCGCGCGGCTACAAGCGCGGCCTGCAGAAGCTGATCGCGCGGCTGGATGCGGCGCGTGCGCGCACGATCGAGCAGCTGGCCACAGTCGGCATGCGTCCGATCGCCACGCCGCGCGGCGGCATGTTCGTCAGCGCCGGCTGGGCGGTGGCGCCGCAGCCGGCCTGCAACGGCAAGACCGTGGCCGACGCCGCCCTGCGCGCCGGCATCCTGCTCTCGCCCGGCGAATTCTTCATGCTGGGCGAACCGGCCAGCATCTGGTTCCGCTTCAATGCGGCGTATGCGGCCGATGCCGCGCCTCTGCTGCACTTCCTTGACCACGTCCGACCGGAGTCCGCATGAAACCCGCCACCCTCAGCCGCCGTGTGCAGAACCGCGACAAACTCGAAGCCGACATCCTCGCCGAAGCCGTTCAGGTGTTCGCCGAAACCGGCTACGAGGGCGCCTCGATCGCCACCATCGCCGAGCGGGCCGGTCTGTCCAAACAGAATCTGATGTACTACTTCCCGACCAAGCAGGCCCTGTACCAGCGCGTGCTCGACGGCGTGCTCGACGACTGGCTCGAACGCATGGACGTGCTGGCCCATGCCGAACACGCGCCCGAGGACGCGCTGCGCGCCTACATCGCGGCCAAGCTGAGCTTCTCGCGCGAACAGCCGGCCGCCTCGCGCGTGTACGCGCTCGAAGTCATCGGCGGGGCCAAGCTGTACGGCGCGCAGATCAGCGCGCGCGTGCTGCCGCTGGTGCGCAAGGACCTCGAAGTGTTCGAGCGCTGGATCGCGGCCGGACGCATCGCCGCCGTCAACGCCACCCATCTGCTGTTTGCGATCTGGGCCATGACCCAGTCGTATGCCGACTTCTCCGCCCAGATGTGCCTGGTGCTGAACCGGCGCCAGCTGACGCGCCAGGACTACGCCGACGCCGAACAGACGATCTGCGCCATGGTGATCGCCGCTGTGCAGCCACGCCACGCCTGAGTTGACGGGCAGGCGCCAGCCTCGCTACCATGGGATATGCTTCGTCGCCTGCTCGCCTGTCTGCTCCTGCTGCCCCCGTTCGCCCTCGGCGCGCCGGTGGTCGAGCTGCGCACGAGCGCCCAGCTGGCCACGGCGCCCAAATTCATCAGCAAGGGCCGCACCGAGGTGGTCGGCCTGTGCGTCGACGTGTTCCGCGCGCTCGAGCGCATCGATCCGGGCCTGCGCTTCAGCGGCGACCAGCAATGGCGCGTGACCGCGCGCATCGAGGACGAACTCGAACGCGGCCAGCTCGACGTCGCCTGCGCCTCGGTCCGCAGCCGCGAGCGCGAGGCGCGCTACCAGTTCATCGACGTGCCGATCATGACCGCGCGCTACTTCCTGCTGGCGCGCGCCGACGATCCTGTCCAGGTCAACAACTGGGCCGATCTGCTGGCCCTGGCGCCGAACAACAGCATGCTGGTGGTGAAAGGCTTCGGCATCCTCGGCCGCCTGCGCGAAGTGGGCCTGAGCAATATTGACGACGGCGCCCTCGACAACTCGACCAATCTGCAAAAGCTGGTGGCCGGGCGCGCGCGCTTTTTCATCATGCGCAGCCCCGGCATCGACAGCCTGCTGCGCGAAACGGGGCTCGAAGCCAAGGTGCGCGTGCTGCCGGCCATGCTCGAGCAGCAGCCACTGTTCATGATGACCGGGCGCCACCTGGCCGCCGCCACCCAGCAGCGCCTGACGCGCGCCATCATCCGCCTGGAACAAAGCGGCGAACTGCACCGCATCCTGGTGCGCTGGACCCAGGAACGATGAGCCCCGACCTGCTGAGCACGGCGCGCCTGGAGCTGCGCCGCCTGAACCTGAACGACGCGCCGGCGATGTTCGCCCTGTTTTCCGATCCGGCCGTGATGCGCTACTGGAGCTTCGCCCCCTGGACCGAAATGGCCCAGGCCGAAGCCTGCATCCGCCAGGCCCTGGCCGACTACGACAGCGCCAGCGCGATGCGCATGGGAATCGTGTTGAAATCATCAGGTGAACTGATTGGCAATTGCTCGCTGTATAACTTCCACCTGCAGAACCGGCGCTGCGACACCGGCTACCTGCTCGCCCAGGCGCACTGGGGCCAGGGCTACCTGCACGAGGCCATGACGGCCCTGATCGATTACGCGTTCAACACGCTCGCGCTGATCCGCATCGAGGCCGACATCGACCCGCGCAACACGGCCAGCGCGCGCGCCCTGCAGAAGCTCGGCTTCCGCCACGAAGGCCATATGCGCGAGCGCTGGATCGTCAACGGCGAAGTGTGCGACACCGACTTCTACGGCCTACTGCGGCGCGAATGGCAGCCGGGGCCATTCGTCCCGCGCTGACACCGCTCATCCCCCCGTCCATGCAGTCTGTCGTATCGTGCTGGAGGGCCACGGCGCCCCTTGTTACAGTGGCTCCATCGACCCACTGTCCGGAGACGACCATGAAAGACCTGAGCTTCCAATCCTTCTGCGATCTGCTCGAGCAGATGTCCGCGGCCCTGCTGCGCGCCCTGCGCCAGGGTGGACGGGCGCTCTCGCGCATGAGCTGGCCGCAGCTGCTGGCCGCCTGCATCGTGATGGCCCTGGTGCTGTCGATCCTGCCGCTGGCCCTGTTCCTGTTCACCTGCTTCCTGCTGCTCAAGATTCTGATCGCCGGCAGCGTGATCGGCCTGCGCAAGAAGCGCCGCCCGGCCGCGCCGCCGCATCTGCCCCAGCCTGACCCCGATACCACCAGCAAGGAATAATCATGTCCGCCAGCCAGTTCAACCGTGCCATCGATTTTGTGCGTGACGCCGCCGCCGTGGCGTCGGCCATGTGGTGGCGCTTTTTCGACTGGCTCGCCGTGGTCGAGTGGAAGAAGCTGTGGCAGACGGCCGTCGTGGTGCTGATGCTGGGCGCCCTGCTGCACGGCTTCGACGCCGCCCTGTCGTTCGTACTGATCTCGGTCGGCGTGAAAGTGCTGGCCGGCGGCAAGCGGCGCGCCGAGATCGTCGCCACCCAGGCCGTGGCCAAGGCCGATGTCGAGGCCATGGAAAGGCGCGTGGTCGAGGCCCAGATGTCGGCCCTGCAGGCCCAGATCGAACCGCACTTCCTGTTCAACACCCTGGCCCTGATCGGCCAGCTGATCGAAACCGACCCGCCGGCCGCGGCCAAGGTGCACCAGCACCTGATCGACTACCTGCGCGCCACCCTGCCCCAGATGCGCGCCAAGGATGGCGGCACGCTCGGCAAACAGGTGCAGCTGTCGCGCGCCTACCTGGCCATCATGCAGGCGCGCATGAAGGAGCGCCTGAGCGTGTCCTTCGACGTGGCGCCGCATCTGGAAAGCCTGCCCTTCCCGCCGATGATGCTGCAGACCCTGATCGAGAACAGCATCAAGCACGGGCTCGAGCCGAAGATCGCAGGCGGCCATATCGCCGTGGCCGCCTCGATCCACGGCGCCACCCTGCACGTGGACGTGACGGACGACGGCGTCGGCTTCAACATGCATGCCGGTGAAGGCGTCGGCCTGGCCAATATCCGCGAGCGCCTGAAGCTGCTCTACGACGGCCGCGCCCAGCTGGTGATCGAAGCGCCGGTGACGGGCGGCGCCTACACCTCGATCCGTATTCCCCTGAGCCCGCCGGAGAAGAAAGCATGACCACCGCCCTGATCGTCGACGATGAAGCCCCAATGCGCGACCTGCTGCGCGCGCGCCTGCGCGAGGCCTGGCCGGAACTGGAGATCATCGGCGAAGCCAGCAACGGCCTGGAGGCCGTGACCGCCAGCGCCGAGCTGCGCCCGGACGTGGTGTTCCTCGATATCCGCATGCCGGGCCAGAGCGGGATCGAAGCGGCCAAAGTCATCAGCGGCAAGGCCCATGTGGTGTTCGCCACCGCCTACGACCAGTATGCGATCGAGGCCTTCGAACACGGCGCCCTCGACTACCTGCTCAAGCCGGTCACGGCCGACCGCCTGGCCCTGACCGTGCAGCGCGTGAAGGCGCGCCTGCACCAGGCCCCGCTCGACATCGCCGCCCAGCTGCGCGAACTGACGGCCGCCGTGCAAAAGAGCGAGGGCGCGCCCAAGCCCTATCTGCGCTGGATTCAGGCCCAGGTGGGCACCAGCCTGCGCATGATCTCGACGCGCGAGATCCTGTTCTTCCAGGCCGACGAAAAATACACGCGCGTGCAGACCGACAGCTCGGAAGTCCTGATCCGCAAGACGCTCAAGGAGCTCGAGGAGGAACTCGACCCGGCCGAGTTCTGGCGCATCCACCGCTCGACCCTGGTGCGGGTGGACGCCATCGCCGAAGTCACGCGCGACGCGCGCGGGCGCCAGCTGCTGGCGGTGCGCGGGCATCCGGAAAAACTCGAGGTCAGCCGCGGGCATACCCACCTGTTCCAGCAGATGTAATGTGCAGCGGGGCGCTCGGCTTGGGGCTAACATGACGGCGCGGGTCTGAAGACCCGCCCTACCCGCACCAAGGAGACCGCCATGCCCCACGCCAGCATCATCCCCTGCCTGCGCTACCGCGACGCCCCCGGCGCCATCGACTGGCTGTGCCACACCTTCGGCTTCACGGCCCACTTGGTCGTGCCCGGCCACGGCGGCCAGATCGACCACGCCCAGCTCACGCTCGGCAATGGCATGGTCATGCTCAGTTCCTCCGGGCGCGACACCGTCTACGGCCGCCTGATGCGCCTGCCCGAGGAAATCGGCGGCTACCAGACCCAGACCATCTACCTGGTCGTGCCCGACGCCGACGCCATCTTCGTGCGTGCCAAGGCGGCCGGGGCCGCCATCGTGATCCCCATCCAGGACGAGGACTACGGCGGGCGCGGCTTCACCTGCAAGGACCTCGAAGGCCATATCTGGAGCTTCGGCACCTACGATCCCTGGGCCGAATAAGGCCAGACTGCAATTGCACTTGACAAACTCGGATTTCTGATACTACAGTGATATCACACTTATATCGGAGATCTATCATGCAAGTTTCACAAGAGCAACACGTATCCAGCGCCAGCGGTTACGCGGTGGTATTCGGTTCGATCGTGTTCGCCGCCATCGGCCTGAGCCTGCTGCTGGCCGGCCCCGGTCCGCTCAAGCTGTTCGGTTTCCTGTGCATCATCGCGACCCTGTTCGGTTTCGGCGGCCTGTACATGATTCAGCCGAACCAGGCGGTCGTGCTGACCCTGTTCGGCGCCTACCGCGGCACCGTGCGCGACAGCGGCCTGCGCTGGTCGAATGCCTTCTACGCCAAGCGCAAGGTCTCGCTGCGCGCCAACAACCTCAACATGGACCGCCTGAAGGTCAACGACAAGCGCGGCAATCCGGTCGAGATCGCCGCCGCCGTGGTCTGGCAGGTGGCCGACACGGCGCGCGCCAGCTTCGACGTCGAGGACTACTACACCTTCATCAAGGTCCAGGCCGAGGCCGCGCTGCGCCATGTGACGACGCAGTTCAACTACGACCACAGCGGCCACGATCAGGACGAGCTGACCCTGATGAATGGCGGCGACAAGATCCTCGCCCTGCTGGTCGAGACCCTGCAGAGCCGCACCGAACAGGCCGGCCTGCGCGTGCTCGAAGCGCGCCTGACCCACCTGGCCTACGCGCCCGAAATCGCCGGCGTGATGCTGCGCCGCCAGCAGGCCGAAGCCGTGATCGCGGCGCGCCAGCGCATCGTCGAAGGCGCCGTCAGCATGGTCGAAATGGCGCTGCGCTCGCTGTCGGAAAAGCAGGTCGTGGAGCTCGACGACGAGCGCCGCGCGGCCATGGTCGGCAATCTGCTGGTGGTGCTGTGCGCCGAGCGCGAGGTCGAACCGGTCATCAATTCCGGCACCCTTTATCATTGAGGGTATGGCCAGCAACAAGAAATCCTTCCTGCTCCGGCTCGACCCCAAGCTGTGGGCCGAGCTGGAAGCGCTCGCCGCGCAGGAGCTGCGCAGCGTGAACGCGCAGATCGAATACCTGCTGCGTGAAGGCCTGGCCAAACACCGCCGCTTTATTCCCCCGCCCGACCCCACCGCCCCGGAGGACGAATGATCTCCCTGCTACTCGCCTTTGCCGCCGCCAGCGGCAGCACCAGCTTTGTCATCGATGGCGACATCGACGGTCCGCGCAGCGAGGCCGCCATCGCCGCGCTGCGCCAGGGTGCGCGCACGCTGATCGTGCAGAACAGCGGCGGCAGCGATCCGCTGTCGGCGCGCAAACTGGCCGAGGCGGTCGGCGCCGCCGGCGCCAGCGTGGAAGTGCATGGCCTGTGCCGCGACACCTGCGCCACCTACCTGTTCCTGCCGGCCCCGCGCAAAAGCCTGGCCGAGGGCGGCGCCATCGGCCTGCGCGATCTGGCCCTCGATCAGGACTACCAGGACGCCATCGCCCATCAGGCCGACGCCAGCCACGTGAGCAGCCGCGCACGCGAGAACATGCTGCTGGCGCGCGCCGGCATCGACCCGAACCTGCTGCGGCGCGCGCACAACGCGGCCAATGCCACGGCCCACCATGCGCAGGTCAGCTACCGCACGGCCAAGGGCGTCGGCATGCAGTATCAGGACATCAGTGCGGAAGGGGTGCGCCAGCTGCTGCAGACGCTGGCGAAAAACGAGCCGAAGGCGCTCGACACGCTCAAGGTCGACACGCGCTGGGACAATCCGCGCCTGTGGTTCCCGCCGCGCGCCACGCTCGAACAGTATGGCGTGCGCGGCATCGGCTCCTATGCCTATCCGCTGAATGCGGAAGCGGCCAAGGCCCTGGGCGAGAAATTCGGCGCGGCCCTGGTCACCGCCTGGTGACTCAGGCCAGCAGGGCGGCAGCGAGCGCGCTGTCGGCCACCGGCACCGGGCGCACGCGCACGGTCTTGCGGTAGAACGGCGGCAGGCGCTTGCACAGGGCCGTCAGCGCCGCATCTTCCTGCGGCGGCAGCACATACTGGAACTGGAAGGGATTATTCGCCGGCAGCGCGCCCTCCATCGTGGAGCCATAGGCGCCCAGATTCATGAAGGACTGGGCGCTGTCGTCCGGCGCCAGGGCGAACACGAAAGTGCCCTCTTTCGGATGCGGCAAATAGCGCCGGATCTCGTACTGCGCGGCCGCGTCGCGCCCCAGCATCAGCTGATAGCGCAGCTGCGCATACTGGCGCGTGCACTCCATGAAGGGCGTGCACACGGGCGAGAGCTGGGCGCGACCCGGCACGCACAGCAGCAGATTGCCGAAGCCATCGAGCAGGGCCACGGCGTCGCCGCGCCCGCCCTGCTCGCGGTCCTGGGCCATGGCCGCGCGCAGATAAGGCGCCAGGCCGGCATCGGGACGGTGCGGCGTGCAGCGGTAGCTGAGCGCCTGCGGATACAGGGATTTGAGCGCGCGCACCACTTCCGCGCCGGGCGCCAGCGCGGCAATGTCGCGCAGCGCATCCTGCGGCAGATCGGTATTGAGCACCTGCTGGATCTTCTCCTCGGTGGCCTCGAACACCAGTGAACACAGGGCCTGGGTCGGCTCCGAAATCGTTTTGCGGATGAAGAAGGGCAGCACCGGCGCGCCGCTCGCCTCGCGCGCGTACTGGCTCGACCCCAGCACGGCCGGATAGGCGAAGCTGCGCGCGGCCTGCTCGCGCAGGGCCGGTGGCAGCGCGGGGAATTGCGCGCTCAGGTCGTAGTTGATGCCGGCGCGCGTATCCGGCGCAGCCACCACCACATTGAAGCCGGCCGCCAGAATCGCGCCCGTGCACATCACACAGGGATCGAGCGAGGTGACGATGGTGATCTCGTGCGGCGGCGGCAGCACGCGGCCCTTGGCCTTTTCGGCGAAATACCAGTCCACCAGCTGGCGCTCGCCATGCGCGGTCGGATCGAACACCAGGCCATCGCGCACGGTGTGGTTGGGCGTGGACTTGAGCACATTGCCCTGCGCGTCCAACATCAGGCCGCCGACGCCGAAGGAGCCGGCCGCCTTGGCCGTGATGGCCTCATTGGCCGCCTGCGCCGCGGCGGCCTGCACATCGATTATCTTGATCAAAGCTTACTTCTTCAGATCCCAGCCACCGAAGCCGTTCGGCAGCTGCTGCTCCGCCGTGGTTTCGAACACATCGCCCTTCAGATTGGACAGCACCACCGGCAGGGTTTTCCCGCCCAGTTCAAAGATCACCTGGCGGCAGGCGCCGCACGGGGCGATCGGCCCCTCGGTGTCGCCGATCACGGCGATGGCGGCGAAGTCGCCCGGCTGGTAGCCGGCGGCGATGGCGCTGAACAGGGCCGTGCGCTCGGCGCAGTTGCACAGGCCGTAGGACGCGTTCTCCACATTACAGCCGCGGAAGACGCGGCCGTCCTTGGCCAGCAGGGCCGCGCCCACCTTGAAGTGCGAGTAAGGCGTGTAGGCCAGCTTGCGCGCTTCGGCCGCTTCGGCGATCAGGGCTTGGTAGTTCATGGGCGGATGCTCCGGTAGACCATCGGGTTGGCGGCCGGCTTGGCCGCGCCGATCACATACGCCTCCTGCACCGCGCGCACCGCGCGTTCGGCCGCCTGCGGCGTGCGCGCATGGACCATGGCCAGCGGCTGGCCGGCCTGCAGTTCGGTGCCGAGTTCGACCAGGTCGGTCAGGCCGACCGCAAAGTCGATCGGATCGGTCGGCCGGGTGCGCCCGCCGCCCAGCGCCACCACGGCCAGACCGAGGCCACGGCAGTCGGTGCTGGCGGCGAAACCGGCCTGCGGGGCCGGCACCGGCACTACCACCGGCGCGCCGTCGAGGTAGGCGTCGGGCTTGTCCATCAGGTCGGCCGGACCGCCGAGGGCCGCCACCATGCGGTTGAAGCGCTCGGCCGCGGCGCCCGAATCCAGGGCCGCCTGCAGCTTCGCGCGCGCGCTCGCCTCGTCGGCGCACAGGCCGGCGATCACCAGCATCTCGGCGCACAGGGCCATCGTCACCTCGTGCAGACGGGCCGGGCGGCGCTTGCCGCTCAGGTAGTCGAGCGCCAGGCGCACTTCGAGCGCATTCCCGGCCACCGGGCCGAGCGACTCGTTCATATCGGTCAGCAGGGCCGAAGTGCGGGTGCCGGCGCCATTCCCGACCGTGACGATCGACTGCGCCAGTTCCACCGATTTCTCAAAGGTCGGCATGAAGGCGCCGCTGCCCGCCTTGACGTCCATGACCAGGGCATCGAGGCCGGCCGCCAGCTTCTTCGACAGGATCGAGCCGGTGATCATGGCCACCGATTCCACCGTCGCCGTCACATCGCGGATCGCGTAGAAGCGCTTGTCCGAGGGCGCCAGCTGGGCGGTCTGGCCGATGATGGCCACGCCGATCTCCTTGACGACCTGGCGGAAGCGCGCCGGTTCCGGCACCGTGTTATAGCCGGGGATGGAATCGAATTTGTCGAGCGTGCCGCCGGTGTGGCCGAGGCCGCGGCCGGAGATCATCGGCACGAAGCCGCCGCAGGCCGCCACCATCGGGCCGAGCATCAGCGAGACCACGTCGCCGACGCCGCCGGTCGAGTGCTTGTCCACCACCGGGCCGGGCAGGTCGAGCGAGCGCCACTCCATCACCTGGCCCGAGTCGCGCATGGCGAGCGTGAAGGCGACGCGCTCGTCCATCGACATGTCATTGAAATAGACGGCCATAGCCAGGGCCGCGATCTGGCCCTCGCTGACCGAGTTATCGGTGATACCGCGCACAAAGAACTGAATTTCTTCAGCCGACAGCGCCGCGCCATCGCGTTTTTTACGGATGATTTCCTGGGGCAGGAACATACACAACCTCGTTAATTCTTCAAAAGAAAAATCGGGGTCAGACCCCGATTTTCCCGGATTACACGCCGTAGGGGATCCAGACGTTTTTCACCTGGCTGGCGTGGTAGAGCACTGCGCGGCCGCAGGTCTGGGCCGGGCTGAACCAGTCGCGGCCCTTGCCGCCGCTGGTCCAGGTGCGCTTCAGGGTGTCGGCCGACAGGCGCTCGACTTCGGCGCAGCCGGCGGCATTGCCGTCGTGGCGCCAGATGGCGTCGACGTCGGCGTGGCCGGCCAGGGTCTTGGCCAGTTCGTTCGCGCTGCCGGTGATGATGTTGACCACGCCGCCGGGCAGGTCGGAGGTGTCGAGCACCTGGTAGAAGTCGGTGACGGCCAGCGGATGCGCTTCGGACGGCACGGCCACGACGCGGTTGCCGAGCGCGATGGCGGGCGCCACCAGCGCAATGAAACCAAGCAGCGGCGCCTCGTTCGGGCAGACGATGCCGATCACGCCGAGCGGCTCATTCAGGGCCACGGTGATGCCGTGCACCGGCGGCTGGTGCGCAAGGCCGTCGTATTTGTCGGCCCAGGCGGCCCAGTAGAACAGGCGCTCGATGGCGGCTTCGACTTCCTTCTCCGGGTTTTTGGCGCCGGTCATGGCCTGCAGGCGGGCGGCGAATTCGGCCCCGCGCGCAGCCAGGTTCTCGGCGATGTAGTACAGCACCTGGGCGCGGTTGTGGGCCGTGGCCTTGGTCCAGCCGGCCGCCTTGTGCGCCGCTTCGACCGCGTTGCGGATGTCCTTGCGGTTGCCTTCGCCGACGTCGGCCAGGAAGCTGCCATCGGCGCCGTGGATGGCGCGCGAATAGCCGCCGTCCGGGCGCGCCTGTTTGCCGCCGACGTAAAGCTTGGCCGTGCGGTCGATCGCGAACGGTGCGTCCTCGATCGGCTTCAGCTTGGCCTGGGGCGCGGCCTGCGGCGCCGCCGGGCGCTGGTCTTCGGCCAGCGGGGTCAGATATTCGAGCATGCCTTCGCGCCCGCCCTCGCGGCCGTAGCCGGATTCGCGGTAGCCGCCGAAGCCGCAGGCGGCGTCGAACTGGTTGGCGGTGTTAATCCAGACCACACCGGCCTTCAGCTGGGGCGCCACGTCGAGGGCTTTGGAGATCGACTCGGTCCAGACGCAGGCGGCCAGACCGTACACGGTGTTGTTGGCCAGCGCGACCGCTTCGGCCGGGGTGCGGAAGCTCATCGCCACCAGCACCGGGCCGAAGATTTCGGTCTGCGACACGGTGGCCGAGGTGGAGGCGCCGGTGATCAGGGTCGGCGCGAACCAGGAGCCGCTGGCCGGCAGTTCGCAGGCCGGCTGCCAGACGGTGCAGCCTTCGTCGCGCGCGCTCTGCACCAGGGCGGCGATGCGCTGCTGCTGGATCGGGTCGACCAGGGCGCCGACGTCCATCGATTTATCGAGCGGCGAACCGACGCGCAGGTTCTCCATGCGGGCGCGCACCTTGGCCAGGAAGCGCGCTTCGATCGACTCCTGCACCAGCAGGCGCGAACCGGCGCAGCAGACCTGGCCCTGGTTGAACCAGATCGAATCGACCAGGCCTTCGACGGCGGCATCGAGGTCGGCGTCGTCGAACACGATGAACGGCGATTTGCCGCCCAGTTCGAGCGACAGCTTCTTGCCGCTGCCGGCCGTGGCCTTGCGGATGATGCGCCCGACTTCGGTGGAGCCGGTGAAGGCCAGCTTGTCGATGCCCGGATGGCTCACGATGGCCTCGCCCACGCGGCCGTCGCCGGTGACGATATTGACCACGCCGGCCGGCACGCCGGCCTGCTGGCAGATCTCGGCGAACAGCAGCGCCGTCAGCGAGGTGAATTCGGCCGGCTTGAACACCACCGTGTTACCGGCTGCCAGAGCCGGCGCGATCTTCCAGGCCAACATCAGCAGCGGGAAGTTCCACGGCACGATCTGGCCGACCACGCCGACGGCGCGGTAGTCGGCGAATTCTTCCGACTGCAGCTGGGCCCAGCCCGCGTGATGGTAGAAGTGGCGCGCCACCAGCGGCAGGTCGGCATCGCGCGTTTCGCGGATGGTCTTGCCGTTGTCGAGGGTTTCGAGCACGGCGAACAGGCGGCTGTGCTTTTGCAGCAGGCGCGCCAGCGCATACAGCACCTTGGCGCGGCCATGGCCGCCCAGGGCCACCCAGCCCGGCTGGGCGCGGCGCGCGGCGGCCACGGCGCGGTCGACATCGGCGGCCGTGCCCTGGGTGACCTGGGCCAGTTCGCTGCCGTCGGCCGGATTCACACTGGCGAAGGTCTCGCCCGGCGCGCTCCACGCGTTGTCGATGAACAGACCGAACTTGCGGCCATGCTGGTCCAGCCAGGCAAGGGCTTCTTTGTGGCTTTCGGGAGCGGGGCCGTAGTCCATGGTTTGCAGGATCTCTTGAATAGTGGGCATGACGAATCCGTGGGTTCAGGGTTGCGCGTGGCGGTGGTTCGCCGAGTACTGGCCGGTGACGTAGTGTTCGAGCTGGCGTTCGATGTCGGTCAGCAGACTCGAAGCGCCAATGCGGAACAGGTGCGGCTGCAGCCAGTCATTGCCCAGTTCTTCCTTCATCACGGTCAGATACTGGAGCGCCGACTTGGCCGAGGACACGCCGCCGGCCGGCTTGTAGCCGACCTGGAAGCCGTAGCGTTCGTGGTATTCGCGGATCGCGCGCACCATCACCAGCGACACCGGGATGGTGGCGTTGACGCCTTCCTTGCCGGTCGAGGTCTTGATGAAGTCGGCGCCGGCCATCATGCACACCCACGAGGCCTTGGCCACGTTCTCCAGGGTCTGCAGGTCGCCGGTGGCGAGAATCGCCTTCACGTGGGCCTCGCCGCAGGCCTGGCGGTACAGGCGCATCTCCTCATACAGGGCCTGCCAGTTACCGGTCAGGACGTGCTGGCGCGTGATGACGATGTCGATTTCGGTGGCGCCGGCGGCGACCGAGAGTTCGATCTCGCGGATCTTGGTTTCGAGGCTGGACAGGCCGGCCGGGAAAGCGGTGGACACGGCGGCGATCGGAATGCGGCCCTGGATGATGGCGGCGGCCGGCTTGATCATCTCGTGATACACGCAGACGGCGCCGGTGGTCAGGCCCTGCACGCCGAGCGCCTCGCACAGATCGGCACGCAGCGGACGCAGGGCTTTCAGGGCCAGGCGTTCCACCCGCCCCGGCGTGTCGTCGCCGGACAGGGTGGTCAGGTCGATGCACTGGATGGCGCGGATCAGCCACGCGGCCTGGTATTCCTTCTTCACGCTGCGGCGCGCATTCAGGCTGGCGGCGCGGCGGTCGGCGGCGTTGCGGTTGACGTGGATTTTCTCGATCCACGACAGGTCAAGGCCGACGGCCTCGTTGCGTTTGAAGTCAGCGGGTTGGGTCATAGCAGGGCTTGTCCGTGTTGGAGGGGCGGCACGCCGAGGTGGCGCGCCAGGGTCTGGCCGATGTCGGAGAAGCTGTCCGAGATGCCGAGCTGGCGCGGCTGCACCTGCGGGCCGAAGAACAGCGCCGGGATGTGTTCGCGCGTGTGGTCGCTGCCCGGCCAGGTCGGGTCGCAGCCATGGTCGGCGGTGAACACCACCAGATCGCCGTCGCGCAGCTTGTCCATGAATTCGGGCAGGCGCGCATCCAGTTCCTCGAGCGCGGCGGCATAGCCGGCCACGTCGCGGCGGTGGCCGAACAGCATGTCGAAGTCGACGAAATTGACGAAGGTGAGCGACTTGTCGCCGGCTTCGTCGGCCACTTTCAGCAGTTCTTCAAACAGGGCCATATTGTCCGGACCCTTGCGCAGTTCGGTCACGCCCTGGCCGGCGAAGATGTCGCTGATTTTGCCGAGCGCGATCACCTGGCCGCCGTCGTTCTTCACGTGGTCGAGCAGGGTCGGCGCGTGCGGCGGCACCGCGTAGTCGTGGCGGTTGGCCGTGCGCTTGTAATTGCCGGCGCTGCCGACGAAGGGGCGCGCGATCACGCGGCCGATGTTGTAGGGCTTGACCAGTTCATAGGCCAGTTCGCACAGCGCATACAGGCGCTCCAGGCCGAAGTGCTCCTCATGCGCGGCGATCTGCAGCACCGAGTCGGCCGAGGTGTAGAGAATCGGCTTGCCGCTGGCGACATGCTCGTCGCCCAGCTCATTGATGATGGTGGTGCCGGAGGCGTGGCAGTTGCCGAGGAAGCCAGGCACGCCCGACTGGGCCTGCAGGGCGTCGGTCAGGGCCTGCGGGAACGAGGGCACGGTCTTGGGGAAGTAGCCCCAGTCATAGGTGACCGGGACGCCGGCGATCTCCCAGTGGCCGGACTGGGTGTCCTTGCCGGTCGAACGCTCGCGCGCGACCCCGTAGGCGCCGCTGAAATCGGTGCGGCGCTGGAAGCCTTCGGCCCAGCTGCCGCTGGCCGTGTGGGCGGCGGCGGCGAGACCGAGTTTTTCCAGATTCGGCAGGCGCAGCGGGCGGCCCTGCGCGGCGGCCCAGGCGGCGATGTGGCCGAAGGTGTTGGCGCCCTCGTCGCCATAACTGGCGGCGTCGGGCAGGTGGCCGAGGCCGAAGGAGTCAAGCAGCAGAATGAATGCGCGTTTCATGCGGACCTCCTCAGATGGTCACGGTCCCTGCGGCCACGCCCTCGAGCCAGGCCAGGATCAGGGCCACCAGATCCTTGGCGCCGATGGCGGCGTACTTCAGGGTCTGTTCGTGCGACAGCGGGAACGGCGACAAGCCCTCGGCCAGATTGGTGATGACGGAGACGCCGGCCACTTTCAGGCCGCAGTGGCGCGCCGAGATCACTTCCGGCACCACCGACATGCCGACCACGTCGGCGCCGAGGCGGCCCATCATGCGGATTTCGGCGGCGGTTTCAAAGTTCGGGCCCGGGTAGGCGACGTACACGCCTTCGTGCAGGGTGATGCCGCGCGCCTGGGCGGTGGCCAAGATGGTGGCGCGCACCGCGCTGTCGTAGGCATTGGCCATGCTGAAGAAGCGCGGGCCGAAGCGGTCGTCGTTCTTGCCGATCATCGGGGTGCCCGGCAGCAGATTGATATGGTCGTTCAGCACCACCAGCGAACCGGCGTCCACTTCCGGGCGCAGCGAACCGGCGGCATTGGTCACGAACAGCAGTTCGCAGCCGATCAGCTTGAGCGTGCGCACGGCATTCGTCATCACGCTCATGCCATAGCCCTCGTAGAAGTGACCGCGGCCCTTCATGCAGGCGACCGGCACGCCGGCCAGGGTGCCCAGCACCAGCTGGCCCGCGTGGCCATGCACGGTGCTGATCGGGAAGCCGGGCAGCTCTTCAAAGCCGATGGCCACCGCATCCGTCATCTGTTCCGCCAGCACGCCGAGGCCGGAGCCCAGGATGAGCGCGATGCGCGGCGTGAAGCCGGGCTTGCGCGCCTTGATAATCTCTGCTGCTTGGAAAGGGAAGTCGGTCGACATGGCGGGATCCTTCGCGGGTTATCTTGATGATTATAACTATGCAGGATCGCCGATATGTATGGCAAATACCATTTTTCTTCCTGATTAATACGGCAAACGTATAAATGGCCGCAGACGGCTGTTGGCGCGGCGCGACAATCGTTTACTATTCAGCGTGCGGCCCGCAATCTGTCTGATTGACAGGTTTTCGACAGTTGTCTAGTATCTTGGACAATTGTCCATTCGCCGCCCCTCCCGTGACCGAACTCTCGAAGAAGGACCAGCTGTTCGAGCTGATCCGCGCCAACCCCTTCATCTCCCAGCAGGACCTCGCGGTCGAGCTGCGCCTGTCGCGCTCCGCGGTGGCCGGCTATATCGCGGGCCTGATCCGCGAACGGCGTCTGCTCGGGCGCGCTTACGTGCTACCCGATAACCGCCCGATCGTCTGCATCGGCGCGGCCAATCTGGACCGCAAGCTGCGCTCGATCGCGACGCTCAAGCTGGGCACCTCGAATCCGGCGCGGCAGGACGAATCGTATGGCGGGGTGGCGCGCAATATCGCCGAGAACCTGGCGCGTCTGGGCAGCCCGGCCGCCCTGCTGACGGCGATCGGCGACGACTCCTCGGGCGCGGCCCTGATCGCGCACGCGCAGTCGCTCGGGATCGACACGCGCGGCACGCTCAAGCTGGCCGACACCTGCACCGGCACCTACACCGCCATCCTCGACGACCACGGCGAGATGATGCTGGCCATGGCCGACATGAGCCTGTACGACAAGCTGACGCCCGAGGTGATCAGCGCGCGCCAGCCGCAGCGCATGGCCGCCGCCCTCACGGTGGCCGACATGAACCTGCCGATGGCAACCCTGGCGATGCTGCTGCAGGAAGCCGTGCGCGACGCGGTGCCCTTGATTCTGGTGGCCGTGTCGCAGCCGAAGATGGCCCACCTGCCGGCCAATCTGAGCGGGGCGCGCCTGGTGATCCTGAATCAGGGCGAGCTCGAAGTGCGGGTCGGCCACAGCATCCACAACGACGAACAGCTGCGCGACGCCTGCAATCAGCTCAAGGCCCAGGGCGCGCGCGACGTCATCGTCACGCGCGGCAGCACCGGCGTGGTCTACACCACGCGCGACGACCAGATCGCCTTCCTCGGCGCGCGCGAAGCCCAGATCGTCGATGTGACCGGGGCCGGCGACGCCTTTGCGGCCGCCGTCTGCTGGTCGCTGTACCAGGGCAGCGAGGACCTGAGCCTGGCCTGCCGCCGCGGCCTGCAGCTGTCGGCCATGACGCTCGAATGCGAGGAAACCGTCTGCCCCTGGCTGCATGCCGGCGCGCTCGACGAGATCCACAATTTCGACACTCCCTACAACCTGCTGTTCCAGGACTGAGCCATGCACGCCTTCCTCCAGTTTTCGCCTGAAGTGGCGGCCGCGCGTGCGGCCGGCAAGGCCATCGTGGCGCTCGAGTCGACCATCATCTCGCACGGCATGCCGTATCCGCAGAACGTGCAGACGGCGCGCGAAGTCGAACAGATCGTGCGCGACGGCGGCGCCGTGCCGGCCACCATCGCCCTCATCGACGGCAAAATCTGCGTCGGCCTGTCGGATGAACAGCTCGAACGGCTTGGCAATTCGCCCGATGCGATCAAGGTGTCGCGGCGCGACCTGGCCTATGTGCTGGCCCAGAAGCGCCTCGGTGCGACCACCGTGGCCGCCACCATGATCTGCGCCCAGATGGCCGGCATCGAAGTGTTTGTCACCGGCGGCATCGGCGGCGTGCACCGCGGCGCCGAAACCAGCTTCGATATCAGCGCCGATCTGCAGGAACTGGCGCGCACCAGCGTGGCCGTGGTCTGCGCCGGCGTCAAATCGATCCTCGACATCGGCCTCACGCTCGAATATCTGGAGACGCACGGCGTGCCGGTCGTGAGCGTGGGCCAGCGCGGCTTCCCCGCCTTCTTCACGCGCGAGAGCGGCTTTCAGGCCGACTTCCAGCTCGATAGCGCGGCCGAGCAGGCCGCCTTCATCCGCACCAAGTGGACCCTCGGCCTGGCCGGTGGCGTCGTGGTCAGCACGCCGGTGCCGGAGGCCGATGCCATGCCGCGCGCGGAGATCGACCGCATCACCGCCCAGGCCCTGGCCGAAGCTGGCCAGCGCGGCATCAGCGGCAAGGCGGTCACGCCCTTCCTGCTGGCCCGTATCAAGGAGCTGACGGAAGGACGCAGCCTGGCCACGAATATCGCCCTGGTGAAGAACAATGCGCGCACCGGGGCCGCCCTCGCTGTCGCCCTGCGCGGATAAGCGGCCATGTCGATCGATCTCAAGCAGCTGAAGTACTTCCTTGCGGTCGCCGAAGAGAAGAGCTTTTCGCGGGCGGCCGAACGCCTGCACATCTCGCAGCCGCCGCTGTCGCAGCAGATCATGAAGCTGGAGGCGGAACTCGGGGTCAAGCTGTTTGCGCGCACCACCCGCACGTTCGAACTGACGGCGGCCGGCAAGGCCCTGATGGGCGAGGCCCAGGAACTGCTGTCGAAGATGCGCCTGACGATCGACTATGTGCGCCAGATCGACCGCGGCGAAGTGGGCCGCCTGCGCGTGGGGATCGTCGGTTCCGCCATGTGGGGGCCGATTCCGAGCCTGCTCGAGCAGTTCCAGTCGCAGTACCCGCGCGTCAGCTGGACCCTGCACGAAGCCGGGCCGAACGTCCAGTACGACATGCTGCGCGCGCGCCAGATCGACGTCGGCTTCTGGCGCGAGCCGCGCCTGTCCGAAGAAGAACTGCGCAACGATCATCTGCGCCAGGTGCTGTGCTACCGCGAGAACGTCTGCGTGGCCCTGAACGAACAGCATCCGCTGGCCCAGCGCCCGCACATCGAGCTGATCGACATCGCCGACGAGCCGATGCTGACCCTGGCCCTCGACAAGTCGGCCTTCCCGCGCTATCTGCTCAAATGCTGCGAGGACGCCGGCTTCCAGCCCAAGGTGTATCAGGAGGCGTTTGAGCCGCAGACCCTGCTGGCCATGGTCGGCGCCGGCCTCGGGGTGACCCTGATGCCGGAGACGACCAGCCGCATCGGCTGGCCCGGCGTGGTCTTCGTGCCGATCAAGACGCGCCCGCCCTCGGCCAATCTGTACCTGGCCTATGCCACCGGCGACGATTCGCCGGTGGTGCGCGCCTTCCTGAATGTGATCAAGCCGATCGACGAGTAGGCAGGGCCGCGCGCAGCTGCTGCGCCGCCTGCACCATGCGCTCCAGCGCCGGCAGCACTTCGTCCCAGCGCCGCGTTTTCAGGCCGCAGTCCGGATTGACCCACAGGCGCTCGGGCGCGATCCGGCGCGCCGCCTGCTGCAGGGCCGCCACCATCTGCCCCACCTCGGGCACATTCGGCGAGTGGATGTCGTACACACCCGGACCGATATCGTTCGGGTAGTGGAAGTGCTCAAAGGCGTCGAGCAGGTCCATGTCCGAGCGCGAAGCCTCGATCGTGATGACGTCGGCGTCGAGCGCGGCGATGGCGCCGAGGATATCGCGGAACTCCGAGTAGCACATATGGGTGTGGATCTGGGTGCTGTCATGCACGCCGTTGGCCGCCAGGCGGAAGGCGTCGACCGCCCAGTCCAGATAGGCCTGCCAGTCGGCGCGGCGCAGCGGCAGGCCTTCGCGCAGGGCCGCCTCGTCGATCTGGATCACCTGGAGGCCGGCCGCCTCCAGCGCCTGCACTTCGCTGCGGATTGCCAGCGCCAGCTGGTCGCCGCTCACACTGCGCGGCTGGTCGTCGCGCACGAACGACCAATTCAGCATCGTCACCGGGCCGGTCAGCATGCCCTTCATCGGCTTGTCGGTGAGCGAGGCGGCGTAGCGGCTCCAGCCCACCGTCATCGGCTGCGCCAGGGCGATATCGCCAAACAGGATCGGCGGCTTGACGCAGCGCGAGCCATACGACTGCACCCAGCCCTGGCTGGTGCAGACATAGCCATCGAGCAGACCGGCGAAGTATTCGACCATGTCATTGCGTTCGGCCTCGCCGTGCACCAGCACGTCCAGGCCCAGGGCCTCCTGCACCCGCACGCAGTGGGCGATTTCGGCGCGCATCGCGCTTTCGTAGCCGGCCTGATCGAGCTGGCCGAGCCGCCAGGCCTGGCGCGCCTGACGGATCGTGCTGGTCTGCGGGAAGGAGCCGATGGTGGTGGTCGGATAGGGCGGCAGCTTCAGCGCCGCCGCCTGCAGCGGCGCGCGTTGGCAGAAGCTGCTGGCGCGCGTGCGCCAGGCCGGCTGCACCGCCGCCAGCGCCGCCTGCACGGCCGGCTTGTGCACGCGCGCCGAGCGGCGCCGCGCCGTGTGGGCGGCGGCATTGGCCACCAGCGCCTCCTGCACCGCCACCCGGCCGCGGTTCAGGGCGACCGACAGGATGCGCAGTTCCTCCAGCTTCTGGCAGGCGAAGGCGAGCCAGAAACGCAGCTCGCTATCGAGATCCGTCTCGCGCGCCAGATCGACCGGCACGTGCAGCAGCGAGCACGAAGGCGCCAGCCACAGACGGTCGCCGAGCTGGCCGTGCAGCGGCTCCAGCCAGTCGAGCAGCGCGTGCAGGTCGGCCTTCCAGACATTGCGGCCATCGATCACGCCGAGCGACAGCACCTGGTCCGGGTGCAGCAGCGGCAGCAGCGCCGCCACCTCATGGCGTGCGCGCACGGCGTCCAGATGCAGGCCATGCACGGGCAGCGCGCAGGCCAGCGCCAGGTTGTCCTGCAGCGGGCCAAAGTAAGTCGCCAGCAGCAGCTTGACGCCGCAGTTCGCAAGCGATGCGTAGGCGTGGCGGAAGGCCTCGGCCCAGCCGGGCTCCAGATCGAGCACCAGCAGCGGCTCGTCGATCTGCACCCATTCGGCGCCGGCCGCCGCCAGGGTGCGCAGCAGCTGCGCATAAGCGGGCAGCAGACGCCCGAGCAGATCGAGACGCGCGCTGCCATCACGGGTTTTGCCCAGCCACAGATAGGTGAGCGGGCCGATGATCACCGGCTTGGCCGCCACGCCCAGGGCGCGCGCTTCTTCCCATTGTGCGAGCAGGCGGGTGGGGTCGAGCGCAAAGCTGCTGTCGGCCGCGAACTCGGGGACGATGTAGTGGTAGTTGGTGTCGAACCATTTGGTCATCTCGCCCGCCTGCAGCGCGTGACAGCTGCAGTCCTCGGCCGAACGGCCGCGCGCCACGCGGAAGTAGTCGTCGCGCGGATCGGCGCCCGGCACGCGCGCACGCGGCGGCACGTGGCCGAGCGTGAAGCCCATGTCGAGCACCTGATCGTAGAACGAAAAGTCGCCGACCGGCACCCAGTCGAGCTGGGCCTGCTGCTGCCAGTGGCGGCGGCGCAGCGCAGCGCCGCAGTCGAGCAAATCCTCGCGCGCGCCCTGCCCGCTCCAATAGCGCTCGAGCGCCGTTTTCAGTTCACGTCCCGCGCCGATGCGCGGGAATCCCAGATTGTGTGTCTTGGCCATGCCAGTGCTCCTTCGATTGAAGCGCCCATCTTAGGCCGGCCAATCCATGAGCAGAAGTGGTATTATTTCATCCATTAATTATCTTTTCTCATCTATGCTGGAACGCGTCCATCTGCAATTGCTGCGCGAGGTCGAGCGCCAGGGCTCGCTGACGGCGGCGGCCGAGGTGCTGTGCCTGACCCAATCGGCGCTCAGCCACACCGTGAAAAAACTCGAAGGCCAGCTCGGCACCGCGCTCTGGCTGCGCGAAGGCCGCCATCTGCGCCTGACGCAGGCGGGCCGCTATCTGCTTGGTCTGGCCGAACGCCTGCTGCCGCAGTTCGAATACGCGGAGCAGCTGATGGGCCAGTACGCGCAGGGACGGCGCGGCGCGCTGCGCCTCGGGATGGAATGCCACCCGTGCTACCAGTGGCTGCTGAAGATCGTCGCCCCCTATCTGCGCGACTGGCCGGACGTGGATGTCGACGTCAAGCAGAAGTTCCAGTTCGGCGGCCTGCGCGCGCTGCTCGGGCACGAGATCGACGTGCTGGTCACGCCCGACCCGCTGCCGCAGCCCGGCCTGCGCTTCATTCCCGTGTTCGACTACGAACAGGTGCTGGTGGTGAGCGCGCGCCATGCGCTGGCCGGACGCCGCCAGATCACACCGGCCCAGCTGGCCGAGGAAGTGCTGATCACCTACCCGGTCGATACCGAAAGGCTCGACGTCTACCAGCAGTTCTTGCTGCCGGCCGGCTACCAGCCGCGCGAGCGCAAGACCATCGAGACGACCGACATCATGCTGGAGATGGTGGCCTGCGGGCGCGGCGTGGCCGCCCTGCCCGGCTGGCTGGCCAAGGAATACGCGCGCAAGCTCGAGCTAGCCGTGCTCCGCCTGGGACGCCACGGCATTCCCAAGCAGATTCACCTCGGCGTGCGCGAAAGCGACCTCGACAGCGACTACCTGCACGCCTTCATCGCGCTGGCCCGCGACAAAAAATAGCGACAAGAAAAATCGGGGTCAGACCCCATTTATCTGTGCGGAAAAATGGGGTCTGACCCCGATTTTTCTGGTGATTAATGGGTGGCGCCGCCGCTCTGGCGGATGTCCGCGCTGTGCGCGAGCGCGCTGGCGACGGCCAGCTCGATGCCGCGGATCAGGTCGGACAGGCTCATGCTGGCGGCGCCCGGATGGCGCGCGGCCTGCTCGGGCAGATAGGGGATGTGCAGGAAACCGCCGCGCGCCGCCAGACCGCTCGTGGCGAGCGCGTGCTGCAGGCCGTAGAACACGTGGTTGCAGACGAAGGTGCCGGCCGTCTGCGAGACGCTGGCCGGCAGGCCCGCCGCGCGCAGATCGGCCACCATGGCCTTGATCGGCAAGGTGCTGAAATAGGCGGCCGGCCCGCCCGCCACGATCGGGGCGTCGATCGGCTGGGCGCCGGCATTGTCGGCAATGCGGGCGTCGTCGATATTGATGGCCACGCGCTCCAGGCTCAGATCGACGCGGCCGCCGGCCTGGCCCACGCACAGCACCAGCGCCGGCTGCAGCTCACGCAACGCCGCTTCCAGCTGCGTGATCGCGGCGCCAAAGACGCAGGGCAGCTGGCGCGCGACCACGCGCGCGCCGCCGATCTGGCGGCCGTCGAGCGCGCGCACGGCCTCCCAGCTGGGGTTGATCGGTTCGCGGTCAAAGGGCTCGAAGCCCGTCAGCAGCACAGTCGTCATCAGCGGTCCATCAGGAAGTAGAGCAGCAGCATATTGGTCAGCAGCAGGGGCAGCGCCGTGCCGACCTGGGCCTTGATCACGGCGTTCTTGTCGCGCAGTTCGAGCAGGGCCACGGGCACGATGTTGAAATTGGCCGCCATCGGCGTCATCAGGGTGCCGCAGTAGGCGCTGAACATGCCGGTGGCCGCCATCACGGCCGGATTCGCATGGTACACGTGGATCAGCACGGGGATGCCGATCCCGCCTGCAATCACGGGGAAGGCAGCGAAGCCATTACCCATGATGATCGTGAACATCGCCATGCCGCTGCAGTAGGCGACCACGGCCAGCCACTTGCTGTCGAGCGGCAGGTAGGTGGTGACGACCTGGGCCACGGCCTTGCCGACCCCGGCGTCGATGAACAGCAGACCGAGCACGGCCAGCATGTGCGGCAGCACCAGCGCCCAGCTGATGCCGTCGACCAGGCGGCGCGTCTCGCGCAGGCCCTGCAGCGGGGTGGCCCCGGTCAGCCAGCAGGCCGCGCCGAGCGCAATGATGGCGGCGAAACCGAGGCTGACCAGGGTCGCGTTCTTCGGGTCCATCAGCAGATAGCTGCCCAGGTGGACGTCCTTCAGCAGCGTCGAGCCGAGCAGGGTCACCAGCGGTATCAGCAGGGCCGGCAGGAACAGCTTGTGGCCGAGCCGTACGGCGCTGGCGCGGCGCGCGCCCTCGTCCAGCGTGGCATGGCGGCCGCCGCTGACCCAGCCGAAACCGGCGATCAGGCACATCGCCACCATGATGGCGCCGGCCAGGCTGGGCGCGAGCTGCTCGCCAGCCAGGTAGATCAGCGCGTACAGGCCCCAGAACAGGGCGCTGCTCCAGCGCTTCGGATGCGCGCGGTCGAGCAGGGTCAGCAGGCTGACGGCGGCCAGAATCAGGCCCATCAGCAGGTACAGCTGGGGCAGGCCGACGATCATGCGCGGCTCCCGCACTGGTAGGCGATCCAGGCATCGAGGCGGCGCAGGCGCCAGGCGTGGATGATGAAGGCGCTGATGGCGGTCGGGATGCCCCACAGCGCGATATGCAGGGGCTCGACCACGACGCCCTGGGCCGTCAGGATGGTGTGCATGAGGACGATGGCGCCGAAGGCCACGAAGATGTCTTCGCCGAAGAACAGGCCGACATTGTCGGTGGCCGAGGCCATCGCGCGGATGCGCTGGCGCACGGCCTCGGGCAGCTCGCCGTGGCGGCTGGCAGCGGCGCCCTCGGCCATCGGCGCGATCAGCGGGCGCACCATCGGCGCATGTCCGCCCAGGCTGGTGAGGCCGAGCGCGGCGGCCAGTTCGCGCACGGCCAGATAGACGATCAGCAGGCGGCCGGTGGTGGCCGATCGGACGCTGGCGATCGTGCGCTGGGCCTGCTCCTTGAGGCCGAAGCGCTCAAGCAGGCCGATCGCCGCCAGCGGCAGCAGCAGCACGATCGGCAGATTGCGGGTCTTGATGAAGGCCGTGCCCAGCTGGGCCAGCAGGCTGTCGAGCGGGAAGGCGGCCGCCACCCCGGTCACGCCGCAGGCCACGATCACCACCAGCATCGGATTGGCGCGCAAGGCGAAGCCGAGCACGATGACGAGCACCCCCAACAGGGGCCAGAGCATGACTGCGCCTTGCATTCTTTCTCCTCGGAATTGGTCGCCCATCTTACCGCAGGGCCCCAAAATGCTGTCAAACCCCTAAGTATTTACAAAAAAAGCCCGAGGAAAGCCTCGAATTTCCACGTATTGCGTTGCAGCAAAGCGTGAAAATGCGGTAGAATCGGGTTTAAGTTGATGATTTTTTGCAGTTTTCTGGATCCCCTTCTGCCACACCTCGTGAGCCAGCGCCGCGATAACGCGCTGCGTCAGATGTTCTTTTCCAGACTCAACTCGCGCAGCGCGCTGCGTCGGCAAGGGGTTTCCCCGCCACCCCAGTAATCCGCCTGGTCTGGGCCTAACAAGGAACACTTTTTCAATGAGCAGATTTATTGCAATGCTGCTCGCCCTGCTATTGGTTTGCGCCAAGGCTAATGCCGCGCCGACCTATCAGGTGCTGAGCTATCACGACGTCGTCGCCTCGCGCGCGCCCAACGCGCGCCCGGAGGATGTGGATGCGGCCCAGCTCGCGGCCCACTTCAAGTGGCTGCGCGAGAACGGCTACCATGTGATCTCGGTCCAGCAGCTGCTGGACGCGCGCGCCGGCAAGGCCAGCCTGCCCGAGAAGGCCATCATGCTGACCTTCGACGACGGCTACAAGAGCTTCTACGAGGTGGTATTCCCGCTGCTGAAGTTCTACGGCTATCCGGCCACCCTGGCCGTGATCGGCAACTGGCTCGACACGCCGGCCGGGCGCGACAATATCCTGACCCCGGCCCAGCTGCGCGAACTGGCCGACAGCGGCCTGATCGAAATCGGCTCGCACAGCTACGACCTGCACAAGGGCGTGCTCGGTAATCCGCAGGGCAATGAGATGCCGGCCGCCATCACGCGCATCTACGATCCGGTCGCCGCCCGCTACGAGAACGACCACGACTACGTGGCCCGCATCGAAGGCGACCTCGACAAAAACAACCGCCTGATCGCGCGCCTCACGGGCAAGCGCGCGCGCGTCATGGTCTGGCCCTATGGCCGCTACAACGGCACCGCCCAGCAGATCGCGCGCCGCCTCGGTCTGGAAGTGATGATGGGCCTGGACGACGGCGGCAATGATCTGGGCGCCGGCCTGCAGGACATCCACCGCTTCTTCCTGGTCGACAATCCGACCCCGGCCGAGCTGAACTTCATGATCAATGAGCGCAAGCCGCATCCGATGCGCGTCATGCATGTCGACCTCGACTACATCTACGACAAGGACCCGGCCCAGATGGAACGCAATCTGGGCGCCATGCTCGAGCGCATCAAGACTTCGGAAGTGTCCTTCGTCTTCCTCCAGGCCTTTGCCGACGACGACGCCTCGGGCGAGGCCAAGCGCCTGTACTTCCCGAACCGCCATCTGCCGGTCAAGGCCGACCTGTTCTCGCGCGTCAGCTGGCAGATTTCCACGCGCACCAAGGCGCGCGTGTTCGCCTGGCTGCCGCTGATGGCCTTCGTGCCGCCCGAGAGCGACCCGATCAGCCAGCACAAGGTGGTTTCCTTCAATGGCAAGAGCATGATTCCGTACAAGCGCCTGACGCCCTTCTCGGCCGAGGTGCGCAAGTACGTGAAAGAAATTTATGAAGACCTCGGCAAGTATGCGCCGTTTGATGGCCTGATCTTCCACGACGACGCCTCGCTGTCCGACTTCGAGGACGCCAGCCCCTACGGCCTGGACTTTTACAAGAATGTGATGAAGCTGCCCGGCTCGATCGAGGAGATTCACGCCAAGCCCGAGTACAAGTGGGAATGGATGAAAGCCAAGACGGCGCACCTGTCCTGGTTCGCGAATGATCTGAAGGCGTCAACCGAGGCCTACCGCAAACCGTTACAAACGGCAAGGAACTATTACGCCGAGCCCATCATGAAGCCGCGCGCCGAGGAATGGTTTGCCCAGTCCCTGGCCGACGCCGTCAACCGCTTCGACTGGGTGGCCGTGATGGCCATGCCCTACATGGAGAAGGCAGCGCAGCCGCGCCAGTGGCTGGAGCACATGGTGGACATCGTGAAAGCCGTGCCCGGCGCCGACAAGAAAGTGGTCTTCGAATTGCAAGCCAAGAACTGGGAAACCGACAAGCCGGTGCCGCTCGATGAGCTGGTCGACTGGATGAAGATGCTGCGCGCGAAAGGCGTGCAGAACTACGGTTATTACCCGGACGACCCGTTCAGCAACCACCCCGACATCGGCGTGCTGCGCCAGCAGATTTCGCGCAAGGTGCTGCAACCATGATGGACGCTGTCCTGGATCTGGTATCCGACTTCTGCTTCCTGTATCCGCTGTTCATGAGCTGGATCTGGATCGCAGGCAGCCTCTATTACTGGGTGCGCTTCGAGCGGCGCGGTTCCGATCCGGCCCATCCGCCCGAACTGAGCCAGTTCCCCAAGGTGGCCCTGGTGGTGCCCTGTTATAACGAGGAAGCGCACGCCTACGAGACGGTGATGAACCTGCTCGACCACGACTACCCGAATTTCGAAGTCATCGCCGTCAACGACGGGTCCAAGGACCGCACCGGCGCCATCCTCGACGAGCTGGCCGCGGCCCATCCGCGCCTGCGCGTGATCCACCAGCGCACCAATCAGGGCAAGGCGGTCGGCCTGACGGCGGCAGCCCTGCTGACCGATGCCGAGTATGTGCTCGGGATCGACGGCGACGCCCTGCTCGACCACATGGCGGCGCGCTGGATGGTGCGCCAGTTCCTCGCCAATCCGCACCTGGGCGCCGTGACCGGCAATCCGCGCCTGCGTACGCGCTCGACGCTGCTGGGACGGATCCAGGTCGGCGAGTTTTCCTCGATCGTCGGCCTGATCAAGCGTGCCCAGCGCATCTACGGGCGCCTGTTTTCCGTGTCCGGCGTGTGCGTGATGTTCCGTAAGGCGGCGCTGACCGACGTCGGCTTCTGGTCGAGCGAGACCCTGACCGAAGACATCGACATCACCTGGAAGCTGCAGGTGCGCCACTGGGACGTCAGTTTCGAGCCGGCCGCGACCTGCTGGATCCTGATGCCCGAAACCCTGACCGGCCTGTGGAAGCAGCGCCTGCGCTGGGCCACGGGCGGGGCCCAGGCCATCCTCAAATACAAGTGGATCTGGACGCGCTGGGACCAGCGCATGCTGTGGCCGATCCACCTCGAATACGGCCTCTCGATGCTGTGGGCCTATCTGACGATTGGCGTGGCCCTGATCTGGGCCGCCAAGCTGGTGCTGGCCGACTCGCTGAGCGTGGCCATGCACAGCATGATTCCGGCCTGGACCGGGGTCTTGATCGCCACCACGGCCATGCTGCAGACGGCCGTGGCGATGCTGCTCGATTCGCGCTACGACTACCGGCTGTGGCGCAATTACTTCTACATGATCTGGTACCCGATGGCGTATTGGGTACTCGGTTTGTTGACCTCGGCGGTGGCCTTTCCCAAGGCCCTGCTGCGCAAGAAAGGCGAGCGCGGGCTGTGGATCAGCCCCGACCGCGGCCTGCGTTAATTCCTTCCCACTGACACCTTGACCATGAATCTTCCGAAGCACATCCGCGTGACCACCCAGGGCGACGACAGCCTGATTTTCGAAAAAGGTTTTCTGCAAGAGCGTGAACTGAAAGCGATGATGTATGCCCTGAACTGCTTTGGCTGGGGCATCTGGATCTATCTGTGGCGTCCGATCGCCACCGGCCTGGGCTGGCTGATCGGCCTCGATTCGGCCGGCAAGCAATGGATGGGCGACGATGCCGCCGCTGACCTGGCCGATTTCGCCAATTCCGAGCTGCCGATCGGCCTGGCGCTGTGCGGCGCGCTGCTGACCTGGGCGACGGTCCATTACTGGCGCCAGGCGCGCCGCGACGGCGCCGCCAAGGCCGAAGCCTGCATCCACAAGGACGCCGCCAAGACGCGCGTGACGGCCGACAAGCTGGGCGCCGCGCGCGCCGAGCAGGCCCTCGTGTGCGACTACGACCAGCACGGCATCCTGGTGGCGGTGGCCGCCCACTGAGCGCCCGCGCCGCCACACCGACGCCCGCCGCGCGGGCGTTTTTTTTGCCCCCACACCAGCACCCTTGCCCCCCAAACAAATCGGGGTCAGACCCCATTTTTCCGAATGGATAAATGGGGTCTGACCCCGATTTTTCTTTGGCGCCTCTTTTTGCGCGTCGATCAAATTTCCAACACAATCATTTTCCTTCCAGAAATAGTTCTGTCTATTTTGGCATTACGGGTGGTAACATGGCCGCATGACTATCCTGCTTGTCGACGATACTGATCTGAACCTCAAGGTGTATGCGGCGCTGATGGAGAACACCGCGCCCGAGCCTTGCGTCAGCCATACCGACCCGGTCGCGGCCCTGTACTGGTGCGAGACGCACACGCCGGACCTGGTGATCGTCGACTACCACATGCCGAATCTGGACGGGATCAGTTTCGTGCGCCTGCTGCGCGCACTGCCGGCCTGCGCCAGCGTGCCGGTGGTGATGGTCACCACCGATACCGAACGCAGCGTGCGCAGCGCGGCCCTGGCCGCCGGCGCCACCGATTTTCTGACCAAGCCGCTCGACGCCAGCGAGTTCCGCAGCCGCGTGCGCAATCTGCTCGATCTGCGCCGCGCCCAGAACCTGCTGGCCGACCGCGCGCGCCTGCTGCAGCATGAGGTCGAACAGGCCACGGCCCAGATCCGGGCGCGCGAACGCGAGCTGGTGCTGCGCCTGGCGCGCGCGGCCGAATGGCGCGATCCGGAGACCGGCTCGCACATCCAGCGCATGGCCGCGTATGCGGGCCTGATCGCGGCGCGCATGGGCCTGCCGGCGAGCTTCCAGGACATGCTGATGGAGGCCGCGCCGATGCACGACATCGGCAAGCTGGCCACGCCCGACCAGGTGCTGCTCAAGCCGGGCCGGCTCGACCCCGACGAGCTGGACGTGATGCGCCAGCACGCGGCGGCCGGGGCCGACATCCTGGCCGGCAGCGACGCGCCGCTGCTGCAGATGGCGGCCGAAATCGCCGCCAGCCACCACGAGCATTTCGACGGCAGCGGCTATCCGTACGGCCTGCGCGGCGAGGCGATTCCGCTGGCGGCGCGCATCGTCGCCGTGGCCGATGTGTTCGACGCGCTGACCTCGGTGCGGCCCTACAAGCGCGCCTGGGGGCTGGACGAGGCGCGCGCCCATATCGTGGCGCGGCGCGGCAGCCAGTTCTGCCCGGCCTGCTGCGATGCCTTCCTCAGCGACTGGGACGCGGTACTGGCGATCCGCGCGCGCTACCAGGACTGAACGCCGACCGCTAACAAGCAAGGAGACCCCGATGGAGATTCGCCAGATCCAGCTGCTGGCCGGCCGCGACAGCGCGCCCGCCCTGGCCGAGCTGGGCGCCTTCGACCCCGATCTGGTGCTGGTGTTCGGCGCCCTGCCCTGGTTTGCCCAGCCCGCGTTTGCGGCCGAGCTGGCGGCGGCCCTGCCGCGCGCGCGCCTGGCCGGCTGCTCGACTGCCGGCGAAATCGCCGACGAGCGCGTGTACGACGGCAGCTGCGTGCTGACCGGTCTGCGTTTCGCGCACAGCCGCGTGGCCACGGCCAGCACGGCCATCGCCGGCATGGACGACTCCTACGCGGCCGGACGGCGGCTGGCGGCGGCGCTGGCGCCGCAGGAACTGCGCGCGGTGCTGGTGTTCGGCACCGGGGTGGCGATCAATGGCAGCGCACTGGTGGCCGGCCTGCAGGCCGAGCTGGCGCCCGGGGTGCGCATCGCCGGCGGCCTGGCGGCCGACGGCGGCGCCTTCACGCGCACCTGGACCCTGGGTCCGGACGGGGCCAGCGACCGCCATCTGGTGGCGGTCGGCCTGTACGGGGCGGCGCTGCGGCTCGGCTACGGCACCTATGGCGGCTGGGAGCCGTTCGGCCCGGCGCGCAAGGTCACGCGCTGCAGCGCCAACGTGCTGTACGAGCTCGATGGCCAGCGCGCGCTCGACATCTACAAGCGCTATCTGGGCGAATATGCGCGCGACCTGCCCGGCTCGGGCCTGTTGTTCCCGTTCGAGATGCTGGGGCCGGACGAGGCGCCGATGGGCACCTTCCGCACGATTCTCGGCATCGACGAGGAAGCCGGCTCGCTGACCCTGGCCGGTGAGATCGACCCGGCCGGCTATCTGCGCCTGATGCACTCGAGTACCGAGAAGCTGATCGACGGCGCCGAAACGGCGGCCACCCAGGCGGCGGCCGAGCCGGCCCCGGACGGTGTGCGCCTGGCCGTGCTGGTCAGCTGCATCGGCCGCAAGCTGGTCATGGGCGACCGCGTCGATGAAGAAGTCGAGGCGGTGGCGGCGGCACTGGGGCCGCGCACCACGGTCACCGGTTTTTATTCGAATGGCGAGATCGGCGGGGCCGGCGGCGACTGCCGCCTGCACAATCAGACCATGACGATCAGCTGGCTGGGCGAGGCCTGAACATGCACCGCACGCTCGCCCGCCAGCTCAAGCGCGCCTGCGGCGTCGAGAACGCGGCCGAGCTGGCCTCGCTGCTGGCCTGCGCCGAACTGGCCGCCGGCCACCCTGACCTGGCGCCCGAGCTGCGCCGCTTTCTGCTCGGCCTGCCCGATCTGGCGCAGCGCATCGACAGCACCTATGAACAGTACGACCGCGACCTGTCGCTGCGCACGCGCAGCCTGGAACTGAGTTCGCGCGAACTGCTGGCGGCCAACCGCCACATGCGCGAGGACCTGGACAGCCGCAACCGCGTTCTGGCTGCGCTGCGCCAGGCGGTGGCGGCCCTGCTCGCGCATGGCGATTCGGCGCTGGCCCTGCCGGCCGAGGACGATCTCGAAGGCCTGTCGACCTTGCTGCACGACCTGGTGCGCCAGCAGGAGGCGCGCCGCATCGAGCTGGCCAACCAGCGTTTCGCCATGGACCAGCACGCGATCGTGTCGATCACGGACACCTCCGGCAAGATCATCTACGTCAACGACAAATTCGTGGAGATCAGCGGCTACCCGCGCGAGGAGCTGATCGGCCAGAACCACCGCCTGATCAACTCGAACCTGCACCCGCCGGCCTTCTTCGCCGACATGTGGGCCACGATCTCGTCGGGCAAGGTGTGGAACGGCGAAATCCGCAATCTGACGCGCGACGGCCGCCACTACTGGGTGGCGGCGACGATCGTGCCCTTCCTCGACGAGGCGGGCAAGCCCTACCAGTACATCGCGATCCGCACCGATGTGACCGAGCGCCACCGCATGGCCGAACAGATCGCCGCCAGCGAGCGCGAATACCGCGGCGTGGTCGACAACCTCAACGAAGTGGTCTACCGCACCGACTGCGAGGGGCGCTGGACCTTCCTGAATCCGGCCTGGGAGCGCATCACCGGCTACACGGTGGCCGAGACCCTGGGCCGCTACGCGAATGAGTTCATCTGGCCGGACGACCGGGCGCGGGCGCGCACCGTGCTCAGCGGCTTGATCAGCCGCGGCACCGGCAATGTGCGCGACGACGTGCGCTACTGCACTAAGGACGGCGGCCTGCTGTGGATCGACGCCAACGCGATGGTCGAATGCGATGCGGCCGGGCAGGTGATCGGCCTGGCCGGCTCGCTCAACGACATCACGGCCGCGCGCCAGGCCAAGGAGGAGCTGCGCGCCAACCTCGATTTCGTGGCCGCCCTGATCGAAGCGATTCCGCTGCCGCTGTACGTGAAGGACCTGGCGGGGCGCTATCTGCGCCTGAACAAGGCCTTCGGCGAATTCTTCGGGGTCGACGCCGAGGCCTATCTGGGCAAGACCGCGCACGAGCTGATCGGGGCCGAGGCCGCGGCCGAGCAGCAGCCGCGCGACACGGCCCTGCTGACGGCCGGCGGCAAACAGAGCTACGAAGCGCAGATCGAAGTCCAGGGCCGGCGCGTCGATACCCTGTACAGCAAGTCGGCGCTGCAGCGCGCCGACGGCAGCATCTATGGCCTGATCGGCACCATCCTCGACATCTCTTCGCGCAAGGAAGCCGAGCGCGCGCTGCTGCAGGCGAAGGAAGCGGCCGAGTCCTCGAGCCGCTCGAAAAGCGAGTTCCTGGCGAATATGAGCCACGAGATCCGCACGCCGATGAACGGCATCATCGGCATGACCGAGCTGGTGCTCGACAGCGAACTCGAAGCGGGCCAGCGCAACCATCTGGAAGTGGTGCGCGCGTCCTCGCACGCGCTGCTGCAGATCATCAATGACATTCTCGACTTCTCCAAGATCGAGGCCGGCAAGATGAGCATCGAGCATGTCGCCTTCGACCTGGCCAGCCTGGTCACCGAGGCGCTGCGCGCGCTGGCCGTGCGGGCCCAGGAAAAAGGGGTCGAGCTGGTGCTCGACGCCGACCCCGAACTGACGGGCGGCGTGATCGGCGACCCGGTGCGCCTGCGCCAGATCCTGAATAACCTGGTCGGCAATGCGATCAAGTTCACCGAGCGCGGCGAAGTCGTGCTGCGCCTGCGCGTCCACGCCCAGAGCAGCGACGGCTGCGAACTCGAGATCCGCGTCGAGGACACGGGCATCGGCATCCCGGCCGACAAACTGGAGAAGATCTTCGAGGCCTTCGAGCAGGAGGACGGTTCGACCACGCGCCGTTTCGGCGGCAGCGGCCTGGGACTGTCGATCACACGGCGCCTGGTCGATCTGATGGGCGGCAGCATCGATGTCAGCAGCCAGGTCGGGCGCGGCAGCTGCTTCCGCGTGCTGCTGCCGCTGGCCTGCGACCCGGCCGCGCCCGCGCTGACCTCAAGCGCGGCCAGCAGCCTGCTGGCCGGCAAAACCGTGCTGCTGGTCGACGACAATGCCACCAATCTGACGATTCTGGCGGCCTGCTTCGCGCGCTGGGGCGCGGCCACGGTCAGCTGCGCGTCGGGCGAAGCGGCGATCGACTATTGCGCGCGGCCCGGGGCCGACGCCGTCTGCTGCGTGCTCGATTACGCCATGCCCGGCCTGGACGGCCTGGAGACGGCGCGCATCCTGGCGCGCGCCGGCAGCCGCCTGCCGATCATCCTGTTCTCCTCGATCGGCATGCCGACCCCGGCCGACGCGCCGCCGGCCATCCGCGAGACCCTGCTCAAGCCGGCCAGCCCGCGCGACCTGCAGGCCGCCGTGGTGCGCGCGATCGGCGCCGGCGCCAGCGCGCCGGTGCGCGACCCGAGCGCCGTGCCGGACGCCCAGGCCCACCTGCGCTGCCCGCCGCTGCGCATCCTGCTGGTCGAGGACAACAGCCTGAACCAGCGCCTGGCCCAGGCCCTGCTGACGCGCTGGGGCCACCAGCTGGTGATCGCCAATAACGGCGCCGAAGCCCTGGCCGTGCATGCGCGCGAGGCCTTCGATCTGATTCTGATGGACCTGCAGATGCCGGTGATGGGCGGGGTCGAAGCGACCGCCCGCATCCGCGCGCGCGAACGCGAGGGCGCGCCGCGCAGCATCATCATCGCGATGACCGCCAACGCCCTCGATGGCGACCGCGAGAAGTGCCTGGCGGCCGGCATGGACGACTATCTGTCCAAGCCCTTCAAGACCCCGGAATTCGAGGCTACGCTGCGCCGCAATGCGCCGGCGGCGGCCTGGCAGCGCAGCCAGGCGCCGGCCGCACCGGCCCCGACCCCGGCGCCGACAGCGGCGCCGCTGCCCGCCGCGCGCCCGCTGGCCAGTGCGCCGCCGCTGCGCAAGGGCAGTCAGTTCGACTACGCGGCCGCGCTGACCCGGGTCGACCAGGAAGTGCTGGCCCTGCTGCTGCCGGACTTTCGCGCCAGCGCGCGCGCCCGCCTGGCCGGTCTGCGCGCCGCTCTGCAGGCCAATGAGCTGCGCCGCCTGCGCGACGAAGTGCATGCGCTGCGCGGCCTGCTCGGCAGCTTCGGGGCGGAACCGGCCGTGGCGATTGCGGCCGGCATCGAGCGCGACGTCACGGACGGCTGGCTGACCACCCTGTCGCTGCAGTTGAGTGCGCTCGAGGGCGAGGTCGGCGCCCTGCTGGCCCACCTCGACGCCCTGCCCGCTTCCTAGCGCGCGAAAAAAAAACCCGCCGGCCAGCAGGCGGGCGGGTTGGCGCGACGCGCGGACGGCTTAGAAGTTCGCTTTGAACTGCAGGCCGTAGGTGCGCGGCTCGTTGACGATGCCGGTCAGGTTATTGAAGTCGATGGCGGCGACCACCTGCACCTTGTTGGTGATGTTGCGGCCATAGGCAGCCAGTTCATACTTGCCATCAGCCCACTTGTAGCCGACACGCAGGCCGCCCTCGAGCAGGGACTTGGCCTTGTACTCCTTGGCTTCGTACAGGAACATGTTGTAGTCCGAACGGTAGCTCCAGTCGGTGTAGGCGTACAGCTCGCCCTCGCCGACATTGCGCGACCAGCGCAGCGTGAAGTTGGTGGTCCACTTCGGCGCGCGCGGCAGCGGGTTGCCGTTGATCAGAGCGACCGTGCCGCCGCCGACCGTGCGGGTCGGGTTGGTGACCGTGCACGGCGCGCCGCAGGGCGAGACGAACAGATTCGGGTCGCGGATCTCGGTGTCGTTGTAGGACGCGCCGATGGTGGCGCGCAGTTCATCCGACAGAATCGCCTGGGCGTCCAGTTCCACGCCCTGGCCGATGGCCTTGGCCGCGTTGACCAGACGGTTCTGGTTGACCGAGCCGGAACCGGCGGTCAGCTGCAGGTCCTTGACTTCATAGTGGAAGAAGGCGGCCGTCAGGCGGGCGCGGCGGTTGAACAGGTCCTGCTTGACGCCGGCTTCGAACGAGGTCGCGTGCTCGGAATTGGCCACCGAGATGGTGTCGCCGAACAGGATGCGGCCCTGGATCGAGGGTGCGCGGTAGCCGGTGGCCAGACGCGTGAACAGATTGGTGTCCTTGTCCAGCGTGTAGGTGGCGGCCAGGTCCCAGCTGGTGTTGTTGGCACGCGGGTGGGTAGTCAGGGGGCCGACGCCTTTCAGATCGTCAAACGGGTTCTGGGTGCGGATGGCGTCGAAGTCCTTCTTGTCGTCCGTGTAGCGGATGCCGGCGCGTACTTTCAGCTCGGGGCTGACCTGGTAGTTGAGCGAGGCAAACGCGGCCCAGGACTTGGCGTGCTGGTGCTGCACGGCATAGCCATGCTGTTTATTGCCCGAGAAGGTCCAGAAGTTGAACGAGTCGACCTGGATGTCTTCCTTGAAGTAGTAGAGACCACCGATCCACTGCAGCGGGCCGGCGTAGTTCGATTCGACGCGGAATTCCTGGGTGATCTGCTTCAGGTCCGGCAGACCGTCCGCGGTCTGCGAGTCGAACGGGATGACGGCCTTCTGGCTGCCGTAGTCGGGGCCCATCGGCGGGGCGTACACGGCGCCGAAGCCGCCATCGACGTCGCCCCAGCTGTAGTACTTGGCCTTGTCGTAGCCGGTAATCGAGTGCAGGGTCAGGTCGTCCAGGCTGTACTTCAGGCGCAGCACGGCGCCGTGCGATTGCAGGGTCTGGACGTTGCCGCCGTCGGTCGGGTAGTAGTCGTAGCGGAAGCCGTCGACCAGCTCGTTCGTGCCCTTCTTGATGATGTTGGCGCGGAACAGGGTCGCATTGCCCTTGTAGTCGCGGCCGTGCAGGTTCAGGTTGGCCGTCAGCTTGTCGTCCTTGTACTGGAACTGGATGCGGGCGGCCTTGTCGTTATAGCCTTCCAGATCGTGCACGGGCGAATTCGGGTTCGGATTGTGCACGCGGTCGCCGCGGTGCTGGTCGAGCACCGAGACGCGCATCGCCCAGTTCTTGTCGAGCGGGAGGTTGAGCGCGGCTTCGGCATTGATCGTGCTGTCCTTGCCGAAGCCAAAGTTGCCATAGCCTTCCAGCTTGCTGGTCGGCTTGGTCGAGTCGAACTTGATCACGCCGGCCGGGCTGTTGCGGCCGAACAGGGTGCCCTGGGGACCGCGCAGCACCTCGACCTGGTCGACGTCGAACACCGGGAAGCCTTTCAGGATCGGCGACTCCTGCACCACGTCGTCGTACACCAGGCCGACCGGCTGCGAGGCATTGAGGTCGAAGTCGGTGTTGCCCAGGCCGCGGATATAAAAGCGCGGGAAGGTGCGGCCGAAGTCCGATTCCACGTTCAGCGAAGGCGTGCGACCCGCCATGAAGCGGATGTCCTGGCCGGCGGCGGTGACGGCGTCGAGCTTCTCGCCCTTCATCGTCGAAATCGCCATCGGCACGTCCTTGATGTTCTCCGAGCGGCGCTGGGCCGTCACGATCACGGTTTCGAGCTGGCCGGCCTGGGCCTTGTCCTCGGCGGCCTTGGCTTCTTCAGCCCAGGCCCCGTGCAGGGGAAACGCGGCGCCGACGGCGAGCGCCAGCAGGGTTCGGTGGTGGAGCGGGGTCTTCTTCATGGGCTTTCCCTTCTCAAAACTGAACACAGTGAGCAAACATCCTAACTTGATTGTTTTGCCACGTGGTCAGAAAGACGATCATTTTTATTTATAGCTTTTTCGAATGAATTGGCAAAATAATTCATATTTGCCCACTCTATCCAAGCTGTTGCATAGTTTGTGGCCTTGGCTGCGGCCAAGGGCGGCTTTGTTGCACCGCCACAAAACCCGGCACTCTACTCTGGAAAGCGCCGTTTCCGCAAATCGTGAACGCCCTCGGCCGCGTGAATGTTTTTCATGCCGACCGGGCGATGATGTTTTTTAGCAGCAACAAGCGCGCGCTTGGCGACAAATCGCCGCACGCGCACTTGTCGTAAATTTGAGACACCGCATGCCCGCCATCGCCAATTTTTCGCGCCTGGAAAGCGTGGCCGCCGCCGGCCAGCAGCTCTGGCGCGTGCTCGAGGACCCGGCCACGCCCGCCCCCGGCGCCGATGGCCTGTGGCTGCGCCGTCTGCCCGATCCCGCCGTCGTGCGCGCCCTGTGCGCCAGCCTGCAGGCGCGCCACCGCGACAGCCGCGGCCAGGCCGGCCTGGTGGCCGTGGCGGCCGCGCCCGAGCGCGCGCTGGCCCTGTGGCAGGCCCTGGCTCAGCCGAATCTGATGCTCGCTCTGCCGGCCTCGGCCGAGGGCCTGGCCGCCCTCGAAGCCTTGAGCGCGGCCGGCGCCAATACCCTGCTCTACCTGGCCACCACGCCGGCCCAGCGCGCCGCCGCGCGCGCCGCCCACCGGCGCGGGCTCGGACGCCGCCTCGAACAGGGCCTGCCCCTGCACCCCATCGCCAGCCTGATCGCGCCGCCCCTGGCCGCGCTCGACGCCGCCATCGACGCCGAACTGCCGCCCAGCGGGGCCGCCCTGCGCGGCCAGTGTGCGCTGGCGTGCGCCCGGCTGGCCGTGGCTGAACTGGCCGAGGACAGCAGCTTTGCCGTGTTCCGCGCGCTCGGCGCCGCGCCCCAGCGCCTGCTATGGGAAGCCGGCGCGCCCTACCGCGACGCCCTGATCCTGCCCGACACCGTATGTGCGCTCGACGCCGCCGGCTGGGCGCACTGGCCGCCGGCCAGCGCCAGCCTGCCGCCCCTGGCCGCGGCCCAGGCCACCCTGGCCCAACTGCGCCGGCATGGGATCGACCTCGATACAATCGGTAACCAACTGCTGGGCCCGGGCCTGCGACAATCGGAGCTGAATTTACGGCCGCTGCTTGCCTAAGCGCCGAGAAGCTCACACAATATGCAATCTTCCTGGAGCGATTTCATGAAAGTTAAACAACTCTGCCTGTCTCTGGCCGCCCTCGGCCTGGCCTTCAGCGCCCACGCCGCCGATCCCAAGCTGGGCATCGTCTATGATGCCGGCGGCAAGTTCGACAAGTCCTTCAACCAGTCGGCCTTCGAAGGCGCCGAGCGCTTCAAGAAGGACACCAAGATCGGCTTCATCGAAGTCCAGGCGTCCAGCGACACCCAGTCCGAGCAGATGCTGCGCAGCCTGGCGCGCAAGAACCTCGATCTGATCGCCGCGATCGGCTTCTCCCAGGCCCAGGCCGTGGAAAAAGTCGCGGCCGAATTCCCCAAGGTGCGCTTCGTCCTGATCGACGCCGTCGCCAAGGGCCCGAACGTGAACTCGGTGCTGTTCAAGGAAGAAGAAGGCTCCTACGTGGTCGGCGTGGCCGCCGCCCTCGTGTCGAAGTCGAAGAAGCTCGGCTTCGTCGGCGGCATGGACATCCCCCTGATCCGCACCTTCGCCTGCGGCTACGCCCAGGGCGCGAAAGCGGTCGACAAGAAGATCGAGGTCTACTCGAACATGGTCGGCACCACCGCCGCCGCCTGGAATGACCCGAACAAGGGCGGCGAACTGGCCATCGCCCAGTTCGACAAGGGCGCCGACGTGGTGTTCGCCGTGGCCGGCGGCTCCGGCCTGGGCGCGCTGCGCAAGGCCAAGGAAAAGAACAAGCTGGCCATCGGCGTCGACTCCAACCAGAACAACCTCTACCCGGGCAATATGCTGACCTCGATGGTCAAGCACGTCGACAATGCCGTGTATGACGCCTTCATGCAGATGAAGAACGGCAGCTGGAAGGCGGGCGTCGTCTACAAGGGCCTGAAGGAAGGCGGGGTCGACTGGGCGCTCGACAAGGACAACCGCAGCCTGATCTCGCCCGAGGTCGAAAAGAAAGTCAACAGCGTCAAAACCGACATCATCAACGGCAAGATCAAGGTGGTCGACTACCGCGCCACCGGCAGCTGCCCGGTGTAATTTTCAATCATGCTCAGCCGACAGCGCGCTGCCTCGGTGGCGCGCTGTTGCATTTCACAGGGAACCTATGCAGCCAGCCGTAGAATTTCGCAGCATTAGCAAGGCCTTCGGGGCCGTGCAGGCGAACGCCGACGTCAGCTTCTCCATCGCCAAGGGCTCGATCCACGGCGTGATCGGGGAAAACGGCGCCGGCAAGTCGACCCTGATGAGCATCCTGTACGGCTACTACCAGGCCGACAGCGGCCAGATCCTGCTCGACGGCCAGGCGCGCAGCATTCCCAATTCGCATGCGGCGATCGGGCTCGGGATCGGCATGGTCCACCAGCACTTCATGCTGGTCGATAATTTCACCGTGCTCGACAACGTGATGCTCGGCGCCGAGGGCGGCATCCAGCTGGCCAGCCAGCGCGCCGCCGTCGAAGCCAGACTGCGCGAGATCTGCGCCACCTACCAGCTCGAACTCGATCCGCTGGCGAAAATCGAAGACCTGTCGGTTGGCGCCCAGCAGCGCGTCGAAATTCTCAAGCAGATCTACCGCAGCGCCAATATCCTGATCCTCGACGAGCCGACCGCGGTGCTGACGGCCCAGGAAACGGCGTCGCTGTTCCAGATCCTGCGCCTGTTCAAGGAGCAGGGCAAAACCATCATCCTGATCACCCACAAGCTGCAGGAGATCATGGACATCACCGACGAGGTGACCGTGATGCGCGCCGGCCGCGTGGCCGGGGCGGTGCGCACGGCCGAGACCAGCAAGGAAGCGCTGGCCAATCTGATGGTCGGCCGCCCGATCCAGAACGAACTGCCGCGCGCGCCCTACAAGCCGGGCGCCAGCGTGCTCGAAGTAAGCGGCCTGCAGCTGCGCGACGCCCACGGCGTGCAGCTGCTGCGCGACATCAACTTCTCGATCCGCGCCGGCGAGATCGTCGCCATCGCCGGGGTCTCCGGCAATGGCCAGAGCGAACTGATGGCCATTCTGGCCGGCATGCGCCTGCCCAGCGCCGGCCAGGTGCGCTTCCTCGGCCAGGCCCTGCCCTATGCCGGGCGCAAGGATGCCGACGGCCTGCCCAAGACCTTCCGCGACCTCGGCATCGGGCATGTGCCCGAAGACCGCCTGCGCGACGGCGTGATCAAGGACTTCTCGGTCATGCAGAACACCGTGTTCGGCTACCAGGACCGGGTCACCAAGGCCGGCGGCCTGTTCGATTTCAAGGCCATCGCGGCGCGCTGCGCGGGCCTGCTGAAAGCCTTCGACGTGCGCCCGAATAATCCCGATCTGCGCATCGGCCTGCTCTCGGGCGGCAACCAGCAGAAGGTGGTGATCGCGCGCGAAGTGCTGGCCCAGCCCAAGCTGCTGCTGGTCGGCCAGCCCACGCGCGGGGTCGACATCGGCACCATCGAAGCCATCCACACAGAACTGCTGCGCCTGCGCGACGCCGGCGTGGCCATCCTGCTGGTCTCGGTCGAACTCGAGGAAGTGCGCGCGCTGGCCGACCGCATCATCGTCATGTCGGGCGGCGCCATCACCGGCGAACTGGCCATCGACGAATTCGACACCACGCGAATCGGCCTCCTGATGGGAGGCATGCACAAATCATGAAAACCACTGAATTGCCGCGCTGGGCTTCCGGCGTCGTCCTGCCCCTGCTGAACCTGTTCTCGGCCCTGCTGGTCGCGGCCGGCGTGATCGTGCTGCTCGGCGAGTCGCCGCTCGAATCCCTGCAGATCCTGATCGAATCGGCCGTCCTCAATCCCGAGGGCCTCGGCTATACCCTGTTCTACGCTTCGACCTTCATCTTCACCGGCCTGTCGGTCTCGATCGCGATGAAGGCGGGGCTGTTCAACATCGGCAGCGAAGGCCAGCTGTATATCGGCGGGCTCGGCCTGACCCTGGTCATGCTCAGCTGCGACCAGATGCTGCCCGGCTTCCTGCTGATTCCGGCCGCCATGGCCGGGGCCGCCGCGTTCGGCGCCCTGTGGGCCTGGCTGCCCGGCTATCTGCAGGCCAAGCGCGGCAGCCACATCGTGGTCACGACGATCATGTTCAACTACATCGCCTCGACCCTGATGAACTTCATCATCGTCAAGTACATGATCCCGGAAGGCCAGCTCAATCCGGCCTCGCGCGCCTTCGCCGAGGCGGGCGCCATGCCGCGCCTGGCCAGCTTCCTGCCGCAGCTGGGCGACACCCCGCTGAATGTGTCCTTCCTGCTGGCCATCGCCGCCCTGATCGTGTACGGCGTCGTGGTCTGGCGCACCAGCTGGGGCTACAGCCTGCGCGCCACCGGCCTCAATCAGAACGCGGCCCACTACGCGGGCGTGCGCATCAGCCGCATGATCATCGTCGCCATGCTGATCTCGGGCGCCCTGGCCGGCCTCGGCGCCGTCAATTCGATCATGGGCTCGACCCACTACCTGAGCCTGAACTTCCCGGCCGGGGCCGGCTTCATCGGCATCGCCATCGCCCTGATGGGGCGCCAGCATCCGGTCGGCATCTTCTTCTCGGCCGTGCTGTTCGGCGCCTTGATCCAGGGCGGGCTCGACCTGTCGGTGATGAAGTCGAATATCCCGCAGGAGACCTTCGTCTTCATCCAGGGCCTGATCATCCTGTTCTGCGGCGCCATGGAAAATCTGTACGCGCCTGCCATTCTGGCCTTCCTCAATCGTCGCAAGGGTTAAGCCATGACTTTCGAAGACCTCCACCTCGGTTCGATCATCGTGTCGACCCTGCGCAACGCGCCGGTGCTGATGTTCGCCGCCATGGCCGGCCTGTTCGCCGAACGCTCGGGCGTGGTCGACATCGGCCTCGAAGGCAAGATGCTGGCCGCCGCCTTCGTCTCGGCCGCCGTCGCCTACAGCACCCAGAACCCCTGGCTCGGCGTGGCCGCCGGCGTGGCCGTCTCGGCCGCCCTGGCCCTGCTGCAGGGCTATGTCTCGATCACCCAGAAGGGCAACCAGCTGGTGGCCGGCATCGCCATCAATATCGCCATGAGCGGCCTGACCTTCGTGCTGGCCCAGTTCTTCTTCCAGCAGGGCGGGCGCACGCCCGACCTCGGCGACGCCCGTCTGCCGAGCGTGGTACTGCCGTTCACGGCGGCGCTGAAGGACGTGCCCGTGCTCGGCTGGGTCTGGACCAGTCTGCTGGGCGGCCACAATGTGCTGGTCTACCTGGCCTTCGCCCTGGTGCCGGTGGTGCAGTGGGTGGTCTACCACAGCCGCTTCGGCCTGCGCCTGCGCGCCTGCGGCGAGAACCCGCATGCGGCCGACGCGGCCGGCGTCTCGGTCGAGCGCACGCGCTATCTGGCGATGCTGACGGCCGGCGTGCTGTGCTCGTTCTCGGGTGCCTACCTGTCGATCGTGCAGAGCGGCTTCTTCCTGCGCGATATGTCGGCCGGGGCCGGCTTCCTGGCCCTGACGGCGCTGGTGTTTGGTAACTGGCGGCCGCTCCACACGGTGCTCGGCTGCCTGATGTTCGGCTTCTTCGGCGCGGTTCAGATCCAGATCGAAGGGGTCGACCTGCCCGGCGTCGGCCGCATCCCCGGCTCCCTGATCCAGATGATTCCGTATGTCGTCACGGTGGTCGTACTGGCCGGCCTGATGGCCAAGTCGGTGGCCCCGAAGGCGATCGGCAAGCCCTTCGTCAAATCGCGCTGATGGCCCGCCTGCTGCTCGTCGCCCTGCTCGCCGTGCTGGCCGCCTGCGCCAGCGTGATCGGCGCGCGCACGGTCGAGGTGCCGCTGGCCCGCCTGCAGCAGCAGGCCGAACGCGCGTTTCCCAAGGAGCAGCGGGTGCTGGCCGTGTTCGACCTGCGCCTGTCGCAGCCGCGCCTGAGCCTGGATCCGGCCAGCCACGGCCTGCAGCTGCGCCTGGCCGTGGACGTGGCCCAGCCGCTCGGCGCCAAGCACTGGCAGGGTGAACTGCTGCTCAAGGGACGCTTGCAGCTCGATCGCCAGCGCCAGGCCGTCACCGTGGCCGAGCTGCGCCCGGCCGGCCTGACGCTCAATGGACGCGGCAGCCTCGACTTCGGCAAGGACGCGCCCGTGCTCGACCGCCTGGCCGAGAAGCTCGGGCGCGAGCTGGTGCTCTACCAGTTCAAGCCCGATGAGCTGCGCCTGGCCGGCGTCCAGTTCCAGCCGCTCGCCCTGCGCGTGCGTGCCGACGCCCTCGCCTTCACCTTCGAGCCCCAGTAAGCGCCGGCCGGCGCGCTTGATCCAGATCAATGCCGCGCGCGCGGCGGCCGATGGACACTCGCTGCATGGGCAAACACATCCTCATCCTCCAGGGCCACCCCGATCCAAGCGCGCGCCACCTGTGCCACGCGCTGGCCGACGCCTACGCGGCCGGGGCCATCGCCGGCGGCCATGCGCTGCGCCTGCGCGACATCGCCGAGCTCGACTTTCCGCTGCTGCGCAGCGAGCAGGACTGGGAGCATGGCAGCGTCCCACCCAGCCTCGCCGCCGTCCAGCACGACCTGGCCTGGGCCGAGCATCTGGTCGTCATCTACCCGCTCTGGCTGGGCGACATGCCGGCCCTGCTCAAGGGCTTTCTCGAGCAGGTGGCGCGGCCCGGCTTCGCCTTCCGCGACGGGCGCGCGCCGGCCCTGGGCGGGCGCTCGGCCCATCTGGTGGTCACCATGGGCATGCCGGCCTTCATCTATCGCTGGTGGTACGGCGCCCACAGCCTGCTGTCCTTCAAACGCAATATCCTGCACTTCGTCGGCATCCGCCCGGTGCGCGCCACGCTGATCGGCGGGGTCGGCCAGTTGAGCCCGGAGCGCGCCCAGCGCTGGCTGGACAAGCTGGAGGCCTGCGGACAACAGGCACGCTAAAGTTTTCTGGACAGCGATGCATATGATGCGTATAGTTAATTTTTATTGCAAATACGCAACGTCTTTACGCCATGTCCGAGCTGCCCGACCTATCCCATGCGATGGAGGAGCTGCGCGCCCAATTCATTGAGCGCACCTGGCATGTCGTGTGCATCGCGGCCGTGGTGGTGGCGCCGCTGGTGCTGGCGCGCAGCGTCTTCCTGCGCGGCGACCTGATGCGGCCGCTGCCGCTGATCGGTCTGGCTGGCTGCAGCCTGATCCTCTACGTGCTGCGCCACCGTCTGCCGCCGCGCCTGTATCCGCATATTCCGCCGACGATCATGATCCTGGCCGGCCTGAGCGGCCTGGTGGCGGCCGGCCTGCAAGGCATCGGCGTGCTCGGCCTGATCTTCGGCCACATCAGCATGGCCGCCACCCACAGCCGCCGCGCCGCCCTCGGCGCCCTGTTCACCTCGGGCCTGGGCGCGGCCGCCATCGCCGCCCTGTACATCCGCGGCGTGCTGCATCCGGCCTTCGGCATCGAATTCGCGTCCAGTCCGGCACTCTGGGTCGGCCTGCTGTTTACCACCATGCTGCTCGGCCTGTTCATGGCCGCCGCCATGGCCGACTACCGGCGCAAGATGGACCAGCTGGTGCAGGCCGTGCTGCGCCAGCGCGACCAGATCGCCAACCTGGCCAACCACGACAGCCTGACCGGCCTGCCGGTGCTGCGCCTGGCGCGCGACCGCCTGGTCATGGCCTGCAAGCGCGCCGACCGCGACGGCCACCTGGCCGCCGTGCTGTTCGTCGATCTGGACGGCTTCAAGCAGGTCAACGACGCCTACGGGCACGAGGCCGGCGATCTGGTGCTGCGCGAGATCGCCCAGCGCCTGCAGGCCCTGCTGCGCGCCAGCGACACCGCGGCGCGCATCGGCGGCGACGAATTCCTCGTGATCCTGCCCGAGATCCGCGATGCGGACGACGCCAGCCAGGCCGCCGCCAAGCTGGTGGCCGGCCTGGCCGAGACCATCGACATCGGCCTGGCCCAGGTGCGCGTGGGTGCCAGCATCGGCATCGCCCTGTATCCCGAACACGGGGCCGACGGCGAAGCCCTGCTGCGCCGTGCCGACGGCGCCATGTACGAGGTCAAGCGGGGCGGCAAGAACGCCTACGCCCTCGCCGCCTAGGAACGCGCCATGGAAGCCGATCTGCTGTTTACCACCGTCCTCAATCTGGCCCTCGGCACCACCCTGCTGCTGGCCTGGTTCGAGGACCGCAGCCAGGGCTTCTCGCGCTGGCTCGGCCTGTCCTTCCTGCTGTCGGCCGTGTGGCTGCCCGGCTATCCGGCCCTGTTCGACGGCGCCCCCCAGTGGCCGCTGGCCAGCGGCCTGCTGTGGGCGGTCCAGATCAGCCTGTGCCTGGCCTGCCTGGCCCTCGGCGTGGCCGAGCTGTCGGGCTGGACGCGCGTGCGCCGCCCGCTGTTCGCCCTGGCCGCGCTGCTGGCCGCGCTCGAAATCGGCGCCCTGTTCCTGAGCCCGCGCCTGGCCGCCCTGCTGCCGGCCCTGGCCATGCTGGCCATCGGCGCCGCCGCCGCGCGCTATCTGTGGCGCGGCCCCTTCCCCGAACGGGTGGCCGCCGCCCTGCTGCTCGTGCATGGCCTGGCCTGGCTGCTGTATCCGCTCGGCGGACCGATGCTGCTGGCCACCCAGAGCCTGCTGGTGGCCATCACCCGCCTGTTGCTCGGGCTGGCCCTGCTGACCACCTGCCTGCAGCGCGCCGCCCGCGCGGCCCAGCAGGCCTCGCAACAGCTGACCCGCCTGATCGAGGGCGCCCACCAGGGCGTGCTGGTGGTCCAGGGCGAGCGCGTGATGTATGTGAATGCCCAGCTGCTGCGCATCCTCGGCCTGCGCTCGGCCGCCGAGATGGATGAGGAATGGCGGCGCTGGCGCGCCTCGGACGCGCGCGCCCTGATCCTGCAGGACGCGCTGCCGCGCCTGTTCCACGGCGAAGTCGACAGCATCGATTTCGGCCAGCCGTGGGAGCGCCGCGACGGCAGCCGCCTGCAGCTGAAGATTTCGGCCTGGCTGGTCGAATGGCAGGGCCAGCCGGCCAGCCAGATCGTGATCAGCGACGAAACGGCCAGCCACAACACAGCCCAGCGCCTGATCTACCAGGCCACCCATGACAGCCTGACCGGCCTGCCGAACGGCCTGCACGTGCGCGATCTGCTACAGGCGCAGGCGCCGCTGGCTCTGCTGCTGATCGATATCGACAACTTCCGCAGCATCAATGATTCGCTCGGCCTGCAGGCCGGCGACGCCTTCCTGCAGCTGGCCGCGGCGCGCATCGCCAATGGGGCCGACCACGGCGCCACCCTGGCGCGCCTGGCGGCCGATGAATTCCTGCTGGTGCTGCCGGGCGCGCGCGCCCAGGCCGAGGTGGCCGCCGCCGCCGAACGCGTGCTGGTCTGCATGCGCCAGCCCTTCCGCCTGCAGGAGCTGTCGGTCGCCAGTTCGGTCACGATCGGCATCGCGCGCGCGCCGCACGACGGCGCCGACTACGACACCCTGCTGGCCCACGCGAACCTCGCGGCGCGCGCCGCCAAGCAGGCCGGGCGCAACACCCTGCGCTTCTATGAGGAGCGCATGCAGGCCCATCTGCGCGAAGACCTGGAGCTGACCCACGAACTGCACGCGGCCCTGGCCGGCGGCCAGCTGCAGCTCTACTACCAGCCGATTTTCGATGGCCACAGCGGCCGCGTGGCCGGCGCCGAAGCCCTGCTGCGCTGGTGCCATCCGCAGCGCGGCATGGTGCCGCCGGCGCGCTTCATTCCGCTGGCCGAGCGCTCGGGCCAGATCGTCGACATCGGCCGCTGGGTGATCCAGGAAACCTGTGCGCGCCTGGCCGCATGGCAGACCGATCCGGCGCTGGCGCCGCTGGTGCTGTCCTCGAATGTGTCGGCGGTGCAGTGCGCGCGCGGCGACCTCGACCAGCTGGTGCAGGCCATGATCGCGCGCAGCGGCGCCCCGGCCGCTCAGATCGAACTGGAAATTACGGAGTCGGCCCTGATCCACGATCCCGACGAATTCATCGCCCTGCTACAGCGCCTGAAGGCGCTCGGCGTGCGCATCGCGATCGACGATTTCGGCACCGGCTATTCGAATCTGGCCTATCTGCAGCGCTTCTCGGTCGACAAGCTGAAGATCGACCAGAGCTTCGTCCAGCGCGTGCACGAGAACGTGCAGGACACGGCCATCGTGCGCGCCATCATCCAGCTGGCCAAGAGTCTGAGCCTGCACACGACGGCCGAGGGCATCGAGGACAGCGCCACCGGCGACGCCCTGGTGGCGCTCGGCTGCGACCAGCTGCAGGGCTATCTGTTCTCGCGCCCGTTGCCGCTGGCGCAGTTCGAGGCCCTGGTGCGCGACGCTCACCGCGCCGTGCACCCGGCCTGCTGACTCAGGCGTTCGGCCAGAGCCCCTGCAGCAGGGCGGCCAGATGCTGGCCGGCCGCGTTCAGCTGGGTCTTGGCCATCGTCGAGGCCGTCACCGGATAATCGGCCGCCACCTCGACATACCAGTTGTAGTAGACCTCGCCCTTGCGGCTGGTGCGGCGCTCGCCGCGCAGGATCTGCACACCCTGCAGCGCCTGGCGCGCCGCGACGATGCTGGCATCGGCCCAGTTGACGATGGCCGCAGCCGGTGCCATGCCGAGCGGCGCCACGGCGCCCTGCCCGGCCAGCAGCTGCTGGGCATAGTCGTCAGGACTGCGGCTGCTGCTGCGCTTCATCGCATACTTGACGACGGTGCCGTCCCAGAAACTGTGGAAGGGCCGGTGCAGGCGCTCGCGCCCGGGCGGCGGCGGCGGCGTGTCGGCATCCTCGTTGATGGCGCGGTTGTCGCCGAGCAGACTGGTGACCAGCTTTTCCTCGATCTGGAAGTTGTTCGTGCCCAGGGTCGGGAACACCTTGATGCTGTCGATGTCGGCTTCGCGCTGCGGATCGACATACTGGCCGTCCGGGCTCATGTAGGGCGCCGCCACGTGGAAGGGCTGGTGCAGGTCGCCCACCAGGTGCACCAGCAGCAGCAGGGCCTGGCGCTTGCTGAACGGCCCGTCCTGGCCCTGCAGCACGGCCACGCAGCGCTTCAGGGTCTGGACGATGTCGTCCGGATGGGTGCCGACGCCACCGTCCGCATAATGCGTGTGCTGGAACGGCAGACTGCTGAAGTGGAAGCTCGTGTGGCGCGGGAAGGCCGCCACGAAAGCCTGCATCTCCTCGCTCTGCGGCCCGCACAGCGTACCGCGCGCGCAGTCGGCCCAGTTGGCGATCGACTCCAGGGTCTCGCCCGGCTTGAGCAGGGCCGCCACTTCGCGCTCGGCGCGCGTCCCCTTGATCAGTTTGGCCGCGAGGGCGCCCGTGATCCGGTGCCCGTCCGGGCCCCAGGCCTGGGCCGCAGGCGCGGCCAGCGCGGCGGCCACGGCGGCCGCCAGCATCCAAGATCGCAGCATCGCTTACTCCTTGTGGGCGCCGCTCGCGGCCTTGTCCGGCTTCGGATAGACCTTGCTCACATCGAGCGGGGCCGCATAGCTGGACGACCAGGTCTGCTCATGCAGCTCGGCCACGCGCTTGGCCATCTTCTCGTCGCGCATCACGACTTCCATATTGCGCGATTTGTCGAAATAGCCGCCAGCCCAGTTGCTGGTGCCGACCCAGGCCAGTTTGCCGTCGATGACCATGCTCTTCGTGTGGATCACGCGGGCGAACGGAATCGGGCCGCTCGAATGGGGCGGAATCGTGACGATGCGCACTTCCACATTCGGGATCAGGGCCAGGCTCTTCAGATAGTCGATGCCGGGCTTCTCGGTGTTCCAGTTCGACACCATCAGCTTGATCTTGACGCCGCGCGCGGCCGCCGTGCGCAGAGCCGAGTCGATCACCCCGTAGTAGGGACGCATGCCGGGCGCATACGACAGCGGCGTGTAGTCGAGCAGCTGGACGCGCACTTCCGACTTGGCCTCGGCCAGCAGGGCCGGCAGCACTTTCTCGGAGTCGCCCACGCCGGGCGGGTTGAAGGCGGCCGGGCTGGCCACCAGGAAGGCCTTGGCGCTGGTGTCGGGCGCAGCCAGCGACTTGGGCGCCGGCGCCACGTTCTGGCCCGCGGCCAGGGCCGCCTGGGCGCTCCAGTCCTGGTTGAAGATGGCCTGGACCTGGCCGGCCACGGTCGGGTCGGTGATGCGCACGCCGGTTTCGTGGATGTGCGAGAAGGCGCGCCAGTCGAAGTTCTGGCTGCCGACAAAGGCGGTGGCGCCATCGACCACCACATACTTGGCGTGGATGATGCCGTCGCCGGTCAACTGGCTGTAGGCGAGCACGCGCAGCTCCAGATTCGGGATCGCCTTCAGACGCGTCAGGGTCGGCTCTTCCGACATGTTCAGACCCTTCTTCTCGATCAGGAAGCGGATCTTCACGCCGCGCTTGCCGGCCGCTTCGAGGCAGCCCAAGACCTGTTCGAAGGGCGCGCCGGGTTTGCTGACGGCGTAGAACTGGCCGATGTCGATCTGCTGCTTGGCCTGGTTGAACATTTCGCACCAGACCGTGATCGGGTCGCGCAGGTCGGGCGTCTCGAGGCGGGTTTCGAGCGGCACCGTGTGCACGAGTTCGAAACCGGGGATGGCAAACTGGGCATGGGCCAGGCCGCCGCTCAGGGCGAGCGCGGCACTGAGAATCAGGCGTCGCATGGGATTATCCTTTCTGGGAAAACAGTTCGATGCGCGGTTGGGTCTCGGCCTGGCCGGCCGGGCGCCCTTCCTTGTCAAGCTTGCTGAGGTAATGGACGAAGGCGTCGATGTCGAGCAGCGGCGTTTCCACGCGCTGCTGACCGGCACGGAAGGTGTCGAAATTCGAGCCGCCTTCAGCCAGGAAGTTATTCGTCACGATGCGCACGCGCTGGCCGTCGCCGAGCGGCTGGCCATCGAGGGTAAGCGAGCCGGGCAGAATGCGCTGGCCGGCCGGGCGCGTCTTGTCCCACACATAGTGCAGGCCGCGCGAGACCTGCAGCAGGCGGCGCTCATCGTATTTGGGTTCCCACTGCTGCTCGAGAATCTCGCGCAGCTGGGCGCCGCTGAGGTCCATCAGGACCAGCACATTCCCGTACGGCAGGACGGCCAGGGCGTCGCCCATGCTGACCACCTGCTGGCGCGCCTGCAGCGGCTCGCGGATCCCGCCCAGATTCATCAGCGCCAGCTGCACGCCCTGGGCGCGGGTGGCGTCCAGCAGGGCGTCGGCGACCAGGCTGCCGAGGCGCGATTCGCCGGCCGCGCTGGGCACGCGCTCGATGCGGTTGACGGCCACGCGCGCCACCGGCTGGGCCAGGGCGGCCGCGCTGGCCGTCCGCACCTGGGCCAGATAGGCCGTGATGCGCGGATCGGGCGCGTACTGGCCCGGCTGCAGCAGCACATTGCTGGCCTGCACGGCGCGCACCTGGCCGTCGCTGTCGTCGAGCGTCAGGCGGATCCGCGACAGCATCTGCCCGCCCTTGGCGGCCTGGGTCACGACGCGCCCGTCCACATTGCACAGGTAGGCGCGGTGGGTGTGGCCGCTGATGACCAGTTTGATGGCCGGATCGAGGCGTTTGACGATCGGCACGATCGGGCCTTCGAGCTTGCCGCAATCGGCCTGGTTATAGGTTTCGCGGGTGCCGCCGCCTTCGTGGATCAGCACCACGAAGGCCTGCACGCCCTGGGCGCGCAGTTCGGGCAGCAGCCGATTGATGGCCTCGGCTTCGTCGGTGAAGTCCAGGCCCTGGATGCCCGAGCCCATCACCAGGCTCGGCGTTTCGCGCGTGACGGCGCCGATCAGGGCCAGCTTGACGCCCTTGACCGTCTCGATGCGGTAGGCAGGCAGCCAGGGGCGGCCGCTGGCGCGCTCGATCACATTCGCAGCCAGATAGCCGAACTGGGCGCCGCGGTATTCGCCGCTGAGGCGGCAGGTCTTGGCCGGGCGGGTGGCGCCGGCGCAGCCGCCCTCGAGCTGGCGTTGCAGCTCATGGCGGCCCTGGTCGAATTCGTGGTTGCCGGCCGCGGACACGCGCAGGCCGAGCAGATTCATCACACCGATCGCCGGTTCATCGGCCCACATGGCCGACAGCGCCGGCGTGGCGCCGATCAGGTCGCCCGCGGCGACGAACAGCAGATCGGGGTCCTCGCGCCGCCAGGCCTGCAGGGCCGCGCCGAGCAGTTCGGCGCCGCCGGCTTCGCTCTGGTTCTCGCCCGGATGCTGGGGATTGACCAGGGCCGGACGGGTCGCGTCCAGATGGCCGTGGAAGTCGTTGATCGCCACCAGATTGATCTCGACCGGTGCCGCGCAGGCGGCGCCCGAGAGGGCCAGGGCGGCGAACAGATGCCAGACAGGTTTCATAGCACGCAAGGATAAAACAAAACGGCCGCACACTCCGGCCGCGGAGAAAAAAAACGGCCGGTGTTGCCACCGACCGTTTTCTGTTGCCCGCAGGGACTTAGAAGTCGTACTTCAGCGTCGCCTGGATGGCCCACTGCGACTCGCCTTTGGCTTGACGCAGGTCCACGGTTTCCAGCGAACGCACGATGTACACGTACTTGCCGCTGGCCGGGTCGATACCACCGTAGTCGACGAAGGAACGGGCCTTGCCGCCATTCGACTGGAAGCCCACTTCCGGGATACGGCCCCAACGCTTGTTGAGCAGGTTGCCGAAGTTGAAGAAGTCGAGCTGGAAGGTACCTTTGTGGCCTTTCATCAGGCCCGGCAGTTCCTGGGTCACGCGCAGGTCGACCTGGTTGGTCCACGGGGCGAAGGCGCTGTTACGCTTGACCACGGTGCCAGCGGCATCCTTCAGCGAAGGAATGCTGTTGACGATCGACCAGAACTTGTCTTCGTTGGCGTGGCTGGTGGCCGAGTCACCCTGGAAGATCACGTCGCCCGAACCCGGAGCACGCGGGATGTACATCAGGTCGTTACCGCCGAGACCGTCACCGTTCATGTCGTTGTTGATGGTCCAGCTGTAGGGCACGCCCTTACGGCCTTCGAAGAACACGCCCAGACGGGTGAAGTAGTTGCCGAAGTATTTCTCGGACCAGGTCAGGTTCATGTTGACGCGGTCTTTGATCATGTAGGCCGAGTTGGCTTCCACGTTTTCGTTCGGGTTGAACACCGAGCGGCCGGCCCAGTTCGAGTTCGACACCGACGAGGTCAGCGGCGACACTTCGGTAGCGTCGGTACGGGTGTACGAAGCGCTCCAGCTCAGGCCCTTGGCCGACGGACGGCTGATGTAGGCGGTGAACACCTTGCCGCGGCCGCCATCGGTATTGGTGGCCAGCAGCACGTTGTTGAAGTCCTTGTTCTTCAGGGCCTTCGACACCGAGCCCGCGCAGGCGCCCGACGTCGACAGCGAACCGGAAGCGTTCCAGCAGGCCGGGTTGTAGGCCGGCAGCGACCAGAACAGGTCACGGCCGTCGCTACCGGTCTTGGTCGGGGCGCCCAGGTTCAGGTATTGGTAGGTGATGGCGTTCTTGTTCTTGGTGTACATGAACTCGCCACCGACGACCAGGGTGCCGAACCAGTCCGAACGCGGCAGTTCATGTTCGAAGGCCAGGTTCGACTTCCACACGGACGGCTGACGGAAGTTCGGATCCAGGAAGTCGACGTTGGCGGCCGGGGTAGCGGCGGCCGGGGTCGGCTGGGTGTCCGGATTCACCGAGAACAGGCCGCCAGTGGTCGGGCAGGCCGGGTTCGAGCCGCCGCAGCCGATCACGCGGGTGGCGACGCCCGGGTTCGAGAAGATGTTCGAGATCCAGACGTTGGCAGCAGCGCCCATGAACAGGCCGGCACCGCCGCGGATCTGGGTCGCGCGCGCCGTGTCGAGCTTGTAGTTGAAGCCGAAGCGCGGCTGGAACAGCTTCTTGCCGTCCGGGGTCACGGTGTTGTCGTAACCGAAGCCACCGGTCTGCAGCACGGCCGTGGTGCCGTTGTAGCGGCCCGGCACCATCGGGGCGGCAGCGGCGGCATTCGCCTTCGGACGGCCGTTCACGCCGAGTTCATCGACGCGCACGCCGTAGGTCAGGGTCAGGTTGCTGTTGACGTTCCAGGTGTCCTGCAAGAACAGGCCGGTGTTCTTCAGCGTGAACTGGGCGATGGCGTCGTTCAGCGTACCGCCGACGATCGGCACCTGCACCGAGTAGGTGCTCGGACGGCCGATGCGGAAGTTCTCCAGCACGGCCGCTTCGATCTGGGCGGCGGTGGCGGTGCCGCAGTTGATCGCGCCGAAGCTGTAGGTGTAGGTGGCGCTGCTGTTCTGGCAGGAGAAGGTGTAGTTACCGTTCACGTCCTGCAGGAAGGCGTTGTAGATCTTGTTCGACGAGTAGTCGGTGCCGAACTTCACTTCGTGATCGCCAATCGACCAGTTACCGCCGGCGTAGGCGTCGGTGGTCTTGGTGCCGAGCACGTTGAAGTGACGCGAGCGCTCGGTACCGATGTTCAGGAAGCGCGAACCGGTCGGGGTGCCGGCCGGGGCGTCCGACGGCAGGGCGCCGGTGATCTGCAGGCTGATGGTCGGCAGGCGCGAGTTATTCAGCGGCACCGAGTCATAGTCACGCGAGGACAGTTTCAGTTCGGTCGAGAAGCTCGGGGTCCAGTCCGACAGCAGCTGGCCGACCAGGGTCTCGATCGACTTGACCTGGCTGTACCATTGCGAGGACAGCGAGATGCCGCTGGTCGACAGGCCCGGGAAGATCGGTTCCGACTGTTCGGTCTTCGCATAACGCAGCATGGCCTTGTGCGAATCGTTGATGTTCCAGTCCATCTTCAGCAGCGTGTCGCGCGAGGACAGCTGGGTGCCCTTGGGCACGTCCACCGTACCGATGTCGGTGTTGTAGTTGGTCTTGGCGATGTTCTGCGCCGAGGAGATCAGCGACTGGGTGATGCCGACGGTGGTGAAGTTGCCGCCGATCGGGCTGAAGGCCGGCGCCGTGCGGGTCGACTTGAATTCTTCGAACAGCGCGTACAGGAACAGGGTGTCCTTGATCAGCGGGCCACCGAAGTTCACGCCCTTGGTCGATTCTTCGAAAGCGGCCGGCGGGCTGAAGGTGTCGTTCGACGAGTTGTAGCGGTCGCCAGCGAGACGGTCGTTACGGAACACGTAGTAGACGCCGCCCTTCCAGTTGTTGGTACCGGACTTGGTCACGGCGTTCACGTTGGCGCCCGTGTAGCCCTTCTGGGTCACGTCGTAGTTCGAGACGTTGACCTGCACCGACTGGATCGCTTCGATCGAGATCGGCTGCTTCAGGGTCGGCGAGCCGTTGGCTTCCAGACCGAAGGTATCGTTCACGGCCACGCCGTCGATGGTCAGCGAGTTGTAGCGCGAGTTCTGGCCGGCCACCGACATTTCGCCACGCTCTTTGTCGGTCTGCGACACGCGCGGGTCATTACGCGCATAGTCCTGCAGGTTGCGGTTGATCGAGGCTTGCGACACCAGCTCGGTCTGGCCGATGTTGGTGACGGCGCCCATGTTCGAGCGCGAGAATTTTTCCGAACGGGCGGCCGAGCCGGTCACCGTCACGACTTGCATCTGCTGCTGCAGCGAAGCGTCCAGATTGGTCGTTTCGGCCAGCTGGACATAGACGTTTTCTTCTTTCTTGCTCACGCCGTCCTTGGTGATGACGATCGTGTACGGGCCACCCACGCGCAGGCCGCGTGCGATGTAACGGCCTTCGCCGTCGGTGACCACATTGCTGATCGAACCCGATTCAGCGTGGATGATTTGCACCTGCGCGCCTGCGGCCGGTTTGCCGTCCGCGCCGGTGATACGGCCGCCGAGGGCGGACGTGGTGTTCTGTGCAAAAGACGGTGCCGCCGACAGCGCGATGGCCATGGCGAACGCGAGCTTCGTCAGCCGAATCCGTTTTTTATCGATCATTATTAACCCCAAATAGATGCTTGTTATGTCGGGTCCCCCTCACGCCGGGGCCCCCTCCCTTACGTCAAAATCTTCATGGCCTGCGGCCTTGAACAAACCGCCATTGTCCCCAAACTTTGTGTCAAGTCGATGACGTCACCAACAAATGTGACGGAGACCCAACATTTATTTGCCAACTATGCATGAGTGAAAAATGCATGGCAAATATGTTTTCCTTTTCGGATTTATAGCTTTTACATATAAATACGAAAGGAAAATCAGCTAAAGCTGTAAATATTTTGGGGATTTCTGTACGGGAAGATAAACCGGATTATACGTTCAGGCCTTCTGCCTGAAATCGATTCATCGACAAAGCGGGGGCCGCAAGGGCAAATGTGTCGCAAGGAGGCCACAGAAAACTAGAAATTCCGGCAAGTTTTTCTTGCCGGAATTCTTGTTCAACAAACTCTTACTTGCTGCCGAGCTTGGCAACCATGGCTTCGAAGCTAGTGAAGCGCTGATCGAGTTGGCGGGTCAGACGTTGTTTTTCCGCATCGTTGAGGAAGGCGTACTGGATGCTGCGGTAGGACGCGGCCTTCACTTCCGCATAGCTCGGCTTGTAGGTGCTGGCAAAGCGCACGTACTCGTTCGACAGATTATTGCGCGACACGCCCGCGTCGTCGGTGCTGATCACATACGGCACGCCGTACTTGCGGTACAGGGTCAGCGGATGGGCCTCGCCCTTGATGCCGAGGATGAAGTCATTGCTGGTCAAATTGATTTCGACCGGAATGCCCTTGGCCTTCATCGCGCGCAGGATGCCCAGCACATTGCTTTCGTGCGCCAGGTCCATGCCGTGACCGATGCGCTGGGCGCCGGCCACATGCAGGGCCTCGTCGATATGGAACTTCAGGCCTTCGGGCGGCACCATGCCGAGTGCCAGTTCGCCCGCGTGCATGGCCAGATTGACCTTCGGATAGCGCGCCTTCAGGAAGCGCAGCATCTTCATGTGCAGCGAGTAGTCGCGCATCGACACCGTGTCGTTCTCGGCGCCGACGATGTTCACGCCGACGATCAGCGGCGTGCTCGAGGCCGCCTTCATGCCCGACAGCATGCACGAGAACACCAGGCCCGGCGGCAGCAGGCGCACCGAATAGGTCTGGTAGCGCATGGTGAAATTGGCGTCGTCGATGCCCTTGTGATAGCCCTCGAGTTTGCTCACATAGTCGGCGATCGCGCTATTGAAGCTGGCGTTCTGCTCGAGCTTGGCCATCTGGGCCGCGAACAGCTTGTCGAGTTCGGCGTCGCTGAGGCCGGGCTTGAGCACGGCCTGGTCGAACTCGGCGTCCGGCTGCATCGGCGTGGCCTTGAACATGGTCTCGATATAGACCAGGTTCTCGGCCAGCGCGCGCTTCTTGATCTCCTGCAGGCCGAGGTCAAAATTGGTGTTCGACACGGCGCCGAAATAGCCGAAGGTATCGAAGAACTGCTTGTCCGGCGGCGACTGCAGGCTGCTGTGGTTATAGAAGTCCTTGCTCGACCAGCGCTGCAGCAGCTCACGGTACATCGCGTTGTCGGCAAACACGGCCGAACCGCTGAGGCAACCCTCATACGGGGCCTTGGTCTCGATCCGGTAGCTGGCCTTGTTCACGCACCAGTTGTTCTTGTCGATCCATTCCACATACTGTTCGGCGTAGACGGCGCCCGAATAGTGGTGGTGCAGATCGCCGCCCTTGGGGAACTGGGTGAAGAACAGGGTCAGCTCGGCGAGCTTGGGATCATTCCCCTGGATCAGGCTGGCGTAGTGGCGGGCCGTCGCCTGTTCGTTCGGGGTCAGCGGGCCGCGCGCCTGGGCGCTGGCGGCAAACGCGACGCCGATGAGGAGGCTGACGATGGTCTTGTTCATGCGATCCCTTTCAGTATTCGTAAGGTGGCCGGCTCAGGCCGGGCGGCCCGCCACATAGGTCGCGGCCACGCAGCGGTCATCGCCCAGCAGGGCCAGTGCAAACAGCAGCTCTTCCAGACTGGCGCTGTGGGCCGTGCGGCGCGCCAGCAGCGGCGTCGCGCGCGGGTCGAGCACGATGAAGTCGGCCTCGGCGCCGGCCGCGAAACTGCCGATCGTTCCTTCCAGCTGCATCGCGCGCGCCGCGCCCAGCGTCGCCAGGTAGAACATGCGCAGCGCCGGCAGATAGCTGCCGCCAAGCCGCGCTACTTTATAGGCTTCATTCATCGTTTGCAACATCGAGAACGAGGTGCCGCCACCCACATCGGTGGCCAGCGACAGACGCATGCCGCTGGCATCGGCGCGCGCAAAATCGAACAGGCCGCTGCCGAGGAAGAGATTGGAGGTCGGGCACACGGCGGCGGCCGCGCCGCTGGCCGCCATGCGCGCGCGGTCGTCCTCGCTGAGCCAGATACAGTGTCCATACATGGCGCGCGGACGCAGCATGCCGACGCGGTCGTAGACGTCGAGGTAGCTGCTGGCCTGCGGATAGAGCTGGCGCACCCAGGCGCACTCGTCCTGATTTTCGGACACATGGGTTTGCAGGAAGGTGTCCGGATAGGCGCGCGCCAGTTCGCCGGCCAGGGCCAGCTGTTCGGGCGTCGAGGTCGGGGCGAAGCGCGGCGTGATCGCATACAGGGCGCGGCCCTGCTTGTGCCAGCGCTGGATCAGGGCCTCGCTCTCGCGCGCGCCCTGCTCGGCCGTGTCGCGCAGGAAGTCGGGGCTGTGCCGGTCCATCAGCACCTTGCCCGCCACCATGCGCAGATTGCGCGCCGCCGCCGCCGCGAAGAAGGCATCGACCGATTCCGGATGCACGGTGCAATACACCATGGCCGTGGTGGTGCCATTGCGCAGCAGCTCATCGAGGAAGGCCTCGGCCACCGTGCGCGCATGGACCGGATCGGCAAAGCGGCGCTCGGTCGGGAAGGTGTAGGTGTCGAGCCAGGGCAGCAGGCCGGGCGCCGGCGAGGCGATCATATCGGTCTGCGGGTAATGCACGTGGGTATCGATGAAACCCGGCGTGATCAGCTTGCCCTGGTAGTTGTGCACCACGGTGCCCGGCGCGAGCGTCGGCGCGAGCGCGGCGAAGTCGCCGGCCGCCACCACCTTGCCGTCGGCGACCAGCAGCAGGCCGTCCGCATGGTAAGCGGCGGCCTCCTCCGTCTGGGCAGGATCGGCGTGGAAGTGCAGCAAGCTCGCGCGGTAGGCTTGCACCTGGGGGGTATCTTGCATGAGAAATCTCTTAAGTCTGTCGAGAGGCTACCAGCCGGATCGGCGCGGCGCCAGTGTTCCGCTGCGTCTGGCGTGCTTCCCACAGCTGCAGTAGCTGGGCCGCCACGGCCGCCGCAATCACGGCCGGTTGTTTGCCCGTGATGCCGGGCAGGCCGATCGGGCAGGCCATGGCCGCCAGCCGCGCCGGGTCAACCCCGCGCGCCAGCAGCCGGTGCTCGAACTGCTTGCGCTTGGTGTGCGAGCCGATCAGGCCGAACCAGCCGGACGCGGAGCGCAGCAGAATCGCTTCGGCCAGGCGCTGGTCGAGCGCATGGCTGTGGGTCATGACGAGAAAGTCGGCCCCGTCCGGGGCGGCTGCGACCACGGCTTCCGGGGTGTCGGTCGCCTCGACCTGCACATTGGCCGGCAGCGTGGACGGGAACAACTCCTCACGCTCGTCGACCCACAGCACGCGGCAGGGCAAAGGCGCCAGTGCGCGCACCAGGGCCGCGCCCACATGGCCCGCGCCAAACAGCAGCAGCGTATTCGGCACGGCCGGCACCAGCTGGGCGAACCAGCGGCGCCCGTCCTGCTCCTGTAACAAGTGGCTGCCGCGCGCCGGATCGAACGGCGGCGCATCGGCCATGGTGCGCCGTTCGCAGGCGCCATCCAGGGCCAGCAGGCGCCAGTCGCCCGGCCGGATCGTGGCCAGCAGGTCCGCCTCGATGCGTTCGAACACCAGATGCACGACTCCGCCGCAGCACTGGCCCAGGCTCGGGCCCAGCGCATAGCGTTCCAGATGGCGCTCGCGCCCATCGGCCAGCATGGTGCGCGCCGTTGCGATCGCCTGCAGTTCCAGGTGACCGCCGCCGATGGTGTCGACCACCGCAGCGGCCGAAACGCGCATGCAGGCCCCCGGCTCACGCGGACCGGAGCCTTCGACGCGCGCCACCGTGACCAGCACGGCGGCGCCTTGCAGGGGCGCGGACAACCAGGCTTCCATGTTCAGTGCGGACGAACCGCCTCGATGGCCTGCAAAATCGCCTCGCTGGTGGCGGGGGCGTTCAGCGGCGGGTGCACACGGTGCCCGCCGACGCTCGAAATCGCGTCGCGCAGGGCGAAGAAAACCGAGAACGGCAGCAGCAGCGGCGGCTCGCCCACGGCCTTGGAGCGGTGGATGCTGTCCTCCACATTGGCGTTCTCGAACAGGCGCACGCGGAAGTCGGCCGGACAGTCCGACACACCGGGAATCTTGTAGGTCGAGGGTGCGTGCGTCATCAGCCGGCCCTGCGCGTTCCACCACAATTCCTCGGTGGTCAGCCAGCCCATGCCCTGGATGAAGGCACCCTCCACCTGGCCGATATCGATGGCCGGATTGAGCGAGCGGCCCGCGTCATACAGGGCATCGGCGCGCAGCAGCTTCCATTCGCCGGTCAGGGTATCGACCACCACTTCTGCCACCGCCGCCCCATAAGCGAAGTAGGAGAACGGATGCCCGCTCATCGTCTTCGGGTCCCAGTGCAGATGGGGCGTGGCGTAAAAGCCGTCCGACCACAGCTGCACGCGCGCCAGATAGGCCTGATGCACGAGGGTGGCAAACGGGATCGACTTGTCCGCCACCTGCACCGCATTGGCCGAAAAGCCCACGCTGTCCGGGTCCACGCCATGCTGGCGCGCGGCGAAGGCGGCCAGGCGCTGGCGGATCTGGCGCGCGGCATCCTGGGCCGCCTTGCCATTCAGGTCGGCGCCCGTGGACGCCGCCGTGGCCGAGGTATTGGCCACCTTGCTGGTGTCGGTGGCGGCGATGCGCACGCGCTCCAGGTCCAGCCCCAATTCATGCGCGACCACCTGGGCCACCTTGGTGTGGATGCCCTGCCCCATCTCGGTGCCGCCATGGTTGACCATGACCGAGCCATCGAGATAGACATGCACGAGCGCGCCCGCCTGATTCAGGTGGGTGACATTGAAGGCGATCCCGAATTTCACCGGCGTCAAGGCCAGGCCCTTCTTCAGCACCGGGCTGGCGGCATTGAAGCGGGTGATGGCTTCGCGCCGCGCGCGGTAGTCGCTGCTCGCTTCCAGTTCGGCCACCAGCGGGTGCAGCACATTGTCGACAATGCGCTGGCCATAGGGCGTGACATTGTCGCGCTCGACCCCGTAGAAATTGCGGCGCCGGACGTCGAGTGCATCGATGCCGAGCGTGCGCGCGATTTCGTCGATCGCATACTCGATGGCGATGGCGCCCTGCGGACCGCCGAAGCCGCGGAAGGCGGTGTTCGACTGCGTATTGGTCTTGCCGCAGGCAGCGCGGATGTCCACGTCCGACAGATAGTAGGCGTTGTCGTAATGGCAGACGGCGCGCGTGGCGACGGGGCCGGACAAGTCGGCCGAGAAGCCGGCGCGCGAAACCATGTCGACCTTGGCCGCCAGGATCTTGCCGCTGTCGTCAAAGCCGATCTCGTATTCGTACCAGAAGCAGTGGCGCTTGCCGGTGACGAGCATGTCGTCATCGCGGTCGGCACGCAGCTTGACCGGACGGCGCAGACGCGCCCCCGCAATCGCCGCCGCCGCGCACCACAGGGCCGACTGCGACTCCTTGCCGCCAAAGCCGCCGCCCATGCGGCGGCACTCCACCACCACCGCGTGCGAGGGGACGGCGAGCGCATGCGCGACCACATGCTGCATCTCGCTCGGATGCTGGGTCGAAGAGAGCACGCGCATGCCCTGCCCTTCCTGCGGCATGGCGTAGGCGATCTGCCCTTCGAGATAGAACTGCTCCTGGCCGCCGACATACAGCTCACCTGCGAGCTTGCGCGGCGCCGCCTCGAACGCGGCCTGGGCGTCGCCGCGTGCCAGATGCATCGGCGGCAACACATAGGACTGGGCCGCCTTGGCCTGCTGCGGCGTCAGAATCGCGGGCAGGTCTTCATAGTCGATCTGCGCCAGGCGCGCGGCACGGCGCGCCTGCGCATGCGACTGCGCCACCACGATGAACACCGGCTGGCCCACATACTGGACCACGCCATCGGCGAGGATCGGATCGTCATGGATGATCGGCCCGCAGTCATTGGCGCCGGGGATATCGCTGGCCAGGATCACATCCACCACACCGGCGGCAGCGCGCACGGCGCTCAGGTCGATCGCGCGGATGCGCGCATGGGCGCGCGCGGACAGGCCCAGGGCCGCATGCAGGGTACCCTGCAGCTCCGGCACATCGTCGGTGTAATTGGCCTGACCCAGCACATGCAGGGCGGCCGATTCGTGCGCACGCGGCACATGCACACCGGTCCAGGGCGCGGTCTTGGCGTCGGGAGCGTTCATGGTTCCTCCTCAGGCGCGCACGGCAAAGGCATTGACGGCATCGGCCGGCAGCGGGTTCTCGCGGCGCGTCTCGAACCAGAAACGGCGCAGCAGATTGCGCGCCGCCGTCAGCCGATAGCTGCTCGAGGCACGCATGTCGCTGAGCGGCGTGTAATCCTCGCCCAGCGCTTCCATGGCGCGCGCCAGCACGGCCTCGGACCAGGGCTGGCCGACCAGTGCCGCCTCGGTCGCCGCGGCACGCTTGGGCGTGGCCGCCATGCCACCGAGGGCGATGCGCGCCGCGCTGATGGTGTCGCCCGCAAAATCGAGCGCGAAGGCCGCACACACGGCCGAAATATCCTGATCGAAGCGCTTGGCCAGTTTGTAGGTGCGCAGCACGCGCTGCGCGCGCGGCAGCGGCACCCGCACGGCTTCCACAAATTCTCCCGCCTGCAGGTCCTTCTGCTGGTAGCCGAGGTAGAAGTCCTCCAGCGCCAGCACGCGCTGGCCAGCCGGCCCGCGCAGCAGCACCTGGGCGCCGAGCGCAATCAGCCAGGGCATGGAGTCGCCGATCGGCGAGCCATTGGCCACGTTCCCGCCCAGGGTGCCGGCATTGCGGATCGGGCGCGAGGCAAAGCGCTGCCACAGTTCGCGCAGCTCCGGATAGTGTTCGCACACAGCTGCATAGGCCGCGTTCAGGGTGGCGCCCGCGCCGATCTCCAGCATGCCTTCAGCCACCTGGATGCGTTTGAGCTCGGCCACCTGGCCGAGCAGGATCAGGTTGCCAAGCTCGCGCATCTGCTTGGTGATCCACAGGCCGACATCGGTGGAGCCGGCCACCAGCACGGCCTGCGGTTCGGCCGCGCGCAGGGCGACCAGTTCCGCCAGCGTGCGCGGCACATGGCAGACAGCGGCGGCATTGCCAAAGCTGGCCTGAGTCGTGCGCTGCAGCGGCTGCAGGGCCGCCACCACGGCTGCCGCGTCGAAAGCGGCCGGCGGCAGTTCCACCATGCGCTGGGCGGCGTCGATGATCGGCCGGTAGCCGGTGCAGCGGCACAGATTGCCCGACAGCGCATCGTCGATCTCGGCGCGGCTCGGGCAGGCGCCGGCCTGCTGCTGATACATGGCCCACAGCGACATCACGAAGCCCGGCGTGCAGAAGCCGCACTGCGAGCCGTGGCAATCGACCAGGGCCTGCTGGACCGGATGCAGGCGCCCGTCGGGCAGGGCCACATCCTCGACCGTGAACAAGGCCTTGCCGTCGAGGCTGGGCAAGAGCTGGATGCAGGCATTGACCGCCTGCAGCGCGAGCTTGCCATCCTCGAGCGAGCCGACCACCACCGTGCAGGCCCCGCAATCGCCCTCGGCACAGCCTTCCTTGGTGCCGGTGCAATGGCGGTCCTCGCGCAGGTGCTGCAGCACGGTGCGCGTGGGCGCGGCGTCGCGCACCTCTTCCACGCGGCCGCGGTGGTAATAGCGAATCGCTTGCGGTGTGTTCATCACAGTCTCTCCCATGCTCGCAAGCCTAGCACCCACGGTCAAGCTGACTATAAGAATCGCATTATTTCGGTTATATGCGAATTACGATGTGCGATGGGTGCGCCACCAGTGCTCGGCGATATCGATACGGCGCGTGATCCACACCCCGTCGTGGGCCTGGATGTAATCGAGGAAGCGCGCCAGCGCCGCCGCCCGCGCCGGCCGCCCGATCAGACGGCAGTGCAGGCCGATCGACAGCATCTTGGGGCGGTCCAGGCCGGCCGGGTCGCCCTCGGCGTAGAGGACGTCGAACGCGTCCTTCACGTAATCGAAGAACTGGGTGCCCGAGTTGAAGCCCTGCATGGCGGCAAAGCGCATGTCGTTCGTGTCCAGCGTGTAGGGCACGACCAGATGCTGCTTGACGGCCGGCTGCCCGTCCGGGCCGGTGTGCGCCACCGCCGTGAAGAAAGGCAGATCGTCGCCGTAATAGTCAGCATCGTAAGTGAAGCCGCCATGCTCGACGACGAGGCGGCGCGTGTTGGGCGAATCGCGGCCCGTGTACCAGCCAAGCGGAGCCGCGCCAGTCAGATCGCGGATGATGTCGACCGCCTCGCGCAGGTGGGCGCGCTCGGTCGCCTCGTCCACGTTCTGGTAAGAGATCCAGCGCAGGCCGTGGCAGGCGATCTCGTGGCCCAGTTCGCGGAAGGCCGCGGTCACATCTGGATGGCGCTGCAGGGCCATGGCCACGCCAAAGACGGTCAGCGGCAGGCCGCGCTCCTCGAACATGCGCAGCAGACGCCAGACCCCGGCGCGCGAGCCGTATTCATACAGCGACTCCATGCTCATGTGGCGGTTCGGGAAGGCCTGGGCGCCGATGATCTCGGACAGGAAAGTCTCCGAGGCCGGGTCGCCGTGCAGCACACAATTCTCGCCGCCCTCCTCGTAATTGAGGACGAACTGCACGGCGATACGGGCGCCGCCCGGCCAGCGCGCGTGCGGCGGGGTCCTGCCATAACCGATCAGGTCGCGGGGATAGGGATTTTGATTAGTCATCATACGGCGTATCATATAAGCCAAGCCTGCGGCGCGTATATGATGTTCAGAATAAGGCCATTCATTACCGCATATACACGCATCATGGGAAAACTGAGTACGCACGTCCTCGACACCACGCTCGGCAAGCCGGGCGCCGGGGTCAGCCTCGAACTGTATGCCGTGCGCGAAGGCGCACGCAGCCTGATCAAAACCGCCGTCACCAACCATGACGGCCGTTGCGACGCCCCGCTGCTCGAGGGCGAGGCCCTGCAGGTCGGCCAGTACGAACTCGTGTTCCACGCCGGCGACTATTTCGCCGCCCAAGGCCAGACCCTGCCTGAGCCGCGATTCATCGACCGGGTCACCATCGCCTTCGGAATCGCCGATGCAAGTCAAAACTACCACGTCCCCCTGGTTGTCACGCCCTGGTCGTATGCCACGTATCGCGGCAGTTAAGGCCGCCCTGCTACTGACTCTGGCTGGCCCGGCAAGCGCCGTGGTCAGCGTCGATACCGACCTGAGCCGCGCACCCCAGGCCAAGGCCCTCGCCAGCCGCGCCCAGCAGCTGGTGGCCGAATGGGGGCCGCGCGTGAACACCCTGCTCTACGGCCCCCGGCGCGGCGCCACGCTCGAGCGCGTGCGCATCGTGTTCGAACCGGCCGCGCGCGAGGACGGCGCCCTGTCCTATGTGCGCGAGGGCGTGATCCACCTGACCGCCGGCACCGCCCCGGCCCAGGCCGAGACCCTGCTGATCCACGACCTGACCCACCTCTACCAGCACGACCTACCCGAGGGCAAATGGCTACTCGAAGGCATCGCCGACTATGTCAGCCACGTGCAGTTCGCCAAAGACCTCGGCCCGCGCCTGCGGCTGGACGCCGATGGCCACCTGAGCGGCTACAGCGCCAGCCAGCCCTTTTTCTACTGGCTGCAGGAGAACCGGGTCGACCTGCGCCAACGCGGCTACCTGGCCGGCAATGAAGTGACGGCCAGCTTCCTGCACTGGATCGTGCTGAACAAGGACAAGGACATCATCCGCCGCCTGGCCAGCGCCATCCGCGACGACAAGTACAGCGAAGCCGTGTGGGCCGAAGCGAGCGGCGAATCACTCGACCGCCTGTGGCAGCAATTCATCCAATAGTGCCGCGCAAACAAATCGGGGTCAGACCCCATTTTTCTCTCGAGAAAAA
>NZ_JAKLTS010000013.1 GCF_022012445.1 Massilia sp. TS11
GAGTGCCCTAGCGATCTCCTCGAGACCTAACGCTATTAGCATGAATTGAAGAGTAAGCACGACGGCAAAGCTAACGACTAGCAGGGAGATTGCCATTCTCCACATGCCCTTGGCGACATAGTAAAAGGGGCCAAATAAGCGCAACCCGAAACGATCTTCCGATGACATAGACTTCAAATCTTTCAACGATGGCCCACCGGCCTTTTTGCTCCATTTGAAGCGCCTCTTCCAAGTTTCGGAAACATCAAGCCTGTCAATTTCGATCCCAGTTTCACCGTGCGTAGCACCGACACCTGGTGCTTGAATTGCATCCGTATGTGGCATTCGGTCCTCCGAGAAACGAGAGCAGGACCTAAGATCGGATCATTCGGAACATCAGGTATTGAGTCACCTCAGATAATCAAATCGCATCGCGGTGGGATGGTGTTGACATTGTCGCCACAAAAAACAATACAGCTGTCAGAGCTGCGGAGCTCGTGCATTTCATTTTCATCACCAATTCTTTAGCAGAACCTGTTTTCCCGTCTCCCGTTCTAGCTTGATCGGATAGTAGATCATCGTCACGGCGGTCTGAACTAAAGGCCCAACCCCCCATTGAAGTATAGGAACCGCGAGAAAGGAGGTCACCAAGAATACTCCGTGACCATCGCCAAGAATTGGAGTGAACAATCTGTTCAACACCAATACAAACGGAGCTATGAATAAAGCAGCGTACATATGGACTGTCCTGAACGGATTCCGATCCCGTCTGGCTTTCTCCAACAAGCCGACCGCGTCGCGCGTAAATGAAATATTCGCGCCCTCATCCCGATACATTCGATCAAACAGTCCGTGATTCTTTTGAAACGCGTCATTGATGTCGCCAATTGTGAGGTAAGCTCGATGGAGCAAGCTGGCTGTAACTCCAATTAGGACCGGCGCTCGTATATAAACTTTCATTGGAGCGAACAGGAAATAGAAGTAAAACATCGCGGCGCCAAAAACCCAAAATATGCACAATATAGCTAGAATTGCCAACAAACCATTACACAAGAGCTTGTCTGTTTTCCTAAATGGGAGATACACCAGCCAAGCCAAAATAAACATCGCGAAGTTAATCGCCAATGACGTTTTCCAGACGGCAGTAGAGCACTTGAATGAATCAGTCCCAGCCCACATAAAAAAAGTTCCGCTCAACGAAAGAAATAGTCCTGCAAAGGACGTTGTTATCACGCAGGCTCTTAGATGGTCGCCAACCTGGGGAGCATAGGCGGACCTTCCTTTTTTGTTCATGGCGCAACTCCTCACCTAACCATCTGAATTCGCGGGTAGTCTGTGTAGCGAAGGTCCTTGGTAGAGCGTGAAAGATATTCAGCCGTTTCTCGGAATTTCTTAGCGAGCCAGGAAGTGGTATCGCTTTCGCCCAATGCGTGACTGACCGCCTTGTCAAGTTTGTCAACGCCAAATGCCCATGCAACACTAATTGCAATCGTACCCGCAACAACTAGAACAACCGGCGCAGCAATGGTCGCACCAAGCATGGTAGCAATTCCGAAAATGGCTGCGACTGAAGCCGTTGTCAAAGCTGCGGCCAATCCAGCTTTAACCAAGTCTGTGCCGATTTTTGCTAAGAGGTCGCAAAAATCCTTCCTATGATTCCCGTGCTCATCAATTTCAACATAATCTTTGTACCATTCGGCAGTATCAAGAGCGATGGCAAAGAAGACGGCTACACCTGCCCCCTTCACGACCATCCTGCCTTCTTCTTGCGCGAAGGCTTTCATTGAATCCTTGGCCGCTCCCTTCGCTGTATCCCATGCCTGTTTCACGCCACCTGCACCGCCGGTGATCTTCATGACCTTGGCATGCTTTAATCCGTACTTGGTGGCCGACATCAACTCCCGAAGTTTGCTATTCCCGTTGAAGACCAAATATATTTTTGGGCCTGATTTATGAACCACTCTCTGCAGATGAAATCTGCAACCGATGAGTTCCTTAATCCAGGCATGATTGTCGAAAACATACCCGCCAGTCCCCGCCAACTGAGCAATAATCCAATTGCGTGTGATGATGTCATCGGGATCAAGGTGCAAGGATTCCCCACCTTCTCCAATCCACCGAATCAGCCAAGGTGGCGCACCTTCCTTCGATACTTCCTGAATGTGAACCGACTGTACTTCTTCAGGCTGGCTTGCTGACCTGCTTACATTCTCGATTGCGGTCGATTTCGCCGCAGGCGCAGGATTGGCAATAGCAACAATGAGAGGGACCGGCTTTTCTTTGGGGTCATCTGAATGACAGTGTTTGTCCCACTCGTTCGGGGTGACATTCGAAACCAGATGACCATCGCATTTCACGAGAAGCGAACCGCGAAAGTTTCTGCTAACCCATACATGCATTCGCTCGCCATCCTTGAACATCACCTTGGCATGCTGCGCAGCCAAGACAATCTTCTTGTCGCGTGCGTTGTAGAAATCAGATTCCGTCGCTTCAAGCGTATAGCTCTTGCCATTGCCAAGGTGGATATCGAAGACGACATCACGATGTTTGCGCAATATCACCTTCAACTTTCCGGTACTGCCGCGGATCCAGCATTCGACGGTTTCACCGGGAAGGTCGATGTGATGCTCTTGCACGACCACATCACAGCTTTCGCTCTTGGTTTGCGTAGACATCATTGCTCCCTTTACTTGCGTCTCTTCTGATCCGCGCGGAACGATCCGCGAGCTACATTCTTAATAACCATCTGTCCAGCACCATCCAACGTGCCAGAGTGCTTTTGTCCGTCCCATGCGTGAGCCTCAATAGGATCGTGTTGCAAAGGGGCGTCATCTGCGTCGACGTACTCCAAATGCAGATCTCCGCTCATCACCAGGTCTTCCGCACTATTCTTTAGATCTGGAACCGGCATGCTCTTGGCACCATTGAACTCGTGAGACGCCGCATGGAAGAAAAAATTCCCTTTGGTCCCAACCTCAATACCGCCAGAGCCGAACCGCGCATAACTGCCACCGCCATTGATCACAATTTCATCCTTTGCGCTTATAAAGACTCGATTGGCTGTCTGCGTAATATTCAGCTTAGCGAGTAAATGGATGCTGTCCGTCAGAGCGCTTACGTCAATGTCACCGGCCGCTGCGATCAACTTCATCCCGGCCCGTTGCACAAAGAGCCGAAATGCTTGACGAACACTTGCGAAGAATCCATGTCCCGCTGCGATAGAAACACTCTTGCCGGACGTAAGCGAAGTATCCAAGTCGCTAGCTATATGAGTCGAATTGGCGGTGGTTGTGGCGATGCCAGCCGGGCTGGACAGCACAAGGTGCGGCTTTGCGATTTCTGGAAAGTTGCCTCGATTCGAGTTTAATCCTTCGATGGCAGCGTTCTGCGCTTGAATGGCTGCGAGAGTCTCAGCTTGATCCCCACTAGCGTCTTGCGCGCCGTTTTTCTTTGCAGCGTCCGCCAAGACCTGGTGCAATTCGGCCGCCGCCGCCAACCGTCCGCTGGTCTCGCCCATGTCTTTGATCGGGCCGCGTGCGTCCTGCCTGGTTTCGGTCGTTATCAAGATCCCGCGAGCGGCCCGCGCAATGCCATGCCCGTCCGAGCGCAATTCCCAACCTTCGCCGCGCGTCTCCTTGCGCCCTTCCGTGCCTTCAATGCGTCCGATATTGCCAAGCGCGAGCTGACTAGACAAATGGTCGCTTCTCAGCAAAGTCTGAATTGAGGCGCGCGTATCGTCAAATATGAGTTGATTGCCGCGTTCAGATCCACCGAGTTCACGACTGCGAATCCCGGAAAGGGCCATCTGTTCATCCAGGTTCCAAGGCGGTGCGTGCCTTGCGTTGTAGAACGAACCAAGGATGACGGGATGATCGATATTCCCATCCAGGAAGACGACTGCAACCTCCTCACCCACTCTTGGAAGCCGAATGTGACCGAATTCGTTTCCAGCGCCTGGGGTCATGACGCGCAACCAAGGCGAACTGTTTTGATCACTATTACCGAGCCGATCCCAATGGAATTGCACTCTTACGCGACCCAATTCATCCGTATGAATCTCAGCACCGTCAGGCCCGACGACGGTTGCGGTTTGAATTCCCGGATCAGGACAACGTTCAGTGTTGAAATTTCGTCCTGGGCGCCAGCGAATGTCCTTGCGCACGCAAGTAAAGCTGTTCTCATATGAAGAGACAGCACCCAGCCCCGCTGGGTAGTTATTGCTTGCAACATGATCGACGCTGAGGACCAAGTAGTCGCGATTTGCAATGCTCGAGCGCGCTGCTTCATCGCGTCGATAAGGCCTTGGTTCGCCGCTGAAATGGCCGCCCAGTTTGAACGTCCGGCCCGGCGCGAGCGTTCGATGATTGCTCTCGCCCTCGAAAAACTGGCGATCCTTATCCAGTTCTTCCATCCGCTGCTTGGCGATGCGCTCGCCATCGTCCCGGTCCTTGAATCCATACGAACCAGTGTCTTCGTAGATTTCGTACTGAAAAACGTCGCCTTGCTCATTCAGCGATTCAATGCCCGCCTGTTGCGGCGTCGGACTCTTGTAGTTAAAGCTCGCCAGGCTTGTCTTGGCGCTACCGAGACGTCGTACAGCGTTCCACTCGCGGATGCCGTCTCCTTCCTCTGAACCAGCAAGGTTCTGAAATTGAATTACGTCTGGACCGTCGAAACGCGTCGCATCGATCGGCTCGGCCAGGTGGCTATTGTCGGAAAGAATGAGCGTATGACCATCGGCGCGATGCTCATACCAGTAGTAGAGGCCCAAGTCTTCCCAACGCCGATGTAAATGATTCCAGTCAGTCTCGTTGTACTGGTTGGCGCAGGTCAGCTTCGGATCCTCTCCATAAATCAGCAGACGCCAATCGGCCTGCCGATATTTTGCAAAGCTCAGCTCGGTGATTTCGCGCACGTTCCTGTTGTGGAAGGAAATGCAGTCCTTGTGGAGGCGCGCAAATGCCAGCCAAGGCTCCAGCACGAAGTGATAGAAGGCAAAGCCTCCATCCGCTCGCAGAAAGCGGAATTCAGTCACATAACCATTGAAGTAGCGCAACGAACCGTCTTCGCGCACCAGCGAAATCGTGACCATCTTCCCCATCATTGCCTTCAGCGGGATCCGCGCATCATCAGATAGGGCCTCGACTTCGATGCGAAATCCTCGCGAGACCTCTTCATGCGCATTCAGCATGTTTGGGAGAAGAATCTGATCGGGTCCATCGGAGCGAGGAAAATCCAGGCGCAGGAGCCGATGGTGCTGGGAATCCGAACCGAATACAGACGAGGCTACTTCCGCTAAGACCTGGCTTCCGTTCATCCACACCCTCCGTATCCATGCAGAAATTCTTCAACGGCTAAATTAATGCCGCCGACAATTCCAGCATTGACAGGAGTCAACGCCGACCTCATACGAAAGATGGAATTTTTTTTGAACGGAGCAGGCACGCGCGCGCTTGCGACGGGTGCCTCTAAACGAGGTTCGGACGACGCGAAGCGCGTCGTATGGAAGCGGACAAAAAAATACCCCATTGCTGGGGTACCTTTAGTCGATCTTGGCGGAAGCGGTGTCCGTAGGACTCTCGAATGAAGATGATTGCTCAACAGCCGCCATCCCACCTCTCATCCCTCCTTTACAATTCGAAAGATAGCATCCCTCTCGGGCCAAAGTCTCCGCTGGAGACTTGCTTACGTACACAGGATGGGAGAAGCGGAGCCCGGCCGTGCTCCGGGCCTTTTCATGTCTGACGCGACGATGCGCCATTCGATTGCGAAAAGAAAAATCGCAGCATTTCGGCTGAAGCGTCGGGCCCGGCGGGATCGGTAAAGGTCCCGGCAGGGTTGCCGCCAGACCAGGCATGGCCGGCCCCGTGCAATTCCCAAAATTCAGCCACGCTGCGCCCGCCGCTGGTCAGCAGCGCCGTTTGCGTGTAGCCGCGCCCGTCCGGCTGCTGCACGCGCTGTTGGCGCCGCTGCAGCGCGGCGTCCGGCGTGCAATCGAGGAACTGCTGCAAGACGGCGCCGCCATTGTGCAAATGCACGACCTCGTCGCGGTCGCCGTGAAAGACAATCACCGGCACCGGCCGCGACGGCCGGCGCACCGTCTTGCCCCCGGCGCGGGCCTTGGCGGGCGCCTTTTTCATCGCCGCCAGCCCCGTGATCAGATCGCGCGCGCTGCCGGCGGCCAGCCCGGAATGGACGCCGACCGCAGCGTACAGCTCGGGATAGGCCAGCCCCAGGATGGCGGCCATCGCGCCGCCTGCCGACAGGCCCGCCACATAAATGCGTTGTGGATCGATGGGCCGGGTCTGGACGATCTGCCGCGTCAGCGCCGCCAGCAGCGCTGGCTCGCCGGCGCCGCGCTGCTGATGCTCTGCCTCGAACCAGTTCCAGCATTGGGTGGCGTTCGCCGAGCGCGATTGCTCGGGATACAAAACGAAGCAAGCATGTGTCTCGGCCAACACGTTCATGGCGGTGCCAGCGGCGAAATCGTCCGGGTTTTGCGTGCAGCCATGCAGCATGACGATCAAGGGGCGCGGCCCCGCCGGCGCCTTGGACGGCACGTACAGCTTGTAGCGGCGCGTGCCCTGCTCCGCCGTAAAGCGGCTTTCGAGAAATTCGCCGGGGGCGCGCGGATCGGGCCCGGCCGCTTTGCCAGCCCTGGAGAACGGCCCCGTCTGCACTTTGGACACCCAGTCCGGCACGGCGTTCAGATCCACCATGGGCTTGTCGGCCCGCGGCGTCGCTGCGCGTCCCCGCGGCGCGCGCCGGTGCAGCTCAGGCAGCAGACCGGATGCGTTCAAGGCCTGTTGCACCAGCTCGGACGCGCCCAACGGATCGTTCTGCCGCGCGCGCTGCGCCGCAACGTGCATTTGCTCGATAAAATTCTCGAATGGTTTCATCATGACTCCTTGTTTCAAGTGTGCAGGCGGTCGTTCAGCGCCTGTTTGACGGCTGGCGCAGCAACGAAGGCGCCAAGGACATGGAGAGAGGAGATGGCCGCGCGCGCCAACTCGGGACTGACGTCGTCGTCCAGCGCGGCCAATCCCAGCACGTGAATTTCCAGCCGCGTGCCAGCGGCCACGGCATGTTCGAGGTCGGCACGCGAGTAGCGTTGCAAGCCCATCACAAAATGCTTGCGCTGCGCCGCATCGCGAATCGCGTCGGCGTGTCGCAGCAATTGGTTGCGGATCGCCGTACGGACGAAGTCGGTCCGGTTGGTATAGAAGGCTTCCCGCACCAGCAAGTCCATCTGGGCCAGGTCCACCAGACCCAGATTGACCGTGACTTTGTCGCTGTCAGGCAGCTTTTCCCGTGCTTCAAGGATATTCATGGCTTTGTCCTCCCTGCATACTCCAGATGGAGTATATGGAGGGCTTTTCAAGCGGCGCACACCAACATATTTGCTGCGCCGCGAAGGGGTAGGGAACGCCGCTTTGCGCTTTGCACGCGCCGCCACGCCGGGCCATGCCCGGCCTTGCGCTGAGCGCCTCCCCTATCTCAACCATCATGGTGATGTAGCGCTTCCGCAGCGCAAGCCGCACGCCGCCGCGCAGCGCGCACTATGCGCTGTGCCGGAACCAGCCGGGCAGGCGGGAGGCGGCGCCGGCTCAAGCCTCGGACGGGCCAGGCTTGCGCGGCGCCTCGCGCTTCACCGGCGTGATCGACACGGGATCACTGGCCGGAAAAGTCGCCGCCAATGCGCCGTCGAGCACGTCTTCGACATGCCTTTCCTGTGCCGTCATGCGCTCAGCCGGGACGGGCACGGCCTGGGCGAGCGATGGCATCTGGCGCAAGGCGTAGTGGGCCGCGTCGAGAAAGTGATCGTAACGGTAAGGGCCGAAACGGTATTGCCGGCCATCGTAGGTGATGTTCAATGCCGCCATCGATGCGTCCTGGCCGGGCGTGGGCTGATTCGAACGATCAAGCAAGGGGCCCGGATCGTCACTGTCGCCTGCCGCGGGGTGGGTGCGCACATGGCGGGCATAGGCCAGGGCGTCGTCCAAATGGTCGTAGCGGAATTCGCGAAAACAATAAGAGCGTCCGTCGAAACGCACGCCTGCGCGGGCCGCGGCCTCGACCGTGTCGGGCTCGGCTGGGGGCGCGCGCGCCGCCATTCGGTCGGGGTGAGAAATCGTGTTCATGGTGACCTCCGCAAGAAACGCCGCCGACATGACGGCAGCTTCACGATAGGCCTTTGCCAGAACCAGGGGCGCACCCTACTGCGCCCAAGGAACGCAGTCGGGACGCGAACTGGCGCAAGGCCGGGATGCCCGCCGCTTCAGCACGTTCGCACCAGTCGGCCAGGCGGGGTAACAGATCCGGTGCGCCGCCGCGCTGTTCCCACAAGCACGCCAACTCCAGGCGCATGGCCTGGAGCGTGGCCAGCGCCGGGTCGCGCGCCAGCAGCGGCGCCAGGCTGGCTTGCTCGCTGGGGTTCAATCGCCCGGGCTCGCGCCTGAACAGGCGCACGACGCGGCGCTCGGCCTGACCGCCACCGGCGGCGAGCGCACGGCCGGCCCGCACCACCATGATGCCGTAGGCCCGCGCCAGCGGGTAACGGTAGGTGTGGAAGGCTGCCAGCGTGGTCGCATCCGGTGTCGCGGGCGCGCCTGGCGGCGGCAAGATTGGCGCGATGGCGCGCACCTGGACCAGCCCGAGTCCGCGCAACAGGCACACATAAGCCCAGCCGATGTCGCACTCGAACCAGCGCCAGGACAGTTTGGCTGCGGTGGGAAAGGCGTGATGGTTGTTGTGCAGTTCTTCGCCACCGATGAACAGGCCCCAGGGCAGGAGATTGGTCGCGGCGTTGGGCAAGTCGAAATTGCGGTAGCCGCGGGCGTGACCGAGGCCGTTGACCAGGCCCGCCGCGCACACGGGGATCCACAGCATCTGGATCGCCCAGGCCGTGGCGCCGAGAACGCCGAACAGCGCCAGATCGATCAGCAAGAGCAGGCCCACGCCTTGCCACACGTAGCGCGCATACAGATGACGCTCGAGCCAGTCGTCCGGCGTGCCGGCGCCATAGCGCGCCAGCGTGGCGGGACAACGCGCTTCACGTTGGTAGAGCTCGGTGCCTTGGGTGAGCACGCGCCAGAGCCCGAACACTTGCGGACTGTGCGGATCGCCCGCGCGTTCGCACTGGGCGTGATGTTTGCGATGCACGGCCACCCAAGCGCGCGTGACCATGCCCGTTGTCAGCCACAGCCAGAAGCGGCACCCATGGCTGAGCCAGGGGTGCAGGCGCAAGGCGTGGTGGGCCTGGCTGCGGTGCAAATACAAGGTCACGGCAATGATGGTCACATGCGTCGTCGCCAACACGTAAGCGACGATGCCGGCGAGGGGCCACTGTAGCCATCCCCCCTGTAACCACTGCAATAAGAATTCCATCCAGCTGCCCTCGCCATCGGGACTGCGGCACGCGCCCTCGCGTCGACCGGTCTGCGGGCAGTGTAGGCGCATGCTGGCCGGCGCGCGGTTCGATAGGCACAGGCACTAGGCGGCGGGCGGGCGCCGCCGGCGGCCGTACCACGCCATCATCGGGTGGACGGACAGGCCGTGCAGCAACACCGACGCGGCGACGGTGATCAGCGTGAAGTCGGCCCACTGCCGCGCCAGCGCCGGCACGGGCGCCAGCGGCGCCACATAGAGCAAGTAATACAGGGAACCGATGCCGCGGATGCCGAACCAGGCAAGCAAGGGGCGCGCTGCGCCGCGCGCCGCGCCCAGGCCCGGCGTCAATAGAAGGGCGAGCGGCCGCACCAGCACGAACACGAGCGCGGCGAAGCCCCAGGCCACGCCCAGGCGCCAGGGTGCGCGCGGCAGCAAGGCCCCGAGCAGCACCACCAGGCCCAGTTCGGCCAGGGTCTCCAATTGTCCATTAAAGCCGAGCACGGCTTCGGTCAGGGCCGCGCTGGCGTGGTGCGAATGGACGGCGCGCTGGGCCGGCGCGTCGGCCTGGGCGGCGCGCGCGCGGCCAAGGCGGACCGTGCCCGGCAAGGGCCGCTCGCGCACGCGCTGCAAGGCGAGGCCGGCCGCGAATACGGCCAGAAACGGCGAGGCCTGGCACACGCTGGTGGCGCCATAGGTCAAGCTGATCAAGCCCAGAACCAGGAATTCTTCGAGGCCCAGCGCGCTGCCGCGGCGCGTGCGCAGATGCACGATGAGCATGCCGAGCACGGCGCCGAACACGGCCCCCAGCGCCGCCCCGGCCAAGGTCGCCCACAACAGATCGTGCCACAACCAATACCAGGCCCAGTGCGGGGACGGCGGGGCCGCCAGCAGCGCCAGGCCGAGCATGACGAAGGGATAGGCGGCGCCATCGTTCAAGGCGCCTTCGGCCGTCAAGGCGAAGCGTACCGGGTCGGGATCGTCGCCGGCCTCGGCGCGCACGCCGGCGGCCAGCACGGGATCGGTCGGGGCCAGGATCGCGCCCAGCACGATGGCCGCCCCCCATGACAGGCCCACGGCGTAGTGGGCCAGCGCGCCGATCCAGGCCACGCTCCAGGCCAGGCTGGGAAACGCCAGTGCGAGCGGCACCAGCCAACGCCGGTCGCGCAGCGGCACGCCCAGCTTCAGGCCGGCGCCGAACAGCGACAACAGCAGGCCCGCCTCGGCCCAGTGGACGTAGGCCGCCGCATCGCGCACGGGATCGGGATGGACAATATCGAGCACGCCCGGCCCCAGCGCGTAACCCACGCCCAGGTAAATCATGGCGGCACTAATGGGCAAGCCGGCGAAGCGCTTGCCCACCAAGAGCATTGAAATAAGCAAGGCGCCGACGGTCAACGCCCACATTGCGCTGGTCATGCGCTGGCCCCCTTGCTGGGCACGCGGGCCGGCGCCGCGCTCGCCTCATCCCGCATTGAGATTGCCCAACAACGGCCCCAGGGCGTCGGCCGTCACGGCAGGACTGAACAGGAAGCCCTGGGCCTCGTCACACGCCTGGGCCTGCAGAAAGGCCAGCTGTTCTGGCATTTCCACGCCCTCGGCGACGACGCGCTGGTGCAAGTTCTTGCCCATGCCGATTACGGCGCTGACGATGGCGCCGTTGTTTTCCGCCGCCGAGCCGATCGCGTGCACAAACGACTGGTCGATCTTGAGCACGTCGATCGGCAAACGGTTCAGATAGCTCAGACTCGAGTAGCCGGTGCCGAAATCGTCGACCGCGATTTGCAGGCCCCAGTGCTTGAGTGTCAGCAGCAAGTCCGTGCTCATGCCGACATCGCGCATCAACACGCTTTCGGTCAGTTCCACCTGGAGCTGGCGCGGATCGGCCCCGCTCACGGCCAGAATGTCGCGCACCCCGTCGAGGAACTCGCGGTGCTGGAATTCCAGCGCCGACACATTGACGGCCACCGTCAGCGGCGCCAGGCCGGCATGGTGCCAGCGTGCCGCCTGGTCGCAGGCGGCGCGCAAGACCCAGCGCCCGATCGGCACGATCAGACCGCTTTCTTCGGCCACCGTGATGAAGCGCTGCGGCGCGACCAGGCCCCAGTCCGGATGATGCCAGCGCAACAGGGCCTCGACGCCGGCGATATGTCCCGTGCTCAGGTTGATCTTGGGCTGGTAGAACAATTCGAATTCCTGGCGCTCGAGCGCGCGCCGCAAGCTGCTTTCGATCAGCTGGCGTTCGACGGCGCGCGTATTCATGTCTTCGCGGAAGAACTGGTAGTTGTTGCGCCCACGTTCCTTGGCGTGGTACATCGCCGTATCGGCGTTCTTGATCAGGGTGTCCGTCTCTTGGCCGTCATCGGGATAGATGCTGATGCCGATGCTGGTCGAGGCGTGCAATTCATGGCCGTCGATCCGGTGCGGCAGGGCCAGCGCTGCCAGGATCTTGTCGGCCGTCAGGGCCGCATCCTCCGCGTGCCGGTCTTCGGCCAACAGGATGACGAATTCGTCGCCGCCCTGCCGGCTGACCGTATCGGACGTGCGCACGCATTGCACGAGACGCTCGGCAACGGACTGCAGCAATTTGTCGCCGACCGCATGGCCAAGCGAGTCATTGATGTATTTGAACCGGTCCAGATCGAGAAACAGCAGCGCCAGCCTGCCGCCATGGCGCCGCGCGTGCGCGATGGCCTGCTTGATGCGGTCCTGCAGCAAGACCCGGTTGGGCAAATTGGTGAGAAAGTCGTGCTGGGCCAAATGGCGCATCTGCACCGTCAGCGCGATCACATGGGAGACGTCGCGGAACACCATGACGGCGCCGACGATGTTGCCGTCCCAGTCGTGGATCGGGGCGGCCGAATCTTCGATCGGGATCGGCGCGCCGCCGCGCGGCACCAGCAGGGCATCGGCGCGCAAGCCGATCGAACTGTCGTGTTCGAGGACGAATTCGACTGGATTGGGGATCGCTTGCTGCGTCTCGCCATCGAGGATCCGCAAGACCTCGGCGATCGGCCGGCCACGCGCTTCGTCGCGCTGCCAGCCCGTCATGACCTCGGCCGCGACGTTGAGATAATCGACGTGGCCGCGCATGTCTGTGGAAACGACGGCGTCGCCGATCGAATTGAGCGTGATTTCGGCGCGCGCCTGCGCCACATACAAGCCTTGTTCGACCGCCTTGCGCTGGATGATCGAGCGCAGCGCTTGCGGCACCAGATAATTGCCGAAAAAGCCCCGCATCAGGTAGGCTTGCGCGCCGTGCTGAATGGTCTCGATCGCCTCGGACTCGGTACCGTCCGTGTACAGCGTGAGGATGGGTGTATGGCCGGCGGCCTGGTGCAGCCGGTCGAAGCTGGCCAGGCCCTGACTATCCGGCAAATTCAAATCCATCAACACCGCATCGATACCCGGGCGGCCGAGACGCGCGATGGCATCGGCCAAATTGCCCGCGCGCTCGCATTCGAAGGGGCCGTCGCGCGCGTACGCCAAGGCCGACTCGAGACTCTCGTTATCAGCGATATTGGAAGAAACAATGAGTACGCGGTTGCTCATGCCAGGCCTCCCACTATAGTAGTAAAGACCGGCGCCGCATGAATTAGTTCAGCGCCCGGCACCCAAGGCGTGGACATACGACGAGGCCCGGGCGCGGCGATCTGGCTCGGCTCGCCCAGCGCAAGGACCGGCCCCGGCCCCATGGCAAACGATGCGCAGGTTCAGCATCGTCTCGTGAGTCTGCCCGCGTGCTCAGCCTTTAAACCGCGATAGCCATGCCATATTCGCCGCCTCGAAACCCAGGCGGACAAACGAGCGGTGCGCAAGTTCCATTGCCGCGCTGAGGACAGCTCCGCCGCTTGTACGCCGGCGCAGGCCACAGCCGGCCAGCCACATCAATATCATCCCAGGTCGACCCTCGCACCTCGCCTGAACGCGCCAAAGTGAAAATCGCAATTTCGAGCGCGCGGGCGGACGTCCCTTCACGCTGGCGTACGAGCCGCACGAACTCACCGAATTTACTGGAGCCCCGAAGGCGAAGCCTTCGGGCGCAGGCAACGTAGATCACGCCTTACATCAATTAGAGACGGCAACTCCTCGATTACAAATTCAATTGCTCCAGGGCCTTCACAATACGTCATCCCTTGCGTTAATCATGTTCGTTTGCGTACTGTACATCGGATAACCATGACGTCCAGGATTACAAACGCAATCGCACCTTGAGCTAGCACACGGAAACCCACGCGATATGCAGCTTCGCAAGAATCCGTTGATCATTGGTCCAATGATGCAAACTCGTTTTTGCAGCTAGTCGCAAACCCCACCCTAAAACGGCGGGGATTTCTGCTGTCCTGCTGAACCGCCCTGCCCCACAATGAAAGCTTAATCAGGCAGGGATCGCCCCAACGCCGAGCGGGCTCAAGCCCGACCTGGAGTGACGCTCCAGGCGCTGCGCATGATACGCGCCATTTCCAATGCAGCCTTGCTGCTAGCGGCTTTGTCCGCAACCTGAGCGGTGCAGCTGGCCGCCCGTACACGGTCGCAGTCAGACCGCGTACATCCACACCCGCATCCGCGGGCATTTGTTATGCGGCCGATGTCCGGCCATGAAGTTCGCAAGCGGCGCAATTCGGCCGCCTGCACGCCAGCTCGTGCTGGCAACGCCACGCGGCCGCAGCCTGGCCGCAGCGCTCGCAAACCGCGAGTGCAACCGGCGTCGGTACCGGCAGCGTGGGTTCCGACGCCAGCACGCCGGCCGGTTGTTTAGGCCACCAGCGTGCGCCGCGCGTCGTTACTGGCGGCAAGGCTGCCAGTGACGACGCGCTACCGCGCTCGCCCTGCTTAGCAAGCAGGCGAAAACGGTACATGACGGTAGCACGTGACAGCCACAGCAGTAGGCACACAAGCGACCGTCGATGCTGCTTGCCAGCAGCTTCGCTCCCGTCAAACGGAGCCGTCTCGTGCATGTCGATGCACTCCATGGGCCCTGGGTTATTGGCCCGCCCGCTGATCGGCCTTCAAGCCATCAGCGGCGCCACACACGCATGCGGCGTGGGCAAGCAGTGAAACAAACCGCATGAACGGGAGTGGTGTCCCGTGGCCTTCAACTCCCTGGCCTCGCTGCGGCGAACCAGGCGGCCAAAAACACTTACCGGACTGAACCACACCACGCGATTGCTAACCCTTGCAAGGAGCTTTGTCGTGCGCGATTTGAATTACGAACTGAAACAGATGTGCAACCGGAACCAGGACGGCAGCTTCGCCAGCCGTGCGGATCGGTTGCGCGTATTGAGCCAGGCCGCAGCCCAGCTCGAACGACTCGGCTTTCGCGACATGCACGCGATCAGCCTCAAGCCGAAACACATCACCGCCCTCCTTGGCCAATGGCGGGCGGACGGCGTGAGCACGGGAACGATGAAGAATCGCATGAGCGCCCTACGCTGGTGGGCCGAGAAGATCGGCAAGCAGAACATCATCGAGCGGTCGAACGCTGCCTACGGCATCGCGCACCGCTCGTTCGTCACCAACGTCTCGAAGGCCAAGAGCGTCGACAAGGCGACCCTCGGCCGCATCAAGGATGCCCATACGGCTGCCTCATTGCGCCTGCAAGAGGCATTCGGACTGCGCCGCGAGGAGAGCATCAAGATCGATCCCAAATGGGCCGACCAGGTCGATTACCTACGCTTGAAGGACTCGTGGACTAAGGGCGGCAAATACCGGGAAGTGCCGATTACAACGGAACGGCAGCGCGCCGCCTTGGACCATGCAACGCAAGTCGCAAACGGCGGCAGTTTGATTCCAGCGCAATTGCGCTATAAAGACCAGCTCCAACGCTTCCGCTTCGAATGCCACCGCGCCGGCATCAACGGCGTGCATGGCCTGCGTCACAAGTACGCACAAGATCGTTACAAGCAATTGACCGGCTGGGCTGCGCCGGCCGCCGGCGGGCCCAAGTCAAAAGAACTCAACGCGCTTCAAAAGGCGAAAGACCGCGAAGCCAGGCTCACGCTTTCAAAGGAGATGGGCCATGGCCGCGAACAGATCACGGCGGTCTACCTGGGTCGCTAACCAATTCCTATCGAACGAGGACAATTATGCTTCCCCCTTCCGACCGCCTGCTCAAACTTCGCGAAGTGATGCACCGCTGCGCGCTGTCCCGATCGGCGATCTATTTCAAGATCAAGAATGGCAACTTTCCTTCCCAGGTCCCCATTTCAAGCAAGTCGGTCGGATGGCTAGAGAGTGAAATCAATGCGTGGCTGGACGAGCGCAGGGCCGAGCGCGATCGACGATCACGTTGATTCGGAATTGGCCGATGCGAGAAAGTCCGCCCAAGTCTGCATCAGGACCCGACGCTTTTCGAGAAGATCGCCGCGTCGATACGCAGCCTCCACACGATCGGGCAAGCTATGCGCCAGCGCGTGCTCGCACACCTCGCGAGAAAAGGCGTTCGAGACGTCCTCCGCGCACCAATCGCGGAAGGCGGATCGAAAACCATGCACGGTGATGTCGCCATGTCCCATGCGGCGCAGGACAGCGGTCAGACTCATGTCCGAGAGCGCGGCATCGCTTCGGCGCCCAGGGAAGACGAGACCGTCCTTGCGGCTCAAACTCTCCAACAAACGCAGCGCCGCATCGGACAGAGGCACGCGATGTTCACGTCCGGCCTTCATGCGTTCGGCCGGCACGGTCCACAGGCGACCAGCGAAGTCGATTTCATCCCAGGTCGCACCACGCACTTCGCCCGAACGTGCCGCCGTGAGAATCGCGAATTCGAGGGCACGCGCGGACATCCCTTCACGCTGGCGCAAGAGGCGCATGAAGCCACCCACTTCGCGCCAGTCCATTGCCGCAAAATTCGTGGTGCGCCTCACGCGCCCGGGTTCTGGCAGGAGCGTCGCAAGGTGCCCGCGCCAACGCGCGGGATTCTCGCCTTGCCGATACTGGCGCACCGTGGCCCAATCGAGGATCGCCTCGATCCGTCCACGCAAACGCTTTGCCGTCTCGGTCTTGGTATGCCAGATTGGTTCGAGTACCGTGACCACGTGGGCCGTGTCGATCCGGGCCACAAGGAGCTTGCCAAAAATGGGAGAGACGTATGTCGCCAACGTCGCTTCCCACTGTGCGGCGTGCTTTGGATTGCGCCACCCACAGCGATGCGAACGGATATATTGGGCCGCACATTCATCGAAGGTGTACGCGTGGGCGACATCGACAAGAAGCGCCATCATGGCCCGCCTGCGTTCGTCCAGGGGATTGCGCCCCTCCTTCAGCTGCGCGCGGCATTCGCCAGCCTTTTCACGTGCTTGCGACAGACTCACGTCGCGCAGGGCGCCAAGCCCCATCTCGTGGCGCTGGTGATGAAAGTCAAAGCGGAAGATCCAGCTCTTCGTACCCTGCCTGGACACACGCAGGCAAAGGCCGTCGCCGTCGCGATGGTAGCCAGGCTCCGCCACCTTCGTTGCGAACAAGCTTGTCAGTCGCTTGGTTCGTCGTTTCGCGCCGTCCGCCATAATCCGTCCCACCTTTCGTCCCACCTTTAGAACGAGGATTTGACCGGAAGTTCATGGAAGATCTTGGACGCAAATCAAGCTTCTCCCTCTATGAGCGGACAAAAAAATACCCCATTGCTGGGGTACCTTTAGTCGATCTTGGCGGAAGCGGTGAGATTCGAACTCACGAACGGGTTCCCCCGTCGGCAGTTTTCAAGACTGCTGCCTTCAACCACTCGGCCACGCTTCCTGCGAAGCCGAGATTATACATAAACGCCATCGGCCTGGTCAGCGTCCTGGTTCTCGCGCAGCAGCTTTTCGAAAGCGCGCGCGTCGAGCGGGCGTGACAGCAGATAGCCCTGCACTTCATCGCAGCCGGACTCGCGCAGGAAGTTCAGCTGCTCCTGCGTCTCGACCCCTTCGGCGATCACGCGGTGTTTGAGCTGGCGGCCCATATTGATGATGGTGCTGGCGATGGCGCAGTCATTGCTGTCGTTCGGGATGCCGGTCGTGAACGAGCGGTCGATCTTCAGCGTGTGGATCGGGAAGCGCTTCAGATAACTGAGGCTCGAATAGCCGGTCCCGAAATCGTCAAGCGACAGGGCCACGCCCATCGCCGTCAGGCGGTCCATGATGGTGATCACGCGCTCGATGTTGTGCATCAGGGTGCTCTCGGTGATCTCCAGCTCCAGCCAGGCCGGATCGAGTTCGTAGCGTTCGAGCGTGTTCTTCACGCGGCCCGGCAGCATCGAGGTGAACTCGCGCGCCGACACGTTCACGGCCAGGCGGAACGGGCGCAGCCCGGCGCGCTGCCAGGCGGCGGCCTGCGCACAGGCGGTCTCCAGCACCCACTCGCCGACCTGCACCACCAGACCGGTGGATTCGGCCAACGGAATGAATTCGGCCGGCGGCACGAGGCCGCGTTCGGCGTGGCGCCAGCGCACCAGCGCCTCGGCGCCGATGATGCGGCCGGTGTCGACCGCGTACTTGGGCTGGTAGTGCAGCAGCAGCTCGCCGTGGCCGAGCGCGTGGCGCAGGCCGTGCTCGAGGCGCATCCGCTCGAGCATGGTCTGGTTCATATCCTGGCTGTAGTAGGCCACGCTGTCATCCGGGTTTTCGGCATCGGCCTTGGCGCGCGCCATGGCGATGTCGGCCTGGCGCAGCAGGCTCTCGGCGTCGGTGCCGTCCTGCGGGAAGACGCTGATGCCGATGCTGGCCCCGACGCGCAGCACATGGCCATCGACGAGAATCGGGTCGATCAGGCTGGCCTGCAGCTTCTGGGCCACGGTGGTGGCCTCGAAGTGCTGGCCCAGGTCGAACAGGCCGACGGCGAATTCGTCGCCGGTCAGGCGTGCCACCACGTCCTGCTCGCGCAGCACGGCGCGGAAGCGGCGCGCCACTTCCTTCAGCAGCTCGTCGCCGACGCTGCGGCCCAGCGTATCGTTGATGACCTTGAAGCGATTCAGGTCGATGAACAGCACCCCGGCGATCGACTGGTTGCGCAGCGTGACCGACAGGCCCTGGTCGACCAGCTTGGTCAGCAGGGTGCGGTTGGGCAGGCCGGTCAGCGCGTCGTAGTAGGCCAGGTGGTGCAGGCGTTCCTCGGCCTGTTTGCGCTCAGTGATATCGGTCAGGTAGGCGATCATGCCAATCGGGCGCTCTTCCAGATCGCACAACTGCGACAGCGACAGGCTGGCCCAGAACACTTCGCCATTCTTCTTCCGGCGCCGCACTTCCATCATGCGGCCGCCGTATTCCGCGAAGTTGTCGCGGAAGGCGGTGTCCTCGTCCTCATACAGGAACAGGATGTGGCGGCCCACGGCCTCGATCGCGCTGTAGCCGAACAGGCGCTCGGCGCCCTTGTTCCAGCTGGTGATGTAGCCGTTCAGGTCCATCGTCACGACCGACTCGTGCAGGTGGTCGAGAATCTGGGTCTGGTGCGCGAGCTGGGCTTCGACCTGCACGAAGGCGTGGGTCGAACGCTGCGCCACCGAATGAATCTGCAGCAGGCTGGCCGTCAGCGTCGCCAGACTTGAAAACTGCTGCTTCTCGTGCTCCTCGAAGCTGCCGCGCCCGCACACATGGAAGCTGCCGAAGTACTGGCTGTCGCGCACCACGTCCTGCATCAAACCGCCGGCGGCCGATTCCACCGGCCCTGAGTGTACGGGCGGCAGGCCGCCCGGCGTCAGGTCGGACGGGATGAACTTGCCGTGCGGGGCCTGCATCAAGTCGCTGGCTATGCGTCCCAGTTCTTCCCACAGGGCCGGGCCGCGCAGCCGCAGCACCGCCTCGCAGACGGCGGCGCTGGCGTGCATGTAGGCGGCGCTGGCGTGGGTGCTCATCTCAGAGGTCCCGGCTCACCTGAATGGCCCAGCGGAAGCCGGCCAGCTGCACCTTCCACCACATGGCGGCGTCGCATTCGGCCTGCTGCAGGTAGGCTTCGCTGGGCGACTCCACCAGATTCAGCATCCGTCCCAGCGTGCCCTGGCGCTGCAGCAGCGCCGTTTCCACTTCCTGCGGCAGGCTCAGGGCCGCGCACAGTTCCACCATGCTCATGCCGAACAGGCGGTCGAGCAGCGAGAACATCCCCGTCATGAAGGCGAGGTCCTGGAATTCCACCGGGCCGCCCTGCTGCTTGACCAGGGCTTCCATGCAGGCGGCGCGCAGCGCGGCCAGCGGCAGCAAGGGGTTGATCGGGCCGTCCTCCTGCTGGCGCGCGTACAGCAGCAGCTGCAGCCAGCGCTGCAGCTGGCGCCGGCCCAGCACGTGGATGGCCTGGGCGAAGCTGGCGATGCGCGCCTTGCTGCCCACGGCCGCGGAATTGGCGAGCTTCAGCAGGTGGTAGGCCAGGGCCGGGTCCTGCTTGACCTGCAGTTCGAGCTCGCGCGTGTCGGCGTCGCGTGCCACCAGGGCCAGCAACGCCAGCAGGCGCTTGCGCGAGGCGCTGTCCTGGGGCGGCGCGTCGGGATCGGTATCGAGCACATAGTCGCCGCAGAACCAGCTGGCGCCGGCCGCTTCGGCCGCCGTGCGGGTGGCGCGGTCGTCCACATGGCGCGCCAGGCGCAGCGCGTGGCGCGGCGTGAAGTCGACGCCGGCCGGCAGCGCGCCATCGAGCAGCACGCGGTAGCCCATGTCCTGCCAGCGCGCCACGGCCGCCGGGGCCTGCTCACGCGTCAGACAATCGGCGCGGAACAGCGGCAGCACGCACTCGGGCGGCAGCAGGGCCATCACATTGTCGTCCGGGCGCGGACAGGGCAAGGGCAGCACCCACTCCAGCTGTGCGAGCGCCGCCGCCATCTCCAGGTCGCCGAACACGGCGCCCAGGGCGGTACTGACGTCTTCCCCTGCTTGCGGTACCACTTCAACAACCAATCCGACCCAGAGGTCCTGGGTGTCGGTCACGGCCTGAATATTTACCAACGGGAACTGGTTGAGATTGTTTGCTGCGGACATCGTGGTTTTGGATGGACAATCTTCCAATGCTAGCTAATTAATTGGCAAAAAGCAACAAATTTGGTGAGATTTGGTGATCTTTTCCTAGAATCAATCCTCGAATGCCGCGCTGTCTTTTGACGCCGGTGTTGATCTTTTAAAAGCGTGCGGCGCGCCCCGTTCGGCCACTGTTTGTGGTGCCTCAAGATTGCTGAAGCGCCCTGCCCGTATATTTTTCCGGCAGGAATCAACGTCCTGAGCGGAGCGGAGCATGGGCAATTTTGAGCAGGCCAGCCTCGGACAGAAACTGACGCGCACGGCGGCTTCGGCCGCCGGCCTGGCGCTGCTATTGGGTCTGGCCGCCTTCGCTTTCGACACCTGGCTCGAGTCGCCCGACCGGACCCAGGCGCTGCGCCGTCTGCTCGGCGCGGCCGGGGTGGCGCTGGCGGCCTTCGGCCTGGCGCTGGGCCAGGCCGGGCGCCACCGGCGCCGCCTGGGCGAGCCGGTCACCGCCATCACACGCCAGATTCTCGGCATCGCCGCCAACCAGGACTACACCCAGCGCCTGCAGCACGAGCGCCACGATGAACTGGGCGCGATGATCGACGCGATCAATGCCCTGCTGGCCCAGATCGAAGGGCGCGGCGCCGCCCTCACCCTGCACCGCGACGAACTCGAACGCCAGGTCAGCGTGCGCACCGAGCAGCTGGAGAAGGCCAAGAACGCCGCCGAAGCGGCCAGCCGCGCCAAGAGCGCCTTCCTGGCTACCATGAGCCACGAAATCCGCACGCCGATGAACGGGGTGCTCGGCATGACCGAGCTGCTGCTGTCGACCAAACTCAGTGAGGAGCAGCGCAACTACACGAGCATGGTGCAGCGCTCGGGCGAGCATCTGCTGGTCCTCATCAACGATATCCTCGACTTCTCGAAGATCGAGGCGGGCAAGCTCTCGGTCGAATACATCCACTTCAATCTGGCCGATCTGCTGGACGACATCGACCATGTGTTCACGCCCCAGGCCCAGGCCAAGGGTCTGTCCTTCGTGCTCGATGCCGCCCACGATCTGCCGCTGGCCGTGTGCGGCGACCCGAACCGCCTGCGCCAGGTGCTGGCCAACCTGCTCGGCAACGCGATCAAGTTCACCGAGCGCGGCCAGGTCGCGCTGTCGGTGCGCCTGACCCAGGAGGACGGCCAGGCCGCCGCCCTGCGCTTCGAAGTCAAGGACACCGGCATCGGCATCGCGCGCGACGCCCGCACCCGTATCTTCGAGGCCTTCAGCCAGGCCGATAATTCGACCACCCGCAAATACGGCGGCACCGGCCTCGGTCTGGCCATCGCCAAGCAGCTGGTGGAGCTGATGGGCGGGCGCATCGGCGTCGAACACGCGCTGCCGCATGGCTCGCTGTTCTGGTTCACGGTCAGTCTCGACAAGCGCCGGGTCGACGCCGGCAGCACGCCCTCGCATCCGAACGTGGTGCGCGCCCTGATCGTCGACGAGAACCCGAAGAGCGCGGCCGCGCTCGAACTGCAGCTGGCGCAGTGGCAGATCCAGGCCGAGACGGCCGGCAGCGCCGACGAGGCCCTGGCCAAACTGGTCGGTGCGCCCTTCGACGTGGCCATCATCGACATGGAACTCTCGCACGGCAGCGGGCTGTCGCTGGCGGCCGCGATCCAGGCCGACCGCCTGGCCACCAATATGCGCATGCTGCTGCTCTCGAGCGAACGCTGCGCCGCCGACGCGCAGCAGCGCCGTACGGCCGGCGTGGCCTATCAGCTGATCAAGCCGCCGCGCGCGGGCGATTTGTGGGAATGCCTGCTGGCCCCGAGTGCGCCGCCAGCGCCGGCCACACCGGCCGAGAGTGCGCCGCCCGAGCCCGCGCCCAGCGCCAGTGCCCCGGCGCGCGGGCGGCGCCGGCGCGTGCTGCTGGCCGAGGACAACCCGGTCAATGTCGAAGTGGCCCAGGCCATGCTGGCCTCGCTGGGCCTGGACGTGACCTGCGCCCGCAACGGCGAGGAGGCGCTGCGCGCCGTCGACCACGGCGACTTCGATGTGGTGCTGATGGATTGCCAGATGCCGGTGATGGACGGTTTCGCCGCCACCAGCGAAATCCGGCGGCGCGAGCAGGAAGCCGGCCGCACGCGCAGCCTGCCGATCCTGGCCATCACCGCCAACGCCCTGCAGGGCGACCGCGAAAGCTGCCTGGCCGCCGGCATGGACGACTACCTGTCCAAGCCCTTCACGCGGCACGCGCTGGCGGCCACGCTGGGCCGCTGGATGGCCTTGCCCGCCCTGCCCCAGCCCGCGCCCGAGGTGCCGCGCGAGACCTTCAACCGCAGCGCGCTCGAGGCTATCCGCACGCTCTCGCCCGAGCGTGGCGACGCCCTGGTTGAACGGGTGGTGCAGGCCTTCATCCACGACACCCCGCAGCAGATCAAGCGCATGCGCGAGGCGGCCGCCATCGACGACAGCGAAAGCCTGCGCAAAGCCGCCCACAGCCTGAAGTCGGCCAGCGCCAACATCGGCGCCGAGACCCTGTCGCAGCAGGCGCGCGAGCTCGAACAACTGGGCCGCAGCGGCATCTGTGGCGGCGCCGACGCCATCCTGAAAGACATGGAGCGCGAATTCCAGGCTGTCCGCCTGTCCCTCAACGCCTTACTTGAGAAGGAGACCTGACATGGCTGCGCCGATTGCTCCCCGCCGCTCCCGGGTCCTGGTCGCCGATGACGACCCGGTCATGCGTTTGCTGATGCTCGAAATGCTCGGCCAGGTGGGCCTGGAGGGCATCGAGGCCGCCGACGGCGCGGCCGCCCTCGCCCACTGCCGCGCCGGTCCGCCCGATCTGGTGCTGCTCGACGTCGACATGCCCGGCATGGACGGCTTCAGCGCCTGCCGCGCCATCCGCGCGCTCGAACATGGGGCCCTGGTCCCGATCATCATGGTCACCGGCAGCGACGACGTCGACGCCGTGACCCGCGCCTACGAGGCCGGCGCGACCGACTTCGTGTCCAAGCCGATCAACTGGCCGATCCTCGGCCACCGCGTGCTGTACGTGCTGCGCGCCTCGGACGCCATCGCCCGCCTGCGCATCGCCGACGCACACAACCGCGCCGTGCTGGCCGCGATTCCCGATACCTTCTTCCGCCTTTCGGCCGACGGCGTCTATCTCGATTACGAGCAGGGCCGCACCGACACCGGCGCCGGCTGCGTCGGCAAGCATGTGCGCGAGGTGCTGCCGGCCGCCATCGCCGAACGGATGATGGAGCACGTCCAGGCCGTGCTGGGCGGCGACGCCCTGCGCTCGATGGAGTACACGGTGCTGCGCGGCGCCGAGGAAGTGCATGTCGAAGCGCGCCTGGTGGCGACCGAGTCAGGCCAGATTCTCGGCCTGGTGCGCGACATCAGCGAGCGCAAACGCAGCGAGGAGCAGATCCGCCGCCTGGCCTACAGCGACAGCCTGACCGGCATTCCGAACCGCCAGGCCTTCCTCGACATGCTGGAACGCGAACTGCAGCGTGCGCGCGCCGCGGGCAGCAAATTCGCGGTGCTGTTCATGGACCTGGACGCCTTCAAGCGCATCAACGACACGCTCGGCCACAACGTCGGCGACCTGCTGCTCAAGGCCGTGTCCGAGCGCCTGCGCGAAACGATCCGTCCGTCCGACCTGCTGTCGCAAGGAGCGCACGACAACCTGGCGCGCCTGGGCGGCGACGAGTTCACGCTGCTGATTCCGGACCTGGAAAAAGTCGACAACGCTCTGGCCGTGGCCCAGCGCGTGAAGGAAGCGATGCGCCGTCCCTTCGCCATCGACGGCCACGAAATCTTCGTCACCGCCTCGATCGGCATTTCGCTCTACCCGGAAGACGGGCAGGATTCGGACGCCCTGCTCAAATACGCCGACACGGCCATGTACCACGCCAAAAACTGCGGCAAGAACAACGCCAAGCTGTATAGCTCCTCGCTGACGATGCAGATCATGAGCCATGTGAAGCTGGAAGTCGGCCTGCGCAAGGCGCTCCAGCATGGCGAGCTGTATCTGCACTATCAGCCGCAGGTGTCGGTGCGCAGCGCGCGCATCGTCGCGGTCGAGGCCCTGATCCGCTGGCGCCACCCGGAGCGCGGCCTGATCAGCCCCACCGAGTTCATTCCCCTGGCCGAGGAGACCGGCCTGATTGTGCCGATCGGCGAATGGGTGCTGCGCAGCGCCTGCCGCCAGGCCAAGCTGTGGGAGGCCGTCACGCCCGAGCCGCTGCGCCTGGCCGTCAATCTGTCGGCGCGCCAGTTCAAGGACGAGAATCTGAGCCAGATGGTGCTGGCCGTGCTGCAGGAGACGCGCCTGGCGCCCGACAAGCTGGAACTGGAACTGACCGAGGGCACGCTGATGGACGATGCGCGCGCCACCATGGCCACGCTGGAGCAACTGCGCCGGATCGGCGTCTATCTGTCGATCGACGACTTCGGCACCGGCTATTCGTCGATGAATTATCTGAAGCGCTTCGATGTGCGCGCCCTGAAGATCGACCGCAGCTTCATCAGCGGCCTGCCGCAGGACTCGGAGAACGCCGCCATCACGCGCGCCATCATCGCGATGGCGCATGGACTGAAGATGGCGGTGGTGGCGGAAGGGGTGGAGACCGACGAACAGCTGGTGCTGCTCGAGCAGTTCGGCTGCGACCTGGCCCAGGGCTTCCATCTCGGGCACCCGGCGCCGCCGGAGTCGATCACCCTGATGCTCGAGAAGCAGGCCGCCCTGACCGGCACCTAGGCCTTAGCCGTTCCAGCGGAACACCGGCAGCGCGGGCGGGCGGTAGCCGAGCGACAGCACGATCTGGTCGCCGTGGTGCAGCGTCAGCATGCGCGGATCGCCCTCGTATTCACGCGCGCCGGCGGCATCGATCACAAACACATGCAGGGTCTTCTCGGTGATGCCGGCCACGTTCGTGCTGCTCAAGGGCTGGCCCCAGGCGGCAAACACTTCGGCCAGGGTCGGCAGATGCTTGTCGCTGACGCTGATGTGGAGCACGCCGCTGCGGTCCTCGGTGTAGATCGGACCGGCGCAGGCGCCGTCGGCGGCGCCGATCCCGGCCGGCACGGCCAGGGCCTCGCCATCGCGCAGCACGCTCAGATGCACCGACATGCCGCGCCCATCGAGCTGCTCGCTGTAGCAGCCGATGCTGTCGGCCAGATCGGGCCAGGCGTCGCTGCCCACCTGCTCGCCCGGCTGCAGCGGATAGGCCGCGCCAAGCGGCGGCACCGCCGCCACCGACACGCCGGACTGCACCGGCTGCGGCCCGGGGCCGCCGTTCCCGCCACCACAAGCTGCCAGCAGCAGCGCGCACACCACACTCAGACTTCCGATTGACTGACGCATACGACCTCCTTCGCTGTGGAAATTGTCGTTATGCTAATTTTTTGGTGCAGAGCGGGATTGTGCTGGCGCAGGACCAGTTCAGGCAGCGATTGATTTGCTTCAGGGGCAGTGTGGCGCTCAGATCGCGCCGTCGGCGCGCAGGGCCGCGATCTCCTCGGCCGACAGGCCCAGGCTGGCCAAGACTTCATCGGTGTGGGCGCCCAGGGCGGGGCCGATCCAGGCGGTGCCGCCGGGCGTGGCCGACAGCTTGGGCGTGACCGCCGGCAGCTTGATCGGGGTGCCGTCGGCGAAGGCGGCCTGCTCGAACATGCCGCGCGCGAGGAATTGCGGGTCCTGCAGCATATCGCGCACCGAGTAGATTTTCGAGGCCGGCACGTCGGCCGCCGTCAGCACGGCCAGCGCGCTGTCGATGTCGTGGGTGGCGCACCAGGCCTGGATGGCGCCGTCGATGTCGGCCGTGCGCGGCACCCGCCCGTCATTGCGGGCCAGCGCCGGATCCTCGGCCATGTCGTAGCGGCCGATGGCCGTCATCAGGCGCTTGAAGATCGCGTCGCCATTGCCGGCGATGACGATGTTCTGGCCATCGCGCGTGGTGTAGGTGTTGGACGGGACGATGCCCGGCAGGGCGCCGCCGGTGCGCTCGCGCACCACACCGGCGTAGTCGAATTCCGGCACCAGCGATTCCATCAGATTGAAGACCGACTCGTACAGGGCCACGTCGACCATCTGGCCTTGGCCCGTCACGTCGCGGTGGCGCAGCGCCATCAGCGCGCCGATCACGCCATGCAGGGCGGCGACCGAATCGCCGATCGAGATCCCGACGCGCACCGGCGGCCGGTCCGGGTGGCCGGACACGTAGCGCAGCCCGCCCATCGATTCGCCGACCGCGCCGAAGCCCGGCTGGTCGCGCATCGGGCCGGTCTGGCCAAAGCCGGACAGGCGCACCATGATGGTCGAGGGCTTGTCGGCCTTCAGCTGCTCGTAGCCGAGGCCCCATTTTTCCAGCACGCCGGGGCGGTAGTTTTCGACGATGATGTCGGCTTCCAGCGCCAGCCGGCGCGCCAGGGCGCGGCCCTCGGCGTGCTTCATGTTCAGGGTGACGCTCTTCTTGTTGCGCGCCTGGACCGCCCACCACAGCGAGGTGCCGTCCTTCAGCACGCGCCAGCTGCGCAGCGGGTCGCCGCCGTCCGGGGTTTCGATCTTGATGACGTCGGCGCCGAATTCGCCCAGCATGCGCGCGCAGAACGGGCCCGCGATCAGCGTGCCCAGTTCAAGCACCTTGATGCCTTTCAGCGCCGTCATGTGCTGCGGCGGTCCAGCATGGCGCGCGCGATGGTGCCGGCGTCCACGTATTCGAGCTCGCCGCCGACCGGCACCCCGCGCGCCAGGCGGCTGACCTGCAGGCCGCGCGCCTTCAGCATTTCGGCGATGTAGTGGGCGGTGGCCTCGCCCTCGCTGGTGAAATTGGTCGCCAGGACCACTTCCCGCACCAGACCATCGGCGGCGCGCTGCATCAGTTTTTCGAGATGGATGTCCTTCGGCCCGATGCCGTCCAGCGGCGACAGGCGTCCCATCAGCACGAAGTAGCGGCCCTTGTAGGTCAGGGTCTGCTCGATCATCATCTGGTCGGCCGGGGTCTCGACCACGCACAGCAGGGCCGTGTCGCGCTCGGGATCGGCGCAGGTGTCGCACACTTCGCTTTCGCTGAAGGTGTTACACAGGGCGCAGTGATGGACCTGCTCGACCGCCTGGAACAGCGCGCGCGCGAGCATGGCAGCGCCTTCGCGGTCGTGCTGCAGCAGATGGTAGGCCATGCGCTGCGCCGACTTCGGCCCGACGCCAGGCAGGCGGCGCAGGGCTTCGGTCAGAAAATCGAGCGACTTCGCGGTCACGCCTTCCTCAGAACGGCATCTTGAAGCCCGGGGGCAGCGGCATACCGGCCGTCAGCGCACCCATTTTTTCCGAGGCCGTGGCTTCGGCCTTGCGCACGGCGTCGTTGAAGGCGGCGGCGACCAGGTCTTCCAGCATGTCCTTGTCGTCGGCCAGCAGCGAGGGGTCGATGCTGACGCGCTTGACGTCGTTTTTGCAGGTCATGACGACCTTCACCAGGCCGGCGCCAGCCTGGCCTTCGACTTCGATCGTGGCCAGCTGTTCCTGCGCCTTGCGCATATTGTCCTGCATGGCCTGGGCCTGTTTCATCAGACCGGCGAGTTGGTTCTTCATCATGGTAGCTTTTCCTTTTCTTGAATGGCTTAGGCGGTTTCGGGCGGTTTCACCGAACCGGGAATCACGCTCGCGCCGAGCAGGCGCATCATGTCCTGAACGAAGGGGTCGCGCTCGACCAGTTCTTCGGCGGCGCGCTGGCGCGCCTCGCGCGCGGCCTGGGCAAAGGCGCTGGCCGTATGCCAGACCGGCCCGATCTCGATCTCGAGATTGACGCGCACCTCAGGGAAGCGCTCCTGCAGCGCGGCCGCGAGTTTCTCAGTATTGCCGCTGGCGCGCAAGGTATCGACCGGCACGCGCAGCTTGAAGTGGGCCGCATGGCCGTCGCAGCTGGCGCTGACCAATTCGGTTTGCACCGCCAGCTGCTGGGCCACGCCGCGCAGCGGCAGGCCGGCGGCCAGCTCGGGCCAGTTGCCGTTCCAGCCGATGGCGGGCAGCGGCGCGATCACATGCTCGGTGCGCGGCGCGGCCGGCGCGCGCGCCACGGGCGCTGCAGCCGGTGCGGCCTGGGCTTCCTCGGGGAAGCCGGTGGCCCAGGCAGGCGGTTCATCGTCGGGCACGGCCTCGGCCTGGCCCAGGTCCCAGGGCGGCGCCTCGGCCACCACATCGCCCTCGTCCTGGGCGGCCGGGGCGGCGGCGCGCGCGACCGGGGCCGCCGCAGGCGGCGCGGCCACGGGCGCCGGGGCCGGCGCCGGACGCGGGGTGGCGCCGCTGATGGCGCCCGCACCCGGCTTGCCGCGCGAAGCGGCGCGTGCTGCTTCGAGCGCGGCCTGGATGGCGGCGCGCGCGGGGCTGAGCGGCGCGGCAGCAGCCGGTGCCGCTTCCGCGCTCGGCGCGGGCACGGGGGCTGCCGGCGCGACAGCGACCGGATCGGCCGGCGCGGGGACCGGCGCTGCGGCCAGCGGCGCCGGTGCCGGGATTTCAGCCACCGGGGCAGGCGCCGGAGCAGCCGCCATCGGTGCGGGTGCCGGTGCAGCCGCCACTGGTGCGGGCGCCGGGGCAGCGGCCTGCGGCGCCGGACGCGCTGCCGGGCGCGCCGCGCCAGCCGCCGCCATGGCGGCCGCGCGGGCCTCGCCGGCCATGCTGCGCGCCTGGCCGGCCGTAGCCGGACCGGTCGGCTTGGCGCCGCCGCCAGCGGCTGCGCCGTTCTCGGGACGGAAGGCCAGCATGCGCAGCAGCGTCATGCTGAAGCCCGCGTATTCATCGGGCGCCAGGCCCATTTCATTGCGGCCGTGGACGGCGATTTGATAATACAGCTGCACTTCCTGCGGGTCGAACAGCTCGGCCAGGCGCAGGATGTCGGCGTATTCGGGCAGGTCTTCGGGCACGGCGGCCGGCACGCTCTGGGCCAGGGCCACGCGGTGCAGCAGGGTCGCCAGGTCCTGCAGGGCGGCGTTGTAAGACAGGCTGCGGCTGGCCATTTCGTCGGCCACGGCCATCAGATCGGCGCCGTCATTGCGCGCCAGCGCGTCCAGCAGGCGCACCAGGAAGCTCTGATCGAGCGCGCCCAGCATGCCCTGCACGGCTTCCAGCGTCACCTGCCCGGCCGCATAGGCGATCGCCTGGTCGGTCAGCGAGAGCGCATCGCGCATCGAGCCGTGCGCCCCTTGGGCCAGCAGGCGCAGGGCCGGCTGCTCGAAGCCGATGCCCTCCTGCCCGAGAATGTTCTCGAGATGGCCGATGATGTGCCCGGGCGGCATCTGCTTCAGATTGAACTGCAGGCAGCGCGACAGCACCGTCACCGGAATCTTCTGCGGATCGGTGGTGGCGAGGATGAACTTGATATGCGGCGGCGGCTCTTCCAGCGTCTTCAGCATGGCGTTGAAGGCGTGGTTGGTCAGCATGTGCACTTCGTCGATCATATAGACCTTGAAGCGCGCGTTGGACGGGGCGTAGATGGCCTGTTCGAGCAGCTGCGCCATTTCGTCGACGCCGCGGTTCGAGGCCGCGTCCATTTCGATGTAGTCGACGAAGCGGCCGCCGTCGATGGCCACGCAGGCCTCGCACTGGCCGCAGGGCTCGGCCGTCACCCCGCCCTGCCCGTCCGGGCCGGTGCAGTTGAGGCTCTTGGCCAGAATGCGCGAGAGCGTGGTCTTGCCCACGCCGCGCGTCCCGGTAAACAGATAGGCATGGTGCAGGCGCTGGGTGCGCAGCGCGTGCGACAGGGCGCGCACCACGTGCTCCTGCCCGACCAGGGTCTCGAAGTTGCGGGGACGGTATTTGCGGGCGAGGACTTGATAAGACATGCTCAGATTGTACTCCGGCCGACAGTCAAACCGCCATTGTAGCAACCAGCGCAGGGAATGATAGAGGGAGAAAGGAGGCGAGCCTGATCTGCGGCACTTGTGGGGAATAGCTGTGGCTGCTTCGTTCCCGACCTGACCAGGTTGACCATGCCACAATGCGCAGGGGCCCGCCCGGGACGCATTATATCAGTCCCGGGGCGCGCACGCCAAACCCTCTTACAAACCGAGCTGTTGCCAGATCTCGTCGACCCGCAGTTTGACCGCCTCGCTCATGGTGATCGTGCGGCCCCATTCGCGCGCGGTCTCGCCCGGCCACTTGTTGGTGGCGTCGATGCCCATCTTCGAACCCAGGCCCGAAACCGGCGAGGCAAAGTCCAGATAATCGATCGGCGTGTTGTCGACCAGGGTCGTGTCGCGGGTCGGATCGACCCGGGTGGTGATCGCCCAGATGACCTCTTTCCAGTCGCGGATGTTCACGTCCTCGTCCACCACCACGATGAACTTGGTATACATAAACTGGCGCAGGAAGCTCCAGACCCCGAACATCACCCGTTTGGCATGGCCCGGGTAGGCCTTCTTCATCTGGACGATGGCCATGCGGTAGCTGCAGCCCTCGGGCGGCAGATAGAAGTCGGTCACCTCGCTGAACTGCTTTTGCAGCAGCGGCACGAAGACTTCATTCAGGGCCACGCCCAGCACGGCCGGCTCGTCGGGCGGCTTGCCCGTGTAGGTCGAGTGGTAGATCGGGTCGCGCCGCATGGTGATGCGGTCGACCGTGAACACCGGGAAGCGGTCCTGCTCATTGTAATAGCCGGTGTGGTCGCCATACGGGCCTTCGAGCGCATGCTCATAGCCGCTCGGGTCGCTTGCGTCCGGATAGATATGCCCTTCGAGCACGATTTCAGCCGAGGCCGGCACGCGCAGTTCGGAGCCGATCGCCTTGACCAGCTCGGTGCGGCTGCCGCGCAGCAGGCCGGCGAACTGGTATTCGGACAGGCTGTCCGGCACCGGCGTCACCGCGCCCAGAATGGTGGCCGGATCGGCCCCGAGCGCCACCGCGATCGGATACGGCTGACCCGGGTTGCGCAGGCAGTGCTCGCGAAAATCGAGCGCGCCGCCGCGGTGCGCCAGCCAGCGCATGATCAGCTTGTTCGGACCGAGCAGCTGCTGGCGGTAGATGCCCAGATTCTGACGCTTCTTATTGGGGCCCTTGGTAATGACCAGCCCCCAGGTGATCAGCGGCGCCACGTCGCCCGGCCAGCAGTGCTGGATCGGCAGGCGGCCGAGGTCGACGTCCTGCCCTTCCCACACCACGTCCTGGCAGGGCGCGCTGCTTTTCTCTTTGGGCGCCATGTCCCACACGGCCTTGACCAGGTCGACCATCTTCTTCATGTCGCCGAAGCCCTTGGGCGGCTCCGGCTCCTTCAGGCGCGCCAGCACATGGCCGATCATGCGCAGCTCGGACAGGTCCTGGGCGCCCATGCCGAGCGCCACCCGGCGCGGCGTGCCGAACAGATTACCCAGCACCGGCATGCTGTGCCCGGTCGGCTTTTCAAACAGCAGCGCCGGCCCGCCGGCGCGCAGCGTGCGGTCGCACACCTCGGTCATTTCGAGATGGGGCGAGACCGGCACGGCGACCCGTTTTAATTCGCCCAAGTTTTGCAACTGGGCAATAAAATCGCGTAAATCAGCGTATTTCATCGTTTTCGTTTGTAACAGGGTTCCGTTCAGGCCGCTTAAAAAGAGCGAGCCAAGTCCTTGATTCTATGTGGGTTTGCGGCGGTGCAGCAGGAAAATCAATATCTAAAAGTAATAAGACACACTTGCGTTAGTATTGACTTGATATAAACCGCCCCCTACAATGCGGTCCATCGTATGAGTTGGCACCTCGCCTCAATGTCGCGACTGGATTGTAGCCGACTCATCCACCCACGGGGGACGGGGCCCCACATGACATTTTAAGGAGTGTTTTTTCATAAGGCGTCTGCCTTCCCCCGAAACGCATTGCCTGCTCCTGGACGAGGGAGCGCCAGTTTAGCGGGCAATTAAGGCGTCAGACCCCCACCGCCCTGGTGGAGCCTGACGAAAAATCTGATGCACGGCATGACGCAGACCGGAACGCGCCAACGCGCGACTGGACAGCTTTTGCCGCGACAAAGGAGGTAGCATGTTGCATCGATCCACTCTGGGTAACAACGTTACCCGCCCGGCTAGCCAGCCGGCCGTGCTTGAACGCGCGGCAAATGTGCTGCGTAATGTGCTGGCGGCAGCACAACATACGCTGACCCTGTTCGGCCTGTCGGCCGTCGCCGCCATCGCCCTGCTGGCCGCCAAGCCTGAGCTGGCCAAGCAAGTGTCGCAGTTCCTGACCCAGGACCAGGTGCAAGAGGCGCCGGCCTTGGCTCCGGATCTGGCCGCTCTGATGGAGCAACCCGCCGTCGAAGCCGACAGCGCCCCGACGGCCGAGGAAAAAGCCCTGCTGGGCAGCCGCAAGCAGCAGCAAGCCGTGACGTCCTGGCTCAGCAAGCGTTACCGCGTGGCCAGCGATGCCACCAATATGCTGGTCTCGACCGCCTATCTGACGGCCCATGAAACCAAGATGGACCCGCTGCTGATTCTGGCCGTGATGGCCATCGAATCGGGCCTGAACCCGTTTGCCGAAAGCCCGATGGGCGCCCAGGGCCTGATGCAGGTGATGTCCAAGGTGCACCAGGACAAATTCGAGGAAATGGGCGGCGTCCAGGCAGCTCTGAATCCGGTCGCCAACATCCGCGTCGGCGCCCAGATCCTGAAGGAGTATGTGCGCCGCTCGGGCTCGATTGAAGCCGGCCTGAAAAACTACGTCGGCGCCGGTGCGGCCGAGAGCGACGCCGGCTACAGCGCCAGCGTACTGGCCGAGTACAACCGCCTCAAGCAGGTCGCTGGCGGCAAGAGCGTGCCCGTGACCATCCCCAAAGCCGTGGCCCCGGTCGAGAAAGAACCGAAGACCGAGACCGCGCGCCAGACGGCCAAGAGCGAACAGCTGGCCGGTCTGTAAGCCTGCCCTGCTCCCAATAAAAAACGCGGCCTCGGCCGCGTTTTTTTATGCCCTGCGCAATGCTCAGCGCGCGGCCGTTTCGTCCGGACGCAGCTTGGGCGCCAGCTTGTCGAGCACGCCGTTGACGTATTTGTGCCCGTCCACGCCGCCAAAGCTCTTGGCCAGCTCGACCGCCTCGTTGATGACGACCTTGTAGGGAATGTCGAGGTGGTTCTTCAGTTCGTAGGCGCCCAGCACCAGCACCGCGTGTTCGATCGGCGACAGCTCGCTGATCGGCCGGTCGAGCACGGGGGCGAGGTCGGCGCGCAAGTCCTCGACGTGACGGATGGCGCCACGCAGCAGCAGCACGAAATGCTCGCCATCGGCCTTATCGAAGCCATGCGCGCCGCGCATATTGTTGACCACCGTGTTCGGGTCATCGTGATTGAGCAGCCACTGATACAGGCCCTGCAGGGCGAACTCGCGCGCGCGATGGCGCGGCGTGCGGTTCTTGTTCGGGTTGGCGTGCGTGGTTTTCTCAGTCATGCGCTCATTCCTCTTCGGGATTCAGTTCTTCGAGCGCGATCAGCAGATTCGCCATCTCGACCGCCACGCGCGCCGCCTCGGCGCCCTTGGTGGCCATGCGCACTTCGGCCTGCTCATCGTTCTCGGTGGTCAGCACGGCATTGGCGATGGGGATCGAATAGTCGAGGCTCACGCGCGTGATGCCGGCGCCCGATTCATTGGACACCAGTTCGAAGTGATAGGTTTCACCGCGAATCACGGCGCCGAGCGCGATCAGGGCGTCGAACTGCTGGGTTTCGGCCATGCGCTGCAGGGCCAGCGGGATTTCGAGCGCGCCCGGCACGCTCACGTGCAGGGTGTCCTCGTCGGCCACGCCCAGGTGCTTGAGCTCGGCCAGGCAGCTGGCCAGCAGGCCGTGGCAGACATCTTCATTGAAACGGGCTTGCACCACGCCGATGCGCAGGCCGCTGCCGTCCAGGTTCTTTTCGTAGGTTCCTACCGTCATGGTCTGGTCCTTTGCTGTTTTTGTTGTTTATTCCGGCTTGGGCTGGTAGCCCGTCACTTCGAGGTGGTAGCCGGTCATGGAAGGCATCTTGCGCGGGCTGGCCAGCAGTTTCATCTTGCCGACCCCGACGTCCTTGAGAATCTGGGCGCCGATGCCATAGGTGCGCAGATCCATGCTGGCGGCGCGCCCGGCCGGCTTGACGGCCGGCTTGTCGAGGGCGTCGAACTGGGCGAACAGCTGCTCGGCCGATTCCTCGCAATTGAGCAGCACCATCACGCCGCGTTCGGCGCGCTGGATGGCGGCCATGGCCGAGGCCACGCTCCACGAGTGGGTCGTGACCTTCTGCTCGAGCAGGTCGAGAATCGAGACCGGCTGGTGCACGCGCACCAGGGTTTCGCGCTCGGGCGTGACCTCGCCGTGCACCAGCACCAGGTGGGCCGAGCCGCTCGGCTTGTCGCGGTAGGCGAGCAGGCGGAAGCTGCCGGCCGCCGTGTCGAGCTGGCGCTCGGCCACGCGCTCGACCATGCATTCATTGGCGCTGCGATACTGGATCAGGTCGGCAATGGTGCCGATCTTCAGATTGTGTTCCTTGGCGAACTCGATCAGGTCCGGCAGGCGCGCCATCGTGCCGTCGTCCTTCATGATCTCGCAGATCACCGAGGCCGGGGTCAGGCCGGCCATGGCGGTCAGGTCGCAGCCGGCTTCGGTATGGCCGGCGCGCATCAGCACGCCGCCCTTGACGGCTTTCAGCGGGAAGATGTGGCCCGGCTGGACGATGTCGGCCGGCTTGGCCTCGCGCGCCACCGCCACCTGGATGGTGCGTGCGCGGTCGGCCGCCGAGATCCCCGTCGTCACCCCCTCGGCCGCCTCGATCGAGACGGTGAAATTGGTGCCGAACTGGGTGCCGTTATTGGTCGCCATCATCGGCAGATTGAGCTGGCGGCAGCGCTCCTCGGTCAGCGTCAGGCAGACCAGGCCGCGCGCGTACTTGACCATGAAGTTGATGGCCTCGGGCGTGACGAAATCGGCCGCCAGCACAAGGTCGCCCTCGTTCTCGCGGTCTTCCTCGTCCACCAGGATGACCATGCGGCCAGCACGCAGCTCGTCGACGATTTCTTGGATGCTCGAAATGCTCATGATGTCAGTGTTTCCTGCGCCTCGCGCGTAATCCTCTATTCTACCCGATCGAGAGCAGCCCCGGCAGTTGCCAAGCCCGCCCGGCGGCGCTTATGATAGCAATTCGTTAATTTTTTCCGGTGGAGCCATGTTGCGTGTGAAGTATGCCTGTAGTGCCCTGATCCTGGCCTGGAGCCTGCCCCTGTGGGCCGCACCCGACCCGGCCGCCCTGATCCCCGTCGGCCCCCAGGTCCGCGTCGGCAAGCTCGACAACGGGCTCAGCTTCTACATCCAGCGCAATGCGCGCCCCGAAAAGCGCGTCGAGATGCGCCTGGTGGTGAAAACCGGCTCGGTGCAGGAAGACGAAGACCAGCGCGGCCTGGCCCACTTCACCGAGCACATGGCCTTCAATGGCTCGACCCATTTTCAGAAGAACCAGCTGATCGACTATCTGCAGCAGATCGGCGTGCGCTTCGGCGCCGACCTGAATGCCTACACGAGCTTCGACGAAACCGTCTACATCCTGCCGATTCCGACCAAGGACCCGGCCCACGTGCGCCAGGGCTTCCAGGTGCTGGAAGACTGGGCCCACGGCCTGAGTCTGACCGACGCCGACATCGACGCCGAACGCGGCATCGTGCTGGAGGAAATGCGGCGCGGGAAAGGCGCGGGCGAACGCCTGATGCGCAAGCTGCTGCCGCTGCAGCTCAATGGCTCGCGCTATGCGCAGCGCCTGCCGATCGGCGACGAAACCGTGCTCAAGACCTTCAAGCCGGACACCCTGCGCCGCTTCTACCGCGACTGGTACCGCCCCGACCTGATGGCCGTGGTGGTGGTCGGCGACATCGACCCGCAGGAGGCCGAGCAGCAGATCCGCGCCCATTTCAGCGCGCTCAGCAACCCGGCCGGTGCGCGTCCGCGCGTCAGCTACGACGTGGCGCCGCGCCAGGCCTCGGCCAGCATCGTGGCGACCGATCCGGAGATGACGACGAACAGCGTGCAGCTGCAGCTGGCCATCTTCAAGCAGCCGCGCCAGGGCAGCTACGGCGTGGCGCGCGAGCGCCTGCTCGATGGCGCCGTGCAGAACATGATGGCGACCCGCTTCAATGAAATCGCCGAGCAGCCGAACGCGCCCTTCATGGCCGCCGGCCTGGGACGCGGCAAACTGGTGGGCGAGGCCGGTGTGCTCAGTGCCGGCGCGGTGGTCAACAAGGCGGGCAGCGAAGCGGCCATCCGCGCCCTGCTGACCGAGGCCGAGCGCGTGCGCCAGCACGGCTTCACGGCAGCCGAATGGGAGCGCGTGAAGAAGAACATGATCGCCAATCTCGACCACATGGTGAAGGAGCAGGACAAGCAGGACTCGGGCGCGCTGGCGGCCGAATACATCCGCAATTTCCTCGACGGCGAACCGATCGCCGCGCGCGACGCCGAGCGCGCCTTCAAGCTCGAGGTGTTGCAGGCCGTCACGCTGGACGAACTGAATGCGCGCGCACGCCGCCTGCTGCAGCCCGATCCGGCCCTGCTGGTCGCCTTCAGCGGCAGCGACAAGGGCGAGGCCCCGGTCCCGAGCGAAGCGGCGATCCTGGCCGCCGCCAGCGCGCCGCTCGAGGCCAAGCTGGCCAAGCACGAAGACAAGGCCGTCAGCGGCCAACTGGTCGCGCGCCCCAGCGGCGGCAAGATCGTGGCCGAAACCGTCAACGCCAAACTGGGCACCACCACGCTGCGCTTTGCCAACGGGCTGGAGATCATTCTCAAGCCGACCAGCTTCAATAACGACCAGATCGCGCTGAGCGGCATCCGCTACGGCGGCACCGCGCTCGAATCGGATGCCAGCTTCCGCCGCGCCAGCCTGGCCACCCAGATGGCGGGCAGCCTGGGCGTGGGCACCCTGTCGAGCAGCGACATCCAGAAGCTGCTGGCGGGCCGCCCGGCCGGGTCGACCATGGGCCGTGCCGACTACACCGAGTCGGTCGGCGGCGGCGCCACCAAGGCCGAACTGGAGCCGATGCTGCAGATGACCCATATGCGTTTCAGCCCGATGCTGCGCAACGAAGGCCTGTTTAACACCATGCTGGAGCGCCAGCAGACCGCCCTGCGCAATCTGCAGCAAAGCCCGGAGAACTGGTTCGTCGACCAGTTCCTGCGCACCCTCTACCAGAACCACCCGCGCGGACCGCGCCTGCCGCAGGCCAGCGACTACGCGGGCCTGACCCTGCTCGAAGCCAGCGGCCTGCATGATCCGCGCTTCCAAAGCGCCAAGGGCTTCCGCTTCGTGATGGTGGGCGCCTTCGACGTCGAGACCGTCAAGCCGCTGCTGGCCGACTACCTGGGCACCCTGCCGGTCGGCGAGCTGCCGACCGAGGTGGTGGACCGCACGCCGCCGACGCTGCGCGGCGTGCGCAAGGAGGTGCTGTTCAAGGGGAGTGAAGCGAAGAGCATGCTGCGCATTAGCTTCGGCGGCGACACGTCCTACGACCCCGACGAGGCCCTGCGTCTGAACATGCTGAATCAGATCATCAACATCAAGCTCACCGAGGTGGTGCGCGAAAAACTGCAGCTCGTGTACAGCGGCGGCGTCTCCGGCGGCATGGGCCGCACGCCGCACGGGAACTACCGGCTCGACGTGAACTTCACCTGCGCGCCCGACAATGTGGACAAGGTGGCGGCCGCCGCGCTCGGCGAAATCGAGAAGATCCAGAAGGAAGGCCCGAGCGCAGCCGACATCGAGAAGGTGAAAACGGCCATGCGGCTTGGCTACGAGCGCAATCTGAAGGAGAACGGCTACTGGGCCAGTCAGCTGCTGAGCGCCGCGCTGTATGGCGACGACCCGGAGCGCATCCTGACGGTGGCGGAGCGGATCGCTGCGGTGACGCCGGCCCAGTTGCAGGCGGCGGCGCAGCGCTACTTCGACATGAACAACTATCTGCAGATGGCGCTCAAGCCCGAACCCAAGGCCTGAACGCCAGGGCGGGGGCCAGCCCCCGCCCGTGCTGGCATCACTTCAGGTATTTATCGAACCACGCCAGCTGACGCGCGCGCAGGTCCTTCTGATGTTCGGGCTTGCGCAGCGCGTGCCCTTCCCCTTCGTAGATCACCAGGCTGGTTTCCACGCCCTGGGCCTTGAGTCCCTTCCAGAATTCCATCGACTGCGCCGGCGGGCATTCGACGTCGCGCTCACCGACGTAGATCAGGGTCGGCGTGCGCGCGGCCTTGATCGTCTCGATCGGCGAGGCACGGCGGTACACGGCCGGATCATCGTAGGCGGTGGCGCCGAAGAACGGCGGCATCCAGGTGTCGATGCCGTTCTGGCCGTAGTAGCTGATCCAGTTGGCGATGCCGGCGCCGGCCACGGCAGCCTTGAAGCGCAGGCTGTGGGTCACGCCCCACATGGTCATGAAGCCGCCATACGAGTGGCCCATCAGGCCGAGGCGCTGGCCGTCGATCGGGGCCTGGGCGATGGCGGTGTCGACGCCGGCCAGAATGTCGCGCCAGTCGCCGCCGCCGAAGTCGGCGCGGTTGGCGCTGGTGAAGGCGCTGCCCTGGCCATAGCTGCCGCGCGGATTGGGCATGAACACGAAGTAGCCGCGCTGGGTCAGCTCGCGCACCAGCGGGTTGCCCAGATCGCCCTCGCCCACGTAGCGCGGCGAGACCGCGGCGGCCGGGCCGCCATGCACGGTGACGACCATCGGATACTTCTTGCCCGGCTCCGTCTTCAGCGGGCCGACCAGCCAGCCCTGCACCTGGAAGCCCTCGTTGGTCCAGCTCAGGCTACGCGCGCTGATGACTGCCTGCAGGTGGGCGTTGTCCTGGGTGATGGCGACCGGCTTGGCGACCGGGCCGGCCATGATCCGTTCGGCCGACGTAAAGTCCTCGGCGATGAAGGCCGACAGCTTGCCGTCGGCCGAGAAGTCGATGCGGCCCTGGCGCGCGGCTGCGCGCGTCGTCACCGGCGCCTGCCACAGCACCTGCACGGCGGCGCTGGCCGGATCGATGCGCACGGCCGCGTGGTCGGCGCCGATCAGGGCCGAGGCGTACAGCTGCTTGCCGCGCCAGGCCAGGCCATTGAAGCTGCCGCGGTAATTCGGGGTCAGGTTGCGCGGCGTGCCGCCCGCCAGCGGCACCTGATAGACATCGCCGCCGATCGAGCCGAAGTCGCTCATCAAGCCACCGACGAAGGCCACGCTCTGACCGTCCGGCGCCACGCGCGGCAGGTTCATTTGCATCTTGGGCGCGGCGATCACGCGCAGCTTGCCGCTGGCCAGATCGACGTAGCCGAGGGTGGCGATCCACCAGTTGCTGTCGCCATTGCCCTTGGCGCTGGTGACGGCGAAGCCCTTGCTGTCGGGCGCCCAGTCGTATTCATACACATAGGTGTCGTCCGGCGACACCAGGCGCAGGCTGCCGCCCTGCACCGGCACGACGCCGATGCGCTGCTCGTCTTCGCTGCTGCCGATTTCGCCGACCAGGCGCGCGCCGGCCTCGGTGGCGCCAGCCGCCTTCTTGGCGTCGATCGTGGCCAGCAGCGCGATCTGCTGTCCGTCCGGGGCAAAGCGCGGCGTACTGGCGATCCCCTTCACCTGGGTCAGGGCTTCGGTTTTGCCGGCGCTGACCAGATACAGGGTGGCGCTATTGCGCGCCGCCTCGCTGCCGATGAAGGCCATGCGCTGGCCGTCGGCCGACCAGGACGGCTGCTCGTAACTACAGGCGGCGCAGGGATCGTACTGAGCGACGATGGCGCCGCTCTTCGCATCGCGCACGACGATGCTGGCATGCGGACGTTTGCCCGGCGTGGCGGCGGAGACGGTCTCCACGCTGGCAATACGGGTGCCGCTCGGGTCCAGGGCGAGCGAGCGGAATTCGCGGATGGCGGGGGTGTCGGCGTAGGCGAGGCTTGTGGCCAGCATGCCGACCCCGGCGAACAGGGTCAGGGCTTTCATGGGTCTCCGTCAGGTGGTCAAGGCGTCGACGAGTGTAATGGAAAATCGCGCCTGCTGTGCAGACTGACAAGCGTGCATATGCATGTGTAGAATGGCCTCGTCACTGCCGCCGATGCCGACCATGTCTGCCCTTCGCCTTCTCGTTCTGCTGCTGCCCGTGCTGGCCAGCGCCGCGCCGCTGCCGCTGCGGGTCTGCGCCGACCGCAACGACTGGGTGCCCTACACCTACGGCGAGCGCGATGGCCTGCTGCAGCAGCGCCTGCGCCAGCTGGCGCCGCGCCTGGATTTTGCGCTCGAACTGGTGGCCCTGCCCTGGCCGCGCTGCAAAGCCGAAGTCGCGCGCGGGACAATGGACGCGCTGCTCGGGTCGAGCGCCAACCCCGAGGCCCTGGCCGAATTTGCCTTCCCGCTGCGCGAGGGCGCGCCCGATGCGGCGCGTGCGCTGGTCCAGACCGAGCTGGTGCTGCTGCGCGCGGCCGGCAGCCGCGTGAGCTGGGACGGTCAGCAGCTGCGCGGCCTGAGCGGCCAGGTGATGTACATCCAAAACTACCGCGAGGTCGGCGCCGCCCTGCGCGCCCACGGCATTCCCGGCGACGGCGGCGGCCTGGCCAATGAACAGAATGCGCAGAAGGTGCTGGCCGGGCGCAGCAATGTGATGGCCACCTACGCGGGCGATGCGCGCGCCTTGCTGGAGCGGCCCGAATTCCGCGGCCGCCTGGAGCTGCTGACACCCGCGCTCTCGAGCGGCACCTACTATCTGGCCTTCAATCGCAACTACTACAAGGCCCACACCGCGCAGGTGGAGGCGCTGTGGAAGGCCAGCGCGCGGCCGGCTGGCATAATGCGGCCATGACTCCGAACGCGCCCGCCTTCACCAATCCCCTGCCGGGCGTACCGGCGATTGAATCCCCGTTCTTCGCGCCCCTGTTCGCCGACGCCGATCCGGCCACGCGCGCGCTCGCACAGCAGCTGCACGAACACGGCTATGCTGTCATCGATTTTCCCGAACCGGACTTCGAGCGCCTGGCGGCCGAGATCCAGGCGGCGCTGACGCCGCATTTTGCAGGCCCGGACTGGGAGCGCTTTCGCAGCGGCGGCGGCGCCGATCTGCGCATCCGCGACGCCTGGACCGGCATTCCGGCCGTGCAGCGCATCGCCGCCAACGGGGCCGTGCTCGACCTGCTCAGCCGCCTGTACGGCGCGCGCGCCTGGCCCTTCCAGACCCTGAACTTCCCGGTCGGGACACAGCAGGGTGCGCACACCGACGCCGTGCACTTCAACTCCGCGCCGGAGCGCTTCATGTGCGGCGTCTGGGTCGCGCTCGAAGATGTCAGCCTCGATCAGGGACCGCTGTTCTACTACCCGGGCAGCCATCAGTGGCCGATCTACGGCAACGAACATGTGGGGCGCTGCGTGTCGACCCTGCCCGCGCGGCCCGACCAGACAATCTACGAGCCGATGTGGCAGGCCCTGATCGCCGCCAAGGGCGCACAGCGCCAGCTGTTCACGGCGAAGAAGGGACAAGCGCTGATCTGGGCCGCGAACCTGATGCATGGCGGTAGCCCGCAGCTGAACCGCCAGCTCACGCGCTGGTCGCAGGTGACCCACTACTTCTTCGAGGGAACGGCCTGGTACGCACCAATGTTCTCCGACCCCTTCTACGGCCAGATCTACTTTCGCCGCCTGCGCAATATCGCCACCGGCGAGCCGATGCGACAGACCTATGCGGGCTGGGAGATTCCGGAGGCCGTGTTCGAGGCACTACGCTCGACCCAGCCGAACGGGCCGTATCAGTTCGACGCCGACGCCTACCTGTGCGCCAACCCGGATGTGGCGGCGGCCGGCGTCGACCCGCTCGCGCATTATCTGCGCCACGGCCACGCCGAACGGCGCCGCCTGCGTCCCTGAGCCTCAGCCCTGGCGCACGCCTTCGACCGAGAGCATGCGCTCGACGTAGCGGGCAATCAGGTCGACTTCGAGATTGACCTTGGCGCCGGCGTGCAGATGGCGCAGCGTCGTCACGGCCACCGTATGCGGAATCAGATTGATCGAGATGCGGCAGGCGCTGTCGGTGTCGGTCACGCGGTTGACGGTCAGCGAGACGCCGTTGACGACGATCGAGCCCTTGAAGGCCAGGTATTTGCTGAGCGCCTTGGGGACATCGATGATCAGTTCACGCGATTCGCCGACCGGCTCGAAACTGTGGACGCTGCCCAGACCATCGACGTGGCCCGAGACCAGATGGCCACCGAGGCGGTCGGCCAGGGTCAGGGCTTTTTCGAGATTGACCTCGCCCGGCGCATCGAGGCCGACCGTGCAGTTCAGGCTCTCGCGCGAGACATCGACGGTGAAGCTGCTGGCGGTTTTCTCGACCACGGTCATGCAGGCGCCGTTGAGAGCGATCGAGTCGCCGAGGGCGACATCGGCCAGCGGCAGGCCACCGGCGTCGATGACGAGGCGCACGCCGGCATTGGCGTCCTGGGCGAGCGGGGTAACGGATTGAATGCGGCCGACGGCGGCGACGATTCCGGTAAACATGGGCTTATTCCTGGTTGGCGTTGAAACGGGCGAGCAGGCGCAGATCGGGACCAATCATCTGCACCTCATGGAATTGCAGGCGGTGCTGCTCGCTCAATTGTTGATAGGGGCCGAGCGCGAACATACCCTGGCCCTCGCCCAGCAGACTGGGCGCGAGATACAGCAGCAGTTCATCGGCGCAGGCTTCGCGCACGAGCGAGCCATGCAGCTTGTGGCCGGCCTCGACATGCACTTCATTGATGGCGCGCCGCCCCAGTTCCAGCATCAGGCGCGGCAAATCGACCTTGCCGTGCGCGTTGGGCAGCTCCCAGACTTCATGGCCGCGCGCGCGCAGCAGCTCGGCCTTGGCGGGATCGGGGGTGGCGGCGCAGGCGATCCAGCACGGGTCGCCGCTGAGGATGCGCGCGGCCGGATCGATGTCGAGCTGGCTGTCGACGATCACGCGGCGCGGCTGGCGCGGCGTGGCGACGGCGCGCACCGTCATCTGCGGGTTATCGGCGCGCACGGTGCCGATCCCGGTCAGGATGGCGTCGGCGCGCGCGCGCCAGGCGTGGCCATCGGCGCGCGCGGCCTCGCCGGTGATCCATTGGCTGGCGCCGTTGTGCAGGGCCGTCTTGCCATCGAGGCTGGCGGCGCTCTTGATGCGCACCCAGGGCAGGCCGCTGCGCATGCGTTTGAAGAAGCCGATGTTGATGTCCTCGGCCGCGCGCGCCAGCAGGCCCAGTTCGGTGCCGATGCCGGCCGCGGCCAGGCGTGCCATGCCCTGCCCCGCCACCAGCGGATTGGGGTCGCCGACGGCCGCCACCACCCGGCCCAGGCCGGCGCGCACGAGGGCGTCCGCGCACGGCGGCGTGCGGCCGAAATGGCTGCAAGGCTCGAGCGTGACATAGGCGGTGGCGCCGCGCACATCGTGGCCGCGCGCGGCCGCGTCCTTCAGCGCCTGAATCTCGGCATGGTCCTGTCCGGGCGGCTGGGTGTGGCCGGCGCCCAGCAGCTGGCCGTCGCGCACGATCACGCAGCCCACGCGCGGATTGGGGGAAGTCAGGCCGATGCCTTTGGCGGCCCAGTCCAGGGCCAGGCGCATGGCGGAGATGTCGTCGGTCAGTTGCACGTTTCGCGGGGGTCGGTTCCTTAACTGCCGCAATGGCTGTCGGCCCGCCCCGGGTCGCACAGACGCGGGCGGCCCAGCATATTGATGATGATGCGGCGCTCGTGGCCGTTGTGATGCAGGCTCAGCGTGCCCCAGCGGGCGGCCAGGGGGCTGGCCATGCTGCACGGACGGCCAGCGCCATTATAGGCAATGTAGACGCCGCCTGCGCCATTCGACATGCGGCTGGCCACCGTGACCCCGGCCGGCAAGGGACCGTGGCGCGCCAGCACGCCGGCACCGCCGGGGTCGGTGGCGAGCAGCCAGCCCGCGCTCAGGTCGGCGCCGGCCGGCAGCAGATAGACGACGCGGTTGTGTGCCACGGCCAGGCTGCGCGTGGCGCGCACGGCGGCCAACAGGTCGACACTCGCGCTGCGCAATTCGGCCTGGGCGACAAAGGCGCGCGCCGACGGCAGGGCCAGGGTGGCGCTGGCCGCCAGGATCGCCAGCACCACGAGCATTTCCACCAGGGTAAAGGCGCGCGCCATGGCTAAGGCCAGCAGCGCGCGCGGCTCGGGGCCGGCCGGCGCTCGCCCTCGCTGCTGAGCATGAGGGTGCCGCAATCGGGGTCGCGAAAACGCGCATCGACGCGCGCCGTGCCGGGCTCGGCGCGCAGCAGGATGCATTCGTCGAGCTGACGGCCGGGGCAGGCCTCGCCTGATAATTCGTAGGCGCTGCTGGCCGGGGCGCTGCCCGACCACCACTTGAAGCGCCCACTGTCGGGCCCGCCGCCCTGGGCCGAAAAGGCGGCAAAACGGTTGTGCAGCGTGAAATAGCGCTCCTGCTGGTGCAGGATTTCGAGCAGGGCGATCTGGCCCTCGCTACGGCGGGTGCGCGTGACATAGGCGGCATAGCTGGGGTAAGCCAGCATCGCCAGCAGGCCGATGATGGTCAGCACCACCAGCAGTTCAAGCAGGCTGAAGCCGCGCCGCTTCATGGATGGACTCCGGGCTGCCAGTCGGCCAGCTCGCGCCAGCTGAGGCGGCGCACGGGCTGGCTGCTGTCGAGCCGCTCGGCCACACGCAGCTGCCCGTCGCGGTCGAGGTGGGCGATGCTGATGCTGCGCAGTTCGCGCGCCTGGTGCGGCCCGCTGCGCTGGCTGCGCAGCGGCGTGGGCAGCAGCAGCATCGGCGCGGCCGCGCTCAGCTGGGCCACCGGCGTGCTGCTGACACTGCGCGTCTTGCCGCTCAGGGGATCGAGCACATAAGTGGTCAGCACCGCGCTGCAGGGGCCATCGGCATGGCTGGCGTCGACTGCCAGCTGGCCGGCCACCACCTGAGGCGCGCTCAGCACCTGGTCCTGGGACGGCTGCAGCTCGCGCAGCCAGCCGCGTCCGGCCAGGCCCAGCTCGCTGCGGCTCAGGGTGTGGGTCGGCCCGGCCTCGGTGTCCGGGATCGCATACAGGCTGTTGGCAGCGCGCGCATCGGCCGTGCCGGCCACCACCAGATAGCTGCCGTCGGCCGCCATCAGCACGCGCGGGGCCGCGCGGATCGCCTGCGGGCGCCCATCGCGGTCGGTGGCGCTGAACAGCGGGCGCGCCGGCACGCTCTCGGGGCCGGGGCGGCCGGCGCGCAGGTCAAAGCGCCACAGCAGGCCATGGTTGTCGCCCACATAGATGAAGCGCAGGCTGCCGTCGGCCTGGGTCACCAGGCCCGGCGGCGACAGGCGGCGCGTGCCGCCTATGCTCAAGCGGAACAGGTTGCTGCCCTGCGCCCACGCGGTCCCGGGCAGCTTGTCGAGCGCAAGCAGATACACGGCCTCGCCGACGGCCAGCACAAACGGGCGCAGGCGGCCGTCGAGGCGCAGCTGGACGAAACGCGGCGCGCCGGACAGCATGCCGATCTGGCGGTCGTTGAAGTCCCACAGCAGACCGAGGCCGTCGAGCAGGCGCGCCGGCTGGCTGATGTCGAGCGCGAACAGGCCCGGATGCCCGGCCCCGACGGCCGCGGCCAGCACCGTGCGCGGCGCGCCCTGCAGCGCCAGCTCGGCCACGGCGGGCTCGGGTGCGGCCGGACCGGGCCAGGCCAGGGCGCCGCTGTCCTCGCGCAGGGCGGGCGGCAGAAAGCCGAACCACTCGCGCCCATCGGCCAGGGCGAAGCCATGCAGCAGGCCGTCATCGGCCCCGACCAGCACGGCCGTGGCGCTGGCGGCCGGCTGGCTGTGGCTGGTGTCGCCCAGGCGCCGCCCGTCCGCCCCGAGCACGCGTGCGCGCAGGGTGGGCGCGAGGCTGTCCGGGGCCAGCGGCAGCAGGCGTCCGTCCTCGGCCGTGTAGAGCTGGCGCGTGGCCTGGCTGGCCAGGCGCTCGGCCGCCTCCCAGCCGGGCGCAGGCGCGCCCAGCGGCTGCAGGCGCAGGCGCCCATCGCTGCCGTCGGCGGCGGTCAGCACCAGAGCGGCCGGGGCCACCACCAGGCTCGGACCGGGCGCGGCCGGACACTGGCCGGCCAGACTCTGCAACAACATCAACGCGCTCAGCATCATGGGGCCTCCGGACGCCGGTACATGCTCTGCACCACGGCATAGGTGTCGGGACGGGCGCCAAAGCCGATCGCCGTCACCCGGTAGACCCACAGCGGGGCCTGCTCGGCATCGCTGCCGGGCAGACGCACGGGCAGGCGCTCGAGCACATAGCGCGGCGGCTGCGCCGGCATGGGGCCGGCCCCGGTCTGCCCGGCCACGGCCTCGCTGGCCGGGCGGCCGGCGCTGCGCAGGTCGAGCGTGCGCCAGTCGGCCTCGCTCAGCACGGCTGGATCGGGGTCGGCCAGGGCCAGGGCCTGCTCGGCTTCATGCAGGGCCGCCTCAGCCATCTGGAAGGCCAGCGCGCGTTCGCGCTCGCCGCGGGCGACGCGCTCGGCATCGGTGGCCGAACTGGCCAGGCTGGCGCCGATCAGCATGACCACGACCAGCACAGCCAGCACCATCACCAGGGCAAATCCACGGGCGGGCATCAGTCACCTCCATTGCGCAGGGCCACGGTCAGCGCGAACTGGCGGCGCGGCCGCGTGCGCAGTTCCGCCTCCATGCCGGCCTCGTCGATACTGTCGGCGGCGTCGCGCAGGTCTTCGAACAGGTGGTAGCGGCGCGGCGCGCGCGCCTCCTGCACGCCATCGGGCGCGTGCAACAGCAGGCCCAGGCGCACGCTGCGCACCCGCCGCCAGCCGTCGGGCAGCGCGGCCACCTCGTCGGCATGCAGAAAGCGGTCGCTCAGGCCGTCGGGCTCGTCATCCTCATCGACCCCGTACAGCACCTGAAAATTGTCGACGCCGCGCACGATGGCGTCGTCGCCCCAGCCATGGCTGCCCTGGTATTTGCAGCGCAGCTCGGTCTCGCCGTCGGCGCTGCGCGCCACATAGAACACGCTCCAGGCCGGCAGGGCCTGCACGCCCTCGCCGAAGCCGGCGCAGTTGCGCACGCTGGCGTCGCCCTGGCCCTGAAAGCGCAGCACCAGCGCATCATTGCCGGGCGCCAGCTCGCCGGGCGCGAGCGGCAGACCCGGGCGGATCTGGCCCGAGCGCCGGTCCACGCCCTGCAGGGCCTGCAGATAGGCCTGGGCCGGCGCCACCGGCAAGGCGCCGAACTCGCGGTAGCCCGCCTGGCGCACGGCCCGCGCGACCGCCTCCAGCACCAGGCGCCCGCCCTCCTCCACGTCCTGCTGGGCATGAAGGAGGCGAAACGCCTGCTGTGCCTGCAAGGCGCTGAACATGGCGGCGATGCCGAGCAGCAGTGCAATGGTGAAGCTGACCAGCAGCTCGGGCAGGCTGAAGCCCTGCTCGACCCGCCAGACCGCCCACAGCCGGCGCTGGGTGCGCAGCGCCGCCAGCTGCAGGCGCAGCCAGCCGTAACAGGCATAGTCGCGTGCGAAGCCGGGCGCGCACAGGCAGGCCAGCATGGCCATGCCAAAGCGGCCCAGGCCACGCCGGCCGCGCCGCAGCGCCGCCCCCAGGCGCAGGGCGGCACAATACAGGTAGAAGGCCAGCAGCCGCAGCGCCAGCCCGAAGGCTGGCCCCTTCATGGCTGGGCCCCGGCCAGCGGCACGGCCAGTTGCGGCTGCACGGGCGCGCGCGGACCGCGCAGGCGCCAGCCAAGCTTGAGCACGAGCGGCCCGGCCCCGCTGCACGGCCACACCAGGGCTGTGCCCTGCCAGGCCTGGGCGTCGCGGCAGACGCGCACGCGCCCGCCGGGGAAGGCGGCGCCCACATGGGCCTGCAGCGCATACGCGAGCTGGCCGGCCGGCCCGGGTCCGCCCGGCGGCGGCGCGCCGCCCGCGCTGTCGTAGTCGAGTTCGGTGAGTTCCGGGACCGGGCCGAGCGCCTGCAGGCCCTCGGCCGCCTGCACGGACAGCTGCACGCCGCGCCCGAGCAGGGCCGCCTCCGCCCCCGCCTGGCTGCTGCGCCAGGCCAGCCCGGCCGCGCCGAGCAGGCCGACGCCGACCATCAGCAAGGCCACCAGCACTTCGATCAGGGCCACCCCTGCCTGCGCCGCCACGATGCGTCTCCCTCGTCCGTGCGCGCCACGATGACGCGCGTGCGACTACCTTAGCGGTACGCGTGGCACGGGCCGCTGTGCTGCTTCAATCGGATCAGGGGAACTTTGTGGCGCGCTCGCGCTCAGGACTTGCGCACCTGGCGCACTTCGGCAATCGCCTGCTGGAATTCGGACAGGTCTTCGAAATTCTTGTAGACGGAGGCGAAACGGATGTACGCGATCTTGTCGAGGCGCTTGAGCTCATGCATGACGAGCTCGCCCACGTAGCCGGACTCGACCTCGCGCTGGCCGCTGGTCAGCAGGCGCTCTTCGATCGTGGCGACGGCCTGGTCGATGGCCGGGGCGGCCACCGGGCGCTTGCGCAGGGCCAGCAGCAGACTGCCGCGCAGCTTGCTGCTGTCGTATTCGGACCGGCTGCCATTTTTCTTGACGATGAAGGGCATCGACAGTTCCACCCGCTCATAGGTGGTGAAGCGCTTGTCGCAGCTGCCGCAGCGGCGCCGGCGGCGCACGGCGTCGCCCGCTTCCGAAACGCGGGTGTCGAGCACCTGGGTGTCGTCGTGCTGGCAAAACGGACATTTCATGCGGGGCCGGTCCTGTCTGAAAAGAACAATGGCGCGCCCACCTGGACGCGCCACCGGATATTACCAAGATTTAAACAAATGTTTAAGCGGCATACACAGGGAATTTGTCGACCAGCTGCTTGACCTGGGCCTTCACGCGCTCGATGGTGGCAGCGTCGTTCGGGTTGTCGAGCACGTCGGCGATCAGGTTGCCGACCAGTTCGGCCTCGGCTTCCTTGAAGCCGCGCGTCGTCATGGCCGGCGAGCCGAGACGGATGCCCGAAGTCACGAAGGGCTTCTGCGGGTCGTTCGGGATGCCGTTCTTATTGCAGGTCATGTGGGCCTGGCCCAGCAGGGCCTCGGCTTCCTTGCCGGTCAGGCCCTTCGGACGCAGGTCGACCAGCATCACGTGCGACTCGGTGCCGCCCGACACGATGCGCAGGCCGCGCTGGATCAGGGTCTTGGCCAGCACGTCGGCGTTCTTGATCACCTGCTTCTGGTATTCGACGAATTCCGGCTGCAGGGCTTCCTGGAAGGCCACGGCCTTGCCGGCGATAACGTGCATCAGCGGACCGCCCTGGATGCCCGGGAAGATCGCCGAGTTGATGGCCTTTTCGTGCTCGGCCTTCATCAGGATGATGCCACCGCGCGGGCCGCGCAGCGACTTGTGCGTGGTCGAGGTGACGAAGTCGGCGTGCGGCACCGGGTTCGGGTAGAGGCCGGCGGCGATCAGGCCCGCATAGTGGGCCATGTCGACCATGAAATAGGCGCCGACTTCCTTGGCCACCTTGGCGAAACGCTCGAAGTCGATGCGCAGCGAAAAGGCCGAGGCGCCGGCGATGATCAGCTTGGGCTTGTGCTCACGGGCCAGACGTTCCATCGCCTCGTAGTCGATGTCTTCCTTCTCGGTCAGGCCATACGAGACCACATTGAACCACTTGCCCGACATATTCAGGGCCATGCCGTGGGTCAGGTGGCCGCCTTCGGCCAGGCTCATGCCCATGATGGTGTCGCCCGGCTTGAGCATGGCGAAGAACACGCCCTGGTTGGCCTGCGAGCCCGAATTCGGCTGCACGTTGGCGGCTTCGGCGCCGAACAGTTTCTTCACACGGTCGATCGCCAGTTGCTCGACCACGTCCACGTGCTCGCAGCCGCCGTAGTAGCGCTTGCCCGGATAGCCTTCGGCGTATTTGTTGGTCAGCTGGGAACCCTGGGCCTGCATGACGGCGGGCGAAGTGTAGTTCTCCGAGGCGATCAGTTCGATGTGATCGTGCTGGCGGCGGTTTTCCGCCTGGATGGCTTCCCACAGTTGCGGGTCGACGTTGGCGAGCAGGTGGTCTTTGGCAAACATGAACAACTCCAAATCAGATAACAGTGAATTTTCGGATCGGATGCGGGAAGCCGGTAAACGGACGGGCAGCCTCACAACTCCATCGGCGGCTGCCCAGGCGAACGGCATAGAAGTCTCACGTTCCCCGGTGGAGCTCCACCTTGGCGCCAGCGGGCGCCTTTCGCCAGTTACGTGAGACGCGTAATGGAAAGAAGATTGTACGGCAATCCCCCCTGCCCAGCAACCGAGCCCCCGGGTTTCGCGGCAAGCCCGCAAATCCGGTACACTCTGGGCTTACGCCAAAGGAAAACTCATGATCGTCTTTATCACTGGTGCTTCGTCCGGCTTCGGCGCCGAAATGGCCCGAACTTTTGTCAAACATGGCCACCAGGTCATCATCGCCGCGCGCCGCCTGGCGCGCCTGCAGGACCTCGCACGCGAGCTCGGCGAGGCCGCCCTGGCCGTGCAGATGGATGTGACGAGCAAAGCCTCGATCGAAGACGCGCTGGCCCAGCTACCGCAGTCCTGGCGCCAGATCGACGTGCTGATCAATAACGCCGGCCTGGCCCTGAACACGGCCCCGGCCCACGAAGTCCCGCTGGCCGACTGGGAAACCATGATCGCCACCAATTGCACGGGCCTGGTCACGATCACGCGCGCCCTGCTGCCGGCCATGGTCGCGCGCGGCAGCGGCACCATCATCAACATCGGCTCGGTGGCCGGCCACTACCCCTACCCGGGCGGCAATGTGTATGGCGCGACCAAGGCCTTCGTCGAGCAGTTCACGCTCAATCTGCGTGCCGACCTGGTCGGCACTGGCGTGCGCGCCAGCAATATCGCGCCCGGCCTGTGCGGCGGCACCGAATTCTCGAATGTGCGCTTCAAGGGCGACGACGCGGCCGCCGCCAAGGTCTATGAAGGCACCCAGCCGCTGACGGCCCAGGACATTGCCGACACCGCCTACTGGATTGCCACCCTCCCCCCGCATGTCAACATCAACCACATCGAAATGATGCCGGTTTGCCAAGGCTTTTCGGGCTTCAACATCAAGCGGAACTGAAAGTTTCAGCTCTGCCGGGCTTTGTTAAGAATTGTTACAGCTCTGTCCAATTTGCCACCTATCAAGTCTACTATCCGGTTAAGGAATCATGGCTGCATCTGTATTTGATTGGACGGTCAGGGTCTACTACGAAGACACGGACGCCGGCGGGATTGTGTTCTACGCCAATTACCTGAAGTTTTTCGAGCGCGCGCGCACCGAATGGCTGCGCGCCTGCGGCGTGCACCAGCAGGCGCTGAAGGACGAGGCCGGCGCGATGTTCGTGGTCAAGGACGCGGCCATCAGCTATCACGCGCCGGCGCAGCTCGACGATGTACTAAAATTAACCTTGGGCATTGAGAAGCTGGGACGGGCCTCGGTGCAGTTTGTCCAGCAGGCCTGGAAAGGCGATGTCCTGCTGACCAGCGCCCAGGTCAAAGTCGGCTGTGTCGACAGCCACAGCCTGCGGCCCCGGCCCTTGCCCGATCACATTGCAGCCAAGATGCGCGCCAGCGCCGACCACACTAGCCAATCAGAATGAACGCCACCCAAGACCTGTCTTTCCTCGCTCTCATCGTCAATGCCCATGTGATCGTGCAGATCATCATGGCCCTGCTGCTGGTGCTGTCTCTGGTGTCGTGGTCGTATATCTTCAGCAAGCTGTTCGCCGTGCGCGCCGCGCGCGCTCAGACCGAGACGTTTGAACGCAGCTTCTGGGCCGGCGGCAATCTGCACGCCCTGCACCAGAGCACCAGCAACACGCGCGAAAAGAGCGGCGCCCTGGCCCGCATCTTCGACGCCGGCATGGGCGAATTCATCAAGGGCAAGCAGGCGATGGGGCGCGACGCGCTCGACGTCGGCGCCGTGCTCGACGGTGCGCGCCGCGCCATGCGCGCCGCCTACCAGCGCGAACTGGACGCCCTCGACAACCACCTGAACTTCCTGGCCTCGGTCGGTTCGGTCTCGCCCTATGTCGGCCTGCTCGGCACCGTGTGGGGCATCATGAACGCCTTCCGCGGCCTGGCCAATGTGCAGCAGGCCACGCTGGCCGCGGTCGCGCCCGGCATTGCCGAGGCCCTGATCGCCACCGCCATCGGCCTGTTCGCCGCGATTCCGGCCGTGGTCGCCTATAACCGCTTCACCCACGATATCGACCGGCTGGCGATCCGCTTCGAAAGCTTCATCGAAGAATTCTCGAACATCCTGCAACGTCAATCGCGCTGAGCATGGCCTCCTTCTCCAGCATGCGCGGCGGGCGCCGTCGCAAGTTCAAGTCCGAAATCAACGTCGTGCCGTATATCGACGTGATGCTGGTGCTGCTCATCATTTTCATGGCCGTGCCCCAGACCCAGAACCCGTCCGAGATCAAGCTGCCGAGCGCCGAGAAATCGACCCAGCCGCCGGACGACCTGATCCGCATCGAACTCAAGCCGAATGCCACGCTCAGCCTGAGCGTGCGCGGCAAGAACGCCCAGGGCGCCCAGGACTACCAGGAGCGCCAGGCCCTGCTGCGCGATCTGCGCGCGCTGCACGACAAATACCCGGACACCGCCGTGCTGATCGCCGGCGACAAGGACGTCAAGTACGACGAGGTGATCCAGCTGATTTCGGAAGCCAAGAAGATGGGCATCAACCGCGTGGGTCTTGCCACCAAGTGAGCCAGCCATGAGCGCCAGCATGACCGCCCCCCTGCCCGGCAGCCCCTACCAGGTGCCGCCGGAGCCGCAACGCCTGCGCGCGATCGCGCTGGCGCTGGGCGTGCACGCGGCCCTGCTGCTGTTCCTGTGGGGCGGCATCCAGTGGCAGAACAGCCAGCCGACCGCGGTCGAGGCCGAAGTCTGGGACCTGTCGACCCAGCAGGCCGCGCCGACCCCGCCGCCGCCGGCCGAAGCCGAACCGCAGCCGCAGAGCGCGCCGGCGCCGGAACCGGTGAAGGCCGAGCCGCCGGCCCCGGCCGTCGACATCCGCCTCGAGAAGCTCAAGGCCGAAAAGGAAAAGAAAAAGCAGCTCGAGGAGAAGAAGCTGGCCGAGAAAAAGGCCGCGGCCGAGAAGAAAGCCAAGGATCTGGCCGAGAAGAAGGCCAAGGAAGAGCAGGCCCTGGCCGAGAAGAAAGCCGCCGACGCCAAGGCCGCCAAGTCGAAGAAGGCGCTGGCCGAGCAGAAGGCCCTGGACAAGCTGCGCGAAGAAGAAATGCGCCGCATCACCGGCGCCGTCGGCAGCGGCGGCAGCGGCACGGCCGCGCAGTCGACCGCGCCGCGCATCGACAGCGGCTATATGGCCGCCCTGGTGGCCAAGATTAAGAGCAATATCGCCTACTCGGGCAGCCTGGATGTGCCGGGCGCGCCCAAGGCCGTGTACCGGATCGAGCAATTGCCGACCGGGGAAATCATCGCCGTCAAAAAGGTCAAAAGCAGTGGCATTCCGGCCTACGACAGCGCCGTCGAAAATGCCATTGCCAAGTCGTCCCCGCTGCCGAAGAAGAAAGACGGCACGGTGGAACGTTCGATTGAAGCTGTGTTCGATATGAAGGATTTGCCTTGAAATTCAGTCAGACCCTGTTGCGCTGGAGCGCCGCCGCCGCCTTCGCCCTGAGCCTGCCGGCGGCCGCCCAGATGCGCATTGAAATCTCGGGCGTGGGCAGCACCCAGATCCCGATCGCGATTGCCACCTTCGCCGACGAAAACCTGGCCCCGCAGGAAGTCAGCGCCATCATCCGCGCCGACCTCACGCGCAGCGGCTATTTCAAGGTGGTCGACGCCGGCCAGGTGATCAACGAAACGGCCAGCATCGACTACGCCGCCTGGAAGGCGCGCGGCGTCGACGCGATCGCCGTCGGCAGCGTGCAGAAGCTGGCCGACGGTCGTATCGTGGTGCGCTACAAGCTGCTCGACACGATCAAGGGCACCGACGTGTCGAGCCGCAATGACGCCGTCAGCGCGCCCTACACGCGCGCCGCCGCCCACCGCGTGGCCGACGACATCTATGAAAAGCTGACCGGCGTGCGCGGCGCCTTCTCGACCCGCATCAGCTATGTGACCGAAGGCCTGGTCAATGGCGTCCGCAAGCAGATGCTGATGGTGGCCGACGCCGACGGCGAGAACGCCACCCCGGCGCTGCGCTCGGCGGAACCGATCATCTCGCCGGCCTGGTCGCCCGATGGCACCAAGCTGGCCTATGCCTCGATGGAAAGCCGCAAGCCGGTCATCTATGTGCAGGAACTGACCACGGGCCGCAAGTGGGTGGTCGCGAATGAAAAGGGCAATAACTCCGGCCCGGCCTGGTCGCCCGACGGCAAGACGCTGGCGGTCTCGCTCTCGCGCGACGGCCACTACCAGGTCTACCTGGTCAATGCCGACGGCAGCGGCCTGCGCCGCCTGACCAATGGCAGCGGCATCGACACCGAGGGCCGCTTCTCGCCCGACGGCCAGACCGTGTATTTCGCGTCCGACCGCAGCGGCGGCGCCCAGATCTACAAGATGCCGGTCAGCGGCGGCCCGGCCCAGCGCGTGACCTTCAACGGCCCGTTCAACTTCAGCCCGCGCATCTCGCCCGATGGCAAGACCCTGGCCTATGTCGGCCAGCGCGACGGCAGCTACAACCTGTATGTGATGGACCTGGCCAGCGGCCAGGAAACCAAGTTGGCGGACAACGCCACCGAACCGAGTTTTTCGCCGAATGGCCGCTACATCATGTACGCGACCGGAAGCGGACGCAAAACCCTGGCCGTGGTATCGGTCGACGGGCGTGTGAAGCAATCGCTTTCCATGCAAGCGGCCAGTATCAAGGAGCCCAGCTGGGGCCCATTCCTGCAGTAATTGTCCAACAAGGAGAAAACTATGAAACACAGCAAATACCTGGCCCTGATCGTCGCTGCCAGCGCCGCCCTGCTGGCCGGTTGTTCCTCGCCGGTCAAAGTGGCCGAGCCGGCCCCGGTGGTGGAAAAGGCCCCGGAGCCGGTCGCTCCGCCGAAAGCCGAACCGGCACCGGTGAAGACCGTGGACGCGACCCCGGTCGATCCGCTCAACGATCCGAAGGGCGTGCTGGCCAACCGTAGCGTCTACTTCGATTTCGACAGCTACGTGGTGCGTGAAGACGGCAAGCCGGTGGTGGACAACCACTCGGCCTACCTGGCCAAGAACAAGCAGCGCAAGGTTCTGATCCAGGGTAACACCGACGAACGCGGCGGCACCGAGTACAACCTGGCGCTGGGCCTGAAGCGTGCTGAAGCCGTGCGCAAAGCCATGGCCGCCCAGGGTGTGGCCGACGGCCAGATGGAAGCTGTGTCGCTGGGCAAAGAAAAGCCCAAGGCCGAAGGTCATGACGAAGCCGCCTGGGCGCAGAACCGCCGCGCCGACATCGTCTATTAATTGACGCGCATTGACACGGGGTGGCGCGCAGTGCAGACTGCTCGCGCCCCGTTTTTATTTGGAACTCAATCATGAACACGTCCCGCATCCGTGCCCTGCTGCTGGCCCTCGTGTGCAGCGCGCCGCTGGTGGCCCACGCTGGCCTGCTCGACGATGATGAAGCACGCAAGGCCATTCTCGATCTGCGTGCCAAGGTCGACCGCCTGGTCGGCGAGCTCAATGCCCGCATCGATACCAAGGTCGAGAAATCGGCGCTGACTGACATCGTCAACGACCGCGAGCGCGTGATGGAGCAGATCGCCCAGCTGCGCGGCCAGATCGAAGTGCTGGCCAATGAAATCGCCAAGGCCCAGAAGGCGCAGAAAGACCTGTATGTCGATCTCGACAACCGCCTGAAGAAACTGGAGCCGCGCAAGACCACGATCGACGGCAAGGAAGTAACGATCGCGCCGGACGAGCAGAAGTCCTATGACGCCGCGATGCTGCTGTTCAAGGCGGGCGACTACAAAGCCGCCGCCCAGTCGCTCGGCGAATTCGTGCGCCGCTATCCCGAATCGGCCTTCGCGCCGAACGCACAATACTGGCTGGGCAACAGCTACTTTGCCCAGCGCGATTGCACCAATGCCATCGCCGCCCAGCAAGTTGTGCTGAGCGCCTACGCCGACAGCCCCAAGGCCCCGGACGCGATGCTGAACATCGCATCGTGCTACGTGGAGCTGAAGGACAAGAAGAACGCCAAGAAAACTTACCAGGACCTGATCGCCAAATTCCCGGGCACGCCGGCGGCCGCCACGGCCAAGGACCGCCTGGCCACGATCAAGTAAGTTTTCGCCGCCACGGGGGCTTGACCGATCCGGAACCAGGCCCTATAATCTTGCTTCTTTCGGGTCGTTAGCTCAGTTGGTAGAGCAGCGGACTTTTAATCCGTTGGTCGCTGGTTCGAGCCCAGCACGGCCTACCAGAATTAGCAGTACAGAAAAGGGTTTCCCGCTTCGGCGCGAAACCCTTTTCCACATTCCCGCCTCCCCTCTCGCGCACGCCTCCAACAATCGATGGTTGCGCGTCATGCGATCAATAGATTCGCGTAACTTGACGGCTTGCGCCGAGTCCTAAATCAGGCTCTCCCTTGTGGGCAAGGATTGCATTGAACGTCGTGTTATAAGACTCTAGCGTGCAGTAATTGGGCAGCTTGATTGTCGAGGCGCCACAGACCATGCGATCCGGCGTGCTTTCGAAAAGATAATCAATCAGCCCGTCAGAACATAGACTGGTGGACAGGACGCGAACGTAGACCAGGTGCTGATCGATCGAATACGCCTGAATTTGGTATTGGCACGAGGCCTGTGTGAACTTCTTGACAAAGTCGTCCACAGGAATTTTAGCCGTGACCGTTCTCGATACCGATGGGCTTGTGGCGCTTCCGTCCCGAACTGACAAGGACACGGCATACGTACCCGCGATATCGGCCTTAAAGCTAGTTTGCTTCGATGTGACATCGCTAAGAACGGCAGCGCTGAGGTCTGGCTTGCTTGCTAAAACCCAGGAAAAGGTCAATGCGTCACCGTCCGGATCAGAACTCGCACTCCCATCCATTGTGACGACCGCGCCCGCCAGCACGGTCTGATCACTTCCTGCACTCGCTACAGGCGGATTGTTCTTGCGCGCCATACCGCCGCCGCAGGCAGCGAGGAGCAAGGAGACGAGCACTAAACAAAAGCCAGATGTTGATTTCTTCATGTCTTAACCCGGAAAAACACGCACAGCTTTGGCGGTGGACATCGCAGCGCGCATGTGAACGCAGACGGCGCGCCTAGGGGCGGGCACGCTCGGCCTGCCTGAGCGCGGCCTCCAATGCGGCGCGCGTGCTCACATACGGATTGGCTAGCCCGTTCAGGATACCCTGCCCGTTTGCGCCAAACCGACGCTCGCTGGAAAAATACAGCGTCTGTCCATCGCCGCTGAAGCTGGGCGTGAAATCGAAGCCGGGCCCGCTGAACGGTGCCGGCAGGCGTACCGGCTTGCCCCACTCGCCGTCGATGCGCCGCACGGCGTACAGATCTTCGTCCGCCTCGGCGTCCGCCTTGCACCAGTATATGGCCAGCTGCCCATCGGGCGAGAGTGTGAAGTCGCCTTGTGCCAGGCAGGCATTGAAGGGCGCAGCCAAAGGCACGGGGGCATCGAAGCTGCCGTCCGCACGCAGTCGGGCGCGATACAGTGCCATGCGCGCCGGACCGCCGGGCCGGCTGCTATTGAAGTACAGCCAGCCATCATGCAGTTCCGGCCCCAGTTCATACCCGTCGCTATTGACCTGCTCCAGATGCTCGATCCGCCCCCATCCCTGCGCCAAATTGACACGCCAGAGATCGAAGTCCTTGCGCGGCCCGCCCTCTCCGCTGCTGGGGCGGTCGGAGATGAAGTACATCCATTGGCCGTCCGGCGTCAGCCACGGATCCGAATCGCGATAGCGCGGATCGCTGAAGGGCGCCAATGCGGGCTCGCTCCAGAGCCCGCCGCGCCGGTAGGAGACATAGATTTTGGCCGCCATGAAGTCCGCCTCTGAGCGGGCAAAAACCATCATGTCGCCGGCCGCATTCAAGGACAAGTTGTATTCGTTCTTGTCGGTCGCGATCCAACCGGGCCCCACCAGGACTGCTCCGGCGCCTTCTGGCTTGGGCAAGTGCCGCGCTGCGGCGGCAAGCACGGGCATGTCCGGCGTGGCCTGCGCGCGCGCGACCAGGGCCGAGAATTCACCGCGCCGCACGGCCACACCGGATTTCTCGACGCGGAAAGCCATCGGCCAGACGAGCGCGCCGACCTGACGGTAGTCCAGTTCTCGCGCCACCAATTCGGGGCCGAAGTGATTGCTCATGATTCGGCAGGTGACCGGGTCCAATTCAATCGCAAACGCTTGTTCGCCCGTGGGTTGGACGCGCAGACGCAGCGGCGACTCGGCCACGGTGCTGGTGGACGGGTCCGCAAACAGGCTGAAGAAGTTGTATGCCATGGCTTCACGCACAGCGTCGCCGGCCGAGCCTTCCAGCATACGCAAGCCTTGTTCATCCTGCTCCCAACCCTGCTGACCATCCCACCAGCGCGTGCGGCCATCGCGCTGGATCCGCAACTGACGTGCCTTTGGCCAAAGCCGATAGTCACTGACACTGGTCTTGCCGTCGGCCGCGTGCATGGTCAGACGGTAGTCGAGCTCCGCCACCTGATCCAAGGCGGCGCCACCAAAGGCAGCACGCACCTTGGACCAATCACAGGCGGGACCGGCGGCATACACCAATCCGGATTGAAGGGCGAGTAAGACGGCGAGAAGACGAAGGCGCATGGCGGACCCTAAACAAATCACGGGGCGATCCTGCCATAGCAGCATGCGGAAGACCAGATGCATACGAGTGATTTGGTGGGGCATTCGGACGCCTTCATCCTGCCTTAATCCGCATGCACTACTTCACGCCTTATCGGCTGGAGCGACAGTCCGGATCGGGTCTTGCGATCCCGCTCGATTACGCTGAGATTTGCCTTCCATGTCACGCCGTCAAATTCACGCAAGCCTTGCCCGCGCAAGCACCTCGCAAGAATTCGGAGGACGAATTGCAGAGCCCGGCATGGCTCGCCGGGCTCCACAGAACAGCCGCCGCCGGACCGGCTTTTCGTGGGCCAGCAGCCGGCTTACAGGCGCACGTCCGGATAAGGCTCGGCGAGTCCGGCTTTGCGATAGGCAATGTTGGCCTTGATCTTCAGCGTGGGCAGCTCCGATTCCATCTGTGCGCGATTGCTCTCCTCGGTTTCATGGGCGATTTTGAGAAGCTTGGAATCCACTGCAGCCTTTGCTTCGGCCGCGGCAAGCAGCGCTGCATCAGCGGCGTCCGCCGCCGCCGACTGAAGCGCATCGTGATCTTCTGCCAGCTTTTTCTTAACCACGGCGGCCACATCGGTTTTCGCACCGCCCAACACCTCACCGACAAACTTCAGCAGTTTGTTCCCCGGCGCCGTTTCATTCAGCGTCACGTTCAAATTGAACGGCTGCAGCTCGTCGAGCGCAAAGACTTTGTTTTCATTCTTTGCGGCGGCACGCTTTTCATCCTCTGCAGCCCGCCAATTATCCAGGCGCAGCTTCTCGCGCTCCGCCTCCCAGCGCAGATTCTCATCGGCGATTTTCTTCTGCAATTGACTGACCGCCGCTCGATCCTTCGCAAGCTGCCGGGGACAGGCCTCGTCTTCCTTTTTCTCCTTGCTCAGGGTCGCGCACAAGGCCTCACTCGCGCGCTCCAGCGCACTTTCCAGCGGTCCGGATGGCCGTGCCGGCTTGGGCGCGGACAAGGCCAGATCGTTCGCCTTGCGGCTGGCCGCATATTCGAGCTCGTCCTTGATCAAGGCGTTCGTGCGCTCGGTCGGCGCGGGCAGCGCGAACCAGTGCGAGGCATGGCCGGCCAGATAGGCTTTGCGCAGAATCGTGCCGGGTTCCAGCCCCGGAAAAGCGATGACCGGATCGCCAAAGACCTTGTCCGCCCCGGGCAAGGTGAAGGACATGGCAACACTGACGCCGCGTTCGGCTGAGCGCAAGAACGAGGACGCGATCGGCGCACGATAATCGAGGTACTGGGGCACGATCCGGATATAGGCTCGGTCCGGCGTACGCTCCAGAATCGCTTCCATGTAGAAAGCCGGATGCCCGTTCAGTCCGGTCAGTGCGGCCACCGCGCCGATGCCAAGGTGGCTCCAGCCCTCAGGGGGCCGCTGCGCTTCGTTGCCGAAACTACCGCGCACAAAGACCAGGCAACCCAGCATCCGGTTCATGGCCAGGCGGCCTTCGTCAAAACGGTAGAGGTTGCCTTGCCAGGTCGCCAGGGCTGACTGCACGGTATCGTCCCGGCCAGCTTGCGTCGCCGCCGCTGCAGCGGCATCAATCGCCTTTTCCACCAGAACCGGTGCAATCACTTTGAGGGCGGCGCCCACCAGCGGCGCCACTTCGATCGATGCCGATTGCGTCACCGGACACTTCTGCGCGCCGAACACGCGCATTTCTTCGGCCGACTTCGCGGCAGCCGGCGCGTGGCAGGCGCAGGTCAGCAACGCTGCCCATACACAGAGCGGAATCGTCTTCATGGATGCACTCCTCTGAATTGATCGTTGATCGCTAAAGCGACGTTGCCGTAACCTTGCAAGCTCGGGGCCCGGCACTGGGTGCCATCCGTATCCACGCCTTCGATGTGGATGCCAAGGATAGACAGTGCGCCCGAGTCGGTCAGCGCCGGCCGGATGATCGGCGCGCCGCTGTATCCCCCGCCCGAATTGCAGTTGTGGAAGAGGCAATCGGCTTCGCGCTTCGCCACCGTGCAACCCTTGGGGTCGGCATCGGATAACAAGGCATTGGCGCGTCCGAATTCCGGCGAAGCACCGATCAGCACGACCTGATCGCCAAGCCGGAAGTCGGTCTCAAACCGAATCTTCGGCAAGGGCACATCCGCGAGCCGTGGCACCTTCAGCAGCAGCACGTCGCCGAGCGTCGAGAATGAGGTAATCGCCGCCTTGTCCGTGCAGGGCTGCGCGCCACAACTCAGTTCCGCAATCGCGTAATCCGTCGCTCGGCCCGCCATTCGGAATTGTGTTGTTGCGATGGTCCGCAGCGGGCTGCCCGTCGCGCGCTCAAAGTAGCAATGGCGGGCGGTCGCCACCCAAGTCTGCGAGACACGGAAGGCGGTACAGAAGGCGGCGCCCTTTTCGTTCACGAGCAAACCCAGTACCGACGCGAGGCTCTTTTCAAAGCCATCCACCGTCGTTGCGGCCAGGACGGGCGACCAGTCGCGCATGCATTCGTCTGCAAAACGCGCGCCCGCTTTGCTGTTTGGGTCGAATAGCGATGCGTTGACCACTTCATTGACGAAATTATCGCAATGCGAGACCAGCACTGGCTTTTTGGGATCGAGCTTTTGGGCAAACTCGCCTTTATTGACGAGTTTGTCCGTGTTGTTTCGCCCCAGCTTCAACTCTTTGAGGACCTTCGGTATCGACGGCGGTTCCTGCGCAAGCGCGGCTTGCGCAGCCAATGCGAGGATCAAGCCCAGGCTCATCCGGAGAAATCTGAATTGCATCATTACCTCCAGTTCGTTTTGACCTGCACCAATGATCCACCGTTTTTTTGCGAAAAAATTATTAAATAGTCACCATTTCGTGTATTTAACATTGTAGTTACGTCACAGTTTCATTGCGCCCGAGGGAGACAGGCATGCGTTCTGCTCCGGCCTTTCAATCTGCAGACCTCGAAAAAATTAACGAAATCGCCATAATCCGAGCATTTCTCCGCCTAAGTTTCAGAGCAGAATCTGGAATGTCGCGCCCGCCGCAGAGCGTGCGACGTCGTCGAAATCCTAAAAAAACGGGGGCAGAAAATGGCAGACAAAAAGCTCGCATTGGTCACCATCCACGGGATGGGCAAAACGGACCCGCACTACCAGAAACCGCTTGAAGACAAGCTCCGCAAGAAATTGGGCGCGGCGTTTGGGCAAGGCATTCTTCTCAAGCCGGTGTATTACCAGGGGATTCTTCAACCGAACGAGAATGAAATCTGGCTGCGCACCAAGAAGGCAAATGTCAACTATCAGGCCTTACGTGAATTTATCCTCTTCGGGTTTGGCGATGCCGCCGGCCTCGAGACGAACAAAGAGGAAGACGGGTCAGTCTATGAACTGGCCCAGGCCGCGATCGCTGCGCAATTGCTGAAAGCACGTGATGACTTTGGCGGCGCGAATGCGCCCGTGGTGTTCATCACCCATTCCTTAGGTTGCCAGGTCCTGTCCAACTACATCTACGACGCGCAAGTGGCAAAGAGCGCCGAGAATGGCGAGCATTCCGCGCCGAAGGCTGGCGTCTGGAAGTCGCGCGCCACGATCGAACAGCATATGGGGCGCACATTGAGCGAGGACGACATCCGTTTCCTGCGCGCCGAGACCTGTGCGGGATGGGTCTCCACGGGCTGCAATATTCCGATCTTCGTGGCGGCTCACCAACAGATGCAAATCAAGCCGATCGCTGCACCGACGACGGGCTTCAAATGGCTCAATATCTACGACCCCGACGACGCGCTCGGCTGGCCACTGCGGCCGCTGAAAGGTGGTTACGAAGACCTCGTCAAAGACATTGAAATCAATGCCGGCCAGGGTCTCGACCTGATCATCGATTCCTGGAATCCGCTCGCCCACAACTGCTACTGGGAGGACGACGATGTCGTGGGCGAAATCTGTCACTTGATCGCTGAGATTCTGGCGAATTGAACACCGGCAGCAACACGGCGCGGGCCCGCGACGACGCCAGGGCCTGCACCGCGAGAAAACCTCATCCTAGCCCGTGTAGCAGCTGTAGGACAGGCGCGTCAGCACGCCGCCGGCGCTGACCAAGCGTAGCGCGCCGGCCTCGCTGCCATAGGCGTGCGTCAGGCCCGTGTCGGTCTGCGCGGCCGGGCCGAGCGTGGCGCGCGCCTGCGCCAGCGGCTGGCCGAGGGCAAAAGGCAGCAGGCGGTTCCAGCGCGGATGGCTGATGTCGGCGCTGACGAGCAGCATGCGCGCCGGCTCTGCGGAAAAGCGGATCAGGTTCAGCGTCAAACCATCGAACACCAGCAGTTCGCGATAGGTGCCGGGCTCGTCCTCGGCGCGCGCGTGCCGCTGCAGCTTGCCCAGTGTCGACAGCTGGCGCGCATCGGCGGGCAGCTTCATCCCCTGCGGGCCGCCGACACAGGCAAACGTGGGCAGATACACTGGCTCGGCGCCCGCCGTGCGCAGGCTGAACAGCAGCAGGACCAGGGCGAGCAATGATGGCATTTTTGTCATACTGCCCACTATACCCTGCGCGGCCGTCTGTGGCGATCTCCTCTATACTCGCGGCCATGGAACTGATTGCCAAACTGAGTCTGGGACCGCTGCTGCTGGCGCAGGGGCGGCGCGTGCGGCGCACGGCCACGCGGCTGCCGGAGCCGCCCGGCGCGCGCGCGGGTGAAACGGGCGCGGGTCCGCTGCTGCGCCTGCTGGTGCTCGGTGATTCCTCGGCTGCGGGCGTCGGCGCGCCGCATCAGGATGCCGCGCTGTGCGGCCAGCTGGTCGCGGCCCTGGCCGCGCAGCGGCGCGTGCGCTGGCAGCTGCTGGCGCGCTCCGGGCTCGATGCGGCCGGCATCCGCGCGCTGCTGCCGGCGACGGCCGATGCGGTCGATGTGGTGGTGCTGTGCTGTGGGGTGAATGAGGTGACCAGCGGCGCGAAGGCCGCGCACTCGGTGGCGCAGATGGCGGCCCTGCTCGAGGATCTGCGCATGCGCCTGGGGGCGCCGCAGGTGCTGCTGTCGCCGGTGCCGCCGATGCACCTGTTCCCTGCCCTGCCCCAGCCGCTGCGCTGGTTCCTCGGCCTGCGTGCGCGCAAGCTGGACGCGGCGATCCGGCGCGCCCTGCCGCAGTGGCCGCAGGCGCGCCTGGTCGAGCATGGGGTGGCGCTGAGCGCGCAGACCATCGCCAGCGACGGCTTTCACCCGGGGCCGCAGGGCTACGCGGCCTGGGCCCGGGTGCTGGCGCAGACCATTCTGCGCCCCTAGCCTGGCTTACTTCATCGCCGCGGCGATCTGCTGCAGCGTGCTGGGGTCGTCGATGGTGGTCAGGTCGCCCGGATCGCGTCCTTCGGCCAGGGCCTGGATCGAACGGCGCAGCATCTTGCCCGAGCGCGTCTTGGGCAGGCCGTTGACGAAGTAGATGCGCTTGGGCCGAGCGATCGCGCCCAGCATCTCGTCGACGGTCTTCTTCACTTCCGCTTCCAGCACGGCGCGCGCTTCTTCGGTCGCGATGCGGCTGTTGTCCTTGACCACGGCGAAGGCGACCGGCTCCTGTCCTTTGACGGCGTCGTTCACGCCGACCACGGCCACTTCTGCAATCGCATAGTGGGCCTGCACGGCCTCCTCGATCTCGCGCGTGCCGAGACGGTGGCCGGCGACGTTGATCACGTCGTCGGTGCGGCCGAGGATGTAGTGGTAGCCCTCGTCGTCGCGGATGCCCCAGTCGAAGCTCGAGTAGACGAGCGGCTCCTTGAACAGGCTGAAATAGGTACGTTCGAAGCGCTCGTCGTCGCCCCACACGGTGGCCAGGCAGCCCGGCGGCAGCGGCGGCACGATGCCGACAATGCCCTTCTCATTCGGGCCGCACTCGCTGCCGTCCTCGCGGTAGATGCGCAGGTCGTAGCCATACACGGGGAAGGACGGGGTGCCGAATTTGATCGGCGTGTCCTCGACTCCGCGCACGGTCGACAGCATCGGCCAGCCGGTTTCGGTCTGCCAGTAGTTGTCGATCACGGGCAGCTTGAGTTCACCCATGATCCATTCGTGGGTCGGCTGGTCGAGCGGTTCGCCGGCCAGGAACAGGTGCTTCAGGCTGGACAGGTCGTACTTGTGCAGCCACTCGGGGTCCTGCTTTTTCAGCACGCGGATCGCGGTCGGCGCCGAGAACATCACATTCACCTGGTACTTCTCGACCAGGCGCCACCACACGCCGGCGTCCGGACGGATCGGCGTGCCTTCGTACATGATGGTGCACATGCCGGCGATCAGCGGGCCGTAGATGATGTAGCTGTGGCCGACCACCCAGCCGATGTCGGAGGTCGAGAACATGGTCTCGCCGGCGCCGCCGGTGAAGATATGCTGCATCGACGCGGCCAGCGCCACCGCATAGCCGCCGGTATCGCGCTGCACGCCTTTCGGCTTGCCGGTCGTGCCCGAGGTGTACAGGATGTAGGACGGATCGGTGCTGTCGACCCAGGTGCAGGGCACGTCGGCGTCCATGTGGGCGGCGCGCAGGTGGGCGTAGTCGACGTCGCGGCCGTCCACGCGCTCCCAGTTGTGGTCGATGTGGCGGTCCACCATCAGCACGTGCTGGGGCTTGTATTCGGCCAGGTGGCAGGCTTCGTCGAGCAGGTGCTTGTAGGGCACGGCCTTACCGCCGCGCATGCCGGCCTCGGCCGAGACGATCAGCTTGGGCTGGGCGTCGTCGATGCGGGTAGCGAGGCTGTTGGCCGCAAAGCCGCCGAACACCACCGAGTGGATCGCGCCGATCCGGGCGCAGGCCAGCATGGCGAAGGCGGCTTCGGCGATCATCGGCATGTAGATCAGCACGCGGTCGCCCTTGCCGACGCCAAGCGTCTGCATGATGGCGGCCATGCGCATGACCTCGGTTTTCAGTTCGGCGAAGGTGTAGACCTTCTCTTCGTTCGTCTCGGTCGACACGTACACGAGGGCGCGCGCGTCGGGACGGGTGGCAGCATGGCGGTCAACGGCGTTATGGCAGAGGTTGGTCTTGCCACCGGCGAACCATTTGACGAAGGGCGGGCGGGAGAAATCGCAGATCTGCTGGGGCGGGGTCTGCCAATCGATCAGCTCGGACTGCTCTTTCCAGAATTCGTCGCGCTGATCGATGGAACGACGATAGAAATCCTTGTAACTGGCCACAATGCGTCTCCGTAAGGGGGGAATTGTTTTCTGATGCTTATTCCCCTATTCAAACGCGGCGGCATTACATGAAACTGACAGTCTACTTTTTGGCGCTAACCGCCTCCCACTCCTTGGCGTACCACTTGCGCGTGGCGGCGTTCGGATAGAGATTGACGCGGTAGGTCTGCCAGACGCGGTCCATACGCACGGTCACGTAGCTCTGGCAGTTTGCGCATTTCTCTTTGTAGAAGGCCTCGAGCGCGGGCTTGATCTTGGTCGGGTCCTGGATATAGAAGAACAGGGCCTGCTCGCGGTTGTAGGTGAAGCTGCCCGCGTAAATCGCCTCGCCATTTTTCTTGACCAGGGCCACCGTGTCCTTGGCCAGCTGCTGCAGGCGCTCGACATCCTTGGGCGGCGGCAGGCCATCGGCCTCGCGCGATTTGGCGTAGTGCACGCCGGTGATCAGCAGCACCGGGTAGTCGTCGAGCGGGGCCTTGTCCATCAGAGCGATATTGACTTCGGTAATGCCGGGGCCCTGGTCGTAGCCGGCCTTGTAAGTCCACCAGTTTTCGCGCACGGCGGGTTTGGCGGCAAAGGCGGCACTGGCCAGCAGCAGGCTGGCGGCGGCGATCATAAAGCGGGTGGTGGTCAGCATGGCGTTGGCAGGACGAAAGTGCGAGCCGACATTGTACTGCGGCCAATGCTAGACTGGGGGGATGTCTGTCCCGCTCGCGCTTCTGGAGAATTGGCAGCGCGGCTGGTCGCTCGCGCGCGGCCTGCCTGCGCCCGTGCATGCCGACGGCGGCCTGGTGGTCGAGGTCGGCCAGCCGGGCCAGCTGCGGCGCCACCTGTTCTGCAGTGCCGGCCCTGCCCTGGCGGCCGTGGCCGCCCGTATCGACGCCCCCCATATCTTTTTGAAAGTCTGCGCCGCGCCCGAGGCCGTGCGCGCCGTCCTGCCCGCCCCCTGGGCCTTCGACCAGCCGCGCTTTTTCATGCAGTGCGTGGGACCGATGGCGCCGGGCCCGGCCCTGCCGGCCGGCTACCAGTTCAGCCAGACCCGGCTCGGCCCGCTCACGACGCTGCAGGTGCGCGCGCCCGACGGCAGCGTGGCGGCCAGTGGGCATCTGGTGCGCTTCGGCACGGTGGCCGTGTTCGACCGCATCGAAACAGCCGAGGCGCACCGGCGGCGTGGCCTGGCCAGCGCCCTGATGCGTGCGCTCGACCAAGGCGCCGCCGGCGCCGCGCAGCGTCTGCTGGTGGCCACCGCCGCCGGCCAGGCGCTGTATGCGACGCTGGGCTGGGACACGCTCTCGCCCTACACGACCGCCTTCCTGCCCGAGCCCGGCTGAGGGCGCCGTGCGCGGGGCCGCGAGTCCCGTTAGAATGCTTGCTCCTGATACAAATGAGGTGCCCATGTCGCTCGCCCTGATCGCCAACCTGCTCGCCGCGGCCGCCGGCTGCTTTGTGCTCTACCAGATGCACATCCGCCACGTGTCGTTTACGCGGCGCGTCTTTGCCGGTCTGGGTCTGGGTATCCTGCTCGGCGCCGCCTTGCAGAGCCTGTATGGCAGCGGCGCCCCTGTGCTGGGTCAGACCGCCGCCTATCTGGAAATCGTGGGCGAAGGCTATGTCAAGCTGCTGCAGATGATCATCATGCCGCTGATCATGGTGTCGATCATCTCGGCCATCCTCAAGCTCAAGGACGCCTCCTCGCTCGGCAAGATTTCGGCCCTGACCATCGGCACCCTGATGCTGACCACGGCGATTGCCGCCTGCATCGGCATTGCCATGGCCAAGCTGTATGGTCTGTCGGCCGTGGGCATGGTGAGCGGCACGGCCGAGGCCGCACGCGGCCAATACCTGCTGAATAAGCTCGGCGCAGCCAAGGAGATTTCGCTGCCGGCCATGCTGCTGTCCTTCATCCCCGAGAACCCCTTCCTCGACCTGACCGGCGCGCGCAAGACCTCGACCATCGCCGTGGTGCTGTTCTCGATCTTCATCGGGGTCTCGGCGACCGGCATTGCGGGCAAGAAGCCCGAAGTCTTCAGCAGCTTTGAGCACTTCATGCACGTGGCCCATGTGATCGTGATGCGCATGGTGACCCTGGTGCTGCGCCTGACTCCGTTCGGCGTGTTCGCGCTGATGAGCAAGATGGTCTCGACCGCCAGCCTGGCCGACATCCTCAACCTGATCCGCTTCGTACTCGCCAGCTACAGCGCCCTGATTCTGATGTTCGGCGTGCATCTGCTGCTGATCGCCGCGGTCGGTCTCAATCCGCGCCGTTACGTGCAGAAAGTGATGCCGGTGCTGGCCTTTGCCTTCAGCTCGCGCACCAGCGCCGGCGCCATTCCGATGAGCGTGCAGGCCCAGACCACGCGCCTGGGCACGCCCGAGGGCATCGCCAACTTCGCCGCCTCCTTCGGTTCCACCATCGGCCAGAACGGCTGCGCCGGCATCTACCCGGCCATGCTGGCCGTGATGATCGCGCCGACGGTCGGCATCGATCCGTTCACCGCCGCCTTCCTGCTGCCGCTGGTGGCGATCATCGTGGTCGGTTCGGTCGGCATTGCCGGAGTCGGCGGCGGCGCCACCTTTGCCGCCCTGATCGTGCTGTCGGCGATGGATCTGCCGGTGGCCCTGGCCGGTCTGCTGATTTCCATCGAGCCCCTGATCGACATGGGCCGCACGGCCCTGAACGTATCCGGCTCGATTACGGCCGGCACCGTGAGCAGCCGCCTGCTGGGCCAGACCGATCTGGCCGTCTTCAATGCCGACACCCTGGCCGACCTCGACGACGAGGCCCAGGTGGTTTGATCTGCATCAAATCCTCGATCGGGGCCTGAACTTGGGGATTTAAGCCCCGTCTAAGTTTCAGGCCCATTGATCCGATTGAGGAGGCGATAATGAAATTCCCCCAACATGCATTCTGGGGTGTGCTGGTTCTGACGGCGGCGCTGGCTGGCTGCCACAAGAACGAGCCCACCACGCCCACCACCACGTCACCGGCCACCGGCACCAGCGGCAGCGATGCCACCGGCACCAGTGGCACCAGCGGCACCGGCACCACCGGTAGCGGCAATACCGATACGGGCGCCGCCGGCGGCACCGGTACGGGAACTGGCACGGGCACCGGTACCGGCGGCACAGGTACTGGCACGGGCGGCACCGGCACCGGCACCGGCGGCACCAGCGGCACCGGCACCGGCGGTACGGGTACCAGCGGCACCGGTACTGGCGGCACCGGCACCACCGGCACCACCGGCACCACCGGCGGCGCCACGGGTACCACCGGCACCACGGGCAGCCCGCCGACCACGGGCTCGGACACCACGAGCAACCAGGCCGCCAGCCCGCCGCCGCACGGCAAGAGCAAAAAGCAGTAAGCAGAAACAACAAGGCCCGCTTGCGCGGGCCTTGTCACATCATCGCTACAGCTTACTTGTCCATCACCGGAGCGGGCGCCACCGATTTGCGCGGGCCCGGACCGCCGCGGCCGCCGCGGCCACGGATGAAGGCGATGGCCTTCATGATCATGCGGAACACGAAGCGGACCATCACCAGGGTCAGCAGCGCTTCGACCAGGGTCAGGAAGAAGGCAAAGCCCACATTCCAGCGGTCGGCGCGCAGGTGGAACTTCTTGATCATGCTGTCACGCTTGATCTCGATGCTGTCGTAGAAGGTCGGCACCACCAGCAGGGTCAGCATGGTCGAGGTGATCGTGCCGCCGATGATGGCCACGGCCAGCGGACGGTAGAAGTCACCGCCCTCACCCAGGCCCAGGGCCACCGGCAGCATGCCGGCGATCAGGGCGAAGGTGGTCATCAGAATCGGACGCAGACGCACACGGCCGGCGTGCATCAGCGCGTCTTCACGGCCATAGCCTTCCTCTTCACGCTTGCGGGCGGCGTCGAGCAGCAGAATCGCGTTCTTCGCCACCAGGCCCATCAGCATGATGATACCGATCATCGACATCAGGTTCAGGGTATTGCCCGTCACCGTCAGGCCGGTCACCACGCCGATCAGCGACAGCGGCAGCGACAGCATCACGCCCATCGGCGCCGTGAACGAGCCGAACTGGATCACCAGGATCAGGTACATCATGGCCACGCCCGAGATCAGGGCGATGATCATATTGGTGAACAGTTCCTGCTGGTCCTGGCCAGCGCCACCGAGTTCCAGACCATAGCCGGGCGGGAATTCCATCTTGCGGGCCAGTTCCATGGCTTCCTTGGTGACTTCACCGGCCGAGCGGCCCTGCACGTTGGCCGAAACCGTGATCGTGCGCTTGCCGTTCTTGTGCTCGATGCCCGAGGGGCCCTTGCCCATCGAAATACTGGCGATCTGGTCGAGCGGGACCATCTGGGTCGTGCCCGTGACCGAGATCGGCAGACGCTCGATGTTCTCGGCGGCCACACGGTCAGCCGGATGCAGGCGCACGGCCACGTCGCGGGTTTCGCCGGTCGGGTCGACCCAGTCGCCGACTTCGACGCCGGCGAAGGCCACGCGCAGCGACTGCGCCGCGTCGTTGATGGAAATACCCATCGAGCTGGCCAGGCCGCGGTCGAGCTCGATCTTGAGCTCGTTCTTCGGATCCTGTTCCGACAGGCCGACGTCAACCGCGCCCTTCACCTGGCGCAGCTTCTCCATATACGCCTGGGTCAGTTCGAGCAGCTTGCGCGAATCCGGACCGGTGAACTCGATCTGCACCGGCTTGCGGCCGCCATTGTTCAGGTCGTCCACGACCTCATACTCGGCGCCGACCAGGGGACGGATCTTCTCGCGCAGCTCGGCGGCGATTTCGCGCGCCGAACGCTTGCGCTCCTGACGCTTGCCGATGTCGACCGTGATCCGGCCGCCGCTGGCGCCGACGCGCACATTGGTTTCCTTCACTTCCGGGATCGTGTGAGCGATCTCGGCGGCCTTCATCATCTTCAGGCGCGCATACTCGACGCTCGAGGACGAAGGCGTACGCACGTCCATCGCGATGAAGCCGACGTCGGACTTGGGCAGAAACTCGGTGCCGCCCATCGTCATCTGCAGGGCCAGGGCGCCGACCAGGGTCAGAATGGTCAGCAGGGTCATCCAGATGCGGTGGTGCAGCGCCCATTCGATCACATAGCCGTAGCGGTCGGCCTGGTGGTCGAACCAGTCGTTAAAGCGCTGCAGCAGTTTGCCCAGGCCTTTTTTCGGGGCCGTGTGGTGGTCCGGCGGATCACCCCAGTAGGCCGACAGCATCGGGTCGAGCGTGAACGAGATCGCCAGCGACACCAGCACCGAGCAGGCCACGGTCAGCGCAAACGGACGGAACCATTCGCCGGCGATACCGGGCATGAAGGCCACCGGAATGAACACGGAGATGATCGAGAAGGTCGTGGCCGCCACGGCCAGGCCGATTTCGGCCGTGCCTTCGAGGGCGGCGCGGCGCCGCTCTTTACCCGACTGCATGTGACGCACGATGTTTTCCCGCACCACGATCGCATCGTCGATCAGCACGCCGATCGCCAGCGACAGGCCAAGCAGGGTCATGAAGTTGAGCGTGAAGCCGCACAGCCAGACCGCGATGAAGGCCGCCACCACCGAAGTCGGCAGCGACAGCGCCGTGATCAGGGTCGAGCGCCAGGAATTGAGGAAGGCGTAGACCACGAAGATGGTCAGGCCGGCGCCGAGCACGAGCGACTCGATCACATTGTTCAGGCTGCGCTGGGCCTGGTCGCCGCCGTCGCGCGTGACTTCCAGTTTGGTGCCCTTGGGCAGTTCCTTCTGCACTTCTTCGACCACGGCCTTGACCTTCTTGGCCACCGTCACGGTCGACGCGTCGCGCGAGCGGCTGACCCAGATCCCGACGTTCGGGCGGCCCGAACGGTAGGACAGGCTGGTCACCTCGGCGAAACCGTCCTTGATCTCGGCCAGCTGGCCCAGGCGCACCACTTCGTCGCCGCGGCGCTTGACCACGATCTGCTGGAAGTCGGCCGGCGATTCGATCCGGCCGACGAGACGGATGCTCTTCTCGTCGAGCGAGCTGGTCAGCTTACCGACGGGGGCATTCGTGTTCTGGGTGCGCAGGGCGGCCGTCACATCGGCCACCGAGACATTGTATTCACGCAGCTTGTCAGCGCGCAGCAGCACCGACAGCTCGCGCTTGAGCGAACCGCCGACCTGCACGGTCGACACGCCGTCGACGCCGCGCAGGCGGTCGGCCAGCACGTCTTCGGCAAAGCGCGAAATTTCGGCATGGGTCTGGGTGCTCGAGGACAGGGCCAGACTGATGATCGGGTCGGCCGCCGGGTCGAAGCGCTGCAGGATCGGCTCGCGCATCTCGGTCGGCAGCTTGTAGCGCACGGCCGCAATCGCATTGCGGATCTCGTCCGAGGCCTCGATCAGGTTCTTCGAGAAATTGAACTCGATGAAGAACTGGGCGCCGCCCTCGTTCGCGCTGGCATTCAGGCGCGTCACGCCGGAGATGCTGTTGAGCGACTTCTCGATGCGGTTGACGATCTCGCGCTCGACCGTGTCGGGCGAGGCGCCCGGATACGGAATCGAGACGAAGATGAACGGCACTTCGACGTCCGGGTTCTGGTTGACGCGCAGCTTGTTCAGGGCCAGCAGGCCCATGGCCATCATCGCGATGATCAGAACAATCGTCGCGACTGGCCGCTTGATACTGAAATCAGACAGGAACATGGTTTATTTCCCCTGGGCGGCGGCCGCGGCGGCCGGAGCAGCGCTGGCGACCTTGGTCGTGGCCATCGCCACGGCCTGGCCGTCCTTCAGATTCGAGCGCGGATTGCGGATCACATTGTCGCCAGCGGCCAGGCCGCTGGTGACTTCCCAGTTGCCAGTGCGCGGGTCGCGCACGCCGAGCTTGACCGGCTGCTTGACCAGGGTATTGCCCTTGATCAGCCAGGCATAGCTGGCGTCGCCGGCGCGCACGATGGCCGATTCGGCCAGGGTCAGGGCGGCATTCGATTCGGCTTCGATGCGGCCTTCGGCATACAGGCCCGAGACTTTGGGCGTGTCGCCGCTGAAGGCGACCAGCACTTCGACCTGGCGCGTGACTTCATTGGCCGAGGGGTCGACGCGCTTGATCACGCCGCGGAATTCCTGATTGCCATAGCCATTGATGCGGAAGGACACCGGCTGGCCGACCTTGACGGCGGCGATGCGGTCGGCCGAGACACGGCCTTCGAAGCGCACCGAGCTCGGGTCGATCACCTTCATCAGCTCCTTGCCGACGGCGGCGGTGTCGCCGGCCGACACTTTACGGTCCGACACCACGCCATCGAAGGGGGCGCGCACCAGGGTGCGCTGCAGCTGCTGGCGGGCGGTCGAGACGCGCGACTTGGCGGCCGACAGGTCGCTCTGGGCATTGTTACGGCGCACTTCGGCGTCGTCCAGGGCCTGGGCGCTGGTCATGCCCGATTCGCGCAGGGTCTTCTGGCGGGTCAGATTGCGTTCGGCCTGGTCGAAGGCGCGCGCAGCGGCGCGTTCACCTTCTTCGGCCGACAGCACGGCTTCGCGGATCGCGGTTTCGTCCAGACGGGCCAGGATGTCGCCCTTCTTGACGACATCGCCATTTTCCTTGAGCACCTGGAGCACCACGGCCGAGACTTCCGCGCGCAGGTCGGCGCGGCGTTCCGGCTGGATCGACCCGGTCACGACCGGGCCCGAGGCGATGCTGGCCGACTGGACCGCGGTCACGTCCTCAGCCGCCACCTGCAGCTGGACAGCCTTGGCGTTGGCCGAAGCCGACGCGCTGCCGGACGCTGCCGGGCCGTCTTTCTTGCCGCAGGCTGCGAGGGCCGAGGCGATGGCCAGGACAAAAAGGGTCTTGCGCAACATATGGGTTCTCCCGTGTGTATGGATTTTGTAGAAACTTCAACCCGTACAGTATTCCGAATGGTCTGTACAGCGTCAACGCAGGCAGGACTGAACGCCCGAAAGCGGGGGCTGAACTGCAGAAAAGCGGACCTGAACTGCATTTTCCCCGCGTGAGCGGGGACGTGGCGCACTCTGGTTAAAACAGCAAGATTTCCAGGCTTAGCGCGCGAACAGCATGGCAATCAGATAGCCGCAGGCGATGCCGGTCAGAATGCCGCCGCCGATCTCGACCAAGGTATGGCCCATGCGTTCGCGCAGCTTCTTCTCGTGCGGACGCAGGCTGTTGATGGCAGCGGCCTGGCGCCCCACATGCTGGCGCAGGCTGTTGGCGTCGATCATCACGATAAAGCAGAGCGTGACGGCCACGCCAAAGGCCGGGTGGCCGATGCCCTCGCGCAGCGCGATCAGGGTGGCCATGCTGGTCACCACCGCGCTGTGGTTGGACGGGAAGCCGCCATTGCCCACCAGATCAAAGGCCCAGCGCCGCGTGCGCGCGCTATTGATCAGAAACTTGACGGGGCCGACGGCCAGCCAGGTCAGAACCGGGGTGAGCAAATAAGCAAGATCCATGGGGCATCCTCGAAAGAAGCCGCGATTATGGCATGGCCTGCGGTAAGATGGCAGTTTTGACATTCACGCCGCCCATGAAGTCTTTCCGCCTGTCCATCGTGTTCACCGTGCTGATGCTGGCCGCCGCCGCGCTCTGGGGCTGGCACAAGGGGGGCCAGGGCGGCGCCCTGCAGGCGGCCTGGATCGCCTGCGTGCTCGGCGTGCTCGAAGTGTCTTTGTCTTTTGATAACGCGGTCGTCAATGCCACCGTGCTCAAGCGCTGGGACGCGTTCTGGAAAAAGCTGTTCCTGACCATCGGCATTCTCGTGGCAGTGTTCGGCATGCGCCTGCTCTTTCCCTTGCTAATCGTTGCAATTGCAACTAATTTATCACTCGCCGAAGTCTGGACCATGGCCGCCACCGCGCCGGCCGAGTACGCGCGCCAGTTGTCCGCCCACCACGACGAAGTGGCGGCCTTCGGCGGCGCCTTCCTGCTGCTGGTGTTCCTGAACTTCCTGTTCGACGAAGACAAGGAGCTGCACTGGCTGGGCCGCATCGAGGCCGAACTGGGCGAGCACGGCAATGCCGCCCTGGCCACCACGCTCGCGCTTGGCGCCGCGTTCGGCGGCATGGCCCTGGCCGAGGGCGGACAGGAGCTGCCGGTGTTTGCGGCCGGCGTCGTCGGCGTGCTCGTCTATGTGGCGGTCGACTGGGCCAGCGGCCTGCTCGGCGGCGGCGGCAAGCTGGCCGTCCAGGGCAGCCTCGGCGGCTTTCTGTACCTCGAAGTGCTCGACGCCTCGTTCTCCTTCGACGGCGTGATCGGCGCCTTCGCCATTTCCAACGACGTCGTCATCATCATGCTCGGCCTGGCCATCGGCGCCATGTTTGTGCGCTCGCTGACCGTCTACCTGGTCGAACAGGGCACGCTCGACGAATACGTGTTCCTCGAACACGGGGCCCACTATGCGATCGGCATCCTGGCCCTGATCATGTTCATCTCGATCCGGCACGAGATCCCCGAGTGGATCACCGGCCTGTCCGGCGTGGCCTTCATCGGCGTGTCGCTGTGGTCCTCGGTGCGCTACCGCGCCCGTCGCGCCCACGCCACAGGCGCCCCCGGCGGCGGCGAAGCGGACTAGACTCGCGCTGTCACCGGCCTGTCATCGCTGCCGATTAGGATGGCGTCTCCCGGTGGCGCGAAATCGCAAGCCCCTGGCGTGAAGGCGCAATACCGCCCTGCCCGCCTTGTTTAAGCTCGGCTTTCCCCGCCCACCACAACAACGAGACCAGAGACATGGACCGACGGAAATTCCTCAGCAGCGCGATGTACTTCACCGTGGCCAGCGCCACCGCCACCCTGGCCGCCTGCGGCGGCGGCAGCGACAGCACCCCCGAGATCTTCGGCCCGCCCGCCCCGGCCGGCGGCACCTTCAGCTTCCCGCTCGGCGTGGCCAGCGGCGACCCGAAAGACAGTTCGGTCGTGTTCTGGACGCGCTGCATCAGCAAGAACGGCGGCGACGTGCCGCTGCGCCTCGAGGTATCGCCGAGCAGCGACTTTTCCAGCAATGTCTCGACCGTGGCCCTGACCGCCAGCGACAAATACGACTGGACCGTGCGCGCCAAGCTGACCGGCCTGAGCCCGGCCACGCGCTACTACTACCGCTTCGTCGCCGGCCAGGACATCAGCCCGGTTGGCAGCACCAAGACCGCGCCCGCCCCGAGCGCCAGCCCCAGCCAGCTGAAATTTGCCTGGTTCACCTGCCAGGACTGGAGCGTCAACCACTGGGGCGCGATGGAGCTGATGGCCAATGAAGACATCGACTTCATGGTGCATCTGGGCGATTACATCTATGAAACCGTGGGCGCCAACTTCCAGGCCGGCGCGGCCGAACCCGCGCACGGCAGAATCAGCCTGCCCAACGGCGGCAGCACTGGCGGCGGCAAGGGCGGCCTCTACGCCACCACGCTGGACGACTACCGCACGCTCTACCGCACCTACCGCAGCGACGCGCGCCTGCAGACCCTGCATGCCAAGTTCCCGATGATCGCCATCTGGGACGACCACGAGTTTTCGGACGATTGCTGGCAGGACCACCAGACCTACACCAATGCCAATCTGCAGCAGACGGCGCGCCGGCGCGCGGCCAACCAGGCCTGGGCCGAGTACATGGTGGTCGACTTCGGCGACGTCTCCTTCGACCTCAGCAAGAGCAGCTACGACAACATCAAGATCTACCGCGACTTCAAGTTCGGCAATCTCATGCATCTGGTGATGACCGACGAGCGCCTGTACCGCGACGACCACATGATCGGCGAGGCCGAGCTGGCTTTCCTGCTCGGGCACGACCAGGTCAATGGCGACGATTCCACGGGGGCCCGCTATTTCGTGCCGCGCGCCCTGCTCGAGCAGTTCGAAGGGCTCGACACGGTCGACCTCAAGCGCGTGCCGAGCATGCTGGGCGCCGCCCAGACCCAATGGTGGAAGGACACGATGAAGGGTGCGAGCGCGACCTGGAAAGTGTGGGGTAATGAAGTGACGCTGAACCGCATGTGGGTCGACCTGCGCCAGATGGCGCCGGCGCCGTACAACCAGCAATACGTGGTCAATGCCGACTGCTGGGATGGCTACCCGTCGGCGCGCAAGGATCTGATGAGCTTCCTGAAGGCCCAGAACATTCAGAACGTGGTGGCGATCACGGGCGACCTGCATGCCTTCCAGTGCGGCGTCATCCGTGACAATCCCGATCCGGCCGTCGGCAGCCCGGTGGCCGTCGATTTCGTCGCGGCCGGCATCAGTTCCTCGTCCTTCTACCAGTACATCAAGGCGGGCGCGCAGGGCACCCCGCTGACGGCGCTGGTGGCCTCGCCGGCGACCTTTGACGGTCTCATCCGCGGCAACAATCCCGACTTCGCGTATGTCGACCACGACGCCCAGGGCTATGCGGTCGCGACGGTGACGCCGAGCGCGATGACGGTGCTGTTCAACAAGGTCAAGCCCCTGAACAGCGACGGCACCAAGCCAGCCGCCCCACTGCTGAAGCGCACCCGCATCACGGTCGCCGCCGGCAGCAACAAGCCCATCGTCGAAGACAACGTCTGACAAAATCGGGGTCAGACCCCATTTATCTGTGCGGACACGGCTGTTGCCTGCCAGATAAATCGGGGTCAGACCCCAATTTGTTTGCGCGGATATGGCTGTTGCCTGATGGGTAAATCGGGGTCAGACCCCGATTTGTTTGCGCGGATATGGCTGTTGCCTGATGGATAAATCGGGGTCAGACCCCAATTTGTTTGCGCGGATATGGCTGTTGCCTGGTGGGGAAATCGGGGTCTGACCCCGATTTGTTTGCGCGGATATAGTCGTTGCCTGGTGGGGAAATCGGGGTCTGACCCCGATTTTTCTAGGCGGCTAGGTTTGTTGTGCGGCGGATAAATGGGGGTCTGACCCCATTTTTTCTGGCTTTTATTTCCAGGCGCCGCCCTCGGCGGCTTCGGATAGGGCGGTCAGGCGCTCGAGGACTTCGCGCGCTAAGACTTCGCTCTTCTCCACCAGCGCGGGATCGTCCTCGGGCTGGGTCGCCGCCACCTCGGCCTGCATGGCGGCCAGTGGCGCCTTCTGCGCTGCCAGGCGGCTGGCTTCGCGCTCGAGCAGCAATTGCTTGGCCTTGGCCATGGTCTGGGTCGTCAGCGCGGCCTTCTGCTGGGTCTCGGCGACGGCTTGGGCCGTGGCCAGCAACACGCGCTGGGCATTGCGCTTGTCGATCGCGGCCTGGGCGGCGATCTCTTCGGCCACCTCGCGCTGGCGCGCTGCAATCGCGCGCTCTTCTTCGGCCAGACTGCGTTCGATGGCGGCGGCCACGATCGCCTGCTCGGCTTCGAGCTTCTCGGCCAGCGCGCGGTTGATGCGGGCCTCGGCCTCGCTCTTCTCGCGCAGCGCGCTCAGTTTCTGGGTCATCAGCGCCAGCATGGCGCGCTCGGTGGCGGCGGCCTGCTCGGCTTCTTCCTGCAGTGCGATCTCGGTCATGATCGCGGCTTCGACCTCGGCCAGGCGGGCCTGCTCGGCCGCTTCGCGCGCGGCTTCGGCGTCGAGCAGGGCCTGCTCGCGGGCGATGCGCTCGGCGCGCACGGCGTCGGCGGCGGCGGCCTTGGCCAGCGCGGCGTCGGCGAAGGCCTGGGCGCGCGCCTGTTCGGTCTCGGCCTGCTCGGTCAGGGCCTGTTGGGCGGCCATCTCGGCTTCGATGGCGGCTGCGCGCGCGCGCTCGGCCTCGGCCTGGCGCTCGAGCAGCGCACGCTGGGTTTGTTCGGCGAGGGCGCGCTGCTGGGCGGCGGCGGCGGCCGCGTGGGCCGCTTCGGTGCGTTCGCGCTCGCGCTCGAGGGCGACTTCTTCGGCGGCGGCGCGCTCGCGCTCGGCCTCGGCCAGGGCGGCGGCCTGGCGTGCCTTGGCCTGGGCGTATTCGGTCTGCTTGCGCTGCAGCTCGACCTGCTCTTCGAGGCGGGCGTTGGCTTCGCGCTCGGCCGCTTCGGCGGCGGCCATCAGTTCGGCCTGGGCGCGCTGCAGCAGGGCTTTTTCTTCGGCCAGCGCGCGCGCACGCTCCTGGGCGGCGGCTTCTTCGAGGGCGGCGGCGGCGGCCTTGCGGTCGGCTTCGGCGCGCGCTTCAATCGCCTGCAGCTCCTGCTGCTCGGCCTCGAGGCGGGCCTGCTCCTGTTCGATGGCGTTCTGCTCGGCGTTCAGACGCGCCAGCGCCACTTCGCGCAGCTGGCGGTCGACGGCGATGCGCTGCTCGGTGGCGCTGAGGATCTTCTGCTCGGCGTCGCGGCGCGCCACGGCGGCGGCGGCGGCCGTTTGTTCGAGGCGCTCGCGCTTGACGGCGGCTTCGCGCAGCTCTTTTTCGGCCTGCAGGCGCATGCGCAGCGATTCGGCCATCACGCGCTGCGAGTCGGCCTGGGCCTGGGCGATGGTTTCGCGTTCCTGCTCGAGATGGGCCAGGGCGCGTGCTTCTTCGAGCGCGCGCGCTTCGGCGGTGGCGCGTTTGAAGGCCGCTTCGAGCGCGGCCTGGTCGGCCTGCTCGCGCTGGCGCGTCAGGTCGAGCGCTTCCTGTTCGGCCGCGGCCAGCATTTCGGCGGTGGCGCGCGCGCCCTTGGCGTGGCGTTCGCGTTCGCGCGCCAGCGCGGCCACGCGCGCTTCGGCGCTGGCGATGTGCAGCACTTCGTCGTGCGCGGCCTGGACGGCGGCGACACGTTCGAGCGCCTGCTGGCGTGCCTGTTCGGTCTGGACCAGCAGGGCGTCGGCGGCCTGGGCGGCCTGCTCGGACAGGGCCGCTTCGGCCTTCATCTGGGCTTCGATACGTTCGCGCGCGGCTTCGTCGGCGCGGGTGCGCGCTTCGGCGGCCTGGCGGATCTGGGCTTCGGCTTCGGCGCGAGCGCGCAGTTCGGCCGTCTCCTGGCGCACGGCTTCGAGACGCTCGACGCTGGCCTGGGCGGCAGCGCGCAGCGAGGCGAGGCGGTCGCGGTGGGCTTCGATGGCGGCCTCGGTGGCCTGCGCATGTTCTTCGGCGGCGGCAGCGGCGGCGCTGTCCATTTCAGCGCGTTCGGCGGCCAGCGAACGCACGCGCGTTTCGGCCAGCTGGCGCGCTTCGGCAGCGGCGGCGGCGGCGTTCTGGGCTTCGGCCTGGCTGATCGCCTCGTGGATAGGCAGTAGCTCGGCGCGCACCGGCTGCGGCGTGTTGCACACCACCGGCTCGTTGGCGGCGGCGGGCGGCATGTCGATCAGGATGTAATCGTCAGCGAGGGCTTGGGCGTGTTCCATGGCGTTGACTCACTCGAAAAAGCGCAGAATGCCAGTGATTATCCGGCCCGCCGCGCGCGCACCGGGCCGCGAGCAAAGGGGTGTTTTGCCCCCATTTCGGCCCTTCGGCCCCGATTGACGGGCGGCGCCCAGCGCGTCTGTGATCCGGGCCGCCTGCGACTCAGACCTGCAGAGCCGGCTCGCTCATCAGGGCGATCTGTTCGCGTAGCTCGAGAATGCGCTGCTGCCAGTACTGCGGCGTATTGAACCAGGGGAAGGCAGCCGGAAAGGCCGGATCGTCCCAGCGCCGCGCCAGCCAGGCCGCGTAGTGGATCAGGCGCAGCGTGCGCAGCGCTTCGATCAGATGCAGCTGGCGCGGGTCGAAGGCGCAGAAGTCCTCGTAACCGGCCAGCACGTCGGCCAGCTGGCGCACCATGTCGCGCCGCTCGCCCGACAGCAGCATCCACAGGTCCTGGATGGCCGGGCCGCTGCGGCTGTCGTCAAAATCGACGAAGTGCGGACCGGCCTCGGTCCACAACACATTGCCGCCGTGGCAGTCGCCGTGCAGGCGGATCAGCGGCACCGTGCCGGCGCGCGCATAGCAGGCCGCCACCGCCTCCAGCGCCTGGGCGCTGACGGCGGCGTAGGCCGCTTCGAGCTCGGGCGGCAGCAGGCCGGCCTGCAGCAGGTAGCTGCGCGGCTCGTGGCCGAAACTGTCGATGTCGAGCGCCGGCCGGGCCGCAAACGGGCGCCGGGCGCCGACCGCGTGGATGCGGCCGATGAAGCGCCCCATCCATTCCAGCGTGGCCGGGTCGTCGAGTTCTGGCGCGCGCCCGCCGCGCCGCGGGAACACGGCGAACTGAAAGCCTTCGAAGGGATGCAGGGTGCGGCCGTGCAGGCGCTGCGGCGCCACCACCGGCACCTCGGCCGCGGCCAGCTCCTCGACGAAGGCATGCTCCTCGAGGATGGCGTCGGCGCTCCAGCGCCCGGGGCGGTAGAACTTCAGCACCAGCGGCGGGCCCTCCTCCATATTCACGAGGTAGACGCGGTTTTCATAGCTGTTCAGGGCCAGCAGGCGGCCGTCGCCATACAGGCCGAGCGAAGCGAGCGCGTCGAGCACCATGTCGGGGCCGAGCCGGGCAAACGGGTGGAGAGCATCAGTCATGCGGCCATTGTAAAGGCGCCCGCTACAAATCCCATACAAATTCGATGGCCCAAGACGGTGTATAGTGTTTCCTTCCAATTAACCAGGACTGCCATGAAAACGCTGACCGCCCTCCTCCTGCTCTGTTCCGTCCTCGCTGGCTGCGCCGCCATCCAACCGGCCGATTCGCCCTACGCCACGCGCGCCGAGGCCGCCGCCAACAACGACGACGCCCCGCTGACCGGTTCGCGCCTGCCGCGCAAGTAAGGGCGGTTATACTAGCGGCTTCTTTGAAAGAAGCCCGCTATGCAACTCGACCAGCCCCTGACCGAAAAAGAATTTAACGACCTCGACCAGTTCCTCCTGTCGGACCGGACGCCCGAGGATACGATGACCATGGACACCCTCCATGGTTATCTGACCGCCATCGCCATCGGTCCGGAACCGATCACGCCCGCCGAATGGCTGCCCAAGGTGTGGGGCGAAGACCCGCAACAGGGGCCGAAGTTCAAGAACGCCAAGGAAGAGCAGCGCATCGTCGAGCTCATCATGCGCTTCATGAACGAGGTGATGATCACCTTCGAGGTCGCGCCCAAGGAATTCGAACCGCTGTTCTGCGAACAGGAGGTCGACGGCCAGGCCCTGCTCGACGCCGAGGCCTGGTGCTGGGGCTTCTGGGAAGGCATGGAACTGCGCGAAGGCGCCTGGGACGCCATCTGGCAGTCGGAACAGGCCGCCCTGATGCGCCCCATCTATCTGCTCGGCGCCGACGAAATCGAGGAAGACGAGCTGCCCCTGGTGGAAGACCCGAAGCAGGCGCACGCGCTGGCGCTCGAGATCGAAGCCAATCTGCCGGCCATCGCCAAATTCTGGGTGCCGCTGCGCAAATCCCCGGTCACCACGCTCAAGCGCGAAGAACCCAAGGTCGGCCGCAATGACGACTGTCCCTGCGGCAGCGGCAAGAAATTCAAGAAGTGCTGCGGCGCCAACGCGCCCCAGGCTTAAGGTCCCTTCAGCTCACGCAGGCGCGCGGCGGCCTGGTCGCGCTGGCCGCGCGGCCAGTCGGCCGGGACGCGCAGCGCCTGTTCCAGCGCCTGGATGGCGCGCAGGCGGTCGCCCACGGCCTGGGCGCTGACACTCACGGCACTCCACACCTCGGGGCGCGGCTGGACGGCCAGCGCATTATTGAACAGCGCCAGCGCGGCCGCGTGCTGGCCGCTCGCCTGCTCCACCAGGCCGAGCCCGAAATAGCCGCGCCCCTGGGCCGGAAAGCGGCGCCGCAGCTCGCCGAACACACGGCGCGCATCGGCCGCACGGCCGCCATCGAGATAGGTCTGGCCAAGCGCCCACAGCAGGTCGGCCTGGTCCTGGATCACGGCTTCGGCCCCGGTCAGGTCCAGGGTCAGGGCCAGCTCCTCGGCCTTGGCCTCGCGCCCCTCATCGAGATCGCACCAGGCCTGGATCAGATTGCTGACGTCGGGATTCAGGCGGCCACTGTCGATGGCCTGCGCGCGCGCCCGGCTGGTCCCGCCGCCGAGCAGCCAGGGGCTGTCGAGCTGCAGCCGGGCCAGGCCCACGCGGGCCGGAAACAGGCGGGTGTCGTAGGCAATCGCCTGGGCAAATTCGGACAGGGCCGCGCGCGTGTCGCGCTGGCGCGCCAGCCAGCCGCCGCTGTCGCGCCGCGCCACCAGCACGCGCGCGCGCGCCAGGTGGCATTCGGCATTGCGGGCCTGGGATTGGATGCACAGATCGGCATAGCGCATGGCCTCGGCCACATAGCCGGGCGCGGCCTTGGCCAGCGCCAGCTCGACCGAGGCGGCCAGGGCGGCGGCGTCGCGCGGGTCCTGGGCCAGGCGCTGGCGCAGCGCCTGCTCGACTTCGGCAAAGCGGCGCTCGCTGATCAGACCACTGTACAAATGGGCCGACGCAGGGGCAGCAAGCAGGAACAGGCAGACAAGAAGGACACGCACGGCAGGCACGACAGGGGGATCACTCGTGCCCTACCTTAGCATGGGCAAGCGCGCGCAAAATACGCGCTTTGTCACGCGCTTACAGCTTGATGAAGTGCTCGCGGTAGTAGCGCAGCTCTTCGATCGACTCGACGATGTCGGCCAGGGCCGTGTGCTTCTGGTGTTTCTTGAAACCCGAGGCCAGCTCCGGCTTCCAGCGCTTGCACAATTCCTTCAGCGTCGACACGTCCAGATTGCGGTAGTGGAAGAAGGCTTCGAGCTTGGGCATGCCGCGCGCCATGAAGCGGCGGTCCTGGCAGATGGTGTTGCCGCACATCGGGCTCTTGCCGGCCGGGACAAAGTTCTTCAGGAAGGCGATCAGCGCGGCCTCGGCATCGGCTTCGGTCACGGTCGAGGCCTTGACCCGCTCGATCAGGCCGGAACGGCCATGCGTGCCCTTGTTCCAGGCGTCCATCTTGTCCAGGGTTTCATCGCTCTGGTGGATGGCAAACACCGGCCCTTCGGCCAGCACGTTCAGGTGCATGTCGGTGACCACGACGGCCACTTCGATGATGCGGTCATTGTCCGGGTCCAGGCCCGTCATCTCCATGTCCACCCAGATCAGGTTGTACTCATTGGGACGGTGCGTGGCGAGGGCTTCGGGGGCTTGTGACATAATTCTCTCTTGGCTTGATTCAATTTCCGACATTTTCTCACAGCACAGCATGGATTCACTCGGGTTTTCAATTTTGTTCGTCAGCTTCCTCCTGCTGACCCTGGTCTTGCGCTTCTGGCTGGCCGGGCGCCATCTGCGCCATATCGCCGCCCACCGCGCCGCCGTTCCCGGGGAGTTTGCCGCAACCATTCCACTGGCGGCGCACCAGAAGGCGGCCGACTACACGGCCGCCAAGACGCGCTTCGGCCTGTTCACGGTGTTCTTCAACTATGTGGTGCTGGTCGGCTTCACCCTGCTCGGCGGCTTGCAGGCGCTGTCGGCCGAGGTGCTCAGCCGCACCGGCCCCGGCATGGCCTATCAGCTGGTGCTGCTGGTGGCCTTCTCCGTGATCACCGGCCTGATCGACCTGCCGCTCGAGTACTACCGCCAGTTCAAAATTGAACAGGATTTCGGCTTCAATAAAATGACGCCCGCCCTGTTCATCAAGGACACGCTCAAGGGCACGCTGCTGTCGGCCGTGATCGGCCTGCCCCTGGTCTGGGTCGTGCTCAGCCTGATGGACCGGGCCGGCCACCTGTGGTGGCTGTGGACCTGGGTGGTCTGGAGCGGCTTTCAGCTGCTGCTGATGGTGCTCTACCCGACCGTCATCGCGCCGCTGTTCAACAAGTTCAGCCCGCTCGAGGACGCCAGCCTGAAAGCCCGCATCGAAGGCCTGATGGCGCGCGTCGGCTTTGCCGCCAAGGGCCTGTTCGTGATGGACGGCTCCAAGCGCAGCGCGCACGGCAATGCGTATTTTTCGGGCTTCGGCGCCAACAAGCGCATCGTCTTCTTCGATACCCTGATCGCGCGCCTGGCGCCGCAGGAAATCGAGGCCGTGCTCGCGCACGAACTCGGCCACTTCAAGCTGCGCCATATTCTCAAGCGCATGGTGTTCATGTTTGCGCTCTCGCTCGCCTTCCTCGCCCTGCTCGGCTATCTGAAGGACCAGGCCTGGTTCTACACGGGCCTGGGCGTGGCGCCGATCCTGAACGGCCAGGGCAACGACGCCCTGGCCCTGCTGCTGTTCATGCTGGTGCTGCCGGTGTTTACCTTCGTGCTCAAGCCGCTCAACGCGCTCAGCTTGCGCAAGCACGAGTTCGAGGCCGATGCCTTCGCGGCCAAGCACAGCAACGGCCAGGACCTGGTCACGGCCCTCGTCAAAATGTACGAGGACAATGCCTCGACCCTGACCCCGGACCCGCTGCACTCGGCCTTCTATGACTCGCACCCGCCGGCCGCCGTGCGCATCGCCCACCTGAAGCAGGCTGCCGCATGAGCGGGCCGATGCACGGCGTGATCGTCGCTGCCCATGGGCGCCATTACGTGGCCATGCTCGACGACGACAGCCTGCGCCAGTGCGTCACGCGCGGCAAGAAGACGAATGTGGCGGTCGGCGACGATGTCGACCTGAAAGCGACCTCGGCCGACCAGGCCGTGATCGAGGCCATCGCCGAGCGCCGCACCCTGCTGTACCGCTCGGACCAGTACAAGTCCAAGCTGCTGGCGGCCAATGTCAGCCAGCTGTTCATCGTCATCGCGACCGAGCCGAGCTTCTCCGACGACCTGGTCTCGCGCGCCCTGGTGGCGGCCGAGGCGGCCGGCGTTCAGGCCCATCTGCTGCTGAACAAGACCGATCTCGCGGACGCCCTGCCGCGCGCCCGTGAACGGGCCGAACTCTACCGCACGCTCGGCTACGACCTGCTCGAAGTGGCGGCCACCGGCGATCCGGACGCCACCCGCGCCGCCCTGCTGCCGCGCCTGGCGGGCCAGCGTTCGATCTTCATCGGCCAGTCGGGCATGGGCAAGTCTTCGCTGATCAATCTGCTGGTGCCGGACGCCGACATCGCCGTGCGCGAAATCTCCAGCGCGCTCGACACCGGCAAGCACACGACCACCTTCACCCGCCTGTACCGGCTGCCCGGCGGCGGCGAAGTCATCGACTCGCCCGGCTTCCAGGAATTCGGCCTGTACCACCTGTCCGAGGGCATGCTCGAGCGCGCCTTCCGCGAGTTCGCCCCCCATCTGGGCCACTGCCGCTTCTACAACTGCCACCACCTGCACGAACCGCAGTGCGCGGTGCTGCAGGCGGTCGAGGCCGGCCAGATCGCGCGCCAGCGCCACGCCCTCTACGCCCAGCTCGTGCATGAGTCGGCGCAGGTGCTGTACTGAGCGTGTGATTTTTCACATTTGCAGCTTACAATGGGCCGACACACTGGGCAGGAGCCGAACGTGAATATGTTCACCGTCAACGAGAGCGTGGCACGCTGGGAAACCCAGCTGCTGAGCCTGCGCGGCGAAGAACGCCTGCCGGTACTGCTCGAACTGACCTGGCATCTGCGCCAGCGCGACGCCGAGCGCGCGCTCCAGCTGGCGGCCGAGGCGCGTGCCCTGCACGCCGCCCATCCCGCGCTGCTGGCCCACAGCGCGATCGTGCGGCTCGATCTGGTCGAGGCCGAACTGGCCTGGCTGCGCGGCGAACTCGAGGCCGCGCTGGCGGCGGCCGACCAGCTGCTGGCCCGCTTCAGCGCCCTGGGCGACCTGGCCGGTCAGGCCGATACCCACTGGCTGCTGGCCTGGATCGCCGTCGACCGCGGCGACCATGGGCGCAGCCTGGCCGAATTCGTCGCCACCGCCGACTGCGCGCGCGCCGCCGGCGACCCGCTGCGGACCGGCATCGCCCAGGCCGCCAACGCGCGCTGGGAGGTGCTGCGCGACCGCGTGCGCGCCAAGGCCAACTGGGGCGAGCGCATCACGGCCAGCATGGCCGAGCTGCACCCCTCGCTGGCGACCTGGGTCTACGATTATCTGGCCCTGTCGGCCAGCCACGAGGGCGACTACGGCGGCGCCGCCGATGCCTTCGTGCGCTGCTACGAGTCGGCCCTGGAAACCGGCCAGATCCGCGCCGCCATCACGGCCGCGACCAATATCGGCGAAGACTTCACCATCGTCAACGACCACCAGTCGGCCCTCGAATGGATGCAGTGCGCGCTCGATCTGGCGCGCCCGACCGGCTGGCCGCGCAGCGTCGGCGCCTGCCTGATGCACACGGCCGACACCCTGCGCCGGCTCGGCCAGTTCGACGCCGCCCACGACATGCTGACCGAGGCCCTGCACGTGCTGCAGCCGCTGGCCAATGCGCGCAGCTATGCGATCGCCCTGCAGTACATGGGCGACCTCAAGCTGGCCATGGGCGACTGCGCCGGCGCGCTCGCGGCCTTCGAACAGCTGGAAGCGCGCGGCCACGCGCTCGACCAGGCCGACTTCCGCTCGATCGCCCAGCGCGGCAAGGCCCAGGCTCTGTCGCGCCTGGGGCGCACGGCGGCGGCCCTCGACGCGGCCCAGCAGGCGATCGACCTGGCCGACGGCCAGGGCCACAGCAATAACCACATCTCGGCCCTGCGCGCCATGGCCAGCGTGCACAGCGAGCATCCGGGCCTGCCGACGCCGCCCGGCATGCGCGAGCCCAACGCCGCCCTCCACTATCTGCAGCGCGCCCTGGCCGTCAGCCGCGGCATCGACGGCTACACGGTGCCGGGCGACCTGTACGATGCGATGGGGGTGGCCTATGCCCAGGTCGGCGACTATGCGCGCGCCTACGAGATGGCGGTGGCCGCCAGCGCCGCGCGCGTCAAGACCCACAGCGAAGAAGCCACCAACCGCGCCATCGCGATGCAGGTGCACCACCAGACCGAAGCGGCGCGCGCGGAAAGCCTGCACCACCGCCAGTTGGCCGCCTCCGAGGCGCGCCGCGCCGAGACCCTGGCGCGCACCAACACCATGCTGGAAAAGCTGTCCAAGATCGGCCAGGAGATCACGGCTCACCTGAACGCCGAGGCCATCTTCGCCACCGTCGAGCGCCACATCAATGGCCTGCTGCCGGTCACCACCTTTGCCATCTACCTGTGCGATAGCGAAGGCAGCAATACCCTGCAGCGCGCGTTTGGCATCGAGAACGGGCAGCCGCTGCCGGCCAATGCCATCCAGCTCAATAACCCGCTGTCGAACTCGGTGCGCGCCCTGACCCAGCGCACCGAAATCTTCATCGACGAGTGGCCGGGCGAGGTGCTGGCGCCGATCGTGCCCGGCACCGCAGTGACCGAGAGCGCGATGTTCGCGCCGCTGATCGTGGGCGAGCGCGCGTTCGGCGTGATGACGGTGCAGAGCACGGAAAAGCATGCCTACGGCGAGACCGAGCGCCTGATCTTCCGCTCGCTGTGCGCATACGGCGCGATCGCGCTCGACAATGCCCAGACCTACCAGCGCCTGACCGACGCCCAGAGCCAGCTGGTGGCGCAGGAAAAGCTGGCCGCCCTCGGCGCCCTGATGGCCGGCGTCGCCCACGAGCTGAACACGCCGATCGGCAACAGCCTGCTGATCGCCTCGACCCTGCAGGCCAAGACCGAGGACCTGGTCAAGCTGCTGGCCGGCCCCGGCATCCGCAAGTCCGACCTGACCAACTATGTGAACGACGCACAGAAGGCCGCCACCCTGGTCATGCGCGGCCTGCACAGCGCGGCCCATCTGGTGTCGAGCTTCAAACAGGTGGCGGTCGACCGCACCACCGAGCAGCGCCGCCAGTTCAATCTGCACCAGGTCTGCCATGAGATCGTGGCGACCATGATGAACCGCCTGCGCGCGGCCAAGCACAGCATCACGCTCGACATCCCCGAAACCATTGTGCTCGACAGCTACCCCGGTCCGTTCGGCCAGGTCATCACCAACCTGATCAACAACGCCCTGCTGCATGCCTTCGACGCGCGCGAACAGGGCCGCATGGCCCTCATGGCCGAGGCCGGGCCCGAGGGCCGGGTCCTGGTCCATTTCGAGGACGACGGCGCCGGCATCGACGAGGCCCACCTGGGACGCATCTTCGATCCCTTCTTCACCACCAAGCTGGGGCGCGGCGGCAGCGGCCTTGGCCTGTCGATCAGCTACAACATCGTGACCGGCCTGCTGGGCGGCCAGATCAGCGTGCACAGCCAGCCGGGCCAGGGCACGCGCTTCAGCCTCGACCTGCCGCTGACGGCGCCCGAACACGAGGCGCCGGCGCCGGCCATCATCTATTAAAACCGTTTCGATATTTTCCTCAGAGCAAAGAAAAATATCGACACATAAATACCTGGCGGTCTACAATCCGCGCTAACCGGCTGTTACGGGCCGGCACCCGCACAAGGATTCGACCCGCATGCACGCCTGGCGCTCGCGCAAGCTCGCTCTCTGGCTGGCCAGCGCCCTGGCCGGGACGGCGCTCGCGCTGGCCGCGTGGAGCGCCTGGCAGGCCTGGCGCGCGGCCCAGCAGCCGCCGGCGCGGCCCCTGATCGTGGCGGTCGCCACCCAGCTCGGCAGCGGCGCCCTGTATGTGGCCCAGGAACAGAAACTGTTCGAGCGCTACGGCCTGCGCATCAAGCTGCGCCCCTTCGTGCTGGGGCGCGAAGCCCTGCAGTCTGTCCTGAACGGCAATAGCGACCTGGCCGTGCTGGCCGACACCCCGCTCGCCCTGGCCCTGTTGCGCGGCGAAGCCCTGACCGTGCTGGCCACGCTGTATGAATCGACGACGGCGATGGCGGTGGTGGCGCGCACCGACCGCGGCATCCAGCATGGACAGGACCTGGCCGGCAAGCGGATCGGCACCGCCCATGGCACCAATGGCCAGTATTTTCTCGAACGCTATCTGGACGAACTGGGCCTGGGCCTGAGCGCCGTGCGCGTGGTCGACCTGGCGCCCGAACAATTTCTGACCGCCCTCGAGACCGGGGCCGTCGACGCCGTCACGCTCTGGTATCCGGACCGCGCGCGCCTGGCCCAGCGTCTGCCGCACGCGACCTTCACCCTGCAGCCGCGCCAGCCCTTCGTCTACCGCTTCGTGCTGGCCGGGCGCCCGGCCACCGTGCGCGCCGAGGAGGCCAGCCTGCGCCTGCTGCTGCAGGCCCTGCGCGACGCCAACGAGGCGATCCGCGCCGAACCGGACCAGGCCCAGGCCCAGATCGCCCAGTCCAACGGCCTCGACCCGGCCGCCCTCGGTCCCGCCTTTCAGCCGGGCGACTATGTGCTGAGCATGCAGCCGAGCCTGCTGACGGCGCTCCAAGACCAGGCCGACTGGGCGCGCGCGCGCGGCCTGGTGCCGGAGCGCCCGCGCCCCGATTTCCGCGCCAGCCTGGACCCGCGCCTGCTGGCCAGCGTGGCCCCGGCCGCGGCCAGCCTGCCCCCGCCCCATTGAGCGCAATTACAGTGCTTTTTGGCAGTTTCAGACTATAATCCCCAGAAATGTAGTCAAACAACAAATGGGGACCGCCACATGAGCACGACTGAAATTTTCCTGATCGCCCTGCTGCTGATCTTCAGCGTGCCCTATCTGATCTGGCGCCTCGGGCGCACCGACTACTATGCGCCGCTGGTGGTGGTGCAGATCATCACCGGGATTCTGCTCGGCCCCGGCGTGCTCGGCGCCGCCTTCCCCGACTACTACCAGTTCGTCTTCAACAAGAGCGTGATCACGGCCCTGAACGGCATCGCCTGGTGGGCCGTGATGCTGTTCGTGATGCTGGCCGGGATCGAGCTCGACCTGGCCGCCGCCTGGCGCCACCGGCGCGAAACCGGCATCACGGCCGGCCTGGCGCTGGGCGCGCCGCTGGCGTTCGGGGCTGTGGCCGGCCTGGTGCTGCTCGGCCTGCCCGGCTGGATCGGGCCGCGCGCCAAGGACTGGCAGTTCGTGCTCGGGATCGGCATGGCCTGCGCCGTCACCGCCCTGCCGATCCTGATCCTGCTGATGGAAAAGCTGGCCCTGCTGCGCACCGCGCTCGGCCAGCGCATCCTGCGCTATGCGAGCCTGGACGACATCCTGATCTGGGGCGTGCTGGCCCTGATCCTGCTCGACTGGGAGCGCGTCGGCCGCCAGGGCGCCTTCCTCCTGCTGTTCGGCGTGGCCACCTGGGGCTTTCGCCGGGTGATGACGCGGATTGCGGCGCGCGACCGCTGGTATGCGCTGCTGATCTGGCTGGCCGTGGTCAGCTTCGCGGCCGACTGGGCCGGCCTGCACTTCATGGTCGGCGCCTTCCTCGCGGGCGCCGTGGTCGACGCCCACTGGTTCGACCAGGCCCAGCTCGACGCCCTGCGCGGCCATGTGCTGCTGGTCATCATGCCGGTATTCTTCCTCTCGACCGGCCTGCGCACCACCTGGGAAGTCGGCGGCGTGGCCGTGTTCGCGGCCGCCGCCTTCCTGCTGGCGGCCGCCATCGGCGGCAAGCTGATCGGCGTACACCTGGCCGGGCGCATCCTCGGCTGGGCCCCGGGCGAAGCCAGCATCATCGGCTGGCTGCTGCAGACCAAGGCCCTGATCATGATCATCTTCGCCAATGTCCTGCTCGACAAGGCGATCATCACCAGCGCCAGCTTCACCGCCCTGCTGCTGATGGCGGTCGGCTCGACCATGCTGAGCGTGCCGATGGTGCATCCGATGTTAAACAAATTGAAAGAACAGACGGGGACCGAGGAATCAGCTTTACGCTCTGCAACATCGGTGCGCTAAAACCCTTATAATGGGTCGGCTATACCTCCCGCATGGCCGGTCTTTATCATGTCCAACGCAAAACCGATCAAACACTTTCTCCAGATCTCGGATTTCACCCGCGACGAATACGATTACCTGCTTGAGCGCGCTGCCCTCATCAAGCGCAAGTTCAAGAATTACGAGATCTATCACCCGCTGATCGACCGCACCCTGGTCATGGTGTTCGAGAAAAACTCGACCCGTACGCGCCTGTCCTTCGAGGCCGGCATGCACCAGCTCGGCGGCGCGGCGATCTATCTGAACACGCGCGACTCCCAGCTCGGGCGCGGCGAGCCGGTCGAAGACGCCGGCCAGGTGATGAGCCGCATGTGCGACATCATCATGGTGCGCACCTTCGGCCAGGACATCATCGAGCGCTTCGCCGCCCATTCGCGCGTGCCGGTGATCAATGGCCTGACCAATGAACACCACCCGTGCCAGATTCTGGCCGACATCTTCACCTACTGGGAACACCGCGGCTCGATCACCGGCAAGACCGTGGCCTGGGTGGGTGACGCCAATAATATGCTGTACTCCTGGCTGCAGGCGGCCGAAGTGTTCGGCTTCCACGTCAACGTGGCCACGCCCAAGGGCTATGAAATGGACATGTCGCTGGTCTCGACCGACCGCTACACCCTGTTTGCCAACCCCGGCGATGCCTGCGCCGGCGCCGACCTGGTCAACACCGACGTCTGGACCTCGATGGGCTATGAGGAGGAAAACGCGGCCCGTCTGCAAGCCTTCGCCGGCTACATCGTGGACGGCGCCAAGATGGCGCGCGCCAAGCCCGACGCCCTGTTCATGCACTGCCTGCCCGCCCACCGCGGCGAGGAAGTGGCCGCCGAAGTCATCGACGGCCCGCAGTCGGTGGTCTGGGACGAGGCCGAGAACCGTCTGCACGTGCAAAAGGCCCTGATCGAGTACCTGCTGCTGGGCCGCATCGACACCCAATAAATCACAGAGGAAATCACCATGAGCGATATTAAGAAAGTCGTCCTCGCCTATTCGGGCGGCCTGGACACCTCGGTCATCCTGAAATGGCTGCAGGACCACTACCACTGCGAAATCGTCACCTTCACCGCCGACCTCGGCCAGGGCGAAGAGCTGGAGCCGGCGCGCGCCAAGGCCCTGAAGTTCGGCATCAAGCCGGACAACATCTACATCGACGACGTGCGCGAAGAATTCGTGCGCGACTTCGTCTACCCGATGTTCCGCGCCAACACCATCTACGAAGGCGAATACCTGCTCGGCACCTCGATCGCGCGTCCGCTGATCGCCAAGCGCCTGATCGAGATCGCCAATGCGACCGGGGCCGACGCCATCTCGCACGGCGCCACCGGCAAGGGCAATGACCAGGTGCGCTTCGAGCTCGGCGCCTACGCGCTGAAGCCGGACGTGAAGATCATCGCCCCCTGGCGCGAATGGGATCTGCTGAGCCGCGAGAAGCTGCTCGCCTATGCCGAAGACGCCGGCATCGAGATCGACATGAAGCACAAGAACGGCGGCGCGCCCTATTCGATGGACGCCAACCTGCTGCACATTTCCTACGAAGGCCGGCACCTGGAGAACCCGGAAGCGGAAGCCGAGGAATCGATGTGGCGCTGGACCGTCAGCCCGGAAGCGGCGCCCGACGCGGCCGAATACCTGGACGTCGAATTCGAGCGCGGCGACATCGTCGCCCTCAATGGCCAGCGCATGAGCCCGGCCACGGTGCTGACCGAGCTGAACCGCCTGGGCGGCAAGCACGGCATCGGCCGCCTCGACCTGGTCGAGAACCGCTATGTCGGCATGAAGTCGCGCGGCTGCTATGAAACCCCAGGCGGCACCATCATGCTCAAGGCCCACCGTGCGATCGAATCGATCACCCTCGACCGCGAAGTGGCGCACCTGAAGGACGACCTGATGCCGCGCTACGCCTCGCTGATTTACAACGGCTACTGGTGGTCGCCCGAGCGCGTTGCCCTGCAGACCCTGATCGACCACACCCAGCTCAGCGTTAATGGCTGGGTTCGTCTGAAGCTGTACAAAGGCAATGTCATCGTCGTGGCCCGCGATTCGAAGAGCGATTCGCTGTTCGACAAGACCATCGCCACCTTCGACGAAGACGGCGGCGCCTACAACCAGGCCGACGCCGGCGGCTTCATCAAGCTCAACGCCCTGCGCATGCGCATCGCCGCCAAGGCGCGCGCCGCACGCGGTAAATAAGCGCGGGTTTTCCGCGCCCGCCGATCGGGGTCAGCCCCCGGTTTCTCCCGACGCCAAGTCGAGAAACCGGGGCTGACCCCGATTTGTATTGGCACCCAGGTTTCGTGGACACCAAGTTTGTTTTTTTGAGCAGGGCCGCGCCGGCGGTGCTACATTGACGGTGCGGAGTCTTCGGGAGCTCGTTCATGCTGAACAACACCAGCGTCAAGCGCAAACTGTATGCCGGCTTCGGCCTCGTGATGGCGATCGCCGTCGGCCTGCTCGGCTTTGCCTATGTCAACGCCCAGCGTCTGGTCGCGGCCAGCGACCTGGACCGCCACACCCTCGAGGTGCTGGTCGAAGTCAACCGCATCACCAATGCCGTGCTGCAGATCCAGACCAGCACACGCGGCTTCATGCTGACCGGCGAGGAAAGCCTGGTCGACCCGATCAATGAGGAAGAAAAAAACCTGGCCACCCTGATCGGCCATGTGCGCCGTCTGACGACCGACAATCCGGCCCAGCAGCAGCGCCTGACCCAGCTCGAACCGCTGGCCATAGGCTGGGTCAAGGACGTCATCAATCCCCTGATCATCAAGCGGCGCGAGATGAACAAGAAGCTCGGCGTGTCGCAGCAGGTGGCCTCGCGCGACGATGTGGTCAACGGCGCCGCCACCGTGGCCGCCATCCGTGGCCTGATCAATGACATGAATGGCGAGGAAAACCGCCTGCTCGGCCAGCGTTCGGCCGCGCGCGCCGAGGCCCAGCTGGCCCAGCAGACCCTGCTCGGCGCCGGCCTGATCCTGATGCTGCTGGCCGGGGTCGGCATGGCCATGCTGCTCGGGCGCGCCGTGGTGATGCCGGTCGACGCCCTGCTGCACGCCGTGCACCGGATCGGCGGCGGCGACGCCGGCGCCCGTGCGACCGTGCTGGCCAATGATGAACTGGGCCAGGTCGCCACCGAATTCAACCGCATGGCCCAGAGCCTGCAGGACACGGCCGCGCGCGAAAAGGCCGCCAGCGACAGCCTGCGCAGCGCCGTCGAACGCCTGCAGGCGGTGGTTGCGCGCGCCGCCCGCGGCGACCTGACCGGGCGGATCGACATCAGCGGCGAAGACGTCATCGGCCGCCTCGGCGAAGGGATCGACGCCATGGTGCGCAATCTGCGCCAGCTGATCCACGAAGTGCAGCAGGCCGGGATCCAGGTCACCACCTCGGCCACCGAAATCGCCGCCGCCGCCAAGCAGCAGGAGGCGACCGGCATGGAGCAGGCCCAGACCACGGTGGAAGTGCTGTCGACCACGCGCGAAATCTCGGCCAATACCTCGGAACTGCTGAAGGCGATGGAACAGGCCACCGGCGTGGCCGACTACACGACGCGCGCCACCGCCGAGGCCCAGGCGAATCTGGGGCGGATGGACCTGGGCATGCAGAACATGGTCAGCGCGACCGATGCGATCTCGGGCAAGCTGGCGGCGCTGTCGGAAAAGGCGGCGAATATCAACAGCGTGCTGGTGACGATCACCAAGGTGGCCGACCAGACCAATATCCTCTCGCTCAATGCCGCGATCGAGGCCGAAAAGGCCGGCGACGCCGGGCGCGGCTTTGCCGTGGTGGCGACCGAAATCCGCCGTCTGGCCGACCAGACCGCCGTCTCGACCTGGGACATCGAGCAGATGCTCAAGGAAATGCAGAGCGCCGTCTCGGCCAGCGTGATGGGCATGGACAAGTTTGCCGACGACATCCGCCGCAATGTCGGCGAAATGCGCCAGGTGGCCAGCCAGCTGTCGGGCGTGATCGACCAGGTGCAGAAGCTGCCGTCCCAGTTCGACCTGGTGCTGCAGGGCATGCAGTCGCAGGCCGTCGGCGCCCAGCAGATCACGGAAACCATGACCCAGTTGAACGATGCGACCCAACAGACGGTCGAATCCCTGAAGGCGACCAGCGAGGCCGTGCGCCAGCTGCAGTTCGCCGCCAATGGACTGCAAACCAGTGTGACCCATTTCGCCACCACCTGATGCCATGCGCGCCCTGGTGTTCCTGATTGGGGGCGGGCGCTATGCCCTGGCCCTGAGCGCCCTGCGGCGCGTGCTGCCGGTGATGGCCCTGCAGCCGCTGCCGGCCGCCCCCGAGGGCGTGGCCGGGCTGATGAATCTGCATGGGGCGGTGGTGCCCGTGCTCGACCTCGAGCGCATGGCCGGCCTGCCGCCGGCCGCGCCCTGCTTCGATACGCGCATCCTGCTGGTCGACTATCCGGGCGCCGACGGCCGCCTGCATCTGCTCGGCCTGCGCGCGGCCCATGTGCTGGGCATCGAGGAGGTCGACGGCAGCGCCCCGGCCGGCGTGCAGGCGGCCGCCTTCCTCGGCCCGGTCACCCACGATGACAGCGGGCTGATCCATTGGATCGCCCTGCCCCAGCTGATCAGCCCGCAAGTGCAGGCGGCCCTGTTCGCGGAGGCCGCATGAATCTGCAGGCCCTGCTGCGCGCGCATGCCGGCCTCGATCTGGACGAGGCCGATCTCGAGCGCGCGCTGCGCCAGCGCATGCAGCTGCTCGGCCTGAGCGAGCGCGCCGACTACCTGGCCGGCCTGGCCGGGGCCGAGCTGCAGGCCCTGCTCGAACTGGTGGTGGTGCCCGAGTCCTGGCTGTTCCGCGATCCGGGCGCGTTTGCGCTGCTGGTGCGCCACGTCCAGCAACACGCGGGGCCGGCGCGCCGCCTGCGCCTGCTGAGCCTGCCCTGCGCGAATGGCGAAGAGCCGTATTCGATGGCCATGGCCCTGGTCGACGCGGGCGTGCCGCCGGCCTGGTTCAGCATCGAGGGCGTCGATCTGTCACAGGAGGCGATCGCGCGTGCGCGGCGCGCCGTGTTCCCTGCCTATGCCTTCCGCGGCGGCGACGCCGGCCTGCGCGCGCGCCATTTCGCCGAAGTGGCGGGCGGCTACCAGCTGGCGCCGCAGATCGCCAGTCTCGTCAATTTCCGCCAGGGCAATGTGCTGAACCTGCACAGCGACGTCCCGTATGACGTGATCTTCTGCCGCAATATGCTGATTTATTTCGACGGCGCCAGCACCGCCGCCGCGCTCAGCCGCCTGAGCGCCCTGCTCACGCCCGATGGCCTGCTGTTCGTCGGCCATGCCGAGCTGCCGGCCCTGGTGCGAGCCGGGTTCCAGGCCGTGGCCGAGCGCGCCAGTTTCGCCGTGCGCAAGGGCGGTCCGGCCCCGCTGCCGCCGGCCCCGCCGCCGGCGCCGCTGGCCACACCAGCGCCGGTGCCGCGTCCGGCGCCCGCGCTGGCTACGCCGCTGGCCAGCCCGCCCGTCCCCCATGCGGCCGGAGTGCGCCTGCACCAGGCCCACGACTGCCTGCAGCGCGGCCAGCTGGCCGCCGCCCAGGCCGTGTGCGAAGCGGTGCTGGCCGACGCGCCCGACACGGCCGATGCCCATTTCCTGCTCGGCCTGGTCGCCGACGGCCGCGCCGACCGCAACGCCGCCGAGCAGCACTGGCGCGCCTGCCTGTATCTGGAGCCGGCCCACTACGAGGCCCTGTGCCATCTGGCCCTGCTGGCCAGCCGGCGCGGCGACGCCAGCGCCGCCGCGGCCTGGCAGCGCCGCGCCACCCGCGTGTATGCGCGCAGCCACAGCGGCGGAGGACGGGCATGAGTACCCCGTGCTGGCAAACGGTCGGCGTGCGCGGCGACCATTCCTGCCCCGAGCTGCCCCAGTACGGGCACTGCCAGTACTGCCCGCGCTTTGCCGAGGGCGCGCGCGCCAGCCTGCGCCGCCCGGTCGACGGCGCCTATCTGGCCGCCGCAGCAGCCGAGGCCGCCACGGCGCTGGCGCCGACCGAACATGCGAGCGCCAGCCTGCTGGTCTTCCGGGTCGGCCCCGAATGGCTGGGCCTGGACCCGCTGCGCGTGCGCGCCGTGCTGCCCACGGCGACACCGCAGCGCCTGCCGCACCGGCGCACGCGCGGCCTGCTCGGCGTCGTGCATGGCGACGGCCTGCTGCACCCGGCCGTGTCGCTGGCCGAACTGCTCGGCAGCGGCAGCGGCAGCGCGCGCCCAGGCCGGCACGCCTTTGCGCGCCTGCTGCTGGTCGACGCCGACGGCCTCGACCTGGCCCTGCCGGTCGACGAGGTCGACGGCCTGCTGCGCTATGCGCCGGCGCGCGTGCAGCCGGTGCCGGCCACCGTCGGACATGGCCTGGCACCGCTGCTGGACGGCCTGGTGGCCGATGGCGCGCGCCATATCGGCCGCTTCGACAGCGCGGCCCTGATGCGCCAGTTGCGGGAGCTGCTGCGATGAGCCCGGTGCACGGCGGCGAACTCGGCCAGCTATCGATGCTGGAGCTGTTCCGCATGGAGGCGGAGGCCCAGGCGCGCACCCTGACCGAAGGCCTGCTGCGCCTCGAACAGGGCGCGCCCGGCCAGGAGCTGCTGGCCAGCCTGATGCGCGCGGCCCACTCGATAAAGGGCGCCGCCGCCATCGTCGGGCGCGATCTGGCCGTGCAGATCGCGCACGCGCTCGAAGACGCCTTCGTCGCCGCCCAGCAGGGCCGGGTCGCGCTCGGCGCCGGCGCCATCGATGTGCTGCTGGCCGGGGTCGACCTGCTGCGCCAGTGCGCCCAGCACGACGAGGCCGGGCTGGCCGCCTGGCTCGGCGCCCAGGGCGCGGCCCTGGCCGACGCGCTGCAGGGCCTGCACCAGCTGGCGCGCGGCGATCTGCCGGCCGCGGCGCCGGCGCGGCCGGCCCCGAGCGCCACCCCGGCCCCGACCCCGGCCGCCGCCACCCGCGCCGCGCCCGACCGTCTGCTGGCCCTGGCCGGACAGGCGCGCATCCAGGCCCACCAGTTCACCCCGCTGCTGCAGGACCTGCAGCGCCTCAAGCGCCAGCAGCGCACGCTCGACCAGGCGCTCGACCAGCTGCTGGCCAGCGCCGGCGAGCGCGCCGACAGCGCCCTGCTGGCCCAGGTCAGCCTGGCCATGCAGGCCGCCCTGGCCGTGCGCCAGGGGCTGCCGGCCGCGCTGGCCGAGGCCGAACAGCTCGAACGGCGCCAGCAGCGCCTGGCCGGGCAATGGATGGACGAGGTGCTGCGCCTGCGCATGCGCCGCTTCGGCGACGGCGTGCACGCGCTGCCGCGCATGGTGCGCGACCTCGGCCGCCAGCTCGGCAAGAATGTGCGCCTGAGCATCAGCGGCGAGGCCACGCCGGTCGACCGCGACATGCTGCGCGCGATCGACAGCGTGCTCAGCCAGCTGCTGCGGAATGCCGTCGACCATGGCATGGAAACGCCCGAGCAGCGCCGCGCGGCCGGCAAGCCCGAGCTCGGCGAGATCCGCCTGAGCGCCAGCCACCGCGGCGGCATGCTGGTGATCGAGCTGGCCGACGATGGCTGCGGGGTCGACCAGGCGCGCGTGCGCGAGCGCGTGCTCGAACGCAAGCTGGCCACCGCCGCCATGGCCGCCCAGATGTCGGACAGCGAGCTGCTCGACTTCCTGTTCCTGCCCGCCTTCAGCCTGCGCGACACGGCCACGGCCGTGTCCGGGCGCGGTGTCGGCCTCGACCTCGTGCAGCAGGCCGTGCGCGCCCTGCAGGGCAGCATCGCGCTGCACACGGCGCCCGGCCAGGGCCTGCTGGTGCGCCTGACCCTGCCGCTGACCCAGTCGCTGCTGCGCGCCCTGGTGGTGCGCATCGCCGGCGACCTGTACGCGCTGCCGCTGGCCAAGGTCGAACGCGTGCTCGAGCTCGGACCGGAGGCGATCCGCACGCTCGAAGGCAAGCAGTACATCGCGCATGGCACGGCGGCCGTGGCCCTGGTACCGGCCGCGCCGCTGCTGGGCCTGGGCGCGGCCGCCGCCGGCGAGCGCGTCACCGCCCTGCTGCTCGGCCAGGGCGAGCGCCAGGTGGCGCTGGTGGTCGACGCCGTCGTCGGCGAGCGCAATCTGGTCGTGCAGCCGCTCGAACCGGCGTTTGGCAAACTGCGCGACGTGGCCGCCGGCGCCCTGCTCGAGGACGGCGCCTCGCTGCTGATCCTCGACGTGGCCGACCTGCTCGCCTCGCTGGCGCGCCTGCTCGACGCCGGCAGCCTGGCGCCGCTGGCCGGGCCGCCGCCCGAAGGCGGGGCGCGCCGCATCCTGGTGGTCGACGATTCGCTGACGGTGCGCGAGACCGAACGCCAGCTGCTGCAGGCGCGCGGCTACCTGGTCGACACCGCGGTCGATGGCATCGACGGCTGGAACCGCCTGCGCGAGGGCCAGTTCGACCTGCTGATCACCGACATCGACATGCCGCGCATGGACGGCATCGCCCTCGTCACCCAGGTACGCGCCGACGCCCGCCTGGCGCGCCTGCCGGTGATGGTGGTGTCCTACAAGGACCGCGGCGACGACCGCGCGCGCGGCCTGGCTGCCGGCGCCGACTACTACCTGACCAAGGGCAGCTTCCACGACACCAGCCTGCTCGACGCCGTGCAGGACCTGATCGGCGAGGCCCGCATATGAGAATCGGCATCGTCAACGACCGTCCGATGGCCGCCGAGGCCCTGCGCCGCGTGATCGCCGCCACCGCCGACCACCAGGTCCACTGGATCGCGCGCAGCGGCGAAGAAGCGCTGCGCCTGTGCCTGAGCCAGCGCCCCGACCTGGTGCTGATGGACCTGGTCATGCCCGGCATCGACGGGGTCGAGGCGACGCGCCAGATCATGGCCCAGGCGCCGTGCGCGATCCTGATCGTGACCAGCAATCCGCAGGACCAGGTCGGCCAGGTGTTCCGCGCGCTCGGCGCCGGCGCCCTCGATGTGACGGCCACGCCGGTGCTGGCCGGCGCGCCCGGCGGCGAGGCGGCCCTGCTGGCCAAGATCCGCACGATCGGCAAACTGGTCAAGGCGGCGGCGCCGGCCCGTGCCCCGCTGCCGAGCCGCGCGCCGACTGCGCCGCCGAGCGTGCCGCCCCATCTGCTGGCAGTCGGCGCCTCCACCGGCGGACCGCTGGCGGTGGCGCGCCTGCTGGCCGGCTGGACCCTGCCGGCCAGCGCCTGCGCCGTCGTGGTCCAGCATATCGACGCCCACTTCGCCGACCTGTTCGCCAAGTGGCTGGGCGAACAGATCAGCAGCCCGGTGATCGTGATCGAGCACGACAGCCTGCCGCGCGCCGGCCACGTCCACATCGCCCGCACCAATGACCATCTGGTGCTCGACGGGCGCTGCCACTTCGGCTACACGGTCGAGCCGCGCGACTATCCGTTCCGGCCCTCGGTCGATGTGTTCTTCCAGTCGGTGGCGCGGCATTGGCCGGGCGCCGTCACCGCCGCCGTGCTGACCGGCATGGGACGCGACGGCGCGGCCGGCCTGCTGGCCCTGCGCACGGCCGGCCACACGACCCTGGCCCAGGACCAGGCCAGCAGCGCCGTGTTCGGCATGCCGCGCGCGGCCCAGGATGTGGGCGCGGCTCAACATGTGTTGCCAATTGAATCCATGAGTCAGCTTATCCGCGCTAGAATGGATCTGTTCTAAATCCAGCGTGCATGCTCTCATGCCCCCCTTGAGCCAATTGGAAGCAACTGTCGGTCACACCCTGCACAGCCTGCAAACCCAGCCACGCCGCGCCACCGTGCTGCTGGTCGACGACCAGCTGATCATCGTCGAGGCCGTGCGCCGCCTGCTCGAAGGCGAGCCCGACATCGTATTCCACTACGAGACCGATGGCGGGCGCGCCGCCGCCACCGCCGCGCGCCTGCAGCCGACCGTGATCCTGCAGGACCTGGTGATGCCGAACGCCGACGGACTGGCCCTGATCCAGGCCTACCGCGCCCAGGCCGCCACCGAGGCCACGCCGATCATCGTGCTGTCGGCCAAGGACGACGCGGCGATCAAGGCCCACAGCTTCGCCGCCGGCGCCAACGACTATGTGGTCAAGCTGCCCGACCGGCTCGAACTGCTGGCGCGCCTGCGCTACCACTCGCAGGCCTATCAGCACCGCCTGCAGCGCGACGAGGCCTTCCGCTTCCTGCGCGAGAGCCAGCAGAAACTGGCCGAGGCGAATATCGAACTGCACAAGCTGGCCGCGCTCGACGGCCTGACCGGCATCGCCAACCGGCGCCGTTTCGACGAGGCCCTGCGCAGCGAATGGGCGCGCGCCGCGCGCGAGCAGCAACCGCTGTCGCTGCTGCTGTGCGATGTCGACTGCTTCAAGGCCTATAACGACCACTACGGCCATCCGGCCGGCGACATGGTGTTGAAGAAGGTGGCGGCGATTCTGACCGAGCACCTGAAGCGCCCGGCCGATCTGGCGGCGCGCTATGGCGGCGAAGAGTTTGCGATTCTGCTGCCCGACACCCACAACCCGGGCGCGCTGACGGTGGCCGAATCCTGCCGCGCCCATCTGGCCAGCCTGCGCATGGAGCATGCCAGCGCCAGCCACGGCCGCTATGTCACGCTGTCGATCGGCGTGGCCACCTTCCTGCCCTCGCCCGCCTACACGCCCGAGATGCTGGTCGAAGCGGCCGACCAGGCCCTGTACCAGGCCAAGCAGGCCGGGCGCAATCGCGTGCTGAGCGCCCCGATTTAAAGGAAGACCGGCTCGGCCTCGAGCTGCACGCCGAAGCGCGCCAGCACCTCGGCCTGGATCACGTGGGCCAGGGCCAGCACTTCGCGCCCGCTGGCGCCGCCGCGGTTGACCAGCACCAGGGCCTGCTTTTCATAGACGCCGGCGCGGCCCAGATCGCGCCCCTTCCAGCCGCACTGGTCGATCAGCCAGCCGGCCGCCAGCTTGGCGCTGCCGTCGGCCTGCCAGTGGTGGACCAGGGTCGGAAAGCGCGCCAGCAGGTCCTCGCACTGGGCGCGCGTGACCACCGGATTTTTGAAGAAGCTGCCCGCATTGCCGATCACGGCCGGATCGGGCAGCTTGCGCTGGCGGATCGCCACCACGGCCGCGCTGACAGCCGCCGGCGTCAGCGGCGAGAGGCCTGCCACGGCCTGGGCCAGCTCGGCATAGCGCAGGTTCGGCGTCCACGCGCACGGCAGCGCAAAGCAGACATCGAGGATGATCAGGGCGCGTCCCTCGGCGTGTTTGAACACGCTGTCGCGGTAGCCGAAGCGGCAGGCCGCCGCGTCCAGCGTCACAACCGTGTCGCTGGCCGGGTCATAGGCGCGCAGGCTATGGAACACGTCCTGGATTTCGGCCCCGTAGGCGCCGATGTTCTGGATCGGCGCGGCGCCCACCGTGCCCGGAATCAGCGACAGGTTCTCCAGTCCGCCCAGACCCTGCGCGATGGTCCACTGCACGAACGCATGCCAGACCTCGCCGGCGCCGGCGCGCACCAGTTCGCGCCCGTTCTCCTGGCCCAGCCGTTCGCGTCCGCGGATGGCCATGTGCAGCACCAGGGCCGGCAAGGTGTCGCGCACCAGCAGCACATTGCTGCCGCCGCCCAGCACCACGCGCGGCAGATCGGCCACGGCCGGGTCGGCGCAGGCGGCGCGCAGATCATCGAGGCAGTGGATCTCGGCCAGGGCTTCGGCGGAAGCGGCGATACCAAACGTGTTCAGGGAGGCGAGGCTGGCGTGACGACGGATCATGGGTGCGGTGTTCCTTTTGACGCATTATAGAAGCAAACCCATATAAAACAGGTGGGTAAGGGCGGAACGGGCCGCCTTGTCAGCTAAAATATCGGCATTTTGAAAATCGGGCGCTTGGCGCCCGCGTCCCAGAAGGAGTCCCCATGCCATCTTTCGATGTCGTCTGCGAAGCCAACATGGTCGAGGTGCGCAATGGCGTCGACCAGGCCAGCAAGGAGATCAGCACCCGCTTCGACTTCAAGGGCACCGATGCCCGCGTCGAGCACAAGGAACACGAGATCACCTGCTATGCCGATGCCGACTTCCAGCTGCAGCAGGTGAAGGACGTCCTGACCAATAAACTCGCCAAGCGCAGCGTCGATGTGCGCTTCCTCGATGAAGGCAAGGTCGAGAAGGTCGGCGGCGACAAAGTCAAGCAAGTCATCAAGATCCGCAACGGCATCCAGACCGAGGACGCCAAGCGCATCGTCAAACTGATCAAGGAATCGAAGATGAAGGTCCAGGCTTCGATTCAGGGCGACGCCGTGCGCGTCAGCGGCGCCAAGCGCGACGATCTGCAGGCGGCCATCGCCCTGCTGCGTAAGGACGTCAGCGACCTGCCCCTCGAATTCAATAACTTCCGCGATTAAGGCTGTGCCCCGAAATGAAATGTGTTGATGATTTCCGCCTGCGCTTCGGCACCGAGGAATATGTGCCGATCATGATCGGCGGGATGGGGGTCGATATCTCGACTTCCGAACTGGCGCTCGAGGCGGCGCGCCTCGGCGGCATCGGTCATATCTCGGACGCCATGGTGCACGACGTGGCCGACCGCAAATTCGATACGTCCTTCATCAAGGACAAGACCCGGCAGTACAAGTACAACATCAATAACATGGACAAGGCCGTCGTCCAGTTCGATCTGGACAAGCTGGCCGAGGCCACCCGACTGCACGTGGCCAGCACCATGCAGGCCAAGCAAGGCAAGGGCCTGATCTTCGTGAACTGCATGGAAAAGCTGTCCATGAACGCGCCCAAGGAAACCCTGCGCGTGCGCCTGGCGGCCGCCCTCGACGCCGGGATCGACGGCATCACCCTGTCGGCCGGCCTGCACCTGGGTTCCTTCGCCCTGATGGCCGACCACCCGCGCTTTCGCGAAGCCAAGCTCGGCATCATCGTGTCCTCGGTGCGCGCGCTGCAGCTGTTCCTGCGCAAGAACGCCAAGCTCAACCGCCTGCCCGACTATGTGATCGTCGAAGGTCCGCTCGCTGGCGGCCACCTCGGCTTCGGCCTCGATGACTGGCAGGAGTACGACCTGCACACCATCATGGACGAAGTGATCGCCTATGTGCGCGAGGAAGGCCTGAACATCCCCGTGATCGCCGCCGGCGGCGTGTTTACGGGCAGCGATGCCGTCAGCTTCCTCGAAAAAGGCGCGGCCGGCGTGCAGGTGGCGACCCGCTTCACCGTCACCAAGGAATGCGGCCTGCCGGACGACGTCAAGCAGGAATACTTCAAGGCCTCCGAGCAGGACATCGAAGTCAATGGCGTCTCGCCGACCGGCTACCCGATGCGCATGCTGAAGAACACCCCGGCCATCGGTTCCGGCATCCGCCCCGGCTGCGAAAGCTATGGCTATCTGCTCGACGCCAGCGGCCAGTGCTCCTACATCAATGCCTACAACCGCGAAATCACCCTGCATCCGGACGCCAAGGACATCAAGGTGATGGACAAGACCTGCCTGTGCACGCACATGCGCAACTTCAATTGCTGGACCTGCGGCCACTACACCTACCGCCTGAAGGACACGACCCACAAGAAAGCCGACGGCAGCTACCAGCTGTTGACGGCCGAGCACGTGTTCAAGGACTACCAGTTCAGCAAGAACAATGAAATCGCCCTGCCCGCGCGCGAAGACTGAAGCCGCCCGGTCTGGCCAGGACGGCGCCTGCGGGCGCCGTTTTTCTTGGCGAATCGCTTATCATCGGACACCATGTTCAAACCCCTGCGCCATCTGATCCAGTCCTTCGAGCGCCTGCCCTATGCGGTGCGGCTGCTGGCCCTCGTCCTCGGCGTGGTGGTGCTCGGCGTGGTCGACCTGGCCCTGCCGCCGTATGTGATTCTGTCGGGCTTCTACTATCTGCCGATTTTTCTGGCCGCCTTCACCTGCTCGCGCCAGGCCGCCTACCTGGTGGCCCTGCTGGCCTGGGCCATCAATGCGGTCGCGCTCGAGCCCAACTACCCCGAGCATGCGAGTGCGCTCGAGCACCTGGTCTCGACCCTGTCGCTGGGCCTGAGTTTCCTCGCCTTTGTGGCCGTGTCCGACTGGACGCGCCAGCTGGTCAGCCAGCTGATCGAGGAGAACATGTTCGACTTCACCAGCGGCGCCTACAACCAGCGCGCGCTCGAACGGGCGCTGCGGCGCGAGACGGCGCGCTTTCGCCACAGCCAGGTGGCGTTCGGCCTGGCCGTGCTCGACATCGACCATTTCGCCCGCCTGAATTTCCAGTACGGCCAGCGTTTCGGCGACATCGCCCTGAGCGACATCGCGCGCGCCATCCAGCGCGGCCTGCGCGACATCGATGTCCTGACGCGGCTGCGCGACAACCGCTTCGTGATGGTGCTGCCGCATGCCGACCTGGCCGTGCTCGACAGCGTGCTGGCGCGCGTGCGCGCGCAGGTGGTGCAGGCCATGGCCATCCACGACCCGCAGGTCACGGCCAGTATCGGCGCCGTGCTGGTCGACCAGCTCGACGACGGCGACGACGAACCGACCCTGCTGCGCCTGGCCGAGGACCGCCTGGCCCAGGCCAAGCGCCAGGGCAAGAACTGCTGTGTCAGTCTCAGCCTGCGCGCCCTGCGCCACGCCTGAGCCAAACTTTCCCACCAAACAAATCGGGGTCAGACCCCATTTATCCACCCAGAAAAATGGGATCAGACCCCATTTTTCTTTCGAGATAAATGGGGTCTGACCCCGATTTTTCTTTGGCGCCTTTTTTGGCGGGCGGGTTGCCTCAGCCTTCGGTGGTGATGCGCTGGATCAGCGCGCCCAGCACATCGTCGGCCATCTCATTGTCGACCTGGCAGGTGCCGGCATTCTCGTGGCCGCCGCCGCCGTATTCGAGCATCAAGGCGCCGATATTCGTCTTCGACGTGCGGTTCAGAATCGACTTGCCGGTGGCGAAGACGGTGTTCTGGTTTTTCAGGCCCCACAGCACGTGGATCGAAATATTCTGCTCGGGGAACAGCGCATAGATGATGAAGCGGTTGCCGGCAAAGATGGTTTCCTCCTTGCGCAGATCGAGCACCACCAGATTCTTGTGCACGGTGGCGCAGCGGCGGATCTGCTCCTTGCATTTCTCGGCGTGATCGAAATACAGGTCCATGCGCTCCTTCACGTCCGGCAGGCGCATGATCTCCTCGATCGTGTGGTTCTTGCAGTAGTCGATGAGGTCCATCATCAACTGGTAGTTCGAGATGCGGAAGTCGCGGAAGCGGCCCAGGCCGGTACGCGCATCCATCAGGAAGTTCAACAGGTCCCAGCCCTTGGGATCGAGCACTTCCTCGCGCGAGAAGCGCGCCGAGTCGCCCTTGTCGACGGCCGCCATCATGTCGTGCCAGGAAGCGGGGAACTTGTCGGCGCCGTAGTGCTTGTAGACCACCCGCGCAGCCGAGGGCGCATCGGGCTGGATGATGTGGTTGCTGCGCTCGCCCGTATTGCGGATCGTCTCGGACAGGTGGTGGTCAAACGCCAGATGCACCCCGGCCACATAGGGCAGATTGGTCGTGATGTCCTGGTCCGTGATCGCGATCTTACCGTCCTGCATGTCTTTCGGATGCACGAACAGGATGTCATCGATCATGTCCAGGTGCTTGAGCAGCACCGCGCACACCAGGCCGTCGAAGTCGGAACGGGTCACCAGGCGGAATTTTTTGGCTTCAGCAGACATCGCAACACCCTTCAAGGAAAGAATGACAAGACCGTTGCCGGACTGGCATGTCCGGACGGACAATCATACCAAGCCCGCGCCCCCCTGCACAGTGGCAAATCCTTGCAGTCCAGTCGGCTTTTTGTGCAGCCCATCGCAAACGCCGCCCAGGGGCGCGCGCAGGCCCTATACTGGCAACCTCGCACCCACCGTAGAGAGAGAAGAGCCCCGATGGAAGCCCGGCGATCGCCCCAAGCAATGCTTTCGACCAGCCTTGGATGGCTGCATCGCGCCTTTGACGCCACAGCCGACTGGGTGACCCAGCTATCGTGGTGGAAATTCCTGATCTTCGCGGCCGTGTCCCTGATCGCGGCCAGCATCGTCCAGGAGGAATTGTTCTCGGGCGCCGACGAGGAAGTGGTCCAGCAGACCAGCAAGAAGCCGAAGCGCGGGCGCGGCGAGGCCAATATCCAGATCGACGACAGCGGCATCCACTTCATCCCGCGCAATGCCAGCGCGCCGCCGGTGCTCAATCCGCCCTCGGCGCCGTCGGTGCCGGAGGCGCCCAAGGGCCGCGAGCTGTCGCCCGCGCATACGGAAAACGGCTCCGAAGTCCACATCGAGCTGCCGCCCCAGATCTCCGAGGAATTGTCGAACGCCATCGAAGTGGCCGTCGAGGACGCGGCCGAGCAAAAGTCCAACCGCTACCACAAGCAGGCCTCGACCTGGTTCAAGAGCTTCGTCTCGCTGCTGATCCTGGCCCTGTTCGGCACCAAGGCCCTGATGGGCGGGAAAAAGCGCGCCGAGGCCGAAATGGCCAGCGCCACCGCCGCCGCCGAGCGCGAATCGATGCACCGCCAGCTGTCCGAGGCGCGCATGCAGATGATGCAGGCCCAGGTCGAGCCCCACTTCCTGTTCAATACCCTGGCCTCGGTCGAATACCTGATCGAAACCGACCCGCCGCGCGCCTCGGCCATGCAGCGCGCCCTGATCCAGTACCTGCGCGCCGTGTTGCCGCAGATGCGCGAAGCCTCGCCCGAAAGCAATCTCGGGCGCGAGGCGGAGATGGTCAAAGCCTATCTGAAGCTGCTGAAAATGCGCATGGAGGACCGCCTGACGGTCGACTTCGACGTGCCCGACGGCCTGCGCTCGGCCGCCTTCCCGCCGATGATGCTGCAGACCCTGGTGGAAAACGCGATCAAGCATGGGCTCGAATGCAAACCCGAGGGCGGCACCCTGAGCGTGCAGGCCGAGGTGGCCGACAGCAAGCTGCGCGTGATGGTCAAGGACGATGGCGTCGGTTTCGGCGTCAATCCGAGCAAGGGTACCGGCCTGGGCCTGACCAATACGCGCGAGCGCCTCAAGCTTTTGCATGGCGAGCGCGCCAGTCTGTCCATCACGCCCAATGTACCGAGCGGCGTGATCGCCACCATCGAGGTGCCCTACCAGCTCGCCTCCGTTGATAAAAACGCCAAACCCATGAATAATTGAGCGCGCCTATCCACCACGACACCACCATGACCACTGCCATCATTGCCGACGACGAAAGACTGATGCGCGAACAGCTGCGCATGCGCCTAGCCCAGGTCTGGCCCGAGCTCGAGATTCTCGGCGAAGCCACCAATGGCGAGGAAGCCGTTGCCCTGGTCGACGAGCTCAAGCCCGACCTGACCTTTCTCGACATCCGCATGCCCGGCAAGACCGGCATGGAAGCTGCCGCCGAGATCGGCGACGCCAGCATGATCGTGTTCGTCACCGCCTATGACCAGTACGCGGTGGAAGCCTTCGAAAAGGGCGCGATCGACTACATCCTCAAGCCGACCGAGCCCGAGCGCCTGCAGCTGACGGTCGAGCGCCTCAAGCAGCGCCTGGCCAAGCCGGCCGCAGGCGGGGCGATCAACGAGAGCGTGACGGCGATGCTGTCCCAGCTGGCCGAAAAGATCACCAAAAAGCCGAACTACCTGCAGTGGATCCAGGCCAGCATTGGCCAGGACCTGCGCATGATTCCGGTCGAGGACATCCTGTTCTTCCGTTCCGACGAAAAATACACGTGCGTGCAGACCGAGAAATTCGAAGCCCTGATCCGCAAGCCCGTGCGCGATCTGGCCGAGGAGCTCGATCCGCAGCTGTTCTGGCAGATCCACCGCGCCACCCTGGTCAATGTCAACGCGATTGAAGGCGTGACGCGCGACATCCGCGGACGCCACCTGGTGATGATCAAAGGCCGCCCCGAGCGCCTCGAAGTCAGCCGCTCCTTCTTGCACCTGTTCAAACAGATGTAAGCCAGAAAAATCGGGGTCAGACCCCATTTTTCCGTCCGGATAAATGGGGTCTGACCCCGATTTGTTTGGGCGGAAAGACGCTGGGGCGGCGCGCGTAAACATTGAGGAATATCAAGCCGGACATCCGGAACACGCGCTAGGCTGCGGCCCTATGGCCCTGTTTTCTCGTTTCGGCGCGTGGCTGCGGCGCCAGTTGCTGGCGCCCGCTCCGCGCTCCCGGGTGGGGCGGCGCGCCACGGACTGGCCGGCAGCCGGTCTGCGCCCTCACCCGCTCACCCACCGTCTGCGGCGCTCCTCGTCCCGCCTGCGTGAATTGTCGAATGCCCTGATCAGCATTCGCGAAGAGGAACGCACGCGCATCGCCCGCGAATTGCATGATGATCTTGGGCAGCTGCTGGCCGCCCTGCGCATGGACGTGGCCCTGCTGCGCGAACAGCCGCAGCGCGCGGCCGAATTGGCCCATGGCATGGATGAACATCTGCTGGCCGCGATCACCTCGCTGCGCCGCATCGCGGCCGGCCTGCGCCCGCGCGCCCTCGACGAGGGCGGCCTGTTCTTCGCCCTGCAGGGCCTGCGCAAGGAATTCGAGACGCGCCATGGCATCGCCTGCCGTCTGTACGCGGAGGAAACCGATCTGCCGCAGGATGAACGCCGCAGCACCGCCATCTACCGCCTGGTGCAGGAGGCGCTGACGAATATCGCGCGCCACGCGGGCGCCCAGCATGTTCTGGTGAATGTCGACCGGATCGACCATCAGCTGCTGCTGACGATCCAGGATGATGGCCGCGGCATCACTGCCGCGGACCTGGAGAAGCCGGGCTCGCTCGGACTGGTCGGCATGCGCGAACGGGTCTGGGCGCTCAACGGCGATCTGCACATCGCAGGGGGCGATGCGCGCGGGACGCGCATCGATATCACCCTGCCTGTGTCAGATTAGAAGCGGTGCGTCATGCCGATCTGGATGACGTTCTGCGATTTCACCTGCTCGCGGCCGTACTGGGCGTACAGGTCGCTGCGCTTGGACAGGTGGTACTCGTAGCCGGCGTTGATGGTTTTCACCATGTCCTTGTCGCTGTACTTGTTGTTGCTGTTTTTCTGACGCAGGATCGACAGCTTCAGGTCGCCCTGGCCCAGCGTGTAGTTGGCGCCGAACTGGTTGGCCTTGTACTCGCCGGTGGCCGCCACGTGGGTGTCGCCCGAAGCGTGGGCCGCCGACAGACGCAGGTCGCCGAACTTGTAGGCACCGCCGAACATCCACATCGACGGTTGATCGGTCGTGGTGGCGGCTGCCTGGACGGCTTTCTCGTAGCCGGCGTGCAGGTAGACCGGGCCGTCTTCGTACTGGACCAGCAGGTCGTAGCCGGCCTTGGCGCCCGACACTTCCGACGCCACGTACTGGGCCGAGAAGGTCACGCCGGCCGTTTTCGGGGCGACATAGGTCAGCGCGTTCGACACGCGCGAGGACGACACGCCGACGCGGAAGGCGGCTTCATTGATCTTGCCGAGGTAGCCGTCAGCACCGAAGGGCTCGATTTTGCCCTGGGCGCCGTCGACGATATTCTTGGTGCGGCCCAGGTAGACGGTACCGAAGTCACCCTTCAGGCCGACCCAGGATTGACGGTCGAACAGGTTGCCCTTCTGGGCGCCGGTGTCGGCCAGGATTTCCTGTTCCAGGTTGAACACGGCCGACAGGCCGCCACCCAGGTCTTCGGTGCCGCGGAAGCCGAGGCGCGAGGGGTGATTTTCACGCTCGATCAGCGACTGGCCGCTGATTTTGGCAAAGCCGAGGTCGACCAGACCGTAGATCTGGACATTGGTGCTTTGGGCCTGGGCCGAAGCGGCGAAGGCGGACAGGATCAGGGCTGCGAGAGTAATCTTTTTCACTTGAATGCTCATGGTTTGTTGAAGAGGAACTACTGGCCGCGCATTCTGAACAGAAATTGCTTCAACAATGTGACATGTTGCACTGCAAGGAAGATTACCCTCACAAGCCTTGGGGAATATCAATACGCGACGCTGAAGCGTTGGCGCAGGTGGCGGCCCTGCTCCAGTTCGTCGACCATGGCGGCCGCGTAGTCGGCCACCGAGACCTGGCTCTCGCCCTTGGCGTCGACCAGCAGCTGATCACCGCCGAGGCGGAACTGGCCAGTGCGCGGACCGGGCACGAGGTGGGCGGCCGGGCTCAGCATGGTCCAGTCGAGCGCCGTTTGCGCCTGCAGCAGGGTCAGCGCCGTGCGCGCGCCCTCGGCCGTGCCCTTCCATTCGGCCGGGAAGGCGGGCGTGTCGACCAGTTGCAGGCCGGGCGCCACTTCGAGACTGCCGGCCCCGCCGACGACCAGCAGGCGGCGCAGGCCGGCCGCGCGGGTGGCATCGATGATGGCGCGGATGCCGCGCACGTAGTAGCCGTAGACATCGGCCTGGGCATGGCCGGAGAAGGCGCTGATCACCGCGTCGTGCCCGGCCAGCTGGGCCGCCAGCGCCGCGCTGTCGAGCACATCGGTTTTGAGGGCCGTCAGGCCGGGCTGCGCCGCCAGGCGCTCGGGACGGGTGACCAGGGCCGTCACCGCGTGGCCACGGTGCAGCAGCTCATCGCGCAGCGCGCTGCCAACAAAGCCGGTGGCGCCAATCAGGGCAATTTTCATGATCTTTCCTTTCAAGGTGGTCAATAGATGACGCCATCTTGCCGAAAACGATTGATTAGATAAACGATAGAACACATAATTCATTCATCTGTTTTTCTTAATAATTACCCATGTCCCTGCCCGGCCGCCCCGACCTCAACGACTTGGCCGTCTTCGCTGCCGTGGCCGACAGCGGCGGTTTTGCGGCCGCGGCCCAGCGCCTTGGCGTGGCACCGGCCAAGGTCAGCGTCGAAGTAGCGCGTCTGGAAAAGCAACTGGGGCTGGCCCTGTTCACGCGCACCACGCGCAAGGTGGTGCTGACCGAGGCCGGCGCCGCCCTGTATGCCGAGGCGGCGCCCTTGCTGAGCCGCCTGTGGGACGCGATGGAGGCCGCCCCGGGCGCGCCGGGCGTGCTGCGCGGCAGCCTGCGCATCGCCACCTCGGTCGAGCATGCGGCGCAGTCGCTGGCCCCGGCCGTGGCCGCGTTCGCGCGCCTGCACCCGGAGCTGCAGATCGATCTGCGCTCGAGCGACCGGGTAGTCGATCTGGTGGAGGAAGGCATCGACGTGGCGATCCGCATGGGCTGGCTGCGCGATTCGAGCCTGCGCGCCGTGCGCCTGCGCGACTTTGAACAGTATGTGGTGGCCGCGCCCGCCTATCTGCAGGGACGGCCGCTGCCGCAGCGCCCCGAGGACCTGCTGGCCCTCGACTGGCTGGCCCTGAGCCTGCTGCGCACGCCGCTCAGCTGGACCTTCAGCGCGCCCGATGGCAGCAGCCAGGTGCTGCACCTGCGCTCGCGCCTGCGCGTCGATTCGCCGTCGACGCTGCGCGCCCTGCTGGCGGCCGGCGCCGGTGTCAGTGTGCTGGAGGAATTCAGCCTGAAGGCGGCCTTGGCCTCGGGCGAGCTGGTGCGCCTGCTGCCCGCCTGGCGCCTGCCGACCGGCGGGGTGTTCGCCGTGTTCCCGCCCGGGCGCCAGCTGCCGCGCAAGGTACAGGCCTTCGTCGACTTCTACCGCGCCTGGCTGGCCCAGGCCTGATCAGAGTTCGTAGTTGTCTTTGCTGCCGTGCATGGCCGACTCGACCATCTTGCGGTTCAGCGTCGGGGCCAGCAGTTCGATGAAGGTGTAGACATAGCTGCGCAGATAGGCGCCCTGCTTGATGGCCACGCGCGAGACATTCATGCCCAGCAGATGGCCGACCGGAATCGCGCGCAGATTGCGGTCGCGCTCGGGATCGAAGGCCATGCCGGCGATCATGCCGATCCCCATGCCGAGTTCGACATAAGTCTTGATCACGTCGGCGTCGATGGCTTCGAGCAGGATATCGGGCTTGAGCCCGCGCAGCTGGAAGGCGTGGTCGATCTTGTTGCGCCCGGCAAAGGCGGCGTCATAGGTGATGATCGGATAACTGGCGATGTCTTCCAGGCTCAGCAGCTTGGCGCGCAGCAGCGGATGCTCAGGCGGAACAATCACCACATGCTCCCACTGGTAACATGGCAGGGTCACCAGGCCGTCGACGCTGGCGATCGACTCGGTGGCGATGGCCAGATCGGCCTGGTCGCGCAGCACCATCTCGGCGATCTGCTTGGGGTTGCCCTGCAACAGAGACAGGCGCACCTTGGGAAAGCGCTGCATGAAGGCCTGGACCACGCGCGGCAAGGTGTAGCGCGCCTGGGTGTGGGTGGTGGCGATGGTGAAGCTGCCGCTGTCCTGGGCCGCGTATTCCTTGCCGATGCGCTTGAGCGAGTCGATCTCTTGCATGATCAGCTCGACCGACTGCAAGACCAGCCGGCCCGGCTCGGTCAGGCCGCGGATGCGCTTGCCGTGGCGCGTAAAGATGTCCACGCCCAGCTCTTCTTCGAGCTCGATAATGGCCTTGGACACCCCGGGCTGCGAAGTGAACAGGGCCTTGGCCGCATCGGTCAGGTTGAAATTCTGGCGCACGGCCTCGCGCACGAAACGCAGCTGATGGAGATTCATTGCAATCTATTCAATAGTTACCCGCGATTTTGCTTATGCCAAATGCGCATATAAGCAAATGAATACTAAGTCGTAGGGAATAAAGGAAGAGTTTATTACTATTTCGGGAAATGTGGGGCATTGCCCCTGTGTCCAATCGGAAATCACGCATGTATCGCTACGACCAATACGACCATCTCATCGTCAAACAGCGCATTGCGCAGTACCGCGACCAGGTACGCCGGCGCCTGGCCGACGAGCTGACGGAAGCCGAATTCCTGCCGCTGCGCCTGCAGAACGGCCTCTACATGCAGCGCCATGCCTACATGCTGCGCATTGCCGTGCCGTATGGCCTGCTGGCCGCGTGCCAGGTGCGCATGTTCGCCCACATCGCCCGCAAGTACGACCGTGGCTACGGCCACTTCACCACGCGCCAGAACATCCAGTTCAACTGGATCAATCTGGAAGAGACGCCCGACATTCTCGACGATCTGGCTTCGGTCGAGATGCACGCGATCCAGACTTCGGGCAACTGCATCCGCAATATCACGACCGACCAGTTCGCCGGCGTGGCGCCGGACGAGATCGTCGATCCGCGCCCCTTCGCTGAAATCCTGCGCCAGTGGTCGACCTTCCATCCGGAATTCGCCGCGCTGCCGCGCAAGTTCAAGATCGCCATCAGCGGCGCCGCCCAGGACCGCGCCGCCACCCAGGTGCACGATATCGGCCTGCACGCCGTGCGCAATGCGGCCGGCGAAGTCGGCTTCCGCGTACTGGTCGGCGGCGGCATGGGCCGCACCCCGATCATCGGCAGCGTGATCCGCGAATTCCTGCCCTGGCAGCATGTGATGACCTATATCGAGGCCATCATGCGCGTGTACAACCTGTACGGCCGGCGCGACAACAAGTACAAGGCCCGCATCAAAATCCTGGTCAAGGCCACGGGCGTGGAGGAATTCGCGCGCCAGGTGGAGGCCGAATGGGCCGATCTGCGCGACAGCGCAGGCACGCTGACCCAGGACGAGCTGGAGCGCGTGGCGGCCTGGTTCAGCCCGCCCGCCTATGCGGCCCTGGACGACATCGACGTGCGCGCCGCGCATGCCGACAACAAGGCCTTTACCAACTGGCTGCAGCGCAACGTCAAGCCGCACAAGATGCCCGGCTATGCGGCCGTGGTGCTGTCGCTCAAGAAAACCGGCGTGCCGCCCGGCGACGCCACCGCCGAGCAGCTCGATTTCGTGGCCGATCTGGCCGAGCGCTACAGCTTCGGCGAACTGCGCGCCACCCACGAGCAGAACCTGGTGCTGGCCGATGTGCGCCAGGACCAGCTGTTCGCCCTGTGGCAGGAAATCAAGGCCAAGGGCCTGGCCACGCCGAATATCGGCCTGCTGACCGACCTGATCTGCTGCCCCGGCGGCGACTTCTGCTCGCTGGCCAACGCCAAGTCGATCCCGATTGCGGCCGCGATTGCCGAGCGCTTCGACGACATCGACTACCAGCATGACATCGGCGAGATCGAACTGAATATCTCGGGCTGCATCAATGCCTGCGGCCACCACCACGTCGGCAATATCGGCGTGCTCGGCGTCGACAAGGATGGCGCCGAGTGGTACCAGGTGTCGATCGGCGGCGCCCAGGGCAATGCCACGGCGATCGGCAAGATCATCGGCCCCTCGTTCAGCGCCCTGCAGATGCCCGAAGTCATCGCCCGCCTGCTGCACGTGTATGTGCGCGAGCGCGTCGAGGGCGAGCGCTTTGTCGACACCGTACAACGCCTGGGCATCACGCCCTTCAAGGAACACGTGTATGCCAGCCCCATCAGCACTGGCCTGCTGCACGGAGAGGATGAATATGTCTGAGCAACGCATCATCAAGGACCGCGCCATCGTCGCGGACACGTGGCAGCTGCTGCGTCTGGAAGAAGGCCAGGACGCCGCCAGCGTCAGCGTGCCCGCTGGTCAAGTGATCGTGCCGCTGGCCGTCTACCTGGCCCAGCAGCCGGCACTGGCCAGCCGCCCTGCCCTCGGCGTCTGGATCGCGCCCGACGAAGACCCGCGCGCCCTGCAGGGCCAGCTCGAGCGTCTGGCAGTGGTCGCCATCGACTTCCCCAAGTTCACCGACGGGCGCGGCTACTCGCATGCCTGGAACCTGCGCACCCGGCTCGGCTACACGGGCGAGCTGCGCGCCATCGGCGACGTGCTGCGCGACCAGCTGTTCGCCATGCAGCGGGTCGGCTTCAATGCCTTCGCCACCCGCCCCGACCGCCCGATCGAGGACGCGCTCAAGGGCCTGACGGATTTCTCGGAAGTGTATTCGGCCTCGGTCGACCAGCGCCTGCCGCTGTTCCGCCGCGTCACACGTGGCCTCGCGCCCGAACTCAACGACATCGGCGCGGGGATCTGAGATGAGCGATCTGCAAGCCCGCATCGACGCCAGCACGGCTGTGCTGCGCCAGGTGGCGACCGAGTTTTCGCCGGCCGTGTTCGCCTCGAGCCTGGCCGCCGAGGACATGGTCCTGACCGACCTCATCCTGCGTAACGCCCTGCCGATCGGCATCTTCACGCTCGACACCGGGCGCCTGCATGCCGAGACTCTGGCCATGCTCGACACCATTGCCACCCACTACGGCCAGGCGATCAGCGTCTACCGGCCCGCGCCGGAAGCGGTCGAGGCCTATGTCAGCGCCCACGGCCTGAACGCCTTCTACAACAGCATCGCGCTGCGCCATGCCTGCTGCCAGGTGCGCAAGGTCGAGCCGCTGAACCGTGCGCTGCAAGGCCAGCGCGCCTGGATCACCGGCCAGCGCCGCGCCCAGGCCGTCACGCGCGCCGACCTGCCCGTGCACGAGCACGACAGCGCGCGCGGCATGGAGAAGTTCAACCCCCTGGCCGACTGGAGCGAAGCGGACGTCTGGAATTACATCCGCGCCCAGGGCGTACCCTATAATCCCTTGCATGATCAGGGCTATCCCTCGATCGGCTGCGCGCCCTGCACGCGCGCGATCGAGCCGGGCGAGGATGTGCGCGCCGGCCGCTGGTGGTGGGAAAACCCCGACCAGAAAGAATGCGGCCTGCACCTCGTCGACGGCAAGCTCATCCGAATTAAACAAGTCTCCGCCTAAGTTATGACCACTGTGACCGACTCCGTCCTCGCCGACGTCAACGCCCGCCACCTCGATGCGCTCGAATCCGAGGCCATCCACATCATGCGTGAGGTGGCCGCCGAGTGCAGCAATCCGGCCCTGCTGTTTTCGGGCGGGAAGGACTCCGTGGTCCTGCTGCGCATCGCCGAAAAGGCCTTCCGCCCCGGCAAATTCCCCTTCCCCCTCGTGCACATCGACACCGGCCACAATTTCGCGGAAGTGATCGCCTTCCGCGACGCCCGCGTGGCCGAACTGGGCGAGCGCCTGATCGTCGGCGCCGTCGAAGACTCGATCCGCAAAGGCACGGTGCGCCTGCGCAATCCGGCCACCGATTCGCGCAATGCCGCCCAGGCCGTCACCCTGCTCGAAACCATCGAAGCGCATGGCTTTGACGCCTGCATCGGCGGCGCCCGCCGCGACGAGGAAAAGGCGCGCGCCAAGGAACGCATCTTCTCCTTCCGCGACGAATTCGGCCAGTGGGACCCCAAGGCCCAGCGCCCCGAGCTGTGGGACCTGTATAACACGCGCGTCCATCCGGGCGAGAACATGCGCGTGTTCCCGATCTCCAACTGGACCGAGCTCGACGTGTGGCAATACATCGCGCGCGAGCAGCTGGCCCTGCCCTCGATCTATTTCGCGCACGAACGCCAGGTCATCCCGCGCAATGGCCTGCTGGTGCCGCTGACCGAGCTGACCCCGGCGCGCGACGGCGAAAGCGTGGAAACGCGGGTCGTGCGCTTCCGCACCGTGGGCGATATTTCCTGCACCTGCCCGGTGGCTTCGGAGGCCAATACCGTCGAGCAGATCATCGCCGAGACGGCCGTCACCCAGATCACCGAACGCGGCGCCACGCGCATGGACGACCAGACCTCGGAAGCCTCGATGGAAAAACGCAAGAAACAAGGTTACTTCTGATGAATGCCATGAACGAACACAGCAAAGCACGACCGGACAGCGCAGCGGGCCTGCTGCGCTTTATCACCGCCGGCTCCGTCGATGACGGCAAGAGCACCCTGATCGGCCGCCTGCTGTACGACAGCAAGGGCATCTTCGCCGACCAGCTGGCCGCCGTCTCGCGCGCCAAGCACAAGCGCACCGTGGGCGACACCATCGACCTGTCGCTGCTGACCGACGGCCTCGAAGCCGAGCGCGAACAGGGCATCACGATCGACGTCGCCTACCGCTATTTCGCCACGCCCAAGCGCAAGTTCATCATCGCCGACACGCCCGGGCACGAGCAGTACACGCGCAATATGGTCACCGGCGCCTCCACCGCCGACGCCGTCATCATCCTGATCGACGTGTCCAAGGTGAAGCTCGGCGCGGACGGCAGTGTCGAGCTGCTGACCCAGACCAAGCGCCATTCGACGATTGCCCACCTGCTGCAGATCGAGCACGTGATCGTGGCCGTCAACAAGATGGACCTGGTCGATTACGACCAGCGCGTCTACGAGCGTATCGTGGCCGCCTACCGCAGCTTCGCCGACACGCTCGGCATCCGCCAGGTGACGCCGCTGCCGCTGTCGGCCCTGGTCGGCGACAACGTGGTCGAGGCCAGCGACAAGATGCCCTGGTACCAGGGGCCGACCCTGATCGAGGTGCTCGAAAACCTGTCCGTGTACGACGAAGCCCACGCCCAGCCGTTCCGCTTCCCGGTGCAGCTGGTGGCGCGCCACAACGGCCACGAGGCGAACGACTTCCGCGGCTACATGGGCCGGATCGAAGCCGGCGCCGTCGCCGTCGGCGACGCACTGCTGGTGCAGCCCTCGGGCCAGCGCGCGACCGTCAAGGAAATCCTGACCTTCGACGGTCCGCTGCAGAGCGCCGCGGCCGGCAAGTCGGTCACCCTGCTGCTCAACGAATACGTCGACGTCTCGCGCGGCGACGTGCTGGCTGCGGCCGAGCGGCCGGCCACCCTGCTCAAGCAGGTGCAGGCCGACGTCTGCTGGCTCAGCGAAGAGCCGCTCGATCTGCGCCGCAAGTACTGGCTCAAGCACGGCACCAAGCAGACCGCCGCCAAGGTCAAGGCGATCGACAGCCTGCTGGACATCAACACCCAGGAACGGCGCAGCGCCGAGGGCCTCAAGCTCAACGACATCGCCCGCATCGAGCTGGCCGTGCAGCAGCCGCTGGCGGCCGACGCCTATGCCGACATCCGCGCGACGGGCGCCTTCATCCTCATCGATGAAGTCACCCACCAGACGGTGGCGGCCGGCATGATCCGCCTGCCCGCCTGAGGCCCGCCATGCGCACGCTCGGCAAGGTGTATCTGATCGGGGCCGGCCCCGGCGCCCAGGATCTGATGACCCTGCGCGGCGCCCGCCTGCTGGCCGCCGCCGATGTCGTGCTGCACGACGCCCTCGTGACCGAGGACATGCTGGCCCTGTGCCCGCAGGCCAAGAAGATCGCGGTCGGCAAGCGCTGCGGCCAACGCTCGACGGCCCAGCATTTCATCAACAAGCAGCTGATCGACTGCGCCCACAAATATGCGCTGGTGGTGCGCCTGAAGGGCGGCGACCCGATGCTGTTCGGGCGTGCCGACGAAGAACTCAGCGCGCTCGAAGCGGCCGGCATTGACGTCGAAGTCGTCCCCGGCATCACCACCGCGCTGGCCGCCGCGGCCGCCAGCAAGCAGCCGCTGACCAAGCGCGGCGTGGCACGCAGCGTGGCCTTCTTCACGTCCGCCACGGCGCCCGAGGAAGCGGCCAGCAGCGGCGTGCCCGACAGCGACACCCTGGTACAGTACATGGGCGGCCGGGAAGCGATCGCCACCGCCCAGGCCTTGCTGGCGCAGGGCCGCTCACCCGCGCTGCCGGTGATCGTGCTGGAAAACGTCAGCCGCCCCGAGCAGCGCGAGCTGCGCATGTGTCTGGCCGACCTCGCCCGCGGCCTCGATGCCGCGCACGGCCCGGTGCTGGTGATGATCGGCGAATCGCTGCGCGCCCGCCCCCAGCAGCAAAGCAGCGCCACCCAGCACGCCCCCCAACGCCGCCACGCCTGAGCTTAAAAAAATGGGCTCATCGCGGATTACCGGGATGAACCCGCTGTAAACGAAGGAAAGCAGTAAG
>NZ_JAKLTS010000014.1 GCF_022012445.1 Massilia sp. TS11
ATTTATCCTCACAGAAAAAAGGGGTCAGACCCCATTTTTCTGCCCGGATAAATGGGGTCTGACCCCGATTTTTCCGAAAAAAAAGCCACGCGGCGGCGTGGCTTTGGTTCGGATGCGGCGCCGGATTAACGGTGCGCGGTCATCTCACCCGGCAGGCTGTGCAGATAGGCGGCCAGGTCTTTGATTTCCTGCGTGGTCAGCGGCTTGGCCTGGGCGCCCATGATGGCGTTGGCACGGCCGTTGGCAGCGTCGCCACCGCGGCGATAGGCGGTCAGCGCATGCTCCAGGTAATCCTGGTGCTGGCCGGCCAGCTTCGGATAGCTGGGGTCGATCGGGTTGGTGAACTTGTCGCCATGGCAGGAGGCGCAGTTGTATTTCTTGGCGAGGGCGGCGCCGTTTTCCACATTGCCACCGGCAACAGCGGACAGGGACACGAGGGCCGCGCTCAGGGCGATCAGGGTCTTCTTCATGACGGGTCCTTATTTCTGTTTCTGTTGGGCGTAGAAGGCGGCGACGTCAGCCATATCCTGGTCGCTCAGCGAACCGGCGATGCCGCGCATCGACGGGTTCTTGCGCTCGCCTTTCTGGTAGGCCTTGAGCGCATTCTCGATGTACTTGGCCGACTGGCCACCGATCATCGGCACCTGGAACACTTCGGGGAAGGTCGCCTTGTAGCCGGGGATACCGTGGCAACCGATGCACAGCTCAATTTTGGCTTGACCAGCTTTGGCGTTGCCGACGATGTCGGCAGCCAGCGCGCCCTGGGCGAGGCCAGCGAGTACGCAGAGTGCGAAGATTTTTTTCATGGTGGCGATGAGTGGTGTGGATTCGTTAGCTTCGCGTGCAAAGACCTTATCTTTTGCACCATCAGCCTTACATCTTATCTGATTCCTGAATGCCAGTCCACCGCCTCAGTGATATCGCATATACTCGCTGTATTTCCCCTACACCGATCGCGTCTTTATGCAAGCTCCTCCGCGCTTTGAAGGCACCGCCGGCTATGTCGCCACGGACGACCTGAAACTGGCCGTGAATGCGGCCCTCACGCTCCAGCGCCCGCTGCTGATCAAGGGCGAGCCCGGCACCGGCAAGACCATGCTGGCCGAAGAAGTGGCCAGCGCCCTCGACCGGCCGCTGCTGCAGTGGCATATCAAATCGACAACCAAAGCCCAGCAGGGCCTGTACGAATACGACGCCGTCTCGCGCCTGCGCGATTCCCAGCTCGGCGACGAGCGCGTGCGCGACATCCACAACTACATCATCAAGGGGGTGCTGTGGCAGGCCTTCACGGCGCCCGAGCCGGTGGTGCTGCTGATCGACGAAATCGACAAGGCCGACATCGAGTTCCCGAACGACCTGCTGCGCGAACTCGACCGCATGGAGTTCTACGTCTACGAGACGCGCGAAATGGTCACGGCGCGCCACCGCCCGCTGGTGATCATCACCTCCAACAACGAGAAGGAATTGCCGGACGCCTTCCTGCGCCGCTGCTTCTTCCACTACATTAAGTTCCCGGACAAGGAGACGATGGCCGACATCGTGCGCGTCCACTTCCCCACGCTCAAGCAGGAGCTGCTGGCCAATGCGCTGCAGGCCTTCTACGAGGTGCGCGAGGTCGCCGGCCTGAAGAAGAAGCCGTCGACCTCGGAATTCCTCGACTGGCTGAAGCTGCTGCTGGCCGAGGACATCCCGCCCGAAGCCCTGCGCAGCCAGGACCGCAAGACCATCGTGCCGCCGCTGCACGGGGCCCTGCTCAAGAACGAACAGGACATCCACCTGTTCGAACGTCTGGTCTACATGTCGCGTACGAACCGCTGATGCTGCCCGTTCAAGCCACCGTGCTCGAATTCAATGGCGTGCGCCTGGAGCCACTCGGCCCCGAGCACGCCGCCGGTCTGCGCGCCGCCGCCAGCGACGGCCAGCTGTGGACGCTGCGCGTGACCTCGGTGCCGGCCCCGCACGAGGTCGACGACTACATCGCCAGCGCCATCGCCATGCGCCCGACGCGCATGGCCTGGGCCGTGATCGACCAGGCCAGCGGCGCCGTGATCGGCAGCACCAGCTACCACGACATCCTGCCGGCCGTGGAGCGGGTGGAAATCGGCTACACCTGGTATGCGCGGCGCTGGCAGCGCACCCATGTGAACACCAGCTGCAAGCTGATGCTGCTCAGCCATGCCTTCGATACCCTGGGCGCGGCCGTGGTCGGCCTGCGCACCGATAATTTCAACTTCGCCTCGCAGCGCGCAATCGAACGCCTCGGCGCCAAGAAGGATGGCGTGATCCGCCACCACCACCCGCGCCGCGACGGCAGCGTGCGCGACACCGTGATGTACAGCATCGTCAAGGGCGAATGGCCGGAGATCGCCGCCCACCTGCGCGACAAGCTACGACGCGACTGAGATGTTGATCGACTTCTTCTTCACCCTGCGCGACGCCAAGATTCCGGTGTCGATCAAGGAATTCCTGACCCTGCTCGAAGCCCTGCAGCAGCAGGTGATCGCGCCCTCGCTCGACGAGTTCTATTTCCTCGCGCGCCTGACCCTGGTGAAGGACGAAGCCCATTTCGACAAGTTCGACCGTGCATTCGGCGCCTATTTCAAGGGCGTGGCGGCGGTCTTCGACAACGCGCAAGGCATCCCGCCCGACTGGCTGCTGCAACGCATGCGGCGCGAACTGACGCCCGAGCAGCTGGCGGCGCTCGAGAAATTCGGCTACGACAAGCTGATGGAGCGCCTGCAAGAGCTGCTGAAGGAACAGAAGGAACGCCACGAAGGCGGCAATAAATGGATCGGCACGGGCGGCACTTCGCCGTTTGGCAATGGCGGCGCCAATCCAGAAGGCATCCGCATCGGCGGCAAGGGCGGCCAGCGCAGCGCCGTCAAGGTCTGGGAGCAGCGCAGCTACCGCGACTACGACGCCGAGCGCGAACTGGGCACGCGCAATATCAAGGTGGCGCTGCGCCGCCTGCGCCGTTTCGCGCGCGAGGGCGCCGAGGAGGAACTGGCGCTCGACGCCACCATCCGCGCCACCGCCAACAATGCCGGCTACCTCGACATCAAGATGCAGCCCGAGCGGCGCAACAAGGTCAAGGTGCTGATGCTGCTCGACGTCGGCGGCACGATGGACGAGCACATCGAACGCACGGAGGAATTGTTCTCGGCCGCCAAGAGCGAGTTCAAGAACATGGAATTCTTCTACTTCCACAACTGCGTCTACGACTACCTGTGGAAGAACAACCGGCGCCGCAATGCCGAGCGTTTCCCGACCTGGGACGTGCTGCGCAAATACCAGGCCGACACCAAGCTGATCTTCGTTGGCGACGCCACCATGAGCCCCTACGAGGTGCTGCAGCCGGGCGGCTCGGTCGAATACAACAACGCCGAAGCCGGGGCCGAATGGCTGGCGCGCTGCGTCACCACCTTCCCCCATTTCGTCTGGCTCAATCCCGAGCCCGAAGGCGTCTGGCAGTACCGCCAGTCGATCAGCATCATCCGCCAGATCATGAATAACCGCATGTACCCGGTCACCCTCGAAGGCCTCGACCGCGCCATGCGCATGCTGAGCAAATAATCAGGCGCCGAGCGAGAGCATCTTTTGCAGCAGGGCCAGCAGATTGCGGTCGGACACCGGCTTGTCCAGATAGCCGCGCACGCCGGCCGAGCGCGCGCGTTCGCGGTCGAACGTGAAATCGGCCGCGGCCAGCAGCACCACGGCGATGCGCAGGCCCTTGGGCGTGGCCTTGATCTCGGCGCACAGCTGATACGGATCGAGCCCGGGCGTGGCCGTATTCACCAGCACCAGCGCGACCGGCGTCTCCTCGCACAGGCTGACGGCCAGGGCCGCGCTGTCGGTCCACTCGACCGACACGCGGCGCGGCGCCAGCAGCGGGACGATGTGCTCGCGCAGCTGACCATCGGTGTCGACCAGCAGCACCGCCCCGGTCGGCGGCGCCTTGCGCAGGGCCAGGTATTCGCTCGGATCGGTCAGGTCGTAGTCGAGGCGCGGCCGGCGGCGCCGCTCGGGCAGGGCCGGGGCCGCGGCGCCGCCGGCCAGGGCCTGGGCGCGGCGCGCCATCAGGGCGTCGAGCAGGGCGAACAGTTCGTCCGGATCGACCGGCAGCGGCAGATGCGGCACCGCCAGCAGGCTGCTCGCCTCGCCGACCACGACGGCCGGCAGCAGCGGGCCGGGCTGGGCGGCCGCCAGCAGGGCCAGGGCCTGCAGGTCGGCGCCGTTGGCGATCACCAGATCGGGTTCCTGCAGGCTGTCCTCGCTCAGGCAGAAATAGCCGGCCCCCGGCAGCGGCGCGTCGGCCAGCACGGTGGCGATTTCGTCGGTGTCCTCGGGCGAGAAGCCCAGCAGGCGCACGGCATGGGGGTAGGCGGTAGCGAGCATGGGGGCAAATGCAGGTCGATCCGGCTATGGTAAGCAGCTGTTAGCGGCGTGGCAAGCCGATCCTCGCCGGGGTTTAGGTACAATACGCCGGTTTTTCCCGTCCAAGGTCAGCCTCATTGAGATAATGGCAACAAAGAAACCCGCATCCGATTACAGCGAAGCTTCCATCCGCGTTCTCAAGGGCCTGGAGCCCGTCAAGCAGCGTCCGGGCATGTACACCCGGACCGAAAATCCGCTCCACATCATCCAGGAGGTCATCGACAATGCCTCGGACGAGGCGCTGGCCGGCTTTTGCAAGAACATCGCCGTCACCCTCAATACCGATGGTTCCGTGACCGTCGAGGACGACGGGCGCGGCATTCCGGTCGGCCTGCATCCCGACGAGGGCGTGCCCACCGTCGAGATCGTGTTCACGCGCCTGCACGCCGGCGGCAAGTTCGACAAAGGCTCGGGCGGCGCCTACGCCTTCTCCGGCGGACTGCACGGGGTCGGCGTCTCGGTCACGAATGCCCTGTCCAAGCGCCTCGAGATCCATGTCTGGCGCAAGGAGCCGGACGGCAATGGCTTCCACACGCTGGCGTTTGAACATGGCGATCTGGTCGAGCCGCTGCGCTCGCAGCCGGCCCCGCGCGACGGCAAGAAGTCCGGCACCCGCGTGACGGCCTGGCCCGACGCCAAGTATTTCGATTCGCCCGCGATCTCGCACACCGAGCTGCAGCGCCTGCTGCGCTCGAAGGCCGTGCTGCTGCCTGGCGTGACCGTGACCCTGACCAATGCCAAGAACGGTGAGGTCCAGACCTGGCAGTACAAGGACGGCCTGCGCGGCTATCTGGTCGAGATGCTGGGCCAGCACGCCAATGGCGAAACCCTGATCCCCCTGTTCGAAGGCGAGCAGTTCGCCAGCAGCGAGTCGGAAGGCTTTGCCGAAGGCGAAGGCGCCAGCTGGGTGGTGGCCTGGACCGAGGACGGCGCCGTGGTGCGCGAATCCTATGTCAACCTGATCCCGACGCCGAACGGCGGCACCCACGAGTCGGGCCTGCGCGAAGGCCTGTTCGGCGCCGTCAAGGGCTTCTGCGAAATGCATTCCCTGCTGCCCAAAGGCGTCAAGCTGCTGCCCGAAGACGTGTTCAACCGCGTCTCCTTCGTGCTCAGCGCCAAGGTGCTCGATCCGCAATTCCAAGGCCAGATCAAGGAGAAGCTCAATTCGCGCGACGCCGTGCGCCTGGTCTCCTCCTTCTCCAAGCCGGCCCTCGAACTGTGGCTGAACCAGCATGTCGAGTATGGCAAGAAGCTAGCCGAGCTGGTCATCAAGCAGGCCCAGTCGCGCCTGCGCTCGGCCCAGAAAGTCGAGAAGAAGAAATCCTCGGGCGTGGCCGTGCTGCCCGGTAAGCTGACCGACTGCGAATCCTCCGACATCACGCGCAACGAGATCTTCCTGGTCGAGGGCGACTCGGCCGGCGGCTCCGCCAAGATGGGGCGCGACAAGGAATTCCAGGCCATCCTGCCCCTGCGCGGCAAGGTGCTGAATGCCTGGGAAACGGAGCGCGACCGCCTGTTCGCCAACAACGAGATCCACGACATCGCCGTGGCCGTCGGCGTCGACCCGCATGGGGAACACGACGAGCCCGATCTGTCGGGTCTGCGCTACGGCAAAATCTGCGTGCTGTCCGATGCCGACGTCGACGGCTCGCACATCCAGGTGCTGCTGCTGACCCTGTTCTTCCGCCACTTCCCGGCCCTGATCCGGCGCGGCCACATCTACATCGCCCGTCCGCCGCTGTACCGGGTCGACGCCCCGGCGCGCGGCAAGAAGCCGATCCAGAAGCTGTATGCGCTCGACGACCAGGAACTGACGGCCATCGAAGACAAGCTGAAGAAGGACGGCCTGAAGGACGGCTCCTGGACCATCAGCCGCTTCAAGGGTCTGGGCGAGATGAATGCCGAGCAGCTGTGGGAAACCACGATGAACCCGGACACGCGCCGCCTGCTGCCGGTCGCCTTCAACGAATACACGCCGCAGGAAGCGGCGGCCCGCTTCAATATGTTGATGGGCAAGGGCGAAGCGGCCGCACGCCGCGCCTGGATCGAAGAACATGGCAACGAAGCCGAAGCCGATATTTAAGACCGCACCATGAGTAATCAAGCCAGCCTCTTTGAACAACAGAATGTGCCGGACGACGGCGAATCGCTGACCCTGTCCACGTTTGCCGAGCGCGCCTATCTCGACTACGCGATCTCGGTCGTCAAGGGCCGCGCCCTGCCCGATGTGTCGGACGGCCAGAAGCCGGTCCAGCGCCGCATCCTGTACGCGATGAACGAACTGGGCCTGGGCGCCACGGCCAAGCCGCGCAAATCGGCCACCGTGGTCGGCGAAGTGCTCGGCAAGCTGCACCCGCACGGCGACCAGTCCGTGTATGACGCCCTGGTGCGCATGGCCCAGGACTTCTCGCTGCGCTACCCGCTGATCGACGGCCAGGGCAATTTCGGCTCGCGCGATGGCGACGGCGCCGCCGCCATGCGTTACACGGAAGCGCGCCTGACCCCGATCTCGCGCCTGCTGCTCGACGAAATCGACGAAGGCACGGTCGACTTCCAGCCCAATTACGACGGCTCGACCGAAGAGCCGTGCACGCTGCCGGCGCGCCTGCCGATGGTGCTGCTCAATGGCGCCAGCGGCATCGCGGTCGGCCTGGCCACCGAGATCCCCTCGCACAATCTGAAGGAAGTGGCGGCGGCCGCCGTGGCCATGATCCGCAACCGCGATCTGCCCCACGCCGAGCTGATGCAGCTGATTCCCGGCCCCGACTTCCCCGGCGGCGGCCAGATCATCACCCCGCCGGCCCAGATCGCCGAGATGTATGCGACCGGGCGCGGCTCGATGAAGGTGCGCGCGCGCTGGAAGATCGAAGAACTGGCGCGCGGCCAGTGGCAGGCCGTGGTGACCGAGCTGCCGCCCGGGACCTCGGCCCAGAAGGTGCTCGAAGAGATCGAAGAGCTGACCAATCCCAAGGTCAAGGCCGGCAAGAAGTCGCTGACGCCCGAGCAGAGCGCGCTCAAGCAGCTGATTCTCGGCGCGCTCGACACGATTCGCGACGAAGCCGGGCGCGATGCGCCGGTGCGCCTGGTGTTCGAGCCGAAGTCGAAGAACCAGGACGCGGCCGAATTCATGAACCTGATGCTGGCCCACACCTCGCTCGAGACCAGCGCCTCGATCAACCTGGTCATGATCGGCAATGATGGCCGCCCGCGCCAGAAAGGCCTGGCCGAGATTCTCGGCGAATGGATCGACTACCGCTTCAGCACCGTACGCCGCCGTACCGAGCACCGTCTGGGCAAGGTCAATGACCGCATCCATATTCTCGAAGGGCGCCAGACCGTCCTGCTGAATATCGACGAAGTCATCGCCATCATCCGTAACAGCGACGAACCGAAGGCCGCCCTGATCGCCCGCTTCGCCCTGTCCGACCGCCAGGCCGAGGACATCCTCGAGATCCGCCTGCGCCAGCTGGCGCGCCTGGAAGCGATCAAGATCGAACAGGAGCTGGCCGAACTGCGCAAGGAGAAGGAGCAGCTGGAAGACCTGCTGGCCAATCCGTCCTCGCTCAAGCGCCAGGTGATCAAGGAGATCGAGGCCGACGCCAAGGCCTTTGGCGACGCGCGCCGCACCCTGATCGAAGAAGCCCAGAAGGCCGTGGTCGAGCAGAAGGTGGTGGACGAGCCGGTGACCGTGATCGTCTCCGAAAAAGGCTGGGTGCGGGCGCGCACCGGCATCGGCCACGACGTCGGCCAGTTCACCTTCAAGGCCGGCGACAGCCTGCACAGCGCGTTCGAGTGCCGCACGGTCGACACCCTGCTGTGCTTCGGCGACAACGGCAAGATCTACTCGGTGCCGGTGGCGGCCCTGCCCGGCGCGCGCGGCGACGGCGTGCCGATCACCACCCTGATCGACCTGTCCGGCGGCGTGCGCGTGCTGCACTACTACGCCGGCCCGGCCAGCGCGCGCCTGCTGCTGGCCAGCAGCGCCGGCTACGGCTTCATCGCCAGCGCCGGCGACATGGTGTCGCGTCTGAAGGGCGGCAAGTCCTTCATCACCCTCGACGAGGGCGCCCAGCCGCTGGCCCCGCGCCTGATCGGCGAGGACATGGGCGCGCTGGCCTGCCTGTCCGAGCACGGACGCCTGCTGGTGTTCGGTCTGGACGAAATGAAGGTGCTGGCCAATGGCGGGCGCGGCGTGACCCTGATGGAGCTCGAGGACAAGGAAAGTCTGCTGGCGGCCCAGCCGATCACCCAGAAGGGCGTGCAGGTGCTCGGCACCGGGCGCGGCGGCAAGGCGCAGGAAGTAGCGCTGGCCAATTCCGGCCTGGCCCACCATTTCGGCAAGCGCGCCCGCAAAGGCAAGGCCCTGCTCGCCAAGCTCAAGCCCCAGACCCTGCGCCCCGCCTGATCCCAAACGGTGTCAGGTCCGGCGATCGGACATCGGGGAACTTTTCGCGACAGCGAAAGTTCCCCGATGTCCGATCGCCGGACCTGACACCGTTCTTTATCTGCTGTATTGGTCGATGGTGGCGCGGATGGCGTCCTGGCAGACCTGGCAGAATTTCTCGCTGCGGTCGAACATCAGACACTGCATCTCGGAACGGTAGTAGCCGCTTGCTTCGTAGTTCGCGCCTTCGAATGCGCCGATCGTGTGGCGCTGTGCGGCGTCGGCGAACAGCTGGTGCGTGGCCGCCAGGTCTTCCTTGAACAGGGCGCTCATCTCGGACTCGGGCCGGTTCGCCGCGCGCAGCGCCTGGCGCTTTTTCTGGTAGACGCGCGCGGCCTCTTCGTACTGGGCCTTGGGCCAGGGCGTCGGCAGCGGCGTGCCGGGCTTGACCAGGGCTTTCCACTTCAGCTGCGCCGGATCGTGCAGGGCCGTCACGTTCGGCTCCCAGGGCTCGGGCCGCTCGCCGCTCGACTGGTAGGCCACGGGCGAGGTGTAGTACTCGTCGGCCAGGCCGGCGAAGTGGTGGCCGAATTCGTGCACGAACAGATAATTGGCCCAGTCGTTGCTGGCCGCCGCCGTCGAGAACTGGCCGTAGATGCCGCCACCGCCATAGGTCTCGTTGTTGACGAGGATTTCGATGAACTCGTAGGGCGCGTACATGGCGATGTCGCGCAGCGCGCGGTTGTCCAGCGCCAGCACGTAACGCTCGCTGCCGAAGATGTCGTAGCGCGTGCCCAGGGCGGAGGCCTTGTAGCTGCCGGTCGACGGACGCGACACGCCGCTTTCCTCGGTCGGCACGGCCAGGCCCCAGACATTGAAGTCCTGGCGCCGCTCCTTATAGGGCGAGACGGTAAACAGCTGGGCGACCAGGCGGCGCGCGTCGGCCTCGAACTTGCCCAGCTCGGCCCGCGTGTAGCCGTCCCCGAGGATCAGCAGATCAACTTTCTCGGGCGAGGGGCCGCTGATCTGCAGCGCAATCGGCTGCGCCGGCGCCGGGCCCTGGCGGCGGATCACGTCCTGCGCCTGCGGGTCGATGTCGGCGCTCCACACAAGCGAAAACTGGTTGCGCTCGTCGCGCTTGAGCAGGCGCACGCGCACCGGATGCTCGGGCAGCGGAAAGCGCAGCGATTCCTCGAAGGCGCGCGACATGCGCCCCGCCTCCTCGGTCGTGCGCCACTCGGCGAACACGGTGGAAAAGCCGCGTGAGTACAGCAGCTTGCCGGTCTTGGCATCGACCACTTCGAACTTGTTGTTGCCACGCTCGGTGCGGTCGATCGCCTGCTGCGCGCCGCCGGGCCAGGGCAGCGGCTCGATCAGCACGCGCGCCAGCGCATAGCTGTCGCTCAGCGCATTTCCGCTATGGCTGACGTCGACCCGCATCGTGCCTGGCTGCGCGCCCCAGGCCAGCGGCGCCGCCAGCAGCAGCGCACTCATACATACACCTCGCCACATGGCGCCCCTCCCTGTTGTAAGTGCGTGCATTGTAGCCCTTGGGCCAACACTTCTCACAGGAAAGACGGCATACTTGCCTGTCATTTCAACCAAGGAGGCATCATGCAAAGACCACTGGCGGGTTGGCTCACCCGACTTTGCCTGGCCGTCGCGGCGGCAGCGACCCTGCCGGCCCTCGCGGCCGATCCGGAACCCCTGTTCCGTCCCTCGTACTTCTCGACCTATGCGGCTCCCAGTGCGGCCCCGGTCCTGCTGAAGAACGCCACCATTCTGACCGGCAGCGGCGCGCGTCTGGACGGCGCCGACCTGCTGCTGGCCGACGGCAAAGTGGCCGCGATCGGCAAAGGTCTGAGCGCGCCGGCCGGGGCCCAGGTGATCGACGCCAGCGGGCGCTGGATCACGCCGGGCCTGATCGACCCGCACTCGCACCTGGGCGACTATGCCTCGCCGGGCGTGTGGGCCCATGCGGACGGCAATGAGATGACCAGCCCGACCACGCCTCAGGTCTGGGCCGAACACGCGGTGTGGCCGCAGGACCCGGGCTTCCTGGCCGCGCGTGCCGGTGGCGTGACCTCGATGGTGATCCTGCCCGGCTCGGGCAATCTGATCGGCGGGCGCGGTGTGCTGCTGAAGAACGTGCCGGCCACCACCTACCAGGGCATGAAGTTCCCGGGGGCGCCCCAGGTGCTGAAGATGGCCTGCGGCGAGAACCCCAAGCGCGTCTACGGCGAAGGCCGCAAGCAGGCGCCGATGACCCTGATGGGGAATGTGGCAGGCTACCGCGAAGCCTTCACCAAGGCCGTCAACTACCGCGAGAAGCGGCGCGCCTGGGACAAGGAGAAGAAGGGCGCCCCGCCCGATCGTGACATCGGCATGGAGACCCTGGTCGAGGTCCTCGATGGGAAGATCCTGGTGGAGATGCACTGCTACCGCGCCGACCAGATGGCCACCATGCTCGACGTGGCCAAGGAATTCAACTTCAAGATCTCGGCCTTCCACCACGCCGTGGAAGCCTACAAGATCGCCCCGCTGCTGCGCGAGACGAACACCTGCGCCGTGATGTGGGCCGACTGGTATGGCTTCAAGATGGAGTCCTTCGACGGCATCCGCGAGAACATCGCCATCGTCGATGCGGTGGGCGCCTGCGCCACCCTGCACTCGGACAGCGCGGTCGACATCCAGCATCTGAACCAGGAGGCGGCCAAGGCCATGGCGGCCGGGCAGCGCGCCGGCATCGGCGTGGCGCCGGAGAAGGCGATCAGCTGGATCACGCTGAACCCGGCCCGCGCGATCGGCATGGACGGCCAGATCGGCAGCCTGGATGTGGGCAAGAACGCCGACGTGGTGCTGTGGAGCGCCAATCCCTTCTCGATCTTCGCCAAGGCCGATCTGGTCTTCATCGACGGGATTGCCCGCTTTGACCGCCGCCGTCCCAACGACGGCCTGACGTCCGACTTCAGCGTCGGCACCACCCAGCGCTAGGAGCCCAGCATGCAGACGACTTTCAAGACCCTGATCGCCGCCGTCGGCCTGGCCTGCGCCCAGTACGCCGCGGCCGGCACCGTGGCCATCACCAATGCCACCATCTACACGGCCGACAGCGCCGGCATCATCAAGAACGGCACCGTGCTGGTGAAGGACGAGCGCATCGTCGCCGTCGGCACCAGCGTCAAGCTGCCGGAAGGCGCCACCGTCATCGACGCCAAGGGCCGCGTGCTGACACCGGGCTTCTTCGCGCCGCTGTCGAATCTGGGCGTGGTGGAGATCGAAGGCGTGAACGAGACCAATGACCACGCCGTGGCCAGCAAGCGTTACAGCGCCGCCCTCGACATGGCCGACGCCTACAACCCGCACAGCACGCGCATCCCGATCGCCTATGTCGACGGGGTCACGCGCGCCATGGTCTACCCGGGCACCAAGCGAGGCGGCAGCCTGATCGCCGGCCAGGGCATGGTGGTCAATCTGGGCGACGCCAAGCGCTGGATGGTCAAGCCGCATGCGGCCATGTTTGCCGAATTCGGCGAACAGGGCGCGGCCCTGTCGGGCACCCGCGCCAGCGCCGTGCTGGCGCTGCGCGAAGCCTTCGAACAGGTCAAGGGCACGGCCAAGGCCAAGCCGCAGATGGACGATCTGCTGTCCGCGCTCGACGTGGCGGCCCTGAAGCCGGTGCTGGCCGGCCAGGTGCCGCTGGTGATGAGCGTGAACCGCGCTTCCGACATCGAGGCGGCACTGGCGCTGGCGCGCGAGTACAAGCTCAAGCTCGTGATCGACGGCGGCAGCGAGGCCTGGATGGTGGCCGAGCAGCTGGCCAAGGCCAAGGTGCCGGTGATTCTCAATCCGCTCTCGGTCCTGCCCAGCCATTTCGAAGATCTGGGCGCGCGCGCCGACAACGCCAAGCTGCTGCAGCAGGCCGGCGTGATGGTGGCCTTCTCGTCCGACGCCACCGAGACCTACAACCCGCGCGTGCTGCGCCAGCTGGCCGGGAATGCGGTCAATGGCGGGCTCGATCCGCAGGCCGCGCTGGCCGCCGTGACGATCAATCCGGCGCGCCTGTACGGGGTCGACAAGCAGCTCGGCTCGATCGCGCCGGGCAAGCAGGCCGACCTGGTGCTGTGGGACGGCGAGCCGCTCGAGCTGACCAGCCATCCGGCCGCGGTCTACATCGACGGCAAGCTGATGCCGACCACGACCCGCCAGACCGAACTGCGCGACCGCTACATGCGGATGTGGAAGCTGAAGTAAGCAAACCGACCGGGGCCCAGCGCCCCGGTTTTTTTACCCCCAGAAAAAATGGGGTCAGACCCCTTTTTTCCATGCAGCTCTGGCAGCCGAGGTAAGGCCCCCGCTTTTCTTGCCCGCCAGATAAATGGGGTCTGACCCCGATTTATCTGGATGGAAAAATGGGGTCTGACCCCATTTTTTGGGGCTCGTCGCGGTAGAGCGGGTCGGCCATGCGCACGGGTTGAATGTCGAGGCCGATATTCAGCACGCTGCCGCTGTCGGCGCCGGGCCGGGCGTAGGCGCGCGTCGTGGGCAGGCGGCGCAGGGTGAACAGGAAGCCGCGCGCCACTCCGGCCTCGAAGGCGAGGCCGGTGGCGCTGTCCTGGTCACTGTCGGCCAGGGCGGCCATCAGCTCGGTCAGCGCGCCATTGGCCAGGATCGCGGAGCTGAACAGGCGGCCCGTATGGGTAGGCTGGCCGTGCTCGAGCGGGTGCGCCGCGCTCGTGATGGCGCCCGTGAGCAGGTCGAAGCCGTCGCCGCTCTCGTAGTAGGACAGGCGCGCCTGGCGCAGTGCGCCGCCGCCAGCCGCCATGGCCTCGCTCAGGTCGACCCGCAGCACGCCTTTGTAGCCCAGCACGCGCGCCTGCCCATCCTGCACGAGCATGGCGGTGTCCTCGTCGATGCCGACGCCGATGCGCTGGCCGCTGGCCAGCATGGCCGGTATCAGCCGGGCTACGCGTCCGCGCACCAGAAAATGCTGGTCGATGAAGACCTGCTCGCCGATGAAACCGAGGCCGGGGCCGATGTCGGCGCCGACCTTGGCCCCTTCGCCCAGCATGGCCAGCAGGCCGCGCGGCTCGGTGAACATGGTGCGGCTCATGATGGCCGCGCCCGCCGAACTGCCGGCCACCACGCCGCCGCGCTGGTACAGGCGCCAGACGGCGTCCAGCACGCGCGTGGCGCTGCCATCGGCATGGCGCAGCGCCTGCACGATGCGGTTCTGATCCCCGCCCACGAAGTAGGCGCCGCCCGCTGCCGCTACGCGTGCGGCCAGGGCGGCATCGTCGGCGGCCTGGCGTGCATCGCCGGGCAGGCGCGGCGCCACTGGCACCACAAAGGCCTCGGCGCCGGCCGCGCGCAGGCGGGCCGCGGCCGCCGCGCCCGCGCCCTGGGGATCGGCGGATGCGGTCGGGAACACGGCCACGCGCGCGCCGCGCCCGCCGGCCTGACTGACGACGGCATCCCACACGGCGCTGTTACTGTCGCGCAGGGCGCCGCCGATGATCAGCAGCGAACCGGCCGCCTGCGCCCAGGCGCAGGCGAATACCAGCAGCAGGGCGCTCCAGCGCATCACTTGAAGCTGTAGCTGGCCTGGACGAAGGCGCTGCGGCCGCGCGGGTCGGCGTAGGTCGGATCGTAGCCGGCCAGGAAGTAGTAGGCCTGATTCGAGAACGGCGGCGCCGTGTCGGCCAGGTTCAGCACGCCGGCGCGCAGCTTCATCTGCTTGTTGACGGCGTAGCTGGCGCTCAGATCCCACAGCGAATAGGCCTTGACCGAGCGCGAAGGCAGCAGCTTGTCCGAGACCGGGTCATAGGTCGTGTTCTGGTCGGTGTAGCCGGACGAGTACTGGTTCGCCAGCGTGACATTCAGCGGGCCTTGATCCCAGCCGAAGTTGATCCGGTGGCGCCACTTCTGGATCACCTGGTCATTCAGGAACACGCCGAGGTTCGAGCGGTAGGGCTCGAGCGGGCCAAACTGGCGGTCGTAGGTCAGCACCAGGGTGCCGCTGATACCGGCCGAGAAGCGCCCCAGCGGCGAGGCCTCGCTGCGCCAGTCGGCGGCGATGTCGAGGCCATTGGTCTTCAGGCGCCCCTGGTTCTCCTTCACCAGCAGGATATTGGTGATGAAGCCGTCGCTGTCGCGCTGGATGTACTTGCCGTTGTACTTGGCCGGATTGTCGACGATGATCTGCTCGCCGAGGGTGGAAATCACGTCCTTCTTGCGGATGTCCCAGTAGTCGACCGAGAACGTGAACTGCTTGCCCATCTCGACCACGGCGCCGAACGAAAACTGCTGCGACTTCTCCGGCTTCAAGTTCGGGTTGGAGCGGCGCTCCACCGGCCACTGGTCGGTACACAGGTCAATCGAGCCTTCCTGCTTGGCGCACTGCGGATCGGTCAGGAAGGACGAGGCGCTGCCATAGGTGGTCGGGCGCTTCAGATCGGCCAGCGAGGGCGCGCGGAAGCCGGTGCCGGCCGAGGCGCGCACCAGCAGCTGCTTGGCGGGCTGCCAGCGCAGGCCCAGCTTGGGATTGGTGGTCGAGCCGACCTGGCTGTATTTGTCGTAGCGGACCGCGAACTGCATCTCCAGCTGCTTGCTGAAGGGCGCATTCAGTTCGGCGTAGACCGAGGACACGTGGCGGCTGTCGTCGGTGGCCTTGAGGTCGGTGGTGGAACCGGCGGCCAGGCCGGTATCGCGGTCGCCGGCGATATTATTCGACAGCAGCAGGGCCGAGGGCGTGAACGTGGTGTTCTCGTAGCGCAGTTCGGCGCCGACGGCCAGCGCCAGTTCGCCGCCTTCGAGCTGGCCGATGGCCTTGGACAGCTTGCCGTCGATGGCGCTGGTGCTGCCCTTCGACTTGCGCGCTTCGTCATTGACCTTGATCGACTTGATCAGATCGAGCCCGGCCTGGGACGAGGCGCCCCAGGGGTTGATGATGCCGCTCTGGACGCCGGCCACGAATTTGTCATACAGGACGTAGCCGTCCACGTATTTGTCGACCGCCTTGTTCTCGGCGCGCGACAGGCCCAGGTCGTAGTCCCAGCCGGCCACATTGCCGGTCGCGCCCAGCACCAGGCGGGTGCCGGTGGACGTGACTTCATTGGTGCGGTTGCCCGCCTCCGTCATGCGGTAGCGGATGCCGCTGAAGGTGGTCGGCAGACCGGCCGCCGACAGCACGCTCCGGTACTTGGCCGGCAGGATCGACACCGGCAGATTGCGGATGCGCTGCGGGTTCGGGCTGAGCACATAGCGGCTGCGCGCTTCGGACTCGGTCAGCTCGGCATACAGCTGGTTGTCGGCGTTGACCTGCACGGTGGCGCGGCCGACGAAACCGAGCTTGCGCGAATCCGGATAGATCTCGGTGTCCTCCATGTAGTCGTAGGAGCAGGCCAGCGGACCGCCCGGGCCGGCGGCGGCATACACGGTGGCCGGCGGATTACAGGCCGGCGAGCTTGGATTGATGCGGTTGCGGGTGGCGCCGGCCGGCAGCACGCCGGCCGCGATCAGGGCATTGCGCTGGGCCGAGGAGATGTCGATATTGGCCGGATAGGTGTTCGAGGACATCAGCGCCGGCAGCAGGCCGGCCAGCGGGCGGTCCTTGATGAACTGGCGCTGCGAGGAGCGCAGCGCGTCGAGCTGCTGGACGTCGATCACGCCGAACACATTGAAGCCGTCCTTGGCCAGATCGCCGTGGCCGCCGGACAGCGACAGCGTGCGCTTGCCGGCGCCGCCTTCGTGGGTGGCCGCGGCCGAGGCGGTGATGTCGGCGCCCTGGTAGTCCTTGCGGGTGATGAAGTTGATCACGCCGCCGATGGCGTCGGTGCCGTAGATGGCGGAGGCGCCGTCCTTGAGGATTTCGACGCGCTGGATGGCGCCGGCCGGGATGTTATTCAGGTCGACACCGGCGTTATCCCCGGGCGAGGCGAAATTGGCCAGGCGGCGGCCATTGAGCAGCACCAGCGTGGACGACACGCCGATGCCGCGCAGGTTGGCCCCATTGAAGCCGCGCTGGCCGCTGGTGCCGTCGGTGATGCTCATGCCATCGGACAGGGGGGCCGTATTGGCGGCGATATTCTTGAGCAGCTCGGCGGCCGTGGTGACACCGCTCTTGTCGATGTCCTCGCGCTTGACCACCTGCACCGGCAGGGCCGTCTCGGCGTCGATGCGCTTGATCGACGAACCGGTAATCTCCACGCGCTGGAGCGGCGCGCTGGCCTCCTGGGCCAGCACCGGGGCGGCGAAGGCGGCCCCCAGGGCCAGTGCCAACACGGTCAGTTGCGGTGCGCGGTAATGCTGTCTCATGAAATCCCCCTTGGTGTTTTTCGCTATGGTTTGCTGAGATCGGAGCCATACAGGTAGGCGGAAATCGCCTCCGTCAGGCGGGTCGCTTTCGCTACATTGGCCTTGTTCGAGACCATGAGCGTCGCCACCAGCGCTTCGATCACGGCGACCGCGGCCGAAGCACTGGATGGCAGAATCGGATGGGTGCTGTGCGCGTACAGCACGTGGTCGGACAGGGCCGCCAGCGGCGAGGCCGGGGCGTCGGTCAGCGCCACCACGCAGGCCTTGCGGTCGCGCGCAAAGGTGCTCAGGCGGATCACGTCGAGCGCATAGCGCGGGAAGGAGACCGTCAGCAGCACGTCGCGCGGGCCGATGCTGGCCAGGTGGCCGGCCGCCACTTCGGTGCCGCCATAACTGACCACCTCCACCACCTGGCTGCAGAAGGGCTGCAGATGCAGGGTGAGCAGCCCGGCCAGATGGGCCGACAGGCCGAAGCCCATCACATACACGGCGCGCGCCTTGGTCAGCTTGGCCACCACCTTGTCCAGCTCCTTCTGGTCCATGGCCTGGGCCGCGCTGCTGATGTTCGCGCCCGCATAGGCCAGACTCTGGGCGGCCGGGGTGCCATCGCCCTGCCCGCGCTCGATGGTGCTGCGCAGCTTGTCGACCGGCTGCAGCACGGCCTGCAGGGTCTCGGCCACGGCGCTGCGCATGGCCGAGTAGTTGCGGTAGCCGATGTCGCGTGCAAAGCGGCTGATGGTGGCGGTGGACACCTGGCAGGCCTCGGCCAGCTCCTCGATGCCGATCGCCGTCACGCGCATCTGATGGCGCAGCAGGTAATCGGCGATATGGCGCTGCGAGTTCGAGCCCTCGGCCAGCACCTTCAGCAGGCGCTGGCCGAGGCTGGACTCGGCGAAAGCGATATCGGGCGATGCGGCGGAACCGGATTTGGTCATGATGTCCTCGTGGTCGAAAATTTTTTACACGGAAACTGCATGTGTAAATTTTCGCTCAGTTCGCAATGTAGACACAAGCCGCCTTGAACTCAAGCGTTTTCTGAAAATTTTTTTTCACTGTCGTATTTTGTGTAAATTTTTATGCATAATGGCGGCGTGCGATACTCCCCGCCAGATCAGAAGACGAGACACCATGCGTACCACCCACCATCCGATTACCCTGGGCGACGGCAATAGCCAGCAGCGCCTGACCGCCTTTCACTTCGGCGCCGCCGGCAACGGGCCCAAGGCCTATATCCAGGGCGGCCTGCACGCCGACGAAATCCCCGGCATGCTGGCCGCCACCCTGCTGCGCCCGCGCCTGGAGCAGCTTGAACGCGAGGGCCGCGTGCGCGGCGAAATCATCCTCGTCCCGAGCGCCAATCCGATCGGGCTGGGCCAGGCCATCCAGGGCGCGCCCTTCGGCCGCTTCGACCTGGGCAGCGGCATTAACTTCAACCGCGCCTACAAGCATGTGGCCGACGAACTGAAAACCTCGCTGGCCGGCCTGCTCGGGCCCGATGCCGCCGCCAACGTGGCCCTGGTGCGCGCCCATGCGCGCGCCGCCATCGCCCGCTGGACCGTGCACAGCGACGCCCAGGCGATGAAAAAAATCCTGCTCAGCCTCGCCATCGACGCCGACGTGGTGCTCGACCTGCATTGCGATAACGAGGCCGTGGTCCACCTGTACGCGGGCACGCCGCTGGCCGAGCGCGCCGCCCCGCTGGCCGCCCTGAGCGGGGCGCGCGCCCTGCTGCTGGCCAAGGAGGCCGGCGACGAACCCTTCGACGAAGCCTGCTCGCGCCTGTGGTGGGAGCTGGCCGAGCATTTCGGTCCGGCCCTGCCGATTCCGCCCGCCTGCCTGGCCGTGACGCTGGAGCTGCGCGGCGAGATGGACGTGAACTACGCCTACGGCCAGGCCGACGCCGATGCCGTGCTGGCCTTCCTGGCCCACGAGGGCCTGCTCGATCTGCCGCCCGCGCCGCTGCCGCCGATGCGCTGCGCGCCCACCCCGCTGGAAGGGGTGGAACCGCTGCTCGCACCGCACAATGGCATCGTGGTCTTTGTGCGCCAGCTGGGCGAGACGGTGCAGGCCGGCGACGCGATCGCCGATCTGATCGACCCCGTCAGCGGGGCCACCACCTGCGTGCGCGCCGGCGTCGATGGCGTGTTCTTCGCCCGCACCGCGCACCGCCACCTGCTGCGCGGCTGGGCGATCGGCAAAATCGCCGGGGCGCGCGCCTACCGCCAGGGCAAGCTGCTGTCTCAGTGAGGTCTGCCATGCGCCTGCGCCTGCCCAATACCTTTGTGCTGCTGTTTGCCATCCTGGCCCTGATCGCCGCCGCCACCTGGCTGGTCCCGGGCGGGAAGTACGAGACCCAGCTGGTCAACGGCCGCCAGCTGGTGGACCCGGCCTCGTTTCACTACGTGGCCAGCAATCCGCAAGGGCCGGTGGCGCTGCTGATGGCGCCGATCAAAGGCTTTGTCGAGGCGGCCCTGATCATCGGCTTCGTGCTGATCGTCGGCGGCGCCTTCGCCGTGCTGCAGAAGACCGAAGCCATCGACGCCATGATCAAGGCCATCGCCCAGGCCCATGCGCGTTCGGCCCTGGTGCGGGCCACGGTCATTCCGCTGTTCGTTACCCTGTTCTCGCTCGGCGGCGCCACCTTCGGCATGAACGAGGAGGCGATTCCCTTCGTGCTGATCTTCATACCGCTCGCGCTGGCGCTCGGCTACGACAGCGTGGTCGGCGTCTCGATCCCTTTCCTCGGCTCCCAGGTCGGCTTCGCGGCGGCCTTCCTCAACCCCTTCAATGTCGGCATCGCCCAGGGCATCGCCGGCGTGCCGGTGTTCTCCGGGATGGGCTACCGCCTGCTGGTGTGGGCACTGGCCACCGGCGTGACCATCGGCTTTCTGATGTGGTACGCGGCGCGCGTACGGCGCGATCCCACGCGCAGCCCCACCTATGCACTGGACCAGGCGCGCCGCGCCGAGGGCAGCCCGGCCCTGAGCGACTTCGCGGGCATGCGCCCGGCCCACAAGCTGGTGCTGGCCCTGTTTGCCGCCACCCTCGGCGCGATGGTGTTCGGGGTGGTGCGCTACGGCTGGTTCATCGAGGAGATTGCCGCCCTGTTTCTGGTGATGGCCGTCAGCGTCGGGCTGGTGGCGCGCCTGTCGTCGGACGAGATCGTGGCCGCCTTTCTGCAGGGTGCGCGCGACCTGGTCGGCACCGCGCTGGTGATCGCGCTGGCGCGCGCCACCATGGTGCTGGCGCGCGACGCCCACATCATCGACACCATGCTGCACGGCCTGATGCCGCTGGTGGCCTCCAGCAGCCCGGTGTTCGCGGCCCAGAAGATGTTCGCCATCCAGTCGGTCATCAACTTCTTCATCCACTCGGGCAGCGGCCAGGCCGCGCTGACAATGCCGATCATGGCGCCGCTGGCCGATCTGGTGGGCGTCAGCCGCCAGACCGCCATCCTCGCTTTCCAGTTCGGCGAATTCACCACGCCGATGATCCCGACCTCGGGCATCACGGTCGGCGTGCTGGCCCTGGCGCGCATTCCCTGGGCGACCTGGGCGCGCTGGATGATTCCGCTGCAGCTGATGTACCTGGTGCTGGCGCTGGCCCTGCTGGTGCCGCCCTGCCTGATGGACTGGTAGACGGTTGTGTTGTTTGGCTGGGCTATCTTTACAGCGCGGACGCGCATAGACTGGGGCCGGGCGCGCTGTATTTGCGCCCCCAATGCGGTCCCACACTACAACAAGGAGATGATTATGCAGCGCCTGTTCACCGCCCTACTTGCAGCCCTCAGCTTCCTCCTGCTTCCCGCCAGTGCCCAGGAATCGCGCGCCACTGCCGATGAAGCGGTGGCCATGGTCCAGAAGGCCATCAAGGACATGAAGGCCAATGGCAAGGACGCCGTCTTCAGCGAGATCAACAACTTCAGCCCGAAGTACAAGGACCGCGACCTGTACGTGACCATCATGGACATGAACGGCAAAGTGCTGGCCCACGGCGCCAACAAGAAGATGCAGGGCCAGAATCTGCACGACTACAAGGACGCCAATGGCAAGCTGTATGTGCAGGAGCGCCTGAGCGTCGCCAAGAAAAGCGGCAAGGGCTGGCAGGACTACATCTTCCTCAACCCGGTGAACAAGGAACTGGAGCCGAAGAAGATGTACTTCGAAGCCTACGAGGGCGTGATCGTCTCGGCCGGCGTCTATCAACCGAAAAAATAGGTCCCCATGCAGCCAGCCCTGCGCGCGCCGCGCGCCGACGACTATCCGCTGCTGTGCAGCTGGATCCCTGACGCCGCCGCCTGCCTGCGCTGGGCCGGCCCGCAGCTGGCCTGGCCGTTCGACCCGGACCAGCTGGCCGAACGCCTGCACCAGCCGCGCGGCGCCAGCTGCGTGCTGGCCGATGCGGGCGGGCACATGCTCGGCTTCGGCCAGTACTGGGTGTGGGAGCCGGGCGCCGTGCACCTGGGGCGCCTGCTGATCGACCCGGCGCGGCGCGGCCAGGGCCTGGGCCGCAGCCTGCTCACCCACCTGATGCCGGCCGCCGTGCAGGCCACGGGCGCCGCCAGCATCACCCTGCGCGTCTACCGCAACAACACGCCGGCGCTGGCCCTGTACCAGGCGCTCGGCTTTCGCGAAGAAGCGGCGCACAGCAGCGCCGATGTCGCTTTCATGCGCAGGAACGCTCGCGCCATTGAGTAAACACGGCCGCGCGGCGATAATGAATCTTCTTTCATTATTGAGGTCCGATCATGTCCGTGCTGCGCTCCGCCCTGCTGTCCGTCCTGTTGGCCACCGCTGGCGTCGCCCAGGCCGCGTCCGATGTCGAGGCCCTGTCCGCCTGCCTGCAAACCAAGAGCAGCCCGGCCGAGCGCAAAGAGCTGATCCACTGGGTCTTCGATCTGATCGCCGTCCACCCTGAACTGAAGGCCAAGGCCAAGGTTGCGCCCGAGGAAACCGAGCGCGCCAACCGCGCCATGGCGGCCACCGTCACCCGCCTGCTGACCGAGGCCTGCCGCGCCGAGACCAGCGCCCTGCTGAAAAGCGGCGGCCCGGCCGCCATGCAGCAGGCCTTCCAGCCGCTGGGCGCCATGGCCATGCGCGAACTGATGTCCAACCCGGACGTGGCCATGGCCAGCATCGCCTACACCAGCATGCTCGAACGCGAGAAATTCGAGAGCCTCGTCAAGTAAGCGCTTTCGCGGCATACTGCGCGCATGAACGACGAACACGATCTGCAACTGCGCGCACGCGCCATCGCCGCCGGCCTGGTGCTGGGCGCCCTGGTCGGCCTGGTGGCTGGCTACATCATCGGCAATATCGCGGCCGGCGTCGGCACCTGCATGACGGTGGGCGCGGTGGCTACCTCGATCGGCGCGCGCATGAAACTCAAGCGCCAGCACAAGGAAGGCGACGCGCCCTGATGCGCGCCTCGCGCCGCTGAAGCCGTGCAGCCGCTGCTCCGCCTCGACGCCTACCTGCTGCGCCAGCCCGATGGCAGCCGGCTGACGGGGCTGCGCCGCTTTGCCACCGAATTCCTGTTCTTCGGCGTGAAGCAGGCGCGCGCCTGCCTGTTCGCCGGCCTGTTTTTCGCCGCCGTCTTCCTCTGTCCGCGCAGCGGCCTGTTCGGCGTGCCGCGCTACGACCTGCTGCTGCTGTTCGCCCTGGCCATGCAGTGGTGGCTGCTGCGCAGCGGGATCGAAACGGCGGACGAAGCACGCACCATCGGCGTGTTCCACCTGGCCGGCTTCGCGCTCGAAGCCTTCAAGACCTCGAGCGGCATCGGCTCCTGGTCCTATCCCGACTTCGCTTACACCAAGCTGTTCGGGGTGCCGCTGTTCTCCGGCTTCATGTACGCGGCTGTCGGCAGCTACATCATCCAGTCCTGGCGCATGCTGGAGCTGCGCGTGCAGCACCATCCGCCCTACTGGGCCGCCTGGCTGGTGGCCCTGGCCATCTATGCCAATTTCTTCAGCCACCACTTCATCGGCGACCTGCGCTGGTATATCGCGGCGGCGGTGCTCGGCCTGTACGCGCGCACCACGGTCGTCTACCGGCCGTATGACCGCGAACGGCGCATGCCGCTGGTGCTGGCCTTCGTGCTGATCGGCTTTTTCATCTGGCTGGCCGAGAACATCAGCACCTTCTTCGGCATCTGGCGCTATCCGTCGCAGATGGGCGCGTGGTCGGTGGTCCACGTCGGCAAATGGAGTTCGTGGTCGCTGCTGACGATCCTGAGCTTCACCATCGTCACCAACCTCAAACACATCAAGGCGCGCATACATATTCCCGCGTGAGCGCTGGCGCCGCGCCGAAAAGCAGTGCGCACATTTCGGCATCGCGCATGACGATTTCTGCACAGGCCATGCAGCCCGAAGCGATTTGAACTACCATGCCTCGTCATTTTTTCTGGAAGCGACCATGAGCAAACTTCTCCACGTGTTTACCGCCATGAGCCTGGCCGCCAATCTGGCCCTGGCCCAGGACAAACCGGCCGACGCGCCCAAGCCCGCGCCCGACGCCAACAAGAGCTTCGAGCGCGTGCTCAAGGCCGAATCGTCGGTCACCAAGACGGCGGAGATCACCATCGGCGGCAAGAAGGTGCCCTACAAGGTCACCGCCGGCACCCTGCCCGTCTGGGACAAGGACGGCAAAGTGATCGCTTCCCTGTTCTACACCTACTACCAGCGCAGCGACGTCAGCGACAAGAGCCGCCGTCCGCTGGTCTACTCGTTCAACGGCGGCCCCGGTTCGGCCTCGGTGTGGATGCACATCGCCTACACCGGCCCGAAAGTGCTCAACATCGATGACGAGGGCTATCCGGTCCAGCCCTACGGCGTCAAGGACAACCCGCACACCATCCTCGACGTGGCCGACATCGTCTACATCGACCCGGTCAACACCGGCTTCTCGCGCATCCTCGACGCCAAGGCCGACAGCAAGCAGTTCTTCGGCGTGAACCAGGACATCGCCTACCTGGCCGAGTGGGTCAACGCCTTCACCGCGCGCGAAGGCCGCTGGACCTCGCCCAAATACCTGATCGGCGAAAGCTATGGCACCGGGCGCGTGTCCGGCCTGGCGCTGGAACTGCAGGAGAAGCACTGGATGTACCTGAATGGCGTGATCCTGGTCTCGCCCACGCCGCTTGGCATCAAGCGTGACGGCCCGGTCGGCAATGCCCTGTCGCTGCCCTACTACGCGGCCGCCGCCTGGTACCAGAAAGCCCTGCCGGCCGACCTGCAGGCCAAGGACCTGGACAAGGTGCTGCCCGAAGTCGAAGCCTTCACGATCGACGAGCTGATTCCGGCCCTGTCGCGCGGCGGCTTCCTGGCGGCCGACAAGCGCCAGCAGCTGGCGGCCAGGATCGCACGCTACAGCGGCCTGTCCGAGCGCACCGTCCTGCAGCACAATCTGGCCGTCCCGGTCGGCTACTTCTGGAAGGACCTGCTGCGCGAGAAGCACCTGACCATCGGCCGCCTCGACTCGCGCTACCTGGGCCTGGACCGTCAGGACGCCGGCAGCCGGGTCGATTACAACGCCGAACTGACCGCCTGGCTGCACTCGTTCACGCCGGCCATCAACTACTATCTGCGCGATGTGCTCGGGTATAAGACTGACCTCAAGTACAACATGTTCGGGCCGGTCCATCCGTGGGATAACAGCGGCGACGCCACCGGCGAGAACCTGCGCCAGGCGATGGCCGAGAATCCCTACATGAAGGTGATGATCCAGAGCGGCTACTACGACGGCGCCACCACCTACTTCGACGCCAAGTACACGATGTGGCAGCTCGATCCGAGCGGCCAGCTGAAGGACCGCCTGCGCTTCGAAGGCTACCGTTCCGGCCACATGATGTATCTGCGCGCGCCGGACCTGGTGAAGGCGAATAACGACCTGCGCGACTTCATCAAGGCCACCACCCCGGCGCCGGGCCAGAGCGCCAAGTACTGACCCGCCGCGCCCTTGACCGGGGCGCGCGCCCCAAGTAAGGTGGGGCTCTCATCCGAGGGCTCCACCATGCGCACCTACTCTCCCCCGATGCTGTGGGCGATGCTGGCCATCGCCGCCGTCTGCCTGGCGCTGTCGGGCTGGCATCCGTACGACCGCGTCACCTGGCTGATGGAAGTGCTGCCGGCCCTGATCGTGGCGCCGCTTTTGATCGCCACCTATCCGCGCTACCCGCTCACGCGCCTGCTGTACTGGCTGATTCTGCTGCACGCCATCGTGCTGATGGCCGGCGGCGCCTACACCTATGCGCGGGTGCCGTTTGGCTTCTGGCTGCAGGAGCTGCTGGGCACCGTGCGCAACCCCTACGACAAGGTCGGCCATCTGATGCAGGGCATCGTGCCGGCCATCGCCGCGCGCGAGATTCTGCTGCGCGGCGCCTATGTGCGCACGCGCCGCATGCTGGCCTTTATCGTGGTCTGCATCGTGCTGGCCATCAGCGCCTGCTACGAATTCATCGAGTGGTGGTCGGCGCTGGCGATGGGCCAGGGCGCCGACGAATTCCTCGGCCTGCAGGGCGACGAATGGGATACCCAGTCCGACATGCTGTTCGCGATGATCGGCGCCATCCTGGCCCAGCTCGGGCTGGGGCGTCTGCACGACGCCCAGCTTGGCCCTATGCCCGGCTATAAATCTCCGGATCGTTAATCTCCATGAAGGCCTGCGGCTTGGCCGCCGGCCCGAAGCCGTACTTCGCATACAGCCAGCCGGCCGTGCTGGTGGCCAGCAGAAAACGGCGCAGGCCCTGCAGCTGCGGGTGGGCCATGACGGCGTCCATCAGCGTGCGGCTGTGGCCCTGGCCGCGCAGTTCGGGCAGCACGAACACGTCGACCAGATAGGCGAAGGTGGCGAAATCGCTGATCACGCGCGCAAAGCCGATCTGGGCGCCGTCCTGGTACAGGCCAAAGCACAGCGACTGCGCAATGGCGCGCTCCACGGTGGCGCGCGGGATGCCGCGCGCCCAGCTCGACTGCTCGCTCAGAAAGCGGTGAATCAGGGCGACGTCGAGCCGCCCCTTGTCGGTGCTGATCTCGGTGTTCATTTCGCCAGATAGGCCGCGGGCAGGCTCAGTTTGTCGTCCTCGCCGCGCCAGACCAGGCTGACGATGTACCAGCGGCTGCCGTCGTGATACAGCTGGATGCTGTTGATCCCGCGCTGGAAGGGCTTGGCCTCGCTGGTGGCGTGGCGCGACTCGTAGGTGCTGAACACGTGCACAAGCTGGCCAAACTGCTCGGTGCGGCGCGCGGCCTCGCTTTCATAGAAGCCTTCCTTGGCGAAGAAGGGGCCGACCCGGGCGATGTAATCGTCCACCGACATCAGGCGGATGCCGAAGGCGTTGTTCGGGCGCGGGCCCACCACGGCCATGCGCCCCTCGGGCATGAACAGGGAGCGCAGGCGGTTCCAGTCGCGCGGCTGGCCGGCCGGGCCGGAAATGGTGCCGTACAGGGCCGCCAGGATCGCGTCCACGCTGGCCACATCGGCCGGCGTGGCCTGGATTGCGGCCGGGGCGGCCGGGGCGGGATCGGCCGCCAGCGCCGGGGCGGCGGCGAAGCTGAGGGCGGCCAGGGCCGCGCACAGGGTCTGTTTCATGCAGGTCTCCGTGATGGGGGAGCAGGCAGTCTAGCAGGGCGCGTCCGCCCGTGGGGGCCCATCCTTCGCTATAATCGTCTGATTCCACAGGATATGCATACCATGACCGATCAATTCTCCAAGAAGGGCGAGGCCTGGTCCGCGCGCTTTTCCGAACCCGTTTCCGACCTCGTCAAGCGCTACACGGCCTCCGTTTTCTTCGACAAGCGCCTGGCGATGTTCGACATTCAGGGCTCGCTCGCCCACGCCGACATGCTGGCCGCCCAGGGCATCATCAGCGCCCAGGACCTGGCCGACATCGAACGCGGCATGGCCCAGATCCGCGCCGAAATCGAAGCCGGCCAGTTCGAATGGCTGCTCGATCTCGAGGACGTCCACCTGAATATCGAAAAACGCCTGACCGAACTGGTGGGCGACGCCGGCAAGCGCCTGCACACGGGCCGCTCGCGCAACGACCAGGTGGCCACCGACATCCGCCTGTACGTGCGCGCCGCCATCGACGACATCCTGGTCCAGCTGAAGGCGCTGCGCAGCGCCCTGGTCGACCTGGCCGAGCGCCATGCCGACACCATCCTGCCCGGCTTCACCCACCTGCAGGTGGCCCAGCCGATCACCTTTGGCCACCACATGCTGGCCTATGTCGAGATGTTCGGCCGCGACGCCGAGCGCCTGCTCGATGCGCGCCGCCGCGTCAACCGGCTGCCGCTGGGCGCCGCCGCCCTAGCCGGCACCACCTTCCCGATCGACCGTGAGCGCGTGGCGCGCACGCTCGGCTTCGAAGACGTCTGCCACAACTCGCTCGACGCCGTCTCCGACCGCGACTTCGCGATCGAAGTCACGGCCGCCTGCTCGCTGCTGATGATGCACGTCTCGCGCATGTCGGAAGAACTGATCCTGTGGATGTCGCCGCGGGTCGGCTTCATCGACATCGCCGACCGCTTCTGCACCGGCTCCTCGATCATGCCGCAGAAGAAAAACCCGGACGTCCCCGAACTCGCGCGCGGCAAGACCGGCCGCGTGTTCGGCCACCTGACCGGCCTGCTGACCCTGATGAAGGGCCAGCCGCTCGCCTACAACAAGGACAACCAGGAAGACAAGGAACCGCTGTTCGACACGATCGACACCGTGATCGACACCCTGCGCATCTTCGCCGACATGGCCACCGGGATCAGCGTCAAGCCGGCCGCCATGCGCGCCGCCGCCCTGCAGGGCTACGCCACCGCCACCGACCTGGCCGACTACCTGGTGAAAAAAGGCCTGCCCTTCCGCGACGCCCACGAGGCCGTGGCGCGCGCGGTGCGCGCCTGCGACAGCGCCGGCTGCGACCTGGCCGAACTGCCGCTCGAACGCCTGCGCGAGTTCTCCGACCTGATCGGCGAGGACGTGTATGCCGTCCTCACGCTCGAAGGTTCGGTGGCCGCGCGCGACCACGTCGGCGGCACCGCGCCCAACCAGGTGCGCGCCGCCATCGCCCGCGTGCGCGCCCAACTGGCCGGCTGATACAACCGGCGGCGCAGACGCCGCAAAAAATGAGCAAACAGGCGTCAAGACCTGTCACAATGCCACACCATCGCTGGGAACAAGGAGGAGACACCATGTTCATGTCGCTGTCGCGGGCGATCGACGCCCTGAATGCGAAGATCGCCAATCTGGTCGGCTGGGCCCTGCTCGCCGCCGTCGTCATCTGCACCGGCAATGCGCTGATCCGCTATGCCTTCAACCAGAGCTCGAACGCCTGGCTGGAAGTGCAGTGGTATCTGTTCGGGGCCGTCGTCATGCTGGCCAGCTCGCACACGCTGCGGCGCGACGAGCATGTGCGCATCGACGTGGTGGCCGGGCGCTTCTCGCGCCGCACCCAGGTCTGGATCGACGTGGTCGGCTTCCTGCTGTTCCTGCTGCCGGTGTGCTCGCTGATCCTGTGGTACGCGATTCCGTATGCCCTGACCTCGATTCAAAGCCAGGAAGTGTCCTCGAATGCGGGCGGCCTGATTATCTGGCCGGCCAAGCTGCTGATCGTGATCGGCTTTCTGCAACTGGTGCTGCAGGGTCTCTCGGAACTGATCAAGCGCCTCGCCTTCCTCAGCGGCCGCAGCGACGGCAGTGACTTCGCCAAGCACGCCAGCACGCCGGAAGACGAAATCGCCGCCATCAAAGAAGCCAACCACCTGAACTGAGGACCGGACGCCATGGAACAATTCATCATCGCGAATATGGCGCCGATCATGTTCGCCGCCCTGGTCATCTTCCTGCTGTCCGGCTTTCCGGTGGCGTTTGCGCTGGCCGCCAACGGTCTGTTCTTCGGCATCGTCGGCATCGAACTCGGGCTGCTGCGCCCGGAACTGCTGCAGGCCCTGCCCAACCGGATCTTCGGCATCATGGGCAATGACACCCTGCTGGCGATCCCCTTCTTCACCTTCATGGGCCTGGTGCTGGAACGCTCCGGCATGGCCGAGGACCTGCTCGACACGATTGGCCAGCTATTCGGCCCGATCCGCGGCGGCGTCGCCTACGCCGTGATCTTCGTCGGCGCGCTGCTGGCCGCCACCACTGGCGTGGTGGCCGCCTCGGTCATCTCGATGGGCCTGATCTCGCTGCCGGTGATGCTGCGCTACGGGTACGACAAACGGATCGCCACCGGCGTCATCGCCGCCAGCGGCACCCTGGCCCAGATCATCCCGCCCTCGCTGGTGCTGATCGTGATGGCCGACCAGCTGGGGCGCTCGGTGGGCGACATGTACAAGGCCGCCTTCGTGCCCGGCCTGCTGCTGACGGCGATGTACGCCGGCTATGTGCTGGCCGTCTCGATCTTCAAGCCGCAGGCGGTGCCGGCCCTGCCGCCCGAGGCGCGCAATCTGACCGAGCCGAATGGCGACAGCGGCGTGCGCTCGCTGGCCGTGCTGGTGGCCGCCAGCGTGGCCGTGGCCTTCGGCTTCTACAAGTTCTACCTGGGCGGCCATCCGGAGGTCGACACCGACAAGCTGGGCATCGGCGCCGGCACCGTCGGCATCGCGTTTGCCTTCATCGCCGCCAGCATCAACCGCCAGATGAAGCTTGGCCTGCTCTCGCGCATGGCCGAAAAGGTGGTGTTCGTGCTGATCCCGCCGCTGGCCCTGATCTTCCTCGTGCTGGGCACGATCTTCATCGGCATGGCCACCCCGACCGAGGGCGGCGGCATGGGCGCGATGGGCGCCATCCTGCTGGCGATGATCAACCGGCGCCTGAATCTGGGCCTGCTGCGCCAGGCGATCGAATCGACCACGCGCCTGTCCTGCTTCGTGATCTTCATCCTGATCGGCTCGACCGTGTTCTCGCTGGTGTTCCGCGGCGTGAACGGCGACCTGTGGGTCGAGCATCTGCTGTCCAGCCTCCCGGGCGGTACCACCGGCTTCCTGATCGTGGTGAACATCCTGTTCTTCGCGCTCGCCTTCTTCCTCGATTTCTTCGAGCTGGCCTTCATCCTGGTGCCGCTGGTCGGCCCGGTGGCCGACAAACTCGGCATCGATCTGATCTGGTTCGGCGTGCTGCTCGGCGTGAACATGCAGACCTCGTTCATGCACCCGCCGTTCGGCTTCGCCCTGTTCTATCTGCGCTCGGTGGCCAGCAAAGAGGTCAAGACCTCGGACATCTACTGGGGCGCGATTCCGTTTGTCGTCATCCAGGTGGTGATGGTCTGCCTGATCATCGGCTTCCCCAGCCTGGTCCAGGTGGACAAGGCCGATAATCTGAAGGAGCAGGTCGAGCTCAAACTCGATGCCGGCCCGGCTTCCGCGCCAGCGGCGTCCGCGCCCGCCGCCTCGGCGCCGGCGAGCGATGAACCGCAGCTGAATTTCTCGACCGACGGCGACGCGCCGCGCAAGGACGAACCGAAGAAGGACCAACCCAAACAGGAAGAGGAGCCGCAGCTGAACTTCTCGACCGATGAACCCCCGAAAAAGAAATAGGAAGACCAGCATGAGCATTGGCGGTAAAAGCTTTGAGGAGGCCCTGGCCGGCCTGCACGACATGACGGCCGGGATGCGCCCGATCACCCTCGACGAACACCAGGCGCGCATCGCCAAGGCCCAGGCCTATATGCAGGCCGAGGGCATCGCCGCCGTCTACCTCAACGCCGGCACCAACCTCACCTACTTCACCGGCACCAAATGGCATCCGAGTGAGCGCATGGTGGGCGCGGTGCTGCCGGCCAGCGGCGCGCTCGAATACATCGGCCCCGCCTTCGAGGAAGGCACGATCAAGGACTTCATGAAAGTCCAGGGCAAGGTGCACTGCTGGGACGAGCACGAAAGCCCGTATGCGCTGTTCATCGCCATCCTCAAGGGCATGGGCATTGCGCCCAATGCCAGCGCGCCGGCGCGCATCGGCATCGACGAAAGCGCCGCCTTCTTCATCTTCGACGGCATCCGCCCGCTGGCGGACGGCTACCAGCTGGAGAACGCACGCCCCGTCACGGCCCACTGCCGCACGCGCAAATCGGCCAATGAACTGGCGCTGATGCAGCGCGTGAAGGACATGACGCTGGAAGTGCACAAGGCCGCCGCCAGCATCCTCAAGGAGGGCATGACCACGGCCGACGTCACCGCCTTCATCCAGCAGGCGCACCGCAAGGTGGGCGCGCCCGGCAATTACTTCTGCATCGTGCTGTTCGGCGAAGCCACCGCCTTCCCGCATGGGGTCAGCTACGAGCAGACGCTCAAGCGCGGCGACATGGTCCTGATCGACACCGGCTGCCAGATGCACGGCTATATCTCCGACATCACGCGCACCTATGTGTTCGGCGAGCCGACCGAGCGCCAGCGCTTCGTCTGGAACGTCGAGAAGGAAGCGCAGGCCGCCGCCTTCGCCGCCGCCCAGCTGGGCGTGCCCTGCCGCGAGGTCGACGCCGCCGCCCGCCGCGTGCTGGAAAAGCACGGCTTCGGCCCCGGCTACAAGCTGCCCGGCCTGCCGCACCGCACCGGCCACGGCATCGGCATGGACATCCACGAATGGCCCTACCTGGTCGGCAGCGACGCCACCCCGCTGGCGCCCGGCATGTGCTTCTCGAACGAGCCGATGATCTGCGTGCCCGGCGAATTCGGCATCCGCCATGAGGACCACTTCTACATGAGCGAGGACGGCCCGCGCTGGTTCACCCAGCCGGCGCACAGCATCGACGACCCCTTCGGCGAGCGCGCCTGACCCGCTCCGCAGCTCGACGCCCGCCGCCGTTGCGGGCATAATCGGGCCCACTACAGCGGCGGACCACGATCCGCCCCACCGTCAGCGCCGTTTCACACCCCGCGGGAGACACCCGATGCTGCACCGATTCCTCGCCTGCGCCGTGCTGGCGCTGCCCCTGGCCGTCCAGGCCGAACCCTCGCTCAAAGACCAGCAGCTGGCCGATCTGGCCGTGGCGCGCACCGACTTCGTCCTGCGCAGCCAGGCCTACAGCATGCCGGCCCGGCTCAAGGCCCTGGCCCTGCTCGATCAGGCCAAGGCGCGCGCCGGCGAGCTCAGTCCCGCCCAGTTTGCGGCCCTGATGGCGCGCCTCGCGGCCATCTCCGGCAATGGCCACGAGACCTTCATGACGATCGCCTGGTCGCCGGCCCAGCGCCTGCCGCTGCGTACCGTCTGGTTCGAGGACGCGCTGCTGGTGACGCGCACCGCGCCGGAACAGGCCGAGCTGCTGGGCGCGCGCATCACGGCGGTGGAAGGCAAGCCGCTGCGCGCCCTGTCCACGCTGCTGGCCCAGCATAGCGGCGGGCCGGAACGCTATGCGCGCTGGAACGCCGCCTGGCTGTATGAGAATCCGGAGATGCTGCATGCCCTCGGTTTCGCCGCCGCGCCCGACCGCCTGCGTCTGCGCCTGACCCTGCGCGACGGCCGTCAGGTCGAACGCACGGTGGCGACGGTCGACCGCAAGCTGGTCCCGGGCGGCATGGTCAACGTCATGCAGTCCAAGAGCCTGAGCGCGCTCGAACAGGAGCACGGCTGGCGCGTGGCCAATGCCGACGCGCCCGAGCCCCTGTACCTGCAGGAGCCGGACCAGTGGTTCCGCGCGCGCGAGCTGCCCGAGCTGGACGCCCTCTACCTGCAGTTCCGCGCCAACTACGACCGCGATAACGGCAAGACCCTGAGCGCCTTCGCCGAACAGTGGGCCAAGGCCATCGCCGCCAAGCCGCCGCGCCGCATCATCCTCGACGAGCGCTTCAACACCGGCGGCAACAGCGATCTGACGATGGAGCTGATGCGCGTGATCGGCCAGCAGGTGCGCGAGAAGGTCTACATCCTGACCAGCCAGTACACCTTCTCGGCCGGGATCGTCTCGAGCGCGCTGGTCAAGCGCCATGCGGGCGCCAAGGCGGTAGTGGTCGGCTCCCCGGTGGGCGATTATCTGCGCTGGTGGTCCGAGGGGGTGGACGTCAAGCTGCCCAACTCCGGCCAGTATCTGCGCTACTCGACCGGCCTGTGGGACCTGCAAAAAGGCTGCGCCGGCGAGAGCCACTGCTACGGCGACAAATTCGACGCCCGCGTGGCCGACCTGAGCCCGCAGCTCAAGGCCCCGGTGCGCGCCAGCGACTGGCTGGCCGGGCGCGACCCCGCGCTCGAGGCCATCACCGCCGACATCCAGAAACGCTGAGCCCAAGTTGCCCGCCAAACAAATCGGGGTCAGACCCCGATTTTCCCTTAGGCCAAACCATCCGGGTGTTCAGCAACTTACACCGGTTAAAGTGGCCGCCCGGATATTTGGGGTCTGACCCCGATTTTTCTTTTCGGCTAGGCGGCGCGCACCATGCGCACCAGGGGGACGGCGACGCCGCTGAGGTTCAGCGCGACCGGCTCGCGCTTTTCGAAACCGCAGGCCTCGTACAGGGGCACGCCGGGCATGGTGGCGGTCAGCTCGAGCTGGTGGAAACCGGCCGCGCGCGCCGCCGTGGCGCAGTGCTCGAGCAGGCGGCGGCCGATGCCGCGCCGCGCCATGTCGGGATGGACGAAGAAGGCGCGGATGCGCGCGGCCTCGGTGGCCGGGTCGAGCAGGCGGTCGACGCCGCGCTTGTGCTGGTCGCCGCCGAACGGCGTCACGCGCTTGCTCCAGCCGCCGCAGGCGACCAGGCGGCCGTCCTGCTCCACCGCGAAATAGGTGGCGTCGTCTACCAGCTGGGTGTCGACGCCGAAGACTTCGCGCGTGATGGCTGCGGCCTGCTCGGGTGTGTAAAAGCCGGCCGACAGCTGTATGCCCGACAGGGCGATCAGCGCTTGCATGGCCGGGATGTCGTCGTAGGTGGCGGTGCGGATCGTGCTCATGCCTCGATCATAGCGCACTCCAGCCGTGCAGGACGACGTAGCCCTCGGGCCGCGAGGCGACCAGCGCATAGCGGTCGACCTGCCAGCTCACCGGGGGCACGCCCTGCGGCACGCTGGTGTTGGCGGCGCGCCGCCCGAGCGTGACGTGCGGGCGGTACACGGGGAACTGGTCGGGCGGCAGGCCTAACTGGGCGGCCACGCGGCCGGTGGCGGCATGCAGCGCCTGCAGCGCCGGCGGTACGCTCTCGGGTTCGAGGACGGCGATGCCGTGCTCCCACAGCGTGGCCTGGGAAAAGCGCAGGCTGAAACGCTCGAAGGTGGGCGGCAGCAGGGCGCGCAGCGCATGCTGGCGCTCGCGCTCGACGTCGCCGAAAAAATGCAGGGTCACGTGCAGCGACTCGGGCTGCACGGGGTTGGACTTGGCATTCCACGGCCAGGCCTGGCGCCAGGCGTCCAGCGCCGCGCGCGTGGCCGGATCGGGCCACAGCGCGAGGAACAGGCGCTCGACGCCGTCCATGGCTCAGGTCCGCTTGGCCACCAGGGTCAGGATGTCGTAGCTGGCCACCAGCTCGTTATCCTGATTCGTCACCTGCACGTCCCACGCCACCACGCCCTGGCCGATGCCGCGTTCGTCCTTGCGGTTGCGGTCGACCTTGCGCTTGCAGGTCAGGCGCGCGCGGATGGTGTCGCCGATGCCGACCGGCTTCACGAAACGCAGATTATCGAGGCCGTAGTTGGCCAGCACCGGACCCTCGGCCGGGGACACGAACAGGCCGGCCGCCGCCGACAGCACAAAGTAGCCGTGCGCGATGCGTTTGCCGAACTGCGATTCGCGCGCGGCGATCTCGTCGAAGTGCATGTAGAAGTAGTCGCCCGAGATGCCGCCGAAGTTGACGATATCGGCTTCGCTCACGGTGCGGCGGTGGGTCAGCAGCGAGTCGCCCGGCTGGATGTCCTCGAAATGCTTGCGGAAGGGGTGCTCGCCGCTTTCGGTCACGCGCGCACCGCGCACGTATTCGCGCGTGACGGCGGCCAGCATGCTGGGCGAACCCTGCACGGCGGCGCGCTGCAGATAGTGGCGCACGGCGCGCACGCCGCCCAGTTCTTCGCCGCCGCCGGCGCGGCCCGGACCGCCGTGCTTGAGCTGCGGCAGGGGCGAGCCGTGGCCGGTCGATTCGCCGGCCGATTCGCGGTCGAGAATGTGCACGCGCCCGTGCGAGGCGGCGGCCACCGGCACCGCGTAGGCGGCGACGGCGGGGTCCTTGGTGACCAGGGTGCTCACGAGGCTGCCCTTGCCGCGCGCGGCCAGGGCCAGGGCCTCGTCGAGGTCTTCGTAGGCCATCATGGTGGAGACGGGGCCGAAGGCTTCGACATCGTGCACGGCGTCGTTGCGGGTGGCGTCGCGGCACAGCAGCAGGGTCGGGCAGAAGAAGGCGCCCTCCTCGACGCCGTCGCCGAGCGGCTTGAAGCCGGCGTGGGCGCCGTAGACGATCTCGTTCCCTTCGGCCAGCAGGGCCACGCGTTCGGCCACGTCGCGCTGCTGGTCCTTCGAGGCCAGGGCGCCCATGCGCACGCCGTCCACGGAGGGGTCGCCCACGACCACCTTGGCCAGACGCTCCTTGAGGCGGCTGGCGACGGCGTCGAGCTGCTGGCGCGGCACGATGATGCGGCGCACGGCGGTGCACTTCTGGCCGGCCTTGGTGGTGATCTCGCGCGCCACCTCTTTCACGAACAGGTCGAACTCGGGATCGTCGGGCGTGATCTCGGGCGCCAGAATCGCGCAGTTGAGCGAGTCCGCTTCGGCATTGAAGGGGATCGACTGGTTGAGGATATTGCGGTTGGCGCGCAGCTTGTTGGCGGTGTCGGCCGAGCCGGTGAAGGTGACCACGTCGTGCCCGTTCAGACGGTCGAGCAGGTCGCCGGTGGCGCCGATCACCAGCTGCAGCGCGCCGGCCGGAATCAGGCCGGAATCGGCGATCAGGCGCACCAGCGCCTCGGTCAGGTAGCTGGTGGCGGTGGCCGGCTTGGCGATGCAGGGCATGGCGGCCAGGAAGGTCGGCGCGAATTTTTCGAGCAGGCCCCAGATCGGGAAATTGAAGGCATTGATGTGCACCGCGATGCCGCCGCGCGGCACCAGGATGTGGGTGCCGGCGAAGCTGCCGCCCTTGGACAGGGACAGGGCCGGGCCTTCGTGCAGCACATTCGACGAGGGCAGTTCGTTGCGGCCCATGCTCGCATACGCGAACAGGGTGCCGATGCCGCCTTCGATGTCGACCCAGCTGTCGGGACGGGTGGCGCCGGTCTGGTGGCTGATGGCGTACAGCTGCTCCTTGCGCTCCATTAGGTACAGGGCCAGCTCTTTCAGGCGCAGCGCGCGCTGCTGGAAGTCGAGCGCCATCAGGCCGGGGATGCCGGTGCGGCGCGCGTAGTCGGTCGCTTCGGCGAAGTCGATCGCCTCGGCGTGGGTGTGGTAGATCACCTGGTTGGTCAGGGCGCTGCGCAGCGGCGCGGCGGCGGCCTGGCCGATCCAGCGGCCGGCGATCAGGGATTGCAGGGTGGCGGTCATGCGGTGTCTCCGGATGTCAGTTTTTGTGCGTGTGCGGATCGACGCCGGCGTCGAAGCGGCGGCGCCCGGGTTCGGGTTCGGCCAGCGGCTCGCAGGCGCGCATGCTGCGCTGGGAACGCTGGACCAGCTGGTGGTATTCGGCCGTGCCGCGCGACTTCCAGGCGACTTCCTCGTCGCTCAGGCTGCGCGTCACGCGCGCCGGGGTGCCCATCACCATGCTGCGCGGCGGGACCTCCATGCCGGCCTTGACGAAGGCGGCGGCGGCGACGATCGATTCGGCCCCGATCACGGCGCGGTCCATGACGACGGCGTTCATGCCGACCATCGCATTGCGGCCGATGCGGCAGCCGTGCAGCACGGCGCCGTGGCCGATGTGGCCATCCTGTTCGACCACGGTGTCGCAGCCGATAAAGCCGTGCAGCACGCAGGTGTCCTGGATATTCGCGCCCTCCTCCACGATCAGGCGGCCGAAGTCGCCGCGCAGGCAGGCGCACGGGCCGATGTAGCAGCGCGCGCCGATGATGACGTCGCCGATCAGCACCGCGCTCGGATGGACAAAGGCCGTGGGGTGGACCACGGGGCGCAGACCGTCGATTTCGTAGACCTGGGCCATCACACGCGCTCGATCACCATGGCGATGCCCTGGCCGACGCCGATGCACATCGTGCACAGCGCGTAGCGGCCGCCGATGCGGTGCAGCTGGTTGACGGCGGTGAGCACCAGGCGCGCGCCCGAGGCGCCGAGCGGGTGGCCGATGGCGATCGCGCCGCCGTTCGGGTTGACGTGGCCGGCGTCGTCCGGCAGGCCGAGCGCGCGCGTCACGGCCAGGCCCTGGGCGGCGAAGGCTTCGTTCAGTTCGATCACGTCCATCTGGCTCAGGCTCAGGCCGACCTGCTCGAGCACCTTGCGCGTGGCCGGGGCCGGGCCGAAGCCCATGATGCGCGGCTCCAGGCCGACCGTGGCCATGCCCAGCACGCGCGCGCGCGGCACCAGGCCGTGGCGCGCGGCCGCCGTCTCGGTGGCCAGCAAAATGGCGCAGGCACCGTCATTGACGCCGCTGGCGTTACCCGCCGTGACGCTGCCGTCGGCGCGCACCACGGGCTTGAGCTTGGCCAGCATCTCGAGGGTCGTTTCGGGACGCGGATGTTCGTCCACGCCGAACACGCGCGGCTCGCCTTTCTTCTGCGGCAGCACCACCGGGGTGATCTCGTCGGCGAACAGGCCCTCGGCCTGGGCCAGCGCCCAGCGCTGCTGGCTGCGCAGGGCAAATGCGTCCTGGTCGGCGCGCGAGATGCCGAATTGGGCGGCCACGTTTTCGGCCGTCTCGGGCATCGAGTCGATGCCGTATTTTTCCTTGATCAGGGCGTTCACGAAGCGCCAGCCGATGGTGGTGTCTTCCAGCTTGGCGGCGCGGGCGAAGGCGCTGTCGGCCTTGCCCATCACGAAGGGCGCGCGCGTCATGCTCTCGACGCCGCCGGCCAGCACCAGGCTGGCCTCGCCGGCCTTGATCGCGCGTGCGCCGATGCCGACCGCGTCCAGGCTGGAGCCGCACAGGCGGTTGATGGTATTGGCCGGCACCGTCATCGGCAGACCGGCCAGCAGGGCGGCCATGCGGCCGACGTTGCGGTTGTCTTCGCCGGCCTGGTTGGCGCAGCCGAAGTGGATGTCGTCGAGCGCTTCCCAATCGACGCCGGTGTTACGCGCCATCAGGGCGGCGATCGGCATCGCAGCCAGGTCGTCGGCGCGCACGCCGGCCAGGGCGCCGCCGTAGCGGCCAAAGGGGGTGCGCGTGGCGTCGCAGATATAGGCTTCCTGGATCATTCGAAACTCCGTGTATCAAGCCGGATCGGCCACGGCGCCGCCGAGGCGGTGGCTCTTCCCGCGGAACAGGGCGATCTTGCGCCCGTCCTGGTTGGTGATGGTGACGTCGTAGACGCCGGTCTTGCCGCTCACGGTCTGCTCCACGGCTTCGGCCGTCAACAGGTCGTCGGCGCGACCCGGCGCCAGGTACTCGATGCTGCAGCCGGCGGCCACGGTCACCTGATTATGCGAATTGCAGCTGAATGCGAAGGCGCTGTCGGCCAGCGCGAAAATGAAGCCGCCGTGGCAGGTCTGGTGCCCGTTGAGCATGTCGGCGCGCACGCGCATGCTCATGCGCGCGTAGCCGGGGCCGACGGCCTCGAGCCGGATGCCCAGGGCCTGGGTGGCGGCGTCGCGCTGGTACATGGCGGCGGCCGCGCGTTCGGCCAGCTGCTGCGCGCCCTCAGACATGGAAGCGCTTCCCGTTGGCCAGGTGGCGGCGCAGCAGCGGCGACACGCGGTAGCGGTCCTCGCCATAGGTCTGGGCCAGGTGCTCGAGCACGCCGACCACCTGGGCCAGGCCGATCGCTTCGGCCCAGGCGAGCGGGCCGCGCGGATAGTTCACGCCCTTCTGCATGGCGATGTCGACCCCGGCCGCGCTGCACACGCCCTGGTTGACGGCGTCGGCCGCCTCGTTGGCCAGCATGGCCACGGTGCGCATCACGGCCATGCCGGGGACGTCGTCGATACGGGTGACGGCGAAACCGGCGGCCTGGAACATGCCGACCACGGCCTGATAGGCTTTTTCGCTGCACTGGTCGGCGCGCGCCACGGCGATGCGGCTGGCCTTGTCCCAGTCGCCGACCAGATCGAACAGCACGGTGTCCGGATGCTGGTTGGCGCGCGCGCGCTCGGTGGCGCTGCGGCCGTCGGTCAGGAACACCGCCGCGCCATTGGTGTGGAAGGCCGGCGCCTCGCGCTCGCCCGCATGCGGCAGCGGCTTGCGGTGGCTCACTTCAAAGCCGGCCTTGCGCAGACGCGCTTCCAGACCGTCGGTGACGGCCTGCTTGAGGCCCGGCTCGATGCTGATCGAGACCCACTCGGGGCGCTCGGCGGCAGGCTCGGTGGCGGCAACCGGACGCACGGCATCCGGGCCGTAGTGGTAGAAACCGCGCCCGCTTTTACGGCCGAGGAAGCCGGCATTGACCAGCTCCTGCTGGATCACCGAGGGCGTGTAGCGCGGATCGCCGAAGTAAGCGGCATGCACCGAACTGGTGACCGAGAAGTTGACGTCGTGGCCGATCAGGTCCATCAGCTCGAAAGGCCCCATGCGGAAGCCGCCGCCTTCGCGCAGCACGGCGTCCAGCGTGGCCGGATCGGCCGCCTGCTCGTTCAGCAGGCGCAGGGCTTCGGCATAGAAGGGACGCGCCACGCGGTTGACGATGAAGCCCGGCGTGGACTTGGCATGCACCGGGTTCTTGCCCCAGGCCAGAGCCGTGTCGAACACGACGTCGGCCACGGCGCGCTCGGTGGCCAGGCCGCTGACCACTTCCACGAGAGCCATCAGCGGCACTGGATTAAAGAAGTGCATGCCCACCAGGCGCTGCGGCCGCTGCAGCGGCGCGCCGATGGCGGTGACGGAAATCGAGGAGGTGTTGGTGGCGAGGATGGTGTCGGCGCCGACGATGGCCTCCAGTGACTGGAACAGCGCGCGCTTGGCGCCCAGGTCTTCGACGATGGCTTCCACCACCAGCGCCGCATCGGCCACCTCGTCCAGACTGGCGGCGGGCAGCAGATTGGCACGCGCGGCGGCGGCGGCTTCGCCCGTCATGCGGCCCTTTTCGACCAGGCTGCCGTACACCTTGCCCAGGTCGGCGATGGCCTTGTCCACCTGGCCGGCGCGCGCGTCGTACAGGCGCACGCGGTAGCCCGAAGCGGCCGCCACCTGGGCGATGCCGGAACCCATGGCGCCGCTGCCGATCACGGCGACGACGCTGCCTGCTGCCAGAGCCTTGCTCATCTCACTCTCCTTTGAATTGAGGGGGACGTTTGGCGAGGAAGGCGGCCACGCCCTCCTGATAGTCGTGACTGTAGCCCAGTTCGCGCATCATGTCGCCTTCGAGGCGCAGCTGGCTGGCCAGGTCATTGCCCCAGCTGGCCTGGAGGGCGCGCTTGGTGAAGGCCAGGCCCTTGGTCGGCGCGCTGGCGAAGTGGCGCGCCATCGCCAGCGCCTGGTCCATCAGTTCGGCGTCGGGCACGCACTTCCAGATCAGGCCCCACTGTTCGGCCTTGGCCGCGCTCAGCTTCTCGCCTAGCATGGCCAGGCCGGTGGCGCGCGCATGGCCGATCAGGCGCGGCAGATGCCAGGTGCCGCCGGTATCCGGAATCAGCCCGAGCTTGCAGAAGGCTTCGATGAAGCTGGCCGATTCGGCCGCCAGCACGATGTCGCAGGCCAGCGCCAGATTGGCGCCGGCGCCGGCCGCCACGCCGTTGACGGCGCAGATCACGGGCATCGGCAGATTGCGCAGGGTGAGCACCAGCGGCGCGTAGAAGCGCTCGACCGAGGCGCCCAGGTCGACCTTCTCGCCGCCCGGCGCGACGGCGCGGTCGCCCAGATCCTGGCCGGCGCAGAAGCCGCGCCCGGCGCCGGTGAGCAGCAGCACGCGCACGCTGCGGTCCGTGGCCAGGCTGTCGAGGGCCGCGCGCACTTCCAGGTGCATGGCCTCGGTGAAGCTATTCAGCTTGTCGGGGCGGTTCAGGGTCAGCACGGCCACGCCTTCGCTGACGGTGAAGAGGATATTCTGGTAGTCCATGCGTGTAGGCCTTATTCAGCGCTGTCGAAGTCGAGAATCAGTTTGCCGGTGGTCGGGAAGCTCTGGCAGCTCAGGACGAAGCCGCGCGCGATCTCGTAGTCCTCGAGCGCGTAGTTGACGTCCATGTCGACCTGCCCTTCGACCACCTTGCAGCGGCAGGTCGAACACACGCCGCCCTTGCACGAGTAGCGCATGTCGATGCCGGCCTTGATGCCGGCGTCGAGCACCGACTCCTTGTCCTGGTCCATCACGAAGTGGCTGTGGTGGCCGTCCATGATGACGGTGACCTCGGTCTGGTGGTGCGCGCGCGCGTCCTGGCTGCGCGCCTTGTGCGCCTGCTTGGGCGCAGCAGCGGCGAACAGTTCGATCTTGATGTTCGCCTTCGGGACGCCGGCTTCCTGCAGCGCGGCCGAGACGCCCAGCATCATGTCTTCCGGCCCGCAGATGAAGGCCACGTCGACGTCCTCGGGTTTGACCCAGTGGCGCAGAATCTGGGCCGCCTTGTCGTGCGTGATGCGGCCGTTGAACAGCTCGATGTCCTGCTGCTCGCGGCTCATTACGAAGGCCAGGTTCAGACGTTCGAGGTACTGGTCTTTCAGGTCGGCGATCTCCTCCTTGAAGATCACGCTCGACGAAGCGCGGTTACCGTACACCAGCGTGAAGCGGCTGTGCGGTTCGGCCAGCAGCGTGGTCTTGATGATCGAGAGGATGGGGGTGATGCCGCTGCCGGCCGCGAAGGCCAGGTAGTGCTTGCGGTTGGCCGGGTCGAGCGGCACATGGAAGTGGCCCATCGGCGGCATCACCTCGACCACGTCGCCGACGCGCAGGCTCTCGTTGGCCCAGCCCGAAAACAGGCCGCCCGCCACGCGCTTGACGGCCACGCGCAGGCGCTGCTCCTGCACGGCCGCGCAGATCGAATACGAACGGCGCACCTCCTCGCCGTCGATGGTGGTGCGCAGGGTCAGGTGCTGGCCCTGCTGGTAGCGGAAGGCGCCTTCCAGCTCGGGCGGCACGGCAAAGGTGATCGACACGCAGTCGCGCGTTTCCTGGCGCAGGTCGGCGACGCTCAGGGGATAGAATTGGCTCATCTCAGTGGCACTTGAAGTAGTCGAAGGGTTCGCGGCAATCGAGGCATTTGTACAGGGCCTTGCAGGGCGTGGAACCGAACTGGCTGGTGACCTCGGTGTGGGTCGAGCCGCAGCGCGGGCAGGCCACCACGGGCGCGCTGATGGCGCTGCGTTTGACCCCGTGTTTCAGCGCGCTGATGTCGACCACCTGTTGGGCCGGCGGTGCGATGCCGTAGTCGCGCAGGGCGCTGCGCGCGGCGGGGCTCATCCAGTCGGTGGTCCAGGGCGGGGTCAGGCGCGTTTCCAGGCGCAGGCGGTCGATGCCCTTGGCCTGCAGGTGCGTGCGGATCGCGTCGGCGATAACGTCCATCGCCGGGCAGCCCGAGTAGGTCGGCGTGATCGTGACAATGCACTCGGGACCGTCGAAGGCGATCTCGCGCACGATGCCGAGATCCACGATCGAAATCACCGGGATCTCGGGATCGGGCACTTCGCCCAGCCAGGCGCGCACCGCGTCGGTGTCCATCACCATTCGGTGCCGGGATAGGCGCGCTGCAGGAACTGCATCTCGGCCAGCAGGTAGCCGAGGTGCTCGCTGTGGCGGCCCTGTTTGCCGCCGCTGTGCATCCACACGCCGGGGTCGCGCATGCTGAGCGTGGCTTCGGCCAGAATCTCACTCACATGGGCGAGCCAGGCGGCGCGCAGGGCGTCGGCGTCGGGTGCGATGCCGGCCGCCTGCATGGCTTCGTCCACGGCGTCGTAGCGGAAGCATTCGCCGGTGTAGGGCCACAGGTAGTCGAGCGCGGCCTGCATGCGCGTGTGCGATTCGGCCGTGCCGTCGCCCAGGCGCACCACCAGATCGCCGCTGCGGCGCAGGTGGTAGCTGACTTCCTTGACCGATTTTTCGGCGATCTGGGCGATGCGCGTGTCGGCCGCGCCGCACAGGCCTTGCAGCAGGAAGTAGTGCCAGCTGTCGAAGTAGAACTGGCGCGCCAGCGTCATCGCGTAGTCGCCGTTCGGCTGCTCGACCAGCAGGCAGTTGTGGAATTGGTGGGCGTCGCGCAGGTAGGCCAGGTCGTCCTCGTCACGGCCCTGGCCTTCGAGTTCGGCGGCGTAGCTGAGCCACATGCGGGTCTGGCCGAGCAGGTCGAGCGCGACATTGGTCAGGGCCATGTCTTCTTCCAGGGCCGGGCCCTTGCCGCACCACTGCGACAGGCGCTGCGACAGCACCAGGGCATTGTCGCCCTGGCGCAGCAGATAGGCGAGCTTGGCATCCATCGGCGCGCTCACAGGTTCTTCACTTCTTCCGGCATCGGGAAGAAGGTCGGGTGGCGGTATACCTTGCTGTTGGCCGGCTCGAACAGCGGGGCCTTGTCGCCCGGGCTGGAGGCGACGATGTCATTGGCCTTGACCACCCAGATCGACACGCCTTCGTTACGGCGCGTGTAGACGTCGCGCGCGTTGTTGATCGCCATTTCGGCGTCCGGCGCGTGCAGGCTGCCTACGTGTTTGTGCGACAGGCCGTGCTGGCTGCGGATGAAGACTTCCCACAGGGGCCATTCTTTGCTCATGGTTTGCTCCTTTTTTTGCTTTGCTTTGCGCGCGGGTCTGAAGACCCGCCCTACGACCCGCCCTACGACCCGCCCTACGACCCGCCCTACGACCCGACGACCCGCCCTACGACCCGCCGTACGACCCGCACGACGACCCGGCATACGACCGGGCCTACGCGGCTTGTTGTTTGGCCTTCTTCTCGGCGTAGGCGCTCAGGCCGTCGCGGAACCACTGACCGTCTTCCCAGGCCTTGACGCGGGTGGCCAGACGCTCCTTGTTGCAGGGGCCGTTGCCCTTCAGGACGTTGTGGAATTCGTCCCAGTCGAGCTCGCCGAAGTCGTAGTGGCCGCGCTCGGCATTCCATTTGAGCGAGGGATCGGGAATCGTCAGGCCGAGGAATTCGGCCTGGGGCACGGTCTGGTCGACCATGCGCTGACGCAGTTCGTCATTCGAGAACAGCTTGATCTTCCACTTGGCCGACTGGGCACTGTTGACCGACTCGGTGTCGGGCGGGCCGAACATCATCAGCGAGGGCCACCACCAGCGGTTCAGCGCATCCTGGGCCATGGCCTTCTGTTCGGGCGTGCCGCGGCACAGGGCCAGCATGATGTCGTAGCCCTGGCGCGCATGGAAGCTCTCTTCCTTGCAGACGCGGATCATGGCGCGCGAATACGGGCCGTACGAGCAGCGGCACAGGGGAATCTGGTTGATGATGGCCGAGCCGTCGACCAGCCAGCCGATCGCGCCCATGTCGGCCCAGCTCAGGGTCGGGTAATTGAAGATGCTCGAATACTTGGCCTTGCCGCTGTGCAGGGCCTCGAGCAGCTCGTCGCGCGAGACGCCCAGGGTCTCGGCCGCACTGTACAGGTAGAGGCCGTGGCCGGCTTCATCTTGGATCTTGGCCAGCAGGATCGACTTGCGCTTGAGCGTGGGCGCGCGCGTGACCCAGTTCCCTTCCGGCAGCTGACCGACGATCTCGCTGTGCGCGTGCTGCGAAATCTGTCGGATCAGGGTCTTGCGGTAGGCCTCGGGCATCCAGTCCTTGGGCTCGATCTTCACGCCGGCGTCGATGCGCGCCTGGAAGGCCGCTTCCTGTTCATCCATGTCTGCGGCCGTGCGCACTTGCGTCAGGCCGGTGTCCACCATTTGTGCGTACATGTGGGTCCTCCTCGGGGAGCGCTGATGATACGATACACAATATACGTTGTACACATATTTTATGACTCATATTTAGATTCTGTATCTCGTAGCGGCCGACGATAGGCAAAATCCACTACAATTCTTTCTGAATGAAAACTCTGACAAGCCACGACTGGGCCGCGCGCTTCCTGGCCGACGCGCCGCCGCGCGCCAAATCCCTGGTGATGACCGTGTTCGGCGATGCCATCGCCCCGCACGGCGGCGCCGTCTGGCTCGGCAGTCTGATTGAACTGATGGCGCCGTTCGGCGTCAACGACCGGCTGGTGCGCACCAGCGTGTTCCGTCTGGCCCAGGAAGGCTGGCTGGGCGCCACGCGCGACGGCCGGCGCGCGGCCTACGCGCTGCTGCCCGGCGCCCTGCCCCATCTGGAACGGGCCAACCGGCGCATCTACGCGCCGCTGGTGCTGCACTGGGACGGGCGCTGGACGATGGTGCAGGCCGCCCATCTCGATCCGGCCCGGCGCAGCCAGCTGCGCAAGGAACTGGAATGGCTGGGCTTTGGCCAGCTGGCCCCGCATCTGTTCGGCCATGCGGCGGCCGAACCGGCCCTGCTGGCGGCCACGCTGGCGCGCCTGCAGCTGGGCGATCAGGTGTTCGTCTGGAGCGCGGCGGCCCAGGACGGCATGGCGGCACGCCCGCTGGCCGAGCTGGTCGCGAGCGGCTGGGACCTGCGCGCCGTGACGGCCGGGTATGCCGAATTCCTCGAACGCTTTGCCCCGCTGCCGGCCCTGCTGGCGGCGGAAGGCCGGCCCGATCCGGCCCACGCCTATCTGCTGCGCAGCCTGCTGATTCACGCCTACCGGCGCGTGCAGCTGCATGATCCGTATCTGCCGGTCGAGCTGCTGCCCGATCCCTGGCCCGGCGCCCAGGCCTATGCGCTGGCGCGCACCCTGTACCGCCAGCTGGCACAGCCGGCACAGGCCCATGTGCTGGCGGCGATGCGGCGCGAAGACCCGGACACGCCCGAGGCCGACGCCGCCTTCCACAAACGTTTTGAGTAGGCCCGCCTAGTCGTTGCGGGACGCGCGCAGGGCTTCGGCCAGCGCCTCCCTGTACTGCGGACCGTGGGCCAGGCGCGCGGCCGCCGCCCAGAAATGCTCGGCCTGTTGCGGATAGCGCGCGTAGAAACGCCGCGTCAGCGCGATGTACATGCGCTGCTCGACCACCGGCTTGTCGATGATCTCGAGCTTGCCGGCAAATTGCGGGCGCGCCATGAAGGGCAGCACATGCGGCTCGACCACGAGGAACAGGGAACCGCGTCCGGCCAGCAGCTTTTCCAGATTCTGTTCGACACTGGGCGCGGCATTGTCGAAGGGCAGGCCATGGGCGCGCGCCACCGCGCCCGGCGTCAGCGTGCCGGCCATGGCCAGCACCGGACCGTCGAGCTGGCTGAAATGCTTGCCATCCCACTGCTGCGGGCCATGCAGGCGGCGCACGGCCACCACCCGCGTCGTCAGCAGGGCGCGCGCCGCATCGGGCTGGCCCTGCTTTTCGGGATAGATCATATAGCCGGTCAACTCGGCGCTGAACGGCGCCAGCGGATAGGCATCGGCCAGGCCGGCGCGCATCTCCTCGCGGCAGCGCGCCACCGGGGCCGCATACACCTGCAGTTCAATACCGGCCTCGCGCGCGGCCTCACGCAGCAGGCGGTCCAGCACACCCGTGCCGTCCGGTCCTTCGAGCGGCAGATGGCCGCGCACATCCTGGCACAGGCGCAAGGGCACAGCCCCGGCCAGGCCGGTGAGCAGACACAGGAACAGGGCGGACAGCAGGCGTAAGGACATGCCTGCATTGTAGCCCGCCGGCGCGCCGCAATTAATCGCGTGGGGCCACTTTTCTACCGTTCTGCAACAGTTCGCCCTGCAGACGGCGCAGCAGGGCGGCCTGGCTCAGCATGGCGTCGAGCAGGCTGTGGACGAAGCCCAGTTCGGCCGGCGTGGTCCAGCCGGGAAAGTGGATCAGGCGCTGCAACTCGTGCAGCTCGCGGCTCTCGGCCAGTTGGGCCAGGGCCAGGGCGAGATCGGTGATTTTGTGTTCGAGCTGGTCGATATGGGGACGTGCCACGTGCATGCTTACTCCAGGCTGAGCCGCGATCAGGGGCCGGCGCGGGCTCAGACGCAGGCCCCGCCACCCTAGCAGCGCGCGCCGGCCGCGAATTTGCGGGCGCGCAAAGGCTTCGCGGTACAATCGCGGGTTTTCCAGCCACTTTGAACACACCATGTCCATCAAAATCAGCAGCCAGTTTGACGCTGGCGCCATCGAGGTCGTGAGCGCCACAAGCGCCGACGCCATCGATTTGAACATCCGCAAAGACAGTGCGGCCGACATCATCCAGTGGTTCCACTTCCGCCTGCAGGGCGGCAAGGACCAGGACTGCACGATCCGCCTGCTCAATGCCGGCCAGGCCGCCTATCCGGCCGGCTGGGAAGGCTACCGCGCAATGGCCAGCTACGACCGCGTCAACTGGTTCCGCGTGCCGACCAACTTCGACGGCCAGGTGCTGACCATCAGCCACACGCCCGAGGAAGACAGCGTCTACTACGCCTATTTCGAGCCGTATTCGTGGGAACGCCACCAGGACCTGCTGGCCCATGCCCAGAGCTCGCCCTGGGTGGCGCTGGAAGACCTGGGCACGACGCTCGACGGGCGCGACCTCAATCTGCTGGTGATCGGCAACCCGGACGCCGCCAAGAAGGTCTGGGTGATCGCCCGCCAGCACCCGGGCGAGACCATGGCCGAATGGTTTGTTGAAGGCATGCTCGATGCCCTGCTCGACAAGGCCAATCCCTTCGCCCGCCAGCTGCTGCAGGACGCCGTGTTCTATGTGGTGCCGAATATGAATCCGGACGGTTCGGTGCGCGGCAATCTGCGCACGAATGCGGCCGGCGCTAACCTCAACCGTGAATGGCTGCACCCGAGCCTGGAGCGCAGCCCCGAGGTGTATCTGGTGCGCCAGAAGATGCTGGCCACCGGCGTCGACCTGTTCCTCGACGTCCACGGCGACGAAGGCCTGCCCTATGTGTTCGTGGCCGGCAGCGAGGCCCTGCCCAGCTTCACCCCGGCCCAGGCCGCGGCCCAGCAGAAGTTCATCGAGGACTTCAAGATCGCCAGCCCCGACTTCCAGGACGTGCACGGCTACCCGCCCGCGCCCTACACCGACGAGGTGCTGACCATGGGTTCGCCCTGGGTCACCCACCAGTTCGGCTGCGTGTCGCTGACGCTGGAACTGCCGTTCAAGGACAATGCCAACGATCCGGACGAGCTCAGCGGCTGGGACGGCGCCCGTTCGTCCAAGCTCGGCGAAGCAGTGCTGCAACCGATGCTGCGCAGCCTGCGCGGCTAAAAAAAAACCGGGGCCAGGCCCCGGTTGTTCTGTTCGGAAAAACGGGGTCTGACCCCGTTTTTCTTTTACTTAACGATTTTCACCAGATATTCCTGCATGCGCAGCTCGGCCACCGAGTTCCACAGGTTCTGGTCGTGGCGGAAGCGCTTCCAGGGTTCGTAGATCTTCTTGAACTTGGCGTTCTTGGCCGCTTCTTCTTCCATCACGTCGACCGCGGCCTTGTGGCAGGCCTCGACCATCGCATTGTCGAAATAGCGCAGCTTGACGCCGTTCTTGATCAGGCGCGCCAGCGCCGCCGGGTTCTTGGCGTCGTATTCGGCCTGCATCACCACGTGCGATTCATACGAAGCCGCTTCGATCGCCGCCTGGTATTCCTTGGGCAGCTTTTCCCATTCCTTGATGTTGACGTAGAAGGAGAAGGCCGCGCCCGCTTCCCACCAGCCCGGCGCGTAGTAGTAAGGCGCCACCTTGTAGAAGCCGAGCTTCTCGTCGTCGTAGGGGCCGACCCACTCGGCCGCATCGATCGTGCCTTTTTCCAGGGCCGGGTAGATGTCGCCGCCAGCCAGCTGCTGCGGCACCACACCCAGGCGCTCGAGCACGCGGCCGGCATAGCCGCCACAACGGAATTTCAGGCCCTTGAGGTCGGCCACGGTCTTGACTTCCTTGCGGTACCAGCCGCCCATCTGGGTGCCCGAGTTACCGCCCATGAAGTTGACGATGCCGTAGCCGCGGAAGAACTCGCGCAGCAGTTCGCGCCCGCCACCCTGGTCGTACCAGGCGGCATGCTGGCGCGAAGTGAGGCCGAAGGGCACGGCGCAGTCGAAGGCGAAAGTCGGGTCCTTGCCGAAGTAGTAGTAGGAGGCCGAGTGGCCGCACTCGACCGTGCCGGCCTGGACCGCGTCCATGACCTGCAGGCCCGGCACGATCTCGCCGGCGGCAAACACGCGGATATTGAACTTCCCGCCGGTCAGCTGCGACACGCGTTTGACGAAGGTGTCCGCCGCGCCGTAGATGGTGTCGAGGGATTTGGGGAAACTGGATGCCAGGCGCCAGTTGATCGATGGCAGGGACTGGGCAATGGCCGGAGCCGCCAGAGCGCCGGCCGCGCCGCCGACGGCGGCTTTCTTCAGAAAGGAACGACGTTCCATGGGGTGTGTCTCCTAATTTTGGTTTCAGGGAACTCCACCGCCAAGTGTAGCCGATTCTTAGCTTCCGGCCACCACCATGTTGTCGATCAGGATGGAACCCGTCTGCTTGGTACCACGCACGAGCACGTCGTTACCGACCGCCACGATGTTGGCGAACATCTGTTTCATATTGCCGGCGATGGTGATTTCCTCGACCGGGTACTGGATCACGCCGTTCTCGACCCAGTAGCCGGCCGCGCCGCGCGAGTAGTCGCCGGTGACGTAATTGGTGCCCTGGCCCATGAGCTCGGTGACGAGCAGGCCGCGGTCCATCTTGCGCAGCATGCCGGCGAAGTCGTCCTCGGCGCGCGTCTTGCTCGAGGTGAGGGCCAGATTGTGCGAGCCGCCCGCATTGCCCGTCGTTTGCATGCCGAGCTTGCGCGCCGAATACGAGGACAGGAAATAACCCTGCACCACGCCCTTGCTGACGACGTCGCGCTTCTGGGTGCGCACGCCTTCTTCGTCGAACGGGGCCGAGCCGACCCCGCCGACGATGTGCGGGTCCTCGCTGATGCGGATGTGCTTGGGGAAGACCTGCTGGCCCAGGGAGTCGAGCAGGAAACTCGATTTGCGGTACAGGGCGCCGCCCGAGGTGGCCTGGACGAAGGCGCCCAGCAGGCCGGCCGCCAGCGGCGCCTCGAACAGCACCGGGCACTGGCGCGTGTCGAGCTTGCGCGCGTTCAGGCGCGCCAGCGCGCGCTCGGCAGCGTAGCGGCCGACGGCCTCGGGATCGGCAAGCTTGCGCGGGTCGCGCACCGAGGAATACCAGTCGTCGCGCTGCATCTTGGCGCCCTTGCCGGCGATCGGGGCGACCGACAGCGTGTGGCGCGAATACGGATAGCCGCCCATGAAGCCGCGCGTATTGGCCGCGACGAAATGCGATTGCTGCACGTACACGCTGGCGCCTTCGCTATTGCTGATGCGCGGATCGACGGCGAAGGCGGCCGCCTCGCAGCGCTGGGCCAGGGCCACCGCGTCCTCGCTCGAAATCAGCCAGGGGTAGCACAGGGCCAGGTCGCGCGGGGCCAGTTCGAGCATGTCGGCGTCGGCCAGGCCGGCGCAGGGGTCGTCGGCCGTGAAGCGCGCGATGTTGTAGGCGGCATCGACCGTGGCGCGCAGCGCGGCCTGGGAAAAATCCGAAGTCGAGGCATTGCCGCGTTTCTGGCCGACATAGACGGTGATGCCCATGCCCTTGTCTTTGTTCTGCTCGATCGTCTCCACCTTGCCGCGGCGCACGGTCACGGCCAGCCCGCTGCCCTCGCTGATCTCGACGGCGGCATCGCTGGCGCCCAGCTGGCGCGCATAGGCCAGGGCGGCCTGCGCCAGTTCCTGGAGCTGGGCTTGGGTGTGGATGAAAACAGAATCGGTCATGGGAAAAATCGTGGTCAAACGGCCAAGGCGGTATCATAGCAGCCGTTTACCGTTTTTACTGAAAGGGCCCGCGCAAGCGGGACACCGACTATGCCTAATGCCAATCGCGGCTCGGTGGGCTTCAAGTCCTCCGAGTTCGAACAAGAATACGAACGTCCGTCCAAATCCGCGCAGAAGCGCGAAGTGCAAGAGCTCGCCGATCTGGGCAAGGAACTGGTCGACCAGCCGCGCGACCGCGTGAAGCGCGTGCCGATGCCGGAAGGCTTGCTCGAAGCCATTCTGGTCTGCCAGGGCATCAAGGACTTCGGCGGGCGCAAGCGCCAGCTGCAATTCGTCGGCAAGAAGATGCGCGAGCTCGAGCCCGAGGAAGTGGCCGTGATCCGGCGCACCATCGAGGGCTGGCGCGGCGCCTCCAAGGCCGATGCGGCCGCCCTGCACGCGCTCGAACGCAAGCGCGAGAAGCTGCTGGCCGACGACAAGGCCCTGACCGCCCTGACCGAGGAATACCCGGAGCTCGACGTGCAGCACCTGCGCACCCTGATCCGCAATGCGCGCAAGGAGCAGTCCGAGAACAAGCCGCCCAAGGCCTTCCGTGAAATCTTCCAGGTGCTGAAGGATCTGGAGGCGGCCAAGGCCGCCGCCGCCGGGGACGCGGCCGATGCCGACGCCGATGCGCCCGACGAGGACGCGGATGAATGAGATGAAGATCGGCCTGGTCTCGATTTCCGACCGGGCCAGCAGCGGCGTGTATCAGGACAAGGGCCTGCCGGCCCTGGCCGAGTGGCTCGCGGCCGCCGTCAGCACGCCCTTCGTGCTCGAGCAGCGCCTGATCGCCGACGAGCAGGCGCAGATCGAAGCCACGCTGCGCGAGCTGGTCGACGTGGCGCGCTGCCATCTGGTGCTGACCACGGGCGGCACCGGCCCGGCGCGGCGCGACGTCACGCCCGAGGCCACGCGCGCCGTCGGCACCAAGGAGATGCCGGGCTTCGGCGAGCAGATGCGCCAGGTCTCGCTGCATTTCGTGCCGACCGCGATCCTGTCGCGCCAGACCGCCGTGATCCGCGAGACGCCCGATCACGCGGCCCTGATCATCAACCTGCCGGGCCAGCCCAAGGCGATCAAGGAAACGCTCGAAGGCCTGAAGGACGCCGACGGCAAGCCGGTGGTGCGCGGTGTGTTCGCCGCCGTGCCCTATTGCCTGGACCTGATCGGCGCGCCCTGGATGGAGACGCGCCCCGAGGTGTGCGCGGCCTTCCGCCCGAAATCGGCCCTCCAACCCAAGGAATCCGCATGACTGAGGTAATCGACCATATCCAATTCGACACCGGCCCGATGCCGAGCATCTCGGTGATCTGGCTGCACGGCCTGGGCGACAGCGGCCATGGCTGGTCGACCATCCCGCGCGAACTCGATCTGCGCGGCCTGCCCGCCATCCGTTTCATCTTCCCGCACGCGCCGGAGATGCCGGTGACGATCAATGGCGGCTATGTGATGCGCGCCTGGTACGACATCCTCGGCACCGATCTGGTGCGGCGCGAGGACGAGGCCGGCCTGCGCGCCTCGCAAAAGCTGGTGGAAGACCTGATCGCGCGCGAACGGGCGCGCGGCGTACCGGCCAACCGCATCGTGCTGGCCGGCTTCTCGCAGGGCTGCGCGATGACACTGCAGACCGGCCTGCGCTATCCGGAAAAGCTGGCCGGGCTGATGTGCCTGTCCGGCTATGCGCCGCTGGCCGACAAGCTGGCCGCCGAGCGCGCGCCGGCCGGCCTGGAGACCCCGATCTTCATGGCGCACGGACGCATGGACCCGGTGATTCCGCTGGCGCGCGCCGAAGCTTCGCGCGCCCTGCTCGCGCAGCTTGGCTATCAGGTCGAGTGGCACGAGTACATGATGGAGCACTCGGCCTGCATGGAAGAAGTGCGCGACATCAGCGCCTGGCTGAAAAAAGTCCTGGCCTGATTGCGCCTCAGCGCCCGGCCGCGGCCTTGGCCTGCCACACGGCCAGCATGTCGGCCGAGGCCTGGGCGCGGATGCCGTTTTCGGCGAGGATGGCGTCGGTCGATGCCAGCACTTCGCGCCGCGGCAGCACGATGGTCTCGCCCTCGCGCTGATCGAAGCGGATCACGATCATCTCGTCCTTGGCGTCGCGCAGCAGTTCGACCAGGTGGCGCAGGCTCTTTACCGGCACCTCATTGATCGAATAGACCACCGAGGTGAAGCGGTTGCCGTAGCCGCGCACCAGCTTGTGCGGGAAGAAGGACGAGCACACCACCACCAGTTCCTGCCGGTTCGCGTCCGGCATGGCCATGCGGCGCGTGACCAGCGGGCTGGCGTCATAGGTCGACAGCTGCCACCAGCTTTGCGAGCCGCTCAGATTATTCAGGAATTCCGTGGTCGCGCGGCCGAACACGATCGGCCCGTAAATGAAGTAGGACGGGTATTCGCCCTTCAGGTCCGTGATCAGGGCCGGGCGCTCGCTGGTGACCGGCACCTCCACCTTCAGCGTCTTCCCGCCGCGCAGCACGGTCAGCGGGACCTTGCCGTTCCTGGCGATCTGCTGCACGCGGTAGCGGAAGATCACGCGCGTATTCGCGTCCAGCGCGATCATGCCCTGGTTGTCGATCGGGGTGTCGCCGATGTGGGTGACCACGTCCATCTCTTTCAGCGGGTAGTCGGCATCGGTGCGGTAGGGCTTGTGCACGACCACGCCCTGCACTTCGCGCCCGACCTGCAGGAAGCTGCGCAGGGCCGGGCTTTCGAGCGCCTGGAATACATCCCACAGGGCCGGCTTGCCGTCGTAGCGGCCGTCGGCGACGTCGGCCAGGAACAGGTCGATCTCGGCATTCGGGATGATGTAGCCGATGTTCTGGGCATTGCCCTGGGTCGCATAGGCGATGCCGATCATCTTGTTGTCGGCCACCGCCGGGCCACCGCTGTTGCCGGGGTTGATGGCGGCATCGACCTGCAGACGCAGGCCGGACACGCCCGCGCCCAGATTGGTGAACTCGACGCGCGAGACGATGCCCTTGGTGATCGAGAGCGAATTCACGGACATCGGAAAGCCCATCGCGAAGACGGCATCGCGCACAGCCGGCAGCTTGTCGGCGCGCGGCATCGGCGGGCGCTTGTCGAAGAAGGATTCGTCGTCGAGCTTGAGCAGGGCCAGGTCCATGCCGCGCGCGATCGCGACCACGCGCGCCGGGTACTTGTCGCCGCCCTGGTGGCCCTGCACCTGGATCTGGCTAGCGTAGTTGACCACGTGGGCATTGGTCAGAATCCGCTTGCCCTCGATGATGACGCCGGAGCCGCTGATCTCCTGGGTATTCGACTTGTTCCAGGGCTGGAAGTGGTTGGGCGGGCGCAGCGAGGACAGGATCTTGACCACCGAGGCATCGAGCCGGGTCGGGGCCTGGACGCTGGCGTCGTCGGCATCGGCGGCAAAGGCGGGGGACAGCACGGGCAGCGCGAGGCAGCAGGCAAGCAGCAGGGAACGCAGGATCATGGGTGGCGACGATACAAAAAAATTCATTCTAGCTCAGTCCGGCAGCGCGGCTGCGCTGCCCGGCGGTACGCTGGTGCGGGCGGCATTCATCACCATGGCCAGCAGGGTGTAGTAGCCGTTCAGTCCCATCAGGTCGACCACGCCGGCTTCGCCGAACAGGGCCAGCGCGCGCGCATAGGTGGCATCGCTGACCTGGCGGGTCGTATGCAGTTCGTGGCAGAAGTCATACACGGCCGCTTCATCCTCGGCCATGGCGGCCGGGCGCTGGCGCGCGCCGATGGCGTCGATCAGGTCCTGGCCGATGCCGGCCTGCAGGGCGATCGGCGCGTGGATGGCCCATTCGACCGGCTGGTTCCAGACGCGCGCGGTGACCAGGATGGCCAGCTCGGACAGGCGGGTGCCGATCGCGCTGCGGTAGCGCAGGTACTCGCCCATGGTCTGGGCGCAGTCCATCAGCTCCGGGCTGCGCAGCAGCGGCACGAAGGGGCCGTACAGGGCGCCGCGCGGGCCGTCGATGATGGCCTGGGCCACGCGCCGCTGGGCGTCGTTCATCTGCTCGGGGGGAATGGGACCAAGGCGTTCGCTCATGCGCGCAGTCTGGCACAGCGGCACGTAAATGAGAAGCCTGCGCGGCGCGGATCAAGGCACAGGCGCGCAAATCGGGCTAGCATGGCGCGATTGTCCCCTCAAGGAGCCGCACCATGAGCCACCTGATGCACCGCAGTCTGCGCAGCACCCCGCCGCTGGCCATCCAGGCCGCCGGCTGCTGGATCACCGACCATAGCGGGCGCCGCTATCTGGATGCCAGCGGCGGCGCGGCCGTGTCCTCGCTCGGGCATGCGCATCCGGCCGTGCTGGCCGCCATGCATGCGCAGATCGACCAGCTGGCCTATGCCCACACGGGCTTTTTCACCAGTATCGCGGCCGAGGCCCTGGGCGAAGTGCTGGCTAGTGGTGCGCCGGGCGACCTCGATCAGGTCTACCTGGTGTCGGGCGGCTCGGAGGCGATGGAGGCGGCGCTCAAGTTCGCGCGCCAGGTCTGTCTGGAGAAAGGCGAAAGCACGCGCCGCCGCTTCATCGCGCGCCGCCAGAGCTACCATGGCAACACCCTGGGCGCGCTCGGCGTCGGCGGCAATGCCTGGCGGCGCGCGCCGTTCGCGCCGCTGCTGGCCGACGCCATCCACGTCTCGCCCTGCTATCCCTATCGCGGACGGGCGCCGGGCCAGAGCCTGCAGGACTACACCGACGGCCTGCTGGCCGAACTGGAAGCGGCCATCATCGACGCCGGGCCCGAGACCCTGATCGGCTTTGTGGCCGAAACCGTGGGCGGCGCCACGGCCGGCGCGCTGACACCGACACCCGGCTATTTCGCCGGCGTGCGTGCGCTATGCGACAAATACGGCCTGCTCTTGATTCTCGATGAAGTCATGTGCGGCATGGGCCGCTGCGGCAGCCTGTACGCCTTCGAGCAGGAGCAGGTGCTGCCCGATATCGTGGCCGTGGCCAAGGGCCTGGGCGCCGGCTATCAGCCGATCGGCGCGATGCTGGCGCGCGGCGCGCTTGTGGACGTGCTGCGCGCGGGCAGCGGCAGCTTCCAGCATGGGCATACCTATCTGGGCCACCCGGTGGCGGCGGCCGCCGCCCTGGCCGTGCAGCAGACCATCGCGCGCGACAAGCTGCTCGACAAAGTGCGCCTGCGCGGCGCCCAGCTGCGCCATCTGCTCGAGGCGCGCTTCGGTCAGCATCCGCATGTGGGCGAGATCCGCGGGCGCGGCCTGCTGCTGGCTCTGGAGCTGGTCGAGGACCGCGCCAGCGCGCGCCCGTTCGCGCCCGAGCGCCAGATTCACGCCCAGGTCAAGGCCCAGGCCATGGCGGCCGGGCTGATGGTGTATCCGATGGGCGGCACCGTCGATGGCCGCAGCGGCGACCATGTGCTGCTGGCCCCGCCCTTCATCATCAGCGAGGCCGAACTCGAAGAACTGGTGGCGCGGCTCGAGGTCGCGCTCACCGTCTAGGCCTCAGAGTTTGAAGGCCACGACCTCGTGCTGCTGCTCGCCCAGGCCGGGGATGCCGAGGCGGACCTGGTCGCCGGCCTTCAGATAGCGCTGCGGCTTGCGGCCCATGCCCACGCCGGGCGGGGTGCCGGTGGCGATGATGTCGCCCGGCTCCAGCGTCATGTAGGTGGAGACGCGCGCGATCAGGGTGGCCACGCTGAAGATCATGGTCTTGGTATTCCCGGTCTGCATGCGCTTGCCGTTCAGGTCCAGGTAGAGGTCGAGGTCCTGTTCGTCGTAGATTTCGTCGGGCGTCACCAGCCAGGGGCCGACCGGGCCGAAGGTGTCGCAGCCCTTGCCCTTGTCCCACTGCGGGCCGCGGTCCTTCTGGAACTCGCGCTCGGACAGATCGTTGACGACGCAGTAGCCGGCCACGTGGCGCAGCGCGTCCTTCTCCTCGACATAGCGGGCGCGCGTGCCGATCACCACACCCAGCTCGACTTCCCAGTCGGTGCGCTTGGAGCCGCGCGGCAGCATGATCGGATCGTCAGCCCCGGACAGGCAGCTGGTGGCCTTCAGGAAGATCACCGGATCGCTCGGAATCGGCGAACCCATTTCGGCTGCATGGTCGGCGTAATTGAGGCCGATCCCGATGAATTTGCCCACGCCCTTGACCGGCACGCCCATGCGCGGCGTGCCGCGCACCAGCGGCAGGCTGCGCGGATCGAGCTTGGCCAGCTGGCGCAAGGCTTTCGGCGCCAGCGCGCTCGGGTCGATATCGGGGAGGATGGCGGACAGGTCGCGGATGCGGCCTTCGTCGTCGAGCATGCCCGGCTTTTCCTTACCGGGGCGGCCGTAACGCAGCAGTCTCATGGTCTTCCTTGCAGTGATGGATGAAAGACCCCGATTCTACCCTGCGTTCGCGCAGGTACACGAGCAGGCCTGGCAGCTGCAGCGCCACCAGGCAGGCCAGGGCGACGCGCCAGGCCGTCTCCGGCGCATGTCCGCCGAGCGGGCGCCACAAGCCAAGCAGCTGGCCGAAGCCGGCCTGCACCAGGAAGGCGACGCTGAAGATCAGCAGATTCAGACAGGTGGCGGCGCGCCCGGTCAGGCTGCGCGGCATGGCCGCCGCCACGATCGCATAGTCCATGCCGGTGAAGGTGCCAAGCAGGGTGAAGGCGACCGACAGCAGCGGCATCGCCGGCACATAGCCGGCCACCATCGCCAGCTGCACGAGCACGAACAGGGCCACGCCGGCCGCCGCCAGGTCGAGCGCGGCGATGCCGCGCCGCGCCGCCCACTCGGTCAGCATGCCGACCCCGATGGCGCCGAAGATCACGCCGGCCATGCCCAGATACAGCAGCCAGGCCACGTGCTGGTCGCTCAGGTGCGCCACGTCGCTGAGCCAGCGCCCGATCCACAGGCCCTGGATGCCGAAGAAGACCGCATGCGGCAGCAGCATCAGGCGCGCCGTGCGCCAGAAGGCCGGGGTGCGCAGCACCGCCGCCACGGCCGGCGGCGTACCGGCCGGACGCGCATGGGCGCGCGGCGCCAGCAGCCAGATGGCCAGGGCCACCAGCAAGGCTGCGCAGGCCAGCAGCAGAAACACGCCGCGCCAGCCGCAGGCCGGCAGCAAGGCGCGCGCCGGCAGGGTGGCGCTGGCCGCGCCCAGGCCACCGGCGGCGATCAGATAGCCCTGCACCGAGGGCAGGCGCGCCGGCGCCACCCAGGTGGCCAGGGCCTTCACGGCCGACATGAAGCAGCCGCCCAGGCCCACCCCGAGCAGGGCGCGCGCCAGCGCCAGCAGCATCAGCGACTCGGCCCGGGCGAACAGCCAGGCCCCGCAGGCCGCCAGCGCCAGCAGCACGGGCTGCACGCGGCGCGGGCCGAAGCGGTCCAGCGCCAGCCCGATCGGCAGCTGCACCAGCGCGAAGCTGAAGAAGAACACGCTGGTCAGCCAGCCCAGGCCGGTGGCGTCCAGCCCCAGGCTGGCCATCATCTCGGGCGCCAGCACCGCATTCACCGTGCGCAGGGCCGAGGACAGGAAGTGGCCGAGCGCATACGGCAGGAACACGCAGCCGGCCAGGCGCAAGGCGCCCAGCGGCGCCTGGCCCGGCAGGGCTTCGCTGTGGAGCGGTGCGCCGGCCATGACGCCCTCAGGCCGCCAGCGCCGACGTCGGGTGCAGCGGCACGATGCGCGGCGCCGCCAGCTCGAAGGGGAAGCGCTCGGCGCCGAAGGCGGGCTTGAGCTGATCGAGCCAGGTGGCCTGCGGATCGAAGCGCGCGTAGAAGGGCTGGCGCACCAGGCTGGCGTCGCGCGCCTGCAGGAACTGCAGCGCGAACACCTTTTCGCCGCCGATGGTGGGCAGGCCGTCGATCAGCACCTTGCCGGGGAAGGCGCTCATCGAGGGGCCGCGCACCGTGCGCGCCAGCCCCGACACCTGGCGGTAGGCCTCGCTGAACACCTCGTAGGCGCGCGCCAGCGGCAGCGCGAAATACTCGCGCGGGCCGGTGTCGCGCTCGACGAACATGTAGTAGGGGATGGCCCCCAAGCGCACGCCCGTGGTCCACAGCTCGACCCAGCTGGCCGGGTCTTCGTTCACGTGGCGGATCAGCGGGGCCTGCATGCGCACGGTGGCGCCGGTGCCGAGGATGCGGCGCACGGCGCGCTGGGCCACGGCCGGACGCAGTTCGGCCGCATGCGAGTAGTGGCCCATGATGGCCAGCTGGCGGCCGCTGGCGACCACCTTCTCGAACAGCTGCAGCACCTCGTCGGCGTCGCGGTCGGTGACGAAGCGCTGCGGCCAGTAGGCGAGCGACTTGGTGCCGATGCGGATGTTCTGCACATGGCCCAGCTCCGGCACCAGCAGCGGCTCGATCACGGCGGCCAGGGCGCGCGCATTCATGATCATCGGATCGCCGCCGGTGATCAGCACATCGCTGACATGCGGGTGGGCGCGCAGATAGGCCACCAGCTCGTGCGAGGCGCGCGCGTCGAACTTGTAGTCGTCCATGCCGACGAACTGCGGCCAGCGGAAGCAGAAGGTGCAGTAGGCGTGGCAGGTCTGGCCGGCGCCCGGAAAGAACAGTACGGTCTCGCGGTATTTGTGCTGGATGCCGCGCAGCTGGGCGCCCTCGAAACTGGGCACATTATGGGTCATCTGCCCGGCCGGGTGCGGATTCATGCGCAGGCGCAGCGCCGTCACATAGGTGGCCAGGCGGTCCGGGTCGGGCTGGCCGAGTACCAGCTGCTTCAGGCGCGCATAGTCTTCGGGCGGCAGCATGTCGCGGTGCGGGAAGACCAGGCGCCAGATCGGATCGTCGGGCACCCGGTTCCAGTCGATCAGCTGGTCGAGCACATAGGCATTGGTGCGAAACGGCAGGACGGTCGACAGCACGGTGACGGCTTCCTGCAGCTCGGGCGCCATCCAGTCCCACTGGCGCGCGCTGCGGATGCTGGTGCGGGTGTAGGCCTGGAATTTGGTGGGCAGATCGGCAAGGCTCATGCGAACTCCTGGTGGGTGAGAATGGGTCCAGCATAGGCAGGGCGGGGCCGGCCGAATTGCCACACGTCAATGGCGGGGCCGGGCAAATGCTTGCGCCAACGCAACTGGACCAGCCTGTGGGCAAGCCAGAATGGCGCGTCGAATTAACCACTGGAAAGGAGCCAACCATGCACAGCCTGCTTTGGGCCACCCTGCTGGCCGCCGTCGATCCCACCGCCGCCGATGCGATTGCCATGGCCGAGAAGGCGGCCGCCTACGGGCGCGCGCACGGCCAGCAAGCCCTGCTCGAGAAAATTGCCGCCAAGGACCCCGACTTCATCCAGGGCAGCCTGTATGTCGACGCGCGCGACATCCACAGCGGCGTGGTGCTGGCCCACCCGGTCAATCCCCAGCTGGTCGGCAAGGACCTGGTGAATGTGCCCGACGCCTCGGGCAAGCTGTACCGCAAGGAAATCCTGGCCGTGGCCAAGGACAAGGGCAAGGGCTGGGTCGACTACCACTACAAGAATCCGGTCTCGGGCAAGGTCGAGCCGAAGACGACCTATATCCTGCGGCTGGGCGACATCGTGTTGGAGGCCGGCATCTACAAGAAATAGAAGATGCCAGCCTGTCATCGCGGCGTCACGGTGAATCGTGTACAGTGTTGGCTTTTGTGCCCGCCGCCACAACGCTAGTCAAATGAGCAATATTGCTTCCCCTGCGAATGGAACCGACGCCGTTGATGCGCTGATCAAATCGATCCGCATCCCGCCCCGCCCCAGCCTGCTGATGGCCTTGCAGAAGGAGCTGTCCCAGCCGCAACCGGCGCCGGAAAACATCGCCCGCATCATTTCGAGCGACGTCGGCATGTCGGGCGCCCTGCTCAAACTGGCCAACTCGGCGATCTGGGGCGGCGGCCACAAGTCGAACTCGATCGAACAGGCGATTCTGTTCCTGGGCATCAACCAGGTCGCCTCGCTGATGGCCGGCCTGCTGGCGCGCAAGGCGATCCGCGCCGGCGGCCGTTCCCTGGTCGCGTTCTGGGACGTGTCCGACCGCCGCGCCCAGGCCATGGTCCACCTGTCGCGCGCCCTGCGCGTGGGCGAGCCGGACGTGGCCCACACCTTCGGCCTGTTCGCCGACATGGGCGTGCCGCTGCTGACCGCGCGCTTCCCCGAGTACGAGGCCGTGTATGCGCGCGCCGTGACCGATCCGGAACGCCCGATCACGGCCATCGAAGAAGAGGCCTTCAGCACCCACCACGCCGCCATCGGCTGCCTGCTGGCGCGCAACTGGGGCCTGGCCGAGGACATCTGCTGGGGCATCCTGCACCACCACGACTACCGCGTCATCGAAGACCAGGGCACGGCGGAGCTGCTGCGCTCGCTCGTGGCCCTGTCCCTGGTGGCCGAAGCGGCGATCCAGAAATACCAGGGCCATTCCGATTCGCTCGAATGGCACAAGGGCGGCGATCTGGCGCGCGCCCACCTCGGCCTGTCGCACGAGGAAGTGGCCGACCTGGTGGCCGACCTGATCGAAGCCTTCCACGGCGACCAGTAAGCGCGCCCTCCCCAGGTTGACTTGGCGCCCTGCTGCGCCGATACTGGTTTGGGGGAGGGATGCCGCAGAGCGATCCCGCCCCAATCCTTGGAGGGGACATGAAACGCATTGCCATCCTACTGTGCGCGCTCGTGCTGAGCGGCTGCGCCAGTATGCAAGCCCAAGTCGGCGCCGCGCCGGCCAGCATCTTTGCCGACCAGGCCTTCGCGCCGCCGACCGAACCCATCGGCGTGCAGCAGGCGTTCACGCTCAGCCCCGCCATGCGCGACTATCTGCAGCAGACGGTGCGCACGGCACCCGGCAGCAATCCGCAGCGGCGCCTGTTCAATGCCCTGTACGCCAAGGGCCAGCTGCTGGTCGAGTATGACGCCAGCAAGACCCGCCTGCCGGCCGAGACGTTTGAGCAGAAGGCCGGCAACTGTCTGTCGCTGGTGCTGCTGACGGCCGCGTTTGCCAAGGAACTGGGGCTCGACATCACCTACCAGAATGTGCTGGTCGACGAGACTTTCAGCCGCAGCGGCAATCTGGTGTTCGCCAGCCACCATGTCAACATCACGCTGGGCAAGCTGCGCCCCTATGGCGGCACGGTGATCACCGCGCGCGACGACGAGGCCAGCCTGTACACGGCCAGCGCCATCACGATCGACTTCCTGCCGCCGCCGGACGCGCGCGCGCTGCGCTCGCTGGCCATCGACGAGAACACCGTGCTGGCCATGTACATGAATAACCGCGCGGCCGAGAGCCTGGCCGCCGGCGATCTGAACAACGCCTATGCCTGGGCCGCGGCCGGGGTGCGCCAGTATCCGGGCTTCGTCAACACCTACAACACCCTGGGCGTCATCTATTCGCGCCGCGGCCTGCTCGACCAGGCCGAAACCACGCTGCGCTACGCCCTGCTGGTCGATCCCGACAACCGCCTGATTCTGTCGAATCTGGTGCCGGTGCTGGCCAAACAGGGCAAGGACGGCGAGGCCGGGCAGCTGCGCGAACGGGTCGCCCGGCTCGATCCGCACCCGCCTTTCGAATTCTTCGACAAGGGCATGGAGGCGGCCCGGCGCGGCGCCTGGGCCGAAGCGCGCGACTACTTCCGGCGCGAAGTGCGGCGCGCGCCCTACTACCACGAGTTCCACTTCTGGCTGGCGATGGCCAGCTACAAGCTCGGCGAGCTCGATACCGCGCGCGAGGAGATGGACCTGGCCGTCCAGACCAGCACCACGCGCCGCGACAGCGCCCTGTACGAGGGCAAGCTGGCCGCGCTGCGCCAGATGCGGCTGCGCTGAGCGCGGCTCGGCGCGCGGGCCGTGTATAGTCTCGGCCCATGAAGCGCAGCGCTCTGATCCTGACCCTCGTACTGGCCGGCCTGGCCCAGGCCGCGACCACGCTCGGCATCCGCGCGCCGGTTGGCACCGCCAGCGTCGCCTACGACATCAATGCGCGTGGCCAGGCCGTGGCCGTGCTCGAAACCCCCAAGGGCCGCCAGCGCGGCGTGCTGATCGAAGGCGCGCGCATCACCGAACTGCTGCTCCCGGGCGGGAACGAGAGCGAAGTCCACGCCATCAATGACGCCGGCCAGGTGGTCGGCTCGGCCAAGGACGCCAACGGCCACTGGCGCGCCTACCTGTACACGCGTGCGGACGGCATGCGCGAACTGGGCACGCTGGGCGGCAAGAGCAGCTACGGCACCGCCATCAATGCGGCCGGCCAGGTGGTCGGGTTTGCCGACACCCCGGGCGGCGGCTACCACGCTTTTCTCTACGACGGCCGCAACCTGATGGACCTGGGCACGCTCGGCGGCAGCCTCAGTCAGGCCAGCGGCATCAACCGCCACGGTCAGGTGACCGGCACCTCGGCCGTCGGACGCGACCAGCGCCACGCCTTCCTGTACGACCCGCGCAGCGGCATGCGCGACCTCGGCACCCTGGGCGGCGGCTCGAGCGCGGCGGCCGCCATCAACGACGCCGGGATGGTGGTCGGCGCGGCCGAAACGGCGCGCGGCGCCTGGCATGCCTTCGTGTTCGACGGCCAGCGCATGATCGACATCGGCGCCCTGCTCGGCGAGGGCGACAGCTTCGCCAATGGCATCAACAACGCCGGCCAGGTGGCCGGCAGCTGGCAGCTGAAGGACGAGCGCCGCAGCTTCGTCTGGCAGGCCGGCAAGCTGACGGTCTACCGCGGCGGCCAGGGCCTGTTTCTGATTAACGCCGTCAACGACCAGGGCCTGGTGATCGGCGCCATCCGCGGCACCCATTTCGAGGCCGCCACCATGGCCGTCGACGCTGTGCCGATGGAAGCGGCCGGGCTGGTGCCGACCCTGGCGCCGGTTCTGGCCGGCGCCATGCTGCTGGCCGGCGCCATCATCGTCTGGCGCAAACGCTACCGCGGCCTGTCCTGGCGCAGCCTGCGCGAACGGCGCTGAACCTTGTGCAAAGCGCCGAACTGGCAAATAATAGCGGGCTATGAACGATACCCAACGCCCTCCCCTGCCCGACCATCTGTCGATCGACCCGCGCAGCCCGCACCACGTTGCCGCTGTGTTTCAGCACAACGTCGGCATCCGCTTCAACGGCAAAGAACGCAATGACGTCGAGGAATACTGCATCAGCGAAGGCTGGATCAAGGTCGCCGCTGGCCGCACCCTGGACCGCAAAGGCCGTCCCATGCTCATCAAACTGAAGGGCACGGTCGAGGCCTTCTACGCCGACGCGCCCTGAGCGCGCCTGGCTGCTGCTGTGGTGGGCCGCGGCCACCCCGCCCCATCAGCCGACGCCCTTGTCCAGCAGCGCCACCAGATCCAAAGCGAGCACGGCCGTATCAAACCGGAGGATCTGGGAACGAATACATTGCCTCTGAGCATGATCAACATCTGAAGCTTGCTCTCATGGAATTCTGACCTCCGTCGCGTTAGCCCGACTGGAGATTAAGCATGGCAACGCAGCTCAGATCAGTCATCAGCCAAGCGGCGCAACATATCATCTGATGATATATTAGATGATGCGTACGGACCCGGCCATTGCCACTTTGCTGGACTTACACGGATCGATTCTCGATCAGGGTGGCGGCTACTGGATCAAGATTGAGGCTTGGCAGGTGATCCCTTCAGTTGCCGTCCCACACGGGATCCGATATAGCCTGACCTTGCATGAGCCATACGGCAAGCGCATCCTCGGTTACGACAACGCCCATGCAGTCAAGCCGCCCAAGAAGTTCAAATTTGCGGGGCGCATTCTGGCGTATGACCATAAGCACAGGAGTGCTTCTGATCAAGGTATGCCCTATGCCTTCAAGGATGCGCAGCAGCTCATCAAGGACTTCTTTGCAGATGTGGACCGAGTGCTTCAAGAGGTGACGAGATGAGAAAAACCATCACAATCGGAATTATGTCTCAAGAGGCCATTCGCGCCCGCGTCTTGGCCATCGCCCGCGGCGATTACAGGCCGCAGCCCAAGGAACCAAAAATCTGGTTCACGTCAATGAAATCACTCGCTGAAGTGCTGAGCGACGAAAATCGCCGCCTGCTGCACATCATCATGCAAACCAAGCCGGAATCGATTTCTGCTTTGGCGGAGCAGACAGGTCGCAAGCCCAGTAATTTGTCGCGCACGCTCAAAACCATGTCAAATTACGGCATCATTGAACTACGGCGCGAGCGCAACCTGGTTCGTCCCATTGCAAAGGCAACAGAATTTCGCATCCTTGCCACCTGATTGCTGACCCCAAGCTTTAGCGATCAAGAAGTTTTTGGAGCGCCTTCCACTGCACAAGTTTTTGCGCATACGGCATCGTGTGAGCCGGGCTACTTGAGGGCAAGGCCACAATGCTGAAGTCCTTCGCCCGCCCACCCAAGCAGCGCAAACCAATATCCCGCGCCAGATTCCCGTTAAAAGCCAGCGCGCCGATCTGCGCGTGTTGTGCCAACAGCGCCAACAAATCATTGTCAGCGCGGTTTCGAATATCACTGTCCAGACTCCCCGCTCGCTGCGCATCGGCCACGACATCCCATAAGCCGACACCATGCTGGAGCAAAGCATCCAAGCGCGCCGAGTAAGGCAAAGTTTGCAGGTCGAGCGCCAAAACGTCCGACATCAAACGCCAGAAAGCATTCTGCGGATGCCCATAGTACTGCTGCAGGGCCAGCGATTTGTCGCCGGGCAGGCTGCCCAGGATGAGCACGCGCGTGTGCGCGTTGACGACGGGATCGAAACAGCGTTTGCGGTGCATGGCGTGCAGGGCGTGGCGGAAAATCCGATGGGCCTGCACCTTAGCACAGGCGCGCGCCGCCGGTGGTCTGGCCGGCGCCGGCCTGAGTTACAATCATCGCCACATTCTTCGACGGAGACCCGCATGGAACAGCAACGCGCCATCGACAGCCTGCTCGCCACCTACCGCGAGAGCCACATGCATCCGACCAATGAGCTGATTCATTGCGTCTGCATCCCGTTGATCGTGTTCTCGCTGCTGGGCCTGGTCTGGGCCCTGCATCCGGTGCTGGCCCTGCTCGTGGTCGGCGGCGCGATGGCCTACTACCTCAAGCTGTCGCGCCCGTTTGCAATGGGCATGCTGCTGGCCTCCCTGCTGTCGCTCGGCATCCTCGCGGCCATGCCGGCCCTGACCGTGCTGCCCGTGTCGCTGGCGATTTTCGTGCTGGCCTGGATCGGCCAATTCATCGGCCACAAGATCGAAGGCAAGAAGCCCTCGTTCTTCGACGATCTGCGCTTCTTGCTGATCGGCCCGCTGTTCGTGCTGAGCTTCCTGTACAAGCGCCTGCACCTTGCCTGGTAACAGATTCTTACCAAAAATGAATGGCTGGCGCCGCCCGTTTCCTTTAGTCTTCAGCTTGCCCGAGTCCTGCTCCTCTGAACGCCGGACCGGAAATGACATGACAAATAAAATCACCTCACGGAGCCACACTATGAAATCTCTCGTCGCCATCGTCCTCGCCGCTGCCGCCCTGTCGGGCTGTGTCGTTGCCACCCACTCGGGCAGCAACTACCGCGGCTACGAAACCCAGAACGAACAGACCGTTCGCATGGGCACGGTTGAATCGGTGCGCACTGTCAACATCTCGAACCGCACCACCGGTGTCGGCGCCGCCACCGGCGCGGCCCTGGGCGGCATCGCCGCCGGCTCGAACATCGGCAATGGCAATGGTTCGGCAGCCGCCGCCGTCGCCGGCGCCGTGCTCGGCGGTGTGATCGGCCAGAAGATCGAAGCCTCGGCGAATGACCGCCCCGGCCTCGAAATCACCATCAAGCTCGACAACGGCGAACTGAAAGCCGTCGTCCAGGAAGCCGACGAAGCCTTCCGTCCGGGCGAGCGCGTGCGCCTGCTGTCGAACGGCCGCACCACCCGCGTGACCCACTAAGTCTCTCCCCGGGGCGGGCCTGCCGGTCCGCCCCATCCCCACCGGAAGTTTCCGGCAGAAAAGTGCGAAAGCCCCTATACTTTCGCCATGTCCTCCCCGATTCTGTTTGTCATCGCCTCGCTGATCTGGGGCTCGACCTTCTATGCCATTACGCTGCAGCTCGGCGAGGTGGCGCCCGCGGTGTCCGTCGTCTACCGCTTTGGCCTGGCGGCCGCCACGCTCTTCCTGCTGTGCGCGCTCAAGGGGCAGAAGCTGCTGCTCGGCTGGAAAGTCCAGCGCTGGATGATGCTGCAGGGCTTCTTCACCTTCGGCCTGTCCTACGTCTGCACCTATAACTCCGAGCAGTATCTGGTGTCGGCCCTGGTGGCCGTGCTGTTCTCGCTGATGGTGTTCTGGAATCCGATCTTCAACCGCCTTGCCTTTGGCCAGCGCATCACCTGGCGCGTGTGGGCGGCCGGGGCCGTGGCCGTCTTCGGCACGGTGCTGCTGTTCTTCCATTCGATCCAGCAGGCCTGGACCGATATCCTGGCCGGCGGCCAGGGCCACTTCCTGCTCGGCCTGGTGCTGGCCCTGGTGGCCACGCTCGCGTCCTCGGCCGGGAATGTGGTGGTGATCAAGGTGCGCGAACATTCGGGCAATGTGATGCTGACCATGGCCTGGTCAATGCTGTGGGGCACCATGATGGTCGCCCTGTTTGCCCTGCTGACGGGCCAGCACTTCAGCATGCCGCACGGCTTGCCCTACTGGGGCGGCCTGCTGTATCCGTCGCTGTTCGGCTCGGTGATCGCCTTCCACTGCTATTTCACGCTGATCGCACGCATCGGCTCGCAGAAGGCCGTCTACATCGGCGTGGTGACGCCGGTGATCTCGGTGCTGCTGTCGATGCAGCTTGAAAATTTCCGGCCTGGAGCCAGCGAGTGGCTGGGCATGGTATTGTGTCTGGCCAGCGTGGCCTGGGCTTTGCGTACGCCCGCTGCGCCTTCCGTTCAACCTACTGCACTTAAGAAAGCGGCATGAGTTCCTTCTCCATCCGCCCCGCCGAACCGGGCGACGTTGTTGATATTTACGGCATGATCATCGAGCTGGCCGTGTTCGAAAAGCTCGAGCATCTGGTGGTGGCCACCGAGGCCCGCCTGCATGAAGGCCTGTTCGGCGACCATCCCGTCTGCGAAGCCATCGTCGGCGTCGAGGACGGCGAGGTCGTGGCCTTTGCCCTGTTCTTCCACAATTTCTCGACCTTCCTCACCAAGAAGGGCCTGTACCTGGAAGACCTGTATGTGAAACAGGCCCACCGCGGCAAAGGCTATGGCCGCCAGATGCTGGTGACCCTGGCCCAGCTGGCGGTGGAGCGCAACTGCGGCCGCTTCGAGTGGTCGGTGCTCGACTGGAACGAGCCAGCCATCCAGTTCTACAAGGGCATGGGCGCCGAGCTGCTGCCCGACTGGCGCATCTGCCGCGTAACCGGCGATGCCCTGACCCGCCTGGCCAAGTCCTGAGCCAATAAAAAACCCACGGGACTTGCGTTCCGTGGGTGAACCCATGTGAATGGGGAGGGGAGATTGATTCGACACATTCACTCTACGCGAATGCCTGCGCGAACTCCCCCAACTTTACATTCCCTTACTTCTGTAGCGTTTGCGTTTCCTCAAACGTCTGCAGCTCGCCGCCAAAGACCACTGCCCAGCAGGGGTTAAAGCCGATCGCGTACGCCAGATCGGCCGGACGGGCGATGCGCCACAGCGCCAGGTCGGCGCGTTTGCCCACTTCCAGCGTGCCGATCTCATCGGCCAGCCCGAGCGCACGTGCGGCCACACGCGTGCAGCCGGCCAGAGCTTCCTGCGGCGTCATGCGCCACAGCGTGCAGGCCAGGTTCATTGTCAGCAGCAGCGATGTCAGCGGCGAGGTGCCGGGATTGCAGTCGGTTGCCAACGCCAGCGGCACGCCGGCCGCGCGCAGGGCCGCCAGCGGCGGCGCCTGGGTCTCGCGCAGAAAGTAGTAGGCGCCGGGCAGCAGCACGGCCACGGTACCGGCCTCGGCCATCGCGCGGACGCCGTCCTCGCTCAGGTATTCGACATGGTCGGCCGACAGGCCGCGGTAGCGCGCCACCAGCTGCGCCCCGCCCTGATCGGACAGCTGCTCCGCATGCAGCTTGACGGGCAGGCCCAGGGCCTGGGCGGCGGCGAACACGCGCTCGGTCTGGGCCGGGCTGAAGCCGATCTTTTCGCAGAAGGCATCGACCGCATCGACCAGACCCTGCGCCTGCAGCGGCGCCAGCATGGCCAGCACGGCGTCAATATAGGCATCGGCCTGGCCGGCCAGTTCGGCCGGCACCGCGTGGGCGCCGAGGAAGCTGGTGCGCACCCGCACCGGCAGCAGCGTGCCGATACGGCGCGCCACGCGCAGCATGCGCGCCTCGCTCTCCAGCTCCAGTCCATAGCCGGATTTGATTTCAAGCGTGGTCACGCCTTCGCGCAGCAGCGCGCGCACGCGCGGCAGGCTCTCGGCCAGCAGCGCGTCCTCGCTGGCGGCGCGGGTCGCGCGCACGGTCGACATGATGCCGCCGCCGGCGCGCGCGATCTCCTCGTAGCTGGCGCCGTTGAGGCGCGCCTCGAATTCATTCGAGCGGTTGCCGGCGTGGACGATGTGGGTATGGCAGTCGATCAGCCCGGGCGTCAGCCAGGCGCCGCCCGCATCGAGCGTGCGCGCCGCGCGCGGGGCCTCGGCGCGCGGGCCGAGCCAGGCGATGCGGCCGTCGCGCACGGCCAGGGCGGCGTCGCGCAGCTCGCCGTAGCCGTCGGTCATGGTGGCCAGATGCGCATTGGTGATCACGAGATCGGCAGTCACAGCACGCCATCCTCCAGGTTGATGTCGACGATGAAGAAGCAGCCGCTGTAGCAGGACACGCCGACCGTCTCGCCCGGCCCGGCCACCATGCTGTCGAACTGGCGCACCGGCCCCGGCGCATGCAGGCCGAAGTCGATATCGGCGCAGAACACCAGGGTCAGATCGGCCTCGCACTCGAATGGCAGCAGCTCGCCGTAATGGATGCGGAACTGGTGGCGGCAATGGCCGCGCCGCGTCATCACATTGAAGTCCATCGTGGTGCCGGCATTGACCACCGCATGCACGGGCAGCTCGCCCGGGAACTGGAAGACCGGCGTATCTTCGTTGATGACGACACGCTGGTCGGCCCCGACATGCAAGGTCACGCCCTCGCCTTCGACCAGGGCCAGCGTGCGGTCCACGCCCGGAAAACTGGAGAAGGGGCCATCGCGCGAAATGGTGGCGAGGCTGATGCGGTAGTCGAAACGGTCGGTGCCGGCGCCTTCGGGAAAGCACAGCAGCTCGCGCGTGGTGCCGCCGCCGTTCTTCCACGGGGTCAGGGTCAGCTGGTCAAAACGCAGAATCCGCATCAGGCGCTCCGCAGCGCCGCGCAGGCGGCCTTGAAGCGCGCGCCGATCTCCTCCTGGCGCGCATGGCGGCCGCCACGCACCACCCAGCGCCCGCCACACAGCACATCGCGCACCAGATTGTCGTTCCCGCTGAAGACCAAGCTGCCCAGCACATGCTCGGGGGCGGCGCCCGCCAGGTTCGGATGGCCGGCATCGAGCACCAGCAGATCGGCGCGCGCGCCCGGCGCCAGCTGCCCGAGCGGCCGGCCGGCCGCCTGCGCGCCACCCGCCAGCGCGGCCTGCCACAGAAAATCGCCCACCCGGCGCTGCTGCGGCTGGGCCGCCACATTGCGGCTTTGGTGGCGCAGGCGCTGGCCGTATTCGAGCCAGCGCAGCTCCTCCACCGGGCTTTGCGACACGTGGCTGTCGCTGCCGACACCGAAGCGCCCGCCCTGCGCCAGGAAATCAACCAGCGGGAACAGGCCGTCACCCAGATTCGCCTCGGTCGTCGGGCACAGGCCGGCCACGGCGCCGCTGCGCGCGATGGCCGTACATTCGTCGGCGCTCAGGTGGGTGGCGTGCACCAGGCACCAGCGGGCGTCGATGGACAGCTGCTCCATCAGGTACTGGACCGGGCGGCGCGCCGCATAGGCCAGGCACTGCTCGACTTCGGCCATCTGCTCCGCAATGTGAATGTGCAGCGGGCGTGCGGCCGGCAGGCCGTCGATCAGCGTGCGGATCTGCGCCACCGAGGCCGCGCGCAGCGAGTGCGGCGCGGCGCCCACTTCGACCTGCGCATCACGTTCGTTCTCCAGCGCCGCGACGATGCGCAGCACGTCGCCAGCATCGGTGCGAAAGCGGCGCTGCTCCGGGCGCAAGGCCTGTTCGCCAAAACCGGCATAGGCATACAGCACCGGCAGCATGCTGATGCCGATGCCCGTCTCGCGCGCGGCAGCGATTACGCGGCGCGCCGTCTCGGCCGGATCGGCATACAGGGCGCCATCCGGATCGCGCTGCAGGTAGTGGAATTCGCATACGGCCGTATAGCCATGGCGCAGGCACTCCACATACAGCTGCGCGGCGATGGTCTGCATCTGCTCGGGCGTGATGCGCTGGGCGAAGCGGTACATCAGTTCGCGCCAGGACCAGAAGCTGTCGGGCGTGTCCCCCGCCACTTCGGTCAGCCCGGCCAGGGCGCGCTGAAACGCATGCGAATGCAGGTTGATCATGCCCGGCACCACCCACTGGGCGCGCGCGGCATGGGCATCGTCGGCTGCGGGGCGCACGGCCGTCAGGCTGCCGCCCTCGTCCCATTCGAGCAGCACGTCGCGCTGCCAGCCGTCGGGCAGCAGGGCATGGCGGGCCAGCAGGCGTGTCATCGGCGCTGGGCCCAGTCGGCGGCGGCCTGCAGCAGCTGGCGCAGCAGCGGCTGCACCTGGCCGGCCAGGTCGGGACGGTAGGCAAACGGCGCCTGTTCGTCCATGTAGGTGGACTGGCACATCTCCAGCTGGATCGCATGCACATTGGCCTGCGGCTGGCCGTACACGCGCGTGATGTGGCCGCCCTTGAAGCGGCCATTCACGGCCAGGCTGTAGCGGTCCTGGCGGCGCGCGACATCGACCACGGCGGCCTGCAGTTCGGCCGCGCAGGATTTGCCCTCGGCCGTGCCGAAGTTCAGGTCCGGCAGTTTGCCCTCGAAGAAGCGCGGCACCACCGAGGCGATCGAGTGCGCATCCCACAGCACCACGCGCCCATGCAGATCGAGCAGGCGCTGCAGCTCCTGGCGCAGCGCGTTGTGGTAGGGTCGCCAGAAGCGCTCCAGGCGTTCGCGCACATCGGCCGTGTCGGGCGCCTGGCCCGACTGGTAAAGCGGCTCGCGGTGAAAGGTATCGAGCGGGCACAGACCGGTGGTATCCAGGCCCGGATACAGATTGGTGTCCTCGGGCGGGCGGTTCAGATCGATCACATAGCGCGACCAGCGCGCGCTGATGCTCGACGCCCCCAGGTCCTCAAGAAAATCATACAGCTGCACCAGATGCCAGTCGGTGTCGGCGCGCCGCATGGCGGCCGGCGTCATGCGCACGGCGATCGCATCCGGGATGTCGGTGCCCACATGGGGCATCGACACCAGCAGCGGAATGCGGCCGGAACGGAACTGGTAATCCATCGCGTCCTCCAGAGTGCTCAGTCGTAGAGCCCCGCGAACAAGGCCGGGCAGGCCGCCGACAGGGTGCCGTCCACCACCATCTGGCGCGCCGCCTCGATATCGGGGGCGAAGAAACGGTCCTCATCATAACGCGCCACGCGGCTGCGCAGCGCGGCGTGCACGTGTTCGAGCTGGGGTGAACTGGTGAGCGGCCGGTGGAAATCGATGCCCTGGCAGGCGGCCAGCGTCTCGATGGCGAGAATGGTGGCCGTGTTCTGGGCCATCTCGTCGAGCCGGCGCGCGGCATAGGTGGCCATGCTCACATGGTCTTCCTGATTGGCCGAAGTGGGCAGGCTGTCCACACTGCCCGGGTGGGCCAGCGACTTGTTTTCCGAGGCCAGCGCGGCCGCCGTCACATGGGCGATCATGAAGCCCGAGTTCACGCCCGGGTCGCGCACCAGGAAGGGCGGCAGTCCGGACAGGGTGGCGTCGATCAGCAGGGCGATGCGGCGTTCGGCGATGGCGCCGATTTCGGAAATCGCCAGCGCCAGATTATCGGCCGCGAAGGCGACCGGCTCGGCATGGAAGTTACCACCCGAGACCACGGCCACGCTGCCGTCGCTGAAGATCAGCGGATTGTCGGTGACGGCATTCGCCTCGGTCAGCAGCACGCGCGCCGCATGGCGGATCTGATCGTGGCAGGCGCCCATCACCTGCGGCTGGCAGCGCAGGCAGTAAGGGTCCTGCACGCGCTCGTCGCCCACCAGATGGGAGGCGCGGATCGCGCTGTCTTCCATCAGCTTGCGGTAGATGGCAGCCAGGGCGATCTGGCCGGGCTGGCCGCGCACGGCGTGCACGCGCGCGTCGAAGGGCGCATCACTGCCCTTGGCCGCGTCGAGCGACAGCGAACCGGCGATCACGCCCGCCTCCAGCAGACGTTCGGCCATGAACAGGCCATGCAGGGCCAGCGCGGTCGAGGCCTGGGTGCCGTTGATCAGGGCCAGCCCCTCTTTGGCGGCCAGCACCACCGGCGCGATGCCGGCCGCTTCCAGCGCCTGGCGCGCCGGCAGCAGCTGGCCGCGCACGCGCACCATGCCTTCGCCCAGAATCGCCAGCGTCATGTGCGACAGCGGCGCCAGGTCGCCCGAGGCGCCGACCGAGCCCTTGACCGGAATGGCCGGCAGAATATCGGCGTTGAGCGCGGCGATCAGGGTATCGACGATGATGCGGCGCACGCCCGAGAAGCCGCGCGCCAGCGAGGCGATCTTCATCACCATCACCAGGCGCGTGACGGCCTCGCTCATCAGCTCACCGGTGCCGACCGAATGCGAGAGGATCAGGTTGCGCTGCAGCTGTTCCAGCTTGTCGTCCGGGATGCGCGTCTTGGCCAGCAGGCCGAACCCGGTGTTGATGCCATACGCCGCATCGCCCTTGGCGACGATGGCCTGCACGGCCGCGGCGGCAGCGTCGATGGCCGCGTAGGCATCGGCGGCCAGGCGCACCTGCACGGGCGCGCGCCACACCGCGCGCAGGTCGTCCAGCGTCATCGCGCCGGGTTGGAGCACAAAAGTCGTCATCACTTCACCATCGGGAGTTGGAGGCCGAAACGCTTGGCGCAGGCAATGGCCAGATCATAGCCTGCGTCGGCATGGCGCATCACGCCGCTGGCGCAGTCGTTGACCAGCACGCGCGCCAGGCGCTTCTCGGCGGCGGCGCTGCCATCGGCCACGATCACCACGCCGGAATGCTGGGAATAGCCCATGCCGACGCCGCCGCCATGGTGCAGCGAGACCCAGGTGGCGCCGCCGGCCGTATTGAGCATGGCGTTCAGCAGCGGCCAGTCGGACACCGCATCGGTCGCGTCGCGCATGGCTTCGGTCTCGCGGTTCGGGCTGGCCACCGAGCCCGTATCGAGGTGGTCGCGGCCGATCACGATCGGCGCTTTCAGTTCGCCGCTGCGCACCATCTCGTTGAAGGCCAGGCCGGCGATATGGCGCTCGCCCAGGCCCAGCCAGCAGATCCGCGCCGGCAGGCCCTGGAACTGGATGCGCTCGCGCGCCATGTCGAGCCAGCGGTGCACGCGCGCGTGCTGCGGGAACAGCTGCTTGATCTTGGCGTCGGTCTTGTAGATGTCTTCCGGGTCGCCCGACAGGGCCACCCAGCGGAACGGGCCGCGCCCTTCGCAGAACTGCGGGCGGATATAGGCCGGCACGAAGCCGGGGAAATCGAAGGCGTTCTGCACGCCCTGGTCAAACGCCACCTGGCGGATGTTGTTGCCGTAGTCGACAGCGTGCACGCCCATCGCGTGGAAGTCGAGGATGGCCTGCACATGCACGGCGGCCGAGCGGGCGGCGGCCGCCTTCAGCTGCGCGTGCTGGGCCGGGTCCTGCTGGGCGGCCTTCCACTGGGCCACGCTCCAGCCTTGCGGCAGGTAGCCGTTGATCAGATCATGGGCCGAGGTCTGGTCGGTGACCAGATCGGGCTTGATGCCGCCGGCGCGGGCGCGCTTCACCAGCTCGGGCAGGATGTCGGCCGCGTTGCCGAGCAGGCCGATCGACACCGCCTCGCGCCGCGCGCAGTGCTCCTGCACCAGGGCCAGCGCGTGATCGAGGTCGCGCGCCTGCTTGTCCAGGTAGCGCGTGCGCAGACGGAAGTCGATCGAGCTTTGCTGGCATTCGATATTCAGCGACACCGCACCGGCAAACGTGGCCGCCAGCGGCTGCGCGCCGCCCATGCCGCCCAGGCCCGCCGTCAGAATCCAGCGCCCGCCCCAGTCGCCGCCAAAGTGCTGGCGCCCGGCTTCGGCAAAGGTCTCGTAGGTGCCCTGCACGATGCCCTGGGTGCCGATGTAGATCCAGGAACCGGCCGTCATCTGGCCGTACATGAACAGGCCCTTGCGGTCGAGTTCATTGAAGTGCTCCCAGGTGGCCCACTTGGGCACCAGATTGGAGTTCGCCAGCAGCACGCGCGGCGCATCGGGATGGGTCTGGAACACGCCGACCGGCTTGCCCGACTGGATCAAGAGGGTCTGGTCGTCCTCGAGCGTGCGCAGCGAGGCCAGAATCTGGTCGAAGCAGGCCCAGTTGCGCGCGGCGCGGCCGATCCCGCCGTACACGACCAGGTGCTTGGGGTTCTCCGCTACTTCCGCGTCCAGATTATTCTGGAGCATGCGGTAGGCGGCCTCGGTCAGCCAGCTCTTGCAGCTCAGGGTGCTGCCGCGCGGGGCGCGGATTTCACGGCTGGCGTCAAAACGCGGATCGTGCTCGGACATGCTGGGTCTCCTCGATGAACGATAGGACCAGTCTATGTTGTCTATACAACTTAGTCAAGCGCGGTCCCGGCGCCACATATGCATTTGCAATTTATTACCAAAGCCGGGCCGCTTCGCTATGATGCAGCAGGCGTCGCCCACCGGGCGGCCTTGTGCAACCCAATCCGAATCCGAGGAACCCATGCGTGCATTCCGCATCACCGCCCTGGCGGCGGGGCTGGCCCTGTCCTGCGCCGCCAACGCGGCCGACAGCGACCGCTGGCAGCTGCCGGTCAGCGTCAAAAAACTCGACAACGGCCTGACCGTCGTCGTCACCGAAGACCACAGCTCGCCGACAGTCGGCGTCAGCGTGGTCTACCACGTCGGCATGCGGCTCGAGCCGAAGAACCGCACCGGCTTCGCCCACCTGTTCGAGCACCTGATGTTCCAGGGGACGCCGAATGCGCCCAAGGGCGTGTTCGACAAGGTGATCACGGGCGGCGGCGGCAATAACAACGGCTCCACCCGCGCCGACTTCACCAACTACATCGAGACCGCGCCCGCCTCCGCGCTCGAACCGATCCTGTGGATGGAAGCGGACCGCATGAAGACCCTGGACTTCAACGAGAAGACGCTGAAGAACCAGCAGGACGTGGTGAAGGAGGAGATCCGCGTGAACGTGAAGAACCAGCCCTACGGCGGCTTCATGTGGATCGACATCGGCCAGCACGCCTTCCAGAAATGGGAGAACAACCACGATGGCTATGGCAGCTTCCAGGACCTGGAATCGGCCAGCCTGGAGGACGTGCGCGCCTTCCACCGCGACTACTACGGCCCGAATAACGCCGTGCTGGCGATTGCCGGCGACGTCACGCCGGCGCAGGGCTTCGCGCTGGCGCAGAAGTACTTCGGCGGCATCGCCAAGCGCCCGGTCCCGGCCGGCACCGACTTCCAGGAAGGCCTGAACACCGAAGAAAAACGCGTGTCGCAGACCGACGCGCTGGCCCAGGTGCCGGCGATTGCCGCCGCCTGGAAGATGCCGGCGCGGACCAGCAAGGACCTGCCGGCCATGGCCGTGCTGAGCGAACTGCTGGCCAGCGGCGACGCCTCGCTGTTCTATCAGGGCCTGGTCAAGGGCCGTGAGCTGGCCCTGAACGTCAGCGGCCTGTGGGGTCTGACCAGCCCCTGGGAGTTCGACGGCCCGACCCTGTTCACCGTGTTCGCCCTGTACAAGCCGAATACCGACGCCGACACCGTGCTCAAGGCGATGGACGAAGACATCGCCCGCGTCAGCAAGGACGGCGTGGACGACGCCACCCTCAAGCGCGTGAAGACGCGCATGCTGGCCAACTGGAACAACAAGCTGGAAAGCTTCATCAACCGCGCCGACACCCTGGCCAAGCTGCAGACCCTGTGGGGCGACGCCAAGGTGGTGAACCAGATTCCGGCCTGGATCGACGGCGTCAGCGCGGCCGACATCAAGCGCGTGGCCGCCACCTATCTGACGCGCGCCAACCGCACCGTGATCGACCGAAAGCCGGCCCCGAAAGCCCCGGCCGCCGACAAGAAATGAGGAGCCCAAGGATGAAACCACTGATGCTCGCCGTGAGCCTGGCCCTGCTGGCCGGCCCCCTGGGCGCCGTCGCCGCCGACACGCCGCTGCCCGCCGCCCTGCCCGCCTACGGCAAGGACAAACCGATCCCCGCGCCGAAGATCACGCGCCAGACCCTGGCCAACGGCCTGGAAGTCTGGGTGGTGCCGCGCCAGGGCCTGCCGCGCGTGGACTTCGTGCTGGCCGTGCGCGGCGCCGGCTTCAGCGCCGACGACGCCACCCATCCCGGCTTTGCGAATATGCTGGCCGGCCTGCTCAATGAAGGCAGCGCCAAGCACGATTCGCGCGCGCTGGCCGAACTGGCCCAGGGCATGGGCGGCGCCATCGGCGCCAGCGCCAGCCATGACGGCATCAGCGTCAGCGCCAACGCCCTCGCCTCGCAGGCCGCGCCGATGATGGCGCTGCTGGCCGAAGTGGCGCGCACGCCCGTGTTCCCGGCCAAGGAAGTCGCCCTGGCCAAGGGCAATGCCCTGCAATCGCTGAAGGTGCAGGAAGCCCAGCCGGGCTTTCGCGCTACCCGCGCCATGAACAAGCTGATGTTCGGCGAGCACCCGTATGGCGCGGTCGACCCGAGCGTGGAATCGATCCAGTCGGTGAGCGAGGAGCTGCTGCGCGCCGAACACGCCAAGCGCTTCCGCCCGGACCGCAGCCTGCTGGTGGTCAGCGGCCGCATCACCCCGGCCGAGGCGCTCAAGCTGGCCAAGGCCGCATTCGGCGACTGGCAGGCCAACGGCGCCGCCGCGCCCGATGCGCCGGCCGTGCAGCCGGCCGCCAAGCCGGCCTTCGTGATGCTGGAGCGGCCGGGCAGCGTGCAGGCCACGCTGCGCATCGGCGCGCCGGGCATCGCCGCCACCGCGGCCGACTATGTCCCGCTGCGCATGGCCAGCACCATCCTCGGCGGCGGTTTCAGCAGCCGGGTCAACATGAATCTGCGCGAGGAAAAAGGCTATACCTATGGCGCCTCGGCCGGCACCATCAACTACCGCCTCGGCGGCCGCATGTCCGGCGCGGCCGATGTGCGCAACGAGGTGGCCGGTGCGGCCCTGGGCGAATTCTTCAAGGAGTACCGGCGCCTCGGCACGGAGCTGGTCAGCGACGCCGAAATGCAGATGAACCGGCGCTATGTGGCCGGCACCTATCTGCTGACCAATCAGCTGCAGCGCGCCGTGGCCAACACCCTGGCCAATAACTGGCTGATCGGCCTGCCGGCCGACTTCCTCGGCCAGTATGTGCCGCTGGTGCAGAAGGTGACGCCGGAGCAGGTGCGCGCGATGGGCAAGAAGTACTTCAGCCCCGAAGCGCAGTCGATCGTGGTGGTCGGCGACAAGGCCATCCTCGAGCAGCTGAAGACCTACGGCGACTTCAGCATCCAGCCGAAGTAAGCGCGCGCCGCCGCTAGCGGTTCAGGGCGGCGGCCACGTAGACCAGGGGCGCGTTCCAGTTGATCGCCACCTCGTTGCTCGCGTAGCTGCACACGTCATCGAGGTAGGACAGAGCTGGCAAGGCGCTCGGGTAGGCCTGCCTGCAGTGGGCCGCATCCTGCTGGCCCGGCTGCGGGCCGCCCACCACAAAGCCCGGCACCGGGTCGGCGATGCCGTCGGCTTGGGACGGGCGGTGGTGCGGATGGCGCGGCGGATTCCAGCCCTGCCCCGTGACCAGACTGCGGCCCAGCGCATTGCGGCCCAAGACGTAGTCGAGCGCCGACTGGGCCGCGCGCACATAGTCCGGATGCGGGCGCTGCGCGTTCGCCACCAGCAGGGTCATGGCCTGATTCAGCAGCACCGCATTACTCCCCCAGACGAACTCCCCGGCCCGCATGCTGATGCGGTAGGGCGAAGCGCGCCACTGCGCCAGCAGGCTTTGCGCCAGCGCCTCCAGGCCGGCTTCGATCCGGGCCACATCGGCCGGCGGCGCCAGGGCGCGCCGGTGGTGCGACAGCGACAGGTAGACCAGCCCGCTCACGTCCTGCCAGTCGGCCACGCGGGCTGGCAGGGTCTCCAGGCCGATGGCGCGGTAGAAGGCCGGCTCCCCGGTCGTGATGAACAGCTCCGCCGCCGCCCAGGCGAATTCGTCGCGCAGCTGGTCGTCGCCATATTCGCCCGTCTTGACGTCGGCCGGCTGCACATAGATCTGGTGCGGGTGGGCCTGCGCCCAGGCCCAGGCGGCGCGCGCTGCCTGCAGCATGCGCGCCGACGCCGGCTGCGGATAGACGCGGCTGGCGACCGCCATCACGGCGGCGAAATCGAGGGTCGCCGCGGTCGACTTCTGCACCACGTAACGCGGCGTGGTGGCCTGATGCGGCATCACCATGCCGTCGAATTCCAGGTTGGTCAGCTTGTGATAGACGCCGCCATCGGCCGGGTCCTGCATGCTGAGCATCCAGTCGAGATTCCAGCGCGCCTCCTCCAGCACGCCGGGCGCGCGCAGATGCTCGTGCGCGGCCAGCAGGGTGTAGGTGGCGATGCCGGAATTGACGATGTATTTGTTGTAGTCGCCCGCGTCGTACCAGCCCTTGGGACTGGAGATCAGCGTACCGGCGGGCCGCCCGGGCGAGGCGGCCGAGGCGTGCACGCGCACTTCGGTATCCGGATGACCGGCCGGGCGCGCATACGGCCCCGCGATGGCCATACCGGCGCGGTTGTAGTAGAAGGCCTTGAGAGCCGCCGTATACAAGGCGTCGTAAGGCCGCGGCTGCAGCACAAAGGGCGCGCTGGCGGGCAGGCCGGCCACCTGCAGGCGGTAGCGGCCGGGCTGACGCCAGGCCGAAAAATCGGCCAGCTGCAGGTCCTCGCCCGAGGCATCCCACACGCCCGCCGCCTGCAGGGGCCCGCGCCACACGGTCTGGCCGCTGGCCGCATCGACCACGCTGAAACTAGCGGCCGCTGTGCGCGGCACCACGGCCAGCTTGGCCGCATCCGGCGCATAGCCGACCGTATTGAGCTTGATGCTCTGGGCGCCGGCCAAGGGCGCCAGCGCCACGCAGGCCAGCAGCAGCCACTTCACGCGCCGCCCTCCTCGGCATGGTGGAAGGGCGCGTACCAGGTGGCGATGAAGGACGGGATGGTGGCGGCCATCACCAGCCAGAAGTAATTGACGTAGCCGAGCGCCTCCTGCAGGTAGCCGCTGGCCATCCCGGTCAGCATGCCGCACATGCCCATCAGGCCGGTGCCGAATGCGTAGTGGGTGGTGGCGAAGCGGCCCGGCGCCAGCTGCTGCATCAGGTAGATCATGAAGCCGACGGAGCCGAAACCGAAGGCGAATTTTTCTATCACGACGCCGGCGCCGATCACGTACAAGTCGCTTGGCTGATAAATGGCCATGGCGAGGAAGGTGGCGATCGGGATATTCAGCGTGCAGCACAGCGTGAACAGCACCGGGCGCAGACCACGCCGCGCCACATACCAGCCACCCAACAGCGAACCGGCCAGCACGGCCAGCAGCCCATAGGTGCCGTAGACGATGCCGAGCAGCTCATTCGACATGCCCAGCCCGCCCTTCTCGACCGGGTCGACCATGAAGAAGGGGCCGATCTTTTCGAGCAGGCCGATCGACACGCGGTACAGCAGCGCAAAGGCGACCATGCGCCACACGCCCGGCTTGTCGAAGAAGCTGGTGAAGGCATTGCGCAGGATACGCCCGGCCTGGCCCAGCGAGGCCGGGGTGTCTGCCGCGCGCGCTCCTTCCGGCATGGCGCGCGCATGCCACAGCGACAGCAGCAGCAACAGCACCGCCACGATCAGAAAGATCACGCGCCAGGACGCGATCCAGTCCGGCCCGAAGGCGTGGCGGTCGTGGTGGAAGACGTCGGCATGCAGGCGTCCGCTCAGGTAGACCAGCACGCCCGAGGCAAACACCGGGCCGATATTCCAGCTCAGGCTTTGCACGCCGCAGTACAGCGACTGGCTGCGCGTGTCGAGCGAGGTGACGTAGACGCCGTCGCTGGCGATGTCCATGGTGGCGCCGACGAAGGACATGATCCAGAAGAGCCCCATCATCAGGGCCATCGCATCGGGCATGCCCATGGCCAGGGCGACGCCGGCGAAGCCCAGCGCCAGCGCCACCTGGGTCAGCAGCACGAAGAACTTCTTGGTGCGGTACATCTCCACCACGGGCGCGAACAGGGGCTTGATCGTGTAGGCCAGTATCAGCATGCTCGAATACTGGGCGGCGCGGCCATTGTCCATGCCCAGATTCTTAAACATGATGGCCGTGACGCTGGTGAGCATCACATAGCCCATCGCCATCGCAAAATAACCAGTGGGGACCCACAGCAGGGGCGGCGGGGCGGACTTAGTGATGGAGGTAGTCATTGGCAGCGCTTTGCATGGGCGGACGCGCCGGTTCCTGGCGCAGGTGGGCTCGCAGCATGGTAGCCGCTCCCGCCAGGGCTGGATAGGGGGCGCGGATCACGTAGGTGGGAATCTGGGCATTGAAGTCGCTGAAGCGGCCCTTGCTCTCGAAGCGGCGGCGAAAGCCGGAGGCAGCGAAGAAGCCGCCCAGGCGCGGCACCACGCCGCCGCCGATATACACGCCGCCATGGGCATTCAGGGTGACGGCCAGGTCGCCCGCCACGGTGCCCAGCATGGCGCAGAAGGCATCGAGCGTGGCGCGGGCCAGATGGTCGCTGCCATCGAGGCCGGCCGCGATGATCTGCTCGGGCGTCGGGCGCGCCGGCTGGATGTCGCCGCTGGCGTCGGCCAGGGCCGCGTAGATCAGCTTCAGGCCGGGGCCGGACACCAGGCGCTCGGCCGATACATGCTCGTGAAAGCGCCAGCAGTAGCGCAGGATCTGCATCTCGCGCTCGTCGCGCGGCGAAAAGGCCACGTGCCCGCCTTCGCTTTGCAGCGCGTAGTGGCGCCCGCCCGCCTCCACCAGCCCGGCCACGCCCAGGCCCGTGCCGGCGCCCAGCAGGCCGATCACCGCACCGGCGCAGCGGCTGCCCTGCCCCACCTGTTCGAGGTCGGCGGCCTGCAGCTGCGGCACGGCCATGGCCAGGGCCGCAAAATCATTCACCACCAGCAGGGTATCGAAGCCCAGGGCGGCAGCGGCCGCGCGCACCGAAAAGCCCCAGTGGTGGTTGGTCATGCGGATGCTGTCGCCATGCACCGGGTTGGCAATGGCCACCACCGCGTGGCGCACCGTCAGCTCGGGAAAGCAGGCCAGATAGCTGGTGACGGCGTCCTCGAAGCGCTGGTAGCGCGCGCACGGCAGGGTCGCGGCCTGGCTCAGGATACCGGGCGCCGATTCGAGCGCGAAGCGCGCGTGCGTTCCGCCGATGTCGGCCACCAGACGCGGTCCATCGGCATAGGCAGTGCTTGGCATGGCAGACTCCTTGTCAGTTCAGGCAGCGGCGCGGCCGGCGCGCTGGGCGGCGATCCAGTCGCGGTACCAGAGCGCGCTGTCCTTCAGCGTGCGTTGCTGGGTCGCGTAATCGACATGCACGATGCCGAAGCGCTTGGCGTAGCCGGAGTCCCACTCGAAGTTGTCGAGCAGGCTCCAGAGGAAGTAGCCGCGCACGTCGACACCGCCGGCGATCGCCGTGGCCAGCGCGGCGAGGTGGGCGCGCACATAGTCGATGCGTTCGCGGTCATGGCGCGGGGTGGCGCTGGCCATGCCGTTCTCGGTGATGTAGATCGGCGGCAGCGTGTACTCGGCGTGCAGGGCCAGCAGCAGCTCGCTCAGGCCTTGCGGATAAATCTCCCAGCCCATGTCGGTGCGGCCCAGCGCGCACGGGGCCTGGCGCGGCGGCTGCTCGGCGCTGCAGTAGGCGCGGAAGTAGTAGTTCACACCGAGGAAGTCGAGCGGCTGATGGATCACTTCCAGGTCGCCGGCGCCGATGCGCGGAGCATGCGCGCCATGATGGCGCAGCGCCAGCTCCGGATAGCGGCCCTTGAAAATCGGGTCCATGAACCACTGCACCGAGCGCGCGTATTCGAGCGCGGCGAGCGCATGGTCGGCGGCGCTGTCGGTGGCCGGGTCGGCCGTCCACTGATTGAGCACGATGCCCAGCGCGGCCGGCTGGTTCTGGGCGCGCATGGCGCGCATGGCCAGCCCGTGCGACAGCAGCAGATGGTGCGACACCTGCACCGCCGCCGCCGGATCGCGCAGGCCGGGCGCGAACTGGCCGGTGCCGTGGCCGAGATTGGCCGTGCACCAGGGTTCATTGTGGGTGGCGATACTGGCCACACGCGTGCCGAAGCGGTGCGCCGCCTCCTGTGCGTAGTCGGCAAAGCGCTGGCAGGTATCGCGATTGAGCCAGCCGCCTTCATCCTGCAGGGCCTGCGGCAGGTCCCAGTGGTAGAGCGTCAGGTGGGGCTGCTTGCCCTTCTCCAGCAGGGCGTCGATCAGGCGGTCATAAAAACCGAAGCCGGCCTCGTTCCAGGCGCCGCGGCCATCCGGCTGCACCCGCGCCCAGGCCATCGAGAAGCGGTAGGCGTCCACCCCCAGGCTGTCGATGATGTCCACGTCTTCGCGGTAGCGGTGGTAGTGGTCGCAGGCTACGCTGCCGTCGCTGCCGTCCTTGATCCGGCCCGGCTGGCTGCAGAAGGTGTCCCAGATTGAGAGGCCCTTGCCGTCCTCACGCTGCGCTCCTTCGATCTGAAAAGCGCTGGTAGCGACGCCCCACAAGAAATCGGGCGGCAGGCGAATGTCGTTCATGCTGTGTGCTCAGGGTTGAAAACGGGGCGGACCGGATGGCCCGCCCGTGGCGGTAGCGATCAGAAATCGATACCGGCGTTGATGCCGATCGTGCGCGGCGGCAGATACTGGGCCACCCACACGTTACTGCCGTTCATGGCGCTGGTCTTCACGCGGCCGTCGCCGACGTTGCGCACATAGGCGTCGATCCAGAACTGCTTGGCGCCCTGATAGCGCAGGCCGATATCGGTGCGCGTGTAGGCGGCCTGCTGGTCGTTCGGCCCGAGGTTGAAGACCGACAGCTCCGACTTGGTCTCGTAGTGGGTCGAGATGCGCGGGGTCAGGCTGCTGCCGTCGCCGAGGCGGAAGGTGTGCTGGTACAGGATCTGGGCCGAGAAGGTCGGCGCGTGCGGCATGGTGTGGCCGGTGACGTCGACGCAGTTGATGTTCAGGGCCGGGCAGAACGGCAGCGCATAGTCGTTCGAGCCGGCGATCAGGGCGCCCAGACGCGAGTGGGTGTAGGACAGGGCCAGCTGCAGCTTGTCCTCCGCACTCAGTTTGGCCGCGATCTCCGCCTCCACGCCGTGCACCTTGGCGCCATCGACGTTACTGGTGACGAAGCTGTGCGAGCCATCCGGATTGGTCACCGGCGCGCTGAACTGGAAGTCCTTGAAGTTCTCCGAGTAGAGCGCGGTGTTGATGCGCAGGGCGCCGCCGAGCAGGGTGCTCTTGCTGCCGATCTCGTAGTTGGTCAGGGTCTCGGCGCCGTAGGTGCGGCCGCCATCCTGCAGGCCGCCGGCCTTGAAGCCGGTCGACACCGAGGCGTAGATCATGTTGTTGCGGTCCAGGTCCTGGCTGAAGCGCAGCAGGCCGGTCATCTTCGAGCCCGAATAGCGGCCGTCGTTGGACGGCTTGCCCGGGTTGTAGCCCTGGCCCGGCTTGGTCGGATCGATCGAGGCGCTCAGCGGCACCTGCGGCACCTTGCTGTCGTAGTTCCAGGTGTAGCCATTGCCGCCTTCATTGGTGCGCTTGTCCGAGGTGTAGCGCAGGCCGCCGGTCAGGTGGCTATCGCGGCTCAGGTTCCAGGTGGCCTGGCCGAACACGGCGCGCGAATCGACGGTCTCCTTCGGCTGGATGAAGGAACCCTGCCAGGCCACGCTGCCCTGCTGGGTGCCATTCATGATCGGGATGTCGAAGCGGATGTCGTTCTTTTCGGCCGCGTAGTAGAGGCCCAGCTGCCAGTCGATCTCGCGCTGGCCGACCGAGTTCAGGTTCAGCTCATGGCTCTGGCTCGCGTAGTGCGAGTAGACGGTGTTATTGGCCTGGAAGGTGGCGCCGCTGCTGAAACTGGTCGGCGCTTCGCGCCCGCCGTCCTGGTCATAGGTGGACGAGCCGCTGAAGCGCGAGATGCCGGCCACATAGGCCAGGGCCACATCGGGGCTGAGCGCGTAATCGACGCGGCTGCGGATCGCATTGACGTCGCGGTGCAGGGCCGGCGCGGTGTCGATCAGGGCCGACCAGGCATCCTGGCCGGCGCGCGGGGTCTGCATCAGGTTCATGCTCGGGGTGCCGCGGTCCTGGAAGCGCTCATACGAGATATTCCACTTCAGGCCCGGGTTGGGCTGGTACAGCCAACTCAGACGCACGCCGCTCTGGTCCTGGGCGTTGTAGCGCGGGCCATTGGTGACGAACTGGTTCGGATTGATCGGCTGGAAGCTGGCCGCCGTTCCGCCCGAGGCCAGATAGGCCGCCTTCTGGGCGTCGAGCGAGGGCGCATTGAAGGTCTGGTACTTGACGTAGCCATCGTGCTGTTCGTGGACCAGGGCGATGCGCAGGGCCGAGCTGTCGCCGGTCGGGATGTTCATCGCGGCGCGCACGCCAAAGCGCGCGTAGTCGCCCATGCCGCCCTGCAGGCTGGCCGTGGTCTGGCCGAGCACCGGCTTCACGGTCTGCATGTTCACGGCGCCGACGGTGGAATTGCGGCCCCACAGCGTGCCCTGCGGCCCGCGCATGACTTCGATCGCCTCCAGGTCGAACAGCAGCGCGGTCGCGCCTTCCGGACGCGGCGCGTAGACGCCGTCGACGAAGATCGCGACTTCGGGGTCGGCGTATTCGGTCTTGGCGCTGTCATTGCCGATGCCGCGCATGGTCATCGTGATCACGCCATGGTCGCCCTGGCCGGTGGCCTGGAAGCTCGGCACCAGGGCCACCACGTCCTGGATGGTCTGGACATGGGCGTCGTCGAGGGCCGCCGCGTTCAGGGCCGTGATGGCCACCGGCGTTTTCTGCAGCGAGGTGGCGACCTTGGTGCCGGTCACCACCACCTCGGGAATGGCGTTGGGGTCGGCTTTCGCCGCCGGCGCGCCGGTTTGCTGGGCATGGGCCGCGTGCATGCCGGCCAGCAGGGTAAGGATGGCCACTTGAATGGGGGTGCCGGCGCGGCGCCGGGCGGGCGGTGCGGAAAAGCGCATGTTGTCTCCGATATTTTTGTTGAAAACGTTTTCTTTTGCCGTGAAAACGTTTTCATGCTACATTTTGACGAAATAAAAAGTCAACAGTTTTTTTCAAGGAGACCCCGCACCATGGCCACGGCTGGCGTCAAACGGATCTTGATTGTGGGCGGCGGCAGCGCCGGCTGGTTATGCGCGGCCTACCTGGCCAAGGCCCTGGGCGGGGTGCAGATCCGCCTGGTCGAGGCGCCCGAGGTCGGCGCCATCGGCGTCGGCGAAGGCAGCTTCCCCTCGCTGCGCAGCACCCTGGCGGCGCTCGGCATCAGCGAGGCGCGCTTCGTGCGCGATTGCGGCGCCACCTTCAAGCAGGGCATCGTGTTTCGCGACTGGGTGCGCGGCGACGATGCCTACCTCCACCCCTTCAGCCTGCCCAGCCAGCGCCCGGGCGCGCCGGAACTGCTGCCCTACTGGCTGCGCGGCCTGGCCGGCGACACCCCGTTCGCCGAGGCGGTGACGCTGCAGGCGGCCGTGGTGGCGGCCGCGCGCGGGCCCAAGCATGCCGGCGATCCGCCCTACCAGGGCGCCCTGAATTACGCCTACCATTTCGACGCGGCGCGCTTCGCGGCTCTGCTGGCCGCACACGCGCGTGCGCTCGGCGTCACCCACCTGCAGGACCATGTCGAGGGCGCGCAGCTGGATGCGGCCGGCCAGATTGCCTGCGTCCACACGCGCCAGCACGGCGCGCTCGAGGCCGACCTGTACATCGACTGCAGCGGCTTTCGCGCCCTGCTGATCGGCGCCGCCCTGCAGGCGCCGTTTCACAGCGTGGCCGACACCCTGTTCTGCGACAGCGCCCTGGCCGTGCAGGTGCCCTACCCGCAGCCGGACGCGCCGATCGCCTCGGCCACCATCTCGAGCGCGCGCACGGCCGGCTGGATCTGGGACATCGGCCTGCAGGAGCGGCGCGGCATCGGTTACGTCTACTCGAGCCGCCACACCGATGACGAAGCCGCCGCGCGCGTGCTGCGCAGCTATGCCGGCAGCGCGGCCGAGGATCTCGCGCTGCGCAAGATCCCGATGCGGCTCGGCTACCGCCGCCAGCAGTGGATCGGCAATTGCGTGGCCATCGGCCTGGCCGGCGGCTTCGTCGAACCGCTCGAAGCCTCGGGCATCGGCCTGGTCGAAACGGCCGTGCAGATGCTGGCCGCGCTGTTCCCGCACAATGGCGAGATGGCGCCGGCGGCGCGCCACTTCAATGCCTTCATGACCGCGCGCTACGCCGGCATCGTCGACTTCCTCAAGCTGCACTACTGTCTGAGCCAGCGGCGCGACAGCGCCTTCTGGAGCGACAACGCCGACCCGGCCAGCTGGACCCCGGCGCTGCGCGACAAGCTGGCCATGTGGCGCTGCCGCCCGCCGCAGCGGCTCGATTTTCTGACCGACGTCGAGATGTACCCGCCCAGCAGCTGGCAGTTCGTCCTGTACGGGATGGGCTTCCCGCGCGCCATGCCGGACAGCCCGGGCCTGGCCGCCCAGGCCGCAGCTGCGCAAGCCGAATTCGCCAACCTGGCCAAGCTGGCCCCGCACGCGGCCGCGGGCCTGCCGGCGCACCGCGAACTGGTCGCCGCCCTGTGCGCGCGGGCCGTCTGAAAACGCTTTCAGAAACGGATTTCCTGGCTTTTGAGCAACAGAATGGTGGCGGTGGCAAGAATTTGTGAAAATCTATGGTAATCTCGGGATGAAAAGGTTTTCACAAACAAGCCGGCCGCTATCCGCGCCGGCGAACCCAGGCAGGACACCCCTTGACTGAGCACATCGCGCCCCCCGCCACCCTGACCGACGTCGCGCGCCGCGCCGGCGTCTCGCCGAGTACCGTGTCGCGCATCCTGAATGGCACCGCCAAGGTGGCCGACGACAAGCGCGCCGCCGTGATGGCGGCCATCGCCGCCCTCAATTTCGCCCCCAACCAGATGGCGCAGAGCCTCAAGCACGGGCGCACGATGACGATCGGGATCGTGGTGCAGGACATCGCCTCGCCCTTCTTCGACGAGCTGCTGCATGGCGTCGACGACGGCCTCAAAGGCACCGGCTATGCCTCGGTGATCGTCAGCGGCCACTGGAACGCCGACGAAGAGGCCGAGCGCATCCGCCTGCTGCTGGCGCGTAAGGTGGACGGCATCATCCTGCTCTCGGGCCGCATCTCGGACGCCAACGTGCTGAATTTTTCGGCGCAGCGGCCGATCGTGTCGACCGGGCGCGTGCTGCACACGCGGCGCGCGGTCGGCTTCAAGCTCGATAACGAATACGGGGCCTGGATGGCGGTGCGCCATCTGATCGACCTGGGCCACCGCCGCATCGCCCACCTGTCCGGCCCGGCCGACAACCGCGACGCGGTCGAACGTCTGGCCGGCTACCGGCGCGCGCTCGACGAGGCCGGCATCGGCTTCGATCCGCGTCTGGTGGTCGAGGGCGATCTGCATGAAGGCGGCGGCCTGCTGGCCATGAACCGCCTGTTCGACACCCAGCAGCCGTTCACCGCCGTCTTCGCCGTCAACGACCAGACCGCGTACGGCGCGCGCCTGTGCCTGTACCGCAAAGGCATCCGCGTGCCGGACGACGTCTCACTGGTCGGCTTCGACGATCTGCCCGGCTCGGCCTACACGACGCCGCCGCTGACGACGATCCGCCAGCCCCTGTATGTGATCGGGCAGACGGCCGTGAGCGCGCTGCTCAGCCTGATCAACGGCGAAGAGCTCAGCAGAGATATTCCGCCGGTCGAGCTGATCGTGCGCGAGACCACGCGCCGCCTGCACCCCTAGCGCCGCTCAGCGCTTGAAGACCTGGCGCCCGGCCACCCAGGTCTGCAGCACCTTGACCTGATAGATGTCGTAGGTCGGCATCGTGAACAGGTCGCGGTCGATGACGATGAAGTCGGCGTATTTGCCCGGTTCGAGAGAACCGATCTTGTCCTCCTGATGGCCGGCATAGGCCGCATCCAGAGTGAAGCAGCGGAAGGCCTCCTTCAGCGACATGGCCTGGTTGGCGTACCAGCCGCCGGCCGGGCCGCCGTTCTGGTCCTGGCGCGTCACGGCTGCGTGCAGACCATAGAAGGGATTCGGCGATTCGACCGGGAAGTCGGAACCGCAGGCGATGCGCGAGCCCTGATGCAGATAGCTGCGCCAGGCATAGGCGCCCTTGATGCGCTCCGGGCCGACGCGGTTTTCGGCCATGTTCATGTCGCTGGTGGCGTGGGTCGGCTGCATCGAGGGGATGATGCCGATCGCCTGGAAGCGCGGGATGTCGGCCAGGGCCACCACCTGCGCGTGCTCGATGCGGTGGCGCTGGCCGACCGACCGGGTCTCCTTGATCAATTTGCCGTAGATGTCGATCACCTGGCGGTTGCCGGCGTCGCCGATGGCGTGCACATTGACCTGATAGCCGGCCTTCATGGCCTTGCCGATCAGGCGCGTCATCTCGGCGTTCGAGTTAAACAGCAGGCCCTTGGATTTCGGCTCGTCCGAATAGGGCGCCAGCAGGGCCGCGCCGCGGCTGCCCAGCGCACCGTCCGAATACAGCTTCACGGCGCGCAGCGCATACATGTCGTCGCCGTAGCTGTTGAGCGGGCCGCCGCCTTTGACGATGCTGTCGAAATCGGCGCCGACGCCGCCGATCATGCCGTAGATGCGCGCACTGAGCTTGCCGTGGTCGGCATAGTAGCGGTACAGGCGGTCCTGGCTGGCGCTGACGCCGGCGTCATGCACGCTGGTCAGACCCTGGCGCGCCATCTCGCCCAGGGCCGCGTCGAGGTAGGCGCGCGCCTGCTCTTCGCTGGTCTTGGGCATCACCTTTTCGATCAGGTCGGCCGCGCGGTCGACCAGGATGCCGGTCGCGTGGCCGTCGGCGTCGCGCACGATTTTGCCGCCGGTCGGATCGGGCGTCTTGTCGTCGATGCCGGCCAGCTTCAGCACGGCGCTATTGACCCAAACGGCGTGGCCGTCGACGCGCTCCAGCACGGCCGGACGGCTGCCCGTCACGCGGTCCAGCTCCTGGGCGGTGGGGAAGCGGCCCAGCTTCCAGATCTCCTGATTCCAGCCGCGCCCGCGCAGCCAGGCGCCCTGCTCCTTGCGGGCATAGTCGCCAATCGCCTTGAGCGCGCCATCGAGGCTGGTGCTGCTGGTCAGATCGAGCTGGCTGAGCATCTCGCCCAGGCCGAACACGTGGCCGTGCGCGTCGATCAGGCCGGGCAGCACGGTCTTGCCGCCCACGCTGATGTGCTGGGCGCGCGGCATGCGCGCCGCCACCTCGGCCGCGCTGCCGACCGCCACGATGCGGCCCTTGTCATCGAAGCCGAGCGAACTGAATTTGACCAGGGCGTTCTTGGCATTGAGGGTGTAGCCATTGGCGTCGTCGATGATGACATCGGCGTGGGCGCTCAGGGCCGCCATCAGGGCGGCGGCGAGCAGGGTGGGGGCAGCGCGCATCCATCTCTCCTTGAATGTGAAAGCAAGCAGAGAGTGTAGCGAACTTAGCGCGCGTCGTGGAAAATCAGTCCGAGGGTGTGGCGCGTGCCGCTGCGCACGCGGCTGACGCCGTGCCGCATATAGGTGCGGTAGACGCCGCGCACGCCCTGCTGCGGCCTTTCGTTGACCGGGAAGACCACGGCGTCGCCCTGACGCAGCGGCACCACTTCGACGCGCGACTGCATGCGCGGGCGCTGCTCGGTGAGCACGAATTCGCCGCCGCTGAAGCCCTCCGACAGCAGCACCGCCACCTGCAGCGGGAACACCAGTTCACCGTACAGGTCCTGATGCAGGCAGTTCTCGTCGCCGGGCCCATACTGCAGCAGCAGGGGCGTGGGCCGGGTCTGGCCGGCCGCATGGCAGCGCGCCAGATAGTCCGCATGCGCGGCCGGGTAGCGCAGCTCGCTGCCGAGGGCGCGCTGCCAGCGGTTGGCAATCTCGGCCAGCGGCGCGTAGAGCTGGCTGCGCAGCGCCTGCACCAGCGGCGGCAGCGGATAGGCGAAATACTGGTACTCGCCACGCCCGAAGCCGTGGCGCGCCATCACCACCTTGCTGCGAAAGCGCGCCGGCTCGGCATACCAGGCCGCCACCTCGGCGCACGCTTCCGGCGCCAGCAGGCCAGGCAGCACGGCATAACCGTGGGCGTCGAGCGCCGCCCCGAGCGCCTTGGCGTCGAGGTCCATCAGCGACTCCCTTCGCGCACCAGCAGGGCCTCCTTGCGCGCCACGCCCCAGCGGTAGCCGGACAGCGCGCCGTCGTTGCGCACCACGCGGTGGCAGGGAATCGCCACCGCCAGCGCATTGGCGGCGCAGGCGCCGGCCACGGCGCGCGCGCCGTCCTTGATGCCGACCCGTTCGGCCAGTTCGGCATAGCTGACGGTCTGGCCGGGCGGGATCGCGCGCAGGGCCTGCCACACGCGCTGCTGGAAGGCGGTGCCGCGCACGTCGAGCGGCAGGTCGAGGCCCTGGCGCGGCGCCTCGACCAGGCCAACCACGGCGGCCACCGTGGCCTCGAAATCCGGCTCGGCGCCGCGCAGTTCGGCCTTGGGAAAGCGGTCCTGCAGGTCGCGCAGCAGCGGTTCCGGCTCGTCGCCGAGCAAGATCGCGCAGATGCCCTTGGCGGTGGCCGCCACCAGTAGCGCGCCGAGCGAACACTGGGCGATGGCGAAGTGAATCTGCTCGCCGCTGCCACCGGCGCGGAAGCGGCGCGGGCTCATGCCCAGATGCCCGGCCGCCTCGGCGTAGAAGCGCCCGCTCGACTGGTAGCCGGCCTCGTAGATGGCGGCCGTCACGCTGGCGGCCTGGCCCAGCTCCTGCTGCACGCGCGCCGCGCGCCGCCCCTTGTAATAGGCTTTCGGCGTCAGGCCCGTGTGCTGCTTGAACAGGCGGTGGAAATGGTAGGGCGAGAAATCGCAGGCGCTGGCCAGTGCGGCCAGGGTCGGCTCGGTCTCGGCGGCGTCGAGCAGGCGGCAGGCGCGCGCCACCACGGCGGCCTGCTGCGCCAGCTGGCTGCCGGCCTGCGGCTTGCAGCGCAGGCAGGGCCGAAAACCGGCCGCCTCGGCGGCCGCGCAGTCCGGATAGAAGCACACGTTCTCGGGGCGCGCCGGGCGCGAGGGGCAGGACGGCTGGCAGTACACGCCGGTGCTGCGCACGGCATACACGAACTGGCCGTCGGCCGCCTTGTCGCGGCTGCGGACGGCCTCCCAGCGGGCGGCATCGGTGGCATAGCGGGTCATGATCACTCCATGGTAGCGGATTTGCCCCCACTGTAAGCAGTCGGCTGCGCGTTCGCACTCCGGGTCTTGCTTTCAAATCCGGCTCGGTTAGAATCGGCTGCGACCCGTCGCCATGGAGAACCGTTTGGACACGCCCCCCATCTTCCAGCAGATCAAAGACTACCTGACCGGCGAAATCGCCGCCGGCCGCTGGCAGGAAGGCGACGTCATCCCGTCCGAACAGGCCCTGGTCAAGCAGTTCGGCGTCTCGCGCATGACGGTCAACCGCGCCGTGCGCGAACTGACGGCCGCCGGCGTGCTGACCCGGCGCCAGGGCTCGGGCACCTATGTGGCGCCGCACAAGGTGCAGGCCACGCTGGTCGAGATCCGCAATATCGCCGACGAAATCGCCGCGCGCGGCCACAGCCACCAGGCCCAGCCCCTGCGCCTGGAAGGCACGCGCGCCAGCGAGGCTCTGGCCGCCGAATTCGGCCTCGCGCCCGGCGCGGCGCTGTACCACTCGCGCATCGTCCATTTCGAGAACGGCCAGCCGATCCAGGTCGAGGACCGCTGGGTCAATCCGGCCCTCGCGCCCGACTATCTGGCCCAGGACTTCACGCGCATCACCCCGAACGTGTATCTGATGGCGGCCGCGCCGCTGCAGGACGCCAGCTACCGCATCGAAGCCCTGGCCGCGCCGCGCGAAATCGCCGAGCTGCTGGCGATCGAAGCGCGCCAGCCCTGCCTGGTGCTGCACCGCTGCACGCGCTCGCACGGGCAGGTGGCCTCGGTGGCGACGATGTGGCATCCGGGCGCGCGCTACCAGTTCACCGGTCAGCTCGGCTGAACGACCAAGAATTTCCTGAAAAAAGGCCCGATTTTCGCTACCATGGGCTAGACAAAATGGAAACAGGGAGGGTCCCCCTTGCTGCGCCACCGCCTCGCCGCCTGCTGCACCGCGTGCCTGACTGCGCTGATCTGCGCCGCCAGTCTGCTGGCGGCCGCGCCGGCGCGTGCGGCGGCCCCGGAGAAGCTGCGCATCCAGCTCAAGTGGCTGCACGAGTGGCAGTTCGCCGGCTTCTACGCGGCGCTCGAACAAGGCTATTACCGTGAGGCCGGCCTCGATGTCAGTCTGGTCGAGGGCTCCAGCACCGAAGACCCGGCCGCCGAAGTGCTGCACGGGCGCGCCGAGTACGGCATCTCCAACACCAATCTGCTGATCCAGCGCGCCCAGGGCTTCCCGCTGGTGGTGCTGTCGACGATCTTCCAGCATTCGCCGGCGATTCTGCTGGCGCGCAAGGGCGAATCGGCGCGCGCGCTGCGGCGCGGCGCCAGCATCATGATCTTCCCTTACAGCGTGGAGCTGCAGGCCCTGTTGGCGCGCAACGGCGTGCCCGTCTCGAGCCTGCGCCGCATCGAACATAGCCAGGACCCGGACGATCTCCTGTCCGGCAAGGTCGACCTGATGTCCTCCTATGTCGGCGCCCTGCCCTACCAGTTCGAAAAGCTGGGCAAGGGCTATGACGCGATCAGCCCGCGCGCCTCCGGCATCGATTTCTATGGCGGCGTGCTGTTTACCAGCGAGACCGAACTGCGCGAACACCCGGTGCGCGCGGCCGCCGTGCGCGAGGCCACGCTGCGCGGCTGGAAGTATGCGATCAGCCATCCGGACGAAATGGTCGATCTGATCCGCGCGCGCTACCCGAACGCGCCCAGCGCCGAACAGCTGCGCTTCGAGGCCGAACGCATGCTGCCCCTGCTCGAAAGCGGTATCGTCGAACTGGGCTACTCGAATCCCGAGCGCTGGCGCCAGATCGCCGATGCCTACGCCGAACTAGGCCTGGTGCCGGCCAATTTCAAGCTCGATGGTTTTCTGTACGAGCCGCCCGAACCGGACAACCGCATGCTGCACGTGGCCCTGGGCCTGGCCACCGTGCTGCTGCTGGCGGCGGCCGTGGTGGCCTGGCGCTTCGCCCGTCTGAACGCGGCCCTGCGCGCCGAACGCGCGGCCCTGCACGAGACCCAGCAGCGCCTGTCCTCGACCGAACACCTGCACGGCTTCGTGCTCGAAAGCTCGGGCGAGGGCATCTGGCAGTGGACGCGCGGAGCGGCCGAACTGGTGCTGTCGCCGCGCTACCAGCAGATCCTCGGCTACAACGAGGGGGAACTGGTGCTGCGCGCCGACGACTGGCTGCTGCATGTGCACCCCGAAGACCAGGCGCGCGTGAAGGGCGAAGTCGACGCCTTCCTGCAGCCGGGCAGCCAGGGCGCCGCGCGCCGCTTTGAAAGCGAACTGCGGATGGTCTGCCGCAACGGCAGCTGGCGCTGGGTGCTGGTGCGCGGCATGGTGCTGCGGCTCGACCCCGACGGGCGCATGCGCCAGCTGGCCGGCACCCTGTCCGACATCAGCCACCGCAAACAGGCCGAGGAAGACCGTATCCGCGCCGTGCTCGAAGCCTCGCCCGAGGCGATGCTGGTGATCGACGCCGAGGGCCGCATCCGCTACGCCAACCAGCATTGTGCGCGCAGCTTCGGCTACCGCCTGACGGACCTGAGCGGCATGCTGGCCACGCGCCTGGCGCCCGGCATCCAGGCCGTGGCCCATCCGAACCAGGCGGTGACGGCCTACCGGCGCGACGGCCGGCCCTTCCCGGCCGAGATCAACCACACCCCGCTGATGGTGCAGGAGCAGCCGATGACGATCGTCTCGCTGCGCGACACCAGCGAGCGCCAGCGCAGCGAGGAAGCCCTGCGCGCCAGCGCCGAGCGCTACCGGCGCATCGTGGAGACGGCGGCCGAGGGCATCTGGATCACCGATGCCGCCGGCCTGACCGCCTTCAGCAACCCGCGCCTGGCGCAGATGCTCGGACACGAGGAAGTGGCCATGCAGGGCAAGCCGATGGCCGACTACATCGACCCCGACGACGCCGACGCCCTGCAGGCCTATCTGGCCGCGCGCGCCGAGGCCGGGCCGGGCCAGGCCGACTTCCGCTTCCGCCACAGCGACGGCAGCGTGCTGTGGGCCCAGGTGTCGACCGCACCGATCGTCGAGCACGGCCGCTTCACCGGAAATCTGTCGATGCTGACCGATGTCAGCAGCCGGCGCGCGGCCGAACAGCGCCTGCAGGAGATCATCCAGATGCTGCCGATCGGCCTGTTCATCAAGGAGCCGGGCGGGCGCGTGGTGCTGATGAACTCCGCCTGCGAGCAGCAGCTCGGGGTGCGCATGGAAGACCTGAACCGCGACGCCCCCAGCCGCCTGACGCCGGCCCAGATCGCGGCCCTGCGCCGGCGCGACCAGCAGGCCTTCGAGGAGCGCCGCCTGATCGACTACACCGAGACCCTGCACCAGCCCGAGCTGGGCCAGGACCTGTATCTGCGCACCCTGAAAAAGCCGGTGTTCAATGCGCGCGGCGAGCCCGAATACCTGATCTGCATGACCATCGATATCACGGCCGCGCGCCGGGTCGAGCGCGAGCTGCGCGAACTGAACGAACACCTGGAGGAGCGCGTCCAGCAGCGCACCGAGCAGCTCGACCTGGCCAAGCAGGTGGCCGAGGAGGCGTCCAAGGCCAAGGGCCAGTTCCTGGCCAATATGAGCCACGAGATCCGCACGCCGATGAACGGGGTGATCGGCATGGCCTACCTGGCCCTGAAGACCGAGCTCAATCCGCGCCAGCGCGACTATCTGGAGAAGATCCGCTTCGCCGGCGAACACCTGCTCGGCATCATCGACGATATTCTCGACTTCTCGAAGATCGAAGCCGGCCGGCTGGAGATCGAACGCATCGTGTTCTCGCTCGACCATGTGCTGCAGACCCTGAGCACGGTGGTCGCCTCCAAGGCACAGAGCAAGAACCTGGCGCTCGACTTCGAGGTCGGCCCCGGCCTGCCGCCGCTGATGGTCGGCGATCCGCTGCGCCTCGGCCAGGTGCTGATCAACTACACGAATAACGCCATCAAGTTCAGCGAACACGGCAAGATCAGCGTGCGCATCCACCTGCTGGAAGAGAGCGCCAGCGACTGCCTGCTGCGCTTTGAAGTGCTGGACAACGGCATCGGCCTGACGCCCGAACAGCAGGCGCGCCTGTTCCAGTCCTTCGAACAGGCCGACACCTCGACCACGCGCGCTTACGGCGGCACCGGCCTCGGGCTGGCCATCTGCAAGCAACTGGCCCAGCTGATGCAGGGCGAGGTCGGGGTCGACTCGATGCCCGGCTATGGCAGCTGCTTCTGGTTCACGGCGCGGGTCGGCAAGGCGGCCGCCCATGCCAGCGCGGCTCTGCCGCCGGCCGCCGCGCCCCTGCCCGAACAGAGCGCGGCCGTGCGCGCCGCGATGCAGGGCGCGCGCATCCTGCTGGTGGAGGACAATGCCTTCAACCAGCAGATCGCGCTCGAGATGCTGGAGGAAGCCGGGGCCACCGTGGTGCTGGCCAATAATGGGGTGGAGGCGCTCGACCTGCTGCGCCAGGCCCAGTTCGACTGCGTGCTGATGGACATGCAGATGCCCATCATGGACGGGCTCGAAGCGACGCGCCGCATCCGCGCCGACGCCAGCCTGGCCGGCCTGCGCGTGCTGGCCATGACGGCCACCGCCACCCTCGACGACCGGGCGCGCTGCCTGGCGGCCGGCATGGACGACTTCATCACCAAGCCGGTCCAGCCGACCTCGCTGTGCGAAACGGTGGCGCGCTGGCTGCCCCAGCGCAGCCCGAGCCCGGCGCCGGCCGCGCCCGCGCGCAGCGCCACGCCCTTCCATGCGCTGGTCGGCGACCCGGCCATCATCGACCTGTCCGTGCTGGGCAAGCTGCTCAACTACAACCAGGACAAGATCCGCAAATTCGCCTTCAAGTTCCTGCAGTCGACCCAGGAAGGCTTCAGCGACATGGAACGCGCGCTGGCCGCCGGCGACATCCAGCAATGCCGCGAACTGGGCCACCGCATCAAGTCGGCCGCGCGCACCGTGGGCGCGCTCGGCATGGCCGAACTGTGCTACCAGATGGAGAAGCTGGCGCGCGCCAGCGCGGAGGAGGAGGCGGCCGCCGCCCAGGCCATTCTGGCCCAGCTGTGGCCCCTGCTCGAGCAGGTGACGGCCCAGATCATGCAGCACACGACCTTCGCCAGCGAAGACTGAGCCTGCCGCTATAATAGGCCGATCATCAGACCTGAGGACCCGCCATGACGCCGCAAAGCGTGATGTTGCTCGACGACGATCCCTTCACGCTCGCACTGCTGCAGGACATGTTCAGCGAACTGGGCGGCTATAGTGTGGCGACCGAATCGGATGCGCGCCGCGCCCTGGCCACGCTGCGCGCCCAGGCTCCCGATGTGCTCGTTTGCGACCTGTCGATGCCCGATATGGACGGCATCGAATTCCTGCAGGCGGCTGCCGAAAGCCAGTACCGCGGCCGCGTGCTGCTGCTGTCCGGGGTCGACGCCGGGGTGCGCCGCGCGGCCGAACGGCTGGCGCGCGCCCAGGGCCTGCGCCTGGTCGGCGCCTTCTGCAAACCGCTCGGTCTGGAGGAGTTGAAAGCCGCGCTGGCCTGAGCATATGCATACCTTGCAGCAAAAACGGCACAAGCGAAAAAAATCATGTATGATGCGCCCTTAATCCCGCCTGCCGTCCTCGTTGTATCCCCCTGAAACTTGAGTTTTTAGAAAACGGCATGATCTGTGGCCTGTTGCCCGGACCCAGGCGCTTTCCCACTGACCCAAAGAGAACACAATGAGCGAACACATCAAACACATTTCCGACCAGTCGTTCGAGACCGACGTGCTCAAATCGGACCGCCCCGTGCTGGTCGATTTCTGGGCCGAATGGTGCGGTCCCTGCAAGGCGATCGCCCCGATCCTCGAAGAAGTGGCCAAGGAATATGATGGCAAGCTGACCGTCGCCAAGATGGATGTGGACGCCAACCAGGCCGTGCCGGCCAAGTTCGGCATCCGCGGCATCCCGACCCTGATCCTGTTCAAGAACGGCGCAGCCGCGGCCCAGAAAGTCGGCGCCATGGCCAAGGGCCAGCTGACCGCCTTCATCGACAGCAATATCTGATTCCGTCCCGCGGCCGCCGTTCGCGCGGCCGCTTTCCTTCCCACCTCCCGTGCTGAACCCCTCTGGGGACTGAACACATGCATCTCTCTGAACTGAAGGCCATGCACGTTTCCGCTTTGCTGGAAATGGCCATCGCCCTCGATATCGACAACGCGGCCCGCCTGCGCAAGCAGGAACTGATGTTCGCGATTCTGAAAAAGAAAGCCAAGCAAGGCGAGCAGATCTTCGGCGATGGCGCCCTGGAAGTGCTGCCCGACGGCTTCGGCTTCCTGCGCTCGCCGGACGCGTCCTATATGGCCTCGACCGACGACATCTATATCTCGCCCTCGCAGATCCGCCGTTTCAATCTGCACACCGGCGACTCGATCGAAGGCGAAGTGCGCACGCCCAAGGATGGCGAGCGCTATTTCGCCCTGGTCAAGGTCGACAAGGTCAATGGCGAATCGCCCGAGGCCTCCAAGCACCGCATCCTGTTCGAGAACCTGACGCCGCTGCACCCGAACGTGCCGCTGCGCCTCGAACGCGAAATGCGCGGCGACGAAAACATCACCGGCCGCATCATCGACATGATCGCCCCGATCGGCAAGGGCCAGCGCGGTCTGCTGGTGGCCTCGCCCAAGTCGGGTAAATCGGTGATGCTGCAGCACCTCGCCCATGCGATCACGGCCAATCACCCGGACGTGACCCTGATCGTGCTGCTGATCGACGAACGCCCCGAGGAAGTGACCGAAATGCAGCGCTCGGTGCGCGGCGAAGTGGTCGCCTCCACCTTCGACGAACCGGCCACGCGCCACGTGCAGGTGGCCGAGATGGTGCTGGAAAAAGCCAAGCGCCTGGTCGAAATGAAGAAGGACGTGGTGATTCTGCTCGACTCGATCACCCGTCTGGCACGCGCCTACAACACCGTGATCCCGGCCTCGGGCAAGGTGCTGACCGGCGGTGTCGACGCCAATGCCCTGCAGCGTCCGAAGCGCTTCTTCGGCGCCGCCCGCAATATCGAAGAAGGCGGTTCGCTGACCATCGTCGCCACCGCCCTGATCGAAACCGGCTCGCGCATGGACGACGTGATCTATGAAGAGTTCAAGGGCACCGGCAATATGGAAGTGCACCTCGAGCGCCGTCTGGCCGAGAAGCGCGTCTACCCGGCCATCAACCTGAACAAATCGGGCACGCGCCGCGAAGAGCTGCTGATCAAGCCCGAGCATCTGCAGAAGATCTGGATCCTGCGCAAGCTGCTGTACGGGATGGACGAGATCGAGGCGATGGAGTTCATCCTCGACAAGATGAAGGCGACCAAGACCAATCTCGAGTTCTTCGAGATGATGCGCCGCGGCGGCTAAGCCGTCCGTCCGGTCGAACGGGGCCAGACTCCCAGCATGGGGTCTGGCCCCGATTTTTTTGCGGCCGAGCCGGTTTTCCGGTATACTCGCCGGTTCCTGAATTTTTAACCCCTGGCAAGTGGGCGGCAATCGGGTCGAGAAGCAGTAGGACCGACGAAGTGCTGTTTGGCTACCAAACTGAAGAGGCCATCATGAAAGCTGATATCCATCCGGATTACCGTGAAGTTGTGTTCCACGACCTGTCGTGCGACTTCAAATTCATCACCCGTTCGACCATTCAGACCAAAGAAACCATCAACTTCGAAGGCAAGGACTACCCGCTGGTGAAGATTGAAGTCTCGGCAGAATCGCACCCCTTCTACACCGGCAAGCACAAGATCGTCGACACCGCCGGCCGCGTGGAAAAATTCCGCCAGAAGTTCGGTTCGGTTGGTTCGAAAACCTCGGTCGCTGCTGGCTGATTTTTCGCCGCACCCACAAAAAAGGCAGCTACGGCTGCCTTTTTTCGTTGATACTTGCGTCTTGACTCCACCATAAGATTTTGCCGTCGATGAAGCCTGTCCGCCTGCCCGCAGCCGCCACCCTGGCCTTGCCCCGCTGGGCGCTGTTCGCACTCGGTTTGCTGTACATCCTGCCCGGTCTGATCGGGCGCGACCCGTGGAAGGCCGACGCCGCCAGCTTCGGCGTGATGTGGACCATGGCCCAGGGCAGCCTGGCCGACTGGCTGTACCCGAACGTGGCCGGCCTGCCCTTCCACGACGAGGGGCCGCTGGCCTTCTGGCTGGGCGCCCTGTGCATCAAGCTGTTCGGCTGGCTGCTCGGCGATGTGCATGCCGCGCGCGTGGCCAGCCTCGGCTTTTTCCTCGGCGGCACCGTCTCGGTCTGGTGTACCGCCTTCTATCTGGGGCGGCGCGCCGAAGTGCAGCCGCTGCGCCTGGCCTTTGGCGGCCAGCCGGAACCGGACGACTACGGCCGCACCCTGGCCGATACGGCCGTGCTGATCTATCTGGGCTCGCTCGGCCTGCTGCTGCACAGCCACGAAACGAACAGCGTGGCCCTGCAGGTCAGCCTGGTGGCCTTCTATCTGTACCGCGTGGTGCGCTATGTCGATGCGCCCAGCCTCGGCCATGCGGCCCTGCTCGGCGTGGCGCTCGGCGCGCTGACCCTGAGCCGCGACCTGGTGCCGGCCGTGCTGCTGATCCTGGCGCTGCTGCTGGCCAGCCAGTATCTGCGCCTGGCGCCGGTACGCACCGCGCGCGACGTCGGCGTGACCATCCTGGCCGCGGCCGCCGTGGTCGGCCTGTGGGTGGTCCCGAGCCTGCTGCTGCGGCCGTATGGGCGCGGCGTCGAGGATGCCTGGCTGGGTGCGCTGTCGGGCCAGCTCGGCCTGCCCGGCTGGGCGGCCCTGAAACTGTATGTGCGGGCCGGCATCTGGTTCTTCTGGCCGGCCTGGCCGTTCGCCCTGTGGTGCGCCTGGGCCTGGCGCCGCCAGCGCCATCTGCTGCACATCGTGCTGCCGCTGGCGGCCGTGCTGGCCCTGTCGGCGCTGGCCATCTGCGACCCCGAACCCGAGCAGAGCAGCCTGTCGCTGCTGCTGCCGCCGCTGGCCGTGATGGCCGCCTTCGGCCTGCCGACCATGAAGCGCAGCACCATCAATGCGATCGACTGGTTCTCGGTGCTGGTGCTGTCGATGCTGGCCGGCGTGATCTGGCTGTTCTACATGGGCACGATGACGGGCTGGCCCGCCCAGTTCGCCAAGAACGTGCTCAAGCTGGTGCCCGGCTTCCATCCGCAGTTCGGCATGCTGGCGTTTGCCGTGGCCGTCATCGCGACCGTCGGCTGGTTCCTGCTCGTGCACTGGCGCATTTCGCGCCGCCCGCCGGTGCTGTGGCGCGCCGTGGTGCTGTCCTCGGGCGGCCTGATTCTGGTCTGGGTGCTGCTGATGACCCTGTTCCTGCCCGAGATTAACTACAGCCGCAGCTACGCCCAGGTGGCCGTGCAGATCGCCGCCCGCCTGCCGGCCGATACCGACTGCCTGGAATCGAATGTGGGGCCGGCCCAGCGCGCCAGCTTCGCGTATTTCGGGCCGCTGCCTTTCGCCGGCGTCAACCGCGAGCACTGCAATATCCTGCTGCTGCAGGACAGCGTGAAAATCCGCGACGAGCACGAGAACCTGATGGGCCACGCCCCGCGCGACTGGCGCCTGATCTGGGAAGGACGGCGCCCGTCCGACCGCGACGAGCGCTTCCGCCTGTACCGCCGCGTGGGCGGCTGAGGCTTAGCTGCGGCGCGGCCAGGCCGCTGCCAGCAGCAGCAGGCCGGGCACCGTGAACACGAAGGTGAAGCCGGCCTGGGTGAGGGCGAATTCGGCCAGGCCAAAGGCCGCGTAGCCGGCCCCGATGATGGGCAAAATCTGCGCCGGCGCGCCGCGCCCGCTCGCCTGTGCACGCAGCACCAGGAACACCACCAGCGCCAGCACCAGCATCACCATCCCGCCGAACTGCCAGGCCATGTGCAGGCCCTGAATCAGCTCGGGCTGGGCGCCACTGCGCAGCAGCTGCTCACGCATGGCGGGCCAGCCGGCCAGGCTGTGGGCGACGCTCGAGAGCAGCAGTATCAGGGCGGCGGCATAGCCGCAGACGGACTGGAAGCGGGGCATGGGCCGATCCTTGCTGAAGGAAAGGCCCCAGCTTCCCACATTCAGGCCGCGTGGCGCAAGCGCGGACGTTGCGGCAGGGTGTGCACTTCGGCCAGCGCCGGCCCATGGGCCAGACGGAACACGCTGACCGTATGGGCCAACTGGGCCGCCTGGTCTGCCAGCGCCTGGGCCGCCGTGGTGGCCTCCTCCACCAGCACGGCATTGCGCTGGGTGCTGTGGTCCATTTCGCTGACCGCCTGATTGACCTGCTCGATCCCGGCGCTCTGCTCCGCGCTGGCCAGCTGGATCTCGCCCATGAAGCGCGCCACGCGCTGCACGGCATCGACGATGTCATGCATCGTGTGGCCGGCTTCGGCCACCTGCGCATTGCCCGATTCGACCTGGCTCACCGAGTCCTGGATCAGGTCCTTGATCTCGCGCGCGGCGCCGGCCGAGCGCTGGGCCAGGGCGCGCACTTCGCTCGCCACCACCGCAAAGCCGCGTCCCGCCTCGCCGGCGCGCGCCGCCTCCACCGCCGCATTGAGGGCAAGGATATTGGTCTGGAAGGCGATGCCGTCGATGACGCCGATGATATCGGCGATGCGTTCGGCCGAGGCCTTGATGCCGGCCATGGTCGCAACCACGCCGCCGACCACCTCGCCGCCATGGCGCGCCACCTGCTCCGCATTGGCAGCCAGGTTGCTGGCTTCGCGCGCGTGCTCGGCGTTCTGGCGCACGGTGGTGGTCAGTTCCACCATCGAGGCCGCCGTCTCTTCGAGCGCGCTGGCCTGCGCTTCGGTGCGCGCCTGCAGGTCGCGGTTACCCGATTCGATCTGGCGCGCGGCCGCTTCGATCGTCACCGTCCCCTGACGCACATCGCCGACGATGCGCGCCAGGCCCGCGTTCATCTCCGCCATAGCCGCCAGCAGCTGGCCGGTTTCGTCGGCCCGCTCCACCTTGATCTCGCTCGACAGGTCGCCCGCCGCCACGGTACGCGCCACTTCCACCGCGCGCGCCAGCGGCTGGCCAACCAGACGGCGCGCCAGCGGCACCAGCAAGGCCGCCACCGCCACCACAAACACCAGGCCGATGAGCGCGATGCGGTTGCGCAGCGCGACCGCCGGCGCCGTGATTTCATCGACCACCGTGTCACCCGCAACCACCATATCCCAGCTGGGGATGAAGTTGAAGGACACCAGGTGGGCGCGCACCACCCCGTCCGCATCGGCGAGGCGGTAGCGCAGGCTGCCATTGCGCTGCTGGAGGATGTTGGCGATATAGGGCTGGCCGTCGGCATCGCGCGCGCCCAGCAGATTGCTGCCCTCGCCGCTGCGGCTGATCAGCAGCTTGCCGCGCTCGGCCCCAGCGCGCGCGTCGAGCGCGAAGAAGCCGCCCGTCTCGCCCAGGCGCTGCGCCTTGACGCGCTCCTTCAGGGTCTGCATGGCGTCGCTGAAGCCCTTGCCGACATACAGAATGCCGATCACGCGGCCCGCATCATCCTTGATCGGCTGGTACTCCGTCATGTAGACGCCGCCGAACAGGTAGGCCGGGCCGGTATAGCTGTCGCCGGCCAGCAGGCGTGGATAGGCGGGGTGGGCGTGGTCGAGCGGCGTGCCGACGGCGCGGCTGCCGTCCTCTTTTTTGTGTGAGGTGCTGATGCGGATGAAGTCATCCCCGCGTCGCACGAACACGGTGGCGTGCACGCCGGTCAGCTGCATGAAGCGGTCGGGGATGGCGAAGTCATTGTTCACCGGGCTGGTGCTGTGCAGGAGCACCGGCACGCTTTGCGCGCCGACCTGCATGCTGCGCTGGCTGTCCAGGGTCAGCCCGCCAGGGAAGAAGCTGGCGAACACCCGGCCATAGGTGGCGACCTGTTTGCGCAGGTCGGTATCGACGATGTCGATGGTGGTCGCCAGCAGATGGGTCTTGTCGCTCACCTCGCGCTGGGCGTCGCGCTCAGCCTGCTGGGTGGTCCAGTGGCCGATCAGCACGACCAGCAGTAACACGCCGAGGCTGACGAGGCCGAACACGGCCAGCGCCAGCTTGGCACCGATATTGGTATTTCGAAAACGCAGGAACACGGGGCACTCCTTTCAACAATATTGCTTGGTCAAGCCAGCCGGCCCAAGCTGACAGCCCCCTGCATGGGCCTGTCTATTTTTGCCAATTGGAAAAACGAAAGTGTACGCCCGCGACTTTGGTAAATGAACAATTACAATTGATTTAGATCAACATTGGCCGGAATTCCCCTGCCTTGCCCGATTCTGGCAAATCAGTGATAATGCGGCTCCCTCCTGCCCGAGTGGTGAAATTGGTAGACGCAGCGGACTCAAAATCCGCCGCCGCAAGGCGTGCCGGTTCGATTCCGGCCTCGGGCACCATCCTCCTTGTATCGGCATCCCCAGCACCAATCCCCAAGGACTACTCGGCTGTTACTCAGCTAAGTTTGCCGCCCGGATTGGGTGTGTGCTAAATTGCTTTAACTATTTGCCATTCTTTTCGACGATCTGGGGCTCGTGTTCAGAGGTGCGACTGGAATGTGCCCCCCTCCACCAGCGCAAATAACGCTCATCCATTCCCAGCCCTAACACACTGCCCCTTGTGAAAACGATCGACATTGACGCCGTCGGAAAGGTGATGGTTGAAGACCGCGGCGAGCACCACATGGGCGCGTCGACCATTGTCGTGTCGTTGCCGTTTGAACTCGATGGCCAGCGCGAATTCTTCACGACGAATGGCAAAGCCGTCTACGCGGACGCCACGCGATCGCTGTTCATTCACGATGCCTGCATGGTGCTGCACATCCGGCTCGACGATTTCTCGGTGACGAACTGGATGCCTGAGCAAGGTCTGCTCATCGAGTCCATCACTCCTCGCGACGATGGGCTTTTGGTGAAGATCTACGAGGCCAGGTCGCCCAGAAACGGGCGCGACCTCTGCGTTGGATTGCAGGAATTTCTGGCTGGGTATGGCAAAGTGAGAAACGCCAGATTCCCAAGCGCTTATCCCTAGGACCCCATGCATCGTCTGTTCGCCTCGCTTCTGCTTCTCATCGCAAATGCCTCGACCGCCGCGCCGCAGCTGACGACGGATGCGCTTTACGAGCGCTTCAATATGCGCAGCATTCATAGCTCCTTCAGCCCCAGGCTGCAGTACTTCTGCCAGAGCTATTTGAAGGACTACTTCTTACCCGCGCAGATCGTCAAAAAGACGGCCACGGAGCTGACTGTCGATAATGGCGATGATGTGTGGACGCTGAAAATCCTCGGGCCGAATAAGATCTCGGTCGAAAACACGATCAAATCGGGGACCTACAGATCCTCGAACACATATGCGCTCCACTTCGCCGAGGCCAGCGCCGACTGGCGCGCCGACGAAGCGGCGCTTGCCGTTCCGCCCAAGTGCGTGCAGTTTGATGCCGCCAAATCCTGAACCATCCACTCCACAACCGAGCCTGCCAAGATGAGAAAACTTTTCCGTTTCGCCCTCGCCGCTCTCTGCCTGAGCTTCATCAGCGCCCTCACCCCGGTCATGGCCGCAGAGCCGAATGCGGACTGGGAGGCCCAGGTCAGGAAGGCCGACGAGGTCTACTGGCACGACTTCAATTTCGGCACCTCGGCCGCGCTGAATGCGCACCTGTCGGCCGACGTGGAGTTCTATCACGACCTGGGCGGCAGCGTGATCGGCTACGACGCGCTGGCCAAGGTGAATGCAGGGATGGACAAGACCAAGGACCGCGCTCGCCGCGTGCTGGTGCCGGGTTCGCTGCGCATGTTCCCGATGCGGCGCGGCCCGGACCTCTACGGCGCCATTGTGATGGGCGACCACGACTTCTTCAGAACGGAGAACGGCCAGATCGGCAAACGCACGCTGCGCGCGTCGTTCACCCATCTGATGCTGGTGAAGGACGGTGTCTGGAAGGTGGCGCGCATCTACAGCTACAACCACCAGCCAGCCACCGAGAAGTAAGCGCCGCCCGCCTCAGAGCTGGATGCGCGTGCCCAGCTCCACCACCGAATTACTCGGCAGGCGGAAGAAGTCCACCACGCCGCTGGCATTGCGGCTCATGGCCACGAACAGGCGCGCGCGCCAGTGGGCCATGGCGCCGGACGGATTGGGCACCACGGTCTCGCGCGAGAGGAAGTAGCTGGTCTCGAACAGGGGAATGTGCAGGCCCATGGCTTCGGTCAGGGCCAGCGCGCGCGGTACGTCGGGCACTTCCATGAAGCCGAAGCGCAGGGTCACGCGCCAGAAGCTGTGGCCCAATTCCTCCAGCAGCACGCGCTCGCCCTCAGCCACCTGCGGCACATCGCGGAACTGCACGGTCAAAATCACGTTCTTCGCATGCAGGACCTGGTTGTGCTTCAGATTGTGCAGCAGGGCCTGCGGCACCGTGCTCGGATCGGCCACCGGATAGACGGCGGTGCGCTCGGCGCGCTGCATGCCCTCGGGGTCGAGCTGGTCGATGAAGGCCTGCAGGACCAGGCCGTCCTTGCGGATCGATTCGAGCAGCATGGCGCGGCCGCGCGCCCAGGTGCTCATCACCAGGAACAGGCCGAGGCCGAGGGCCAGCGGGAACCAGCCGCCATCGACGATCTTGACGGCGCAGCCGGCCACCAGCAGCGCATCGATCACCAGGAAAAAGCCGGTGGCGCCGAGCGCCAGCGCGGGCGGCAGGCGCCAGCCGTCGCGCACCACGAAGAAGGTCAGCGCGGTGGTGATCATCATGGTCAGCGTGACAGCGATGCCGTAGGCGCTGGCCAGCGCGGACGAGGAACCGAAGGCGGCCACCACAGCCACCACACCGGCCAGCAGCATCCAGTTCACGGCCGGCAGGTAGATCTGGCCCATCTCGGCCGCGGAGGTGAAGCGCACCGTCATGCGCGGCAGGTAGCCGAGTTGGATGGCCTGCTTGGTCATCGAATACGCGCCCGAGATCACGGCCTGCGAGGCGATGATGGCGGCCAGCGTGGCCAGTACCAGCGCCGGCAGCACCCAGCTGGCGGGGAACAGGCGGTAGAAGGGATTGTCGATCGCGCCGGGGTCGCGCATCAGCAGCGCGCCCTGACCCAGATAGTTCAGCGCCAGCGCCGGCAGCACCAGGCCGCACCAGGCCAGCTGGATCGGGCGGCGTCCGAAGTGGCCCATGTCGGCGTACAGGGCTTCGGCCCCGGTCAGGGCCAGCACGATAGCGCCCAAGGTCGCGAACACATGCCAGCCGCGGCCCGCGAGGAAGCTCACGGCCTGCAGCGGATTGAGGGCGGCCAGGATCGCCGGCTGCTGCGCGATGTGCACCACGCCGGCCACGCCCAGCACGCCGAACCAGAGCAGAATCACCGGGCCAAAAAAGCGCCCGACAAAGCTGGTGCCGAAGCGCTGCACGAGAAACAGGCCGACCAGAATGGCGATGGTGGCCGGCACCACGTAGGGCTGCAGCGCGGGGGTCAGCAGCTCCAGCCCTTCGATCGCGCCGAGCACGGAAATAGCCGGCGTGATGACGGAGTCGCCGTAGAACAGGGTGGCGCCGAACACGCCCAGCAGCAGCAGGAACTGGCGCAGCACCGGACGCTGGCCAACCGCCTGCGCGGCCAGCGCCGTCAGGGCCAGGCCGCCGCCTTCGCCGCGGTTGTCGGCGCGCAGAATCAGGATCACGTACTTGAGCGTCACCACCAGCATCAGGGCCCAGAAGATGGCGGAGACGGCGCCGACCAGATTGGCCTCGGTGCGCGCCAGCGCGCCGCCGCCGAAGATCTCCTTCATCGTGTACAGGGGGCTGGTGCCGATGTCGCCGTAGACGACGCCGATGGCGCCGAGGGTCAGTGCGGCCAGGCCGGGGCGGGCCGATGCGTGGGTGCTCGAAGTGCTCATACCAATAGCGGAAGTGTGCGAGGCAGCCATCCTCGCGCGGGCCGCATCAGGAAAGCATATGGATGCTAGTTCGGCTCGGCCAGGCGGTAGCCGACGCCCGGTTCGGTCAGCAGCAGGCGCGGGTCGGCCGGTACGGCTTCGAGCTTGGCGCGCAGCTGGCCCAGATACAGGCGCAGGTAGTGGGTGTGCTCGACGTACTCGGGGCCCCAGACGTCGCTGAGTAGCTGGCGGTGGGTCACCACCTGGCCGGCGCTGCGCACCAGGCGCGCCAGCAGGGCGAATTCGGTCGGCGTCAGATGCACCTCGGCGCCGTCGCGCGTCACGCGGCGCGCACTCAGGTCGACCGCCACGCCGGCCGCGCGGTACTGGGTGATGGCGGCCGCCAGCACGGTGCCGCGGTGGCGCAGGGCCACGCGCATGCGCGCCAGCAGTTCGCTCAGGCTGAAGGGTTTGACCAGGTAGTCGTCGGCGCCGGCATCCAGCAGGCTAATTTTCTGTCCTTCGTCGTGGCGGGCCGAGATCACCAGCAGCGGCGCGCTGCTGCGCTGACGCAGTTCGGCCAGCAGGCTGGCGCCGTCGCCGTCGGGTAGGCCGAGGTCGAGCAGCACCAGGTCGAGCGTGTTGTGGGCGGCCAGCGCGCGCGCATCGGCCAGGCTGGCGGCGGCATGCACCTGATAGCCCTCCACCAGCAGGGCGTCGCGCAGGGTGCGGCGCAGTTCGCGGTCGTCTTCGACCAGCAGCACGCTCAGGCTCATGCATCGCCTCCGGGCGCGGGCTGGGGCGGCAGCGGCAAGCGCACCTCGAAGGCGCTGCCGCCGTGGCGGCGCATGCGCAGACGCAGCTCGCCGCCGTGCACGCGTGCGATGGCGCGGCACAGGGCCAGGCCGACACCGGCGCCGCGCCCGCTCTGATGGTCGGCGCGCTGAAACGGCGCGAAGATGGCTTCGCGCTCGGTCGAGGGCACGCCCGGTCCGCGGTCGCGCACGGCCAGCAGCAGTTGATCGCCATCGGTATCGACCAGCAGTTCGATGGCCTCGGGCGGGCCGCCGTATTTGAGGGCGTTGTCGACCAGGTTATCGAGCAGCTGGACGATCAGGATGGCGTCGCAGCGCAGCAGCGGCAGGCCGGGCGCGATGCGCGCGCGCAGGCTCAGTGGCGGCTGGCGCTGGCGCAGGCGCTGCAGCACGCTGCCGACCAGGTCTTCGGCCGATTCCCAGTCAGTGCGCAGCTGCAGGCCGGGCGCGTCCAGGCGCGCCAGCTGCAGGGTGTTCTCGGTCAGGCGGATCAGCTGGCCCGCCTCGTCGGCGATGGTGGCGGCCAGGCGCAGGCGCTGCTCGGGCGCCAGCCGGTCGTCCTGATCGTGCAGGGCGGTGGCGGCGCCGAGGATGGTGGCCAGCGGCGTGCGGTGGTCGTGGGCGATGGCGGCCAGCATGGTATTGCGCAGGCCCTGCAGCTGGGCCGCCGCGCGCGCGTGCTGGGCGTGGTCGATGGCGGCGGCCCGTTCCAGCGCCAGGCCAAGCTGGTCGCACAGGGCCTGGGCGTGCAGGCGGTTGTCTTCGCGCGCGCCGATCGGATCGGGCATGCGCGCGATGGCCGCGCCCAGATTGGTGCTGCGCCCGCGCAGCGGCAGATACCAGGCCGGCTGCTCGTCGTGGCGGCCGGTGCCGGGGCCCATGGCCTGGTGGTTGCGCGCGCAGATGCGCAGGCCAGCCCGCTCGTCGGTGCTGGCCGCGCCGACCAGCTGCTCTTGCGGGGCCAGAAACAGCAGGCTGGCCGGGCCGCCCGTCAGTTCGGCCAGCAGCTGCTGCAGGTAGGCGGCCAGCTGGCGCGGGTCGTCGGCCTCGCGCAGGCGTTCGCCGAACTGGCGCAGCTGCTCGGCCTGTTCGGCGTGGCGGTGCTCGCGCGCTGCCAGTTCGCGCTGGCGCGCCATCATCAGGGCGACGGTCCAGCTGACGGCCAGCAGGGTCAAGAGCAGAAAGGCGTGCTGGCGCAGGTCGACCGCGAAGGTGCCGCGCGGCGGCACAAAGCTGAAATTGAAGGCCAGCACGGCCAAGGTGCTGACCAGCAGCGAGGCGCGCGGCGACAGCCAGATGGCGGCGCAGGCGGCCACCAGCACCAGAATCAGCGCCTTGTTGGCCAGATCGAGCTGGGCGTCGAGCACGGCCAGCACGGCCCAGCCGGCCGCCCACAGGCTGAGGGCGACGGGCAGGGAGCGTTGCGGGCGCTCGAAAACTTGCCAGGGACTGAACATGCCCGCCACCCTAGCACAGTCCGTATCAGGATCCCATCAGGATCGCATCGGCCCAATCTGTCTTAAGGCTGGCTTCAGGCGAAACAGTGTAGGATGGGCGCATGCGTCGCCTGATCCTGTCCCTGTTGGCCCTGCTGTTCTGCCTGCACCTGTCGGCGCAGGCGGCGGAGTCGGTGCGCACCTGCTGCGGCACCGACTGCGACACCGCCCTGTGTCTGGACCTGGGCTGCGCCCCGGCGGCCCTGCCGGCCGTGGCCATCGACAGCAGCCGTCCGGCCCTCCCGGCCGCGCCGCAGCGCCAGCCTGCGCAGGCGCCGCACACGGCCCTGCCCCAACCCTATTACGCGATCTGGACTCCACCGGATTGAACGCGGTCCGCCCCGCCTTCCATCCCTTTTTACTTTTTCAGGAGTTCATCATGAAACGCACGACCGTCAAAATCGCCCTCGTCGTGGGCGCCCTGTTCACCTCCGCCGCAGCCTTCGCCGCCACCAGCCCGGCCTGCTGCGACAGCCTGCTGTGCTGTCTGCAGATGCTGAGCTGCTGCGGCCAGTAAGGCCTTAAGCGCCCGCCGCCGGCACCGTGCTGGCGGCGGGTTTCAGATGGCCGCTGCGACAGGCGGCCGCCAGTTCGGTTTGCAGCTGGCGCAGCGCGCCCGGCCAGTCGTGCGCCTGCGGCTGACGGATGATGCCGGCCGTCGGATACCAGGGGCTGTCGGTGCGCTTGTGCAGCCAGCGCCAGTCGGGCCGGTGCGCCACCAGAATCCAGACCGGTCGGGCCAGGGCGCCGGCCAGGTGGGCCACACTGGTGTCGACGCTGATCACCAGGTCCATGCACTGGACCAGCGCAGCCGTCTCGCTGAAATCGGTCAGCAGCTCCGAGAACACGCGGATCTCGGGATGGGCCGCCAGCACCGGCGCGTCCACCTCGCGCACTTCCTTTTGCAGGCACACGTAATCGAAGCCAGGCGGCAGATAGCGCAGCAGCTCCTTCAGGCGCAGGCTGCGCCACTGATCGCTCTTGTGGGCGGTCGAGCCGCTCCAGACCAGGCCGATGCGGCTGGCCGTGCGCGCGCCCAGACGCTCCTGCCAGAGCGCCACCTTGCTCGCTTCGGCGCGCAGATAGCCGCGCGGGCGCGGCAGCGTCGCGAGCGTGGACTTGAAGGCCAGCGGCAGGCTCAGTAGCGGGCTGTGATAGTCGCGCGGCGGCAGCTTGACGCCGCTTTCCGTCACCAGCACGCGCGGATCGAGGGTGCGCATCAGCTGCACCAGCGGGCTTGGCACATCGAGGATGACCTTGGCGCCGCGGTCGGCCAGCAGCGGCGCGTAGCGGCAGAACTGGATCGAGTCGCCCAGTCCCTGCTCGGCGTGCAGCACCACGGTCTTGCCCTGCACGTCCTCGCCCAGCCACTGCGGCTCGGCGAATACGCGCTTCTGCCCGCCGCTGACCTTGGACGCCCAGCGCGCCTCGTACAGCTGCCAGCCTTCCTCATACTCGCCGACGGCCAGCAGCGCCAGCGACTTGCCAAAGGCCGCATCGGCATAGCTGGGGCGCAGGGCCAGCGCCTGCGCATAGCCGGGGATGGCCTCGGCCGGGCGCGCCTGCTCGCCGAGCGCGATGGCGCGGTTGTAGTGGGCCTCCGGATAATCGGGTTTCAGGCGCAGCGCGTGGTCGTAGCTTTGTACGGCGGCGGCGAACAGCTCGAGCGACTGCAGCGCGATGCCGCGGTTCGACCAGGCCTCGGCAAAGCCCGGCTCGATCTGCACGGCGCGCTCGTAGGCGGCCAGGGCGGCGTCGTGGCGGCCCATCGCGGTCAGCACCAGGCCGCGGTTGTTGTGGGCGGCGGCAAAACGCGGCTGCAGCTTGAGCGCATGTTCGGTGGCGGCCAGGGCCTCGTCCATGCGGTCCAGCTCCTTGAGCGCATTGGCGCGGTTCGAATAGAAATTCGGCGCGCCGGGATCGAGCCCGATCGCGCGTTCGAACAGGGCGTCCGCCTCGGCATAGGCGCCGCGCCGGAAGGCCAGCACGGCCAGCATGTGGGTGGCGCGCGCGTGGTCCGGGTCGGCGGCCAGCATGGCGCGGTACGCGGCCTCGGCCTCGTCCAGGCGGCCGGCCTCGTACAGCGCGCCGGCGGCACGCAGGGCCTCGGCTTGTTTGTCCTCTATCAAAGCTTGCATATCCGCAAGTCTACCGCCCCCGTGTGGCGAAAATCCAATTTTTTGACGTAAGTCAGTTTTTGGCGGCTTTTTCCAGGCATAAGATAGACTGATCACAAAAGGGGGAGTCCATGTTTGAATCCGCGGAAGTCGGCCACAAGGTCGACAAAGCCAGTTTCGACGCTCAGGTCCCCGGCCTGCGCGAGGCCCTGCTCGAAGCCCAGTTCCTGCTGCGCGAAAAGCCCGAGTTCGCCGTGGTGGTGCTGATCTCCGGGGTCGACGGCGCCGGCAAGGGCGAAACGGCCAACCTGTTCAATGAATGGATGGACCCGCGCCACATCGAAACCGTGGCCTTCGGCGCCCCCACCGACGAGGAGCGCGAGCGTCCGTTCATGTGGCGCTTCTGGCGTGCACTGCCGCCCAAGGGCAAGATCGGCATCATGTTCGGCTCCTGGTACACAGATCCGATCGTCAACCGGGTCAACCGCAGCACCACGAATGCCGAGCTGGACAAGAACATCGCCGACATCGTCGAATTCGAAAAGATGCTGACGGCCGAGAAGGTGGTGCTGGTCAAGCTGTGGTTCCACCTGTCCAAGGAGGCCCAGGAAAAGCGTCTGAAGGCGCTCGAGGCCGACCCCAAAACGCGCTGGCGCGTGACCAAGGACGACTGGGAGCACTTCAAGATTTACGACCGCTTCCGCAAGTACTCGGCGCACACGCTGACGGCCACCGACACCGGCAACGCGCCCTGGACCATCATCGAAGGCAATTGCCCGCGCTACCGCAGCCTGTACGCCTGCAACACCCTGCTCGAACGTATCCGTCAGCAGTTCGCCCGGCTCGAACACGCCCAGGCCACGCCGCCGGCGCCGGCCGCCGCGCCCAGGACTGCGCTCGACAACCGCACCATCATCTCCAATCTCGACCTGAGCCAGAAGCTGAGCAAGAAGGACTACGAGGCCCAGCTCGAAAAATACCAGGGCAAGCTGGCCCTGCTCACGCGCGACCCGCGCTCGCTGAAGAAATCGGTGATCGTCGTGTTCGAAGGGGTCGACGCGGCCGGCAAGGGCGGCGCCATCCGGCGCGTGACCGGGGCGCTCGACGCGCGCCACTACAGCATCGTGCCGATTGCGGCGCCCAGCGACGAAGAGCGCGCCCAGCCCTATCTGTGGCGTTTCTGGCGCCATATCCCGCGCCTGGGCCGGGTCACGATTTTCGACCGTTCCTGGTATGGGCGGGTGCTGGTCGAACGGGTCGAAGGCTTTGCCACCCAGGCCGCCTGGCAGCGCGCCTATACCGAGATCAACCACTTCGAGGCCGAGCTGATCAAGCAGGGCGCGGTGGTGGTCAAGTTCTGGCTGCAGATCTCGCAGGACGAGCAGCTGCGCCGCTTCGAAGAACGCAAGGAGACCGGCTTCAAGGCCTACAAGATCACCGACGAGGACTGGCGCAACCGCGACAAGTGGCCGCAGTACGAGGTCGCCGTCAACGACATGATCGAACACACGAGCACCGAAATCGCGCCCTGGACCCTGATCGGCGCGAACGACAAGTACCACGCCCGCATCAAGATTCTGAAGACCTTGTGCGAGGCGATAGAAAGTGCGCTCGATAAATAACGGCGGTGCTATTCTCGGCCAGCCACAACCCCAAGGAGACATCATGCGCCATACCCTGCTGAGTACCCTGATCCTGGGCGCCCTGTGCGCCCTGCCCGCCCTGGCCGACGAGCATGCCCCGCACTGGAGCTATGCCGACGCGGCCAAATGGGGCGAGCTGTCGAAAGACTTCGCCACCTGCAAAATCGGCGGCGCCCAGTCGCCGATCAATATCGAGACAGCCAAGGCCACGCGCGCCAAGCTCGACCCGATCGATTTCCAGTACACGCCGACGGCGGCCGAGGTGGTCAACAACGGCCATACGATTCAGGTGAATCTGGCCAAGGGCAGCGCCATCCAGATCGGCGGCGCCCGCTACGAACTGCTGCAGTTCCATTTCCACACGCCGAGTGAGGAAGAGCTCGACGGCAAGCGCCTGCCGATGGTGGCCCACCTCGTGCACAAGAATGCCGAGGGCAAGCTGGCGGTGGTCGGCGTGCTGTTCAAGGAAGGCAAGGAAAACGCCGCCCTCGCCCCCGTGTTTGCGGCCATGCCGGCCCACGAAGGCGGCAGCGCCAAGCTGGCCAGCTTTGCCCCGCTGGCTCTGATTCCGGCCCAGCGCGGCTACTATGCGTTCAGCGGTTCGCTGACCACGCCGCCCTGTTCCGAGGGCGTACGCTGGCAGGTGATGCAGGCCGCGGCCGAAGTCTCGCCGGCCCAGGTGGCCGCCTTCCGCAAGCTGTACGCGATGAACGCGCGCCCCGTGCAGCCGCTCAATGGCCGCGTGGTGCAGGCCAGCGAATAAAGTTTCAGCTTCCACCTTGACGGCGGGCCCATGCCCGCCATTTTTTTTGCCACCAAAAGA
>NZ_JAKLTS010000015.1 GCF_022012445.1 Massilia sp. TS11
CAGGAAAAATGGGGGCTGACCCCGATTTTTCCGGAAAACAAAAAGGCCGGGATGTCCCGGCCTTTCTTGGCAGATAAATGGGGTCTGACCCCATTTTTTCTTTAGTGCTTCTTGTGGTTGTGGCCGGCCACCATGGTGTCGGTCATCAGCTTGTCGCAGTAGGCGATCGCCATCGCCGACAGCAGGAATACGATGTGGATGCCGGTCTGGGCGATCAGGGTCTTGGAATCGTACTGGGCGGCGTTGATGAAGGTCTTCAGCAGGTGGATCGAGGAGATGCCGATGATCGCCATCGCCAGCTTCACCTTCAGCACCGTGGCGTTCACATGCGACAGCCACTCGGGCTGGTCGGGATGGCTCTGCAGGTGCATGCGCGACACGAAAGTCTCGTAGCCGCCGACAATCACCATGATCAGCAGGTTGGAAATCATCACCACGTCGATCAGGCCGAGCACGACCAGCATGATCGTGGTCTCGGTCAGGCGCGCCGCGTGCGGCAGCGGGGTGGTGACGGCGGCTGCTGCATGCGGGTCCGGCAGCGAGGCGGCCGCCGCGGCGGCTGCGGCCGGCGCATTGCCGAGGTTGTGCGGATTGGCCACGCTCTCGGTGATCGCGGCCAGCGCATGGCCATTGCCGAGGGCGGCGGCGATCAGCTCGCTGAGCTCGACCCAGAAGTGGTAGACATACACGCACTGCGCCAGAATCAGGCCCAGATACAGCGGCAACTGCAGCCAGCGGCTGGTGAAAATGAAGCGGGCCAGCGGGGGGATGCGTTGACCGTTTTGCGGGCTCAGTTCGCTCATGCTTTCTCTCAGAGTGCTTGTAGGAATCCTCCGATTATACCGATCTATGTAGTAAAGAAAATACATCAATGATCATTTTGTCTAGGCGATCTGCATCCAGATGGTCTTCAGTTCGGTGTACTTGTCGAAGGCGTGCAGGGACTTGTCGCGCCCGTTGCCGGACTGCTTGTAGCCGCCGAACGGCACCGTGATGTCGTCGCTGTCGTACTGGTTGATGTGGACGGTGCCGGCCCGCAGCGCGCGCGCCAGCTGCACGGCCTTGCCCAGCTCGCGCGTCCAGACCGCCGCGTGCAGGCCGTAACTGGTGGCATTGGCCTGGCGCACGGCCTCGTGCACGTCGTCGAAGCACAGCACCGACAGCACCGGGCCGAAAATCTCCTCGCGCGCGATGCGCATCTCGGGCCGCACCTGGTCAAAGATCGTCGGCGCCACATAGCAGCCGCCGCTGTCGGTGCGCGCCGCCGTGCCGCCGGTCAGCAGGCGCGCGCCTTCGTTCTGGCCGCTTTCGATATAGCCGAGCACGGTCTGCTGCTGCTGGCCATCGACCAGGGCCCCCATCACGGTGCTCTCCTCGAGCGGGTCGGCGGGGGCGTAGCGCGGCACCAGGGCCAGGGCCTTTTCCATGAAGGCCGCGTAGATCGCGCGCTCGACAAACAGGCGCGAGGGCGCATTGCAGCTTTCGCCCTGGTTGAAGAAGATCGATCCGACGGCGGCCTGGACGGCGGCGTCGAGGTCGGGGCAATCGGCGCAGACGATGTTCGCCGACTTGCCGCCCAGCTCGGTCCAGGCGCGCTTCAGATTGCTCTGCCCGGCCATCTGCTGGATCTGCTTGCCGACCCGGGTCGAGCCGGTGAAGCCGATGCTGTCGACGTCCATGTGCAGGGCGAGGGCGGCGCCGGCCTCGGGGCCGAACCCGGGCAGCACGTGGAAGACCCCGGGCGGCAGGCCAGCCGCATGGGCCAGTTCGCCCAGGCGCAGCGCGCTCAGCGGGGCTTTTTCCGAGGGCTTCAGGATCACGCTGTTGCCGGCTGCCAAGGCCGGGCCGATCTTCCAGGCCGCCATCAGCAGCGGATAGTTCCACGGCGTGATCGCGGCCACCACGCCGACCGGCTCGCGCACGACCAGGGCCAGGCTGTCGGCCGGGGCCGGCGCCACTTCGCCGTACAGCTTGTCGATGGCCTCGCCATACCAGCGGATGCAGTTGGCCGCCAGGGCCACGTCGACGCTCAGGCTGTACTGGATCGGTTTGCCCATGTCGAGGGTCTCGAGCAGGGCCAGCTCGTCCGCATGGGCCAGCATCAGCTCGGCCAGGCGCAGCAGCACGCGTTTGCGCGCGGCCGGGGCCTGGCCGGCCCAGCGTCCGTCCTCGAAGGCGGCGCGCGCCAGGGCCACGGCGCGCTCGACGTCGCGCCCGTCGCAGCGCGCCACCTGGCCGAGCAGGCGGCCGTCGACCGGCGACAGATTGTCGAAGCGGGCGTCGGCTGCGGCCCAGACGCGTTCCCCATTGATCAGTGCACGGCCGTCGCAGTCTGCGCGCGCGGCCCGTTCATGCCAGATTCCCATGCTGTCCTCCTGTGGCGGATTTGCCTCCAGTCTGGCACAGTCGGCGCCGATTTTTTTGCGGCCGCGCGTGCCTCCTGAGGCTATAATCGCCCAATTTTCGTACAGATAAAGCCACAAGGGGAGTCCGCAACACCATGAACACCACCCTGATCACTTCGGTTGTGATCTACCTGCTGGGGACGCTCGCGCTGGGCATGTGGGCCGGCACGCGCATCAAGAACACGGGCGACTTCGCCGTCGCCGGGCGCAGCCTGCCGCTGGTGATGGTGATTACCACCACCTTCGCCACCTGGTTCGGAGCGGAAACGGTGATGGGTATTCCGGCCAAATTCGTCCAGGGCGGCCTGAATTCCCTGGTCGAAGACCCGTTCGGCGCCGGCATGTGTCTGATCCTCGTGGGTCTGGTGTTCGCCACCAAGCTGTACCGGCTGAATCTGCTGACCATCGGCGACTACTACCGCGCGCGCTACGGCAAGGGCATCGAAGTGTTCTGCTCGGTGGCCATCATCCTGTCCTACCTGGGCTGGGTGGCGGCCCAGATCACGGCCCTGGGCCTGGTGTTCTCGGTGCTGACGCATGGCTGGATGTCGGAGACGGCCGGCATGATCATCGGCACCCTCGCCGTCCTCATCTATGTGGTGGTCGGCGGTTTCCTGGCCGTCGCCGTGACCGACTTCATCCAGATGATCGTGCTGGTGCTGGGCATGAGCGTGATCGCCGTGTTCTCGGCCGACCTGGCCGGCGGCGCCGACAAGGTGCTGCACATGGCCAGCCAGCGCGATCTGTGGAAATTCCTGCCCGAGCCCAGCTTCAAGGACCTGGCCTTCTTCATCGGCGCCGGCGTGACCATGATGTTCGGCTCGATCCCGCAGCAGGACGTCTACCAGCGCGTGATGTCGGCCAAGGACGCCCAGACCTCGACGCGCGGCGCCGTCATCGGCGGCCTCAGCTACATCATCTTCGCCTTCGTGCCGATGTTCGTCGTCGCCTCGGCCGTCACCGTGATGGGCGACACCGCCCTGACCATGGCGCGCGAAGACTACCAGCGCGTGCTGCCCACCTTCGTCATGGAGCGCATGCCGCTGGTGATGCAGATCCTGTTCTTCGGCGCGCTGCTGTCGGCGATCAAGTCGACGTCCTCGGCCACGCTGCTGGCGCCCTCGACCAGCTTCGTCGAGAACATCCTGAAAAATCTGCGCCCGCACATGAGTGACCGCCAGCAGCTGTTCGCCATGCGCTGCACGATCGTGGTCTTCGCCGCCCTCGTGCTGACCTATGCGATCGCGATGAAAGGCACCTCGATTTACGATCTGGTCAGCTCGGCCTACCAGGTCACCCTGGTCGGCGCCTTCGTCCCGCTGCTGATGGGCCTGTACTGGAAGCGCGCCACCACCCAGGGCGCGATCGCCTCGGTCACGCTCGGCATTGGCACCTGGATTCTGTTCTTCCCCCAGGTCAGCCCGCTCGGCCAGATGTTCCCGGGCCAGCTGGCCGGCCTGCTGGCCGCCTTCGCCGGCATGTTCATCGGCTCGCTCGCGCCCCAGCTGCTGAAGAACCGGCACGAACCGCATCTGAGCCACGCGGTCCACACCGAAACGGCCTGAGCGCTACTTCTGGCTGCCCAGATAGGGCGCCGTCAGGCGCTCGATGCTGCCGTCCTGCTGCATCTGCGCCAGCGCGCGGTCGAAGGCGGCAGCCAGGGCGGCCGCCTGCGGGCGCTTGCTGAACACCACAAAGGTGTCATAGCGTTCGAGTGAGGGACTGAGCTTGCGGATCCCCGTCAGGCCCAGCTGGCGCAGCGTGTAGGCGCCGACCGTGGCGTCGCTGAGCACGGCGTCGATGCGGCGCAGCTGCAGCTTCTGGAAATTGGTGGCATCGGCGCCGACCTCGGCCACCTGAAAGCGCCCGGCCGCCACGCCCTGCACGATGCTCTCGGGCAGGCGAAAACCGGCGCGCACGCCAATCTTTTTGCCCTGCAGATCGGCCAGACTGGCCACCCCGCCCGCTTCATTGCGCACGAACAGCACATACTCGGTGTGCTGGAGCGGCACCTGCCCGTATTCGAGATAGGCGGCGCGGTGCGCCATGCGGGTGAAGGCGAACGCGCATTCGACCGTGCTGGCGGCCCCGCGCGCCAGCTCGCTTTCGAGGCGGCGCCAAGGCATCTGGCGGAACTGGATGGCAATCCCGAGGCGGCGTCCGGCCTCGCTCAGGATATCGGCCGAGAGCACGCCCAGGCCCGCGCCCTGGGGCATGAAATACGGCACGAACACATCGTCATAGCACACCAGCTGGGCAGGCAGGCCCGCCGCCGCGCGCGCGGCAGCGAGACCAAGCAGTGCAGCCAGCAGCCAGGCAGGAAGTGCGCGCATGGGGAGGACGGAAAGAAAGATCCTCACCCATTGTAACAAAGACTTCCTTCCAAGCAAGCTTTGTGTGCAATTTATACATAGCCGAGGGCGGCCAGCACCTGCTGCGTCTCGTTCAGGCAATAGCGGATGCGCGCCACCATTTCATCGATCTGGCGCGGCTGCATGATCAGCGGCGGCGCGATGATCATGCGCTCGCCGACGGCGCGCATCACCATGCCATTGCGGAACATCTGGGCGCGGCACAGCAGGCCCACGCCCAGGGCCGGATCGAAGGCGCTGCCGTCGGGGCGCACGAGATTGAGCCCGGCGACGAAACCGCAGCTGTCGACATGGCCGACCAGCGGATGGCCGGCCAGGCTGGCAAAGCGCGCCGCCAGATAGGGGCCGGTGTCCTCGCGCACGCGCCGCACCAGGTCTTCTTCCTCGAGGATGCGCAGATTTTCGAGGGCCGCCGCACAGGCCACCGGATGGCCCGAGTAGGTGAAGCCATGGGCGAACTCGCCGCCCGCGGCCAGCACGCGCGCGACCCGCTCGCCGACCAGCACCCCGCCCAGCGGCACATAGCCGGAGGTGACGCCCTTGGCGAAGGTGATCAGGTCGGGGCGGATGCCGAAGCGCTCGCTGCCGAACCAGTGCCCAAGCCGGCCGAAGCCGCAGATCACTTCATCGGCGATCAGCAGGATGCCGTGGGCGTCGCAGATGCGCTGGATTTCGGGCCAGTAGCTGGCCGGCGGAATCACCACGCCGCCAGCGCCCTGGACCGGCTCGCCGATGAAGGCGGCCACCCGCTCCGGTCCAATGTCGGCCAGCGCCTGTTCGAGCCAGCGCGCGGCCTGCAGACCGAAGGCCTCGGGGTCGGTGCCGGGCGCCTGCTTCCACAGATTCGGCTCGCCGATGTGGTGGATGTCGGGCAGCGGCAGACCGCCCTGGGCATGCATGCCGGCCATGCCGCCCAGCGAAGCGCCGGCCAGGGTCGAGCCGTGGTAGGCATTGTGGCGGCTGATGATCACGCGCCGCTGCGGCTGGCCGAGCAGCTCCCAGTAGCGCCGCACCATGCGCACATTGGTGTCGTTCGCCTCCGAGCCGGACGAGGTGAAGAACACATGCTGAAAACCGGGCGGCGCGAGCGCGGCCAGGCGCGCGGCCAGCTGCACGGCCGGCACATTGGTGCTCTGGAAGAAGCTGTTGTAGAACGGCAGAGTCTGCATCTGCTCGGCCGCCGCCTGCACGATGCGCGTGCGCCCGTAGCCGGCGTTCACGCACCACAGGCCGCTCATGCCATCGATGATCTGCTGGCCGTCGGCATCCCAGATGTAGATGCCGTCGCCGCGCACGATCACGCGCGCCCCTTCGCGCGCCAGGGCGGCGTGGTCGGTGAACGGATGCAGGTAATGGGCGCTGTCGAGCAGCTGCAGCGCATGGGTATCGAGTGCCGATCCGATCGGCGGAACTTGACGGGTCATGCTCTTCTCCTCAGACGTGCAGCAGCAGGTGCTCGCGCTCCCACGGGCTGATGACAGTCATGAATTCGAGATGCTCGCGTTCCTTCACGGCCGCGTAGACGTCGATGAAGCGCTCGCCCAGCACCTCGCCCAGCTTGGTCTCCTGGCGCAGCTGGTCGATCGCCTCGGGCAGGCCGCGCGGCAGCTGGAACGGCAGGTCGTAGGCGCTGCCCGTCATCGGCGCACTCGGCTCGAGGCGCTCGGTCATGCCGAGGAAGCCGCAGGCCAGGGTCACCGCCAGCGCCAGATAGGGATTGGCGTCGGCGCCGATGACGCGGTTCTCGACGCGCCGGTCCTGCACGCCCGACTCGGGCACACGAAAGCCGACCGTGCGGTTGTCCACGCCCCACTGGATATTGATCGGCGCCGAGGTGTGCGGCACGATGCGCCGGTAGGAATTGACATAGGGCGCGACCAGGGCCATGGCCGAGGGCATGTAGCGCTGCAGGCCGCCGATATACCACTTGAACAGCTGCGAAGGCGAGCCGTCCTCGTTGCTGAAGATATTGCGACCGCTGCTGATCTCGGTCACGCTCTGGTGCACGTGCATGGCGCTGCCCGGCTCGCCCGCCATCGGCTTGGCCATGAAGGTCGCATACATCTGGTGCTTGAGCGCGGCCTCGCGCAGCGTGCGCTTGAAGTAAAAAACCTTGTCGGCCAGGCCGAGCGGATCGCCGTGCAGGAAGTTGATTTCCATCTGGCCCGCGCCGATCTCGTGAATCAGGGTGTCGATGTCGAGATTCATCAGATCGCAGTAATCGTAGATGTCCTCGAACAGGGGATCGAATTCATTGACGGCGTCGATGCTGTACACCTGGCGGCTGGTTTCGGCGCGCCCGCTGCGGCCCTGGGGGGCGCGCAGCGGCTGGTCGGGATCGCTGTTCTTGGCCGTCAGATAGAACTCGAGTTCGGGCGCGACCAGCGGCTGCCAGCCCTGGTCCTGGTAGCGGCGCAGCACGCGCCGCAGCACGCTGCGCGGCGCGAAGTCGACCAGTTTGCCATCGGCAAAATAGCAGTCCTGGATCACCTGGGCGGTCGGGTCGGTGGCCCAGGGCACCATCGTGATGGTGCCGGGGTCGGCGCGCAGATACATGTCGCGGTCGACGCTGGAAATGGCGCGCTGATAGGCTTCGTCGTCGTTCGGCACATTGCCGGTGACGGTCATGCCGAGCACCACTTCGGGGATGCGCATGCCGCGTTCCTGGGTGAACTTTGCGCGCGGCAGAATTTTGCCGCGTGCCACGCCGGTCAGGTCGGGCACGAGACATTCGATTTCGGTCACCTGTTTCTCGTTGAGCCACAGGTCCATGTCGGTAAAGCTGAAATTGTCGCGAATTGCCATGATGGCCTCTCTTTTGTGTCGAGTCATAACCGCCACGGCGCAGGCGCCGGACGGACCGTATCCAGAGATGTGCCGGGCCAGCTAGGGGATGCGTTCGAGCGCGGCGTGGTAGTCGCGGCAGGCGTCGCCAAAGGCCGCGAACAGTTTGCAGGCATCGCTGTTCTGCTGCAGATGCCATTCGGGATGCCATTGCAGCCCGAGCAGGAAGCCGGGCGCACCCGGCAGGGAGAAAGCTTCGATCAGGCCGTCTTCGGCGCGCGCTTCGACGGCCAGGCCCGGGGCCAGCACATCGACGCCCTGGCCATGCAGGGAGTTGACGCGGATCTCGCTGCTACCGAGCACGCGCGCCAGCAGGCCGCCCGGCATCAGGGTGACCGGATGGGCCGGGCCGTATTGCTCCTCGAGCTCGGCGAGCGGATTTTCGCGGTGGTCGAACTTGCCGGCCACCTCCTGCACGGCCTGGTGCAGACTGCCGCCGAGGGCGACATTGACTTCCTGAAAGCCGCGGCAGATGGCCAGCAGCGGAATGCCGCGCGCAATCGCCGCGCGCAGCAGGGGCAAGGTGGTGGCGTCGCGCGCGGGATCGAGCGGCAGGGCCGGATTGTGCACGGCCTGGTCGAAATAACTGGGATGGACATTCGAGGGCGAGCCGGTCAGCAGCACACCGTCGCAGGTATCGAGCCAGGTGTCGAGATCGGCCTCGGCGCCGAGGGCCGGCGCGATCAGCGGCGCGCAATGGGCCCCGTGCACCACAGCATCCACATATTTGAACTGCACGATGTGATGCATGTGGTGGCCGATATGCCAGCTACAGGCTGGGACGAGGACGATCGGACGGCGCATGGTGGGACTCGCTTTCACGGCCATCATAGCCAAGTTCGGTAAGCAATGCCAACACGCCAGCGCAAGCTGCGCCGGCGTCAGATAGGGTATTGGATTAAGATGACAGGATGATCACAAGCGAGGTCGCCATGTTGTCTTTGAACGATGCCAGCCTGCTGCGCACGCAGGCTTTTCTCGATGGCCAGTGGGTCGACGCCGATGGCGGCGCCCGGCTCGCCGTGCACAATCCCGCCACCGGCGCTGAACTCGGCAGTGTCCCGCGCATGGGCCAGGCCGAGACGGCGCGCGCCATCGATGCCGCCGCGCGCGCCTGGCCGGCCTGGCGCGCGCGTCCGGCCAAGGAACGCGCGGCCATCCTGCGCCGCTGGGCCGATCTGATGCTGGCCCATGCCGATGATCTGGCCCTGATCATGACCAGCGAGCAAGGCAAGCCCCTGCCGGAAGCCAAGGGCGAAGTCGCCTACGCGGCCTCGTTTCTCGAATGGTTTGGCGAGGAGGCCAAGCGCGTGGCCGGTGAAACCCTGGCCTCGCCCTGGCCCGACCGGCGCCTGCTGGTCACGCGCGAGGCGGTGGGCGTATGCGCGGCCATCACGCCCTGGAATTTCCCTGCGGCGATGATTACCCGCAAGGTCGGCCCGGCCCTGGCGGCCGGCTGCCCGATCATCGTCAAGCCGGCCGAACTGACGCCCTTCTCGGCCCTGGCCCTGGCCGTGCTGGCCGAGCGCGCCGGCGTGCCGCCCGGCGTGTTTTCCGTCATCACCGGCGACCCGCAGGCGATCGGCGCCGAGATGTGCGCCAATCCCACGGTGCGCAAACTTTCCTTCACCGGTTCGACCGCCGTGGGCCGCCTGCTGATGCAGCAGTGCGCGCCGACCATCAAGAAGCTCTCGCTCGAACTGGGCGGCAACGCGCCCTTCATCGTGTTCGACGACGCCGACCTCGACGCTGCCGTGGCCGGGGCGATCGCTTCCAAATACCGCAATGCCGGCCAGACCTGCGTGTGCGCCAACCGCCTGTACGTGCAGGACGGCGTGTACGAGGCCTTTGCCGCCAAGCTGGTGCAGGCAGTGGCCCAGCTCAAGGTCGGCAACGGGGTCGAGCCCGGCGTCAGCCAGGGCCCGCTGATCGAGCCGAAGGCCGTCGCCAAAGTCGAGCAGCACATCGCCGATGCGCTCGAGCAAGGCGCGCGTCTGCTGTGCGGCGGGCGCCGCCATGCGCTCGGCCACACTTTCTTCGAGCCGACCGTGCTGGCCGACGTCACGCCGGCCATGCGGGTGGCGCGCGAAGAGACCTTCGGCCCGCTGGCGCCGCTGTTCCGCTTCAAGACGGAGGCCGAGGTGATCGCCATGGCCAACGACACCGAATTCGGTCTGGCGGCCTACTTCTACGCGCGCGACGTCGGCCGCGTGTGGCGCGTGGCCGAGGCGCTGGAGACCGGCATGGTGGGCGTGAACACGGGCCTGATCTCGAACGAGATCGCGCCCTTCGGCGGGGTCAAGCAATCGGGCATCGGGCGCGAAGGCTCGACCCACGGCATCGACGACTACCTGGTCATCAAATACATCTGCCTGGGCGGGCTCTGATCAGGCCTGCACCTGGGTCAGGATCTCCTGCGCGGCCAGGAAGTCGAGCTTGCCGATGGCCGCTTCCAGCGCGGCCATGCGCTCGGGCGCGAGGCGCTCGGCCAGATCGGCGCGCAGCGCGGCAAAGCTGTCGCAAGCGCCCATATTCGATTCCGCCAGCTGGCGTTTGAATTCGCCGAGGCGGGCCGCATCGAGCCCGCCCGCGGCCGGCGCCGGCACCGCTGCGCGCTGCGTGTCGAGCCAGGCGCGGGCCGCCTCGGCGGTCTCGCTGATCTCGCTTTCGGCGCGTGCGAACAGGGCATCGATATTGCCGGTCGCACCGCTGCGGATGGCCTGCTCGACCTCCATCGAAGCGGCCGCAAAGCGGCGCGCGCCGAGCGTGCCGATTGAGCCGCGCAGCGCGTGCAGGCTGCGCGCCGCTTCGTCGCCGCGGCCGTCGCGCCAGGCCGCGTGGGCCGCGCGCACATCGGCCGGGCCCTTCTCGACCAGCCGCGCCACCAGGCTCAGGAACATCTCGCGTTGGGCCGGATTGTCCTTCGACAGTTCGAACAGCGCGCGCACTTCGAACACCCCGCCCTCGCTGCGCGTGCTGACCGGCTGCAGCGAGACGGCGCCGGCCTTGGCCGGCAGATTGCGCGCAATCGCGGCCAGCATCATGTCCATCTCGATTGGCTTGGCGATGAAGTCGTTCATGCCGGAGGCGATGCACTGGGCCTGTTCGGCGGCCAGCACCCCGGCCGTCATGGCCAGCACCGGCAGCGTCAGTTTCAGTTCGCTGCGGATCAGGCGCGTGGCCGTGAAGCCGTCCATCTCGGGCATCTGCACGTCCATCAGCACCAGGTCGTAGTGCTGGGGCGCGGAGCGCAGGCGTTCGACCGCCTCCTTGCCATTGCCGACCACGTCGACCTGGGCGCCGGCCTGTTCCAGCATGCCGCGCGCGACCAGCTGGTTCAGCGCATTGTCCTCGACCAGCAGCAGACGGCGGCCGTCGAAGCGCTGGCGCACGGCCAGCGGACGCTGTTCATACGGGGCGAGCTGCAGCTCCTCGGCGCGCCCGGCGAACACCTCGTGCAGGGTATCGAACAGGCTCGAGGCCGTGACCGGCTTGATCAGGATGGCGCTGGCCTGGCGCGATTCGGCCAGGCTGGTCAGCTTGCTGCGGCCGAAAGCATTCACCATCAGCACCACCGGCACGCGGCAGGGCGGACTCATCTCGCGCAGCGCGCGCAGCGTGGCCAGACCGTCCATGCCCGGCATCTGCCAGTCGATCAGGATGGCGTCGAAATTCCCGCCCGGGACCAGCTCCAGCGCCAGCGCGCCCGAGGCCGTGCCCTCGGCCTGCCAGCCCCACGAGCGGATCGTCATGCACAGGTAGTCGCGGCTGGTGCGGTTGTCGTCCACCACCAGCAGGCGCAGGCGGCCCAGGCGCGGCGCCGGCGCCGCTTCTTCGGGCGCCAGGCTGAATGGCAGGCGCACCACGAACAGGCTGCCGACGCCGGGCGTACTGGTGCAGCTGATGGTGCCGCCCATTAGCTCGACCAGGCGGCGGCAGATGGCCAGACCGAGGCCGGTGCCGCCGAAGCGGCGCGTCATCGAGGCGTCGGCCTGGGAGAAGGCGGAGAACAGGCGCGCCTGCTGTTCGGCGTCCATGCCGATGCCGGTGTCGCGCACACTGATGCGCAGCTCGACCTCCTGCTCGCGCCGCTCGGCCAGTTCCACCAGCACCGAGACTTCTCCCTTCTCGGTGAACTTGATCGCATTCCCGGCCAGATTGACCAGCACCTGCTGCAGGCGCAGCGCATCGCCGATCAGGCGCTGCGGCACTTCGGGCGCGACCCCGATGGCCAGCTCGATATCCTTCTCGCCGGTGTTCATCGTCATGATCGTGGCCAGGGCGTTGAGCAGCTGGTCGAGCGCAAACGGCTCGCGGTTCAGCTCCATCGCGCCGGCTTCGATCTTGGAGAAGTCGAGGATGTCGTTCAGGATGCGCAGCAGCGACTGGCCGGAGCCGCGGATCATGTCGAGGTAGTCGCGCTGGTCGGGCGAGAGCGCGGTATTGGCCAGCAGCTGGGTCATGCCGAGCACCGCGTTCATCGGCGTGCGGATCTCGTGGCTCATATTCGCCACGAACTGGCTCTTGGCGCGGCTCGCGGCCTCGGCCTGCTCCTTGGCGCGCGTCAGCGTGGCTTGCAGCTCGCGCTGGCGCGTGATGTCGCTGGCCACGCCGAGGAAGCCGGTGACCTTGCCGTCGGCATCGCGGATCGCCGAGACCACCAGCAGCACCGGCAGATGGCTGCCGTCCTTGCGCACATAGGTCCACTCGCGCGACTCGCTCTGGCCTTCGCGCGCGACGGCGGCGAACACGTCAAAACCGCTGATCGGACGGCCGAAGCGCGCCGACAGCTCGGCGCCGCGGCGCGCCACTTCGCTGGCCAGGTGGATCACGGCCGGGGTCTGTTTGCCGATCATCTCCTCGGCGCGGTAGCCGAGCATGCGCTCGGAACCGACCGAGAACACGCGGATCACGCCATCGAGGTCGGTCGAGATGATCGAGACTTCGCTGGCCGACTCCACCAGCGACTGGAACTGCTTCTCCGAGCGGGCCAGCGCGGCCGTCATTTCGCGCGCCAGTTCGACCGCGTATTCGCGCCGCGCCGCCAGCGCGCGCACGACGCCGAAGAACAGCAGGCTGATGACGGAACCGGCGACCAGCACGATCTGCGACTTCTGGCGGTCGATGCTGTCCTCGAAGCCCGACAGCGAGCGCACCTTGACGGTCCAGGCGCGGTCGGCCACCAGCACGGCGGTGTCGGCGACGAAGGGATTCGGATAGCGCACCGCCTCCTGGCGCGCCTCGGCGAAGGTCGAATACAGCAGATCGGCGGGCGCATTGCTGCGCCCATCGTAGATTTCGAGAGCGACGTCGGTCAGGGTCGGGCCCAGCACGGCCGTCATCAGATCGTCCATGCGGAAAGGGCTGTACACGAAGCCGCTGATGGCGGCGCGGCGCTGCTCGACGGTCAGCACATCGCTGTTATTGCGGTACACGGGCAGGGCCAGCAGGAAGCCGGCCTGGGCGCCGGCCTCGTATTCCTGCACCAGGGTCACGCGGCGCGTGGCGGCCGCCTCGCCGGTGTCGCGCGCGCGGTCGAGGGCGGCGCGGCGTTCGGGTTCGGAATACAGGTCGAAGCCGAAGGCGCGCAGATTGCGGTCGCTGAAGGGCTCGATGTATTTGACCGGCACGTACAGCTCGCGCGCGCCGGCCGGATGCACGGCGAAGGCAGCGAAACCGTCGGCGCGCACGCCGCGCTCGAAGGCCGCCAGGGCCGCCGCCGGCACCACGTCGGCATACCCGATGCCCTGCACGCCGGGCAGGGTGCGCGCGATGCTCATGCCGTCGACGAAGCGGCGCCACTCCTCGCGCCCAACGCCGGGCGAGGCCTTGAACAGGGCCTGGGCGCTGCGCAGACCGCGCTCGCTGCTTTCGATGCCTTCGCTGATGCGCTTGTCGATGTCGGCCACCAGCACGTCGAAGCGTTCGCGCGCGCGCCGCTCGGTGGTGGCGGCCACCAGGTTCCAGACGAACAGGGTCAGGCCGACCCCGATCAGCAGCGTGCCCCAGTGCGTGACCAGGGTGCGCAGGGCCGGATGGCCGGCGGCCAGGCGGCGCCGTTCGGCCAGGTCGGCGCACAGCACCAGCGGCACCAGCGCGGCCAGGGCGAGGAAGCTGCCGATCGCGATCAGGGAATCGTTCATGGTGCCGACCGCGAACGGGCCGAGGCCGCGCACCGTGCCCAGCACCGCGCTGGCGGCCACCACCAGCACCACGATGCCGGCGCCATGCTGGCCGAAACGGTAGGCCGCCAGCGCCATCAGCGGCACCGCCAGGTAGACCAGCCAGCGCAGGCTGCTGTCGGCCGCGAACGGCTGGAAGAACACGCCCGCGCTCAGGGCCGCCAGCAGCAGCAGGCCGATGCCGGCCTCCAGCCATTCGCGCCCGCGCGGCGGCCGCGGGCGCGCGCGTCCCCAGGCCAGCAGCAGCGGCGTCAGCACCAGCATGCCGGCCGTGTCGCCCAGCCACCAGGTCAGCAGCACCGTCCATTTGCTGATGCCCGGGACCACGTGGGCCAGCAGCAGCGCGGCCGTGCCAACCGCCGCCGCCAGCGCCGCGCAGCCGGCCACGATCAGCGCGAATTTATACACATGCGAGAGCTGGCCGAGCGGATCCTCGCCGCCGGCCACGCGCCGCAACAGCAGCGCCGCCAGCAGGATCTCGGCCGTGTTGCCGACCCCGATCGCGAGCGACAGCGTCAGGCAGTCGCTCAGGGTGCCGACCTGGTTGCCCAGGAAGGCGACCAGATTGGCCGCCACCGCGCCGATCAGCACGCCCGGCCACAGACGCCAGCCGCCCAGCACCAGGGCCGCCAGCGCGATGCCGGCCGGCGGCCACACGGGCGAGGCATTCGAATTGGCGAAGGCCAGCGCCAGCCCGAGGCGGGCGGCGCCGAAATAGGCCAGGGCCAGCAGCAAAGACAGGCCGATGGTGCGCAGACGCATGGCGGCCTCAGTCCGGCTCAGCCAGGCGGCAGCCATTGCGCCCTTCCTGCTTGATCCGGTACATGGCGCGGTCGGCCAGGGCCAGCAGGTCCTCGGCGCGCTGGCCGGGCTGGGGCACCAGGGCCGCCACGCCGACACTGACGGTGACGATCGGGGCGGTCGGCGCCAGCGCATGCGGCAAGGCACGCGCACGCACCTGTTCGCACAGGCGCTCGCCGTATTTCTGGGCATCGGCCGGCCCCGTGTAGGGCAGCACGGCGACGAATTCCTCGCCGCCGAAACGGCCGACGAATTCGCCCGGACGACGGGTGCTGGCGGCCAGCGTGGCGGCCACCTCGCGCAGGCACTGGTCGCCCTGCGGGTGGCCGTAGTGGTCGTTGTAGGCCTTGAAGTGGTCGATGTCGACGAAGGCCACGGCCAGCGGCAGTTGCTGGCGTTTGTGGCGCTGGAATTCGCGCTCCAGCATCTGGTCGACATAGCGCCGGTTGAACAGGCCGGTCAGGCCGTCCTGGTTGGCCAGCTGGGCCTGCAGCATGGCGGTGCGCTGCAGATTCAGATGGGTGCGCACGCGCGCCTGCACCACGGGCGGATTGAGCGGCTTGGTGATGAAATCGACGGCGCCGGCTTCGAGGCCGCGCACTTCGGCGTCGGGGCTGCTGTCGGCCGTGACGAACACGATCGAACAATCGCTGGTGTCGGGGTCCTGGCGCAGGCGGCGGCAGACTTCGAAGCCGTCGATGCCGCCCAGCTGCAGGTCGAGCAGGATCAGCTGCGGGCGGCGCGCGCGCGCGAGTTGAATGCCGGCCTCGCCGCTGGTGGCGAACAGGATCTCAGCCTGGTCGGCAATCATGCCGGACAGCAGACGGATCGCATCGGCGTCGTCGTCGATGATCAGGATCAGGGCGGGCGGCAGCGGCGGCAGCGACATGGGTTCCATAGGGCGGCCGCGGAGGGGGCCGGTCGATGCCACTATATCATCCTTGCCAGCCAAAATCAGCTGGTTGCGACCCCGGGGTTCAGGCCGCGTCGAGCGCCTGCAGGGCGGCCAGCATGGCCGGCTTGGCGCGCAGGCCGGGCCAGCCGTCGAGGCGCGTGCGCACCACCGCGCCCTGCAGAAAATAGAAAGTCGGCGTGGCCCAGCGCGTCAGCATCGGCACGGCGCTGCGTTCGTAGATGATGGCCAGCGGCGCCTGCGGATGCTGGCGGTTCCAGCGCCGCAGCGCGTCCAGGTCGAGCACGCGCTGCTGCGGCGCCAGCCAGTGCAGGCGGCCGGCGAAGGCGCGCCCGAAATCGCGGTCGGCGTCGAGGGCGGCCAGAAAGCGCGCGCAGAAATGGCAGTCGGGGTGGCCGATGGCGATTACCTGCTTGCCGCTGCCGATCGGCAGGGGGCGCAGCAGCAAGCCGCTGCCGCGGGCGTCGAGCACCAGTTCGGCCGGCGTGCCGGGCGCCACGCTGCCGGTGAGCGGCGGCGCGCTCAGCCGGGCGTGCGGGTAGCGTGCGCGCCAGGCCGCGGCCTCGGCCAACAGGCGGGCCGACAGCAGGGCCGCATGGGTGCGCGCCAGCAGGGCCGGCGGCGGCGTGCCAGGCAGGGCCTGCAGCACGGCGGCCATGGCGCGCGCGTCGGCCGGCGCTTTACTCAGATAGCAGAGGCGGTCGGCGGCGTCGAACACCAGCAGCAGCTCGTCCGGCGTGAGGCCGGCCAGACCGTCCGGGGCCAGGGTCGCATAGGCTTCGGCCAGCAGGCTGGCGCGCGCACTGTCGTCGAGGTCTTGTTCGAGCAGGGCCGTTTCGACGGCGCGGAAGGCGGCGTAGCGCGCGCGCACGGAGGCGGCGGCCCAGCCCGCACAGGGCCAGGCGCCCAGCGCCAGCAGTGTTGTGAGGACACGGCGGCGCGCGGCGGGCATGGGATCAGGCCGGGTCGTAGGTCTGCAGGCGCGCTTCGAGGCGGGCGCCGATGTCGCCGGGTTCGGCCACCGTCAGGCCGAGGTCGCGCAGCAGGCCGTCCTCGAGCCCGTACACCCAGCCGTGGATGGCCAGTTCCTGGCCGCGGTGCCAGGCGTCCTGCACCACCGTGGTCTGGGCCGTGTTGAGCACCTGCTCCATGACGTTCAGTTCGCACAGGCGCTTGGCGCGCGCCGGCACCGACAGCGAGGCGCCCAGATAGCGCTCGTGCTTCTGGTAGACATCCTGCACATGGCGCAGCCAGTTGTCGGCCAGGCCGACGCGCTGCTTGATCATCGCGGCCATCACGCCCGAGCAGCCGTAGTGGCCGACGATCATCACGTGCTTGACCTTCAGCACGTCGATCGCGAACTGCAGCACGGACAGCAGATTCAGGTCCGAGTGCACGACCACGTTGGCGATATTCCGATGGACGAACAGTTCGCCCGGGGCCATGCCGATCAGCTCATTGGCCGGCACGCGCGAATCGGAACAGCCGATCCACAGGTATTCCGGGCTCTGCTGTGCCGCCAGGCGCTTGAAGTAATCCGGGTCGTGGCCGACCTGTGCGGCGGCCCAGGCCCGGTTCTTCTGGAGCACGTGCTCCAGGCTCAGTTCGTCATCAGTCACTCAAAAAAGTCCTTCACCTTGTCCATCCAGCTCTTGCTCTGCGGGCTGTGACGGGCCCCGCCTTCGCTGGTGGAACGGTCGAACTCGCGCAGCAGCTCCTTCTGCTTGTCGGTCAGCTTGACCGGGGTCTCGACCTGCACATGGCAGAACAGATCGCCCGCGTAGCCGGAGCGCACGCCCTTGATGCCCTTGCCCTTGAGGCGGAAGGTCTTGCCCGACTGGGTACCTTCGGGAATCGTGAACGACACTTTACCAGACAGGGTCGGCACCTCGATCTCGCCGCCGAGCGCGGCCTTGGCAAACGAGATCGGCATCTCGCAATGCAGGTCGTCGCCTTCGCGCTGGAACACCGGGTGCGGCTTGATGTGAATTTCCACATACAGGTCGCCCGGCGGGCCGCCATTGGTGCCCGGCTCGCCATTGCCCGAGGAGCGGATGCGCATGCCATTGTCGATCCCGGCCGGGATCTTCACTTCGAGCGTCTTGTTGCGCTTGATGCGGCCGGCGCCGCCGCAGGACGAGCACGGATCGGGGATGATCTTGCCGCTGCCATGGCACTTCGGGCAGGTCTGCTGGATGCTGAAGAAGCCCTGGGTCATGCGCACCTGGCCGTGGCCGGCGCAGGTCGGGCAGGTCGTGGGCGAGGTGCCGGGCTTGGCGCCGCTGCCGTGGCAGGTGTCGCACTTGTCCCAGCTCGGCACCCGGATCGTGGTGTCGAAACCATGCGCGGCCTGCTCGAGCGTGATCTCGAGGTTGTAGCGCAGGTCGGCGCCCTTGTAGACCTGGGGACCGCCACCGCCGCGGCGGCCGCCGAAAATATCGCCGAAGATGTCGCCGAAGGCATCCGAGAAGCCGCCGCCGCCAAAGCCGCCGAAACCGCCGGCGCCGCCGCCCATGTTCGGGTCGACCCCGGCATGGCCATAGCGGTCATAGGCTTCGCGCTTTTCCGGATTGGACAGCATCTCGTAGGCCTCTTTGACTTCCTTGAACTTCTCTTCCGCGTCGGCGCTGTCCGGATTGCGGTCCGGGTGATATTTCATCGCCAGCTTGCGGTAGGCCTTCTTGATCTCGTCGTCCGACGCGTTCTTGGCCAGGCCCAGAACCTCGTAATAATCTCGCTTCGACATGGATTGCCTTACTGATGAGCTTTCTTATGCAAAAAACCGAGCCGGAAGCCAGGCGGCTCGCGGCTCGGCGCATGCCGCGGGAAGGCTCCCGCGGCCACGGGACGCTTACTTGGTGTCCTTGACTTCCTTGAAGTCGGCGTCGACCACGTCATCCTGCTTGGCATCGGCCTGGGCACCGCCGGCGGCACCGGCGCCACCGGCAGCGGCCTGCTGGGCCTGCATGTCGGCGTACATCTTTTCACCGAGCTTCTGGGCCGCCGTCGACAGCGCCTGCACCTTGGCGTCGATGGCTTCCTTGTCGCCGGCCTTGATCGTGGCTTCCAGATCGGTGATGGCGGCCTCGATCTTTTCCTTCTCGCCCGCTTCCAGCTTGTCGCCGTATTCGCCGAGCGACTTGCGGGTCGAGTGGACCAGGGCGTCGGCCTGGTTACGCGCCTCGGCCAGCTCCTTGAGCTTCTTGTCCTCGGCCGCGTTCAGTTCGGCGTCCTTGACCATCTTCTGGATCTCGTCTTCGGACAGACCCGAGTTGGCCTTGATGGTGATCTTGTTTTCCTTGCCGGTGGCCTTGTCCTTGGCGCTGACGTGCAGAATGCCGTTGGCGTCGATGTCGAAGGTCACTTCGATCTGCGGGGTGCCGCGCGGGGCCGGCGGGATGCCCTCGAGATTGAACTCGCCGAGCGCCTTGTTACCGACGGCCATTTCGCGTTCGCCCTGGTACACCTTGATGGTCACGGCCGGCTGGTTGTCGTCGGCGGTCGAGAACACCTGCGAGAACTTGGTCGGAATCGTGGTGTTCTTGTGGATCATCTTGGTCATCACGCCGCCCAGGGTTTCGATACCGAGCGACAGCGGGGTCACGTCCAGCAGCAGCAGGTCCTTGCGTTCGCCCGACAGGACCGAGCCCTGGATGGCGGCGCCGACAGCGACGGCCTCGTCCGGGTTGACGTCCTTGCGCGGGTCCTTGCCGAAGAATTCCTTGACCTTTTCCTGCACCTTGGGCATGCGGGTCATGCCGCCGACCAGGATCACGTCATCGATGTCCGAGACCTTGACGCCGGCATCCTTGATGGCGGTGCGGCAGGGCTCGATGGTCTTCTCGATCAGTTCCTCGACCAGGGCTTCCAGCTTGGCGCGCGTGATCTTCAGGTTCAGGTGGACCGGGGCGCCATTGGCCATGGCGATGTAGGGCTCGTTGATCTCGGTCTGCTGCGAGGACGACAGTTCGATCTTGGCGCGCTCGGCCGAGGCCTTGATGCGCTGCAGGGCGATCGGGTCCTTCTTCAGGTCGAGGCCATTGAGCTTCTTGAATTCGTCGATGATGTAATCGATCACGCGCTGGTCGAAGTCCTCGCCGCCGAGGAAGGTGTCGCCATTGGTCGACAGCACTTCGAACTGCTTTTCACCGTCGACATCGGCGATCTCGATGATCGAGATGTCGAAGGTACCGCCGCCGAGGTCGAACACGGCGATCTTGCGGTCGCCCTTGTCGGTTTTGTCGAGGCCAAAGGCCAGGGCCGCGGCGGTCGGCTCGTTGATGATGCGCTTGACTTCCAGACCGGCGATGCGGCCGGCATCCTTGGTGGCCTGACGCTGCGAGTCATTGAAGTAGGCCGGCACCGTGATCACGGCCTCGGTCACTTCCTCGCCCAGGTAGTCCTCGGCCGTCTTCTTCATCTTGCGCAGCACTTCGGCCGAGATCTGGGGCGGGGCCAGTTTCTTGTCGCGCACCGAGATCCAGGCGTCGCCATTGTCGGCCTTGACGATCTGGTAGGGCATCAGGCCGATGTCCTTCTGCACTTCTTTTTCGTCGAACTTACGGCCGATCAAGCGCTTGACGGCGAACAGGGTGTTTTTCGGATTGGTGACGGCCTGGCGTTTGGCGGGGGCGCCGACGAGGATCTCGCCATCGTCCTGGTAGGCGATGATCGAGGGCGTGGTGCGCGCGCCTTCGGCGTTTTCAATCACCTTCGGCTGGCCGTTTTCCATGATGGCCACGCAGGAGTTGGTCGTGCCCAGGTCGATACCGATAATTTTGCCCATGATAGTGGTCCTTGTGATCTTGTATTGGTTGGAGACTGCGATGTTTCAAATATGGGGAAAGCCCCTGCTATTTCAAGGGCCTTATTTGCCCTGGGCGGCGGTGACGATGGCCGGGCGCAGCAGGCGGTCGGCGATCATATAGCCTTTTTGCAGGACGCTGACGACGGTATTGGCTTCCTGGTCGGCCGGCACCACGGCCACGGCCTGGTGCTTGTTCGGGTCGAGCTTGTCGCCGACGGCCGGCAGCACTTCCACCAGACGGTTGCGTTCGAAGGCGGCATTGAGCTGCTTGAGCGTCATTTCCACCCCTTCCTTGAGCGACTCGGTGCTCGGGGTCTCGACTTTCAGGGCCATTTCCAGGCTGTCCTTCACCGGCAGCAAGGCCTCGGCAAAGCTCTCGACGGCGAATTTATGGGCCTTGCTGACGTCTTCCTGGGCGCGGCGGCGGATATTGTCCGCTTCGGCCTTGGCGCGCATGAAGGCATCATGCATTTCGGCAAGGCGGGCCTCGGTGGCCGACAGCTGTTCTTCGAGCGAAGGCTCGTCGGTGGGGACCGGGGCGCTGGCCTGCTCGTCGGCCTGGGCCTGGGCCGCGGCCTCGTGCTGCTGTTCTTGTTCTTGCATCGAAAACACTCCTGAAATCAAAGACTTAATACATATGGATGAATCCTGACCGGGCGCATATGGGGCCAATCCCCTGCCTTTCAAGGGGGATTGCCCAAAAAAATCCACAACGGGGTCAGGTCCGGCAATCGGACATCGGCGAACTTTGTGTGGGCGAGACTGTCATCGGCGGAAGCCGACATCGTTCGGCCTGAAAAGTTCTGCAATGTCCGATTGCCGGACCTGACCCCGTTTGGGATTTAGTCGGGGGCGCCCAGGGCTTGGGCGCGGGCGCGGCTCTGCTCGGCCTCGCGGCGCGCTTCCTCGCGCTGCGCCGTACTCTGCATCGTCGGCCAGCCGATGAGATGCTGCTCGGCAATTTCGGCCAGGGCGCTGATCCAGGCGGGGTTGTCGTTCAAGCAAGGGATGTAGTGGAACTGCTTGCCGCCATGCTCGAGGAAGGCCTGGCGCACTTCCATCTGGATTTCTTCCAGGGTCTCGAGGCAGTCGCTGATGAAGCCGGGGCAGATCACGTCGACCTTGGCCAGGCCTTCGCTGGCCAGACGCTCGAGCGTCGGCTGGGTGTAGGGCTGCAGCCATTCGGCCTTGCCGAAGCGCGACTGGAAGGTCACCAGGTACTGCTCGGGCGTCAGGCGCAGCTTGGTCGCCAGTAGACGCGCGGTCTTGTGGCATTCGCAGTGGTAGGGGTCGCCCAGCAGCAGGGTGCGCTTGGGCACGCCGTGGAAGCTCATCACCAGCTTGTCGCCGCGCCCATGCTGCTCCCAGTGCGCGCGCACGCTCGCGGCCAGGGCGTCGATATAGGCCTCGTGGTCGTGGTAGTGCTTGACCTGGCGTAGCTCGGGCACATTGCGCACGCGCAGATAGTGCTGGAACACGGCGTCGTTGATCGAGCCGGTGGTGGTGCCCGAATACTGCGGGTAGGCCGGCAACAGCAGGATGCGGTCGACGCCCTCGGCCTTCAGGCGATCGAGCACCTCGGGCAGGCCGGGCGCGCCGTAGCGCATCGCCAGCTCGACCCGCACGGTATTGTGGCCGCGCTCGGCCAGGGCGCGCCGCAGCAGGCTGACCTGGCGCTCGCTGTAGACCTTCAGGGGCGAGCCTTCATTGGTCCAGATGCTGGCGTACTTGGCCGCCGATTTGCCGGAGCGGAAAGGCAGGATGATGCCGTTCAGGATGCACCACCAGACGGCGCGCGGAATCTCGACCACGCGCGGGTCGGACAGGAACTGCTTGAGGTAGCGCCGCACGGCGCTGCGCGTGGGCGCGTCGGGCGTGCCGAGGTTGACCAGCACGACAGCGGTGCCGGCCTGGCGGCCGTGGGGATGGGCGGGTTCGGGTCGGTAGGCCATAGGGTTCTCGTGCTGTCGAAATCAGGATGCTAGCAGTTCGCGCGCGTGCTTGCGGGTGGTGGCCGTGATTTCCAGGCCGCCCAGCATGCGAGCCACTTCCTCGACCCGGTCCTTGGCGTCGAGGGCGGCGATGCGCGACACGGTTTTGCCGTTCTCTTCGCTGGCCTTGGCCACCTGGAAGTGCTGGCTGGCCTGGCTGGCCACCTGCGGCAGGTGGGTCACGCACAGCACCTGGCGCTGCTGGCCGAGGCGCTTGAGCAGACGCCCGACCACCTCGGCCACGGCGCCGCCGATGCCGCTGTCGACTTCATCGAAGATCAGGGTCGGGGTGGTCGACGCGCTCGAGGTGATCACCGAGATGGCCAGCGCGATGCGCGCCAGCTCGCCGCCCGAGGCCACCTTGGCCAGCGGGCGCGCCGCCACGCCGGCATGGCCGGCCACCAGGAATTCGACCTGTTCGAGACCGTGCGCGGTGGCCTCGCCCGGCACCAGCGCGACCTCGAAGCGGCCGCCGCTCATGCTCAGTTCCTGCATCGCCGCCGTGACCTGGGCGCCCAGGCGCGCAGCCGCCGCGGCGCGCTGGAGCGACAGGCGCCCGGCCAGCGCGCGGTACTCGGCTTCGAGCCGCGCTTCCTGCTGTTTCAGGCCGTCGATGTCGCTGGCGTCGGCCAGCTGGCGCAGCGCTTCGCCCAGACGCGCCGCTTCGGCCGGCAGTTCTTCCGGCGTGACGCGGAATTTGCGCGCGCTGCTGTGCAGGGCCTCGAGGCGCTGCTCGACTTCCTGCAGGCGCTCCGGATCGAGTTCGACCCGGCCCAGATAATCATTGAGCGCGTACACGGCTTCCTGCAGCTGGATGCGGGCCGGTTCGAGACAATCGAGCACGCCCTGCAGGGCGCTGTCGATGGCGGCCAGCTTGCCCAGCTTCTGCCCGAGCTGATTGAGCTGGGACAGGATCGGCTGCTCGTCTTCGCTGAGCGCCTGCACGGCCTCCTGGGCGCCGGCGATCAGGCTGGCCGCGTGGGCCAGGCGGCTGTGCTCCTGGCTGACGCTCTCCCATTCGCCGGGGCGCGGCGCCAGCTTATCGAGTTCGGCCACCTGCCACTCGAGGCGCTCGCGCTCGAGCAGCACATTGCGCGCATTCTGCTCGAACTCCTCGCGCTGGCGCGCCACCGCACGCCAGGCCTTGTAGGCGGCGCTGACGGCGTCCGGGTCGGCCTCGGGACTTTGCTGATCGAGCAGGGCGCGCTGGGCCTCGGGCCGCAGCAGCGACTGGTGCGCGTGCTGGCCGTGGATGTCGACCAGCAGCTCGCCCAGTTCGCGCAGCTGGGCGGCGGTGGCGACCACGCCATTGATGAAGGCTTTGGAGCGACCGGCATTGTCGATCACGCGGCGCAGAATCGCGCCGTCTTCCTCACTCGCGTATTCGTGCTCGGCGAGCCAGGCGCGGGCCGCGTCGCTGAGGGCGAAATCGGCCGTGATGTCGGCCTTGGGCGCACCCTCGCGCACGACCGACGCGTCGCCGCGCCCGCCCAGGGCCAGTTGCAGGGCGTCGATCAATATCGATTTGCCGGCGCCTGTTTCGCCGGTGAAGACGGTGAAGCCGCCGGAGAATTCCAGCTCGATCGCATCGACGATCACGAAGTCGCGGATGGACAGGGTACGCAGCATGGCTCGCTCAGTGGACGAAGGAGCCCGTATTTTAATGGCGCGACTCGTTCCAGTGCAGCTTTTCGCGCAGGGTGTGGTAGTAGTTCCAGTCCTCGGGGTGGAGGAAGGTGACCGTGTGCGGCGAACGCTCGACGATGATGCGGTCGCCGTGCTGCAGGTTCTCGAAGGTCTGGAAGTCGAAATTCAGGGTGGTGTCGCGCCCGCCGAGGATTTCGACCGCGATCTCGCTGGAGTCGGGCACCACGATCGGCCGGTTCGACAGCGCGTGCGGCGCGATCGGCACCAGACCGATGCCGCCCAGGGCCGGATGGAGCAGCGCGCCGCCGGCCGACAGCGCATACGCGGTGGAGCCGGTCGGGGTGGTGATGATCAGGCCATCGGAGCGCTGGCGGTACATGAACTGGCCGTCGACCGTGACCGCCAGTTCGACCATGCCGGCGCCGGCGCCGCGCGCCAGCACCACGTCGTTGACGGCCAGGCCCTGGCCCATGACCTGGCCGGCCCGTTCGACCCGGCCCTGCAGCAGCGTGCGTTTTTCCTTCTTGGCTTTGCCGGACAGGATGGCGCCGAGCGCGGGCAGCATCTGCTCGATCGGAATATCGGTCATGAAGCCGAGCCGGCCCTGGTTAATGCCGATCAGCGGCACCCCGTACGGGGCCAGCTGGCGCGCGATGCCCAGCATGGTGCCGTCGCCGCCCATGACCACGGCGGCGCTGGCGCTGTGCCCGATCTGCTCGGCCGTGGCGACCTCCAGCCCGGCCTGGCCGAGGTGGCTGGCGGTATCGGCTTCGAGCACCACGCGGTAGCCGGCGCTGCGCAAAAATTCCACCACGCCGGCCAGGCGCGCCTCGATGCCGTCCGTATTGGGACGGACGACGAGGGCAATCGTGGCTGGCGTACTGTTCATGGGCGCAAGATTAACCCATAATCGGGCCCTCTGCTACCAAGGAGGCCGATATGGCAAAAGCACTGGGCGTTGGCGGTATTTTCTTCACCTCCCCCGATCCGCAGGCCCTGATGGCCTGGTACGAAAAAGCCCTGGGCCTGCCGGCCGAGGGCGGGGCCTATGCGACGTTCACGCCGGCCAGCATGCCGGCCGAGGCCGTCACCTGCTTCAGCCCCTTCCAGCAGGACACCGACTATTTTGCCCCGTCTACGCGCGGCTTCATGCTGAACCTGGTGGTGGATGACCTGGCCGGCGCCCTGGCCCAGGTGCAGGCCGCCGGCGCCCGTCTGGCTGGTGAGCCGCAGAGCTACTCGTACGGGCATTTCGGCTGGTTCGTCGACCCGGATGGCAACAAGGTCGAGCTCTGGCAGCCGCTCGCCGCTGCCGAATAGCAAAGGTGCGCCGCGCGGGCGCGCCCCGGCCTAGCATGGGTGGCAAGGAGGACGCCATCATGCCCAATCCATCCGGCCACACCGACCCGCCCGACCAGCACCACCCGGACGACCCGCGCTATCTGCCGCACGAGCGCGATGAAATTCCGGACACCGACGCGCCCCAGACCCACGGGGTAATGGAACAGGCCGCCAGCGACATCGCGCGCGGCCTGGTCGACACCGACCGCAGCGGCGGCGGCGGGGTCGAAGAATCGCTGCGCCCGCGCCCGCCCGCGCAGCCGGCCGATCCCCTGCCCCAGCGCGGCGAAGGCATGCGCGAGCGCGGAAACTGAGCCTGCCCTACAATCTCTGTCGCCACAACAGAGAAAGGACACCATGCGCATTCTGCATACCATGCTGCGGGTCGGCGACCTGCAGCGTTCCATCGATTTCTACACGAAGGTGCTCGGCATGAAACTGCTGCGCCAGAGCGAGAATCCCGAGTACAAATACACGCTCGCCTTCCTTGGCTACGGCAGCAATCCCGAGCATGCCGAGCTCGAGCTGACCTACAATTGGGGCGTGGACAAATACGAGCTCGGCACGGCCTATGGGCATATCGCCATTTCCACCGAAGACATCGTCGGCGCCTGCGCCGCCGTCAAGGCCAATGGCGGCCAGGTCACGCGCGAGCCGGGCCCGGTCAAGGGCGGCAGCACCGTGATCGCCTTCGTGGTCGACCCGGACGGCTACAAGATCGAACTGATCGAGCGCAGCTTCGACGCGCCCGGCGCCGGCCTGCGCTAAGCGGGCGCGGCAAAAACAAACGGCGCCCTAGGGCGCCGTCTGCCTCTCTGCTGGAGACCGGTTTACTTCTGGAGCAATTCGTTGACGACGGCCAGGTCTTCCTCTTTCAGCACGCCGGCGGCGGCTTTCAGACGCAGACCATTGACGATGGTGTCGTAGCGCGCCTTGGCCAGGCTGGTGCGGGTCGAGTACAGCTGCTTCTGCGCATTCAGCACGTCGATATTGATACGCACGCCGACCTGATAGCCGAGCTTGTTCGAATCGAGGGCCGACTGGCTCGACACTTCCGCTGCCTCGAGCGCCTTGACCTGGGCCAGGCCGCTGTTCACACCGAGGAAGGACTGGCGCGTGGCCTGGGCGGCGGCGCGGCGCGCGGCTTCCAGATCATTGCGGGCCTTGTCTTCGAGGGCGATGGTTTCGCGTACGCGGCTGGTGACGGCAAAGCCGGAGAACAGCGGCACGTTCAGGGCCACGCCGATCGAATTGGTATCGGCCGAACCGGCATTGCCCGGGGTGGTCGATTTGCTGCGGCCCATCTTGGCGTTCAGGTCCAGGGTCGGGTAGTGGCCGGCCTTGCCTTTTTCGATATCGCGCTTGGCCGATTCCACGTTCAGGCTCGAGATCTGCACCGTGTAGTTCTGCTTCTCGGCGGTCCCCACCCATTCATCGATGACGGCCGGCTTCGGCGCGCTCAGGCTCACGCCCGGCTTCAGCGCCGACAGGGCGCCCGGGGCCTGGCCGATGATGGCCTGGAGGGCGGTGCGCTTGACTTCCAGATCGTTGACGGCGGCGAACTCCTGCGCCACCACCAGGTCATACGCGGCCTGGGCTTCGTGGGTGTCGGTGATGGTCTGGGTGCCGACTTCGAAATTGCGTTTTGCCGAGGCCAGCTGTTCGGTCACGGCGGTCTTCTGGGCGCGCGTCGATTCCAGCGTGTCCTGGGCGGCCAGCACGTCGAAATAGGCCTGGGCCACGCGCGTGATCAGGTCCTGCTGGGCCTGGGCGAAGGTGGCTTCGGCGATGGCTTCGGCCAGCTTGCTTTGCTGATAGGTCTGATAGCGATCCCAGCGGAACAGCGGCTGGCTCAGGTTGATGCCATAGGTGGTGTTATTGCCCGTCACCTTGGGCAGTTCGGGCAGGCCGTCAGGCGTGGACTGCGAGCTGTCGCGCGAATAACCGACGCTGGCGCTCACGGTCGGCAGCAGGCCCGACAGGCCTTGCGGCACGCGTTCCCGCCCGGCCAGCAGCGAGGCACGCGCGCTGGCAAAGGTGGCGTCGTTGGTCAGCGCCTGCTTGTAGACCTGCAGCAGGTCGGCGGCAGTGGCCGGCAGCGAGAGGAAGGCGCCCGCCACCAGGGCGGCGATCAGGGATTTCTGCATTGCGTTCTCCATGGGAGTCATCTAACGGTTAATCACTTCGGTTCAATACGTCGGCATCGTGCTGTCGACCTGCTGCGCCCAGGCATGGACGCCGCCGGTCAGGTTGATCACTTTCGCAAAACCCTGACGCGCCAGATAGGCCGCCACCTGCATGCTGCGTCCGCCATGGTGGCAGATGCAGACAATCTCGGCGTCCTCGTCCAGCTCCTGCCAACGCATCGGCACCGTGTGCATCGTCATCAGGACCGAACCGGGAATGTGGCAGGTGTCGAATTCCCACGGCTCGCGCACGTCGAGCAACAGCGGCTTGGCCCGGTTCGGATCGGCCAGCCAGGCAGCCAGGGCGGGGGCGCTCACCTGCTCCATCACTGCTCCTTCAGAACGTGAAGTGCGAGGGCGCCTTCGCCACCAGGGGCTTGACGTTGGTCTCGAACAAGGTCACGGTCTCGAACGTCGTTTCACCGGTGCGGGTCGTGATCTGGGCTTCCATCACCGGCGCCTGGCCGACGATCGCGCAGACGCGGCCGCCGACCTTCAGCTGGTCGAGGAAAGCCTGGGGCAGCACTTCAAGCGCGCCCGAAATCACGATCACGTCCCAGGGGGCGCCATCGGTCCAGCCGTCGGCGCCGTTGCCCTGGGCCACGGTCACATTCGTTACCCCGGCCTTGGCCAGATTCTGCTCGGCAAAGGCCTTCAGTTCCGGATTCAGCTCGACGGTCGTCACATGGCGCGCCTTGTGCGCCAGCAGGGCCGCCATATAGCCGGAACCGGCGCCGATTTCGAGCACGGTTTCATGTTTCTTCAGCTTCAGGTCTTGCAGGATGCGTGCTTCGGTCTTGGGCGTGAACATGGATTCGCCGCCCGCCAGCGGAATCTCGGTATCGGCAAACGCCAGGCTCTTGTAGGCGGCCGGCACGAAATCTTCGCGCTTGACCACCGACAGCAGCGCCAGCACGTCCAGGTCCAGCACGTTCCAGGGACGAATTTGCTGCTCAATCATATTAAAGCGGGCTTGTTCGATATTCATCGTCAACTCGGCGTAAAAAGGAGGAAAACCGCTATTTTATCGTCAGTCCGCATCCAGACCCACATCTTACTGATCAGGTCGCATTCCGGACGGAAAATGCGACAGGTTGCAGAAAAGCGGGAATGAACGTCGGAATTGGCGCATTGTTAAGCATCGGCGGCCGCGGGCAGGAGGCCGTGCAGGATCAAATCGAGGTAGCTGGCCACGAAACTCTGGGCGTCGATGCCATGCATATTGCAGGGCGCCGGAGAGTGTTTCCACACCATCAGCATCAGCACGGGGGCGATCAGCACCTGGGTCATGGCGTCGATGTCGACCGGGCGGAACTCGCCCTTGGCGACCCCGTTGGCAAGCAGGCTGCGCAGCATGGCCGTGCCGCGTTCGATGACCTCTTCCTGATAAAAGCGCGCAAGATCGGGGAAATTGGCCGCTTCGGCCATCACCAGCTTGACGATGCCCGAGGCCTTGGTGGCGCCGATGCGTTCCCACCAAGCGCCCATCACCTGGCGCAGCAGTTCGCCCGAATGGCCCTGGAAACCGGCGATGCGGTCCTCGGCCGCGCCAATGGCCGGCACGATCGAGTCGCGCACGACGGCCTTGAACAGCTCTTCCTTGTTGGTGAAATACAGGTAGAGCGTGCCCTTGGACACACCGGCGCAGCGCGCCACGTCCTCGAGCCGGGTGGCGGCATAGCCCTTCTCGACGAATTGCTCGAGCGCAGCCGCCAGCAGCTCCTGCGGACGGGCTTCTTTGCGGCGCTCCCAGCGCGGTTTGGATTCAGGACAACAAGACATGGCCAGCAATAACTTACTCTTGAGTCATTAATATAGTCCTCCCCTTCCTCAGCGTCAAGTTTGGCGTCGGCCGGCACGCGGGAACGGATGATTCCAGATGGGGTTGTTGACGCGCCCGTGCTAAAGGCAATGAACCGTTTCCGGGGCCGTTAGATTAAGTAGCTAGTTGGAAAACCAATCCTTTGCAATTTCAAACTCTTCCTTCCACATACCTCGCGCCGGCGAGCGCTAATCTGAAAGATGCGCAAAAAACGGCAAACCGTTGATGCTTGTCTTCGGCACCGCGGGGCTCATGCAACATGGCAATATGAAGTCGCCGAGTTTCGTGATTTGTTTCAATACTTCCCAATCGGCGCCAGAGAACTCAGAAGCGTCTACCGGGTATCCGTCGGGGGTCCAAGCTATGTGTGTCATGGCAATATCCCTTAGGAGACACTCAGAGGAGGTGCTGTCATAGCGAAGTCGCCGTCATTAAAGGCCCTCCGCTCTTCGAATCCAAGACGCTGAAATATATTTCGTCGTTCTAGACCTTTGCAAAGCAAAGTTACTGATTCTAGAGGGCGGTCTTGTCGTATTTCATTAATGAGTTCCCGGCCGCTGCCCTTTTTCGTGGAGTAGACGTACCAAAGGACGCGGCCTGATCGCTCTGTTCGATGCACGAAGGCAAATCCGTTGGAATGGCGAAATAGCTCAACGGCAGGGTCCATAAGTGCTTCGACCGTCGTAGACGATTGTTGCTCACCAAATTTGCTCGAATTGTTCACGACAAATTCAGCAATCGCATGCCGTTCACAAATCAAGAAATTAAGACTTTCCTCCATCTGTCCTCCTTAATCCGCGCCCTGTACGAGGACCGCTCGGCTCATCTCTGGCTATCACACATTGAATCAAAGATTGACATTAATTTAATTGATTGGCAAGCTCGCATCTTGAGCTGGCGGGCGGCAATCGGCCAAAAGCCGACACTCGCAAGACGATTCATGAAGCTCGAGAATCGCAAGTTCGGACGTGACATGGAATTGATGGAATGAGAAAACTTCTTTTCTGCATGGCGCTCATCTTGGCCCTGCCTGCCTTTGCCACAAGTGATGAGATTCTCGATGCTGCGGCGCGTACCAAAGCGATTCAGTACAGCGCGGACATGTATGACAAGCTGTTTTACGAACCAGCTATCGGAAAAAAGATCGCCGCTTTGTTGCGCAGCCGATTGCGTGAGGGGGCGTATGACCAGATCACCAGCGCTCGCGACCTTGCTGAGCATGTCAACGCGGACATCCATAGCCTAACCACAGACCACCACACAGGCTTACGCTTTTTCGATGACGACCAGGGCGACGCAGTCTCGCCAGATACGCCGCCACAAGCCCCCGACCAGGTACGGATGGCCGCCCAAGCAAGCCGCCAACTTGAAAGCTTGAAGAAACAGAACTTCTATTTCCGGAAGCAGGAACGATTACCAGGCAATATCGCCTTTATTGAGTTTGATGGCTTTGCCCCCCTCGACTTCGCACGAGACACGGCCATAAAGTGGATGAACCAAGCAGCTGATGCTGATGCGCTTATCTTCGACCTGCGTGAAAATGGGGGAGGCAATAGTGCCTTAGGCACGCTGCTGGCCAGTTACTTATTTGAAGAACGGGTTCTGCTGGACACAAGCTACGACCGAAAAGACAACACACGCATCGAGAACTGGACAGATCCCGCTGTGCCAGGTCCACGTTTTGGCAGCAAGAAGCCTGTTTTTATCTTGACCAGCAAGGAGACTTTCTCTGCTGCGGAGCGCTTCATTTACGTACTCAAGGCTCGCAATCGTGTCACGGTCATCGGTGAAAAGACAGCGGGCGGCGCCCATCGTGGATACGGCACCAACGTGTCACACCACCTAGTCAATATGCTGGCAATCGGACACAGTGTGACGCCCGGATTCGAAAAAGATTGGGAGGGTGTCGGTATTACGCCCGATATCGAAGTCGCACCGACGCAAGCGCTCGACAAAGCCCTTACCTTGGCTCGTACCAAATAATTAATCCGTAGAAATCGCCAAAAGCCCTTGCTTTGGCAATATTCAAATTGGATTCGCATTTTGTGATTTTTCGAAAGTGCGGGTGGCTGGCTGCTTTGGGGCAAAGCCGTTCGGTCTCGACGGCAGGTAATTCCGAAGCGTGCCTGAATGCGCTCGGAGGCAAAGCGCTTGCCATGTTCAAGTTCATATTCCAACGTTTGTCCGCAGAAAAAGCCGTCGGAGTGGATTGTTCAAGTACATATTGGCGTCAGAACTGGGATGGTAAGTTGCTACTTCCTTGTCCTATTCGGCCGGTCGCATAAAAAAAATGTTGCGACGCACAAATTGTGGTACACTGGCTTCAGTTTGTGGTTCTCGAGTACCGCAAACTTGTAGCCCCATAAGAAATAATCAACACGTTTGCACTGCGCAGATCGTTCAGGTGAACAGGCTTTACACCGCTCAGATAGGGCGGGTGATTTGAGATTAGATTGGTATTACAGTAAAGAGGCCCGCACATGCGGGCTTTTTTATTTCCGCTCCTCGATCCGGTGCATATGTAGACGGCGGCGCGGCGCCGGCGCTATGCTGGCGTCCGCCAGTCCTTTTGACAACGGATAATCGCTGATGACCGCTCGCACACCCGCTCCCCTGCTGCTCGCCCTGCTCCTTGCCGTGGGCGCCAGCGGCAGCCTGGCCCAGACCCCGGCCGAACTCTATAAACAAGGCAGCGAGGCGCTCAAGCGCCGCGCCTTCCCCGAGGCGGCCCGCCTGTTCACCCAGGCCTTCGCCGCCAACCGCCACGAGGCCAGCAGCCTGTACAACGCGGCCTGTGCCTATGCACTGGCCGGCGACAGCGAGAGCGCCTTCCGCACCCTGCGCCTGGCGATGGAGAACGGCTACGCGCGCGCCGACGCCACGGCGGCCGACAGCGACTTCACCAGCCTGCACAGCGATCCGCGCTGGCAGCCGCTGCTGGCCGAGATCCGCGCGACCGAGCAGAAGGCGGCGCGCCTGTTCGATTCGCCGGCCCTGGCCACCCCCTATGCCGAGAACATCAGCGAGGATGAAAAGATCGCCGGCCTGTCGAAATTCTGGTCGGAGGTGAAGTACAACTTCGTCTACAGCGACAAACTCAAGGAACTCGACTGGGACAAGCTCTACCTCGAGTATCTGCCGCGCGTGCGCGCCAGCAAGAGCACGGCCGAGTACTACCGCCTGCTGATGGAACTCTGCGCGCGCCTGCAGGACGGCCACACCAATGTCTACCCGCCCGATCAGGTCACGGCCAGCCAGATGGCGCGCACGGCCCTGCGCGCGCGCCTGGTCGAGGGGCGCGTGTTTCTGACCGACGTCCTCGATCCGCAGCTGCGCGCCCAAGGCGTGCTGCCCGGCGTCGAAGTCGAAACCATCGACGGCGAGCCGGTCCAGGCCTGGAGCACGCGCGAAATCATGCCCTTCCAGAGCGCCTCGACGCCGCAGGACCTGCAGTGGCGCGCCTACGTCTACTACTTCCTGGCAGGCCCGGCCGCGATGACCCCGCGCGTCGGCTTCCGCGATGCTGGCGGCAAGCGCTTCAGCCTGCCTGTGCCGCGCCTGTCCGAGGCCACCCTGGCCCAGCTGCGCGGCGCGCCGCCGGCGCCCTTCGAATTCCGCATGCTTGAGGGCGGCATCGCGTATGTGGCCCTGAACAGTTTCGTTGATGCGCGCGCGGCCAATGCCTATCTGGCTGCCTTTGACGAGATCGCCAAATCGAAGGCCATGGTGATCGACGTGCGCCGCAATGGCGGCGGCAATTCGAACGAGGGCTACCGCGTGCTGGCCACACTGGCGGCGCAGCCCTTTGCCACCAGCAACTGGTGGACGCGCAACTATGTGCCGACCTGGCGCGCCTGGAAACGCGCCATGCCGCCGCTCGAGAATCCGGGCGCGCCCTGGCCAATCGACCCGCAGCACCGCTACAGCCAGCCGGTCGTCGTGCTGACCTCGCCTGGCACCTACTCGGCGGCCGAAGACTTTGTCGCCGCCTTCCAGACCAGCGCGCGCGGCAAGATCGTCGGCGAAGCAACCGGGGGCAGCACCGGCCAGCCGCTGTTCTTCAAATTGCCGGGCGGCGGCATGGCGCGCATCTGCACCAAGGCCGACACCTTCCCGGACGGCCGCCCCTGGGTCGGCCTCGGTATCCAGCCCGAGGTGCTGGCGCCGCCCAGCGTCAGCGACGCCCAGAGCGGGCGCGACGGCACGCTCGAAGCGGCCCTGCGCCTGCTGCGCTGAGCCCGCACGCGTTTGCGCTGACGCAAACGGGGGCCGGACCGGGCCCGCTAGCATGGTCCGTTGTCCCCGTTCTCCAGCGCATCATGCCCTTTCTCGCCGGTCAGTTAGTAAGTATTCGCTCACTTGATGAGATCCGTGCCACGCTCGATGCCGATGGCCGCCTCGACGGGCTGGCCTTCATGCCCGAGATGGCGCGTTTCTGCGGCCAGCCGGCCTGGGTGCACCGGCGCGCCGACTACACCTGTGTCGAGGGGCATGGCCTGCGCCGCATGGACGGCGCCGTGTTTCTGGCCGGCCTGCGCTGCGACGGCAGCGCCCACGATGGCTGCCAGCGCAATTGTCTGCTGCTCTGGAAAGAAGCCTGGCTCAGCGCCGACAGCCCAGGCGCCACCCGCAGCGACGCGGCCTGGCTCAGCCAATTGCCCACGCGCAGCGGCGAGCGCTATCTATGCCAGTCGACCAGCCTGCTCGGGGCCACGCGCCCCTTGTCGCGCTGGAATCCCGGTCCCTGGCTGCGCGCAGTGGCCCGCGGCGAACTCGGCCTGGGGCGCCTGCTGCGCATCGTGCTGGCCACGCTGCGCACGCGCTTCACCCCGCTGGAAGACAGCGGCGTCCTGCGTGGCACCAATCCGGCCCCGGCGCGCGGCGAGCTCGGCCTGCGCAGCGGCGAGCGCGTACGTGTGCGCACGGCAGCCGCCATCCAGCAGCAGCTGGACCCGGCCGGCAAGAACCGCGGCCTGGCCTTCATTCCCAGCATGCAGCCCTGGCTCGGGCAGGAATGCGAGGTGGCGTTCGCGCCGGCCCGCATCATTCACGAGCAGAGCGGGCGCATGATCGCCCTGCGCGCCACCGTCGTGCTGAAAGACGTCAACTGCGGCGGCATCTGCGTCAAGGACTGCCCGCGCGCCAGCAATCTGTACTGGCGCGAAAGCTGGCTCGAGCGCCTGCCTCAGGACTGAGCGCGGCCCAGCTGGGTATCGAGCCAGCGCTGCAGATCAGCGGCCGACATGGCGCCGGCCACACGCCCCACTTCGCGCCCGCCGACAAACAAGGCCAGGGTCGGGATGCTGCGGATCTGGAAACGCGCGCTGGCCTGGGGGCAGGCATCGGTGTCGACCTTCACGAAGCGCACGTCTCCACGCTGACGCGCGGCCTGGGCGAACTGCGGCGCCATCATCTTGCAGGGGCCGCACCAGGCGGCCCAGAAATCGATCAGCACCGGCTGCTCGCTCTTGGCCAGGTAGGCCGGCAGCGTGGCGTCAGTCAGGGCGATGGGCTCGGCCGGGGCCAGTTCGGCGCCGCAGCGGCCGCACACCGGCCCATCGGCCAGGCGCGCCTCGGGCACGCGGTTGGTGGCACTGCAGGCGGGGCAAACGAAGTGCATGGCGCATCCTTTCTCGGTTCGATAGGCTTCAGATGGGGGCGCCCGGCCGCCGGCGCAAGGGCGGCCCGGCTTCCACCGACGCGCGCCGTATGGCATGATGGCCTGATCCATGAGTACCGCGCCCTCTTCCCCCACCGCCGACAGCCGCCTCGGACTGTGGCCGGCCGCGATTGTGCTGGTCGGGGCCCTGGCCAGCGTGTGGTTCAGCGCGCACCAGCGCGACCTCAACGCGGCCCAGCAGCAGGATGCCTTCAGCCACGTGGCCGACCATGTCGCCGCCAACGTGGCGGCGCAGATGCGCATTTACAGCTATGGCCTGCACGGCGTGCGCGGGGCGGTCGCCCTGATCGGTCCCGACGGCCTGACGCCGGAACGCTTTGCCAGCTTCGTGCGCGCGCGTGACCCCGGCACCGTGTATCCGGGCGCGCGCCTGTTCGGCTTTATCCGGCGCGTGCCGGCCGGCGCGCGCGCCGCCTACGCAGCGCACATGGCCGCGCGGCCCCAGGCCCCGTTCGCGCTGCATGCGCTCGGCCCGGCCGGCGAAGACGCGATGGTGATCGAGCTGGTCGAACCGATCGAGGGCAACCGCAATGCGCTCGGCCTGGACATCGCCAGCGAAACTCTGCGCCGCAGCGCCGCCCTGGCCGCCCTGTACAGCGGCCAGCCGCAGATGACCGGCCCGCTGACCCTGGTGCAGGCGCCCCAGGCCGGGCGGCGCGGCTTCCTGCTGCTGCTGCCGGTCTACCGCAGCGGCCTGCCGCTGGCCACCCGCAATGAGCGCGAGGCCGCCGCCATCGGCTGGGCCTACACGGCCCTGGTGGCCGACGACGTGCTGGCCGCCGTCAGCGGCGCGCGCGGCGACTACACGCTCGAAGTGGCCGACATCGGCGGCGACGGCAGCGCCACCGTGTTCACCAGTGGCGCCGCCGGCGCCGGCCCGGCCCAGGTGCGCGAGCTCGATGTGTTCGGGCGCCGCTGGCGCCTGCGCATCGCCCCCAGCGAGGCCTTCGTCGCGCGCCAGCATCCGACCGAACCGCTGCTGGTGCTCGGCCTGGGCCTGATGACGAGCGCCGCCGCCGCCGCACTGGTGGTGATCCTGCGCCGCCTCGGCCAGCGCCGCCGCCAGCTGCTGACCGGCCAGGCGCGTCTGGCGGCCGTGCTGGAAACCACCAGCGACGCCGTGCTGGCGCTCGATCCGCAGGGGATGGTGGTGCTGTGGAATCCGGCCTGCGCCCAGCTGTTCGGCTACAGCCGCGAGCAGGCGCTCGGCCGGCCTTTGCTGCAGCTGCTGCTGCCCGCCCACGGCGCCGACAGCGCGGCCCTGCGCCGCATCGCCGCCGGCGCGGCCGAGGCGCCGTTCGAGGCGGTACTCGTGCATGCCGATGGCCGTCCGCTCGATGTCGCCATCAGCAGCGCGCCGATGGGCAGCGCCGAGGCGCCCGAAGGCCTGGCCCTGTTCATGCGCGACATCGGCGTGCAGCGCCAGCAGGCCGCGCGCCTGCGCCAGTTCAATGCGCGCCTGGAGGAGGAAGTGGCGGCGCGCACGGCCGAACTGAATGAGGCGCGGCGCGACATGCAGACCCTGTTCGACGCCGTCCCCTCGATGATCGGCTACTGGGACGACAAGCTGGTCAACCGTGTGGCCAACCGCGCCTACCAACAATGGTTCGGCGTGGCGCCCGAGGCCATTCACGGGCATTCGCTGCAGTCCCTGCTCGGCCCCGACCTGTTCGCCCGCAACCTGCCCTACATCCAGGCGGCCCTGCGCGGCGAGCCGCAGACCTTCGAGCGGCCGATCCCGCGCCCGGACGGCAAAGGCATGCGCTATTCGCTCGCCCACTACCTGCCCGACTGGCAGGACGGCCAGGTCAAGGGCTTCTACGTGATCGTCCACGATGTGACCGAGCTGACCGAAAGCCGCCTGGCGCTGGCGCGCGAACGCGAACGCCTGGCCGACATCCTCGACGCCACCACGGCCGGCACCTGGGAATGGGATCTGCAGCGCGACCGCCTGCAGGCCGACGCACGCTGGAACGCCATCCTCGGGTATGCCGAGGGCGAGCTGGTCCTGGACGGCATCGCCAGCCACGACGCCCTGTGCGCGCACGAAGACCTGGCCAGCATGCAGGCCCTGCGCCAGCGCCACCTCGATGGCCTGAGCGACAGCTACGAATGGGAGGGCCGCCTGCGCCACCAGGACGGCCACCAGGTCTGGGTGCTCGAACGCGGCCGCGTCAGCGCGCGCGACACTGACGGCCGCGCGCTGCGCGCGCACGGCATCCTGCTCGACGTCTCGGCCACCCGCCGCGCCCAGCAGGAGCTGGCCGACAACGAGCGCTTCCTCGAACGGGTCGGCACCGTCTCCGGCGTGGGCGGCTGGCAGCTCGAACTGCCGCAGGCGCGCCTGGACTGGACGCGCCAGGCCTGCGCGATCGCCGAGCGCCCGGCCGGCCCGCCCGAGCTGGACAGCCTGCTGCAGCACTTCGCGCGCGAGGTCCAGCCGCAGCTGCGCGCCGCGCTGGCCGCCGCCATCGACAGCGGCACCGGCTTCGACCTCGAACTGCCGTTCACCACCGCCTGCGGCATGGCGCGCTGGGTGCGCATCACCGGCGAGGCCCTGCGCCAGGGCGGCGCCGCGCCAGCGCCGGTGCGGCGTCTGGTCGGCGCGCTGCAGGACGTGACCGAGCGGCGCGCGATGGAAGCGGCGCTGCGCCGCGCGAATGCGGCCCAGAGCGCGATCCTGGCGAATCTGCCGTGCGGCCTGTCGGTGTTCGACGCCGACCTGAAACTGGTGGCCCACAACAAGGAGTTCATCACCCTGCTCGGCCTCGAGCAGCTGTTCGCAGAAGGGGTGCCGGACTTCGAACAGATCATGCGCTTCAATGCCCTGCGCGGCGAATACGGCGACGGCGACCTCGAACCGACCGTGGCCCAGCTGCTCGAACGGGCGCGCCGCCCGGTCCCGCACCGCTACGAGCGCACGCGCCCGAACGGCCAGGTGCTCGAAATCCGCGGCAGCCCGCTGCCCGAGGGCGGCTTCGTGACCACCTACACCGACATGAGCGCCCGCAAAAAGGCCGAGTCGGAACTGCGCGCCGCCAAGTCGCACGCCGAGGCGGCCAGCCGCGCCAAGAGCGAGTTCGTGGCGAACATGAGCCACGAGATCCGCACGCCGATGAATGCCGTGCTGGGGACCGCGCAGCTCCTGACCTCGACCGCGCTGACGCCCAGCCAGCGCCGCTATGTCGACATGATCGGCACGGCCGGCCAGTCGCTGCTGCGCATCCTGAACGACATCCTCGACTTCTCCAAGATCGAAGCCGGCCGGCTCGAGCTGGCCGAGGCCGAGTTCGACCTCGACGCCATGCTCGGCGCGATCGCCACGGTGATGAGCGCCAGCGCCGGCGACAAGGCCCTGGCCCTGGTGATCGACATCGATCCGGCCGTGCCCGCGCATCTGGTGGGCGACGCGCTGCGCCTGCAGCAGGTGCTGGTCAATCTGGTGTCGAATGCGATCAAGTTCACCGACCACGGCGAAGTGGTGCTGCAGATCGATCTGCGCGAGGCGCACGGGCGCGCCGTGCTGCTGCGCTTCACCGTGCGCGACACCGGCATCGGCATCAGCACGGCCCAGCAGGAGCGCCTGTTCAGCGCCTTCTCCCAGGCCGATGCCTCCACCACGCGCCGCTTCGGCGGCACCGGCCTCGGTCTGGCGATCAGCAAGCGCCTGGTCGAGCTGATGGGCGGCCAGGTCAGCGTGCAGAGCCAGCCCGGGGTCGGCAGCAGCTTCCAGGTCGCGCTGCCGTTCACCCAGGCCGCGGCCAGCGCCGTCGCCCCGAGCGGCGCCGCCAGCGCCGTGCGCCAGCTACTGCTGGTCGAAGCCCACCCGAGCAGCGCCCAGGCCCTGCGCCGTCTGATGGCGGCCTGGGGCTGGCGCTGCGAGCACTGCACCAGCGGCGCCGAAGCCGTCGCCCGGGCGCGCGCCGAGGCCGAGGCCGGGCGCCATTACGACGCCATCCTGGTCGACTGGAACCTGGCCGGCATGGACGGCCTGGCCACGCTGGCCGCCCTGCGCGCGCTGGCGCCGGCCGTGCAGGCCCCGGTGCTGCTGATGGTGCCGGCGCTGGCGCGCATGAAACTGGTCGAGCAGAGCGACGCCGCGCGCGCCGACGGGGTGCTGGTCAAGCCGGCCACGCGCGCCAGCCTGTACGACGCCATCAACGAGGCCCTGGCGCGCCGCAGCGGCCCGCCGCTGCATGAGGTGCAGAGCGTCGGGCGCCAGCCCGGCAACCGCCTTGACGGCGCCCACCTGCTGCTGGTCGAGGACAATCCGCTCAACCAGATCATCGCGCGCGAGGCGCTCGAGCACGCGGGCGCCAGCGTCGAATCGGCCAACAACGGGCACGAGGCCCTGGCCCTGCTGGCCGAGCATCCGCAGCGCTTCGCCCTGATCCTGATGGACGTGCAGATGCCGGGCATGGACGGTTTCGAGGCGACCCGCCTGATCCGCCACCAGCTCGGCCTGAAGCTGCCGATCGTCGCCCTCACGGCCGGCGTCACGGCGGCCGAAAAGGACGCCTGCACCCAGGCCGGCATGAGCGACTTCGTGGCCAAGCCGATCGACTTCGACGATCTGTTCGCGGTGGTGCGGCGCCAGCTGGCCCAGACCGACAGCGCGCCGCCGCCGGCCGCCGCCAGCGCCGAATTCGACATCAGCCATCTGGCCGAACTGAGCGCGGCCAATCCCGCCTTCCAGGCCGAACTGCGCGATCTGATCGCGAACTTCATCACCCACGGCCCGGCGCGCCTCGACGAAGCCCTGCAGGCCTGGGAAGCCGGCCAGGCCGAGGACGCGGCGCGCCTGGTCCACAATCTGCGCGGCAGCGCCGGCACCTTCGGCGCCCCCAGCCTGGTGGCGGCCAGCCAGCGCCTCGAGCAGGCCTTGCGCCACGACGAGCGCGCTGCTGTGCGCCCGCTGTTCGCCGAAGCCCACCAGGCCCTGCGCCTGAGCGTCGGCGGCGCACGCCACTGGCTGGCCCAGCAGCCGCACGCCGAACCGGTTTAAAAGAAAGTAACCAAGTTTTGTAATTTGAATAAAACTTTTTGTTCCAGAGAGAACAAAATTGATGTACAGTAACTCCGTGCCCCGCCCAGCCCCTGCCGGAGACTACCCATGCGTCAAAACCTTCCCGTCACGCAGACCGAGTACAAGCTCGCCCCGGAGTCGAGCCTCGTCAGCGTGACCGACACCAAAGGCCGCATCACCTACTGCAATCCGGCCTTCATCGCCGCCAGTGGCTTCAGCCGCGAAGAGCTGCTCGGCCAGCCGCACAATCTGGTGCGCCATCCGGACATGCCGGCCGAAGCCTTCCGCGACATGTGGGCCACGCTCGGACAGGGGCGGCCATGGTCGGGCGTGGTGAAGAACCGGCGCAAGAACGGCGACTACTACTGGGTGCATGCGAACGCCACCCCGATGCGCGATGGCGAGCGCGTGACCGGCTATCTGTCGGTGCGGGTGATGCCCTCGCGTGCCCAGGTGCAGGCGGCCGAATCCCTGTACCAGCGGCTGGCGCGCGGCGACAGCGGGATCGCCCTGGCGGCCGGCAAAGTGGTGCGCGCCGGAGTGCTCGGACGTCTGCAGCGCGCGCTGCCGCGCCTGGCCTGGCCGGCCCTGCTGCTGCAGCTGGGCGCGTGCGGCCTGAGCGTGCTGGCGGCCCTGGCCGGCGGCCTCGCCGCGGGCCTGGCTGCCGCACTGGCGCTGGCCCTGGCCCTGAACCTGTGGGGCAGCCACGTGCGCCGGCGCGGCACCCACACCATGCTGACCGAAGCCTACCGCATGGCCGCCGGCGACCTGTCGCGCGAGATCACCCAGCACGAACGCTCCGACCTGGCCGCGCTCGAACAGGCGCTGCACCAGGTCGAAGTCAATCTGCGCACGGTGGTGCGCGACACGCGCGACGAGATCGAACGCGTGCGCACCACCACCCAGCAGATCGCCGCCGGCAACGAGGACCTGGCGGCGCGCACCGAGAACCAGGCCAGCGCGCTCGAACAGACCTCGGCCGCCATCCACGAAATGCGCGACACGCTCACACGCAGCGCCGCCAGCGCGGCCGATGGCGCGCGCCTGGCCCAGGGCATGCACCAGCAGGCCGAACACAGCGCCCAGACGGTGACCGAGATGCGCAGCACCATGCACGCCATCGCCGACTCGGCCCAGCGCATCGGCGAGTTCTCGCACATCATCGAGGCGGTCGCCTTCCAGACCAATATCCTGGCGCTCAACGCCGCTGTCGAAGCAGCGCGCGCGGGCGAGGCCGGGCGCGGTTTCGCCGTGGTGGCGCAGGAGGTGCGCGCGCTGGCCGCCCGCACGGCCGACGCCGCGCGCGAGATCAAGCAGCTGGCCACCCATTCGCAGTCCCAGGTCGCGGCCGGCAACGTCCAGTCGGAAGCGGCCAGCGAACGCATGGCCCAGACCATGCAGGCCATCGCCGAGGTGCGCCGCATGCTCGATTCGATCAGCGCCGACGCCGCCGCCCAGCAGGACGGCATCGCCCAGATCGACAGCGCGATCGGAGAGCTCGACCGCGTGACCCAGCAGAACGCCAGCATGGTGGAAGAGCTGGCCGAATCGGCCACGTCACTCAACGAGGAAGTGGCCGCCCTGTACGACGCCATGAGCCTGTTCCGTCTGAACACGCGCGACCGCACCGCCAGCGAACGCGATGCCGTCGATCTGCGCCGCACCGCCAAGGCCGCGCTGCCGGCCCTGCGCCGCGCCGCCTGAGCCGGTCACACGCCGGTCATGCTGACCGGCTAGCATGGGGGTCTGTGCCTGCCACGCCCCCACGATGGACCTGACCGCCCCAACCCTGCGCCAGGACGGCGCCCGCCTGCTGATCTGGCCCCTGCTAGCCCTGGCCATCCTGGCCGCGCTGTGGAGCGCGGTCCGCTGGCAGGACGCCGAGGAGGATCTGCAGGCCGAGGCGAGTCTGCTGCGCGAAGCCCACAACTACGCCCAGGCGTACGAGCACTTCCTCGGCCGCTCGCTCGGCCAGATGGACCATATCAGCCTGCAGCTCAAATACGACTGGGAGCAGTCGGGCGGCCGCCTGGCGATGGACACCCTGCTGCGCCAGGGGATGTTCGCCGACGCCGCCTTCGCCGCCATCAGCCTGTACGACGCCCAGGGCCGGCTGCGCAGCAGCACGCGCCCGCAGCTGGCCCCGCCCCAGCTGGCCGACAGCCCGGCCTTCGCCTACCACCGCAACCACATCTCCACCGCGCTGCGCCTGCAGCTGCCGGCGCGCGGCCCGCACGGCCAGGACTGGATCGCCTTCTCGCGCCGGCTCGACACGGCCGACGATGGTTTCGACGGCGTCATCCTGCTGCAGATCGACGCCGCCTACTTCACCGCCTTCGATGATGGCCTCGGCCTCGGTCCGTCCGGCCTGGTCGCCCTGCGCCTGCTCGAGGACAACGGCGCGATCGCCCAGCTGGCCAGCGCCGACGGCCGCACCGAGCTGCTGCGCGACCTGCCCTGGCCGGGCGGCAGCAGCGAGACCGGCGCCACCCTGGTGCCGGCGCGCGCCTTCCCCGATGGCGAAGCGCGCGCGCTCGGCTGGCAGACGGTGCGCGCCTATCCGGTGCAGGCCCTGGTCGGCCTGGCCCAGGGACCGGCGCGCGCCGCGCTGACGGCCAGCCAGCGCGCGCGCCGCCAGTGGGCCACGCTGGCCAGTGTGCTGCTTGGCCTGGCCGGCCTCGGCGGCGCGCTGGCCAGCTGGCGCCTGCTGCAGCGCGAGCGCGCCGAGCAGGCCATCCGCGCCGCCTACCGCACCGCCACCGAGCACGCCAACGACGGCTTCTTCCTAGTCGAACCGGAGCGCGACGGGCGCGGCCAGATCCACGACTTCCGTCTGCAGGACTGCAATGAGCGCGGCGCCTCCTTCTATGGCCTGGGACGGGCCGAATTGATCGGCATGCGCCTGTCGCAGCTGCACGCTGGCCACCCGGTCTACTTCGCCCAGCTGCTGCACGAATACACCGACGCGCTGCACAGCGGCTTCGCCCAGAGCGACGTCGAGATGCCGCGCAGCGGCCGCATGCGCCTCGAGTGGGCGCAGCGCACGCTGGTGCGCGCCGGTCCCGGCCTGGCGGTGACCCTGCACGACATCTCGCGCCAGAAGCGCCACGAGACCGAGCTGACCAAGCTGGCCAACGAAGACACGCTGACCGGTCTGCCCAACCGCCACTGGCTGCGCGCCGAGCTGCCGCGCATGCTGGAGGCGGCCGGCGCCGGCGGCTACCGCCTGGCCCTGCTGTTCATCGATCTCGATGGCTTCAAGCAGGTCAACGACACGCTCGGCCACGCCGCCGGCGACAGCGTGCTGGCCGAAGTCGGCACGCGTCTGCAACGCCTGCTGCGCCCGGGCGACCATGTGGTGCGCCTGGGCGGCGACGAATTCCTGGTGGTGCTGGCCCCGGTCGAGAGCATCGCCACCGCCCACAGCGTGGGCGAGCGCGTGCTGCGCGCCCTGGCCCAGCCCTGCCAGCTGGGCGAGAACCAGTACAGCATCGGCGCCTCGATCGGCATCAGCTGCTATCCGGAGCATGGCCAGAGCGCCGAGGTGCTGCTGCAGCAGGCCGATATCGCCATGTATGCCGGTAAGACCGACGGCAAGGGCCAGGTGCGCCCCTTCCACCCGGCCCTGTTCGAACACCTGCAGGCGCGCAGCCAGGCGCGCCAGGCCCTGCGCACGGCCCTGGCCGAACGCCAGTTCTTCCTGATGTACCAGCCGCGCATCGACGCCCGCAGCGGCCAGCTGCTGTCGATGGAGGCCCTGCTGCGCTGGCAGCATCCGCTGCGCGGCACCATCGGCCCCGGCGAATTCATCGCGCTGGCCGAAAGCCACGGCATGATGGGCGAACTGGGCGCGCTGGTGATGGACCTGGCCTGCGCCCAGCTGGCCGACTGGCAGGCGCGCGGCCTGCCGCTGGTGCCGCTGTCGATCAATGTCTCGCCGACCCAGTTCGGCAGCGGCAGCGTCGACCAGCAGCTGGCCGAGGCGATGGCGCGCCACCAGGTCCCGGCCCATCTGATCGAAGTCGAGATCACCGAGTCAGCCATGATGGGCGAGCAGGCCGAGGTCCAGGCCCAGCTGCGCGCTCTGCGTGCGCTCGGCATCCGCCTGCACATCGACGATTTCGGCACCGGCTATTCCTCGCTGTGGCAGCTGCAGCGCCTGCAGATGGACGGCCTGAAGGTCGACCGCGCGTTCACCCAGGGCCTCGATCAGGGCAGCGACGGCCGCATCCTGTTCGAGGCCATCATCTCGATGGCGCATGCGCTCGGGATGACGGTGGTGGCCGAAGGGGTGGAGACGCCGCAGCAGCTGGCGATTCTGCAAACCCTCGGCTGCGACGAGGTGCAGGGCTTCCTGCTGGCGCGCCCGCTGCCGCTGGCCGCCATCGAAGCGCGTCTGAGCGCGCGCCAGTTCGACTTTGCCTGGCGCCCGGCGCGCGTGGCCTGAATCTGGCGCCGGCCGCGCCGCCGTGCTACTGTTGGGCCCTCCCTGTTTGCCGACCCGCTTGTGGAACACGCCTGCCGCCCCCGCTGCGCCGCCTGCTGCATCGCCCCCTCGATCAGCTCGCCGATTCCCGGTATGCCGAAAGGCAAGCCGGCCGGCGTGCCCTGCGTCCAGCTCGACGAACAACTGAACTGCAAGATTTTCGGCCAGCCCGAGCGGCCCGCCTGCTGCAGCGGCCTGCAGCCAAGCGCCGAGATGTGCGGCGACAACCGCGAGCAAGCCTTGCGCTGGCTCGGCATCCTCGAACGCGAGACCCTGCCCGCAGCGCCCGCCAGTCCCTGAATCGAGCGGGCTCGTGGTAAGCTTCGTCCCTTGCCGCGCGCCGCGCTCTTATCGAATCACTGCATGGACATCTTGCTTGCTCTCAAGGCCCTGGTCATGGGTCTGGTCGAGGGATTCACCGAATTCCTGCCCATTTCTTCCACCGGCCACCTGATCCTGGCCGGCAGCCTGCTCGACTTCACGGGCGAGAAGCAGAAGGTGTTTGAAATCGTGATCCAGGCCGGCGCCATTCTCGCCGTCTGCTGGGAATACCGGGCCCGCATCGCCAGCGTGCTGGCCGGCCTCGGGCGCGATCCCAAGGCCAACCGCTTCGCCGCCAATCTGCTGATGGCTTTTCTGCCGGCGGCCGTGCTCGGCCTGCTGTTCAACAAGGCGATCAAGGCCAGGCTGTTTGCGCCGGTGCCGGTGGCCCTGGCCTTCATCATCGGCGGCCTGATCATCCTCTACGTCGAGCGGCGCGCGCGCCTGCAGCCACGTGCGGCGCGCATCGACAGCATCGACCAGATGAGCGGGCTGGACGCGCTCAAGGTCGGCTGCGCCCAGGCGTTTGCCCTGATTCCCGGCACCAGCCGTTCGGGCGCCACCATCATCGGCGGCATGCTGTTTGGCCTGTCGCGCAAGGCGGCCACCGAGTTCTCCTTCTTCCTCGCGATTCCGACCCTGTTTGCGGCCACCGCCTACTCGCTGATCAAGGAACGCGCGCTGCTGTCGGCCGCCGACCTGCCGATGTTTGGCATCGGCGGCCTGGCCGCCTTCGTCTCGGCCTTCCTGTGCGTGCGCTGGCTGCTGCGTTACATCAGCAGCCACGACTTCTCTGCCTTCGCCTGGTACCGCATCGTGTTCGGCGCCCTGATCCTCCTGACCGCACATTTCCAGTGGGTGGTCTGGGCCGATTGATGCCATGAGCGGTACCGAAGTCGCCGACCAGGCGCGCCAGCTGCTGCAGACCATCTTCGGCTACCCGGCCTTCCGCGGGCAGCAGGAGGAGATCGTCACGCATGTCGGCCGCGGCGGCGACGCCCTGGTGCTGATGCCGACCGGCGGCGGCAAGAGCCTGTGCTACCAGATTCCGGCCCTGCTGCGCGACGGCGTCGGGGTGGTGATCTCGCCGCTGATCGCGCTGATGCAGGACCAGGTCGACGCCCTGGCCGAAGTCGGCGTGCGCGCCGCCTTCCTGAATTCGACCCAGACTTTCGATGAGACGATGCGCATCGAGAAGCTGGTGCGGCGCGGCGAAATCGATCTCGTGTACGTGGCGCCCGAGCGCCTGCTGACCCAGCGCTGCCTGGACCTGCTGCAGGATACGCACATCGCCCTGTTCGCGATCGACGAGGCGCACTGCGTCAGCCAATGGGGCCACGACTTCCGGCCCGAGTACATCCGCCTGTCGGTGCTGCACGAGCTGTTCCCCGAGGTGCCGCGCATCGCCCTCACGGCCACCGCCGACGCCCAGACGCGCGCCGAGATCGTGCACCGCCTGGCGCTCGAGAACGCGCGCCAGTTCGTGTCCTCGTTCGACCGCCCCAACATCCGCTACCAGATCGTCGAAAAGACCAATGGGCGCAAGCAGCTGCTCGACTTCATCACAGGCGAACACGCGGGCGACAGCGGCATCGTCTACTGCCTGTCGCGCAAAAAGGTGGAGGAGACGGCCGAATTCCTGCAGGAGCATGGGATCCGCGCCCTGCCCTACCACGCCGGCATGGACAACACGGCGCGCGCCGCCAACCAGGCGCGCTTCCTGCGCGAAGACAGTCTGGTGATGGTCGCCACGATCGCCTTCGGCATGGGCATCGACAAGCCCGATGTGCGCTTCGTGGCCCACCTCGATCTGCCCAAGAGTATCGAGGGCTATTACCAGGAGACCGGGCGCGCCGGGCGCGACGGCCTGCCGGCCAGCGCCTGGATGGCCTACGGCCTGCAGGACGTGGTGCTACAGCGGCGCATGATCGACGAGTCGGAGGCCGACGAGACCTTCAAGCGCGTGCTGTCGGCCAAACTCGACGCCATGCTGGGCCTGTGCGAGACCCTGTCCTGCCGGCGCATCCGCCTGCTCGCCTACTTCGGTGAGCACAGCGGCCCGTGCGGCAATTGCGACACCTGCCTGTTCCCGCCCGTGTCCTTCGACGGCACGGTGCCGATGCAAAAGCTGCTCTCGACGATCTACCGGGTCGACCAGCGCTTTGGCGCCGGCCATGTGCTCGATGTGCTGCGCGGCGTGGAATCGGAGAAGGTGCTGCAGTGGCACCACCAGACGCTGTCGGTGTTTGGCATCGGCAGCGACCGCGGCAACGACGAGTGGCGCGCCATTTTGCGCCAGGCGATCGCGCTTGGCCTGGTCTGGGTCGACCACGACGCCTATGGCTCGCTGAAGCTGACCGACAGCGCGCGCCCGGTGCTCAAGGGCGAGCAGCGCGTGCAGCTGCGCCAGTACGAAAAGCCGGTCAAGGCGCGCCGCGCCAGCACCCCGCGCGGCCACGTGGAGGCCGATCTGAGCGCGCACGAACAGCAGCTGTTCGACAAGCTGCGCTGGTGGCGCGTGGAGATGGCGCGCACCCACAATGTGCCGGCCTATGTGATTTTTCCGGATGCGACGCTGCGCGACATCGCGCGCGCGCGCCCGACCACCCTGGCCGCGCTGCGCGGCGTTTCGGGCGTGGGCGACAAGAAGCTCGCCTCGTATGGCGAGGAGATCATCCGCCTGATCGGCGCACTCGACGCCGGCGACTAAGCGCTCAGACGCGCTTGAACACCAGGTCCCACACGCCGTGGCCCAGCTTCAGGCCGCGGTTCTCGAATTTGGTCAGCGGACGGTAGGCCGGCTTTTCGGCATAGGCTTGCGCGGCGTTGGCCAGCAGCGGCTCCTGCGACAGCACTTCCAGCATCTGCACGGCGTAGTCCTCCCAGTCGGTGGCGCAGTGCAGATAGCCGCCCGGCGCGATCTTCTGCACCAGCTTGGCCACGAAGGGCGCCTGGATCAGGCGGCGCTTGTTGTGGCGCGCCTTGTGCCAGGGATCGGGGAAGAAGATGTGCACGCCGTGCAGGGCGCCATCGGGAATCATGTGGTCGAGGACTTCGACCGCGTCATGCTGGATCAGGCGCAGATTGCGCAGGCCCTGTTCGCCGATCAGCTTGAGCAGGCTGCCCACGCCGGGCGTGTGCACTTCGACGCCGATGAAATCCGTGTCCGGCATGGCCTGGGCGATCTTGGCGGTCGAATCGCCCATGCCGAAGCCGATTTCCAGCACCACCGGGGCCTGGCGGCCGAACGGCGCATGCAGGTCGAGCGCCGCCTTCTGATACGGAATCAGGAAGGCCGGGCCAAACTGCTCGAGCGCCTTGGCCTGCCCGGTCGACAGACGGCCGGCACGCGTGACAAAGCTGCGGATACGGCGCTCGGTCGGGTCATACAGCATCTGGCGGGTGTCGTCGTTGCTCATGGCATGTCGGTCATTTGGCGGGGCCGACATTCTAGCATGGGGCTCGCCCTGGTTGATCACGGCGGCCGCTAACAAGGGCAGCGCGCGAAATAGGCATCACACCGTCAGGTCTGCGCACCGACGCCCGCTGTCGCATCGCGGCCGGCCCCCATGCCCGCTATCGCCATCCCGCTGAAGCGGCGGATCGCCGCCAGCGTGGCGGCGGTGTCGTCCCCGGCGGCCTGGCCGAGGCGCCGTTCGAGCGTCGCGTGGGCCGAGGTGAAGGCCAGAATCTGCCCGAGGTAGGCGTGGGTCAGCATCACGCTGTCGACCGCGTCCGCTGCGCTGCCGGTCAGACGGGCGATCAGGGCGCCGATCAGCGCGTGCACGGGTTCGACGAAGGCCGCATACAGCTGCGCGAAGGCGGGCGAAGGATGGAACTGCTCGCGCGCGAGGAACAGGGCCCAGACGCCGCGATCGCCGGTGGCGAAGATGGCCTCGGCGACGGCGACGGTGGCTTCCAGCAGCAGCGCGCGCACGGCCGTCTGATCCGCCGCCGGCAGGCGCGCCTGTACCGAAGCGGCCAGCGCCTGCACACGCGCGCCGGCGGCGCTGGCGATATGCTCGGCCACGGCCAGGTAGACGCCCTCCTTGCCGCCGAAATGATAGGGAATCGCCGCCTGGTTGACTGCCGCCGCTTCGGCCAGCTGGCGCGTCGTGACGGCCTCGTAGCCATCGCGCGCAAACAGGCGCATCCCGGCCGCGATCAGGCGCTGGCGGGTCTCTTCGGCACGATCATGTCGCGGCATGGCTTAGCCCTGCGATTGCGAGACCGAGCGGCGAAAACGCAGCGAGGCCAGGGTGAAGAACACAGTGCCGATCCCCGCGATGGCGAGGAAATCGGGCCAGACCTGGCGGAAGATGGCGCCGCGGTACAGAATGCCCTGGGCCAGGCGCACGAAGTAAGGCGTGGGCGTGGCCTGCATGATGTTCTGGACGATCTCGGGCATGCTCTCGCGCGGCGTGACCCCGCCTGACAGCAACTCCAGCGGCACGATGGTGAGGATGACCAGCAGCCCGAATTGCGGCATCGAGCGCGCCAGCGTGGCGAGGAAGATGCCGATCGACGCCGCCGAAAACAGATACAGCGCGGCGCCGCACAGGAACAGCGGAATCGAGCCGGCGATCGGCACCGCCATCAGGCCCTGGATGATCGCGATCAGGGCCACTGCGGCGCCAATCAGCACGGCCAGGCCATTGGCCCAGATCTTCGCCACCAGGATCTGGAAGGGCGTCAGCGGCATCACCAGCAGGTGTTCGAGGGTGCCGTGTTCGCGCTCGCGGATGAAGGCGGCGCCCACCAGAATGATGGTCAACATCGTGATATTGCTGATCGTCTCCATCACCCCGCCGAACCAGAAGCCCGTCAGATTCGGATTGAAGCGCACGCGCGGCGCGATCCGCACCGGCAGCTCGGCCCCGTCGCGCCGCCCGGTCAGATATTCATTGAGCTCCTCGGCGAAGATGGTGCGGATGTAGCTGGCGCCGATGAAGGACTGGGTCATGATGGTGGCGTCGATATTGACCTGGATGGTCGGACGGCGGCCGGCCACGAAGTCGCGCTGGAAGTTCGCCGGGATCATGATCACGAACGACACCTTGCCGTGATCGAGGGCGGCGTCCATCTGCGCCAGCGACAGGTGCTGCACCGGCCGGAAGTAAGGCGGCGTGAGCGCGCCGACCAGGCGCTGCGACAGCGGCGAACGGTCCTCGTCGACGACGGCCACCGGCGCCTGGCGCAGCTCCTGCGCCACGCCTTTGGCCGCGCTGTAGATGGCGCCGGTGAAGGCCCAGATGATCAGCACCAGCAGCACGGTGTCCGCACCGAGGCTGCGCAGCTCCTTCAGGCCCAGGCGGAAGATGTTGGTCAGCGAATCGCGCAGCATCTCATTTTTCCTGTTTTGGCAGCAGGGCGACCGAGGCCGCAGTCAGCACCGGCACAAAGGCCAGCAGCACCGCGAACTGGCCGGCCAGATCGGCAAAGCCCAGCGCCTTGGTGAAGACACCGCGGCACAGGGTCAGGTAGTAAGTCGTGGGGAAGAACTGGCCGATCCAGTAGGCCATACCTTCGAGCGAACCGACCGGCGTGGTCAGGCCGGAGAACTGAATCGCCGGTAGCATGGTGAGGATGGCGGCGCCAAACAGCGCCGCGATCTGCGTGCGCGTGAAGGTGGAGATCAGCAGGCCGATACCGGTACTGGTCGTCACATACACGAGCGTGCCCAGGGCCAGCGCGCCGAGATCGCCCTTGACCGGCACCTTGAACGAGTACACCGCCTGCAGCACCAGCGCCAGAAAACTGATCATCCCCACAGCGATATACGGCAGCTGCTTCCCGAGCAGGAATTCGGTGCGCGTCACCGGCGTCACATACAGGTTGGTGATCGAACCCAGTTCTTTTTCGCGCACCACGCCCAGGGCCATCAGGATCGCCGGGATGAACATCAGCAGCAGCGGGATCACGGCCGGCACCATCGCGTAGATGCTGCGGAAGTCCTGGTTGTAGCGGTAGCGCAGCGCGATATCGGTGGGCAGCAGCTCCGGCCGATTGCCGGTTTTTTCGGTGATCAGCTTGACCAGGTAGTCCTGGTGCATGCCAAGCACATAGCCGCGCGCCGTCTCGCCGCGGAAGGGCAGCGCGCCATCGACCCAGACGCCGACTTCGGGACTGCGCAGCAGGCGCAGATCGCGCCCGAAGTTCGGCGGTATCTCCACCGCCAGCGATAGTTCGCCGCTCTCCATCCGGCGCGCCATGTCGGCATCGTCGCGGATATCGGCGCGGCGGTCGAAATAGCGCGAGCCGGCGATGTTTTCGATGTAGGCGCGCGACTCGGGCGACTGGTCGCGGTCCAGCACGGCGAAGCGCAGGTTCTCCACGTCGAGCGAAATGCCCAGGCCCAGCACGAACATCAGCAGCACCGACCCAATCAGGGCGAAGGCCAGCCGGATCGGGTCGCGCCGCAGTTCAAGCGATTCGCGGTAGGCGATGCCAAGCAGGCGCGCCAGGCTGAAGGCGGCCGGCGCCGCGGCCTTGCGCACCGCTGCCGGCGTGGGCGCGGCGCTGGGCGCGGGCGTGGCGCTGCGTTCGGCGGCGGTGGCCTCTTCCAGATAGCCGATGAAGGCTTGCTCCAGACTATCGGCGCCGCGCGCGGCCTGCAGCGCGGCCGGGCTGTCGCTGGCCAGCACCCGCCCCGCATGCATGAGCGAGATGCGGTCGCAGCGCTCGGCCTCATTCATGAAGTGAGTCGAGATGAAGATGGTGACGCCCTGCTCGCGCGAGAGCTCCACCAGCAGCGCCCAGAATTCATCGCGCGCGATCGGGTCGACGCCCGAGGTGGGTTCATCGAGGATCAGCAGGCGCGGACTGTGCACCACTGCCACCGCCAGCGACAGGCGCTGGCGGATCCCCAGCGGCAGCGCGGCGGCCGGCATGTCGACATACGGCGCCAGGCCAAAGCGCGCGGTCAGCGCCGCGATGCGCGGGCCGATCTGCGCGGCCGGCAGATGGAACAGGCGCGCATGCAGGTCCAGGTTCTGCATCACCGTCAGTTCGCCATACAGCGAGAACGACTGCGACATGTAGCCGACCTGGCGCCGGCTCTCCAGATTACCCGCGTCCACCTGATGCCCGAACAGGCGCGCCTGCCCGGCCGTGGGCGGCAGCAGGCCGGTAAGCATCTTCATCGTGGTGGTCTTGCCGCAGCCATTCGAGCCGAGAAAGCCGAAAATCTCGCCGGTGCCGATTTTGAAGCTCACGCCATCGACCGCGGTGAAGTCGCCGAAGCGCTGGGTCAGGCCCTCGGCCTCGATCGCCCAGGCCTGCTGATCGGCCGGGCGCGGCGGAATCACCAGCGCCTGGTGGCCACGGCGGCGCTCCTCCGGCAGCAGGCGGATAAAGGCCTCCTCCAGCGTGGCGCTGCCGGTCTGCGCTTTCAGTTCGCTGGCCGAACCGGTGCCGACCACGCGGCCCGCGTCCATCGCCACCAGCCAGTCAAAGCGCTCGGCCTCCTCCATGTAGGCGCTGGCCACCAGCACGCTCATGCCCGGACGACGCGCGCGGATGGTGTCGATCAGCTCCCAGAACTGGCGGCGCGAGAGCGGGTCGACGCCGGTCGTGGGTTCATCGAGAATCAGCAAATCGGGGTCGTGCACGAGGGCGCAGCACAGGCCCAGCTTCTGCTTCATGCCGCCCGAGAGCTTGGCGGCCGGCCGGTCGCGGAAAGGCGCGAGGCCCGTGGCCGTCAGCAGTTCATCGATGCGGGCGGCGCGCTCGGCGCGGCCCTGGCCGAACAGGCGGCCAAACGAGTCGACATTCTCGGCCACCGACAGGCTTGGGTAGAGGTTCTTGCCCAGGCCCTGAGGCATGTAGGCGATGCGCGGCTGGACGCGGCTACGGAAGCGCCGCTCGCTCAGGTCCCCGCCGAACACCCGCACCTCGCCCGACTGCAGCTTGCGCGCACCCGCCACCAGCGCCAGCAACGAGGACTTGCCGACACCATCGGGCCCGATCAAGCCGACCATGACCCCGGCCGGCAGCGCGACGCTGACATCGTCGAGCGCCGCCACCGCGCCGTAGCGCAGGCTGACGCCGGCCAGACTGGCGACGGCAGAGGGCTGCGGATCCGTGCGCATGCCGATTTACCGCGGCGTCAGCGCAGCCGGCCAGGGCGTGTTCGGCACGGTCAGCACATAGGCCACGCCGGGCATGCCAGGCTTGGCCAGTTCCGCGTGGGCGGCCAGCCAGGCCGGCTCCACCTGGACCTTCACGCGGAACATGAACTTCTCACGCTCGTTGCGGGTTTCGACTTCCTTCGGCGTGAACTGCGAGCGCGGCGCGACAAACACCACGCGCGCCGGAATCACCTGGCCCGGCAGGGCATCGAGCACGATGCGCGCGGGGCTATTCAGGGCGACCTTGCCGGCCTCGCTGGTCGGCAGGTAGACGGACATGAACACATCGGACAGATCGAGCAGGGTCAGCACCTTGCCGCCGGCCGCGATCACCTCGCCCGGCTGGGCCAGGCGATACAGCACCCGCCCCGCCAGCGGCGCCTTGAGTGCGGCATCGGCGATGGTCACCTTGAGCGCATCGACGCGCGCTTCGGCCGCCGTGACGGCCTCGCCGGCTTCGCGCAGGCGGCTGCGCGCAGCCGCGGCGCCTGATTCGGCCGTCTGCAGGGCGCTCTGATCGCGGTCGAGCCGATCGCCGGAGAGGAAGCCGCGCTTGACCAGTTGATCGGTGCGCCCCAGGGTCAGGCTGGCCAGCTTCTGCTGGCTGTTACTGCTGTCCACCCCAGCCCGGCTTTCCGCCACCGCGGCGCGCGCCTGGGCCACCTGGGCCTGGGCGGCGCGCAGTTGCGCCTGCAGGTCCGCCACATCGAGGCTGGCCAGCACCTGATCGCGCACGACGGCATCGCCCTCGCGCACGGCCACGGTGGCCAGCCGCCCGGCCACCTTGGTGGCGACATCGACCTCGGTGGCCTCGAGCCGCCCGTTGCCGAGCGCGATACCCGGCGGCAGGCTGGTCTGATGCTGAGACCGCAGCAGCAGGAAAATGGCCACGCCGACCACCAGCAGGATCACCAAGGCCGACCAGCGGCGCAGTGTGAGGAAAGACATGGCTCCACTCCCTTTAACCCGCCACAGCACCAGGCCCGGCGAAATTCATTCATTTGAATGACTTCATTCTACTCCGAGGGATTCCTGTGGAAAACATGTCCAAATCAAAATTTCGAATAAATCGGGGTCAGACCCCATTTATCTGCTGGGCAAGGAAGCGCCTGGGGATATTGAAAAATGGGGTCTGACCCCATTTTTTCCGAGGCGCAATAAAAAAGCCAACCGGCTAGGGTTGGCTGTCGCGACGGTGCTCTGTGGAGCGGGTGATGGGAATCGAACCCACGTATCAAGCTTGGGAAGCTGGCGTTCTACCATTGAACTACACCCGCAGCGCCCCGCATTCTACGCGAAACCCGGCAAGTCTGGCAAAGTCCCCCGATTGTGGAGCCTCTGCAACCTGCCCGTCACAGGTATTGGGTATTATGCAAGGCTATGAATCCACAAAGCATCAAATTCCGGCTCATGGCGGTCACCATCACGCTGATGGTGGTCGCGGTCCTGGTTCGGATTCTGGTCGCCATGCCGATCGCTCAGGAAGAGGTGGAGCGCTCGACCGAGGACCAGACCATGTCGCAGGCGACCTATGTCGCCCAGGACATCGACGAAGCGATCCGCGCGCGCCTGCTGATGGTCAGCTCCCTTGCCTCCGCCCTGCCGCAGAACCTGCTGACCCAGGGCGATGCGCTGGAAGCCTGGCTGGGCGAGCGCCAGCGCATGGCGCCGCTGCTCGACCGCGGCCTGACCGTCCTGCCCATCGATGGCAATGGCGTGCTGGCCGACTATCCGCCCGTGGCCGCGCGCGGCAAACTCAATTACCGCGATACCGAATGGTTCCAGCGCGCGCTGGGTAGCCGCGGCGCGGTGCTGTCGCGCCCTGCGCGCGGGCGCATCAGCGCTGAGCCGATCCTGATTTTTGCCGCCGCCGTGCGCGATGCCGATGGCCGCGCACGCGCTGTGCTGGCCGGTGTGGCGCGCCTCGACGCGTCCAGCCTTCTGGGCCGCGTGCAGGGCCACCATGTGGGCCGCAGCGGCGGCCTGCTGGTGGTGGCGCCCGACGATCGCCTGTTCGTCGGCGCCAGCGATCCGGCCATGGTGTTCACGCCGCTGCCGCCAGCCGGCGTCAATCCGCTGCACGACAAAGCCATGAACGGCTTCCGCGGCAGCGGCATCACCACCAATGCCCAGGGCGTGGAGGAGCTATCCGCCATCGCCAGCGTGCCGACCACCGGCTGGTTCGTGGTGGCGCGCGTGCCCACGCGCGAGGCCTTCGCCGTGATGCAGTCGTTTAAACGCGTGGTCCTGACGTTCGGCCTGGCCTTTTCGGCCCTGCTGATCGCCATCATGGTGCTGGCGCTGCCGCGCATTCTGCGCCCTCTCAGCACGGCCGCCAGCGCGATGCGCGATATGGCCGATGGCAAGCGCGAACTGGCGCCGCTGCCGGTGCAGGCCGATGATGAAGTGGGCCAGATGCTCGAGGGCTTCAATCATCTGGTCAAACGCCTGCGCGAGAAAGAGGCGGCGCTCGAAGCGAGCGAGGCGCGCATGAGCTACATCGCCCATCATGACTCGCTGACCGGCCTGTATAACCGCGCCATGCTGGAAGACCACCTGCAGCAGGCCATCGCACGGGCGGCGCGCGGACCGGCCGTGTTCGCGCTGCTGTTCATCGACCTCGATGGCTTCAAGCCGGTCAACGACGCCCACGGCCACGATGTCGGCGACGCCGTGCTGGTGGAAGTGGCGCAGCGCCTGAGCGCCGGGCGGCGCCGCACCGATACCGTGGCGCGCCAGGGCGGCGACGAATTCGTGGTCCTGCTGGCCGACCTGGAGCAGGGCCGCGCCGATGCCGAGGCCATCGCGCGCCATTATCTGCAGGTGCTGGCCGAGCCCTATCTGGCGGGCGAAGTGCGCGTCAACCTGTCGGCCTCGATCGGCATCGCCATCTATCACGGCATTGCCTTGTCCGGGTCGCAGCTGATGTCGCGCGCCGACACGGCCATGTACGCGGCCAAGCGCGCCGGTAAGAATCAGTACTGCATCTACGACGAAGCGCTCGACAGCAATCTGGCCCGCTTGGCATAATCGCCGGATGAGCACCCCGACGCCGACCCTGCCCCCGCCCGAAGCCGTGCGCGAGTTCGACCGCCACGTGGCGCGCGTGGGCTGGCGCGGTTGGGGCATGCTGGCCCTGCTGGGCGCGATTCTCGCGGCGATCATCGTCTGGTCGGCCGTCGGCGACGTGCCGACGCGGGTGCGCGGCAGCTGCATCATCATGCATCCGGCCGGCGTCACCGACGTGACGACCGACGTGGCGGGCCGCATCACGGCCCTGCTGGTCAAGCCGGGCGACAGCGTCAGCGCGGGCCAGGAAGTGGCGCTGGTGGCCACGCCCGACCTGTACGAAAAAATCCAGTCGGCACGCCAGTCGGTGGCCGATCTCGAGGCCGAAGCGCGCGTCGCGCGCGAGCAGACCAGCAACAGCGTGCGTCTGGCCCACGACAGTCTGGCCGAGCAGCGCGCCGCCCTGCAGCTGCGCGCGCGCAGCGATCAGAAACGCATCGCGCTGCTGGAGCAGCAGGTCGACATCAATAATCGCATCCGCAAGGAAGGCCTGATCACCGAGCGCGCCGCCGCCACCACGCCGCTCGATCTCGCCGACGCCCGCGCGGCGCTGGAAGACACCCAGCGCAAGCTGGTCGACATCGACAAGCAGGAGGCCGACCTCGCGCGCAAGAGCAGCGGCACCCTGGCCAAGCTCACCCTGCAGATCCAGGATGCGCGCCGCGCGCTGGCCGCACTCGAAAACCAGGAGGGCGCGGTGACGCGCCTGCGCGCGCCGACAGACGGCAAGGTGGTCGAGGTCAAGGCGGGGCTGGACGCGCCGGTCAAGCGCGACATGGCGGTGCTGTCGCTGGAACGCATCGATAACGCCGGACGCGAGCTGGAAGCGGTGATGTATGTGTCGGCCGCGGATGGCAAGAAGATCGCGGCCGGGCAGGACGCCGAGCTGCTGCCCAGCCACGCCAAGCGTGAGGAGCATGGCATGCTGCGCGCGCGCGTGCGCACCACCTCGGCCTACCCGGCCTCGCCCCAGGGCCTGTTGAACACCATCGCCAATCCGGACCTGATGCGCGAACTGGCGCGCGGCACGGCCACCTATGAGGTGCGGCTGCAGCTGCTCAAATTGGGGCCGGGCGCCGGTCCCGGCAACCCGTATCAGTGGACCAGCGCAGGCGGCAACCGCGTCGCCATTTCGAGCGGCGCCCTGTGCCAGGGCGAGATCCTGGTCCAGCACGAAAAGCCGGTGGCCATGGTGCTGCCGATCTTCCGCAGCACCGTCAAGCAGGGCCAGTAAGCGCGGTTCAGGGCAGCAGCTGCTCGAGCGCCACGGTGAAGCCCTGCCCTTCCGGTTTCAGCAGCCGTCCGGTCTCATACAGAATCGTGGCGCGCGCCTGCACATAGGCCAGCTGATAGGCCAGGCGCCCCTGGATCGCATTATTCAGGCGGTCTTCCACATTCAGTACGTCGATCAGGGTGGCGGTGCCGAGCTGGCGCTTGGTCACCGTGTCGCGCAGGGCGGCGCGGTAGCGCTCCACCGACACGGCCGATGAAGCCAGCTGGGCTTCGACCGCGCGCAGATTGCCATAGGCCGCTTCCACATTCGCCAGGATGCTCTGTTCGAGCGCCTCGCGGCGCAGGCGCGCGCTGTCGGCATTGGCCAGCGCCGTCAACAGCGGGCCTTCGGTGGCGGCATTCGCCATCGGCAGCGAAAAACTCAGCTTGGCCGACAAGCCCGGGCCGGCGGTGCGTGCGGTCGGATCAAAGGCGGCCGGATTGGCGCGCGTACCCTCTTTCAGGCCGGCGTAGTAGGCGCCCAGCTCCAGGTCCACCGTGGGGCGCGTGGCCAGGCGCGCGCCGGCCAGACGCTCCTGCGCCGCCTGTTCGCGCAGGCGCAGGGCCTGCAGATCGGCGCGCCGTTCCAGTGCCTGCTGGCGCAGGCTCTCCAGCAGGCTGGCGCCGGCCTGCTCGGGCAGGATTTCGGCCGGCAGCGGCAAGGCCTCGGTGGCGACGGCATCCATGCCAAACAGGCGCGCCAGGGCAAAGCGGCCGTCGCGCGCCTTTTGTTCGGCGCCGATGCGCGCGGTCTCGCGCTCCTTCACGGCGGCCTGCATCAGGTTCAGTTCCGCCGGCGGCAGTTCGTCGGCCGCCACCAGCTTTTCGGTCTCGCGCTGCAGCTGGCGCACGCGCTGCTCGGCGCCCAGCGCCACCTGGGCCGAGGCCTGGCGCGAGGCCCAGTCCCAATACGCCTGCACCACGGCCAGCACGGTGCGCGCGACCACCTGTTCGGTGTCGCGCAGGCTGGCCTGATATTCGAGGCCGGTGGCATTGCGCACGGCCAGCGCCTCGCGCCCGGCGTTTTTCTGCAGCGGCAGGCGCAGGCCGAAACTGAGCTTGTCGACGTTCTGGCGCGGGATGTTCTGTGCCTGCTGCACGTCGTCGCGCGTGCTGGTCAGCGCATAGGCGCCAGTGAGCACATAGCCGTTCTCCAGCTGACGGCTGGCGCCGAGGCTGTAGCTGTTGACGTTCAGGTCCTGGTCCACTCCGGCCGCCAGAAAGCGCGCGCGCTCGTCGGCACGCAGCGGGCGCAGATCGCGGTTCTGGCCTGCGCTGGCCGTCAGCACCGTGTCAAAGGCGGCCTCGCTGCTCTTGCGCGCCCCGGCGCTGGCACCTTCCGCGTAGCGCTGCAGCTGGATGTCGGGGCTGCGCTGCAGGCCGAGGGCGATGGCGTCGCGCAGGGCCAGGCCCTCGGCCGCCTGGGCGGCGGCGCTGGCCAGCAGCAGGGACAGGAACAGTGGCCGCATCATTCAACCCGCGAGCTTCTTCAGCATGCGGTCAAAGCGCGTGCCGGCCAGGTAGATTTTGTCGACCAGCTCCTCGTTGATCTCTTCCAGTTCGGCCTTGTCCGGCGCGGGGCCATTGCCACCATAGCCGAAACGGCGCGTGGTGTTGCGCACCCGGTCGGACAGGAAGATCGCCAGCGCGCGGTAGAAGCGCGCGGCAAAGGCCGGGTCGGCGGCGAGCTTCTCGCGCAGCACGGCATGCGGCAGGCGCAGCGTGACCACGCCGTCCTTGGCGCGCACGGCGGCCGTGGTCTTGGCCGGATCGACCAGCGACATCTCGCCCAGCACCTCGCCGCTGCCGAGGGTGACGATCACGGCGCCGCTGCCGGCCACCACCTCCACCTGGCCGTCGAGCACGAAAAACAGCGAGTCCACACGCGTGCCCAGACCAATCAGCTCCGACCCGCTGGCGAAGGCCGCGCGTTCGCCATTGGCGGCCAGCCAGTCGACATCGTCGTCCAGCAGTTCGCTCAGAATGAACAGGACTTTACGCACTCTACTTCCTTTCAGTGTTGGGCCGACAGCGACTGTTCATCGGCCATGCGCCGGAACAGGCCATCGGCCGCCATCAGTTCGCGGTAGCTGCCATGCTCGGCCACGCGGCCGTTTTCCAGCACGATGATCTGGTCGGCGTCGACCAGCGAGGCCAGACGATGGGCGATCACGATGCGGGTGATGCGCAGGCGCGCCAGATTGGCCATGACGCGCGCCTGGGCCGGGCCATCGAGCAGGCTGGTGGCCTCGTCGAGGAACAGCACCGGCGGCTTGCGCACCAGCGCGCGCGCGATCAGGATGCGCTGGCGCTGTCCGGCCGAGAGCGTGCTGGCGCCATCGCCGATCACGGTGAACATCCCCATCGGCATGGCGCGGATATCGGCATCGACGGCCGCCGCTTCGGCTGCGGCCCAGGCTTCGTCCAGGGTCGCGCCGGAGTCGCCGACGATATTCGCAAACAGGTCGCCCGCCAGCAGGCGCGTATCCTGCAGCACCACGCCGAACTGGCGGCGCAGTTTGCGCAGGTGGAGTTCGGCCAGGTCCTTGTTATCAAACAGGATCGAGCCCGCGCCCGGCTTCTCGAAGCCGAGCAGCAGGCGCAGCAGGGTCGACTTGCCCGAGCCCGAGCCGCCCACGATGGCGACGAAATCGCCCGGCTTGGCCAGCAGCGAGACCTCGTGCAGCACCGGCGGGCCGCCCGGGTAGGCGAAGCTGACGCGATTGACTTCGACCTGGCCGCCGAGCGCACCGGGGTCGGTCTTGCCGGCTTCGGCCTCGGGCAGGGTTTCGAGAATCGGGCGCGCCTGATTGTAGGCGCCGCCCACGGCGACGATTTCGACCAGGGTTTCGCACAGCCCCAGCACGCCCTTGAACACACCGCCAAAGGCCGCGAAGAAGCCGACGAATTCGCCGGCCGACAGATGGCCCGGTCCCTGGCTGGCGACCAGATAGCCGGCCAGGCCAAACAGCACCAGCACGGCCAGGTGGTCATAGGCGCGGAAGAACACGTTCTCCACCACGCGCAGGCGCGCCATGCCGGTGTTCGGCACCTCGCCGATCGCGTGCTCGCGCGACCACTGGGCAAAGGCGCGTCCTTCGGCGGCGGCCACGCGCAGCTTGCCCACGCCCTGGATCATATGCAGCACCAGCGCCGACAGCTTGCGCGGCGAGTCCGGCGCATTGGCCGCGATGTGGCGCGTGCGGCGGCGGAACCAGGTGACCGCGCCGGCGGCCAGCACCACCATGGCCAGGGCCATCAGCGACAGGCTGGCGCTGAACCAGAACAGCACCACGAAGTTCAGGGCCGAGAAGGCGCCGGCAAAGATGCTGGCGACCGTGCGCGCCGACAGAATGCGGATCACGCGCTGGCAGGCGCGCACGCGCGCCTCCAGATTCGCCACCGTGTACTTGCGGTGGAAAGCGGCCGGCATGCGCAGCAGGCGATCCCACACGGCTGCCTGGATCGCCATGTCCATCTTGTCCTGGATGCGCAGCACCATCAGCGAGCGCACCAGCGAGAACACGGCCGAGGTCAGCGACACGCAAAGCAGGGCCAGGCCCATTTGAACCAGCGGCATCTGCTGCGCGCCCGGGATCACCACGTCCATCACGCGCGCCGAGGCGAGCGGCACCACCAGGCCAAGCAGGCCGATGACGCCGGCCAGCGCGATCACCGCGGCCATTTCGCGCGTCTGCCCGTGCAGGCCAAAGCGCAGCAGATCGAACTCGTTGAGGGCCTTGTTCGGCAGCGGGCGGTAGAACACAAAGGCGTAGGGCTTCACGCGGCGCGCCGTCTCGGCATTCACCGGCACCGCCTTGCCTTCATGGGCATGCAGCAGGTAATTGCGCTGGCCGCCTTCCGGCACCAGCGCGATCGGCAGATCGCTTTCGGCGTCGAAGGCCAACAGCGGGCCGTTGTCGGCCTCCCACCAGCGCCCGGTCAGCAGCACCTGGCGGCAGCGCACCCCGTTGGCCTCGGCCAGATCATTGGCCGTATCGGCATTGGTGCGCCCGCGCCGCACGTCGCGCGTGAACGGCATGCCCAGCACGCGCCCGACATGCTGCATCACCGTCAGCAGCGGGCCCGGGTCCTTTTTGCCGGCGTCCAGCCAGCTGCGGTCGCCCTCGACCAGGCCGGCCAGCGCGGCCATGCCGGCGTTCAGGTCGTTGGCGTCGCGCAGGCGTGCGTCGCTGATGCGCGCCTCCTCGTCGGCGCCTTCCGCAAACCCGCGTTCCCAGGCCATCTTGAAGGACAGGTCCCACAGACGCTGCAGGCTGGCCATGCGTACGTCCTGGGCGGCCTCGCCGAAACGGAAGACGTCGAGCACCACCTCTTCGGCCGCCGTCAGCGCGATCTCGCGCGGCAGCGCCACCAGCGCGCCCGGATGCAGCTCCTCGCCATCGAGGCCGTCGACCAGCAGGAATCCGGTCTGCACGCGCGCCAGCACCAGCGCCGGGCTGGCGATGCGCTGCCCCTCGTGCGCGGCGAACAGGCCGCGCGTGATCGCACAGTCGACCGGCAGGCCAGCCGCCGGCGGCGGCCAGCAGGCGGCCACCGCGCTGGCGCCATTGAGCCAGGGTTCCAATTCGGTGACGGCCGCCGGCAGCGGCGCCAGACGCGCACCGGCGGCCGGAAAGCCGACCACCCGATAGCGCTGGCGCCCGCACAGCACATCCTGCATCGGCGGCAGCACCGCCGGTCCATCGACCTGGCCAAGACCGATCAGCCCACGGCCGCCCGGACGCGGATCGTGCAGGAACAGGCTGAAGGCGCCTGCCTCCAGCAGCGCTCCGTGTTCGAGCGTGCGCGCCTGGCGCGGCAAAGGCACGGCGTTCATGCACCCTCCAGAATGCGGCGGCAGGCGCCCTGCGGTTTCGCATACAGCTCGCCGAATTCGCCCTGTTCGGCGATGCGCCCGTACTCGAGCACCATCACGCGGTCGCAGCGCGCCAGCGTGAAGCGGCGGTGGGTGATCATGATGGTGGTGCAGCCGCGCCGGCGGCAGTTGTCGAGGATGGCGTTTTCCAGCGTCGCGTCGAGCGAGCTGGTGGCCTCGTCCAGCACCAGGATGCGCGGGTTGGTGCACAGGGCGCGCGCGATGTCCAGGCGCTGGCGCTGTCCGCCCGAGAGATTGCGCCCGTTCTCGTCCATCTTGGTGTCATATCCCCTGGGCTGGGCCATGATGAAGTCATGGATCATCGCGTCCTTGGCGGCGGCCACCATCTGCGCCTCGCTCAGGCTCTTGTCCCACAGCGTGAGGTTGTCGCGGATGGTCCCTTCGAAGAACTGGATCTCCTGATCGACGTGGGCGACGCAGGCGGCCATGAATTCGCGCGGATAGTCGGCGCGCGCGCGCCCGTCGAACAGCACCTCGCCCGCGACCGCCGGATACATGCCCGCGATGATGCGCGCCAGCGAGGACTTGCCGCTGCCCGAAGCGCCGACGATGCCGATGCGCTCGCCCGGCAGGATCGACAGCGAGAGCTTGTTAAACAGGTCGCGGTCCTGCGGGCTGTAGGCAAAGCGCAGCTCGCGCACGTCCACCGCGCCCGACAGCTTCTGCGACACGTCCACATCCTCGGCCGGCGTGGCGGCCACCTGCGGATCGGTCTCGCAGCGCAGCACATCGTCAAGGCGCTGCAGGTCGCCGCGCAGGCGCTGCACTTTTTCCAGCACGCCGAACAGGTCCGACATCGGGCGCGCGAAGTTCACCACCAGCCCCTGGAAGGCGATCAGCATACCGATCGTCAGATAACCGTCCATCACGCGGAAGCCGCCGATCACCAGGATCAGCACCGTATTCAGCATCATCAGGAAGGCCGGCACCAGCGCATAGCGCGAGCTGGTCGTCTCCATGCGCTGGTTGGCCTTCACCACCTGCGCATGCTGGGCCATGAATTTGCTGTAGAAGTAGCTGTCGTCGGCCGATGCGGCCAGTGTCTCGATCATCGCGATGCCATTGGCCGCATTGCCCTGCAGGCGGCCATCGGCGATCGCGTAGCTGACCGAAAGCTCCTGCGTGCGGCGCGCCGCGAACTGGAAGGCCAGCATCGACAGCACCACGATCAGGACGCTGATCCCCGTCAGCAGCGCATCGTAAGTCAGCATCACCGCCACGAAGAAGAAGGCCAGGCCGCCGTTGATCAAGGCGCGCGCCAGGTCGCCCGAGACCACCTTGGCCACCGACTCATTGAGCTTCAGGCGCGAGGCCACCTCGTTGGCCGCACGCTGCGCGAAGAAGGGCACCGGCATATGCAGGATGTGCCAGAAATAGCGGCTGGTGGCGGCCAGCGACAGCTTGTTCTGCAGCTTGAGCAGATGGTCGCCCTGGAGCCAGAGCAGGGCCGCCTCGAGCGCCGTGGCCAGCGCCAGCCCAAGCAGAATCGGCAGGAACCAGCTTTGCTGATTGTCGATCAGGATGCGGTCGACGAACATGCGCGTGAAGACCGGGATCACCATCCCCGGAATCACCAGGAACAGGCCGGCCAAAGCGGCAAAGGCCAGGGCCGGCCGGTCCGCCGCCAGGCGCCCCAGCATGGCCTGCAGCAGACCGCCGCTGCGGCTGCGCTTTTCGAATTCCGGTCCCGGTTCGAAAGTCAGCACCACGCCGGCGAAGGCGTCCTCGAATTCGGCCATGCCGACCGTGCGGCGGCCGCAGGCCGGATCATTCAGATAGGCCAGGCCGTCCTTGCCGAAGCCCTCCACCACCAGGAAGTGGTTGAAGTTCCAGAAGACGATGAAGGGTCCCTTCAACTTCGGCAGTTCGGAGGCGCGCGTGCTCCAGGCCTGGGCCTGCATGCCGAAGCTGCGCGCCGCCGCCAGCAGGTTCGAGACCTTGGAGCCATCGCGCCCGACGCCGCAGCGCACGCGCAGCTGGTCGAGTGGCTCGTGGCGGCCGTGATAGGCCAGCACCATGGCCAGCGCCGCGGCGCCGCATTCGAGCGACTCCATCTGCATCACGGTCGGCGTGCGCACCACGCCGTGGCGAAGGCGGTCGAGGTTCATTGGATCCCCGTCCAGCGCTTCAGGGCCGGCATGATCATCTCGATCGGGCGTTTGCGCTTGACCAGCACATCGGCGCTGCACAGCGCACCGCTATGCACGGGCGGCGGGCGGCGCGCGGCAGCCGACCACTGATAGCCATTGCCGCTGGCCGCGCGGTCCAGACGCACGCGCACTTCCATGGTCGCCTTGTCGTTGGTCAGTTCCTTGACCACGTCCGGGTTCTGCAGCAGCTGGCCGATGGCGGCGCGGCTGGCCGGGAAGGCCGAGACATTCGCCACCGTGCCGCGGATGAAGCCGAATTCCTGCCGCTTCACATAGCTGGGCGTGACCTCGGTCGCCATGCCCACCTTCAGCTGCTTGCCGGTGTTGGCGTCGACGAACAGCACCGCGATCAGGTCGGCGCGCTCGTCGCCCTCGGCCAGTTCGACCGTCGCCACCGGCGAACCGGTGGCCAGCGCCACGCCGTTCTGCGCCTTCACTTCCACCACGCGGCCGTTGTAGGCGCTCTTCACCGTCATCAGTTCATCGCGCTGCTTGTTCAGCAGAGCCACTTCGCGTTCGGCCTGGGCCACCTGCAGCGCCAGCGCGATGCGCTCGCCATCGAGATTGCGTTTGTCCTCGCTGGCCTGGAACTGCAGCTGCTTGGCGCGGCTTTTCAGGGCCGCCTGCTCCAGCACCACGGCTTCGCGCTGGTCCTGCGCGGCCACCAGATTCTGGCGCGTGGTCAGACCGTCCGCATACAGGGCCTGCTGCGCCTGCACGCGCTTCTCCAGCAGGGCCAGACGTTGGCCGATCGTGGCCAGACGTTCGGCCACGATCGCCTGTTCGCGCGCGGCCGCCGTTTTACCGAGCGAGCCGCTGCGTTCGATCAGGGCATCAGCCTCCTGCTGGCGCGCGCGCAGATCGGCCAAGCGCGCCTGCGCCTTCACCAGGCGCTGTTCGAACTCCGGCCGGCGCAGCGTGGCGATGACCTGGCCCGGCCGCACCTGGTCGCCGACATGCACGGCCAGGCCATCGAGGCGGCCCTCGGCCGCGCTGGTGATTTCGGAAATGCCATGCGAACCCAGCAGAATGCAGCGCCCGGCCACGCGCGAATCGACCTGGCCCATGCCGAGCCAGGTGAAAAACACGACGGCCAAAATGACGAGACCCGCCGCAAACAGCCGTTTGGGCGGGTGGTTCACTGCTGGCAAATCATCCCAGCGGTCGGGAGATTGCAGGCGCTCCGGAGAGGGCGTGGCGTTCACGCTGCGGGCAGTCCGTTGTTATGATCTTTAGAGAAACAATCATAACCGCTTTGAATCTTGCTTGGAAGATAATAGCCAAAATTCCCCCAATCCCATGCAACAAAAACGGGGTCAGGTCCGGCAATCGGACATTTCGGAACTTTTCGAATTCCGAAAAGTTCGCGAATGTCCGATTGCCGGACCTGACCCCGTTCAGTATTAGCGGGGGAGGCCGTCGGGGCCGAGGCGCTTGATCTCGCCCCAGTTCAGCGCGCGGATCGGGGCTTCGATCTTGCGCAGGTCGCCAATCACCAGCCACACGAGCTGCTCGGGTCGGATGTAGCGGGCGGCGGCGCGCGCCAGGTCGCCTTCCTTCAGCTGGCCCACGCGGCTCGCATAGCCGGCCCAGTAGTCGTCGGCCAGGCCGAGATTGCTGCTGCTGACGAGGGCGCCGTCGAGCGCGGCCAGGGTGTCGAAGCGGGCCGGCAGGCGCGCCTGCACATTGCGCATGATGGAGTCGAATTCGGCCCCACGCACCGGGCGCGCACCGGCCTGGTCGCGCACCTCTTTGGCGATCTCGCGCATCGCTTCGGCCGTCTTGTCGGTCTGGACCGGGGCCTGCACGATGAAGGCGCGCTGGCCGCGCACATTCAGCAGCTGGGCGCCGGCGCCGTAGCTCCAGTGCTTGTCCAGGCGCAGATTGCGGTTCAGGCGCGAGGTCGACATGCCGCCGAAATTCTGCATCACCACTTCCATCGCCAGCTCGTCGGCGCCGCCGCGCGCTTCGCTCAGGTGGGCGGCGACGATCATCGATTGCGGCGCATCGGGCTTGTCGATCAGGTAGATCGTGCGGCCCGCATGCTGGACCGGCGCCGGCACCGGCTTGGCCGGGGCGCTGCCGCCGCTCCATTTGCCGAAGGCCGCCTCGACCTGGGGCAGCAGCTCGGCCAGCGTGGTGTCGCCGCTGACGATCAGGGTGGCGCTGCCCGGCTTGACCCAGCGCGCATACCAGGCCTGCACATCCTCGCGCGTGATGGTGTTCATGCTCTGCGCGGTGCCGAGGGCGACGTTGGCATACGGGTGGCCGGCGCCGTACAGCAGCGGCGGCAGCAGGCGCAGGGCCAGCGGCGCCGGCTGCGCCACCTCCTGGCCGATCTGGGCCAGGCGGCGCTTCTTCATGTCGGCGATGGTGGCGGCCGACAGGCCGGGTTCGAGCACGGTCTCGGCCAGGATGCCGAGCGCGGGACCGAGATTGGCGCGCGTGGCCTGCAGGCGCAGCAGGCTCTGGTCGGGCGTGGAGGCGCTCGACAGGCGCGCGCCCAGGTCTTCCAGCGCTTCGGCCAGCTGGAAGCCGTTGCGGCGCGCGCTGCCGCGCTCCAGCGCTTCGAGCGTGAGCGCGGCCAGGCCGGCCTTGTCGGCGCTGTCGGCAGCCAGGCCGGCGTCGAGCACCAGGCTGGCATTCACGATCGGCGCGCCGTGGCGTTCGGCCAGCACCACCTGCAGGCCGTTCGGCAGGCGCGCGCGCTGCACGGCCGGGAACTGGACGGCGGCGAACTCGCCCAGCGGCGGCAGCTTGCTGCGGTCGACGTCGGTGCTGGCGGCGGCCAGTTTGGGGAAGGGCTTGACCACCATCGTGTAGTGGTTGGCGCCGGCCAGCCAGCGGCGCGCGGCGGCCTGCACCTGCTCGGGGGTGGCGGTGGCCGCGCGTTCCAGCTGATCGAGGTAGGCGTCGGGGCGGCCGCCGTAGGTCTGGCTCTGGGCCAGCACGTCGCTGCGTCCGCCCATGCCGCCCAGGCGCTCGGTGGCGCGCGCGAAGTTCGCCAGCAGCACGGTGCGCTGGCGCGCCAGTTCTTCGGCGCTCGGGCCTTTCTCCAGCAGGGCCGCCAGTTCGGCGTCGAGCTCGCGCTCGGCCTGGGCCACGCTGGCGCCTTCGCGCAGCACCATGCTGATATCGAAGCGGCCGCTGATTTCGGCGTCGCTGACGTTCGCCGAGACATTGGTGATCAGGCCGCGCAGGCGCTTTTCCAGGCGCGCGCTGCGGGTCCCGGCCAGCACGCGCGCGAACATCTCGAGGTAGGGGGTATCGGCCCCGCGCCAGCCCGGCACGTGGTAGCTGCGCGTCACGCGCACCTGGGGCACGTGGTCTTCCATCTCGTCGCGGATCGGGCGCTCCAGCTGCGGAATCCATTCGACCGTGCGCGGCAGGGCCGGGCCGGGCGGAATCGCGCCGAAGTACTTCTGGCTCAATTCGCGCGCGCGCGCCGGGGTGGTGTCGCCGGCCAGCACCAGCACTGCGTTATTCGGGCCGTAGTAGGTGGCGTACCAGGCCTTCACGTCGTCCAGACTGGCGGCGTTCAGGTCGTCCATGCTGCCGATCGTCGACCACGAATACGGATGCGAGTACGGATACATGCGCGCCACGATCTCGTTGCGCACGCGCCCGTACGGCTGGTTCTCGCCCTGGCGCTTCTCGTTCTGCACCACGCCGCGCTCGCGTTCGAGCATGGCCTGGGAGATGTTCGCCGCCAGCCAGCCCATGCGGTCGGACTCAAGATACAGCGTGCGTTCGAGCGCGGCCACCGGCACGTCTTCGAAGAAGTTGGTGCGGTCGGTATTGGTGGTGCCGTTGCGGTTATTCGCGCCGATATCGTCCATCGCCTCGCGGAAGCCGTGCGGGTAGTGCTCGGAGCCGTTGAAGAAGAAGTGCTCGAACAGGTGGGCAAAGCCGGTCTTGCCGCGCACCTCGTTGCGCGAACCGACGTGATACCAGAGATTGACGGCCACCACCGGCGCACTGTGATCCTCGTGCACGATCACGGTCAGGCCGTTGGACAGGGTGAAGCTCTGGTAGGGAATCTGATAGGCCTTGCGCTCGAAGGCGGGACTATCGGCCAGGGCGGGAGCGGCAAGCAGGCAGGCGGCCAGGCCGAGGGCAGCGAACAGGTGGCGGGACATGGTGAGCGCGCGGGACAAAAACCCCCATTCTGGCAGAGCCCGCGCGCCCGGTGGCCGCTTTCAGATATGCATGTGGCGCCTAGCGCAACAACACCAGGGCCTGGCGCGGCTGGGTATTCGCCTGGGTCATCACGGCCATCGCGGCCTGCTGCAGAATCTGGGCGCGCGTCAGCTGGGCCGTCTCCTGGGCGAAGTCGGCGTCGCGGATGCGGCTGCGCGCGGCGTCGAGCTCGGCCGCGGCGCCCATGCTGCGGTTGATCACCAGCTCCAGACGGCGCTGGTTGGCGCCGAGCTGGGCGCGGATCTGGTTGGTTCGGTCGATCTTGGTATCCATGTAGTCTATCGCTGCGGCCGCACCGGCGGCCGTGGTCAAATCGATCGCCGCTTCGCCGTCGACGCCGACGGGAAGCAAGGCGGTGGTGGTGGCGCCGGTCGGGCTGCCGTTGATGATGCCGCTGCTCAGGCCGGCCGCGCCGGGGTTGCTGCCGCCCACGGCCAGGGTCGAGGAGCCGGCCGTGTCGGGCCCGGTCACGGTCAGATGGCCGCGCGTGGTGCCGAGCGTGAAGCCGAGCGCGGCGGCGGCGCCGGCGCTGCCTTCGCCGATGATGATGTCGCTGCCGTCGGCCGCCGTCAGCGCCACGCTATTGCCATTGGCGACGGCCGTCACGCCGCTGCTGCCGGCCGCGGCCGTGATGGCGCTGGCCGCACTCGCGGCCACCTGGGCGCTGGTGGCGCCGCTGATGGCGCCGATCGCCACGCCATTGATGACCAGGCCGCCGCTGGCGACATTCGCGCCATTGGCCGCCACCACCGACAGGCTGGTGCTGGCACTGGCCGAGATGCCGGTAATGGCGGCCGCATTGATGGCGGCGGCCACGGCAAACGCGCTGTTCGCGCTGCGCCCGAGGCCGGCCCCGGCCACGCTGGCGCCGACCGCCTGGCCATTCAGGCTCAGGGCGCCGGCCGTCAGCGCGCCGCTCACCGTGCTGGTGGCCGTCACCCGCGTGACCGGCACGGTCTGCAGGCCAAGCTGGTCGACCGAACGCTTGAGCAGTTCGGGAATTTCGACATGGATCTGGTCGCCCGCATTGGCGCCGACCTGGATCTGCTCGGAAAACGAGCCGTCGAGCAGCACATTGCCATTGAAACGCGTGGTGCTGACGATGTGCTGATTGGTCAGCACCAGGGCGGCCGCCTCGGCCTGCATGGCGTCGCGGTCGTGCTTGCTGTAGCTGCCGTTGGCGGCCTGCACGGCCAGTTCGCGGATGCGCTGGAAATTGTCGACCAGGGTCGCGACCGCGCCTTCGGCCGTCTGCAGCAGCGAGACGGCGTCATTGGTATTGCGCGTGGCGCGGTTCAGGCCGGTCACCCCCGCGCTCATCCGCTCGCTAATGGCGAAGCCCGCCGCGTCGTCTTTGGCACTGGTGATACGCAAGCCGGTCGCCAGCCGCTGGGTACTGGACTCCAGCAGAATGCGCGAGCGCTCGCTCAGGGTCTGAACGTTCAGACTCGGAAGATTCGTAGTGATTGTTTGCATGACACAGGCATTTCCTCCTCCATTAACGGCAGCAGGTGGCCTGTCTTGAGCGTGGCTCAGAGGTCGATGTCGGTACTCAGACCGGATTGTTTCTTAATTTTCAACAGATCGACGAGGGGACGGGTCGGATCGAAGTCGAGCACCGGGTCTTCTTCGCGCAGCACGGGGCGCAGAATCGGGCGCGCCTTCCACACCTGGGTGCCGGCCGGTCCCTCGGGCAGCAGGGCCTCGGGCGTGCTGCCGCGCCAGGACACCGACTTCGGCTGCAGCTGGCGGCGCGCGGCCAGCTGGCGCAGGAAGCGGCCGGCCGCCTCCGAGCCCGACTGGCGCGCCTGCTCCAGCCAGTGCTGGGCTTCTTCGAGATTGCGCTCGACGCCCTGCCCGGCCGCATACATCTGGCCGATATTGAACTGGGCGCGCGCATGGCCCTGGCGCGCCGCGCGCAGATACCAGGCAAACGCCGCCGTGAAGTCGCGCGCCACGCCCAGCCCGTTGTCGAAGCGCAGGCCGAGCGCGAACTGGGCCTGAACCTGGCCCTGCTCGGCCGCGCGCAGATACCACTGGTGCGATTTGTCGAGATCGACGATGCCGAGGTCATCGCGTTCATACAGCTGACCGAGCATGGTCTGGGCCGGCAGATAGTCCTGCTCGGCCGCGCGCACATACCAGGACAGGGCCGCCTGCAGATCGCGCGGCACGCCCTTGCCGGCCTCGCAGCGCAGGCCGAGGTCGAACTGGGCGCGCACATGGCCCTGCAGGGCGGCGCGGCGATACCAGTGGCAGGCCGTTTCCGGATCGGGCTCGCAGCCCTGGCCGTTGTCGGCCATCTGGCCCAGGTGGTACTGGGCGGCGGCGAAATTCTGTTCGGCCGCCATCTCGAACCAGTGGCGCGCCTGCGTATAGTCGAGCGGCACACCCTGGCCATGCAGATAGTGCATGCCGATATTGTTCTGCGCGCCCGCATGGCCCTGGTCGGCGGCGCGCCGGTACCACTCCATGGCGAAGCCTTCGTTGCGCGGCACGCCCTGGCCGTTGTCGTAGATCAGGCCGAGATTGAACTGGGAGCTTGCATGGCCCTGCTCGGCCGCGCGCCGGTACCAGTGGATGGCCTTCTGCGTGTCCTGCTGGACATCCTGGCCCTTGTCGTAGCGCAGGGCCAGATTGAACTGGGCCGGCGCATGGCCCTGGTCGGCCGCCTTGCGGAACCAGCCGACGGCCACCTGGGGGTCGCGCGGCACGCCCTGGCCGTTGTCGTAGCGCAGGGCCAGGTTGAACTGGGCGCGCGCATAGCCCTGCTCGGCCGCCTTGCGGTACCAGAACACGGCCTTTTCATAATCCTGGGGCACACCCTTGCCGGTGTCGAACATCATGCCCAGATTGTTCTGGGCGCCCGGGTCGCCCTGCTCGGCCGCCTTGGTGAACCAGTACAGGGCCATCTTGGTATCCTGCGGCATGCCCTGCCCCTTGGCATACATCCAGCCGAGGTTGTACTGGGCCGGCGCATAGCCGCCGTCGGCCGCCTGCTCGAACCACAGCGCCGCCTCGCGCTCGCTCTGGGGCACGCCCTGGCCCTTCTGGTACATCAGGCCGAGGTTGTACTGGGCATGGGCCAGGCCGGACGCGGCCGCCATGCGGTACCAGCTGGCCGCCAGCTCATAGCTCTGGCGCACGCCCTGGCCATTGAAATACATGAAGCCCAGGCTGTGCTGGGCATGCGCCACGCCGCGCTCGGCCAGACCCTTGACCCGCAGGAATTCCAGCGTGTAATTGTCGTCGGCAGTGTCTTTCGGCGCGGGCTGTTCGTGCATGTCCGGCTCCGCTCAGGCCTGGCGCGCGGCCAGCATGGCCGGGGCCGCCATGCGCGGCACCTGCAGGGCGTCGCGCGCGAACACGCCGAGCAGCTGGGTCAGCGGCATCGGCCGGTGGTAGAGATAGCCCTGCATCACCGTGCAGCCATTGGCCTGCAGATAACGCGCCTGGACTTCGTTTTCGACACCCTCGGCGATCAGGTGCAGGCCGAGCCCGCGCGCGATCGAGATGATGGCCAGGATGACCGGGTAGTGGCCATGTTCGTCGCGGATCTCGCGCACGAAGGCCTGGTCGATCTTGATCGTGTGCACAGGGAAGCGGTGCAGATAGGACAGCGAGGAATAGCCGGTGCCGAAATCGTCGATGGCCACGGCCACCCCCAGCTGGCACAGCTTCTGCAACTGGTCGATCGCGTGCTGCGGATTGCGGATGCAGATGTTCTCGGTGATCTCGACTTCGATCTGCTCGGGCGAGAGCTTGTGCTCGAGCATGGCCGCGCGCATCTTGTCGAAGAAGTCGCCGCGCTCCAGGTACTGGGGCGAGACATTCAGCGACAGGCGCACATGCTCGCCGCCATTGAGGTTCCAGCGCGTCAGGTCGCGGCACAGGGCGCCGACCATCCAGTCCGACAGCGGCAGCATCAGGCCGATTTCCTCGGCAAACGGAAGGAACTCGCCGGCCGTCAGCACGCCGCGCAGCGGGTGGTTCCAGCGCATCAGGCCCTCGGCCCCGACCACGCGCCCGCTGGCCAGATCGACCTGGGGCTGGTAGTACATCTCGAGCTGGCCTTCCTCGATGGCGCGGCGCAGGGCCTGCTCGAGCACGATCTTCTGATGCGTGATGTCGAGCATCGAATTGTCGTAGAAGCAGTGGCCGTTCTTGCCCTGCCCCTTGACGTGGTACATGGCGATGTCGGCGTGGCGCAGCAGTTCGTCGATGGTCTCGCCATCGTCGGGATACACGGCAATGCCGATACTGGCCGAAATATGCACCTCGTGACCGTCGAGCGCGAAAGGCTGCTGCAGGCTTTCAAGGAATTTATCGGCGATCAGTTCGGCATCGGCGCGCTGGGCCAGTTCCGGCAGCACCACCGTGAATTCATCGCCGCCCTGACGGGCCAGCGTGTCGCCGCGCCGCACCACCGATTTCAGGCGCGCCGCCACCTGCTGCAGCAGCTCATCGCCCTTGACATGGCCGAGCGTGTCATTGACCAGCTTGAAGCGGTCGAGGTCGATGAACATCACGGCCAGCTCGGTCTGCTTGCGCTTGGCCTGGATCACGGCCAGGCCGAGGCGGTCCTTGAACAGGATGCGGTTCGGCAGGTCGGTCAGGATGTCGTGGTAGGCCTGGTAGGAAATCAGTTCCTCGGCCCGTTTGCGTTCGGTGATGTCGCGCGCCACCCCATAGGTGCCGAAATAATCGTGCGGCAGCACGGCGCCATCCTGGGCCAGGCCGATGGCGTTCAGCGCAATCGAGGTCAGGCAATGGCTGAAGGTGCGCTCGATCGCATTGCCGTTGAAGCACTTCAGGCGCAGTTCGACCTTGCGCGCCGCCTTCTGGTCGCGCCGCCGCTCATTGAACACATAGCGCGCGCGCTCCTGGTCTTCGTCGTGCACGAGCACCGAATAGTGCTTGCCGATCAGCTCCTCGCGGCTGATGCCGAGCAGCTGTTCGACGCGGTCATTGACGAAGGTGAAGCGCCCTTCGTGATTGAGCGTGTAGATGATGTCGGGCGAGGAATCGACCAGGTAGCGGTACATGCGCTCCGAAGTCTCGAGCTGGCTGGCCATGCGCGCGTTGCTGAGCGCGAGGGCGCGCCGCTGCAGGGCCTTGCCGACCGTGTGCAGCAGTTCCTCGCGGCTGTAGGGCTTGCGCAGGTAGTCATAGGCGCCGCGCTTGATGGCGCCGATGGCGGCGTCGATCGCGCCCTCGCCGCTGATGACGATGACGTCGACATCGATGCCGCGCGCGCGGATGAAGTCCATCACATCGTGGCCGCTCATGTCGGGCAGGCGCAGGTCGAGCAGGACCAGATCGAACTTCAGGCGCGCCAGTTCCTGCAGCGCCTGCTCGCCGGTGCTGGCCGTGGCCAGCTGATACGGGCCGTCGCGCAGCAGTTCAAACAGGGAGGCGAGCAGACGCGGCTCATCGTCGACGAGCAGGATGCGCGGCTGTTCAGCCTCGTGCACGGAAACAGGGGACACAGACATCGACATCAGGCATTACACAGAGTCAGGCATGCGCGCCGGCAGAGCGGGTGCGCTCTGGCCCGACTGCCGCATGGGCAGCAGAATTTCAAAGGCCGTGCCGCCACGGCCGCTCCGGCAGGTGATCACCCCGCCTTGTTTTTTCACGAGCGCATGCACGATCGACAGGCCGAGGCCGCGATGGTTGCCGCTCTTGGTGCTGCGCACCGGCGCGAACAGATTGGCCAGCACATCGGGCGGCAGGCCCGGCCCGGTGTCGGACACGACCAGGGCCTGGTACAGCTTGCGTTCCAGATTGACCTGGCCGCGGCTGGCAATCTCGATGCGCCCGCCCTGGGGCAGGGCCTCGACCGCGTTCTTGACGAGGTTGACCAGAATTTGCTTGAGCACATCGCCATCGGCCTCGATCTCGACCGGCCCCTCGCCCATGGCCACGCCGATCTCCACGCCTTCGGGCATGAAGGCCGAGCCGCGGAACAGGCGCGCCACATCGTTGACGACCTTGGCCGCGTCGGTGTTGCGCCCGCCCTCGGCCGGCTGCAGCTTGGTCAGGCCGCCGACCAGCTGGCCGACGCGGTCGATTTCCTCGTTGAGGATGGCGACCTCGGCGCTGACGGGCTCGCTGCGCGCCAGTTTGGCGTCCAGCACCGACAGGTAATTCTTGATGATCGACAGAGGATTATTCACCTCGTGCACGACGCGGCGCGTGGCCTCGCGGTATTCCTCGGCGACCGAGGCCAGCTGGCGGCGCGCATGGCCGCGTTCGCTGATGGCGTTTTCGAGCGAGGCCGCGGCCTGGTTGCCGAAAGCCTGAAGGAAGTTCACGCGCCGTTCGGTGGCGGCCAGCTGCCAGGCCTGAATCCCGCCGATCATCACGCCGAGGCAGCGCTGGGCCGCGACCAGGGGCACGACGACCAGGGTCTCGGCGCCGAGCAGGCGGAACAGCTGTTCTTCTGCCAGGCTCAGGTCGAGCTTGTCTTTGTGGAGGAATTTGAGCTTGCGCGCCGTGGCCGCTTCCGCGACCAGACCGCCGTGCTGGAGCGGCACCGTGAATTCGGCGATGCGCTGGACGTCGCCGATCGGCATGCCGACCAGGGCCTGGCCGGTCGGATTCTCCATCAGCACGACCGTGTTACCGAATTCGAACAGCATGCGCGCCGTGCGCACCATCGATTCGAGCAGGGCCGTTTCGCCCTGCTGGCGCGCCATGGTCTGGCCGATCTCCGACACCAGCACCATATTGCGCACTTCTTCCGACAGGCGCTGCTGGACCGGATCGGCCGGCGCCGCCGGCGCCGCCATGGCCGGCGGCGCTTCGATCTCGTCGGCGCCGTCCAGGTCGATGCCCAGATGCGTGGCCGCGCGCGCCACCTGCTTCTCGGCGGCGGCGAACAGCAGGCTGACATCCTTGTTGTCGAGCCCGGTGAGCGCACAGACATCGGCCACGTCCATATCGTCGAGGCCGTGGCAGGCCAGCAGATGGCTGGCGCGCACGATGCGGATCAGCGGATGGGCCGTTTCCAGGCGCGCGCTCGGCTCATGGTGGTAGAGGACCGAATCGGCCAGGAAGGAATCGAGGTGCCAGCGTTCGATCAGCCAGGCGCCCGCTTCCGAGTGGGTGATCTGCAGCGTGCGCTGCTCGACGGCGCACAGGGTTTCATCGTCGCGCGCGGTGAAGTTATAGGCGTACTCGCGCGGGGCCGTGGCCAGCAGGGCCAGGCGGCCGACATTGTGCAGCAGGCCGGCCAGATAGGCTTCCTCGGCCTGGGCGTAGTCCATGCGGCGCGCCAGATCGCGCGCGATGACGGCGGCCGTGAGCGAGGCCTTCCAGAAGGCGCGCAGATCGGTGCTGCCCGAGTGCGGGAAGGAATTAAAAGTCTGGAACACGCTTTCGCTGATGACCAGCGTCTTGATCATGTCCGTGCCGAGCTGGACCAGCGACTGTTCGAGGCCGACGCTGCGCCCGGTGCGGTGGAAGGCCGAGCTGTTGGCGACCGACAGGATCTTGCTGGTCATGCCCGCGTCCTGGGCGATTAGTTCCGCCAATTCGGGCATGCCCAGGTCGTCGGCCTGCAGGTGCTCCAGCAGCCGAATCAGAATTTGGGGCATGGCCGGCAGACGCGCCACCAGCAAGCGGTTACGGATATCCAGGTCGTCTTGTTGCATAAATCGCTGAAATAGAGGACTTTTGCCCCTCTGTTCCGGACTTGGGGAAAATCCATATTAGCATACGACCGTGCAATTTCTGCCAGAAAATTAAATTTCGTCGGGAATTTGCCGAAAAACTTCAATTAAGCCGCCTAAGTACCGGGAAACAATGAAGATTTCTGTTTCCCAATTGACATATTTACACAAAGAAAAATGGGGTCAGACCCCATTTATCCGTGCAGAAAAATGGGGTCTGACCCCGATTTGTTTAGGCGGCAAGGTTTGTAGAAAGTGAAACGGGCCTCAGGGGCGCTTGCGGTACAGGCGGGTGCCGCTCCACAAGGCCAGCGAGCCGAGCGCGAAGGCCAGCTGGCCCAGCGCCAGCGCCAGCAGCGAATGCGAGAGCGCCGGCGCAATCAGCCCGGCCACCACGGCGCCCAGCAGCGTGGTGCCGAACGACTGGCAGGACGCGACCGTGCCGCGGATGTGCGGGAACAGGTCGAGCGCCAGCAGGGTCGCGCCCGGCGCGACCATCGACATGCCCATCGTGTAAATGAACATCGGCACCAGCACCCAGGCGGCGGCCGGCCCGCCGAGCGCGTGATAACTGACTTGCAGTATTGCTGCACTCAGCAGCAGTAAATAGCCGAGGCCGATCTGGCGCGCCAGGCTGATCTTGCCGGCAAAGCGGTTCGACACCAGGGCCCCGCAGAACATGCCGCCCACGCAGGGCACGAACAGCCAGCCGAACTGGTGCGGCCCCAGATGCAGCAGCTTGGGCAGGGCCTCGGGCGCGGCCGTGATGAACAGGAACAGGCCGGCGAAGTTCAGCGCCACGATGCCGGACTTCATGTGGAACAGCGGCGAGCGGAAGATCGCGCTGTAGCTCTCGAACAGGAAGCCGGGATTGAAGGCCTGGCGGCGCGAGGGCGGCAGGGTCTCGGGCAGATGGCGGTAGCAGACGAAGGCCAGCGCGCCTGTGAAGGCGAAGATGAACAGGAAGATCGCGCGCCAGTCGAAGAAGGTGACGATCCAGCCGCCGAGAATCGGGGCGACCGCCGGCGCGATCGAAAACACCATCGTCACCGAGGACATCAGGCGCTGCGCTTCGGCGTCGGCATACAGGTCGCGGATGATGGCGCGCCCCACCACCACCCCGGCCCCGGCCGATACGCCCTGCAAAATCCGGAAGATCCACAGATAGTGGACCGAAGCCGAGGCGGCGCAGCCGAGCGTGCCGACGGCGAACACGGCCAGCGACCACAGAATCACATTGCGTCGCCCGAAGGCATCGGCCAGCGCCCCGTGCCACAGCACCATCACGGCAAACGCCAGCATGTAGGCGGTCAGGGTCTGCTGGACTTCGAGCGGGGTGGCCGCCAGCCCGGCCTGGATATTCGGGAAGGCCGGCAGGTAGGTGTCGATCGAAAACGGACCGAGCATGGCCAGCCCGGCCAGCAGGGCCGCCAGTCCGGCCGTCGACAGCATCACGATGCGGTGCGGCGGCGGCAGCGGGACCGGGGTCTCGGGGTCGGGCGGCAGGCCGCTCGGCGGGCCGGGCAGCATGCTCACTCGCCCTGCTTGGGCATGGCCGCTTCGCGCCGGTGGAAGCCGGCCACCATCTCAAACCGGAACAGGCGGCACTCGAGCGCGCCATTGAAGAAAGGCGTCTTCTTCGATTCCTTCAGGCGCAGCAGCTTGGGCACGCCCAGATCGGCCGTGAACAGGCACACGGTCCAGCCGGCGAAGCGCTGCTTGAGCGTGGCCGAGAAGGCCGTGTAGAAGTCGACCGCCATCTGGTCGGGCGCCACCGACTTGTCGCCGCGCACGCCGATCCGCTCGCCGTACGGCGGGTTGGTCAGCAGGATGCCCGGCTGCTCGGTCGGCGCCTTGACCTGCTGCGCTTCGATCTGCTTGAGCGGCACCTCGAACAAAATGCCGGCGCGCTGCAGATTGTGGCGCGCCATGGCCACCATGTCGCCCGAGATGTCGGAGCCGAACAGGGTCGGGGTGGCCGGCAGCGGCTGCGGCTTGACTTCGGCCTTGATGGCGGCCCACACGGGCGCCTGGAAGCGCTTGAATTTTTCGAAGGCGAACTTGCGCCGCGCGCCGGGCGGAATGCCTTGCAGCTGCTGGGCCGCTTCGACCAGGATGGTGCCGGAGCCGCACATCGGATCGAACAGGGGCATGCCCGGCTTCCAGCCCGACACGCGCAGCAGGCCGGCGGCCAGGTTCTCGCGCAGGGGCGCGTCGCCGGTCTCGCTGCGCCAGCCGCGCTTGAACAGGGCCTCGCCCGAGGTGTCGAGGTAGATCGTGCAGTTGCGCGCGTCGAGGAAGCCGTGGATGCGCATATCGGGCTCGCGCGTGTTGACCGAGGGGCGGCGCCCGCTCTGGTCGCGGAAGCGGTCGCAGACGGCGTCCTTGATTTTCAGCGTGGTGAACTCGATGCTCTTCAGCGGCGACTTGATGGCCGTGACGTCGACCCGGATCGTGTGGTCGACGCTGAACCAGTCCTCCCAGCGGGTGTCGAGCACCAGGTCGTAGATGTCGTTCTCGTTGGTGTAGCTGCCCTGGGCCATGCGCAGCAGCACGCGCGAGGCGATGCGCGAGTGCAGATTGACGCGCATGGCGTCACTGAGCTCGCCCGAAAAATGCACGCCGCCCGGCACCTGGCTGTGCACGCGCAGGGTCGACGATTGCTGGGCGATCTCGCCGAGTTCTTCGGCGAGCGGGGCTTCCATGCCGCGCGGGCAGGGACAGAAAAATGAGGCCATAGGGGTTCCCTTTATCCTTGATGGTTGAATCGGCCCTCAGAAGGGCTTGACGACGACCAGTATCACGATGGCCAGCAGCAGCAGCACCGGCACCTCGTTAAACCAGCGGTAGAACACGTGGCCGCGCTGGTTGCGGCCATTTTCGAACTTCTTCAGCAGCACGCCGCACGCGTGGTGGTAGCCGATCACCAGCAGCACCAGCGTCAGTTTGGCATGCAGCCAGCCGCCGCTGAAGCCGAAGCCCAGCCACAGCCACAGGCCGAGGGCGATGGCCGGCAGCGCCAGCATGGTGGTGAAGCGGTACAGCTTGCGCGCCATCAGCAGCAGACGCGCGGTGGCCACCGTCTCGGTCTCGAGCGCCAGGTTGACGTAGATGCGCGGCAGGTAGAACAGGCCCGCGAACCAGGACGTGACGAACACGATGTGCAGCGCTTTCACCCACAACATAGGCTTAACTCCGGATCTCGCCGTGACCGAACACGACGTATTTGAGCGAGGTGAGGCCCTCCAGACCGACCGGGCCGCGTGCATGCAGCTTGTCGTTGGAGATGCCGATTTCGGCCCCGAGGCCGTATTCGAAACCATCGGCGAAGCGGGTCGAGGCATTCACCATCACCGAGGCCGAATCGACTTCGCGCAGGAAGCGCATGGCGGCGCTGTAGTCCTCGGTGATGATCGCTTCGGTGTGCTTGCTCGAATATTCGGTGATGTGGGCGATGGCCGCATCGAGCCCGTCGACCACGCGCACGGCCAGGATCGGCGCCAGGTACTCGGTCCTCCAGTCGGCCTCGCTGGCGGCGGCCAGATACGGGTAGCCGGCCAGGATGGCGTGCGCCTCAGCGTCGGCGCGCAGCTCGACGCGTTCGGCCGCGTACAGCGGCGCCAGCGCCGCCAGCACGCGCGGCGCGATGCTGCGCTCGACCAGCAGGGTTTCCATCGTATTGCAGGTGCCGTAGCGGTGGCACTTGGCATTGAAGGCCACGCGCACCGCCTTGTCGAGATCGGCGCGGGCGTCGATGTAGACGTGGCAGATGCCGTCCAGGTGCTTGATCATCGGGACCGTGGCCTCGGCCATCAGGCGCGCGATCAGGCCCTTGCCGCCGCGCGGCACGATCACGTCGACGTACTGCGGCATGGTGATCAGGGCGCCGACGGCGGCGCGGTCGGTGGTGTCGACGATCTGCACGCCATGCGCCGGCAGGCCGGCGCCTTCGAGGCCCTCGGCCACCAGGCGCGCCAGCGCGCGGTTGCAGTGGATGGCTTCCGAGCCGCCGCGCAAAATGGTGGCGTTGCCGCTCTTGATGCACAGGCCGGCCGCGTCCACCGTGACGTTCGGACGGGCTTCGTAGATGATGCCGATGACGCCCAGCGGCACACGCATCTGGCCGACCTGGATGCCGCTCGGGCGCACCTTCATATTCGTGATTTCGCCGACCGGATCGGGCAGGGCCACGATCTGGCGCAGGCCGGCCACCATGGTGGCGATGGCCTGTTCGGACAGGGTCAGGCGGTCGACCATGGCGGGGTCCAGGCCACTGGCGCGGGCGGCCGCCAGGTCCTGCTCATTGGCCGCGCGCAGGGCGGCCGCTTCGCGCTCGATGGCGGCGGCGATCAGTTCCAGCGCGCGGTTGCGGACCGCGCTCGGGGCCTTGGCCAGCGCGCGCGAAGCGGTGCGCGCCTGGCGCCCCACCGTGTCCATGTAAGAGGTGATATCCATGTAAGCCAAAATGTAGGGCGGGCCTTGCGGCCCGCGGCAATCGTCAACCGCGCGCGACTTTCATCGCCAGCTGGAGCATCGCATCCCAGGCGTCGCCCGCGAATCCCTTGGCGCGCAGACCCTTGACCATCTTGTCGACTTGGGCCGCGTCGCGCATCGCCTGTTCCAAGGTCGCCAGGCTGATACGGCGCAGGGCCGGCTCCATCATGCGTTCGCGCGGGCCCCAGATGCGCATTTCCTTCATCAGCACGCCGAGGGGTCGCCCCTGCGCCTGAGCTGCCTTCAATTTTAGCAGCGTCCGGATTTCTTCGGCGACCGCCCACAGCACCAGGGGCAGGGCCTCGCCCTCGCCTTTCAGACCTTCGAGCATGCGCACCAGGCGCGCCACATCGCCGCCCAGCATCGCTTCGGACAGCTTGAACACATCGTAGCGCGCCACATTCAGCACCGCGTCGTGCACCTGTTCGAAGGACAGCTGGCCCGGCTCGTACAGCAGGCCCAGCTTCTGGATCTCCTGGTGCGCGGCCAGCAGATTGCCCTCGACCCGGTCGGCGATGAAGTCCAGGCTCTGGCGCTCGGCGCGCTGCTGCTGCAGGGCCAGGCGCTGGCCGATCCAGTTCGGCAGGGCGGACCGCTCGATGCTCGGAATGTCGAGATAGACGCCGGCCTGCTGCAGGGCCGCGACCCAGGCCGCCTTCTGGGTCTGCCAGTCGAGCTTGGGCAGGGTGATCAGGGTCAGATTATCGGGCGACAGGCCGGCGCAGTAGTCCTGCAGAGCGGCGCCGCCCTCCTTGCCCGGTTTGCCGCTGGGGATGCGCAGCTCGATCAGCTTCTTGTCGCCGAACAGGGACATGGCCTGGTTGGCCGCCAGCAGCTCGCCCCACTTGAAGCTGCGCTCCACGGTCAGCACCTCGCGCTCGGCATAGCCCTGGGCGCGCGCGGCGCGGCGGATCTTGTCGGCCGCCTCCAGCGCCAGCAGATGCTCGTCGCTGGTGATCACATACAGCGGCGCGAGCGGTTTGGCGAGGTGGGCGTCGAGCGCATCGGGTCGCAGCTGCATCGGCGGCCTTCAGCTGGTCTTCAGGGCGGCCAGGCGGCGCAGGATCTGCTGCACCAGGTCGCTCTGCATATCGCGGTACAGCAGGGCTTCTTCGGATTCCTTGGCCAGGGTCTGGGTCTCGTTGAAGCTGATCGTGCGCTTGAGCGTGATCTCGGTCGGGGCCAGCAGCTCGCGCCCCTTGGCGTCGCGCACGCGGAAGGTCAGCGAATACGAGAGCGTGTATTCGCGCACCCGGCCCTGGGAGTTCAGCGAGAGGATGGTCTTGCCGCGGTTTTCGGCCACCACGTCCAGCCGCGCTTCGGCCTGGCTTTCGTCGCTGACCACGCTGGTGTTCACCCCGCGCAGATTGCGCTTGAGCTCCACCCCGAGCGGCGAGGTATCCGGGAAACCCAGATAGATCGACTGGAAGGGCATGTTGAACTGCCCGTCCGCGCCGCGCAGGTGGAAGCCGCAGGCCGACAGCAGGCCGGCCAGCAGCAGCGCGCACATCCAGCGACCGAGGGCGCGCATGGCTTACACCACGATGTTGATCAGTTTGCCGGGCACGACGATGACCTTCTTCGGCGTGCCTTCGACGAACTTCTGGGCCGCTTCCGAGGCCAGGGCGGCCGCTTCGATGGCGGCCTTGTCGGCGTCCTTGCCGACCTTGACCGAACCGCGCAGCTTGCCGTTCACCTGGATCATCAGCTCGATCTCGGCCTGCTCGAGGGCGGCCGTGTCGACCTGCGGCCAGGCGGCGTCGAGGATGTCGCCGTGCTGGGCCACGTAGCCGAGTTCGCTCCAGAGCGCGTGCGTGATATGCGGCGCCACCGGGTAGAGCACGCGCAGGAAGATCGACAGGCACTCGGCCATGGCGGCCGGGCTGGCGTCCTTCGCGCCTTCGAGCGTGTTCAGCATTTTCATCGTGGCCGAGACCACGGTGTTGTACTGCAGACGCTTGTAGTCGTGCTCGGCCTGCTGCAGCACCTTGTGCACTTCGCGCCGCAGGGTCTTGTCGGCTTCGCTCAGGGTGGCGGCGTCGAGCGCCGGTGCGCCCTGCACGCGGGCGGCCTGGGCCGCGCCAAACGCCCACACGCGCTTGAGGAAGCGGTAGGCGCCTTCAACCCCGGCGTCATTCCATTCGAGCGTCTGCTCGGGCGGCGAGGCGAACATCACGAACAGGCGCGCCGTGTCGGCGCCGTACTGGTCGATCAGCTCCTGCGGGTCGACCCCGTTGTTCTTCGACTTCGACATCGTCGTCATCTCGTACTCGAGCGCGGTGCCGTCGGCCTTGAGCGTGCCGCCGATGATCTGGCCCTTGTCGTCGCGCAGGACGTCGACCTCGTGCTCCCAGTAGTAGTTCTTGCCGGCGTCGGCCGGTTTGTGGAAGAAGGCGCCCTTCAGCACCATGCCCTGGGTCAGCAGATTGGTGAAGGGCTCATCGACCTTGACCAGGCCGAGGTCGCGCATGACCTTGGTCCAGAAGCGCGCGTACAGCAGGTGCAGGATCGCGTGTTCGATGCCGCCGATGTACTGGTCCATCGGCATCCAGTAATCGCTGCCCGCCGCCACCATCGCGTCCGGATTGGTCGGATCGCAGTAGCGCATGAAATACCAGGACGAATCGACGAAGGTGTCCATGGTGTCGGTTTCGCGCCGGGCCGGCTTGCCGCAGCACGGGCAGTCGACTTTCAGGAAGTCCTCGCGCTTGTTGAGCGGGTTGCCGCTGCCGTCGGGCACGCAATCCTGGGGCAGCACGACCGGCAGGTCTTTTTCGGGCACCGGCACCGGGCCGCAGCTGTCGCAGTGGATGATCGGGATCGGCGTGCCCCAGTAGCGCTGGCGCGAGATGCCCCAGTCGCGCAGGCGCCAGGTGGTTTTCTTCTCGCCGTCGGCTTTGACGGCCAGGTCGGCGGCGATCTTGTCGACCGCGGCCTTGTAGCCCAGGCCATCGTAGGCGCCCGAATTGATGGTCACGCCGCGCTGCTTGTCGCCATACCATTCCTGCCAGGCGGCGTCGGAATAGGTTTCGCCGTCCACGGCCACCACCTGCTTGATGGGCAGATTGTATTTTTTGGCGAACGCGAAATCGCGCTCGTCGTGGGCCGGCACGCCCATCACGGCGCCGTCGCCGTAGCTCATCAGCACGTAATTGCCGACCCAGACTTCGACCTGGGCGCCGGTCAGCGGGTGGCTGACGAACAGGCCGGTCGGCATGCCTTCTTTTTCACGCAGGGCCAGTTCGGCCTCGGTGGTGCCGCCCTTCTTGCATTCTTCGATGAAGGCGGCCAGGGCCGGGTTGCCGGCGGCCGCATGGCTGGCCAGCGGATGCTCGGGCGCCACCGCGCAGAAGGTCACGCCCATGACGGTGTCGGCCCGGGTGGTGAAGACGAACAGCTTGCCGTCCTGGATCAGATTGCCGGCCGCATCGCGGATCGTGTGCGGGAAGGCGAAGCGCACGCCCTCGCTCTTGCCGATCCAGTTCTCCTGCATCAGGCGCACGCGCTCGGGCCAGCCGGGCAGCTTGTTGACCACGCAGTCGAGCAGTTCCTCGGCGTAGCTGGTGATGTTCAGGTAGTAGCCGGGGATCTCGCGCTTTTCCACCAGGGCGCCGGTACGCCAGCCGCGCCCGTCGATCACCTGCTCATTGGCCAGCACGGTCTGGTCGACCGGGTCCCAGTTGACGATCTGGGTCTTGCGGTAGGCGATGCCCTTTTCCAGCATCTTCAGGAACAGCCACTGGTTCCACTTGTAGTAGGCCGGATCGCAGGTGGCCACTTCGCGCGACCAGTCAATCGCCAGCCCCATCGCCTGCATCTGCTTCTTCATGTAGGCGATGTTGTCGTAGGTCCATTTCGCGGGCGGCACCTTGTTCTTCAGCGCGGCGTTTTCGGCCGGCAGGCCGAAGGCGTCCCAGCCCATCGGCATCAGCACATTGTGGCCATTCGCGCGCAGGAAGCGCGCCAGCATGTCGTTGATCGTGTAATTGCGCACGTGGCCCATGTGCAGCTTGCCGGACGGATAAGGCAGCATCGAGCAGGCGTAGTACTTCCCTTTCGGGAAACGCGGGTCGTTCTCGATGGCTTTGTAAGCGTCAATCGCGGTCCAGTGCGCCTGGGCCTGGGCTTCAACGTCGGCGTGGCTGTATTTCTCTTGCATGGTGTGTGCGGCCAATAGTGGGTATGAACCCTTCATTATACCCACTGCCGGGCCAGGCTGGCAGCGCGGCCGGCCCCGCTTTTGCCCCGTGCGCGGGCGCGCGATGGCATGATGGCGCTTTCGCCATGCAAGGAGACTGCGATGTTCGAGGGATTACGTACCGTGCTCTACCCCACACCCGACCTGGCCCAGGGCAAGGCCTGGTATGCCAGCGTGTTCGGGGTGGCGCCCTATTTCGACGAAGCCTTTTATGTCGGCTTTGCGGTCGGCGGCTTTGAACTCGGCCTGGTGCCGGACGCCACGCCCGGCGCCGACGGCAGCGTAGCCTACTGGGGCACGCCCGACTGCGCGGCCGAGCTGGCGCGCGTGCTGGCCCTGGGCGCGCGCCTGCACAAGGACGTGGCCGAGGTCGGCGGCGGGATCAAGGTGGCCGAGGTGCTCGACCCCTTCGGAAATGTGCTGGGCCTGATCGAAAACCCGCATTTCGACCGGGCCGCGGTGCGCTGAGGCGCGCCCGTCTACTTGGCCGGCTGGGTGGCCAGGTAGGCGGCCAGGGCCAGCATGTCGTCCTCGTCGAGGGCCGCCGTCAGGCTCTGCATCTGGCCGGCATTCGGGCCGCTCCGGGCCCCGCTCTTGAAGTCGCGCAGCTGCTTGAGCGTGTAGCTGGGCGCCTTGCCGGCGATATCGGGGAAGATGCCGCTGCCGTGCAGGTCCTCGCCATGGCAGGCGGCGCAGTCGGCCGCCTTGCCGCTCATGCCGAAGGCGATGTTCTCGCCCTTGGCGATGCTGCCCTTGGCCACCGTGGCCACGCCATCCTTTTCGACCAGGCCCGTGGCCCCGTCCACTTCCTGCACTTTGAACGGGGTCGCAGCCAGGCTCAGCACGGCCACGGCCAGCAAAATTGCACGCATCAGCATCTCCTACTTGAGTTCGAGGGCGAGGGCCGGCGCTTCGCCGTAATCCTCGTAGCGTTCATTGAGGCCGCCGATGCAGTAGGTCACTTCTTCGAGCAGGTCGGGCGCGGCGGCGCGCACGGCACTGGCATTCACAATCACCACCGTCAGCACTTCCTTGGGACCGAGCCGGAAGCGGCTCATGCCGTCCGCGTCGCGCAGGTAGCTGAGGCAGTCGACCCAGGCGTCGATCGTGTTGTTGTAGCTGTCCGGGAAGCCGAAGGCGCGCTTGCATTCGGCGTGAAAGCCCGCTTCGTCGAGCATGCGGGCGCCATCGAGTTCAACGCGTGCCATGGCCGGCCTCCTGTTCGGTATCGGTGATGAAGCCCAGCTGGGTCAGTCCCTTGGCCTGGGCCGCCGCCATCAGGCGCGCCACCGCCTCGTAGCGGGTGGCGCGGTCGGCGCGCAATTGCAGCTCGGGCTGGGGCGAACGGGCGGCCGCCGCCGCCAGGCGCGCCTCGAGCGTGGCGGCGTCGAGCTTGTCGTTGTTCCAGTAGACCTGGCCGGCCGCATCGATGGCCAGGTGCACGGCGGCCGTCTCGCGCGCGGCGCCGACGGCGGCCGTCTTCGGCAATTCGAGCTGGACCGACTGGCTGAACAGGGGCGCGGCCAGAATGAAAATGACGAGCAGCACCAGCATCACGTCGACCATCGGCGTGACGTTTATCTCGCTCATCATCTGGGCGGGACGCGGGGACTGGAAGCTGCCAAAGGCCATTTATTTGCTGAAGTAGGCGTGCAGGTCGTGCGCGAAACCATCGAGCTCGGCCAGGGCCACGCGGTTGAACCGGTTGAAGGCATTGTAGGCAAGCACGGCCGGAATCGCCACCGCCAGACCGAGGCCCGTCATGATCAGGGCCTCGCCGACCGGGCCGGCCACCTTGTCGAGCTGCACGGCGCCAGCGGCCGAGACATTGGCAAGCGCATGGTAGATCCCGAACACCGTGCCGAGCAGGCCGATGAACGGGGCCGTCGCGCCGATCGAGGCCAGCAGCGCCAGCCCGCTTTCGAGCTTGCGCGCCGACACGCCGATGGCATTGCGCAGCACGCGCGTCAGCTGTTCGCCGCGGGCCAGCTCGCCGGCCACGCTGCGGCCATCGCTGCGCAGGGCGGCCGCCTGCTCGGCCAGGCTGGCGAACAGGCCGGCCGGGTCGGCGCCCTTGAGCGCGGCCAGGCCGTCATGAAAACGCGGTGCGGCCCAGAAGGCTTCGAGCGCGGGCAGGGCGCGGCGCGCCTGCCAGGCGCTGAGCGCGCGCGCAAAGATCAGGCACCAGCTGAGCACCGACATGGCCAGCAGCAGCCAGGCCACGCCGTGCGAGACGGCGTCGCCCTGGGCCCAGTAGCGTGCGAAGCTGAACTGGCCGAGCATGGCTTAGTCTTTGAAGCCGAGCACGTCCCACATATCGTAGAGGCCGGCCGGCTTGTCCTGCAGCCAGGCGCAGGCGCGCAGGGCGCCCTGGGCATAGGTGGCGCGGCTCGAGGATTTGTGGGTGATTTCGATGCGCTCGCCGATGCCGGCGAACAGCACCGTGTGGTCGCCGACGATGTCGCCGCCGCGCACGGTGGCAAAGCCGATCGTGGACGGGTCGCGCTCGCCGGTCACGCCTTCGCGCCCGTAGACGGCGCAGTCCTTCAGGTCGCGCCCGAGGGCCGCGGCCACCACTTCGCCCATCTTCAGGGCCGTGCCCGAGGGCGCGTCGACCTTGTGGCGGTGGTGGGCCTCGATGATCTCGATGTCATAGCCGTGCGCCAGCGAACGGGCCGCCATGTCGAGCAGCTTGAGCGTGACATTCACGCCCACGCTCATATTCGGCGCGAACACGATGCCGATCTGCTCGGCGGCCTTGGCGATCGCGGCCTTGCCGGCCGCGTCGAAACCGGTGGTGCCGATCACCATCTTGATGCCGTGCGCCACGCAGTACTCGAGGTGCTTGAGCGTGCCTTCGGGGCGGGTGAAATCGATCAGGAATTGCGCGCCCTTGAGGCCGCTGGACAGTTCGTCAGTGATGGCCACGCCGGTGGCGCGCCCGGCAAAGGCGCCGGCGTCGATGCCCAGGGCCGGGGCGGCCGCGACATCGAGGGCGCCCGCCAGCTGGGCTTCGGGGTGGCTGAGAATGGCCTCGATCAGCATGCGGCCCATGCGGCCGCCGGCGCCGGCGATGGCGATGTGCATTTGCGTCATGGATTAATCGTTGGGATTGCCGAATTTTTTCGGGGGGCCGGCCAGGCGCTCGATGTACTCGCGCTCGCTCGGCAGATTGCCGCCTTCGATCTTGCTGATCTTGTCGTCCGTGAAGTAGATGGTGACCCGGCTCGTGGTCAGCTCACCATTGCCGCGCAGCAGATAGAACGGGTATTCCCAGCGGTCGCGGTGGAAGATGTCGGCCGCCAGCGAGGTACCCATGATGAACTTGACCTGGTCGCGCGTCATGCCGGTCTTGAGCTGATTGAACTGCTCGGCCGAAATGAAGTTGCCCTGCTGGATGTCGGGGCGGTAGGGCGAGACGAACCACAGGAACTTCTGGAACTGGGTCACGCTCGTCGTATGGGCGCCATTATTGGCGATCTTCGCGGTCCGGGTCACTTCGTCGGCGAAGCTGACGGGGCCGTTCGGGGTCGGTTCCGGGGCTTTACCCGTGCTGGCGCAGCCGGCCAATACGGCCAGCAGGCACAGGGACAGGCGGGGCAAAACAGCGGTGGTGACGCGCATACAGGTCCTCAATCTGGTTGAACACGGCGCTAGGCGCACGCGGCGAAAACACTATATGATAAAGCACTCCGCGCCACCCCGAGTAAAACAAGAGTAACAAAACATGAGTAAGAGCCCGACTGACCTCAAGGCAAGCGGCCTGAAGGCCACCCTGCCGCGCCTGAAAATCCTGGAAATTTTCCAGAACTCGGAAGTGCGCCACCTCACCGCCGAGGACGTCTACAAGATCCTGCTGCAGGAAAACATGGACGTCGGCCTGGCCACCGTCTACCGCGTGCTGACCCAGTTCGAGCAGGCCGGCCTGCTGCACCGCAATCACTTTGAAAGCGGCAAGGCCATCTTCGAACTCAATGCCGGCACCCACCACGACCACCTGGTCTGCCTCGACTGCGGCCGGGTCGAAGAATTCTGCGACGACGAGATCGAGCAGCGCCAGCAGCGCATCGCCGCCGAGCGCGGCTTCGCCATCGCCGAGCACGCGCTGGCCATCTACGGCAATTGCACCAAAACCGATTGCCCGCACCGGGGCTGAGGCCCTAGCTGTTGCTCAGGGCGCTCGAGAGCAGCTTGGCCGTGATGTCGACGATCGGAATCACGCGCTCATAATCCATGCGGGTCGGGCCGATCACGCCCAGGGTGCCGACGATCTGGCCCTTGTGCGCATACGGCGCCGCCACCACGCTCATTTCATCCATCGGCACCAGGTCGGACTCGCCGCCGATGTAGATCTGCACGCCGCTGGCCTTGCTCGAGACATCGAGCAGCTGCATCAGGCCGGTTTTCTGCTCGAACATTTCGAACATCTGGCGCAGCGAGCTCATATTCGAGGACAGGTCGGCCACCGACAGCAGATTACGCTCGCCGGCGATGACCACGTCGTCGCTGTGGTCGCTCAGGGCCTCGCTGCTGGCCTCGACGGCGGCCTGCATCAAGCGCGCCATGTCGTCGCGCAGGGCGCGCAGCTCGGCCTGCAGGCGCGCACGCATCTCGTCGAAGGACAGGCCGGCGAACTGGCTGTTGATGTAATTCGAGCTTTCGATCAGCTGGCCCGGCGTGTAGTCGACATCGGTGATCAAGAGGCGGTTCTGGACGTCGCCGCGGGCGTCGACGATCACCAGCAGGATGCGCTTTTCGGACAGGCGCAGGAATTCCAGCTGCTGGAAGGCGGCCTCGCGCTTGGGCGCCACCACCACCCCGGCGAACTGCGACAGCGAGGACAGCAGCTGGGCCGCATTGGCGATCATCTTCTGCGGCTGGTGGGCCGGCAGGTGCATGCGCGCCGACAGCGTGCTCTCGTCGAGCGGCTGCACGGTCAGCAGGGTGTCGACGAACAGACGGTAGCCGCGCGGGGTCGGCACCCGTCCGGCCGAGGTGTGCGGGCTGGCGACCAGGCCCATGTCCTCAAGGTCGGCCATGATGTTGCGGATCGAGGCCGGCGACAGCTCCAGCCCCGAGATCTTGGACAACGCGCGCGAGCCGACCGGCTGGCCGTCGGCGATATAGCGCTCGACGAGGGCCTTCAGCAGGGTTTGCGCGCGGTGATCGAGTTGCATGCTCATGTCAGGGATTCCAGCCTCATTATGCCTGCGTCGTGTGGAGCCAGGCCAGCAAGTCGTGAAAATCGGTGCACACCAGATCCGGCACCACCCCGTGCGCCAGCGCGGCCGTGCTGCCCTGGCGCCGCATCCAGGCCGCGCGCAGACCGGCCGCCTGGGCCGCGCGCACATCGAGCAGCAGGTCGTCGCCGACATACAGCACCTCCGCCGGCGCCAGGCCGAGGGCGGCGCAGGCCGCATGGAAGATGGCCGGATCGGGCTTGGGCACGCCGACCTCGCGCGCCGACAGGCTCAGCTCGAAATGCTGGTCGAGGCCGATGGCGGCGAGGTTGGCATTGCCATTCGTGAGTGTCCCGAGCCGCACATGGGGGCGCAGCGCACTCAGCACCGGCAGCACATCGGGCCAGAGCGTGACGGCATTGCGCGCCGCGTGGAATTCGTCCATCGCGGCGTCGAGCAGGGCGCAGTCCTCGCCATGTTCGCGGAAGGCCAGCTCGAGGCCGGCGCGGCGCAGGGCGCCGAGGTCGGCCGCAAAGACCGGATCGCTGCCCAGCAGGGCCAGCCGGCGCGCGCGCAGATCCTCGACCGTACAGGCGGCCGCCACGCGCGGCGCATGCTGCGCCAGCCAGGCGTGCACGCGCTGCTCGGCGGCGGCGATCACGGGAGCGATCGGCCACATGGTGTCGTCGAGATCGAAGAGAATAGCTTGCGGGCGCGCAATGGCCGGCATCATGGCGTCACTCATACAACGGAAGGCGCGGGCAGAGGCCTAGCATAACGAGCGCGCGCGCAAAAATCAAACCGCCGCTGTGGTAGGCTGTCCCTTTCATTGTGGAATTGCCATGCGTCTGCCCGTTCTCCTCGCCGTCCTGCTTGGCGGCTGTGCCAGCCTGCCCGCGCCCCCGTCCGGCGACTACCGCTATGTGGTGCTGGGCGAACAGGGCGCGGCCACCGTGCGCGTGCTGACGGCCGCCGCCAGCTGCCCGCTGATCGAGGTCGACGGGCGCAGCGTGCCGATGCAGCTGCGCGCCGCCCCGGCCGTGCTGCCGGCGCGCCCCAGCGTGATGCCGGACAGCCCGCCGGCCGCCTTCCCCCTGCGCACCTGCGAGGCCCCGCTGCCGCTCGGCGCTCGCCAGGCCAGCGTCGGCGGTCAGGCCCTGCCCCTGCCGGCCGCCCAGCCGACCCGGCTGGTGGTGCTGGGCGACAGCGGCTGCCGCCTGTCGAGCAAGGACGCAGCCTGGCAGGCCTGTAATGATGCGCAGGAGTTTCCATTTGCCACGGTCGCGGCCAGCATCGCGCGCTGGAAGCCCGACCTGATCATCCACGTCGGCGACTACCTGTACCGCGAAAGCGCCTGCCCGCCGGGCCAGGCCGGCTGCGCCGGTTCGCCCTGGGGCTATGGCTGGGACAGCTGGGAAGCCGACTTCTTCGCCCCGGCGCGGCCGCTGCTGGCCGCCGCCCCGCTGGTGGCCGCGCGCGGCAACCACGAGCTGTGCACGCGCGGCGGCCAGGGCTACTGGCGCCTGCTCGATCCGCGCCCGCTGCTGCCCGGGCGCGACTGCGTCGATCCGGCCCAGGACCAGCGCGGCAACCACGGCGCCCCGTATGCCGTGCCGCTCGGCGGCGGCGCCCAGCTGGTGGTGCTCGACACGGCTGCGAATGTCTCGAAAGGCTATGCCGAGGGCGACTGGCGCCCGGCCGCCATCGCCGAGGACATCGGCACCCTCGAAGCCCTGAGCGAACAGGCCGAGCACACGCTGGCCGTGCTGCACCACCCGCCGCTGAGCGTGGGCGGCGAGACCAAGCATGGCAAGGTCAGCTATTTCAATGGCGACCGCGGCATGCAGCAGGCGCTGGCGCGCTGGAGCCCGGCCCTGCTACCGCCGCGCGTGCAGGCCCTGCTCTCGGGCCACACCCATATGTGGCAGCAAGCCAGCTATGCGACGCCGCATCCGAGCCAGTTCGTGGTCGGCTTTGCCGGCACCCAGGAAGACATCGTGCCCCTGCCCGATCCGCTGCCGCCGGGCCTGGAGCCGGGCGCCGGCGCCCGCTTTGCCGAGTTTGCCGCCTGGGTCGGTGGCTTTGGCTTCATGACGATGGAGCGGCGCGGTCCGGACCGCTGGGACATCACCGTCATGGACCGCCACGGCCAGCCGGTCAACCATTGCCAGCTGAGTGGCCGCCAGTCGCACTGCGCGCACGCACGCGGGCCCTGACACTTACAAGCCGATACAATGAATCGGCCTCCGCCTTGCCAAATGCTCTAAAATGATGGCCGCATTGGCAAAAGTCCGTCTTTTTGGAGAATTTATGAAGCGTATGACCCTGCGTTCCTGCGTCGCCGCGCTGGCGTGTGCCCTTGGTTTGGCCGCGTGCGGTGGTGGGAGCTCCGGCAGCCTGATCGTGGGCGGTTCCGTCTCCGGCCTGACCCAGGACGGCCTGGTGCTGCAGAATAACGGCGGTGACGACTACACGGTCACGGCCTATTCCACGTCCTTCGCCTTCAGCAAACTGATCGGCTACGACTCGGCCTACAACGTCACCATCAAGACCCAGCCGGCCAATACCATCTGCACGGTCACCAATGGCAAGGGCGTCTCAAGCGCCTACAACGTGACCTCGATCCAGGTGACCTGCCTGACCAATAACTATTTCATCGGCGGCACGATCAGCGGCCTGGGCAACGCCACGGGTCTGATTCTGGCCAACGGCGCCGACACCTATCCGGTCCCGGCCGGCACCACCAGCTTCCGCATGCCGGAGAAGGTCAGCCTGGGAGCGCCGTACGGCGTGGCCGTGTTCCAGCAGCCGGCCGGCAAGACCTGCACCGTCAACAATGGCAGCGGCCGGATGGCAGCGGCCGACGTCACCAACATCGAAGTCGTGTGCCAGTAAGGCCCGCTTTGCGTCATCTGGAGAACTGTATGCGATTTGCACAAAGCCGCCGCGCGGCGGCCCTGGTCCTGGCCCTGAGTCTGGCTGCCTGCGGCGGCAAGGCCCAATTCACGGTCGGCGGCACCATCACCGGCCTGTTCTACGACGGCCTGGTGCTGTCGAATAACGGCGCGACCATCAGCCCGAAAGCGAATGACACCAGCTTCGCCTTCCCCGGCAGCATCGGCTATGGCACGGCCTACAATGTGACGATCACCACCCAGCCGCGCCACGTGACCTGCGGCGTGGTCAACGGCGCCGACACGGCCGGCCGCTTCGCCAGCATCAATGTGGTGGTCAACTGCAGCCGCAATTTCTACACGATCAGCGGCACCATCAACGGCTTCACGACCGGCACGCTGGAACTGACGAATGGCTCGACCGGCGGCAGCATCCCGCTGGCCGGCGGCGCCACCACCTTCACCCTGCCGACCGTGCTCGACGGTTCGCCCTACAGCGTCACCGTGCTGACCCAGCCGGCCGGCTTCAAGTGCACGGTCGTCAATGGCAACGGCATCATGGGCGAAGCAGCGGTCACCAATGTGGTGGTCAATTGCGCCCCGCTGCCGACCAGCAGCAGCGACGCCAGCAACACCTGAGATCGCTGGAGGAGATATTAGCCGGCGACATATCAGGTATCAGAACAATAAATTTGCCTAATATGCTGCCGTGCAGCACAATAACACCTGTCTCCTCCAACTCTCTTCAAAAAGAATTGGACCTCAGCCCGCCACTTGG
>NZ_JAKLTS010000016.1 GCF_022012445.1 Massilia sp. TS11
GATTTATCCGCGCGGAAAAATGGGGTCTGACCCCATTTTTCCGTGCGCCAGCGCGCGGGCGTGGTTTGGCATATACTAAGCAAAGCTTATTATCTTGTTGGCTTATGAAAACCGACCGTCCGAGTTTTGGATTTTTGCTGTCCAATGTCGCGCGCCTGATGCGCGGCGCCTTCGAACGCGAGCTCGAAGGCAGCAAGCTCACCCTGGCCCAGGCGCGCGCCCTGGTCTATGTGTCGCGCAATGAGGGGGTGCGCCAGGTGGCGCTGGCTGAGCTGCTCGAAGTCCAGCCGATGACGCTGGCGCGCCTGCTCGACCAACTGGCCGCGGCCGGCCTGATCGAGCGCCGCGCCGACCCTGCGGACCGGCGCGCCTTCCGCATCTTTCTCACCCGCGCCGCTGATCCTTCGCTGGACATCATCGCGCGCGCCAGTGCCGCCATCCATGCACGCGCGCTGGACGGTCTGTCCGGCGCCGACGCGCAGGCCCTGATGCGGGCCCTTGAAACCGTTCACAGCAATCTGTCCCTGCCATGACTACCTCGACTCCTGTCCCCGACACGCCTACTCCCCCGTCGCGCGCGCGCCTGCGCCTGGTGCTGCTGGTGCTGCTGCCTCTGCTGGCGGCCATCGGCGGCGGCCTGTTCTGGCTGCATGGCGGCCGCTATGTGGAAACCGATAATGCCTACGTCAAGGCCGATATGGTGCCGGTCGGCGCCGATGTGGCGGGCAGCGTGCGTGAAGTCTTTGTGCGCGAGAACGAGGTGGTGCAGGCTGGCCAGCTGCTGTTCCGCATCGACCCGGCGCCCTATGCGGCGGCCGTCGCCCGCGCCGAGGCGCGGCTGGCCCAGGCGCGCACCGATGTCGCCGCCCTCAAGGCCAGCTACCGCGAGAAGCAGGCCGAGATCACGCTGGCGCGCACGCGCCAGGCCTTCGCCCTGAAAGATCAACAGCGCCAGGGTGAACTGGTGGCGCGCCAGTTCGTCTCGGCCTCGCGTTTCGACGATGCGCGTCAGGCCACGGAACTGGCGGCCCAGCAGGTGACGGCACTCGAACAGGATCTCAAACGTATCGGCGCGGCCCTCGGCGGCACGGCCGACCTGCCGGAAGCGCGCCATCCGGCCGTCCTGGCTGCCCTGGCCGAACTGGAACAGGCGCGCATCGACCTGGCCCGCACCCAGGTGCGCGCGCCGGCCGCCGGCACGGTCAGCAAGCCGCCCAAGGTCGGCCAGTACGTGCAGCCGGGCAGTCCGGCCCTGGCCCTGGTGGCCAGCAGTAATCTGTGGGTGGAGGCCAACTACCCGGAGACCGATCTCACCTATGTCCGCCCCGGCAATCCGGTCACGCTGCAGGTCGACACCTACCCGGGCCAGCTCTGGCATGGCACGGTCGATAGCCTGAGCCCGGCCACGGGCGCGGAATTCGCGGTACTGCCGGCCCAGAACGCCACCGGCAACTGGGTCAAGATCGCCCAGCGCGTGCCGGTGCGCATCCGCCTGCAGGCGACGCCGCAGCAGCCACCGCTGCGTGCCGGGCTGTCGGTGGTGGCCGATATCGACACCGGCCACCAGCGCCATCTGCCGGGAGCCTGAGGCCATGCACGCGCGCCCCGCGCCGCCGCGCGCCATGGTGACCGTGGCCGTGATGCTGGCCACCATCATGCAGGCGCTCGACACGACCATCGCCAACGTCGCGCTGCCGCATATGCAGGGCAGCATGGGCGCGACCCAGGACCAGATTTCCTGGGTGCTGACCTCCTACATCGTGGCGGCCGCCATCTGCATGCCGCTGACCAGCTTTGTGGCCGCGCGCGTCGGCCGCAAGCGGGTCTTCCTGTGGTCGGTGGCCGGCTTCACGCTCGCCTCGATGCTGTGCGGCGCCGCCCAGAGCCTCGGCCAGATCGTCGCCTTCCGCCTGCTGCAGGGCGTGTTCGGCGCCAGCCTGGTGCCGCTGTCGCAGGCCGTGCTGCTCGATACCTATCCGCGCAAGCAGCATGGCTCGGCCATGGCCCTGTGGGGCGTCGGCGTGATGGTCGGGCCCATCCTCGGGCCGGGCCTGGGCGGCTGGCTGACCGAGTACTACAGCTGGCGCTGGGTGTTCTACATCAACCTGCCGTTCGGCCTGCTGGCCTGGGCCGGCATCGCCGCCTATGTCAGCGAAACCACGCCGGAGCGCACGCGCCGCTTCGACCTGCTCGGCTTCGCCCTGCTCTCGCTGGCCATCGGCAGCCTCCAGATGCTGCTTGACCGCGGCGCCTCGCTCGACTGGTTCGCCAGTCCCGAAATCGTGGCCGAAACCGTGCTGGCCGGCCTGTGCGCCTACCTGTTCGTGGCCCATATCTTCACCCACCCGCAGCCCTTCATCGCCCCGGGCCTGTTCAAGGACCGCAATTTCAGCGTCGGTCTGGTGTTCATCTTTCTGATCGGCGTGATCCTGCTGGCCACGATGGCCCTGCTGCCGCCCTTCATGCAGCAGCTGCTCGGCTATCCGGTGATCGACATCGGCCTGCTGCTGGCCCCGCGCGGGGTCGGCACCATGGCCGCCATGCTGCTGGCCGGACGTCTGGCCGGGCGCGTCGACGCGCGCCTGCCGGTCGGCGCCGGCCTGCTGCTGACCGCCTTCTCGCTGTGGCTGATGACACGCTTTACGGCCGAGGTCGGGCCCGGCGCCCTGATCGGCAGCGGCCTGCTGCAGGGTCTGGGCCTCGGCCTGATCTTTGTGCCCCTGTCGACGGCCACCTTCTCGACCCTGGCCGCACGCTACCGCACCGAGGCCACCGCCCTGTACAGCCTGGCGCGCAATATCGGCTCCTCGATCGGCATCTCGGTGGTGATCAGCTACCTGTCGCACCAGCTGCAGGCCAACCACGCGGCCCTGGGCGCCTTCCTCACGCCGTTCCGCCTGGCCGTGCAGAGCGCCAGCGCGCACGGCGCCATTCAGCTCGACAGCACGGCCGGCCTGGCCCTGCTCAATGCCCAGCTGACGCGCCAGGCCGCCCTGCTCGCCTACCTGCAGGACTTCCGCCTGATGATGTGGATTAGCCTGGCGGCCCTGCCGCTGGTGCTGCTGCTGCGCCAGCCGGCCCCGGCTTAATGCGGCCTTAATGCTGGGCGCGGCATCATGCGCGCTTTCTGTTCATGAAAGCCTGTTCCATGTTGCTGCGTATTCTGTTTGTCGTGCTGGCCCTGGCGGCCGGCCTGGCCCGCGCCGAGGCCGCGCGCACCCTGCCCACGCCGAGCGCGAGCGAGGCGCGCGTGGCCGGTCCCGACTGGCTGTCGGGCTCGCTCAATAACTACAACCTGTCGCTCACGGCCGCCCAGGACCTGCTGGTGTTCGCCCGTTCGGAGGCCGAATTCGCCCATGCGCGCATCCTGTTCGCGCGCCGCGGCGCGGACGGCTGGAGCCTGCCCGAAGCCCTGCCCTTCAGCGATGCGCGCTATCGCGATTCCGATCCCTGGCTGACGCCGGACGGGCAATGGCTGTACTTCACCTCGGACCGGCCGACCGACGGCAGCACCACGGCGCGCAAGGACTTCGATCTGTGGCGCGTGCGCGTGGCCGGCGGCTGGGGCCAGCCCGAGCATCTGGACGGCGTCAACAGCGCCGGCATGGAACTCGGTCCGGAACTGCACGACGGCTGGCTGTACTTCAACAGCACGCGCCCGGGCGGCCCGGCCCGGCTGAGCATCTACCGTGCGCGCCAGCGCGCCGATGGCGGCTTCGACGCGCCCGAGCCGCTGCCGGCGCCGTTCAACAGCGGCTTCGCTCAGGGCGACTTCACGCTGTCGCCCGATGGCCGCACGGCCCTGTTTTGGCGCAAGCAGGACGCGGCCGCCGATGCCGACCTGTATGCGGTACGGCGCACGGCGGCCGGCTGGGGCGCGGCCGTGCATCTGCCGGCCCCGTTCAGCGCGCCGGGCTTCGACTTCACACCCGCTTTCGGGCCGGATGGGGAGAGCATCTATTTCGCCAGCACGCGCGGCGCGGCCGCTGGCATGGCCAAGCTGTATGTGGTGGCGCGCGCGGCGCTCGAGCAGGCGCTCGACCAGGCCGCGCGCTGAGGCATCAAGGCATGTCGGCCGTTTTCGGGTCGACCCAGTTTTCCCACTTCTTCTCGATCTTCTTGACGGTGCCGTCCTTGTGCATGCCTTCCAGGGCGGCATTCATCTGATCGATCAGGCTGTCGGGCACGGCCGGATTGCAGGCCAGGTAGACCTTGATGCTGCGGAAGGACAGCACCGGCACGATCTTGTTGGTCCAGCCGTAGCGCTCGACCAGGCTGCTGGCGGCCTTCATGCTGCCCGCCCACAGGTCGATCCGGTTCATCAGCAGCTTCTTCGGATTGATGGTGTCGTTCTGCACCGGGTCGGTGTGAAAGCCGCGCGCGCGCAGGAACTCGTCGCGGGCGTCGCCGTGGTAGGTGCCGATGCGCAGATTGCGCGCGTCGTCCAGCGTGCGGATCTGGAATTTGTGGTCGGCGCGCGCGAACAGGATCCACTCGCCCTGATCGACCGGGCCCACCCACTTGAAGCTGGTTTCGCGCTCGGGCACGCGGGTGGTGGCGAACACGCAGGCATCCTTCTCCTGCAGCGCGAACGCATAGGCCCGCTTCCAGGGCAACAGGTCGAGCGTGTATTTGATGCCGGTGCGGGCCAGGATCTCGCGCACCTTCTCGGTATTGCCGCCAGTGACGCGCCCATCTTCGAGGAAGGACGAGGGCGGCGAATGCTCGGTCGTGATGTGCAGCACACTCGGCCAGCCGGGCGCGCTGGCCTGCGCCAGGGGCGCGGCCAGGAGGATCAGAAAGCCTGCCAGACGAGATTGCATGCAAGGATTGTACGCCCGCATGCAAACTTAATCGTCGTCAAGACTTCAATATTGCTGTGAGAATATTTTTCAGGCGCGCGCGAGCAGTTCGCGGTACAGGGCCGCGTAATTGCTGCCCATCTGCTCGGCCGTGAACAGGGCCTGGTAGCGCGCCGCCGCCCGCGCGCCCATCGCGGCCGCCATGGCCGGCTGCTCCCACAGGGTGCGCATGGCGGCAGCCAGCGCCTGGGGATCGCTGGGCGGCACCACCAGGCCGGTGTCGCCGTGCACATTGATGTAGGTGGTGCCGGTGCCAATCTCGCTCGAGATCATCGGCTTGCCATACATCGCGCCTTCGAGCAGGGAAATGCCGAAGGCCTCGGAGCGCAGGTGCGAGGGAAAGGCGACCGCGTAGCACAGCTGCAGCAGGGCCACCTTGTCCGGCTCATCGAGGGCGCCGACGAACAGCACATTGCGCAGGCCGAGCCGGCTGGCATGGGCCTTGAGCTCCTCTTCGATCGGGCCGGCGCCGACGATCACCACCGGATAGTCGCACTGGGCCATGGCGTCGAGCAGGATGTGCAGGCCCTTGTAGTAGCGCAGCACGCCGACGAACAGGAAGAATTTTTCGCCCGTCACGGCGCGCCAGCGCGCCAACCGCGCCGCGTCGGGCACCGGGTAGATCTGCTGGTCGAGCCCGTAGGTGATCGTGCGCGTCTTGGCGCGAAAGCGCGCCAGCACTTCGGACGAGGCCAGATAATTCGGCGAGGTGGCGACGATCGCATCGACCTGGGCCAGGAAGCGGTTGCGCAGCGGCGTGTACAGCTTGTTCAGATAGCGCTGGCGCACGATGTCCGAGTGGTAGGTCACCAGGCTGGGCTTGCGCACGCCGCCAAGGAAATGCGCGAGGTCCATGAAGGGCCAGGGGAAATGGTAGTGCACCAGATCGGCCTCGGCCGCCAGCGCGCGCAGCTGGCCGATCGCGCGCCAGGACAGGCCGGTGGAGGCGAACTCCAGATCGAGCGGGGCGCGCACCACGCGCGTGCCTTCGAACATGAATTCGGGCCGGTCGCGCTCGCGCGTCAGGGTCAGCACGGTCGGCTCGACGCCAAGCGGGCGGGTACTCGCGCACAGCTGGCGGATCACCTGCTCGACGCCGCCGAGCGAATCCGGGTAATAGGTCTTGTAGAAATGCAGGACGCGCATCAAGCGAACTCAGGCCGAAAGGACCGCATGATACACGGCCCGCGTGCGCGCCGCCGTGGCCGACCAGCTCAGCTCGGCCGCACGCGCGCGCCCGCGCGCCACGCAGCGGGCGGCCAGGGCCGGTTCGCGCAGCAGCGCATGCATGGCCTCGGCCAGGCCGGCCACATCATACGGATCGACCTCGAGCGCCGCGCCCTGGCAGACTTCGGGCACCGAACTGGCGCGCGCGGCCACCACCGGAATGCCGGAGGCGAAGGCCTCGACCAGCGGAATTCCGAAGCCCTCGTACAGCGAGGGGAAGACGAAGGCCGCGGCCGCCGCGTACAGGGCGCGCAGGCTGGCGCTGTCGCGTACCTGGTCGAGCCAGTGGACGGGCTCGCCGGCCGCGCGCGCCGCCGCGAGCTGGGCCACGAGGCTCTCGCAGCGCCAGCCGCGCGCGCCGACGATCACCAGCGGATGCTCGGCGCGCACGGCCGGCGGAAGGGCGCGCCAGGCGGCCAGCAGACGTTCCAGATTCTTGCGCGGCTGCAGGGTGCCGACGAACAGGAAATAGCCGGGCCGCAGGTCGTGGCGCGCCAGGGTGGCGGCCACCGCGGCCGGCTCCGGCGCCACGCTCCATTCGGGACCGACGCCGCAAGGCACGACCGAGACCTTGTGCGGATCGACGCCGAAGCAGTCGACCAGCTCGGCGATGGCGAATTCGGACAGGGCGATCACATGGTCGGCATGGCGCACGGCCTGGCGCTGCAGCCAGTTCTTCAGGCGGCGCAGGCGCGGATTGCACCACTCGGGATACTGGATCGGCAGCGCGTCGTGCAGGGTGGCCACCACCGGGCAGTCCATGCGCACCACGCGGTAGTCGGTCACATGGAAGACGTCGACCGGCATGTGCATGCGGTGCACGCGCGGGGTCAGCAGATCGGTCAGCAGGGCGCGCTCGAAGGACTGGGGCAGGGCCTGGCCGACCGTGATGGCGCGCGCATCGCCACGCAGCGGCGGAAACGAATACCCCTGCACCGTGCAGTCCGCCTGCGGCAGATGGGTCAGCAGGGCCTGGGTGTAGACGCCAATGCCGTCGAGCCGGCCCGCATTCAGGCCGGGCTCGACCATTGTCGTGCCGAGGCCGACCCGCAGCCCGTTCACGCCGAATACATCCAGCGCAGCGTCTGGTCCAGCGGGGGGATGTCGAGGGTGCCGACGATCCGCAGCAGCTTGTCATTGCTGCCGCTCAGGCGCAGCACATCGTTCTGGCGCACGAAGGCCGGATTGACGGCCACCTGGATCGGATAGCCGGCGATGCGGCTCATCATGTCGAGCACCGTTTCAAGCGCATAGGCCTGGCCCGAGCAGACATTCACGGTCTGGCCGGCCGGCGCCACGGCAAGCAGACGGCGGTAGGCCTGGGCGACCATGCGCACATCGGAAAAATCGCGCGCGATGGCCAGGTTGCCAAGCTCGATGGCGGGCGCCTGGCGCCTGAAATGGTCGACGATCTTGGGCAGCAGGAAGTTCAGTTCCTGGCCGACGCCCGTGTAATTGAAGGGGCGCGCGATCGTGATCGGCAGCTTGTCCTGCCACAGGTGCGCCATATGCTCCATGGCCAGCTTGGACACGGCGTAGTCATTGGCCGGGGCCGGCGGCGTGCTTTCATCGATGTGCTCGCGCCCGGTATTGCCGTAGACATTCGCGCTAGAGGCCAGCAGCACGGCCTGGGGCGGGCGCGCCAGCGCGGCCAGGGCGGCCAGCAGATGGCGCGTGCCGATCAGATTGACTTCGTAGAACAGGGCGGCGTCGGTGGCGGCCACGAAGGCGATGCCGGCCAGGTGGGCGACCACGTCGGGCGCCACGCGCGCGACCAGCTCGGCCACGGCGGCGCTGTCACGCAGGTCGACCGGGAAAGTGTTGACGTGGTCGGCTTCCTCGCCTGGCAGCACGGTGCCGAACACGGTGTAGCCGGCCTCGCTCAGCTGGGCGGCCAGGTAGCGGCCGGTGAAGCCACGGATCCCGGTGATCAGGGCCCGCTTGCCCTGGCCTTCCTTGTCGAGCGCCAGGGCCGGGATTTTTTCCGTGGCCATGATGTTCATGTCAGAACGAGTGGCCCTGGCGGTTACGGCGCAGGTCGGCCTCGACCATCATCAGGCACAGCTGCTCGAGCGTGGTCTCGGGCTTCCAGCCGAGCTCGCGCGTGGCCTTACCCGGGTCGCCGATCAGCAGATCGACTTCGGCCGGACGGTAGAAGGCCGGATTGACGCGCACCAGGGTCTTGCCGCTGCGGCGGCAACGCCCGATTTCCTGCTCGGCCGCGCCGCTCCAGTCGAGCGCGATATCGGCGGCCTTGAAGGCCATGTCGACGAAATCGCGCACGGTTTCGGTGCGGTTGGTGGCCAGCACATAGGTGTCGGGCACATCGGCCTGCAGCATGCGCCACATGCCTTCCACGTATTCCTTGGCATAGCCCCAGTCGCGCTTGGCGTCGAGGTTGCCCAGCTCGAGCACGTCCTGCTGGCCGAGCGCGATCTTGGCGACGGCGTCGGTGATCTTGCGGGTGACGAACTCGCGCCCGCGCAGCGGCGACTCGTGGTTGAACAGGATGCCGGAGGCGCCGAAGATGCCGTAGGACTCGCGGTAATTGATGGTCATCCAGTGGGCGTAGAGCTTGGCCACGCCATACGGGCTGCGCGGGTAGAACGGGGTCGCCTCGGTCTGGGGAATGCTCTGCACCTTGCCGAACATTTCGGAGGTGGAGGCCTGATAAAAACGGATGCGCGGATTGACGATGCGGATCGCTTCGAGCAGATGGACCGGGCCCATGCCGGTGATGGCGGCCGTGGTCAGCGGCTGGTCGAAGGACACGCCGACGAAGCTTTGCGCGGCCAGGTTGTACACCTCGTCGGGCTGCACCTGCTGCAGCAGACGGATGCTGGAGGCCAGATCGGTCAGGTCGTATTCGGCCAGGCGCAGCTGCGGATGCTGGGCGATGCCGAGTTCTTCAATGCGCCAGAAATTGACCGAGCTCGAACGCCGGTAGGTGCCGGTCACCGCATAGCCCTTGTCCAGCAGCAATTGCGCGAGATAGGCGCCGTCCTGGCCAGTAATACCGGTGATGAGGGCTGTTTTTGTTTTTTGCATGGTAAAAGCGTGTTGGCAGCCGCGTGCCGGGGCCCGCGGCGCGTCAATGACAATCCGCCATTGTAACAGACTCATCTATGGGAAAGCCTGCAGTGGCGGTCAATCATGCACGTTTGACAACATGCACACTCCCCATCATAAAGCCTGGGGAAGCGCGCACGGCAGGCAATTACAAGCTGTTACGATCTGGATCAAGGTTTAGCGTTGTGCGACCGCATCCACGACACACAAAGCCGTCATATTGACGATCCGGCGCACCGTCGCCGAGGGCGTCAGAATGTGCACCGGCTTGGCACAGCCGAGCAGCACCGGGCCGATCGCGATGCCGTTGCCGGCCGCCGTCTTCATCAGGTTGTAAGCGATGTTGGCGGCGTCGATATTCGGCATCACCAGCAGGTTGGCGTCGCCCTGCAGGGTCGAGTCCGGCATGATCTTCTGGCGGAACTTGCTGTCCAGGGCCGTGTCGCCGTGCATTTCGCCGTCGACTTCGAGCTCGGGCGCCCGTTCGCGCACCAGTTCCAGGGCCTCGCGCATTTTCAGCGCCGAGGGCTGGTTGGAGGTGCCGAAATTCGAGTGCGACAGCAGGGCGGCGCGCGGGCACAGGCCGAAGCGCGCCATCTCGTCGGCCGCCATGATCGTGATGTCGGCCAGCTCTTCGGCCGAGGGGTCGGCATTGATATGGGTGTCGACGATGGCCAGCTGGCGCTCGGGCAGCATGAGGAAGTTCATGGCCGCATACACGTTCACGCCGGCACGCTTGCCGAGCACCTGGTCGACATAGTGCAAATGCCACTGGGTCGAGCCGAAGGTGCCGCAGATCATGCCGTCGGCATGGCCCTTGTGGATCATCATCGCGCCGATCAGGCTGTGGCGGCGGCGCATTTCCAGCTTGGCGTAGGGCTCGGTCACGCCCTTGCGGCGCGTCATCTGGTGGTAGGTCTGCCAGTAGTCGCGGAAGCGCTCGTCGTGGTCGGGATTGATCACGTCATAGTGGAGGCCGGCCTTCAGGCGCAGGCCGAAACGCTCGATGCGCTGTTCCAGCACGGCCGGACGGCCGACCAGGATCGGGCGCGCCAGATGCTCGTCGACCACGATCTGCACGGCGCGCAGCACGCGCTCTTCCTCGCCCTCGGCGAACACGATGCGCTTGCGCTCGGCCGGCGCATCCTTGGCCACCTGGAACAGGGGCTTCATGAAGGAGCCCGAGCGGTAGACGAATTGCTGCAGGCTGTTGCGGTAGGCTTCGAGGTCGGCGATCGGGCGCGAGGCCACGCCCGAGGCTTCGGCCGCGCGCGCCACGGCCGGCGCGATGTGCATCAGGAGGCGCGGGTCGAAGGGCATCGGAATCAGGTATTCGGGACCGAAGGACAGGTTCTTGATGCCATAGGTGGTGGCCACGATGTCCGACTGCTCGGCATGGGCCAGCTCGGCGATCGCGTGCACGACCGCGATTTCCATCTCGCGCGTGATGGTGGTGGCGCCGCAATCGAGCGCCCCGCGGAAGATGTAGGGGAAGCACAGCACATTATTGACCTGATTCGGATAGTCCGAACGGCCGGTGGCGATGACGGCGTCGTCGCGCACGGCCTTGACCTCTTCCGGCAGGATTTCCGGGGTCGGGTTGGCCAGGGCCAGAATCAGGGGCTTGGTCGCCATCTGCTTGACCATCTCGGCCTTGAGCACGCCGCCGGCGGACAGGCCGAGGAAGATGTCGGCGCCCGGAATCACCTCGGCCAGGGTGCGGTGCGGGGTGTCCTGCGCAAAGCGCGCCTTGTCCGGGTCCATCAGCTCGGTGCGGCCCTGGTAGACCACGCCGGCCAGGTCGGTGACGTAAATATTTTCGATCGGGAAGCCGAGGTCGACGATCAGATCGAGGCAGGCCAGGGCCGCGGCGCCGGCGCCGGACACCACCAGCTTGCACTGCTTGATGTCCTTGCCGACCACCTTGATGCCATTCAGGATGGCGGCGCCGACGATGATGGCGGTGCCATGCTGGTCATCGTGGAAGACGGGGATCTTCATCTTCTCGCGCAGCTTGCGCTCGATGTAGAAGCACTCGGGGGCCTTGATGTCTTCCAGATTGACGCCGCCGAAGGTCGGCTCGAGGGCCGCGATGATGTCGATCAGCTTGTCCGGATCGGACTCGTTGATCTCGATATCGAACACGTCGATACCGGCGAATTTCTTGAACAGCACGCCCTTGCCTTCCATCACGGGCTTGGAGGCGAGCGCGCCAATATTGCCCAGACCAAGCACCGCCGTCCCGTTCGAGATCACAGCCACCAGATTGCCGCGCGCCGTGTATTTATACGAGGCGGCCGGGTCCTTGACGATTTCCTCGCAGGGCGCCGCGACGCCGGGCGAATAGGCCAGCGACAGATCGCGCTGGTTGGTCAATTGCTTGGTGGGGGTGACGGCGATTTTGCCGGGACGGGGAATTTCGTGGTATTCGAGCGCTGCCTGGCGCAGTTGCTGACGAATCTCTTCTTTCTTGTCCTGTGGCGAATCCATTGCGCTCCAACCTTCTATCAGTATTACCGGGAGCGACTGATTCTAGCAGACGTGTTTCCCGGCGACCCTAGGTATTATCCGAAGATAGTTTTCAATAATCAATTTTCTGATTTTAATCGCATTCAGCAATGCAACCCGCTGGGGGCAGGTATGCGATACTGTTTCTCATGACTCAACACCTGCACCTGCTGCTGATCGATCCGCAGCACGATTTCTGCGATGTGCCGGGCGCCGCCCTGCCCGTGCCCGGCGCCGACGCCGACCTGCGGCGCGTGGCGCAGCTGATCCGCGCCGGCAACGCGCGCATCGACGCCATCACCGTCACCCTCGACGCCCACCACCGCCTCGACATCGCCCATCCGGGCTTCTGGCAACAGGCCGACGGCAGCGCCGTGGCCCCGTTCACGGCCATCACGGCGGCCGCGCTGCGCGCCGGCGCCTACCGCCCGCGCCTGGCGGCCCATGCGGCGCGCGCGCTCGCCTATGTCCAGGCGCTCGAGGCCGGCGGCCGCTACACGCTGATGGTCTGGCCCGTCCACTGCGAGATCGGCAGCTGGGGCCAGACCGTGCACGAGGCCGTGCGCGCCGCCTACAACCACTGGGAAGAAACGCGCCAGCGCAGCGTGGCCAAGGTGCTCAAGGGCGCCAATCCCTGGACCGAGCACTACTCGGCCATCGCGGCCGAAGTGCCGGACCCGGACGACGCCGCCACCCAGACCAATCAGCCGCTGCTGGCGCGCCTGGGCGCGGCCGAGCAGATCCTCGTGGCCGGCGAAGCCAGCAGCCACTGCGTGAAGGCCAGCGTCGCGCATCTGGTCGAGCAGATCGATCCGGCCCGCCTGATCCTGCTCAGCGATTGCATGAGCCCGGTGACGGGCTTTGCCGCCGAGGCCGACGCCTTCCTGCAGGACATGGCCGCGCGCGGCGCGCGTGTCTGCACGAGCAGCGCCCTGCTGGCCGAATGGGGAGCCTGAGATGCGCCCCGTCGTGCGCAGCCTGCTGGAAACGGATCTCTACAAATTCACGATGTGGCAGGCCCTGCTGCATCGGCATCCGGATGCCCAGGCCGAATATGCCTTTGTCTGCCGCAATACGCCGGCCTTTCCACTGGCCGAGCTGAAAGCCGAGGTCGAAGCCGAGCTCGATCACTTGTGCATGCTGAGCTTTCAGCAGGACGAGATCCAATACCTGCGCAGCCTACGCTATATCAAGAGCGATTTTGCCGACTTCCTGACGGTGTTCCGCTTCCAGCGCCATTTCATCCGCGTCTGGACCGAGGGCCCGCACCTGCACATCGTCGCGCGCGGCCCCCAGGTGCACGTGATGGGCTTCGAAATCTACGTGCTCTACATCGTCAACGAGCTGTATTTCCGCCGCGTCGACCAGCAGCGCGCGCTGGCCACGGCGCGCCAGCGCCTGCACGACAAGATCGGCCTCGTGCGCGATTTTCTGGCCACGCCGCCCTGCCGCCATCCGTTCGAGTTTTCCGATTTCGGCCTGCGCCGCCGTTTCTCGGCCGCCTGGCAGGACGAAGTCGTGGCCACGCTCGCCCAGGCCCTGCCCGAGCAGTTCAAGGGCAGCTCGAATGTCTACATCGCGATGCGCCAGAAACTAACGCCGCTGGGGACCATGGGCCACGAGTACCTGCAGTCCTTCCAGGCTTTCGGCGTGCGCCTGCGCGACTTCCAGAAGCAGGCGCTGGAAGACTGGGTGCAGGAATACCGCGGCGACCTCGGCATTGCGCTGACCGACGTGGTCGGCATGGATGCCTTCCTGGCCGACTTCGACCTGTATTTCGCCAAGCTGTTCGACGGCCTGCGGCACGACTCGGGCGATCCCTTCGTCTGGGGTGAAAAGGCCCTGGCCCACTACCAGCGCCTGCGCATCGACGCCCAGACGAAGCGCCTGGTGTTCTCCGACGGGCTCGACCTGCCTGAATGCTTCCGCCTGTACCGCGCCTTCGCCGACCGCACGATCACGGCCTTCGGCATCGGCACCAATCTGACCAATGACACGGGTTTTCAGCCGCTCAATATCGTGATGAAGCTGGTGTCCTGCAATGGCCAGAGCGTGGCCAAGCTGTCGGACACGGCCGGCAAAACCCTGTGTTCCGACGAAACCTTCCTCGCCTATCTGCGCCAGGTGTTCCAGCACCCGCAGCCGACCTGACATGCTGTCCGAATTTGATCTGATCCGCCGCTATTTCACCGGGCGCCAGCGCGCCCGCGCCACGCTCGGCATCGGCGACGACTGCGCCCTGCTGACGCCGGCGCCGGGGCGCCAGCTGGCCATCTCGACCGACATGCTGGTCGAGGACCGCCACTTCTTCGCCGGCGAAGACCCACGCCGCCTCGGCCACAAGAGCCTGGCCGTGAACCTGTCCGACCTGGCCGCCATGGGCGCCACCCCGCGCGCCTTTACCCTGGCCCTGGCCCTGCCGCACGCCGACGCCGCCTGGCTCGAGGCCTTTGCCGCGGGCCTGTTCGCCCTGGCCGACGCCCATGACTGCGAGCTGATCGGCGGCGACACGACCAAGGGACCGCTGACCATCTGCATCAGCGTATTCGGCGAGCTGGCGCCCGGCACGGCCCTGCGGCGCGCGGCCGCCGAGGTCGGCGACGACATCTATATTTCGGGCACGCTCGGCGACGCCCGCCTGGCCCTGGCCGGCTACCGCGGCGAGCTGGCCCTGAGCCCGGCCGACCTGGCCGATGCAGCCGCCCGCATGCATCTGCCGACCCCGCGCGTGGCCCTGGGCCAGGCCCTGGCCGGCCTGGCCCACGCGGCCCTCGACATCTCGGACGGCCTTGTGGGCGACCTCGGGCATATCCTGCAGGCCTCCCAGGTCGGCGCCACGCTCGACGTCGACGCGCTGCCGGCCGGTCCGGTGCTGGCGCGCCAGCCGCAGGCGCTGCGGCGCCAGTTCACGGCGGCCGGCGGCGATGACTACGAACTGTGCTTCACGGCGGCGCCGGCCGCACGCGCCGCCATTGCCGCGGCTGCCGCCAGCAGCGCCACCCCGGTCACCCGCGTCGGCCGCATCGAGGCTGCGCCCGGCCTGCGCTGGACCGATGCCAGCGGCGCCGCGCTGGCGCTCGAGCTGGCCGGCTTCGACCACTTCCGCTAGGCCGTCCCGGCGCCGAACGCGGCCGGCCCCTGGCCGCCACGCCGCGGCGCGGGCGGCGCCGCCCCCTCCTCCTGCTTGCCCGCATGGGCGCCGCTGTACTGCCAGTAATGCTCGAAGGCCGTGCGGATCAGCTCGCGCAGCTGGGCGTCGTCCCAGGGCTTGGTGTAGAAGCGGTAGATGGCGCCGCGGTTGATGGCGTCGAGCACGGCATCGAGGCAGGCGTGGCCACTGAGGATGATGCGCACCGATTTCGGGTACAGCTCTTTCACGCGCGCCAGGAATTCGGTGCCGCTGGCGTCCGGCAGCTGCTGCTCGCACATCACCACCTGTACCGGATGCAGGGCCAGCTGTTCAAACGCTTCGTGCGCGTCGCGCGCCGTCAGAATCGCGTAGTTATCGCGCCGGAACAGGCGGGCCAGGGCCTGCTGCACCTGCAGGTCATTGTCCACCAGCAGCAGGGTCTGGCGCGGCACTTCTTCGAGCTCGGCCGCGGGCGCGCTGGTCTCGCGCTGGCGCAGCACCAGTCCGGCCAGGGTCTCGGCCGTGACCGGCTCGGACATATGGAAACCCTGGCCCTCGTCGCAGCGGTGGCGCCGCAGATAGGCGTACTGGGCCGCGCTCTCCACGCCCTCGGCCACCACGCGCAGGTGCAGGCTGTGCGCCATATTGACGATGGCCAGGGCGATCGCCGCGTCGTCGGGATTGGTGGTGATGTCGCGCACGAAGGCGATGTCGATCTTCAGCTTGTCGATCGGGAAGCGCTTGAGGTAGGCGAGGCTCGAATAGCCGGTGCCGAAGTCGTCGATGGCGACCCGCACGCCGCGCGCGCGCAGGCGGCTCAGCACGGCGATCGTGTGTTCGGCGTTCTGCATCATGGCCGACTCGGTCAGCTCGATTTCGAGCAGATGCGGGTCGAGCCGGTGGCGCGCCAGCGCGGCCGCCACTGTGCCGTCGAGGTCGCCTTCCATGAACTGGCGGCTCGACACATTGACGGCGATCGGCACCCCGCCCACGCCGGCCTGGACCCACAGCGCGCCCTGGCGGCAGGCCTCGTCGATGATCCAGGCGCCGACCCGCACGATCAGGCCCGACTCTTCCATGACGGGCACGAAATCGGCCGGCGCCACGATCCCGACCCCGGGCCGACGCCAGCGCAGCAGGGCCTCGACCCCGGCCACGCGGCCCGTGTGCAGGTCGACCTTGGGCTGGTAGTAGAGCACGAACTGATGCTGCTCGAGCGCCAAGCGCAGCGCCACTTCGAGGTCGAGCCGTTCGAGCAGCTGCTGGTTCATGCCGGCCATGAAGAAACGCACGGCATCGCGCCCCTCGCGCTTGGCGCGGTCCATGGCCGCATCGGCGAACTTGACCAGGTTTTCGGCATTCGTCGCATCGTGTGGCGCAAAGGCAATGCCGATGCTGGCCGTCAGCATCACCTGCTGGCCGCCGAGGTCGAACGGCAGGCGCAGGGCTTCGCGCACCTGGTTAGCGGCGTCGACCGCGTCCGCATGCGAAAGCACGCGCGTGAGCAGGATCGTGAATTCATCGCCACCGAGGCGGCCCACGCTGTCGCGCAGCAAGGCGCGCTGGACCAGGCGGCCGGCCACCTGGCGCAGCAGTTCGTCGCCGCGGCCGGCGCCGAGCGAGTCATTGATGATCTTGAAGCGGTCGAGATTGATGAACAACAGGCCGACCACCCAGTCGCGCCCGGCCGCGGCGGCCAGCGCCTGCTCCAGATGCTGATAGAACAGGCTGCGGTTGGGCAGGCCGGTCAGGCTGTCGTAGTGGGCCATGTGCTCGAGCCGCTGCTGGGCCAGGATGCGCTCGCTGATGTCGCGCGCCACGGCGATCAGCAGGGGCGCGCTGCCATCCTCGGCGCGCTGCCAGGTGGTTTCGACCGGCACCGCGCGGCCGTCGGCGCGCAGCAGGCGCTGCTCGACCAGGCCGGTGGCGGCGCTGCCGGCCGCGCGCGCCTCGAGCTGCTCGCGCGTGGCCAGGCCAAAGCAGTCGGGCGACTGGGCCAGCACGGCGCTGCGCTCGAAGCCGAGCAGGCGGCAGGCCCCCTCATTCGCATCGAGCACCGCTGCGCGCAGCGGGTCGATCAGGAAGATGGCGTCGGCCGTGGCGTCCATCGCGCTGCGAAAGCGCTGCAGGATGGCGGTGCGCTCGGCCACCGTGCGCTCGAGGCGCAGATTGTGTTCGCGCGCCTCGCGGTGCAGCAGCCAGACCTCGAGGATATTGCGGATGCGCGTCAGGGCCTCGACCGGATCATAGGGCTTGCCGAGGAAGTCGCGCGCGCCCGCATTCAGGGCCGCCAGCTTCTGGTCGGGGTCGGCCGTGACCACCAGCACCGGCGGGTAATCGTCGCCGGCCAGGGGGCGCAGCGCGCCCATGACTTCGAAGCCGTCCATGCCCGGCATGTGCAGGTCGAGGATCAGGAGGTCGTAGCGCTGGGCGGCAAAGCGCGGCGCCACCTGGCGCGGGTCGGTGGTGCTGTCGACATGGGTGAAGCCGGCGTTTTTCAGCAGGTATTCAAACAGCTGCACATTGACGGCCTGGTCGTCGACGACCAGGATGCGCGCCGCATGCAGATCGGCACTGGTGCTCATGGCGTGGCCTCCGCGCGCGCCAGCGCGCTGTCGATGGCGGCCGTGAATTCGGCCAGGTTCAGCGGCTTGGTCAGGTAGCGCGCAAAGCCGAGCGCCATACCGCGTTCAATTTCACGCGGCATGGCGTTGGCCGTCAGCGCGATGACGGGGATGTCGGCCGTGGCGGGGTCGCGCCGCAGCTCGATCAGCGCGTCCTGGCCCGACAGGCCGGGCAGGTTCAGGTCCATCAGGATCAGGTCGGGGCGGCGTGCGCGCGCGATCTCGATGCCGCTGTGGCCGTCAGCGGCCGTCAGCAGGCACAGGCCGGGCCGGTAGCGCAGCACTTCCTGCACCAGCAGCAGATTGGCCGGATTGTCCTCGACATACAGGACCGTGTGGCGGCAGTCGCCCTCGGCCAGGGTCAGCGCGGCCTCGGTCGGCGCCTGGGCGGGCGCCGGCTGGGCGGCCGCCAGGGCCAGCTCGATCCAGAACACGGTGCCGACCCCGAGGCTGGACGAGACGCCGATGCTGCCGCCCATGAGCTCGACCAGGCGGCGCGTGACCACCAGGCCGATGCCGGTGCCCTCCTCGATGCCGCTCTCCTGGCCGAGCCGGTTGAAAGGCTCGAACAGGTGGGCCAGCTGCTGCTCGGACAGGCCATGCCCGGTGTCCTGGACCGACAGGCGCAGGCGCCCGCGCGCGGCGCTGGCGCAGTCGAGCACGACGGCGCCCTGCTCGCGGTTGTATTTGACGGCATTCGTCAGCAGGTTCAGCAGCACCTGCTTGAGGCGCGTGCGGTCGGCCTGCACGCGCGCCCCGGCCTGCTCGGGGAACAGCACGCGGATGCCGCGCTGCTGGGCCAGCGGTTCGACCATGGCGCGGCATTCGAGCAGCACCTCGGCCAGCGCGACCGGCTCGAGCGAGAGGGCGAGCGCGCCCGACTCGATCTTGGCGAGGTCGAGGATTTCATTGATCAGGGTGAGCAGATGGCGGCCCGACTTCAGGATGTGCTGGGCGAATTCGCGCTTCTGCTCAGCGCTGGCGGGCAGCTGGTCGGTGGCGAGGATCTGGGCGAAGCCGAGCACGGCATTGAGGGGCGTGCGCAGCTCGTGGCTCATCGAGGACAGGAAGGCCGTCTTGGCCTGGTTGGCGGCGCTGGCCGCCGCGATCGCCTCGCCCAGTTCGGCGTTCATGGCTTCGAGCTGGGCGGTGCGCTCGCGCACCCGCCCTTCGAGCGCGCTGTTCAGGCGCATGACTTCCTCCTGGGCCGCGCGGCGCTGGGCCACCTCGTGCTCCATGGCCGCGTTGGCGGCCTCGAGCGCATGGGTGCGCGCGCCGATCTCGGCCAGCATGCCATTGACGGCCTCGACCAGGTCGGCCAGCTCGCCCTCGCGCTGGGGCGGGGCCGGCGCCCGGCGCGAGTAGTCGCGCGTGGCGACGATCTCGCGCGCCAGCGCCGTCAGGGCCGTGACCGGGGCCGTGACCGACTGCGCCAGGCGGCGCATCAGCCAGTAGCCGAGCGCCAGCGCGGCGCCGGTGGTGACGGCGCCGATCAGCAGGTAATCGAGCAGGCGCGGCCAGAACGGATAGGCGGCGCGCAGGTAGACGGTGCCGACCCGGCTGCCGCGCGCCAGCACCGGATAGAACAACCACAACTCGCTGGCGGCCACGCCGACCCCGTCCGGCCCCGGGCGCAGCGGCGCCGCCTGGCGGCTGTCGGGCGCGCTGTAGGCGGCGAACAGACGCCCCTCGCCCGTGTACAGGGCGCCGCCGCGCATGGCCGGACGCAGCGCCAGCAGGGCCAGGTTTTCCTGGGCCAGGCGGGCGTCGTCGTACACGAGGGCGGGCAGGCTCATGTGGCCGATCAGTTGGGCCTGGGCCGCAAGCTCACCCACCATGGCGCGGTGAAACTGGCGCAGATCGTAGGCAATGACGCCGGCGATCGAGACCAGCAGGGCCGCCAGCGTGGTGAGCATGGCCACGCGCAGCATCTGCTGGCGCAGCGAGCCGCCCGGCTGGGAGGATCGAAGAAAAGGCATGAGGTCGCAGGGCTGGGTCGACATGCCAGCTTAGTCCCGCAGCGCGCAGTGCGGCGCACGCCTGCCAGCCCCTTGCGGGCCGTGCGGGGCGCGCGTAAAGTAGGCCCCACCATCCGCGCACAAGGAGAGCATCGTGAGCCAAGAGACCTATGACCTGGCGGTCCGCCTCGGCCAGGCCCTGCACGCCAAGGGGCTGCTGCTGGCCACAGCCGAATCCTGCACCGGCGGCGGGGTCGCCGTCGCCGTCACCGACGTGGCCGGCTCCACCAGCTGGTTCGACTGCGGCTTCGTATGCTACTCGAATGCGGCCAAGGTGCACCAGCTCGATGTGCCCGACGCCCTGATCGCCCAGTTCGGCAGCGTGTCGGAAGAAGTCGCCGCCGCCATGGCCAGCGGCGCGCTGGCCAACTCGAATGCCCATCTGGCCCTGGCGACCACCGGCATCGCCGGCCCGACCGGCGCGGTGCCGGGCAAGCCGGTCGGCACGGTCTGCTTTGCCTGGGCGCGCGGCGACCAGGTCCAGACCGAGCGCAAAGTCTTCAGCGGCGACCGCGCGGCCGTGCGCCAGCAGTCCGTCATGCACGCGATGCAAGGTTTGCTGCGCATGATCGCCTAGGCCGGGCCGGTAGCGTCCGGACCGTCTCCCGAGGTATAGTTCAGGTCGGCATGCCGCAGGCATGCGCGCTGAATTCGTTTGGGGAGACTAGGATGCAAAACACCGTGCATTTCATCTTGCAGGGCAAAGGGGGCATCGGCAAGACGCTGGTGTCGACCATCCTTGCGCAATGGATCGCCGGCAAGGACACGCTGCCTCTGCGCTGCTACGACACCGACCAGGAAAATCCCACCTTCTCGCGCTACAAGGCGCTGCAGGTCAAGCACGTGCCGGTCAGCGCCGATGGCTACAACATCGACCCGAAACGCTTCGACGCGCTCATGATCGACCTGCTCGAGCAGGACGGCAACTGCGTGATCGACAATGGCTCGAACACCTTCTCCCCCCTGATGGGCTACCTGATCGAGAACGACTGCTTCGCCCTGCTGCAGGAGTCGGGCCGCCAGGTGTACATCCATACGATCGTCGGCGGCGGCGACACCCTGCACGACACCGCCACCGGCTTCGTCTCGACCGCCAAGGCCACCGCGGTGCCGCTGGTGCTGTGGGAGAACCACCACTTCGGCCCGCTGCAATCGGCCTCGGGCAAGCTGTTCATCGAATCGGCCACCTACCAGGAGCATGCGGGGCGCGTGCGCGGGCGCGTCGTGCTCACCCAGCGCAATGCCGACACCTTCGGGGCCGACATCAAGAAGATGAACACCGCGCGCCTGACGGCGGCCGAGGTGAAGGAAAGCGATAAGTTCAATCTGATGGAAAAGCAGCGCGTGAAGGTGGTGTTCCGCGATCTGTTCGAGCAGCTCGACCAAGTCAGCTGGTAAGCCGCCATGGACCCGCACAAGCTGCGCAGCCTCGTTTTCGAAAAGACCGGCGCCCGCATCGACGTCGATGATCCGGTGTTCGCCCTGGTGGCGATGAACGAGGCGATTCTCGAGGAAGCGCTGGCGCGCCTGGCGGCCGCCAGCGGCCAGCCCGTGGCCCGGCCGCAAGCGCGCGCCGCCGCCGCGATCGACTGGCGTACCATCGGCGTGGCGGCCGTGGCGGCGCTGCTGGGCGGCTTGCTGGTGGCCGTGCTGGCGCGGCCCGCGCCGGCGCCGGCCGCAGCACCGGCCACGCTGACGCCCGAGCAAACGGCTGCGCTCGAGCGCGCCGCCAAGCTCGACAAAGCCATCCAGAAGCTCGACGCCAAGACCCGCAGCGCGCTGCAGGCCGAACTGCAAAAATAAACCGATGAAACGACTCCTGCTCCCCGCCCTGCTGGCGGCCTGTCTGGCCGCGCCCGCCGCCTGGAGCGGCGCCGCCCTGGCTGCGCCGCTGGCCCAGGCCCCGCAGATCGCCTTCGACAAATACACGCTGCCCAATGGCCTGCAGGTGATCCTGGTCGAGGACCACAAGCTGCCGATCGTGGCCGTCAATCTGTGGTACCACGTCGGCCCCGCCAACGAAGGCCCGGGCCTGACCGGCTTCGCCCACCTGTTCGAACACATGATGTTCGCCGGCACGCGCCATGTGCCGCGCGGCCTGGCCGACCGCCTGCTCGAAGGGGCCGGCGTGACCGACTCCAACGGCAGCACGGATTTCGACCGCACCAATTACTACGACACCGTGCCCAGCAACCAGCTCGAGCTGGCCCTGTGGATCCACAGCGACCGCATGGGCTATCTGCTCGACGTGCTCGACCAGAAGGCCCTGTCCAACCAGCAGGACGTGGTGCGCAATGAACGCCGTCAGACGGTCGAGAACCGGCCGTATGGCGTGGTGGAGGAGGCGCTCTACCACAATCTGTTCCCCAAGAACCACCCCTACCATGCCTATGTGATCGGCTCCCACGCCGACATCCAGAACGCGCGCTTGGCCGATGTGCGCGCCTTCTTCACGCGCTACTACAGCCCCAACAACGCCAGCCTGGTGATCGCCGGCGACATCGACAAGGCGCGCACGCGCGCCCTGATCGACAAGTATTTCGGCAGCTTCAAGCGCGGTCCCGAGGTCGCGCCGCCGCAGGTGCTGACGCCGCCGATCACGGCCGAAAAGCGCCTGACCGTGCACGACCGCGTCGAGCTGCCGCGCGTGTTCATGGGCTGGCTGACCTCGCCCGCGTTCAAGCCCGGCGATATCGAGCTGGCGGTGGCGGCCCAGGTGCTGGGCGGCGGCAAGTCGAGCCGCCTGTACAAGTCCCTGGTCTACGACAAGCAGATCGCCCAGGACGTGAATGCGGCCCAGAGCTCGAATCTGCTGGCCTCGACCTTCGTGGTCGACGTCACGGCCCGGCCCGGCCACACGGCGGCCGAGATCGAAGCGGCCATCCAGGCCGAACTGGAAGACCTGCGCACGCGCGGCCCGAGCGAAAAGGAAGTCGAGCGCGCGCGCAACACGATCGAGACGGGCATGCTGATGGGCATGGAAAAGCTCGGCGGCCAGGGTCTGGCCAACCAGCTCAATCTGTACAACCAGTACACGGGCGACCCCGGCTATGTGGAGCAGGACCTGGCGCGCGTGCGCCGCGTCAGCGCGGCCGATGTGCGCGCCGTGATGGCGGCCCAGCTCGGCGATCAGGCGCGCGTGGTCGTGCATGGCCTGCCGGGCGAGCCGGTGCTGGCGCCCGATGTGCCGGTGCCGCCGGCGCGGCCGCGTCTGGCCCACCGGGCCACGCCGCTGCAGGCCGATGAAGCCTGGCGCTATCAGGCGCCGCAGCCCGGCCCGGCTCCGCAGTTCAGCCTGCCGACGGGCGAATCCTTCCGCCTGGCCAATGGCCTGACCGTGATCCACCACTACAACCCGGCCCTGCCGATGCTGGCGGCCGAGCTGGTGCTCAAAGCCGGCTCCGAAGCGAGCCCGGTCACGCGCCCCGGCCTGGCCGGCTTTACCGCCCAGATGCTGGAAGAAGGCACGCAGCAGCGCAGCTCCCAGCAGATCGCCGACGAGATCGCCCAGCTGGGCGCCCTGTTCGGCGCCAGCAGCGGGCCGGACGCCGCGCGCGTGACCCTGCTGTCGCTGTCGCATAATTTTGCCCAGGGCCTCGATGTGCTGGCCGACGTGGTCCAGCACCCGAGCTTCCCCGAGGCCGAGATCGAACGCCAGCGCGCCGCCCGTCTGGGCGACCTGGTGCAGATCCGCGAGAATCCGGCCGCCCTCACGGCACTGGCCGGCGCGATGGCCATGTATGGCCCGCAGCACCCGTATGGCTACGGCCAGATCGGCACCGAGGCGGCGATCCGCGCCACCAGCCGCGCCGATCTGCTCGGCTTCTGGCAACGCCACTATGTGCCGGCCAATGCGGCCCTGATCGTGGCCGGCGACATCACGCGCGAGCAGCTGCGCAGCCTGGCCGAAGCCAAGTTCGGCCAGTGGCAGGGCACGGCCCCGGCGCCGCTGGCCCTGCCGCCGGCCCAGCCGACCCAGGCGCGCGTGGTGTTTGTCGACAAGCCCGGCGCGGCCCAGACCGGGCTGCGCGTGGTGGCGCCCGGTCCGGCGCGCGACACGCCCGACTATCCGGTGCTCGAAGTGATGAATGGGGCGCTGGGCGGCATGTTCTCGAGCCGCCTGAACAATAATCTGCGCGAGACCCGGGGCTATAGCTACGGCATGTTCTCCAGCTTCGGCTACCGCCGCCTGGGCGGCCAGTTCGTCGCCGCCGGCAGCGTGCGCAATGACGTGGCCGGCGCCTCGGTGCGCGAGATGCTGAAGGAATTGAACGGCATGCGCGCGCGCCCGCTTGGGCCGGCCGAACTGGCCAATGCGCGCAATGCCCAGGTGCTATCGCTGCCGGGCCTGTTTGAAACCAACCGCGCGGTCGGGGCCAGTCTGGCGAATGTCTTCCTGTATGGGCTTGACCTGCGCTACTACCAGGGCCTGCCGCAGCAGTTCGCCACGGTGACGGCCGCCCAGGCGCAGGCGGCGGCGCGGCGCTACCTCGATCCGGCCCACCTGATCGTGGTGGCCGCGGGCGACAAGAAAACCGTGCTGCCGCAGCTGGCCCGGCTGCGCCTCGGTCCGATCGAGGAGCGCGACGCCGACGGCCAGCGCAAATAAGGCTTAGTGACGGCCGCGGTAGTGACCGTAGTGGCCATAGCCGCGCGAGCAGCACCAGCGGCTGCTCCACCAGCCGAGCGTGAGGCCGACGCCGACGGCCACCGGCCACGGATCGACATACACGGGACGCTCCACCACCACCGGCTGCGGGTAGTAGTAGACCGGCTGCTGGACCACGCTGGTGGTGACGACCGGGGCCGGCGCGGTCGGCAGGGTTTCGACCGTGTAGTTCGGGTCGCGCGGCGTGCCCGGAGCGACCGGAGTCACCGAGACCACGCGCCAGCCATCGGCGCTGACCGGGGCCGCGACCGGCACGGCCGACTCCGGCAGACGGGCAATCATGGGCGGGGCCGACGGGGCCACCACACAACCGGCCAGCAAGGCGCCGGCGAGGGGAAGAACGAGCAAGCTTTTCATCACAATTCTCCAAACAAGCACATTACTTTACTCCCGCGCCGCACGGCTGCGGCGCTGCATTTACAGCTTGTTACAGCGCCGCCGCGGGTTTATGCTAATATGTGAACAGCTGTTCACATATTGAAGCCAAATGCCGCCACCGACCTCCGACGCCGCCATTGCCGAACTGGCCGATCTGTTCCATCTGCTCGGCGACCCGACCCGCCTGCGCATCGTGATGGCCTGCCTGCCGGCCCCGATCGCCGTCGGCGATATTGCCGAGAGCTTGGCGCTGTCGCCCTCGCTGGTCAGCCACCATCTGCGCCTGCTGCGCGCGGCGCGCATCCTCAAGGCCGAGCGCCACGGACGCCAGGTGTTCTACGCGGCGATGGATGCCCACATCCGCCACGTGCTGGCCGATATGCTCGAACACATTGCCGAACCCAGCCAGGAGCCCACCCATGAGTCATGATCATTCCCATCACCACCACCACGAGCATGGGCACGGGCACAGCTGCGGGCACGGCCACGAGCATGGCCACGGTCATGGCCATGGTCATGGCCACCACCATCACGGCCCGGCCGATCTGAGCCAGGCCGGGCGCCGTTTCGCCTGGGCGATCGGCCTGAACGTCGTCTTCGTCGGCGTCGAATTCGTCTACGGCGTGCTGGCCAATTCCACCGCGCTGATGGCCGACGCCGGCCACAATCTGTCCGACGTGCTCGGTCTGGTGCTGGCCTGGGGCGCCGCCGCGCTGGCCCGGCGCAGTCCGAGCGCGCGTTTTACCTACGGGCTGCGCGGCAGTTCGATCCTGGCCGCCCTGCTCAATGCCCTGCTGCTGATGCTGGCCTGCGGCGCGATTGCCTGGGAGGCCGCGCACCGTTTCAGCGATCCCGCGCCGGTGCAGACCGGCACCATCATGCTGGTGGCCGGCATCGGCATTCTGATCAACGGCGCCTCGGCCTGGCTGTTCATGGCCGGCAGCGATCACGACCTCAACCAGAAGGCCGCGTTCCAGCACATGGCGGCCGATGCCGCGATTTCGCTTGGCGTGGTGATCTCCGGCCTGCTGATCGCCGTCAGCGGCGCGGCCTGGATCGATCCGCTGGTGTCGCTGCTGATTGTCGGTCTGATCGTGGTGTCGACCTGGAGCCTGCTGGCCGCGTCGCTGCGTCTGGTGCTGGGCGCCGTGCCCGACCACGTCGACCCCGAGGCCGTCACGGCCTACCTGCGCCAGCAGGCCGGCGTGGCCGACATGCACGACCTGCACATCTGGGCGATGAGCACGACCGAGACGGCGCTGACCGTGCACCTCGTGATGCCCGCCGGCTATCCCGGCGATGCCGAGGTCGACCGCATCGCCGCCCATCTGAAGGAGCGCTTCGCGATCCACCACTGCACCCTGCAGGTCGAGCAAGGCACGACCGCGCACGCCTGCGCCCTCCATTAACCCCCAACAAAATCGGGGTCAGACCCCATTTATCCTCCGAGAAAAATGGGGTCTGACCCCGATTTATCCGCGGGGAAAAAGAGGGGCTGGGCCGGCCTAGTGGGCGAGGTTGGCGTACAGGGCGGTGCTCAGGTAGCGCTCGCCATACGAGGGGATGATGGTGACGATGGTCTTGCCGGCGTTCTCGGGTCGCTGCGCCACCTGCAGCGCGGCCCACAACGCGGCGCCCGAGGAAATGCCGACCAGCAGGCCTTCCTGCTCGGCCGCCGCGCGCGCCGTCGCGAAGGCGTCCTCGGCCTTCACGCAGATGACTTCGTCGTACACGCCGGTGTTCAGCACCTCCGGCACGAAGCCGGCGCCGATGCCCTGGATCGGATGCGGCCCCTTGGTCCCCTTCGACAGCATCGGCGAGGCCTCGGGCTCGACTGCCACCACGCGTAGCCCGGGCTTGCGCGCCTTGAGCACTTCGCCCACGCCGGTGATCGTGCCGCCCGTGCCGACCCCGGCCACGACGATGTCGACCTGGCCATCGGTATCGGCCCAGATTTCCTCGGCCGTGGTGCGCCGGTGTACGGCCGGATTGGCCGGGTTGGTGAACTGCTGCAGCATCAGATAGCGCGGATCGGCCGCCACCAGCTCGGCCGCTTTCCGGATCGCGCCGGCCATGCCTTCAGGCCCGGGCGTGAGGATCAGCTCGGCGCCGTAGGCGCGCAGCAGCTGGCGCCGCTCCATGCTCATGGTCTCGGGCATGACCAGCGTGCAGCGGTAGCCGCGCGCCGCGCACACCATCGCCAGCGCGATGCCGGTATTGCCGCTGGTCGGCTCGACGATGATGCTGTCGGGCTTGATCTGTCCGGCCTGCTCGGCCGCTTCGACCATGGCCAGGCCGATCCGGTCCTTGACGCTGTGGCCGGGATTGAAATACTCGAGCTTGGCGAGCACGCTGGCGCCGCCGCTGGCCGTCAGACGGCGGATCCGCACGAGCGGGGTATTGCCGACCAGTTCGGTCACATCGTTGACGACACGCATGGCGCCTCCTTGTTTATTTCACGCCGACCAATTCGACGTCGAACACCAGATCGGCATCGGGCGGAATCGAGCCGCCCGGCGCGCCGCGCTTGCCGTAAGCCAGATGGGAAGGAATGATCAGGGTGCGCTTGCCGCCCACCTTCATGCCGAGAATGCCTTGCTCCCAGCCCTTGATGACGCGCCCGGCGCCGAGCTGGAATTCGAGCGGGCCGCGCCCGTTCGAGGTATCGAACATCTTGCCGCGCTGGTTCAGCGCGAGCGGCTTGTGCAGCCAGCCCGTGTAATTGACGAGCACGGTATTGCCGACCTGGGCTTCGGCGCCGCTGCCGATCCGGGTGTCGGTCTTGATCAGGGGCGGCAGTTCCGGTTCCGGGGCCGCGGCCGGGGCGGCCTGGGGCGCGGGGGCGTCGGGCGTGGAAGCGGCCGGGGTCTGGGCCTGGGCGATGCCGGCAGCCAGCAGCAGGGCCAGCGACAGGGGGAGCAGTTTCATCGTCGTAAGCAGCAAAAGTGGATGACCGGCCTATGATAGCAAGGCCGCCTCGGGCTGCACAGTTTCGGGGTCCGCGGCGGCGGCCGGGGCGGCCAGCTTGCGCAGCACGTGGCCGGCCGCCACCAGGCCGAAACTGGCCGTGACCACCATGGCCGAGCCGAAGCCGGCGCAGTTCAGGCCGGTGACGGCGCGCTCGTCGGCGTCGAGCGAGCAGCTGGCCTCGTTCTCGGGAAAGCGCAGCGGCTCCATCGAGAACACGGCGTCGATGTGCAGCTTGTTGCGGTTGCCGCGCGGGAAACCATGCTCGCGGCGCAGCTTCTTGCGCACCTTGGCCAGCAGCGGCTCCTGCTCGGTCTTGGACAGGTCGCGCACTTCGATCTTGGTCGGATCGGTCTGGCCGCCGGCGCCGCCGACCGTGACCAGGGGAATCTGGCGCGCGTGGCAATAGGCGATCAGCGCGGTCTTGGCCTTGACGCTGTCGATCGCATCGATCACGTAGTCGTAGCCGGGGGCGCCGACCAGGGCCTCGAGATTGCCGGCGTCGACGAAATCTTCGACCAGGTGCAGCTGGCACTCGGGATTGATCTCGCCGATGCGGCGCGCCAGCGCCTCGATCTTGGGCAGGCCGATGGTCGAGCTCAGGGCCTGGATCTGGCGGTTGATATTCGATTCGGCCACATTGTCGAGGTCGATCAGGGTCAGCCTGCCGATGGCGCTGCGCGCGAGCGCCTCGACCACCCAGGAACCAACGCCGCCGACGCCGATCACACACACATGGGCGGCACGAAAGCGCGCCAGCGCGGCGGCGCCATACAAGCGGGCAATGCCGCCAAAGCGGCGCGAGAAATCCATATCGTGAAGATCATCCATTCCGCCATTTTAGCGGACACAGGCGCGGCGCCTGCACTACAATGAAAGCTTCCGTATCCGAAAGCCTGTCATGACCGCGTCCCTGATCGATACCGCGCCCGGCTTTGATGAGCCGCTGGCCGTCCTCAAGCATTGCCACGACCGCATCCGCAAACAAATGCAGACGCTCGAGCGCCTGCTGGCCCACCTGCCCGCCCACGGCGCCGACGCCGACGCCCAGAAGGCGGCCCAGGCGGTGCTCAATTATTTTGACAAAGGTGCCCCGCTGCACCACGAAGACGAAGAGCAGAACCTGATTCCGATGCTGCTGGCCACGGCCAATGGCGAGGACGCGGAAACCCTGGCGCGCCTGGTGCCGGCCCTGATCGAAGACCATTCGACCATGTTTGCCATCTGGCAGGACCTGCACGAGCAGCTCAAGGCCATCGCCGAGGGCAGCGCCACCTTCCTCAATCCGGCCGATGTGCGCCGCTTCGCCGAGACCTATGCGCGCCACATGGAGGTCGAGGAAACCCAGGTCACGCCGATGGCGCGCCGCCTGTTCAGCCCGGCTCAGCTCAAGGCCCTGGGCGAGGCCATGCAGCAGCGCCGCGGCATCGGCGCGCCGGCCTCGGGCCAGGCCCTGGCCGATCTGCGCCGCGACTACGGCCAGGCCAGCCTGTCCGAATCCGATGTGCTGGCCGACCCGATCGCCCAGTTCGCCAAGTGGTTCGACGAAGCCATCAAGGCCGAAGTCAACGAGCCGAACGCCATGGGCCTGTCCACGGTCGACGAGGACGGGCGCCCGCATTCGCGCATCGTGCTGATCAAGCAATTCGACGCGCGCGGCTTCACCTGGTACACGAATTACGCCAGCGATAAGGGACGGCAATTGCGCGCCCATCCGCACGCCGCCTTGCTATTCTTCTGGAGCGAACTGGAACGCCAGGTCCGCATTGAAGGAGACGTCGAACTGACTGCTGCCGAAGAAAGCGACAAGTACTTCCACAGCCGGCCCCTGAAAAGTCGGCTGGCGGCCCTGGCTTCCCACCAAAGCGACCCGATCGACAGCCGCGAGGCGCTCGAACGCGCCTACGCGGCGGTGGAAGCCCAGTACGGCGAAGCGCCGCCGCGCCCGGCACACTGGGGCGGCTACCGGCTCAAGCCGCGTCGCATCGAATTCTGGCAGGGGCGCCGTTCACGCTTCCACGACCGCATCGTCTACCTGCTGCAGCCGGACGGCAGCTGGCAGCGCGAGCGCCTGCAACCTTAAGCCGGCACGGGGCCGCCGTGGCTGGCAACGGAGGCCCCGATGTTCGAGCAAGTCCGCCTGCAACACTGGACGCGCCAGGTCCAGCGCCAGCTGGTGCTGCCATTACGCATTGAACTGTGGAACGGGCAGCAGATCGACCTGTCCCCGGCGCCGCCGCGCGTCACCCTGCGCATCCCGGCCCCGGCCGCCCTGCGCTATCTGTTCTCCCCTTCGCTCGACCAGCTCGGGCGCGCCTATGTCGAGGGCCTGATCGAGGTGCGCGGGCGCGCCGCCGACATGATCCAGATCGTGACCGAGCTGGCGCGCGCAAGCCTGCGTCCGGGGCGCAGCGTCACGCGCCTGCTGCGCCACACGCGCGCGCGCGACGCCGCCGCCATCCGCTACCACTACGATGTCTCGAACGATTTTTACGCGGCCTGGCTCGACCGCAACATGGTGTATTCCTGCGCCTATTTCGAGCATGGCGACGAGACCCTGGGCGCGGCCCAGCTGAAGAAAATCGACCACATCCTGGCCAAGATTGCCCTGCAGCCGGGGCAACGCCTGCTCGACGTCGGCTGCGGCTGGGGTGCGCTGGTGCTGCGCGCGGCCGAGCGCTATGGCGCGCGCTGCCTCGGCATCACCCTGTCCGAAAACCAGGCGGCACTGGCGCGCGCGCGCGTCGCCGAGGCCGGCCTCGGCCATCTGATCGAGATCCGCCTGCAGGACTACCGCGATGTGCGCGGCGAGTTTGAGCGCATCACCAGCGTCGGCATGTTCGAGCATGTGGGCCTGGCCAATCTGGCCAGCTATTTCGCCCACTTGCGCAGCCTGCTCGCGCCGGGCGGCATCATCATGAACCACGGCATCACCAGCACCAGTGTCGACGCCCGCGACGCGCCCTATGGCGGCGGGCGCTTCATCGACGAATACGTGTTCCCCCATGGCGAACTGGCCCATATCGGCACGGTGCTGCAGGCCATGCAGGAAGGCGGGCTCGAGGCGCGCGACGTGGAAAATCTGCGCCGCCACTACGCGCGCACCTGCAGCCTGTGGGCCGAGCGTTTCGAAGCGGCCGGCGAGCAGCTGCACAGCCTGGTCGATGCGCGCCGCTACCGCATCTGGCGCGTGTATCTGGCCGGCTGCGCGTATGCGTTCGCGCACGACTGGGTCAGCCTGTACCAGGTGGTGTGCGGGCGCGCCGGCGAAGGGCCCGAGGGCATGCCCTGGTCACGCCGCTACATGTACGCCTAAGCGGCGCCGTGCTCGGCGATCAGGGCGCGCAGGGCCGCATACACCTCGTCCAGCAGCGGGCCGAGCGTGGCCAGCTGGCCCAGCATGGCCGCGCTGTCGCCGGCGGCCAGGCTGCGCGCCAGCTGTTCGAGCGCATCCTGGGCCGGACCGGCGCCGAAATTGACGAGCACACCCTTGAGGCTATGCGCGGCGCGCTGGATGGCCTCGCGCTCGCCGCGCCGCACGGCCGCGGCCAGGGTCTCGAACAGGGCCGGGCCGTCGACCAGGAAGATGCCGGCCAGTTCAAGGAACAGATCGAGGTCGTCGTCGAGGCGCTTGAGCGCGCTCTGCCAGGCCAGCACCGGCTGCTGGGCGCCGGCGTCGAAGCGGCGCACCACGTCGCGCAGGCGGGCCGCGTCGATCGGCTTGGACAGATAGTCGTCCATGCCGGCCGCCAGGCAGCGCTCGCGGTCGCCCTGCATGGCGCGCGCCGTCATCGCCACAATCGGCACATGGGCGCCCTCGCCCTGGTCGGCCTCGCGCTGGCGGATATGACGCGCCACGCTCAGGCCGTCCAGGCCCGGCATCTGTACGTCGAGCAGAATCAGGTCGAAGCCGCCGGCCTGCGCATGTTCGAGCGCGGCCAGGCCATTGTCGACCAGGGTGATGTGGTGGCCCAGGCGTTCGAGCAGGCGCACGGCCAGGCGCTGGTTGACCGGATTGTCCTCGGCCAGCAGCACGCGCAGGCGCCAGGCCGCGTGCTCCTGGCTGCTGTAGACGGGCTCACGCGCGCAGCCGCCGGCCGCGCTGGCGCCCGGCAGCAAGGGCGCCAAGCTGGGCGGCTGGGCCGCATCTTCGTCGTCCGCCAGGGCCGCGCTGGGCGTCAGCGGCAGCGTGAAATAAAAGGTGCTGCCGCGCCCCGGTTCGCTGTCGACCAGCAGCTCGCCCTGCATCAGGATCACCAGGCGGCGGCTGATCGTCAGGCCGAGGCCGGTGCCGCCGTACTGGCGCGTGGTCGAGCCGTCGGCCTGGGCGAAGGCCTCGAAAATCAGGCGCTGCTTGTCGGCCGGGATGCCGATGCCGGTGTCGCGCACGGCGAAATGCAGGTCGACCCGGTGCGCCTGCACGCGCCCGACGGCCACGGTCAGCACGACCTCGCCCTGCTCGGTGAACTTGATCGCATTGCCCAGCAAGTTCAGCAGCACCTGGCGCAGGCGGCCCGGGTCGCCCTTGACGGCCGGCGGCAGGCCGCTGCCCAGTTCCAGCGCCAGGCGCAGGCCCTTCTGCTGGGCGCGCAGCTGCATGGCACGCACGCAGGCGTGGGCCAGGCGGGCCGGGTCGAAGGGAATGTCTTCGATGTCGAGCTTGCCCGCCTCGATCTTGGAGAAGTCGAGGATGTCGTTGACGATCGTCAGCAGGGCATCGGCCGAGGCCTTGACCAGGCCGATGTCCTCGCGCTGCTGGCCGCTGAGCTTGGATTCGAGCACCAGTTCGGTCATGCCGAGGATGCCGTTCATCGGGGTGCGGATTTCATGGCTCATATTGGCCAGGAATTCGCTCTTCGCGCGGCTGGCCGCTTCGGCCGATTCGATCGCGCGCTGCATGGCTTCGCGCGCCGCGCGCTGTTCGCTGATGTCGATCGCAAAGCCCAGCAGATAGCTCTCGCCGCCGCTGGTGATCACCACCCGGTTGACCAGCAGATCGATGGGCGGATCGACGAACTTCAGGCGCCGCTCGGCCGTGATCAGACGGCCCGTGCGCCAGGCTTCCTCGTCTTCGCGCGCCGTCATGGCGACCCAGCCGGGTGTGGCGAATTCTTCGATGCGGCGCCCCAGCATCTGCGCCTTGGGCAGCGGCGCCATCTGGCAGAACTGGCGGTTCAGGCGCACGAAGCGGCCGTCGCGGTCCTTGAGGAAGACCGGCAACGGCAGCTGGTCGAGAATCTGCTCGGTCAGCTCGCGCTGGCGCTGGGCTTCCAGCTCGGCCAGCTTGCGGGCGCTGATGTCCTGCAAGGTGCCGGCGATGCGCAGCGCGCGCTTGCCGCGCCAGGCGATCACCTTGCCGCGCAGGGCCGTGTAGCGCCAGGCCCCGCTGGCCGTGCGAAAACGCAGTTCGATGTCGAGCTCGGGCCGCTGCTGGCGCAGATGCTCCTTCAGATGCACATGCCAGGCCCAGGCGTCGTCCGGATGCATCTCGGCGCGCCAGTCGATGCCGCGCAGGCGCGGATCGTCGAGGCCGTAGCCGAGGCCGAGCAGCCAGGCCTCCTCGACATACGGCTGGGCCTCGTCCATATTCCAGTCCCACAGGCGGCTCTCGGCGCCCTTCAGGGCCTGGCGCAGGCGCTCCTCGCTGACGGCCAGCTGGTCCTGGGTCAGCTTCTGTTCGGTCACGTCGATCAGCGAACCGCTCATGCCGGTCACATTGCCGCGCTCGTCCTCGATGCGGCGCGCGTACACCTGCAGCCAGCGCTGGCCGCCGTCGTGCGTCCGGAAGCGCAGGGTCTGGCGAAAGTCGGCGCTGCGCTGCGACAGCAGGGCGATCAGGGCCTGCAGATGCTGCTGCTGGTCCTCGCCGAGGACAAAACCGAGGGCGCGCCGGCCCAGGCTGTCGACCACGGAAAAGCCGGTGATCGCTTCCCAGGCCGGGTTCAGATACACCCAGTGGCCGGCCAGATCGGTCTGGAACACGACCTCACGCAGGCTGTTCAGAATGCGGCGGTGATTCGCCTCGGCCTTGGCCAGGGCGCCGCGCGCCTGTTCGCGCTGCTGGACCAGGTGCTCGAGCAGATGGGTCAGGCGCAGCAGATCGGATTCGAAATCGTCGCTGGCCGGACGCGGCGGCAGCGGTGCGCCGTCGGCCAGGCGCTCGACCGAGGCCTGCAGCGACGCCAGAATCTCGCGCTGGCGCTCGGCCTCGGCGCGCAACTGGGCATTGGCGCCCATCAGTTCGGCCGAGGAGATGTCGAGCATGCGGGTGCGTACCTGCAGGTCGCGCTCGAACTGCTGGTAGCTCTGGTCGATCAGCTGGAGCAGCCTGACCACGCCATCGGCCAGGCCGTCGTCGCCGCGCGCGCGCAGCTCCTGGATGCGCTGGTACAGGTCGCGTTCGCTGGCCACGCCGAAGGCCTGGCGCAGCTGGCGGCCGAGCAGGCGGTGGCGCACGCTCTAGCCGCCTTCGGCCATGCCGTCCTGGAAGCGGGCGCGCACGGCCAGCACCTCGTCCCAGCGCGCCAGCAGCGCGTCGACGCAGACCGGATCGAAATGGCTGCCGCGGTTGTCGATCAGGTAGTCGCGCGCGGCCTCCAGGCTCCAGGCCTGCTTGTAGGGGCGCACGCTGGTCAGGGCATCGAACACATCGGCCACGGCGACGATGCGTCCGACCAGGGGAATCGCCTCCCCGGCCAGGCCCTGCGGATAGCCGTGGCCGTCGAAGCGCTCGTGGTGCGAATGGGCGATCACCGCGGCCAGACGCAGCATGCGCGCCTGGCTGTCCTTCAGGATGTCGTGGCCGATCTTGGCGTGCTGGCGCATGATCACCAGCTCGGCCTCGTCGAGCCGGCCGGGCTTGAGCAGAATGTGGTCGGGCGTGCCGACCTTGCCGATATCGTGCATCGGCGCGGCGTTCAGGATGTCCTCCCGCTCCTGGGCCGGCAGACCGAGCTGCTCGGCGATCAGGGCCGAATAGTGTGCCATGCGCTGGATGTGGGCGCCCGTTTCGGGGTCGCGGTATTCGGAGGCGCGGCACAGCAGCAGAATGGTTTCCTGTTCGCGCGCGCGCAATTCGTGGGTGGCCTTGGCCACTTCCTGGGCCAGCCAGACGGCGCGGTCCTGCAGGGCCAGGCTGGCGCGGCGCAGGGCCAGCATATTGCGCGTGCGCGCCAGGAATTCGACCTTGTCGACCGGCTTGGCCAGAAAATCGCTGGCCCCGTTTTCGAGCGCGCGGTGGCGCACTTCGACGTCCTGGCTGGCCGTGACCATCAGCACCGGCGGCAGTTCGCGCCCGTCGGCGCGCAGGCGCGCCATGAAGTCGAGCCCGTTCAGATCGGGCATCATGTAGTCGAGAATCAGGAGGTCGCACGGGTGCTGGCGGCACCAGTCGAGGGCGTCGTGCGCCGACTGGAAGCTGACGGTGCTGACACCGTCCAGTTTTTCGATGAGGCGCGACATCAACACCAGGTTGATGTGCGTGTCATCGACGATCACCACTTGCATGGTGCCCCTCGATCTTTATTCAGGATGAAACTATTTTAACCTGTCAGCAAAGGTTTTTCGGAACTTTGCCAGTTTCGGCGCCACCACGAAGGCGCAATAGCCCTGCATCGGGTGCTGGCGGAAATAGTTCTGGTGATAGGCCTCGGCCGGGTAGTACACGCCGGCCGGCTCGATCGTGGTGACGATGGGCGCATCCCAGACGGCGGCCATGCATTTGATGACGTCCTCGGCAATCGCCGCCTGTTCCGCATCCTGGGCGAAGATCACCGAGCGGTACTGGGTGCCGACATCATTGCCCTGGCGGTTCAGCGTGGTCGGGTCGTGGATGGTGAAGAAGATTTCGAGCAGCTCGCGGTAGCCGAGCACGGCCGGATCGAATACCAGCTTGACGACTTCCGCATGGCCGGTGGCGCCGCTGCACACGGCCTCATAACTGGGATCGGGCGTGTGCCCGCCCGCATAGCCAGACTCGACACTGACGACGCCGCGCAATTCCTGGAAGACGGCCTCCAGACACCAGAAGCATCCGCCGCCGAGAATCGCGGTTTTCGAATCGTGCTCGCTGCTCACCCCATGCTCTCCTTGGCTTGCCCGTGCCCGCAGGCGGGCACGCATCAACCCTATTCTAGCGCGTGTGGCCGCGCCCTTGCTGGCGCACGTGCAACTAGGCGCGCCCGCCGCCCTCGCCGGCGCGCAAGGTCAGCACTTTGACGCCCTGGCGCGTCACCAGCACCGTGTGCTCGAACTGGGCCGACAGCTGGCCGTCGCGCGTGACCACGGTCCAGCCGTCGGCCTCGGTGTAGACCTCGGCCGCGCCCTGGTTGATCATCGGCTCGATGGTGAAAGTCATGCCTTCGCGCAGCACCATGCCGGTGCCGGCGCGGCCCCAGTGCAGCACCTGGGGCTCTTCGTGCATCGCACGGCCGATGCCATGCCCGCAGTAGTCTTCGACCACGGTGTAGCCGTGCTTGTTGGCATGACGCTCGATCGCGTGGCCGATGTCGCCGAGGCGGCCGCCGGGACGCACGGCGCGGATGCCCTTCCACAGGGCCTCGTAGCTGACCTGGACCAGGCGCCGCGCGGCCGGGCTCACCTCGCCGACCAGATAGGTTTTGCTGGAGTCGGCGATGAAGCCGTTCTTTTCGAGCGTGATGTCGAAGTTGACGATATCGCCGCTGCACAGGATCTCGTCGGCGGCCGGCACGCCATGGCAGACCACCTGGTTGCGCGAGGCATTGAGCGCATAGGCAAAGCCGTACTGGCCCTTGCTGGCCGGGCGCGCCTTGAGCGTGTCGACGATGTAGCGTTCGACCAGATCATTGACCTGCAAGGTCGACAGGCCGATCAGCGGCTGCTGATCGAGGTGCTCGAACACGCGCGCCAGCAGTCGGCCGGACTCGGCCATCAGGGCGATTTCCTGGGGGCGCTTGATCATGAGGCGCTTTCGTGCAGGGCGCTGGTGTCGACCCCGGCGCCGCGCATCTCGCGCACGAGCAGTTCGTTGAAGCTCAGGGTCGGGTTCATTTCGCACAGCATGCCGATCTTGATCCAGAACGCCGCCTGGGCATTGATCGAGCGGCAGGCCACGGCGCTCGCCCGGCGCAGCTGCTCATGCAGTTCGGCGTCGATGTTCACAATGCCCATGGCATCCCCTCACAATATATTAAACATATACGTTCCATATATGCAGTATAGCATGCGGAGCGCGCCCTTGTTGCGCGCGCCCGTGGTGCGCCCTGCCCGCCCGGCGCACAATCGGCGCAGCGCTTTCCCGGGCTTTCCCAGAGGAGTTTTGGCATAATGACGAAAAGTCCTTGTTTTCCCATGAATACCAGTTCCCCGCGCGCCACTGAACCCAGCTTTGACTCTGTGCAATTTCGCAGGGCCCTGGGCCAATTTGCCACTGGCGTCACGGTCATCACCACCCGCCTGGCCGACGGCAGCTACCGCGGCCTGACGGCCAGCTCCTTCAACTCGGTGTCGCTGACGCCGCCGCTGGTGCTGTGGAGCCTGGGCGCGGCCGCCAACAGCCTGCCGATTTTCAGCGGCAATTCGCATTACGTGATCAATGTGCTCAGCGCTGAGCAGGCCCATCTGGCCGAGCGCTTCGCGCGCCGCAGCGACAATCCGTTCGGCGACCTGGCCTTCCGCCTGTCGCGCACCGGCCTGCCGATCATCGAGGGCGCCGCCGCCTGGTTCGAATGCCATAACCGCAGCCAGTATCCGGAGGGCGACCACGTGATTTTCGTGGGCGAGGTCGAGGCCTGCGGCTATGCCAGCCAGCCCGCCCTTTTATTTCATAATGGTCAATTTTCGAGCACGCCGATGCGGTAAAATGCGCGCTTTGACCTCGGTGGTCTATACAAATACATTCGACAGAGACAGGAAATTTTCATGAGCAAAGCCAAAGCCCAATTCCACTGGGACGACCCGCTGCTGCTGGATGCCCAGCTCAGCGATGACGAGCGCATGGTGCGCGATGCCGCCGCCGCCTACTGCCAGGACAAGCTGCAGCCGCGCGTGCTGGAAGCCTTCCGCCACGAGCGCATGGACAGCAGCATCTTCCGCGAAATGGGTGAACTTGGCCTGCTCGGCCCGACGATTCCGGAACAGTACGGCGGTCCCGGCCTCAACTACGTGGCCTATGGCCTGATCGCGCGCGAAGTCGAGCGCGTCGACTCCGGCTACCGCTCGATGATGAGCGTCCAGTCCTCGCTGGTGATGGTGCCGATCTATGAATTCGGCAATGAAGCGACCAAACAGAAATACCTGCCCAAACTGGCCAGCGGCGAATGGATCGGCTGCTTCGGCCTGACCGAGCCCAACCACGGTTCCGACCCGGCCTCGATGGTCACGCGCGCGCGCAAGGTCGAGGGCGGCTACAGCCTGACCGGCAGCAAGATGTGGATCACCAATTCGCCGGTGGCCGATGTCTTCGTGGTCTGGGCCAAGGACGATGAAGGCGCGATCCGCGGTTTCGTGCTCGAGAAGGGCTGGAAGGGTCTGTCGGCCCCGGCCATCCACGGCAAGTTCGGCCTGCGCGCCTCGATCACCGGCGAAATCGTGATGGACAATGTGTTCGTGCCGGAAGAGAACGCCTTCCCCGAGGTGCGCGGTCTGAAGGGCCCGTTCACCTGCCTGAACTCGGCCCGCTATGGCATCGCCTGGGGCGCGCTCGGCGCCGCCGAAGCCTGCTTCCACACGGCACGCCGGTACACGATGGACCGCCAGCAGTTCGGCCGTCCGCTGGCCGCCAACCAGCTGATCCAGAAGAAGCTGGCCGACATGGAAACCGAAATCGCGCTCGGCCTGCAGGGCTGCCTGCGCCTGGGCCGCATGAAGGACGAAGGCACGGCCGCGGTCGAAATCACCTCGATCATGAAGCGCAATTCCTGCGGCAAGGCGCTCGACATCGCCCGCGCGGCGCGCGACATGCTCGGCGGGAATGGCATCAGCGACGAGTTCGGCATCATCCGCCACATGGTCAACCTCGAGGTGGTCAACACCTACGAAGGCACGCACGACATCCACGCCCTGATCCTGGGCCGTGCGATCACCGGCATCGCCGCCTTCTCCTGAGCGGCCGGCGCCTAGTCCCCGGGCGCCTTGAACAAGTCCTCGAGCGCAGCGCGCGTGCTCTTTTCCTGCACGCGGCTGCGCTGGCCGGCAAATTCCTCTTCGATATTGTCGCGATAGAAGCTCCAGGGCGCACCCGCGTTGGCGAAGCGCCGCCACAGCTCGGCCCCGACATTGCTGTAGTCCAGCGCCGTACCGTCATCGAATTCGACGCGCAGCACGCGCGTGCGCGCCTCGTAGCCGATCGCGCGCAGCTTGCCGGCGTTAATCTTCTTCATCTCCATGCTGTCTCCCAGGCATAAAAAAACCCGCCGGGCCGGTGGGCCGCGGCGGGTTCGATGCTAACAGACGCGCTTAGAACTTGTAGCCGATGGCGAGCTTGATGCTCACCGGGTCGAGCTTCATGTCCTGGATCTGGCCGGTCGAGAAGTGCACCATGGTCTTGAGCTTGGTCTTGGTGGTCGACATGTCGAGGAAATACTTGTCGGTCAAGGCCACCGAGACGCCGATCTGCATCGTGTAGGTGAACTTATTATCGATCTTGAAGGTCGTCGGCGGGCCGCCCGGATTGGTGATCGCGGTCAGCTGGCCGGAACCGGTCGCCTTCTGGAAGCGCGCATAGGTCGCGCCCAGGCCGAGGTAGGGACGCACGCGGGCATTGGCGTCGAAGAAGTGGTACTGGGCGAACAGGGTCGGCGGCAGGGCCTCGACCGTGCCGACCTTGCCGGTGCCGGCGATCGCACCGGCGCCCACCAGCTCATGCTTGTAGGGCATGCCGAGCGCGAATTCGGCCTGGATGTTATCGGTCACGGCGTAGTTGAAGATCAGCACAGGCTCGGTGTCCTTGCCCACATCACCCTTGGTGTGCGGCAGGGCCGGGGCGCTGATGTCGCCCGACTCCACTTTCGGCGTGATCTGGTTGGCACCGACCTGGATCGCCCAGTTGCCGGCCGTCTGGGCCGAGGCAGCGCTCGCGGCAGTCAGCGCCACAGCGGCTGCCAGCAGTTTCAAACTGAATTTCATCGTGTCTCCTTGTTCTTCTGGTGGATTACAGCCAGCCGCGGGCAATCATCTGCTGGGCCACATAGCGGGCGATCAGCAGGTTCTCGAAAGGCGTCGGGTGGACGTCGTCCGCGAACATGTAATGGCTCACGTCACCGGAGACCAGGGTCTTGCCATTGCAACCGAGCGAGGTGGTGCCGAGCGGATTGCTGCCGCAGGCCGGGCTCGTCGTGTTGGTCAGGCCGTAGGGGCCGGGGTTGGTGATCTGGTCGTGGCTGATCGAATACAGGTCGACCAGCATGATCTTCGATTCGCCGTTCAGACCGCTGGCCAGGGCCTGGTTGAAGGCGTCGACCATGGCCTTGATCAGGGCCTGGGTGTTGGCGTCCTGCGCCTTGCCAGCCGGGGCATTGCCCAGGTCCGGCAGGTTGTTCACCACCACATAGTTGGCGCCGTTGCCGACGATCTGGGTCTTGACCAGGGCCGCCAGTTCAGCACCGGCCTGGGCCATGGCGGGCACCAGTTTCGGACCGTTCACGGCCAGGTAGTCAGCGGCGGCCTTCTGGCCGGCGGCATTGCCGGCGGCGGTACCGGCGGCGGTGGCATCGGCCTGGGCCTTGGCAACCATCGGACCGTAGACGGCCGGATCGGCCACTTTGGCATTGCCCGGCTGGATCGCGGCGGCGCCGACGGCGGCAGCCACGACGCTCTGGTCGGTGTGGCCGGCGCGCGCCGATTCGGTCGCGATGGCGGTGCCGATCGCCTGGGCGGCGGTGGCCGGGTTGGTGGCGCCCGAAGCCAGCAGCGTGGTCAGGGTGGTAGCAAAGGTCTGCGCACCGGCGGCGGCGCCGGCGGCGGCGCCAGCAGTCTGGCCGGCCTTGGTGGCGCCGGCCGACAGTTCGCCCAGGCCTTCGAGCGCATCATTGCCGCCGGCCATCACGAACACGATTTCATCGCCTTTGAATTTGCCGCCCACGGCTTTCAGGTGATTCGCCACCTGGGTCACGACGGGCACGGTCAGCTGGCCGATCGGCGAGCCGGTCAGTTTATTGCCGGGGCCGACCGGATTGGTCACGCGCGCGCCGCCCTGGGCATAGCTGTAGCAGCCGGCATAGGTCTTGACGGGCACTGCGAAGCCTTTGCTGGCGTCGCCGTCGAGGCCGGTCATGGCCGGGCACGGGGCCGGCAGGCCGAACTGGGCAGCCAGCAGCTCGGTCCAGTTCTTGCCGGTCAGGGCCGCGTTGGTGGCGGTATTGTCGCCATTGATCGTGTAGCGGCCGCCGCCGATGGCAGCGACGGTACCGACGGCATAGGTGCCGAGGTCGGACAGGGAGTCGCCGAACGACACCTGGGCCGAGAATTTGGTTTTCAGGGTTTGGTCGCCGCCTTTGCTGCCGGTACCGCCGCCGCAAGCGGCCAGTACGGCGGAGGCAAGCAGGGCCAGCGCGAACTTAGTATTGCGCATTGTGTCTCCTAGAGTGAAATGTTCTTGTAAGGGCGAATCGAACGGGCGTGCTATTCGCTACACGACTACTATGCCACCCTTCCGCCCCCCTGTATAGCGCAGCATTTAACTTTTCGTCAGTTCCCCGCAACAGCCATTCAGGGGGCTGCGTACTGGGCGAGAAAATCGCGCGCCGCCAGCAGGCAGAAGGGCGGCACCAGGCCCGCGTGGTAGTTGGCGGCCACCGCTTCGGCCGGCGATTCGCCGCGGCTCAGGGCGTTCAGACGCAGCGCCAGCTTGGCCGCGGCAAAGCCGCTGCGCGCCGTTTTGTAATCGCTGCCGAGGCCCGGCACATCGTCGACATTGAGCAGCACCAGGCGGCTGGCCGGCACGCCGGCCGCGCTGTAGGCGGCCTGGGCCGCGAGGGCATTCGCCCACGGCACGGTCGGATCGCCCTCGCCGCCGCACAGCATCAGCGGCGTGGCCGGCACATGGGTGCGCAGATCATTGCGCCACAGCCAGCGGCGCAGGGCCTGGCCGGGCGCGCAGGCGGCCAGGCTGGTGCAGGGCTGGGCGGCGCGGTCGGCCAGCACGGCGGCGCGGTAGGCGCTGCGCACCAGATTGCCGGCGCCAAAGCCATACGTGGCCAGCTGCGGCTGGGAATCGGCGGCGAACAGGGCGCTGGCCGGCAGGCGGCCGCCGCTGACCAGCTGCTCCAGGTCGGTCGTGCTCGGCAGCAGGCTGTCGATGCCGGCCGCATAGGCGGCCTCGTACATCTCGTCCGGGTTCGCATACGGGGCGGCGCCGGCATGCACGGCCGCGCCCGTCAGCAGCGGCAGGAAGCCGGTGGCGCTGCGCGTGGGCGTGCCGGCGAAGATCGCGTCACCCATCTGCAGCAGCGCATACGGGCCCGACATGGCGGCCACGGCGGCCGCGGTGAATTCGCCCGCATAGCGCGTCTGCAGGGCGCGCTGGGTGGCGACGGCCACATGTCCGCCCTGCGAATAGCCGGCCAGCAGCAGGCGGCCATTGTCGGCCGTGGCCAGCGCGGCCCAGCTGCTGCGCGCGGCGCGCAGGGCATCGACCAGATCGTCGGCCTGCTGGCCGGCATCGAGGTAGGGATGGTAGCTGAGCGCCGAACCGGCATAGCCCGCGTAGTTGGGCGCCACCACCAGATAGCCCTGGGCCGCGTACATGGCCGCGACCAGGGCCGCCTCCTTGAACTTATCGAGGCGGGCCATGTCGAAGTTTTTATCGAAGCTGGTGGCGTGGGCGTACAGCAGCAGCGGGCGCGGGCCGCTGCAGGGCGCGCCGCTACCGCTGGGCACGTACACGGCGGCGCTGGCCTCGGTGGCTTCCTGCTGGCTGCCCAGGGTGCGGTAGCGCAGCGTGTACACCTGGATGCCGCAGGCCGGTTCGCCCGTAATGCTGGTGGTGCCCGACTGCGCGCTGTTCACGGCGCTGGCCAGGGCGCTGGCCGAAAAACCGGCCACCAGGCTGGGCGCCAGCACGAGGCTGCCGCGCGCGGGCGGCGGCGGGGTCGGCGCCTGGGTGGCCGGGCTGCTGCCGCCGCCGCCGCCGCAGGCGCTCAGCAGGGCCGCCAGGGCCAGCAGGGTCTTAGCCGGCCACGTGCGCATTGAGTAAGCCGTGCACGATGCCGCTGGAGCCATGCGCGGCGCGGCGCAGGCGGTCGTTCACGCCCAGCCAGTCGCCATCGGTCGGCGGGGCTTCCACGAGGATCAGTTCGGCGCCGCTGTGGTCCATCGTGCGCAGGGCCGCATACAGGGCGTGGGCAAAGCCGTCCGGGCGCGCCGGCAGGGCCAGGCTGGCATGCAGGCCGCTAGCGTCCATGTCGCCCATATGGATCAGGGCCAGGCGGCGTCCGGCCGCGCGCAGGCGCGCCAGTGTCTCGACCAGCTGCGCGCGCGGCTGCATGGCCACCGGCGTATGCGGCGCATAGTGCGAGGCCAGCGTGCCCGAGGCGCGCGGCGCGGCCGCATCGGGGGCGACCGGCAGCTGGCCGATCACGGCCGCAATCGCCTGCGGGCTGATGTGGCCCGGGCGCAGCAGCACCGGCCCATGCGTGTCCAGGCGCGACAGATCGACAATCGTCGACTCGATGCCGACTGCGCACGAGCCGCCGTCGAGCACCATGCCCACCGTGCCATCGGCATCGAATTCCTCGTGCACATGGGCGGCCGTGGTCGGGCTCACGTGGCCGAATTTATTCGCCGACGGCGCGGCCACGCCGCCGCCAAAGGCCGTCAGCAGGGCAATCGCCAGCGGATGGGCCGGGCAGCGCAGGCCGACCGTGTCCTGCCCGCCCGACACCGCATCGGGAATGCGCGCATGGCGTTTCAGAATCAGGGTCAGGGGCCCGGGCCAGAACGCGGCCGCCAGGGCCGTGGCCTCGGGCGGGACTGCCGCCGCCCAGTAGTCGAGCGCGGCGCCGGGCGCCAGGTGCACGATCACCGGGTGGTCCTGCGGGCGGCCCTTGGCCGCGTAGATGCGCGCCACCGCGGCCGGGTCCTCGGCATTGGCGCCAAGCCCGTACACAGTTTCAGTCGGAAAAGCGACCAGGCCACCCTGCTGGAGGATGGCCACGGCGCGCGCGAGATCGTCGTTCATACTTCGCGGAAAAATGGGGTCTGACCCCAATTTGTCAGGTGGTCAACAGACGCAGGGCTTCGGCGTACTTGGCCGAGGTCTGGTCGAGCACGTCCTGGGGCACGCGCGGGGCCGGCGCCTGCTTGTTCCAGGGCTGGCTTTCGAGCCAGTCGCGCACGAACTGCTTGTCGAAGGACGGCGGCGACATGCCGATCTGGTAGCTCGACATCGGCCAGAAGCGCGAGCTGTCCGGCGTCAGGATTTCGTCGATCAGGTGCACCACGCCATGGGCGTCGAGACCGAATTCGAACTTGGTGTCGGCGATAATGATGCCCTTGGTCGCGGCAAACTCGGCGGCCTTGGTGTAGAGGGCGATCGCGTAGTCGCGCACCTGGCGCGCCACCTCGGCGCCGACGATCTTCTCGGCTTCTTCAAACGAAATGTTCTCGTCGTGCTGGCCGCTCGGGGCCTTGGTCGACGGGGTGAACAGCACCTGCGGCAGCTTCTCGGCTTCGCGCAGGCCGGCCGGCAGGGCGATGCCGCACACGGCGCCGGTCTTCTGGTAATCCTTCCAGCCCGAACCGATCAGATAGCCGCGCACGATGGCCTCGATGCCGAGCGGCTGAAATTTCTTGACGACGATGGCACGCCCGGCCACCTGGTCGCGCTCCTCGGGCGCCACCACGTCTTCGGGGGCGATGCCGGTTTCATGGTTGGGCATCATGTCGCCGAATTTCTTGAACCAGAAATTCGACATCGCGGTCAGGATCTTGCCCTTGTTCGGGATCGGATCGTCGAGGATCACGTCGAAGGCCGACAGGCGGTCGGTCTGGATGACCAGCAGCTTGTCCTCGCCGACGGCGTAGATATCGCGCACCTTGCCACGATGCAGGAAGGGCAGCGACTTCAGATGGGTTTCGAGAATGCCAGACATATTATTCCTTGTTGAGTGCGCCCATCCAGCTGGGCTTGCTTTCCAGATGCAGCAGCGTGCTGACCTCGCCGTCCCAGGGATCGTCGAAGGTGCCGGGCGTGACGGCGATGCGCTCGGCATGCGCGTCCGACTGCCAGCTCAGGCTGGAACCGCAATGGGCGCAGAATGCGCGCTGTACACCGGGCGAGGAGCGGTAGACCTTGACGGCCTCCGCGCCCGCCGTGTAGCGGAAATCGGCGCTGGCCACGTTCACGTAGGAACCGGCGGCGGCGCCGTGCTGCTTCTGGCACATGGTGCAGTAGCAGTGGCTGGCCTTGCTGACCGGGCCACTGATCGTGTAGCGCACCACGCCGCACAGGCAGCTTCCGCGGATCATCTTAGTTGACCACCTGGGCCAGTTCGCCCTTGGTGTAACGCTCGGCCATTTTTTCCAGCGGCAGCGGTTTGATCTGGCTGGCGCGGCCTTCGCAACCGAAGGCGAGGAAGCGGGCCTTGCAGATTTCCATGGCGGCGGCGCGGGCCGGCTTCAGGTAGTCGCGCGGGTCGAACTTGGACGGGTTCTCGAACAGGTATTTGCGGATCGCGGCCGTCATGGCCAGGCGGATATCGGTGTCGATATTCACCTTGCGCACGCCGTGGCGGATGCCTTCCTGGATTTCCTCGACCGGCACGCCATAGGTTTCCTTCATGTCGCCGCCGAATTCGCGGATGATGGCCAGCAGTTCCTGCGGCACCGAGGACGAACCGTGCATGACCAGGTGGGTGTTCGGGATGCGCGCGTGGATTTCCTTGATGCGGTCGATGGCGAGGATGTCGCCGGTCGGCTTGCGCGAGAATTTGTAGGCGCCGTGCGAGGTGCCGATGGCGATCGCCAGCGCGTCGCACTGGGTCTGCTTGACGAAGTCGGCCGCCTGGTTGACGTCAGTCAGCAGCTGCTCGCGGGTCATGGTGCCGTCGGCGCCGTGGCCGTCTTCCTTGTCGCCCTTCATGGTTTCGAGCGAACCGAGCACGCCCAGTTCGGCCTCGACCGTGACGCCGATCGCATGCGAAAACTTGACGACTTCACGCGAGACGTCGACGTTGTACTCGTAGGAGGCGACGCTCTTGCCGTCGGCCATCAGCGAGCCGTCCATCATCACCGAGGTGAAGCCCGAACGGATCGCGGCCATGCACACGGCCGGCGACTGGCCATGGTCCTGGTGCATGACGACGGGGATGTGCGGATAGGCTTCGACGGCGGCGTCGATCAGGTGGCGCAGGAAGGCTTCGCCGGCATATTTGCGGGCGCCGGCCGAGGCCTGCATGATCACCGGGCTGTTGACGGCGTTGGCCGCTTCCATGATGGCCTGGACCTGTTCCAGATTATTGACGTTGAATGCCGGCAGGCCATAGCCGTTTTCTGCAGCATGGTCCAGCAGTTGACGCATAGATACGAGTGCCATAAGAGACTCCTAAGTAGTAAAAACCGGTCGTCTGGCTCAGCTGAACTCGCCAACGCGCACGATCTTCAGCGCATTGGTGCCGCCCACCTGGCCCATGGGTTCGCCCCAGGTGACCACGATACGGTCGCCTTTCTGAACGATGCCCCGTTCGATCAACAATTCTTCAGCCTGCTGCAGCACGAGGGCGCTGTCGGCGCCCTGCTGCAGATTGTAGGCGCGCACATTGCGGTACAGCGAGACCTTGCGCTGGGTGCCGGTCGAGGGCGTCAGCGCATAGATCGGGGTGTCGATGCTGTGCCGGCTCATCCACAGTGCCGTCGAGCCCGACTCGGTCAGGGCGACGATGGCCTTCACCTGCAGATGGTGGGCCGTGAACAGGGCGCCATAGGCGATCGACTGGTCGATGCGGGTGAAGCGGGTGTTGAGGAAGTCCGCATCGAGCTTGTTGTATTCGGATTGTTCGGCGTCCAGGCAGATGGCGGCCATCATCTCGACCGTCTCGATCGGGTACTTGCCCGAGGCCGTTTCGGCCGAGGCCATCACGGCGTCGGTGCCGTCCAGCACGGCATTGGCCACGTCCGAGACTTCGGCGCGCGTCGGCACCGCATTGACGATCATCGACTCCATCATCTGGGTGGCGGTGATGGCCAGCTTATTGTTTTCGCGCGCCATGCGGATCATGCGCTTTTGCAGGGCCGGCACGGCCGCGTTGCCGACTTCCACGGCCAGGTCGCCGCGCGCGACCATGATGCCGTCGGAGGCGTCGAGGATTTCCTGCAGGGCCGGAATCGCCTCGGCCCGTTCGATCTTGGCAATCATCATCGGCTTGTGGCCATAGGCCTCGCCGGCGATATTGGCCAGCTGGCGCGCCATTTCCATATCGGTCGCGCTCTTCGGGAAGGAGATCGCCAGGTAGTCGCACTGGAAGCTCATGGCGACCTTGATGTCCTCCATGTCCTTGGCCGTCAGGGCCGGGGCCGACAGACCGCCGCCCTGGCGGTTGATGCCCTTGTTGTTGGACAGCTCGCCGCCGATGCGCACCACGGTGTGGATCTCGCTGCCCTGCACGCTGCTGACGTCGAGCACGATCAGGCCGTCGTTGAGCAGCAGGGTGTCGCCCGGCTTGACGTCGCGCGGCAGGCCTTTGTAGTCGAGGCCGACACGCTCATCGTTGCCCAGCTCGCCGTTCTCGCCCCAGCGCGCATCGAGGATGAAGGGGGCGCCCTTGACCAGCTCGACCTTGCCGTTCTCGAACTTGCCCACGCGGATCTTCGGCCCCTGCATATCGGCCATGATCGCCACTTCCTTGCCGCACTCGGCCGCGGCCTTGCGCACCAGGGCGGCGCGCTCGATATGGTCCTGGGCCTTGCCGTGCGAGAAGTTCAGGCGCACCACGTCCACGCCGGCGCGGATCATCCGGGTCAGAATGCCGAGGTCGGTGGAAGCGGGGCCGATGGTGGCGACGATCTTGGTTGCGCGAGCCATTGTTTTCCTTCAAGTGAAAAGCGCAGCGAGGACGCTGCGCTTGGGTTTATTGGGCGTGACGCTGGAGCAGGATATCGACGGCCGGCAGCACTTTCCCCTCGAGGAATTCGAGGAAGGCGCCGCCCCCGGTCGAGATATAGCCGACCCGGTCGGCGATGCCGTACTTGGCGATCGCAGCCAGGGTGTCGCCGCCGCCGGCGATCGAGAAGCCGTTCGACTCGGCAATGGCCAGGGCCAGGGTCTTGGTGCCTTCGCCGAACTGGTCGAATTCGAACACGCCGACCGGACCGTTCCAGACGATGGTGCCCGAGGTCTTGATCAGGGCGGCCAGGCGGGCCGCCGTCTGCGGGCCGATGTCGAGAATCATGTCGTCGTCGGCCACGTCGGCCACGGCTTTGATGGTGGCCGTGGCGCTGGCCGAGAATTCCTTGGCGCACACCACATCGGTCGGGATCGGCACATCGGCGCCGCGCGCGCGCATCATGGCGATGATGGCCTTGGCTTCCTCGACCAGATCGGCCTCGGCCAGCGACTTGCCGATCTTCAGGCCGGCGGCCAGCATGAAGGTGTTGGCGATGCCGCCGCCGACGATCAGCTGGTCGACCTTGTCGGCCAGGGACTTGAGGATCGAGAGCTTGGTCGACACCTTGGAGCCGGCCACGATGGCCGTCAGCGGACGGGCCGGATTGCCGAGCGCCTTGCCGAGCGCGTCGAGCTCGGCGGCCAGCAGCGGGCCGGCGCAGGCGACCGGCGCGAACTTGGCGATGCCGTGGGTGGTGGCTTCGGCGCGGTGGGCGGTGCCGAAAGCGTCGTTGACGTAGATGTCGCACAGCTTGGCCATCTTCTGGGCCAGTTCATCGCTGTTTTTCTTTTCGCCCTTGTTCACGCGGCAGTTTTCCAGCAGCACCACCTGACCCGGGGCCACGTCCACGCCATCGACCCAGTTCTGCACCAGCGTCACCGGTTGGCCCAGCAGCTCGCTCATGCGGGCGGCGATCGGGGCCAGGCTGTCTTCGGGCTTGAATTCGCCCTCGGTCGGGCGGCCCAGGTGGGAGGTGAGCATCACGGCGGCGCCAGCGCCGAGCGCGGCTTTCACGGCCGGCACCGAGGCGCGGATGCGCGTATCTTCGGTGATCTTGCCGTTATCGTCCTGCGGGACGTTCAGGTCGGCACGGATGAACACGCGCTTGCCTTGCAGCGCGCCTTGGTCAATCAGGTCTTGCAGACGGGTGAAATTGAGCATGGCTTTGAGGCGATGGGAAAAGGCCCATATTTTACCCCAAGCTCAGTCGCAACACGGTAAAACTTAGCATTCCGAAAACGATCGTCTGCAACATGTCGCGCCGCAGCAAATAGAAGGCAATCGCGGCCACGCCAGCGAGCAATTTGGCATTGTGCAGGCTGAAGGAAAACTGGGCGCCCGTGCCCAGCATATCGGGCGCGACGATGGCCGCCAGCGCACAGGCCGGCGCATAGCGCAGCACTTCCTGCACGCGCGGCGGCAGATTGATGTGGTGGCCCACCAGCCAGAAGCCGGCGCGCGTGATGGCCGTGGCGCAGGCCATGGCGCAGATGGTGATCCAGATCTCGAGTGCGCTCATCGGTGTTTGGCCTTCCAGGCGGCGCCCATTTCCTCGGCCAGCATGGCCGTCAGCATGCCCACCAGCACCGCCGCCAGCATGCCGAGTTTATAGGGCAGGCCGGCCGCCAGAATCGACACAGCGGCCGCCACCAGCACGCCCAGCAGGGCCGGCCGGCTGGCCGTCAGCGGCACCAGAATGCACAGGATGGCCAGGCTGCCAGCGAACTCCAGGCCCCAGGCGCTGGGCACGACGGCGCCGAGCAGGATGCCGACGATCGAGCCGCTCTGCCAGGCCGCCCAGTTCGGCCACAGCAGGCCTTTCAGGAAGGACAGCTTGCCGGGGGCCGGGGCCTCCTCCGGATAGCGCTGCAGGAACAGGGCCACCGAGAAGTCGCCCGAGGAATAGCCGTACAGCAGGCGCTGGCGCCAGGGCAGATGGGCGAAATGGGGCGCCATCAGCACCGAGAAAATGACGAAGCGCAGATTGACGACGAGGGCCGTGACGAACACCACCCAGACCGGGGCGCCGGCCGCGATCAGGGGCAGCGAGGCCAGCTGGGCCGAGCCGGCGAAGGTCAGCAGGGTCATGCCCAGGGCCTGCGGCACGCTCAGCCCGCTCTTGATCATGGCCACGCCGACCACCAGACCCCAGGCGCAGATACCAAACAGCGACGGCAGTCCGACCTTGAGGGCGGCGCGGTAGGCGTCCGGATCGGGAATATCGCTGAGGTGGGTAGGCGGGCTCGACATGGCTGTGGATGAAGCGTGGAAGCAACATTGTAGCGGGCTTGGACAAAGCGCGTGGCCCAATGCTTTAGAATCATGCTTTTCCCATTGGATTGCTTTCGGAGACTCAATGAGCACGACCCCGACCGCCGCCGTCGAACTCGACGGCAAGGACCTGCCCGCCTACTGCCCCAACCCGGCCATGCCGCTGTGGTCCGGCCATCCCAAGGTCTTCCTCGACTTTGACCACCACGGCCAGGCCAAATGCCCGTACTGCGGCACCGTCTACCAGCTCAAGCCGGGCGTGTCGGCCGGGCACCACTGACGCCCATGGCCGAGAAGCGCCGCAAGCACAATAACGGCTCGCCGCAGGAGGTCGAAACGGCCTTCTACGATGCGATCAACCGCGGCGACGTGGCCGCGCTGATGGCGCTCTGGGCCGACGACGAAGAGATCGTCTGCATCCACCCGGGCGGGCCGCGCCTGCACGGGCATGCCGAGATCCAGGCCTCGTGGGAAGCGATTCTGTCCCATGGCGGCCTGGACATCCATCCCTCGGCCCTGCACGAGACCCATAATCTGATGGCCTCGGTGCACACGGTGATCGAAGGCGCGACCCTGGCCAGCGGCGAACCGAACTATCTGGTCGCCACCAATGTCTACCACAAGACGCCCAAAGGCTGGCGGCTGGTGCTGCACCATGCCTCTGTGGCGCCCGGCAATGCGCCAGCCTTGCCGAACATGCCAGCCATCCTGCACTGACCATGCACTACACCCAGCCCGTGTGGCTGCCGGGCGGACATCTGCAAACCATCGTCCCGGCACTCTGGAGCCGCAAGCCGCGCCTGCACTACCGGCGCGAGCGCTGGGACACGCCCGATGCCGACTTCATCGATGTCGACTTCATCGACGCCGCCGCCGGCCAGCCGCTGGTGGTGCTGTTCCACGGGCTCGAGGGCTCGTCCGACAGCCACTACGCGCGCGCCCTGATGGCGGCCGTGCAGGCGCGCGGCTGGGCCGGGGCGGTGCCGCATTTCCGCGGCTGCTCGGGCGAACTCAACCGTGCGCCGCGCTTCTACCATTCGGGCGATGCGCGCGAAATCGACTGGATCCTGCGGCGCCTGGCCGCGCGCGCCAGCGGCCCCGTGTACGCGTGCGGCGTCTCGCTCGGCGGCAATGCCCTGCTGCGCTGGCTCGGCGAGGAAGGCAGCGGCGCCGGCTTCGTGCGCGCGGCCTGCGCCGTCTCGGCCCCGCTCGACCTGGCCGCGGGCGGGGCGGCCCTGTCGTCCGGCTTCAACCGCCTGTACACGCGCATGTTCCTGCAGACGCTCAAGCCCAAGTGCCTGGCCAAGCTGCAGCAGTATCCGGGCCTGTTCGACCGCCAGGCCCTGCTGGCCGCGCGCGACCTGTATGCCTTCGATAATGTGGTGACGGCGCCGCTGCACGGCTACCGCAACACGGACGACTACTGGGACCGCGCCAGCGCCAAGCATGTGCTGCCCGACATCACCGTGCCGACCCTCGTGCTCAATGCCCGCAACGACCCGTTTCTGCCCGGCGTACACCTGCCGCGCCATGCCTCGGCCGCGGTGACGCTCGATTATCCCGAACATGGCGGCCATGTCGGCTTTGCCGTCGGCGGCCTGCCGGGCCGGCTCGACTGGCTGCCGCAGCGCCTGCTGCATTTCCTCGACCACGCTTGATATGGATGAGATCGTCAAACAGGCCATGGCCAAATGGCCGAATGTGCCCCACTGCTACGGCTGGCTGGCGCTCGATGCGCGCGGCCACTGGCGCATGCGCGATGAGCGCGCCCAGCAGCTGAAACTGCCCGGCGACAAGCTGAGCAACCCAGCCCTGGTCGGCTTCATCAACCGCAATTATCTGGCCGACGCGCGCGGCTGCTGGTATTTTCAGAACGGCCCCCAGCGCGTGTATGTGGCGCTGGAAACCACGCCCTTCGTGGCGCGCACCGATCCCGAGGCCGGTCTGCTGCTGCACACGGGCGAGCCGGCCGGTCCGCTCGACTGGGCCGGCCTGACCGAGATTGGCGAGGTGCTGGTGCGGGCCGGCGGCCGCCTGGCCCAGATCGACGACCGCGACGTCGCCAGCCTGCTCGGCCTGCTACGCCTGGAGGGCGCGCCGCTGGCCGACGATGGCCTGCTCGACTGGCTGGCCGCGCCGCGTGGCCGGCTGCAGCTGACGGTCGCCGGCCAGACCCTGGAGGTGGAAGCGCTCGAGCGGGCCAGCCTGCCGGCCCGCTTCGGCTATGTGCAACACCCGCAGCCTGCTTAGCCTTTCTTGGCGTCGGCCTCGCACTTCTTCATGAAGGCGTTCTTGGCGGCGCCGGCCAGGGCCTTGCCGTTCTTGTCGATGGCCTTGGCTTCGCAGCTCGGGGCCGGCGCGGCCGCCTTGGCCTCGGCTTCGCACTTCTTCATGAACGAATTTTTGGCGGCGCCGGCCAGCGGCTTGCCATTCTTGCCGACCGCCTTGGCGGCGCAATCGTCTTCGGCGAAGGCGATATTGGTGGCGAACAGGGCGGCGATGGCGACGGCGATGAATTTCTGCATGATGAACTCCCCTTGTGGTGTGGAACTGCGGATGCACGCCTGCGCGGCGTGCGCTTAACCGTTTTGCTTCTTCTCTTTCATCTCTTCCTTGCGGCGCGCCAGCAGCTCACGTTCGCGCGCGTCGATGATGGCCTGATCGTAGAAGGTGGCGTCGGGCGCCTTGCGCGCCAGCGCCAGCTGATCGAGCGCGGCCATGGTGCCGCCCTGCAGCACATACGATTCGGCCAGCGACAGATGCTGGAGCGCGATCTTGCCCTGGGCCGCATAGGTCTTGGCCAGCGCGTCGTGCAGCTTCGGTTCGCTGCGGTACTGCTGCACCTGGTCGCGCAGATAGGCGGCCGCTTCCTCGTAGCGGCCATTGGCGTACAGGGCGTCGGCCAGGCGGCGCGCAATCCCGCGCGCCAGCGGGTAACGCGCATGGGCCGCGCGCGCCTCGTCCAGGGCGGCGGCCAGCACGGCCGGCGGCTGGCCCGGCGCCAGCTTCACTTCGAGCGCGGTCAGGGCGAAGATGGCGCCGGCATCGCTGTCGCTGGCGGCGGCTGAGAGCACACCCGGGCGCGGCTTGGCATAGGTGGTCTGGGCCGCGTCCAGCCACTGCTGGGCTTCGGCCAGCTGGCCGCGCTGCAGGGCCAGGCAGGCCAGGCCGTACTGGGCGGCCGTCTTCTGCTGGCGGCTTTCCTGCTGCAGCTGGGTCTCGAAGAATTTGCGCGTTTCGCTGAGGGCGGCGTCGCTCGTATCCTGCAGCACGCGCGTGCGTGCGCGCGCCAGGTGGAAGTCGATGCTGTCGGCGCGCTGGCGGTAAGGCGCCTCGCGGATGCGCGCCTGCATGTCGGCGATGCGCTCCTGGGTCAGCGGGTGGCTCAGCAGCCAGGACGGCACATCGCTGTAGACGCGCATGGCCGTCTGCAGGCGGCCGAAGAAGGCCACCATGCCCGAGGTGTCGAAACCCGAGGCCGTCATGATCTGGAAGCCGACGCGGTCGGCCTCGCGCTCGGCATCGCGCGAGAAATTGAGCTGGCGCTGGATGGCCAGGCCCTGCCCGCCCATCAGCACGCCGATCGGCACGTCGGACGCGGTCTGGCTCGAGCGCGCGGCCAGCACGGCCAGCACCATTGCCGCCAGCGGAATCAGGGCGTCCTGGCGCTGCTGGCCGAGCATGCGCGCGATGTGGCGCTGGGCCACGTGGCCGATTTCGTGCGACAGCACCGAGGCCAGTTCGGATTCATTCTGGGCCGCCAGCAGCAGGGCCGAGTGGACCGCGATGAAGCCGCCCGGCAGGGCAAACGCATTGATGGCCGGGTCGCGCACGGCGAAGAAGAAGTAGTCGAAATTGGCGTCGCCGCGCGCGCCGGGCCGCGCCGCCACCAGATTATTGCCGATCTGGTTCAGGTATTCGATCAGCACGTCGTCGTCGAGGTAGTCGCGGTCGCGCCGGATGTCGCGCATGATCTCCTCGCCCAGGCGGCGTTCGAGCACCGGGGTCAGGTCTTCGCGCGCGGCATCGCCGAGCTGAGGCAGCTCGGCTTGCTGCGGCGCGGCCGGGCCGGCCGGTGCGGCCAAGGCCAGGCTCGACAGCGTCGCCCAGCCCAGCAGGGCCAGGGCGCGGCGGACGGCACGGAGGACGGGATCAGTGAGCACGGTGCTATGATACCTGCAGCCGCGCACAATGCCAGTCCCGGCCGCGCCTCCCTCACAGTTTGTTACAGCTTTCATGAGTTCCGCCGACACCCTCACCCACTTCGATGCCGCCGGCCAGGCCCATATGGTCGACGTCGGCGCCAAGGCCGACACCGCCCGCGTGGCCGTGGCCGCCGGTTCGATCCGCATGCTGCCGGCCACGCTGGCCCACATCACCCAAGGCACGGCCAAAAAGGGCGACGTGCTCGGCATCGCGCGCATCGCCGCCATCATGGCCGCCAAGCGCACCAGCGACCTGATTCCCCTGTGCCACCCGCTGGCCCTGACGCGCGTGGCGGTCGACTTCGAGGTCGATGACGCCCTGCCCGGCGTGCACTGCCGCGCCCAGGTCGAAACCTATGGCAAGACCGGGGTCGAAATGGAAGCGCTGACGGCCGTGCAGGTCGGCCTGCTGACCATCTACGACATGTGCAAGGCGGTCGACCGCGGCATGCTGATGACGAATGTGCGCGTGCTCGAAAAGCACGGCGGCAAATCGGGCGACTGGGTGGCCGCGGTATGAGCCGGCAGCGCCGCCAACTGCTGCTGGCCCTGCTGGCGGCGCCGCTGGCGCGCGCGGCCGGTCTGCCCCAGGTCGGCGTGGGCCGGATCGAGCGCCTGGCCGATTTCCCCTCGCGCCATGTGCCGGCGCGCCATATCGACGTCTGGCTGCCGCCCGGGCACGACGGACAGCGCCCGCTGCGCGTGCTCTACATGCACGACGGGCAGATGCTGTTCGATGCGCGCAGCACCTGGAACGGCCAGTCCTGGCAGGTGGCCGATACCCTGGCGCGCCTGATCGCCAGCAGCGCCGTGGCGCCGACCATGGTGGTTGGCATCTGGAACAAGGACGGCCTGCGCACGGCCGAATATTTTCCCCAGCGCGCACTCGACTACCTGCCGCCGGCCCTGCGCGACACGGCCGTGCGCGAGCGCCTGGGCGGCGCGCCCCAGGCCGACGCCTATCTGCGCTTTCTGGTCGAGGAACTCAAGCCGGCCATCGACGCGCGCTACCCGACCCGCGCCGGACGGGCCGACACCGCCATCATGGGCTCGAGCATGGGCGGCCTGATTTCGCTCTACGCGCTGTGCGAATACCCGCAGGTGTTCGGCGGCGCGGCCGGCCTGTCGACCCACTGGACCGGCCTGATGACCCAGAACGCGAGCGTGCCCCTGGCCCTGTTCCGCTACCTGCAGACCCATCTGCCCGATCCGGCCAGCCACCGGCTCTATCTCGACACCGGCGACCAGACGCTCGACGCGCTCTACCCGCCGCATCAGGACTGGGTCGACCTGCTAGTGCGCGAGGCCGGCTATGGCGCAGCGAATTTCCGCTCGTGCCGATTCCCCGGCGCCGCCCATCTCGAAACGGCCTGGGCGGCCCGGCTGGAGGAACCGCTGCGTTTCCTGCTTGCCTGAAGTATTTACATCTTTGTCACTGGCGATACTCGACACCTTGTCACAAAAGCAGTAGTCTTATGCTTATCGGCAAGATTCGGAATCAAAAAAACAAGGATGAGCAAACCCTCTCCCGAAGCGCAGCCGCAACCCTTCGAATTTGATGCCATGAATTTGCAGGTGGGCGGGCGCCTGCAATTTCTCACGCACCGGACGATCAAGCCCGTCCAATACTTTTCCTCACTGATTGGTTATGTGCGGGATGAGTACCTGATCGTCAAGACGCCGTTCGAGAACGGCGCCCCGATCGGCCTGAACGAAGGCGAGAAGCTGACCATCCGCGTGTTCACGGGCGTGAACGTGTGCAGTTTCACCTGCACGGTGCTGCGCGCGTTTCCGCGCCCGATCAATTACGTGCACCTGAGCTTCCCCGACCAGATCCAGGGCACCAGCCTGCGCGCCGCCGTGCGCGTCAAGGTCGACATTCCGGCCCAGGTAACGGGCTCGCGCGCCTTCGCCACCTGCAATGTCTTCATCGTCAATCTGTCGGTATCGGGGGCGCTGATCGAGTCGCCGCGCAAGCTGTCCGAGCTGGACAAGCAGATCAATCTGTCCTTCACCCTGCTGACCCAGCCGGGCAATCTCCAGGTGCGGGTCACTACCAAGGCGGCCGTGCGCAATGCCGGCGTGGTCGAGGACCGGCCCGACAGCGAGCCGATCTACACCTATGGCGTGCAATTCCTCGGCCTCGAGCCATCCCACTACACGCTGCTGCAGAACCTCACCTACGAAGCCCTGATCTCCGACCGCGCCAAGATCGTCTGAGCGCCCCGAGAAAAAATGGGGTCAGACCCCATTTATCCGATCGGAAAAATGGGGTCTGACCCCGATTTATCTGTGGAGCAAAAAAAACCGCCCGGCAGGCGGGCGGTTTCTGGTGGCGGCCAGCGTAGGCTGGCCAGGGGCGCGATTAGGTACCCGTGCAGACGCTGGTCGGGCCGGCGTATTTCTGCAGAGCCTGAGTACCGCAGGACCAGGTGCCGGTGGCGCCGATGGCACGGGTCAGGGTGATGGTCTTCGAAGCGACCGAAGCGGGGCCGCCGTTGATCGTGCAGGTGATGGTGGCAGCCGTGGTGGTGCCGTCGCCAGCGACCGCAATGGTCGAGCAGTTGGTGGTGGCAGCAGCCAGGCCGGTGGCGGCCAGGGTCGGTGCCGAACCATCGTTCAGCGCGGTTTCCACGCCGGTTTTGCCGCCGGAGATTTCCGCCAGAGCCGAGGCCCATTTCGATTTGGCCACATAGTCCTGGTAGGCCGGGATAGCCACGGCAGCCAGGATACCAATGATGGCAACCACGATCATCAGTTCAATCAGGGTAAAGCCGGCTTGGGCTTTCTTGATCATCTTCATCGATTTCATGTCAATCTCCAGTAAGGGTGAAAAAGCGTTACCGCTCTTCCCATGTAGCAATCGGCGTGCCAACCCCTCCAGCCCGCATGCACGGACACTTTTTGTCCCTGAATTGACAAAAACTGTCAGACACTTGCTGCAATCTTAGGCAGGCGCAAAACGCGCTGACAAAATTCCGCATCTGCGCTGCAAAAAAAAACGGCCCCCGCAGGGGCCGCTGGTGTTGGGCAGCGCGCACTCAGGTGCCGACGCAGGCCTCGGGCTTGCCCGCATACTTCTGCGCCACCGTGCTGGCGCAGGACCAGGTGCCGGTGTCGCCGGCCGAACGGGTCAGGGTGATCGTGTGGTTCTTCACCGTGTCGGGGCCGACCTTGATCGTGCACTCGATGATGTTGACGCCGGTGCCTGTATTGTCGCCAGTCACGGTGATGTCGCAACTGTCGGTCGGGGTGCGCAGCCCGATGTTGTTGATGTCGGGAACATCGCCATTATTCAGGGTGGCCTCGACCCCGATCTTGCCGCCCGAGATCTCGGCCAGGGCGGCCGCGAAGCGCGACTTGGCCACGTAGTCCTGATAGGCCGGAATCGCCACCGATGCCAGGATGCCGATGATGGCAACCACGATCATCAGCTCGATCAGGGTAAAGCCGCGCGCCAGGCGCCGGCGGGGGATTCGCTTCATGGCATAGCTCCTCGGGTCATTCGATGTGCGTTCAATAAGCAACCTGCGTGCCAAGCGGGCTCAGGCAGGCGCCGGCTCGAAGCGCATGCGCGTGCCGCCCAGATCGAGCGTGTCGCCCGGCGTCAATACACAGGCGCTCTGGCGCGCCATCGGCTTGCCGTTCAGCTGGGGCACGCTGTCGCCGTCGATATGCGCGACCGTGTAGCCGGCCGGCCCGCGCGTGACGACCACCACCAGCACGCCGGGCCGGCCAAGCGTGGTCAGCGGCTTATTCAGCAGCAGGGTCTTGCCGGCATTGGCGCCGTTCTCGACGCGGATCTGGCCGAGCGGCGGCGCCGGCGTGGCGGCGGCCGTGGCCGGGACCGGCGCAGCGGCGCGCCGCGGACCCGGGCGGAACGCGATCTGGTACTTGGCCACCGTGATCTGGTCGCCCGCGTTCAGCACATGCTTGAGGATCCGCTGGCCATTGACGAAGGTGCCATTGGTCGAATCGAGGTCCTCGAGAAAAGCGTCATCGAGAATGCAGGTAAACACGCAGTGGCGCGCCGACACGGCCCGGTGCTCGAGCACGATGTCATTGCTCGGATGGCGCCCGAGCGTCATGCGCTCGCGCACCAACTCGACTTCCTGGACGGGCTGGCCGTCGCGCGTGATCAGAATTGTCGCCACCGGGTCTCCTGCCGCGCTGAAAAAAACAAGGGGAGCACGCGGCTCCCCTCATTATTCAACAGCTTGCAGCCGTTTTACAAATTACAGCATGGCTTTCAGCAGACGCGCCATTTCGGACGGGTTCTTGGTGACCGTGATGCCGCAGGCTTCCATGATTTCCAGCTTGGCCTGGGCGGTGTCGGCACCGCCCGAGATCAGCGCGCCGGCGTGGCCCATGCGCTTGCCCGGGGGCGCGGTGACGCCGGCGATGAAGCCGACCACCGGTTTCTTCATATTGTCCTTGATCCAGTAGGCGGCGTTGGCCTCGTCCGGACCGCCGATCTCGCCGATCATGATGACGGCGTCCGTATCCGGATCGTCGTTGAACATCTTCATCACGTCGATGTGCTTGAGACCGTTGATCGGGTCGCCACCGATACCGACGGCCGAGGACTGGCCGAGGCCGAGGGCGGTCAGCTGCGCCACGGCTTCATAGGTCAGCGTGCCCGAACGCGATACCACGCCGATGCGGCCCTTGCGGTGGATGTGGCCCGGCATGATGCCGATCTTGATTTCGTCGGGGGTGATCAGACCCGGGCAGTTCGGACCCAGCAGCAGGGTCTTGGAACCGGCCTTGGCCATGCGGTCCTTGACTTCCATCATGTCACGCACGGGGATGCCTTCGGTGATGCAGATGGCCAGATCGAGTTCGGCTTCGACGGCTTCCCAGATGGCGGCCGCGGCGCCGGCGGGCGGCACGTAGATGACCGACACGGTGGCGCCGGTCTGGGCCTTGGCTTCCTTGACGGTCGCGTAGATGGGGATGCCTTCGAAGTCTTCGCCGGCCTTCTTCGGGTTCACGCCGGCGACGAAGCATTCCTTGCCGTTCGCGTAGTCGCGGCACATGCGGGTGTGGAACTGGCCGGTCTTGCCGGTGATACCTTGGGTGATGACTTTGGTGTCTTTGTTGATCAGAATCGACATGGTGTTTCCTTCACATTAGGCTTGGCCAGCGGCGGCTTGCACGACCAGCTTGGCAGCGTCTTCCATCGTATCGGCGGAGATGATGGGCAGGCCCGAGTCGGCCAGCATCTTCTTCCCCAGATCTTCATTGGTGCCCTTCATGCGCACCACCAGCGGCACGCCCAGGGACACGGCCTTGGAGGCGGTGATCACGCCTTCGGCAATCACGTCGCAGCGCATGATGCCGCCGAAGATGTTGACCAGAATGGCTTTCAGGCCCGGGTTTTTCAGCATGATCTTGAAGGCTTCGGTCACCTTCTCGGCCGTGGCTCCACCGCCGACGTCGAGGAAGTTGGCCGGCTCGCCGCCGAACAGCTTGATGGTGTCCATGGTGGCCATGGCCAGACCGGCGCCGTTGACCAGGCAGCCGATATTACCGTCGAGCGAGATATAGGCCAGATCGAATTTCGAGGCTTCGACTTCGGCCGGATCTTCCTCATCGAGGTCGCGGTAGGCGACGATTTCCGGATGACGGAACAGGGCGTTGGCGTCGAAGTTGAACTTGGCGTCGAGGGCGATGACTTTGCCGTCGCCGGTCAGGATCAGGGGGTTGATTTCGGCCAGCGAGGCGTCGGTCTCCCAGTAGGCTTTGTACAGGCCCTGCAGATTGGCGCGCGCAGCGGCAATCGAGGCGGCCGGCACGCCGATCTTGGCGGCGATGTCGTCGGCGTCGGCGTCGGTCAGGCCCACGCTCGGGTCGATCGTCACCTTGTGGATTTTTTCCGGATGGGTGGCGGCGACTTCTTCAATGTCCATGCCGCCTTCGCTCGAGGCCATCAGCACCACGCGCTGGCTGACACGGTCGGTCACCATCGAGACATACAGTTCCTTCTGGATGTCGGCGCCTTCTTCGATCAGCAGACGGCGCACTTTCTGGCCTTCCGGACCGGTCTGGTGGGTGACGAGCTGCATGCCCATGATCTGGTTGGCATAGTCTTTCACCTGCTCGAGCGACTTGGCGACTTTCACGCCACCGCCCTTGCCGCGGCCGCCGGCATGGATCTGGGCCTTGACCACCCAGACCGGACCGCCCAGCGTTTCAGCCGCTTTGACGGCCTCGTCCACGGACATGCACGGGATCCCGCGCGGGACCGTCACTCCGTACTTCCGGAGGATTTCTTTGCCTTGATACTCATGGATTTTCATGCTGGCTTCCCTTCTTGAAACTGATAAATGGATGAATCGGACGAAGTTTGCAGCGCGCCAGGCGCGACGGCCCAACGCGGGTAGAACCGGGCCACGCCGGGACCATCGGTCCGCAGGGCATGGCATTTATCCAGTTGAAACGGCTGATGCGGCAGACCATCATCGTGCTCGCCATCGCGCGTTTTCAGCACGTCGTTGGCGAAGGCCTGGATGGCCGCCGTTGGCAACACCTGGGCCAATTCCGTCAGGTGCGTACACCCGAGCACGCCGGACAGGCGCTCCTTCACGCCCTGGCGAAAACCGCGCATCAGCGACAGGCCGACCAGCTGCTGGTAGGCCGGGCCGATGCGCTCGCAATAGCCGGGGTAAGGCACCGCATCCGAGCTGGCCTCGGCCGCGCGCACCACAAAGTCGGTGTCGATGGTCAGGCGCAGATGCAGATCGTGCAGGTTGGAATGGGCAGGCCGCGTCCCGCTCGCGAGCGTCACGTCGAAGGACTTCACATCGCGCAGACACGCTTCCAGATCCCACAGGCCGTCCTCACGCTGGAAGGCGAGTACCTGAATGGAGCGCGTGTGCCGCAATGCGCGTCGGGCGACTGGGGCGGACAGGGGCATAAATCGATGCCGGGATGCGGCGTTTAGGGGTTTGCAGCCGGTGTGCCTTGTGCACGTTGCCGCAGTTTCTACGGCAACTACCGCTCCTGCGGCGCTGCTTAAACGCACTAAGTTTACCACAGCTCAGAGCGCTTCATGCACACGCGGCCAACTCTTACCCGGGAGAAACGCTTTCGGTGATATCTCACAAGAATCACTTGCGCCAGGCTTATAACGCCCTAGAAATCGAGGCTGCGCTGGCCGTCGGGGCGCAGGGCCTCGGGTGCGTAGCCGTGGCTCAAGAGGACGGTGCGCACCTGGGACTGGCCGGCCAGGCGCAGGCGCTCCCCGTAATGATAGAGCGTATTCGCGTCCTCGGTCAGGATCAGGGGAATGCCTTCGTGCTCGGCCTGGGCCAGCAGCTTGATGTCGCCGCGCACGGGGACCGGCGCGCCCTCGTCCTCGCCGTCCTGGGCGGCCAGGGCCTGGCTCAGGCGGCCCGACAGGATCGCGTGCGGGATATTGAAGGGCAGCGGACGGAAGTTTTTCAGCGGCAGGTCGGTCAGTTGCTGGCGCGTCGAGATCTCGTCGGCCACGATGGCCGACAGGTACATCGGAATCGCCGCTTCCAGCATCTGGCGGTAGTACTGGCGCGCCACCGTATGGGCGGCACGCTGGCGGTCGAACAGACAGATCAGGAAGCTCGTGTCGAGCAGCACGGCCGGCTTCATGCCTGCGCCCCGCGCAGCTGGTCGACCCAGTCGGCCGCCTTGCCGATGCCCTGCCAGGCGGCCGTGCCGCGCGCGACCATGCGTTCGAACTCGGCCTCGTCAAAGGCCGGCTGGTGCGAGGCAAAGGCCAGCAGACGCACCTGGCGCAGTTCGCCGGTGATCAGGTTTTCCTCGGCGCTCACGTGCAGCAGGGCCGGCCGGTACAGGCGGTTCTGCTCGTCGCGCGCGAGCGCCTCGTGGCTGGCGTGCACGGTCAGCAGGCCACCGCCTTCCAGTTCCAGGTGGATATTGGCCTTGTTTTTGCCGCCGATGTCGATGATGCGGCCGTGCAGGTATTTGTCGACATACACCCAGACGTCATCGGTTTTCGACAGATGGGTGCGCGCATCGACGCGCAGGCGCGCGGCCCCGCTGCCGTCGTCGATCGCATAGCGGCGCTGCGGCTGCTGCTTGACGGCCGCCTGCCAGCGCTCGAGCACGGCGGCGCGGCGCGCGTCGATCAGATGCAGGGTGTCGGGGCTGGCCAGAAAGGCCAGGTCGCTCCACAGGCTGGCGGCGGGGCCGAGCCCGGCGCAGTGGAGCACCAGGGCGCCGCCGTCCTGGTCGAGCTGCAGGGCCACCTGGGCCAGATCGAGCTCGCGGCTGCTGCCCTTGAGGAAATCGGCGACGTCGCGCTGGAATTCCAGCAGCAGTGCAAACGGCAAGGCGCTCTGGCCTTCGTCCAGGCCGGACTGGCGCTCGCTGATGGCAAACCGCAGTTGGTCCATGGACCGGCTCCCGCTCTTGTCAAGATGTACAGCTATCTTAGGTCAGAAGCACGGCAAAAGTCACGCGAGGGTTTCAGTCTTCGTCGATCGGACCCTGCACGGCGCGCCGGATCGCGCTCGAGGAGAAGCCGCGCGCCATCAGGTAGCGCACCTGCTTCTGGCGCGCCGCCGGGTCGCTGGCGACCGCGCCGAAGCGGCGCTGCCACAGGGCGCAGGCGCGCGCCACCTCGGACTCGGCCAGCTCGGCCTTGACCTCCTGCAGGGCCGCGCCCTGCACGCCATGGGCGCTGAGTTCGGCCAGAATCAGGGCATTGCCCGCGCGCGCGGCGCGCCGGTGCACGAGCGACTCGGTAAAGCGCTCCTGCGACAGCCACTGATTGGCTTCGAGCGTATCGAGCAGGGCCTCGAGATTATCGTCCTCGCCGACATAGCGGGCGAGCTTGCGCGCGAGTTCCAGACGGCTGTACTCGCGTTGGGAGAGGTACCGCAGGGCACGCGCCTTTAAGCTGGGTTGAGGAGCTGGCATGGCACGGTCCTGCGGTGTGAGGAGACGGACTTAGTCGACAGCCTTGAGCTTGGCGGCCGGCTCCGGCTTGTCGCCGGCGATCGGGGGCAGTTCGCGCACGCCGAGGGCGGCACGGACTTTGTTTTCGATTTCGCGCGCCAGGGCCGGGCGCTCTTTCAGGAAGGTGCGCGCATTGTCCTTGCCCTGACCGATACGCTCGCCGTTGTAGCTGTACCAGGAGCCGGACTTTTCGACGATGCGGTGCTCGGAGCCGAGGTCGAGGATTTCGCCCTCGCGCGAGGTGCCTTCCCCGTACAGGATGTCGAAGTGGGCTTCCTTGAACGGCGGCGCGATCTTGTTCTTGACGACCTTGACCTTGGTTTCCGAACCGATCACCTCGTCGCCCGATTTGATCGAGCCGGTGCGGCGGATGTCCAGACGCACGGAGGCGTAGAACTTCAGGGCATTGCCGCCGGTGGTGGTTTCGGGCGAGCCGAACATCACGCCGATCTTCATGCGGATCTGATTGATGAAGATGACCAGGGTATTGGTGCGGTTGATGGTGCCGGTCAGCTTGCGCAGGGCCTGGGACATCAGGCGGGCCTGCAGGCCGGGCAGGGCGTCGCCCATGTCGCCTTCGATTTCGGCGCGCGGGGTCAGGGCCGCCACCGAGTCGACCACGATCAGGTCGACCGAGCCGGAACGCACCAGGGCGTCGCAGATTTCGAGCGCCTGTTCACCGGTGTCGGGCTGGGAAATCAGCAGTTCGGACAGGTTGATGCCGAGCTTCTGGGCATAGGTGACGTCGAGCGCGTGCTCGGCGTCGATGAAGGCGCAGGTGCCGCCCATGCGCTGCATCTGGGCGATGGTCTGCAGGGTCAGCGTGGTTTTACCCGAGGACTCGGGACCGTAGATTTCGACCACGCGGCCGCGCGGCAGACCGCCGACGCCGAGCGCGATGTCGAGGCCGAGGGAACCGGTGGAGACGGTCTGGACTTCCTCGACCGGCTCGCTGCCATCCATGCGCATGACCGAGCCTTTGCCGAATTGTTTCTCGATCTGGGCCAGGGCGGCGGCCAGGGCTTTGGCTTTTTCGGCGGCGGGGACTGCGGCTTTTTTGTCGTCGATCATGGTCTTTACCTTTGCATGGAAGGGGTACAGGCGATACTGTATAAACAAACAGTAGTTTTGGCAAGCGCTTTCTTTTTGATGTTGCTCAAAACGGTTCTGCGCCCCAGAATACGCTCCACCATGCGTATTCTACTTGCCGAAGACGATAGCGTGCTGGCCGACGGCCTGACGCGCTCCCTGCGCCAGTCAGGTTACGCCATCGATTCCGTGGCCGACGGCCAGGAAGCCGACGCCGCCCTGTCGACCCAGGAGTTCGACCTCTTGATTCTGGACCTGGGCCTGCCGCGCCTGGCCGGTCTGGACGTGCTGCGCCGCCTGCGCGCGCGCGGCTCCACCCTGCCCGTGCTGATTCTGACCGCCGCCGATTCGATCGAGCAGCGCGTGACCGGCCTCGACCTCGGGGCCGACGACTACATGGCCAAGCCCTTCGCCCTGTCCGAACTGGAGGCGCGCGTGCGCGCCCTGACCCGGCGCGGCGCCGGCGGCGGCCCCACCGTGATCCGCCACGGTCCGCTGTCCTACGACCAGGTCGGACGCAGCGCCTACATCAACGAGCAGATGCTCGACCTGTCGGCGCGCGAACTGGGCCTGCTCGAGATTCTGCTGGCGCGCACCGGGCGCCTGGTGTCGAAGGAGCAGCTGGTCGACCACCTGTGCGAGTGGGGCGAGGAAGTCAGCAACAACGCGATCGAGGTGTATGTGCACCGCCTGCGCAAGAAAATCGAGGTGGGCGGGATCCGCATCGCCACCGTGCGCGGCCTCGGCTACTGCCTCGAGAAATTCAGCGACACCCCGAAGTGAACGAACGCGACGCCGGTCTGGTGGAGGCGGAGGCGCCGCGGCGCGATCCGCTGCTGTACGTGCCGCCGCCGGCCGACAGCGAGGCCGCCATCCAGCACTCGCTGTTCGGCGAGATCCTCGACTGGATGCTGGCCCCGCTGCTGCTGCTGTGGCCGATGTCGATCGCGATCACCTACCTGGTCGCCAAGTCGATCGCCAACCAGCCCTTCGACCACGCGCTCGAGGACAGCGTCACCGTGCTGGCCCAGCAGATCAAGGAAGTCGACGGCCATATCGTGGCGCGCCTGAACGGCTCGGCGCGCGACATCCTGCGCGCCGACGACGTCGACACCGTCTACTTCCAGGTGCTCGGCCCGCGCGGCGAATTCATCGACGGCGACCGCGAGCTGCCGCTGCCGCTCGACGAGGAGCGCCGCACGGGCGTGATCCAGTTCCGCGACGACAGCCTGCGCGCCACCCCGATCCGCGTGGCCTACCAGTATGTGGTGCTGCACCCGAGCGCCGCGCCCGACGAAACCAAGGCCGTGCTGGTGCAGGTGGCCGAAACCCTGGACAAGCGCGGCCAGCTGGCCAACAGCATCATCAAGGGCGTGATCCTGCCCCAGTTCATCATCCTGCCGGTGATCCTGGCCCTGGTCTGGCTGGCCCTGGCGCGCGGCCTGTCGCCGCTGGCCGAGCTGCAGGCGCGCATCCGCGCGCGCCGCCCCGACGACCTGTCGCCGATCGACGCGCGCCAGGTGCCGGAGGAGATCTCGCCCCTGGTCGGCTCGCTCAATGAGATGCTGGACCGGCTGTCGCAGTCGATCGACATGCAAAAGCGCTTCATCGCCGACGCCGCCCACCAGATGAAGACCCCGCTGGCCGGCATGCGCATGCAGTCCGAACTGGCGCTGCGCCAGGAGAACGTGGACGAGATCCACCGCTCGCTCGAACAGCTGGCCAAGAGTTCGGAGTCGGCCACGCGCCTGGTCAACCAGCTGCTGGCCCTGGCGCGCGCCGAGAACCAGCCGCAGGCCGGCCTGTCGCTGCACCGGCTCGACCTGGCCGAGATCGCGCGCCAGACCGTGCTGGACTGGGTGCCGGCCTCGTTCAACAATGGCATCGACCTCGGCTTCGAGGACAGCGGCGCCGCCCTGCTCATCGACGGCCACCCGCTGATGCTGCGCGAGCTGCTGTCGAACCTGATCGACAATGCGCTGCGCTACACGCCGCGCGGCGGCAGCGTCACCGTGCGCGTGCGCGAGGGCGCCGACGGTCCCCTGCTCGAAGTCGAGGACACCGGCCCCGGCATCGCCGCCGCCGAACGCAGCAAGGTGTTCGAGCGCTTCTACCGCATCCTCGGCCACAGCACGCCCGGCTCCGGCCTGGGCCTGGCCATCGTGCGCGAGATCGCCCAGCAGCACGGCGCCGAGATCGACCTGTTTTCCAACCCGCGCGCGCCCAACCCCAAGCTGCCCGGCTGCCTGTTCCGCCTGAGCTTTCCGCGCCCGGCCGCGCCCGAGAGTCCCGCATGAACGCGCCCCCGCCGCCCGCCGCGCCGCCGCGCCCGGCCCGTCCCGATCCGGTCCTGGTGGCCGCCGTGCTGGCGCGCCGCGCGCGCCACTGGCAGCGCGTGCGCCGCCTCAGCTTTGGCCTGCTCGCCGTGTGGCTGCTGGCCACGGTCGGTACGGTCTGGTTCGCGCGCGAGCTGCAAGGCATCACCCTGTTCGGCTGGCCGCTGTCCTTCTATTTCGCGGCCCAGGGCGCGGCCCTGGTCTACCTGATCCTGATCGGCGTGTACGCGCTGGCCATGCGCCGCCTGGACGCGCTCGGACGCGAGGACACATGAGCCGCCTGACCTATGCCCAGCGCCTGGCGCGCTACTACCTGGCCTACACGGCCTGCTTCGCCGGCTTCCTGGCGGCCCTGTTCATGCTCGAACGCGAAGGCATGCCGCGCCAGTGGATCGGCTATCTGTTCATGGCCGCCACCATCGGCCTGTACGCCACCATCGGCGTGATCAGCCGCACCGGCAATGTGTCCGAGTACTACGTGGCCGGGCGGCGCGTGCCGGCCTTCTTCAATGGCATGGCCACGGCGGCCGACTGGATCAGCGCGGCGTCCTTCATCTCGCTGGCCGGGGGCCTGTATGCCTACGGCTTCGACGGCCTGGCCTACATCATGGGCTGGACCGGCGGCTATGTGCTGGTGGCCCTGCTGATCGGCCCCTATCTGCGCAAGTTCGCCCAGTACACGATCCCCGATTTTCTCGGCGTGCGCTATGGCGGCGGCTCGGGCGGCGCCCACCATCTGGTGCGCATGATGGCCGTCGGCGCCACCATCATCGTCTGCTTCACCTACGTGGTGGCGCAGATCTACGCGGTCGGCCTGATCGCCTCGCGCTTCACCGGCGTCGATTTCTCGGTCGGCGTGTTCCTCGGCCTGGCCTCGATCCTGGTCTGCTCCTTCCTCGGCGGGATGCGCGCCATCACCTGGACCCAGGTGGCCCAGTACATCATCATCGTGGTGGCCTTCCTGCTGCCGACCATGTGGCTGTCGGCCAAGCACACGGGCAATCCCCTGCCCCAGGTCGCGTATGGCAGCCTGCTGCCGCAGCTGGCCGCGCGCGAGGCCGAACTGGCGCTGGCCCCGCGCGAGGAGCAGGTGCGCACGATCTACCGCAACCGCGCCGAGGAACTCGGCCAGCGCATCGCCCGCCTGCCCGCCTCGTGGGAGCAGGGCCGGCTCGAGGTCCAGCGCCGGCTCGACCACGTGCGCCAGCATAATGGCTCGCTGGTCGACATCCGGCGCGCCGAGCGCGAGCTGCTGGCCTACCCGAAAAGCGCCGAGGAAGCGGCCAGCAGCTGGCGCGAAGCCCAGGCCCTGCTGCTCGGACGCGCCCAGCCGCCGCAGCCGCATGCCCAGCCGTTCGCCGCGCCCGACCGGGCCGGCTCAGACATCCGGCGCAATAACTTCCTGGCCCTGGTGCTGTGCCTGATGCTGGGCACGGCCGCGCTGCCGCATATCCTGATGCGCTCCTACACCACGCCCTCGGTGGCGGAAACCCGGGTGTCGGTGTTCTGGACCCTGTTCTTCATCCTGCTGATTTATCTGTGCATTCCGGCCCTGGCCGTGCTGGTCAAGTTCGACCTCTACACCCAGCTGGTCGGCAGTCCCTTCGCCGAGCTGCCCGGCTGGGTCAACTACTGGGCCAATGTGGACAAGGCCGCGCCCCTGATCAGCGTGGCCGACGTCAACGGCGACGGCATCATCCAGCTGGCCGAAATCGCCATCGACACCGACGTGCTGGTGCTGGCCACGCCCGAAATCGGCGGGCTGCCGTATGTGATCTCGGGTCTGGTGGCGGCCGGCGGCCTGGCCGCCGCCCTGTCCACCGCCGACGGCCTGCTGCTGGCCATTTCGAATGCGCTCTCGCACGACATCTACTTCAAGATCGTCGATCCGCAGGCCTCGACCCAGAAGCGGGTGACCATCTCCAAGCTGCTGCTGCTGGGCGTGGCCTTCATCGCCGCGTATGTCGCCTCGCAGCGCCCGGCCGACATCCTGTCGCTGGTCGGGGTGGCCTTCTCGCTGGCCGCCTCGACCCTGTTCCCGGCCCTGGTGCTGGGCGTGTTCTGGCGCCGCGCCAACCGCGCCGGGGCCGTGGCCGGCATGCTGGCCGGCTTTCTCACCTGCCTTTGGTATCTGCTGCACACCCTGCCCCAGCTGGGCGGCAGCGCGGCCAACCAGTGGTTCCACATCGCCCCGATCTCGGCCGGGATCTTCGGCGTGCCGGCCGGGCTGCTGGCCCTGGTCGTGGTCAGCCTGCTGACGGTGCCGCCCGACCGCAACACCGACGCCCTGGTCGACTACCTGCGCGCGCCCGAAGGCGAACGTCTACCCTGAGCCACACTGGGGTAGCCAAAGCGGTGGGGGCCGCGTAGAGTCATGCTTTCACTTTTATACACATTGCCATGACCCGAAGCCTTCTGCTGGCCCTGGCCGCCAGCCTGCTGTTGCCCTCCGCCCTGGCCGCGCCGCTGCCGGCCGCCGCCGTGTTCAGCCCGCCCCAGGTCGGCCAGGCCGCGCTCTCGCCCGATGGGCGGCGCGTGGCCCTGCGCGTGCTGTCGGCCCAGGGGGTGGACCAGCTGGCCGTGATCGAACTCGACAGCGACAAGCGCAGCATCATCGCCAGCGACCCGGGCGCCGACGTCACCCAGTTCGCCTGGGTCGGCCCGCAGCGCCTGCTGTTTCGCTTCGGCGAGCGGCGTGTGCGCCCGCTGCAGGCGCCGAACCTGACCTTCGGCTGGTATGGCGTCGACGCCGACGGCAACAACCGCGCCGACCTTTCGGGAAACTACCGCGCCAGCCTGGAGAAGGCGCTGCCCAGCAGCGCCCTGCCGCTGCTGCGCGCCACCGCGCTCGACGGCCAGCGCTTCTGGGCGCTGCAGACCATGAGCGACCGCGACGGCCGCCCCAGCTATGCTAACCTGCTGCAGACCGAGGTGGCGAGTGGACGCTACCGCGCCTATGCCCACAATCTGGGCCAGGTGCGCCAGTGGCTGATCGACGCCAAGGGCGAGCCGCGCCTGGCCGTCAGCCGCGCCGACGGCCAGGACAGCCTGCAGCTGCGCGAGGGCGCCAGCGAGCAGTGGCGCGTGCTGGCGCGCTGGCCGAGCAATCAGCCGACCCAGGCCATCCTGCCGGCCTTCGGCGCGCCCGACGGCAGCCTGTATGTGACGGCCACGCGCGGCGGCGACAAGCGCGCGCTGTACCGGCTCGACCCGGCCAGCGGCCAGCTGGCGGCCGAGGCCACGGTTGAACTGAGCGACTACGATTTCAGCGGCGAACCGATCTTCTACCAGGGCCGCCTGGCCGGGCTGCGCTACAGCGCCGCCGCGCCCGACACCGCCTGGTTCCTGCCCGAGCTGCGCGGCCTGCAGGAGCGCGTCGACGGCCTGCTGCGCTCGACCACCAATGAGCTGTCGCTGCCGCAGACGGGCGACGCGCCGTATGTGCTGGTGCGCGCCTTCTCCGGCACCCAGCCCGAGGCCTGGCTGATCTTCGACCGCGTCAGCGGCAAGCTGCGCCCGCTCGGCGCCAGCCGCCCGGCCCTCGACGTGAAAAGTCTGGCCGAGCCGGAACTGGTCAGCATCCGCGCGCGCGACGGCCTGGCCGTACCGGCCTGGCTGCACCGTCCGCACGGCGCCAAGGGCAAGCTGCCGCTGGTGCTGCTGCTGACCGATGGCCCGTTCGCCCCGCGCCAGGAATACGGCTTCCAGCCCGAAGCCCAGTATCTGGCCAGCCGCGGCTATGCGGTGCTGCAGCCGCAGCTGCGCGGACGCAACGGCCTCGGTCAGCGCCATTTCGCGGCCGGTCTCGGCCAGCTCGGGCGCGCCACCCTCGACGATGTGCTCGACAGCGTGCGCTGGGCCGTGGCCGAAGGCCTGGCCGCCGCCGACAAGATCTGCGTGGTCGGCCAGCGCAGCGGCGGCTATCTGGCCGTGCTGAGCGCGCTGCAGGACAAGGCCCGGCCGGCCTGCGTGGCCGAGCTCAACGGCAGCCTCAGCTATGAAAATACCTACGCGCGCGGCCTGCCGCTGCTGCTGGCCACGCCGGCCGGCTACGAAGCCTTCGAAGTCGAGCAGGCCTACGGCCCGGCCGCCAGCCTGCCGAGCGTGCTGGCGAGCGCGCCGCGCGCCCCGGTACTGAGCCTGCACGGGATCGAGGAATCGCCGCTGGTCCAGCGCAATATGAACCAGCTGCAGGAGGCCGGCCGCGCCCAGCAGCTGGCCATGGACCAGTATCTGTACGAGGACGAAGGCAACATCCTGCGCAATCCGGCCCACCTGATCGACGCCTGGGAACGCATCGCCGCCTTCCTCGCGCGCCATCTGGGCCAGCCCTGAGCGGCTCGTGTAGGATAGGGGCCAAGCATTCACAGGAGGCCCCATGGCAGCAAGGATTCTGGTAGCACAGGGAGGCGGCCCGACCGCCGTGATCAACCAGTCGCTGGTCGGGGTGGTGCAGGAAGCGCGCCGCCACGGCCTGAGCGTGTATGGGGCCGTGCACGGCGTGCGCGGCATCCTCAACGAAGACCTGCTCGACCTGAGCCAGGAGACGACGGCCCAGCTCGAGCGGGTGGCGGCCACGCCCGCCTCGGCGCTCGGTTCCACGCGCGACAAGCCCGATGCCGCCTACTGCGCCCAGATCCTGGCGGTGCTGCAGGCGCACCAGATCAGCCAGTTCTACTACATCGGCGGCAACGACTCGTCCGACACGGTGCGCATCGTGGCCGAGCAGGCCGCCGCCGCCGGCTATCCGCTGCGCGCCATCCACATCCCGAAAACCATCGACAACGACCTGGTCGGCAACGACCACACGCCCGGCTATCCATCGGCCGCGCGCTTCGTCGCCCAGGCCTTCGCCGGCGCCGATCTCGACAACGCCGCCCTGCCCGGCGTGTATGTCGGCGTCGTCATGGGCCGCCATGCCGGCTTCCTGACGGCCGCTGCGGCCGGCCTGCAGCAGCATCCGGACCAGGGGCCGCACCTGGTCTACCTGCCCGAGCGCACCTTCGACACGGCGCGCTTCCTGGCCGACGTGCAGGCCGTCTACAGCCGCCTCGGGCGCTGCGTGATCGCCGTCTCGGAAGGCATCCACGATGCCAGCGGCGCGCCGATCATCACCCAGCTGTCGAGCCAGGTCGAACGCGACGCCCACGGCAATGTGCAGCTGTCGGGCACCGGGGCGCTGGCCGATCTGCTGTGCGACACCATCAAGGCCAAGCTCGGCATCAAGCGCGTGCGCGGCGACACCTTCGGCTATCTGCAGCGCAGCTTCCTCGGCTGCGTGTCCGAGGTCGACCAGCGCGAAGCGCGCGAGGTCGGCGAGCGCGCCGTCCAGTTCGCGCAGGGCGGGGCCGAGCGCGGCTCGGTGGCCTTGCGCCGCACGGGCGACTACTGCAGCGAGATCGTGCTGCAGCCGCTCGAGGCGGTAGCCGCCAAGACGCGCGTGATGGAGGATGCGCTGATCAATGCCGAAGGCAACCACGTGACCGAAGCCTTCCGCGCCTATCTGCGTCCGCTGCTGGGCAGCGCCCTGCCCGAGCGCGCCGGCCTGCGCGCCCCGCGCCTGCCCAAACTGCTGGCCCGCTGAGGCCGCGCGGGCGGTGTTAACGTTTGCTTAATCTAGGGCGGTAAGCTTAGGCGGCATTCCCTTTTCGGAGAATGCCGTGACCACCCGCTTCACCCTCAATGGCCAGCCGCGCAGCGTCGAGGCCGCGCCCGACATGCCCCTGCTGTGGGTCCTGCGCGACCTGCTGCAGCTGACCGGTACCAAATTCGGCTGCGGCGCCGGCCTGTGCGGCGCCTGCACGATCCACCTTGACGGTGAGCCCGTGCGCGCCTGCAGCACGCCGCTGGCGGCGGCCGCCGGCAAGCGTGTGCGCACCATCGAAGGCCTGGCCGAGGGCACCCGCCTGCACCCGGTCCAGCAGGCCTGGAAGGACTGCAATGTGGCCCAGTGCGGCTACTGCCAGGCCGGCCAGATCATGAGCGCCGTGGCCCTGCTCGAGCGCCATCCGCAGCCGACGCCGGAGCAGATCACGGCCGCCATGGACGGCAATCTGTGCCGCTGCGGCAGCTATCCGCGTGTGCTGGCCGCCATCGCGCGCGCCGCCGGAGGCAGCGCATGAAGCGGCGCGCCTTTCTGCAATTGCTGGGCGCCAGCGGCGGCGGTCTGCTGCTCTCGGCCAAGGCGGCCCCGGCCGGTCTGGATGTCGGCTACTACCTGCGCATCTGGCCCGACAACAGCATGCTGTTTACCTTCACCCATTTCGAGATGGGCCAGGGCGTGGCCACCGCCATGGCCCTGGTGTTTGCCGAGACGCTCGGCGTACGCCTCGACCAGCTGAAGGTGGCGCCGGTCGCCTCCACCGCCGACGGCCGCTACACGCTGGGCGGCACCGGCGGCAGCAATACCATCAAGAACCAGTACCAGCCGCTGCGGCGCGGCGCCACCCTGGCGCGCCAGGCCCTGCTGGCCGCCGCGGCCGAACGCTTTGGCCAGCCGGCCGCCACGCTGCAGGTGGCCGAGGGCCAGGTGCGCGATCCGGCCAGCGGCCGCGCGGCCAGCTTTGGCGAACTGGCCGAGCGCGCCGTGGCCCTGGCCGCGCCGCCCGCCACGGCGGCCGAATTCGAGCAGCGCAAGCCGGAGCTGGCGCCCGCCGGCGCCCCTTCGGCCGGCGCGCCGAATGTGTATGCCGACGCGATCGTGCGCGGACAGCATCCGTATGGGCTCGACAGGCGCCTGCCCGGCATGCTGGTGGCGGTGCTGGCGCGCAGCCCGCGCCACCGCGGCCGCCTGCTGCGCTTTGACGCCAGCCGCGCGCTCGCGATCCCCGGGGTCAAGGCCGTGTTCCGCATCGACGGCGCGCACGAAGCCCAGCGCGGCGTGGCCGCCCCTGCCACCCGCTTTTCGACCCAGGACGCGGTGGCGGTCCTGGCCGAGAACAGCTGGGCCGCCCTGCGCGGGCGCGAGGCCCTGCAGGTCGAGTGGGAAGCGCCGGCCGTGCGCGCCGGCGGCGAGGACACGGCCAGCTGGTCGCAGCATCTGGACGATCGCCTGGCCAGCGCGCAGCCGCTGCTGGAACGCGGCGCCGCGGTCAGCGGGTCGAGCCTGGAAGCGCGCTACGACTATCCGTTTCAGGCCCATCTGTGCATGGAGCCGATGAATGCCGTCGCCCACCATCAGGGCACGCGCGCCGAGGTCTGGGTCGGGGCGCAATCGCCGGGCTGGTGGCGCGACCACCTGAGCACCCTGTTTGGCATCCCGGTGACGATCTATCCGCAGTTTGCCGGCGGCGCCTTCGGCCGCCGCTACTACATGGACACGGCGCTCGAAGCCCTGCGCGTGTCGGCGGCGGCCGGCAATCTGCCGGTGCAGGTGCTGTGGACGCGCAGCGACGACATCCGCCACGACCACGTGCACCCGCACAGCCGCCAGGCCTACCGCGCCCAGCTCGACGGCCAGGGCCGGCTGGCCAGTTTCGCGCATACCGAGACACGCGCCTACTTTGGCGACGCCAGCGGCGAGATCCCGTGGTTCGCGTATGACAGCGCGCACTACCGCTACGCGTTTGCCGAATGCCAGAGCAGCAGCCCGCTGCAGGGCGGCGCCTGGCGCTCGGTGGTGGCCAATGCCTGGGCCTTTGGGCAGGAATGCTTCATCGACGAACTGGCGGCGCTGGCGCAGCAGGACCCGCTCCAGTTCCGCCTGCGCCAGATGGCCAGCGGCGCGCCCCAGGCGGCCGGGCGCCGCTATCAGGTCGACCAGCAGCGCCAGCGGCGCGTGCTCGAAGCGGTGGCGCGCCTGTCCGGCTGGGCCAGCAGCAGCGTGCGCGGACGCGGCATCGCCGCCTATCCGTATCTGCACGGCGACAGCTACTGCGCGATGGTGGTGGAAGTGGCGCGGCGCGATGGCGCCTGGCGCATCACGCGCGTGGTGGCCGCCGTCGATTGCGGGCGCGTCATCAATCCGGACGGAGCGCGCCAGCAGATCGAAGGGGGCATCATCTGGGGCCTGAGCGCGGCCCTGCATGGCGGGCTGCAGCTGCGCGCGGGGGCCGTGGTCAACAGCAATTTTCACGACACGCCGATGCTGCGCCTGCACGAGACGCCTGAGCGCATCGAGGTGCATTTCGTCGGCAGTCCCGAGGCGCCGCCGACCGGCCTGGGCGAGATTGCCCCGCCGGTCGTGGTGCCGGCGCTGGCCAATGCCCTGTACGCGGCGACCGGCGTACGCCAGCGCCAGCTACCGCTGACGCTGGACTAGAAACGGAACGGTGTCAGGTCCGGCAATCGGACATCTGAGAACTTTCTTCCCCTGCTGCTGTCACGCGCGATGTGCGACAACGGCGGCGAGCGGAAGTTCTCAAATGTCCGATTGCCGGACCTGACACCGTTTGGGATGTACGGGTTTAGCTGACGGTGGTCTGGGCTTCGCCTTCGGCGCGGGCGCGGATGGTGCCGATCCGGTAGACGGTCTCGCCAGCGGCCTTGAGCTGGGCTTCGGCGGCCGCGGCGTTCTCGGCCGAGACGATCACGCACATGCCGATGCCGCAGTTGAACACGCGGTGCATCTCGGCGTCGGCCACGCCGCCATGCTGCTGCAGCCACTGGAACAGCGGCGGCAGCGGCCAGCTGTCTTTGTCCAGTGCGGCGGTCAGGCCGGCGCCCAGCACGCGCGGGATGTTCTCGACCAGGCCGCCGCCGGTGATGTGCACCATGCCCTTGACTTCGAGCGTGTCCATCAGCGCCAGCAGGGGCTTGACGTAGATGCGGGTCGGCGCCATCAGCACGTCGCGCAGCGGACGGCCGTGAAAGTCGGCGTCGAGGTCGGGCTTGGCCACGGAAATGATCTTGCGCACCAGCGAATAACCGTTCGAGTGCGCGCCCGAGGACGCCAGGCCGAGCACCACGTCGCCCGGCACGATCTTGCTGCCGTCGATGATCTTGCTCTTTTCCACGGCGCCGACGGCGAAGCCGGCCAGATCGTACTCGCCATCCGGATACATGCTCGGCATCTCGGCCGTCTCGCCGCCGATCAGGGCGCAGCCCGCGATCTCGCAGCCTTGGGCAATGCCCTTGATGACGTCGGTCGCTTGCGGCACATTCAGCTTGCCGCAGGCGAAGTAGTCGAGGAAGAACAGGGGCTCGGCGCCCTGCACCAGGATGTCGTTGACGCTCATGGCCACCAGGTCGATGCCGACCGTGTCGTGCTGGTTCAGCTCGAAAGCGAGCTTGAGCTTGGTGCCGACGCCGTCGGTACCGGACACCAGCACCGGCTCTTTGTACTTCTTGCTCACTTCGAACAGGGCGCCGAAGCCGCCGATTCCGCCCATCACGCCGTCGCGCAGGGTGCGCTTGGCAAAGGGTTTGATCGCTTCGACCAGGGCGTCGCCGGCGTCGATATCGACCCCGGCGTCACGATAGGACAGGGAGACAGGCGTGGATTGGCTCATGGTGTGCTCGCCGCTGAAGGCGGTAAAATAAGGAACGTTAGCCCTCTATTTTAACAAAACAGCCCGCCCTCATGCCTTTTTCCTTATCGCCGGAACAGAAGGAAAGCGCCTTCTGGCTCGCCCTCGGGCTGGCTTTCCTGGCGCTGCTGTTGGCCCTGGGGCCGGTCCTGACCCCATTCATCGCCGCCGCCATCCTCGCCTACGCGCTCAATGGCGCGGTCGACTACCTCGACCACCTGCATGTACGCGGGATCGGGGTACCGCGCACGCTCGCCGTCAGCGTCGTGATCAGCGGCTTTCTGGCCGCCATCCTGGCCCTGGTGCTGATCGTGGTGCCGGTGCTGAATGCCGAAATCCCCCTGCTGCAGGCCCAGATTCCGCAGTTCCTGCAGCGCCTCAACGATTTCCTGGCGCCGCGCCTGGGCGCGCTCGGCATCCATGTCCAGCTCGACGGCTCGGGCCTGCGCGAGCTGATGACCCAGCACCTGGCCGGCGGCAGCGAGGAAATCTGGGGCGCCGTGCTGCGCTCGGTAAAGACGGGCGGCTCGGCCGTCATGGGCTGGATCGGCACCCTGATCCTGGTGCCGGTGCTGCTGTTCTACCTGCTGCTCGACTGGCATCACCTGCTCAACAAAATCGCCGGCGCCGTGCCGCGCCGCTGGCTCAAGCCGGCCACGGCCATGGGGCGCGAAGTCAATTCCCTGCTCGCCCAGTATCTGCGCGGCCAGCTGCTGGTGATGCTGGTGCTGGCCGTCTACTACTCGGCCGGCCTGATGCTGGCCGGCTTCGATGTCGCCCTGCCGGTCGGCATCCTGACCGGCCTGCTGGTCTTCATTCCCTACCTCGGCTACGGCATCGGCCTGGCCCTGGCCCTGATCGCGGCCGTGCTGCAGTTTTCGAGCTGGCATGGATTAGTTGCAGTTGCAATTATCTACGGCGGCGGCCAGGTGCTCGAGAGCTTCTACCTGACGCCGCGCCTGGTCGGCGAACGGATCGGCATGAATCCGCTGGCCGTGATCTTCGCCCTGATGGCTTTCGGGCAGCTGTTCGGTTTCGCCGGCGTGCTGCTCGCCTTGCCGGCCTCGGCCGTGTTGCTGGTGGCCGGCCGCCATCTGCGCCGCCACTATCTGGCCAGCAGCTTTTATAATCGCGCTCCATGAAACAGCTGGTGTTGGATCTGGGCGCCGAAGCGGCACACCGCCTGGACAATTTTGAAGTCGGACAGAACGCGGAACTGGCGCATGTGCTGCACCAGGTGGCGGGCCGCGCCGCGCGCGAACATTTCCTCTACCTGTGGGGCGAGCCGGCCGCCGGCAAGACCCATCTGCTGCAGGGCCTGGCGGCGACGCCGGGCGCGCGCTATCTGCGTCCGGACGCCGGCAGCGCCGCCTTCACCTACACGCCCGACACCGACCTCTACCTGATCGACGACGTCCAGCTGCTGTCGGCCGCGGCCCAGATCGACGCCTTCGCCCTGTTCAACCAGGTGCGCGAGCACGGCGCCTGGCTGGTCTGCACGGGCAATGTGCCGCCGGCCGTGCTGCCGGTGCGCGAGGACCTGCGCACGCGCCTGGCCTGGGGCCTGGTCTACCAGGTGCATGGCCTGTCGGACGAGGACAAGATCGCCGCCCTGAGCCAGGCGGCGCAGGCGCGCGGATTGACGATCTCGCCAGCCGTGTTACCCTACCTGCTTTCCCATTTCCAACGCGATATGCGTTCGCTGTCATCGATGCTCGATGCCCTCGACCAGTATTCGCTCGAAACCCAGCGCCCGGTGACCCTGCCGCTGCTGCGCGACCTGCTGACGTCCCAACAATGAGTAATCGCCTCGCCCTGTTCGACCTCGACCATACCCTGCTGCCCGTGGATTCCGACCACGAATGGGGCGAATTCCTGGTCCGCATCGGCGCCGTCGATCCGGTCGAACACCGGCGCCGCAACGACGCCTTCTTCGAGCAATACAAGGCCGGCACCCTCGATCCGCTCGAGTACCTGGGCTTTGCGTTGGGGACCCTGGCGCGCTGGCCGCGTGCCGAACTGGACGCCATGCATGCGCGCTACATGGACGAGGTGATCCGGCCGAATCTGCGCCCCAGCGCGCTCGAACTGGTCAAGTCCCACCTCGACGCAGGCGACCTGGTCGGCGTGGTGACGGCCACCAACCGCTATGTGACGGCGCCGATCGTCCAGCTGTTCGGGGTGCCGCACCACATCGCCGCCGTGCCCGAAGAGGACGCGCACGGCAACCTGACCGGGCGCCTGCTGGGCGATCACACGAACGGCCCCGGCAAGGTGCGCGCCGTGCAGGCCTGGCTGGCCGGGCTCGGCCGCACGCTCGACAGCTTCGAGCGCAGCACCATGTACAGCGATTCGCAAAACGACATCCCGCTGATGTCCCTGGTGACCCACCCGGTCGCCACCAACCCGAATGCCGCCCTGGCCGCCCACGCGACCCAGCATGGCTGGCCCATCCTGCATCTGTTCAATGATTAAGAAACTGATCCGCAAATTCCTCGGCGTCAAAGACGGCGCCGCGCGCGACCCCAGCCAGCCCGACGTGCTCGGGCGCGAGCAGCACGGCATCGACCCGGCCCTGATTTCGCCGAACGCCGTGCGGGTCACGCGCACGCTGCAGGAGGCCGGGTATGCCGCCTTCATCGTCGGCGGTGCCGTGCGCGACCTGCTGACCGGGGTCAAGCCCAAGGATTTCGACGTCGCCACGAATGCCACGCCCGAGCAGGTCAAGCGCCTGTTCCGGCGCGCCTTCATCATCGGCAAGCGCTTCCAGATCGTGCACGTGATGTTCGGCCAGGAGCTGATCGAGGTGACCACCTTCCGCGGCATCGGCTCGGGCAATGCGCCCAAGGACGAGCATGGGCGCGTGCTGCGCGATAACCAGTTCGGGCCCCAGCACGAGGACGCGGCGCGGCGCGACTTCACCATCAATGCCATGTACTACGACCCGGCCAGCGAGCAGGTGCTCGACTACCACGGCGGGGTGGCCGACATCCGCGCGCGCACGCTGCGCATCATCGGCCAGGCCGAGCAGCGCTACCGCGAGGACCCGGTGCGCATGCTGCGCGTGGTGCGCTTTGCGGCCAAGCTGAAATTCGAGATCGAGCCGGCCACGCGCCAGCCGATCCATGTGATGGCCCCGCTGATCAACAATGTGCCGCCGGCGCGCGTGTTCGACGAGATGCTCAAGCTGCTGATGAGCGGGCACGCGATGGCCTGCGTCGAGCAGCTGCGCAAGGAAGGCCTGCACCACGGCCTGCTGCCGCTGCTGGACGTGGTGCTCGAACAGCCGATCGGCATGAAGTTCGTGACCCTGGCGCTGGACGCGACCGACCAGCGCATCATGGCCGGCAAGGGCGTCTCGCCGGGCTTCCTGTTCGCCGCCCTGCTGTGGCACCAGGTGCTGGAAAAGTGGACCGCCTACCAGGCCGCCGGCGAGTCGCCGATTCCGGCCCTGCACCTGGCGGCCGACGCCGTGCTCGATTCCCAGACCGAGAAGCTGGCCCTGCAGCGCCGCATCGCCACCGACATGCGCGACATCTGGGCCATGCAGCCGCGCTTTGAGCGGCGCGTCGGCAAGAGCCCCTACAAGCTGCTCGAGCATCCGCGCTTTCGGGCCGGCTACGACTTCCTGCTGCTGCGCTGCGCCTCGGGCGAGCTCGAGGACGAACTGGGCAACTGGTGGCGCGACTTCTACGAGGCGTCCGATCTCGACGCGCGCGACAGCCTGATCCAGGCCGCCAACAGCGGCCTCGGGGCCGCGGCCAAGAAGCGCCGGCCGCGCCGTGGCGGGCGCCGGCGCAAGGGCGGCGAAGGCGGCGACAGCGGCGGCGCGGACGCATGATCGCCTACATCGGCATCGGCGCCAATCTGGGCGACGCGCGCGCCACCGTGCGCGAGGCCTTCACGCGCCTGGACACGGCGCCGGCCTGCCGCCTGCTGGCCAGTTCGCCGCTGTACCGCACCACGCCGATCGAGTCCGCGGGCGAGGACTACATCAATGCCGTGGCCAAGATCGAAACCGGGCTGACCCCGCACGCCCTGCTCGACGCCCTGCACGCGATCGAGCAGGCGCACGGGCGCGAACGGCCCTACCGCAATGCTCCGCGCACGCTCGACCTCGACATCCTGCTCTACGATGATCTGATCGTCGACATGCCGGGCCTGCATATTCCCCACCCACGCATGTGCGCGCGCGCCTTCGTGCTGGTGCCCTTGCTCGACATCGCACCGGCCCTGAGCGTGCCCGGGCTGGGCCCGGCGCGCGCCTTTCTGCCCGCCGTGCGCGAGCAGGGCATCGCGCCGCTGTAGGAGATCCGATGCAGCTTCCCGTCATTATCCAGACCGCCGGCCTGCTGGTGCTGTCGAATGTGTTCATGACCTTCGCCTGGTATGGCCACCTGAAGAATTTGGCCGGCAAGCCCTGGCTGGCGGCTGCCCTGATCAGCTGGGGCATCGCCCTGTTCGAATACCTGCTGCAGGTGCCGGCCAACCGCATCGGCCATACGGCTTACAATCTGTCCCAGCTGAAGATCCTGCAGGAAGTGATCACCCTGAGCGTGTTCGTGCCCTTCGCCATGCTGTACATGGGCCAGCCGTTCAAGCTCGACTACGTCTGGGCCGGCCTGTGCCTGCTGGGCGCGGTGTACTTCATTTTCCGGACCTAGCCCCCACCCACCACGAGGCAAGCATGAGTTCCTACCTCCAGAACGCCGGCGACAACGCGCCGGCCGCACCCCAGCTCAAGCCGGTCACCACGCCGGTGCTGCAGGCGATGCGCGCGCGTGGCGAAAAAATCGCCATGCTCACCTGTTATGACGCCAGCTTCGCGGCCCTGATGGAGCGCTGCGGCGTCGATGTGCTGCTGATCGGCGACTCGCTCGGCATGGTCTGCCAGGGCCATGACTCGACGCTGCCGGTGACGGTGGCCGACATCGCCTACCACACGGCGGCCGTGGCGCGCGGCGCACGCCGTCCGCTGATCGTCGCCGACATGCCCTTCGGCAGCTACGCGACCCCGCTCGAGGCCTACACCCACGCCGTGCGCCTGATGCAGGCCGGCGCCCACATGGTCAAGCTCGAAGGCGGGGCCTGGCTGGCCGAGACCGTGCGCTTCCTGGTCGAACGGGCGGTGCCGGTCTGCGCCCACGTCGGCCTGACCCCGCAGTCGGTCCACCAGCTGGGCGGCTACAAGGTGCAGGGCAAGACCGACAGCTCGGCCGAGCAGCTCAAGGCCGATGCTCTGGCCCTGCAGGCGGCCGGTGCGGCGCTGATCGTGTTCGAGGCGATTCCGGCCGCCCTCGGCGCCGAAGCGACGGCCCTGCTGCACATCCCCAGCATCGGCATCGGCGCCGGCCCCGACTGCGCCGGCCAGGTGCTGGTCATGCACGATCTGCTCGGCGTTTTCCCGGGCCGCAAGGCGCGCTTCGTGAAGAACTTCATGGACGGCCAGAGCAGCATCGAAGCGGCCGTGCGCGCCTACGTGCAGGCGGTCAAGGACGGCAGCTTCCCGGCGCCCGAACACTGCTTCTGAGAAACACCCCGCTATTCGGGGTTTTGATTCCGCAAGGAAAGGATATGCTGTAGGGCAATAAACTGTGTGTGGATTGCCCGATGGTCTCCCGTTCCCTGCTGCTGGCCTCGCTCGTGGCCGCCCTGCTGCTGGCCCGCAATGATGAAGCGGCCTCGACGCAGGCGGGCGCCAGCGCCACCGTGCTCTCGATGGGCGTGGTCGGCGTGAGCGCCACGGCCGCGTCCGGCCAGCTCAGCGTGTATGGCGGAACCGGCAACAGTTTCAGCGTCTCCAGCCCCGGCAGCCCGGGTGCGCACAGCCTGCCCAGCAGCGGCAGCACGACCCTGGCGCTGCCGCCCACGCGCGGCGCGCCGCTGCCGGTGATGGTCGACTACAACTAGAAATCGGGGGGAAACCCCGTCTTGTTCTTTCGATTAATGTTGAACAGATTTCGCTAATCTGTCGTTTATCGCAACATTAATTGTCGAGAGCACAATGTCCAAACGCATCCTGAGCGCTGCCTGCCTGCTGGCCCTGTCCAGTCTGGCCCAGGCTGCGTCCACCACGGCCAACGGCACCGCCACGGTGATCGCGCCGATGACCATCACCAAGACCAATGACCTGCGCTTCGGCAGCTTCGCCCCGAGCACGGCGGCTGGCACGGTCACCATCGCCACCAACGGCAGCCGCAGCGGCAGCAATGTCAGCCTGTCTTCGCTCAACACGGGCGGCGCCGCCGCCTTCAGCGTGACCGGGAGCGGGAATGCCACCTATGCGATCACCCTGCCGGCCACGGCCAGCCTGAGCGGCCCCGGCACGGCGATGACGATTTCGAGCTTCACCTCGAACCCGTCCGGCAGCGGCACCCTGAGCGCGGGCAGCGGCAGCATCAGCGTCGGCGGCACCCTGGCCGTGGGCGCCTCGCAGGCGGCCGGCGCCTACACGGGCAGCTTCAGCGTGAGCGTCGATTACAACTGATACGCCGATAAATACAGGCAAAACACGGCCCTGTTCGACCGATCACAGCGCGCCAGCAGTCTTTACAGTACACCCTAACAACAGATTCCTTTGAGGCAGACCATGCACACCAAGACCTTCATCCGCGCCATCGCCCTCGCCGCCCTCGCCGCCGGTTTCAGCCACAGCGCCAGCGCCGCCTCGGCCACGGCCAGCGGCACCGCCACCGTGATCGCCCCGATGACGATCACCAAGACCAATGACCTGCGCTTCGGCGCCTTCGCCCCGACCACCTCGGCCGGCACGGTGACCATCGCCACCGGCGGCGCCCGCACCGGCTCGAACGTCAGCCTGTCCTCGCTCAACGCCGGCGGCGCCGCCAGCTTCAACGTCACCGGCGACACCACCGCCACCTATGCGATCACGCTGCCGACCACGGCCACCCTGAGCGGCCCCGGCACGGCGATGACGATTTCGAGCTTCACCTCGAACCCGTCCGGCACCGGCACCCTGAGCGCCGGCGCCGGCACCATCAGCGTCGGCGGCACCCTGGCCGTGGGCGCCTCGCAGACGGCCGGTTCCTATTCGGGCAGCTTCAGCGTGACGGTCGACTACAACTGAGCGTTGCGCCGGCGCCGCGGTTAGTTTCCTTTTGGAAAAATGCGGCGTAGAATCGGTCGGTATGCAAGCCGACCTTCGCCAACTGCTGATTTTGCTGGCCGCCTGCGCCCCCCTGACTCCAGGGATGGCCGAGGCGGCCGCCGCGTCTGCGCTGGCCGCCGCCACCGTGCTGCCCCAGGCCACGCCGGAAGCGCCGGTGCTGGTCGAAGTGCGCAACAACGGCAATGGCGCTCTGGTCCTGAGCGCCACCCCGGCTGCGGCGCGCACGGACGGCGCCAGCGTGTCCGCCACCCTCAGCACGGCGGAAGGCAGCACCAGCCTGGCCAGCGTGGCCAGCGCCAGCAGCACCGTGCCGGGCCTGGTCGGCCAGCGTCTGGCCGTGGTGCTGGCCCAGGCCGACACGAACACCCCGGGCAAGCTGCAGCTGACCATCAACTACAACTGAGTTGCAGGAGCGCGGCCGGCCTGCTATCGTCGGGCCGTTTGCTTGATACCGCCTCCCATGCGCATTTTCCGTTTTCTCTGTGGCCTGCTGCTGGCCGGCGTCTGTGGCGCCGCCGCCGCCGTGCCGTTTCGCATCAACACCAGCCAGGGCCTGGCCTTCGGCAGCTTTGTCGCCGCCAGCGGCGGCAGCGTGACGGTCAGCCCGGCCGGCCTGCGCACGGCCAGCGGCGCGGTGACCCTGATCAGCTCCGATGGCGGACGCCCGGCCGCCTTCATCGTCAGCGGCAATAACAACTGGACCTACACCATCACCCTGCCCAGCCAGGCCACCCTGGTCAATGCCAATGGCCAGACCATGGTGCTGAACCACTTCACCAGCACGCCCAGCGACAGCACGGCCAGCAGCGGTCTGCTCAGCGGCGGCAGCCAGATGCTGTATGTCGGCGCCACCCTGCAGGTCAATGCCAACCAGGCCAGCGGCAGCTATAGCGGCAGCTTCACCGTGATCGTCGATAATCCCTGAACCATGCTCCGACTCCTGCTCCTGTGCCTGCTGCTGGCGGCCCGCCCGGCCCTGGCCGACCTGATGATCAACCCGACCCGCATCGTGCTCGACAAGAACCAGCGCTCGGCCCAGATCGACCTGATCAACAACGGCAACGAGACCGCCACCTACCGCGTCAGCGTGGTCAACCGGCGCATGTCCGAGACCGGCGATTTCTCCGTCGCTGAGCAGGCCCAGCCGGGCGAGCTGTTCGCCGACCAGATGATCAGCTATTCGCCGCGCCAGATCGTGCTGGCCCCGGGCGCTTCCCAGCTCGTGCGCGTGCTGGTGCGCAAGCCGGAGAATCTGGCCGCCGGCGAATACCGCTCGCATCTGGTGTTCGAGCGCATTGCCGATCCGGCTGCCCCGGCCCCGGCCGAGGGCGCCACCGTCACCAGCAATGAAGTCGGCATCAAGCTGACCGCCCTGGTCGGCGTGTCGATCCCCGTCATCGTGCGCCAGGGCGAGACCAGCGCCAGCGTCAGCCTCGGCCAGCTGGCCCTGGCCGCGCGCAGCGAAGGCCAGCCGCAGCTGGTCACCTTCGACATCAGCCGCAGCGGCAACCGCTCCGTGTATGGCGACATCGTGCTCAGCTTCACGCCCGAGGGCGGCAGCGAGATGGTGCTGGCCAAGGCGGCCGGCGTGGCCGTGTATGTGCCCAACGCGCTGCGCCGCGCCAAGCTGGCGCTGGCCCCGGGCACCAGCCTGAGCAAAGGGCGCCTGACGGTGCGCTTCCATGCCCGCCCCGAAGAAGGCGGCAAGGCGCTGGCCGAGACCAGCGTCACCCTGCCTTGAGGCGCCTGCGCCGGGCGCTGGCGGCAACGGCCCTGCTGGCCGCGCTGGCGGCCCAGGCGGCCGAAGCGCCCTTCCCCGACACCAGTTTGGTGCTGCTCGAGGTGCGCCTCGGGCAGGACGCGCTGACCGACAGCTTCAGCGCCTACCAGCTCGGGCGCCAGACCTTTCTGCCGCTGGGCGAACTGGCGCGCCTGCTGACCATCGCCGTGCGCGCCCAGCCCGAACAGGGCACGGCCAGCGGCTTCATTCTGCAGGAAGGGCGCGGCTTCCGGCTCGACGCGCGCGCCGGCCTGGTCACCCTCGGCGAGCGCAGCGAGCGCTTCGATCCTGCCCTGGTGCGCGTGGCCGAGGACGACATCTACGTCGACAGCAGCCTGCTGGCGCGCTGGTTCCCGGTCGACCTGAGCCTCGACCTGTCCAGCCTGGCCCTGCTGGTGACGGCGCGCGAGCCGCTGCCGCTGCAGCTGCGCCTGAAGCGCGAGCAGGCCGCCGCCCAGGCCGGCACCAGCGGCGCCTATGTCGATCCCCACTATCCGCGCGTGGCGCCGCGCTATGCGCTGGCCAGCGTGCCGATGATCGACCAGACCTTCGGCCTGAACATGGCGCGCAGCAGTGGCAGCCGCCAGCGCGAACTCAGTTCCACCACCTTCCTCGCGGGCGATCTGCTCGGCATGCAGGCGCAGATGTTCATCGCCGGCGGCAGCAGCGGCGCTGCCGGCACCAACAGCCGCCGCCTGACGCTCGGGCGTGACGATCCCGAGGGCGGTCTGCTCGGCCCCCTGGGCGCGCGCAGCCTGGCGCTGGGCAGCGTGGCCGTGCCCGGCCTGGCCCAGGTCACGCGCTCCTCGCCTACGGGGAACGGCCTGGCCATCAGCAACCTGCCGCTCAACCGCGCCAGCAGCTTCGACCGCCATACCTTCCAGGGCGATCTGCCGCCGGGCTGGGACGTCGAACTGTTTTTCAACGAGGCCCTGGTCGGCTTCCAGCAGTCGCGCGCGGACGGCAAATACGTGTTCGCCGACCGCCCGCTGGTGTACGGCGCCAACAACTTCCGCCTGGTGTTCCACGGCCCCCAGGGCCAGCTGCGCGTCGAGCGCCAGACCTTCCTGCTCGACGACAGCGCGCTGGTGCCGGGCCAGCTGTTCTACACGCTGGCCGCGCACCGCACGGCCGACGGCTACCGGCACGCGCTCGGCCAGGTGCAGCTGGGGATCAGCCGCGCGCTGGCCCTGAATGCGGCCGTGCTGCAGAGCGAGAGCCAGAGCGGCCTGCAGCAGTACCAGAAGGCCGGCCTGCTGCTGTATGGCGGCCCGGCCATCGCCACCCTCGATCTGGTGCAGCAGCAGGGCGGCGGCCGCCTGCTCGACCTGGGCGTGAAGACGCGCGCCGGGGCCCTGCTCATCTCGGGCAACCACACGCGCCTGCAGGACTTCAGCAGCGACGTGTATGTGGCCAGCGCCGACCCGGTGCGCCAGCGCGACGCCCTGCGCCTGGACGGCCTGCTGCCGCTCGATGTGCTGCGCCGCATGCCGCTGACCCTGGAGCTGACGCGCGACCGCCTGCAGTCGGGCCAGTCGAACCAGCAGCTGGCGGCCCAGGCGGTCGGCTATCTGCAGGGCCTGGCCGTGACCAACCAGCTTGCCTGGAACCGCCTGGGCGAGCAGCGCAACACCAGCGGCAGCCTGCAACTGGCCTCGCTGTGGCGCGACGTCGGCCTGCGCGGCCAGTTCGGCTACACGCTGCGGCCCGAGCGGCGCCTGGCTACGATCGGGGCGGCGGCCGACAAGCCGCTCGGCGAGGAGATGCGGCTCGGCCTCGATCTGGTGCGCCAGCTCGACAACCCGGATACGCGCCTGACGGCCAGCCTGACCAAGAGCCTGGGCAGCTTCGGCTACGCGCTCACTCTGATGCGCAGCAAGGGCAGCCTGGCGCTCGGCGCGCAGCTGTTCATCTCGGCCGCGCGCGAGCCGCGCAGCGCACGCTGGCAGACCAGCGCCCAGCCGATGGCGAATATGGGCGCGCTGGCGGCGCGCGTGTTCGTCGACCGCAATCTGAACGGGGTGATGGATGCCGATGAAGCGCCGGTGCGCCTGGCCGGGGTGAACATCAATGGCGTGCTGCAGCCGGCCCGCAGCGATGCCGACGGCCTGCTGCTGCTGCCGCAGCTGGCGCCGAACCAGTACGCCGACGTGGCCGTCAATATCGGTACGCTGGAAGACCCGCAGTGGACCCCGGCCCCGCGCGGCCTGCGCGTGCTGCCGCGCGCCGGCCATGTGGAGACGCTCGAGCTGCCGCTGGCGCTGACGGCCGAAATCGACGGCACCGTCAGCGTAGCCGGCAAGGCCAAGGGCGCTGGCGACCTGACGCTCGAACTGCTCGACGCGCGCGGCCAGGTGGTCAATACCGCCAGCACGGCGGCCGACGGCTTCTACATCGTGCAGTTCGTCCTGCCCGGCACCTACACGCTGCGCGTGGCGCCCCAGCAGCTCGAACGGCTTGGCCTGCAGGCGCCGGCGCGCACGGTCACGATCGGCAGCGACGGGCGCTTCCTCAACGGTCAGGATTTCATCCTGCGCCCGCGCTGAGATACACTAGGGCCCATGGACAAATCCGCCAACATCCTCATCGTCGACGACTACCTGCTGATCCGCACGGCTGTACGCGGCGTGCTCGGGGAGCTCGGCTTCTTCAATGTGTTCCAGGCCGATAATGGCAAATCGGCCCAGGAGCTGATGCGCAAGCAGCCGGTCGACATCGTCATCGCCGACTGGTCGATGCCGGTGATGAATGGGCTCGAGCTGCTCAAGTGGATGCGGCGCGATGAACGGCATCGCAAGACGCCCTTCATGATGCTGACGGCGGAGGCCAATCCGTCCGGCGTGCAGGCGGCCATGAAGGCCGGCGTGAACGCCTACCTGGTCAAGCCCTTCACGGTGCACAGCTTCGCCAGCAAATTCCTCGGCATGCTGGGCCCCGTGGCCGATGCGCCGCGCCCGCCCGAGACCGGGGCCGACCAGCTGGCGCGCGAACAGCGCCTGACCCAGGTGGCGCCGAGCGTGCCGACGGCGGCGCCGACGGCCGCACCAAGCGCGCCGCCGCCGCGCCTGCCCGAAGCGGCGCCGCCGCTGCCGGCGCCGGCCGTCATCGGCCTTGAACGGCCGATCGCCGAACGTCTGAAGAAATGCACGGTGCTGATCGTCGACGACATCGCCACCAATATCGAAGTGCTGGCCGGCGCCCTCAAGGACGACTACGCACTCAAGGTCGCCATCAGCGGGCGCAAGGCGATCGAGATCGCCAACCAGTTCCACATCGACCTGATCCTGCTCGACATCATGATGCCGGTGATGGACGGCTATGAGGTCTGCCGCCAGCTCAAGGCCAATGCGCGCACGGCGAATATTCCGGTGATCTTCCTGTCCGCGCGCGACGGCGTTGAGGACGTGGTGGCCGGGCTGAAGCTGGGCGCCGTCGATTACGTGACCAAGCCGGTCGACCCGACCATCCTGAAGGCGCGCCTGTCGGCCCACCTGACCCTGTCGACGGCGATGCGCGACCTGCAGCGCCAGAACGACGTGCTGGCCGAATCGGCCCAGCTGCGCGAAGACGTCGACCGCATGACGCGCCACGACCTGAAAAGTCCGGTCGGCGTGGCCCTGCAGTGCGCCGAGTCGCTGCTGGCCGACCCGCGCCTGCCGGCCGACCTGCGCGACAAGGTGGAGCTGGTGGCCAGCGCCGCCGGCCACGCGCTCGAGATGGTCAACCGCACCCTGGACGTGGTGAAGATGGAGATGGGCCAGTACCAGCCGGTGCTGGCGCAGTTCGGACTCGGTCCGCTGCTGCGCAAGGTGGCCCAGCAGACCGAGGCCGCCTTCGCCTGGAAGGAGATCCGCTGCCGCCTCGAGGACGGCATCGACAGCGACGCCCTCGGCGAAGAGCTGCTGTGCTACTCGATGTTTTCGAATCTTTTCAAGAACGCGGCCGAGGCTTCGCCCCAGGGCGGCATCATCGTCGTATCGGTGGCGCCCGGCTTCGGCAATGCCCACATCTGCATCGACAACGAAGGCGAGGTGCCGAACGAACTGCGCGAGCGCTTCTTCGACAAGTACGCCACCATGGGCAAGGCCGGCGGCACCGGCCTGGGGACCTATTCGGTCAAGCTGATGGCCGAGGTGCAGGGCGGCGAGGTCGCCATGCAGAGCGAGGACGGGCGCACGCGCCTGACCGTCACCCTGCCGGCGCCCTGAGGCGCGCCCTCAGTCCAGGCGCATATTCGAAAACTGCCAGGGATCGTCCGGATCGCAGGGGCGCGCGAACATCGGGTCGCGCGTGGCCAGCGGCGTCCAGTCCGAGAATTCGCCGAACACTTCGCCCAGATACGGGCGCGCCAGCGCCAGCACACGCGCGCTGTCCATCTGCTCCGGCTCGACCACGCCGCGCTCCGGATTCTCGAGCGCCCACACCACGCCGGCGAACACGCTGGCCGCCACCTGCAGCGTGGTGGCATTGGTCTGCGGGTTGAGGCGGCGCGCCTCGGCGATGCTCAGACGCGAGCCATACCAGTAGCAGCCGTGCCGGCCATAGCCGAGCAGCACGCCGAGCGTGTCGTCGCCCGCAGCCACATCGTGGATCAGCACCCCGTCGCGCGTGTCGGCGCGCTGCCAGAAGCGCGCGGCCAGATCGTGGGTGCTGGCGATGGTGGCGTCGCTCGGGCGGTAGGCGTAGTAGCAGGTGGGGCGGTACAGCACGCGCCCGTCGGCGTCGCGCAGGGTCAGAAAATCGGGCAGCGAGATCGCCTCGTTATGCGTGATCAGGTAGCCCTGGTAGACGCCGACGCGCGGCACCCAGCTCTGTACGCGGACCTGGTAGCCGGGCTTGGCGAGATAGATCGCCGCGTCGCAGCCGAAGCCGTGGCGATGCCCGTCCGGCGGCAGCGCGCGTTCGTGCGTGCCCCAGCCCAGTTCGGCCGGCTGCCCGGCCTCGGAGATGAAGCCGTCGGCCGACCAGGTGTTGAAGAACTGGTGCGGCGCGCGTGGGCGCGTGGTCTGCTGGGCGTCGTATTCGGCCACCTGGATCAGGCGCAGATCGATCGCGCGCGCCCGCGCGGCCCACTCGGCCTGGCTGCGCGGGGTCTGGGCCGGCAGCTCGAGGCGTTCGGCCACATGGCCGATGGCGAGTTTGGCCAGATGGCTGACCAGGCCCGGATTGGCGCCGTGGCAGCTGACCGCCGTGACGCTGCCGCGCACCTGCAGGGCCTGTTCGCGCAGGCGGTAGTTGCTGCGCTCCGAATGGCTGAAGGCGGCGTTTTCATACCAGCCGTCCCAGGGTTCGATCACGGTGTCGAGATAAAGCGCACCGCGCTCCTGCGCCAGGCGCATCAGGCTGAGCGAGCAGACCGTATTGGCCACCGAGATCAGCATGTCGCCCGGGCGCAGGCGCGCGCCCAGCACCTGCTGGTAGTTCTCGGCGTCGAGCGCCAGACATTCGTAGCGCCCGAATTCGCCGTTGACGAAGCCGGCCACCGGATCGGGCGCGATGATCGTCACTTGATCCGGCCCCAGGGCCAGGCGCTCGCGTAGCAGCGGCAGCAGGCCCTGGGCCACGCTGCCCAGGCCGATGATCCAGAAGTGGCGCGCGCGCCCCAGGTGGCTCAGGTCTTCAAGCGGCATCGCGCGCGGCCTCCTGCAGCTGGGCGATCTGGGCGGTGTCGAGCAGGGGCCAGAGCGGCTGGCGCACCTTATCGACCAGGTTCAGGGCCTGGCGCAGACGCTGCGCGTGCAGCGGCGCCACCGCCTCCGGCTGGCGCGAGTCGATGTGGCCGCGGCACTGCGCGGCGCCGCACAGGCAGTCGAATTCCTCGTAGTCCGCCAGGTAGAGCAGCGCGTAGTCATTGGTCAGCTGCTCGCCGGCGGCGATCGGGCGCCAGGCGATCTCCACGCCCCAGGGCGTGAACACACAGTTGTAGTCGCAGGCGTGGTTCATGAAGCGCGCGCCGTCCCAGCACAGCACCCACTGGGCATCGTCGTCGAGATAGGCGTGGCGCGTGAAGCGCTCGCGCATCACTTCCGGCAGGGCCGCATAGGCGGCGCCGCTGATGCGCTGGTCGAGCGGATCGCGCGCCCAGATCACGGTCCCGGCGGGAATCGGGCGGGTGGCGATCATGCCGACGCCGACCGCCTCGCTGATGCCGACCAGGCGCGTGTCGGGGTGGATCATGCGCCCTCCCGCTTGCCGGCGTAGACGTAGATGGCCGGATCGGGCAAGGCGCGACTGCCATCGAGGTAGCCATCCCATTCAGCGCGGTCGAGCAGATAGGGCAGCAGCGGCTGCGCCACATGGGGTGCCGCGTCCAGCGCCGCGCGCACCTTGTCGTTCCAGCGCGCGGCCTCGGCCAGCGCATCGGTCGGGCGCACCAGGCCACGGCAATTGGCGGCGCCGCAGCTGCAAGCCATCGCGTTTTCGTAATTGCAGGCGCCATAGTCGCAGGTCAGCTCCTCGCCCACGCCGATGTCGCGCACCGCGATCTCGAGCGCATTCCCGAGCGGGAGCATGGCCGGGTCGCAGGCGTGGTTGACGAAGCGCGCCAGATCCCAGCACAGGACCGTGTCGCCGGTGTCGTCGACATAGCCCCAGACTTCGGCGATGTGCTTGTACGGCGCCGGCAGGCTGGCCACCTGCTGCGGCGGCAGCACGATATCGAAGGCGCAGCGGTTCCAGACCAGGGTGCCTTTCGGGATCGGCTTGGTGGCGACCACGCCGCGGCCGACCTTCTCGTTGATGAACACCAGCTGGGTATCGGGGTGAATCATGACTGTCCTTCGCGTTGGGATGAAAGGCGCGCGACTTCTTCGCGCAGCTGGCGCAGCTCCACCAGAATCTGGGCCAGCGCGCCCGGATCTTCCGGCTCGGCCTCGGCCTCACCGTCCTCGCCCGCGTCGTCGGCGCCGGGCACGCTGCGCCCGGTCAGCTCGTCGAACGAGACTTCGTAGAGCAGGTAGATGACCATGCCCGAGAAGAAGTTAAACACCACATAGCTCATGATCATGAAGTAGGGCAGCAGGAAGAAATGCGCCCACGGGTGGTGCGGCAGCAGCGGATTGATCACGTCTTCGTAGGCGAACAGCGCGGCCACGCGGAACAGCGAGAACATCGCCGTGTGCACATTGCCGAAGTGGGCCGGATCGGTTACGCCGAACAGCTCATAGCCCATGATGGCAAACACGAACAGCACCACCAGCATGATCACGCTGATGGTGAAGCAGGCCGCCACCGAGTGCCAGATCACGGAGGCCAGCAGGCGCACCGTCTTGAAGCGCGCCATCAGACGCATCACGCGCAGCACGCGCAGGGCCCGGATGGCCGAGAACATCGGCGCTTCGCCGACGATCGAGACGCCGACCACCACGGTGTCGAACCAGTTCCAGCCATCCTTGGGGAAGGCGCGGCCCTGGGCCACGATGCGCAGCGCCAGTTCGAGCGCGAACAGGATCACCACGGCGCGGTCGAAATGATCGAGCAATGCGCTCCAGCGGATGCCGCTGCCGGCCTCCCATTCGGCCAGCATGGCCGGGTAGGTCTGCAGCCCGATGGTCAGGGCATTAATCAGAATCAGAATCGTCAGCGCGCGTTCGACGACCGGCGCCGCCAGCAAGGTGGCCAGGCGCGCGCGCCAGCCGGGAACCGCAAGGGTCTGTGCTTCCATCGTCCATCTCCTCAGAACGTGTAGGCCAGACCGAACATCAGATTGCGTTCGAGGCCAGGGGTTTTGTATTCAGCCATCGCGCCGTCCGCACCGCCGCTGTGGCGGCGCAGGTCGGCCTCGAGGTAGACATTGGTGCGTTCGTCGAGCGCATAGTCGGCCACCGCCGCCACACCGTGCGCGTGCCCGCTGCCCCAGGCGGCCGCGCTGTTCTGGCGGTAGCGCGCATACGCGGCCGACAGATGCAGCTGTTTGCTGGCCTGGAAGCCGACGCCGCCATAGCTGATGTGGTAGCGCGCGCCGAGACTGTTATTGGCGCGCATATGCGACAGATACAGCTTGACCGGCTCCAGATCGAGCACGGCGCCGAGCACCGCGTTCTGGCGATGGGCGCGGCCGTCCTCGGTGCGCTGGCGCGTGAAGGCGCCGGCGAAAGTCAGCTTGCCCTGCTGCCAGGTGCCGCCCAGGCCGAGCGTGCCGCCCACGGTGCCCGGCCTTTTCAGCGCGTTCATGTAATCGGCCTGCAGGCTGAAGCCCTCGCCCTTGAACTGATAGACCAGGCCGCGCTGCAGATAGCCATTGAACCAGTTGGCGCCCGCTTCGGCCAGGGCGCCCGCATCGGCGCGGCCATCGGTGAAGGAGTCGCCCATGTAGAGCAGGTCGTTCCAGTAGATGCCCCAGCCGTTGTCGATCGGGTTGAGCACGCCCCAGGCGATATTCGTCATCACATTGTTCTGCTGGCCGACGGTCAGCTGGCCCCAGGCGCCGGCCACGCCGGCATAGGTCTGGCGCGGTTCCAGCGTCCATTGGCGGCCGTGTTCACCGCGGTCGGCGCCGAGGCCGAACTCGATGTGCAGCAGCGGCTGCAGCCCGCTCGCGGCCGCATCGGCCTCGCCGAACTTCACGCCGACCAGCGATTCGCGGATGCCATTCAGATTCCAGGTGCGCTCGCTCGGCGCATGCGGATCGGCCCAGCGGTAATACATGGCGTCGATGCTGGCGAACCAGTCGAGCCCGGCTTTCGGCGCCGCCTCCGGCTCCCCCGTCTTGGCGGCCTCCTGGCCGGCCGCGGCGCTCAGCGTCAGCAGACACAGGCCGGCAGCGGCCAGCGCGCGCCGCCGATTCGTTGTACCAAACATACAGTTTCCTTATTATTTGTCGCGCCCGGTGGCCTAGCGGCGCGCTGACTGATGACCACCCCACCCCCTCCGGTGCGATGCTTGGTTCGGGAAAAAATACTAAACGATTACAAGTTTGCAATCAAGAAAGACTGATGAGCAAGATTTCACATCCTGCAAAAACGCCGCCCCCCAGCCTTTCCAGCCAA
>NZ_JAKLTS010000017.1 GCF_022012445.1 Massilia sp. TS11
AAAGAAAAGGGCCGCCCGAAGGCGGCCCTTGTTGACCTTGGTGAAACTGTCCGTGCAATAATTTGTGACTATTGCGCGCTGCTTAGTGCATACAATTTGATTTCTTAAATTCAGTAATCGAGGTTGCCATGTCCAGCTACGTTCGCGCCGTACTTTTGCCAAGTGAGTCTGTCATCCATGAGGCGGAGACAAGTCTTTGGTCGCAGTTTGTGCTGCTCTTGCTTGGGGTACTAACTCTTCCGCTGGGCATCGGCTTTTTGCCAATGTTCGTTATTCCGCTAGCATGCTTCCTAGCCGTTTGGATTAAGGTTTCGTCGACTGAGCTTGCAATTACGGACCGCCGCGTTATTGCTAAATTCGGCTTCATCAGCCGCAAGACGATCGAGCTCAATATCAATAAGATTGAGAGTTTGCAAGTCGATCAGTCGCTGCTCGGCCGCATTTTCAACTTCGGCTCGCTTGTGTTGTCCGGGGCCGGCAATCCGCAAGCGCCAATCCCTGGCATCGCCAATCCGCTTGAGTTTCGCCGCAAATTCATGGAGGCCCAAGAGACAGCAAACAAGGTACGCGCAGCGTAGGAAATGTCGGCGCCAGTCCTGGCACCCACAATCAAGAAAGCCCACCGGATTTCTCTGGTGGGCTTCCTTTGCTCATTTGAGGCTGAATTCCAGACTTCGCCCCAGTAGTTTCAACGCTCGCTCGATCGTGTCGATGTCGGTCGATCCATCAGGGTCCAGTAGGCGGTTTGCTTCCAGGCGCGTGAGGCCCAAAAGGTGCACCATGGAACCGACCGAGAAATTCTGTTCGACCATTTCATTCAGCAGTAACACCTTGACGGCAACACTCGCCGGGATGCGCACCAGGTGTTCACCCTCAAGCTGTTCGGAAGGTGCTGGGACCTTGCGCATGTCCTCGAAATAGAACTCCAGCGCGGTCAACAGCGCATCTTCTGCCATGGCCAGCGCCTCTTCGACGTCATCACCTTGGCTGATCGCCTCAGGAATATCCCTGAAAGTGACAATCAGGCCGTGCCCAGGGTCTTCCGTGAGCGTGACGGGGTACTGCATTTCAATCCTTTCTCGGCTGAATCCGAAGTCCGATGACAGGGCGCCTGACGCGCCGGCCCAGTTCCAGCTCTAGCAGGACGTCGACGACGCTGTCAATCTCAGCCTTCAGCTCGTCCAAGGTTCTCGCTTCGCATGCGAGGCCGTCCAGGCCGGTACTTGACGCCACATAGACGCCAGCGCTCGCGTCACGTCGGACGTCCACGCTTACCACCATGCGCATGCCAGCCAGCGCCGCCAGCCTCCAGAACGGATTCCCGACCGTGTACATGCTCGCCTATTCGATGCGCTTCAGGCGCTTGCCGTCGAATTCATAGACCGCAAGCGTGCCGTTGACGTTCGAAAGGGTCACGCGGCGGCGACATTCGACCACCTCCACACTGCGGTCGCTCGGTTGCTGATTGCCGCCAGCCTTGCGGTAGGCGGTTTCAGCCCGGCGCACTAAGTCTCCATCGCTGATTTTGTTTGGACTTTCATTCATTTTCATGGCGCCCTCCGTCTTTATTGACCGAGAACAATACCACGACCGCTTGCGGCCCGATGGCGCCGACCGGATCGCCATTGGTGCTGCTCGGCTGGCGCGCGCATCGAATTCGTTCCTAAGCGCTTGACCATGATGCGGCAGAGCGCGGCGCCTTCAACGATGTGGTCATGAACCTGGTTCGCAGCTTCCGGCGCCAGCACCTGGAGCGATGCGCCGAATTCGCGCCACCAGCTCCGGATGTATTCCATGTCGGCACTCAGCGCCACCATATCACCCGCGATCGCGCGTTGCAGTTCCAGCGGAAGCGGCATCTTGCCGACTTCGCCCTGGTAGCAGCCAGTCTTGCGGATCGTCGGCAGAACGTCGCGCGTCACCCACTTAGCAAACTTGCGGGCCTCGGGCTTGCGGCTGCGCAGGACAAGCGTGTACAGGCCAGACTCACTAATCACCGTCACTCGCTGGTCCCCACCAGGGGTACGCACAATCTGCGTACCCTTTTCATCAGCGTCCAGATGACGGGATGCATCCGGGGCGTTGCGGTAGCCCAGCGATTCAGCCACATCCACGCAAATGAACCAGGGTTCGCCGTCGCGGATCACGACGCGGACGCGGTTCGCATGGAAGAAGAATTCCGATGCTTCATTGGATCCAGCGCAAACCGCATGATTGCCTGCGACGGGCTTCCCATTGACGACAGCGACTTCTGTGCTACGATTCTCCATGTTGATACCTCGCTAAGTGGTTTCACATCGCCCCGAGCCCATCCGCCAAGATCGCTCGGGGTTTTCTTTTCAGTTCAGCAAAGTCGGCTGGATTGCCAACTCCAGTTTCGCGCGCTCTTCTCGTAACGGCCCAAGCTCGCGCTTTCGTGTCAGTAGCATCTTCGAACCAACACTAGCCTGCTCACGCGATTCCTTATCGCGCTTTAGGTTGTCCAGCAATTGAGTCCATAGACCTTGCTGCCCGCGTTTCAAACGGTCGGCCATCTCGTTGAATGCGGCGAGAAAGCGAATTCGAACGATACGTGCCTTGTCGCCCGTGAAGCTCATGGCCAGTTCCGAAAAGCCATCGCGGGCAATTCGATAGGCGCGAACACTGCGCAAAGCGCCTTTACCCGCCTTGGATTGCAGCGTCATGGGCTCAAAATTGAGCCGGGCATGTTCGCGGATTTCCAGGTTCTCACTAGCCAACATGTCATCAATGGTGCGCAAGACGTTCTTATGCAACTTCCCGAACGCTCTTGCGACCGTGCGGGAGTCGGTAACTAGTCGCCCACCCATTGCAACGACCAATTGCGCTTGGGCCGGTTCACTGCGCTTGCTGGGCGTCATGGCTGCCCTCCGTGGAAACCCTGCCGGAATCACGCCGCATTGCGTCACGCACCAGTTCGACCAACTCAGCGTTTGCCGAGCGGAAGTTCTCCTCCGCCCGCTTATGCACCCAGGCCATGATCGGCGCCGGCATGCGCACTTGGCCGCGCCAAACTTCCGTTCCTTTCTTGTTTGCCATTTTCTGCCCTCTGTTAGCGCCACATCGGCACGAACTCAGCATATGCCGACTCGGCATTAGTGTCAAGTCGGAATCATGGAAAATATTCCGAGTCGCCATTATCCTCGTCGGATGACCAAGAAACCTTACCCAAGCGAGACCCAAGAGCGTTTTATCGTTCGACTGCCCGATGGCATGCGCGACAACATCGCTGAAGCTGCCAAGCAGAATAACCGCTCGATGAACGCCGAGATCGTCGCGCGCCTCGATCAGTCCTTCGCCGGCACCGCCAACGACACCATCGTCGCCACCCTGGCCTATCGCATTGCCGAACTTGAGCTTGAGGCTCGCACAATCAGCAACGACAGGTTGAACTTCGCGACAGTGGTAGCTTTGCTCGCTATGCACATCGAAATGAACAAACCCTGCGATCCGGCAGACCTTAAGGTTTTCAAGGACCGTGCCTTTGAAGTCATGGCAAATGGTCTCCGAAACCTCGAAGAAGAGAACGCAAAAGCCATCGAGGCACTTAGGAGCAGTTCGCACCGGATGAAGGAACTGGGACTGGAATTCACATCCTCAGATTCGAATCTCCTTTCCCCCGACTTTCTGATTCAAAGGGGCGACAAATCCTTAGTCGCCGCAGAAGCCAAAACCTCTAAGCCCCGTAAAAAAAAGTCATGACTTTGTATTGTGCAATACAACCGGCTCAAAATTCAGCCGGTTGCACAGCGACTTATTGACTCATCGCCCCTAAGTTAGTCCTCTCCTTCAGCCGCTTTCTGCATAGCGCGCATTGCTGCCTTCGTCAAATCCGACCGAATAAGATTGTCTGCTGGATGCAGTTCTGGTTCGTACGGCGCCGGTCTGCCGAGTTCTTCCGAACGCTGCGCCTCGGCCAGGTATTCACCGGAAGCGCGCCGCAGCAGCCGAAACTCCCAGGGCTGAAGCAAAATTCCCATCTGCTTTTGCCAGGACTCGATTTCCGTTACCGAAAGCCTGTCCTGGCCCATGCCGTTGTTTGAGACCGGGCCGATTTCGAACAGGATGTCCTTCAAGTAGAGCAGCGAGGTCTCGGGCATCACTGGATCACGCCCAGATGCCGCGAGTCGGGCAATGCGTGACTTCGAATTGGTCTGGCGAAGTGCCTTGCTGCCTTTCGGTGGTTCAGGCGGCTGCGGAACCGCGTTTAGCCAGGCGAGGTGTCGAACGTAGACAATCAGCTCCTCGCCTAGCCCGTTTAAAAATTTGCCCAGTCACCGTGGAATTTCTCGACCTGGTTAGTGAGCCAGGCCATCTTCGGATTTGCGTACAGCTCGCGCGGACTCACCGGGAAATTCTCGATGCTCTCCGTGATCGCGGCCAGGCGCTCGGCGCGCTCGGCCAGCTCTTCGTCGATGGTCTGCTTGACGGGCTTGCCGCGCATCGCAGCGAAGGTGCGTGCATTCGTTGCAGTCGAAAGCTTGTGCTGGGCCGACAGAGCTTCACGGGAGCCGGGGCTGCGCACGACGATGCGCACCGGCTGGCCGCCACGCAGCAGCGGGCCATCGTCCTTGATGTTCTGCACTTCCAGCACAGCCGTGTCTTTGGCCTCGAAATCGGCCAAGTTGAATTCGGTGTTGGTATTCGTGATGTCGTTCATGATCATGTTGCCTTTCTTCGCGGGATTGATAAGTGCCCGTGCCGGCCGCCGCGTCCCGCGAAGGAACGACAGCGACCGGTCGGTGCTGGGTGCCGGCCTGGGCCGGATTCGGTTGGGTTTGGATTACGGTGCCGCCACGTTGACCACCGCACGGCAGACGCCAAGGGTGGTGGTGATCTTTTGGAATTCGCCTTCCTTTGCGGCGCTCTTTTCGAAGCCGGCCACCAGGACGTCCAGATAGTCGACTTCGCCGTCGGGGTACGTGATTTTCACGCTGTAGTGATTCGGCGAAGCATCGGCGGCTTTGACGATGATCTGGCCGGCGTCGCCAGGGATGTGGGCGAAGACCACTTCGATGTCGCCGTAGTCGGGCGCTCCCTTGGCCTTGGACACGGCGCCCTTGATCGGCTGGAACTTGTTGATGGAGCGCTTGGCGCCATACGGGCCCCAACTTTCGACCTGGGTGATTTCGGTGTAGACCATCGCGGTGGCGCCGTAGCCGGCCGCATCGTAGGTCGCGGGCAGCGAAGCGCTGATCGCATAGGTGGTGTCGGTGTTTTGCGCCGGGGTGGTATGTGCTGCCATGGCTACTTCCTTTCACAAAAGAAAAACCCGCCTGCGGATCACTCCGGGCGGGCGGGTTGAAAATCGAATTCCTTGTTGCCGACTATTCGCTAAACGTCAGGATGTAGTCGACCGACTGTTGATAAATTCCAGCGTCGTCGTCGCTGAAGTCCGGGCCGTCGCTGTCATGCGTCAGGCTGGCCACGTCGGCGCCCGCGATGATGCCGTGGGCACGCGGGAGGGTGGCCTTCACCAATGCCAGCAGCGACTTCTGGCTTGGGTAGTTCTTGGCGTGCACGGTGATTTGCACGCGCGCGCGGTAGGTCAGCTTTGTGCCGCGGCGAATCGGTTTCCAGCTGGGCGCCGAAATGCTCCGAATCTGGATCGCCGGCAGTTCGATCCCTTCTGGGAGCGTGCCGTTCTTGATCCGCTCTGCGGGCACCGCCGCTGTCATGGTGGCGTTGTGCGTAAGCAGATAGCGGATGACGGCAACGTCAGACACCGCGGCCTTTCTGCTTTTTCGGTTGTTCGGCCGGCGCGGACGCGGCTGGCATCGTGAAGCGTTCCACGGGCACGCCCTGCGCAGTCAGCTCGGCGGCCAGATTGGTGATGGCCTTGGCGCTGCCAGGGGCGGCCATGTTGGCCTCGTAGTATTCGAGATCGAGGCCCAGCAGGACGATCTTTGCGGCGCCCAGGCTGGCGGCCAGGCGCATCGCGGCGCAAGTGTTGTTGCGGATCTCGATCGTATGGCCAGGCGCGACCTCGACCGATTCGTGCGGGAAGTGGGCGAAGGCGGCATCGATGGCGTCCGACTCGAAACCGATCACGCGCACACCGGCGAAGTCATTCAGTTCCGGGCGCCAGTTCGCGTCGATCGACACCAGCATGTCGGCCCAGGGCGCGACGATGGCGGCCTGGTTGGCGGCGATGGCGCGCGCCGGGCGGCCCATGGCTTCCAGCTCGGCTGGCAGGGTGGGGGCGTTGCCGAGGATGGCGACAGTCTCGCCTTCCCAGATGCGCTCGATGTTCAGCTTGGTGGTCATGGTCTTATCCTTCAACTTCGATATCGATGGCGCTCGTGTCGAGGCCTTGCTTCGTCAGGCGAGCCTTGATGGCATCGCCAACAGCCTGCAAAGCTTCGGTGGCGCGCGAATCCAGGGCGGGCCGCATGAATGGCTTCGGCTTAGCGCCGGGGTGGTGAATCACTTCGACAAGCGAGCCCTTGATGGCCAGAGCCTTCGCTGCCTTCGGTTTGATGAGGTGTGGCTTCGTCCCGTGCTCAATCCATGGGCCCAGGTGGGCGTGCGGGCCAGTGGTCTTGACCTTGGCCTTCACGACGCCCTTCCTAGAGCTCGTGGATACCTTGAGTCCCTTTTTCAGCGACCCAGTAACGACGCTGCCGTTGGATTCCAGCTCTTCGCCCGCCGCGTCTTTGATGACGTTGGCGCCGGCGCGCAGCCCGCTGCGCAGCATGTTTTTCTCGACCTTGGCGGGCAGTTGGTCGAGGAATTTCTGCAGTTCGCTCAAGCCCTTGACTTTGACGTTGCTCATGCATCGCCCGCCGTCGAGTAGTCGGCGGCCATAATCTCGATTCCCTCACGATTGCCGAGGATGGCTGGCTTGCTGACGATCTGCATAATTCGGTCAGTCTCGCCGTGTACGATGATGCGCATGGCCGCCGTCACGCCCACCAGGTAGCGGAAGCGGATGCGGGCGGGGCCCACCGACATGCGCACGCCATCACGCGTTCCCTCGCCCTTGCTGGGGAGCTGGTCTTGCACCTCCGCGGGGATACGCGCCGCGCCGGCGAAGGTCTGCCAGTCCGCCACATCGGTGCCGTGGACGTCCTCGGTCGTGACTTCATTCACCTGGATGGTGATGCGGTCGTTCATCCGGCCGGCTAGCATCAGAACCCCCAAACCTTGGCGGGCGTCAGCAGAGCATCAACACCGAACGGGATGTCGCTGACATTTGCGGCCGTTGTCGATGCCTCGCGGTTGTTGTACCAGTGGCCGACCAGCAGAAGCACAGCCAGGCGCATTGCAGCCCAGTATTGGTCGTTGGCGGCCACGACAAAGTTTGTCCCGGAGCCGGTGTCGGTGATGTTCGCCGCAGCGCCGCCCTCGCTGGCCGCGAGCTGGAAGGTGTCGCTCGTGGCGCCCACAACGAAATAATCCGTGGTTTGTGCCGTCAAGCCGGCCGGCACGGCGCCGCCACTGTTCCAAACGCGAACCACATCGTCATTCGCGTAAGGGTGGCCGACAGCGGTCAGCACGTCGGTGCCAGCGTTCGCTGCGTATGGTGTGGCGTGGCCACAGATCAAATCCACGGTCACGGCGGCCGGATGGTTGAGCGTCGTTGGCCAGACGTAGCCGCTGGCCAGGGTGATCGACGCCACCGCGCCGCTCAGGTCGACCACGTAGCTCGCCGGGTCCAAGGTCTGGGTGTCACCAGCCGCGTCCAGGTAGGTCACCGCAGAGACTGCGCGCGTCGGCGCCGGCAAGTCCAGGCGGCATTCAAATTCAGGAAACGTCGTCCGCACTGCCCGCGTGACCACGGCGCGTGCCGTGGTCGATTCGACGTACTGGCGCGCCGCTGCGATATAGCTCAGCAGCAGGGCATCCTCGTCGGTCTGGGCCAGAATCGCGCGGACGTGAGCCTTTGCCTCGGCAAGCGAGACTGGCTCAGCGCCCGGGCCGCGGCGGATGATGGTGTTCCCAATCACTTGGCTGCCTTTGCGCGCTTGGGCTTGGTTTCAGGCGCAGCGGCGTGGGCAGTCGTCTCCGGAGCAACTTCCTCGGCCAGGCCGGCAGGCTGATCGCTCTCGGTGGCAGCCGCTGGTGCGCCAGCGCTGGATTCAACTGCTGCCGGGGCGACAGAAGCAGCTTCCTCGGCCAGGCCGGCGCCGACAAAAGCTACTGCCAGATCTTTGGCGCCCTTGCTGGCGCCAAGATCATATTCGCTTCCGGCTTCGTAGGACGTCACGCGGATTCCGTCGATGGAACCGGGTGTGGTTCGAAGCATGCGGATTTTCATGGCTTACTCGATGATGAAGTGGAAAGTGCCGGACTTGGTATTGCCGCCGGCAGCGATGACGATCTTCAGGCGGTCATTTGCCATGACGATCTTGTCGTTCACTGCCGCGCCACCGGCCGCGTAAAGTGCCGCGGCGCCAGCCGTGCTGTGCGTCGCCTGGCGCGGTGCCCGCGTCGCACTGGCGTTGACGCCGGTTTCGCTCCAGACGGCCTCACCGGTCTGCTCGACCGTCACCGTCATCGTCGAGCCGTTGTCAAAGGTGTCCTTGACATAGCGGATCGTCGACAGCTTGCCGGTGACTGCCGGGCTATACGCCGTAGCCGAGCCGTCGGCGGCCGTGGTGACGGTGACCGATACGCGGGTGGCGTGGCTCACGAAGCGACCCCGAGGGTTTTGAGCGCGTTCACGATCAGGTCGTTATTGGCGCAGAGGGCGGCGACCTGGGCCGTGCTCAAGGCCGGGATGGCTGCGGTCGTCAGACTGGCGGAGCCAACCGTGGTGAGTCCAGCGATCTGCGAGGTTCCGGCCAGCAGTTTGCCGCCGGAGCGGATACGAAGCGTGCCGCCGCTATCGACGTCCAACATGCCGCCAATGTGGTCCGCCGCACCGCCTTGTTCACGGTAGTTCAGGGTATTCGAGCCCATGGTAATCCTCGTGATTATTGAGTTGGGGGAGCAATGGCCAGGTCAGCCCCAGCCATTGCCTGGTTTGTCGCGCGGATTAGACCGGCGGATTCGCGGTCGGCGCGCTGTTCGGGTGGCCGAGGATGGCGATGGCGGCCATGTAGATGTTGCCGGCGCCGTTCGCGGCCGGCGTGATCGTCATGCGCACATAGCGCTTCGGACCGACATAGCCGATCTTGCGGGTCTCGTTGTCATCGGCGTAGGTGAAGCTCGCCAGGGCCTCGGTGCCGATCAGGAACTTGTCGGCCACGGCGGCGCCGTCGCTCAGACCGGAGTCGTCCCCGTCTTCGATCAGCACGGTGAAGGTCGCGTCGGCGTCGGTATTGGCACCGATCATGATCGCGAAGGTCAGCGAGTTGTAGCCGGCGGTGTCGATGATCTGCGACACGTAGGGCGTGTTATCGGTGCCGGCCGCCACCGGGCTGATGGCCCGCAGCGGGTGGATATTGTTGCAGAGGTCACGGTTCATGGTATGTGCCTTATGGAGATTTGGAATTTAGGGGAGGCCCCGCCCTGGGGCAGGGCCCGGGTTCATCTCGCGTGGATCAGGATACCGAGCACTTCAGCACGCGGATGGCTTCGGGGAGCACCACCATGCCGCCCACACGACGGCTCAGCAGGAAGCGGATGTTGCCGCTGGTCGCCTGGGTGAACGGATCGCGCAGCATCGACATTGCGATGCGGTCGACCAGCGTGTAGCCGCGCATGAAATCGCCATAGGCGACCGGTTTGGCGTTTGCCGCTTCGTTCGGCATGTCCGGGACCTCCACGTACGGATCGCCGTCGATGGTATTCGGCTTGCCCAGAGCCAGGCCGGACTGCCACAGGTAGTTGCCGTTGCCATCCTTCATCTTGCGCACGGAGCCCAGAGTGGTGCGATTCAGGGCCCAGTTTGCGTTGCGGGTGTAGACGGTCTTGATGGCGTGCTTGACATCGAACAGGCTGTCTGCCGTCAGGGCGGCAGCGGCGCCAGTCACAGTGATACCCACGTCGGCGTTGACCAGGAAACCTTCGGGCTTGCCGACGCCGGTACCGGACACGAAGGCGGCGCCTTCGGCGACAGCGAACTGCTCAGTGGCTTCGAAGGTGATCTCGCCTTCGAGGTCGAACGCGCTGTCTTCCAGGTTTTGCTTGGAGATGTCGATCAGGGCATACATCTCGTGCGCCGGGATTTCCAGTTGACCCCACTTCAAGCCAGTGGTTTCGCTTCGGTCACCTTGCTCAGCGACCCAGACGGCAGCGAACTGGCCGGTGCGTTTCGGCAGGATGATCGATTTGGCGCCGGTGGCACGCACGCGGGCCAGTTGGCGGACCGGGCTGATTTCGGTCGCGCCTTTGATGATTTCCTTGACGTACTCGGAAGGCGCCAGGTAGCCACCGGTGGTGTCGTTCGACACGCTCAGCGACTTATATTCGGCTTCGACGGCTTCCAGGGCCTTGCGCTGCGATTCGGACAGGTTGACGACGCCTTTGACGTGGGCGTCGACCACAGCGCGCGCCCACGCGTTGACGTCGGTCTTGGTACCGCCTTTCAGCCCGCCAAGACCTTGGCGGTTCAACTTAGCTTCGAGCTCTTCCAGAGCTTGCTTGGCTTCCTCGGCGGCAGCCTTGGCTTGCTTGGCTTCATGCTCGGCGGCCTGCAGCTTGGCGCTTGCGGCCTCGCCGGCCGACATGCCTTCTTTCTCGATCTTGGCCAGCTTGGCCTCCAGATCGCCGATGGCTTTGCCGTCGGCCTTGGCTTTGATCAGTTCGTCGTTGGTACGTTTGAACTCTTCGAACGCACGACCCTGTTGGTCCAGGATCTGCTTGATTTCGGAAAGATCGCTCATGGTTTTGCCTTTCAAGAAAAGAAAAAGGCCGCACGCGGCGGCCACATTGTTGTGATTCGACGGATTTAGGTTGCGGCGAACACCGCGCCGCGGGACGAAAGTGCCTCGCGGATTTGCTGCAATTCGCCCCCATCAGAATCACTCTGTCCGAGGCATTTCACCCTGGCGACGAACGCCTTGGCTTCGGTGCGGCTCAGGCCTGCATCGCGCAGGTACTGTTCCGCAGATTTGAGGTCCTCCAGCTGCTCGATCGACTTCACGCCCTGAATGCGGGCGGCGTCGTTGGCAGGGAAGGTGACGAGGGAAACCTCCCACAGGTCGACTTTTTTGAGCGTGCGGATCCCCGTCACGCGGTCGTAGGAGTCCTCGCGAGTCACGAAGCCGATGGACAGGCCCGTGATGGCGCCGATCTTGAGCAGCTCGTAGGCTTCGGCGCCGCGCGTGGTCTTCAACGCGAGCTGGCCGGTGACCTTCAGACCGATGTTGTCTTCCTTCATTTCGAGGTAGACGCCAATCGGCTCGCCGGAACGGTGTTGCCAGAGCAGGGCAGGCATGGTTCCGGCGTTTTTGTGGCTGGCCAGCGATTCAGTGAAGGCGCCAGCGGCCACGATTTCATCGTAGCTGTCTTTGACGCCAAAGACGCTGCCGTAGCCTTCAAAGGAACCGTCTTCCTTCAGCGACTTGAGCTCAAAGGCGATGTCACGAGTTTTGGTTGCCATTGTTGATTCCTTTTTCGATAGCGGCGATGTCCGCCATGTTCATGGGGACGAAGTACTTCTCGCCGCCGTCGTAGGGGTTCATGTCTTCCAGAGCGCGGATCTGGTTGGGGTTCATTGCACCGATGCCGAACATCCGTACATAGAATTCCCCGCGGGACTTCACATCGCCGCGCAGTAAGCCTTGGAGCTGAAGCTTGGTGTAGTAGCCAGCGTCGACTTCCTTCTTTGTGAGCATGTCGCGATCGGCGGCCTGCTCAAATCGTTCTGCCCACGGCGTGAGTGAATGCACGACATGGGCGATGAAAAACTGCTCGGCGCTCGCAAAAGTCGCGGTCTTGTCGGCATAGCCCACCATTTGTGGGAACACACGAAAGGCACGGCAGACTTCTTCGATCTGAAAGCGGCGGGTTTCGAGGTGCTGTGAGTCCACGCCATTCATCGACATCTGGCTGAACTTGGCGCCCTGATCCAGCACCAGGGTCTTGTATGCCTTGTCGCCGGTGGTCGCTTCGATGAACGTCTTCTTGAGGTACTCGCGGTTCTCGGAACTCAGTTTCCCATCGACGGAGATTACGCCGGCCGCCTTTGCGCCGTTCTTGTGCAGGCGGGCGTGAGTTTCCTCTGTGGCAAGAGCCAGGCCCAAGGCCTCGCGCGCCAGGTCGATGATGTCCATGCCTTCGACGCCATCCCATGACGGCCCGCGCACTCGGAAAATCGACTCGCGAGGAAACTCTCGCTCAATCCCATCCTGCATGCGGATCCAGTAGACCAGAGTCGTGTCGGCCTTCTGCTCGGCTCGGATACGGTCGGGCATTACTGGCAAGAGTTCATAAACCTTGCCGTTCACTCGGTTGATCACCGCATGGCCGCCGCGCGCAAAGATCGCGTGGTACATCATGGTCTCGCGGAACTCAAACGGCGTCATCCAGTCATTCGGCCGGCGCGCCAGGACGTTGTATAGAGGATGCTTACGCGCCAATTCACTGCCGCCGCTTTCTTGCTCGAGCATGAGCTTGAACGGAACCTGAGAAATACCCTCGGCCAGCACGCGCCCGCAACTCAATGCCGTCGACACCCGTAGCGCGGTCTTCCAATTCACGCCGGGACCCGCCTTGCTCGGAATGCCGCCACCAATGATGTCAAGCAGCTTGTCCATCAGGCCGCCCTTGGCGTCTGTCGGGCCGCCAAGCAACTTGGTCAGCAAGCCACTCATTGGTCGCCGCCACGCAAGTGGCCAGACAGGCCGGCGATGAGCATGAGTCCACCGCCTACGATCCAGCCGGCCGGCGCATAGATCAGCGCGGCGCCGTGGCTGACCATGTAGCCACCGCCGAACACAGCAGCGGACCGGATTGCGGCAGGGCTGGCTACGGATTTGGCCAATGCCACAGCCAGCGCACCGGCTGCGCCGAGCGATTTTGTTGCGATTGCTTTCATAGGAGGATTGCCGATTCTTCGTTCAAATATGAATCCGTTCCAGCCGACGCCTCTGGGTTCAAGGCCATCAGAGAAACGGCGCTGAACCCGGCCATCAGCGGGTCGATCTTTGCCTTCCCAGACGCCTGCTTTGTCACCAGAATTGCGTTTCCTTTGTCCTCAACCCGGGCATTTCCGACTACCCAGGCCATGAACGGCCGTCCCGCGTGAACCAGGTCGCCTCCGGCCAGCTTTCGCTCAGTGGACTTGATGGCGCCGTTCAGTTTGTAACCCTGAGAAATCGCCACGATCTGTTCCGCTGTGATCCCGCGTTCTTCGGTGGTCAGTTCATCAATGACGTCGCCGATGCCTGCAGGATCGACGCCAATTGCGTGCTTCTCCGGAAGCAGGCCGGCGTCCCTCACTTCGCAGATCATGTCGGCCAGCTCGCACACGTCATCGCCGGGCTTGTCCACCAGTGTTAGGTCACCGTCGCGCTCGTAGTCCTCCAGTTGAGCGGCAATCTCTTTGCGACGGTCCAGTACAATGCGATGCGCCCAGGCATGAGACCACCAGAGCCAGCGCCTCGTAACCTTTTCCCGCCCAATGATCGTCAGGCCAAGCAGGTCGTCCAGGCCGCCACCGTCGATGCCGGCCGTGGCCACTTCGCAGCGTTCGATCAACTCATCGAGGTGAAAGCACTCGATGGCTTGCTGCTTCCAGAACTCTGCTCCGGCCCAGCAGTCGGAACGGAGATTCATGCCAACCTCGACGTTCAGATGCTTTGCAAGGAACTTCTGGAAGGAACCGTCCTTCTTGTGCTGCAGCTTGCGGATCTGGTCCTGCAACCACTCTGCGCTTACCGACTTGCCGAGGTTCGGATTTGTCATGCCGAAGTTGTCAGGGTTCAGGTAAGCCTGTCGCTTGATAAAGTCCTGTGGGAACTCGAACAACACGCCCAGCGATTTACGATCGACGATAACGCCGTCCCGGACATCGCGGAAGTAGCCCAGTTTTTCCTTGAAGACGCCGGCGGGAGGTTCGTCGCTCTGCGTTGTCAGGTAGATTACCCAGCCTTCCTCGCGCGACACTTGCCCACCAAGGGCCTCCATAAACATTGCATCTGCGTTTGCGTACTTGCCGAACACCCAATGCTCATCGACCATCACGCGGCCCGATTTCTTTCCGCTGACGGTATCGGTATCTGCTGCGACCACCTTCAGTGATGCACCGGTCTCCCGATGGGTGATCGTGCGCATATGACCCTGGACGTGGAACAGAGCTGACAATTCAGGATCTGCACGCACCATGCCGGCCGCCGGCTTGAAGCTGTTGTCTGCCACCTCTTTCGTCGGCGCCAGGATCAGGTGCTCTTCGTCCTGCCGCCAGCACATGATCACTGCCGTAAGCATGATTCCGGCCGCGATTGTCGATTTCGTGTTCTTTTTGCTTATCAGCAAGTAGAACTCACGAATCAGCTGCTTGCCCGTCTCTTCGTCGTAGGCTCCGAAGATGGCTGCCACAAAGTCGAAGACCCACTTTTCGCAGCACTCGCCAAAGGTCGGTTGGCCGGGAAGGTCGACCACGCGGAGCTGCTTAAAGATAGCCAGCGCCTGCTCAGCCTGGTCGACGAATATCGGCGGCGGGATGATCGACCGCCCGGACCTCAGTCGGTCTGCCCAGTCGGGACAGGCTGTCGTCCACTCTGGGTATGGCTTCATACTTTCTTGCCGCCCGCTGCAACCAATTTAGGAGGCGCTTTCGGTGCGAATCTGCCGGTCGCTGCCCTCTTGGCGCCGTCGGCTTGCTCATCCTTCTTTCCACCATCGGCCCGCTTCGTGTGCTTATACTGTGCGGCGGCTACCGATGCCCGCAGCCGAAGGCGCAGGTCAACCTTCGGATCGTTCTGAATGGCAAGCAGGAAATCTAGCGGGTCACGCTCAGCGCCGTCCATGACTACCGGCATGTCCTCGGCGTTCTCAGGTGGCGCGCTGCTCGGTGCCACCTTTGGCTCCTGCTTCACGTCACCCTTGGCTTTCGGCTTGCGACCAGCGCCTGGCCGAGCGCCGCCGCTACGTCCTTTCGCTCCGGCCATTTGATTCCTCAATTTGAAAATGGGGGTTTAATTTCCGCGCGTGGGATGGCAGGCGGTCTAGCCTTTGGACTCCCCAAAGATTGACCCCGCCCCTCCCTCTGTGTTGCGCCGCCGCATCGATTCTGGTCTGGGGCCGCGTTTTCGCGTGCCTTCTCCCGTTCATTGCGGCGCATCAATTCATCGCGCTCCGCGTCTCGGTGTCATGATGGCGTCGCTCGGCGTCCATCCCGCTGCCAGACGGGCCGCAATGCCGCTGCGACTGATGTGCTTCACAGTCGCAGCCCATTCGATGACTGTCTTGGTTACCCCGTTGACGGTGATCCCGTGTTTCTGTTTCATGGTCGCCTTCAACTTCGCAAGGCCCCGCTTCTGGTTGCACTTGGGACAGGAGGAAACCAAGTTTCCTATTTCGTTGTTCTTCGGGTCGTCGTCGAGGTGGTCGACATGCATGTCATTCCACGTGACCTGCACGCCACACCAGTGGCAGGCGAACGGACCATCGCCGTGGTGCGCGTGATAGACGACACGATGCTGGTAGACCCGACTCCAGGTGCGGCGCAACGGGTGCTCCGGCGCGTGCTGCAGCAGATATCCACCAGAATGCTCGAGCAAACCTGGCTTCAAGTTAGACTTGATACCAGAGTCTCCGTGGCGGCGAACGCGCATGTAATGGGCCTCGCATAGTCCGGCGCCAACACGGGTGGCCTCGCTACCACAGCCCTCGACGCCGCACGTGCCGCGCGCCTTGGCCTTTTTAGCTGGCCGGTCGGTCGATCCGTGGCGGTACATTCGCAGCCAATGCATGTTGCACATGAATTGTCCGTCAGCCCACCGACGGATGGCATCGCGACAACATCCATCAACCTGGCACGTATGCTCAGCCACCGCTCTTCTCCATTCGTTGTTTTACTGATGAGTGGCAACTGGGGCACAGTGACTGCCAATTGTCTCGGTCCCAGAACAACTTCATATCACCCCGGTGCGCAACCTTGTGGTCGACCACGCTGGCCATTGGCGGCGCGATTCGCTTCTCGACGCATTGGGCGATCTGGTCCGGCAGCTCGGTGGCGGTGACGCCAGCGTCGCGGAGGCAGAACACACACAGCGGGTGAGCCTTGAGGTAGGCGGCGCGCGCTTGCTGCCATTTGTAGCCGTAGCCGCGCTGCGCGCTGGAGGCGTCGGGCTGGCGCCAACTGCCGGGGGCGACCGACTTAACCCTGATGGGCAGGGCGCCAACCCGCGGGCCCAAGGTCTTCAGCGCCATTTGATGCGCATGCCTTTGGTCAGCCAGTACGTGACCTTGTCGTGGTCGCACTTAAGCCCAGTCAGCGCGCTCATCGTTTGCACTCCCCATAGGTACGGCTTTACCCACCAGGCGAAGCTCACGCGGATCTCGACGACTTGCATTGCCATGGTCTTGTCCTTGAATATTGCGATCGCCCGCTTCAGGTCGGCAGGCCTGGTATCCGCGGCCCGGAGTCGCCGCCCGGTCATTGCGCGTCGAAGTCGCTGCGCCCGCTTTACGTCCTCTCCGCCGCTGGAGCGCTCTGGCGGTTCTGCCTGCTTGGTGTTCATGCCGGTCACAGCGTCCGGCGGCCGGTTTGGCACGCCCGCAGGCGCCCGGCTGTGTGGATCATGTCCACAGGGGAGAATTCTTACTCGGGCTGCTGGCCGCTCGCGGGCACCTGACGGGCGAGGGCGGCCACCGCCATACCGTGAAGCCCATAGCCTTTGGCGCGCAGGATGGTCTTGCCTTCCTCGCAGTCGGCCAGGTGGTTGGCGATCGAGTCCAGCATGTCGTCGTCGCGGTTTTCGACGGCGCGGACAATGAGATCGCGGTAGTAGCGTGGATGCATCAGCGGCCCCGGCCGTCGTCTTTGTTGCCAGAGAGGTGCCAGCCAAGCTGCTCGCGCACGCGGTCGGGCGTCGGCGGCACCTCGTTCGCCTGGTGGCGGCGCTCGAGGTACTGCTGGAGGGTTTCCTTGCTCGGGTGCGTCGTCTGCGTGGTCATGGCAGCCTCCGGATGATTCGAGGGAGAATCCGCTATCGCGGCGGCCCATCCCTTGTGCCGTAGTCATACGGCCGCACCTGCCTTTTGGGCGAGACTGCATATGACGGGATGGGGCTGTCACCCCCTCGTGAGTAGCGGCTGCGCTGGGATTCGAACCCAGGCACCCTCGGCCATCGCAGCGCAAACTGCGGCCTCAGGCTCTATTTGCGTCACCCTTAAACCACTCAGGCACGCAACCACTACTCACGAACTGGCGAAAAAGAATGGCCCGGTCACCAGGGGAGGTATGCCGGGCCAATGCGGGAAAACGGTGGTGCAAATGCAAAAGCCCAGCGGCATTTCTGCGGGCTGGGCTTGCGTTTGCTATGGACGCGCGAACGCCCACTGCGAAAAATCATGCCGTAGTTTTTTGAGCTTGTCAACATTTCAGAACAAAAACGACGTGAACACGTTGGCGCGCAGCTTCTTCTCTAGTTCGGCCTCGGCTTCCGGCAGCACCAGGGTGAAGTCCAATTGCTGGAAACGCCAGACCCGGCTATGCCCACAGCGGTGACGAATTGCGGCTTCGTGCTGGGCCGTCAAGCTATTCACCATAGCCTCCACCGCCTCGGCAACCTGCATGTCGGCGTTGTCGTAAAGTTGGTGCGGATCTAGGGAGCCTTCGCTGCTCAGCATCGGCGACCGGCGGTTCCAGCCGATATTTTCGTCCTCCCGATCGTGCCAGCGCTGCCAGATGGATAGGCAGTTCTCCAGTGGCGTCATGGTCACATAGCGGATTTCAAAGGGCAATGGTTTCATGCGGGTTCCTCGTAGCGGGCGCAGCGCTGTTCGGCTGGTTGTGGTTCTGAATCCGGGTGCATGCAGCGGCGCTGGGCGCGGATGTTCGGCAGCAAGCGCTCGAGGTAGCGGCAGCCAATGCAAGCATTTCCCTCTTGCTGGTGGTGGACTTCTTGGCGACGGAGCGGGGCGGTCAGGGTCATGCCAACTCCATCTGAGGATTCCCAACCGGCATCGGCGTGATCGTCACCACCACGCGCGCCTCGCCGTCCGGCTCCATGCGCTCGGCGATCAGGCGCCGCACCCACTTGTCATCCTCGATGGCCACGCCCTTGATCGCGTCGAGCAGCACCTTGTTGGCGTTGTCCAGGTCCATGCAGAGGACCGAGTCGTCCCAGGCAGCGCCGAACTTGCGCTGGCGGGTGGCATAGTCCTGCGGGCGGTTCGGGTAGAGCTTCACGTCGAGTTGGACGCGGCCCCGGATTGGCGTGGTGACGCCAACCAGGCACGCGAGCTTGGCCACTGCGTCTTTGTAGGCCGCCGCCTCGGGCGTCACGTAGGTGATCGACATCGGGCGCTTGCCCTTGGGCGTGACCACGCGCGATGCCCAGTAGCGGTTTGCCGAGATCGGGTAGGGGAGGGTGAGGGTGATCTGATTCAAGTTCGTCTCCTACAGGTGTTGGGCCAGGCGTTCGAAGCCAGTTGAGCAGTGCGATTTCAACGTTTCGACGGCGAACCGCTCATGCTCGGGCGGGATTGGGTGGTGGTCAGCATCAAACAACCCCCATCCGATCGCGTGGATCAGGCCTTCCGAAGTCCGTTGGTACCAATCCTGCGCATCCGGTAGTTCGTCGTCTGGGTAATGCCGGAATGGACGCTCGCGAATTCGCCGGCATTCATGGCCAGGAATGCGGAATACGCTCCAGCCTTCGTCGGCTAATCGCTGGTCGCGGAATGCGTCCTTCTTCGGATCGTGGTAGGCAGCACCGTCGCACTCGATGGCGATCTTGTTGAAGGGGCAGGCAAAGTCGAGGAAATAGTTCAGCACCGGAACCTGAGGAAAGAACGGCAGGCCGGCGCCGCGAATGTCAGTCCACGCGGAGTATTCGATTGGCGTGAATTTCCAGTCCATGAAGTAAGGGTCGAAAGCCATCCGCCCGGTGGCCTCGTAGTTCCGCATAAGAAACGGAAGAACTCGCGCGTAGACCTCGCGAATGCGGCGGAAGTCCGTAAAGTTATTTGCGGCGCTCAATGGACGGTCCTCGAAAGGTAATCGGTCACGCGCTGATTCGTCTCTTGGCGCCATTGCTCATCAGCGGCGGTGCGCGCGGCCACTGCTTCGTCACGGCGACGCTCCTTTTCCGCTTGGCTGCCGGCGAGCATTTCCCTGATCTTGGCCAGGTTGGCGCGCGCCTGGTCGTCTTGTGTGAGACCACCACCCTCAGGCGCCGGCAGAAGAGCTGCCACGGCCGGCGCTGGAAGCAGGCCGGTTGCCACAGCACGCTCAAGAACTGGCGCCGCGAGTTTCTTGTCCCAGCCGGCAGAGGCCAACCAGGCGACTGGGCGACGGGCGGCGCGTGCCTCCGACACTAGCCGGTTGTAGGCATCCTTGAAGGCCATGCGGGCGCCTATCTCGTCGCCACCAGACAGGATGGGTTTGCAGATTCCGAAGGCCTGCGCGCATTCCTCGGTCCAGACTACGGTGTGTCTCTCGTCCAGGCTGGGGAGCGAGATCGCCCAAGCTTCCTCCACACCAGGTCGACCGTCCATCACGCGGCACAGGGCGGCAATTGCGGCTGCCGTGGGCGCAAACTTCGGATTGTCGATCGGGTAGGCACGGAATGCCGATGCGACCTGAGCGATTGGGAACTCCCGCAGGCATGACCACCAGGTGCGGATGATGGCCTGCTCCGGAAGGGGCTTGTCGTAGGCCGCCAGAGTCTCGGCGAGCATCGTCATAAACTGCGACTTTTGCTTGTCTTCCATCATGCCTCCATGTCGATGGTGTTGGTGTCACCAGCCGGCGCCGTGCCAAGGAATTCAGCGGCGCGCTGGGCGTTCAAGTCTTCGATGCTGGGCCTTTGCTGCAGGTCACGGGCCGGGCGGCCACGCTTGGCAACCAGGGCGTCCCACTTCTCGCGGAGCTTGGCCGGCGACAGGATGTTGGCGCACCAGAAGGCGTCACGCTGCACCCAGGCAAACAGCTCGCAGATGTCGTGGTGGCTGCGGCCGTCGATCTCGCGCATCAACCGGACTTCGTTCGCCCAGGCGTCCCAGTTCGGGGCCTTCGCTGTGGGGTTGAGCAGCAAGACGCGGTCAAAAATCCAGTGGGCAGCGGTGTGGTCTTCCTCGCTTCCGTGATGCTTTCGCGGCTTCGGATCGGGCTTGTCAGCGCCGTCCGACGCAGTCGGGACGTAGGTTTTATTAATCCCTTCCTCTCCCTTTCTATTCCTCTCCTCTCCTTTAAGAGCGTTTTCCGCTGGAATTCCTTCGCTTTCCTGCGGAATTCCAGATTCTTCCAATGGAATTCCGATTGATGGTGGCAGCGGTTCCGGTGGAAAAACCAGCGGAGGCTTGCCATCGGCCTCGCGTTTCTTGTTCTCTTTCCGGATGCGATCGCATTCTTTTTTCCATGCGTAATGCACCTTCTTGAACCAGGCGGCATTCACCTTTTCAGCGACGATTGGGTGATACAAGCGACCGTCCGAGCATTTCACCCAGCCGCGCATTGCATCTGCCTTGAATTTCTTCCAGCGCTTCGGGTCGCACATGGCCACATCGGCCAGCACGTCGTCATCGTCCTCAAGCGAGCCGGCCGGCATTTCGTGCCAGCTTCCCTGCCAAAGGTTCATCATGAAGAACCCGAGTTCAGGGATGCGCTTGGCGATGAGCCAAGCCTTGGACCGGCGAAGGCGCGCAACCTCAATGGGCATTTCCGGAAAGTTCCGCAAGTCGCTATCAGCCGGCGTCAGCGGGGCGGGCAGTTCTTGGGTCACAGTGTTTCCTTTTCTTCGCGGGCGGCCTCAAGTGCCTTTAAGGCGTCCCACATGCGCAGGCTGGCCAGACGGGCGATATCGACGGCGGCCTGGGCGGTGATGGGCTGAGCGTCGCGGTTCGGGGTCGCGCGGCGGGCGACACCGACGTTCATGCTGGCGCCGGGCGGGCGCGGGTAGCTGTCGCGGTCCAACAGGATCACGCCGCTGGTTGGGCTGGGCAGGCAGGATTCGAGATCCTTGCTCCAGATTTCCTTCGGCATGGCGTAGTAGTGCTTCCAGACCTTTGGCGGATGCGAGCGCGGCAGCGGGGGATCGCGGCGCGTATGGCGACCAATTGAGGGATCAAAGAAATAGGTCTCCCACCACTTGGTCTTCTTGGCGTCGGCCTTCAGGTCGGCGCGGCTGATCTTCACTTCGACGTCGATCAGACGCAGGTCGTCGGTCACCACCAGCAGGTCGCACTCGTGGCCCGTCCAAATGCAGTTCGGCACGGCCATCAAATAGCGGCTCTTGAAGGTCTGGCGCGCGATGGCGCCGGCAATGAGGGCTTCGCTCCAGGGCTTCATAGTTCCGCCACCTCTTCGCCGAGCAGCACCATGCACTGGTCCAGCAAGTCGAGCTGGGCGCCATAGCGCGCTTCGAACTGGGCTTTGTAGGGATGCACGCCGATCCGGCCTGCAGGGTCGGTGTCGTCGTGCTGATGATGGGGCGCGCACAGCGGCAGGACCAGCCGGTGGCAGCCGGGCTTCGTGCGCCCGTCGATGTGGTGAATGCTGACGTGCGTGTTGAGGATGCCGTCGATCCGGCAGGCGATGCAGCCGAGTGCAGAAAGGCGATCCCAGAACGAGCGCTCGGCTGATGTCACGGTGCGCTGGCTCGACTTCAGCGAGCGGCGCACCTTCGCGACGGCGGCAGCCTCTTTGCGGTCGATGTGCGGCCAGGAACCGGACTTCATCGGTGTCTTGCGGGTGAGGGCGGTGCGCTTCATGGTCTCACTCGCATAGGCCATAGATGCTGCTGCAAAGAGGGCCTACATCCTGGATTCGAAACATGTCGAAGTTGGTGCCACCACGGCTTGTCTTAGCCCACTCGATAACTTGGTAAATTCCAGGCATCGGTAATGTGAAGTCGGTCTTGTGGCGCCCTGGAGTCTTGTCGGCAGCGAAAAATGTACTCATGTCGCGTTTGCTGCAGTCGGCGACCAGTCGCTCCCACTCGGCAACCCTTGCCACTTCTTCCGGGAACCGCTGACCAATCATCAAAAGTTCGTCTTTGCGCGCATGGATGCATGGCATGCAACCGACGCGCGTCATGCCTTTGGAATAGAGGGGGTTCGGCTTGACACCATGTTTGCGATGCATGGCAAACACATCCTCAACCGTCCATTTGAGAATCGGGCGAAAATTCCAAAGCTCAGCCTGCGTGTCGTTGTCAATGAATTTGCATTCATTCTCTGGCAGCAGCGCGCGGCTCGGGCTCTCGTCGGCGCGCACTCCCTGCCAGCTGATGATGTCGTCACCGGCGGCAAGCAGTGGTTTTTGAACCTGCGCGATGATTGGGTTGCGCTTCAATTCTTCGCTACAGAAGCGGGCCCGTGTCGATGGAAACCGACCCTTCCATAGGCAAAGGTCAAGAAACGGATTTCCGGTCGGGTGCAGGAGCGCCAGGGCGCGGTCTATCTTGTCTTGGCTAATACCCTCAGCCGCCCAGCGCGCAGGAAGATTCGCTCGCTTTGTTGCAATCTGCGCCGAAAAGTCTGCTCGGATGGTGCGAATGGGGAAGACGGTATCGCTAAGATACTGGACATATTCATAGGTTTCTTGATGCTCGTGGCCGGTATCAGCAAAAACGGCTTGCATGTTCTCGGCGCCGCGCTCGATAGCCAGCAGCAACAGCGCCGTGCTGTCTTTGCCGCCAGAGACTGAAATTATGTTGTGCTCGCCGCCGGATGTCGGCTGGCGGTTCAAGGCAAGCAGCCCGGCCTTCGAACCGTCACCAGATTTCCACTGCTCAAAGCGAGCTACCTTATCGGGCGAGGAGAGGTCAGCGGCGCCTACCAATGCGTGGAACTCGGCTTCATCGGCAAAGCCACTCGTTTGGAGGGCGCCAGAAATATTGATGTTATGCTCGCTCATGTCGCAGCCCCTCCCGCCAGCGCGCCCACCATCGTCACGACGGCGCCGCGCATCTCAGCGTTCAAGCGCTGGAAATCTGACAGCAGACGTTGCTGCTGCTCGTCCTCGGCCTTCAGCGGTTTGAAATGCAGGACCGGTGCGCCGCCCAGCAGGTAGTCGTCTGTCGTGCGCAGCCAGTTGGCCAGCGCCCACAGTGTTCCCCGGCGTGGGATCTGCACACCATTCAGCCAATTGCTGATGGTCTGAGCGGTGATACCGCCGCTGTGCTCTTGAAAAGCCAGGGCCACATCGACTGGGTCGAGGCCATAGCCGTGCTGGACGAGCAGGGCCCGCAGCCGGTTGGAGAACTCGGAACGGCGCTGACGGGATGCCTGGCGCTTGGTCACGCGGCCACCTTTTCCTGCTCTTTGGCAGCCAGTCGATCCCACTCCTCCTGCCAGGTTTCAATGGCAGGGGAGCCAGGGTTCATGTGGTGGTCGTCGCGGCCGAGGCCAGCCTGAAACGCGACGCGCGCCTTCTCGCGGATGCGGTCTTTGGAGATGATCGGATCAGCGCACATTGCCAGTCCCTTTCGATTCACGCGGGTCAGGCTCACACATGCTGTTCAGGCGCTCGAGCATCTGATGCATTGCGTTCTCGACGCGATAGACGGCGGCGCGCACACGGTCGACCTCATGGCGCTCGATACGGCCGTCTGCCAACGCAGCATTGACCTCGGCACCGACATCGCCGTTCGACTTCCAGACGTGCGTCACCAGCTCGAGAATGGCCAAGTCGCTCGCTCCGACGTTGTCATCGATGCGGATCGCAACGTGGCCGTGGTTTGCGCAGAGTGCATGCAGCACTGCAAAGTTCGCGGTCAACCCCATCGCGGTATCTGCGTCAATCAGCGAAGGAACGTTGTGGCTGTGGTTCGGGTTGGCCTTATTGCGCAGGACAGCAGCGGACATTCCCATCCGCGGGGCCAGAGCTTCGCAGCCGCCTGGCGCTCCGTGCACGGTCTGGTGGAAAGCGTCTAAGACATTCATTCGTTACCCCTGTGAAAAAGTGTAGTTACTTGCAACGTTGTGAAACACAATCAAGCCATTGATGCTTCTGGAGGCCCTGATGGCTGACTTGCGGGATTACCTTGTTCTGCTCTCGATCAATCCGGCCAATGCCGGTGATGCCGGCTTGGTGAAGGCGAACATCGAAGGGATTGACGCCGGCGCGAAGGCAGCTTGGTTCGATCCGGCGCACGTCGGCTTTTTCGTGACCACGCACCTGATCGCCTCCGCTGTTTGGCTGCTCGTCATGCAGGGCACGACGACGATTCACGACCTGCTCGTGCTGGAGCTCGGCGAAGACTGGATGGCGCGCCGCGACAGCGTCGGCGAGCATTGGCTCAGGCGTCATGTCGGTCCTCCACGGCCATAGTCTCGATATGCAGCGGGACCAGCCCAAAGACGTGACGCCAGGTGATGACGTAGCCGTAGGCGCTCATGGCCTGCGCCATGAGGAAGCCGGCTCGACCCATGACGATCGTCCCCAGCCATTCCGGCCAGGTGAGGAACCAGCGCATCGCGCGCGAGGTGCGGGCGACCTTCATTCAAGCGGCCTCCGTATTCGGCGCGTCTTCGTCCTTGAATACTTCAGGACGAATGGCCCTCAAATACATGAGGCGCGCAGCAGGGATACCCGAATGCAGCCATTGGGACACTGCACCGGGCGTAACTTGGCAAAGTTCCGCAGTCTTTGCGGTGCCTCCAAGCAGGCTAATAATTTTCGAGGTATCCATGCACAATACTTTAGCGCACTAAAGTTTATGGCGCAAGGACTCTTAACTCACTAAAGGGTGAAATGTTTAGACTCCTAAACATGGAGACTCTTGGCGAACGACTGGATGAGGTAATGCGTGAGCTCGGCTTGCAAAAGCCCGTGGAGCTCGCGGAGTTCTGTGGCGTTAGCGAAGGGCTTGTCTCTCAGTGGTTTTCAGGCCGGACAAAACTTGGTCCGAAGCCGATGCTTGCCTTTTCAAAAACGCCCTTCAACCTTGAATGGATATCTGAGGGAAAGCTGCCGAAGTACCGACCATCTACAGCTCCGGCTGGAACTCTTGGTCAGGTCTCTGTTGATGGCGACGAGGACTCAGGTTTCATCAAGATCAAACGGGTGACTTTGAAACTTCAGGCGGGCTTCACCGGCTTTCAGATAGAGCAGGAGCCGGGCTCGTCCGGCTTGGCCAGCGTGCGGCGAGATTTCATCGAACGAAACGGCTACATCCCTGAGAAGCTGCTGGCGATGGAAATCAAGGGTGAAAGCATGGTGCCGACCCTTTACCCTGGCGACACGATCATCATCAACACGGCCGACACAAAACTGGAAGACGGCGCTGTGTTCGCTATCAATTACGAGGGCGAGGCCGTGGTGAAGCGCCTGGAGCGCAACATGGGCCAGTGGCATCTAGTGTCGGACAACCCGGACAAGCGCAAGTACCCGCATAAGAACTGCCGCGACGGCGAATGCATCATCGTCGGGCGAGTGGTGAAGAAGGAAAGCGAGAGGATTTAGTCTTGACAAAGGATGCTGACGATCTACCGTCCGCCAATAAGACCAGAGCATTTTTGGCGGCATTCGGGCGGGATGACCCAGAACTCTCGTCGTTCACGCAAAATCTTCAGATTCTTGAATCTCTTATTTTTCAGTCTGAAACTGAACTGGCTTCTGATCCTCCCGACACTCGGCGAATTTTCATTTTTGCGAATGACATTTCTTCATTACATGCAGAGGTAAAAGCTCAGTTTGATAGGGCTATCGATAGGTTCGGCGCGGATCATGATTTGGTTTTGCGAGTAGTCCGAGCAGCTCTACGAATTCGAGCGCTGGGTGATGCTACGAGGCGGCTTGCCGATTCAATTGATGCTGGCCTCGATCCCGATGAAATTCAAGCCTTGCTGAAACAAGGCGCTGAACTTGTTCGCAGCGGCGAGCCTGCACCTGACGTTATGACGCGCCTTTACCGAAGCGCAATTGCAGCGAAGGCTGGACTCGGTGGCGGTTCGCGCCCGCCGGTTGACAGCGGAGGGGAAGGGTCGGATGATGATCGCATGAACGAGCGCATAAAACGCCTTGAGGACATTGCTGAGAAGACCACGGAGCGCCTTGCTTCTGTGGCACAGGATGTCGCGGTTATCAAATCAAATTACGCGACGAGAGAAGACATTGCTGCGTTGCGGCGCGAAATTGCGGAGAAATTTGGTGAGTTATCTGGTCAGGCGAGAGACGTGAGGACAGAAATGCATAAAAATTTCCACGGGATTACTTGGAAATTTGGATTGGCAATGGTCGGATTGCTTGCCGCAATGGCCAAAGGATTTCATTGGATTTAATCCAATTGTTGAGTCACTCGAAGCCCGCCACGAGCGGGCTTTTTTGTGACAATCGGTGAGCCTTCAAGGATCAGGTTTCGATAGCATCAGATTTAGGAGGTATTGCATGGAAATTTCCCTATTCTGGGTCGGATGCGCAATCGCCTGCGGGATTATCGCGTCGAATAAAGGCCGCTCGGTGGGCGGTTGGATTGTCCTCGGTTTTCTGTTCTCGATTTTCTCCCTGATTGTGATCCTGGTGCTGCCTTCGCTGTCGGCGGCGCCTGGAACACCAACGGCCGAGACTCACCGGAATGCCCCGAGTGCGCCGAGCTGGTGCTGAAAGAGGCGATCAAGTGCGAGCATTGCGGCGCATCGATACCAGCGTTTTGTGATCCAGATCCTGAGCCGTCAAAGGCTGAAGAGTTCGGTCGGCGTCTTGGGAAGACGGTCGCCACACTTCAAAAAAAGGCATAGCCGAGGAAATTGCACGCCAGAAGAAGAGATCAGATAGAGGAAAGTCAGACCATGGCAATGTTGAAGTGCTCCGAATGTGGGAACGAATACAGCAGTACCGCGAGAGCGTGCCCAAGTTGTGGAGCGCGGCCAAAGAAGTTTAAGTGGTGGCTTTGGTTGCCGATTGCTTTGGTCGTGCTTTTTCTCGGATTTGGGGCCACTCTTTCGGACACGCCGGAAGCCAGGGCTAAGTTCGCGGATCGGAAGGCAATTGAACTTTGCTGGGAAGATCAGGCAAAGAAATCCAACACGCCAGTCGCTGCAAGAACAATCGCTGGATTTTGCGAAAAAATGGAAGCTGATTTCAAGGCGAAGTACGGAGTGAGTCCGTAATCATCCTCCAAATATTCCAAGCCCCGTAACCGGGGCTTTTTTTTCGTCCGCTTAACCTGCAGCAGAAAAAATTTAGGAAGCTAAAGATTTTTGTTGCCTTCTGAACTTTAGTGCGCTAAAGTTACTCCATCGACGCACCACCCACACGATGGAGTTCCAAATGACCGCAGCCACCAAACAGAAAGCCTCGCAGAGCGACCTGAGCGCCGCCGAGCGCCGCCTGATCGATGCATTCCGCCGCGCTGACTACAAGGCCCGTCTCGACCTGGTTGATGCCGCTGAGGCTGCGGCGAATCGCTGGGCCGCGCCGAAGGTCGTCACGGTGGCGCCGCGCTCGCATCTGTCGCTGGTCGGCGCTGCAGCCTGAGCGAGGCCATCATGGGTCACACCGATCCTTTTCTCGCCATCGACCGTCAGTACGAGCGCGACGAAGAAGCCGCCCAAGCACGGGCCGACTTCATCCATGACCGCGCCATTGAGCTGATGCGTCGTGGCCAGCCTTGCTACCCGTTCACCGCGCCGGCCATCGAGCAGTTTCTCTATGTGCAGCTGGAGACTGTGGGGCGCGCGTTTGCGGCTCGTGTCGCAGGCGCTCTGGAAGCAGGCCATGACATCACCGAGACGTTCAGCGCTGAGCTGACTGCGTATTGGAAGCGCCAGGCTGAAGCGGAAGCTGAAACCGAATACGAAAAGCGCGCCGAAGCGGGGCGCAAACCCTGACCACAACTGAAGGAGAAGATGCCGTGACTGACAGCGTCCTGGAATACAACCCTAATCACATGCTGGACATCCTGATCGGGAAGCTGCAGCTGAAGAACGATGCTGCTTTGGCCCGCGCGCTGGACGTGGCCCCGCCGGTGATCTCGAAGATTCGCCATCACCGCTTGCCGGTCGGGGCGTCGCTTCTGATCCGCATGCACGAGGTGACGGGCCTGAGCATCCGTGATCTGCGTGATCTGATGGGCGACCGTCGCACGAAGTTCCGTCAGATGGACGTTGGCGGGGAATCCTAATAGTTCAATCCGACCTTCTTGAAATGAACCTGATCTTGATATCTCCCGAGCATTGCCTGTATCGGAATGGTCCGATCCCCTATGCCGAGGGGCATGGCGACAGGCTGCCTGGGCAACTGGCCGAAACAGCGACGGCCACGGCCTACAGGCAGAAAAAGCGGTCTGACTTACGGATGCGCTCACCTGAACGGCATTGAAGGTGGGCGCGACGGCAGAGCCGAAATAGCTGAGGTCTCAATGACTAAAACGCCGCTGCTGGACGAAAGCAGCGCCCGAGCTGGGGAAGGGCCAGCACGTAGTAGGGCAACCGCCTGGGCCTTAACCAGGCGGCACACAGCGGCCATAGCTCAGCAGGTAGAGCACGGTCCTTCCAAGTCCGGTGTCACGAGTTCGAATCTCGTTGGCCGCTGTGTGGTGAATGCGCAGGCTGATGCGCGGTGCAGGGGCGTCAACGGGTTGGGGTATCCCGGCCGACACCAAATCCTAAAAGCCGTGGATCAGCACCGGCCACCACACGCCAGCCTGAGTGCGCACAGGCCCATGCCGGACATGGTTAAAGCCGGATGAACATCGGGGCGTAGCTCAGACAGGTAGAGCGGCCGGTTTGGGACCGGCAGGCCACAGGTTCAAGTCCTGTCGCCCCGACCAGAGAAATCCACCAGGGGAAGACCATGGGAAATCTGAAACAGCAGGGTTACCGCTTCATGGTGCATACGAAGGCCAAGCAGGCGTTCTGGTGCCATCCGCAGAGCGTCATAACGGAGTGCCAGGGCGACGGCTGGATCGACTGCACCGACATGGGTGATGCCGAGTTCGACGCCTTGCTCGCCGAGGTTCGCAAATGAGCTGCCTTCACTGTGATGACACTGGGAGCCTGTCCAAGTCGCTCGACGGCGCGTTGGACTGCCCGCATTGCGAAGCAGCTCCGGAGCGCGCAGCCCTGAACGCATGGGCCAAGCGCGAGCTTTGCTCCAAAGTCGATGAGGCCGAGCTGTACCTGATCTACGTGCGCGGCAAGGCCGCTGGCATGGAAGAGGTGGCCGCATGATCCGTCCTCCGTTTGAGAATGACACCGAAGAACGCACGTTCCTCGGAGGCGTGGAAGAACTCGCCACCCTGGTGAAAGCCGCCCAGACCGCGCTGACCGAACACATGGCGCCGCTCGGCCCGAGCAAGGCCGACACCATCGCCAAATTGACCGATACGCTGCTCGGCGCTCGCGCCGCTGCTGCTCTTGCTGCTGTGGGGGAATCGTAATGGATAGCATGGCTGCATTCATGATGGGCGAGGCCAACCGTGGCCGCGAAATGATGGTGTTCGATTGGGACAAGGCCGCGAAGATCATCGCTGAACGCCAGCCCCAGTCGGCGTCCGCTGGCCTGCAAGGCGATTTTGAATGGACTGGCGGCGAAATCTGGAACGGGGGGGTAATCGTGCCTCGTGACCAGACTTACACCTACCTCGCGTCTACTTGGGCGACACCGATCCTCGTAATCGACGACGAGGAAATCTCCTGCTATCGCATGGAGAGCGAAGTCCCCGGGTGGCACTCCGGCACTTATTGGCCTGAATCCGCGCGCGCCACGCTGGCCGAGCGCGAGAAGGGTAGTGCATCGTGAGCGACCACCGCGAGGCCCTGGAGCAAATCCTGGTGCTGTGCAATCAGTCGCGCACCTACACGCGCCGCATCCAGGCGATCCATGAGGTGGCCATGTACGCCTTGGGTCTGACCCAATCGCAGCGCAAAGCGCGCCACGTCAACGTGTTCGAGCGCATCGGCGATAAGCCTGGGCGCGATGCATTCCTGCTCCGTCAGGAACGTCGACTCCAGATCGCCGCAGCCACTGAACGAAATGCCGCCATGCGAGGTGAAGAATGCGCTTCCTGATCACCATCACCACCACCAACGGCAGCCGCACCTATCCGGCCATTGGAAGCCGCGATTCCCTGATGGATGCCGCCTATGACGACGGCGCCCTGGGCGTGACTGTGAGGCCGCTGTGATGCGTGACTTTCTCCGCGCCGCCCTGGTTGTCTTCGGCCTGCTGTTCCTCATGGCCTACGCCGACCGCATCGATTACCGCGATACCCAGCTCGCCAGCACCACCGAGAAATGAGCTTCTTTCGCTTCATCGAAAACCAGTGGCGCCAAGCACGCCGCGCCGGCTTCGGCCACAAAGCACTGACCCGCGCGCTGAACCTCTGGCGCCGGGGATTTTGAAACCAAACAGGAGAGCAAATTGAACGCACCCGATAAAAGCCGCAGCCTCGCGGTTGTAGACGACGACAGCTGTATTCGCACCGTCGCCAAAAGCAGCGCCGCCCTGGTCCTCGATAGCGCGAGCATGGACAGCATGATGCGCCTGGCCGATGTCATGGCGACCGGCCGCTGTTCGGTGCCGAACGAATACCGCAATTCTCCGGGTGACTGCCTGGCCGTGGTCATGCAGTCCGTGCAATGGGGCATGAACCCGTTTGCCGTCGCCCAAAAGACTCACTTCGTTCAGGGAAAGATCGGCTATGAAGCCCAGCTTGTGGCCGCCGCCATCGAATCGTCTGGCGTCCTGACGAAGGACAACTTCGGCTTTGAATGGTTCGGGCCCTGGGAAAAGATCATCGGAAAATTCGATATCAAGAAGGGCGACAAGGGCGAATATCGCGTGCCTGGCTGGACGCTTGCTGACGAAGCCGGCTGCGGCGTGCGCGTGACTGGCACTCTTCGCGCCACCGGCACTGTCCGCACTCTGGAATTGCTGCTGGCCCAGGCGCGCACTCGCAATTCGTCGCTTTGGGCAGACGACCCGAAGCAGCAACTTGCCTACCTCGCTGAGAAGCGCTGGGCCCGTCTTTATACGCCTGGCGTGATCCTGGGTGTCTACACGCCGGACGAGCTGGAAGAAATGCCGCGTGAGCCCCGCGACATCACACCAAAGGGCGCGGCGCCGACGGCGACCCCTGATCATCAATTGCTGGCTGATGCGAGGGCGGCGGCAAGTGGCGGCGTGGCCGAATATCAAAAGTTCTGGCAAGAGACCGGCCCAGCAAACCGCCGCACGCTGGCCGCCCATCACGAGGCACTGAAGGCCCAGGCTTCCGCTGTCGACCAAGAGCGGACCATTGACCAGCCTGCGGCTGGTGCCGTGGATGATGGTCTGGATGGCCTCCTGGCTGACCTGACCGCTGTTGCTGACGAAGGACCGGAAGCGCTCATGGACGCGATCAGCCGCCTTTCCAACGCCACCCTGGACAAGCTGGCGGCCAGCATTCCGGCACTTGAAGCTCGCGCAGCGAAAGCCGGGGGCGCAAAGTGATCCTCATCGAATGCGAGCAGGGTAGCGCGGACTGGGACTTGGCGCGCGTGGGCGTCATCACCGCCAGTATGTTCTCCACGGCACGTCAGCGCGTCAACGGCCTGACTTCACAGCAGCAGCGCTATGTCGACGCAATCCTGGCAGGCGCTTCCGTTACTGGCGCCTGCGACATCGCTGGCTACAAGAATCAGCCGCGCGCCGAGGCAATTGAGCGCGCGCTGGCTGGTGAATCGGTAGGCGAACCGTCCGAGGCTGCGAAGAACTACGCTTTCCGGCTAGCCATCGAGCGCATCAGCCGCGAACCCCTGGACGAAGGATTCCAGACCTACGCCATGAAGCGCGGCCACGAGCTGGAGCCTGATGCGCGAATGGAGCACGAGCTGCAGACGGGCCTCATCGTCCAGCGCGCTGGCTTCGTTATGACCGACGACTACCTTTACGGCGCCAGCGCCGACGGCCTGATTGCTCCCGACGGCGGCAGCGAATACAAGTGCCTGATCTCCGCTGAGCGTCTTCGCGATGTCTGGCTCTTCAATGACACCAGCGACTTCACCGACCAAGTGCAGGGCTGCATGTGGATCACGGACCGCCAGTGGTGGGACTTCTGCGTGTATTGCCCTTCGCTGAAGCCTATTGGCAAGCAGCTCTACCGTCGCCGCATTGCACGCGACGACGCCTATATCGCCGCGCTTCAAGCCGACCTGTTCGCCTTTGAACGCATGGTGTCCGACTACGAAACCACCCTACGCATGAAGGAGGCAGCATGAACACCGAAACCACCCAGGCCCAGACCGCTCTCACCCTGCCGCAGCGCGCGGCCGTGGCCCTGAACTCCAGTAAGACCGAAGAGGATCTGCGCGCCCTGGTCGCGTCGTCGATCGACATCACGGAAGTGAAGAACAGCGCCGGCCGCGACCAGGCACACGCTATCGGCATGCGGCTGCGCACGGCGCGCACGTCCATCGAGAAAACTGGCAAGGCCGCCCGTGAAGACGCAAAGGAGTTCTGCGCGGCCGTGATCGCCGAAGAGCGCCGTCTGATCGACATCATCCAGCCGGAAGAGCAGCGCATCATCAAAATGCGCGACGACTACGACGCTGCCATTGAAGCCGAGCGCCAAGCCAAGATCGCCGCCGAGCGCTCGCGAATCGAGGGCATCCAGAACCGAATCAAGGAAATGGCCAATGCTCCCCTGTCGGTCATCGGTGCCGGCTCCGGCGCCATCGGCATGAAGCTTTCGGCCCTCCTGGCCGTTGAGATTGACGACTCCTTCGCTGAGTTCAAGGACCAAGCTGCGTCGGCTCGCGCCAGTTCCTTGGAAGCGCTGGAGCGCGCATATGGTGCGGCATTGCAGGCCGAAGAGTCTGCGCGCATCGCCGAAGAGCAGCGCCGCGCCGAAGCTGCACGTATCGAAGCCGAGCGCGCTGAACTCGCCGCGTTGCGCGCAGAGAAGGAAGCCCGCGAACGCGCTCAAGCTGAACAGGACCGCGTCGCCGCTGAAACCAAGCGCGAGCTCGAAGAGTGGGGAAAGATGTTGGCAGACCAGCGCCTGTCCGAAGAACAGCGCCGCGCCGCTGAGCAGGAACGCTTCGAGGATGCTGAACAGGCGAGTGGCACCGTGGTGAAGCCGCTGACGCCGGAAGCCGCTTGGCCTTTCCCGAATGATGCGCGTCAGCGGCAAGCGGCTTTGCCTGTGGCTGCGATCGTGGACGGCCCTGCGGTCCTGGGCGTGGGCGACTTCGGCGCACGTCTCGGCTTCACGGTCTCCGTGGCTTTCGTCTCCAGCCTTGGCATCGAGCCGGCCGAGAAGATCAAAGGCCTGCCGAAGTACCGCGAGAGCGACTTCCAGCGCTTGTGCGCGGCATTGATCGTGCACATCCAAGAAGCGGCACAGGCCCAGCTCAAGCAAGCAGCATGAAGCAGACGATTGTTCTCGCCCATGAGGAAGCGCGCCGTCGTGCCCTTCAGGCCGTGCAGAGCTCTCCTGCCGGCTATGTCGTAACGATTAGCGAGCCGACTCGGAATCTTGAGCAGAACGCCGCCATGTGGGCGAAGTTGAACGAGATCGCTGCGCAAGTCGTTTGGCATGGAAGAAAGCTTGATGCGGAATCTTGGAAGTGCATCTTCACGGCAGCCTTGAAGCATCACGACTCAGTGCCAGGGATAAATGGCGGCTTCGTTGTCCTGGGTCTTCGCACGAGTGCAATGACCAAACGCGAGATGTCTGACTTGCTTGAGTTGATCACTGCCTTCGGCGCAGCAAGGAACGTGAAATTTGGAGCATAGCGATGGATATCGAGTTGGCGCGCAAGAAATGGAGAGGCCATGTTGATGGAGCAAAAAGTCGAGGACTCGGCTACCTCACCTTTCAACAGTACATTTTGAAGCTTGCAGAAGCTGGCATTGAGCCGTCAATGGTAGGCCTTCGGAGAGGGATGTATAACCTCGCCCGCTTCACTGATCGTGGCGACTACACGCCGTCCTCGTGTCGCTTTATTACCGTCGAAGAGAATCAAGCTGAACAGGCTAAAAACGGTGGCCTCGCGGCAAAAATAGCCAAGTTGCGCGGCCGCACAAAAGAGAGCCATAAGTCTGTCGCAAGCCAAGCAGAGAAACTGCGCGGGCGAACCAAATTCAGCCATCCAGGCATTGCGGTGGCGACGCAAAAGACAGCCGCTAAGTTGAAGGGGCGGACGAAGGAAAACGATGCGGGCCGCAGAGCTGCTGCTGACAAGACCGCCATCGAGTTTGCTTTCATTGACCCGCTTGGCATCAGGCACACCGGGCGAAACATGACTGAATTCGCCCAAAGAAACGGATTGACTAGCTCTGGACTGGCGCGACTCAGGTCCGGCTATCTCAAGACGTATCACGGATGGACGTTGGGATAGCCGAGCCTTCCACTCTCCAACTCCAGTCCATCACCCTAAGTAGCAATGACCCGTAGAACGAAAGGAAACCCCATGATTGACCTGCAGAAGAAGCCCGTGAAGATCGTCGGCGTCAACCCGCGCGCCGAGATCCACGGTGAAGAGCGCAAGCCCGCATACGACCTCACGCTCGAATTCGACTCCAGCAATGACGTGCTGATCCCGTTTCACCCGGAGCTGCGCCACTTCCTGTTTCAGAAGCCGGCCAACCCGGATTTGGCAGACCAGGCCCAGCCGAGCGACATCCCGACCGAGCGCCGTTTCCCGCGCCCGGTCGGCAACATCAAATGGGACTTCGCTGCCGAAGGCTACTCGATCCGCGTGGCCTACGGAATCGGTGGCCCGAGCGACATCAAGCTGTCGGACGTCAAGATCCACAAGGTGAAGTTCCTGCCGAAGGAGGGCGGCACCGTCACGGTCGGCCTTACTGCCATCGTGCACCCGGAAACCGAAGACGTTGGCCGCCTCTGCGAGTTCATTCAGCAGCAGATCGAAATGGACATCACGCCGCCGGCGCCGACCTCCGTGCACGACCTGTTTCCCGGCGGCGAGAAGAAGGCCGCCTGATGAACATGCTGACCTTGAGCACCAGTGCCAAGGCTGTGCTGGCGCGCCTCGAGAAGGGGCCCGCCACCTGTCGCCAACTGAAGGACGACATCGGGTTCAAGTCTGAGCCTGATGGCGCCCTGGCGAGCCTCATGGCGGCCGGACTGGTGAAGCGCACGCGCACTGGTACTGGCAAGCGCTCGCCGTTCGTCTATTCGCTCGGGTATGACGTCGACGAGATCGTCGACATGGACGACTTCACAGCGCGCCCGGCTGATGTTCAGGTGCGCCGCGACCCGCTGATCGTCGCCCTGTTTGGTCATGGGCCGGCTAAATCGTATTGGGAGACTTCGCAATGCGGTATCTGAGCGTCTGCAGTGGCATCGAGGCGGCAACGGTAGCTTGGCATCCGCTCGGATGGCAGTCGGTTGCATTTAGCGAAATCGAAGCGTTCCCGCGCGCGGTCCTCGCCCACCACTATCCGAACGTGCCGCTACACGGCGATTTCACCACGATCAAAGGCAACGAGTATGGAGCAATTGACCTTCTTGTCGGAGGAACCCCTTGCCAATCATTCAGCGTCGCAGGACTACGAAAGGGACTGGATGACCCTCGTGGCAACCTCATGCTCGAGTTTGGGGCGCTTGCTCGGCGCACACGCGCCAGGTGGTTGGTATGGGAAAACGTCCCCGGCGTCCTGTCGTCGAATGGCGGACGGGACTTTGGCGCCTTCCTCGGAATGCTGGCAGAACTCGGGTATGGGTTCGCCTACCGAGTTCTTGACGCTCAATACTTCGGAGTGGCCCAGCGACGCCGCCGTGTGTTCGTTGTCGGATACCTTGGAGACTGGCGCCGTCCCGCAGCGGTACTTTTTGAGCGCGACAGCTTGCGCGGGAATCCTGCGCCGAGCCGAGAAACGCGGCAAAAATTTACCGGAAGCCTTACATCAAGCTCTGGCCGCCGTGGCGGGGTAGATGATCCTGAGCGTGGAACTTTGATCTCGGTCGATGTCTGTCCGACACTTCGGGCCGGAGGCAATCGAACCGGAGGCGACCGACCTCCAGGCACTGATGTCGACACGGCTGATAGCTTAATACCTCTTTCCGTCGCAATTCGTGGGCGCGAAGGCGGCGGCACTGCAGAATTAGGCGACAGCCTTGCTGGTTGTCTGCGCGCGTCAACCGGTGGCGGCGATAAGCCGCATGTATTGGCACCTGTATCTGTGCGGGATGTGGCCGGAACGATCACCGGCAACTACGGAAAGCAAGTTGATAGCAGCGATACCGCGCTCGGGCCGAATGTGGTCATGCAGCCTGCAATTTCACTTCAGACGGACGCAACGCCGAAAGCCAGCGTGGAGCTTGCGTTCACGCTAAAACTGCCAAGTGCATCGGGAGGCGGCCAACCGGCTGCAGCAATGACGCCAGACATGGCCGTTCGCCGCCTGACCCCACGCGAATGTGAACGCCTGCAGGGATTCCCCCCTTTGCAGGAAAAAATTATCATTGACTTATGCATCGACCATCAAAGCGGCTTTGTTCTTGCGGATCTGAGATGTCTCAGGTCGCTCGGCAATGCATCGTCTGCCGACGCAAGCGGGTCTCCGAAACATGCGGTTACTGTGGAAAGGCATTCCAGCACGCACCCAGCAGACCGCGTGATGCTTGCTCACGCGAGTGTGCGTATGCTCTCCGCGGACGAGCTTCTGGAGCTGCACAGTCGAACAAAGTTGATCTGGTCTGCGAAGAGTGCGGCCGAATCCGATCTGTATCTCCCACCTATGCGAGCCGCCGCTATTGCAGCCGAGCTTGCACCGCCGCTGCGCGCACTGGCGAGCGAAGCCTTACTTGGAAAGGCGGGATCACTACCGAGCATCAAGCTTTCTATGCCAGTAAAGCGTGGCGAGACTTGTGCGCCGAAATCTGGCGCCGCGAACGCGGGCACTGCCAAAGGTGTCGCGAAAGATGCTCAACTGGAGAGGTTCACCACATTCACACTTGGGTCAATCGTCCCGACCTGCGCCTCGAAGGAAGCAACCTGGCTCTGCTCTGTGTTGGCTGCCATAAGTGGGTGCATTCCAAACGAAACACTGCCAGAGAGTTTCTCGCTCCAGTTTGACGTAGAGACACCGTACACCCTTGTTCCTTACCGTGGCAAGCCTGCCGCCGACGGCCCGCGCTACAAAGCGCTCGGCAACAGCATGGCGGTTCCCGTCATGGCCTGGATCGGGAAGCGCATTGCTCAGGTCGAAGAATTGTCCGAAGGCCGAAGGGTGGCAGCATGACCCGCTACCCGACCCCACGCGGTTTTGACATGCCGGTGAACGCACCGCGCGTACACCCGACTCTTGATCAGGGATTCGCGCGCATGCGCACCTGCGTCTGCTGTGGCCAGCGCCGGAGCGTTGCCCAGTTCAGCGGGAACATCGATACCTGCCAGCGCTGCATTGCCAGAACTCCGAATAAGAAGGATCAATGATGAAGCACATCAAAAAATGGCAAGAGCGCATAACTACGGCAGAGGCGAAATACATCACGCATCAATTGAATGCACGCGATGCCGAAATCGCAGAACTCCGCGCTGCCCTTGCAGCTACACAGAGCGCGGTGGAGGCTGTCAAAGGATTAGGCCGTATCACAAACGAAGATAATGGCTATCTGACGCTTCAATTCGTTGACGAAGATTCCGCGCTTGAGTTTATGCGTTCTATCGCGCCGTCTGTTGAAGTTGATTCCATGCCGAACGTGGATAAGCCCACCCACCCCGCAGTAGTGGGAGTGCCAAATGCTAATGAAGTGATACTTGCACTGCGCCGTGCTTTGACGTCAGCAGAAGTGCCCAAAGGAGAAGATCGAGCCAAGATTATCGGTCATTTCTGCAACGAGTATAACGCCCTACTTTTAACCCCATCCCCACAACCAGTAGCGCAAGGGGTGGATGCAGAAATGCGTGACGCACTTTCCAACCTTCTCAATCGTTATGTCCGCTTGGCGAACTCAGGTGATGCCGGTAATTGGAATCCAGAGGAAGAACCTGAGGTTATTGCCGCGCGCGCCGCACTCACCAAGGACAAGAAATCATGAGCAAACCTTACGAACTTCACCCAAGCGGCCTATATGACTTTACCGCTGGCGTGCATTGCGGTGTTTTGATTACGGAAAACGTAATGCGGAAGCTTGCTAAGCTTCAAGCAAAACATATGGAAGATGTAAAACGCTTGCTATCCGAGGAAGCTAGCCGTGGACATGTTTTCCCGTCGATGTGGACTCTGTACTACCCAGATGGAAAGCAAACCACTGTTCGCTATATCGACACTAGCGAAACCGTTGATAGTCGAATCAAGAGCGCCCTTACAACGCATCAGCCGAACTACTGCAAAGTTGTGTTCGTAGCAGGAACAATGAAAGAAGCCGAAGAAATGGCGCTAGCTCGATTTGCCGAGACTGGGGAGGTGTAAAAAATGAAAACCATCACCTACGACGACACCAAGTGGAAGTTGGTTCCGGTTGAGCCGACGCCGAAAATGCTTGATGCACTGAACGAGCCCGATGAGCCGAACATTATTAAAGCTCTGACAAAAGCATATAAAGCATGCATTGCTGCCGCCCCATCAGCACCACAAGCCGCGAGTGCTGTACTTTCAATGACGCCAGAGCTTCGCCAAGCCTTGCAAGACTGGGGCCGCGCAACCGAAGGCGACGAAGATGCAGACGCCGCACTGCTGGAAGTGCTTAGTGGTTATGTAGCAGCACCAGACGCAGCGGGGAAGTGTGGGCAAGGAAAGTGGAAACGTAATCTTGAACTGATCGAACATTGCGCCAATAAAATCCACTCAAAACTGGATAACCCTGCATATTTCACGAACGCCCCGAAGGACTTTCCTAACGGTCCGATTTACGACGCGGCAGAGGCAGCACTGTCTATCGTGTTCATGGTCAAGGAATTGCAAGTCACCCCACCCACCGACACTGGCGCGGCGGGGAAGGTAGATACTGACGATGCTGTTGCGTGGTGCGTGGAAAACCCGGACAACAAAGCCCAAGTTTTCATCTACGGTAACGGCGCGGTTTTGAAGCCGGGGGACAAATTGTACCTGCGGGCCACCCCACCCACCGACGCGCAGAGCGTGCGGGACACCGACAAGGACGGCAACCACGCCGACGACTTGCGCGTGAGGCTTGATGAACTGGAAGCCAAACACGAAGCTCAAGACACAGCGTTCCAGCTTTGCTCTCTCAAGCTGAAAGATGCTGAGGCGCGTATTGCCGAACTGGAAGCGCAGGCGCAGAGCGTGCGGGATGCGGCGCTGGAGGAAGCGGCTAAGGTTTGTGAAGAGTTCGACGGCGAATTGCAAGGCGTGGTGTTGGCGCAAGATATTCGCGCATTAAAAGCAATGCAAAATGGGCTGACGTTCGCGCAGATTAGCAAAAGAAATTTCGATTCGCTTATGAATTGCGTATCGACAGCAGAAGGATGGGGTGCAATTTCTTACGACCGCGCAGAGGAATTGCGCGTCGCCCTGAAAACCACCGCCGCACCCGCCGCGCAAGCACCGGCAGCACAGTGGCGCGTTGGCGAATTCTGGTCGTCATCGAATCCGAGCGAAAAGGTGCTGGTGCTGGCTGTTGGTGACGAAATCGCCAAGCACGGCGCGCATCACAGCTTTATCCGCTGGGTCGGGGCCGCACCGGCTGGCGATGCGCGGGATGCCTCCCTCACCAATTATGGTAGCAGGGACGATGCGCGGGATGCGGCGCGGTATCGGTTCTTGCGCAAAGGGTTTGGCGACTTTGGCCCTGATGTTGATCTTCACAATGCGTTTGTCGATGGCGATGAAAAGATGGACGCCGCCATCGACGCCGCCATGAAGGAGAAGCCATGAGCACAAATAAGTGGAAAGCCGCAATCCCTCGCGGCGAAGTAGAAGAAGGCGAAGTAGCCATAGTGATGGGCATCAAAACCAGTCGCGGCTATCGCGCTGAGTTCGTCGGAAAGTTACCGGAAAATCGCGCATTGCAGGCGTGGCTTACCGTCATCAGCAAACCGCCGATTGTCGGAATGGATAACGGAATTTCCGAGGCATACGACGCCGCCATGCGCGAGAAAGGCCTCGCAAATGTTTAATTTGGTCAAGAAGCACATCGGTCTCAAAGAAGCCGAACACACAATCGAATCAGACAGTTCCGCAGCCCAATCGAGTCAACAGGCATTGACAGTGGATGAAATGCTCAACGAGATGGCCAAGTTCGGGGCACCCAGCATTAGCTGCCTCGATGACGGTCTCTGGCATGCATCGATCGCCATGCGGACTATGGCTCTAGGCAGCGAATTCAAAGTCAGATCCGAGTTTAAGCACAAGACGGCCGCTGAGGCTTTAGGTGTGTGCCGCGAGCGAATGTATCAAGCGATCAAAACGATATCGAGCAAAGAGAGCAAGTGATCATGGCGAACTCGAAGAAACCCCGCAAGGCCTACCGCCCGCGCCCCGTGAGCGTCAATGCCGCCGAATGGGCCGTGGCTGGTGCCTGCTGCTTCACGGCCTCGATGGTCGCTGACCTGATCGAGCCGGTGAGGGCAGCATACGACAAGCTGCGCCAGGGCCAGGCAACCGTTGACGACTGGAACACGCTTGTGCAGGCCCTGAACTTGGGTGAGGCGCTGGCCGTGGCCCGAATTGGTGCCGAGCTGATGCCGTTCCTGCACGCTGGAATGGCCGCACTACAGGCAGTAGCCGAGCGCCGCGCCGCTGGCCGGTCCTCGGTGTGCACGGGCGCTGAGCTAACGACGATCTACGACGCCATGAGCTGGTACCGGAGCCAACTGCGCATTTGCACGCAAGCGGAGTACTCGCGCGCCATCAAGAGCGTGAAGAACTGGCACATGGGCGGCGGCAGCCGGCGCGTGGCCGAATTGATTGAGAAGATGGCCGCGTGAGTGCGGTCTGGAATTTGGAGGAAAAAGTGGTCAATGAATTGAATTCTGCTGGTGAAATGCCTTCGATTGGCTTCATCCGTGAAATCGACCTGGTGCGAACCCCAGCGCGGGCCGGGAAGCCAGAGCGGCGCGGTGCTGTTGGTGTTTCGCACGCCACGCTCTGGCGTATGGTTAAGGCGAAGAAGTTTCCCCAGCCCGTGAAATTGTCGGCCGGGGTGACTGCATGGCGCGTCGAGGACGTGCGCGCATGGCTTGCGGGGAAGTGGGAATCAGGCCCGGCGAATATGAACGACCTCAGCGCCGCCGCGTAGTTTGTCAAGGTAGTCGGCCCAGCGCTGCATCATTTCGCGTCGCGCTGGAAGATGGCTCGTGCGATTGTAGGCTCGGCCATTGGCGTCCTTGACGGTGTGCGACAACTGGTGTTCGATCAGATCCACTCGCTCACCCAAGACCTCGTCCATGATAGTCCTTGCGGTAGCCCTGAAACCGTGGCCCACAACCTGATCGCCAAAACCAAGCTCCCTCAGCGCAAAGTTGACCGTGTTCTCACTCATTGGGCGCTCGGTCGATTTGATGCTCGGCATCACGTATCTACCGTGCCCCGTGATGTTTTGCTGTGTCCTGATTATGTCCAAGACCTGAGTGGCAAGCGGCACCACATGCGTCTGACGCATCTTCATTTTTTCTGCCGGGATGATCCACGATGCATCCTCAAAGGATATCTCGCTCCATTCCATGCGGCGCAGTTCGCCGGGGCGAACAAATAGGTATGGCGCGAGCTTTAAAGCGGTCCGGCACGCCGGGTGCCCTTCATACCCCCACATGGCCCTGAGCAGCGGCGCCAGCTTTTCTGGGTCGGTAATGGCCTCATGGTGCTGAGCCTGATACTTCTCCAGCGTCTGCTTGATCCCGGTCGTCGGATCGCGCTCAACTAGCTCCCATGCCATCGCCAGCTCGAATACGCCGTGGAGATATCCGAGTACTCGATGGGTGGTTTCGCGAACGCCGCGACTCTGCATCTTTTCGAGAATTACACTGATTTCACGTGGCCTGATCTCGGAAATAGGGCGGCTACCGATGAACGGGAAGACATCACGCTTGAACCAGCTTTCGACGCGCTTTTGCGTCAATTCAGCGCGGCCCTTTCCAGTCGTCTTCAGCCAGTCGCTGGCGACCGTCTCGAAGGTGGTGTTCTTCGCCCTGGCAGCTTCTCTCTTACCCTGTCGCTTCACCTCTGATGGGTCGACCCCGGTGGCCAACATCTGCTTCGCGTGATCGCGTGCGCGCCGCGCCATGACCAGCGATACCTCCGGATAAACGCCAAGGGCAAGTGTCTTTTGCTTTCCGTAGAACCGGTAGTTCATCCGCCAGTACTTACCAGCAGCTTTGACCAGCAAGTAGAGGCTATCGCCGTCCACGTGCTTGTCACCGGCAGGCGAGCCAGAATGCTTCACCTGGCGGCAAAAAGTGTCGCTCAGTGCCATGTAAAACCCCTGAATTTGATGGTATTTTTTGGCGCTCTGATCCCCGATACCATCGGCAGATACCATCAGAGCTTTGAGATGGGATGATACACGCTGAACAACATGAGACAACACGTCACGAGTGAGAAATGCAAAAAAAACTCGCGTGTGAGACAAGATGAAATTGGATGATATTGCTTGGTGGTCCCCCCGGCTGGAATCGAACCAGCATCCCACGCTTAGGAGGCATGTGCACTATCCATTGTGCTACGGGGAGACGCGGGCGCAATTATAGCCGAGGGGTGGCCGCAACTGGGTACAATGGCGGTTTTGCTTCTTCGCGCGAAGTCTTCCATGGCAGTTATCTCCCTCACCGACGCCCAGCTGGCTTTTGGCCATGTGGCCCTGCTCGACCATGCCGAGTTTTCCCTTGAAACCGGGGAACGTGTCGGCCTGATCGGCCGTAATGGCACGGGCAAGTCCTCGCTTCTGAAAATCCTGTCCGGCCGCGCGCGGCTCGATGACGGCCTGCTCGTCATGCAGCAGGGCCTGAAGATCGCCTATGTCGAGCAGGAGCCGCAGTTCGACCCCGGCATGTCCGTGTTCGACGCCGTCGCCGGCGGCTTGGCCGCGCAGCAGGCCATGCTGGCCGAGTACGAGGCGCTGACCGGCCAGTTTGGCCAGGGCAATGACGAGGCCGTGATGGAACGCATGCACGTGCTGCAGGCCCAGCTCGATGCGGCTGATGGCTGGAATCTGGGCAACAAGGTCGAGGCCACGCTCGACCGGCTGGGCTTGCAGCGCGATGCGCTGATGGGCACGCTATCGGGCGGCATGCAAAAGCGCGTCGCCCTGGCCGTGGCCCTGGTGGCCGGTCCCGACGTGCTGCTGCTCGACGAACCGACCAACCACCTCGACGTGCAGTCGATCATCTGGCTGGAAGGCCTGCTGCGCGAATTCCGCGGCTCGGTCTTGTTCATCACCCACGACCGTAGCTTCCTCGACAATGTGGCGACGCGCATCATCGAGCTCGACCGTGGGCGTCTGCTTTCCTTCCCCGGCAACTTCTCGACCTACCAGCAGCGCAAGCAGGAATTGCTGGAAATTGAAAAAATTGAGAATGCCAAGTTCGACAAAATCCTGGCGCAGGAGGAAGTCTGGATCCGCAAGGGCGTGGAGGCGCGCCGGACGCGCAACGAGGGCCGCGTCAAACGCCTGGAAGACCTGCGGGTGCAGCGTGCCGCGCGCCGCGATCAGCAGGGCCAGGTGCGGCTGGAGATCACGGCCGGCGAGCGTTCGGGCAAGATCGTGGCGGAGCTGGAAAACGTCAGCAAACGCTATGGCGACAAGCAGATCGTGCGCGACTTCTCCTGCACCATCATGCGCGGCGACAAGGTCGGCCTGATCGGCACGAATGGGGTCGGCAAGACCACGCTGCTGCGCATTATCCTCGGCGAAGAGGCGGCCGATAGCGGCAAGGTGCGTCTGGGCACCAAGCTGCAGGTCGCGTATTTCGACCAGATGCGCGCCCAGTTGAACCCGGAGTCGAGCCTGGCCGATACCATCTCGCCGGGCGCGGACTGGGTCGAGGTCAATGGCCAGCGCAAGCATGTGATGAGCTATCTGGGCGACTTCCTGTTTTCGCCCGAGCGCGCGCGTTCGCCGGTCAAGTCCCTGTCCGGTGGCGAGCGCAACCGCCTGCTGCTGGCGCGCCTGTTCGCCCGCCCGGCCAATTGCCTGGTGCTCGACGAACCGACCAATGACCTCGACATCGACACCCTCGAGCTGCTCGAAGAACTGCTCGAGGATTATCAGGGCACGGTGTTCCTGGTCTCGCACGACCGTAGGTTCCTCGACAATGTGGTGACTCAGGTCATCGTCAACGAAGGGGAGGGCCGTTGGCGCGAGTTTGTCGGCGGCTACACGGACTGGGAACGCGCCGCGGCGCGTGCGCCGGCCGCGAGCGCCCCCAAGCCGGCCGCCAAACCGAGTCCGGCACCGAGCCCGGCCCCGGTGCAGGCGGGCAAGCTTGGCAAAAAGCTCAGCTACAAAGAACAGCGCGAGCTCGAGGAACTTCCCAAGCTGATCGCCAGTCTTGAAGATGAACAGACCCAGATCAACCTGTCGCTCAACGACCCGGACTTCTTCCGCACCCAAGCGGCTGACGCGCGCCGCATGAGCGCGCGCTATGCTGAAATCGAGGAAGCCCTGCTCGAAGCGCTGGAAAAATGGGAGGCGCTCGAGGCCAAGGCGCGCGGCGACGCTGTGTCGTAAATTGTCGCTTTTCTTTACAGATTTCGTGAATATCCGCCGGGCCGCGCTCGGTATAATGCTGGCAACCTCGCCTTCGGGCTCGCTCTACTGGAAGGAAACCGCATGAAGCTTTACCCCGTCATTCTGTCCGGCGGCGCCGGCACCCGCCTGTGGCCGTTGTCACGCGCGGTGCTGCCCAAGCAGTTGCTGCCGCTGGTATCGGACAAGACGATGCTGCAGGAAACCGCGCTGCGCGTATGCGCCTGGCCGGATGTCATGCCGCCGCTGATCGTCTGCGGGAATGAGCACCGCTTCCTGGTGGCCGAACAGATGCTCGAAATCGGCGTCACGCCGACCGGCATTCTGCTCGAACCGGCCGGGCGCAATACCGCTCCGGCCGTTGCCGCCGCCGCCAGTTACCTGCTGGCGATCGACCCCGAGGCGGTCATGCTGGTGTTACCGGCCGACCACGTCATCAATGACGGCAAGGCCTTCGCCGACGCGGTCGCGCTGGCCAAGAACCAGGTCGCCGATGGTGCACTGGCCACCTTCGGGGTGGTCCCGACGGCGCCGGAAACCGGCTATGGCTACATCCATGCCGGCGCCGCAGTGGCGGGCGCGCCGCACTGTTTCAGCGTCAATCGCTTTGTCGAAAAGCCGGACCGCGAGAAGGCCGAAGGTTTCCTTCGCGAGGGTGGCTATTACTGGAACAGCGGCATGTTCATGTTCCGCGCAAATGCCTTCCTCGAAGAACTACGCACCTACCAGCCGGCCATTGCCGACGCCAGCGCCGCCGCCGTCGCCATGGGCGCGCGCGACCTCGACTTCTGCCGTCTGGATGAAGACGCCTTCATGGCCAGCCCCTCCGATTCGATCGATTACGCAGTGATGGAGCACACCAAGCGCGCCGTGGTAGTGCCGGCCGACATCGGCTGGAGCGATGTCGGCTCCTGGTCGGCCCTGTGGGAAGTGCAAAAAGGCGACGATCCGCTGGGCAATGTGCAGCGTGGCGACGTCTATCTCGACAACGTGAAGAACTCGCTGGTGCGCGCCGAAAGCCGCATCGTGGCCGTGGTCGGGGTCGAGGACCTGGTCGTGGTCGAAACCCAGGATGCCGTGCTGGTCGCGCACAAAGACCAGGTGCAGCGCGTCAAGCAGGTGGTCGATCATCTCAAGTCCAAGGACCGCACCGAGCACCTGCACCACACGCGCGTGTATCGCCCCTGGGGCTTTTACGAGGGCATCGATTCGGGCGAGCGCTTCCAGGTCAAACGCATCACCGTCAAGCCGGGCGAGAAGCTGTCGCTGCAGATGCACCATCATCGCGCCGAGCACTGGGTGGTGGTGTCGGGTACCGCGCGCGTCACCTGCGGCGATACCGTCAGCCTGCTCGCCGAAAACCAGTCGACCTATATCCCGATCGGTGTCAACCACCGTCTCGAGAACCCCGGTAAGGTGCCGCTGCACATCATCGAAGTGCAGTCCGGCAGCTACCTCGGCGAGGACGATATTGTGCGTTTTGAAGACATCTATCAGCGCGCCTGATTGCCGGTAGCGCTTGGCGTTATCGCTCTGAAATGGTAGTCTGTTTCGCCCGTTTGACTTGTGGTCTGACGGGCGATGTTCATTTTGAGACACATTGAGGAGTTTGGTGTGCGTATCGAACAAAAACAAGCCAGCCAGGCAGGCTTCACGCTGCTGGAATTGCTGGTGGTGATTGTGATCATCGGCCTGCTCGCGGCCTACGTCGGGCCTAAGTATTTTTCCCAACTCGGCAAGTCGGAAGTGACTGTCGCCAAGGCCCAGATCGAAGCATTCACCAAGTCGCTCGATACCTACCGCCTCGACGTCGGCCGCTATCCGAGTACCGAAGAGGGCCTGAGCGCCCTGCTGGTGGCGCCGCCTTCGGCCGCCGGCAAGTGGAACGGCCCGTATCTGCAAAAGGCCCTGCCGCCCGATCCCTGGGGCCGCCCCTACATCTACCGCGCGCCTGGGCAGAAGGGCGAGTACGAGATCGTCTCGCTCGGCCGTGATGGCCAGCCGGGCGGCAGCGGCGAAGACGCCGACATCAGCAACTGAGCCAGCGCGCCATGCAGTTCGCAGTGCGTGCGCTGTCGCCGGACGCGGTCGTGACCGAATTGACGGTCGAGGCCCTGGACCCGGCCGACGCGCGCCGTCAGATCGAGGCGCGCGGCATGGTCGTGGCCGACGTGCGCGCGGCCGGCGGTGCGCTGCGCCGCGCCAGCGGCGGCGGCATGACCCTGCTGCTGTTCTCGCAGGAGCTACTGGCCCTGCTGCAGGCCGGCCTCGGCGTGGTCGAGGCGCTCGAAGCCCTGCTCGAAAAAGAGAGCCATCCCGTCACGCGCAGCGTGCTCGCGCGTCTGCTCGGCGGTCTGCGCGAGGGCAAACGCTTCTCGGCCGTGCTGGCCGAGCAGGGCGAGCGCTTTCCGCCCCTGTATGTGGGCATCGTGCGCGCGGCCGAAGGTACCAGCGATCTGCCGCGCGCGCTGGCGCGCTACATCGACTACCAGCAGCGCATCGACAGCGTGCGCAGCAAACTGATTTCGGCCTCGATCTATCCGGCCATTCTGCTGCTGGTCGGCGGCGGCGTGTCGACCTTCCTGATTACCTACGTGGTGCCGCGCTTCGCCGAAGTCTATGAAGGCGCGGGCCGCAATCTGCCCTTCCTGTCGCAGCTGCTGCTGTCGTGGGGGCGCTTTGCCGCCAACCACACGCGTCTGGTGCTGGCGGCCCTGGCCATCGTGGCCGGCTTGGCCTGGCTGGGTCTGCGCCGCCTGCTGGCGCCGGGCGGCCTGCTGCGTTTGCTGGGCCGCCTGCCCGGCATCGGCGAGAAGGTCCAGGTCTACGAATTGTCGCGCCTTTATCTGACGCTCGGCATGCTGAGCGAGGGCGGGATTCCGATCGTGCAGGCGATGGATACCGTGCAGGGCCTGGTCAGTCCGCCGCTGGCGGCCGGGCTGGCGCGCGCGCGCCAGATGGTCGAATCGGGCCTGCCGCTGTCGCAGGCCTTCGAGGCCAATGGCCTGTGCACGCCGATCTCGCTGCGCCTGCTGCGCGTGGGCGAGCGCACCGGCGACATGGGGCCGATGCTGTCGCAGTCGGCCGCGTTTTATGACGGTGAAATCGCGCGCTGGATCGAACGCTTCACGCGCAGCGTCGAACCGCTGCTGATGGCCGCCATCGGCCTGATCGTCGGCGCCATCGTGGTGCTGCTGTATATGCCGATCTTCGATCTGGCGGGAGACATGACATGAGCGCCGTGTTCGACCACGCGCTGCTGCTGAAGGCGCGCGCCCAGAGCGCACGTTCGCAGCGTGCCATCGTCGAGGAACTCGAGGCCCTGAGCGGGCTCGATGCGCGCGACATCGTGCGCGCGCTGGCCGCGCCGTTCGGGCTGGAAGTGGTGGAGACGGCCGACATGCTGCAGCTGCAGCCGGCCTTCGATCTGCTGCCGCTGGCGCCGGCCATCGCGCGCCACTGCGTGCTGCTGCGCGCCGAGGGTGGGGCGCTGCTGGGTGTGATCGCCGATCCCTTCGATCTCGACCTGCAGACCTGGATGGAGACCCAGGCACGCGCGCCGCTGCAGCTGCGCCTCGCGCTGGCGGCCGATATCCAGGCCTATCTGAGCAAGCAGGAGGAATCGGCGCGCGCCGTCGACTCGCTGGTGGGCGCCGACGGCGACACCAAGCGCGATGGCAAGACGGCTGCCGTGCTGTCCTTCGCCAGCGTCAGCGAGGCCGCCAGCCCGGCCGTCAAGCTGGTCAACTCGACCCTGTACGACGCCCTCAAGGCCGGCGCCTCCGACGTCCACCTCGAGACCACGGCCGGCGGTCTGGCCGTCAAATACCGGATCGACGGCGTGCTCGATCACGCCACCGCCGTGAATGGGGTGGAGCTGGCCGAGCAGGTCATCTCGCGCCTGAAGGTGCTGGCCGAACTCGATATCGCCGAGCGCCGCATCCCGCAGGACGGCAGCTTCCGCGTGCAGGCCAATGGGCGCGACATCGACCTGCGCGTCTCGATCATGCCCTCGATTCATGGCGAGGACGCGGTCATCCGTATTCTCGACAAGCGCGCGATGGTGGAAGCCTACGGCGCGCTGACGCTGGAGGCGCTCGGCTTCGACGCCGCCTCGCTGGCGGCGCTGCGCGCGCTTACCCAGGAGGCGTATGGCATGCTGCTGGTGACCGGCCCGACCGGCTCCGGCAAGACCACCACGCTGTATGCGGCCCTGACCGAGAGCCACACGGGGCGCGACAAGATCATCACGATCGAAGACCCGGTCGAGTACCAGCTGGGCGGCATCCTGCAGATCCCGGTGAACGAGAAGAAGGGCCTGACCTTCGCCAAGGGCCTGCGCTCGATTCTGCGCCACGACCCGGACAAGATCATGGTTGGCGAAATCCGCGACCGCGAGACGGCCGAAATCGCCGTGCAGTCGGCGCTGACCGGCCACCTGGTGCTGACCACGGTGCACGCCAATAATGTGTTCGACGTGTTCGGCCGCTTCACCCACATGGGCATCGATCCGTATGCCTTTGTCTCGGCCCTGAATGGCATCTGGGCGCAGCGCCTGGTGCGCACCAATTGCCCGCACTGCGCCGTCGCCTACACGCCCGACGCGGCCGAACTGGCCAGCGTGAACCTGAGCCCAGAGGAAGTAGCCGAATACCGCTTCATGCAGGGCAAGGGCTGCGGCGACTGCCGCGGCACCGGCTACAAGGGGCGCCGCGCGATCGCCGAAATTCTCACGCTGAACGACGAAATCCGCGAACTCATCATCGACAAGCGGCCGATCCGCCAGATCAAGGCGGCCGCGTATGCGAACGGCACGCGCAGCCTGCGCCACGCGGCGCTCGAGCTGGTCAAGCGCGGCGCCACCACGCTGGCCGAAATCAAACGGGTGACCCTGCATGCTTAATCTGGCCCGCCTTGGACACTGCCTGCACCTGGGCCTCGCGCGCGACGGTCTGAGTCTGGCGCGCACACACCGCTGGGGCGATCCTGCCTTCACGTTGTTGGCTGAGCAGGCGCTCGCGCCGGGCGCCTGCGAGGACGCGGGCGCGCTCGACGCCGCGCTTGCGCAGCTGTGCGCTGGCCACGACCTGCGCGGCCAGCGTCTGCGCGTGGTGCTGGCCGATGAACTGGTGCGCCTGTGGAGCGTCACGCCGCCCCAGGGCGCGGCCCGACTGGCCGATCTGGAGGCCGCCTGCGCGCTGCGCTTTCAGGGCCTGTATGGTGACAGCCTGGCCGGCTGGGAGCTGGCCGCCGACTGGCAGGCCGACGCGCCTTTCCTGGCCTGTGCGCTGCGCGCCAGCCTGGGCGACAGCCTGGCGCGCGCGGCCCGTGACAGCGGCGCGCTGCTGACCCAGGTGCAGCCGCAGCTGCTGGCCGCCTGGAACCGCTGGTGCGGCAAGCTCGATGCTGCGGCCTGGTTCGCCCTCGTGCAGGGTGATCGTCTGAGCCTGGGCATCAGCCGCGCCAGGCGCCTGCATGCCGTGCGTGTGCTGCGCGTGACACCCGAAGCCAGCCTCGATTGGCTGGCCCAGCAGGTCGCGCGCGAGGCCCTGCGTCTTGAGTGCGCGGCGCCCGAGCTGCTGCAGGTGTGCGGCGCGGCGCCGGCCCAGTGGGTCGATGGCAGCCATGCGACGCTGCGCGTGCAGCGCCTCGATCACGCGCGGCGCGGCTTGCCGCCGCTGAGCGCGGCCGCGCAATTGAGCTATAGCGGGGTGGGGGCATGAAGCCGGTACGGATCAATCTGGCGCGCCCGGGCTGGCAGCGCAGCCTGCTCAATACTGGGGCAGGGTGGTGGCTGGGCGCGCTGGCGGGCGCGGTGCTGCTCGTTGCGGCCGGTATCGGCATGCGCCAGCTGCTCGACGAACAGGCGCAGCGCGAGGCGCGCATCCGCGCCAGCCTGCGCACGCCTCAGGTCAGCGCCACGCCGGCCGCGCTGATTCCGGCGCCGCAGGCGACCGCCGTGAACAGCGCCGTGCATCAGCTGAATCTGCCCTGGCGCGAACTGGCCGCCAGTCTCGATGGCGCGAACACCCAGGGCGTCAGTCTGCTGGCGCTGGAGCCGGATGCGCGCGCGCGCAAACTCAAGCTGCAGGCCGAAGCGGCCGGCAGCGACGCCATGGTGGCGTATATCGAAGCGCTCAAGCACCAGCCCCTGATCCTGTCGGTGCTGCTGACGCGGCACGAGATCAACGAAGGTGATGCGGCGCGCCCGATCCGCTTCCAGCTTGAGCTGCAGTGGTCGACCCGCGGAGGCCAGCCATGACGCGCCAGACCCTGCTGCTAAGCCTGCGCATCGCGGTGCGCCAGCATGGCTGGTTGCCGCCGCTGGCCCTGCTGCTTTGCCTGGCCGCGGGCGCGGCCTGGGCCTGGCTGCTGCCCGCGCGCAGCGCGCAACAGACGATCGCCGCGCGCGCCGTGCCGCAACTGGGGCCCGCACCGCTGCAGGCAGCGCCCAGTGCCGACCAGAACCTGGCCGCGTTTTACGCCACGCTTGGCGAGCAGCAGTACGCCGAGCAGCAGATCAAGCAGATCTTCGCCCTGGCCGGCCGCACCGGCGTCACGCTCAGCAGCGGCCAGTACAAGTCGAGCTATGACGAGAACGGCCGCTTCACCGCCTACAAGATCACCCTGCCGGTCAAGGGCAGCTATGCGCTCGTGTGGCAGTTCTGCATGGAGGTGCTGGCCGCGATTCCGTTCGCCGCCCTCGATGAAGTGAGCTTTAAACGCGAGACGGCCGGCGACCCGGTGGTCGAAGGGCGTCTGAGCTTTACCCTGTACCTGAAAGGGAATACGCCATGAAGCCGCGCCATCTCGTGATGGGCCTGGCCCTGGCCGGCGCCGCCGCCCTGGTGCTGTTCGGCGACCGCAGCCCGAGCGGCGCGATCAGCGAACCGGTGGTGCGCGCCCGGCCTGCCGCCGCGCCGGCCGCGGCGCGCGCGCCCGCACCTGTGCCGACGGCAGCGGCCGTGCTGCCCCTGATTCCGCGCGAGACCCTGATCGGCGACCCGAGCGCGCATACGCCGGCCCTGTTTGGGGCTGCCGCCGCGGCGCCGGTCACGCAGGTGAAGAATGAAGCGCCGCCACCGCCGCCGCCGCCGAGCGCGCCGCCCTTGCCCTTCCAGGTGATCGGCAAAGCCGTCAGCGACGGCCAGTGGCAGGTGTTCCTGGCGCGCGGCGACCGCACCTATGTGGTGGCGGCGAACAGCGTGATCGACGGTGTCTACCGGGTCGACAGCATCGCCCCGCCCAGCATGACCCTGACCTATCTGCCGCTCAACCAGCAGCAGCAGCTTTCGATTGGAGCCCTAGAGTGAAGTCCACGTCCATGTTGCGCCTGCTGGCGCTGAGCCTGGCCCTGAGCCTGGGTGGCTGCGCCGCCCAGATGGCCTATCAGGAAGGGGAGCGCCTGGTCGAACAGCGTCAGCTCGACGCCGGCGTGGCGCGCCTGCGCGAGGCGGTCCTCAAGGACCCCGACAATGCGCGCTACCGGATCGCCTATGTGACGGCGCGCGACCGCGCCATCGATACCTATCTGGCCCAGGGCGATGCGGCGCGCGCGGCCGGCAATGCCGACGCGGCCCAGCAGGCCTATGGCCATGCACTGGCCTTCGATCCGCAGCACGAGAAGGCCCGCGCCGGTCTGCGCGCGCTCGAGATGGATGCGCGCCATGCGCGCCTGATGACGCAGGCGCGCGCCGCCATCGAGGCACGCGACGCCGATGGCGCGCGCCGCCGCCTGAACGAGATTCTGGCCGAGCTGCCCAGCCACGACGGCGCGCGCCAGCTGCTGGTCCAGGTGAATGAACGCTTCGCCGCGCCGCCGCCGCCCGAAGCGGCGCTGTCGGCGTTTTACCGCAAGCCGATCACGATCGAATTCAAGGATGCGCCGCTGCGCCAGGTGTTCGATGTGATCGCGCGCCAGTCGGGCCTGAACTTCATCTTCGACAAGGACGTCAAGACCGATACGCGCACCTCGATCTACCTGAAGAACAGCACGGTCGAAGCGGCGATTTTCTATGTGCTGACGGCGAACCAGCTGGAACAGCAGGTCATGGACGGCAACACCATCCTGATCTACCCGAACGTGGCGGCCAAGCTGAAGGAATATCAGGAGATGGTCATCAAGACCTTCTACCTGTCGAATGCCGACGCCAAGCTGGTGGCCAATACGCTCAAGACCATCCTCAAGTCGCGCGACGTGGTGGTGGACGAGAAGCTCAATCTGATCATCCTGCGCGATAACGCCGAAGCGGTGCGCCTGGCCGAAAAGCTGATCGCCCTGCAGGACGTGGCCGAACCCGAAGTGATGCTCGAAGTCGAAGTGCTCGAAGTGAAGCGCTCGCGTCTGACTTCGCTCGGCATCAACTGGCCGGATTCGGTGGCGCTGGCGCCGCTGGCCTCGAGCTCGGGTTCGCCGATCACCGTCAACGATCTGCGCAATCTGAATGGCTATAACATCGGCGTGTCGGGCGTGGGCGCCACCATCAACACCAAGCGCACCTCGGGCGACTCGAACACCCTGGCCAATCCGCGCATCCGCGTGCGCAACCACGAAAAGGCCAAGGTCCTGATCGGCGAAAAAGCGCCGACCATCACCACCACGATCTCGCCCGGCACCGGCGGCTTTGCCTCGGAGTCGATCAACTACGTCGACGTCGGCCTGACCCTGAACGTGGAGCCGAGCATCTACCTGAATAACGAAGTCGGCATCCGCATCGCGCTCGAAGTCAGCAATGTGCTGGGCCAGATCACGACCCGCTCGGGCACCGTGGCCTACCGCATCGGCACGCGCCAGGCCTCCACCTTCCTGCAGCTGAAGGACGGCGAGAACCAGGTGCTGGCGGGCCTGATCAACAATGACGAGCGCAGCGACGGCCAGAAGCTGCCGCTGCTGGGCGACCTGCCGATCGTTGGCCGCCTGTTCGGGAATACGACGGACGACAATCAGAAGACCGAGATCGTGCTGTCGATTACCCCGCACCTGATCCGCAATGTGCAGCGGCCGGAGGCGGCGGCCACCGAGTTCACGGCCGGTACCGAAGCGAGCTTCCGCCGCCGTCCGGACGCCAGCCCGCGCCAGAACGTGGTGCTGCCGCCGATGGCCCCGTCCACGCCGATGACGCCGCCGCCGGCCGGGGCCACCGTGATCCCGGTGCCGCCGCAGGCCCCGGCCCAGCCGCCGGCCAGCGGCAACGACGATCGCAAGCAGTAAGCATGCAGGCCAAGGGCTTCACCCTGATCGAGCTGCTGGTCACGCTGGCCATTCTGGGCCTGCTGGCCAGCCTCGCCATCCCGGTGACCCAGGTGGCCATCCAGCGCCGCCAGGAGCAGGAGCTGCGCACGGCCCTGCGCGAGATCCGCCATGCGCTCGACGAGTACAAGCGCGCCGGCGACGAAGGGCGGATCAGCCGCGCGGCCGGCGCCAGCGGCTATCCGAAATCGCTCGAGGTGCTGGTCGAAGGCGTCACCGACAATAAGAGCGCGCAGAAGAACAAGATCTACTTCCTGCGCCGCCTGCCGCGCGACCCCTTCAACGGCGACAGCGAGCTGCCCGACGCCCAGACCTGGGGCAAGCGCAGCTACGCCAGCGAGGCCAATGATCCGCGCGAGGGCGAGGATGTCTATGATGTGTATTCGCTGTCGCCCCGCACGGGCCTGAACGGCGTCCCTTACCGCAAGTGGTGACCATGAAACGGCGCGGCTTTACTCTGATCGAACTGCTGGTGGTGCTCGGCATCGTGGCCCTGCTGCTGACGCTGGCCGTGCCGCGCTATTTCCCGCAGATCGATACGGCCAAGGAGGCGATGCTGGCCGATAACCTGCGCAATGTGCGCGAGACGCTCGACAAATACTACGGCGATACGGGCAAATATCCGGACAGCCTGGACGAACTGGTCGAGAAAAAATACCTGCGCGCCCTGCCCAAGGACCCGATCACGGACAGCACCACGACCTGGGTGCTGGTGCCGCCGGAGGAGGGCATCAAGGGCAGTGTGGCCTCGATCAAGAGCGGGGCGGCGGGCGTGGGCCGCAATGGCAAGCCGTTCGCGGAGTGGTGATGCGGCCCGCGCGCGGCTTCACCTATGTTGGCCTGGTGGTCCTGGTGGCCGTCATCGGCCTGGTGGCGGCCAGCACGGTTAAACTCGGTAGCCTGCTGGGGCGGCGCAATGCCGAGCAGGACCTGCTCGAGATCGGGCGCGAATTCAGCGATGCCCTGGGCAGCTACGCGGCGGCCACGCCGGCCGGCCAGAAGCGCGAGCCGGACAAGCTCGAGGACCTGCTGCGCGACCCGCGCTTCCCCGGCGTCAAGCGGCACCTGCGCCGCATCTATGTCGATCCGATGACGGGCAAGGCCGAGTGGGGGCTGCAGCGCACGCCCGATCAGAAGGGCATTCTGGCGGTGTACAGCCTGTCCGAGGCGCGTCCGATCAAGGTCGGCAATTTCGAGGCGCGCTTTGCCGCCTTTGAAAAGAAAACCAAGATCTCGGAATGGAAGTTTGCGGCCATCGGCACGACCCTGCTGCCGCCAGCCATGGGCGGCGGCAGCAACAAGAACGATCCGCCGCCGGCGCCTGCGCCAGCCCAGCCGCAGACGGCCGACACCGACATGGTGCCGCGCGCGCCCGAGGAGCCAGCCGTCGATCCGCAGGCCGTCGGCCGCCTCGGCTTCCCGCCGCCGAAGATCGACGAACCGGCATCGGCATCGGCTAGTGCCTCGGCGTCGGCATCGGCCAGTGCCTCGGCCAGTGCGTCGGCGTCGCCATCAGCGTCGGCGTCAGCCAGCAGCGGCGCGGTACCGCTGAAGAAGTAGCTCAGTGGGCCACGCGGCGGAAGTCGCGCAGGCGGAAGCCCATCGCAAACAGCAGCCCGAAATACAGCAGCACGCAGGCGCCGATGATGGTGCCCAGGGCCAGCACGCGCAGGACGGGGTGGGCCTGCATGGCGACCCAGTCGATGCGCTGGGCCGCAAACCAGCCACAGGCGCCCATCGCGCTCAGGGCCACGCCGAGCTTGGCGAAGAAGGGCCCCCAGCCGGCCTGGCCGCGGTAGATGCCGATCTTGCGCAGGCCGCGATAGAGGAACAGCGCGTTGACGCTGGCGCCCAGGCCGATCGACAGGGCCAGCCCGGCCACGCCGAACAGCGGCACGAAGGCCAGGTTCATCAGCTGGGTCACGAGCATCACGCCGATGGCGATGCGCACCGGCGTGCGGATGTCCTGGCGCGAGTAGAAGGCCGGGGCCAGGGTCTTGACCAGAATAATCCCGATCAGGCCGATTGCATACGCGACCAGCGGCGCGGCCGAGGCGCCGATCATGGCGGCGGTGAAATTACGGTAGTGGAACAGGGTGGCGATCAGCGGCGTGGCCAGCACGGCCATGCCGACCGCGGCCGGCAGGGCCAGCAGAAAACTCAGGCGCAGGCCCCAGTTGAGCAGGGCCGAGTATTCCTCGGCGTCGTCCTCATTGCTGGCCTTGGCCAGGCTGGGCAGCAAAATCGTGCCGAGCGCCACGCCGAGCAGGGCGCTGGGCAGCTCCATCAGACGGTCGGCATAGGACAGCGAGGTGATCGCGCCGGGGCCCAGATTAGAGGCGATATTCGTGTTGATGATCAGGCTCAGCTGCGAGGCCGAGACGGCGAACACGGCCGGACCCATCTTGATCAGCACGCGGCGCACGCCGGGATCCTGCAGGGCCGCCATCGGATTCAGACCGATGCGCGGCAGCATGCCCAGGCGCAGCAGGGCCGGAATCTGGATCGCCACCTGCAGGATGCCGCCGGCCATCACGCCGATCGCCATCGCGTACACGGGCTGGGCCATGTGCGGCGCCAGGAACAGGGCGGCGCCGATGAACGACAGATTCAGCAGCACCGGCGTGAAGGCCGGCACCTTGAACTGGCGCCAGGTATTCAGAATGCCGCCAGCCAGGGCGACGAAGGACATGCAGGCGATGTAGGGGAACATCAGGCGCGTCATGAAGACCGAGGCCGGGAAGGCATGCTGGTCGAGTCCGCCTGCCATCAGATAGACGAGCACGGGCGCCGCCACGATCCCCAGCAGCGAGATCGCCAGCGTGGCCCACAGCAGCACCGTGGCCACATGGTCGGCCAGGCTCTTGGTGGCGGCGTCGCCGTGCTTGGTCTTGTACTCGGCCAGAATCGGCACAAACGCCTGCGAGAAGGCGCCCTCGGCAAACAGACGGCGCAGCAGATTGGGCAGACGGAAGGCGACGTTGAAGGCGTCGGTCATGCCCGAGGCGCCAAAGGCGGCGGCAAACAGGCTTTCGCGCAGCAATCCAGTGACTCGGGATAGCATGGTCATGCTGGAAATGGCGGCGAGGGTGCGGAGCAAGTTCATGGGCGAGCATTATAGCGGCGCCGGCCTGGCTCTTCTGACAAGAGCGTGCTAAAATAAGCGTTTGCTTGGGCGGAAAAATTCCGCTACAATAGCAGGCTGTACAGAATTCTTTGTCCTGATACCTTCCATCGGGGCAATGCACAAACCACCGATTTTTAGGAACTTTCATGGCAAATACCGCACAAGCGCGCAAACGTGCTCGTCAAGCAGTCAAGCAGAACGCGCACAACTCCGCCCAGCGTTCGACCCTGCGTACCGCTATCAAGGCTGTGCGTAAGGCTGTCCAGGCTGGCGACAAAGCTGCTGCAACCCAGATCTTCCAGGCTTCCGTGTCGACCATCGACAGCATCGCCGACAAAAAGATCATCCACAAGAACAAAGCTGCCCGCCACAAGAGCCGCCTGGCTGCCGCTCTGAAGGCCATGACGGCCTAAGCAGTGCTGCGCTGACGGCCGCCTGGTGCGGCCGTGTGTGGAAGAACCCGCCTGACATCGTCACGCGGGTTTTTTTGCTTGCTTATTTCAATTTCGGCAAGCCGTCGATGCGCATGCCCGGCTTGATGTGTTTCTGCTGGAACCAGCCGAGGTTCATCTCGAGCGCGTAGCTGACCGGCTTGGCCGAGCAGTGGCTGTCGAGCGTCTGCGGCGCCATGTCTTCGATATTGACGATCACGCCATCGGCGTCGATGAAGGCGACCGACAGGGGCAGCAGGGTGTTCTTCATCCACATGCACTGGGTCGAGGCGTTCTCAAACACGAACACCATGCCGTTGTTGGGCGCCATGCGTTCGCGGTACATCAGACCTTGCATGCGCTGGGCGTCGGTGGCGGCCACTTCGGCCTGGATCAGGTGGATGCCGGCATTGAGCTGGGTGCTGCCAAAGCGGACATTCTGGGCGAGGGCGGCGCTGGCCACGAGGGCGGCCGCGAGAGTGATCACGGTTTTCATGGCCGCGATTGTACCGGAGGATACAAAAAAAGGCGGGGAAACCCCGCCTTTTTCAGATAGCCGAAGAAGCTATTACTTCGAGGCAGCCGAGGCAGCCGAAGCAGCCGAGGCCGAAGCCGAGGCAGCTTTCGAAGCTTTCTTCGAAGCTTTAGCCGAAGCCGAAGCCGAAGCCGAGGCCGAAGCCATCGAGGCAGCCGAAGCGGCCGAAGCGGAAGCCGAAGCCGAAGCGGCGAAGGCCGAAGCAGCGAACAGGGAAGCAACCAGAGCAGCGATGATCTTCTTCATTGTCAAATCCTTTTTGGGTTAAAAAAACTAGTTTTTTTAGATTCGCGAGAATCTGTCTGCTCTAACGCAGGCGAACACAGCCGGTTGACAGCTTTTTTGAATTTTCTCAAAAAAAGATGAAGAAATTTCGCGCCGGATTTCATCGCGCCGCAACAATTTCGCTCTTAAAAAGCCCCGTTTTCCCAGTGATGTGCGGCGCGCAAACGGGTGCCGCTTCACAGGTCGGCCTGATCAACTGCCATCGATTCGCCTGGCAGCAGCGGGTGGCTGGCCAGGCTGAAACGGCCGATGCTCAGGCGGATCAGGCGCAGAGTCGGGTAGCCGACCTTGGCCGTCATGCGCCGCACCTGGCGGTTCTTGCCTTCGCTGATCGTCAGGCTCAGCCAGCTGGTCGGCTGGTGGGCGCGCTGGCGCACCGGCGGCTGGCGCGGCCACAGCCAATCTGGCTCGGCGACGCGGGCGGCGCGGCAGGGCAGGGTGGTGAAGTCGCCCAGGTCGAGCGGGGCCTGCAGGCGCGCCAGCGCAGCCGCGTCGGGCACGCCTTCGACCTGGACCAGATAGGTCTTCGGCGCCTTGCGTTCCGGATGGGCGATGCGGTGCTGGAGTTTGCCGTCGTCGGTCAGCAGCATCAGGCCTTCGCTGTCGGCGTCGAGGCGCCCGGCCGGATACACGCCGGGGCGCTGAATATAGTCGGCCAGAGTGGCGCGCCCGGGCTGGGGGCTGAACTGGCAGAGGACGTCGAAAGGTTTGTTAAATAGAATCAGTGACATGAAAACCTGAGATGCTTTTGTGCTAGGCTGACAAACCGACGTGGCGGGCCGCGTGCGCCGCGGGCGTTCCTGCGGCATAATAGACCACACACGTCTTATGTCTTATAGAAGACTGAATACAATCGGAGAACACGATGTACCAACATATTACAGTCCCTGCCGACGGCCAGAAAATTACCGTCAATGCCGATTTCACGCTGAATGTACCAGATACGCCGATCATTCCCTATCTGGAAGGCGACGGCACCGGCGCCGACATCACGCCGGTGATGATCAAGGTGGTCGATGCGGCCGTGGCCAAGGCCTATGGCGGCCAGCGCAAAATCGCCTGGATGGAGATTTTCGCCGGTGAGAAGGCGACCCGCGTCTACGGCCCCGACGTCTGGCTGCCGGAAGAAACCATGCAGGTGCTGAAGGACTATGTGGTCTCGATCAAGGGCCCGTTGACGACCCCGGTCGGCGGCGGCATCCGTTCGCTCAATGTCGCGCTGCGCCAGGAGCTCGACCTGTACGTCTGCCTGCGCCCGGTGCGCTGGTTCCAGGGCGTGCCTTCGCCCGTGCGCGAGCCGCACAAGACCGACATGGTGATCTTCCGCGAGAACTCGGAGGACATCTATGCCGGGATCGAATGGGCCGAGGGCTCGGAAGGCGCCAAGAAGCTGATCAATTTCCTGGTCAAGGAAATGGGCGTGAAGAAGATCCGCTTCCCGGACAGCACCGGCATCGGCGTCAAGCCGGTCTCGCGCGAGGGGACTGAGCGCCTGGTGCGCAAGGCCATCCAGTATGCGATCGACAATGACAAGCCCTCGGTCACGCTGGTGCACAAGGGCAACATCATGAAATACACGGAAGGCGGCTTCCGCGACTGGGGCTATGCGCTGGCCCAGCGCGAGTTCGGCGCCGAGCTGATCGACGGTGGCCCGTGGTGCAAGTTCAAGAATCCGAAGAGCGGGCGCGACATCGTCATCAAGGACTCGATCGCCGACGCCTTCCTCCAGCAGATCCTGCTGCGTCCGGCCGAATACTCGGTGATCGCCACCCTGAACCTGAACGGCGACTATATTTCGGACGCGCTCGCGGCCCAGGTCGGCGGCATCGGCATCGCGCCGGGCGCCAATCTGTCCGACTCGGTGGCAATGTTCGAAGCCACCCACGGCACCGCGCCCAAGTATGCGGGCAAGGACTACGTGAACCCGGGCTCGCTGATCCTGTCGGCCGAGATGATGCTGCGCCATATGGGCTGGACCGAGGCGGCCGACCTGATCATCAAGTCGATGGAAAAGGCCATCGTCTCCAAGCGCGTCACCTATGACTTCGCGCGCCTGATGGAAGGGGCGACCCAGGTCTCGTGCTCGGGCTTCGGCGAGGTGATGATCGAACAGATGCAGTAAGCGCCGACCCTTGCGCTCCCGACCCCGCCGAGGCGGGGTTTTTTATTGCCAGAAAAAAAGAAACCCGCCAGCGGCGGGTTCTCGGCATCTGACATCCTGATGTAAAAAACCCCGCTCGAGCGGGGTTTTCACATGGCCAGGATTACTGCGTCTGGATGTTGGAAGCTTGCTTGCCTTTCGGGCCTTGCGTGACTTCGAATTGAACTTTTTGACCTTCTTTCAGGGTCTTGAAGCCGTTCATGTTGATTGCGGAAAAGTGTGCGAACAAATCTTCGCCGCCATCGTCGGGCGTAATGAAGCCAAAACCTTTGGAATCATTGAACCACTTAACAGTACCTGTTGCCATAGAAAAACTTTCTGTTTAATAACTTATCACACGAGCCATAAAAGCAAGAAGCTTCCTGCCCCCTCCTCAGCCTGCTCACTTCTTGTCAACCTAACCACAAAGTGCCGGTCAACAAGTGCATTGTTAGTGGAATAATTATTGAAGTCAAGCGATTTAGGGGGCGATTATGCGGATTTAACACACTTGTCGCATCGAGGCTGCGAGTAGGTGTACAAAAGCAACTCTTGATTTCACCGTTAACGGTGCCATCTGCGGAGACAAGCAAACTGGCGTAAGATGGAATACGAAGCCCTTTCGCCCTGATCTTGAACCATTGCTGCAGAAGTAGAAGCATTAGAATACGTGTATGGCAACCAAGCATGACACCGAAAGCGTCCTTGAGCGGCAGGCCGTCAAGCCGCCGCCCATGTACCAGGTCGCTCTGCTCAACGACGACTACACCCCGATGGAGTTCGTGGTGGCGATCATCCAGGAGTACTTTAATAAGGACCGGGAGACGGCCACCCAGATCATGCTCACCGTGCACCGCACGGGCAAGGGCGTGTGCGGGGTGTTTTCCAAAGACATCGCGTGTACTAAAGTCGAATTTGTTTTAACACACGCACGCAAGGCAGGGCATCCCCTGCAGTGTGTGATGGAGGAAGTATGATTGCGCAGGAACTTGAGGTGTCCCTACACATGGCCTTCGTGGACGCACGCCAGGCCCGCCATGAATTCATTACTGTCGAGCACCTGCTGCTGGCCCTGCTGGACAATCCCTCGGCCGCCGAAGTGCTGCGTGCCTGCGCGGTCAATATCGAAGACCTGCGCAAAACGCTCACGAACTTTATTGGTGACAACACGCCGACCGTGCCCGGCACGGGCGAAGTCGACACCCAGCCCACGCTCGGTTTCCAGCGTGTGATCCAGCGCGCCATCATGCACGTGCAGTCCGCCTCGAATGGCAAAAAGGAAGTCACGGGTGCGAACGTGCTGGTCGCCATCTTCGGCGAAAAAGACTCGCATGCCGTCTACTACCTGCATCAGCAGGGCGTGACCCGGCTCGACGTCGTCAATTTCATCTCGCACGGGGTGCGCAAGGACCAGCCGTCCGAAGCCCACAAGGCGTCCGAAGGTGTCGAGGAGCAACAGGCCGAGGGCCAGACCAAGGAGTCGCCGCTCGACCAGTTCACCCAGAACCTCAATAAAATGGCGTCCGAAGGCCGCATCGATCCGCTGATCGGGCGCGAGGACGAGGTCGACCGGGTGATCCAGATCCTGTGCCGCCGTCGCAAGAACAATCCGCTGCTGGTCGGCGAGGCCGGGGTCGGCAAGACCGCCATCGCCGAGGGTCTGGCCTGGCGCATCACCCAGGGCGAAGTGCCCGAAATCCTGCAGAATGCCGTCGTGTATTCGCTCGACATGGGCGCGCTGCTGGCCGGCACCAAATACCGCGGCGACTTCGAGCAGCGCCTGAAAGCCGTGCTCAAGCAGCTGAAGGAAACGCCGCAAGGCATCCTGTTCATCGACGAAATCCACACGATCATCGGCGCCGGTTCGGCCTCGGGCGGCACGCTCGACGCCTCGAATCTGCTGAAGCCGGCCCTGGCCAATGGCCAGCTCAAGTGTGTGGGCGCCACCACCTTCACCGAGTTCCGCGGCGTGTTCGAAAAAGACCACGCGCTCTCGCGCCGCTTCCAGAAAGTCGACGTCAATGAACCGACCGTCGAGCAGACCGTGCAGATTCTGCGCGGCCTCAAGTCGCGCTTCGAAGAGCACCACGGCGTCAAGTATTCGGCCTCGGCCCTGACCACCGCGGCCGAGCTGTCGGCGCGCTTCATCAATGACCGTCATCTGCCGGACAAGGCCATCGACGTGATCGACGAAGCCGGCGCCGCCCAGCGCATTCTGCCCAAGTCCAAGCAGAAGAAAACCATCGGCAAGACCGAGATCGAAGACATCATCGCCAAGATCGCGCGCATCCCGCCGCAGACCGTCAATCAGGACGACCGCAGCAAGCTGCAGACGATCGACCGCGACCTGCGCAATGTGGTGTTCGGCCAGGACCCGGCCATCGACGCGCTGGCCTCGGCCATCAAGATGGCGCGCGCTGGCCTGGGCAAGACGGACAAGCCGATCGGCGCCTTCCTGTTCTCCGGCCCGACCGGCGTCGGCAAGACCGAAGTGGCCAAGCAGCTGGCCTTCATCCTCGGCATCGAGCTGGTGCGCTTCGATATGTCCGAGTACATGGAACGCCACGCCGTCAGCCGCCTGATCGGCGCGCCGCCGGGCTATGTCGGTTTCGACCAGGGCGGTCTGCTGACCGAAGCCATCACCAAGAAGCCGCACGCGGTGCTGCTGCTGGACGAAATTGAAAAAGCCCACCCGGACATTTTCAATATCCTGCTGCAGGTGATGGACCACGGCACGCTGACCGACAACAATGGCCGCAAGGCGGATTTCCGCAATGTGATCATCGTGATGACGACCAATGCCGGGGCCGAAAGTCTCAATAAGCGCAGCATGGGCTTTACCGAGACCAAGTCGCAGGGCGATGAAATGGCCGACATCAAGCGCATGTTCACGCCGGAGTTCCGCAACCGCCTGGACGCCATCATCAGCTTCCGCTCGCTGGACGAGGAAATCATCCTGCGCGTGGTCGACAAGTTCCTGATCCAGCTCGAGGAGCAGCTGCACGAGAAGAAGGTCGAGGCCATCTTCACCGACACGCTGCGCCGCTTCCTGGCCAAGAAAGGTTTCGACCCGCTCATGGGCGCGCGCCCGATGCAGCGCCTGATCCAGGACATGATCCGCAAGGCCCTGGCCGACGAGCTGCTGTTCGGCCGCCTGGTCAGTGGCGGCCGCGTGACGGTCGATCTGGACGACAAGGACGAGGTCAAGCTCGAGTTCCCCGAGTCCGACAGCGCGCCGCCGCTGGCGGCCCCCGAGACCGTCGAGGTCGAATAAGCCCCACAGCCCGCTTCGGCGGGCTGTGTCGTTTCTGGGCCGCCTGCATAATTTCTTCATAATCTTGCACGAGAATCCTCCCATGCCCGAGGGGAGGATGCCCATGCAAGCCCGTTATTTCACGATTCCCGTTTTGCTCAGCCTGGCCGCCTGCGGCGCTGGCAGCGACAGCCCGACTGCCAGCGGCAGCGGCACGCGCCTGCTGGCCGCCATTGGCCTGGGCAGCAACAGCGCCAGCACCGTGGCCTTTCCCGGCAACCGCGCCAGCTACAGCATCAGCATCAGCGGCAGCAGCGTGACGATCACCGATATCGAAGGCAATGGCGGCAGCACCACGCTGAGCACCAGCCAGCGCGCCCAGTTCGCCGACCAGAACCTGGCCTTCGACACCGAGGGCATCCCCGGCCAGATCTACCGGCTGTATCAGGCCGCCTTCAGCCGCGTGCCCGATGCCGGCGGCCTCGGCTTCTGGATCAGCGTGATGGACAATGGCGCCAGCCTTGGCGAGATCGCGGCCGGCTTCACGCGCGAGGCCGAATTCACGCGCCTGTTCGGCGCCAGCACCGATAGCACGGCCTTTGTCACCGCCCTCTACCGCAATGCCCTGCACCGCGAGCCCGACAGCGGCGGCCTGGCCTACTGGAAGGACATTCTCGACAAGCAGAAGGGGACGGCGTCGGCCGTGTTCCTGGCGTTCAGCGAAAGCGCCGAGAACAAGGCGGGCACCGCGGCCGCGCTGGCGGGCGGCATCAGCTATACGCCGGTGTCGCGCATTGCCGGCAGCACGGTGCCGGGCGCCCCGAGCCTGAGCGCGCTCAGCGGCGGCGACGCCAGCGCTACCCTGGTGTTCTCCAGTCCGGCCAGCGATGGCGGCAGCGCCATCACCGGCTACACGGCCACCTGCGCCGGCGGCGGCGTGGTGAAGTCGGCCAGCGGGACCGGCAGCCCCCTGACCGTGAGCGGTCTGAGCAATGGCGTCGAGGCCAGCTGCACGGTCAAGGCCACGAATGCGCTCGGCAACAGCGCCGCCTCGTCCGCGCTGGCTGTGACGCCGGTCGCCGCTCCGATCACGGTGAGCACGCCCGGCGCGCCGACCCTGGCCGGCGTTACGGCGGGCAATGGCAGCGCCACCCTGGTGTTTGTCGCCCCCAGCAATACCGGCGGCGCTCCCATCAGCAGCTATGCGGCCAGCTGCAGCGCCGGTGCGGTCAGCCAGAGCGCCAGCGGCACCGGCACGCCGATCACGGTCACGGGTCTGGTCAACGGCAGCAGCTATCTGTGCAGCGTGCGGGCAATCAACAGCGCCGGGGCCGGCAGCGCTTCGAATGCGGTGGCTGTTACGCCGCTGGCGCCGGTGACGATCAGCGTGCCATCGGCGCCGACGATCGGCACGGCCACGGCTGGCAATGGCTCGGCCAGCATCAGCTTCACGGCGCCCAGTAGCAATGGTGGGGCCAGCATCACGGCCTACACGGCGAGCTGCGCGGGCGGCGGCCTCACACGCACGGGCACGGGCAGCGCCAGCCCGATCACCGTGTCCAGCCTCAGCAATGGCACCAGTTATGCGTGTTCGGTCACGGCCACCAATTCGGCCGGCACCGGCGCCGCCTCGGCCAGCGTGAATGTCACGCCGAGCGCCGGCACCAGCAGCGGCGGCAGCAGCACCATCACCGGCAATATCTACTGCCCCTACAGCCACAGCCTGACCAATACGACGGTGAACCTGCCGGCCACGGTGTCGATCAGCTGCAGCGGCAGCACGCGCAATCTGACGGGCAATGGCGTACCCGACCATACGATCGGGACCTTCCCCAATTCCGGCAATCCGAATGCGGTCAAGGCCGTCACCGTGCAGTTCGCCGGCACCCTGAACCCGGCCACCACGGGCAGTACGACGGCGGTCGACCATGTGATCGGCTACGCCTACAACGGTGTCAAGTTCGACCCCGCCACAGCCGAGAGCTACCAGAATGCCGGCGTGTGGAAGATCGAAGCGCTGAACCAGAGCTATTTCCCGTTTGGCGTGGACAGCAATAATGCCCACGTCCAGCCCGACGGCGCCTACCACTACCATGGCATGCCGGAAGGCATACTCACCAAGCTGAACAAGGGCAAGGCGATGACCCTGGTCGGCTTCGCGATCGACGGCTTCCCCATCTACGCGCGCTATGGCTACAGCACGGCCATGGACAGCACGAGCGCGATCAAGGTCATCAGTTCGAGCTACCGCCTGAAGAGCACGCCGTCGAGCGGCCGTCCGTCGACCAGCTCGGTGCCGATGGGCACCTTCACCCAGGACTACGAATATGTGGCCGGCCTCGGCGACCTCGACGAATGCAACGGCCGCACGGGCGTCACGCCCGAGTTCCCGAACGGGATCTACCACTACTACATCACTGACGCCTATCCCTACATTCAGCGCTGCGTGAAGGGCACGGCCGCGCTGGCCCGGTGATGCCATGCGACGCCTGCTGATCCTCGTTCTCTGCCTGCTGTGCCTGCCTGCACGCGCCCATCTGGCCGCGGCCGGGCAGGGCGCCATCCGCATCGTCGGCGATTCCGCCTTTGTCGTGCTGCCGGTGCCGGTGGCGGCTCTGCACGGGGTCGACGACAACCATGACGGCCTGCTCAGCCTGAGCGAGCTGCAGGCCCACCGTGAGTTGCTGAGCATGGAAGTGACGGCTCTGCTGAGTCTGCGCTCCGATGGGCAGCTCGGCCGCGTCGCCTTCGAAGACCTGCTGCTCTCGCATCCGGGCGACGGCGGCCAGCAGGGCGAAGACCAGCTGATCGTGATGCGCCGCTACGTCTGGGATGGCGCCCAGGTCGGCGCGCTGGAAGTGGCCACGCGCATCTTCCACGCCGACGCCAGCGCCCGTACCCAGCTGGCGCTGCGCGTGCTGCGCAACGAGGACAGCGAAGGCGCGCTGCTCACGCGCGAGCGGCCCCAGCATGTGTTCTACCAGGGCGCCTGGCCGGCCCTGCGCGCCTTTCTCGCGGCCGGGGCCGAGCATATCCTCATCGGTCCCGACCATCTGCTGTTCCTGCTGACCGTGCTGGTGGCCGGGGCCGGCTGGCGCTACTGGCTGACCGTGATCACCAGTTTCACCCTGGCCCACAGCCTCAGCCTCGCTGCCGCCGCGCTCGGCTGGGTGGCGGCGCCGCCGCGCATCGTCGAGCCCCTGATCGCGCTGTCGATCGTGCTGCTGGCGCTGGACAATCTGTGGCGCGGCCAGCGCGCCCAGCAGCAGCGGCCCTGGCTGGTGTTCGGCTGCGGCCTGCTGCACGGCCTGGGCATCGCTGGCGGCCTGATCGAACTCGGCCTGGCCGACCACAACCGCCTGGCCAGCCTGGCCGGTTTCAATCTCGGCGTGGAACTCGGTCAGCTCGCCTTTGTCGGCGCTGCCTTGCTGGTGCTGGCCGGCCTGCGCCGCCTGCTGGCCGTGCGCTGGCATCCGCTGCTACCGCGCATGACCTCGCTGGCGGCGGCCGTCGTCGGCAGCGTCTGGCTGGTGCAGCGCGTGCTTGCCTGAACGGCGCCGGCTCTGCCATCATGGCTGGATGCGCAACCCGACACTCCAGCACATCGGCATCGTCGCCTGCTCGGCCGAAGGGGCGGCCCTGTGCTACCGCAGCATCTGCCAGGCAGGCAGCGCCCGGCTGGGGCCGCACGCCCATCCCGAAATCTCGCTGCACAGCCATGCACTGGCCGATTACGTCGCCTGTCTCGAGCACGATGATCTCGATGGCGTGGCCGCTCTCATGCTCAGTTCGGCGCGCAAGCTGGCCGCCGCCGGTGCCGACTTTCTGATCTGCCCGGACAACACCATCCACGCCGCCTTTGCGCGCGTGGCCGCCGCCAGTCCCTTGCCCTGGCTGCATATCGCCGAGGAGGTGGCCGCGGCCGCCGCCGCGCGCGGCTTCCGGCGCATCGGCCTGACCGGCACCGCCTGGCTGACGGCCAGCAGCGTGTATCCGCAAGCCCTGGCCGCGCGCGGCCTGCAGGCCGTCGTCCCGTCCGCGCCGGACCGCGCGCTCATGGGCCGCATCATCATGGATGAACTCGTGCAAGGCGACTTGCGCCCGGCCAGCGTGCGCGCCTTCCAGGACGTGATCACGCGTCTGCAAGGGCAGGGCTGTGACGCCGTCGTGCTCGGCTGCACGGAAATTCCTCTTATCATCAGCGACGCCAATTCGCCGCTGCCCACCCTCGATTCGACCCGCCTGCTGGCCCAAGCGGCGCTGGCCCGCGCCATCGGAGACACAGATTGAGCACCACCTATATCGCCCTGCTGCGCGGCATTAATGTCGGCGGCAAAAATCTGCTGCCAATGAAGTCCCTGGCCGCCCCGATGGAGGCCATCGGCTGCCAGGCCGTGCGCACCTACATCCAGAACGGCAACGTCGTGTTCCAGCACGCCGAGGCCAGCCCGGCCGCCTTGGCGCGCGCGATCGGCGCCGCCATCGGCCAGACGCACGGCTTCACGCCCGACGTGCTGGTGCTGAGTGCAGCAGAACTGCAGCAGGCCATCGCGGCCAATCCCTATCCCGAGGCCAGCGCCGCGCCGACCAGCCTGCATTTCGGCTTTCTCGCCGCCGCGCCCGCGTCGGCCCGCATGGACAAGCTCGACGCCCTGGCCAGCAATGGCGAGCGCTACCAGATCATCGGCCAGGTGTTCTACCTGCACGCGCCGGCCGGCATCGGCAAGTCCAAACTCGCCGCCGGGGCCGAGCGCGCCATCGGCGTGCCCATGACCGCCCGCAACTGGAACACCGTGGCCAAGCTGGCCGACATGTGCGCGCAGATGTGATCTCGCAAGGTGCTCCCGCTTGTGGCTCGCTAGCATGGCAATCCGCTTGCTTCCGGAGACTGCCATGCCCGCCTTGCTGATACTGCTTGCTCTGCTGTTTGCGTCGATGCGCCCGGCCCAGGCCGGCCCCGTCACCGCCGTCGTGATTGCGGAATTCGAGTCCTACCGCCTCCTGCCAGACCCCTGCAAGCAGGAGCTGCGTGGCGAGACCCGGATCTGCATCACCATCACCCAGGCCTTTGAAGTACGCTACCGCCTGATCCGTCAACTCGGCGGCACACGCACGATGCCGATGGGCCTGAAGTTCATCTCGGGCGATCACTGGGGGCGCGCGATGTACACCTATTTTCCGCGCGCCCTGCTGGTGATCGAGGAGGGCGAGGAGGGGCCGCGCCTGCGCCGCTACGCGAGCGTCGGCCTGCTGGCGCTGCAGGATGGCGATTGGGCAAGCTGTCAGGGCGAGAACCCGCGCCGCCCTCGCCCGCTGGAAGCGCTCAAACCGCGCGCCGACATGAGCCTGTGGCGCATCCCGGCCGAGGAGGGCTACCGCATTCAGTTGCCGAGCGAACGAGACCTGCCGCTGTCCGACTGCCCGAGCGGCCTGCGTCTTCCGGCCATCTATGCCGGCCTGCAGGAACGGTATGGAAGCGAGATGCCGGCCCTCGACCCCGACGCGCTGATCAGCAAATGAGGGCCGCCTGTGATAAGTTAGCGGGCTCAACAATGTTAGCGGAGGAACCATGCTCAAGCTGCACTGCTTCGGCCAGTCGGGCAATGCCTACAAAGTGGCGTTCGCGCTCAATGCGATGGGCGTGGAATGGGAGCCGGTGTTCGTCGATTTCATGAACGGCATCACCCGCACGGCCGCCTGGCGCGCGCAGTCAAATGAGATGGGCGAGGTGCCGATTCTCGAGATCGATGGCAAGGCCCAGACCCAGTCGGCCGTGATCCTGACCCTGCTGGCCGAGCGCTTCGGCCAGTTCGGCGGGCGCGATGCCGACGAGCAGCGCGAGATCCAGCGCTGGATGTATTTCGACAACCACAAATTCACCAGCTATTTCGCCTCCTACCGCTTCATGAAAGCATTCGGCCAGAGCGCGCCGAACCCGGACGTGATGGCCTGGCTGCGCGGCCGCATCGACGGCGCCTTCGGGATCGTCGACCAGCATCTGGCGCACAGCCCGTTTATCGTCGGCGCGCGCCCGACGATCGCCGACTTCTCGCTTTGCGGCTACCTGTTCTATCCGGTGGAAGAGAGCGGCATCGATGTCGCCGCCAGCTACCCGCACATCGGCGCCTGGCTGGCACGGCTGAAGGCGCTGCCGGGCTGGGGCGATCCATACGCGATCATGCCGGGCGAGCGTATCGCCGCCAAGTGGTGATGCCATGCCCTGGCTGATCACCAAATATCTACTGACGGCCGGCGTGGTGGTGCTGGTCTCCGAGGCCGCCAAGCGCAGCGACAAGCTGGGCGGCCTGATCGCGGCGCTGCCCCTGGTCACCGTACTGAGCCTGGTCTGGCTGTACGTCGAGCAACAGGGCCAGGAAAAGATTGCCAACCACGCGTGGTACACCTTCTGGTACGTGGTACCGACCCTGCCGATGTTCCTCGTCTTCCCCTGGCTGCTGCCGCGCCTCGGCTTCTGGCCGACGCTGGCCGCCAGCGCCGTACTAACGATCGCCATCTTCTGGCTATTCGCCCAAGCCCTCAAACCCTTCGGCATCCACTTACTCTGAGATCCCAAACGGGGTCAGGTCCGGCAATCGGACATCTGAGAACTTAAAGGCGGCAAATTGGTCGTCATTGAGCGCGACAATCTGCCGGCCAAGAAGTTCTCGGATGTCCGATTGCCGGACCTGACCCCGTTTGGAATCTAAGTGACGACCAACCGGCAGGCAAAAAGTTCTCGGATGTCCGATTGCCGGACCTGACCCCGTTTGGAATGTCAGATGGCGGCGAGGGCGTGGCTGAGGTCGGCGCGCAGGTCGTCGATGTGCTCAATGCCGACCGACAGGCGGATCAGGCCGTCGCCGATGCCGAGCGCGGCGCGCTGGGCCGCCGGGATCGTCGCGTGCGTCATGATGGCCGGATGCTCGATCAGGCTCTCGACGCCGCCCAGCGACTCGGCCAGCGTGAACACCTCGACCGCTTCGAGAAAGCGGCGGGCGCCGGCCAGGTCGGTGTCGAGGTCGATCGAGATGATGCCGCCGTAGCCGTGCATCTGCTCGCGCGCCAGCGCGTGCTGCGGATGGCTGGCCAGGCCGGGGTAGTTCACCTTGCGCACCTTGGGCTGGCGCTCGAGCCAGCCGGCCAGCTCGAGCGCGCTGGCGCAGTGGCGCTCCATGCGCAGTGCCAGGGTCTTGATGCCGCGTAGCGCGAGATAGCTGTCGAACGGCCCGGCAATCGCACCGACCGAGTTCTGCAGGAACTTCAGCTGCTCGCGCAGCGGGGCGTGGCGTTCTTCCTGGCCGACAATCGCGACGCCGCCGATGATGTCGGAATGCCCGTTCAGATACTTGGTCATCGAGTGCACGACGATGTCGAAGCCGAGTTCGAGCGGTCGCTGCACGATCGGGCTGGCGAAGGTATTGTCGGCCACGCTGATGATGTTGTGCTCGCGGCAGATGGCGGCCAGTGCGCGCAGATCGGCCAGCTTGAGCATGGGATTGGTCGGCGTCTCGACCCACAGCATGCGGGTGTTCGGGGTGATCGCGGCGCGCAGGTTCTCGGGCCGGGTCAGGTCGATATAGCTGAACTCGTGCCCGGCGCTGCGCCGGCGCACGCGCTCGAACAGGCGGTAGCTGCCGCCGTAGAGGTCGTCGCCGGCCACCACGTGGGCATTCGCGTCCAGCAGCTCGAGCACGGTCGACATGGCCGCCAGCCCGGACGCGAACGCGAACGCGGCCGCGCCGCCTTCGAGATCGGCCACGCAGCGCTCGAGCGCCCAGCGGGTCGGATTGTGCGAGCGCCCGTAGTCGAGGCCTTTGTGCACGCCCGGGCTGTCCTGGGCGTAGGTGGAGGTCGCATAGATCGGCGGCATCACGGCCCCGGTGCTGGGATCGGGCGTCTGGCCGGCGTGGATGACGCGGGTGGCGAGGTGGCGGGCTTTGTTCATGTCAGTGTCCTGCGCAAGTGGATCAGCAAATCATAACGTGTGATGAGGCCGTAGAAGGTTTTTCCTTCGCGTACCACGACGGTCAGGCCGCGGTCGAGGATGGCGCGCGCGGCGGCCGGGCTGTCGGCCGGGCGCAGGGTCTCGAGCTTGCGGCTCATGGTGTCGCCGACCAGGCTGGCGAAACCGGCGCGCGCCTGGCTCACGTGCAGCAGCAGATCGGATTCGTCGATGATGCCGACCAGCAGGCCATCGTCGAGCACGGGCAGCTGGGCGAGGTCGCCGGCGCGCATGCGGTTGAAGGCGGTCAGCAGGCTGTCCTGGGGACTGACGCTGACGACTTCGCCCTGGTCGTGGCGGCGCCCGATCAGGTCGCGCAGATCGCCATGGGCCGGGCGCGCCAGCAGGCCCTGGTCGCGCATCCAGGCGTCGCTGTAGACCTTGCTCAGATAGCGGGTCCCGGTGTCGCACACGAAACTGACGACACGTTGCGGCCGGGTCTGGGCGCGGCAGTAGCGCAGCGCGGCGGCCAGCAGGGTCCCGCTCGATGAACCGGCTACGATGCCTTCCTGGCGCAGCAGCAGGCGCGCCGTCTGAAAGCTTTCCTCGTCGCTGATCGTGTAGGCGCGGCGCACGCCGGACAGGTCGGCGATGGCCGGCACAAAATCTTCGCCGATGCCTTCGACCGCCCAGCTGCCCGGGGTCGAGCTGATCTGGCCGCTCTGCACATACTCGGCCAGGATCGAGCCCTGCGGATCGGCCAGCACGAAGCCGAGCGCCGGCTGCACTTTGCGGAAATAGCGGGTCAGGCCGGTGATGGTGCCGCTCGAGCCGACCCCGACCACGATGGCGTCGACGTCCTGCTGCATCTGGGCCCAGATCTCGGGCCCGGTCGTGCTTTCGTGCGCGAGCGGATTGGCCGGGTTATTGAACTGGTCGGCATACCAGGCGCCGGGCAGCTCGGCGGCGATGCGGCGCGCCATGTCCTGGTAGTAGTCGGGATGGCCCTTGCCGACGTCGGAGCGGGTCAGGCGCACCTCGGCGCCGAGGGCTTTCAGGTGCAGGATTTTTTCGCTGGCCATTTTGTCGGGCACGACCAGCACCACGCGGTAGCCCTTGATGCGGGCCACCAGGGCGAGGCCGAGGCCGGTGTTGCCGGCCGTGGCTTCGACGACGGTGCCGCCCGGCTGCAGGCTGCCATCGGCCTCGGCCGTGCGGATCATCGACAGGGCGATGCGGTCCTTGATCGAACCGCCGGGATTTTGCGATTCCAGTTTCAGAAACAGCTGGCAGGGGCCAGTGTCGATGCGGGTCACTTCGAGCAGCGGGGTATTGCCGATCAAAGAGAACAGCGCGGGCGCTTGTGGCGTGGACATGGTGCTCTCCTCAGGGAAGCCAGCGATGCTAGCGGCGCGGCGCTCAGGCGGGAAGGAAGATTTCCGCATACCTGTATGCGTGCGGTGTTGCCAGTATGCGCGGGTGCGCCGACGGGCCGCGCCAGTCTGCGCGGCTGGCGGGGGAGGGCTTTATTTCAGCGCAAGCGTGCGCGCGTTCTTCAGCTTGCGCCACAGCGTGGTGCGGCTGATGCCGAGGTAGGCGGCGGCCTCGTCGCGCCGGCCGCCGAAGCGCGCCAGCACGGCTTCCACGCTGTCCTGGCGCAGGGCCGGGGCGGGCGTGCCGGCGGCGGCGACGGCGCGCTGCAGTTCGGGCGCCACCTGCAGCACAAAGCTGGGGCTCAGGGCCTGCAGCGGTTCGGCCGCCAGGAACAGGGCCAGGCGTTCGGTCAGATTGCGCAGCTCGCGCACATTGCCGGGCCAGTCGTAGCGCGTGAACAGGCTGGCGCAGGCCGCCAGCTCGGCCGCCAGATTCGGATGCGGGCGCGCGCCCAGCGCCGCCAGCGCCTGCTTGAGGCTCCATTCGGCCAGCGCCAGCGCATCGTCGGGCCGTGCGCGCAGCGGCGGAATCGTCACGCGCAGCACGGCCAGGCGGTAGAACAGGTCGGCGCGGAATTTTCCTTCGCGCACACGCGCTTCCAGATCGCAATGGGTGGCGCTGATCACGCGCACCTGGATCGGAATCGGCCGGGTGCCGCCGACGCGCACGACCTCGCGTTCTTCGAGCACGCGCAGCAGGCGCGTCTGCAGGGCCAGGGGCATCTCGCCGATTTCATCGAGGAACAAGGTGCCGTGGTTGGCCGCCTCGAACAGGCCGGCATGGCCGCCGCGGCGCGCGCCGGTGAAGGCGCCTTCCTCGTGGCCAAACAATTCGGATTCGAGCAGGGACTCGGCAATGGCGCCGCAGTTGACGGCCACAAAAGGCCGGTTGCTGCCCTGGCGGCGCAGGCTTTCGCGGTGGATGGCCTGGGCCACGAGCTCTTTGCCGGTGCCGGTTTCGCCCTGGATCAGCACGGTGGCGGGCGAGCGCGCGAACAGCACCACATGCTGGCGCAGCGCCTCCATCGCGTCGGACTCGCCGCGCAGATCGGCCAGGCCATGGCGCGCCTGCAAGGTGTCGGCCACGGCCGCCTGGCGGAAGCGCTTGCTTTCGAGCTGGGTCAGGCGCGCCACTTCGAGCGCGTCGTCGAAGGCCTGGCGGATCGAGGTGGCCGAGTAGACGAACACCCCGGTCAGCCCGGCTTCCTCGGCCAGGTCGGTGATCAGGCCGGCGCCGACGATGGCCTGGATGCCGGCCGCCTTCAGTTCGTTGACCTGGGCGCGTGCGTCCTCCTCGGTCACATAGGTGCGCTGCTCGATGTCGTAGCCGAAGGTGGCGCTGAACTGGGCCAGTTCGGGCAGCGGCTGCTGGTAGGTGATCACGCCGATGCGCTCGCTGACCTGGCGCGCGCGCGCCAGCGCCTGCATGACGTCAAAGCCCGAGGCCTTGGCCACCACCACCGGCACCGACACGCGTCCCTTCAGATAGGCGGCATTCGAGCCGGCCGCCACCACCACGTCGCAGCGCTCGCTGGCCAGGCGCTCGCGGATATGCCGGGCCGCCTCGTCAAAGCCGAGGTGGATCGGCTCGATCGTGGCGAGCTGGTCGTATTCGAGCGTGATGTCGCGGAACAGGTCGGACAGGCGCGAGACCGACACGGTCCAGATCACCGGCTTGTCGCTCGTTTCGGCAGGGGGCAGGGGACGCGGGCGCATGGTTTCAGTGTAACACACGTTGCGTTGCAGTGTTTCACATTGAAACATAATGCGCCCCGGCCCAGAGTGCCAAGTGCTTGATTTTGCGATGTTTCAAGGTGTGGCACGGGGCTTGCAATGCACTTGGGCATCTCAATGAAAGGGCAAACATGAGCCAATATTCCGCTGGTGCGGCCTTCCGCAAGGCCGTCAAAGAAGAGTCCCCGCTGCAAGTCGTGGGCGCCATCAACGCCAACCATGCCCTGCTGGCCAAGCGCGCCGGCTTCAAGGCCATCTATCTGTCCGGTGGCGGCGTCGCCGCCGGCTCGCTCGGTCTGCCGGACCTGGGCATCTCCAACCTCGACGACGTGCTGACCGACGTGCGCCGCATCACCGACGTGTGCGACCTGCCGCTGCTGGTCGACGTCGACACCGGCTTTGGCGCCTCGGCCTTCAATGTGGCGCGCACCGTCAAGTCGATGATCAAGTTCGGCGCCGCTGCCGTGCACATCGAAGACCAGGTCGGCGCCAAGCGCTGCGGCCACCGTCCGGGCAAGGAGATCGTCAGCAAGGGTGAGATGGTGGACCGCATCAAGGCCGCCGCCGACGCCAAGACCGACCCCGAGTTCGTGATCATGGCGCGCACCGATGCGCTCGCCGTGGAAGGCCTGGACGCCGCCATCGAGCGCGCCGTCGCCTGCGTCGAAGCGGGTGCCGACATGATCTTCCCGGAAGCCATCACCAGCCTCGAGATGTACAAGCAGTTCGCCGCCGCCGTGAAGGTGCCGATCCTGGCCAATATCACCGAATTCGGCGCCACCCCGCTGTTTACCGTGGACGAGCTGAAAGGCGCCGATGTCGGCCTGGTGCTGTATCCGCTGTCGGCCTTCCGCGCGATGAACAAGGCGGCCGAGAACGTCTACACGGCGATCCGCCGCGACGGCACCCAGAAGAACGTGGTCGACACCATGCAGACGCGCATGGAACTGTACGAGCGCATCGATTACCACAGCTACGAGCAGAAGCTCGACGCTCTGTTTGCCGCACAAAAGAAATAATTCCCAGAACATCTTCAGGAGAACACCATGACCGAACAAACCAAAGACACCCCGACCTTCAAGCCGAAGAAATCCGTTGCCCTGTCCGGCGTGGCCGCGGGCAATACCGCCCTGTGCTCGGTTGGCAAGAGCGGCAATGACCTGCACTACCGTGGGTATGACATCCTGGACGTGGCCGACCAGTGCGAGTTCGAAGAGATCGCCTATCTGCTGGTGCACGGCAAGCTGCCGACCGAAGCCGAGCTGCGCGGCTACAAGGCCAAGCTGAAATCCCTGCGCGGCCTGCCGCTGGCCGTGACCGAAGCGCTCGAGGCCCTGCCGGCCGCCGCCCACCCGATGGACGTGATGCGCACCGGCGTGTCGGCCCTCGGCTGCACGCTGCCGGAAAAAGACGACCACAATGTGCCGGGCGCGCGCGACATCGCCGACCGCCTGATGGCCTCGTTCGGCTCGATGCTGCTGTACTGGTACCACTTCAGCCACAATGGCAAGCGCATCGACACCGAAACCGACGACGACTCGATCGGCGGCCACTTCCTGCACCTGCTGCACGGCGTCAAGCCGCCGGCTTCCTGGGTCAAGGCCATGCACACCTCGCTGATCCTGTACGCCGAGCACGAATTCAATGCCTCGACCTTCACCGCGCGCGTGATCGCCGGCACCGGCTCGGACATGTACTCGGCCATCACCGGCGCCATCGGCGCGCTGCGCGGTCCCAAGCACGGCGGCGCCAATGAAGTCGCGTTCGAAATCCAGAAGCGCTACGACAATCCGGACGAAGCCGAAGCCGATATCCGCAACCGCGTCGCCAACAAGGAAGTCGTGATCGGCTTCGGCCACCCGGTGTACACGATCTCCGACCCGCGCAACAAGGTCATCAAGGAAGTGGCCCGTTCGCTGTCGGTCGAAGCCGGTTCGACCAAGATGTTCGACATCGCCGAGCGCCTCGAGTCGGTGATGTGGGAAATTAAGAAGATGTTCCCGAACCTCGACTGGTTCTCGGCCGTGTCCTACCACATGATGGGCGTGCCGACGGCCATGTTCACGCCGCTGTTCGTGATCTCGCGCACCTCGGGCTGGTCGGCCCACATCATCGAGCAGCGCATCGATAACAAGATCATCCGCCCGAGCGCCAACTACGTCGGTCCGGAAGACCTGCAATTCGTGCCGATCAAGGACCGCAAATAATGAATAGCCAATACCGCAAGAATTTGCCGGGCACGGCGCTCGATTACTTCGACGCGCAAGCCGCCGTCGATGCGATCCAGCCCGGCGCCTGGGCCAAGCTGCCCTACACCTCGCGCGTGCTGGCCGAGAATCTGGTGCGCCGCTGCGACCCGGCCACGCTGAGCGACTCGCTGCGCCAGCTGATCGAGCGTAAGCGCGAGCTCGACTTCCCGTGGTTCCCGGCGCGCGTGGTCTGCCACGACATCCTGGGCCAGACCGCCCTGGTCGACCTGGCCGGTCTGCGCGACGCCATCGCCGAGCAGGGCGGTGACCCGGCCCTGGTCAATCCCGTGGTGCCGACCCAGCTCGTGGTCGACCACTCGCTGGCGGTCGAATGCGGCGGCTTCGATCCCGACGCCTTCGCCAAGAACCGCGCCATCGAGGACCGCCGCAACGAGGACCGCTTCCACTTCATCGACTGGACCAAGAAGGCCTTCCAGAACGTCGATGTGATCCCGCCGGGTAATGGCATCCTGCACCAGATTAACCTCGAGCGCATGTCGCCCGTGATCCAGGTGAGCGACGGCGTCGCCTATCCGGACACCCTGGTCGGCACCGACTCGCACACCCCGATGGTGGACGCGCTCGGCGTGATCGCGATCGGCGTCGGCGGCCTCGAAGCGGAGACCGTGATGCTGGGCCGCGCCTCGTGGATGCGCCTGCCGGACATCGTCGGTGTCGAACTGACCGGCAAGCCGCAGCCGGGCATCACCGCCACCGACGTGGTGCTGGCGCTGACCGAATTCCTGCGCAAGGAAAAGGTCGTGTCGGCCTACCTCGAGTTCTACGGCGAAGGGGCGGCCAAGCTGACGCTCGGCGACCGCGCCACGATCTCGAACATGGCGCCCGAATTCGGCGCCACCGCCGCCATGTTCTCGATCGACGAGCAGACCATCAAGTACCTGAAGCTGACCGGCCGCGACGATGAACTGGTCAAGCTGGTCGAGACCTATGCCAAGCAGGTCGGCCTGTGGTCGGACAGCCTGAAGGACGCCGAATACGAGCGCGTGCTGCGCTTCGATCTGTCGAGCGTGGTGCGCAATATCGCCGGTCCGTCGAATCCGCACAAGCGCGTGCCGACCAGCGAACTGGCCGCGCGCGGCATTGCCGGCAAGGTCGAGAACGAGCCGGGCAAGATGCCCGACGGCGCCGTGATCATCGCCGCCATCACCAGCTGCACCAACACCAATAACCCGCGCAATATGGTCGCGGCCGGTCTGCTGGCCAAGAAGGCCAATGCGCTCGGCCTGACGCGCAAGCCCTGGGTCAAGTCCTCGCTGGCGCCGGGCTCGAAAGCCGTCACCCTGTATCTGGAGGAAGCCGGCCTGCTGCCCGATCTGGAGAAACTCGGCTTCGGCGTGGTCGCCTATGCCTGCACCTCGTGTAATGGCATGTCGGGCGCGCTCGATCCGCAGATCCAGAAGGAAGTCGTCGAGCGCGACCTGTACGCCACCGCCGTCCTGTCGGGCAACCGCAACTTCGACGGCCGCATCCACCCGTATGCCAAGCAGGCCTTCCTGGCCTCGCCGCCGCTGGTGATCGCGTATGCGATCGCGGGCACGATCCGTTTCGACATCGAAAAGGATGTGCTCGGCCACGACGCCAATGGCAAGCCGGTCACCCTGGCCGACATCTGGCCGAGCGACGAGGAAATCGACAGCCTGATCGCCAAGAGCGTCAAGCCCGAGCAGTTCCGCAAGGTGTATATCCCGATGTTCGCCAAGCAGGCCGACGATGGCGAGAAGGTCAGCCCGCTGTACAACTGGCGCCCGATGTCGACCTATATCCGCCGTCCGCCTTACTGGGAAGGCGCGCTGGCCGGCGCCCGTACGCTGCAGGGCATGCGCCCGCTGGCGGTGCTGGGCGATAACATCACGACCGACCACCTGTCGCCGTCGAATGCCATCATGCTCGACTCGGCCGCCGGCGAATATCTGGCCAAGATGGGCCTGCCGGAGGAGGACTTCAACTCCTACGCGACCCACCGCGGCGACCACCTGACGGCGCAGCGCGCCACCTTCGCCAATCCGACCCTGAAGAACGAGATGGTCAAGGACGCCGAGGGCAAGGTCAAGGCCGGCTCGCTGGCCCGCATCGAGCCCGAAGGCAAGGTCACGCGCATGTGGGAAGCCATCGAAACCTATATGGAGCGCAAGCAGCCGCTGATCGTGATCGCCGGGGCCGACTATGGCCAGGGCTCCTCGCGCGACTGGGCCGCCAAGGGCGTGCGCCTGGCCGGCGTGGAAGCCATCGTGGCCGAGGGCTTCGAGCGCATCCACCGCACCAATCTGGTCGGCATGGGCGTGCTGCCGCTCGAGTTCAAGCCGGGCGTGAACCGCCTGAGCCTGGGCATCGACGGCACCGAGACCTTCGACGTGGTCGGCGCGCGCACCCCGCGTGCCACGCTGACCCTGGTGATCCACCGCAAGAACGGCGAGACGGTCGAGGTGCCGGTGACCTGCCGTCTGGATACGGCCGAAGAAGTGTCGATCTACGAGGCCGGCGGCGTGCTGCAGCGCTTCGCCCAGGACTTCCTGGCTTCGAGCAAGGCGGCTTGAACATGGCACACGCACCGCAAATCAAGATCCCCGCCACCTATATGCGCGGCGGGACCTCCAAGGGCGTGTTCTTCCGTCTGCAGGATCTGCCGGCCTCCTGCCAAGTGGCGGGGCCGGCGCGCGACGCGCTGCTGCTGCGCGTGATCGGCAGCCCCGATCCCTACGGCAAGCAGATCGACGGCATGGGCGGGGCCACCTCGAGCACCAGCAAGACGGTGATCCTGTCCAAGTCGGCCAAGCCCGGGCATGACGTCGACTACCTGTTCGGTCAGGTGTCGATCGACAAGCCCTTCGTCGACTGGAGCGGCAACTGCGGCAATCTGTCGGCCGCGGTCGGTTCGTTCGCGATTGCCAGCGGCCTCGTGCATCCGTCGCGCGTGCCGCAGAATGGCGTCTGCACGGTGACGATCTGGCAGGCCAATATCGGCAAGACCATCGTCGCCCACGTGCCGATCACGGACGGCCAGGTGCAGGAAACCGGCGACTTCGAACTGGACGGGGTGACCTTTCCGGCGGCCGAAGTCCAGCTCGAATTCCTCGACCCGGCGGCCGAGGAGGAGGGCGCCGGCGGCGCCATGTTCCCGACCGGGAATCTGGTCGACGCGCTCGAGGTGCCCGGTGTCGGCACCCTGGAGGCGACCATGATCAATGCCGGCATTCCGACCATCTTCATCAAGGCCGAGGCGGTCGGCTACACGGGCACCGAGCTGCAGGACGCCATCAATGGCGACCCGAAAGCCCTGGCCATGTTCGAGACGATCCGCGCCTACGGTGCCGTGCGCATGGGCCTGATCAGCCACATCGACGAGGCGGCCAAGCGCCAGCACACGCCGAAGGTGGCCTTCGTCGCCCCGCCGCAGGACTATGTTGCCTCGAGCGGCAAGCCGGTGGCGGCCAGCGACATCGACCTGCTCGTGCGTGCCCTGTCGATGGGCAAGCTGCACCACGCCATGATGGGCACGGCCGCAGTGGCGATCGGCACCGCCGCCGCCATTCCGGGCACCCTGGTCAATCTGGCGGCCGGCGGCGGCGAACGCGAGGCCGTGCGTTTCGGGCATCCGTCCGGCACCCTGCGCGTCGGCGCCCAGGCCAGCTGCGAGGGCGGCCAGTGGAGCGTGAAGAAAGCCATCATGAGCCGCAGCGCACGCGTGCTGATGGAAGGCAGCGTGCGCGTACCGGGCGACGCCTTCTGAGCTTTGCCTGTCTGACAAGCCGCTCCGCCGTCCTGGCGGAGCGGTGGCGCCAGCCCGTGGCGCTTTTACCGATTCCCCGCCAAAAAACTTAGACTTTCGGTCGTTTCAGGCTATGATCGGCAGCGACGCCGTCGACAGAAACGGCGGGGAGTCAGGCAGGACATGGATCGGGGAGCCTTCAACAGCGACTTTCTGGCCGCAGCCCTCGGGCTGATCGGCCTGCCGGCCTGTGCCTGCGACCGCTTCGGCGCCATCCTCGCCGTCAACCCGGCGCTGACTGAACTGCTGGGCCACGACGCCTGCGGCAGCACGCTCGCCCAGTTGTTCGCGCCGGCCGCATGGGCGCCGGCCGAGGCCCAGCTGGCCGCGCTGCGCGCGCACGAGGCGCGCTGGGACAGCGAACTGCAGGTCGGCAGCCTGGCCATCAGCGTCCAGGTGTGCGCCAAGGCCCTGCCAGCCCAGGCCGGCATCGCCGGCGCCACCCTGGTGTTTTCCGATCTGCGCAGCATCCAGCAGGACCAGGCCGCGCTGCGCCAGACCCTGCTCGAACAGCGCGCCATCTTCGACAACGCGGCGGTCGGCATCCTGTCCTCGCGCCAGCGCGTGATCCAGCATTGCAACCGGCGCGCCGCCGACATCCTCGGCTATGCGCCGGGCGAACTCGAAGGCCAGGCCGGCCTGGCCATCTATGCCGATGAGGCCAGCTACGAGGCCCTGGGCGAGGCCGCCTCGCCGCTGCTGGCCGCAGGCAAATCCTTCCACACCGAATGGCAGTTCATGCGCAAGGATGGCAGCCTGGTCTGGTGCCGCGTGTACGCCCATGCGATCGACCCCGAGCACACCGAGGGCGGCACCATCTGGATTCTGGAAGACATCAACGACAAGCGCCTGGCCGAGGACAAGCTGCGCCGCTCGGTGCGCGAGATCCAGGCCCTGATGGACAATGCGCCGCTGGCCATCGGCTTTCAGCGCGACGGCCACATCGTGCGCTACAACAAGCATTTCGCGCGCCTGTTCGCCTGTCCGGAGGAGGGCGCGCGGCTCGACACGCGCCGCCTGTTCCCCGACGCGCTCGCCTATGCCGAGCTGATGGCGGCGGCCGCGCCGATGCTGGTGTCCGGCCAAGCCTACCGCGCCGAACTGGAGATGTGCAGCCAGGACGGCCAGCGTTTCTGGGCCCATGCCTACCTGTATGCGATCAATGCCCAGGACGCGATCTGGATCCTCGAGGACCGCAGCGCCCAGCGCGCCGCCGACGAAGCCACGCGCCGCCTGGTGCTCGAACAGAAGGCGATTCTCGACAATGCCTCGGTCGGCATCCTGTTCACCCACAATGGCCTGATGCGCTCATTCAATCCGCGCGTGCCCGAGATGTTTGGCTATACGCACGAGGAGATGGTCGGCCTGCGCGCGCTCGAGGTGTTCACCTCGGCCAGCGCGTATGCGCGCTTCGGCGAGCTGGCCGGGCCGCTGCTGGGCAGCGGGCAGCTGTTCGAACTGGCCGAATGGGAATTCCGGCGCAAGGACGGCAGCCAGTTCTGGTGCCGCGTGCGCGCCAAGGCCATCGACGACGCGCGCTCGGGCAATGGCACGATCTGGATTCTGGAAGACGTGACGGCCTCGCGCGAGACCCTGATGGAAGTGCAGGCGATCATGACGAATGCCTCGATCGCCATCCTGTTCACCAAGAACCGCCTGATCACGCGCTACAACCGTGGTTTTGCCGATATGTTCGCCTACGAGGGCGAGGAGGCGCGCAATCTGCCGGGGCGGGCGCTGTACTGCTCGGACGAGGACTATGCCGAAGTCAGCCGCCTGGCCTTCCCGCTGCTGTCCCAGGCCAAACCCTTCCACCACGAGATGCCGATGCTGCGCAAGGACCGCAGCATCTTCTGGGCCCAGCTGATCGCGTATGTGGTCAACCCGGCCGACCCGACCCAGGGCACGATCTGGATCATCGAGGACCGCACCGAGCAGAAGCGCGCCGAGGAATCGCTGCGCAATGCGCTGCTGGAAAATCAGGCCATCCTCGATTCGGCCGTGCTCGGGATCTCGGTGGTCGAGCATGGGCGCAATCTGCGCTGCAACACCAAGATGGAGGAATTGTTCGGTTACGGGCCGGGCGAGGTGCGCGGCCTGCCGGTGCGCGCCCTGTATCCGGACGAGGCCACCTGGCAGGCGGCGCGCGCGCAGACGCGCGAGGATTTCGCGGCCGGACGCGTCAACATGTCCGAGCACCAGCTGGTGCGCAAGGACGGCACGCGCTTCTGGGCGCGCCTGTCGGGCCGGCCCTTCGATCCGTCCCAGCCGCACGGGCGCTCGGTCTGGCTGGTCGACGATGTGACCCAGCGCCGCGAGGCGGCCGAGGCCGTGCGGCGCGCGCGCGACGAACTCGAGCTGCGTGTGGCCGAACGCACGGCCGAGCTGGCCGGGGCGAACGCCCAGCTGCAGGGCGAGATTCTCGAGCGCCGCCAGGCCGAGGCGCGCGTGCACCACATGGCCTACCACGATTCTCTGACCGGTCTGCCCAATCGCGCGCTGCTGGCCGACCGGCTCGACCGCGCCATGCTGGCCGTGCAGCGCTCGGAGCGCAAGCTGGCCGTGATGTTCCTCGACCTCGACCGTTTCAAGACCATCAATGATTCGCTCGGCCACCACACGGGTGACCGCCTGCTGAAGGAAGTGGCCAGCCGCCTGTGCCGCGCGGTGCGCGCCAGCGACACCGTGGCGCGCCTGGGCGGCGACGAATTCGTGGTGCTGGTGCCGGGCATCCGCAGCGGCGAGGAAAGCACGATGGTGGCCGAGAAGATCATCGACGCGCTGGCCGCCCCCTTCCCGCTGGAAGAGCGCATGCTGCACATCACGCCTTCGATCGGCATCTGCGTCTATCCCGACGACGGCGAGGACGTCGATACCCTGATGCGCCATGCCGACGCCGCCATGTACCACGCCAAGGCCAGCGGGCGGAATAACTTCCAGTTCTTCACCCAGCGCATGAACCTCGTGGCGGCCCAGCATTTCGAGCTCGAGTCGAGCCTGCGCGGGGCCCTGCAGCGCCAGGAGTTCACGCTGTATTTCCAGCCGATTATCGATATCCGCACGCGCCAGCTGCATGCGATGGAGGTGCTGCTGCGCTGGCAGTGCCCGCAGCGCGGCCTGGTCACGCCCGACCAGTTCATTCCGATGTTGGAGGACAACGGCCAGATCGTCGCCATCGGCGAGTGGGTGATCGCAACGGCCTGCCGCCAGATTCTGGCCTGGCAGCAAGCGGGCCTGGCCGTGGTGCCGCTGTCGATCAATCTGTCGGCGCGCCAGTTCATGCACCGCGGCCTGATCGATTCGATCCGGCGCGCGCTCGACGAGACCGGGATTGCGCCCGACATGATCGAATTCGAGATCACCGAGACGGCCGTCATGCAGCACGGCGAGCAGACGCTCGAGATTCTCGGCCAGATCAATGGCATGGGGATTCCGCTGTCGATCGACGATTTCGGCACCGGCTATTCGAGCCTGGCCTATCTGAAGCGCTTCCCCGTGCACAAGGTGAAGATCGACCGCGCCTTCATCAAGGACCTCGAGCACAGCGCCGAGGACCGCGCGATCGTACGCGCGATCATTGCGCTGGCCGACAGCATGCAGCTGTCCGTGGTGGCCGAAGGGGTGGAGACTGAGGCCCAGTTCGCCCTGTTGCGCGGCAAGGGCTGCCAGTTTGCCCAGGGTTATCTGTTTGCCCAGCCGCAGCCGGCCACCCAGGCCGCGGCCCTGCTCGAGCAGCTCAGCTGAGCGTGGCGACCACGGGTGCGTGGTCGGACGGCTGTTCCCACTTGCGCGGTTCGCGGTCGATGCTGCAGGCCGTGCAGCGCGCGCGCAGCGCGTCCGACAGCAGAATGTGGTCAATGCGCAGGCCCTTGTTCAGACGGAAGCCGAGCTGGCGGTAGTCCCACCAGCTGAAGGATTTATCGGCCTGTTCAAACAGGCGGAAGGCGTCGCTCAGGCCGAGGTCGAGCAAGGCCTGCAGGGCCGCGCGTTCCTTGTCCGAGCACAGCACCTGGCCGGCCCAGGCGGCCGGGTCGTGCACGTCGCGGTCCTCGGGGGCGATGTTGTAATCGCCGAGAATGGCCAGGCCCTGGGTGGCGTGGGCCGCCAGTTCGGCCTGCAGCCAGGTCTTCAGACCGTCCAGCCAGGCCAGCTTGTAGACGTATTTGTCGCTGTCGACCGCCTGGCCGTTGGGCACATAGGCGCAGATGAAACGCAGGCCGTCGACGGTGGCGGCCAGCAGGCGCTGCTGCTCGTCGGGGAAGTGCGGGTTGTTCTTGACCACGTCCGTGATCGGCGCGCGCGCCAGAATCGCCACGCCGTTATAGGTTTTTTGTCCGGTAAACGCAACGTTGTAACCTGCCGCCTCAATCTCAGCGACAGGGAATTTGTCATCGGTCAGCTTGGTTTCCTGCAAACACAGCACATCGACGGGATGGGCGGCCAGCCACTGGAGCAGGTGGGGCAGGCGGACTTTCAGAGAATTGACATTCCAGGTGGCGATTTTCATAGAGAGCAAGCGGTTGGCGCAGACAAGGACGCGATTATCGCCTAAAGCTCGCCCGGAAGTTTGCCGATTTAAACTGGTACTAATGCTAACGAACTTGTGATAGAGAACGTTTTGTTGAAACCGAGAAATTTATCGGCTATGATTTGGTTTGAACGCACCCCGAACCCGTGCGCACTGCAGTCACGCATTTGACGAATGCAGGCGATGGCCATATTATTAAGTATTGCCATTTTATCAGTGAGACGTGCGCTCAAGCATTGAAAGAGGAAAAACAAATGCGTAGTGCTTTTGAAGCCTGGGCCGCCAAAGATGGCCACATCGTCCGCCGTCGTGAAGACAAGCCTGACGAATATCTCGTGTACGAAACGCAGCGCCGCTGGATGATCTGGCAGGCCGCGCTGGCACACAGCAAACCCACCACCACCCGCAAAAAGAGCATGGCCCCGGATGAAGCCGAAGTGCGCAACCGCGTACTCAATGAAGTGCTGGCCGCCTTCAGCGGGCTGGAACAGGCCGACGGCATCGACGGCATCGTCAAAGTCATCAACAGCCTGAAATCCAAGCAAGCCGAACAGGCTTGATGCGCTATCGCCACTACAAGGGCGGCATTTACGAACTCGTCGGTGAAGCCACTTACGAGGCCGATCTGTCGCCCATGATCGTGTATCGCTCTCCCAAGGGCGATCTGTGGGTGCGTACCCGCGAAAACTTCTTCGAGATGGTCGAAATCGATGGCACACTGGTGCCCCGTTTTGCCCCTATCGAGGACTGATATGCGCGTTATTCTCGCTGTGTTGTGCACGCTCGGGCTGTCGCTCGCGCGTGCCGAGACCATTGGCTCGGTCGACACCGTTTTCAAATTCATTGGTCCCGACCACAAGATCGTGGTCGAGGTCTTCGACGACCCCCTCGTCGGCGGCGTCAGCTGCTATCTGTCGCGCGCCAAGACGGGCGGCCTGAAGGGCGCGGTCGGCCTGGTCGAGGACAAGTCCGACGCGTCCGTGGCCTGCCGCCAGGTCGGCGCCATCAGCTTCAAGGGCAAGGTGCCGCAGCAGGACGAAGTGTTCACCGAGCGAGCCTCGATTTTCTTCAAGCATGTGCGGGTGGTGCGCATGGTCGACGCCAAGCGCAATGCCCTGGTCTACCTCGTGTATTCGGACAAGCTGATCGAAGGCAGCCCGAAGAACAGCGTGACGGCGGTGCCGGTGCCGGCGGCCACGCCGATTCCCCTCAAATGACAGCAGGCGCTGCCGTTAAAGCGGTATGAAGACGTTTTTCCTGCCATGCCTGGCGCTGGCCCTGAGCGGCTGCGCCACCCTGACCGAGCCGCTTGAACAGACGCTGCAGGTGCAGACCGTGTTCGAGCACCGCGAGGTGCGCGGCGTCGGCTGTGTGCTCAGCAATCCATTCGGGCGCTGGTTTGTCACCAGTCCCGGCCGCGTGACCGTGCGGCGCAGCTTCGGCGATCTGCAGGTCGACTGCCGCCAGGGCAGCGAGCTGCAGGCGCGCGAGAGCATCGCCTCCAAGGAAAACACCACACTGTGGACGAATGTGGCGCTCACGGCCGGCATCGGCTACTACGTCGACAAGCAGACCGGCGCCGGCTTCGACTATCCGGCCACCCTGACCGTGGTGCTGCAGCGCGCCGCCCCGCTGGCGGCCCCGCCCAATGCCGGCACCGCCGGCACCCCCGTGTTCTAAAAAGAAAAAATGGGGTCAGACCCCATTTATCTGGTGGGCAAGGCTGGGCAAAAAAAATGGCGAACCGTGGTTCGCCATTTTTTTCGTTCCGGCCCGATCAGCCTGCGCGCTTGATCAGGAAGGTGGTCAGCAGGGGCACCGGACGGCCGGTGGCGCCCTTGGCCGCGCCCGACTTCCAGGCGGTGCCGGCGATGTCGATGTGGGCCCACTTGTAGCTGCGCGTGAAGTTCTCGAGGAAGCAGGCGGCAGTGATCGAGCCGCCCGGCTGGCCGCCGATATTGGCCAGATCGGCGAAGTTCGACTTCAGCTGCTCGTTGTAGAGCTCGCCCGTGGGCATGCGCCAGGCCGTGTCCGACGCCTGCTTGCCAGCCGCCAGCAGCTCGTCGGCCAGGGCGTCGTGGTCCTCGTCGTGACGGGTGAACAGGCCCGAGTTGTGGTTGCCCAGGGCAATCACGCAGGCGCCGGTCAGGGTCGCGATGTCGATCACGGCGGCCGGCTTGAAGCGCTCGGCATAGGTGAGGGCGTCGCACAGGATCAGGCGGCCTTCGGCGTCGGTATTCAGGATTTCAATCGTCAGGCCGTTCATCGCGGTGACGATGTCGCCCGGCTTGGTGGCGCGGCCCGAGGGCATGTTCTCGCAGGCCGGGATCACGCCGATGACGTTGAGCTTCAGATTCAGTTCGCCGATCGCGCGGAAGGTGCCGAGCACCGAGCCGGCGCCGCACATGTCGTACTTCATCTCGTCCATGCTCGGGCCCGGCTTGAGCGAAATGCCGCCGGTGTCGAAGGTGATGCCCTTGCCGACCAGGACCACGGGCGCGTCCTTCGGCTTGCCGCCCATGTGCTTGATGACGATGAATTTGGGCGGCTGCTCGCTGCCATTCGTGACCGACAGGAAGGAACCCATCTTCAGGGCTTCGAGCTGCTTGCGCTCGAGCACTTCGACGCTGAAGCCATAGTCCTTGCCGAGCTTCTTGGCGGTATTGGCCAGATAGGTCGGGTTGGCCACGTTCGGCGACAGGTTGCCGAGTTCCTTGGTCAGCTCCATGCCATTGACGATGGCGATGGCCTGGGCCAGGGCGGTCTTGTTGGCGGCATTGGCGGCGCAGGCCAGGGTGATCTTGCGCACGCCGCTGGTGCTGGTGTCCTTCTTGGACTTCTGGCCGTCGGTGCGGAACACCGACTCGCGCAGGGCCTGGACGGCGCTGCGGATGGCCCAGGCCGTATCGCGGCCTTTGACGTCGTCGAAGGGCAGGGCCAGCACGGCGTCGTTGCAGCCGAGCGTGGTGAAGGCCTTGGCGGCGGCCTGGACGGCGCTGGTGAAGGCTTTCTCGCTGAGGGCGTCGGCGCTGCCGAGGCCGACCAGCAGCACGCGCGCGGCGCCCACCTTGTCAAGACCGCGCAGCAGCAGGGCGCTGCCCGGCTTGCCGCTGATATCACCGGACTTCAGCGCTGCGCTGATGGCGCCGCTGGCATCGAGGGCGTCGGCCGCGGCCGACAGTTTCTTATTTTCGAACACGCCCACGACCACGCAACCGCTTTTGGCGGCGGCGATGCTGTTTTTGGCGTCGTAAGCTTTTATGCTAAAGTCCATGTGGTTCTCCGTTTGACGATATGGATAGCGCAGTGCATAGCTCGCTATTATAAATCCCCAATGATTTTTCAACGAGCTTTGCGCCGTGAGATGGCCGCAGCCGCTGGCGCGACCTTCACCGTGCTGTTCACGCTGTTTGCTACCTGGACCCTGATTTCCATTCTGGGCAAGGCGGCCGGCGGCAAGGTCGCCTCGAGCGATGTGGCAGCCCTGATCGCGTTCGCCGCCCTTAACTATCTGCCCAATGTGCTGATCCTGACGGCCTTTATCGCCGTGCTGGCCGTGGTCACGCGCAGCTATCGCGACTCCGAAATGGTGGTCTGGTTTGCCTCCGGCCAGTCGCTGCGCGAGTGGATCCGCCCGGTGCTGGTGTTCGGCCTGCCGATCGTGCTGCTGATCGCCTTCCTCAGTCTGGTGGCGACGCCGTGGGCGAACATGAAGAACGACGAATACGTCGAGCGCTTCGAAAAGCGCGAGGACCTGCAGAAGGTCTCGCCCGGCCAGTTCCGCGAATCGGCCGCCAGCAACCGCATCTTCTTCGTCGAAGGCGTGACTGGCGAAACCAGCAATGTGCAGAATGTGTTCGTCAACACGGTCGACCAGAACGGCAACACCATCGTGGTCGCGCGCGAAGGCGTGATCGAGGAAGACAAGAAGGGCAACCGCTACCTGGTGCTGAAGAACGGGCGCCGCTATCAGGGCGTGCCCGGCCAGGCCGATTTCCAGTCGATGGAGTTCGAGCGCTACAGCATGCGCGTGCAGACCAAGGCGCCTGTGCTCGGCTCCGAGAAGGCCACCAAATCGATGTCCACGCTTGAACTGCTGGCCGATGGCGGCCGCATCGCCATGTCCGAACTGCTGTGGCGCATCGCCTTGCCGCTGATGGCCCTGGTCCTGATCCTGCTGGCCATTCCGCTCGGCTTCGTCAATCCGCGCGCCGGCAGCTCGGCCAATCTGATTTTCGCCGTGCTGATCTTCTTCACCTATGCCAACCTGACGCGCGTGATCGAAGCCAGCGTCAAGCAGGGCAAGCTGGCGTTTGCGCTCGGCTGGTGGCCGCTGCACCTGGCCGCGGCCCTGTGCGTGGTGGCCCTGTTCGCCTGGCGCCTGAATGTGAATCACCGCTACCATCCGCTGGTGCTGTGGAATGCGCTGAAACGCGCCAAGGCCGGCCTATGAAAATCCTACAACGCTATTTCGCCGTCTCGATTGCCCAGGCCGTGGCCTTCGTGCTGGCCGCCTTCCTCGGCCTGCAGGCCTTCATGGACCTGACCAGCGAGCTGCCCTCGGTCGGCAAGGGCGCCTACACGATCGGCCACGCCTTCCTGTACGTGCTGATGCTGCTGCCCGGCCATGTCTACGAGCTGATGCCCGTGGCCGCGCTGATCGGCACCATCTACACGATGGCCCAGTTCGCGCAGACCTCGGAATTCACGATCATGCGCGCCTCCGGCCTGTCGACCCTGCAGGCGGCCCTGATGCTGGTGAAGATCGGCATCGGCTTCGTGATCGTGACCTTCATCTTCGGCGAGCTGATCACGCCACGCACGGCCACCCTGGCCGAAGAGATGCGCCTGTCGGCCAAGGGCGCGACCGTGTCCCAGCAATTCCGCACCGGCATGTGGACCAAGGACATCGTGCGCGGCCCCAATGGCGAGGTCAGCGGTTCGCGCTTCTTCAACGTCAAGAAGATCAGCCCCCAGGGCCAGCTACAGGACGTCAAGCTGTATGAATTCGATACGCGTTTTCGCCTGCGCCTGCTGACGACGGCGGCCAGCGCCGACTATCGCGGCAACAACACCTGGCGCCTGAACGAGGTGACCGAGACCCTGTTCAGCAATAGCGGCAAAGGCGCCGAGGCCGGCGTGAACGGCATTGCGCACGAGGCCAGTGTGGTCGACACGCGTAAGCTGCCGAGCAAGGATCTGCTGTCCGAAATTACGCCCAAGATTCTGTCGGTGTCGGCGTCCTCGCCCGAGACCATGTCGGCCCAGGAGCTGGCCGTCTACACGCGCCATCTGGCCGAAAACCGCCAGGAGACCGACCGCTTCCGCATCGCCTTCTGGAAGAAGATCATCGACCCGTTCACCATCTTCGTGCTGATGGCGCTGGCGCTGCCGTTTGCCTATCTGCATACGCGCAGCGGCGGGGTCAGCCTGAAAATCTTCATCGGCATCATGATTGGCGTGACCTTCTTCTGGGTCAATGCCCTGTTTTCCCACCTCGGCCTGTTGTCGACCTGGCCCGCCTTCCTGACGGCCGTGGCGCCCTCGGTGCTGTTCTTCGCGATGGCACTGGCGGCGCTGTGGTGGGTGGAGCGCCACTGATGAGCAAACGCGCGATTGTCCTGTTTGCGCATGGGGCCCGTTCCGCGTCCTGGCGCGCCCCGTTTGAGCGCCTGGCCGAGCTGGTGGCGGCGCGCAATCCCGACGCGGCCGTGAGCCTGGCCTTCCTCGAGCTGATGGAGCCGCGCCTGCCCGAGGCCGTCCACGCGGCGATTGCGGCCGGCGCCGAGGCCGTCAGCATCGTGCCGATTTTCCTGGGGCAGGGCGGCCATGTGCTGCGCGACCTGCCGCCGCTGGTCGCGGACCTGCGCGCAGCCCATCCGCAGGTGCCGATCGCCCTGGCCGAGGCCGTGGGCGAGAACGCCGCCGTGCTCGAAGCGATTGCCGCCTACTGCAGCGCACCAAAACTCGTCTGAGTGATTGTGTCAAGCGAAAATTGTTGCATTTGCAACTATTCGCGCAAAATTCTCCGAAATCCTTGAGACACATCAAGTTTTTCGTGCTAATTTAGTCATCAACAAGCGGACCAGGCCCACAGATGGCCGGCCCTTGTACAGACAAACGCGAAAATCGGAGACAACAGATGAACCAACTGAACCCGGCCACGCTGGCCCGCCGCAAGGCCTTACTGATCGTCACCCTCGCCGCCGCCGGCTCCGGCGCGCTGACCTTGCTGCGCACCTGGCTCGGCTAAGCAGAATTCCCTCGCAAACAAATTGGGGTCAGACCCCGATTTTCCATGCGGAAGATCGGGGTCTGACCCCA
>NZ_JAKLTS010000018.1 GCF_022012445.1 Massilia sp. TS11
TTTCGCTTCAGAGCGTTGTGTCGTCAGCAGCAGAGAAGCGAGATTATGCAGGGATAAAACGAGATCGTCAAGCGCTTTTTAGTAGAATGCGTCTATGACCATTCTGCTTTCGACCTTGAATGCCCGCTACGCCCATGCGTCGCTGGGCCTGCGCTACCTCTTAGCCAATATGGGGGAGCTGCAGCCGATTTCAAGGCTCTGTGAATTTGTGATCGGCGCCAAGACCACCGAAGTAGTCGAGCGCCTGCTGGCCCAGCAGCCGCGCATCGTCGGCTTCGGCGTGTATATATGGAACGTCGAGGAGACCACGCGCGTCGTCGCCATGCTCAAGCGCGTGGCGCCCGAGGTGACCGTGGTGCTCGGCGGTCCGGAAGTGTCGCATGAGACCGCCCAGCAGGAGATCGTGCGCCTGGCCGACTATGTGATTACCGGCTGGGGCGACGTCACGTTTCCGCGCCTGTGCCAGGCCATTCTGCACGGCCCCAAGCCGCTGATGAAGATCCACGCCGGCGAGCAGCCGCCGCTGGCCGAGCTGCAGCTGCCCTACGCCCAGTACACGGATGAGGACATCCGCCACCGCACGCTGTATGTCGAGGCTTCGCGCGGCTGCCCGTTCAAATGCGAGTTCTGCCTGTCGGCGCTGGACAAGACGGCCTGGCCCTTCCCGCTCGAGGCTTTTCTGGCCGAGATGGAGCGCCTGTACCAGCGCGGCGCGCGCCTGTTCAAGTTTGTCGACCGCACCTTCAATCTGAATGTGAAGACCAGCCTGCGCATCATGCAGTTCTTCCTCGATAAGATTGCAGCCCATCCGGACGACCCTGTGTATGCCCACTTTGAACTGGTGCCCGACCACCTGCCGGAAGCACTGAAGGCGACGATCGCCCAGTTCCCGCCGGGCGCACTGCAGTTCGAGATCGGCATCCAGAGTTTCAACCCCGAGGTGCAGGCCCATGTCAGCCGCAAGCAGGACAATGCCAAGGCCGCCGAGAATATCCGCTGGCTGGTCCAGCACTCGCACGCCCACCTGCATGTCGACCTGATCGCCGGCCTGCCGGGCGAGGATATCGCGAGTTTCGCGCGCGGCTTCGACCAGCTGGTCGGCCTGGGCCCGCACGAGATCCAGTTCGGCATCCTCAAGCGCCTGCGCGGCACCCCGATCATCCGCCACACCGAGCCGTTCGGCCTGGTGTTCGATCCCTATCCGCCCTACAGCATCCTGGCGACCGACCGCATCGACTTCGCCAGCATGCAGCGCCTGGTGCGCTTCGCCCGCTACTGGGACCTGGTGGCCAATTCCGGCCGCTTCGCCCACAGCCTGCCGGTGATCCTCGGCGCCCAGCCGTTCGCGCGCTTCATGGCCCTGTCCGACTGGCTGTACGCCAACACCGACGCCACCCACCGCATCGCCCTCGACCGCCTGGCGCGCCTGGTCACGCGCTGGCTGCACGAGGAAGGCGGACTGGACGCGGACGCGGCCCAGGCCCTGGTCGCCTCCGATGTGGCCGGCCAGGCGCCGGCCCCGGCCGTGAAAGCCCCGGCGCGCCAGCAACGCCATCTGGCCGCGTCTTGACAGGCGGGTAGCCGCCGCCGTCAATCTCTTTTACACTGGGCGGATGCAGAAGGAGATCACGCCCAGCCTCACGCTTGAGCAGACCGGCGGCGGCACCATCGTGACGGCGGCCGGCGTCTGGCAAGTGCACGCGCTCGCCCGTCCGGGCGTCATGGCCGAACTCACGGCCATGCTCGATCAGCTCAAGGGGCGCGAAGACCTGCAATGGGAATTGAGCGGCGCCAGCAGTCTCGACCATATCGGCGCCCAGCTGTTCTGGAATAGCTGGGGCCGCAAGCGGCCGGCGCGCCTGGTGCTGAGCCCGGGCCAGGACAGCTTCTTCCACCGCATCGAGGTCCTGTCGGCCCTGCCCACCGCCCCCGTCAAGCCCGATCCCTACGGCCCCGTCATCCGACTTGGCCAGCGCGTGCTGCTGTTCATGGACCACCTGTGGGATGTGATCAAACTGATCGGCGCAGTCACCCAGGACCTGGGCCGCTTTCTGCGCGCGCCCCACCGCGGGCCGTGGCGCGAAATCTCGGCCAATATCTTCCATGCGGGCTTCCAGGCCCTGGGCATCACGGCCCTGGTCGGCTTCCTGATCGGCGTCGTGCTGTCCTATCTGTCGGCCCAGCAGCTGCGCAATTTCGGCGGTGACGTCTACATCGTCAACATTCTCGGCATGAGCATCGTGCGCGAACTGGGACCGCTGCTGGCCGCGATTCTCGTGGCCGGACGCTCGGGCTCCTCGATCACGGCCCAGCTCGGCGTGATGCGCGTGACCGAGGAACTCGACGCCATGCTGGTGATGGGCATCTCGCACGGCTACCGCCTGATTCTGCCGAAGGTGATTGCGCTGGCCATCTCGATGCCGCTGCTGGTGGTCTGGACCGATGCCATGGCCCTGCTCGGCGGCGCGGTCTCGGCCAAGATTGAACTCAATCTGTCGCTGCGCTATTTCATCGACAAGCTGCCCAGCGCCGTGCCGATTGCGAACTACCATATCGGCCTGCTCAAGGGCGCGGCCTTCGGCATGCTGATCGCCCTCGTGTCCTGCCATTTCGGCCTGCGCATCAAGCCGAATACCGAAAGCCTGGGGCGCGGCACCACCACCTCGGTGGTGACGGCGATTACCGTGGTGATCCTGGCCGACGCCGTGTTCGCCATCCTGTTCAACAACGTGGGCTATTACCGATGAAGAACCGCCGTCCTTCGCGCGTGGTGCCGCCCCCGTTCAATGGCGACCAGCCGCCCGTGGTCGAGATCGAGGGCCTGTGGACCAAGTTCGGCAAGACCGTCGTCCACCAGGACTTGAACCTGCGCATCTACCCGGGCGAAATCCTGTCGATCGTCGGCGGCTCGGGCACGGGCAAGACCGTGCTGCTGCGCCAGATGCTGGGTCTGGAGCGGCCGGCGCGCGGCTGCGTGCGCGTGTTCGACGAGGACATCAGCGCGGCCGACGCGATTCAGCTGCAGCACATGCGCAACCACTGGGGCATGCTGTTCCAGCACGGCGCCCTGTACTCGGCCCTGACCGTGTTCGACAATGTCGCCCAGCCAATGCGCGAGCTGCATGCCCTGCCCGAGGACGTGATCCGCGACGCCGTGCTGCTGAAAATGCAGATGGTCGGCCTCGGCCCCGAGCACGCCAACAAGATGCCAGCCGACCTGTCGGGCGGCATGGTCAAGCGCGCGGCCCTGGCGCGCGCCCTCGCGCTCGAACCGCAGCTACTGTTCCTGGATGAACCGACGGCCGGCCTCGATCCCGACTTGTCGGACAGCTTCGTAGCCCTGATCCAGTCGCTGCACCGCGAGCTCGGCCTGACCGTGGTGATGGTCACGCACGACCTCGACACCCTGTTCGCCCTGTCCACGCGCATCGCCGTGCTGGCTGAAAAGCATGTGATCGCGATCGGGCCGACGCGCGACGTGATTCAGGTCGACCACCCGTTTATCGACCAATTTTTCTTAGGCGAGCGCGGCCGTCGCGCCCTCGCCGTGCTGGACGTTGACGCGTCCTGAGCGGAGACTCTGATGGAAAACCGATCCCATGCCCTGCTGACCGGCTTCTTCACGATTGCACTGACGGTGGCGGCCATCCTGGCCGGCATCTGGTTCAATCGCGACCGCGCCGAGCGCGTGCCCTATCTGATCGCCACCAGCCAGTCGGTGCCGGGCCTGAATCCCCAGGCCACCGTGCGCTACCGCGGCATTGCGGTCGGCAAGGTGGTGGATATCGACTTCGACCCCAAGCTGGCCGGGCAGATCCTGATCCAGATCGCGATCGACCCCGACACGCCCGTCACGCGCACCACCTATGCCACGCTCGGCTATCAAGGCGTGACCGGCATCGCCTATATCCAGCTCGACGACGACAAGACCGGCTCGCCGCGCGTGGCCAGCAGCGCCAATGACATGGCGCGCATCCCGCTGCAGCCGGGCCTGCTGGCCCAGCTGGAGAAACGCGGCACCGCCATCCTGGCCCGGGTCGAGCAGCTGACCGACCAGCTCAATGCCCTGACCGGCCCCTCCACCCAGCAGCGCGTGCAGGCCACGCTCGAGCGCATCGGCCAGGCGGCCGACGCCTATGCGGCCATTCCGCAGAAGCTGGAACCGACGCTGGCGCGCCTGCCCGAACTCACGACCCGGGTCGACCAGACGCTCAACAACGTCGGCCAGCTGTCGGGCAGCGCCAACCGCCTCGTCAACAACCTCGACCGCATCGCGGTCGACCTGCAGGCGCCCAACGGCCCGCTGGCGCGCCTGAATACGACGATCGACCGGGTCGGCGCGGCCACCGAGGGCATCGCCAGCAATATCGAACTGCAGACCCTGCCGAACGTGAACGCCGCCACTGACGAGGCGCGCAGCACCCTGCGCAGTTTGAAGCGCACGATGAACACTCTGAATGACCGCCCGCAGAGCCTGCTGTTCGGGGCGCCGCCGCCGGCCCCCGGCCCCGGCGAACCCGGCTTTGTCCCGCCTGCCAAATGAGGAAGACCACCATGACCCGCCTGATCCTCCTGCTGGCCGCTCTGGCCTTGTCCGCCTGCAGCACCGTCGGCAGCGCGCCGCACCAGCAGGTGTACGACTTCGGCCCGGCCCCGGCCGCCAGCCCCGTCAAGCTCAAGCTCAGCACCCTGGTGGTGGCCGAGGCCAGCGGCGCGGCCCCGCTCGACACGCCGCAGATTCTGTACCGCCTGCTGTATGCCGATCCGCTGCAGACGCGCGCCTATGCCAACAGCCACTGGAGCAGCAGCCCGCTGCAGCTGCTGAGCCAACGCGTGCGCACGCGCCTGGCCGACAGCGGCATCGGCGTGCTCGGCACGGCCGACGCGCGCAGCGGCGCCCCGGTGCTGAAGCTCGAGGTGCTCGACTTCTCGCACAGCTTTGCCGGCCCGGCCAGCAGCAGCGGCCGCGTCAGCGTGCGCGCCTCGGTGTTCAATGGCTCGCGCCTGCAGGCCCAGCAGACCTTCACCCAGACCAGCCCGGCAGGCACGCACGATGCCGCCGGCGGCGTGGCGGCCCTGGTGCGCGCCACGGACGCGCTCAGCGCCGAGCTCTTACAATGGCTGGCCCAATTGCCCTGAGAGGAAGATGGAAGCTGCCGCACCCGCCCGCCAACACGGCTCGCCGATCGCGCGTGCGTCCCTGCTCGCCTATATCTGCCTGATCGTCTACGCCAGCTGGTTTCCGTTCACGGGCTGGCGCGTGTCGGGGCTGCCGCCGCTGTCCTATCTGACGGCCGGGCTGCCGCACTACTGGACCCGCTTCGACGTGCTGGTCAACGTGATCGGCTACGTGCCCTTCGGCGTGCTGCTGGTGTTTGCCGTGTATCCGCGCGTGCGCGGCCTGTGGGCGGTGCTGCTGGCCAGCCTGACCGGCGTGCTGGTCTCGGGCAGCATGGAGGCCGTGCAGACCTTCCTGCCCTCGCGCGTGCCCTCGGTACTCGACCTGCTGACCAATAGCCTGGGCTGCGCGCTGGGTGCCGTGTATGGCGCGCTGAAGGTACGCGCCTATCTGGAGCAAGGCCGCCTGCTGCAGCTGCGCCAGCGCTGGTTCGCGCCGCATGCGAGCCAGGGCCTGGTGCTGGTGGCGCTGTGGCCGCTGGCCGAGATCTATCCGCAGAGCTATCTGTTCGGGCATGGCCAGATCCTGCCCGAGATTTCGGAATGGCTGTCGGCCCTGCTCGAAACGCCGGTCGACCCGGGCGCCTTTCTGCGCCGCGACGATCTGCTGACGGCCGAGCAGTACTGGCTGTCGGAAACCATCATCACGGCCTGCCAGATGACGGGGGCGGTGCTGGTCATGCTCTGCCTGCTGCGGCGCGAGGCCCCGCGCGCGCGCCTGATCCTTGCCATGCTGGGCGCGGCCATCGTCGTCAAATGCCTGGCCAGCGCCGTCTTGTTCGAGCCCGAGAGCGCGTTCGGCTGGATCACGCCGGGCGCCCAGGGCGGCTTTGTGATCGGCCTGATCATGATTGCCGGCCTGGCCTTTGCGCCGAAAACGGCGCAGCGCCGCCTGGCCGTGCTGAGCCTGGGTCTGAGCCTGCTGGTGCTCAATGCCATCCCCGTCAATCCGTATTTCATCGCCACCATGCAGACCTGGACCCAGGGCCAGTTCCTCAACTTCAATGGCGCGGCCCAGTTCCTGTCGCTGCTGTGGCCCTTCGTCGCGCTGTGGTTCCTGATCCTGCCCTCGCATAAGCTCAATAAATCCTGACGCGGTATCATTGCGTTTTGCGAAGTATTGGAAAGCCCATGAGCGAGAATGCCTACTACCAGAAGCACGTGTTCATTTGCATGAACCAGCGTGAAGACGGCCGCCCCTGCTGCGCCGAGCGCGGCGCGAAGGACGTGCAGCAATACATGAAGAAGCGCATCAAGGCACTGGACCTGAATGGCCAGGGCAAGGTGCGCATCAACCAGGCGGGCTGCCTCGACCGTTGCGAGGAAGGCCCCGTGATGGTCGTCTATCCGGAAGGCACCTGGTACACCTATGTCGACACCAGCGACATCGACGACATCATCGACAGCCACCTGATCGGCGGCCAGGTCGTCGAGCGTCTGAAGATCTGATCCGATGATGAACAAGAATTCGACCAAGTTCTATCTGGACGGCGGCGCCGGCCGCATGGAATGCCTGCTCGACCTGCCCAAGGAGGCGCCGCGCGGCATCGCCCTGGTGGCCCATCCGCATCCGCTGTACGGCGGCACGATGGAGAACAAGGTGGCGCAGACGCTGGCGCGCACCTTCGTCGCGCTCGGCTATGCGACGGCGCGCTTCAACTTCCGCGGGGTCGGCGAATCCGAGGGCGTGCACGACGAGGGCCGCGGTGAAACGGACGACATGCAGGTCATGTACGACTACATGCGCCAGCAGTATCCGGGCCTGCCGGTGGCGCTGTCGGGCTTTTCCTTCGGCACCTATGTGCAGAGCATGTTTGCCCAGCGCCTCGCGGCAGCCGGCCAGGCGCCCGAGCGGCTGGTGCTGGTGGGCACGGCCGCCGGCAAATGGGCGATGGCCGATGTGCCGGCCGACACCATCCTGATCCACGGCGAACTCGACGACACCATCACCCTGCAGCAGGTGTTCGACTGGGCGCGCCCGCTCGACATCCCAGTGGTGGTGATTCCCGGCGCCGACCACTTCTTCCACCGCAAGCTTGGCCACATCAAAAATTGGGTCATCCAATTGTGGCGGAGCAAGCCCGAAGACACCCTATAATGCGAGCTCCCTGGCTTCACCGTTTTTGACTGACACATGAAGAAACTGATTGCGGCGCTGCTGACCAGCGCCACCCTGTTCTGCGCCTCGGCCTTTGGCCAGGCGGTTCCGGCCCCGACCATTGCGGCCAAATCCTGGATTCTGCTCGACGCCACCAGCGGCCAGGTGGTCGCTTCGCAAGACCCGGCCATGCGCGTCGAACCGGCCTCGCTGACCAAGGTGATGACGGCCTATGTGACCTTCGGCGCCCTGCGCGACAAGCGCATCGACCTGAAGCAGATGGTGAATGTCTCGGTCAAGGCCTGGAAGGTCGACGCCTCGAGCTCGAAGATGTTCATCGACCCGGCCACGCCGGTGTCGATCCAGGACCTGCTGTACGGCCTGATGGTCCAGTCCGGCAATGACGCGGCCGTGGCCCTGGCCGAAGCCGTGGCCGGCGACGAAGCCGCCTTCGTGGCCCAGATGAACAAGGAAGCCCAGCGCCTGGGCATGAAGAACACCCACTTCGCCAACGCCCACGGCCTGCCCCATCCGGAGAACTACACGACGGCGGCCGACCTGGCGATCCTGGCCGCGCGCGTGATTGCCGACTATCCCGAGTTCTACAAGATCGACTCGGTGAAAGAGTTCACCTACAACCGCATCAAGCAGCAGAACCGCAACCGCCTGCTGTGGCTCGACCCGACCGTGGACGGCATGAAGACCGGCCACACCGAAGCGGCCGGCTACTGCATGATCGCCTCGGCCCACCGCCCGAACGGCAAGGACGGCGAGCGCCGCCTGATCTCGGTGGTGATGGGCACCGCCTCGGACCAGGTGCGCACCCAGGAAAGCCAGAAGCTGCTGAACTGGGGCTTCCAGAACTTCGACGCCGTCAAGCTGTATGCCAAGGGCCAGGCGATCGACACGCCCGAAGTCTGGAAAGGCTCGTCCAGCAAGGTGAAGATCGGCTTCAACCGCGATGTGGTGGTGACGGTGCCGAAGGGCCTGGCCGCCAAGCTCAAGCCCGTGCTCGAGCGCAAAGACCCGCTGGTGGCCCCGCTGGCCCTGAACGGCCAGGTCGGCACGCTGAAGATGCAGGCCGATGGCAAGACCATCCTCGAGCTGCCGGTGGTGGCGCTGGAAGAAATTTCGCAGGCCTCGATTTTCGGCCGCGCCTGGGACTCGCTGCGTCTGTGGATGAAATAAGCGCCGACAAAATCGGGGTCAGACCCCATTTATCCATCAAGCAAAACCGGGGCCCGACCCCGGTTTTCTTTTTCCGCAGAAAAAATGGGGGCAGACCCGGATTTTTCTGCGCGGATAAATGGGGTCTGACCCCGATTTTTCTTTTGGTTTAGTTCAGCGTTTGCTGCAGCGATTCCTGGGCCCAGCGGAAGGCGGCCTGGCTGGTCGCGTTCAGGGTGGCGGTGTCGAGGCCGAGCTTGCTGGCGATCTCGGCCGCCTGGCCGGTCAGGCCGCGCTCGATGCGCAGCGCCAGCAATAGGTAGGGGCTGTAGGGGCCGGCGCTGTCGAGCAGCACGCTGCGCACCTCCTGCGACAAATGCATCTTGTCGAGGATGCGCGGCATCGGCATGCCGAGCAGGATGTCGAACAAGGACAGCAGGCCGACCAGGAAGATCTCGTCGCGTTGGGCCGGGCTCAGCGTCTCGGCCGCCACCGTTTCGAGGAAACGCGCACGCGTCAGCGCCACTTCGAGCAGAGACTCGTCGCGCTCGCGATGGGCTTTGCCGAGTCGGAACATCGACACGGTCAGCCAGCGGTACAGGGCCGCGCGCCCGAGCACGACAATCGCCTGCGCCAGGCTGGTGATGGTCGTGGCCTGCCCATTGCTCGGCGCATTCGCCCACTTGAGCAGCTGGAAGCTGAGGCCGGGATCGCGCTTGGCCACCTCGGTCAAGGCGTCGAGCTCGGCATCGGCGCGCAGCAGATTCAAGAGCTCGATCGAGGTCAGGCGGCCCTGGTCGATCTTGCCCTTTTCGTCGAGCTGATCGGGCTGGGTCAGGAAGGCGCCCAGACAATAGTCGGCGCCCCAGGCCACGCACATGCGCTGCTCGTCCCAGCTGTCGACCTGTTCGACGGCGATCTGCAGCTTCGGATAGCTGGCGCGCAGGCTGCGCAGCATGGTCTGGAACTGTGGCAGGGCCGTGCGCGCCAGATTGAGGACGACGATGTCGGCCGCCTGAAAAGCGGGCGCATCCTCGGCACTGTGCGTGGCCACATACAGGATGGCCTTGGCGCCGGCGTCGCGCACGGCCGCCAGGCGCGCAGCCAGCTGGGATGCGGGCCAGGTCTGCTCGCGCCGATCAAACTCGAAACCGACCTGGGGCGCCAGCAGCGGCGTGTGGCGATTGAACACAAAGGCATCGGGGCTGAGCTTGACGAGGGCCAGGCGGCGCTCGGCAAAGCTGCGGATGTCCTCATCGACCAGGGCCTGGATGTAGTCGGCCTCGGCGGCAATGCGCTGGCCATCCTCGGCCTGCAGGCGGAAGCGGTAGCCGCACAGGCGGTTCTTGGCGTCGACCACTTCTTCGCGGCACAGCACGGCCGGCGGCGCGGCCGGCGCGGCCGGTTTGAGGCCAGTATTGGCCGCTTGCAGCAGGGTGCTGGCAGGCTCCGCCGGCTTGCCAGAGAATAGACTGAAAAGGCCCACAGAGGCCTCCTTTCGGGGTACAGCAGCATCTCACGCCCTTGCGGGCGCGGCGGAACATTAATCGGAATACACCTGAGGCGGGGCGATGCCGCGCCAGCCCTGGCGCCAGGCCAGGTTCAGCAGCAGCGTGCCCGCGATGTATACGGCAAAGAACAGCACAAAATAAAGGCTGCGCAGCCAAACGAGCAGGCCGATGTTCACGGCCAGCACGAGCAGCGCCAGCGGACTCTTCTTCTGCTTGGAGCTGGGGAAGCGGATCGTCGACACCATCAGCGCGCCGACCGTGACCAGCAAGGCGATCAGGGCCGCGCCCTGCTCGGGCGTCCGCAGCGGTTCGGGCCAGGCGACGACGACCGCCGCCACGCAGGCGGCGCCGGCGGTGATCGGCATGCCGACGAAATAGCGCGGATCGGTGCGGCCCACCATCACATTGAAGCGCGCCAGGCGCAGCGCGCCGCAGGCGACGAAGATGAAACTGGCGACGCCGCCGATGCGCAGCAGGGTCGGATGGTCGATGCCGAGTTTGACGAAGCCGAAGCAGTACAGCAGGATGGCCGGGGCGCAGCCGAAGTTCATCACGTCGGCGATCGAATCGAGCTGCACGCCGAACTGCGAGGCGGTGTTGGTGGCGCGCGCCACCATGCCATCGAGCGCGTCGAAGAAGCCGGCCACGACCAGCAGGGCGGCCGCCAGCCGGTAGTCGTCGGCGATGCCGAGCACGGCGTTATCGACCGAGATCACGATACTGCCGAAGCCGCAGGCGATCGACAGCAGGGTGACGAGACTTGGCAGGGCAAACTTGGCGCGCGCCAGGCGCGGGTGCGGATGAGGGGTCGACATCCGGCTATTTTACCTTGCGCGTCCGTCAACAGCGCCGCAGGGCCACGCAAATTGACCTAGAATGGCCGCAACGGCTCGAGGGCCGTGTCTTGGAGACAGCATGCATTGGTTTTCACTCTTGCGCACGGCCGTGGTCTGTGTGGCCGGCGCCAGTCTGGTGGCCTGCGGTGGTGGCAGCAGCAGCAGCGGCGCGGCGCCCGTGCCCAGCGCGCCGGACAGCGGCACGCCACTTGGCAATCTGCCCGGCGCCCCCGGCCTGACGGGCCAGATCGCGGTCGACGGGCGCGCCTGGATCAATTACCGGCGCGGCCAGCTCGGCGTGCCCCAGCTGACGCAGAATCCGGCCGTCGACCAGGCGGCCCAGGCGCATTCCGACTACCAGCGCCTGAACGGCGCCGTCAGCCACGACGAAACTGCGGGCAAGCCCGGCTACACGGGCGCCACCCTGCTCGACCGTCTGCGCACGGCCGGCTATGTGTTCGGCTCGGGCGCCTATGCCTATGGCGAAGTGATCGCCGGCTCCACCAGCAGCAGCGGCTTTGCCATGGTCGAGGACCTGATCACGGCCATCTATCACCGCTTCGTGCTGTTCGAGCCCAAGTTCAAGGAAATGGGCGCCGGCTTTGCCACCGGCAGCAATAGCTACACCTATTTCACGGCTGACTTCACGGCCAATAATGGCTATGGCCCCGGCATCGGCGCGTCCAGCATCGTGGTCTGGCCGGCCGACGGACTGACGGGCGTGGCGCCGAACTTCTTCAGCGACCAGGAATCGCCCGATCCGGTCCCCGGCGTGAACGAAGTCGGCTACCCAATCAGCGTGCATGGCGACCTCACCAGTTTTGTCGGCGTGAAGACTTTCAGCGTACGCCAGCGCGGCGCCAGCAGCGATCTGCCGGTGCGCCTGCTGGTCAACAGCGCCGACCGCGAGACGCCGGTCTCGGCCGCGGCCATCATCCCGCTCAGCCCGCTGCAGGCCAAGACCACCTACGAGGTCAGCTTCAGCGGCACCATCAATGGCCTGATCGTCAACAAGACCTGGAGCTTCACCACGCGATGAACCCGCCGCCCCGTCTGCATTGGCCGCCGCCCGCTGCGGCGCGCGGCCTGATCGATGCCGAGGAAGGCATCGAGCGGGTGCTGGGCGACCATGACATGTACGCGCGCCTGCTGCAGCGCTTCATCAAGGACTACGGGGCCGGCCTGGCCCCGGTGGCCGCGGCTCTGGCCGCGCACGACGCCGAGCGCGCGCACCGCTACATCCACAGCCTGAAGGGCGCGGCCGGCATGCTCGGCGCACGCGCCCTGCACCTGGCGGCGGCCGCGGCCGATCAGCAATTGCTGGCGCGGAGCCCGACCCTGGACGCGGCCCTGGACGCAGTCGACACGCAACTGGCCCCAGTACTGGTGCTGATGGCGCAGATGATCGAGGAACCGGTGTCAGTGCTTACTTACGCCACACCGGCGGCGGATGGCTTGCTGGCCGAGCTGGCCAGACTGTTGGAAGCGGGAGATGGCGCCGCCTGCGACCTGTTCGAGGCCGAGGCCGCCGCGCTGGAAGCGCGCCTGGGTGCGGCGGAGTTTGCGGCCCTGAGCCAGGCGATCGAGCGCTTTGACTTCCCGGGCGCGCGCCAGCGGCTGGGCGCTTATTGATCGAAGGCGGCTTCTTCGTCGAAGGCAGCCGCGCATTCCTTGCCGCAGAAGCGGCGCACGGCATCGAGCGGTTTTTCGCAATACCAGCACGAGCCTTTGGCCGGCAGCGACTGGCGTGCGCTGGTGACGGGACGGGAAGGCGCCGGGGGAGTGGCGTCGGCAACCGGTTCCTTGTCAGGCAGACTATTGTGTAGCGTCTTCAACTTACACCTCCGTCCTCAACAACCACTTGCACATTAGCGCCGCCCCGGCGTCGCCGGTCTGCGTTGCCGCAAACCGGCCCGTGTGGCGCCTTACTTCTTCAAATGCTTGTCCAGCCAGCCGAGCACTTCCTGATGCCAGAGCACGGAATTGGCCGGGCGCAGGATGTGGTGGTTCTCGCCCGGGAACACCACCAGTCTGCTCTCAATCCCCTGGCGCTGCAAGGCCGTGAAGGTCGACAGGCCCTGGCTATAGCTGATGCGGAAATCCTTCTCGCCATGCAGCACGAGCATCGGGGTCTTCCACTTCGTCACATAGTTGGCCGGGTTGTTCTTCTCGGCATTGGCGGAGTTCTTGAAGTAGGGCGCACCGAATTCCCACTCCACGAACCACAGCTCTTCAGTCGAATAGTACATCGAACGCTGGTCGAACACGCCAGCGTGATTGACGAGACATTTGAAACCATCGTTCCAGTTGCCGGCGATCCAGTTCATCATGAAGCCGCCGTAAGACGCGCCGAGCGCGCAGGCGTTCTTGGTGTCGACGAAAGCGTATTTGCTGCCGGCGGCGGCGAGGCCCTTCTTCAGGTCCTCGAGCGGCTTGCCGCCCCAGTCGCCGCTGATGGCGTCGGTGAAGGCCTGACCATAGCCGGTGGAGCCATGGAAGTCGATCATCACGACCGCGTAGCCGGCGCCGGCGTAGATCTCCGGATTCCAGCGGTAGCTCCAGCTATTGCCGAAGCTGCCCTGCGGCCCGCCATGCACGAGGAAGGCGACCGGATACTTCTTGCCGGCTTCGTAGTTCCAGGGCTTGAGCACATAGCCGTAGACGGTATCGCCCTTGGCGCCCTTGAAGCTGAACTGCTCGGGCTCGCCGAAGCGCACTTCGGCCAGGCGGCTGGCGTTGAACTGGGTCAGCTGCTGCGGCTTGCCATCGGCGCCGAGGGTGAACAGCTGGGCCGGGCTGCGCAGATCATTGCGGGTGAACACAAGCTTATTGGCGCGCAGGTCGAAGCTGTTGATCGAGCCCTCGCCCGACAGCGGCACCGGCTTGCCATCGGCCAAAGCAATCTTGAAGATGCGGTGCTGGCCGAGGTCCTGGGCCGAGGCATACAGGGCTTGGCCATCCTGCGACCATTGCAGGCTGTCGGCCGAACGGTCCCACTTGTCGGCCAGCAGGCGCTTCTTGCCGCTGGCGAGGTCGAGCAGGACGATCTGGTAGCGGTCAGCCTCGAAGCCCGGGCGGCGCATCGCGCGGTAGGCCAGGGTTTTGCCATCGGGCGAGAACACGGGGCCGGCGTCCCAGGCCTTGTTGTCCTCAGTCAGATTGCGCGGCACGCCGCCCGTGACGGGCACGCTGTACAGGTCGAAATTGGTCGACCACGGCTCGCTCTTGCCGGCGATGCGGATCGAGAAGACGATCGACTTGCCATCCGGACTGAAGCTGTAGTCGTTGTTGTCGCCATCGGGCTTGGACGGCACGTCGCCGTCGAGCGCACCCGACAGGTTGACGAGTTCGGTGCCGGCCTTGCCATCGGCGCTCAGCGCCAGCGAGAACAGGGTGCCCTGGCGGCCATCGGACCAGGTCGACCAGTGGCGCACGAACATGCGGTTGTAGGTGCGCGCATTGGCCTTCTGCTTGTCCTTGCTTTCCAGGCGCTTGACGGTGCAGGCCAGGTCGGCGCAGTCGTGGAAGGTTTCCATCGACACGGCCAGACGGTCGCCCTGCGGCGACAGGCGGAAGGTATCGACGTCGAGCGGCAGATTGGTCACCTGCACGGCCTCGCCACCGCCGGCAGGCATGCGCCACACCTGCGAGGAACCCGAACGCGCGGACAGGAAATAGATGGCGTCCCCTTTGGGCGACCAGACCGGATCGGAGCTGTTCGCTTCGCCCTTGGTCAGCTGCTGCGGCGCGGCGCCCGGTGTGGCCAGGTCCAGCGTCCAGAGTTCGGTGTGACCCTTGTCTTTCTCGATGTCAGTGCTGCGCACGGCAAAGACGACGCGGCTGCCATCGGGCGACACGGCCGGGCTCGACACACGCTCGAGGCGCACCAGATCGTCGATGTTGAGACCACGCGGCGCAGCCTGTGCGCCAAACGCGACACCCGCGGCCAGGGCCGCTGCCAGAAGGCGAAGTTTCATGCAAAAAGTCTCCGAAAGGGGGAATGCGGGAGATGATAGCAGGATTGCCAACCGACATTTGCACGCGATTGCCAGTCGTCAATATCATGTCCGTTTCGACCGCTAGGCTCTGTGCCATGATGCGAACTTCTTCCCTTCTGTGCAGCGCCATGCTGCTGATGAGCCCGGCCCCGGCCGCGCCCACGCAGGACGTGGCTGATGCCGTCTATCTCTACAAACGCGGCGAGTTCCGCAAAGCCTTTGCCGCGCTCAAGCCGCTGGCGGCCGCTGGCGATCCCGTGGCGCAGGCAAGCCTGGGCCGCATGTACCTGCAGGGCGATGGTGTGGACAAGAACTACGCCGAAGCGCTTGACTGGCTGCAGCGTGCGGCGGCCCAGCACAGCGCCGTGGCCGAGAATCTGCTGGGCACCATGTATGCCGAGGGGCTGGGTGTGGAGAAGCAGGCCGCGACCGCCGCGGCGTACTACCAGCGCGCCGCCGAGCACGACGACCCGGCCGGCATGAATAATCTGGCCGCAGCCTACGAGGCCGGGCAAGGTCTGGCGCAGGACCTGCCCAAGGCCATCGCGCTGTATCGCCGTGCAGCGGCCGCAGGCAGCCCGGCCGCGCACCGCCATCTGGGCCAGCTTTATCTGAGCGGCAGCGGCCTGCCGCGCGATCTGGGCCAGGCGCGCGATTGGCTGCAGCGTGCGGCCGCCCTCGGCGACGTGCCCGCCCTCTATTTCCTCGGCAAATCCTGGGAGGCGGAGCGGCCCGAGCAGGCGATTGCCGCCTACCGCCGCGCCGCACAGTCCGGCATGAGCCTCGCCATGCGCGAGCTCGCCGAGCTGCTGCAAAAAACGCCGAATGCGCCCCAGGATGAAGTGCTGCAATGGCTCGAAGGGGCGGCCAGGCAAGGCGACGCCTACGCCCAGCTGCAGCTCGGTCGCCTGTATGCCGGCAAGGACGCAGGCAAGTCGCGCCACTGGCTGCAACAGGCGGCCGCCCAGGGCAGCATGGAAGCGCTGCTCGCACTCGGCGCACAAGACCCGGCCATGCTGACCCAAGCCTACGAAAAGCTGGCCGCGCAGGGCCATGCCGATGCGCAGTACAACCTCGGCGTGTCGGCCACCGACCCGCGCCAGGCGCGCGACTGGTATCTGCAGGCCGCGCGGCAGGGCCATGTGAAGGCCCAGTCCAATCTGGCCGCGCTGTATGCGCGCGGGATCGAAGGCGCGCCCGACTACACGCAGGCTGCGCACTGGTATCGCCAGGCTGCGGAGGCCGGCGACATGGCGGCGCAGAACAATCTGGCGGCCCTGCTGGAAAACGGCCAGGGCGTGACACGCGATGTGGCCGCCGCGCGCCATTGGTACCAGCGCGCCGCCGAGAACGGCAGCGTAGCGGCGATGATGAATCTGGCGACGATCTACTGGCAGGGCCGCGGCACCGCTCGCAACGAAGCCGAGGCGGCCATCTGGTACCGGCGCGCCGCAGAAAAGGGCAACGCCGCCGCCTGCGCGCGTCTGGCCTATCTGCTGCGCGAAGGCCGCGGCGTCGCGCGCGACCTCGAGCAGGCCAAGCTATGGGAAAGCCGCTCCAAGGCCCAATGAATCAGGGCGCGCGCTTGAGGAAGAAAGCCCAGTCCTCCGCATAGTCGGGACTGCCGATGCCCTGGGTGTGATACGGATTGTTGTTGCGGGCCTGGAAGTCCGGCGGCAGGGGCTTGGAGAACACGCGCAGATTCGCCGCCGGAATACCGAGCTGTTTGTAGGACGCCGCCAGCAACTGCGCCGTATTCTCACGTGCATGGTAGGCGCCATACCAGCGCGCCGGCTCGGTCTTGCTGGGCAGGGTCAGCCAGGGCGCGAGGCGGCGCTCCCCTTGCGCGTCCTTGTAGAAATCCCAGGGACTGGAAAACAGAATCACACGCTCCACTTGGGTTTGCTTGGCGATGAAGGCCGCCATGCCCGCCCCCTGCGATTGCCCGGCCAGCGTGATGCGCGGCCAGTTCGGTTCGCCCTGCGCCAGGAACTGGCCCCACTGGTCGTCCGGATAGTCGGTCTGCAAGCGCAGCAGCAAAGCACGCAGGCGGCTGAGGATGGCTTCCGGCTGGCTGTTGCGAATCGACTCGTCCGGCAGCATGCGATCGCCGACGATGCGCATCTGGCGGAACTGGGCCGAGCAGTCGGGATCAGGCACGCGCGGACAGTAGACGGCAACAGCCGGCTCATCGTTGTAGGCCAGCGAGATCACCCGGTAGCCAGCCTTGGCGGCCGTATCGAGAAACTTGAGCGGACCGGGCGGCTTGCCCCCCGTCCCGGCCAGAAAGACCAGCAGGCCCGTCGGCGGCGCGGTACCCGAGCGGTCGAACATCACCCAGTGCGGAAAGTCGAACTGACGCACGGCGGGATCGACCGCGGACGGCTTGATGCACAGCGCGAAACGCTGCGGGCTCGCCTCGCAGACACCCGCAGCCAGGGCCGGCTGCGCCAGGGCCAGCATGCCCACCCCCACAAGAAAACGCCACATTGCCTGCTCCCCTCGCCATTCCGATGGAACAGAACAATACCGCAGGACACGTTACACTGGGAAATCTATTCACCCATGTGCTGCAAGGTATAACAATGAAGACACCACGCCGACTCGCAGCCAGTCTGCCCCTCCTGAGCCTTTCCCTGCTGCTGAGCGCCAGCGGCGCGGCGGCCGCCGATTCACCCTATGACCAGCGGGCGCGCGACTGGCGCAATGGCGCCATCGTGTACCAGGTGCTGGTCGACCGCTTTGCGCCCTCGGCCAATCTGGATGCCAAGCGCGCCTTGTATCCGGCGCCGAAAAAGCTGCGCGACTGGTCCGAGCCGGCCAAACCCGGCGTGTATCTGGACGACGAAAAACTGAATAGCCAGGAGCTCGATTTCTGGGGCGGCGATCTGCAAAGCCTGAGGGGCAAGCTCGATTACATCGCCGGTCTCGGCGCCGATGTGCTGTATCTGAACCCGATCCATCTGGCCTACACCAACCACAAATACGACGCCTTCGATTTCAATGCCATTTCGCCCGAATACGGCACGCGCGCCGAATTCAAACAGCTGGCCGCGGATGTCCACCAACGCGGCATGAAACTCGTGCTCGATGGCGTGTTCAATCACATGGGCCGCAATGCGCCGAAATTCAAGGACGCCTTCAGCAATCCGGCCAGCCCCTGGCGCAATTGGTTCGCGATTGGCCCGCAATTCCAGGGCGGCGCGCGCGTGTGGACCGGCTTTCAGAATCTGCCCGAACTGAATCTCGAAAATCCGGCCGTGCGCAACTACCTGTATGCCAAGCCGGATTCCGTGGTGCAGGGCTATCTGCGCGATGGCGCCGATGGCTGGCGCCTCGATACCGCATTTGAACTCGGTCACCAATACCTGCGCGAGCTGACCGATGCGGCGCACCGCCAGAAACCCGGTTCGCTGGTCGTCGGTGAAATCGTCAATTACCCCGGAAGCTGGCTGCGTTCCATGGATGCGGTGATGAATTTCGGGATGCGACAGATTGTGCTCGGTCTGGCCAATGGCGACTTCACCCCGGCCCGTTCGGCGCGCATGATCGAGCGCATGGTGCAGGACGCCGGCATCGAGCCGATGCTCAAATCCTGGATGGTGATCGACAACCACGATATTCCGCGCATTGCCAACCAGCTCCCCGATCCCGCCTTGCGCCGCATGGTGCAGGTGCTGCAATTCACGCTACCGGGCGCACCGAATGTCTACTACGGCGCCGAGGTCGGCATGCAGGGCGGGCCCGACCCCGAGAACCGCAGCCCGATGCGCTGGGATCTGGCGCGCGCCGACAACCCCGACATGGTCTGGATGAAGCAGCTGATCGGCCTGCACAAGCAGCAGCGCGCCCTGCGCGTCGGCGATCTGCGCATGATCGAGGCCGATCAGCTGTTCGCCTTCGAGCGTCACACCGACCGTGTGCTCGAGACCGTGATCGTGCTGGCCAATCCGAGCGCACACGAGGTGACCGAACGCGTGATGATCGCCAATAGCGAACTGATGGACGGCACGCCCCTGGTCGACGCCCTGCACCCCGACAGCAAAACGCAATTCAGCTTTGGCGCGGGCTTCGTGACGGTGAGCGTGCCGGCCAAATCGGCGCTGGTGCTCACGCCAAAAGAGCTCGACCTCGGCGGCTACAGCCGTTACAAGCGGGTGAAGTAGGCAGCTTATTTGCCGAAGCAGAAGCTGGCGAATCTGAGAACAAGCCGAAATACCGGGCCATGTCCACCGACAGATTGGGACCATGGACACGCGCATAGACTAGTTCATAGGTAAGAACAATCGCTCAACCCAGACATGACGTAATAAAGAAGACCGTTACCGCCCCTCGGTTTGAGGATGCTTTGCATGCCTGCGGCATAGATTGCAAGGGCAGTCAACGCTGCGACCGCGATACATAGCCTTACCCGCCGAGATTCCATCTTTGCTCCTCACATGCGCTGGACGGCGCACCGACCACGCAGCTTGCAAAGCGTCCAGCTAGCCTAGTGTGCTTGCCGTACCGCGTTTAGAAAGAACCCCTTCCAGTACAGCACGATTTGACGTTGGTCGCGCACATAAATGAAATCAATTCCCACAGGATCCTGGCAGGTGACTTGGATCTCGGTCACGGCATCTGGCAGAGGCAGGCGCTTCGGTTCAAAGTTGAATTCCTTGACGAAGTAGGCGTACATCTTGTGTTTCTCTGTCTTGTACTGCGGGACACGGCAGTCCGCCCCGCCAAATTGAATTCGGTCTGCCGTGACTATCATCTTGGTACCGATAAGACTTTTCGCCTCTTCATCGGACAGCGATACAGTCTCTTGATTGTCCAGCACCTCCGTAATCTTCCAATTGCCGGTCAGCTTTACTTGAATAGGATTGGCGCTGAGATTCGTCACGGCTATCGATAGGAGAAACGCGGCGAGATAGGGTTTCATCGCCCACCCCGCTGTCTGAATGGCTCGCTCTCTTCGCGTCGACGATCGATCAAGCCCCGGGCAATCACCAGGCGCCCATCGACGCGCGCCCGAATATTTGACGAGATGTTGTTTGCCGCCGCCTGCAACGCTCCGCGGTTCACAAGCTGAAAAGTTTGCCGAGCGCCATGTGCGCCGGTATTGAATGCGTAGCGCACCAGCGCGTCAAATTGATCTTGGGTCAGGGCCTGACGATCGACGTTCCTTCGCACGGCCCGCTCCGCCTCCCGGATTGCCGCATCAAAGGACGCTGTGATTTGGGCCTCGGTCAGCGGGGTTCGCAACTCCTGTTCGGTACAAGGACCTCGATGTGCCAAGATCCCTATTCCGTAGGTGCAGTTTCCCCGATTTCCGCCCATGTCGTTGTAGTAGCCACGTACACGCTCGCGTTTCCGCAATCGTGCTTTCGCCTCATTACTCATCGATAAATCGGCGTTTTGGTTTCTCGCTCCACTTCGCAGGGTTACCATCGCTTGTCTCCGTTCCGGTAATCATCCAAATGGACGAGGTCGAATTTGCCAGCGGTAATCGGCTAACCTCATGACGGAAAGCAAGTCTTCCCCTTGCCACACTTGAGCAAGCTGCGGCGTCAAAGCCTTGTTCCTTCTTTCAGATGAGCCGACGCATGTCCCCAAAGGTCAGCTCACCCACCTTTTTTGCCCGATGTACGGCGGCGCGTCACTGGCGAGCTACCTGAGCGGCAAACGTGGCTGCGCGTTGACCTTCATTTGCACTTCTCTGAAGAACCGCTCTGCGAATTCCGCCACCGTGGTATTCCGCGCTTGGGCCGTCTTCGCGAACGGCTTTTCCTGGGCGGATAAGTCACCCACAGCTACCTCTTCTGCCGCCTTGTGGTGTAATGTGCGCGCATTCTTGAGCGTCAGCGCCGGGCACTTCCCCAACGTGCGTTTTTCTTGCTTACCTGCATCCAGCATTCCCATTTATAAACAACGCCCGCCGTTACAGGGAGAACGGCGTTCAGGCAGGGATTTTTGGACGTCCTCGGACCCTAAAAAACTCTACTCTATTTGCCGATGCAAAAACGGCTGAAGATCTCGCCGAGCAGGTCGTCGGCGGAGAAGGCGCCGGTGATGCTGGAAAGCTGGACCTGAGCCAGGCGCAGCTCTTCGGCAAACAGGTCGAGCGACTGATCGTTCTGGGCCGCGTGGGCGGCGGCGTGGTCCAGATGCTTGCGCGCGCTGCGCAGGGCGATCAGGTGGCGCTCGCGCGCCAGGTAGAGCGACTCGCCGGTCTGCTGCCAGCCGGCGATGCGCAGCAGTTCGGCGCGCAGCAGGTCGATGCCGATGTGCTCGTGCGCCGACAGATAGATGTGGGTCGCGGCCGCGTCCTGGTCGACCGCCGGCTTGTGGCCCGACAGGTCGATCTTGTTCCACACGCGCACCAGCGGCACGCCCTGCGGAAAGGCGGCGGCGATGTCGTCGTCGGCGCGCGTGGGGCCGTGGTCGGCGTCGAGCAGATGCAGGATCACGTCGGCCTTGGCCACTTCGGCCCAGGTGCGCTCGATGCCGATGCGCTCGACCTGGTCGCTCGCTTCTTCGGGACGGCGGATGCCGGCCGTGTCGATGATATTGAGCGGAATGCCTTCGATCTGGATGGTCTCGCTGACCTTGTCACGCGTGGTGCCGGCAATCGGCGTGACAATCGCGACGTCGGCGCCGGCCAGGGCATTGAGCAGCGAGGACTTGCCGACATTCGGCTGCCCCACCAGCACCACGTTCAGACCTTCGCGCAACAGGGCGCCCTGGGCGGCCTGGGCAAACACGTGCTCGAGCGCGCCGATGATGGCGCTCAGCTGCCCGCGCGCGTCGGACTTTTCGAGGAAGTCGATTTCCTCTTCGGGAAAATCGAGCGTGGCCTCGACCAGCATGCGCAGATGAATCACCTGCTCGACCAGGGTGTGGATGGCCTGCGAGAACGCGCCCGACAGCGATTGCGAAGCCGACTTGGCGGCCGCTTCGGTGCTGGCGTCGATCAGGTCGGCCACGGCTTCGGCCTGGGCCAGGTCGAGCTTGTCGTTCAGGTAGGCGCGGCGCGTGAATTCGCCCGGCTCGGCCAGGCGCAGACCGAACTCGGCGCCCGCTTCGAGCACGCGCTGCAACAGCATCTGCAGCACCACGGGGCCGCCATGGCCCTGCAGTTCGAGCACGTCTTCGCCGGTGTAGGAATGCGGCCCCTGGAACCAGAGCACGATACCCTGGTCGATCAGACTGCCGTCGGCCTGGGTGAAGGGCAGGTAGCTGGCGTGGCGCGGCTTGAGCGTGACGCCGGGGAACAGCGCACCGATCAGGCCGGCAAGCTGCTTGCCCGAAGCGCGCACCACGCCAATGCCACCACGTCCGGGCGCGGTGGCAATGGCGGCGATCGGTGCGGCATCGACGGGCACGTTACTGGGTACCGTACTTCTTGGTGATATACCACTGCTGGCCGATGGACAGGATGTTGTTCACCACCCAGTACAGCACCAGGCCGGACGGGAAGAAGAAGAACATCACCGAGAACATCAGCGGCATCCACATCATCATCTTGGCCTGCATCGGATCGGCCGGGGCCGGATTGAGCTTGGTCGTAATGAACATCGAGATCGCGTAGATCACCGGCAGCACGGCCCAGGTGTCGGGCTGGGTCAGGTCGGTAATCCAGCCGAGCCAGGGCGCGCCGCGCATCTCGACCGAGGCCTGCAGCACCCAGTAGAGGGCGAAGAACACCGGCATCTGCACGAGGATCGGCAGACAGCCGCCGAGCGGATTGATCTTCTCGGCCTTGTACAGCTCCATCGTGGCCATGTTCAGCTTCTGCGGATCGTTCTTGTGCTTCTCACGCAGGGCATTAATCTTCGGCATCAGGGTCTTCATCTTGGCCGTGCTCTTGAAGCCGGCCGCCGACAGCGGGAAGAAGGCCAGCTTGATGATCACGGTCAGGGCCACAATCGTCCAGCCCCAGTTGCCGATGCCGGCGTGCAGCAGATTCATGAAGGCAAAGATGGGCTTGGCGATGATGGTCAGCCAGCCATAGTCCTTGACCAGATCGAGTTCGGGCGCAACCTTGTCGAGATTGACCTGCGGGCCCGAGTACAGCTTGGCACTCTGGCTGATGGTCTGGCCCGGGGCGACGGTGCCCATCGGCAGTTTGTTGGTGATGGCGAAGATGTTCGGCTCGATCTGCTCGGTCACGAACTCGCGCTGGGCTTTGTCCTGCGGCACGAAGGCGCTGACGAAGAAGTGCTGGACGATGGCGATCCAGCCATTATTGGCCTGGGTCGCGTGTTCAGCTTTCTTCTCGGCGATCTTCTGGAACTCGAGCTTTTCGTATTTCTTCTCGTCCGTGAACAGGGTCGGGCCGGTGTAGCTCGAATAGAAGTAGGAGCTTTCGGCCGGCTTGTTGCCATCGTGGACCAGCTGCAGGTACAGGGTCGGCGAGATGGCGGCCGTGCCGAGGTTGGTCACGTCGTGCTGCACGCCGATCGTGTAGTCGCCCTTCTTGAAGGTGAAGGTCTTGGTCAGCTTGACGCCGCCCTGCTCGGCTTCGAGCACGAGCTGGATCTGGTCTTTGCCGTCGAGCACGCGCGCGCCCGGCTTGGCCACGAAGGCCGTGCGGTGGTTGGGCACGCCGACGCCGGCCAGGCCGGTGCGGGCCAGGAAGGTCTTGTGGCCGTCGACGTCGAACAGCACTTCATTCTTCTGGCTTTCGTGATTGCCCTTGCACCAGTCCATGTTCTCCTTGCCGAAGCAGCGGTTGAACCAGCCCGGGTTGCCGGAGCGCTTGTAGTTGAGCAGTTCCAGACGCTTGATGACGCCGCCGGCGGTGTCGATGTCGACCTTGAACACGTCGGTGGTGATCGTGACCACTTCGGTCTTGAGCGGCGCGGCTTCGCCTTCGGCAGCGGGGGCGGCGGCCGGGGCCGCGGCGCTGGCGGCGGACGCGGCCGCCAAAGCCGCCGGGGCCGAGGCAGGGGCCGCGGCCGGCGCCTGCTTGGCGGCGCTCGGGGCGAAGAACGAGGGATTACCTTTGCTCACCATCCACTGGTTCCACAGCAGCACCAGTGACACAGAGAACACGATCCACAAAATGGCACGTTTATTGATTTCCATTGGGGTCCAGGTCAGGAAGAATGATGGTTGCGAGCGCAGCCGCGCTCGGAATCGTGGAGATGGGTACGCGGGGGAACAAGATCAAGCCCGCCTGCGCTCCACGGATGGCAGCGGCAGACGCGGCGCACGGCCAGCCAGCTGCCCTTGGCGGCGCCATGGGTCTGCAGGGCTTCGATCGCATAGGTGGAGCAGCTCGGATAGAAGCGGCAATTCTGGCCCAGCATGGGGCTGAGCAACAGCTGATACAGCCGCAACAATCTGACGAGCAAGTGCTTCATGGCGTCCTGGGGGTTTGCGAAGCAAACAAACGCTGGAGTTCGGCGCGCAGATCGCGCTTGAGGGCGGGAGCGACCGCCGGGCCGGCACGGCTATTGACCGGACGGGCCAGCCTGACGATGCAGTCGACGCCCGGCAGCTGCGCCACCCGGAAGGCCTCGCGCGTGGCGCGTTTGATCGTGTTGCGCGTCACTGCACGCGGCGCGAAGCGCTTGGCCACCACGATTCCCAAACGCGCATGCGGCTGCGGCGAGGGACGCGTGTACAACACGAAATGGGCCGTCTTGTAGGCGGGGCGCAAACGAAAAACGGATGAAAATTCATCCGTTTTCAGAATACGCCGTGCGCGGGCGAAGTCCTGCGGACTGGCAGACACAGCCGGGCCGCGTTCAGCCGATCGCCGGGCTTAGACAGCCAGGCGCTTGCGGCCCTTGGCGCGACGGGCATTGAGCACATCACGGCCGCCACGGGTAGCCATACGGGCACGGAAGCCGTGCGTGCGCTTACGACGGACGACGGAAGGTTGGTAAGTACGTTTCATGGTGGTCTCGCTAAAGCTTAAACAATTGGTGAAATCTGTCCGGCCCCGAAATGCCGGAGGCGGGGAACAGAGGATTAGACAGCATTTCGGTCCAGTCTGTCAAGCTCGGAGGGTGGCGCGCACATGAAAAATTCCTGTTTTGCCTGTGGATAAGTCGCGGTCTGGCGGTTAAAATAGAACGTTCCGTGCCGCCGGTCCGCCCGCGGTCCTGGCCTTGGCTTCACTGTAATTGAATAGACTGCTCGATGGAAAATTTTTGGCCGACCTGCTCCGCCCAGCTGGAATTGGAGCTGACGCCGCAACAATATAGCGCCTGGATCAAGGCGCTGACCGTGCTTGATTACGAAGATGGCAAGCTGCGCATCGCCGCGCCCAACCGCTTCAAGCTCGACATGGTCAAGTCCCAGTTTGCCGGCCGCATCACGGCCCTGGCCCAGGACTTTTTCGAGCGTCCGGTCGATGTGCAGTTCGTGCTCGACCCGAAAACCAATGGCGTGAAGAAGCCGGCCGGCGCCGCCCCGGCCCCGCACACGGGCGCACCGCTGAGCGACCTGGGCCTGCCAGGCGGCAGCAGCCCGAAAGACGAATTCGGCCAGATGGCCAACAAGGCGCGTGAACAGAGCCGCGTCAATCCCGACCTGACCTTCGAGAGCCTGGTGACCGGTAAGGCCAACCAGCTGGCGCGCGCGGCCGCCATTCAGGTGGCGAATAATCCGGGCGTGTCCTACAACCCGCTGTTCCTGTACGGTGGCGTCGGCCTCGGTAAGACCCACCTGATCCACGCGATCGGCAACCAGGTGATGGCCGACCAGCCGGGCGCGCGCATCCGCTACATCCACGCCGAGCAATTCGTGCGCGACGTGGTGACGGCCTACCAGCGCAAGGGTTTCGACGACTTCAAGCATTACTACCACTCGCTGGACATGCTGCTGATCGACGATATCCAGTTCTTTGGCGGCAAAAGCCGGACCCAGGAAGAATTCTTCTACGCCTTCGAGGCGCTGATTGCCGCCAAGAAACAGATCATCATCACCTCGGACACCTATCCGAAGGAAATCACGGGCATGGACGACCGCCTGATTTCGCGCTTCGACTCCGGTCTGACGGTGGCGATCGAGCCGCCCGAACTCGAAATGCGGGTGGCGATTCTGCTGAAAAAGGCGCAGTCCGAGGGCGTGACCCTGTCCGACGATGTGGCTTTCTTTGTGGCAAAACACCTGCGCTCGAACGTGCGCGAGCTCGAAGGGGCGCTGCGCAAGATCCTCGCGTACTCGCGTTTCCACGGCAAAGAAGTGTCGATCGACATCGTCAAGGAAGCGCTGAAAGACCTGCTGTCGGTGCAGAACCGCCAGATTTCGGTCGAGAACATCCAGAAAACGGTGGCCGATTTCTTCAATATCAAGGTCGCCGATATGTACTCCAAGCGCCGCCCCGCGAATATCGCGCGGCCGCGCCAGATCGCCATGTATCTTGCCAAAGAGCTCACACAAAAGAGCCTGCCCGAGATCGGCGAACTGTTTGGCGGACGCGACCACACGACGGTGCTGCACGCGGTGCGCAAGATTGCCCAGGACCGCGCCAAAAATCCCGAAGTCAACCACGAATTGCATGTATTGGAACAGACGCTGAAAGGCTAAAAATCCCATGAAATTCTGGCAAAATGTCGCTATTTACTAAACCTCCGAGGACTGTCTATGCAATTGGTCAAAACCACCCGTGACACGCTGCTACGTCCCCTGCAAATCGTGAGCGGTATTGTCGAGCGTCGGCACACCATGCCGATTCTGGCCAATATCCTCATTCGCAAGCATGGCGAGAACGTGTCCTTCCTGTCGACCGACACGGAAATCCAGATCACGACCCACGCCGAAGTCGGTTCGGGCCCGGAAGAAATGGGCACCACCGTGGCCGCGCGCAAGCTGCTCGACATTCTGCGCGCCCTGCCCGAAGCCGGCGACGTGAGTCTGACCCTGGCGAATAAGCGCCTGACTGTGCAAAGCGGCAAATCGCGCTTCGCCCTGCAGACGCTGGCGCCGGAAGAATTCCCCACCGTGGCCGAGGCCGACACCTTCAATGCCTCCGTCACCTTGCCGCAGAAGACGCTCAAGCACCTGTTCAACATGGTGTATTTCGCCATGGCCCAGCAGGACATCCGCTACTACCTGAACGGCCTGCTGTTGGTGCTGGACGGGAATAACGTGATCGCCGTGGCGACCGACGGCCACCGTCTGGCCTTCTGCCAGGTGCAGACCGAGGCCAGCTATGCGCGCCAGGAAGTGATCATCCCGCGCAAGACCATCCTCGAGCTGCAGCGCCTGCTGGAAGAATCGGACGAGGAAGTCTCGCTGCACATCGCCGCCTCCCAGGTCAAGCTGCAGTTCGCCGACATCGACCTGATCTCGAAACTGGTGGAAGGCAAGTTCCCCGATTACACGCGGGTGATCCCGCGCGGCTACAAGAACGACTTCACGATCAGCCGCGATGAGCTGCTGCGCTCGCTGCAGCGCGCCGCCATCATGACCAGCGATAAGTTCAAGGGCGTGCGCTGCATGATCGCCCCGGGCAGCCTGAAGATCAGCTCGACCAATGCCGACCAGGAAGAAGCGGTCGAAGAACTCGAGATCGATTACGGCGGCGACGCCATCGATATCGGCTTCAACGTCACCTATCTGCTCGACGTGCTGAACAACCTGAAGTGCGATCAGATCAATATCGCCCTCGGCGACTCCAATTCCTCGGCCCTGATTTCAATTCCCGAAAATCAGGACTTCAAATATGTCGTGATGCCGATGCGAATCTAAGCAACGCTTGCGCAAGGGCGGCCTGTTCGGGCCGCCCTTGTTACGTTCTACCCAGACCATAAGCAATAACGAAAGCCGCAATAATGTCCGATCAAGAGAAATCCGCACCCAAGTCCGATGAATACGGCGCGTCTTCCATTCAGATTCTGGAAGGCCTGGAAGCCGTACGCAAACGCCCCGGCATGTATATCGGCGATACCTCGGACGGCACCGGTCTGCACCACCTGGTGTTCGAGGTGCTCGACAACTCGATCGACGAGGCCCTGGCCGGCCACTGCTCGGAAATCCATGTGACCATTCACAGCGATAATTCGATCTCGATCACGGACAATGGGCGCGGCATTCCAGTCGGCCTGAAAATGGACGACAAGCACGAGCCGAAACGCTCGGCGGCCGAAATCGTGCTGACCGAGCTGCATGCCGGCGGCAAATTCGACCAGAACGCCTACAAGGTCTCGGGCGGTCTGCACGGGGTCGGCGTGTCCTGCGTGAACGCGCTGTCGAAACTGCTGCGCGTGACGATCCGCCGCGACGGCAAAGTGCACCAGATGGAATTCGTGCGCGGCGTGACCCAGAACCGCGAAATCGAAATGATCGACGGCTTTGCCTGCTCGCCGATCAAGGTCATCGGCGAAACGGACAAGCGCGGCACCGAGGTCCATTTCTGGGCCGATGAGACGATTTTCGGCACCGTCGAATTCCACTACGACATCCTGTCCAAGCGCATCCGCGAGCTGTCCTTCCTGAACAACGGCGTCAACATCAAGCTGACCGACCAGCGCAACGGCAAGGAAGAAGTGTTCGCCTTCGAAGGCGGCACGCGCGGCTTCGTCGAGTACATCAACAAGGCCAAGAGCGTGCTGCACCCGACCGTGTTCCAGGCCACGGGCGAGCGCGCCAGCGACCAGGGCACGACCATCAGCGTCGACGTGTCGATGCAGTGGAACGATGCCTACAACGAAACCGTGCTCTGCTTCACCAACAACATCCCGCAGCGCGACGGCGGCACCCACCTGACCGGTCTGCGCGCCGCCATGACGCGCGTGATCAACAAGTACATCGAAGAGAACGACCTGGCCAAGAAGGCCAAGGTGGAAATCTCGGGCGACGATATGCGCGAAGGCCTGACCTGCGTGCTGTCGGTGAAGGTGCCGGAGCCGAAGTTCTCGTCCCAGACCAAGGACAAGCTGGTCTCGTCGGAAGTGCGCGGCCCGGTCGAGGAGATCGTCGCCAAGACCCTGACCGACTTCCTGATGGAAAAGCCGAACGACGCCAAGATGATCTGCGGGAAGATCGTGGAAGCGGCGCGTGCGCGGGAAGCGGCGCGCAAGGCGCGCGACCTGACGCGCCGCAAGGGCGTGATGGACGGGCTCGGCCTGTCGTCCAAGCTGGCCGACTGCCAGGAGCGCGACCCGTCCCTGTGCGAACTGTATATCGTCGAGGGTGACTCCGCAGGCGGCTCGGCCAAGCAAGGCCGCGACCGCAAGTTCCAGGCCATCCTGCCGCTGCGCGGCAAGGTGCTGAACGTGGAGAAGGCGCGCTTCGAGAAGATGCTGTCGTCGGAGCAGATCACGACCCTGATCGCCACGCTCGGCACCTCGATCGGCCAGGACGAATTCAATATCGACAAGCTGCGCTATCACCGCATCATCATCATGACCGACGCCGACGTCGACGGCGCCCACATCCGCACCCTGCTGCTGACCCTGTTCTACCGCCAGATGCCGCAGCTGGTCGAGCGCGGCCACATCTACATCGCCCAGCCGCCGCTGTACAAGGTGAAGGCCGGGCGCGACGAGCGCTATCTGAAGGACGACAGCGAAGAAGCCAGCTATATGATGACGGTGGCGCTGAACAGCGCCGTGCTGGTGCCGCGCGAAGGCGCCGACAGCATCAGCGGCGAGGCCCTGAGCGAGCTGGCGCGCCAGTACAACCTGGCCAATGCCGTGATGACGCGACTGACGCGCGTGATCGACCGCGCCGCGCTGACGGCCATCATGACCGGCGTCACCCTCGATCTGAGCAGCGTCGACAGCGCAACGGCCTCGGCCGAGAATCTGCAGGCGGCGATCAATGATCCCTTCGTCAAAGTGCGCGTGCATGCCGACGAGTTCAACGACAAGCCGGCGCTGCGCATCGAGCGCATGCACCATGGCAACGTGAAGATCAGCAGCATCGACGCCGACTTCGTGCAGGGCGCCGACTACGGCCTGCTGGCGACGGCCGCCGCCACCTTCAAGGGCCTGATCGGCGAAGGCGCGTTCGTGCGCCGCGGCGAAGGCGAGCGTGTGAAGGAATCGGCCGTGACCGACTTCGCGCACGCCATGCAATGGCTGCGCGACGAAGCCGAGCGCACGGTGAGCAAGCAGCGCTACAAAGGTCTGGGCGAGATGAATCCCGAGCAGCTGTGGGAAACGACGATGGACCCGACCGTGCGCCGCCTGCTGAAAGTGCAGATCGAGGACGCCATTGCCGCCGACCAGATCTTCACCACCCTGATGGGCGACGAAGTCGAACCGCGCCGCAACTTCATCGAAGCCAACGCGCTGCAGGCGGGGAATATCGACGTTTAAGCGCCGACCACGCCATCCCAATGCCCTCCACCGCGAGGGCATTTTTTCTGCCTAGATAAATGGGGTCAGGCCCCTTTTGTCTGCCCGGAAAAATGGGGTCTGACCCCATTTTTCTTGGTGGCTCTGTGCTATGGTCTCGCCCATGACTGAACACGTCGACATCCTGCCTGCGCCCGCGCCGGGCGTGGTCTGTGCGATCTGGCGCGAGGTGGCGGCCGGGGCTTGTGTGCCGAGCACGGTGCCGGCCAGTACTTATGCTTGTCTGAATGTGATTGCGCGCGGCGCGGTGCGGTTGGCCGAGGATGGAAGCGCGCTGCCCACCTGCTTTCTTACCGGCCCCTTCTGTCAGCCGATCCGCACCGAGACGGTCGGGCCGATGCGCTCGCTCAGTCTGGTGCTGCCGGCCTGGCTGCTGCCGGCCTGGTTCGGTGTGGCGCCGCCTGCCCTTGCGCATGGACTCTTGGCGCTGCCGCATCCGGCCTTGGACTTGCTGCTGGCGGCCGTGGACGAGCGCAGCCACTTGGCGGCGGCCCTGGCGGCGCTGGCTAAACCGGCCTCGGCGGCGGAGCGGCGCGCGCAAGCCCTGGCCGATGCCCTGCTCCATGCGGGCGCGGTGGCGGCGGCCGCCCATGCCTGCCAGCTCAGCGCGCGGCATTTCGAGCGGCGCTTTCTGGCCGCGCACGGGCTGCGCCCGCGCGAGTGGCTGCGCGTGCGGCGCTTCGAACAGTCGCTGCTGCAACTGGCGCAATCGCCTTCGCTGGCCCAGCTCGCGGCGGAGCGCGGCTATGCGGATCAGGCCCATATGTCGCGCGACTTCCGCTATGCGGCCGGGCTGGCGCCGCGCCTTGCGAAGGGCGCGATGCTGGCCGACACGGCCGGCTTCTGGGCCTTCCGCCCGGCCCGTCTGCTGGGCTGAGCTGTCGCATTCGTTCAAGACGGCGCGCGCGCGGCGTCGTATGCTGCGGCGGTTTCTTTCTTCTGGAGCAGGACATGCAGGCGATTCGGCGCGCCCTGGTGATGGCGGTCGGTTCGGGCGGCGATGTGGCGCCGTTCGCGGCCGTGGCGGCCCAGCTGGCCGCGCGCGGGCTGGACACGACCTTGATGGCCCCGCAGCGCTACGCCCCGTATGTGGCGGGCAGCGGTGTGGCCTTCGTCTCGATCGGCGCGGAGGACGTGTTCACGCGCGTGTTCGACGGCGCCGATATCTGGGATGCGCGGCGCGGCCTGGCGGCCTCGTGGACGTATTACGATGCGGCCATGCGCAGCGCCTACCCGATGGTGCGCGCGGGCTGGCACGCGCGCGACACGCTGCTGCTCAGTTCCTCGTTCGCGGTGGCGGCGCGCCTGGCCGAGGAACGCGATGGCTTTCGCAATTGCACCGTGCACCTGTCGCCCTCGATCATCTTTTCGGCCGAGGCGCCGCCGCGCTGGCCGCTGCTGTCGATTCCGCCGCACTGGCCGCTGGGCCTGCGCCGCTTCCTGATGCGGCTGTCGGAGCGGGTCGGCACCGAACCGCTGCTGGGCCGCTACATCAATGCTTTCCGCGCCGAGCTGGGCCTGGCGCCGCAGCGCTGGCTGCTGTCGCACTGGATCCATTCGCCGGCCCAGGTGCTGTATGCGTTTCCGTCCTGGTTTGCCGAGCCGGCCGGCGACTGGCCGGCCCAGGGACAGTGCGCGGGCTTTCCGCTGGCCCGGCTCGGACAGACGAGCCTGCCAGCCGACGTGGCCGATTGGCTCGGCGGCGAGGCGGTCCTGATTACGGCGGGCACGGCGGTGGCCCAGCGCCCGGCCTGGGTGACGCGGGCGATTGCGGCCGTGCGCGCCCGTGGCTGGCGCGCGCTGGTGGTCGAGCCGCAGCCGGGGCCGGCGCAGGACGATGTGCTGAGTCTGCCTTTCCTGCCTTTCGACGCGGTGCTGCCGCATGTCAAGGGCATCGTCCACCATGCGGGCATCGGCACGGCCCTGGCCGCCATGCGCGCCGGTGTGCCCCAGCTGCTGCAGCCGAGTGCGCACGATCAGCCCGACAATGCGGCGCGTCTGGTGGCGCTCGGGGTGGCGCGTCCGCTGAGCGCGCCCGAGGCCTGGGACTGGCTGAGTGCCGGACCGACCCAGGCGCTTACCCAGGTGGTGCGCGCACGTCTGGCGCGCGAAGGCGACGGCGCGGCACGGATTGCGGAAATGGCGCTCGCGCACGCCCATCACCGCAGCTTATAAAACGGCCGGAACATAAGCGGCGCTGATAGTCTGAGCTTGCGCCGCCGCAAGGTTGCTGCCCGGACAGTCGCTATCGTGGAAGTTCCTTTTCCGGAGGACACTATGCGCCGCTGCCTCGTCCTGCTTGCCGCCCTGCTGCCCCTGCTGGTCCGGGCCGCCCCGACCGTCCATCATTTCACTTTCGAGAACGACGGTTTCTTCGACAGCGACCGCTATTACACGAACGGGGTGCAGTGGTCGGCCTTGCGCCAGCCGGCCACGCGCGCGGCCTGGGCGCCCGACAGCTGGGGACCGGCCTACGCTGAGCAATTCAGCATCGGCCAGCTGATGTACACGCCGGCCGATATCGCGCTGCCGGGTCCACAGCCCTACGACCATCCGTATGCGGGTCTGCTGTATGGCGAGCAGATGTGGCAGTTCCTGCGCCCCGACCAGTTGCAGATGACCAGCATCAGCCTGCGCGTGGGGCTCACCGGGCGGCCTTCGCTGGCCGAGCAGACGCAGAAATTCATTCACCGTGTGCTCGGGCGCGCCGAACCGCTGGGCTGGGAATACCAGATTCCGGCCCGCCTCGGCCTGATGCTGACGGGCGAGCGGCGCGTCGCCATCCCGGCGCTGGCGGCTGAGCTTGGCGGGGGCCTGCAGTCGCGCGTGGCCGTCTGGGGCAAGCTGGCGGCCGGCAATTTGCAGACCTATGCGGGCGCGGGCGCCATGCTCAGTCTGGGCAAGCAGCTGCCGCCCCTGCTGCCGCCGCCGCCCGGCATCCAGAACACGCTGGCGCCCGAGGACAGCAGCTGCCTGTTCGCACGCCTGCGCTGCACCGTGTATGCGGGCCTCGAGTGGCGCTATTTCGCGCGCAATCTGTACGTCGATGCGCCCCTGATCAGCCTGCGCCGCACTGTGCGCGACACGGTCGCCGGCGTGCATCTGGCGTGGCCGGCTTCGCGCTGGTTCCTGCAGCTGCAGGCGACCTGGCGCACGCCCGAATTCCGCTCGCCGCTGCCGGTGTACGCGCACCGCTTCGGCGCCTTGACGCTGGGGACGGAGTGGTGAAATACTTGGCCGAACCGCTTTTACCTCGTCCATCATGCGCAAACTGCTCGCCCTGCTCGCTCCGCTGACCTTGACTGCCTGTATCGACGGCACGGCTTCCTACCTGGTGGAGGGCAATGACCATGCGCTCTCGCTGCGCGTGCGCCAGGACGCGTTCTGGAACGACGGCGTCAGCGTGACCCTGGTGGTGTCGCGCCTGCCAGAGTGCCAGCGCCAGCTGCCGCTGACCGATGTCTCGGCCGCGGAACTGGCGGTCGATGTGTATGCCAACGGCGAGCGCAACTGGATCGTCAAGGAAGGCGAGCAGGCCTGGCAGGTGGAGACGGAAACCTGCGCCCTGGTCACCGACAAGGCCGGCACGCCAAGCGGCCCCAAGCTCGGCAGCTTCAAGCTGGTCGAGAAGAAGCTGGTGTTCGAGGCCACGCCCCAGCCCAAAGCGCCCGCGGCCCCGGCCGCGCCGGCACCTGCCGCCGAGCCCGCCGCAGACGCGGCCGCCGCCGCACCGGCCGCCTCGCAATAAGCCCCTACTCGCCGCTGTCGTGCGCGGGCATCTGCCCGGGCGGATAACGCGCGCCCGCGGCCGCCCCGGCCGGCACCGCCACGGCCAGCTGGGCCAAGGTGGCCGCATCCAGCTGCACCCCCAAGGCGCCCAGAGATTCGGCCAGCTGGCTGCGCTGGCGCGCGCCGATCAGGGGCACGATATCGGCGCCCTGGGCCAGCACCCAGGCCACGGCCAGCTGGGCCACGCTGAGCTGGTGCTCGGTGGCGATCCAGCGCACGGCGTCGACCAGGCCCAGATTGTGGCGCAGGTTCTCGCCCTGAAAACGCGGACTGGCGGCGCGAAAATCGGTTTCGCCTGCGCGCCCTTCATGCCAATGGCCCGATAGCAGACCACGGCTGAGCACGCCATAGGCCGTGATGCCGATGCCCAGTTCGCGCGCCGTCGGCAGCAGGCCGTTTTCGGCCGCGCGCGACAGCAGCGAATACTCGAGCTGGACGTCGGCGATCGGATGCACGGCGGCGGCGCGCCGCAGGGTGTCGGGCCCGACCTCGGACAGGCCGATGTGGCGTACATCACCGGCGCGGATCAGGTCGGCAATGGCGCCGACCGTGTCCTCGATCGGCACCTGGGGATCGAGCCGGGCCGGGCGGTAGATGTCGATGTGCTCGACGCCGAGCCGGCGCAGCGAGTAGGCGAGGAAATTTTTGACGGCCTGGGGCCGGCAGTCCATGCCCAGCCAATTGCCGGCCGGGTCGCGCAGGGCGCCGAACTTCACGCTCAGCACCACCTGCTGGCGGCGCCCGCGCAGGGCCTCGCCGAGCAGCAGCTCATTGTGGCCCATGCCGTAGAAGTCGCCGGTGTCGAACAGGCTGATGCCATCGTCGAGCGCGGCCTGGATGGTGGCCAGGCTTTCGCTGCGCTCGGCCGGGCCGTACAGGTCGCTCATGCCCATGCAGCCCAGGCCCAGGCGCGATACGCTGGGGCCGCTGCGGCCAAGGGGAATACTGTCCATGCTGTCCTCCAGTGAACAAGAAAAAGGAGGTGCGCGGACCGGCCTAGCTGCGCGCCAGCCGCTCGTGCAGGGCCGCCAGCAGACCGGGCTGGTGCAGGGTTTTCAGGGCCTGTTCGAGCAAGACCTCGGACTGGCCCGTGCGCTGCTCCGTCCATTGGCGGAAATACTCGTGCACGGTGCGCCACGGCGGATAGCTGGGCGGCAGATTGCGCCAGGGGATGCGCTGCTCGAGCAGATACACGATGGCGCTGAATACGTCGTACACGTCGTGCCGGCGCGGCCGCGTTTTTTTGCGCGCGCTTTCCAGCAAGCCGCGTACGGCCTCGAAGTCTTCCCGTCCAACTGTTGCTGCCATATCGAACCTCCTGCCTGCTTGGACGACGCGTTCCGCGCTTGGTTCCCGCGTGCCGGCGATTTGTGTCAGAATGGTCTTTTCAATTTACACACAGAAACACATGAAAGCTTTGCTCCTACCTGCCCTGGGACTGGCGTTTTGTGCCGCCGCCAGTGCCGCCGCCCCCGCCACCGCCGCGCGCCAGACGATCGGCGCGGCCAGCATGTTCAAGCACATGAGCGTGCTGGCCTCGGACGATTACGAAGGCCGCGGCCTGGGTGGCAAGGGCGAGCAACTGAGCATCGAGTACATCCGCGATGAGTTTGCGCGCCTGGGCCTGAAGCCGGGCGGCCCCCAGGGCAGCTGGTATCAGGCGGTGCCGCTGGTTGGCGTGACCTCGCGCCCGACCCTGCGCTACCAGGGCAAAGGGGGTAGCACCGAGCTTAACTTTCCTGCCGATTTCGTGGCGCGCTCTTGGCGCACGGCCCCCGAAGTCCAGTTGCAGCACGCCGAACTGGTGTTCGTCGGCTATGGCGTGCAGGCGCCCGAATTCAAGTGGGACGACTACAAGGGCCTGGATGTCAAGGGCAAGATCCTGGTCATGCTGATCAATGATCCGCAGGTGCCCGATCCCAAGGACCCGAGCAAGCTCGACAAGAACACCTTCGGCGGCAGCGCGATGAGCTACTACGGCCGCTGGACCTATAAATACGAAATCGCCGCCAAGCTCGGCGCCGCCGGCGCCCTGATCGTGCACGAGACCAAGCCGGCCGCCTATCCGTGGGAAGTGGTGAAGACCGGGAATGCGACCGAAGGCTTCATGATCAAGCACGAGGGCGACGATCCGAATAATCCGACCGTGCCCGGCTGGCTGCACCTGGACGCCGCGCGCGCCATGTTCAAGGCCGCCGGCCTCGACTACGACCAGCTGAAGGCGGCCGCCAGCCGGCGCGACTTCAAGCCGGTGCCGCTGCAGCTGACGGCTGACATCACGGTGCGCAATACCTGGCGCGAATTCAGCTCGAATAATGTGATCGGCATGATCGAAGGCAGCGATCCCAAGCTCAAGGACGAGGTCGTGCTCTATTCGGCCCACTGGGACCACTTCGGCCTCGATCCGCAGCTGCCGGGCCCGCGTCCGCGCCAGATCTACCACGGCGCCCAGGACAATGCCTCGGGCGTGGCCGCCCTGCTCGAGCTGGCACGCGCGTATGCGAGCATGCCGGTCAAGCCGAAGCGTTCGATCGCCTTCTTCGCGCCCACGGCCGAAGAGCGCGGCCTGCTCGGCGCCTACTACTATGCCGAGCACCCGCTGTTCCCGCTGGCCAAAACGCGCATCAACATCAATATGGACATGATGAATGTGCTGGGCGTGGCCAAGGATGTCGAAATCTCCGGCTACGGCCGCTCCACCGTCGACGACTGGGTGGCCAAGGTGGCGCGCAGCCAGGGCCGCAAGGTGACCCCGGCCAATTCCGAAACCGGCCTGTTCTTCCGCAGCGACCACTTCGCCCTCGTCAAGCGCGGCGTGCCGGCCCTGTTCATCGAATCGGGCACCGAATTCGAAGGCCATCCGCACGACTACAAGCAGCGCATGAACGAAGAGTACAAGGCCCACATCTACCACAAGGTCGACGACGTCGTGCATGCCGACTGGGATCTGCGCGGCATGGTCAAGGACGTGGAGCTGCTCTGGCAGGTCGGCTACGACGTGGCCCAGGGCAAATTCAGCCCGCAGTGGAAGGCCGGTTCCGAATTCAAGGCCGCCCACGACAAGCTGATGCAGGGCGGCGCCCAGTAAGGCCTTAGCTGGCGGCCGCGGCCAGGGTCGCCAGCTCCAGTTTCTCCATCTTCAGCAGGGCCGCCATCACGTCGGCCGCACGCGGCCCCTGCATCCACTCCCCCAGCTGGCGCGGCAGCACCTGCCAGGACAGGCCATAGCGGTCCTTCAGCCAGCCGCACTGGCGCGCCTGTGCGGGCCCGCCCGCGCCCAGTTTGTCCCAGTAGTGATCGATCTCGTCCTGGCTGTCGCACAGGACCTGGAAGGACACGGCCTCGTTGAAAGTGAACAGCGGCCCGCCGTTGAGGGCTGTCAGGTTATGGCCGTCGAGTTCGAAGGCCACGGTCAGCACGCTGCCGGCCGGCATCGGCGCGCCCTCGGCATAGTGGGCGATCTGGCAGATGCGTGCGTTGGGAAAAATGTTGGTGTAGAACTCCGCTGCCGGCAGGGCCTGGTCGGCAAACCACAGGCAGGGCACGATGCGGGACAGGGTCGACATGCTAGCCTCCTTGGCGAGAGGCCCAGTCTACGTCACTTCCCCGGCGGGCGGTGCGCGTCCACCAACAGGGTCGACACCGAAATATTCGGGATGCGCGGCGGCCACTCGTCGTCCGGCCCGAACCAGCGCGCGTCGGCGATTTCATTCGGGTCGGTGCGGATCTCGCCGTCCAGGTAGTCGGCCGTGAAGGCCAGCATCAGCGAGTGCGGGAAGGGCCAGCTCTGGCTCTTGAAATATTGCAGATTGTGCACGCGCAGGCCGACTTCCTCCATCACCTCGCGGTGCACGGCCTCCTCAACCGATTCGCCAGCCTCGAGAAAGCCGGCCAGGGGCGTGTAGCGCTGCACGGCGGCATGGGTATGGCGCGCCAGCAGCACCTGGTCGCCTTTGCGGATCAGCACCATCATGGCCGGGGAAATGCGCGGATAGGCGCTGTGGCCGCACTGCGGGCAGCGCATGCAGCGCTCGCCGGCCACCAGCGCCATCGGGCTGGCGCAGGCGCCGCAGAAGCGGTGCGTACGCGCCCACTCGGCAATCTGGAAGGCGCGTCCGGCCACGCCGAGCAGATCGGCTTCAAGCTCGGCGAAAAGTGACCGTAAACCATAGAACGCGTAACCAACTGGTGGTGTAAATACCCCGTCGAGCCACGATGTCTGGTAATATCTTTTTCCATACAGCAATCCGACCGGCAGCAGCCGGTCTTGCGGCAGGGCCAAGGCCGCAGTCAATTCTGGCCCCGGCAGTGCGAGGTCGCTCTCGCGCAGCAGCAATTTACCTTCGTGAAATACGAAGCTTTCCGGCGCAGGATGCGCCAGGGCCGTCAATACAGGTTCGAAGTCGGCGGGCGTTTGCAGCATGAATGTCTCGTCAGCAGGACCAAGCAGACATCATACCGGCTTTCACCAGACCGTGATTTGACCCCCTTTTCACCCCTTAACCGTGGATTTGAGATACCCGGCAAACCAGTAAAGTACTTGCTGGGAGAAAATATCCAATGAGCTCGATCGTCAACGGCCTGGGCACCGCCGGCATTATTGCCCTGAAAACTAATCAGATCGCGTCCTTCACCACGGAGGACACGGCTGCGCTCAGCTCCGCCCAGTTGGCGGTGATGTCGACCATGCAGTTGCGGGCGCTGACGACGAGCGCCATGTCCGGGCTTAGCACCGATGTGCTCGATGCCGGGCTGAACACCAGTCAGCTGCGCGCCCTGACCAGCAACCAGCTGCGCGCCCTGACGACCCAGCAGATTCAGGCCGGCCTGAACTCGCTGATGATCACGAGCCTGAGCTCGACCCAGTTCATCAACCTGACGAGCGACCAGCTGGCCGCGCTCGAAACGGCCGACATGAACAATCTGGCGACCAACCAGATCGCCAATCTCGATACCCAGCAACTGCGCGCCCTCAGCACCGATCTGATCGCCGCGCTCGGCACGACCCAGGCGGCGGCGCTGCGCTCGAACCAGGTCAGCGGCCTGGGCACGCACCAGGTGCGCGCGTTCGAGACGGCCGATCTGGCCGCCCTCAGCACGGCCGCCGTGGCGGCCCTGAGCACCCAGCAGATCAGCGTGCTCGGCAGCGAACATTTCGCCGGCCTGCGCACGACCCAGGCCATGGCCCTGACGACGGCCCAGGTGGCCGCGCTGTCGAGCTACCAGGTCGCCGGCCTGGACGGCAGCCTGGCCAGCCTGCGCAGCACCCAGGTGGCGGTGCTGTCGACCCTGGCCATCAATAATCTGACGACGGCCCAGGTCCAAAGCCTGAACTCGGCCCAGCTCAATGCCCTCACGAGCCAGCAGGTGCGCGCGCTCTCGAGCGACGCCATGGTGGCCCTGAGCAGCTACCAGGCGGCCACGCTCGGCACCCGCATCATCACGGCGCTCGACACCAGCCAGCTGGCCGCGCTCGAGACGGCCGACTTCAATGTGCTGCGCACCAGCCAGGTGCTGGCCCTGGCCAGCGACCAGCTGCAGTCGCTCGACAGCGACCACGTGGCGGCCTTCAACACCCAGCAGGTGGCGAACCTGAGCACGCTCCAGGTCAGCCTGCTGACCTCGGCCCAGGTGGCGCAGATCGAAACGGCCGACCTGCTGGCCATGAAGAGCACCCAGCTGCAGGCCCTGTCGACGGCTGCCCTGCTGGCCTTGACCAGCGACCAGATCCAGGCGCTGAGCACGGTGCAGGTGGCGAACCTGACGACGCGCCAGACCAATCTGCTCGGCAGCAACCAGATCGCGGCCCTGCTGACCGTGCAGGTCGCGGCCCTGAAGACCAGCCAGATCGCGGCCCTGACCAGCACCGACATCCAGGTCATGAGCAGCGACCAGATCGCCGCCATGCGCACCGACGAACTGGTGGCGATCAGCACCGCCAATGCGCTCTACCTGAACAGCGACCAGCTGCAGGCCCTGCGCACCCTGCAAGTGGCCAGCCTGCTGAGCAGCCAGCTGAATGTGATGGGCAGCGACCAGCTGCAGGCGATCGGCACCCAGGGCGCGGCCGCGCTGCGCAGCACCACCCTGGCGGCCCTGGCGAGCAGCAAGATCAGTCTGCTGACCTCGGACCAGATCGCCACCTGGAACACGGCCCAGCTCGGCGTGCTGAGCACGGCCCAGCTCAATGCCTTCACCTCCGACCAGATGGCCGGCCTGAACAGCTATCAGGCGACCATGCTCAAGACCAGCCAGCTGGCCGGCCTGAGCTCGACCCAGATCGCGGCCCTGGAGACGGCCGACTTCACCCTGCTGAGCACGCTGCAGGCCACGGCCCTGACGACCCAGCAGCTGGCCACGCTCGACACCGACCACGCGGCCGCGCTCAGTACGCGCCAGCTGGGCGCCCTCAGCACGCGCCAGTTGAACGCCCTGGGCAGCCTGCAGGTCAGCGCCTGGACCAGCCAGCAGCTGAACGTGCTGCGCTCGAACCAGATCAATGGCCTGGCCACCGGCGTCATCGCCAGCCTCAATTCGGACCAGCTGGCCGGCCTCGGCTCGCTGCACTTCGCGGCCCTGACGTCAGCCCAGCTGGGCGCCCTGACGACCGACCAGGCCGGCGTGATCAACACGGCCCAGGCCGGCGCGATCCCGACCAGCCAGATCGCCGGCCTGTCGACCAGCTTCCTCGCGGCCCTGGCCACGAGCGCCTTTGCCGGCCTGAAGACGGGCCAGCTGGCCGCGCTCAGCACGGCCCAGACGGCGGCCCTGAACACCGACCAGGTGGCCCTGCTCGCGAGCAACCAGCTGGGCGCCTTCAAGACCAGCCAGATCGGCGTGCTGTCGACCGACGCCCTGAGCAAACTGACGAGCGTGCAGCTGCCGGGCCTGAGCTCGAGCCAGCTGGGCGCGCTCGGCTCGCAGCAGCTGACCAGCCTGACGACCGACCAGTTCCAGCTGCTGAGCAGCCTCCAGCTGGCCGGCCTCAGCACGGCTCAGCTCAACCAGCTGAGCACCGATGAAATCGCCGCCCTGACGACCTGGCAGGCATCCACCTTGTCGACGCGCCAGCTGGCCGGCCTGAACACGGTGCAGCTGCAGGCCATGGAGTCGGACGATCTGGCCGCCCTCAAGACCCAGCAGGTGCAGGCCCTGAGCAGCGTGCAGGTGGCCAATCTGAACACCATGCAGATCGCCGGCCTCGGCACCCTGCAGGTCTCGGCCCTGACCAGCTATCAGCTGTCCAAGCTCAACGGCGACCAGCTGGCCGCGATCGAAACCAATGACATCGCGGTACTGCGCAGCCACCAGCTGGCCGGCCTGACGACCGACCAGATGGGCGCCTTCACGACCGACCAGCTGCCGAATCTGAGCACGCTGGCGATCGCGAAACTTACGACCGCCCAGCTCGTCAACCTGAACAATGACCAGCTGGCCGCGCTGACCTCGGACCAGGCCGGCGCCCTCAACACCCAGCAGCTGATGGCCCTGAGCCCGGACCAGCTGGCCGCGCTCGGCACCGAAGACATCGGCGCCTTCAAGACCCTGCAGTTCGCTGTGCTGAGCACGGCGGCCATTGCCGGCCTCAGCACCGATCAGGTGGTCGCCCTCGGCACCCACCAGCTGGCCGTGCTGTCGACCCTCCAGATGACGGCCTTCAATGGCGACCAGCTGGGCGTGATGAACAGCGTCCAGCTCGGCTCCTTGAGCTCGCGCCAGTTCGGCGCCCTCAGCAACGACCAGGTGAACGCCATCTCGACCGATGTGTTCGGCGTGCTGAAGACCGTCCAGATCAGCGGCATGAGCACCAGCCAGCTGAACAATCTACGCTCCGAGGCCCTGGCCCAGCTCAACAGCGCCCAGCTCGGCGCCCTCAACACCCTGCAGGTGGCGCGCCTCGATCCGGGCCAGCTGTCGGTGCTGAGCAGCACCAATCTGGCGGCCCTGAACACGCGCAGCGTCAGCGTGCTGACCAGCACCCAGCTCGGCAATCTGTCGAGCCTGCAGGTGCCCGGCTTCGACACCCTGCAGATCCAGCAGATCGCCACCAATGCGCTGGCCGCCCTGCAGGGCGATGTGATCGCCGCCATGACGACGGCCCAGTGGGCCAACCTGAACACGCGCCAGCTGCGCGCCCTGACGCCCGATCAGATGGCCTCGCTCGAGACCAATGATCTGCAGGCCCTGAACACCCTGCAGGCGACGGCGCTGCTGACCAATCAGCTGGCCAATTTCAGCACCGAGCAGGTGCGCGCCTTCGGCACCCAGCAGATCGGCGCGCTGCTGACGGCCCAGTTCAACAGCTTCAACCAGGACCAGTTCCGCGCGCTCTCGACGGCCCAGATCGCAGCCGCCAAGACCCTGCAGGTGATGGCCTGGAACAGCGACCAGATCATGGCCATGGGCAGCGAGCAGCTGGCCGCCCTCGACACCCTGCAGACCAATGCGCTGACGACCCGCCAGATGGCCCTGCTGTCGGCCGTGCAGGTGGCCGCGCTCAGCAGCTGGCAGGTCAGCACGATGAGCACGCGCCTGCTGCGCGCCCTCACGACCGACCAGATCAGCATGCTGGAAACGAATGATCTGGCCGTGCTCGGCACGGGCCAGCTGGCCGGGCTTTCGACCGCCCAGTTCGCCAACCTGAGCACGGCCCAGGTGGCCGCGCTCAGCACCCTCCAGCTCGACGGCATGAACAGCCAGCAGCTCGGCGCCTTCAGCGGCGACGAGATCGGCGCACTCGAAACCCAGGACCTGGCGGCCGTGCGCTCGACCCAGCTGGCCGGGCTCGGCACGCGCTTCGTCCAGTACCTGAACACCAGCCAGCTGGCGAATCTGGCCACGTCCCAGGTGGGCGCGCTGTCGACCGCCCAGATGGCCGTGTTCAACAGCGCCCAGCTGGCGGCCCTGATCCTGGCCCAGGTCAGCAATCTGAACACCTCCCAGCTGCAAGGCGTGACGAGCGACCAGATCCAGGCCATGACGACGGCCCAGCTGGCCGCCTTGAGCACCAACCAGCTGGCCAGCCTGAACACCCTCCAGATCAGCGTGCTGAGCAGCGATCAGGTGGCCGCCCTCGGCACCCAGCAGCTGCCGGGCCTGAGCACGCGCCAGCTGGCCGTGTTCAACGCCGACCAGTTCACGGCCCTCGGCACGCGCGACCTGGCCCTGCTGACCAGCGCCCAGATCGGCGCCTTCAGCACGGCCGCGCTGAGCGCCCTCAGTGTGGCCCAGCTCGGCATCCTCGGCACCAGCGGCGTGGCCAATCTGGGCACGCGCCAGGTGGCGGCCCTGAACACCCAGCTGATCGCCGCGCTCGACACGGCCCAGGCCGGCGTACTCGGCACGCGCCTGCTGGCGGTGCTCAGTTCCGACCAGGTGGCCGCGCTCGAGACGGCCGATCTGGCCGCGATCGGCACGGTCTTGGCCAGCGCCCTCAATTCGAACCAGCTGGCCGCCATGAACACGGCCCAGCTGGCGGCGCTGTCGGCCACCACCATCGGGGCCTTCGGCGCCAGCCTGGTCGCGCGCGGCCTCAGCTCCGACCAGTTCGCCGCGCTCGACACCGCCCAGCGCGCCGCGTTCAGCACGGCCATGTTCGCCAGCCTGCGCTCCGACCAGCTGGGCGCGCTCAGCAGCAGCGCCTGGTCCGTGCTCAGCACCCTGGCCATCAGCAGCCTGACGCCCTCGGCGCTGGCGCTCGGCCTGCGCACCGACGAAATCGTGGCGCTGACGACGGCCCAGAGCGCCGCGCTCAGCAGCCTGCAACTGCGCGCCCTGACGACCGACCAGATGATGGCCTTCGAGACCGAGGACCTGCAAGCCCTCGGCAGCGCCCAGCTCGGCGCGCTGACGACGCTGCAGCTGTCCCTGCTCGGCACCCAGCAAGTGAGCGCCCTCAGTTCGGCCGCGCTCGGCGCCCTGAGCACCAGCCAGGTGCGTCTGGGCCTGACCGCGACCCAGCTGGGCGCCCTCAGCACGGCCCAGCTGGCCAACCTCGGCACCGCCCAGTACCGCGTGCTCACCAGCGACCAGCTCAATGGCCTGAACAGCGCCCAGGTGCAGGCGATCGGCACGCGCGCCGTGGCCGCCCTGGCCACCAGCCAGCTCAGCACCGGCCTGGCCGCCAGCTTCATCGGCGCGCTCAGCAGCGACCAGACCCAGGGCCTCAGCACGGCCCAGCTGGCCGCGCTGCCGAGCCAGCTGATCGCCGCCCTGCCGACAGCCGGCCTGGGCGTGCTGACGACCCAGCAGGCCGCCAGCCTGAGCACGCGCCAGCTCGGCTACCTCGACAATACCCAGGCCGCCGCCCTCGGCACCCAGGCCTATGCCGTGTTCAGCTCGGCCCAGCTGGCCGGCCTGTCCGACGCCCAGTGGAATGCGCTCGGCACCGACCGCATCGCCGTGCTGGCCAGCCAGCAGGTGGCCGGTCTGCGCACCGACCATCTGGCCGCGCTCAGCACCAGCCAGGTGGCGGCGCTGAGTACGGCCGCCCTGGTCGCGCTCGGCACGGACCAGGTCAGCCAGGGGCTCGACGGCGCCCAGATCGGCGCCCTCAGCAGCCAGGCCATCAGCCTGCTGCGTACCCAGCAATGGCAGGTCCTGAATAGCGACCAGCTGGCCCAGCTGTCGACCCTGCAGGCCAGCGTGCTGACCAGCGCCCAGGCGGCGGTGATGAATTTGCAGCAGCTCAACGCCCTGGGCGCCAGCAACACCGCCGTGCTCACGACGGCCGCCATCGCCGCCCTGCGCAGCGAGCAGCTGGCCGGCGCCTTCGACGTCGACCAGATCGCCGCCTTCACGACGGCCCAGGCCGCCGCGCTGAGCAGCGCCCAGGTCGGCGCCTTCAACACCTTGCAGGTGGCCAGCTTCGAGACGGCCGATCTGGCCGCCTTCAGCACGGCTGCCGTGCGCGGGCTCGACACCAGCCAGGTGGCCGCGCTCGACCCGTCCCAGTGGAGCGCCTTCAGCAGCGACCAGATGCGCGCGCTGACGACGGCCCAGCTGTCCCAGGGTCTGAGCACGAGCCAGCTGGGCAATCTGAGCACGCTCCAGCTCGATGCGCTGAGCTCCTACCAGTTCGCCTACGGCATCAACACGACGGCCTTTGCCGCCCTCGATACCTGGCAGATCACCCACCTGGCCAGCACCCAGCTGGCGGCCATCACCAGCGACCAGCTGGCTGCCATGGAGACCGACGACCTGATGGTGCTGGGCAGCGAACAGCTGGCCTTCCTCAACACCCTGCAGGTACGCCTGCTGTCGGGCGACCAGCTGCCGCTGCTGAGCACTCAGCAGCTGCTCGGCTTCGGCACCCAGGCCGTGGCCGCGCTTTCGACCGGCCAGATTGCCTACCTGAGCACCGAGCAGCTGTCCTCGCTGTCGACGGGCCAGCTGCGCGCCATCAGCGCCAGCGTGCTCAGCCAGTTCAATACCGACCAGCTGCAGGCCCTGACCACCAGCCAGTTCGGCGCGCTCAGCACGGCCCAGGTCGGCGGACTGTCGACCAGCCTGCTGCTGGCCGTGAAGACCGAGCAGCTGGCCGCGCTGGCCACGGCCAGCGTGAATGCCCTGTCCACGGCCCAGCTCAACAGCATCGACCCGAGCCAGTTCAGCGCCTTCACGACCGACCAGCTGGGCGGCATGAGCAATAGCCAGATCGGTGCGCTCGGCTACGGCCAGCTGTCGGCCCTGACCAGCGCCCAGATGGCGGGCCTGAGCACGAGCCAGCTGGGGACCCTGTCGGCCACCCAGATCGGCTATCTCGGCCAGACCCAGCTGCAGGCCCTGAGCACCAGCCAGGTGGCCGGGCTGAAGGTGACCCAGATGTCGGTGCTCGGCATCGACCAGCTGTCCTATTTCACCACCGAGCAGGTGCAGGCCCTGGGCAGCGCCCAGCTCAATGCGCTGAGCACGGTGCAGATCCTCGGCTTCAATGGCAGCCAGATCGGCGCCTTCACGACCGGCCAGGTCAGCAGCATCAAGACCAGCCTGATCGCCGTGTTCACGGTCGACCAGTTCAGCGCCATGAGCAGCGACCAGATCCGGGCCCTGAATTCGGCCCAGATCGGCGTGCTCAATGCCAGCCAGATCGGCGTGTTCGGCACCCAGCAGGTGGCCGCGCTGACCACCTACCAGGTGACCCAGCTCAAGGCCAGCCAGCTGCAGGCCCTGGGCGCCGACCAGGTGCAGGCCCTGACCACCGAGCAGACCGCCGCCATGCTGAGCAGCCAGATCGGCAATCTCGGCACCTACCAGCTGGCGGCGCTGACGAGCGACCAGATCCAGAGCCTGAACACGGCCCAGTTCAATGCAATCAAGGCCAGCCAGTTCGGCGCCCTGACGACGGCCGAAATCGCCGCCATCACGACGACCCAGGCCAGCGTGCTCAATTCGGCCCAGATCGGCGTGATGAGCACGGCCCAGGTGGCCGCGCTCGAGACCGAAGACCTGGCCGTGCTCAGCACTGCCCAGATCGGCTACTTCAGCGACAGCCAGATCGCCGCGCTGAGCGTCGACCAGACCATGGCGCTCGACCCCAGTTCGAGCCGCTACGCCACGCCGCTCGTGCTCGACCTCGACGGCAATGGCGTGCAGACCCTGTCGCTGGCGGCCGGCGTGCAGTTCGACATCCGCGCCACGGGCCAGGCCGTCGGCACCGGCTGGGTGGGCGGCAAGGACGGCCTGCTGGCGATCGACCGCAACGGCAATGGCCGCATCGACGACGGCAGCGAGCTGTTCGGCAGCGCCAGCCTGCTGCCCGACGGCAGCCATGCACGCGACGGCTACCAGGCCCTGGCCGCCCTCGACAGCAATGGCGACGGCGTGATCGATGCGCGCGACAGCGCCTTCAGCCAGCTGCGCGTGTGGGTCGACGCCGACCACGACGGCCAGACCGGCGCCGGCGAGCTGAAGACCCTGGCGGAGCTGCACATCACCAGCCTGAGTACGCAAGCCCAGGCCAGCGCCCAGGTCGACAATGGCAACCTGGTCGGCCTGACGGCCAGCTACACGACGGCCGATGGCCAGCAGCACGCGACGGCCGACGTCTGGTTCCGCACCGGCCAGCTCAGCAATCAGGTCAGCGCCCTGCGCGACGCCCTGAGCGCCTGGCAGCCGAGCGCGCCCGCGAGCGGCCCGACCGTCAGCGATCTGGCCCAGCAGGCCGGGACCCTGGCGCGCGTGCTGAGCGAGTACGCGAGCGTGCAGGCCGGCGCCCTGAGCGAGCGCGCCGCCCCGGGCGAAGAGCTGGCCAAGCGCCTGCGCCAGGCCCTGAGCGACGGCCACCTCGCCCTCCCGCCCAAGCACTAATCCCAAACGGGGTCAGGTCCGGCAATCGGACATTTGAGAACTTCTGACAGCACGCGCTGTCATCGCCGCCAAGCGACAAGGCGGCGCCAAAAAAGTTCTCAGATGTCCGATTGCCGGACCTGACCCCGTCGGTTTTGGGGGAGAAAGCTGCCTCTATTTCCGGTTTAAAATACCGACAAGCCGGCGCACAATGCTCTGGTCTCCATCCTTTTCAGGGATTTCCATGAAAGCAGTCATCCTGGCCGGGGGTCTCGGCACGCGCCTGAGCGAAGAAACGACGGTCCGCCCGAAGCCGATGGTCGAAATCGGCGGCATGCCGATCCTCTGGCACATCATGAAGATGTATGCGGCCCATGGCATCACGGACTTCGTCGTCTGCTGCGGCTATAAGGGTTTCGTCATCAAGGAATTCTTCTCGAATTACTTCCTGCATACCTCGGATGTGACCTTCGACCTGCACTACAACACGATGGAAGTGCACTCGCGTAAGGCCGAGCCCTGGAAGGTCACCCTGGTCGATACCGGCGCCGAGACCATGACCGGCGGCCGCCTGAAACGGGTGCGCAAATACCTCGAGGGCGATGAGCCCTTCTGCTTCACCTATGGCGATGGGGTGTCGGATGTCGACATCTCGGCCACCATCGCCTTCCACAAGGCGCATGGCAAGCTGGCCACGCTGACGGCCGTGCAGCCGCCGGGCCGCTTTGGCCTGCTGAATCTGGACGGCCATCATGTGCGCGAATTCATGGAGAAGCCCCAGGGTGACGGCGGCCTGATCAACGGCGGCTTCTTCGTGCTCTCGCCCCAGGTCATCAATCTGGTCGAGGACGACAGCACCGTCTGGGAAAAAGGCCCGCTCGAAAGCCTGGCCAAGCAGGGCCAGCTCGACGCCTACATCCACCGCGGCTTCTGGCAGCCGATGGATACCCTGCGCGACCGCACCCTGCTCGAAGAACTCTGGGCCGCCGGCAAGGCGCCCTGGAAGAGCTGGCAATGACGCCCGGATTCTGGCGCGGCAAGCGCGTTTTCGTCACCGGCCATACGGGCTTCAAGGGCAGCTGGCTGTGCCTGTGGCTGCAGCAGCTGGGCGCCGAGATCACCGGCTTCGCCCTGCCGCCGGCCACCACCCCGAGCCTGTTCGAGGTCGCCCGCGTCGGTGAAGGCATGCATTCGGTCATCGGCGATGTGCGCGATGCGGCCGCCCTCGGCGCCGCCCTGCGCGCGGCCCAGCCGGAGATCGTGCTGCACCTGGCCGCCCAGGCTCTGGTGCGGCCCTCGTATGCCGATCCGGCCGGCACCTTCAGCACCAATGTGATGGGCCTGGTCAATCTGCTCGATGCCGTGCGCCAGACGCCGGGCATCCGCGCGGTCGTCAATGTGACCAGCGATAAATGCTACGAGAACAAGGAATGGGTCTGGGGCTACCGCGAGACGGAAGCCATGGGCGGCTATGATCCCTATTCGGCCAGCAAGGGCTGCGCCGAACTGGTGACGGCGGCCTACCGCAATTCCTTCTTCAACCCGGTCCAGCATGGCACGCACGGGGTCGGCCTGGCCTCGGCGCGCGCCGGCAATGTGATCGGCGGCGGCGACTGGGCCCTGGACCGGCTGGTGCCGGATCTGGTGCGCGCCGTCACCAGCGGCCAGGCGGTGAAGATCCGCAATCCGCACGCGATCCGTCCGTGGCAGCACGTGCTCGAGCCGCTGTCGGGCTACCTGAGCCTGGCCGAAAAGCTGTACAGCCACGGCCCCAGCTTCGCCGAAGGCTTCAACTTCGGCCCGCACGACAGCGATGCCCGTCCGGTCGAATGGATTGTCAGCCGCATGTGCCACGCCTGGGGCGAGGGCGCGCGCTGGGAACGCGACCATGCGCCGCAGCCGCACGAGGCCCATTACCTGAAACTCGACTGCGCCAAGGCGCATGCCGTGCTGCACTGGCGCCCGCGCTGGCATCTGGGCACGGCGATTGACAAGATCATCGACTGGCACCGGGCCGAACTGGCGGGCGCCGACATGCGCGCCTTCACCCTGTCCCAGATCGACGACTACGCTTCGACTCCTTTGAGCTGAGAAAACATGACTGACAAGACTCCCGAACAACTGCGCGCGCAGATCGCCGCCCTGGTGGCCGAATACGGCGCCCTGACCAGCGGCCCGCGTCCTTTCAACCCGGGCCAGACGGCAGTGCCGCCGGCCGGCAAAGTGGTCGGCGCGCCCGAGATGCAGATGATGGTCGAGGCCTCGCTCGACGCCTGGCTGACCACCGGCCGCTTCAACGATGCCTTCGAGAAGAAGCTGGCCGCCTTCCTCGGCGTCCAGCATCTGATCACGGTGAACTCCGGCTCCTCGGCCAATCTGGTCGCCTTCCACGCGCTGACCTCGCCCAAGCTGGGCGCGCGCGCGATCCAGCCCGGCGACGAGGTGATCGGGGTGGCGGCCGGCTTCCCGACGACGGTCAACCCGATCATCCAGTTCGGCGCCGTGCCCGTCTTCGTCGACGTCGAGCTGGGCACCTACAACATCGACGCCAGCAAGATCGAGGCGGCGATCACGCCCAAGACCAAGGCCATCATGCTGGCCCACACGCTCGGCAACCCGTACAACCTCGAGGTGATCGTCGCGCTGTGCAAGAAGTACAAGCTGTGGCTGGTCGAGGACTGCTGCGACGCGCTCGGCTCGACCTACCAGGGCCAGCTGGTCGGCACCTTCGGCGACATCGGCACCCTGTCCTTCTACCCGGCCCACCACATCACGATGGGCGAGGGCGGCGCCGTATTCACCAATAATGCCGAGCTGAAGGCGATCGCCGAATCCTTCCGCGACTGGGGCCGCGACTGCTACTGCCCGCCGGGCAAGGACAATACCTGTGGCAAGCGCTTCTGCTGGTGCCTCGGCACGCTGCCGCAGGGCTATGACCACAAGTACACCTACAGCCACCTCGGCTACAACCTCAAGATCACCGACATGCAGGCGGCCTGCGGCCTGGCCCAGCTCGACCGCGCACCGGACTTCATCCAGGCGCGCAAGGACAACTTCGCCTACCTGAGCGAGCGTCTGCAAAGCTGTGCCGAGTTCCTGATCCTGCCGCAGGCGACGGCCGGCGCCGATCCGTCCTGGTTCGGTTTCCCGCTGACGCTCAAGCCGGAAGCGAACTGCACGCGCGTGGACCTGCTGACCTACTTGGACGAACACAAGATCGGCACGCGCCTGCTCTTCGCCGGCAATCTGACGCGCCAGCCCTACATGCAAGGCCGCAACTACCGCATCAGTGGCGAGCTGACCAATACCGACCGCGTGATGAACGACACCTTCTGGATCGGCGTCTACCCGGGCCTGACGCGTGAGATGCTCGACTTCGTGGTCGACAAGCTGGAGACCTTCTTCGGCGTCGGCGGCTTCTGAGCACAACCTTGCCCCTCAGATAAATCGGGGTCAGACCCCATTTATCCGCACGGATAAATGGGGTCTGACCCCGATTTGTCTGGGGAGAAAAAAAGCGGGCCGCGGCCCGCTTTTTTTGTGGGCGCGCGGCGCCGCTCAGGCCGTCAGGCCGCCCCAGGCGTTCAGGGTGGACTGGCTGCCGACCGCGCCGCACACCTTGGGGTCGAGCGCGCGCATACGCAGGCGCGCCAGCAGCGCCGGGTCCTGCTTGGCCAGGGCTTCCATCAGCCAGGCGCCGAAGCCGCCATCTTCGAGATGGTCTTCCCAGGTCTGCACGGCGCCGAACCGCGCCAGCTGGGCCGCCTGGCCGCTCTTGCTGTCCATGCCCCACAGCGGCATCGAATACACGGCCTGGCCAGCCGCCGACTTCAGGGCCGCACCGAGGGCCGCCCCCGTGCTCAGCAGCACGGAATCCTCGCGCCCCTCGGCCACGCGCAGCCATTGGCCGGGCGCCACGCTCGGCACGCTCGCGTGGAATACGGGTTCGCCGGCCTTGCCCAGGCGCAGATACGAGGGGCCGGGGTGCTCGACCAGATAGCGCATCACGGCGCGCGTTTCGAGCGGGTCGCCAGGCGCGCCGATCAGCATATTCGGCATGCAGCGCATCAGCGCATAGTCCTGCACGGCATGGTGGGAATAGCCGAGCGCGCCATACGCGAGGCCGCCGCCGACCGCCACCACCGTCACCGGCAGCTTGTGATAGGCGACGTCATTGCGGATCTGCTCGGCGCAGCGGAAGGTCGGGAAGTTCGCGATCGAATACGTGAACACGTGATAGCCCTCGGAGGCCAGGCCGGCCGCCAGGCCGGTCATGTTCTGCTCGGCCACGCCGGCGTTCCAGAAACGATCAGGAAAGCGGTCGGCAAACGGCTCGATCACGGAGTAACCAAGGTCGCCCACGACCAGGGCGATCTGTGGGTGCGCGGCGGCCAGGGCCACCAGTTCATCGATAAAGGCGTTACGCATGGGCTTTCCTGTCAGGCCAGTTCGGCCAGTGCGGCGGCCAGATGTTCGTCATTCGGGCTGCGGTAGTGCCAGTCCACGGTGTTTTCCATGAAGCTCACGCCCTTGCCCTTGGTCGTGTGGGCGATCAGCACGCTCGGCTTGCCGGCCTGCCAGGGCGTGCTGGCGAGCGCGCCGGCCAGGGCCGCATGGTCGTGGCCGTCCACTTCCTGCACGGCCCAGCCAAACGCGCGGAACTTGTCGACAAAGGGTTCCAGCGCCAGGGTCTCGGCCACGGTGGTCAGGCTCTGCAGCTTGTTGTAGTCGATCACCACAGTCAGATTGTCGAGCTGATGGTGGTGGGCGAACAGCACGGCTTCCCAGTTGCTGCCTTCGCCCCATTCGCCGTCCGAACACAGCACCACGGTGCGCCAGTCCTGGCCGCGCCGCTTGGCCGCCAGCGCCTTGCCGACCCCGAAAGGCAGGCCATGCCCGAGCGAACCGGTCGAGAATTCAACGCCCGGCACCTTGTGGCTGATGTGGTTCATCAGGTCGGAGAAGTCCTGGCCATAGGTGCTCAGCTGTTCCCGCGGGAAGAAGCCGGACACGGCCAGCGTCGCATACACGCCGACGCAGGCGTGGCCTTTGCTGAGGATGAAGCGGTCGCGTGCGCTCCAGGCAGGCTGGGCCGGATCGACGCGCAGCACGCGCCCGTACAGCACGGCCAGAATGTCGACAATCGACAGGGCGCTGGCAATGTGCGAGGCCTTGGCCCGGTGCACCATCTTCAGGGCTTCGCGCCGGATGTCTTTGGCCAGCGAAAGGGTATCGGTCATGGTTTGCCTTTTTGGGAAAGATGCCAGGCAGCCGTGCGGGCGATCCCCACGTCGAGCGGGATCGGCGCCGGCAGGTCGAGCAGGGCACGGAGTTGGCGGATGTCGGGCACGTAGCGCTCGGCCGGACCGGGCCCGGGCGCGCGCAGCACCTGCACGCGCGAGGGCGCCTGCAGCACCTGGACCACGCGCGCGGCCAGCTCGGCAATGCTGAGCGCCTCGTCGCCGCCGACATTGACGACGGCGCCGGCCGGGCCGCGCAGCAGCAGGGCCCACAGCCAGCCCGACAGGTCGGACGCGTACAAATAGCTGCGATACGGCCGGCCGTCGCCCTGGATCACGATGTCCTGCCCGGCCAGGGCGTCGCGTATGAAATTACCGACGGCGAACTGGCGGTCGAGCGCCAGATACGGGCCGACGAAGGCGAAGCAGCGCGCGATGCGCACGGCCAGGCCATGCTGGGCCGCATACTGGTGGCACAGCAGTTCGGCCACGCGCTTGCCTTCGCCGTAAGCGGCATTGGCGGCGGCCGGATCGGGCGCGCCGGCATAGCTCTCGGGCACGGCGTCCAGTTCGGGCGGCTGGCGCCCGTACACGGCGCCCGAGCTCAGGAACAGGACATCGCGCGCGCCGCGCGCCACGGCTAGGTCGAGCACGCGGCGCGTGCCTTCGATGGCCACGGCCAGGGTGCTCAGCGGATCGCTCGGGGCGACCACGTCGGCCGCCGCGTGGATCACATAATCGATGGACTCGGCCGGAAAGGCGAAATCGCGCACATCGCCGGCCAGCAGCTGCACGCTGGGCGCGCCCGCCAGTTCCGGATGGGCGGCGCGGAAGGCGGCCGGGTCGCGCGTCAGCACGATCAGCGCGCAGCCGAGCGCCAGCCTGTCATTCGCCCGCAGCAGCGTGGCCAGCAGCCATTTGCCGATAAAGCCGGTGCCGCCGGTCAGAAACACGCGCTTGCCGCGCAGCTTCTCCCAGGCGGGCGCGCCGACGAGGTCGCAGCTGGCATCGAGATCGGACGGTGGCAAAGGCATGGGCATGAGGGCGGCAAAGGTGGACAATATGCGCATTCTACGCAGAAACCAGGGCCTGCCAGCAAAGAACTGGGGCCGGAAGCGCCCGCTATTTCAGCGACTGGCGCGCACTGGCCTCTGTTAGCCTGTTCAGGATCCGACCCTGTGCCCATGACCATGAACCTGACCCCACTGCCGCCGAACACGGAATTGCTGGAAGCGACCCAGCAGGCGATCCTGCGCGCCCGCCAGGCCCAGCTGACCATCATCGACTTGTTCGGTCTGGCCCAGCGCCTGAACACGGCCGGTTTTGCCCAGCTGGCCATCGACCTCTACCACCTGTGGCTGAACACCACCGGCTCCGAGGCGGCCTATGCGGTGCGCTTCAATCTGGGCGTGCTGCTGACCCAGGAAGGGCGCGACCAGGAAGCCCAGGCGGCCTACGAGGCGGCGCTCGCGCAGAACCCGGCCTTTGCCGAGGCGCGCCTGAATCTGGGCACCCTGCATGAGCGCCAGGGCCGCCCGGACGAGGCCCTGGCCATCTGGCGCGCCGGGCTCGCGCATGGCGACCTCGGCCACGAGCACGACCGCGCCATGCGCCTGCAGCTGCTCAATAATCTGGGCCGCCTGCTCGAAATCCAGAAGCGCTATCCGGAGGCCGAGGCTGCGCTGGCCGACAGCCTGCGCATCGACAACAGCCAGCAGAATGTGATCACCCACTGGGTCTATCTGCGCCAGAAGCAGTGCGCCTGGCCCGTGTTCGCCAATGACTTCGGCCTCAGCGAAACCGAACTGCGCGCCGGCATGTCGGCCCTGGCCACGCTCGGCCTGACCGACGCGCCGGCCGAACAGCTGGCGGCCGCGCGCCGCTATGTCGAGAAGAAGGTGCTGCCCCTGCAAAGCCCGCTGTGCGAGCGCAAGAGCTACGGCCACACGCGCCTGCGCATCGGCTATCTGTCGGGCGACTTCTGCGCCCATGCGGTGTCGATCCTGACGGCCGAAGTGTATGGCCTGCACGACCGCAGCCGCTTCGAGGTGTACGGCTTCGACTGGTCGCGCGAGGACGGCACCCACCTGCAACAGCGCGTGCGGGCCGGCTTCGACCACCATATCCGCCTGCACAGCCTGAGCGACGAGCAGGCCGCGCGCCTGATCCGCGCCCATGAAATCGACATCCTGGTCGACCTGCATGGCCTGACCCAGGGCACGCGCCACGACATCCTCAGCTGGCGCCCGGCGCCCGTGCAGCTGACCTGGCTCGGCTTCCCCGGTCCGACCGGCCTGCCCGCGATCGACTATGTGGTGGCCGACCGCTATGTGCTGCCGCCCGCGCTGGCCGCCCATTTCAGCGAACAGCCGCTGTATCTGCCGCGCGTGTTCCAGGCCAATGACCGCCAGCGCGCGATCGGCCCGACCGGCACCCGTGCGGCCGAGGGCCTGCCCGAGGACGGCACCGTGTTCGCCGCCTTCAACAATGTTTTCAAGATCACGCCCGAGGTCTTCGCCGCCTGGATGCGCATCCTCCAGGGCGTGCCCGGCAGCGTGCTGTGGCTGGCCGTCGACGGCGCCCAGGCGCGCGCCAATCTGGCGCGTGAAGCCGCGGCCGCGGGGGTCGATCCGGCGCGTCTGGTGTTCGCCCGCCGCGCCCAGCCGCAGGATTATCTGGCGCGCTACCGTCTGGCCGACCTGTTCCTCGACTGCTACCCCTTCGGCGGCGGCACCACGGCCAGCGATGCCCTGTGGGCCGGGCTGCCGGTGCTGACCCGCGCCGGCCGCGTGTTCGCCTCGCGCATGGCCGGCAGCCTGCTGCACGCGGTTGGCCTGCCGGAACTGATCACCGAGACCCTGGCCGACTACGAGGCCCAGGCCATCGCCCTCGGGCGCGAGCGCGCGCGCCTGGCTGCCCTGCGCGCCCGCCTCGACGCCAACCGCGCCAGCTGCGACCTGTTCGACACGCCGCGCCTGGTGCGCGATCTGGAAGACGCCTTCCTCAGCGTGGCCTGCAAGCCCGAGGACGGCCTGCAGGGCCAGCAGGACCTGCTGCGCCCGCTGACGGCAAACACCGCCTGGCCCCTGGTGTCGGTGGTGATGCCGACCCACTGCCGCCCCGACTATGCCGAGCAGGCGCTGCGCTCGGTGCTGGCCCAGACCTACGGCAATCTAGAAATCCTCATCAGCGACAACAGCCCGGACGACGCCACCCGCCTGCGTTTGGCCCCGTATGTCGCCACCTACCCGTGCATCCAGTATTCGCACATCCCCGGCGCCAGCCTGACCGAGAACTGGCGCAATGCCTACGGCCGCGCCCAAGGCGAATACGTGAACCTGCTGATGGACGACGACCTGTTCGCGCCCGAGAAGCTGCAGCGCATGGTGGAAGTGATGCTGGCCAATCCCAAGGTCGGCCTCGTGACCTCCTTCCGCCAGCTGATCGACGCGGCCGGCCAGCCGCTCGACCCGATTCCCGGCACCGAGCGCCTGTTCGACAATCCGGTGATCGTCAGCGGCGCCACCATGGGCGAAAAAATCCTGCACGAGGGCCGCAACCTGATCGGCGAGCCGACCACGGCCCTGTGGCGCCGTGCCATTTTGCAGGACCAGTGGATGCATTTCTGCGGCCGCCCGTATGTGGTGCTGTCCGATGTGGCCAGCTGGCTCAATATCCTGGCGCGCCACGACCTCGCCTACCTGCCCGACGCGCTCAGCTATTTCCGCCTGCACCAGGCGCAGGACGGGCGCGGCGACACCATCCGCATCCGCGCCAATGTCGAATGGCTGCAGCTGCTGTGCGACGCCCACGAGCACGGCCTGTTCTTCGCCGAGCGCGAGCGCGTGCGCGCCCTGCTCAGCTCGAAACTGGTGACCTCGGTCTACCACCTGACGGAAGAACACGCCAAGATCCGTGCCGGCGCCGTCCCGCTCGCGCAGATCGAGGCCGTCGTGGCCCAGGCGCTGCGCATTGTGCTCGGCCAATGAGCTAGGCAATAATAGTCCCCGAACCCCTGACCCCGTCCGAACATGTCGAAGAAAAAGACCCCGCCGCCCGCCCACGCCGCCGCCGAAGCCCCGCTGTCGGCCCAGCAGATCCTCGAATTTGCCTTCCGCAGCGCGGAGCAGGGCACGCTCAGCATCGTCGACCTGTTCAATGTCGCCGGCAAGCTGGGCGAAGCCGGCCAGAAGCAGATGGCGATCGAACTCTACCGCCGCTGGCTGGCCGCCACCGCCACCCCGGTCGCCTATGCGGCCCAGTTCAATCTCGGCGTGCTGCTGTCCGACACCGGCGACCTGACCGGGGCCGAGGGCTGCTACCGCGCCGCCGTCGCCCAGAACCCCGCCTTCTGCGAAGGCCTGCTGAACCTGGGCACCCTGCTCGAACGCATGGGCCGGCCCGAGGAAGCGCTCGAACAATGGCGCAAGGTGCTCGACGTCGCCAATCCCGAAGTGGCCACCGAGAAGGCCCACCACGTGCAGGGCCTGAACAATCTGGGCCGCCTGCTCGAAATTCTCAAGCGCTACCCCGATGCCGAGGACATGCTCACGCGCAGCCTCGCCATCAATCCCGAGCAGACCAATGTGATGACCCACTGGGTCCATCTGCGCCAGAAGCAGTGCAAGTGGCCCGTGTACAGCAGCAGCGCCAGCGGCATCGCCGAGGACAAGCTGCTCGATTCGACCTCGGCCCTGGCCATGCTGTCGGCCTCGGGCGACCCGGCCATGCAGCTGGCCGCCTCGCGCCGCTTCATCGAGGAGAAAGTCGTCAAGGACGTGGCGCGCCTGTCCGGGCCCGTGTCCTACGGCCACTCGCGCCTGCGCATCGGCTATCTGTCGGGCGACTTCTGCGCCCATGCGGTGTCGATCCTCACGGCCGAACTGTACGGCCTGCACGACCGCAATCGCGTCGAAGTGTATGGCTTCGACTGGAGCCGCGAAGACGGTTCCAGCCTGCGCCAGCGCGTGACGGCCGGCTTCGACCACCACATCCGCCTGCACAGCGTCAGCGACGAGGACGCCGCCAAGCTGATCCGTCAGCACGAGATCGACATCCTGGTCGACCTGCAGGGCCTGACCCACGGCGCGCGCCCGAACATCCTGATGTACCGCCCGGCGCCGGTGCAGATCACCTGGCTCGGCCTGCCCGGCCCCACGGCCCACCCCGAGATCGACTACGTGATCGCCGATCCGACCGTGCTGCCGCCCGAGCTCGAACCGTATTTCAGCGAGAAGCCGCTGCACATGCCGCGCTGCTTCCAGATCAACGACCGCCAGCGCCAGGTCGGCGCCACCCCGACCCGCGCCGCGCTCAGCCTGCCCGAAGACGCCTTCGTCTACTGCGCCTTCAACAACAACTTCAAGATCAATCCGGAGATGTTCGAGACCTGGATGCGGATCCTGAAGCGCGTGCCCGACAGCGTGCTGTGGCTGGTGTCCGACCACGAGACCGTGCGCACCAATCTGTGGCGCCAGGCCGAGCTGCACGGGGTCGCGCGCGAGCGCCTGATCTTCGCCGAGCGCGCGCTGCCGGCCGACTACCTGGCGCGCTACCGCGTGGCCGACCTGTTCCTCGACACCCGCCCGTTCGGCGGCGGCACCACCACCAGCGATGCGCTGTGGGCCGGTCTGCCGGTGCTGGCCTGCATGGGCCGCACCTTTGCCTCGCGCATGTCGGGCAGCCTGCTGAAAGCGGTCGGCCTGCCCGAGCTGATCACCGACAACGTCGCCGACTACGAAGAGAAGGCCGTCGCCATCGGCCAGGACCGCGCCAAGGCGGCCGCCTACAAGACCCATCTGGCCGAAGTGCGCGACAGCTGCGCCCTGTTCGACAGCGAGCAGTTCGTGCGCGACCTCGAAGACGCCTACGAGCGCGTGGCCATCGGCGGCGCGCCCAAGCGCGAGAATGCGGCCGAGCGCAAGCCGCTGGCCCGGCCGGCCAGCACCAGCAAGCTGCCGCGCGTGTCGATCCTGATTCCGACCCACAACCGCCCCGAATACACCGAGCTGGCGCTCAAGAGCGCGCTGGCCCAGGGCTGGGAGAATCTCGAGGTCGTCATCTCCGACAACAGCGACAACGAGCAGACGGCCGAGCGCCTGGCGCCGCTGCTGAAGGCCAATCCGCACGTCACCTACCTGCGCCAGCACAACACCGGGCCGATGGACAATTTCAACAATTGCCTGGCCCATGCGAGCGGGGAGTTCATCAACTACCTGATGGACGACGACCTGTTCCATCCGGCCAAGATCGAGCGCATGATGGCGTATATGCTGGCGCGGCCCGATATCGGCCTGGTGACCTCCTTCCGCCAGCTGATCGACAAGGACGGCAATTTCATGGCGCCGATTCCCGGGACCGAGCGCCTGTTCCCGAACGAGACCATGATCACCGGCCAGTCGCTCGGCGACATGCTACTGACCAATGGCAGCAATATCATCGGCGAGCCGACCACGGCCCTGTTCCGCCGCGCCGCGATCGGCGAGAAGTTCGGCCTGTTCCTGGGCAAGCAGTATTCGGTGCTGTCCGACGTGGCCACCTGGCTGGCCGCGCTGACCGAGTACAACTGCGTGTACCTGCCCGAGGCGCTCAGCTATTTCCGCATCCACGGCGGCCAGGACTCGGCGCGCGGCAATGTCATCCGCATCAACTCGAACATCGAATGGCTCGAGCTGCTGTGCGACGCCCACCAGCATGGCAAGTACATCCGCAGCCGCGCCCAGGTGCACGACATGCTGACCAACAAGCTCGTGACCTGCATGTGGTTCATGTCGAGCATGCACGAAGAGCTGAAAAAAGGCGTGGCCAACGTCGACCGCCTGCAAGCCGTGATCAAGCAGGCGACCGACATCCTCTACCGTGCCTGATAGAAAAATGGGGTCTGACCCCATTTTTCCGGCGGCCGCAATCAGCAGTGTCGGGCATTAAAAAAAAACGGGGTCAGACCCTGATTTATCTGGCGGGAAAATCGGGGTCTGACCCCGATTTTTCTTTTTGCCATGTGGCGATCAGGGCGCGCGCCAGCGCGTCGGCCGGGTCGATGCTGTGCGCGAGATGGGGGGAGGCGATCGCGCTCAGCGCGGGCGGGACTTCGGTGCAGGCCAGGATCAGGCGCTCGGCGCCGCGCGCCTGCAGATGATCGGCCACCTGGGCCAGCAGGGCGCCGCCCTCGGCCAGGGCGTGGCGCTTGACGGCGTAGCAGCCGGGCGTGAAGGCGGTGCGCGTGATCTCGGGCGCCGGCACCAGGCAATCCAGGCCGCGCGCGGCCAGGCGCTGCTGGTAGATGCCGGCCGCCAGCGTGGCCTCGGTCGCGATCAGGCCGACCCTCGCCCCGGGCGCCAGCGCCAGCGCGTCCACGGTGATGTCGGCAATGTGCAGAATCGGTGCGGCGCTCGCCGCCGCCAGCGCCGCATACCAGTAGTGCGCCGTGTTGCAGGGAATGACGATGCGGCAGGCCCCGGCCTGGTTGAGCGCGGCCACGCCGGCCAGCAGGGCCGGCAGCGGATCGGCCCCGTGCCCGGCCAGATAGTGCTGGCGGTCGGGCACCTGCGGCACATTCCAGACCACGGTCGGCACATGGTCCTGGTCGCGCGCGGCCGGGGTCAGGGCGACCAGCTTGTGCAGGAAATCGACGGTCGCCAGCGGCCCCATGCCGCCAAGCACGCCGACCAGACCCGGCTGCTTCATCGCAGGCCGCCGTCCGGCTGCAGCACCTCGCGGTAGCCGAACAGGCCGACCGCCCCGCCCGTGTGGACGAACACGATGTTCTGGCCGGCCCGGTAGTGGCCCTGGCGGATCAGGTCGAGCAGGCCGGCAAAGCCCTTGGCGCTGTAGACCGGATCGAGCAGGATGCCCTCGGTCCGGGCCAGCAGGCCGATGGTGGCGTTCGAGGCCTCGGTCGTGATGCCGTAGCCGGCGCCGACATACTCGGCATTGACCTGCACGGCCTCGGGCCGCAGCGCGCCCGGCAGTTCGAGCAGCTGCCAGGTCTGCTGCGCCAGGCGGGTGACGTTCTCGATCTGCCTGGCCTGCGGCTGGCGCACGCTCACGCCCAGTACGGGAATGCCGCTGTTGGCCATCTCCATGCCGACCACCAGCCCGGCCTGGGTGCCGGTGCTGCCGGTCGCGTGCACGACGGCGTCGACCACCAGACCCTGCTCGGTACTCTGGGCGATGATCTCCTGGGCCGCCACCACATAGCCGAGCGCGCCAATCGGATTCGAGCCGCCGCCCGGAATCAGATAGGGCCGTTCGCCGGCCGCGCGCAGGCGCTCGCCGACGGGGATCAGCTCGGCATTCATGTCGATCCCGCCCGGCCGCGTTTCGATGCTCGCGCCCATGATCTGGTCGAGCAGCACATTGCCGTTGCGGTAGTACTCGGGCGCGCCGTCGCTGACGCGCTCTTCCAGCAGCACCGTGCAGCGCAGGCCCAGCTTGTTGGCCGCGGCAATCGTCTGGCGCACGTGGTTCGACTGGGTCGCGCCCTGGGTCACGATGTGGGTGGCGCCCTGGGCCAGCGCCTCGCCCATGAGGAATTCGAGCTTGCGCGTCTTGTTGCCACCGAGCGCAAGGCCGGTGTTGTCATCGCGCTTGATGTAGAGATTCGGACCGCCGAGCAGCTTGCTCAGATTGGGCAGGGGCTCGAGCGGGGTGGGCGCCTGGGTCAGGCGCACGCGGGGGAAACGGGCGAGGGTGCTCATGCAGGGGTGTCTCCAGGGTTGTGTTCTCCCTGGAATGATACCCCTGCGCGCGCTTTACGGTTCGCGGATCGACTCGTCCATGGCCTTGGTGAGCGGCCACAGCAGATAGGACATGACGGAGCGGGTGCCGACCTTGATTTCGGCCGTCACCGTCATGCCGGGCAGCAGACGCGCATGCTCGCCCATGCTCTTCAGCTTCGGCGTGCCATACGCGATCCGGCTCAGATAGTAGGAGTCGGACACGGCCCCGGGCGTGGCCTGCTCGCGCCGGAAGCTGTCTTCGCTGATGGTGCGCACCTTGCCGTCGACGATGCCATGCTTCTGGAAGGGGAAGGCGTCGATCTTGATGTGGGTGAGCGCGCCCTTCTTCACATAGCCGACGTCGGCCGCGTCGATCTGCACTTCGGCTTCCAGCTGGCCGTTCAGCGGCACGATCGTGAACATCGGCTCGGCCTCTTTCACCACCGAGCCCGGCGTCAGCTTGGACAGCTCCAGGATCACGCCATCGATCGGCGAGGTCAGATTCACCAGGCGGTGGCGCTTGTCGGCCTTGGCCAGCTGCTCGGCCACACTGTCGCGTTCGCGCGTGACGTTCAGCAGGTCTTCCATGGCCTTCTGGCGCCAGCCCTTGTCGAAGGCGGTCTTCTCGGCCTGGGCGGCGGCCAGATCGCGCTTGATCTCGGCTTCCTTGTTGATCGACAGCTGCAGATCGCGCTCGACTTCGAGGCGCTTGTCCTGGGCTTCGAGCAGATGCAGGCGGGCGCCGTAGTTCTGGTTGACCAGCTTTTCCTGCATCGCCTCGATTTCGCGCAGCGACTTCACGCGCGCGCCCAGGGTCTGGACGTCGCGCTTATTGGTCTCGAGCGAAGCCTGCAGCTTGGCGATGGTCTCGCTCAGGCGCTGCGACTGGGCCTGGAAATTGGCCTGGCGCTCGGTCGAGAGCTGGGCCTGCAGACGGGCGTCGGCATCGGTATGCTTGCCGCCCGCCGTTTTGCCGGCCAGCTCGGATTCGAGCCCGGCCGCCTGGGTTTCCAGGCTCTTCAGGCGCGAGCGCAGCTGGGCCTCGTCGGCCTGGGTAAAGGTCGGGTCGAGCGTGGCCAGGCGTTCGCCCTTCTTCACCACCTGGCCGACGCGCACGTCGATGCTCTGGATGATCGAGGTTTCGAGCGGCTGCACGACCGTGTTCGGCAGCGGATTCACCAGGCGTCCGCGCCCGGTCACGATCAGGTCGACCTGGGAAAAGCTGGCCCACAGCACGAACAGCACCAGGGCCGCCAGCAGCAGCTTGAGGGTCAGGCGCGTGACGGGCGGCAGCGGCCGGCGTTCGATCTCGTCCGCGTCCGGGAGGAAGTCGACGACCAGGTGGTCCTTCACAGGTGGCTTGTCTGTTGGTTCCATAGATGTTGGTAGGTTTCGCAGCGGGACAGCAGTTCTTCGTGGCGGCCGGCATCCATCAGGCGTCCGTGCTGCATGACGAGGATGGCATCGGCATTGACCAGGGTCGACAGGCGGTGCGAGATCATGATCACCGTCTTGCCCACCGCGATCTTGGACAGGTTGTTAATGAAGATGGCTTCGCTCTCGGGATCGAGTGCCGAAGCCGCTTCATCGAGAATCAGCACGCGCGGCTTGGCCAGCAGCGAGCGGGCGATCGACAGGCGCTGCTTCTGGCCGCCCGAGAGGTTCGAGGCGTTTTCTTCGAGCACGGTGTCATAGCCCTGCGGCAGACGCTCGATGAATTCGTCGGCGCCGGCGGCCTGGCAGGCGGCCACCACTTCCTCGAAGGTGGCGTCGGGCTTGGTCTGGGTGATGTTTTCCTTGACCGTGCCGCGGAACAGGAAGTTCTCCTGCAGCACCACGCCGACCTGGCGGCGCAGGTGGGCCAGTTCGATCTCGCGCGCATCGATGCCGTCGAAGCGGATCACGCCTTCCTGCACGCTGTACAGGCCCTGGATCAGCTTGGTGAGCGTGGTCTTGCCCGAACCGGAACGGCCGACGATGCCGACCAGCGAGCCGGCCTTGATCGTCAGGCTGGCCTTGTTCAGGGCCAGATTGGCCGCGCCCGGATAGCGGAAGGTCACGTCGTCGAAGCGGATCTCGCCCTGCAGCGTGGGGCGCAGGCCGCCGGCGCCGAGGCGGCCTTCGGGCGCGCGGTTCATCACCTCGCCCAGCATGCGCACCGACAGCGCGGTCTCCTGGTATTCATTGACCAGGCCGACGATGGCGATCAGGGGCTGCACGACGCGGCCGGAAATCATCTGGAAGGCGATCAGGGCGCCGACCGTCAGGGTGTTGTCGAACACATCGCCGGCGCCGATCACGATGATCACCACCGGCAGCAGCTTGCCGAGGAAGTCGGTGACGGCATTGCCGGCGATCGAAATCTGGCCGACCCGGAAGTGCATGGTGATGGCCTGGGCCGAACGCTGGTCCCATTCGCGCCGCTTGCTTGGCTCGATGGCCAGGGCCTTCACCGTGCGCATGCCGTGCACGGCCTCGACCAGCATCGACTGGCGCGCGCCCTCGGCGGTGTAGAGCGCGTTCAGGCGACGCTGGAAGGTCGGCACCATGGCCCCGACCACGCAGGCGATCAGGCCGGCGAACAGCAGCACCACCAGCGCCAGCTTGAACGAATACGAGAACAGGATCGGCAGGAACACGGCCAGGGCGATCAGGTCCAGGCCGGTGGAGAACAGGCGCCCGGTCAGGAAGCTGCGGATGCGCTCGAGCTGCTGCATATGGCGCGTGATCACGCCGGCCGTGGTGGTCTCGAAGAAGTCGATCGGCAGCGACAGCAGGTGGCTGAAGGTGCGCCGCGTCAGGTGCATGTCGATCTTGTTGGTCGCCGCCAGGGTCAGCATCTGGCGCATGAAGCCGAAGGCGGCGTCGAAGGCCAGGGCCATCACGATGCCGACCGCCAGCACCCACAGCGTGGTCACGCTCTGGTGCACGAGCACCTTGTCGATCACCAGCTGGAAGAAGATCGGCGAGGCCAGGCCCAGGGCCTGGACGCAGATGGCGGCGATGATGATGTCGCGGAAGGCTTTGCGCTGCTTGATGATCTCGGGAATGAACCAGCGCAGGCCGAAGGGCTGATTCGGATCGTTCAGGCTGTGCTGGCGTTTCATGAACACGACGTCGCCATCCCAGTGCTGCTTGAAGGCTTCGTCGCCCAGCAGCACCACGCTGGCGTTCGGCTGGCTGGGGTCGAGCACGGCGATCTGGCCGGCCCCTTCACCGGGGCGGGCGCCGACCACGATCACGGCGCGGCCGTTGCGCAGGCGCGCCAGCAGCGGGAACACGCCCTCCTGGGCCAGCAGGCCGGCCCAGGACAGGCGCTCGGCGCGGGCCTTGAGGCCGATCTCGGTCGCCATGCGCAGCAGCAGGGCATCGCCCGGCTCTTCCTTGAGCGCGTATTCCTCGATCAGCCGCTCCGGGTTAACGGGCAAGCCGTGGTGCTGCGCTATCGCAGTCAGGCATTGGACGACGGTATGTTGTGCGGTGTCTTGCATGGATGGGCTATCGGTGAGCTATGCGGGCAAATGGCCACACTGCAATGTAAGCGACCAGAAGTCGATTCAATCTGGCAAACAGAAGCCAAAAAACGGGCCATTCTAGCGCAGGGCCGCGCACACCTTGTCGGCCAGGGCGAGCGAACTGGTCAATCCAGGCGACTCGATCCCGAACAGATTGACGAGGCCCGGCACGCCATGCTGGGCCGGGCCGTCGATGCGGAAATCCGGGCTGCCGCCCGCGGGGCCGGCCAGTTTCGGACGCACCCCGGCGTAGTCGGGCTGCAGCACGCCGTCGGCCAGGGCCGGCCAGTATTTGCGGATCTCGGCGTAAAACGCATCGGCGCGGCGCACGTCGACCGCGTACTCGGGCGCGTCGACCCATTCGACATCGGGGCCGAAGCGGGCCCGTCCACCGAGGTCCAGGGTCAGGTGCACCCCCAGACCGGCCTGCTCGGGCACCGGGTAGATCAGGCGCTGGAACGGGGCCTTCTGGCTGCACGAGAAGTAATTGCCCTTGGCGTAATAGGCCTGGGGCTGGAAGGCCGGGGCCAGGCCGGCCAGACTGGCCGCCACGGCCGGCGCGCTCAGGCCGGCGCTGTTGACCACGCTGCGCGCCAGGTAGCGCGCACCGTCGACGGCGATCTCGATGCCGTCCCCGGTGATGGCGCCGCCGCGCACCGGGCTATGGAACACGAAGCTGGCGCCGGCGCGTTCGGCGTCGCCCTGCAGGCTCAACATATAAGCATGGGTGTCGAGGATGCCGGTCGAGGGCGACAGCAGGGCGCCGACGCAGGCCAGGGCCGGTTCCAGCGCCTGCGCCTCGGCCTGGCTCAGCAGGCGCAGATCGTCGACCCCATTGGCGACGGCCTTGGCGCGGATCGCCTCGAGCTGGGCCAGCTGGGCGGGCGTGGTCGCCACGATCAGCTTGCCGCAACGCTGATGCGGCAGGCCGCGTTCGCCCAGATACTGGTACAACTGCTGGCGCCCGCGCACGCACAGGGCGGCCTTGAGCGAGCCGGCCGGGTAATAGATACCCGCGTGAATCACTTCACTATTGCGCGAGCTGGTCCCCATGCCGATATCGGCCTCGGCTTCCAGCACCACGACCTCGCGGCCGGCCTCGGCCAGGGCGCGCGCCACGGCCAGGCCGACCACGCCGGCGCCGATGACGACTGCATCAAGACGATCTAGCATCCACTTTCCACGGGCAAATTGAAGAATTGGCAGTGTAACCTGCCTTCTTTCCAAGTTGACTGAGTTTCAGCCCCCGCATAAGATCGTTTTAGCGTCCCCAGCCTTATCGGCTAGAAAACTTTTTGTGCAAAGGCCTCGACCATGCAGCACTTGATCAGCTCCTATACGGACAAACTGGCCCAGGCCATGCGCCTGCCCGCCATGCAGCACGTGCCTGCCCTGGCCGAGGCCATGCGCACGGCCTGGAAGACGGGCAAGACCGTCTATTTCTGCGGCAATGGCGGCAGCGCCGGCAATGCCATCCACCTGGCCAATGACTTCACCTATGGCGTCGGCAAGCAGCACGGCATCGGCATGAAGGTCGAGGCCCTGCCCGCGAACGCCGCCGTGATCACCTGCCTGGCGAACGACATCGGCTACGACCTGATCTTCGCCGAGCAGCTGCGCGTCAAGGGCGCGCCCGGCGACGTGCTGGTCGTGCTGTCCGGGTCGGGCAATTCGCCGAACGTGGTCAAGGCTCTGGAAATGGGCAACAGCCTGGGCATGCACACCTTCGCCCTGCTCGGCTACTCGGGCGGCAAGTGCAAGGAACTGGCCCACACCCCGATCCACTTCGCGATCGACGACATGCAGATCGCCGAAGACCTGCAAGTGATCATCGGCCACATGTGCATGCAGTGGCTGTGCGAGAACCCGCCCCAGTAAGGATTTCTTTTCATGTCCAACCGTTACCTCGTCATCGGCAGCAACTCCTTTTCGGGCGCCAGCTTCGTGCGCCACCTGCTGCGCCTGGGCCACCATGTGGTCGGCACCAGCCGCTCGGAGGAGCCGCACGATGTCATGCTGCCCTATAAATGGGACGCGCCGCTCGAGCACTTCCGCTTCGTCCAGGTCGACCTGAACAAGGACCTGGCGCGCCTGCTCGCCACGATCCACGATTTCCAGCCCGAGTACATCGTCAATTTCGCCGCCCAGGGCATGGTCGCCCAGTCCTGGCTGGCCCCGGCCGACTGGTACCAGACCAATGTGGTCGGCCAGGTGCTGCTGCACGATGAACTGCGCAAGCTGAAGTACCTGAAAAAATACGTGCACGTGACCACCCCCGAGGTCTACGGCTCGACCGACGAGGGCTGGCTGAAGGAGACTTTCCACTTCGCCCCGAGCACCCCGTATGCGACCTCGCGCGCGGCCTGCGACCTGCATCTGATGAGCTTCTTCAAGGCCTACCAGTTCCCGGTCTGCTTCACGCGCGCGGCCAATGTCTACGGTCCCGGCCAGCAGCTGTACCGCATCATCCCGCGCGCCATGCTGTATGCGCGCTTGGGCAAGCAGATGCAGCTGCACGGCGGCGGCCACTCGGTGCGCGCCTTCATCCACATCGACGATGTGGCCGAGGCCACCGTGCGCATCGCCGAGCGCGGCAGTATCGGCGAGAGCTACCACATATCCACCTGGGAAAAGATTTCGATCCGCGCCCTGGTGGAACGCGTCTGCACGATGACCGGCGTGCCGTTCAGCAGCCTGGTGCAGGAGAGCGAAGACCGCCTCGGCAAGGACCAGGCCTATCTGCTCGACAGCCAGAAAATCCGCGACGAACTCGGCTGGACCGACACCATCGGCCTCGACGCCGGCCTGCAACAGACCCTGGCCTGGATTGACGACAATCTCGACATCCTGAAGACCCTCCCGGCCGATTACATCCACAAGCGATAGGAAGCCCTATGAATATCCTGATTACCGGCGGCTGCGGCTATGTCGGCACCGTTCTGACCCAGCAGCTGCTCGACGACGGCCATACGATCACCGTGGTCGACACCCAGTGGTTCGGCAACCATCTGCCCCAGCACCCGCGCCTGACCAATATCCAGGGCGACACGCGCGACGTGGATGCGATTCCGCTGGCCGGCATCGACACCATCATCCACCTGGCCAATATCGCCAACGACCCGGGCGTCGAGCTGAACCCGACCCTGTCGTGGGAAGTCAATGTGCTGGCCACCCAGCAGCTGTGCGACCGCGCCGTGCGCGCCGGCGTCAAGCATTTCATGTTCGCCTCCTCGGGCTCGGTCTACGGCATCAAGGACGAGCCCCAGGTGACCGAAGACCTGACCCTGGTGCCGATCACCGCCTACAACAAGACCAAGATGGTGGCCGAGCGCGTCTGCCTGTCGTATGCCGGCCAGATGCACGTGCACTGCATCCGTCCGGCCACCGTGTGCGGCTGGTCGCCGCGCATGCGCCTGGACGTCTCGGTCAATATGCTGACCATGCAGGCCCTGAAGAACGGCAAGATGACGGTGTTCGGCGGCGACCAGACGCGCCCCAACATCCACATCCGCGACATGGTCAACGTCTACCGCCATTTCCTGGCCAAGCCGGACCTGCCGTCGGGCTGCTACAACGCCGGCTTCGAGAACATTTCGATCATGGACATCGCCCGCCGCGTGGCCGACGCCACCCCGGCCGAGATCGCCGTGACGCCGTCCAACGACCCGCGCTCCTACCGCCAGAACTCGGACAAGCTGCGCGCCACCGGCTTTGAACCGCAGTATTCGGTGGCCCATGCGATCGCCGAGATCGCCGCCAAATACCGCGCCGGCGAACTGGTCGACAAGGACGAGTACTACACGGTGAAGTGGATGAAACACCTGGCCCTGCAGGCATGACCATGATCTCTACCCAAGAACTGGCGGCGCGTTTTCGCGCAACCGCCGTCGAGATGAGCCACCGGGCCGGTGCGGCCCACCTGGCCTCGTCGCTGTCGGTGATCGACATCGTCGCCGTGCTCTATCACAGCGTGCTGCGGCTCGATCCGGCCAATCCCAAATGGCCCGAGCGCGACCGCTTCATCCTGTCCAAGGGCCATGCGGCCAGCGCCCAGTATGCGGCCCTGGCCTGGAAGGGCTTCATCAGCGAGGCCGACCTGCTCACCTATGGCAAGGCCGGCTCGCTGCTGGAAGAACACCCGACGCCCAAGCTGCCCGGGGTCGAAACGGCTACCGGCTCGCTCGGCCACGGCCTGTCCTGCGGGGCCGGCATGGCCCTGGCCGGCCGCATCCACGGCAAGGATTACCGCACCTTCGTCGCCATGAGCGACGGCGAGTGCAATGAAGGCTCGGTGTGGGAAGCGGCCCTGTTTGCCGCCGCCAACCAGTTGCAGGGCCTGTGCGCCTTTGTCGACTTCAACAAATGGCAGGCCACCGGCCGCTCGCGTGAAGTGCTGGGCCTGGACCCGCTGGCCGAAAAGTTCCGCACCTTTGGCTGGAAGGTCCACGAAATCGACGGCCACGACCATGCCGCCCTGCTGCACGCCGTGCAGGATGTGCGCGCCGGCGTCGGCGCCCCGACCATGGTGGTGTGCCACACGGTCAAGGGCAAGGGCGTGTCCTTCATGGAAGACGATAACAACTGGCATTACCGCATTCCCACCGAAGAGGAAGTGGCCAAGGCCAAAGCCGAACTGGGGGTTGCATGAGGAATCATTTCGCCAAGGCCGTCACCGAACTCGGTGACGAGTATCCGGAACTGGTGATGCTGGCCGGCGACATCGGCAATCGCCTGTTCGACAAGTTCAAGGAAAAGCATCCGACCCGCTTCTACAACTGCGGCGTGGCGGAAGCCAATATGACCGGGGTCGCCTCCGGCCTGGCCGCCTGCGGCCTGCGCCCGATCACCTACACGATCACCCCGTTCAACACGGCGCGCTGCTTCGAGCAGATCCGGCTCGACATCTGCTACCCGAACCTGCCCGTGATCGTGGTCGGCACCGGCGCCGGCCTGTCGTATTCGGGCCTGGGCGCAACCCACCATTCGATGGAGGACATGGCCATCCTGCGCACGCTGCCGAACATGCACGTGATCGCCCCGGCCGACCCCGTCGAAACCCAGCTGGCCGTGCGTGCGGCCATGGCCCTGGGCCGTCCGACCTATATCCGCATCGGCAAGAAGGGCGAGCCGAAGATGCACGCGACCACGCCGCAGTTTGAAATCGGCAAGGGCATCACCGTGCGCGAAGGCAAAGACGTGGCCATTCTGTCGGTCGGCACGATGCTGGCCCCGGCCATCGAAACGGCCGAGCTGCTGGACAAGGCCGGGGTCTCGGCCCAGGTGGTCAGCCTGCACACCATCAAGCCGCTCGACGAACTGCTGCTGCAGGGCGCCTTCGCCGACAAGAAGCTGATCGTCGTGATGGAAGAACACGGTCTGATCGGCGGCGCCGGCAGTGCCGTGCTCGAATGGGGCTGCGCCGCCGGCGTCGACCTGCGCAAGCTGCTGTGCGTGGGCGGTCCGGACCGCTTCCTGTCGGGCGTGGGCGAACAGGATCATGCACGCGAGCTGCTCGGCATGTCGGCCAGCGCCACCTATGCGCGCATCATGGCGCGGCTGGGTTGAGCGATGCGCCTCGGACTCGACTTCGACAACACCCTGATCAGCTATGACCAGCTGTTCCGCCAGGCCGCGCTCGACCAGGGCCTGATCCCGGCCAGCACGCCGCCCCAGAAGAACGCCGTGCGCGACTATCTGCGCCAGGTCGGCCAGGAGGACGCCTGGACGCGCCTGCAGGGCGAAGTGTATGGCGGGCGCATCCTCGAAGCGGCGCCCTACCCGGGCATGCGCGAGGCCCTGCGCCTGCTGGCCGCGCGCGCCGTGCCGATGCACATCGTCAGCCACAAGACGCGCTACCCCTTCCTCGGCGAACAGCACGACCTGCACGCGGCCGCGCGCCGCTGGCTCGAGCAGGAAGGTTTCCATGCGCCGGACGGCCTGAACTGGTCGCCCGAGCAGGTGTTCTTTGAGCTCACCAAGGACGCCAAGGCGCAGCGCATCGTCGACCTCGGCTGCACCCACTATGTCGACGATCTGCCCGAGATCCTCGACCTGCTGCCGGACCAGGTCGAGAAGATTCTGTTCTCGCCGGACGGCATCGCCCAGCCCAAGCCGGGCTGGCGTGTCATGCGTGCCTGGAGTGAGCTGCCCGGCCTGCTGGGCCACGTATGACGACTGCCGTGGCCGCCTTTTGCCGCGCGCACGGTGTGCCGGACGGCCACCAGGCGACGGCCATCCGTGCCGGCCGCAACAGCGAGGTGCACAGGCTGACGGCGCCCGACGGCCGCGTCTGGATTCTGAAGCGCTATTTCCAGCATGCCCAGGACCCGCGCGACCGCCTCGGCACCGAATACGGCTTTCTGAGTTTTTGCGCCGAGCATGAGCTGGCCACGGTGCCGCGTCCACTCGGCTGCGACCGCGAACACAAGCTGGCCCTGTATTCCTGCCTGCCGGGCACGCGCCCGCTGCAGGCCGAGGACAGCCACATCGAGCAGGCCGCCGCCTTCATCCGCAGCCTGCTGCCGCTGCGCGCCGCCGCCCAGGCCCTGCCGCTGGCGGCCGACGCCTGCCTGAGCGTGGACGCCCACCTGCAGCTGGCCCAGAGCCGCATCGCGCGCCTGCTGGCCGCGCCGCCCGCGAGCACGCTGCACGCAGCCGCCCAGGATTTCGTGCGGCGCGAGCTGGCGCCGGCCGAAGCGGCCGCGCGCGCCGCCGTGGCGGCCAGCAGCGCCGAGCTGCCCCAGACCCAGCAGCTGCTGTCGCCGTCCGACTTCGGCCTGCACAACAGCCTCGCGCACGCGGGCCGGCTTGGCTTCGTCGATTTTGAATATGCCGGCTGGGACGACCCGGCCAAGCTGATCTGCGATTTCCAGTGTCAGCCCGAGATTCCGGTCAGTGCCGCCCAGGGCCGCCGCTTCGGCGAACTGGTGCTGGCCGGCTGGGCCGAGGAGGCCAGCGCCCGCGTGGCCGCCCTGCTGCCCTTACACCGTATCAAGTGGTGCTGTATCCTGCTGAATGAATTCCGCCAGGCCGACCACGCCCGCCGCCTGCATGCAGGCCTGGATGGCACGGCCCTGCTGGAAACCCAGCTGGATAAAGCACGCCGCTATTTCCACGCGCATTTTTGAGAGAGCATCATGGCTTACATCGACTTCATGTCCGTCGTTCACAAGAGCACCCAGCGCGACTATCTGGGCCGCGTCAACGATCCCGATTACCCCAAGGCCAAAGCGGCCGAGCTGGCCAAGCAGTGGGGCTATGACTACTGGGATGGCGACCGCAAGATCTGCTACGGCGGCTACCGCTACATGGAAGGGCGCTGGGAAAAAGTGGCGCGCGCCATGGCCGAGCACTACGGCCTGAAGGCCGGCGACCGCATCCTCGACATCGGCTGCGGCAAGGGCTTCCTGCTGTACGACTTCACCAAGGTGGTGCCGGGCATCGAAGTGGTTGGCGTGGACGTGTCCGAATACGCGATCGCCAATGCCAAGGAAGAGATCCGCGACCGCCTGCAGGTCTGCAATGCGACCGCCCTGCCGTTCAAGGACAAGGAATTCGACTTCGTCTTCTCGCTCAATGTGATGCACAACCTGCATTGCTACGACCTCGAAAAGGCCCTGAAGGAAATGCAGCGCGTGGGCAAGAAGCAGTATCTGTGCGTCGAGTCCTACCGCAACGAAACCGAGAAGGCCAATCTGCTCTACTGGCAGGTCACCTGCGAGGCCTTCAATACGCCCGAAGAATGGGACTGGTGGTTCAAGCTGACCGGCTACACGGGCGACCACTCCTTCATCTATTTCGAATAAGGAGACGCGCATGAGCACCCTGCCGAAAACCATGAAGGCCGCGATTCTGCGCGAACTGAAGGCCCCGCTCGACATCGCCACCATCGATCTGCCCGCGACCCTCGAGGTCGGCCAGGTCTTCGTCCAGATCCATTTCAGCGGCATCTGCGGCTCGCAACTGGGCGAGATCGACGGCGCCAAGGGCGAGGACAAATACCTGCCCCACCTGCTCGGCCACGAAGCCTCGGGCACGGTGCTGGCCATCGGCCCCGGCGTGCGCCAGGTGGCCGTGGGCGACAAGGTCGTCATGCACTGGCGCAAAGGCCCGGGCATCGAAGCCGTCACCCCGCACTACACCTGCAATGGCCAGAAGATCAATGCCGGCCAGATCACCACCTTCAGCGAGTACACGATCGTGTCCGAGAACCGCTGCACGCGCATTCCGGCCGACAGCGAACTCGATGTGGCGGCCCTGTTCGGCTGCGCCGTCACCACCGGCTTCGGCGTGGTCGAGAACAATGCCAAGCTGCGCATCGGCGAATCCTGCGTGGTGTTCGGCGCCGGCGGCGTCGGCCTGAACATCGTGCAGGCGGCCGCCCTGGTCAACTGCTACCCGATCATCGCCGTCGACCTGCACGACAACAAGCTCGAACTGGCGCGCCAGATGGGCGCGACCCACCTGATCAATGCCAGCCAGACCGATGCGCGCGAGGCCATCACGGCCATCGTCGCCGCCGGCAAGCTCGACAGCTTTATCGACAACACCGGCCAGCCGAAGATCATCGAAATGGGCTATGAGCTGGTGAAACCGCAGGGCCGCGTGACCCTGGTCGGCGTGCCGAAGAAGGGCAACACGATCAATATCTATTCGCTGCCCCTGCACTTCGGCAAAGGCCTGAGCGGATCGCACGGCGGCGAGGCCCAGCCCGACACCGATATTCCGCGCTACCACGACCTGTACCGCCACGGCCGCATCCAGCTGAAGAAGCTGATCACCAACTACTTCCCGCTCGAGCGCATCAACGAGGCGATTGCCGGCGTGCGCGACGGCAGCATTGCCGGCCGCTGCATGATCGACATGGGGCATTGATGGCCTGCCTGCTGTGCGACAGCGATCTGAGCCAGGCGCCCGCGCTGGCGCTCGGGCCGCTGCCGCCCTGCAATCGCTTCGGCGAGGCAGGGGCCGAGCGCCAGCCGCTGACGGCCGTCCAGTGTCCGCACTGCGCGCTCGTGCAGCTGGCCCAGCTGCCGCCGCTCGACTGGCTGCGCCCGCGCCACGCCTGGATCCGCTACAACGAACCGAGCGCCCATCTGCCCGCTGTGGCGGCGCGCCTGCGCGCGCATTGTGCGCCGGCCACGCGCGTGCTCGGCGTCGGGCCGTTTGAAGGCCCGCTGCACGCGGCCCTCGACTGGGCGACCGAACGCGCCAGCGTGGCCGCGCCCGGCGACGGCTATCTGGAAGCCTGGCAGGCCAGGCTGAACGCGCCCGGCGCCGGCCAGGCCGAGCTGGTGACCTGCCGCTATCTGCTCGAACACAGCCACGACCCGCGCGCCGCCCTGCGCGGCCTGGCCAGCCTGCTGGCCCCGGATGGCCGCCTGTATCTGGAAGTTCCCGACAGCAGCAAATTCCTCGCCGCCGGCGACATCAGTTTTCTGTGGGAAGAGCACAGCTGCTACTTCACCGAGGCCACGCTGCGCCGCCTGGCCGCCGCGGCCGGCCTCACCGTGCAGGCGCTATGGCGATACCCGGGCGCGCTCGAAGACGCCCTGTGTGTGCTGCTGGCGCCCGGCGCCGCCACCGCCGCGGCCGAGGACCCGGAAGAATTCAGCCGCTTTGGCGCCTACCGCGCCGCCTACCCGGTGCAGCGCGCCGCCTATGCGCAAGCCCTGGCCGGCCAGCGCTGCGCGGTGTTCGGCGCCGGCCACCAGGCCATCCTGTTCATCCACGCCTTTGGCCTGAGCGAGCAGATCGCCTACGTGGTCGACGATGCGCCCGACAAGGCCGGCAGCACGATTCCCGGCAGCACGATTCCGATTCTGCCCTCGGCCAGCCTGGCCGCCGACAGCGCGCTCGACATCTGCCTCTTGGCGATTGGCCCGGCCGTGATCGACAAGCTGGCCCATGTGTTTGACCCCCTGCGCGCACGCGGCGTGCGCGTGCACACCCTGTTTCCGGGGGCCGGCAGCGGCACCCTGATCGACCCATGAAGCTGATCCAGAAATCGCCCGAAGTGTATCTGGCGCCCGGCCCCGTGGCCGCGATTGGCGCCGACGAGATCGCCCTGCTGACGCGCGCCGTGCAGGACAGCCCGCGCGGGCGCGTGCGCATCAATCTGCATGGCGACAGCAGCGACCCGCTGCACGAGATGTTCATCGCCATCATGCCGGGCAGCTATATCCGCCCGCACCGCCATCCGGCCAAGAGCGAGAGTTTCCACCTCGTGCATGGCGAGGTCGACGTGGTCGTGTTCCACGATGACGGCAGCCTGCGCGAGGTCGTGCGCCTGGGTGCGCCGGGCAGCGGCAAACCGTTCTACTATCGGATGTCGGCGCCGCTGTTCCACACGCTGGTGATCCACACGCCGCTGATCGTGACCCACGAAACCACGAACGGCCCCTTCGATCCGGCGGCCACCGAATTCGCAGCATTCGCCCCGGCGGCCGAGGCCGAACCGGACCAGATCGCAGCCTGGCAGCAGCATGTGCGGGCCATCAGCGGGAGCGCAGCATGAAAGGACAAGTCGTCGTCGTCGGCGGGACCAAGGGCCTGGGCAAGGTGATCACCGAGCGTTTTCTCAGCCAGGGGCAAGCCGTGACCGTGCTGTCGCGCACCCGCCCCGAGGGCGAGCTCGCCTATGCCCACGTGCCCTGCAATCTCGAAACCCTGCCCGACCCGGCCGCGACGGCAGCGGCCGCCGTGGCCGCCAACGGCCCCGTGCGCTACCTGGTGTTCTGCCAGCGCTACCGCGGCAGCGGCGACCCGTGGGACGGCGAGATGCAGGTGACCGTCAACGCCACGCGCCAGCTGCTGCAGGCCTTCGCCCCCCATTTCGTGCACGAGGGCGACCGCGCGGTGGCGGTGGTCAGTTCCGTGTATGCGCAATTTGTCGGCGGCTCCCAGCCGGACGGCTACCATGTGGCCAAGGCCGGGCTGAACGCGCTGGTCAAGTACAAGGCCTGGGAGCTGGGGCGCCAGGGCATCCGCGTCAACGCGATTTTGCCGCTGTCCTACCTGAAGCCCGAGAGCCAGCACCACTTCCTCGGCAACCAGCAGCTGGTCGACCTGTACCAGGACTTCGTGCCGCTGGGCCGGGTCGGCTATGCGGCCGACAGCGCCAATCTGGTCGAGTTCCTGTGTTCCGACAAGGCCAGTTTCATCAATGGCCAAGAGATCTTCGTCGACGGCGGCGTCAGCGTCGTCTGGCCGGAAGAGCTCGCGCGCCGCATGGCCGGCGTAGACAAATAGAAAAATCGGGGTCAGACCCCTTTTTTCCGCCCAAACAAATCGGGGTCAGACCCCATTTGTTTGGCAGGAAAAATGGGGTCTGACCCCGATTTTTATGGGAGGGAATTGGCGAGGGCGTAGGTGGCGGGGGTGCCGATGTCGAGGAAGGTGGCGCGCGTTTCCCAGGTGTAGATGCGGCCCACCAGCCGATGCAGTACTTCGGTGCTGAAGTCGCTGACCTCGGGATGCTCGCGCGCCAGCCAGGCTAGCAGCTCGGCCGACAGGATGTACACGGCCCCGTTCGCCAGATTGCCGGGCGGGTTCGCCACCTTCTCGTGAAAGCCGATCACCACGCCCTGCTGGTCCAGCTCGACAATGCCGCAGCTCTGCGGTGTCTCGGTGCGGAACAGCATCATCGTCATCAGGCAGTGCGCGGGCCGGCTGCGGTGCGCGGCCACGAAGGCGGCCATGTCGGCCAGGCAGTAGTTGTCGGCGTGGATCAGCATGCCGTCCTCGCCCGCGAAAAAGGCCTGGTTCGCGAGCAGGGTGCCGGCCGTGCCCAGCAGGGTTTCTTCGTACACGAGCGTGGTGTCGGGCTGGCCCTCGAGGTAGGCCTCGACCTGCTCGTGCAGATAATGGGTATTGACCAGGAAGGGGCCGACCCCGGCCGCGCGCAGACGGCGCAGCCAGATGCCGAGCAGCGGCTCGCCCTTGATCGGCACCAGGCACTTGGGCAGGCGGTCGGTCAGGGGGCGCAGCCGGGTGCCGAAACCGGCGGCCAGCAGCAGGGCCTTCATGCGAGTTCCTTCAGCAGCTCGTCGGCCTGGATCGGCACATTGCCGACGCGTCCGACCTGCACGGCCGCCGCCAGCGAACCGAGCACGGCCGCCTCCCAGATGTCGCCGCCGGCCGCCAGAGTCAGGGCGCTGGCGATCAGCAGACTGTCGCCGGCGCCGGCCACGTCGCGCGGGGCGATGTTGAGCGCGCTGATGCGGTCGGTCAGCCAGTTGTAGTCGGGGTCGCCCACGTGGACCAGCATGCCTTCCTCGCCCATCTTCAGCAGCACATTGCGGGCGTCGGCCTTGCGGCGCAGGGTCTCGGCCAGCACCACCAGGCCATCGTCGCGGTTGCGCGTGGCCAGCCGCGCTTCGTGTTCGGTCGGGGTCAGCACGTCCATGCCGATGTAGCGCGAAATGTCGCCGACCTGGGACGAGGACTGGCTGTCCGCGCACAGCAGCACGCCGCGCGCCTTGGCCATGCGGGTGATCTCGTCGACCACGGGCTGGGGCAGGCAGCCGTAATTGAAATCGCTGAACACCAGCACGTCCGCGTGGGCGAGCGCGTCTTCCACCAGACCGAGCAGCTTGTGCTGGAGCGGCGTCGCAATCGCGCCCTGGTGCAGATGGCTGACGCGCAGCATGCTCTTGCCCTGGCAGCGGTAGCGCTGCTTGAGGCTGGTGGGGCGGCTGTCGTCGACCAGCAGATCGAATTTGACGTTCATCTCGCCGAGCTCGCGCTCGACGTAGTCGCGCGTGGCGTCGGCCCCGGTGACGGTGATGAAGTGGGCCTGGGCGCCCATCCCGGCCGCGTGGGCGGCGACGATGCCGGCGCCGCCGACGAAGCGGGCGGTGCTGACCGGGGTGACGACGATGGTCGGGTCCTCGCGCGACATGCCGAGCGGATCGCAGGTGATGTATTCGTCGACGATGATGTCGCCGACGACGAGCACGCGCGCGCGCGCGAAGCCCTGGATCAGCTCGCGCAGGCGGGCGTGGCCGATGCGGTGGCGCTTCAGGTAGTCGTGCGGCAGGCTGATCGAATTGAGCTGTTCGGGATGGACTTCCTTGTTCAGCAGGTCGAGCGAGGAAAACGCCGATTCGCCGGAACTGAAGATCAGGCGTCCGCCATAGCCTTGCAGGACTGCGAGTTCGGGGTTGAACTTGCTCTCATGTTCCTTGCCCTTGACCACCACGTCCGGCTTCAGGCGCGCCACCAGCTCGCCGATCGGGCCGTCGGTCAGAAAGGCCTCGTCGACCTGGCCGATGGCCTGCACGCCTTCGAGGCGCAGCTGCTCGGGCACGTGGGCGCCCTGGCCGGCCAGCTTGTCGGACTGCACGGCCACCACCAGGCGGTCGCCGCATTCCTTGGCGAAGCGCAGCAGGCGCAGGTGGCCGGGGTGGAGCACATTGAAATTGCCCGATACGAGGACGGTTTTCTTCTTGGACATGGCTTGCTTTCTCAGGCTGGTGTGGCGCGGCGCGCGGCAATCGCGGCCAGCGCCTCTTCCACATCCGAAAAATCGATGCCGCCGAGGCGGTCGAGATCGAGCTCCCACCAGCGCGAGGCCAGCAGGCGTTCGATCAGCTCCGGCGCGAAACGGTAGCGCAGCACGCGCGCCGGATTGCCGGCCACGATCGCGTACGGCGGCACGTCTTTGGTGACGATGGCGCCCATGCCGATGATGGCGCCGGTGCCGATGCGCACGCCGGTGCGCACACAGGCGTTGTCGCCGATCCAGACGTCGTGGCCGATCTCGGTCGGCGCGTTCGGCGGCGCCAGGTTCATGCTGCCGTGCATGATCGTGTCGCCGTAGATGGCGCTGCAGTCGCGGTACTGGAATTCATGGATCGACAGCCAGTTGGTCGGGTGGCTGAAGGCGCCGACCGACACGCGCGCGCCGAACGTGCAGTAGCGGCCGATGTGGCTGTTGGCGACAAAGGAAAAGCAGCCGAGGCCGAAATAGCGGCCCAGGCGCGAACGGGTGACGCAGGAACCCTTGTCGACGGTGACATTGTCGACCAGCTCGGTGTTGACCACGGCCGCCCCGGGACCCAGGCGGATGAAGGGGTCGGTGGTCGCGAGCGCGCTGTCGCCGGGGTTGCTGCGGTTGATCAGCATGCGAGCCTCAGCGCTGCGGATGCAGCTGCATGCTCGGCAGCGGCACCAGGAACTGGCCGCCCTCGTCCATGTAGCGCTGGTGGCGCGCCATGATCGGCGTGCTGTACTGCCAGGCGATGATCACCACGATGTCCGGGCGCAGCGTGTACAGCTGTTCCGACGGATACACGGGGATGTGGGCGCCGGGGCTGTAGGTGCCGTGCTTGATCGGGTTATCGTCGAACATCATGGTGGCGCGCTTTTCCAGCTCGAAGTGGTAGAGCAGGGTGGTGGCCGTGGTCGAGGCGCCGTACACGCCGACGGTCTTGCCGGCCGCCTTGGCGGCGTCGATATACGCCAGCACGGTCTGCTTGCGCGCTTCGATGTCCTGGTAGAACTGGCGGTAGATGGCCGGTTCGGTGATGTGGCGGCGCTCTTCCTCGGCCATCATGGCCAGCAGGCGCGCGCTCTGCGGGCGCTGGCCGGTCGACTTGGGCTGGGCATAGCCGCGGATCGAACCGCCCTTGGTCGGCACGCGCTCGACGTCGAACAGCGACAGGTCGAGGCGGTTGAAGAAGCGCTCGAGCGGAATCAGGGCGTGGTGCGAGACGTGCTCGTGATAGATGGTGTCGAACACGAAGCCGTCGATCATGTCGGGGATGTAGGAGACCTCGAACACGAAGGCGCCGTCCGGGGCCAGCAGGGTGCGGATGCCCTTGACGATGTCGCCGATGCCGTCGGCATGGGCGAACACATTATTGGCGCACATCAGGCGCGCATGGCCAAGCTGCTGCACCAGCTGCTCGGCCACGGCCGCCGTGAAGAAATCGGGCAGGGTCGGAATGCCTTCGGCGCTGGCGGCGGCGGCGATATTGCGGGCCGGATCGACGCCCTGCACGCGCAGGCCGTGGTCACGGTAGGCCTTGAGCAGGGAACCGTCGTTCGAACCGATCTCGACCACCAGATCGCCGGGCTGCATGCCGAGCGTCCCGACCACATGGGCCGCGTACTTGCGGAAGTGGTCGACCAGGCCCATCGAGGCCGAGGTGCGGTAGGTGTAATTGCGGAACAGGATCTCGGGATCGACGATGTCGAGGTTCTGCACATGGCCGCAGGCCTTGCACAGATAGGTATCGAGCGGGAACAGCGGCTGCGGCTGGTCGAGCTCGGCCTGGCTCACGAAGGCGTCGCCGATCGGTGAGGGCAGGATGGGCAGGACCAGTTCCAGATCGGTACTGCCGCACAGGCGGCAATCATCGCGGTGGCGGTATTGGTTCATCGGTTTTCCTTTTAGGCCAGGTCACGCAGCCAGTCGGCGTGTTCTTCGATATAGGGACGGCCGTTGCCGGCCAGGCGTTTGATGCAGCGCGCATCGCTGGTGTTGTCGTCGGCCACCATCAGCGCCTGCTCGACCATCGTGGCCTCGTCGGCATCCCACTGCAGCAGGTATTCCGACAGCGGCGCGTCGAGGCAGAGCTCGGGCGACAGGTACTGGAAGGCACTGATCAGCTCGCCGCCTTTTTCCTGATACGGGGCGCGGAAGCCGAGCGAGCTGTGGCCCACCTGGACGTCCTTCGACACCGGCAGGATCTGGGTCATCTTGAAGCTCTTCAGGTTGCCGAGAAAGGTCAGGAAGCACATGCCATTGCCGCCGCTGATCATGCGCCCGCACAGGTGGGCGAAGGGGATCACCAGCTCGATCGGCAGGTCGACCGGAATCGTGCCCTGGACCGGCATGGTCTCGGGGCCGTTGTGCGGCTTGAGGCCGCCCATGTTCGTGAACACCGTGTAGCCGCGTTCCTGCAGGCGCGCGGCGACCGTGCTCCAGAACAGGTCGGGGAAGCGGCGCGCCGAATTATTGATCGGGCACAGCAGCACCGAGCGGCCCAGGCGCAGGCCCTTCTCCTGGGCCAGGGCCATCGCGCGCTGCTCGGCCTCGGGGGCGATGTAGGGCGCTTCCAGCTTGGCGTTCCAGGGCAGGCGCAGCACGAAACGCATCATGTCGGTTTCGCTGATGCCGCCGCGCTCGGGATAGCGGCCCAGGTATTTGATGCCGTCCGAATCGCGGAAGCCGCGGTCGATCCAGCAGGCCGAAATCGGCTGGTCGAGTTCAAAGCGGTCCTGGGGGATATAGCCGCTGCGCAGCATCGCATGCATGTGCTCGTCGGGCACGACGACGACCTTGAGGAAGCGGTGCGCATACATATTCGCCACCGACACGTGCTTGGGCGTGATCAGCAGGATGATGCCGTGGCCATGGTGCTCCACGAAGGCCTTGGCCAGGGCGCAGAACTCGGCGGTCTCGCCAATGGCATAGCCGCACAGCATGATCCAGGCCGGTTGGCCGGGGATGCGGACGGTTTCGTCCAGCATCTTGTCATACATGGCGTGCAGGCGTTCCATCGTCATTTCGCCAGCGTCGTCGGACATGCGTTTCTCCAGGAAAGAGGAATCCAGCCCGCAGTCTAGCGCGCGCCGCGGCATGCCAATCAGACAAACAGAAGGACAGAAGCGGTTCAACTCGGGTCGCGGGACCCATTGTAACGATGCCGAGGAGGAAAAAGAAAGCTGCTATTTTTCCGCAAGGAAACCTTGCAGCGGCGGCGGCGGGCCGTCCAGGGCCTGCAGCTTCAGGTGCGGGGCCTCGCTGGCGAGCAGCGCGGCCCCGCTCTGGTAGTCGCGCATGGCGCTGGTCAGGGCGGCCACCCGCGCCGACAGGCTGGGCGGCGCGGCCTGCAGGCTGGCGACGAACCAGACGTCGGCCGCCTCGTGCTGCCGGCCCTGGCTGTCGGTGTAGCTGGCGCGCTGGCCGATCCAGTTGCCGGCGTCCTTGCTGCTGCTGGCCTCGGCAGTGACGCTGAGGGCGACGATGCCGCGCTCGGCCAGGCTGCGCAGTTCGCCCGCATCGGTCTGGCCATTGCTGTTGGCGTCGACCCACACACTCAGGCTGGCATAGGCCGGATCGCTGGCGTCGATGCGGCCGTCGCCATTGCTGTCGAGCGCGGCCAGGGCCGCATAGCCGTCGCTGGCCGTGCGCCCGTCGGGCAGGCGCGTGGCCGAGCCGAACAGTTCGCTGCCATCATCGATGCGGCCATTGCCATTCAGGTCGCGCGCCAGCAGGCCGTCGGCGGCGCTGGCCCAGCCGGTGGCATCGGGACGGCCATCGGCGTTCAGATCGAACACCACGCCGGCCGTGATGTCGAGGCTGTGCACGCCATCGCCATCGAGGTCGAGCACGATCGGCGTGCCCAGGTTCAGGTAGGGCGCCTGGGCCGTCGTCAGCGCGCCGACCTGGGCCGCCGTCAGCGCGCGCACGGCGGCCGTGCTCAGGGCCTGCACCTGGTGGGTGCCGAGGATGGCGACGGCGGCGCTGGCCAGGGCCTGGATCTGGGCCGTGTTCAGGCCGCGCAGGGCCTCGCTGCGCAGCGCGGCGATGTCGGCCGTCTCGAGTGTGGCGATCACATTGGTCGAGAGCGCGGCCAGCTGGCGGCTGCTCAGCGCGCCGGCCTGGTCGGTGTTGAGGGCGATCGCCTGGTCCGAGCTCAGCAGCTGCAACTGCGCGCTGTTCAGGCTGGCGACAGTGGCGGGCGCCAGGGCCGCCACCACGCCGGTGCCGAGGGCGGCAAAGGTGGCCGCGCTGATCGCGCCGATCTGGGCTGTGCTCAGGCCCGGCATCTGCCAGGCCGCCAGCGCCAGGATCTGGGCCGTCGACAGGTTGGCGATGACCTGGGTGCTGAGCGCACTCAGCTGGGCGGTGCCGAGCGCGCGCAGCTGGTCCGAGTGCAGCGGCGCGAGCTCGGCCGTCGTCAGCACCGTCACCTGCTGCGAGCGCAGCGCGGCGATCACGGCGGTGGACAGGGCCGCCACCGCGTCCGTGCTCAGGGCATGCATGCTGGCCGTGGCCAGGGCCAGGAATTGCGTCGAACTCAGCAGGGCGATCTGCGTGCTGTCCCAGCCGCTCAGCTGGGTGCTGTTCAGATTGCGCATGGCCAGGGTCGACAGGACCTGGATCTGCTGGCTCAGCATGCTCGCCAGCTGATCGCTGCTGAGCGCCTGCACCTGCTGGCTGCGCAGACCGGCGAGGGCGGCCGTGCTGAGGGCGCGCAGATCGTTGCTATTGATGGCGGCAATCGCTGCGCTGCCGAGGGCCTGCACCTGGGGCACGCTGAGCACGGCGGCCTGCTCCGTGCCCAGATGCCAGATCTGGTCGCTGTTCAGGCTGGCCACCTGGACCGTGCGCAGCACCTGGATCAGCTGGGTGCCGAGCGCGCTCAGGTCGGCCGTTTCGAGCGCGGCCAGGGCCTCGGTGCCCAGGCCCTGCATCTGCCAGGTCGTCAGCGCCGCCAATTGCTCGGTGCTCAGGGCCACGCCCTGGTCGGAACGCAGCACGGCCAGCAGCTGCGGACTCAAGGCGCCGAACTGCACCGGGCCGAGCGTGCCGATCTGCAAGGTCGAGAGGGCGCGCAGCTGGGCCGTGCCCAGCGCCGCCAGCACCTCGGTGGCGAGCTGCGCGAGGTCGAGCGTCTCCATTGCCGCCAGCGCCAGCGTGTTGATCGCGGCCAGCTGGCTCGGGCGCAGGCCAGCCGCTTGCTGCGAACCGAGCAGGATGATCTGGTCGGAGTTCAGGGCCGCCAGCACCTGGGTGTGCAGGGCGCCGATCTGAGCCGAGCTCAGGGCTTCAAATTGCAGACTCTGCAAACTGCCCGCTGCGGCGCTGCCAGCCGGCATGATCTGCGCCGCGCGCAAGGCCGCGATCACAGCCGTGCCCAGCCCGGCGATGGCCTCGCTGGCCAGGGCCAGGCTGGCCTGGCTGCCCAGGGTCAGGAACTGGCGCGGACTCAGCCAGGCGAGCTGGGCGCTGTTGAGGCCATCGGCCTGGCTCGCGCTCAGCAGGCTCAGCGCTTGGGTCGGCAGGGCCTGCAATTGGGCACTGCTCAGCTGGGCGATCTGGCCGCTGTCCAGCCCCGGCAGCTGCTGGCTGCGCAGGGCGGCGATCACCTGGGTGCTTAGCACGCGCAGCGCATCGGTGTTCAGGCTGGCCCAGGCGGCCGAACCGAAGCCGAGCGTCTGCGGGCTGCCGAGCGCGGCCGCCTGCAGCGTGCTCAGGTGGAAGATCTGATCGCTGTTCAGGGCCGCCGCCTGGCTCGAGCGCATCGCCGCAATCAGCTGGGTCGGCAGCACGGCGAAGGCGTCGCTGGCGAGCGCGGCCAGGGCCTGGGTGCCGAAGCTCGTCCATTGGTTGAGGCTCAGCGCGTTCAGCTGGTCGGTGCGCAGGCCGGCCACCTGGTCCGAATTCAGGCGCGCCAGGAACAGCGGCGCCAGGCCGGCAAACTGCGGCAGGCCGAGACTGCTGATCTGCAGGCTGCTCAGCGCGCCCATCTGGCTCGTGTTCAGGGCCGCCAGGGCTGCCGGACTCACCTGCGCCAGATCGGCCGTCTCCATCTGCGCCAGCGCGCCGCTGGCCAGGCTGCTGAACTGGGGCGCGCTCAGGGCCGCCGCCTGCTGCGTGCCGAGCGCGATCACTTGATCACTGCTGAGCAGAGCGAGCTGCACGGTCCGCAGGCCGCTCACGGCCAGGGTCGACAGCTGGGCCAGATCAAGCGTCTCCAGCACCAGCATGCCCTGGCTGCTGATCGCCGCGGCCTGGGCCGCATTCATGCCGGCGATCTGGGCGCTGTCGAGCGCGACGATCTGGGCCGTATCGAGATTGGCGATCACCTGGACCTGGAGGGCGCCGAACTGCAGACTGTTCAGGGCGATCAGCTGGTCCGAGCTGAAGGACGGCGCCAGGGCCGTGATCTGCTGCGAACGCAGGCTGGCAATCGCGGCCGTGCTCAGCCCGGGCAAGGCCGCCAGGCTCAGGGCCGGCATGGCCACGCTGCTCAGGGCCAGGAACTGGGCGGGGCTGAAGGCGGCGAGCTGGCTGCTGTCCAGGCCCGGCACCTGCACGCTGCTGATCAAGCGCAGGCTCGGTAGCGACAGCGCGGCCACCTGGGCCGTGTTGAGCGCGGCCACTTGCACACTGTCGAGGCCGGGCAGTTGTTGGCTGCGCAGCGCATTGATCAGACTGGTGCTGAGGGCGCGCACGGCGGCCGTGCTCAAGGCCTGCAGGCTGTCCGAGCTCAGGCCCGGCAGCGCGCTCAGGCTCAGGGCCGCCGCCTGGGCGGTGTTCAGCGACGCCAGCTGGATCAGGCTGAGCGCGGCGGCCTGGCGCGACGCCAGGGCCGCGAAGTGCTGGCTGCCGAGGGCGCTGAGCTGCTGGGTATCGAGGGCATTCAGCGCGGCCGTGCTGAAGGCGGCAAATTGCGCCGTGCTGAGCGCGCCCAGCTGGCTGCTGCCAAGCGCCAGGCCCTGATCGGAACCGAGGCTGGCCATGCTCAGCGTCGACAGCGCGCCGAATTGCGCCAGGCCGAGTGTGCTCAGCTGCCAGGTGCTGAGATTGGCGGCCTGGGCCGATCCAAACGCGGCGATGGCGCTGCTGCGCAACTGGGCCAGGTCGACCGTCTCCATATTCGCCAGGGCGAGCGTGTTCAAGGCCGCCACCTGGGCCGCGCTCAGGGCCGCGGCCTGGCTGGTCTGCAGGGCGATCAGCTGGTCGCTGCTGAGCAGAAAGGCCTGGCGCGTGCTCAGCCCGGCCAGCGCGGCCGTGCCGACGCGCGCCAGATCGGCCGTTTCGAGCACGCTCAGGCCGAGCGTCGACAGTGCGCCCAGCTGCAAGGACGTCAGGCCCGCGGCCTGGTCGGTGCCGAGCGCGATCACCTGGTCCGAATTCATGCGGCTGATCACCAGCGTGCTGAGGGCGCCGATCTGCACCGAACTCAGCACCTGCCACTGGTCGGAACTGAGCACGACCAGCTGGCGCGTGCCGAAGCCGGCCACGGCCGCCGTCGCCAGACCCGGCAGCGCTTGGGTGCTCAGGCTGGCCATGCTGTCGCTGCGCAGGGCCAGGAACTGGGCGCTGCCGAGCGCGCCGAGCTGGGCGCTGCCGAAACCCGTAACCTGATCGCTGCTGAGCGCGCCCATGCTGCTCAGCGACAGCGCCGCGATCTGGCGCGTGCCAAAGGCCTGCCATTGGTCGCTGCTGAGGGCGGCCACCTGGACCGTGCGCAAGCCGGCCACCGCCGCTGTGCTGAGCGCGCGCAGGGCCGCGCTGCTGAGGAAGGCCATGGCCTGACTGTTCAGACTCTGGGCCTGCTCGGCATTGAGGCCGACCGTCTGCTGGCTGCCGAGCGCCAGGGCCTGGTCACTGGTGAGGGCCGCTGCCTGCGGCGCGCGCAGACCGGCCAGGGTCGCGCTGCTGAGCACTTCGATATCCTTGCCCGGCAGAGCCTGCAGGGCCAGGCTGCTGATCGCGCCCAACTGGGCGCTGCTGAGCCAGCCGGCCTGGACACTGTTGAGCGCCTGCACCTGATCCGAACTGAGCTGGGCAAACTGCTGACTGCCGAGCGCGCCGAGCTGGCTCGAGCCGAGGTGCTGGATCTGGTCGGTGTTCAGGCCCGCCACCTGGCTGGTGCGCAGGGCCTGCAGCAGACGGCTCGGCAATATGGCCAGCGCGTCGGTGCCGATCGCGCTGAGCGCGCCCGTGTTCAGGCTGGCGAACTGCAGGGTGCTGAGACTGCGCAGCTGGGCCGTGCTCAGCGCCGCAGCCTGATCGGAGCCCAGGCCGAGGAATGCCTGGCTCGACAGCACACTCAGACGCGCCGTGCCGAGGCCCTGCAACTGGTCGCTGCTCAGGCTGCCGGCCTGGGCGCTGCCCATGCTGGCCAGCACCTGGGTGCGGATCTGGGCCAGGTCCTGGGTCTCGAGGGCCGCCAGGGCCTGGCTGCCGAGGCTGGCAAATTGCTGACTCGTCAGCGTGGCGGCCTGGCGCGTCGTCAGCGCCTGGGCCAGGTCGGTACGCAGGGCCGCCAGCTGGGCGCTGCGCAGGCCGGCGATGGCCTGGGTCGACCACTGGGCGAAGTCTTCCGTTTCGAGCACGGCCATGGCCAGCGTACTGAGCGCGGCCGCTTGCGCCGAACTGATCCCGGCCACCTGGGCGGTGTCCAGTGCAACGACCTGGTCGCTGCGCAGATTGGCAATGGCGTTGGTGCTGAAGGCCCCGATTTGGGCGGAAGTGAGTCCGGCCAGCTGCGCTGTGCTCAGCGTAGCGACCAGACTCGAACTGAAGGAGGCGATGACGACCGTCGACAGGGCATTACTGCCGACGGTCGGAGAGGCAGGCATGGGCAGGGAGGCCCTGCTCAGGCTTTACTTCGAGGCCAGGATGCCATGCAGCGGGTGCTGTGCTTCCAGGGCTTTCAGCTTGCGGCTGTCGTCGCTGGTGGCCACGGCATCGCCGAGCGGCTGGCTGGCACCGAACTCGCGCAGGGCATCGACCATCCGGCCGACGCTGCTGGCCATGGCCAGCGTGCCCTTGGCGGCGTCGCCCGCATCCAGCTTGACGGCCGGAGTGCTGTCGGCGCCAGCGCTGTTCTGGCTGCTGAAGTTCGACATCGCCGCGGCCAGGGCACCGACCTTGTCGGCCATGTTGCCGTTGACGTTAGCCACGAACCAGACGTCGGCTGCAGCATGCTGGGCGCCATCGCTCGTGGTGAAGCTCGAGTTCAGGCCGATCCAGTTGCCGTTGTCCTTGGCCACCGAAGCATTGGTCTGCAGGCTGATCGAGGTGATCTTCAGATCGGCCAGGGACTTCAGCTCGCCGGCTTCGGTCTTACCGTCGCTGTTGGCATCGACCCAGACCTTCAGATCGCCGAAGCGGGCATCCTTGGCATCGATCACACCGTCGCCATTGCTGTCGAGGGCGGCCAGGGCCTGGTAACCATCCTTGGCTTTGCTGCCGTCGGCCAGCGTGCTGCCCGAACCGAACAGTTCGCTACCATCGTTGATCTGACCGTCGCCGTTCAGGTCGATGGCGAGCAGACCGTCCTGGCTCGACACCCAGCCCGTGTTCACCACGTTGCCGTTGCCGTTCAGGTCGAACTTCACGCCAGCGCTGATGTCCAGGGTCTTCACGCCGTCGCCGTTCAGGTCGAGCACGATCGGGGTGGCCAGGTTCAGATACGGGATCTGGGTCGAGGTCAGCGCGCCGACCTGATCGGTGGTCAGGGCACGCACTTCGGTCGTCGTCAGGGCCTGGATCTGGTTGGTACCCAGGTTGTGGATCGCATCCGTGCTCAGCGCCTGGACCTGGGCCGTGTTCAGGCCGATGATGGTCGAGGTCTTGATCAGCACCACATCCACCGTCTCCAGGTTGTTGATCGCATTCGTCGACAGGAAGCTGATCTGACGGCTGCTCAGGGCCTGGATCTGGTCGGTCGTGAAGGCGGCCGCCTGATCGGAGGACAGCACTTGCAGCTGGCCGGTGGTCAGGTTCGCAATCGCGGCCGTCGACAGCTGCGCGAAGTCGACCGTTTCGAGGGCTGCGAACACGCTGGTCGCAATCGCCTGGATCTGGTTCGAACGCAGGCCGACGATCTGGGTCGAGGTCAGGTTGACGATCTGATCCGAGGTCATCGTGTTGATCACCGCGGTGGTCAGGGCGCCGACCTGGGCCGACGTCAGGGCCTGCAGCTGATCCGAGGTGATCACCGCACCGGAGCCGGTCGTCACTTCAGCCGCCGTCAGCGAGGCGATCACCGAGGTGCTCAGGCCAACGATGTCGTTGGTGGCCACGTTCGCCATCGCGTTCGTGTTGAGCGCCTGGAACTGCGTCGAGGTCAGGGCCGTCAGTTGCAGCGAGGTCATCGCCTGGATCTGATCGCTGCCCAGCTTGTTCATGGCCAGGGTGGTCAGGTTATTCACCTGCAGCGTGGTCAGGTTGCCCATCTGGTCGGTATTCAGACCAGCCACTTGCGAGCTGTTGAGGGCCTTGATCACGCCGGTGCTCAGGGCACGCAGGGCGACCGTGTTCAGACCGCTCAGCGCCGTCGAGTTGACCACGGCAGCCTGGGCAGCGCTCAGGGCAGCAGCCTGGGCCGAGGTCATGGCCGACAGCTGGTCGCTGTTCAGCGCGCCGACCTGGGTCGTCTTCAGACCGAGGATGGCGGTGGCAGTCAGCTGGGCGAAGTCTTGCGACTCGATGCCGCTGACGCCGGCGCTGCTCAGCGCGCCGAGCTGGGCGCTGGTCATCACCGAAGCCTGCAGGGTGTTCAGGGCTGCAGCCTGGTTCGAGTTCAGGGCGCTGAAGCCGGCCGTGCTCATGGCCTGCAGCTGGGCGCTGGTGAACAGCGGGATCTGGTCGGTGCTCAGACCCACAGCCTGCAGAGTCTTCATCGCGCCCATCGCAGCGTTGCTGATCTGGGTGACGTCATTCGTCTCCAGACCGACGATCGCTTGCGAGCTCAGGTTCGAGAACTGCAGGGTGCTCAGCGCGCCCACCTGGCTCGAGTTCAGGGCCGCGCCTTGATCCGAAGTCAGGTTGGCCATGGCCAGGGTCGACAGCACACCGAACTGGGTGTTGCCCAGG
>NZ_JAKLTS010000019.1 GCF_022012445.1 Massilia sp. TS11
TTTTTTCCCGCCAGATAAATGGGGTCTGACCCCGATTTGTTTGGCGGGCAAGGGGGGCGGGCTCAGATCAGCAGGGCAGCGGCCAGCGCGGCCACTTCGTCTTGCGACTCGGCCAGAATTTGGGCCAGGGTGCCGTCGCCGACGGCAAAGTCGATCGTGGTCGCTTCCTGCAGCGTGGTGGCGCCGGGGCGGTGGTGCAGGGGGGAATGCACGGGCGCCAGGTCATTGGCCAGCATCAGGGTGTCGCCCAGAGTCTCGGGCGGCAGCGCGCGCATGCCGACCCACAGGGCATTGATCGCCTGCATGACGGGGCCGGGCACGTTCAGTTCGTTCAGCACGGCGCGCCCGATCGTCATCTCGCCATGCGTGGTCCAGTCTTCCGGGTCGCCATCGAGAATCTCGGGCATGGCCTCGGCCTTGGACAGCAGATAGAAGCCGCCGACTTCGTGCACGATGCCGGCGAACAGGGCGGTGTTGGCGTCGACCTTCGACACGCGCCGCGCGATGATCGCGGCCAGCGCCGCCACGTGGGCCGAGTGCTGCCACAGCTGCTCGGCATGCTGGCGCACCAGCGGGTGGGTGATCTCGCCCTCGAGCTGGCGCACGATGGTGGCCGCGACCAGGGCATTCAGGGTGGAAAAGCCGAGCCGGCTGACGGCGGCCTTCACATGCGTGACGTCCGGGCCGCCGCGGCTGTAGGCGGCCGAATTGGCGATCGCCACCGTGCGCGCCGCCAACAGCGGCTCGGCCTGCACCAGGCGCGCCGCCTCGTCCACATGGCAGCCGGGATCTGCCAGGGCCTCGCGCAGCTTCAGCGTGGCCTGGACATGGGTCGGAAAATGCAGCTCGCCGCGCGCCGCCTGGTGCGCGATATGTTTGAAGGCGTCGATCCTGTTCAAGAAAGCCTCCTTGCCTGGTTGGCGCCCTAGCCGGCGCTGAAGATCGCGTCGCAGCCTTCGCGCGTGCCGTCCTCGCCGTCCAGCTCGTCGCTCAGGTCCAGGTCGATCAATTCCTCGACCGCATTGGTGAAGCTATTGGCCTTGGTGGCGCCGATCAGGCGGTAGATCTCGCCGTCGGCATTGCGCAGGCCGATGATCATTTTTTCCTTGCGCACTTCGTCTTCGCCGACCGTTTCGAGCAGCAGGTTGGCGGTGATTTTCTTGTCGAATTTGGCGGGGGCCTTACCGGCAAGCAGACAGGTTTTCAGCATTCAGGGGCCTCATCCGATAGGGGATCGGCAGCCGTGCGGCCGGCCGCGATCCGTTCTTTTAATTGCTGGAGCTGGGCATCGAGGGCGCCAAACTCCGCGTCGCTGTAACTGGCAAACAGCAGCTTGCCGTAATTGACCACTTTCGGGAAGGCCTCGGCAAACATCGCCTCGCCCTTGGGCGTCAGGCGCACGAAGAACGAGCGCTTGTCGGTGCTGCTGCGTTCGCGCTCGACCAGGCCTTTCTGTTCCAGCCTTTCGATCACGCCCGTCAGCGTGCCCTTGGTGATCAGGGTTTTTTCGCCGAGCTGCTTATAGCTCATGCCGGACGTATTGCCGAGCGTGGCGATGATGTCGAACTGGGGCGGCGTCAGATCACACCCGCGGATGGCCTCCGCCGTGTGCCGTTCAAAGCCTTGCATGCATTCCGCCAGCAGGCGGATGCTCTTCAGATAGCGCTCTCCCATGGGCCGATTATAGCTGGCTTGGCCGGGGCCGGTTACCATTATGCCCTTGTGACATTTTCCGGCGCCCTCCGTATGAGCCAGCATCTGCGCGGCATTTTTGCCCTGATCGTCGTCACCCTTGTGTGGGGAACAACTTTTCCGGCGATGAAAGACCTGACCAGCCATTTCTCGCCGCTGTGGATCATCTTCAGCCGCTTTCTGCTGGCGGCCGCCGTGCTCAGCCCGTTTTTATGGGGGGCGCGCCTGCGCGACCTCGGCCTCGGGCTTGGGATCGGGGTGCTGTTGTTCTTCTGCTATGTGTTCCAGGTCGAGGGCCTGGCTCTGACGAGTTCCAACCGCAATGCCTTCATCACCGGCCTGAATGTGCTGGTGGTGCCCCTGCTCGGTGTGCTGGCCGGGCGCCTGCCGGAAAAGCGCATCGTGCTGGCGCTGGCCCTGGCCCTGGGCGGCCTGTTCGCGCTCTGCTACGACGACGGCGCCTGGAGCCGGGGCGACACCCTGGCCCTGTGCGGCGCGCTCAGCTTCGGGCTCTACATCAAGTGCATGGAAGTCGGCACGCGCCGCGTCGAACGCCTGATGAGCCTGACGGCGGCCCAGATCCTCTCGGTCGCCCTGTGCGCCGGCCTGTGGCTGGCCGTGCGCGAGGTCCCGGGCGCGGCCGACGCGGCCGGCTACTGGCGCGCGCTCGGCGCCGGCCTGCAGCAGTCCTGGCCGTATGTGGCCTATCTGGGCCTGGTCTGCACGGCCGCGATCATCTCGCTGCAGAGCTGGGGACAGCGCCACGCCTCGGCCAATGAGGCGGCCGTCATCTATGCGTTCGAACCGGCCAGCGCCGCCTTCTTCGCCTACTTCTGGCTGGGCGAGACGATGACGGCGCGCGCCTGGCTCGGCGCGGCGCTGTTGATCTCCGGTATGATAGTCAGCCAATGGAACGCCGACAGCCGGCCGGCCGCCGCCCTGGCGCCCGAGTGAAGGCTGCGCCCCCTCGATGCCGTTTTCCCATCTTGCCAGTCTTGCCCATGAGAGCCCGCTGCGCCTGCTGCTGATCAATGCAGGCGAGCCGGATGCCTTGTCCTGGGCGGGCCTGCTGCAGCCGCTGCGCCTGGCCGCCAAGTTCGCCGGCCCGCAGCGCCTGATGGTGGACGTGCGCACGCCCGACAAATTCGCGGCCGAGGCGCGCCGCCACTGGCATCTGGTGATGCTGGTGGCCGAGGAGGACCAGGCCGCGCGCCGTCCGCCCCAGCTGCGCCAGACCATCGAGGGCCTGCGTGCGGCGCCGTTCTGGGGCGGGGTCGGCGCGGCCGTGCTGTGGCTGGCCGATGCGGGCGTGCTCGACGGCGTGCGCGCGGCCCTGCCCTGGCAGCTGGCCGACGAGGTCGGCGGCCAGGCCGAGCGCGCCATTCTCAGCCAGCATCTGTACGAGGCCGACGGCGCGCGCCTGTCCTGCTGCGGCGGGGCGGCCAGCCTTGACTTCGCGCTGGTGCTGATCGATGCCGTGTTCGGCCCCGATCTGCAGGCCCAGGTCAAGGAGGCCCTGTGCATCGACAAGGTGCGCGGGCCCGAGGAGCGCCAGCGCGTGGCCCTGCAGGCGCGCTTCGGCGCGCTGCAGCCCAAGCTGTCCGAGGCCGTGACCTTGATGGAGGCGAATATCGAGGAACCGCTCTCGGCCGACGATATCGCCCAGCTGGTCGGCATCTCGCGGCGCCAGCTGGAACGCCTGTTCAAGCAGTATCTGGGCAGCCTGCCCTCGCGCTACTACCTCGAGCTGCGCCTCAAGCGCGCGCGCCAGCTGCTGCTCGATACCAACTACTCGATCGTCCAGGTGGGCCTGATGTGCGGCTTCTCCTCGGGCTCGCATTTCTCGACCGCCTTTGGTCAATTGTTCGGCAATACCCCGCGCGAAGAGCGCCAGCGCAAGATGGACGCGCGCGCCTGAACGGCGGCATTGGCATTCGGACAAGCCCCAATTCTGAAAATGCCTGTCGCGTTTTCAAAAGAATCTGCCGGGGGCGCTTCCTATAATCGCCAGACTGTCCACCGTTTGTAAGGAATTGCCATGACTGCTATGCACGACCTGACCACCCGCCCGGTCACCCGCCAGACTTTTGACGAAGTCATCGTCCCCACTTATGCGCCGGCGGCCATGGTTCCCGTGCGTGCCCAGGGTCTCGATCTGTGGGACCAGTCTGGCAAGCACTACCTCGATTTCACCTCGGGCATCGCCGTCAGCAGCCTCGGCCACTGCCATCCGGGCGTGGTCGACGCCGCCACCAAGCAGATGAACACGCTCTGGCACCTGGGCAATGGCTACACCAATGAGCCGGTGCTGCGTCTGGCCTCGGCCCTGGTGGAAGCGACCTTCGCCGACCGCGCCTTCTTCTGCAACAGCGGCGCCGAAGCCAATGAGGCGGCCCTGAAGCTGGCGCGCAAATACGCGCACGAGAAGTTCGGCCCGCACAAGTCGCGCATCGTGTCCTGCCTGTCGTCCTTCCACGGCCGCACCCTGTTCACCGTCTCGGTCGGCGGCCAGCCGAAGTACACCGAAGGCTTCGAGCCGCTGCCGCCCTCGCTCGACCACATCCCCTACAACGACATCGCCGCTGCCAAGGCCGCCATCAAGGATGACGTCTGCGCCGTGATCGTCGAGCCGATCCAGGGCGAAGGCGGCGTGGTGCCGGGCGACGTGGCCTATCTGCAGGCCCTGCGCGAGCTGTGCAACCAGACCGGCGCTCTGCTGATTTTCGACGAAGTGCAGTCGGGCGTGGGCCGCACCGGCCACTTCTACTGCTACCAGGGCAAGGGCGTGACCCCGGACATCCTGACCTCGGCCAAGGCGCTCGGCAATGGCTTCCCGATCGGCGCCATGCTGACCACCAACGAGATCGCCAAGCACCTGGGCGTGGGCTCGCACGGCACCACCTACGGCGGCAATCCGCTGGCCACCACGGTGGCCCTGAAAGTGGTCGAGACGATCAATCAGCCGGCCTTCCTGGCGCGCGTGCGCGAAGCCTCGGCCAAGCTGTTCACCCAGCTGGCGGCGCTGGCCGGCGAGTACCCGCAGGTGTTCGGCCAGGTGCGCGGCGAAGGCCTGTTGATCGGCCTGCCGATGGCCGGCGACTTCAAGGGCAAGGCCAAGGACCTGCAGAAGGCCGCCGAAGCCGAAGGCCTGATGGTGCTGATCGCCGGTCCCGATGTGCTGCGTCTGGCCCCGGCCCTGATCGTCAGCGACGCCCAGATCGACGCCGCCATGGCGATGCTGCGCACGGCCACCGCCAAGCTGGTCGCCGCCCAAGCCAAGTAATCCCTTCCCATGGCCCGGCCAGTGCGCCGGGCCCGCCTGGAGCCACTATGTTTGTAGTCCGTCCGGTTCAAGTTTCGGATATCGACGCGCTCGAAGCGATGGCCAGCAGCAGCATGCCCGGCGTGCACACGCTGCCGCGCACGCGCGACCGGATCCAGGAAGCGATCGAGACCTCGCTGGCTTCGTTTGCCGCCGCCGTCGACATCCCGAGCGAAGAGCGCTACCAGTTCGTGCTGCAGTCGCTGGCCGATGGCCAGGTGCTGGGCACGGCCACGATCCACGCCTCGGCCGGTTCGAACGGCACCTATTTCGCCTTCCGTAACGATGTGATCCAGCAGGTCTCGCGCGACCTGAACATCTGCCACAACGTGCACGCGCTGACCCTGTGCTCGGAGCTGACGTCCTACTCGCAGCTGTCGGGCTTTTACATCGCCCACCGCGCCAATGCCGGCCTGGAGGCGGCCCTGCTGTCGCGCGCGCGCCTGATGTTCGCCGCGCTGGCGCCGCACCGCTTCGCCGACCACTTCTTCGTGCCGCTGGCCGGCGTGACCGACAGCGACGGCCGCTCGCCGTTCTGGGAGGCGCTCGGCCGCAAGTTCTTCAAGAAGGACTTCCTCGAAGTCGAGCGCATCATCGGCGGCGCGCGCAACCGCACCCTGATCGTCGAGCTGATGCCGCACTACCCGGTGTATGTGCCGCTGCTGCCCGAGGACGCCCAGGCCGTGATGGGCCAGATCCATCCGGGCTGCGAGCTGCCGTTCCGCCTGCTGACGGCGGAAGGCTTCCAGGCCGACGAATACATCGACATCTTCGACGGCGGCCCGATTCTGCAGGCCCACAAGCATGGCCTGCGCACCTTCAGCAGCGCCAGCGTGAAGAAGGCCGTGCACGGCGAGGGCGCCGGCGCCCTGGTGCCGTATGCGGTGGCCAGCGCGCGCCAGCAGGACTTCCGCGTGGTGACCGTGCACGTGCCGGCCATCGAAGCCCAGGACACGATTCCCCTGCCGCCCCAGGTGTTCGAAGCCTTGCGTATCGGCCTGGGCGAGCCGGTCCTGTGCGTGCGAATCTGAGAGAGACACCTATGCTAGTTGTACGTGCAATCCGCGCTTCCGATCTCGATGCCATGATCGTCATGGCCAGCCAGGTCGGCAGCGGCATGACCACCCTCAAGCCGGACCGCAAGATGCTGGGCGACCGCATCGAGGTGGCGGTGGCCTCGTTCGCCGGCAGCATCGCGCCGGACAAGCGCGACTACATGTTCGTCATGGAGGACCTGGAGAACCAGCGCCTGGCCGGGGTGTGCGCGATCAAGGCCGCCGTCGGCCTGGACGAGCCCTTCTACAACTACCGGATCGGCACCCTTGTGCATTCGAGCCGCGAGCTGGGCGTGTTCTCGCGCATGGAGACCCTGTACCTGTCGAACGACCTGACCGGCGCCACCGAACTGTGCTCGCTGTTCCTGCATCCCGACTACCGCGAGGGCTATAACGGCAAGTGGCTGTCCAAGTGCCGCTTCCTGTTCATCGCCCAGTATCCGCAGCTGTTCACCACCAAGATCATCGCCGAGATGCGCGGCTATATCGTGGGCGAGCGCTCGCCCTTCTACGAGGGCCTGGGCCGGCACTTCTTCAAGATGGACTTCAATGCCGTCGACGCGCTCACCGCCAAGGGCAAGAAGAGCTTCATCGCCGAACTGATGCCGCGCCAGCCGCTGTACGTCGATTACCTGCCCGAGGAGGCGCGCGCCGTGATCGGCAAGGTGCACGACAACACCGTGCCGGCGCGCCGCATGCTGGAAGCCGAGGGCATGCACTACGAAGGCTATGTCGATATTTTCGACGCCGGCCCGGTGCTGCAGGCGCGCGTGTCCGAACTGCGCGCCCTGCGCGAATCGACCCTGTGCACGGTCGACGCGGCGGCCGCTTCGGCCGACAGCGAGCCGCTGCTGGTGTCGAACACCGATATGCAGAACTTCCGCATGATCGTCGCGCGCAGCAATCCGGTGGGCGGCCGCATCGCCCTCAGCGCCGCCGAGCAGGACCTGCTGCAGGTCGGCGCCGGCGCCAGCGTGCGCACCCTGTCTCTCAATATCCGGAAACCGAATCATGGCTAATCTCTCCAACTTCATCGACGGCGTCTGGCTGGCCGGGCATGGTGCCGAACTGGTCACCGTCGATCCGTCCACCGGCCGCCAGACCTGGACCAGCAATGCCGCCAGCGTAGAGGATGTGAACGCCGCCGTGGCCGCGGCCCGCGCCGCCTTCGAAGACTGGGCCCTGCGCCCACTCGAGGAGCGCATCGCCATCGCCACCCGCTTTCGCGATCTGCTGAAAGCGCAGGCCGAGGACCTGGCCCGCACCATCGCCGAAGAAGTCGGCAAGCCGCTGTGGGAAGCGCGCACCGAAGTGACGACCATGGCCAACAAGGTCGACATCTCGATCCAGGCCTACCACGCGCGCACCGGCGAAACGGCGGCCAGCGTGGCCGACGGCACGGCCGTGCTGCGCCACCGCCCGCACGGCGTGTTCGCCGTGTTCGGCCCGTATAACTTCCCCGGCCACCTGCCGAACGGGCATATCGTGCCCGCCCTGATCGCCGGGAACACCATCGTCTTCAAGCCGAGCGAGTACGCGCCGCGCACCGCCGTCAAAACCGTCGCCCTGTGGGAGCAGGCCGGCCTGCCCAAGGGCGTGCTGAACCTGGTCAATGGCGCGCGCGACAGCGGCGTGGCCCTGGCCAATGCGGCCATCGACGGCCTGCTGTTCACCGGCTCCTGCCAGACCGGCGTGGCCCTGCACAAGGCCTTCGGCGGCCAGCCGGGCAAGATGCTGGCGCTGGAGATGGGCGGGAATAATCCGCTGGTCGTGTGGGACGTGCAGAACCTCGACGCCGCCGTGCACCACGCCGTGATGTCGGCCTTCCTGTCGGCCGGCCAGCGCTGCACCTGCGCGCGCCGCCTGATCGTGCCGGACAATGCCTTCGGCCAGGCCTTCATCGCCCGCGTCACCGAGGTGGCCGCGCGCCTGGTGGTCGGCCCCTCCGACGCCGAGCCGCAGCCTTTCATGGGTCCGGTGGTCTCGAGCGCCGTGGCGGCCCGTCTGGTGCAGGCCCAGGCCGCGCTGGCGGCCAAGGGCGGCAAGGTGCTGCTGCAGATGCGCCAGCTGGACCCGAACACCGGCTTTGTCACGGCCGGCATCGTTGATACCACCGACGCCGTCGGCGTGCCCGACGAGGAGTGGTTTGGCCCGCTGCTGCAGGTGATCCGCGTGAAGGACTTCGACGCCGCCATCGCCAAGGCCAATGACACCGCTTTCGGCCTGTCGGCCGCCCTGCTGTCCGACGACGAGGCCCTGTGGAAGCGCTTCAGCGTGCGCGTGCACGCCGGCGTGGTGAACTGGAACCGCCCGACCAATGGCGCCGCCTCCTCGGCCCCGTTCGGCGGCGTCGGCCAGTCCGGCAACCACCGTCCGAGCGCCTACTACGCGGCCGACTACTGCGCCTATCCGGTGGCCTCAATCGAAAACCCGAAACTCGAACTGCCGGCCAAGCTGTCGCCTGGTCTGAGCCTGTAAGGAGAGCCTGATGCCGCTCGCGCGCGAATTCAATTTCGACGGCCTGGTGGGCCCGAACCACAATTACGCCGGTCTGTCCTTCGGTAATGTGGCCTCGTTCAGCAATGTGAAGAGCGCCTCGAACCCGAAGCAGGCCGCCCTGCAGGGTCTGGCCAAGATGCGCGCCCTGGCCCAGCGCGGCTTCGGCCAGGGCCTGCTGCCGCCGCAGATGCGCCCCAACTTCCGCCTGCTGCGCAGCCTGGGCTTCACCGGCAGCGACGCCGCCGTGATCAGCAAAGCCTGGAAGGAAGCGCCGGTGGTGCTGGCCTGTGCCTATTCGGCCTCGCCGATGTGGACCGCGAATGCGGCCACCGTCAGCCCCGGCGCCGACACCGACGACGGCCGCCTGCACTTCACGGCCGCCAACCTGAATAACAAGCTGCACCGCGCCTTTGAGCATCCGCAGTCGACCCGCACGCTCAGGCAGATCTTCGGCGACGAGCGCTATTTTGCCCACCACGAGGCGCTGCCCGGCTGCCCGGCCTTCGGCGACGAGGGCGCGGCCAACCACACGCGCCTGTGCGCGCGCCACGAGGACGCCGGGGTCGAATTCTTCGTCTACGGCCGGGTGGAGTTCGACCCGAACGCCGCGGCCCCGAGCCGCTACCCGGCGCGCCAGACGCTCGAAGCCTCGCAGGCCATCGCCCGTCTGCATGGCCTGAACCCGGCGCGCACCGTGTACGCCCAGCAGAACCCGGGCGTGATCGACCAGGGCGTGTTTCACAATGACGTGATCGCCGTCGGCAGCGGCCAGGTGCTGTTCTATCACGAGCAGGCCTTCCGCGACGAAGCCGCCACCCTGGACGATCTGCGGCGCGCGATGGACAGCGTCGGCAGCGCCTTGATCCCGGTGCGCGTGGACACGGCCGATGTGCCGGTGGCCGACGCCGTCGCCAGCTATCTGTTCAACAGCCAGCTGCTGATGAAGGACGACGGCAAGTACGCGCTGGTGGTGCCGCAGGAGTGCAGCGAAACGGCCAGCGTGGCGCGCTACCTCGACCAGCTGATCAAGTCGGGCGGCCCGATCGACGAGCTGCTGACTTTCGACCTGCGCCAGTCGATGCGCAACGGCGGCGGGCCGGCCTGCCTGCGCCTGCGCGTGGTGCTCAGCAATGAGCAGGCCGCGGCGATGCACCAGGGCGTGCTGATGACCGAGGCCCTGTACCCGCGCCTGGTGGCCTGGGTCGAGAAGCATTACCGCGACACGCTCGCCCCGCAGGACCTGGCCGACCCGCAGCTGGCCATTGAATGTCAGAGCGCGCTGGAAGACCTGGCGCGCCTGCTCGAGCTGCCGATGCTGTATCAGGATTGAAGACGTAGAGGAAGACGCGGCGCACCCGGTTTGATTCGCCGCAGAAGAACTGGTCTAATAGCGGGCATTTCAGGGCGGAGACCCCGCCTGGGAAGCAAGCCTGAAGCCCTCCACAAGTGGGCGACCGGCACAAAAAACACATCACCAAAAGCATGGAGAAGTTATGAAACAGACGCCTCAAGAACTGCGCACGCAGACGCTTGATCTGGTCAACGCCAACGCGGGCACCATCCCGGCCCCGGTGGCCAAACTGATCGCCGCCTGGATCGGCGCGCTGGACGACGAAGACCTGGCCGGCATCGCGCCCGCCGCTTTCGCTCCCGTCCTGGCCGACGCCTTCACCCAGGCCGGCACCCGTGCCGCCAAGGGCTGCCAGATCGTGCGCAGCACCTACGCGGACGGCCGCGGCGGCCAGGCCAGCGCTCTGTTGATCATCAACGACGACATGCCCTATCTGGTCGATTCGATCGTGATGGCGATGCGTAAGCAGCGCGTGGCCGCCGCCGGCGTGATGAACGCCGTGCTGGGCGTGCGCCGCGACGCGCAGGGCGTGCTGACCAGCGTCGGTGAAGCTGGCGCCCCGGCCGAATCGCTGGTGCTGGTGCTGCTGCAGGACACCCTGCCGGCCGAAGAACTGAATGCCCTGGTGGCCAAGCTGGAGATGGTGGCGAAGGACGCCGCCGTGGTGCGCCGCGACGCCGTCGCCATGGCCGACCGCCTGACCCAGATCGCCGCCGCAAATGCCGGCAAGGGCGCCGAAGGCCAGGAAACCGCCGCCTTCCTCGAGTGGGCCAAGAACGAAGGCTTCGAGCCCTTCGGCTATGCCTACTACGTGGTCAAGGCCGGCCAGCGCGAACTCGAACGCGATCTGCCCAGCCGCGTCGGCGTGCTGCAGGATACCGCCCATCCGGTGTACGGCGCCTGCATCGCCAACATCCCGGGCGACCTGGAAAATCTGAAGGCCCGCGCCGACGCCCTGTCGATCGTGAAGGCCGACGTCGAAGGCACCCTGCACCGCGACGAGCAGCTCGACTTCATCGGCGTGCGCGACACCAATGACAAGGGCGAGGTGATCGGCGAACACTGCTTCGTCGGCCTGTTCACCCGCGCTGCCCGCAATACCCCGCTGAACCGCCTGCCGTTCGCGCGTGGCCGCGTGGCCAAGGTGCTGGCCATCGCCGGCGTGCGCCAGGAAGGCTTCCGCGCCGAGAAGTTCGTCGAGATCCTCGAATCGCTGCCGCGTACCGAAGCGATGGAAGGCGAGCCGGAATGGCTGGCCCAGGTGTGCTCCTCGGTGGTGTCGCTGTACAAGCAGCCGCGCGCCAAGGTGTTCGCCCGCCGCGACGTCTACCAGCGCCACCTGAACGTGCTGGTCTACCTGCCGCGCGAGCGCTATTCGGCCGCCGTGGCCCAGGCCCTGGCCGCCGCCCTGAAGGATTCCTCGGGCGCCGCCGACGTCAAGGTGCAGACCCTGGTGGCCGATGGCCCGCTGGCGCGCGTCTACCTGATCGCCCACGCCGCGCGCTATCCGCTCGACCTCGAAACCGACATCCAGCAGCCGCTGCTGAACGTGCTCGATGGCTGGCATGACGCCTTCGCCCTGCTGGCCGAAGGCGTGGCCGATCTGAGCGCCCGCTCGGCCCTGCGCAAGCTGGCCACCAGCCTGCCGGCCAACTACCTGGGCGCCACCGCGCCCGACGTCGCCTTCCGCGACCTGACCACGATCGTCGCCCGCGCCGACAGCGCCCGCATCGCCGTGCGCGTGGAGCTGGCCGGCGAGCAGCCGACCATCCGCCTGTACTCGGTCGACCAGGTGACCTCGCTCTCGCGCATCCTGCCGGCCCTGCACAATGCCGGCATCGCGATCGACCGCGAGCAGTCCTACACGATCACCCGCGCCGACGGCCGCAAGGCCTTCGTCACCACCCTGGTGGTGGACGCCAATTCGGCCTTCAAACTGGGCAAGCTGCATGATGTCGGCGTGGCCGAAGACCTGTTCGAACAGCTGTTCAACGACGAAGCCGAAGACGGCCGTCTGAACGGCCTGGTGATCGAAGGCGGCCTGTCGACCCGCGAAGTGCAGCTGGTGCGCGCCTACATCGCCTACTGGCGTCAGACCGGCAGCAAGTTCTCGGTGCGCTACATGGCCGACTGCCTGCGCCGCCAGCCTGGCCTGGTGAAGGATTTCGTGGACGGCTTCAAGGCCCGCTTCAACCCGGCCAACAACGAAGCCGAGCGCGAAGCCGGCAGCGCCGTCATCGCCTCGATCAAGACCCGTCTGGCCGCCGTCAACCACGCCGACACCGAGGAAATCCTGGCCGCCATGAGCGATCTGGCCCTGGCCACCCTGCGCACCAACTACTTCCAGCAAGTGGGGCAGGGCGACAAGATCATCTTCAAGTTCAATACCTCCAACCTGCACCTGGTGCCGGAACCGCGCCCCTATCGCGAGATCTACGTGTTCTCGCGCCGCTTCGAAGGCGTGCACCTGCGCGGCGGCCCGGTCGCGCGCGGCGGCCTGCGCTGGTCGGACCGCATGGAGGACTACCGCACCGAAGTGCTTGGCCTGGTCAAGGCCCAGATGGTGAAGAACGCCGTGATCGTCCCGGCCGGCGCCAAGGGCGGCTTCGTCTGCAAGATGATGCCCAAGGACGCCACCCGTGAAGTGATCGCGGCCGAAGGCGAAGCCGTCTACCGCCTGTTCATCGCCAGCCTGCTGGAAGTGACCGACAACCGCTCGCGCGGCGCCGTGGTGCCGCCGGCCGACACCGTGCGCTACGACCAGGACGACCCGTATCTGGTGGTGGCCGCCGACAAAGGCACGGCAACCTTCTCCGACATCGCCAACAGCATCGCGGTCGGCCGCGGCTTCTGGCTCGGCGACGCGTTCGCCTCGGGCGGCTCGAACGGCTATGACCACAAGAAGATGGGCATCACCGCCAAGGGCGCGTTCGAAGCCGTCAAACGCCACTTCTACGAGCTCGAACACGATATGAACACCACCCCGTTCAGCGTGGTCGGCGTGGGCGACATGTCGGGTGACGTGTTCGGCAACGGCATGCTGCTGTCGAACCAGATCAAGCTGGTGGCCGCGTTCGACCACCGCCACATCTTCCTCGACCCGAATCCGGATGTCGCCGTCTCCTTCGCCGAACGCCAGCGCATGTTCGCGCTGCCGCGCTCCTCGTGGGAAGACTATGACAAGAGCCTGATCTCGCAGGGCGGCGGCGTGTATCCGCGCTCGGCCCGCGCGATCGAACTGTCGCCCGAAATCCGCGCCGTGCTCGATATCGAAGAGAGCAGCCTGACGCCGGAAGAACTGATGCACCGCATCCTGAAGGCGCCGGTCGACCTGTTCTACAACGGTGGCATCGGCACCTACATCAAGGCCTCGAGCGAGACGCATGCCCAGGTCAAGGACCGCGCCAACGACAATATCCGCGTCAGCGGCAATGAGCTGCGCTGCAAGATCGTGGCCGAAGGCGGCAACCTGGGCGCGACCCAGGCCGGCCGTATCGAATTCGCGCTGGCCGGCGGCCGCATCTTCACCGATGCGATCGACAATTCGGCCGGCGTGGACTGCTCCGACCACGAAGTCAACGCCAAGATCTGGCTCGACACCGAAGTCAATGCCGGCCAGCTGTCCGAGGCCGACCGCAACCAGCTGCTGCTGGATATGACCCAGGATATCGAAGACCTGGTCCTGCGCGATAACACCCTGCAGACCCACCTGCTGGTGCGCGAGCTCGAAGCCCAGGCCGATCCCTCGGTGGTCGATGCGTATGCCGCCCTGATCACGGCGCTGGAAGCCGAAGGCGCGGTCAACCGCGAACTCGAATTCCTGCCGACCGACGCAGAACTCAAGCGCCGCAAGCAGCACGGCATCGGCCTGACCACGCCGGAACTGGCGGTGGTGGTGGCGAACGTAAAGAACCGCTTCAAGAAGACCCTGTCGGCCATCAACCTGCTGGACGCACCCTGGGCCAAGCAGATCCTCACGCCTTACTTCCCGGCCCAGCTGGTGGCCAAGCGCGACCCGCTGCAGCACCCGCTGGCGAACGCCATCCTGGCCACCGTGCTGGCCAATGAAGTGGTCAACCGCTGCGGCCCGCTGATGGTGCGCGAACTGGCGCTCGAACACAACGCCGACGAGAACGACGTGGTCAAGGCCTGGGCCCAGGCCTGGGCGGCGCTGAATCTGGCGCCGCTGTTCGATACGCTCGACGCCCACGCCCTGCGCATTCCGCGCGCCGTCTCGCAGAAGGTCGATGCCCGCACCCGCGTGCTGTTCAAGGCCGCCATCGAAGGCGCGCTCGGCGTGCCGCACGATGCGCGCGGCCAGGCCGCGATGGCCGAACTGGCGCGCCTGTTCGCCGATCCGGCCATGCTGGCCTCGCTGCTGCAGGGCGAGTCGGAAGCCGATGGCGAAGCCGGTCTGGATGCAGGCTTCGCCCAGGCCTGGAAGTCGGTCGAGGCGATTGAAGCCGTGGCCACCTTCCTGTTCGCCGCCGTCTCGGTGGTGCGCCCGGCCGGCATGAGCCTGGCCGACTTCCTCAAGGTCGGCATGGCCCTGCGCGCCCAGGTCGGCATCGACACCCTCGAGCGCGGCCTCAAGCTGCACCCGCACAGCAAGGCCCAGGCCCAGCTGCGCAACTACGCCCAGCAGGCCCTGCGCCGCACCCAGCAACGCCTGCTGTCGCAGGTGCTGGCCAAGGCCGATGGCGCCGACGTGATGGAAGCCGTGGAACTGGTGACCAACACCATGGGCCTGACCGGCTACGACCCGGCGCACGACCTGGCCCAGGCCATGCTCGACGTCTGGGCCCTGTCGGAAGCCACCAGCACCGCGGTGGCGGCCTGATGGCGCCAGCGCTGCCAGCGGCCGTCGCCGCCCTCGCCAGGGCCGACTTCTCGGCTCTGGTGGCGCGCTACCGCGCGGCCGGTTTCGTCTGTGACGAGCCGGCGCGCGGCATCCTCAGTCTGAAGCAGTCCGGCGCGCGCGCGAGCGTGCTGGTCTCGGTCGGCGTGCATGGCGACGAGACCGGCCCGATCGAGATGCTGGCCTGGCTGCTCGATGGTCTGGCGCCGCAGGCGCTGGCCGTCAACCTGATGGTCTGCGTCGGGAACATCGAAGCCATCGCCGCCGGCAAGCGCTTCATCGACGCCGACTTGAACCGCATGTTCCGCGCCGAGCGCGGCGATCTGGCCACGGCCGCCGAAGCGGCGCGCGCCGACGTGATGATCGCCGCCACGCGCGCCTTCTTCGCCGACGCCGGGCCGCAGCGCCTGCACCTCGATCTGCACACGGCGATCCGGCCCTCGCGCTATCCGATGTTTGCCATCGTGCCCGAACTGATCGAGGACGGCGCCCGCGCGCGCCTGATCGACTGGCTGGGCGAGGCCGGCATCGAAGCCGTGATCATGAATCCGAAATCGGCCGGCACCTACAGCTACTACAGCGCCGAGCACCATGCGGCGGCCGGCACCACGGTGGAACTGGGCCGGGTCGGCACGCTCGGGCAGAATGACCTGAGCCAGTTCGCCGCCACCAGCGCCGCCCTGCAACGCCTGCTGACGGGCGGTCCCGCCCCGGCCGGCGGCGCGCGTCCGCAGCTGTTCCTGACCGCGCAGTCGATCATCAAACTGTCGGACGGCTTTCAGATGCAGGCCTTCGACAGGCAGACCCAGAACTTCACGCCGGCGCCGCGCGGCACCGTCATCGCCACCGACGGCGACACCGTCTACCGCGTCGAGCACGAGCAAGAGTACGTGGTCTTCCCCAATCCCGATGTACGGGTCGGCCTGCGCGCCGGCCTGATGGTGGTGCGCGCGCCGTGAGCGGCTATTCGGGCACCCCGCTGGCGAAGAAGCTCGGTCTGAAGGCCGGGCTGCGCTACTGGGTGCATGGCGCGCCGCCGCAGCTGCAGGAGCTGCTCAGCCCCATTCCCGAAGGCCTGCTGCTCGATCCGCAGATGTCGGCGGCGATCGACGTCGCCCACATCTTCAGCACCAGCCAGGCCGAACTCGCGCACTGGCTGCAGGCCTGGCGCCCCGTGCTCAAGCCGAACGGCGCGCTGTGGGTGTCGTGGCCGAAGAAGGCCGCCAAGGTCCCGACCGATGTCAGCGAGGACGCGATCCGCGCGCTGTGCCTGCCGCTCGGCTATGTCGACATCAAAGTGTGCGCGGTAGACGAGGTGTGGTCCGGCCTCAAGCTGGTGATCCGCAAAGAATTGCGCTAGGCGCGCAAACTGGCCCATAATCGGCGCACGCCACCCCCGCTCCGGGCCATGACCGAAATCGACACGCTGACCGCCGCAGCCGAACAGGGCGATGTACAGGCCCAGTACCAGCTCGCCCATGCCTACCATCTGGGCTGGCTGGGCGTGGCGCGCGATCTCGCCCAGGCCATCCACTGGTACCGCGCGGCCAGCCGCGGCGGCCATGCCGACAGCGCCCTGCAGCTTGGCCTGATCCACCTGAAGGAGCTGCCGCAGCCCGACGCCGAACAGGCCCTGGCCTGGTTCGAGCGCAGCGCCGCCCTGGGCAACCACGAAGCCGCCTTCCAGATCGGACGCACCCTGTTCAATGGCGACGGCGTGCCGAAGGACCTGGCCACGGCGCTCGACTGGTTCGTGAAGGCCGCACGCGCCGGCTTCGGTCCGGCCCTGCACCAACTCGGGATGATGGCCCTGACCGGCGATGGCGGCGTGCGCCAGAACGCCGAAAAGGCGCTCGACTGCTTCCGCCGCGGGGCCCTGGCCGGGCACGCCCAATCCGAATACGACTATGCGCGCTGTCTGCTGGACGGCACCGGCGCGCCGCAGGACGAAGCGGCCGCCCTGATCGCCCTGCGCGCGGCCGCCGCCAAAGGCCATGCGCTGGCGGCCACCCTGGCCGGGCAGCTGCTGCTGGCCGGGCGCGGCTGCCTGCCCGATGCCGTGGCCGCGCTGGCCATGTTCGAGCAGGCCGCCATGCGCGAAGAGCCGACCGCCCTGTACCAGATGGGCCGCCTGTACGAAAACGGAGAGGGCGGGGCCGTCGACGAGCTGGGCGCGATGATGGCCTACCGGCGCGCGGCCGAGCGCGGCCACCTGGACGCCATGTACGCGCTGGCCCAGATGCTGGCGCGCGGCCCGCTCGGCCAGCCGCCCGACCTCGACGGCGCCGCGCGCTGGTACGCCCAGGCCGCCCTGGGCGGCCACGCCGCCGCCGCCACCGCCATGCAGTCCCTGCCCTGAGCCCCCGTTTCCCCGCAAACAAATCGGGGTCAGACCCCATTTTTCCCGCCAGATAAATCGGGGTCAGACCCCATTTTTCTTTGAGGCAGGCTTGGGGCGTCGGCTGCGGGCGCGGCCGCCTGCCGGTTTGCTTCTTGGATAAATGGGGTCTGACCCCGATTTGTTTGGGGGGAAATGGGGCTGGGGGCGGGTTTTGCGCCGTTCATCCCTTGTTTCGTGCAGATCGTCGCAGCCGCGTGGCCGGCGCGCGCGCCCTCGCTTAGCATGCGCAGCATACCAACTCGAATAAGGTGTTTTGCCATGCGTACCTCCCTGACCGTACTCGCCTGCGCCCTGGCCCTCGGCGGCTGCGCCATCATCGTCACGCCCGACAGCGGCGACTTCCGCGTGCATACCGCCTGGAGCGGCGAAGCGGGCAATGGCAATGTGCAGACGGAACAGCGCGCCATCGGCGCCATCCAGTCGGTCGAGATCAGCGGCCCGATGCGCGTCGACCTGCAGGTCGGCCAGAGCCCGGCCCTGGCCCTCAGCGCCGACAGCAATCTGCTGCCGATGATCCGCACCGAGATGCGCGGCGAGACCCTGCGTATCTGGGTCGACGGCAATATCAGCAGCAGCCGCGAACTGGCCGTGCAACTGGCCCTGCCGCAGCTGCAGCGCCTCGCCCTGAATGGCTCGGGCAAGGTGGTCGTGCGCGACCTGAACAATACTCCCTTCTCGCTCGAGAAGAACGGTTCCGGCAGCACGCAGCTGACCGGTCAGGTGCAGCGCTTCGAGGTGCGCGTCAATGGCTCGGGCAGCGTGAATGCGACCGCGCTGAGCAGCGGCACCACGCGCGCTTCGCTCAACGGCTCGGCCCGGCTGGAGCTGGGCAGCGTGCGCGGCGACGCCCTCAATCTGTCGATCAATGGCTCGGGCAATGCCTCGGTCCAGGGCGGTACGGTGCAGTCGGTCAATGCCGTCACCTACGGCTCGGGCGGCGCCAACCTGACCGCGCTGACGGCCCTGCAGGGCGATCTGTCGACCCACGGTTCGGGCGACATCTACGCGACCGTGCGCGAGAACGTGATCGCGAACAGCCATGGCTCGGGCCGCGTGACCGTGTATGGCAATCCGCCGCAGCGCACGGTCTCGGGCCGCCATGTGAATGTGCTGTAAGCGCCCACGGCCCCCGAAAAAAAACGCCCGGTCATGCCGGGCGTTTTTGTTTTACAGCAGGTGGTCGAGCAGCTCGGGGCCGAAGACTTCGCGCCGCAGCAGGCTGGCCGGCACGCCGGCGGCCTGCAGGGCCTGCCACTGCGCGCGCATGAAGCCGACCGGGCCGCACAGATAGACCGGGGTTTCGCTGCGCGGCCAGTGCGGCAGGGCGGCCACGTCCATGCGGCCATTGCTGTCCTCGTAGAAGTTGACGACCCGCAGATTCGGCATGCGCGCCTGGGCGGCGGCGACGTCGGCCTGGTGGGCGTGGTGGGCGGCGTCGCGCGCGGCATGGGCGAAGATCACATGGCGCTGCGGCTGGACGGCGGCGATGCGGTTGAGCACGCTGATCATCGGGGTGATGCCGACGCCGGCCGAGAGCAGCACGATCGGTTCGGCCGATTCGCTGTCGGGCGTGAAGTCGCCGAACGGGTGCACGAGCTCGAGCACGCTGCCTTCGGCCACGTTATCGTGGATCCAGTTCGACACCTGGCCGTCCGGCTGGGCGCCGCCATGCTCGCGCTTGACGCTGATGCGCAGGCTGTCCTGGTCGGGCGCGTCCGACAGGCTGTACTGGCGCAGCTGGCGGCTGCCGTCGGCGAAGTCGACCGCCACGCTCACATACTGGCCGGGCTTGAAGGCGGGCACGGGCTGGCCGTCGGCCGGCACCAGACGCAGCGAGATCACATCGGCCGCTTCCTTGCGCACGGCGCTGACGCGGAACGGGCGGGTCTGGCCCGGGGCGACCTGGGCGCTGCCGTACAGGGCCGCCTCGGTATCGATCAGCAGCTTGGCCAGCGCCCCATAGGCCTCGGCCCAGGCGGCGATCAGCTCGGGCGTGGCGGCCTCGCCCAGCACTTCGCGGATGGCGCCGAGCAGGTGCTCGCCGACGATCGGATAGTGCTTGGCTTCGATCCCGACCGACACGTGCTTGTGCACGATGCGCTCGACCACGGGGCCGAGGGCGCCCGGATTGCCGATATTGGCGGCGTAGGCGAACACGGCCATCGCGAGCGACTGCTGCTGGCTGCCATTGGCCTGGTTGCCCATATTGAAGATGCGCGTCAGTTCGGGGTGGGCCGCGAACATATTCTTGTAGAAGGTGCGGGTGATGCTGAGGCCGTGCTCGCGCAGGACGGGCACGCTGGCGTCGATATACGGACGGGCTGCTGCAGAAATCATGGGTTCTCCCTTAATAAGGTATTTAAAATGCATATTTAAGATGAAACTTCGCCCGCGAAGGGGCGGTCAGTCCCGGGCCGTCAGTGAACGGGGCTCAGGAACATCCGGTGCATCTGGACGAGCTTTTCACCCGTGTGGCCACGGGCCATGTCGTCCAGACTGTATTTGTCCATGGTGTCGTAGAAGGCTTTCATGCCGACCCGCATGGCGGCGCGCAGGCGGCAGTCGCTGAGCAGGGTGCAGGCCATCTTGTCGCAATCGATCAGCTCGTTTTCGCCTTCCAGATTCTTCAGCACGGTGCCCAGACGCAGCTGCTGCGGATCGGCCTGCAGACGCAGTCCGCCGTTGCGGCCCCGTTGCGAATACACCCAGCCCGTATGCGCCAAATGCGCCACCACCTTGACCAGATGGTTCTGGGGAATGGTGAATTGGTTGGCGATTTCGGCCACGGTAACGGGACGGCGCTCATCGCCCGCTTTGGCGAGATAGAGCAGGACGCGCAGGCCGATGTCGGAAAAACGGGTCAGGTGCATGATGTGCCTCGGATGTAGTGACGGCATCCTAGCACCGGTGCAGAAACCAGAATCTTAAAACTATATTTAATTTTGCGGCGCACGCTTGCTATGCGCCTATAATCGCAGCTTTTGGCAGCCTAACAAGATTCGAGAGACACCGTGACTTCGCCACTTGCCCAGAAACTCTTTCGTACCAAGCCCGTCGTCCCCGTTGCCGAGGAAGGGCATCTGAGTAGCGGCGGCCTGGGCCGGACGCTTGGGCTGTTCCCCCTGACCATGATCGGCGTCGGCGCCACGATCGGCACCGGCATCTTCTTCACGATGGTGGAAGCGGTGCCCAAGGCCGGGCCCTCGGTGATCCTGTCCTTCCTGATCGCGGCCCTGACGGCCGGGCTGACGGCGCTCTGCTATGCCGAGCTGTCGTTCAAGATTCCGGCCTCGGGTTCCTCTTACTCGTATGCGTATGCGAGCGTGGGCGAGTTCGGTGCCTTCGTCGTGGCCGCCTGTCTGCTGCTCGAATACGGGCTGGCCGTCAGTGCGGTGGCGATCGGCTGGTCCGACTATCTGAATAATTTTGTCCAGAACGCCTTCGGCTGGCATATTCCGGCGGCGCTGCGCTCGCCGATGATCGCCTCGGTCGATAACACGATGGTGTTCCACTTCGACCGCATCAATCTGCCGCCGATGCTGCTGGTCGGCCTGTGCTGCTTCCTGCTGGTGCGCGGCACCAAGGAGTCGGCCACGACCAATGCCATCATGGTGCTGATCAAGCTGGCGATCCTGATCTTCTTCGTCGTCATTGCCCTGAGCGGCTTTGACAGCAAGAACTTCTTCCCCTTCTTTAATACCGACAACAGCAAGGGCATGGCCGGCATGGCCGGGGTAACGGCTGCGGCCGGAACGGTGTTCTTCTCCTTTATCGGGCTCGATACGGTGGCCACGGCCGGTGAGGAAGTGCGCGATCCCAAGCGCACGGTGCCGGCCGGTATCCTGCTGGCCCTGCTGATCGTGACGGTGTTCTACATGCTGGTGGCGGTGGCCGCGATCGGCGCCCAGCCGGCCGCCAAGTTCGCCGGGCAGGAAGCCGGCCTGGCCGTGATCCTGCAGGACGTCACCGGCCAGACCTGGCCCGCCCTGGTGCTGTCGGCCGGCGCCGTGCTGTCGGTGTTCAGCGTGACCCTGGTGACCCTGTACGGCCAGACCCGCATCCTGTTCGCCGTCTCGCGCGATGGCCTGATCCCGCCGCTGTTCCACAAGGTCAATCCGACCAGCCTGGCCCCGGTCGAGAACACGATGATCGTGGCGGCCCTGGTGGCCGTCGTCGCCGGTACGGTCGACGCGACCTTCCTGTGGGACATGGTGTCGATGGGCACGCTAACGGCCTTCATCATCGTCTCGATCGCTGTGCCCGTCATGCGGCGCAAGGACGGCGACGCGCGCGGCGGCTTCCGCGTGCCCTTCGGCCCCTATGTGATCCCGAGTCTGTCGGTGATCGCCTGCCTGTACATCATGAAGGACCTGCCGGGCGTCACCTTCCGCGTGTTCGTGGTCTGGATGACGGCCGCGATCGCCACCTACCTGCTGTACGGCCACAAACACTCGAAGCTGAACAAAGCCTAAGACGCGCGCGGCGCGAGGCGCAGCCACAGCAGGCCGAGCAGGCCCGCGCCGAGCGAGGCCAGCAGGATCGCCATCTTGGCGGCATTCACCACGGCCGGGCTGTCGCCGAAGGCCAGGTTGGTGATGAAGATCGACATCGTGAAGCCGATGCCGCCGAGGATGCCGGCCCCGGCCAGCTGGGCCCAGCCCACGCCGGCCGGCAGCGCGCACAGGCCGAGGCGCACCACTAGCAGACACATCAGCGTAATCCCCAGCGGCTTGCCCAGCATCAGGCCGGCCAGAATCCCCAGACCATTCGGCGCCAGCAGTTCGGCTTCCCAGCCGGGTGTGATCAGGATGCCGGTATTGGCCAGCGCAAACAGTGGCAGGATCAGAAAGGCCACCGGCCGGTGCAGCGCGTGCTCGAGCCGGTGCGAGGGCGAGGCCGCATCTTCGGCGCGCGCCGAGAACGGAATCGCAAAGGCCAGCAGCACGCCGGCGATGGTCGCGTGGACGCCCGAGCGCAGCATGCAGTACCACATGAGGGCGCCGCCGAGCAGATAGGGCGCCAGGGCCATCACCCGGCCCCAGCGGTTGAGCGCGAGCAGCGCGCCGAACACGGCCAGGGCCGCGCCCAGCCACAGGGCCTGCACGCCGCTCGAATAGAACACGGCAATGACGACGATAGCGCCGAGGTCGTCCATGACGGCCAGGGCCGTCAGAAAAATTTTGAGCGCGGGCGGCACGCGCGCGCCCAGCAGGGCCAGGGCGCCCAGCGCGAAGGCGATGTCGGTGGCCATCGGAATACCGGCGCCGGCCTGGCTCGGCAGGCCGCGGTTCAGGGCAAAGTGGATGCCGGCCGGCAGCACGATACCGCCGATCGCCGCGAAGATCGGCAGCAGCGCCTTCTTCCACTGCGACAGTTCGCCCACATACAGTTCGCGTTCGAGCTCGAGGCCGACGAACAGGAAGAACACGGCCATGAGGCCATCATTAATCCAGTGCTCGAGCGCCATGCCGCCCAGGGGCAGATGCCACAGGCCCAGATAGGCCGGCCCCAGGGCCGAATTGGCCAGCCCGAGCGAGACCAGGGTACAGGCGATGAGCACCAGCCCGCTGGCCTTCTCGGATGCAAAAAACCGCTGAAACGTTGCACTCAACATTGCATGCTCCCGGAGCGGGGTCAGGTCCGGCAATCGGACATCGAAGAACTTTTCGACCGACGCATGGTCGTCAGCGAGTGACGACAATGATATCGGCTGAAAGTTCTCAGATGTCCGATTGCCGGACCTGACCCCGTAAAAAAAGGGCGGCCGGAGCCGCCCTGCTTGCTGCTGGCGCTGGGATTACAGCGCGTTCATTTCTTTCAGCAGATTGTCGGCTTTGTCGACGTGCTTCATGTTCCACAGGATGTAGCGCAGGTCGACCTGGATGTCGCGCGTCATCGCCTTGTTGAAGTCCCAGTCGGAGATGATCGAGTCGAGCGTGCCGTCAAAGGCCAGACCGATCAGCTCGCCCTTGGCATTCAGCGCGGCCGAACCGGAGTTGCCGCCGGTGATGTCGAGCGTGGCCAGGAAGTTCACGGGCACACTCTTCAGCTTGGCGTCGGCGTAGATGCCGTACTCCTTCTTGCGGATCGCGGCCAGCTCGGCTTCCGGCGCATTGAACTCGCCTTCGCCCGTGTGCTTGGCGGTGATGCCCTGCACGGTGGTGAAGGCGGTCCAGCCGGTGGTGCCGTCGGCGCCCTTGTCGCGCCCGGCCACTTTGCCGAAGGTCACGCGCAGCGTGCTGTTGGCGTCCGGGTAGACCGGCTTGCCCAGGCTCTTCATGTAGGCCAGCTTGGCCTTCATGTAGTTGGCATAGGCGGCCTGGATCTTGCCGCTCAGCTCCTCGCTCTCGGCTTCGCGCTTGAGGCCGTCTTCATACATGGCCACGGCGGCCTTGATGAAGGCGTCGTTGCTGGCCTTGAAGTCGGCCGGGGTCTTGCCGATCCAGGCCAGGCGCGCTTCCTTGCTGCCCAGCTGGCTGCCGGCATAGGCGCCGTCCAGCACGGCCTTGAGTTCGGCGGCGCTCATGCCATCCTTGATGCCGAGCGCGGCGTCGAAGCTGGCCACGCGCTTGGCGGCCGGCAGCGCGGCGTAACGCTTGAGGCTGTTCATCACGAGGGCCTTGTCGACTTCCTCGTCGTAGCTGGTTTCCACCGACTGCACGCCGGCCTGGAAGCGCGGCAGATCACGGTCCTGGAAGCCGGCCTTGCGCTCGGCGTCGGGCTTCTGGCGCTCATTCGCCAGACGGTAGAGGCTGCGGGCCATGCCGAGCAGACGCGGCTGCGAGGCGCCGAAATCCGATTCGGTCTCGTCCTTGGCGTCGCGCTGGGCGATCAGGGCTTCGATGGCCTCGATGTCGGCGGCGTACTCGGCCTTGCGCTTGGCGTCGCTGTTGATCCAGGCCTTCATCGCATTGTGTTCGGCCGTCTTACGCTGCAGGAAGTCGCTCTCGGCATACGAGTTCAGCATGCCCTTGCGGTTCTTGTAGTAGTTGAGGATGGCAACCTTGCGCGCCTGGTATTTGGCGGCGGCCTCCGGACGGTTCTTGGTCACGGCCTCGATCGTGGCGATCGTCTCGCCTGAGCTCTGGACGAAGTGCGGGTAGCCTTTGGTGAAGGTGTACTCGACTTCGGACGGCAGGCGGTGGCGGTTGGTGCGGCCCGGGTAGCCGGCCACCATCACGAAGTCGCCTTCGCGCACGGGGTCCTTGGCCAGCTTCAGGTAGTGCTTGGGCTTGTAGGGCACATTGTCTTTGCTGTAGTCGGCCGATTTGCCGTCCTTGCTCACATAGGCGCGGTAGAAACCGTAGTCGCCCGTGTGGCGCGGCCACATCCAGTTGTCGGTCTCGCCGCCGAACTTGCCGACGCCGGCCGGCGGTGCGTGCACCAGGCGCACGTCGCGGATTTCCATCTGCTTGATCAGGTAGAACTCGAGGCCGCCGTAGAAGCTCGGCACATTGCAGCGGTAGCCCTTCTCCTGCTCGCAGGCGCTCTGCAGGGCCTTGATGTTCTTCTCCATCGCGTCGATGCGGGCCTTGCCCTGCAGCTTCTTGACCTCGGCCGTCACGACCTTGTCCGTCACATTCGTCACGGCCTCGGTCACGAACACGCGCGAACCGGGCGAGGCCGGCAGTTCCTCGGCCAGGCTCTTGGCCAGGAAGCCTTCATTGATCAGGTCCTTCTTCAGGCGCACGGCATTCGTCGCCACCGAGTCATACACGCAGTGGTGATTGGTGATCACCAGGCCCTGGGGCGAGACGAAGGAGGCCGAGCAGCCGCCGAGGCTGACGATGGCGCCCATCGGGAACTCGGTCAGCTGGCTGAGCGACTTGGGATCGAGCTTGAGGCCGGCAGCTTTGAGCTGCTTGGCCACTTCCGGCAATTGTTGCGGCATCCACATGCCTTCGTCGGCCTGGGCGTACAGGCTCACGAGAGCAAGCGCAAGAAGGGATTTTTTCATAATTATTCCTGGTGGAAATTCTGTATGGACGTGGTCTTCCCCGGTCGGGAAGCCCATGAGTATCCGACCCTCAGCGGGCGCCGTCAATCAGATGGCAATGCATATGTTGTGTGCATGTCATGCCGTCTGGCGCGCATGCAGGGCTTGCTCGAGGGCGGCGGTCAGGGTTTCCACCCGTACCGGCTTGGTGACATAGCGGAAAAAGCCCTCGGCCAGGGCATTGGTGATGTCGTCCGGCATGGCATTGGCCGACAGGGCGATCACCGGCGTCTTCTGCAGATCGGGCGCGGCGCGCAGGCGGCGCAGCACTTCGCGCCCCGACAGGCCGGGCAGGTTCATGTCGAGCAGGATCACGTCGGGCAGCTGCTGCAGGGCCTTGTCCAGGCCTTCGGGCCCGCTGGTGGCGGTGAGCAGGTCGACGTCGGCATGCAGACGCAGGATGTGCTCGACCAGCTTGAGGTTGGCCGGATTGTCCTCGACATACAGCACGCACGGGCGCCCGCCCGGCGTGCGGTTGGGCGGCGGCGCGGCCGGATAGCCGGGCACGGGCTCGGGCGCCTCGGCCGGCGGCAGCATGACGGTGAACACGCTGCCGATGCCGGGCGTGCTGGTGACGGCGATGCTGCCGCCCATCAGCTCGGCCAGGCGCTTGGTGACGACCAGGCCGATGCCCGTGCCTTCCTCGGCCCCGCCTTCCTGGCCGAGGCGCTGGAAGGGCTGGAACAGCTCGCTGATCTGGGCCGGCTGCAGGCCGCTGCCCGTATCCTGCACCGAGATGCGCACCGGCCCTTCGACGGTGGCGCCGCAGGACACCAGCACCGAGCCCTGCGGGCGGTTGTATTTGATCGCGTTCGACAGCAGGTTCAGCAGGATCTGCTTGAGGCGGATGCGGTCGACATACACATGCTGGGGCACCTTGTCGGGGAAGACCAGGCGCACATTGCGCTGCTCGGCCTGGGGCGCCATCATGCTGTGGCATTCGGCCAGCACCTCGGCCAGCGCGACCGGCTCGAGCGAGACCGAGAGCGTGCCCGACTCGATCTTGGCGAGGTCGAGAATCTCGTTGATCAGGGCCAGCAGGTGCTGACCGGCCTGCAGGATGGCGCCGGTGAATTCGATGCGCTGCTCGGGCGTGATCGGCAGGGTTTTGCTCGACAACAGCTGGGCGAAGCCGAGGATGGCATTGAGCGGCGTGCGCAGCTCGTGGCTCATGGAGGCGAGGAAGCGGTCCTTGGCCTGGTTGGCCTGCTCGAGCGCCTGCTTCTGTTCGGACAGCGTGCGTTCGATGCGCTTGCGGTCGGAGATGTCGCGGATCGCGCTCATGACGAGGCGGCCCTCGTCGGTCTGGATCGGGCTCAGCGAGATTTCGAGCGGGAACTCGGTGCCGTCCTTGCGCACCCCGTTCAGTTCGAGGCCGGCGCCCATGGTGCGCGTGCGCGGCTGGGCGAAGAAGCCGGCGCGGTGGCCGACGTGGGTGTCGCGCAGGCGCTGCGGCAGCAGTTCCTCGATGACCTGGCCGCGCAGCTCGCCGTGGCCGTAGCCGAACAGGCGTTCGGCCTGGGAATTGGCCAGCACGATGCGGCCGGCCGAATTGGCCATGATGATGGCGTCCGGCGTCGACTCGAGCACCGACAGGAAGCGCGATTCGACCAGGCGGGCGTCGCGCAGCGACTTCTGGCGCGTGACGTCGCGTGCCGAGACCAGTTCGTAGTCCTGGTCGGTGCCGACGCTGCGGCTGACGGTTTCCACGTGGATCAGGGCGCCATCCTTGCGGCGGCGCAGCGTGGTGTCGTCGGCGCGCAGGCCCTCGACCCCGATCAGCTGGTGCAGGCGGCTGCCGATCGCTTCCTCGGGCGCGTAGCCAAACACCTTCTCGGCGCCGCGGCTCCAGTGGACGACCACCTGCTCGCGGTTGGTAATGTAGATGCCGTCCGGGACCTCGTCGAGGATCAGCTTATCGAAATCAATAGGCACGCGCCGATGGTAGCACTTCGGCGCGCGCCGGCTCGCACAATAAACATACGGAACATCACCGAAAAAAATCGGGGTCAGACCCCGATTTCCCCGTCAGGCAAAACTACTTGCCGGCTGGAGAAATCGGGGTCTGACCCCGATTTTTCTGTGCTGCAGGTTTAGTCGGCTTTCAGGGCTTCGACCTGGATCTGCAGACGCACTTCGGGGGCGAACATCGGGGTGCCGTAGCTGACGCCGAAATCGGTGCGCTTGAACTCGGCCGAGGCGTCGGCGCCGCACACTTCTTTCTTGTAGCGCGGGTGCATCATGCACTTGAACTTGTTGATCTTCAGGCTGACCGGCTTGGTCACGCCGTGCAGGGTCAGCTCGCCCTCGACCGAGGTCGGCACCTCGCCCGTGAACTTGATCGTGCCCTTGTAGGTCGACTCCGGATACTTGGCGGCGTCGAAGATGTCCGGGCTCTTGGCGTGGTCGTTCATCGCGGCCAGGCCGAAGTCGATCGAGCCGGTCTCGATCTTGATGTCGACGCTGCCGGTCTTGGCGGCGCGGTCGAGCGTGATCTTGCCGCTGCTCTTGTTGAACTTGCCGCGCCAGTAGGACAGACCGCCGAAGTGGTCGGCCTCGAAGCTCGGGTAGGTGTGGCTCGGGTCGATGTTGTAGGTGTCGGCGGCGACGGCGCTGCCGGCCGCGCACACGGCCAGGGCCGCGATCAGTGCTTTGAGTTTCATGCTTTCCCTTTCGGTTTTATTTGCCCGCCGTCAGGCGGAACTTGATGACGACCTCGTCGGCGACCATGCTCGTGTCTTTCCACGCGCCTTCGCCAACATTGAAGGCCAGGCGCTTGATCGGCAGACTGCCTTCAAACACTTGGTTGTTGCCCTCGGTCTTGAGCGTCAGCGGGAAGCTGACGTCCTGGACCAGACCTTTGATGCTCAGCTTGCCGCTGACCTGGAGCTTGCCGGCGCCGGCCGGCTTGATCGCGCTCGAGACGAAGCTGGCCTTCGGATACTTGGCCGCATTGAACCACTCGGGTTTCTGCGCTTCCTTGTTGATCTCGGCCTCGCCCACGTCGATCGAGGCGATCTCGATGTCGATGCTGGCCTTGGCCGCTTCCGGCTTGGCCGCGTCGTAGTCGATGCTGGCGGCGAAGCGCTTGAAGCGCGCTTCCACCGGCACCCCTTGTTCCTTGAAGGTGGCGCTGACCTGGCTCTTGGCCGGGTCGGTCTTGAGCGGGGCGGCGAGGGCGCTGGCGGCGACCACGAGGGCGCCCAGCAGGGTGTAGCGGTTCATGCTTTCTCCTTCAGCGGCAGCATGCGTTCCATGATGCCGTCCTTGTCGATGAGGCGGTGTTTGACGGCCGCGGCCACGTGACCGGCGACCACCAGGGCCATCAGCCAGTTGAGGAGCTCGTGGGTCTCCTTCAGCAGCGGTTTGAGTTCGGGATTCGGGTCGATCAGCACCGGCAGCGGCAGCACGCCGAACAGCACCACCGGGAAACCGGCCGCCAGCGTGTAGAAGTAGCCGCTCAGGGGCACGGCGAACATCAGCAGATACAGCAGATGGTGGCCGCCATGGGCCAGCTTCTGCAGCAGCGGCGACATGCTGGCCGGATAGGCGGGCGGGCGGTGCGCCAGGCGCCACAGCAGGCGCGCGGCGACCAGGCCGAGAATGCAGACGCCGAGCCACTTGTGGTAGTTGAACAGCTTCAGGCGGGTCGGCGACAGGGGCATGTCCGCCATCGTCAGGCCCACGATGAAGGCGATCACGATGAGGATGGCGATCAGCCAGTGCAACACAATGGCCGGCAGGGTGTAACGCATGGCCGCTCCCTTCATAATTAGTACGTATTAGAACTAAATATACCAAAAAATGTGCGCGCGTGCAGGAACCCGCTTGCCCTGTCAAACAGGCAAGTCTGGCGACGATAGCATGATTTGGGGGAACAGGTGGGAGCAGGCCGCGGCCCGCTCCCGGCGGACGGCTTAGATGGCGGCGGCCAGCTGGGCGGCCAGGCCCGTGTAGTTGGCCGGGGTCATGGCCAGCAGCAGGTCCTTGGCGTCCTGCGGAATGGCGAGCGTGGCGATGAAGGCGTGCAGGGCCTCCTTGGTGATGCCCTTGCCGCGGGTCAGCTCCTTCAGCTGCTCGTAGGGGTTGGGCACGCCGTAGCGGCGCATCACGGTCTGGACCGGCTCGGCCAGCACTTCCCAGGCGGCGTCGAGGTCCTGGGCCAGGCGCGCGGCATTGACTTCCAGCTTGTTCAGGCCGCGCAGGCAGCTGTCATAGGCCAGCAGGCTGTAGCCGAAACCGACGCCGATATTGCGCAGCACGGTCGAGTCGGTCAGGTCGCGCTGCATGCGCGAGACGGGCAGCTTCTCGGCCAGGTGGTGCAGCACGGCATTGGCCAGGCCCAGATTGCCTTCCGAGTTTTCGAAGTCGATCGGGTTGACCTTGTGCGGCATGGTCGAGGAGCCGATCTCGCCGGCCTTGGTGATCTGCTTGAAATAGCCGAGCGACACATAGCTCCAGATGTCGCGGTTCAGGTCGAGCAGGATGGTGTTGGCGCGCGCCACGGCATCGAACAGCTCGGCCATGTAATCGTGCGGCTCGATCTGGATCGTGTAGGGATTGAACGTCAGGCCGAGGCGCTGCTCGACCACCTGGCGCGCAAAGGCCGGCCAGTCGAAGCCCGGGTAGGCCGACAGGTGGGCGTTGTAGTTGCCGACCGCGCCATTCATCTTGCCCAGGATCTGGACTGCGCCGATGCGTTCGGCCGCGCGGCGCAGGCGCGCCACCACATTCGCCAGTTCCTTGCCGAGCGTGGTCGGGCTGGCCGTCTGGCCGTGGGTGCGCGAGAGCATCGGCTGCGCGGCCTGGGCGTGCGCCATGGCGCTCAGCTTGTCGATGATGGCCTGCAGGGCCGGCAGCATGACCTGGTCGCGCGCGGCCTTGAGCATCATGCCGTGGCTGGTGTTGTTGATGTCTTCCGAGGTGCAGGCGAAGTGGATGAACTCGGTAGCGGCGACCAGTTCGGGCACGTCCTGGATCTTTTCCTTGAGCCAGTACTCGACCGCCTTGACGTCGTGGTTGGTGACGGCTTCGATGGCCTTGATGCGGGCCGCGTCGGCCTCGTTGAAGTCCTCGGCCAGACGGCTCAGCAGGGCGTCGGCGGCCGGCGAGAACGGGGCGATTTCGGCAAAGCCGGCCTGGGACAGGGCCTGCAGCCAGGCGATTTCGACTTTCACGCGGTGGTGCATGAAGCCGGCTTCGGACAGGATGGGGCGCAGTTTGTCGGTCTTGGCGGCATAGCGGCCGTCCAGCGGGGACAGGGCCGACAGCGAGGTCAGGTTCGTGCTCATGGCGGATGTGGAGATGGTGGGAAAGGCAGGCGGCCGCGGGCCGCGCGAAGCCGCTATTCTAGCATTGCGCGGCCGTGGCCGGCACGGCGCGGGCGGGCGAGGGGGGCGCCCGGGGGCGGGTGCTATACTGGCGCCGACATCTTCCGCGAGCGCGCTCATGAAACTGATCGGTTCCCTCACCAGCCCCTTCGTGCGCAAAGTGCGCGTGGTGCTGGCAGAAAAAAAACTGGACTACAGCTTCGAACTTGAAGACGTGTGGTCGGCTGCCACCCACATCCAGCAGTCCAACCCGCTCGGCAAGGTGCCCTGCCTGATTCTCGAAGACGGCACGCCGATGATCGATTCGCGCGTGATCGTCGAATACCTCGACACCCTGACCCCGGTCGGCAAGCTGATTCCGCCCAACGGGCGCGAGCGCGCCGACGTCAAATGCTGGGAGGCCCTGGCCGACGGCGTGCTCGACGCCGCCATCCTGGTGCGCCTGGAGCGCACGCTGCGTCCGCCCGAGCAGCAGAGCGCGGCCTGGATCGAGCGCCAGTTCGTCAAGGTGCACGGGGGACTGGCCGTGCTGGCCGATATGCTCGGCGATAAGCCCTTCTGCACGGGCAAGCACTACAGCCTGGCCGATGTGGCCACAGGCTGCCTGCTCGGCTGGCTGCTATTCCGCTTCCCGGAGATCGACTGGCGCACGCCGCACCCGAATCTGGGCCGCCTCTACGACAAGCTCAGCGAACGCCCCTCGTTCAAGGACAGCGTGCCGCGTTAAGCGTCGAGCTGAGCCTGCAGATAGTTCGGCAGGCCGAGCTTGGCGACCAGCTCGAGCTGGGTTTCGAGCCAGTCGATGTGTTCCTCGGTGTCCTTGAGGATCGCCAGGAACAGGTCGCGCGAGACATAGTCGGCCGCGGCCTCGGCGGCGGCGATGCCTTCCTTCACGGTCTGCTGGGCGCCCTGTTCGAGCTTGAGGTCGCAGGCCAGCATTTCCTCGGTGTTCTCGCCGATCAGCAGCTTGTGCAGGGCCTGCAGATTGGGCAGGCCGTCGAGCGTCAGGATGCGCTCGATCAGCTGGTCGGCATGCTTCATCTCGCCGATCGACTCCTCGTATTCCTTCTTGCCCAGCTTGACCAGGCCCCAGTGGCGGTAGACGCGGGCGTGCAGGAAGTACTGGTTAATCGCGGTCAGTTCATTGGTCAGCTGCGCGTTCAGCAGGCGCAGGACATTGGCGTCGCCCTTCATGGCTGGCTCCTGGCGGGGGAAAGATGTCAGGATTGTAGCTGGAAGTTGAGCGTGACGAGCACATACACGCTCTGCGCCTGGCCGTTCTCCAGATAGGGCTTGAAGCGCGCGCCCAGCGCGGCCTGGCGGCCCGCTTCGTCGAGCCGGGCCGAGCCCGAACTCTGCTGCACCTGGGCGCCTTCGGCCAGCCCGCGTTCATTGACCAGCACGCGCAGCACCACCTTGCCCTGTTCGCCCAGGCGGCGCGCCATCGGCGGATAGACCGGCTGCGGCGGCTGCAGATATTCGACGCCGCTGGTCAGCAGGCGCGGGCCGCTGTGGGCCGGGGCCGGGGCCACTGCGGCGACGGCCACGGCGGGCGCCGGCGGGACGGGGCGGCTGTCGGGCGCAGCGCTCGCGGCCGGCGCCGTCGGCGCGCTCTGCACGGGCTCGACGGCCGGCACGAACAGGCTGGGCGGGGTGAGCGGGGCGCTGGTCTGCAGCGGCTGGGCCGGCGGCGCCGGCGGGGCGGCCGGCACCGGCGCGAACTGGACAAAGATTTCGGCCGGCGCGTTCAGCACCACATGGCGGTGCAGCATGCCCTGGTAGATGGCGGCAAAGGCCAGCGCATGGCCGCCCACGGCCAGCAGCAGGGCGCGCCATTTGCGCGGCGCGGCCGGCGCCGCCAGCGGATCGAGGCTGAACACGGCTTGCATGGCTCAGGCCGCCTCAGGCAGGCTGGCCACATGCGCCTCGAGCACCTGGCAGGCGCATTCGCGGCACTGGCCGCAGCAGGTGGCCACGCCGAGTTCGCGCTGCAGCTCGTCAAAGGATGTCAGGCCGAAGTCGGCCGCCTGGCGGATTTCGCGGTCGGAGATGTTATTGCAGACACAGACGATCATGACAGTCCTTTAATGAGAATCATTATCATTACGCTTCCCATTCTGCGACAATTCGGCAGGCAATGCAAGCCTCTTTTTTGAGCAAAATTGACTGTGGTCAAAAAAATCTCTAAATAAGAATGGTTCGCATTTCCGTTTATCGTGGTAGTATGTTCCGCAGATCGCTTAATTCCGGACCCTGACCATGAGCCTCGCCCCCCAGCTGACCACCCTCGACGCCCTTGCGGCCGGTCGCAGCGCGACCGTGATCCACCTGGCGCCGTCCCAGCACGCGGCCGGTGGCGATCTGGCGCGCCGTCTGATGGAGCTGGGCTTCGTCCCCGGTGAGCGCATCCGCATCCTCAAGCGTGGCGTGCCGGGCGGCGAACCGCTGGCCGTCAAGGTCGGCCAGTCGACTTTTGCGCTGCGCCGTTTCGAGGCGGCCCTGGTCACCGTCGATCCCGAGTAAAGCATGAGCGCCCAGGCTAACGCGGCGCCGACGACGGAGCGCCCGCCCTTGATCGCCCTGCTGGGCAATCCGAATTGCGGCAAGACGGCCCTGTTCAACCGCCTGACCGGCGCGCGCCAAAAGGTGGCCAATTACGCCGGTGTGACCATCGAGCGCAAAGAGGGCAGTTTTACTTCGCCGGCCGGGCGCGTGTTCCGCGTGCTCGACCTGCCGGGCGCCTACTCGCTGTCGGCCCACACCCCGGATGAAGCGATCACGCGCGACGTGGTGGCCGGCCGGCGCGCCGGCGAGGCTGCGCCCGACACCATCGTCTGCGTCGTCAATGCCACCAATCTGCGCCTGAACCTGCGCCTGGTGCTGGAGCTGCGCCGCCTGCAGGTGCCGATGCTGCTGGCGCTGAACATGGCCGACGTCGCGCGCAAGCGCGGCCTGACGATCGACACCGCGCGTCTGCAGCAGGAGCTGGGGATTCCGGTGGTCGAGACGGTGGCCGTGCACAGCGGCGGCGAACAGGCCCTGCTGGCCGCGCTCGACGCGATGGCGCACCGCCCGCTGGCGCAGCCGGCCGATCTGGCTCGCATCGACACGGTGCCGGTCGAAGAAACCCAGAAGGAAGTGCGGCGCATCCTGGCCGCCTGCGTGACCGAGCCGGGCGAAGCCGACACCCTGACCGAGAAAATCGATCAGGTGGTGCTGCATCCGCTGCTTGGCCCGGCGATTCTGGCGCTGCTGATGTTCCTGGTGTTCCAGGCCGTGTTCAGCTGGGCCGCTGCGCCGATGGACGCGATCAAGGCCGGGGTCGAGGACCTCGGTCAATGGGTCGGCACGGCCATGGCCGACGGTCCCCTGCGCTCGCTGCTGGTCGAGGGCATCCTCGGCGGCGTCGGCGCGGTGCTGGTGTTCCTGCCGCAGATTCTGATTCTGTTCTTCTTCATCCTCGTGCTCGAAGACTGCGGCTATCTGCCGCGCGCGGCCTTCCTGCTCGACCGCCTGATGGGCAGCGTCGGCCTGTCCGGGCGCGCCTTCATTCCGCTGCTGTCCTCGTTCGCCTGCGCGATCCCCGGCATCATGGCCGCGCGCACGATCCAGAATCCGCGCGACCGCCTGGTGACGATCATGATCGCGCCGCTGATGACCTGCTCGGCGCGCCTGCCTGTGTATGCGCTGATCATCGCCGCCTTCATTCCCGAGCGCGAGATCGGCGGCTTCCTGAATCTGCAGGGCCTGGTGCTGTTCAGCCTGTACCTGGCCGGCATCCTCGGGGCGATGGGCGTGGCCTGGCTGTTCAAGCGCACCCTCGGCGCCAACGCCCAGCAGCCGCTGATGCTGGAGCTGCCGGCCTACCATCTGCCGCATCTGCAGAATCTGCTGCTGGGCCTGTGGGAGCGCGCCAAGATCTTCCTGACGCGGGTCGGCACCATCATCCTGAGCCTGATGGTGCTGCTGTGGTTCCTGTCGAAATTCCCTGGCCCGCCGCCGGGCGCGACTCAGCCCGACATCTACTACAGCCTGGCCGGCATGCTGGGCCGCGCGCTCGAAGTGGTGTTCGCGCCGATCGGCTTCAACTGGCAGATCTGCATCGCCCTGGTGCCCGGCCTGGCCGCGCGCGAAGTGGCCGTGGGCGCGCTCGGCACCGTGTATGCGCTGTCGGCCACGGGCGAAGAACTGGCCACCTCGCTGCAGCCGATCATCGCCGCCTCCTGGGGCCTGCCGACCGCGCTCGCCCTGCTGTGCTGGTATGTGTTTGCGCCGCAGTGCATGTCCACCCTGTCGGTGGTGCGGCGTGAGACCAATTCCCTGCGCTATCCGCTGCTGATGGCCGGCTATATGTTCGCGCTGGCCTATGTCAGCACCTTCCTCACCTACCGTCTCGCCCTGTACTTCGGGGCCTGAGCCATGCAGACCCTCGTCACCGCCCTGATCATCCTGGCCGCCGCCGTCTACGCCGGGCGGCGCTGGCTGTTCAAGCGCAAGGCCAAGGACTGCGCCAGCGGCTGCGGCGGCTGCGCCAGCGGCTGCAGCACGCCGCCCGCCGCGGCGGACGGACGGCGCACGATTCCGATCCGGCCGCGCTAGGCGGCCGGGCGGCTTACTTCACCAGCGGCAGTTCGACCGCGCTCTCCATGCCCGGCGCATGGTAGATGCGCTGGGTCGCCTTCTGATAATCGCCCGGCTTGGCCAGGAAGATGTTCGGCACGAAGGTTTGCGGATTGCGGTCGTACAGCGGGAACCAGGACGACTGGATCTGCACCATCACGCGGTGCCCGGGCAGGAACACGTGGTCGGCGTTCGGCAGGGCGAAGCGGTAGCGCTGTACGGTATTGGCCGGAATCGCGCTCGGCTGCTCCAGGCTGTCGCGGTAGCGGCCGCGGAAGATGTCCATCGCAATACCGAGCTGGTAGCCGCCCATTTCGGGCTGGGCCGCCACTTCATCCGGATACACGTCGATCAGCTTGACGACCCAGTCGGCGTCGGTGCCGCTGGTGGCGGCGAACAGATTCACCATCGGCTGGCCGGCGATGTGCAGCGGCGCCGTCAGCGGCGCGCTCACATAGGTCAGCACGTCGGGCCGGTCGGAGAAGCTGCGCTGGTCGCTGGCCAGCCACGGGCCCCAGACATTGCGCTCGCCCATGCGCACCGGGCGCGGCACGAAGGGCACCGGCTTGGCCGGATCGGACACGTATTCGTCATAGCCGGCGGCCGGCTTGTCGAAGCCCAGCGCGGCGCCCGGCTTCAGATACAGGGGCGTGAGCACGTCGGCCAGCGGCCAGCGCGTCAGGCGGCGCCAGGCATTGGTGCCGGTCTCGTAGGAGAACACGGGCGGGGTGGCGGCCTTGGGCGCGCCCGGCTTCAGATAGCTGTCGAAGAAGGGCAGCATGACCTCGCGCCGGAATTCTTTGGCGGTGTCGCCGGTGAACTTGAGCGCGCCCAGGCTCGAACCCTCGTAATTGACGCCGCTGTGACGCCACGGACCGACCACCAGGAAGTTCTTGTCGTTGCCCTTGTCCTGAGGTTCGAGCGCCTTGTAGACGGCATAGGCGCCATAGATGTCCTCCTGGTCCCAGCGGCCGACGATGGTCATGGTCGGCACCTTGAGGCCGGCCTTGGCGACCAGTTTGTCGAGCGCCTGGTGCTGCCAGAAGGCGTCGTAGCTCGGGTGCTCGAACAGCTTCTTCACGAAGGGCAGCTGTTCGAGGCCGTAGCGCTGGGCGTAGGCGCCGATCGAGCCGGCGCGCAGATAGGCTTCGTAGTCGTCGTAGATGCCGACCGGGATATCGACGCCGCTGCCGCGCGCCGCGTTCTGGTGGGCGATGTAGCCCAGATTGGTGCTGCGGAAGGCGCCGTTGTGGAACCAGTCGTCCCCCATCCAGCCGTCGACCATCGGGCTCATGGGCGCGGCCGCCTTCAGGGCCGGGTGCGGATTGAGCAGGGCCATCATCACGGTGAAGCCCTCGTAAGAGGAGCCGACCATGCCGACCTGGCCGTTCGATTCCTTGACGTTCTTGACCAGCCACTCGATCGTGTCCCAGGCGTCGGTCGTGTGGTCGACCTTGGTGTTATTGAGCGGGCCGACCGGCGGGCGCGTCATCACGTAGTCGCCCTCGGAGCCGTATTTGCCGCGCACGTCCTGGAACACACGGATATAGCCGCCGGCGATGAAGGCGTCGTCGCCGTCGCCGAGGGTGGAGGCCAGCGCCGGCGAGACCATGCGCTCGGCGCGCTTGCTGGCGTTGTAGGGCGTGCGGGTCAGCATGATGGGCGCATTGCTGGTGCCCTTGCGGATCACGATCACCGTATGCAGCTTGACGCCGTCGCGCATGGGGATCATCACATGCTGGCGCGTGTACTCGGCGTCGGGGTTGAGGATCTCGAACTTGGCCGGGATATCCGGGGTCATCGGCGCCGTCTGGGCGCCGGCATAGGCGCTGGCCAGGGCCAGGCCGAGCGTCATTACAAAGGGCAGAACTCGCATCACGTCTCCAAGGAAGGCAATCCGCCTATGCTACACCGCTTCAGGCGGCTGCTGCCGTCTGCGGCTGGAAGGAGGCGGCGCTGGCCTGCGGCCAGTAGTAGGCGAAGACGGGCGGCAGGCGCGCGAACTGGGCCGGGTCGAGCAGCTCGCCCGGGTCCAGATAGGGCAGCAGGGTCGAGGCCAGCTTGACCTGATTCGGCGAGACGCGCCGCACCAGATGGTGCGGGCGCAGCTGGTCGGGATGGGTGAGGCCGGCCGCGCCGATCAGCTGGGCCAGGGCCTGCATGGTGTTCTTGTGGAAGTTGGCCACGCGCTGGGTCTTGTCCTCGACCACCAGGGCGCGCTGGCGCAGCGGGTCCTGGGTGGCCACGCCGGTCGGGCAGCGGTCGGTGTGGCAGCTCTGCGACTGGATGCAGCCGAGCGCGAACATGAAGCCGCGCGCGCTGTTGCACCAGTCGGCGCCCAGGGCCAGGGTGCGCGCGATGTCGAAGGCGCTGATGATTTTGCCGGAGGCGCCGACCTTGATGCGCGCGCGCAGGCCGGCCCCGACCAGGGTGTTATGCACGAGCAGCAGGGCTTCCTGCAGCGGCGTGCCGATATGGTCGGTGAATTCGACCGGAGCCGCGCCGGTGCCGCCTTCGCCGCCGTCGACCACGATGAAGTCGGGCGTGATCCCCGTCTCCAGCATGGCCTTGACGATGGCGAAGAACTCCCACGGATGGCCGATGGCGAGCTTGAAGCCGGTCGGCTTGCCGCCGGCCAGCGTGCGCAGACGCTCGATGAAGTGCATCATCTCGAGCGGCGTGCCGAAGGCCGAGTGGCTGGCCGGCGAGACGCAGTCCTGGCCGAGCGGCACGCCGCGCGCGGCCGCAATCTCGGGCGAGACCTTGGCCGCCGGGAGCACGCCGCCGTGGCCCGGCTTGGCGCCCTGCGACAGCTTCAGTTCGATCATCTTCACCTGCGCCGTGCGTGCGTTTTCGATGAAGCGCTCCTCGCTGAAGCGGCCATCGGCATCGCGGCAGCCGAAGTAGCCGGAGCCGATCTCCCATACGAGGTCGCCGCCGCCTTCGCGGTGATAGCGGCTGATCGAACCTTCGCCGGTGTCGTGCATGAAGCCGCCCTGGCGCGCGCCCTGGTTGAGGGCGCGGATCGCATTCGCCGACAGCGCGCCGAAGCTCATCGCCGAGATGTTGAAGACGCTGGCGCTGTAGGGCTGGGCGCGGTCGGCGCCGATCGTGATGCGGAAGTCGGCGTCCTCGAGTTCGACCGGCTTGATCGAATGGTTGATCCACTCGTAACCGTCGGCGTAGACATCGAGCTGGGTGCCGAACGGGCGCTTGTCGGTCTGCTCCTTGGCGCGCTGGTAGACGATCGAGCGCTGGTTGCGCGAGAACGGCTTGGCGTCGGTGTCGTCCTCCAGGAAGTACTGGCGGATCTCGGGGCGGATGGCCTCGAAGAAGAAGCGGAAGTGGGCCAGGATCGGGTAGTTGCGGCGCAGCGCGCGGCGCGGCTGGCGCAGGTCGGCGATGCCGACCACGCTCAGGGCGCCGGCCAGCACGGCCAGCCACCAGCCCTGGCCGATCAGGGCCGCCACCACGGTGGCCAGCACGAAGACGAAGACGACGATGGCGAAAGTCAGATAGCGGATCGGGAAGGGGTGCATGGTGCATGGGCTCCTGCGGCGCGGGTGGGGGCAGTGTAGTCCCGCTTGGCGCCGCTGTCATCAGGGCGGCGCGCCGGAGCGCGGTGCCGACAGTGGTAAGCTAGCGCTTTGTTCTGCCCGTGTGCGTCATGATCATCGTCCACCACCTGAATAATTCGCGTTCGCAGCGCATCCTGTGGCTGCTGGAAGAACTCGGCCTGCCCTACGAGATCCGCGCCTACCAGCGCGACCCGAAGACCATGCTGGCGCCGCCCGAGCTGCGCGCCGTCCACCCGCTCGGCAAGGCGCCGGTGATCAGCGATGGCGATATCGTGGTGGCCGAATCGGGCGCCATCATCGACTACCTGACCGAGAAGGCGGGCGCCCTGGTGCCGCCGGCCGGCACGGCCGACAAGCGCCGCTACACCTATTTTCTGCACTTCGCCGAGGGCTCGGCTATGCCGCCGCTGCTGATGAAGCTCGTGTTCGAGAAGGTGAAGTCGGCGCCGATGCCCTTCTTCGTGCGGCCGGTGGCGCGCGCCATCGCCGACCAGGTGCTGGGCAGCTTCGTGCAGCCGAATATCACGCGCCTGTTCGATTTTCTCGAAGCCGAACTGCAGACGCGCGACTGGTTCGCCGGCGCCGACTTCAGCGCGGCCGATATCCAGATGAGTTTTCCGGTCGAAGCGGCGGCCGCGCGCGGCGCCCTCGATGGCCATCCGCACCTGGCGCACTGGCTGGCGCGCATCCACGCGCGCCCAGCCTACCAGGCCGCGCTGGAACGCGGCGGTCCCTACGAACTGCTGAAGTAAATGAAGCTGCTGGCGATCGACGGCCTGAACATCGTGCGCCGGGTCTACGAGGCGAGCCCGGAGCCGGATTCGCCCGAGAAGGCCGAGACGGCGCTGCGCCATGCGCTGTCCTCGTTCCGGCGCCTGCTCACGACCCATGCGCCGAGCCACGCACTGGCTGCCTTCGACGCCGGCGGCAGCACCTGGCGCCACGCCCTGTATGCGCGCTACCGCGAAGGACGCGCGCCGATGCCGGCCCCGCTGCGCGCGGCCCTGCCCGAGTTTCATGCACGCCTGGGCAGCGAGCTTGGCCTGCAGGTGGCCGTGCTGCCCGAGGTCGAAGCCGACGACGTGATCGCCACCGTGGTCACGCGCTGGCTCGACGAGGGGCGCGGCGAGGCGATCATTGCCAGCACCGACAAGGACCTGCACGGCCTGATCGCGCGCGGCGCGCTCGTGTGGGACCACTTCAAGGGCGAATGGCATGACCGTGCCTGGGTCGAAGCGCGCTACGGGGTGCCGCCCGAACTGCTGCTCGACCTGCTGGCGCTGGCCGGCGACGCCACCGACGGCGTGCCCGGGGTCGAACGGATCGGCGCCAAGACGGCGGCCCGCCTGCTCAGCACCTATGGCAGTCTGGAAGCCGTGATGGCCGGCGCCGGCATCCTCAAGACGCCGACCGGCGAACGCCTGCGCGCCGGCCGCGAGATGCTGTACATTTCACGTCAACTGGTTCAACTGAAAACCGATGTGCGGCTGGGCGTCAGCTGGAAGATGCTGGCCCGGCACAGCGCTTAGCACAAGGAAGCAAGGATGTTAAAGGCAGTTCTGGTGGATTCGAATGCGGTCTCGCGCGGCCTGTTGAATACGGTCCTGACCGACGCCGGTTGGGAGGTGGTGGCCCAGACCCACACCAGCGCCCAGGGTTACGCCCTGGTGCTCAAGCACAAACCGCATTTCATCTGCGTCGCCAGGGAGCAGGTCGAGGATGGCGCCCAGATCGTCGAGCAGCTGCGCGCGCAGGCGCCCAAGACCCTGATCTTCATGGTCTCGGGCCAGCTCGATGCCGACACCGTGCGCGAGGCGGTCGCGCGCGGCGTGCATGGCTTCATCGTCAAGCCGTTCAAGGCCGACGCCGTGCTCAAGACCATCCGCAACACGGTGATGGCCGTGGTGCGCAAGGGCCAGACTTAGGCGCCGGCGCTGGCGATGATGCCACCGCCGAGGCAGATTTCGCCGTCATAGAGCACGGCCGACTGGCCCGGCGTGACCGCCCATTGCGGCTCGTCGAAGGCGAGCGTGAAGTGCTGGCCGTCCTGGGCGGCCAGGCTGCAGGCCACATCGGCCTGGCGGTAGCGCGTCTTGGCCGACAGGCGGCCCGCGGCCGGCGGTGCGCCGGCGATCCAGCTGGCCTGGTCGGCCGCCAGCGTCGGCGACAGCAGCCACGGATGGTCGTGGCCCTGCACGATGTACAGGGTATTGCTGGCGACGTCCTTGCGCGCCACATACCAGGCGTCGTTCGAGCCGTCGGCGTTTTTGTACTCCTTGATGCCGCCCACACCAATGCCCTTGCGCTGGCCCAGCGTGTAGAAGGACAGGCCGACATGCTCGCCGACGGTCTTGCCGTCGGCCGTCTTCATCGGGCCCGGCTGGTAGGACAGATAGCGGTTGAGGAATTCGCGGAACGGGCGCTCGCCGATGAAGCAGATGCCGGTCGAATCCTTCTTCTTGGCGTTCGGCAGACCAAGGCGCTCGGCGATGGCGCGCACTTCGGTCTTCGGGATTTCGCCCAGCGGGAACAGGGTGCGCGACAACTGCGCCTGGTTCAGGCGGTGCAGGAAGTAGCTCTGGTCCTTGGTGTGGTCGAGCGCCTTGAGCAGCTCGAAGCGGCCGTCGCGCTCGCGTACGCGGGCGTAGTGGCCGGTGGCGATCAGATCGGCGCCCAGCTTCATCGCATGGTCGAGGAAGGCCTTGAACTTGATCTCGGCATTGCACAGCACATCGGGATTCGGGGTGCGTCCGGCCTGGTACTCGCGCAGGAATTCGGCGAACACGCGGTCCTTGTATTCGGCCGCGAAGTTGACGGCCTCGATGTCGACCCCGACCACGTCGGCCACGCTGGCCGCGTCGATCCAGTCGACGCGCGAGGAGCAGTACTCGGAGTCGTCGTCGTCCTCCCAGTTCTTCATGAACAGGCCGATCACCTCATAGCCCTGCTCCTTCAGCATCCAGGCGGCGACCGAGGAATCGACCCCGCCCGACATGCCGATCACGACACGCTTTTTGCTCATACGCCCCCCTCGAACACGGAAGGATGGGTGTGCAGCAGATCGAGCGCGGCGCGGCGCCCGGCCAGGTAGTCGTCGACGCAGGCCAGCAGCAGCGGGCTACGGTGGCGCTCGGGGCAGGCGGCGATCTCCTCGCGCGTCATCCACAGCACGCGCACGATGCCGTGATCGAGCGCGCGCTGGTGCTGCACGCCGAGGCGGCCGCAGAAGGCGAAGCGCAGGTAGGTGACATCCTCGCCACTGCGCGGCGAGCGAAAGCGCGACAGGTACATGCCGACCAGGGCCTCGGGCGTGAAGTCGTGCGCGGTTTCTTCGAGCACTTCACGCACGACGGCCTCGGCGAGGCTTTCGTGGGGATCGAGGTGGCCGGCCGGCTGATTCAGGCGCAGGCCTTCGCTGGTCTCTTCTTCGATCAGCAGAAAGCGGCCGTCCTGTTCGATGATGGCGGCCACGGTGACAGAGGGTTTCCAGATATGCGACATAGGGGACTTCCGACGGAAGTCCCCATTTTACCGCAGCCGCCGCTTCAGGCTTTGGCGGCCTGCGCGACGGCCTGACGGCGGCCGCCCCCGCGCAGCAGGCGCAGGGCGAACAGGGCCAGGCACAGCACCCCGAGGCTGAACACCACGTCGCCGGGCACGCGCAGCCAGACCATGTTCTCCATGAAGGCCGAGTGGATCACTTCGGGCGAGCGGGCGAACCACATGCCTTTCGAGACCGAGGCCCAGGCCTGGTAAATGCCGGCCGGGACCAGCGACAGGAATACCATCATGGCCAGGCCGATGTTGAGCAGCCAGAAGCACGGGCGCAGCAGGCCGTCGGACCAGGCGGCGCGCTCGGACAGGCCGCGCAGGCAGAACAGCATCAGGCCGATGCCGAGCATGCCGTAGACGCCGAACAGGGCGGCGTGGCCGTGGGCGGCCGTCATGTTCAGGCCCTGCATGTAGTAGAGCGCGATCGGGGTGTTGATCGAGAAGCCGAGCAGGCCGGCGCCGACCGTATTCCAGAAGCCGACCGCGATGAAGCACAGGATGGCCCATTTGTAGCTCTGCACCCAGGGCGCGGCATGGGCGCGCCGGTAGTTGCGGTAGGCCTCGACGCCGATCATCGACAGCGGCACCACTTCAAGGGCCGAGAACATGGCGCCGATCGCGATCACCGAGGTCGGGGTGCCGGTGAAGTACAGGTGGTGCAGGGTGCCGAGGATGCCGCCGAACAGGAACACGATGGTCTCGAGCACGATGGCGCTATTGGCCGAGGCGGCGCCGATCAGGCCGAGGCGGGTGAACAGCAGGGCGATGACGGCGGTCGCGAAGACTTCGAAGAAGCCCTCGACCCACAGGTGCACCAGCCACCAGCGCCAGTACTCGATCATCGAGTAGTGGGTGTGCTGGCCCCAGGTCAGCGAGGTGGCGTAAAAGCCGCCGATGCAGCAGGCCGCGAGGAAGACCATGGCGATCAGGCCGCGGCTTTCGGACGGCTTGCGCAGGGCCGGCCACAGACCGCGCCCGAGCAGCAGGGCCCAGAACAGCAGGCCGATGAACAGCAGGATCTGCCAGACCCGGCCCATGCTGGTGAATTCCAGGCCCTGGTTACCGAGCCAGAACGAGAAGTCGACGCCCTTGTGCTGCAGGGTGCCGAGCCAGCCGGTGGCGGTCGAACCGACCACGATGAACAGCAGCGCGTAGAACAGCAGGTCGACGCCGAGCTTCTGGTATTTGGGCTCGTGGCCGGAGATGGCCGGCGCGATGTACAGGCCGGTGGCCAGCCAGGCGGTGGCGATCCACAGCACGGCGAACTGGGTGTGCATGGTGCGGCTGGTCACAAACGGCAGCACTTCGGCCAGCGGGATGCCGAAGAAGCTGTGGCCTTCGACCGCATAGTGGGCGGTGATGACGCCGAGGCCGACCTGGGCCAGGATCAGGCCGATCACGACGGCGAAGTATTTGCGCGTCGCCAGCATCGACGGGGTGGCTTTCAGCGACAGCAGGGGATCGGCTTTGGGCGGGGTCGGATCGGCTTCGTCGCGCTGGGTGGCGTGGAAGAAGACCATGCCTGCGATCGCGCCGATCATCAGGATCACCGAGACGATCGACCAGATGCCGGCGCCGGTGGTCGGGGTGTTCCCCACCAGCGGTTCATGCGGCCAGTTGCTGGTGTAGGACAGGCCGCTTTGCTGCGGACGGTCGGTGACGGCGGCCCAGGCGGACCAGAAGAAGAAGGCGGTCAGGGCCTCGCGGTCGGCCGCATCGGGCAGCGAGCCGGGGTTCATCGCATATTGTTCGCGCAGCTTGTCGAGGCGGGGATCGCTGCCGAACAGGCCCGCGTAGTGGCTGGCCACGCCGCGGATGGCGGCGGCGCGGTCGGCCGAAAAGCGCAGGGTGTCGCTGGCGGCGTCGTAGCTATTGCGCCGCATCTCGTCCTTCAGACGTCCTTCGAGCGCGCCTTTCTGGGACGGGTCGAGCAGGGCGTAGGGCGCGCCGAAGTCGCGCGTGGCCCAGATGTCGAGCAGGGCCAGAGCTTCGCGGTGCAGCCAGTCGGCCGACCAGTCGGGCGCGACATAGCTGCCGTGGCCCCAGACGGTGCCGAGCTGCTGGCCGCCGGCCGCCAGCCAGGCCTGCTGGCCGCGGCGGATCTGGTCGCCCGTGTAGAGCACCGCACCGGAGGCGGTCTGAATCGATTGCGGGATCGGGGGCGCCTTCAGGTAGATCTCGCGTCCGACCAGGCCGAGGGCGGTGAACGAGAGAATGCAGATGATGGCGAGCCAGGTCCACAGTTTGCGCGTGGCGTGCATGGCAGTTTTCCTTTGCAGGTGAGAGAAAGGGCAGCGCCGGACACGGCGCTATAGATACATTCTATCTGTATGTTTTGATAGATGCAAACAAAATGTATGTTTATACGCGTTTGAACAGGTAGAATGGATGCGTGTTTATCGGCTTCCCCTGTCCGCCATGCGTCTGACCGCCTATACCGACTATGCCCTGCGTACCCTGATGTATGTGGCCCAGCACCGCGAGCGCCTGGTGACGATCCAGGACATCGCCGATGCCCAGGGCATCGCCAAGAACCACCTGACCAAGGTGGTCAATCACCTGGCCCAGCTCGGTTATCTGGAGACGGTGCGCGGGCGCAATGGCGGGCTGCGCCTGGCGCGCGAGCCCGAGCAGATCAATGTCGGCCAGGTGGTGCGCGCCACCGAGACCGACTTCCACATGGCGGCCTGCTTCCAGCCGAGCGACAAGAGCTGCGCCTTCCTGCCCCATTGCGCGCTCAAGCACACGCTGACGCAGGCGGCCCAGGCCTTCCTGGCCGTGCTCGACGCGGCCACGCTGGCCCAGATGCTGACGCGGGCGCCGGCGCGGACCAGCGCCGTGCGCCTGAAGCCGCGCGCCAAGCCCGAACCCGCCTGAAAAATGGGGTCAGACCCCATTTTTCCGCACAGATAAAAGGGGTCTGACCCCATTTTTCTTAAAAAAAAGGCCGCCCGCAGGCGGCCTTGGTCTGCCTCAGCTGCGCTTAGAAGCGGTACTGGTAGGAGACGTTGAAGATGCGGCCCAGCTGGCTGAAGTGCGAGCCATCGTAGGACACCATCGAGTAGCGGCCGTTGAAGGTGACCGCGTTGAACTGCATGTCGACCGGCAGCAGGCCCGCATAGCCGGGATCGGTGACCGGGGTCTTGCTGTCGAGGATGGCCTGGCCCTTGGCGTTCAGGGCCTTGAAGCCCCAGCTCGGCGTCACATTGAACATATTGTTGATGTTGAAGGTGAAGGTCTGGTTCTTGGCCAGCTGGTAGTTGACCGACAGGTCGGACACGGTCTTGGTCTTGAACTCCAGGCTCAGGTTCTCGTCCATGCCGGCATTGCGGAACTTGGTCGGGCCGTACACCGTGTTGTTCAGCGTGACCGTCATGTCGCGGTATTCCCAGTCGCCACCGAAGATGGTCTTGAACTTCGGCCGCGAGGTGAAGATCAGCGCTTCCTGGGTGGCGTCGAGCACCGACTGGCCAGCCGCGGCCACCGGGCCCGGATTGCGCACGGCGCCGATGCGCTCGTTCTTGAGCGTGTAGTTACCCGACAGGTTCAGGGTCAGCTTGCCGTCGGCCAGCGGGATGTTCTTGCGGCTGGCGACGTAGTCGATGCCGTCGGTGCGGCTGTCCATCGCATTGACGAAGAAGGACACCGAGCGGAAGCCCGATTTCTTCAGCAGCTGGTCGAGCGCCGTCGTGCCGCTGTCGGACTGGACGATCTCCTTGCCCAGCACGATGCGGTCCTTGACCTTGATGTTGTAGTAGTCGATCGTGATCGAGGTGTTCTTGTCCGGATTCAGACCGAGGCCGAAGGTGATGTTGTCCGACTTTTCGGCCTTCAGCGGGGCCACGCCGAGCGCCTGGGCCGAGGCGTTGTTGATCAGGCCAGAGACCTGGATCGCGCCGCCGGCGACGAACGAGTACTGTGCCTTCTGGGTCACGATCTGGGCCAGCGAGGGGGCGCGGAAGCCGGTCGAGCCGGAGGCGCGCAGCGACACGCCGTCGGACAGCTTGTAGCGCGAGGACAGCTTCCACACGGTGGCGCTGCCGAAGTCGCTGTACTTCTCGTAGCGGCCGGTGGCGTCGAGGTTGAAGTCCTTGGACAGGTCGAAGGTGCCGCCGAAATAGGCGCCGTAGTTGGAGCGCGAGAAGGAACCGGAGTCGCGCGGCGAGTTGCCCGCATACGAGTCGGCGCCGGCGCCGTAGTAGGAGGCCGGCTCGCCGGCGATCACTTCATAGTTCTCGTGGCGGATCTCGGTGCCGAAGTAGGCGGTCGTGCTCTTGTCGATCTGCTTGCTGGCGTCGTAGTTCAGCACATAGTGGTTGAACTTGACGGCGCCGGCGTCGAAGCGGGTCGGCGAGGGCGTGTTGATCTTCTTGTCCAGGTAGTCCTGCTGCATGCCGCGGTTGACCGTGTGGTCGACCACGTACTTCTGCTCGTTGCCGCCGGTGGTCAGCGACAGGTCCATGTCCCAGCCGGCCGTACTCCACTTGACGCCGGCAGTGGCGTTGTAGTCGTCGAGTTTGCCGATGAAGTCCGGCACATAGCCTTCATACGGAGTGCCGGCCGCGTGCAGCAGGCCGTAGTCGGTCGGGCGCCAGTAGGGATTGCGGTAGTTGGCGTAGGAGTGCACGTCCTTGTGCACATAGGCGCCGTTGGCGTAGAAGCTGGCGTTGTCGCTGAAGTCATAGCGCATGTTGAACAGGCCCTTGCCGGAGACCGTCTTGGGCGCGCCATTGATATTGCCGGCGTCCGGGTGCTTGGCCAGGAAGGGCAGCACGTCCTTCTGCAGGTCGGCGCCGAAGTCGCCCGCTTCGCCCTTGGCGCTGACCACGCCGGGGCGGTTGGACAGGCCGACGTGCGAGGCTTCGAGCGTGTAGTTGAAGAAGCCCTGGCCGCCGATGTCGAGGCCCTGGTTGAGCGAGAAGCTGCCGGTCTTGCCGTCGTGTTCGTGGGTCATGCCGGCGCGCGCGGTGGCGGCGCCGCCGGTGGCGCCATCCTTGAGGATGATGTTGACGACGCCGGCGATGGCGTCCGAGCCGTACTGGGCCGATGCGCCGTCACGCAGCACGTCCATGCGCTTGATGGCGTCGGTCGGGATGGCCGAGATGTCGGCGCCCGATTCGCCGCGGCCGGGCGAGGTCTGGGTGTAGACCAGCGAGGACATGTTCTTGCGCTTGCCGTTAATCAGGATCAGCACGCGGCTCGGGCCCATGTTGCGGATTTCATAGGGGTCGAGCAGGGAGGTGGCGTCGTTGACCGGGGTCTGCACGGTATTGAACGAGGGCACCAGGGTCTGCATGGCCTTGTCGAGCGTCAGCTGGCCGGTCTTGGTCAGGTCTTTGGCGCTGATGATGTCGACCGGCAGCGGGGTGTCGGTCATCGTGCGCTGGGCCCCGCGGGTACCGGTGGCGACGATCTCGACGCGCTGCATGTCTTCAGCGGCGGCGTCTTTCTTGGGGGCGGGCTGGGCCGCTTCCTGGGCCTGGGCGAGCAGGAAGGGGCTGGCGGATAGCAGCAGTGCGGCGATTGGAAAACGGGGCTTCATGTACTTCCCTTTCTTTATGTGCTCACAGTCGCCGTCACGCGGACGGCAACGAGGGTTTTGGTCGTCAGGTGTAAACCTGCTTGGGAGAAACTCCGGAAAAGACTGTAAAGCGACCACCGGTTATACGTCCATGAATTTCTGTATAGACCAGTGTAAACATGGCGCGGACGCAACGCTGCACCTAATACGGATGACAAGAAGCGGAGTTTGTGTTTGGCGAATGCGCGCCGTCGCCAAACAAATGTTGTAGAGTCCCGTCATTTGCCCATATCTAAAACGGTTTGACCCGACGATACCTTCTAGAATTTGGGCTGCCCACTCGCAAGCCGGATGACTCGTGTAAGATCGCTGTAAGTTTCCATCCAATACATACGGAGGCATACATGAGAATTGGCATACCGGCCGAAACGCGGCCGGGTGAGACGCGCGTGGCGGCGACGCCCGAGACGGTGAAGAAGCTGGCCGCCAAGCACGAGCTGATCGTGCAGGCCGGCGCCGGCCAGCACGCGGCGATTCCCGATGCGGCCTTCGCGGCGGCCGGGGCGCGCATCGGCACGGCGGCCGAGGCCCTGGGCGCCGAGGTGGTGCTCAAGGTGCGCGCGCCGAGCGAGGCCGAGCGCGCGCTGATGGCGCCGCAGGCGGTGCTGATCGGTATGCTCAATCCGTTTGACCGCGCCGGCCTGGAAGCGCTGGCCGCGGCCGGCCTGCGCGCTTTCGCCCTCGAGGCGGTGCCGCGCATCACGCGCGCCCAGTCGATGGACGTGCTGTCCTCGCAGGCGAATATCGCCGGCTACAAGGCGGTGCTGCTGGCGGCCAATGCCTACCAGCGTTTCATGCCGATGCTGATGACGGCGGCCGGCACGGTCAAGGCCGCGCGCGTGCTGATCATGGGGGTCGGCGTGGCCGGCCTGCAGGCGATCGCCACCGCCAAGCGCCTGGGCGCCGTGATCGAAGCCTCGGACGTGCGCCCGCCGGTCAAGGAGCAGGTCGAGTCGCTCGGCGCCAAATTCATCGATGTGCCGTATGAGACCGAGGAAGAGCGTGAGATCGCCCAGGGCGTGGGCGGCTATGCGCGTCCGATGCCGGCCGCCTGGATGGCGCGCCAGGCCGCCCTCGTGCACGAGCGCGCCAAGCAGGCCGACATCATCATCACCACCGCCCTGATTCCGGGGCGGCCGGCGCCGCAGCTGATCAGCGCCGAGACCGTGCAGGCGATGAAGCCGGGCGCGGTGATCGTCGACCTCGCGGCCGAGCAGGGCGGCAACTGCGCGCTGACCGAGCCGGGCCAGACCGTCGTCAAGCACGGCGTGACCATCATCGGCGAGCCCAACCTGGCCTGCATGGTCGCGGCCGACGCCTCGGCCCTGTATGCGCGCAATGTGCTCGACTTCCTGAAACTGATCATCGACAAGGACGATCAGCTCGTGATCGACCGCGAGGATGAAATCCTGAAAGCGACCCTGGTCTGTGCCGACGGCCAGGTCCTGCGCACCTAGTTTTTTTAAACCCTGAAAGAAAGAAGTACCACGATGTCCATGCAACGAGTCATGCTGCGTTCCAAACTGCACCGCGTCACCGTCACCGAAGCCGACCTCAACTACGAAGGCTCGTGCGGGATCGACCTGGATCTGCTGGAAGCGGCCGATATCTGGGTCAATGAAAAGATCGAGCTCTACAACATCAACAATGGCGAGCGCTTTTCGACCTATGCGATTCCTGGCGAGCGCGGCAGCGGCGCCATCTCGCTCAATGGCGCGGCCGCGCGCAAGGCCCAGCTGGGCGACCTCTTGATCATCTGCACCTATGCGCCGATGACCGAAGAGCAGGCGCGCGGCTACACGCCGAAGATCGTGTTCGTGGACGGGAACAACAAAATCACCGGTCTCAAAAAATAGGAGAACCCATGGAAGTCAGTCCTACCATCATCAATCTGATCATCTTCGTGCTGGCGATCTACGTCGGCTACCACGTCGTCTGGAATGTGACGCCGGCCCTGCACACGCCGCTGATGGCGGTGACCAATGCGGTGTCGGCCATCGTGATCGTCGGCGCCATGCTGGCCGCCGGTCTGACCGAGGGCGTGGTGGGCCAGGTGGCCGGCACGGTGGCCGTGGCCCTGGCCGCGGTGAATGTGTTTGGCGGCTTCCTCGTCACCCAGCGCATGCTGGAAATGTTCAAGAAAAAAGCACCGAAGGCCGGCAAGGAGGACGCATGAGCGCCATCTCGATGAACCTGGTGACCCTGCTCTACCTGGTCGCCTCGGTGTGCTTCATCCAGGCCCTGAAAGGCCTGTCCTCGCCGGCCACGGCGCGCCAGGGCAATGCGTTCGGCATGATCGGCATGGCGCTCGCGGCCGCCACCACGGTGGCCCTGATCCTGAAGATGCAGGCCCAGGCCGAGGCCGGCAAGGGGCTGGGCTTCCCGCTCGTGCTGCTGGGCGTGGTGGTCGGCGGCGGCATCGGCGCCACGCTGGCGAAGAAGGTCGAAATGACCAAGATGCCGGAGCTGGTGGCCGCCATGCACTCGCTGATCGGCATGGCCGCCGTGTGCATCGCGATTGCCGCCGTGTCCGAGCCCTGGGCCTTCAATATCGCCCATGCGGGCCAGGGTCTGCCGTTTGGCAACCGGCTCGAACTCTTCCTCGGCACCTTTGTCGGCGCGGTCACCTTCAGCGGTTCGGTGATCGCCTTCGGCAAGCTGTCGGGCAAATACAAGTTCCGCCTGTTCCAGGGCGCGCCGGTGGTGTTCGCCGGCCAGCACCTGCTGAATCTGGCCATCGCGCTGGCGATCATCGGCCTGGGCCTGGTGTTCTGCTTCGCCGAGGGCGCCAGCCCGGCCTGGACCCCGTTCCTGCTGATGGCCGTGCTGTCCTTCGTGCTCGGCGTGCTGATCATCATCCCGATCGGCGGCGCCGATATGCCGGTCGTGGTGTCGATGCTCAACTCCTACTCCGGCTGGGCCGCTGCCGGGATCGGCTTCTCGCTGAATAATGCGATGCTGATCATCGCCGGCTCCCTGGTCGGCTCCTCGGGCGCGATTCTGTCCTACATCATGTGCAAGGCCATGAACCGCTCCTTCTTCAATGTGATCCTGGGCGGCTTCGGCGGCGAGGCCGATAGCGGCGCCGGCGGCGGCGCCAAGGAACAGCGCCCGGTCAAGTCGGGTTCCCCCGACGATGCGGCCTTCATCATGCAGAACGCCGAGAGCGTGATCATCGTGCCCGGCTACGGCCTGGCCGTGGCGCGCGCCCAGCACGCGCTGAAGGAACTGGTCGAGAAGCTGACCCACCACGGCGTGAGCGTGCGCTACGCGATCCACCCGGTGGCCGGGCGCATGCCAGGCCACATGAACGTGCTGCTGGCCGAGGCCGAAGTGCCCTACGACCAGGTGTTCGAGATGGAAGACATCAATGGCGAATTCGGCCAGGCCGACGTGGCCCTGATCCTCGGCGCCAACGACGTCGTGAATCCGGCCGCGAAGGATCCGAAATCGCCGATCGCGGGCATGCCGATTCTCGAGGCCTACAAGGCCAAGAGCATCATCGTCAACAAGCGCTCGATGGCCTCCGGCTATGCGGGCCTGGACAATGACCTGTTCTATCAGCCGAATACGATGATGGTCTTTGGTGACGCCAAAAAAGTCATCGAAGCGATGGTCAAAGCCGTCGAGTAAGCGCCTTCAGTGCCCGTTGAGGGCGGTGATCGCATAGCCTTTTTCGGCCAGCTGGCGGCGCAGCTGGCCGATTTCATAATCGGGTAGCTGGTCGGCCTCGTCATCGATGTCGAGGCCGCGGGCCGCGCATTGCCAGTCGGTGTTGGTGGCTTCTTCGGGGATCGGCCGCTCGGCCGGCACGGCCAGGTAGCTGGGGTGGCCCGGCGTGCCCGGGCGCTGGTAGATATCGAGTCGCATGGGACCTCCTTGCTTACGTCCCCATCCTAGGCCGGCGCGCGCCCCCGCGGCGCACGGCTGGCCCGCGCTCAGCGGCGGCCGAACATCATCAGCTCGGCCAGAATGGCGCGCGCCGGATCGAGCGTATCGAGCACGGCCAGACCGGCGCCGAGCACATGCTGGAGCGGCCCGCGCTGGGCGAAGATGCGCGCCAGCGTATCGGTCAGATGCACGGTGGTGTGGCGGTCGCGCATGCGCGCGGTGGCGTACTCGGCCAGCACCGGCGGCTGGAAGGAACGCGCCAGCATCGGCGCCAGCACGGCGGCGTCGCGCAGGCCCAGGTTCATGCCCTGGCCGGCCACCGGGTGCAGGGTCTGGGCGGCATTGCCGATGGCCACCGTGCGCGCCGTGGCACGCGCCTCGGCATTCAGGCCGAGCGGATAGCCGAGCCGCGCGCTGGTCTTCTGGAACTGGCCGAGGCGCTGGCCAAAAGCCGCCTCGAGCGCCTGCAGAAAGGCCGTATCGTCGAGGGCCAGCAGCTGCTCGGCGCGTTCCGGCCGCACACACCAGACCAGGGCGTAATGCAGGCCGTCGCTGCCGCTCTGGGGCAGCAGGGCCAGCGGCCCTTCCTCGGTAAAGCGCTCGAAGGCGCGCGTCAGCTGCGGCGCGCTGACGGCCACGCGCGCGATGATGCCGGTCTGGGCATAGTCGCGCCGCAGGCTGCGTTCGCTCTGGTCGCTGAACACGCCGCCCTCGGCCTGGACCACGATGGCCGCGCTCAGATTGCGGCCGTCGTCCAGATGCAGCTGCACGCTGTCGCTGTCTTCCAGATGGCCGGCCACGCGCGCCGGGCGCAAGGTGCTGATGCCGGCCGCGGCGCAGGCGCGCGCCAGGGCCGCCACCACGTCGCCGTAGCGGCACACATAGCCGAGCGCGGGCAGATCGTGGTCGGTGCGGTCAATCAGGCTGCGCCCGAAGTGGCCGCGGCGCGACACGTGGATCTGCTCGATCGGGGTGGCCGGCAGCGGCCACGCGCCCAGCTGCTCGAGCAGCTGGCGGCTGCCGTAGGACAGGGCGATCGAACGCGGATCGTCGATCGCCTGCTCGAGCGGGCGCGCGTCGATCAGGGCGATGCGCGCCGGCGCCATGCCGCGCCGCGCGAGCAGGGCGGCCAGGGCCATGCCGACCGGGCCGGCGCCGCAGATGGCGGTATCAAAATGCTGTTCAGTCATGCTGCATCAGGTCTTCGATTTCGCGCACGGTTTTCGGCGCGCCGGCCGACAGCAGGCGCGCGCCGTGGGCGGTGACGGCGGCATCGTCTTCGATGCGGATGCCGGTGTTCCAGAATTCGCGCGGCACGCCCTCGGCGGCCCGCACATAGATGCCGGGCTCGACGGTCAGCACCATGCCCGTTTCCAGCAGGCGCGAAGGGCGCTCGCTGTGGTGCACGTCCTTGTAGTTGCCGCAGTCGTGCACATCCATGCCGAGCCAGTGGCTGGTGCCGTGCATGTAGAAGGGCAGATACAGGCGCTGTTCGAGCGCCTGCTCGAGCGAGACCAGGTGGGTGATCAGGCCGAGGTCGAGCATGCCCTGGGTCAGCACGCGCAGGGCCGCCTCGTGCACTTCGGCTACGCGGCGCCCGGGCGCGATGGTGGCGATCGCGGCCGCCTGGGCCGCCAGCACCAGTTCGTACAGATCGCGCTGGGCCGGGCTGAAGCGGCCGTTGACGGGGAAGGTGCGCGTGATGTCGCTCGCATAGCCGTCGAGTTCGCAGCCGGCGTCGATCAGCACCAGGTCGCCATCGCGCAGCAGCGCGTTATTCGCCACATAGTGCAGCACGCAGGCATTCGCGCCGCCGGCCACGATCGAGGGATAGGCCGGGGCCTGGGCGCCGTGGCGGCGGAACTCGTACAGCAGCTCGGCTTCGAGCGCGTACTCCGGCATGCCGGGGCGCACCGCGCGCATCGCGCGCGCATGGGCCTGGGCGCTGATGCGGCCGGCCTGCTCCATCGTGGCCAGCTCGCCCGCATCCTTGATCAGACGCATTTCCTCGACCAGGGGCGTGAGGTCGCCCAGCACGGCCGGCGCCTGCACGCCCTTGCGCGCCTGCGCCCGTACGCTGTCGAGCCAGCCACGGGCGCGCGCATCGAGGGCGGCGTCGCGCGCCAGCGGCAGGTACAGGGCCGGGGCGTCGGCCAGCAGCTCGGCCAGGTGCACGTCGAGGTCGTCGATCGGATAGGCTTCGTCGACGCCGAACGCGGTCTGGGCCGCCTCGGGGCCGTAGCGAAAGCCGTCCCAGATTTCGCGCTCGGCATTCTTCTCGCGGCAGAACAGCAGGCTGCGCGGGCGCTGCCCGGCCACGATCACCAGCACCGCCTCGGGCTCGGGAAAGCCGCACAGGTAGTAGAAACTCGAATCGTGGCGGTAGGGATAATCGCTGTCGCCATTGCGCCGCCGCTCGGGTGCGGTGGCCAGCACGGCCACGGCGCCGGCCGGCAGCTGGGCCGCCAGTCGGGCGCGCCGGGCGAACCAGTCGCTCATGCCTGGCCCCGTCCGCCGTAGGGGGCGTTGAGCGCTTCGAGCTGGGCGATCGTGCCGACATTGGTCCAGTCGGTGTCGATCAGCTCGCCGCCGACGCGGCCGCGCTCGGCCCAGGCGCGGATCACCGGGCCCATGCGCGCATGGGTGCCGGGCACGATGTCGGCAAACATCTCGGGCCGGTACACGCCGATGTTCGCGAAATTCCACTTCGGCTCGCCCGTGTTCGATACCTGGTACAGGGTCAGGCCGAAGTCGCCGTGCGGATTGTGCCAGGGGTTCTTGGTCAGGTAGATCCAGGCCATGTCGCGCTGCTCGGGCGGAATCGGGTTACCGAGCACGTCGGTATCCTTGAGCACGTCGAGCGTGTCGGCGAAATCGAAATACGGACAGTAGATGTCGGCCGAGACCGCCAGAAACGGTTCCGGCCCCAGCAGCGGCAGGGCCTGGGCGATGCCGCCCCCGGTTTCCAGCGCCGGATCTTCGGGCGAGTAGGCGATGCGCGCGCCGAACTGGCTGCCGTCGCCGAGCGCCTGCTCGATCAGGTGGCCGAGGTGGGCGTGGTTGATCACGATCTCAGTGATGCCCGCGCGCACCAGATTCAGGATGTGCCAGACGATCAGGGGCCGCCCGCGCACCGTCAGCAGGGGCTTGGGCAGGCTATCGGTCAGCGGGCGCATGCGCTCGCCGCGCCCGGCCGCCAGGAGCATGGCTTTCATCGCCGGCTCCTCAGAAGGTGTAGCGCACGTCGGGCGCCTTGCCGTCCACACTGTCGAGCAGACGCAGCAGGGGCTTGAGTTCGGGATAGCGCCCGGCCGTCTTGCGCACGTAGTCGAGCACGGTCGGCAGGTCGCCCAGATAATGCGGCTTGTTATCGCGGTAGTTGAGGCGGCAGAAGATGCCGAGGATCTTCAGGTGGCGCTGCAGGGCCGTGAATTCGAAATCGCGGTAGAAATCGTCGATGTCGGGCCGCACGGGCAGGCCGAGCCGCTTGGCCGTCTGCCAGTAGCGCACCACCCAGTCGAGCACCTGCTCTTCGTCCCACTGGATGTAGGCGTCGCGGAAAAGCGAGGCCAGGTCATAGGTGATCGGACCGTAGACGGCATCCTGGAAGTCGAGCACGCCGGGATTGTCCTGCTCCAGCCACATCAGATTGCGCGAGTGGTAGTCGCGGTGCATATACACCTGCTGCTGGGCCAGCACGACGGCGCTGATCGTCTCGAACACCTGCTGCAGGCTGTCGGCCTGGGCGGGCGTCAAGCTCACGCCCAGGTGCTTGCCGATATACCACTCGGGGAAGAGGTCGAGCTCGCGCTTGACGAAGGCGCGGTCGAATTCGGGCAGCACGCCGGGTTTGCTGGCCACCTGGAAACGCAGCAGGGCTTCGACGGCGTCCGAATACATGAAGGGCGCATTGTCGACGTCGAGCCGCTGCAGATAGGTGGTGGTGCCCAGGTCGGACAGCAGCAGGAAGCCCTGGTCGACCGCGCGCGCCACGATCACCGGCACGTTCACGCCGGCCTCGGCCAGCAGGCCGGCCACGTGCACAAAGGCCGGCACGTTCTCGCGCTCGGGCGGGGCGTCCATCGCCACCAGGGTCGGGCCGAGCTTGTCGCGCAGGGCGGGCAGCACATCCAGACGGAAATAACGGCGGAAGCTGGCATCGGCCGAGGCCGGGCGCGCGCTGGCCGCGTCGACGATATCCAGGGTGGCGAGCCACGCTTGCAGGGACTGAAAACGCGGGTCGGTCGGGGCGGGGGAAAACTGTAAGGGCATGAAACAGAAGCAGAGTTATTCGCAATACCCCATATAATACGGGATTGACCCTAAAAAAGCGCCTGCATGGTGCCCCGAATACGCCCTGAATGAGCTGGTTGTCGGCCCTTCCTCCCGTCCGTGCCCTGGCCCTGGCGCTGTCTACCCTGGCAGCCTCCGGCGCCCTGTCGGCGCACGCCCAGACGCCCGCCAAGCCCCATAAGGCCGAGGACAAGACGGCCCCGGTCGACCTGCTGGCCGACCAGCTGTCGGGCCATCTCGACCGCGAAATCGAGGCCAGCGGCCAGGTCCAGATCACGCGCGACCAGACCCGCCTGCGCGCCGACCGCGCCTGCTACCGCCAGGTGCCGGACGAGGTCGAAGGCCAGGGCCAGGTCGAGATGACGCGCTTTGGCGACCACTACGCGGGCGACGCCTTCCTGCTCAATCTCGACTCGGGCAAGGGCTGGGTGCTCAATCCGCGCTACAAGATGGAGCTGAAAAACGCCCAGGGCGTGGCGCGCAAGATCGAATTCCTGTCCGACGATGAAGCCCTGGTGCTCGACGGCACCTACTCGACCTGCGAGGGCACGCGCCCCGACTGGTTCATCAAGGCCAGCCGCCTGCGCCTGGACGAAGGACGCGACGTCGGCGTCGCCACCGGCTCCAGCCTGGTCTTCAAGGGCCTCGAAGTGCCGGTCCCGCCGCTGTCGTTCTCGCTCTCGGGCGCGCGCCGCTCGGGCTGGCTGCCGCCCTCGATCGGCGGCGGCTCCAAGGGCGCGTTTGAACTGGCCCTGCCTTACTACTTCAATATCGCGCCCAACCGCGACCTGACCGTCACGCCGAAAATGATTCTGCGGCGCGGCCTGCAGCTCAACAACCTGGCGCGCTACATCGGCGAGACCGAGGGCGGCCCGTATGCGGGCGAGACCCAGGCCGAGTTCCTGCTCAACGACAAGCAGACCCACAGCAACCGCTGGTATCTGAATTCGCGCCACAGCCAGCAGCTCATGCCGGGCTGGTCCTATGCCTGGTCGGTCAAGGCTGCCTCGGACGACAACTACCCGACCGATTTTTCCAAGTCGATCTCGACCTCGGCCGAACGCCAGCTGCTGCGCGAACTGCGCAGCGACTGGGGCGGCAGCCACTGGCTGCTGACGGCGCGCGCCCAGCGCTACCAGGTGCTGCAGGATCCGGGCGCCAAGCTCGATCCGAGCCTGACCGTGCCGCGCCCGTATGACCGCCTGCCCCAGGTCAATCTGCATACGGGCGCCTACGACGTCAATGGCTTCGACTGGTCGCTCGACCTCGAAGGCACGCGCTTCTGGCACCCGACCGCCCAGCAGGGCAACCGCGCGCTGCTGATCCCGCAGCTCAGCTATCCGCTGATCCGCCCGGGCTGGTTCGTGACGCCCAAGCTGCAGCTGCACGCGAGCGATTACGCGCTCGACGCCCTGCCGGGCAAACCCTCGACCTCGCTGACGCGCGTGCTGCCCACGTTCTCGCTCGATTCCGGCCTGGTGTTCGAAAAGGAATCGACCCTGTTCGGGCGTGGCGTGACCCAGACCCTGGAGCCGCGCCTGTTCTACGTCTACACGCCCTACAAGGACCAGAGCGCCTTCCCGAACTTCGATTCCGGCCTGGCCGGTTTCAGCTTCGCCCAGGTGTTCAGCGAGAACCGCTTCCTCGGCAATGACCGCATCGGCGACGCCAACCAGGTCACGGCCGCCCTGGTCTCGCGCTTCATCGAGGGCAATGGCGCCGAGCGCCTCAAGCTGGCGCTCGGCCAGCGCTTCTATTTCCGCCCGCAGCGCGTGACTCTCGACGCCAGCCTGCCCGAGACGGCCACCCGCTCCGACCTGCTGCTGGCCGCCACCGGGCGCTCGAACCAGGAATGGAGTTTCGACTCCATGATTCAGTACAATGCGTCCTCGCGCCAGGTCTACAGCTCCAGCTACGGCGTGCAGTGGCAGCCGGGCGAGAAGCAGGTGCTCAATGCCGCCTACCGCTATCTGCGCGACAGCTTCCGCAACCTCGACCTGTCGACCCAGTGGCCGCTGTCGCGCCGCTGGTATGGCGTGGGCCGCGTCAGCTATTCGCTGCGCGACTCGAAAATCCTCGAATCCCTGGTGGGCTTCGAATACAAGGCCGATTGCTGGCTGTTCCGCATGGGCGCGCAGCGCTTCGTGACGGCCGCCCAGCATTCGTCGACGCCGTTCTTCTTCCAGCTGGAGCTGAATGGCCTGTCGCCGGTCGGCTTTGGCAATGCGCTGGAATCCTTCTACAAAGGGGTGCCCGGCTATACCAAGGTCAACCAAGGCGTGACACGCTGACCGATCGATCAACCGAACCATGAGTGCTTTTCCCATGATGCGAACCGCCCGACTGCTTCCCCTCACCGCTGCCGTGATGCTCGCCTGCGCCCTGGCCCAGGCCCAGACCCCGGCCGCCGCGCCCGCGCCCAAGGCCCCGGACGCCGCGAAGCCGGCCGGCTTCACCCCGCCGAATGCGAACCTGATCGACGCCATCGCCGTCGTCGTCAACGACGAAGTCATCACCCGCAACGAAGTGACCCAGCGCGTGGCCCAGATCGGCGCGAATATGCAGGCCCAGGGCATTCCGCTGCCGGCCCCGGCCGAACTGAAGCGCCAGGTGGTCGAGCGCATGATCACCGAGCGCGCCCAGATCCAGATGGCCAAGGAAATGGGGGTCAAGGTCGACGACCTGCAGCTCGACCGCACCATCGCCCGCATCGCCGAAGGCCAGAAGATGAGCGCCCAGGAATTCCGCGACCGCCTCGAGAAGGAAGGCACCAAGTTCGCCGACTTCCGCGAGGAGATCCGCGGCCAGATCATGGTCCAGCGTCTGCGCGAATACGAAGTCGACCGCAAGATCCAGATCTCCGAAGCCGAGATCGACTCCTACCTGCTGGCCGAAGACGCGGCCAACAAGGAACGCTTCGAAGTCAATCTGTCGCAGATCCTGATCGGCATCCCCGAGAACGCCTCGCCCGAGCAGATCGCGCGCGCCAAGGCCAAGGCCGACGAAGTGCTGCGCCAGCTGCGCACGGGCGCCGATTTCGCCAAGATGGCGGCCACCTATTCGGATTCGCAGGACGCGCTCAAGGGCGGCGAAGTCGGCTGGCGCCAGCCGGAACGCCTGCAACCGGTGTTCGGCGAGCCGGTCGCCAAGCTGCCCAAGGGCGGCCTCAGCCCCGTGATCCGCTCGGCCTCGGGCTTCCACATCCTGAAGGTGGTCGACAAGCGCAGCCTGGCCGACGCCCAGCAGGCCGAGGTGGTCCAGCAGACCCACGTGCGCCACATCCTGATCAAGGTGACGCCGGCCGTGACGGCCAACGACGCCAAGCGCAAGCTGGCCGACATCAAGGAGCGCCTGCTGAACAAGGCGGCCAAATTCGAAGACCTGGCCAAGCTGTTCTCGAACGACTCGACGGCCGCCAAGGGCGGCGACCTCGGCTGGGTGGCCCCGGACGACGTGATGCCCGAGTTCCGCACCGCCATGGACGCGCTCAAGCCGGGCCAGCTGTCCGACATCGTCGAGACCCCGTTCGGCTTCCACCTGATCGAAGTGCTCGAGCGCAAGGCCGAAGACCAGTCGAAGGAGAAGCAGCGCGCGGCGGCGCGCCAGGTGCTGTACGAGCGCAAGGCCGAAGAGATGGGCGAAGAATGGGCGCGCCAGATCCGCGACCGCGCCTACGTCGAATTCCGCGACAAGGACTGAGCCCGTGGCCGGCACGCGCCCGCGGCTGGCGCTGACCATCGGCGAACCGGCCGGCATCGGACCCGAGCTGGCCGTGCGCGCCGCCTGGGCCCTGCGCGAGCAGGTCGAGTGCGTGCTGATCGGCGACGCCGCCCTGCTGGCCGTGGTCGCCGGCGAGATCGATCCGGCCATCCGCACCGCCGCGCTGGCCCCGCTGGCGCTGCGCCATAGCGGCCTGCCCAGCTTTGGGACCGAGCGCCTGAGCGTGGTCGACGTCGCCCTGGCCGAGCCGGTCGTGCCCGGCCAGCTCGACGCCCGCAACGGCCGCGCCGTGCTGGCCACGCTCGACCTCGCGCTGGAAGGCTGGCGCGCAGGCTGGTGGGCCGGCATGGTCACCGCCCCGCTGCAGAAAAGCACGATCAACGACTGCGGCATCGCCTTCTCCGGCCACACCGAATACCTGGCCGAACAGACCGGCACCGGGCAGGTCGTGATGATGCTGGCCGGCCCCATGGCCGACGGCCATCCGCTGCGCGTGGCCCTGGCCACCACCCATCTGCCGCTGAAGGACGTGCCGGCCGCGATCACCGGTCCCGGCCTCGCGCGCACGCTCGACATTCTCGACCACGACCTGCGCCAGCGCTTCGGCATCGCTGCGCCGCGCATCCTGGTCACCGGCCTCAATCCCCATGCGGGCGAACACGGCTACCTGGGGCGCGAAGAAATCGACACCATCATCCCCGCGCTCGAGGCGGCGCGCGCGCGCGGTATCGACGCGCGCGGCCCGTATCCGGCCGACACCCTGTTCCAGCCCAAGTATCTGCACGAGGCCGATGCCGTGCTGGCCATGTACCACGACCAAGGCCTGCCCGTGCTCAAGCACGTCTGCTTCGGGCGCGGCATCAATATCACGCTCGGTCTGCCGCTGGTGCGCACCTCGGTCGACCACGGCACCGCGCTCGACCTGGCCGCGCGCGGCGTCGGCCATGCCGATGACGGCAGCATGCGCGAAGCCATCCTGGCCGCCCTCCACATGATCCGATCGCAAGCATGAAACACATCGCCCGCAAACGCTTCGGCCAGAACTTTCTGACCGACGACCACGTCCTCCACCAGATCATCAGCGCGATTGCGCCGGCCGCGGGCCAGACGATGGTCGAGATCGGTCCCGGCCTGGCGGCGATGACCGAGCGCCTGCTCCAGCATCTGCCGCACATGCACGTGGTCGAGCTCGACCGCGACCTGGTGACGCGGCTGGAGAAGCGCTTCGCGCCGAGCCAGCTGACGATCCACAGCGGCGACGCGCTGAAATTCGATTTCGCCAGCATCCCCGTGGCGGCCGGCCACAAGCTGCGCGTGGTCGGCAATCTGCCCTACAACATTTCCAGCCCCCTGCTGTTCCATCTGGCCCAGTATTGCGACCAGATCGAGGACCAGCACTTCATGCTGCAGAAGGAAGTGGTCGAGCGCATGGTGGCCGAGCCCGGCACCAAGGCCTACGGCCGCCTGTCGGTGATGCTGCAGTGGCGCTACTACATGGAGCTGCTGTTCATCGTGCCGCCGACTGCCTTCGACCCGCCGCCGGCGGTGGACAGCGCGATCGTGCGCATGATTCCGCGGCCGGCGCGCCTGGCCGTGGACGAGCGCCGGCTCGAAGCCGTGGTGACCCAGGCCTTCTCGCAACGGCGCAAGGTGATCCGCAACTGCCTGGCGCCGATGTTCAGCGAAGCCCAGCTGATCGCCGCCGGCATCGACCCCGGCGCCCGCCCCGAAGCGGTCGCGATGGAACACTACGTCGCCCTCGCCAACTTGCCCCACGCCTAAATCGGGGTCAGACCCCATTTATCCGGCCGACATCAAATTGCCCCGCCGACAAATCGGGGTCAGACCCCATTTTTCCATGCAGATAAATGCGGGTCTGACCCCGATTTATCCGTGTGACAAGCTTGTCATCTGGCTTTCATTCGGGCGTCATATGCGCTGCCTACAATCCCGCCGTTCTCAATCACTCGACGGGATTTTTCCATGCAAGACTCCAGCCGCCGTAAGGCCCTCCGTATTCTCGCCGGCGCTCCTCTGCTGCCCTTGGGCGGCAGCGCTCTCCTGACCGCCTGTGGCGGCGTCGACCAGGGCACTCCGGTGCCGACCCCGGCGCCGGCCCCGGCCCCGGTTTATCTGTCGAGCAGCTTCGCCTCGACCGCCGCCGCCCCCAGCCTGGCCAATGCCGCCGCGATGGCCACCACCACGGTCGCCGCGGCCTTTAATGTCAACTTCAGCGACAATTCCTCGGTCAGCTACAAGCTCGCCTATCAGCCTTTCTTCATCACCGGCGACATGGTCCCGGACGGCAAGGGCGGCACCGTGCTGGCCGGCGGCTACGTCGACATCAAGAACCAGCCGATCATGGACACCTCGGTGGCCGGCAAATCGCGCCAGTTCTTCTCCGATTCGCCGGACGGCACCACGCTGACCACGGTGGCCAATGCCAGCGTCGCCGGCGTCAAGGGCAAGCCGGTGTTCGCCGTCGTCCAGTTCGAATACAACACGCGCGACCAGGCCGGTAACGACACCTACGGCCGCCTGCCGTCGCCGATCGCCGTGCTGACGCTCGACCAGGATCCGGCCACCGGCAAACTCAGCCTGGTGAAATACCACAATGTCGACACCTCCCAGGTGCATGGCCTGTGGATCACCTGCGGCGCCAGCCTGTCGCCCTGGGGCACCCATCTGTCGAGCGAGGAATACGAGCCGAACGCGCCCTTCATCGCCACCGACGCCCAGTTCAAGGCCTTCAGCAAGAACACCTTCGGCGACGAGACGGCCGCCAATCCCTACCACTACGGCCATCTGCCGGAAGTGACGGTCAACCCGGACGGCACGGGCAGCATCAAGAAGCACTACTGCCTGGGCCGCATCTCGCACGAACTGGTCCAGGTGATGCCGGACAACCGCACCGTGCTGATGGGCGACGACTACACCAATGGTGGCCTGTTCCTGTTCATCGCGGACAAGGAGAAGGACCTGTCGTCCGGCTCGCTGTATGTGGCCAAGTATGCACCGGGCTTCTCGATCGACCCGGCCGCCAGCACCAGCGGCGCGATCAGCTGGATCAAACTCGGCAGCGCCACCAGCGCCGAGATCGAAGCCCTGGCCAATACCCTCAAGCCGTCCGACATCATGACCGTGGTGACGACCGACCCGAACGACGCCAGCTTCACCAAGATGTATGTCGACGGCAAGGTCAACTGGGTCAAGCTCAAGCCGGGCATGGAGAAGGCCGCCGCCTTCCTCGAGACGCACCGCTACGCCAACCTGGTCGGCGCGTCGATGAACTTCACCAAGCTCGAAGGCACGACCGTCAATATCAAGGACAAGATCGCCTACTCGGCCCTGCAGAACATCCAGGGCTCGATGGTCAAGACCTCGGCCTCGTGGAATCCGAACGCCAATATCGCCGTCGACAAGGCCCTGGTGGCCGGCGGCGTGATGGCCCACAAGCTCAGCGGCAGCCAGAAGGACAGCGGCGGCGCCGCCATGAACAGCGAATGGGTGCCGGCCTCGACCAGCATGCTGCTGGTCGGCGAAGACCTGGCCGCGGCCGATGCGCTCGGCAACCTGGCCAATCCGGACAAGGTCGCCAACCCGGACAATCTGAAGTTCTCCGAGAAGCTGCGCACCCTGTTCATCGGCGAAGACTCGAGCATGCACGTCAATAACATGCTGTGGGCCTATAACGTCGACAGCAAGCAGCTGACCCGCCTGGCGACGATGCCGGCCGGCGCCGAGGCGACCGGTCTGCATGTGGCCGACGACGTCAATGGCTGGACCTACATCATGAGCAACTTCCAGCACCCGGGCGACTGGATCGCCAGCCTGCACGGCAAGGTCCAGAGCACCCTCGATCCGCTCGTGCGCGCCAACTACAAGGACCGCTTCGGCGCCGCCGTCGGCTACCTGACGGCGGAGGCCACCAGCATCAAGCTGAGCAAGTAATTGTCTGCATCGGCGTGATCCGTTCGACAACGGGTCACGCCCGTTTTTTTGAAGTCCAGCCCCCGTTTTTTGCAGTTCGTCGCACACCGGTCGCATGGCGGATCGCCTTTAGGTACAGTGCAAACATCGCAGAAGCGAATTGTTCAACGAACCTCTAGGAGAGCATCATGAAAGCCATCATCAAAAACATGGAAGCCATCTTCCTCGCCATCGCCGCCCTGACTTGCGTGACCACCTACGCCTCGGCCGAGATCCCGAAATTCAAGGCCCGTCAGGCCGCCAAACTGGCCGCCGCCCACACGGTCGATCTGAGCAAGGACATGCAGGTCGTGGTCGTCAGCGCCAAGCGCCTGAGCGCCGCCGAGAAAGCCGCCCTGAACTAAGCCTGTCGTGTCTGTCCTTATGCGCGACATCCTTGCTGACCAGGGCGCGGGCCCGGTCAAATGCCACAGCGGCATTGGCGTAGCCTCCGGCATGCCTTAAGCGTCGACGCCTGTCTCACGGCGTGCATGCCGGCGCTTACGCCACGCACCGCCTGTTTTCCCCATCCCATTGCCTTCCGCCCTCACCGGTTCCACCCGGGGGAGGGCGCTGGCGCTTGCATGTCGGGTTTTCGTGTGTGATAATGAGATTCATTCTCATTTGCATTTACAAAAGGAAGACCATGACACCTGCCCCCCTCGCCCTTGCGGTTCACCTGGCCCTGGCCGCCATCGCCGCCCACGCCCAGAACGCGCCCCTCACCGTGCTGCCCGAAGTGAAGGTCACCGGCGCCGCCGACAACGGCTATGCCGTCCAGTCGAGCCTGAGCGCGACCAAGACCGACACCCTGCTGCGCGACACGCCCCAGGCCATCACCGTGGTCGGCAAGGAGCTGATCCAGGACCAGGCCATGCAGGGCGTGGCCGACGTGATCCGCTATGTGCCGGGGGTGGTCACGGCCCAGGGCGAAGGCAACCGCGACACGGCCGTGTTCCGCGGCGCCAGCTCGACCGGCGACTTCTACGTCGACGGCCTGCGCGACGACGTCCAGTACTACCGCGATCTGTACAACATCGAAAGCGTCGAGGTGCTCAAGGGCGCGAATGCGATGATCTTCGGGCGCGGCGGCGCCGGCGGCGTGATCAACCGCGTCAGCAAGCAGGCCGACTGGACCCCGCTGCGGCGCGCCAGCCTCACGCTCGGCAGCTGGCAGAACAAGCGCGCCAGCATCGACCTGGGCCAGGCCGCCGGCAGCGATCTGGCCTGGCGCCTGAACGCCATGGCCGAGGATTCGGGCAGCTACCGCGAGGGCGTCGACCTGCGCCGCCACGGCATCAACCCGACCGCCGCCTGGCGCCTGGGCGCCGACACCAGCCTGGTGCTCGGCTACGAATACTTCAGCGACAAGCGCACGGCCGACCGCGGCGTGCCGTCCTACCAGGGGCGTCCGCTGGCGACCGATCCGGGCGCCTTCTTCGGCCGCGCCGACCTGTCGCGCGTGGAGGCCGACGTCAATGCCTTCAACGCCTACCTCGAGCACGACTTCGGCGGCGGCCTCACGGTGCGCAACCGCACGCGCTGGGCCGATTACAGCAAGTTCTACCAGAACGTCTTCCCGGGCGCCGTGAATGCGGCCGGCACCACGGTGGCGCTGCAGGGCTATAACAATGCGACCGAGCGCCGCAATCTGTTCAACCAGACCGACTTCAACTACACGCTGACGGCCGCCGGTCTGCAGCACAAGCTGGCCTTTGGCGTCGAGCTGGGGCGCCAGGTGACGGACAACTTCCGCAATACCGCTTATTTCGACGGCGCCACCAGCGTCAACGCGCCGCTCAGCAATCCGAGCACCGGCGCCGCCATCGTGTTCCGCCAGTCGGCCAGCGACGCCGACAACCACGGCACCGCCAGCACCCGTTCGGCCTATGTGCAGGACCAGATCGTGTTCTCGCCCAACTGGCAGGCCATCGTCGGCCTGCGCTACGACCGCTTCGGGGTCGACTTCTTCAACCGCCGCAATGGCAGCACGCTGAACGTGACCGACACGCCGCTGTCGCCGCGCGCCGGCCTGGTCTACAAGCCGCAAGATAGCGTGTCGCTGTATGCGAGCTACAGCGTGGCCTATGTGCCGCGCGCCGGCGATCAGCTGTCTTCGCTGACGGCGACGAACGCAGCCTTCGATCCCGAGCAGTTCCGCAATCTGGAAGTGGGCGCCAAGTGGGACGTCTCGCCCGACCTGAGCGCCAGCGCTGCCGTGTACCGCCTCAAGCGCTCGAATGTGGTGATCACCGACCCGGCCGACAGCACCCGTTCGCTGCTGGTCGACGGCCAGCGCACCGACGGCCTCGAAGTCGGCCTGCAGGGGCGCGTGCGCGCCGGCTGGAATGTAATGGCCTCGTATGCCTGGCAGGATGCGCGTCTGACCGCGACACAGTCGGCCACGGCCCTCAATGGCGCCCGTCTGGCCCAGGTGCCGCGCCACAGCGCCGCCGTGTGGAACCGCGTCAATCTCGACGCCCAGTGGGGCGCGGCGCTTGGCCTGGTCTACCGCGGCGAAATCTTCGCCTCGACCTCGAACACCGCGCGCCTGCCGGCCTTCACGCGTGTCGATGCGGCCGTCTACTACGCGCTCGACAAGCAATGGAAGCTGCAGGCCAATCTGGAGAATCTGTTCGACAAGACCTACTACGCCTCGGCCAACAGCGACAACAACATCACCCCGGGCTCGCCGCGCGCCCTGCGGGTGACGCTCAACGCCGCCTTCTGATCCACGGTTTGACCATCCCCTGTTCGGGCCCCTGCGGGGGCCCTTTTTTTTGCTCCGCAGATAAATGGGGTCTGACCCCGATTTATCTGCGGAGCA
>NZ_JAKLTS010000002.1 GCF_022012445.1 Massilia sp. TS11
TTATGGGGCAATTGGGCTCGGGCTTAGGGTTGGGCCAGCGCCTTGCGGGCGGCTTGCTGCTCGGTGCTGGCCGCTGGACAGCTGGCGGCGGCGCGTTCGTACAGGGCGCGTGCGCGCGTCTGGTCGGCCGCGATCAGCAGCGTGAAGCAGCGGCGCGCGGCCGGCGCGACGGCGGCTGCGTCGATCTGGGCCAGCACGGCGTCGAGCGTCTGTTCGCCCTGCAGCAGGCTGAGCACGGGCATTGGCCAGCGCTCGTTGTCGAGCTGGCTGCGCGCGGCCTGCAGCTGGCTGGCGGCGGCCGCCTCCTGGCCGCTGCGCTGCAGGGCCACGGTGTATAGGATCTGGGTCGTCAGGTCGGCCGGGTTGAAGCGCACGTAGCCGGCCAGGGCGGTGGCCGCGGCCGCAAAGTCGCGCGCGACGTAGGCCTGTGTGCCCAGGAACTGTTGGGCCATGGGCATGCCTTCGGCGGCTGCCTGGCGCAGCAGGGTCTGGCCGGCCTCGCGCTCGGCCGCGTCGCGCCCGTTGTTGAGCTGGTCGACGCCCAAGGCGTACTGGGCGTCGGCATTGCCGTCCTGGGCCTCGGCCTCGATGAAGCGGCGCCGCAGGGCCCGGTCGGCCTGGAAGGGCTCGCCGCCGGTGTAGCTGAGGTAGACCTTGCGCTGCACGCCGGAAATCAGCACGCGGTGGGCGCGCAGGAAGTCGGCGCCAAGCAGCATCTCGACGCGGTTCACGCCATTGCTCATGCTCAGTTCGCCGAGATTGATCTTGACGTCCTCGATGCGCTCGCTGCCGACCTCAAAGCTGCGCACCGGCACCAGCATATTCGCGACGCTGGCGTCGCCGATGCCGACCGCGCGCCCGTTGGGGCGGGCGCCCGGCATGTCGGGCGTGAGGCCGGCACGGCGCCCGGCCGCGCTGCTGATGACGGTGGCGGTGGCGCCGCTGTCGATCATCGCTTGCACGGGCACGCCATTGACCTGGACCGTGATCAGCGGCGCCTTGTACAGGTTGAAGTCGCCTTCGATCGGCAGCACCTGGGCTTGCGCGTCCCAATACGCCAGATGGGCGTCGCCGCAGTCGCGCGGCAGGAAGAAATTCACATGCTTCTTGCCCAGGTCGAGTTCGAGATCGGCCTGGAACATCCAGTCGCGCCCGACGATGGCGGCCAGCCAGGGCGGCGCGCCGAAGTCGTCGAGCACGCGGTAGCGCCGGTTCTGCGCGGGGCGCGAACTGCCGACCGCGAAACTCTTCACGGCGGCGCTCTGGATGCGGGCGCTGCCGCCGACGCCCTGGTGGACCTCGTCGGTCTGCTGGGTCGGCAGGTCGAGCCGGCGCGCATAGCCGCCGAAAATCGAGGTCAGGCTGGCGCCGGTGTCGAACAGCATCGGCACCTTCTGGCCGTTGATGCTGCCGTCGATCGTCACCTGCAGGCTCGGCGTCGTGTAGCGCAGCTCGGCCTCGCCCACTTTGATGAACTTGCAGCTCTCGGCCGCCCGGGCCGGCGCCACGGCCAGCAGCAGACTGGCCAGGATCAGGGGCGTGCGCATCTGGCCTCCTTCAGCGTAGCAGGGCCTGGGCGTCGGGATTGCCGGCGCGCGCCTCGCGCCGCACCAGCTCGCGCCAGTCGTCTTCACTATTGGCGAAGGCCGGACCGCCCAGGTGGCTGATGTAGACGGCGCGCTGGCTGACGGCCATCAGCACGCGGTGCTGGCGCAGAAAATCGAGGCCGAGCCAGAGCTCGGGCGCTTCCTCCGGCTTGCCGTAGTAGACCAGCGGGCCGACGCGCAGGCGCACCCCGGCGATCAGCTCGTCGCCGATGCGCAGCTGGTTGATCGGCTTGGTCTTGCGCGGGCCGTCGCTGGCGCTGTCGGCCAGGCCGAGGCGTGCGGCGGCGCGTTCGCTGAGCATCGAATACGGTTCGCTGCTCATCACGACCGCGCGCAGGGTCTCGCCATTGAGCTGGACTTCGATCTGGGCGTGGCGCGGACCGCCGGTCTCGTCGGCCATGCTGAGCACGCTGGCCTTGTCGTCCCAGTAGCCCATGAAGGCTTGCTCGCAATGCTGGGCGGCGAAGAAGTTCAGCTGGTGGGCGGCCAGGTGGAATTCGACATTGTTCTGGTACAGGAAATCGCGCCCGACCACGGCCACGAAGGGCAGCTGGGCGTCGCCCTCGTCGTACACGAGCAGCTTGCCCTTGATGGCGCGCGCCGGGCCGACCGCGAATTCATCGACGCTGGCCATGTAGACCGGGCGCTGCTCGTCGCCGCTCAGGGCCTTGACGAAGCTGGCGCGCATCGCCAGGCCGGACTTCTCCAGCGGGGCGCGCAGCAGGCCGGTATCCGAGGTGCCGGTCGACAGCAGCATCGGCGCGCTGCGGCCATTGAGGCGGCCGTCGACGACGGGCAGCAGGGCGGGTCCGGCCAGGCGCACCGGCAGGCTGCCGAGCGCTTGCAGTTCGCAGCGCGGCGCGGGTTCGGCCTGGCTGGCGCTGGCCAGCAGCAGGGCCGCAAGCACGATCACGGGTCGCAGCAGCATGTGTTCTCCTTGGTGGGGGCGGCTCAGCGCGGCTTGATCAGGCGCTGGGCGTCGGGATTGCCGGCCTCGGCTTCGCGGCGGATGCGTGCGCTGCGGTCCTCGCGGCTGTTGGCGATCGGATTGCCGTCCTGGTAGCTGATATACACCTTGCTCTGGCTGGGCGCGATCAGGACGCGGTGGTGCAGCAGAAAATCGTCGCCGATCAGGATGTCGGTCGAAAACGCCTCGTTGGTGGCGCCCATGGTGCCGACCATCAGGCGCGCGCCTTCGATCTTTTCGTCGCCGATCGCGATTTCCTTGACCGGCACCAGCAGGGTGTCGCGCACGGCCTCGCCGATGCCCATCATGCGTCCGCCCGACTGCACGCCGGCGCCGTCCAGGGCCAGGCCGATGCGTTCGGCGGTGGCCTTGTCGAGGGTGGTCAGGGCGGCGCCGCTGTCGATGATGGCATGCACGGGCTGGCCATTGATGTGGACGCTGAAGGCGCCCATGCGGCGCGCCCTGGCGTCATTGGACATCGGCAGCACCACGGCGTTCTGGTCCCAGTAGGCCAGATGGGCGCGCTCGCAGTTCTTGGGGCGGAAGAAGTTGATCTTGCTGTGGCCGAGGTCGAGCTCGAGATCGGCCTGGAACAGGAAGTCGCGTCCGACGATGGCGGCGAAGGGGAAGCCGGGCGCCATGTCGAGCACGCGCATGCGGCCGTGGCCGGCCTTGGCCGGACCGACGGCGAACTGGTCGACCGTGGCCAGCAGCATCTCGGTCTGGCCGCCGACCCCGTTGCTCAGCAGGTAGTTGTCGGACTGGCGCAGGCTCACGCCGAGCTTGAGCATGTGCTCCTTGATCAGCGTGGTGGCGTAGGCGCCGGTATCGACCAGCATCGGCACGGTGTGGCCGTCGACCACGCCGTCGATCGTCGGCATCAGCGAACTGCCGCTAAAACGCACGGGCAGGCTGGCAATCTGCTGCATCTGGCAGCGTGGCGCGGCCTCCTCGGCCAGGGCGGGCAGGGCGAGCAGGGTGCTCAGGGCAAGCAGTACATGGCGCAGCATGATGTCAATATACAAACAAAAGGCGCATCATACCGCAGGATGCCGTTTTGACAGGTTTAATTTTTGGTAATCAGCGCTTTTTGACGCATTCGACATACGCCGCACCATCGGGCGGCTGTCCATTGCGCTGCGCCGTCCACAGCATTTCGCCCAGACACTCCATCACCTGGTGGTGGGCCTCATGCAGGGAACCCAAGCGCAGAGCGAGGGCGGCGGTGGCGGCGCGGATGCCGGGCGGCTGGTCGATCGAGTACTGCTCGGTGATCGACAGGTGCATCGACAGGTGCAGGAAGGGATTGACGCCCTCGGCGCCCGAATAGTCCTTGGCGATGGCGGCCTCGACGTCGGCCAGCTCGGCATGGTACTCGGGATGCTCGGCGATCCAGTCGGCGGCCAGGGTTTCGAGCGGGGTCAGGATGGCGTTCTCGAGACGCTTGCGCTGCACTTCACAAAAGAAGCGCCGCACATCGTGGGAAGACGGTGTGAACATGGTGGTGTAGGGGGCGGCGGGCAGCCGCCGCCCGGTTTATTTGCTGGAGTCGAGCACCTCGGCCACGGCCGGGGCGGGCGGATTGACACGCGGCTGGCGCAGATAGCGTGCGTTCTGGCGCCGGTCGCCGCGCGGCGGCTGCAGGAAGCGCGACAGCTCCTGCAGGGCCTTCTGGTAAACCTCGCGCTTGAATTCGATCACGGTGTCGAGCGGGACCCAGTAGTCATGCCAGCGCCAGGCGTCGAATTCCGGATGGTCGGTCAGGCGCAGATTGACGTCATTGTCGCGCGCGACCATGCGCAGCAGGAACCAGATCTGCTTCTGGCCGCGATAATGGCCGCGGATCTCGCGCTTGATGTAGTGGTCGGGCACTTCATAGCGCAGCCAGTCGCGCGTGCGGCCAATGATCTTCACATGGTCGCGGCGCAGACCGATTTCCTCTTCCAGTTCGCGGTACATCGCCTGTTCCGGCGTTTCACCGTATTTAATTCCCCCTTGCGGGAACTGCCACGAGTGCTCGCGCACCCGCTTTCCCCACCACACCTCGTTCTGGGCGTTGAGCAGGATGATGCCGACGTTGGGGCGGAAGCCTTCACGGTCGAGCATAGTGCACCTCGAGTCTTTCTGCGGCGGCGCGTCCTCTTCAGGTTACCCACGCGGCCGGACAAGCCCGCGCGGCGCCGCGTTTGGGCGGCGAAGCGGGGGCTTTCGGCCCTGTTTGTAGAAAGTTTGGACGCATCTGCCAGCTAATCCTTTAAAATTAGGTCGATTATAAACTCCATTTTTCAAAAGAATTCATCGATATGCGAGCCTCGCGATATTTTATTTCCACCTTAAAGGAAGCCCCCTCGGACGCGGAAATCGTCAGCCACCAGCTGATGATGCGCGCGGGGATGATCAAGCGTCTGTCGGCCGGCATCTACACCTATATGCCGATGGGCCTGCGCGTGATCCGCAAAGTCGAGGCCATCATCAAGGAGGAAATGAACCGTTCGGGCGCGATCGAGCTGCTGATGCCGGTCGTGCAGCCGGCCGAGCTGTGGCAGGAAACGGGCCGCTGGGACAAGATGGGCCCCGAGCTGATGCGCGTGAAAGACCGCCACGGGCGCGACTACGCGATCCAGCCGACTTCGGAGGAAGTGATCACCGACGTCGTGCGCTCGGAGATCAAGAGCTACCGCCAGCTGCCGGTCAACTTCTACCACGTCCAGACCAAATTCCGCGACGAGCGCCGCCCGCGCTTCGGCCTGATGCGCGGCCGCGAATTCACGATGAAGGACGCCTACTCGTTTGACCGCGATGTGGCCGGCATGCAGCAGTCCTACCAGATCATGTACGACGCCTATGTGCGCATCTTCAACCGCTTCGGCCTGAAGTTCCGCGCCGTGGCGGCCGACAATGGCGCCATCGGCGGTTCCGGCTCGCACGAATTCCACGTGATCGCCCACACCGGCGAAGACGCGCTCGTGTATTGCCCTGACTCCGACTACGCGGCCAATATGGAAGCGGCCGAGGCCCTGCCCCTGATCGCCAGCCGCGCGCCCGCGGCCGAGCCGCTGGTCAAGACCCCGACCCTGAACACCACCAAGTGCGAGCACGTGGCCCATCTGCTCGGCATTCCGCTCGAGCGCACCGTCAAGTCGATCGCCCTGACGGTCGAGACCGAGGGCGGGCGCGAGAACTGGCTGCTGCTGCTGCGCGGCGACCACGAACTCAATGAAGTCAAGGTCGGCAAGGTGGCGGGCCTGGGCGCCTTCCGCTTCGCCAGCGAAGCCGAGATCGTCGAGACCTATGGCACCGTGCCTGGCTACCTGGGCCCGCTCAATGCCAAGCTGCCGCTGAAGGTGGTGGCTGACCGCACCGTCGCCAACATGGCCGACTTCGTCTGCGGCGCGAATGAGGAACACCACCACTACACGGGCGTGAACTGGGGCCGCGACCTGCCCGAGCCGATCGTGGCCGATCTGCGCAATGTGGTCGAGGGCGATCCCTCGCCGGACGGCAAGGGCCAGCTGCTGATCGAACGCGGCATCGAAGTCGGCCACGTGTTCCAGCTCGGCACCCGCTATTCGGCCGACATGGGCTGCACCTATCTGGACGAGCAGCAAAAGCCGGTGCCGATCCAGATGGGCTGCTACGGTATCGGCGTGACCCGCATCCTGGGCGCCGCGATCGAGCAGAACTTCGACGACAAGGGCATCATCTGGCCGGCCGCGATCGCCCCGTTCGAAGTCGTGCTGTGCCCGATGGGCTATGACCGCAGCGAGCTGGTCAAGGCCGAAACCGACCAGCTGTACGCGGCCCTGCTGGGCGCCGGCGTCGACGTCGTGCTCGACGACCGCGGCCTGCGCCCGGGCGCCATGTTCGCCGACTGGGAGCTGATCGGCATTCCGCACCGCGTCGTCATCGGCGAGCGCGGCCTCAAGGATGGCAAGCTCGAGTACCAGGGCCGGCGCGATGCCGAAGCCACGGTGGTCGAGGTCGCCGAGATGCTGGCCCTGATCAAGGGCAAACTGGCGCAGTGAAGCGCAGAGCCGGCCGGTGGCTGCTGGTGCTGGCCTGCCTGACGGCAGGCGCGGCCCAGGCCGGCAATCAGAAGGAAGAGGTGCTGGCCGACAGCGTGCGCCTGGCCCTGGCCAACGCGATCAAGGACGCCAGTCCGCCGGTGCCGCAGTTCCGCGATGCGGCCGCGCGCGGCCAGTACGAGCAGTGGTTCAGCGCCATGTCCTTCCGTCTGCAGCGCAAGCTGCCGGATGCGCAGACGCGCCGCGAATTTCTGCAGACGGCCTGGTACGAGGCCAAGCGCGCCGGGCTCGATCCGGGCCTGGTGCTCGGCCTGATCCAGGTCGAGTCGGCCTACCGCAAGTATGCGATCTCGATTGCCGGCGCGCGCGGCCTGATGCAGGTGATGCCGTTCTGGACGCGCGTGATCGGCGACGGCGACCGCTCCAAGCTGTTCCATATGCAGACCAATCTGCGCTACGGCTGCGCGATCCTGCGCATGTATCTCGACATGGAAAACGGCAATCTCTTCCTCGCCCTGGGCCGCTACAACGGCAGCCGCGGCCGGCCCGAATATCCGAACGCCGTGCTGCGCGCCTGGCAGGCCTGGCGCCTGTAGGCGCCAAGAAAAAAGGCCCCGACGGGGCCTTTGTTTCGTGTGCGCGGGCGCGGCTTATTTGAGGTGGCCGGAGATCAGCTTGGTCATCTCGAACATCGACACTTGCGCTTTGCCGCCGAACACGGCCTTGAGCTTGTCGTCGCCGTTGATCATGCGCTTGTTCTCGGCATCCTGCAGCTTGTGCTTCTTGATATAGTCCCAGACCTTTTTGGTCACTTCCGTGCGCGGCAGCGCAGCGGCGCCGACGACGGCGGCCAGCTGGGCCGACGGGGTCATGGCCTTCATGAAGGCGGCGTTCGGCTTGCGCGGAGCGGCCGGCTTCTTGGCGGCGGCCGGCTTGGCGGCCGGCTTGGCAGCGGCTTTGGCGGGAGCGGCTTTCTTCACAGCCGGTTTGGCTGCGGCTTTCTTGGCGGGTGCTGCAGAAGTTTTCTTGGCTGTTGCCATATTCGGGCCTCCTAAACAAACACGTGGGTAAATGCGCAATCAATCGCACCGGCTTATATTCGTAGTGTTTGGACCTTGTGGCAAGTGTTTTTCGTTATTTTTCTTAGAAATTGACCAAAACCGTCGGAAAGCACCACGCCATGCGGGCTGCGGCGCTTGCCGCGCGCGCCCGGCTGGGGGAGAATGCGGGCCTTTTCCGCCTTTGCCCGCTGCTCCGATGACGCCCGAGATTCTCCAGAACCGCCGCTATTTCACCCCCGTCTGGGAACTCGACCATGCGGCCCTCGGCCCGGCCCTGAAACCCTGGGTGCTGCGCCGCACCGGGCTGTCCGCCGTGTATGTGATGCTGAGTCTGGTGGCCGGGGCGCTGGTCGCCTGGCATGGGGTGGGCGCCCATCTCGATCTGCTGCGCGTGCTGATCTACACCTGCCTGGGTGTGACGGCCGGCTTCCTGTTGCTGCTGCCGCTGCATGAATGGGTGCATGCCCTGGTCTACCGCAGCAGCGGCGCCAGCGAGGTGGCCGTGCGCTACCAGTGGCGCACGCTGTCGGCCTATTGTGTGGCCGATCAGTTCGTGCTGGGCGGGGCGGCGTTTGAACTGGTCTGCATGGCCCCGCTGCTGATGCTGACGCCGCCGCTGGCGCTGGGCGCGCTGCTGTTGTCGGGCAGCTGGGCCCTGGTCTGCACCGGGGCCCTGCTCGTGCATCTGGCCGCCTGCAGCGGCGATGTCGCGCTGATCAACTGGATCGGTCTGCACGAGCGCGAGCGCCTGTGGACCTATGATGATGTGAAGGCGGGGAAAAGCTATTTCTTCGCCCAGCACGCCCAGCCCTGATCGGCCGGGCGGCCGGGCGGCCGGCTCAGCGCATGCCGGGCATCATGCCCTTCATCGAGCGCATCATCTTCATCAGGCCGCCGCCCTTGAGCTTCTTCATCATGCCGGCCATCTGTTCGTACTGGGCCAGCATGCGGTTCACTTCCTGCACCTGCACCCCGGCGCCGGTGGCGATGCGGCGCTTGCGGGTGGCCTTGATCAGCTCGGGCTTGGCGCGCTCGGCCGGGGTCATCGCGTCGACGATGCCGATCATGCGGCGCACCTGCTTGTCGGCCTGGCCCATGTCGGCATTGCCGGCGGCCTGCTGGAACTGGGCCGGCAGCTTGTCGAGCAGGCCGGCCATGCCGCCCATCTTCTTCATCTGCAGCAGCTGGGCGCGGAAGTCGTTCATGTCGAAGCGCCCGCCGACCTTGATCTTGTTGGCCAGCTCGGCCGCGGCCTGGACGTCGACACCCTTGCGCGCTTCCTCGACCAGGGCGAGGATGTCGCCCATGCCGAGGATACGGTTGGCCATGCGCTGCGGGTCGAAGGCTTCGAGCCCGTCGATCTTTTCGGACACGCCGGCGAACTTGATCGGTTTGCCCGTGATGTGGCGCACCGACAGGGCGGCGCCGCCGCGCGAGTCGCCGTCGAGCTTGGTCAGTACGACGCCCGTCAGCGGCAGGGTCTCGTTGAAGGCCTTGGCCACATTGATGGCGTCCTGGCCGGCCATGGCGTCGACCACGAACAGGGTTTCGATCGGCTTGATGGCCGCATGCACGGCCGCGATCTCCTGCATCATCGCGGCATCGATGGCCAGGCGGCCGGCGGTGTCGACGATCAGCACATCGTGGTAGTGGCGCTTGGCCCAGTCGAGCGCGGCCAGCGCGATGTCGACCGGCTTTTGCGAGGGGTCGCTGGGGAAGAAGTCGGCGCCGACCTGTTCGGTCACCGTCTGCAGCTGGGCGATCGCGGCCGGACGGTAGACGTCGGCCGAGACGGTCAGCACTTTTTTCTTCTTCTCTTCGCGCAGGTATTTGGCCAGCTTGCCGACGGTGGTGGTCTTACCCACACCCTGCAGACCGGCCATGAGGATGATGGCCGGCGGCTGGGTGGCGAAATTGAGCTGGCTGGCTTCGGGGCCGAGGTCGCCGCCCATGATGGCGGCCAGTTCGCGCTGCACCACGCCGACCAGGGCCTGGCCGGGCGAGAGCGAACCGATGACCTCTTCGCCGAGGGCCTTTTCCTTGACCTTGGCAATGAATTCGCGCACGGCCGGCAGGGCCACGTCCGCCTCCAGCAGGGCCAGGCGCACTTCGCGCAGCATCTCGGCGGTGTTGGATTCGGTAAGGCGGGCCTCGCCGCGCATGGTCTTGACGACCTTGGCGAGGCGTTGAGTCAGATTGTCTAGCATGGTCTAGCTGGCAATAAAGCGGTCGACGAAACCGACATTTTACCCGATGGCCGCGCCGGGGCCTGCGTGTTTTCCCGTAGTGAAATGGCGCCGATTGCAGGTATAGTATCTGTATCCCATCTAACAACAGGAGAGACGCATGGCTGCAAAGACTGTGGGCAAGGCCCTGGTCCTGGCGGCGCTGCTCGCCGCTGGCGGCGCGCAGGCCCAGGAAGTGGTTCGGCTTGGTAACCTGAAATTCGCCCACTATGGCGCGGTGTCCTATATCAAGGAGATCGCCCCGAAATGCGGGATCAAGGTCGAGGAAAAAGTCTTCCCCAAGGGCCTCGACGTGATGCAGGCGATCATCGCCGGTGAGCTCGACGTCGGCACCACGGCCTCCGAGGCCGCCATCTCCGGCCGCGCCGGCGGCGCCCCCATCTATGTGGTGGCCGGCTTTGCCAAGGGCGGGGCGCGCCTGGTCGCGCGCAGCGATGTGCCGATCAAGTCGGTGAAAGACCTGAAAGGCAAGCGGGTCGGCGTCACGCGCGGTGGCATCCAGGAAGTGCTGCTGATGGCCGAGCTGCAGCAGGCCGGCCTGGCGGCCAGCGATGTGCAGCTGGTCTACCTGGCCTTCGCCGACCTCAACCAGGCGCTGCTGGGCAAGCAGATCGACGCCATGATGCAGTCCGAGCCGCAGTCCTCGCAGGCCATCAACAAGGGCTTCGGGGTCGAGGTGTTGAAACCCTATGACACCCCGATCGGCGAGCCGGTGCGCACCATGGTGATGACTGAGAAGTTCTACAAGGACAAGCGCGCCGTGGCCGAGAAGTTCATGCGCTGCTTCGTCGAGGCGACCAAGACCTTCATCGACAACAAGGCCGTGGCCGAAAAGTATGTGCGCGAGGTTGTGTTCAAGGGCCAGATCACCAAGGACGATTTCGACGATGCGATCGGCAATTCGCCGTATTCGTATGACGTCACGCCCCAGCACATCCAGATCACGACCGATGTGATGGTCAAGACCGGGGTCGGCAAGATGGCCAAGCCGCCCGTGGCCAGCGAATGGGTCAAGACCGACCTGCTCGAGGCGGCCAAGAAAAGCCTGGGCGTGAAGTAAGCGATGCAGCGCCGCGCGTGGAAGGAAATGGCGGTCGGGGCCGTGGTGCCGGCCGCCGTGGTGGCCCTGTGGCAGTTCGTCTGCATGCAGGGCTGGGTCAATCCGCAGGTGCTGCCGTCGCCGCTGGCGGTGGCGGAAAAGTGGCTCGCCTATCTGCTGCCGCTGCAGCCGTATAGCGGCGAGGGCAGCCGCCTGGCCTGGATGTTCTCGGGTGAACTGATCGGCGACGCCATCGGCAGCCTGTACCGCGTGGTGCTGGGCTTTCTGATCGGCGCCGGCCTGGCCCTGCCGCTCGGCCTGGCGATGGGGGCGAGCGCGCGCGTGTATGCGTGGTTCAACCCGCTGATCCAGATCCTGCGGCCGATTCCGCCGATCGCCTATATCCCCCTGTCGATCCTGTGGTTCGGTCTGGGCAATCCGCCGGCCGTGTTCCTGATCGCGCTCGGGGCCTTCTTCCCGGTGCTGATGAATACCATCGCCGGCGTGCGCCATGTGGACGGCATCTATATCCGTGCGGCGCGCAATCTGGGCGCCAGCGGCAGCACCCTGTTCCTGCGCGTGATTCTGCCGGCGGCCGTGCCCTATATCCTGTCCGGCGTGCGGATCGGGATCGGCACCGCCTTCATCGTCGTCATCGTGTCCGAGATGATTGCGGTGAACAATGGCCTCGGCTACCGCATCCTCGAGGCGCGCGAGTATTTTTGGTCCGACAAGATCGTGGCCGGCATGATCAGCATCGGCCTGATCGGCCTGGCCATCGACGTGGCCATGAACCGTCTGAATAATTATCTGCTGCGCTGGCACCGCGGCCTGGAGAACTGAGATGGCCGAGGCCCATATCGCCGTGCACGGCGTGAACAAGGTCTTTGCGACCCCGGGCGGCCCGGTGGTGGCCCTGAAGGACATTGAACTGAGCATCCCGCAGGGGCAGTTCGTCTGCCTGCTCGGCCCCTCGGGCTGCGGCAAGTCGACCCTGCTCAATGCGATTGCCGGCTTCTCGCTGCCCAGCAGCGGCAGCATCGTGGCCGACGGCCAGCCGGTCAGCGGCCCCGGACCCGAGCGCGGCATGGTGTTCCAGGAATACGCGCTGTTTCCGTGGATGACGGTCGAGGACAATATCGGCTTCGGGCTCGACATCAAAGGCCTGCCGCGCGCCCAGATCACGGCCCGCGTGCAGGAACTGATGGCCATGCTGCACCTGGCCGACTTCGCCAAGCGCTACCCGAAAGACCTGTCGGGCGGGATGCGCCAGCGCGTGGCGATTGCGCGCGTGCTGGCCCTGGATTCGCCGATCATGCTGATGGACGAGCCCTTCGGCGCCCTCGACGCGCTGACCCGCCGCAATCTGCAGGACGAGCTGCTGCGCCTGTGGGCCGAGCTGAAAAAGACCATCATCTTCGTCACCCACTCGATCGAAGAGGCGATCTATCTGGCCGACCGCATCATCGTCATGACCTACCGGCCCGGCACCATCAAGCGCGATATGATGATCAGCCTGCCGCGCCTGCGCGACCCGGCCGCGCCCGAGTTCAATGCCCTCAAGCGCGAACTCGGCCAGCTGGTGATGGAGGAGCAGCAGCGCCACCACGACGACGAACTGCGCATCGCCGCCGTCGATTGAGCGGAGCCGATGGTGTAGACTCGCGGGTATGCAAACCATCTTGTTTCTGGCGTCGGCCGCGCTGTACGCCATTTGCGCCCTGTTGCCCTCGCGTCAGGGGCGCGCGATTTCCGCTGTCACCGGCCTGGCCTGGCTGCTGCACGGCAGCGCCCTGGCCCAGGACCTGCTGGTCCCGGGCGCGCTGCGCCTCGGTTTCGCCCAGGTGCTGTCGGCCGCGATCTGGGTCTCGGTGGCCGCCTACTGGCTGGAAAACCGCAATTACGCGCTGGATGGCATGCGCCGCCTGGTCATGCCCAGCGCCCTGCTGACCAGCCTGCTGCCGCTGGCCTTCCCGGGTGCCGTGCTGGCGCTCGACGGCCGCTCGGCCCTGTTCGGCTGGCATATCGCCATCGCCATCCTCGCCTATGCGACCCTGACCATCGCCGCCTTCCACGCCGTGCTGATGGCCCTGCAGGAGTCGCATCTGCATATGCGCAAGCTGAACCAGGACGGCTGGCTGGCCCACGCGGTCGAGCAGCTGCCGGCCCTGCTGACGATGGAAAAACTGCTGTTCCGCCTGATCGGCTTCGGCTTCGTGCTGCTCAGCCTGACCGTGCTGTCGGGCGTGGTGTTCAGCGAGCAGCTGTTCGGGCGCGCCGTGCGCTGGGACCACAAGACCGTGTTCACCCTGCTGTCCTGGGTGCTGTTCGCGGTGCTGCTGGCCGGGCGCCGCTGGCGCGGCTGGCGCGGCAAGACGGCCCTGAGCTTCATGCTGGCCGGCTTTTCCACTCTGCTGCTGGCCTATGTCGGCAGCCGCTTCGTGATGGAAGTGATTTTGCATCGGGGTGTCGCATGAGCCGCCTGATTTTCTGGATCGTCCTGGTGCTGGTGGTGCTGTACGCCATCCGCGTCAAGCTCAAGGGTGAACAGCGCGCGGTGCCGCCGGCCCAGCCGGACCCGGGCCGCGCCAGCGGTTTCGCCACCCGCGGCGCCATCGAGGACATGGCCTGCTGCGCCCATTGCGGCGTCTACTTCCCGGTATCGGAGCAGGTCGAGGCGGACGGGCGCGTATACTGCAGCGCGGCGCACGCGCGCCAGCACGCCTGAGCGATGGCGCGCTGGCAGACCCTGTCGGCCGAATCGCGCGAGACCTTCTGGCGCTCGCTGCAGACGATGAATGCCACCCGGGTGGTGATCGCCCTGGTGCTGCTGATCTACCTGAGTTTCGATAACCGCGGCATCCGCGCCACCGGCCAGTACGTCTATGGCGAGACCTGCTTCGTGTATCTGCTGGCCGGCATCGGCCTGGCCATGCTGACCGTCTACTGGCGCCAGCGCTTCCTGCTGCAGCTGTCGCTGCAGGTGGCGGTCGATCTGTTCATGATTTCGGCCCTGTACCTGGCGTCGGACGGCAACCGCACGGCCCTGGCCATCCTGTACCTGTTCCCGCTGGCCGGGGCGGCGATTCTGGCGCCGCTGCTGCTGGCCCTGTTCTCGGCCTCGCTCTCGACCCTGTTCCTGCTGGCGGAAAGCACCTACCAGGTGTTCATGCAGGAGAACGAAGTCCCGCTGGCCCAGGCCGGCCTGTATGGGGCCGCCTTCTTCGGCGTGGTGGTGGTGGTCAACCGCCTGGCCGAGCGCCTGATCGGGCAGGAGGAGCTGGCCGTCAAACGCGGCATCGACCTCGACGTGCAGATGGCGATCAACCGCCTGGTGCTGGCCGATATGGGCGACGGCATCCTGGTGCTGGATGCGGCCGGCCAGGTGGTGGCGCGCAATCCGGCCGCCGGCAAGATGCTCGGCGCCGGCCTCGATGAAGGCCGCCGTCTGGCCGACGAGGCCACCTTCGAGCCGATGGAGGACGCCTTCAATCAGTGGCGGCGCGACCCGCGCCAGAACAGCGCCTTCGTGGTGCTGCGCCCGCCGCAGGAAGCGCTGGTGCACCTGAAGCTGCGCTTCGCCCGGGTCGAGGCGGCCCCGCCCGCGCCCGAGCGCGCGGTGCTGTTCATGCAGGACGTGACGGCCATCGAAAATCAGGCCCAGCAGCTGAAGCTGGCCTCGATGGGGCGCCTGACGGCTTCGATCGCGCACGAGGTGCGCAATCCGCTGGCTGCGATCGGCCACGCGGCCGCCCTGCTGGCCGAGGACCTGCATCAGCCGACCCATGCGCGCCTGCTGAAGATCGTGTCCGACAATGTGGCGCGCGTGAACCGCATGGTCGAGGACATCCTGCGCCTGTCGCGCAAGGTGCAGCCGAACGCCGAGCCGCTCGATCTGAACGCCTTCCTGGCCGAACTGAAGGCCGAATTCGACGAGACCCACGACCTGGCCGAGGACCTGCTGTGGCTGGGCGACGCCGGCCCCGAGCCGGTGCGCTTCGACGCCCTGCACCTGCGCGAGGTGGTGGTCAATCTGCTGACGAATGCGCTGCGCTATGCCAGTGGCAAGCCTGGCTGCATCCGGATTTTTGTGGTGAGTGAGGGCCAACGGCGCGAACTCCATGTGCAGGACGACGGCCCCGGCATCACGGCCGACGTCCGCATGCACCTGTTCGAGCCGTTTTACACCACCTCGAGCAAAGGGACGGGCCTGGGCCTGTACCTGGCGCGCGAACTGTGCCTGAATAACGGCGCTGCCCTCGACTACGAATACCGCTACGACGCCGGGCCCGAGGACCCGGCCGGACGGTTTGTGATCACCTTTGCGCAAGCACGCGCAAGTGATGAAGAAGGAAGCGTATGACATCTCCCCGTATTCTGGTGGTCGACGACGAAGCCGACCTGCGCGAACTGCTCGAAATCACGCTCGTGAAGATGGGCCTGGACGTGGACAGCGCCGAGACGCTGAAGGACGCGCGCGCCTTTCTCAAGCTGCACGACTACGCGCTGGTGCTGACCGACATGCGCCTGCCCGACGGCCTCGGACTGGAGCTGGTGCGCGAGGTGACGGCCCAGTACAAGTGCACGCCGATCGCCGTCGTCACCGCCTACGGCAGCGCCGATAATGCGGTGGTGGCGCTGAAGGCGGGCGCCTTCGATTACGTGTCCAAGCCGGTGGCGCTCGACCAGCTGCGCATCATGGTGCAGTCGGCGCTGCGCCTGAACGCGCCCGAGGACCAGCCGGCCGCGCCGGCCACGCGCCTGATCGGCGAGTCGGCCGCGATGCAGTATCTGCGCGCCCAGATCGCGCGCCTGGCGCGCTCGATGGCGCCGATTGCGATCACCGGCGAATCGGGCAGCGGCAAGGAGCTGGCCGCGCGCGAGATCCACGCCCAGAGTTCGCGCGCCGGCAAGCCCTTCGTGGCCGTGAACTGCGGCGCGATTCCGGAAAACCTGATGGAGGCCGAGTTCTTCGGCTATCGCAAGGGCGCCTTCACCGGCGCCGCCGACGACCGCGACGGCTTCTTCCAGGCGGCCAATGGCGGCACCCTGATGCTCGACGAGGTGGCCGATCTGCCGCTGGCCATGCAGGTCAAGCTGCTGCGCGCGATCCAGGAGCGGCGCGTGCGCAAGATCGGCGCCACCAGCGAGGAGCCGGTCGATGTGCGCATCATCAGCGCCACCCACCAGGACCTGGCCAAGTGCGTCGAGATGGGCAAATTCCGCCAGGACCTGTTCTACCGCCTGAACGTGATCGAGCTGGCGCTGCCGCCGCTGCGCGAGCGCCTCGACGATCTGCCCCAGCTGACGGCCGCCATCCTGGGCCGCCTGAGCGGGCCGGGCCAGCAGGCGCGCCTGGGGCCCGGCGTGCTCGAGGCCCTGCGCGCCTATTCCTTCCCCGGCAATGTGCGCGAGCTGGAAAACGTGCTCGAACGCGCGCTCGCCTTTGCCAACGAGGGCGTGATCGAAGTCGGCGACCTGATGCTCAAGGGCGCGCGCCTGGGCGGTGACAGTGCGCCTGCGCCGGCGCCGGCCGCGGCCGCCCCGCTGGCGGCACCCGTCGCGGCTGCGGGCGCCGCGCCGCTGCCCGCGCCGCCGATGCCGGAAGCGGCCGACGGCGCGCGCATCCAGCTCGGCGCCAACGGCCTGCCCAGCAGCCTGCCCGACTATCTGGCCCAGGTCGAGCGCGATCTGATTCTGAAGGCGCTGTCGCTGACCCAGTTTAATCGCACCCAGGCGGCCTCCCTGCTGGGGATCAGCTTCCGCCAGCTGCGCTACCAGATGCAGAAGCTCGATATCCACGATCCCGAATGACGACCGCCTTCTGCGCCGCCGGCTGGTATGGGCCGGCCTGGCGCTACCCTTCGCCCAATTGCGACGACCGCCCCGCAGGCGCGGCCATCGATCTGCTGGTGATCCACAACGCCAGCCTGCCGCTCGGGCAGTTCGGCACGCCCCATCTGCTTGACCTGTTCACCAACCGGGTCGACTTCACGGCCGACCCCAGTTTCGAGAGCCTGCGCGGGCTGACCGTATCGGCCCATTTTCTGGTGCGGCGCGACGGCCGCATCATCCAGTTCGTGCCGACCGCGCTGAGCGCCTGGCATGCGGGCGTGTCCAGCCATCGCGGGCGCGAGGCCTGCAATGGCTTTTCGGTCGGGATCGAGATGGAGGGCAGCGATTTCGTGCCCTTCACGCCGGCCCAGTACACGGCCCTGGCGAGCCTGACGGCCGCGCTGCTGGCGGCCCATCCGATCAGCGCCATCGCCGGCCACCAGCACATCGCCCCCGGCCGCAAGACCGATCCCGGACCGTATTTCGACTGGGCGCGCTATGCGGCCATGCTGGCCGCCCTGCGTCCCGGCGCGGCCCCGCCGGCCTTCCCGGAATAAGATGTCCGTTTTGGTCCGCAAGCAGTCCTTCGGCGGCCCTGCTATCATGGCCTGAACTGCCTACACTGGCTCCATGTTCACACACACAAGGAGTCCAAACATGTCCGTCGCCCTGCTTGTCATCGATGTCCAGGAATCGTTCCGCCACAGCCCCGGCTGGCCGGAGCAGGACCTGCCCGCCTATCTGGATGCCCAGAACCGCCTGATCGCCGGGGCGCGCGCGGCCGGCTGTCCGATCGTGCGCGTCTTCCACGAGGATGGCGACACCCACTTCAGTCGCGCCTCCGGCCATGTGGTGGCGCTGGCCGGCAGCGACAGCGGCGCCGAGCACACGGTCTACAAGCACGTGCACAGCGCCCTGGTCGACACCGGCCTGCCGGACTGGCTGCGCGCGCGCGGCATCACGCGCCTGATCATCTCCGGCATCCGTTCCGAGCAGTGCTGCGAGACGACCGCGCGCCACGCCAGCGATCTGGGCTTCGATGTCGACTACGTGACCGAGGCGACGATGACCTTCCCGCGCCGCCATCCGAACGGGCGCGAATTCAGCACCGCCGAGATCAAGGAGCGTGTCGAGCTGGCCCTGTATGGCCGCTTCGCCACCCTGCACACGGTCGACAGCGTGCTGGCCACCCTGTCCTGAGAGGAGAGCGCCATGCTGGCCATGCGTCCGGGTTGTGAATGCTGCGATGCCGATCTGCCGGCCGATGCCGGCGGCGCCATGATCTGCAGTTTCGAGTGCACCTTCTGCGCCGCCTGCGCCGCGCGTCTGGGCGCCTGCCCGAATTGCGGCGGCGAGCTGCTGGCGCGGCCGCGCCGGCCGGCCGCCAAGCTGCCCAGCTACCCGGCCCAGACGGCGCGCGTGCACAAACCGGGCGGCTGCTGACATGGCAGCGGTGGCCGTCCATTTCGTGCTGCTGCCCGGCTACCTGCTGTCCGAACTGGCGGCGGCGGCCGAGGCCCTGCGCATCGCCAACCGCTTCGGCGCCGCCTTCCGTCTGCACTACCACAGCGCCGCGCCGGACCCGGTCAGTTCGCTCGGTCTCGGCATCAGCGGCACCACGGCCCTGCCCGAGCAGCTGGCCGACGGCGCCTGGCTGGTGCTGCCCGGCCTGGCCAGCGACCAGCGCGATGCGCGCGCCATTGCGCGTACCGAGCGCTGGCTGGCGCGCGTCTGGCACCCGGGCGTGCAGCTGGTGACGATCTGCTCGGGCGCGCTGCTGGCGGCCGGCGCCGGTCTGCTCGCGGGCCGCCAGTGCACCACCCACCACAGCCTGATCGCCGAGCTGCGCCAGCTGGCGCCGGGCGCGCGCGTCGAGGACAACCGCATCTTCGTGATCGACGGGCCGGTCGCCACATCGGCCGGCGTGACCACCGGAGTCGACCTGATGCTGGAACTGATTGCGCGCGCCGGCGGGCCGCAGCTGGCGCTGCAGGTCGCGCGCGAGATGGTGGTCTGGCTGCGGCGCGACGGCCAGGCCCCGCAGCTGTCGCCGCTGCTCGACTACCGCAACCATCTGCACCCGGCCATCCACCGCGTGCAGGATGCGATCGCCGCCAATCCGGCGCGCCCCTGGCCGCTGAACGAGCTGGCGGCCATCGCCTGCGTCACGCCGCGCCACCTGAACCGCCTGTTCAAGGCCAATACCGGCATCACCCCGCTCGACTACCACCAGGGCCTGCAGCTGGCCCTGGCCGAGGGGCTGGCGCGCCAGGGCAGCCTGTCGCTCGAGCGCGTGGCCGAGGCCAGCGGCTTCGGCTCGGCGCGCGACCTGCGCCGCGTCTGGCTCAAGCAGCGCGGCACACCGCTGCGGCGCGCGCACTAGCTCTGCTCGACCAGCAGCTGCAGTTCGGCCGCGGCCAGAATCCATTCGAGCGCATAAGGCAGAAAGGCGCTGGCGTCGCCATACAGCAGCCAGGCCTGCAGGCAGGCCAGGTGGCGCGCGCGGTCGCGGTAGAGCAGATAGGCCAGGGGCAGGGGCCGCGGCCCGCACAGGCCGTGCTGGCGCAACAGGCAGGACAGCAGGTGGCGCGCGCAGCGTCCGTTGCCGTCATAGAAAGGGTGGATGGCGATGAAGTGCGCAAACGCGCCGATCGCCAGCAGCAGCGGCGACAGCTGCGGCAGCTGCAGGCGGATGCCCGCCAGGCTGCGCAGGGCCGCCGGAATGCGCTGCGGCGCCAGATAGCACAGGGTCGGTTGCCCGGTCGCGCTGAACGAATAACAGGCCTGCTGGCGCACGGCCTGGCATGCGATGCCGGCCTGGCCGGTGGCGATCGCCCAGGCCAGGCTGTCGGCAAAACGCGCCTGGGCCGGACTGGCGTCCGGCGCCAGGCGCGTCCGGCCCGCGCGCGGCTGCAGGCTGTAAGGCAGCAGCTGGCGCAGGCGCTGTTCGGCCGCCGCCAAGGGCAGGCGCACGCCCGCCACGCCATCCCAGGCGAAGGGATCACGCACGGTGGGCAGGGCGGCGAACATAGCGGCAAGCGACTTGGCACCCGATTGCGGTGGGCATCGGACGCCTCGCAGACTCAGTGGGCGCGCAGCAGGCTGCGGCCATGGTCGAGCGGGAACTGGTCGGGCGGGCTTTCGCTTGCGCCGCGACGCTCGTCAAACTCGACGAACACGTCGTAGACGCGCGGCGCGCCCGGATCGGACCAGTCGAGCGCCAGCAGATAGAGCTGCACCCCGCGTGGCTGACAGTAGTAGCTGAGGCGCCCGGCGCGCTGCGCTTCGGTCAGGCCGCGCACAAACGGCCCCGCCGCCAGGTCGACCGCGCGCGTCGGCGCGTGCAGGCTGACGCGCGCGCCATCCTCGTGCACGCGCAGCTGGTAGCGGCCGCTCGGACAGGTGAGATCGATCTGCCGGCTCTGCGCGTGGACGCACTGCGTCGCGCAGGCAAACATGAGAAAGAGCAGGCGGTGAATCAGTCGGGAAGGCATCGGCGGCCCCCTTAGCGTGGGCTCGCGGCCGCGCTGGCCGCGAGCGCCTGCAGACCGGTGCCGGTGGAATAGCGCAGGCCCAGATTCACGGCCTGGGGAAAGCGCTCGTCCAGCGCGATGCCGTTGAAGCTGATCGTGAGGCTCTCGTCCTGGCAGCGCAGCTGGATGCGGCCGACCACGCGGTAATCGCGCAGGGCGCGCGCCAGCGCGGTGTCGGCGATATCGATCTGATCGCTGCGCGGCGCGTCGGTCATCAGGAGGGTCTGGTTCTCGGCCAGATGCAGGCGGTACTGGGTGCCGCGGCAGCTGGCCCGGTAGTCCTCGCTGACGGCAGTGGGGCTGATGAAATGGCGTCCGGATGTAATTTCCACGCGCTCCTGGGCGGTGGCCGTCGTCGCGCAGCCGAGCGCGACGCTGATAAGGGCGGCCAGCATGTGGCCGGGTGCTACGGTATGCATGAATTCCTCTCGGTTGGGATGGATGGCGCTGATCAGGGGTGGGCGATGTCGTGGGTGATGTCGACCCGTTCGGCGGCGCGGTTGGCGTCCGGCCCTTTGCCCATGAACTCGTAGGTGGTCTTGCTGCCGACATCGAGTATGTACTGCATCATGCCGGGATCGATCCAGCCATTCGGATTACTGTCGATCAGCTGATTGATGATCACCTGGTCGGCGCGCGCATCGTTCGCGCTATTGCCGGTGTAGGAGGGGATGCCGGCATCCTGTTGCAGCTTGGCCGGATGCGAATGCAGCACCGCCACCAGCTGGTCGCCCGGCTGCATCAGGCTGGGGTCGAGATAAAAGCTGAAGGAGTCGGGGCCGCCCTTGATCAGGCTGGTCGTATGCAGATTGCCGCTCGCGTCAGCGATGATGCCGACCGCCCACTCGAGCTTCGATTCGAGCGCCAGAATCTGCTCCGAGAAGGCCAGCACGGTATTGCGCAGGTGGTCCATATTGACATGGGCCGGGTGGCGCACCGGGATCGGGGCGCTGTGGTGGGCCTCGCCGCCGCCACCGCCGCCGCCGCCATCGGCACTGCCGCCGCCGCTCGGGCCCGGACCCGGATCGGGCGCGTAGGGATCGGGCAGCCAGGGCGTGTCGTTCGGGTCGTAGCTGCCGCTGATGGTGACGATCGGATCGGGTCCCTGGTTCGGGTCGTAGGGACCGCTCAGGCCGGAACCGCCCGAACTGGCGCCCGCGTGCTGGGTGCCGCCGCCCGGTTTCAGCGCGACCTTGCCATCGTCCTGGTGCTGCTGGCCGTGCTTGAGCAGGGCATGGATGGCGTCGAACTCGCTGCCGTCGTGGCCTGCGTGGTAGGCAAAGGCGGCCAGCTGGCTGGGCAGGCCCTGCGGGCTGGTATCGACCGGAATCACGCCGGCCGGGTGGCCGATCGGGCCGCCGACGATGTCGCTGTGCATGATGTTCTCCTCGTGAGATGTGTGCGCCGGTTGGCGCGTCCGGAGCGAATTCTAGGGACGCACGATTGCTTTTTTGGCAGGATCTGCAGGCAGACTGATGCGTCTCAATCAGGCCGGTCCGATTGATCCGGAGCGCCTGCCCGGACCCCGGCCGTCGTGTTAATACGCGCGCGCACTGTCGCTTTTTTGACAACAAAATCGGCCCCGTTGCGGGCCGCCCGGGGGGCCTGCAGCGGGGCCGCCAGGGGCGTGGGTAAGCGGCTGCTCACCGGCTTAGGCCGGTGGTTGAGCCAAGTCTGCATGTCAAGGGTTTGGTGCTAAAAAAATTAAAACGAAACCAGTTGCGGTTCCGAAAGTCGGGTACTACAATTAGTCCCAGTTTCGATAACAACACTAGATTTAGTGGTACCCTTGGTCTCCATCCGGAGGCCGCGTTTTCCGAGAATTCATCGCTCACCAGCCGGATCAGACCGGGTGGACGGGATGTTTTTTTCTGTTTTTTTGGTAGAGCACTAGACAACAACTGCCACCGGCAGACCGTTCGTGGAGGCCCAATGCACACTTCTCAAGACATTTCCATCAATCCGCACCCGGTCAACCCGACCGTGCCGGACGCCGAGGCCGCCCCGAGCGCTGCTTCGCTGGTCGAGCGCGGCGATTACCGCATCATCCGCCGCAATGGCGCCGTCGTGGCTTTCGAGCCGTCCAAGATCGCCGTCGCGATGACCAAGGCCTTCCTGGCGGTCAATGGCGGCCAGGGCGCCGCCTCGGCGCGCGTGCGCGAGCTGGTCGAGATGCTGACCAATAATGTGGTGGCCGCCCTGGTGCGCCGCCAGCCCTCGGGCGGTACCTTCCATATCGAGGATGTGCAGGATCAGGTGGAACTGGCCTTGATGCGTTCGGGCGAACACGATGTCGCGCGCGCCTATGTGCTGTACCGCGCCAAGCAGATGGAAGAGCGGCGCAAGGCGCGCGAAGCGGCCGGCGGGACGGAACTGGCCGTGCCCCAGATTCACGTGGTCGATGGCGGCAACCGCCGTCCGCTCGATGTCAAGGAAGTGCGCGCCCTGATCGGCGCCGCCTGCTCGGGCCTGGAAAAGCATGTCGACGCCGAAGCCATCGTCGCCGAAACCCTGAAGAATCTGTACGACGGCGTGCCGGTCGAGGAGCTGCACAAGTCGGCCATCCTGGCCGCCCGTGCGCTGATGGAAAAAGACCCGGCCTATTCGCAGGTGACGGCGCGCATCCTGCTGCACACGATCCGTAAGGAAGTGTTCGGCAAGGAAGTGCCGCAGGCCGCCGCCGCGGCCGCCTATGTCGAGTACTTCCCGAAGTACATCGCCAAGGGCATCGAGAATGAGCTGCTGAACCCGGAACTGGCCAAGTTCGACCTCGAGAAGCTGGCCAAGGCCCTGGTCGCCGAGCGCGACCTGCAGTTCGGCTACCTCGGCCTGCAGACCCTGTACGACCGCTACTTCCTGCACGTGCGCGATGTGCGCATCGAGATGCCGCAGGCCTTCTATATGCGGGTCGCCATGGGCCTGGCCCTGAACGAGAGCGAGCGCGAAGCACGCACCATCGAGTTCTACAACCTGCTGTCGACCTTCGACTTCATGAGCTCGACCCCGACCCTGTTCAACTCGGGCACCCTGCGTTCGCAGCTGTCGTCCTGCTATCTGACCACCGTTTCGGACGACCTCGACGGCATCTACGAAGCGATCAAGGAAAACGCGCTGCTGGCCAAGTATGCCGGCGGCCTGGGCAATGACTGGACCCCGGTGCGCGCGCTCGGCTCCCATATCAAGGGCACGAATGGCAAGTCGCAGGGCGTGGTGCCCTTCCTGAAAGTGGTGAATGACACGGCGGTGGCCGTGAACCAGGGCGGCAAGCGCAAGGGCGCCGTCTGCGCCTACCTGGAAACCTGGCACATGGACATCGAGGAATTCCTCGACCTGCGCAAGAACACCGGCGACGACCGCCGCCGCACCCACGACATGAACACGGCCAACTGGATTCCCGACCTGTTCATGAAGCGCGTGATGGAGAAGACCGACTGGACCCTGTTCTCGCCCTCGGAAGCGCCGGACCTGCACGACAAGGTCGGCAAGGCCTTCGAACAAGCCTATCTCGGCTATGAAGCCAAGGCCGCACGCGGCGAAATGCGCGTGTTCAAGAAGATCCCGGCGATCGACCTGTGGCGCAAGATGCTGTCGATGCTGTTCGAAACCGGTCACCCGTGGATCACCTTCAAGGATCCGTGCAACATCCGCTCGCCGCAGCAGCACGTCGGCGTCGTGCACAGCTCGAATCTGTGCACCGAGATCACGCTCAATACCAATAGCGAAGAGATCGCCGTCTGCAACCTGGGCTCGGTGAACCTGCCGGCCCATATGAAGGAAGGCAAGCTCGACCACGTGAAGCTGCAGAAGACCGTGCGCACCGCCATGCGCATGCTCGACAACGTGATCGACATTAACTACTACGCCGTCGACAAGGCCAAGAACGCCAACCTGCGCCACCGTCCGGTCGGCATGGGCATCATGGGCTTCCAGGACTGCCTGCACATGATGCGCGTGCCGTTCGCCTCGCAGGCTTCGGTCGAATTCGCCGACACCTCGATGGAAGCGGTCTGCTACTACGCCTATCTGGCCTCGACCGAGCTGGCCGAGGAGCGCGGCCGCTACTCGTCCTACGAGGGCTCGCTGTGGGACCGCGGCATCCTGCCGCAGGACTCGCTCAAGCTGCTGGCCGAGGAGCGCGGTGGTTATCTGGAAGTCAATACCAGCGAGACCATGGACTGGTCGATCGTGCGCAACCGCATCAAGCAGTTCGGCATGCGCAACTCGAACTGCGTGGCGATCGCCCCGACCGCGACGATCTCGAACATCATCGGCGTCTCGGCCTGTATCGAGCCGACCTTCCAGAACCTGTATGTGAAGTCGAACCTGTCCGGTGAATTCACCGAGATCAACGCCTACCTGGTGCGCGACCTGAAGGCGCGCGATCTGTGGGACGAGGTGATGATCGCCGACCTCAAATACTTCGACGGCTCGCTGACCAAGATCGACCGCGTGCCGCAGGACCTGCGCGACCTGTACGCGACCGCCTTCGAAGTCGACCCGAGCTGGCTGGTCGAAGCCGCCTCGCGCCGCCAGAAGTGGATCGACCAGGCCCAGTCGCTGAACATCTACATGGCCGGCGCCTCGGGCAAGAAGCTGGACGAAACCTATAAGCTGGCCTGGCTGCGCGGCCTGAAGACCACCTACTACCTGCGCACCATCGCCGCCACCCACAGCGAGAAGTCGACCTCGAAGGCCGGCGCGCTGAACGCCGTGTCGGCCGAGGCCGCCAAAGCCGCCGCCGCCGCCGCGGCCGCCCCGCAGCCGGCCGTGCCGGCCGCCGCGGCCCCGGGCACGGTGCAGGAAGGCGCCGCCTGCTATCTGCGTCCGGGCGATCCGGGCTTTGAAGAGTGCGAAGCCTGCCAATAACAGACGAGAGAGAAGAGAAGACTGGAGGGCCGCGCGGGCGCGCGGTCCCCTGACCACTGAAGAGGAATGGAAATTATGCTGTCTTGGGATGAAGAAACCAAAGCCGCGCCGCAGCCCCCGGTCATGCAAGGTGACGATCCGGTCGCAACCGCCGAGCAAGTCGCGATGCGCGTGAACGCCGACGACAAGCGCATCATCAACGGCAAGACCGACGTCAACCAGCTGGTGCCCTTCAAATACAAATGGGCCTGGGACAAATACCTGGCCGGCTGCGCCAACCACTGGATGCCGCAGGAAGTGAATATGCAGCGCGACATCGAGACCTGGAAGAATCCGAACGGTCTGACCGATGACGAGCGCCGCATCGTCAAGCGCAACCTCGGCTTCTTCGTGACGGCCGACTCGCTGGCCGCCAACAATATCGTGCTCGGCACCTACCGCCACATCACGGCCCCCGAGTGCCGCCAGTACCTGCTGCGCCAGGCCTTCGAGGAAGCGATCCACACCCACGCCTATCAATACATCGTCGAGTCGCTCGGCCTGGATGAAGGCGAGATCTTCAACGCCTACAACGAGGTGCCGTCGATCCGCGACAAGGACCAGTTCCTGATCCCCTTCATCGAGACTCTGACCGATCCGGCCTTCCGCACCGGCACCATCGAAAACGACCAGAAGCTGCTCAAGTCCCTGATCGTGTTCGCCTGCCTGATGGAAGGCCTGTTCTTCTACGTCGGCTTCACCCAGATCCTGGCCCTGGGCCGCCAGAACAAGATGACCGGCGCTGCCGAGCAGTACCAGTACATCCTGCGCGACGAGTCGATGCACTGCAATTTCGGTATCGACCTGATCAACTCGATCAAGCTCGAGAACCCGATGCTGTGGACCCCGGCCTTCCGTGACGAGATCAAGGCCCTGTTCGAAAAGGCCGTCGACCTCGAATACCGCTATGCCGAGGACACCATGCCGCGCGGCGTGCTGGGCCTGAACGCCTCGATGTTCAAGGGCTATCTGCGCTTCATCGCCAACCGCCGCGCCGTCCAGATCGGTCTGGACCCGCTGTTCCCGAACGAGGAAAACCCCTTCCCCTGGATGAGCGAGATGATCGACCTGAAGAAAGAGCGTAATTTCTTCGAGACGCGCGTCATCGAATACCAGACCGGTGGCGCCCTGAACTGGGACTAATCCGATTACCTGTGCTGTACCTTAAGGCCGCCCGGCACCCGCCGTGTGGCCTTTTTTTCATCGAGCGTCCATGACTGTTGAGCAGGAACTGTATCCGCCGATCGCCGCCTACCGCCACGGCCAGCTGGCCGTCGGCGGCGGCCACGCTGTGTACTGGGAGGAGGCCGGCAGCCCGGCCGGCCTGCCGGTGCTGGTGCTGCATGGCGGTCCCGGGGCCGGCTCCTCGCCGCAGTGGCGGCGCTTCTTCGATCCGGCGCGCTACCGCATCGTGCAGTTCGATCAGCGCGGCAGCGGCCAGTCGACTCCGGCCGGCGAGTGGCGCCACAACCGCCTGCCCGATCTGATCGCGGATATCGAGGCCGTGCGCGCCCTGCTCGGCATCGAGCGCTGGCTCGTGCATGGCGGCTCGTGGGGCGCGACCCTGGCGCTGGCCTATGCCCAGGCCCACCCGCAGCGCTGCAGCGGTCTGCTGCTGCGCGCGATCTTCCTCGGCAGCGCTGCCGAGATCGACTGGTTCTTCGAAGGCGCGCGCCGCTATCACCCGGAACTGTATGCGGCCTTCGTCAGCTGCTTCGCTGCGCACGAGCGCGCCGACCTGCTCGGCGCCAGCGTGCGCGCGCTGCTGGCCGACGACGGCCGCGACATCCTGCCGCTGGCGCGCGCCTGGACCGCGCTCGAGTGCGAGCGCGCCAGTCTGTATGGTCCGGCGCCCGCGCTGCCCGACAGCCTCGCGTTCGCGCTCGCGCGCATCGAGGCCTGGTACTTCAGCCAGCGCTGCTTCCTCGCGCCCGATGCGCTGCTGCAGGGGGCCGCGCGCCTGCGCGGCATTCCCGCGCTGATCGTGCACGGCCGTCAGGACATGCTGTGTCAGCCGCTGGTCGCGTTTCAGCTGGCCGGCCACTATCCGGGCGCGCGTCTGCGCATCGTCGAGATGGCCGGTCACACGGCCTTCGATCCGCCGATGCGCACGGCGCTGCTGCGCGCGACCGATGCATTCTGGCGCAGCGGACACTTCGATGAAGCGTGCGCGTGAGTGGTGCGGTGTTGTCCGATCGCGACGTTCGGTGCACATGCGTGCGCCACGCCGCGCAGCGCATCGCTAGACTGCAGCGCGGCATGCGTGGCGAGCGCAGCGCAGCCGCCGCCGAATTTGCATACGGCCTGTAGGTAAGGGCGCGGTGCGGCGCATGCCGCAGTGCGCGCGGCGCTGCGCCGGTGCGAAAAAACCGGCCCGCTGTGCGCCTGCTGCGCGCGCGCGGGACGATGGGTCGACACAAGTGCATGCATGTTCGCGCGTCGCGTACGAAAAAATCCGCGTGAAAACACAAGAAGCTGTTGCGTGTCAACAAGGTTTTCGTGTACTTTACGAAATTGAATTTATCCTGTCGCGAAAAATGCAACGCGCGACGACGATTGAAGAATCCATAGGACGCTGAACACCGCTATATGCAGAGTCACTTAACACCGAGAATAAGCCGCCTCGCCTGATGCATCGGGTGTGGCGGCTTTTTCTTTGTGTTTGGACACTGCAGGGTTCAACGAACTAATGGCTGAAGTGCTGCAATGGTGAGGAGTTGCAGCAGTTCAGCTGGAGCCGAATTCATTAGCATAAACATCTAGCGTTTGTGCCGATGAATAATCCGCCTGGCCATCCGGGTCGCGCGGGTTCGACATTTATCCTTCGAAGGAGAACCGAAATGGCAACAGCCGCTAAGAAGTCCGAAGCAAAGAAACCAGCCGCTGCCAAAGCGGCTGCCGCTAAACCCGCTGCAAAGGCCGCTGCAAAGCCGGCCGCCAAGAAAGCCGCCGCCGCTAAGCCGGCAGTGAAGAAAGCCGCAGCCGCCAAGCCGGCCGCCAAGCCCGCTGCGAAGAAAGCTGCCGCCGCCAAGCCGGCCGCCAAGCCCGCTGTGAAGAAGGCCGCCGCCAAACCGGCAGCCAAGCCGGCCGCCAAGAAAGCCGCCGCTAAACCGGCAGCCAAACCGGCAGTGAAGAAAGCCGCCGCCAAACCGGCAGCCAAGCCGGCCGCCAAGAAAGCCGCCGCCAAACCGGCAGCCAAACCGGCAGTGAAGAAAGCCGCCGCCAAACCGGCAGCCAAGCCGGCCGCCAAGAAAGCCGCCGCGAAACCGGTCGCCAAGAAAGCTGCTGCCAAGCCGGCCGCCAAGCCTGCTGCTAAGAAAGCTGCTGCCAAGCCGGCCGCTAAGCCTGCTGCCAAGAAAGCTGCTGCCAAGCCGGCCGCTAAGCCTGCTGCCAAGAAAGCCGCTGCCAAGCCGGCCGCTAAGCCTGCTGCTAAGAAAGCCGCTGCCAAGCCGGCCGCCAAGCCTGCTGCCAAGAAGGCCGCTGCCAAGCCGGCCGCCAAGCCTGCTGCTAAGAAAGCTGCTGCCAAGCCGGCCGCCAAAGCTGCCGCCAAACCGGCTGCCAAACCGGCCGCTAAACCGGCTGCTAAACCGGCTGCCAAGAAAGCTGCTGCCAAACCGGCCGCCAAGAAGCCCGCTGCCAAGAAAGCTGCCGCTCCGGCCGCTGCTCCGGCTGCCGCTGCTCCGGCTGCTGCCGCTCCGGCTCCGGCCCCGGCCGCCAAGACGGTGCTGGCGCCTGCCGCTGCCTGGCCGTTCCCGACCAGCAGCCGTCCGTAATAGCCAGCTGCGCCTCCTTGAGGCACAATGCCGCTGTGTGTTCGCACACAGCGGTTTTTTTTTGTGCGACAGAAGAAGGAGTGGTTCCCGTGCTGATGAATATTCTGAGCCTGATCGTGGACACCGTGGCCGGCGTCCTCGGTGGGGTGCTGTTGCTGCGTTTCTGGATGCAGGCGATCCGCGTGCGCCCGCCGATGCAGGTCGCCCAGTTCACTTTCCAGCTGTCGGACTGGCTGGTGCGTCCGCTGCGCCGCATCGTGCCCGGCGTCGGCGGCTACGATTGGGCCAGCCTGATCGGCGCCTTCCTGATTGTGCTGGCCGCGTCCTGCCTGTACCTGGTGCGCGGCGCCAGCGCCGAGGCGGTGCTGCTGATCGCCTGCCAGCGCCTGCTCGGCTGGATGCTGTGGGGATGCATGGCCCTGCTGATCGTGGAAGTGATCTTCAGCTGGATCAATCCGCACGCGCCGCTGGCGCCCTTCGTGCGCGCCCTGAATGAACCGCTGCTGCGCCCGCTGCGGCGCATCGTGCCTCCGCTCGGCGGCATCGACTTTTCCGTGCTGGTGGCCCTGATCCTGCTGCAGATCGCACAGATGCTGCTGGGGATGCTGTTCAGCAGCATGCCGGGCATGCTGTGGTGAGTGTGGCCTGGTGCAGCGCGCGCGCCGGCGGCGTGCGCCTGGCCGTGCAGATCCAGCCGAATGCGAAGAAGACCGAAGTGGTCGGCGAGCAGGGCGACGCGCTCAAGCTGAAGCTGCACGCCGCCCCGATCGAGGGCAAGGCCAACGAGGCCCTGGTGCGCTACCTGGCCGAGACCCTGAAACTGGCGCGCTCGCGCATCACCATCACCCACGGCCTGACCAATAAACGCAAGCTGATCGAGATCGACGGCGTCACGCCCGCGGACGTGATCGCCGCCCTCTGTCCTCAGTAGCGGTAGCCGAAGGCCGCTTCGAAGCGGTCGGCCAGTTCGCCCGGCGTGAAGTGGTGGTTCTGGCCGCCTTGGTGGGCGATCTTGATGGCGCCCAGCAGGCTGGCCAGGCGGCCCGTGGTCGGCCAGTCGAAACCGTGGGTGATGCCGTACAGCAGACCGGCGCGGTAGGCGTCGCCGCAACCGGTCGGGTCGAGCACGGCGCTGGCCTGCACGCTCGGAATCAGGTGGCGCTCGCCATCGGCATAGATTTCCGAACCCTTGTCGCCGCGCGTGACGATCAGGGCCTGCAGGCGCTCGGCGATCTGCGGCAGCGACAGGCCGGTGCGGTCCATCAGCATCTCGAATTCGTAGTCATTGCAGGCGACATAGGTGGCCTGGTCGATGAAGGCGATCAGCTCTTCGCCATTGAAGCGCGGCAGCTGCTGGCCCGGATCGAACATCAGCGGAATGCCGAGCGCATGGCAGTCGCGCGCGTGCTTGAGCATGCCGTCGCGGCCGTCCGGGGCGACGATGGCCACGGCAATCGCACCCGCCTCGCTGACATTGTTCTCATGCGACATCTGCATCGCACCCGGGTGGAAGGCATTGATCTGGTTGCCGTCGAGGTCGGCCGTGACGAAGCACTGTGCCGTGTAGCTGTTGGCGATCGTGCGCACGCAGCGCGTGCTGATGCCCTGGGCGGCAAAGCGCTCGAGGTATTCGCCGCCGTCCTGGCCGAGCGTGGCCATGATCAGCGGATCGCCGCCCAAGAGCTTGAGGTTGTAGGCGATATTCGCCGCGCAGCCGCCGTACTCGGTGCGCAGGGTCGGCACCAGATAGGACACGTTCAGCTTGTGCAGCTGGCCGGCGATCAGGGTCTCGCTGAAGCGGCCCTCATATTGCATGATTTTGTCGAAGGCGAGCGAGCCGCAGATCAGAGTGGTGTGGTTCATGGTCTCAAGGATAGAAAATGCCGACGTCATAGGCCGCCGCCGTCACCGACCCGAGGTCGAAATGCAGCAGCACGGCCTGTTCCGAACGCGGGGCGAAACCCTTGGCTGGATCGATGTTGGCGGGTAGGTAGTCTTTCGGATAGAGCACGCGGCGCAGCAGCAGCTGGCGCTTGTCGTCACGCAGGCGCAGCTCGATCGCCGGCCAGGCCTGCGGCAGCGCGCTCTGGTTGCGCAGCAGGGTCGTGTAGCTGTGGATGCCGCCGGCCAGGGTCTGCAGTTCGCCGGTCTCGATACTCATCTGGTCGATCTGCATCGGCAGGGCGATGCGCAGGCCGAGCGGTTCGCCCAGGGCCGTGATCAGCGGGCGCAGGGCCGGCAGCTGCAGCGCCAGCTGCTGGCGCCAGGCCAGCAGCGACTGGGCCGCCAGCAACAGCAGCAGCACCAGGCTGGCCAGGCCGAGCAGCAGCCGGCGGCGCGCGCCATGCTGCTCTTCGGCGCGGCCGCGCTTGACGAATTCGGGGGCGTCATCCTCGTCCTGATCGCCGACCACCAGGTCCAGGCGCGGGCTCGGATCGAGGCGCGGCTCGATGCGGGCGTCCGGCGCTGGCGCCGTGCTCGCCTCGGCGGCGGGCGCGGGCGTGGGTGGCGGCAGGTCGATTTCGGGCAGCTCGGGTGCGGCCGGGGCCAGGGTCGGCTCCTGCTTGAGCACGACGCCAGGCTGCCAGGCCGAGAACGGCGTGCGCGCCGGCGCTGGCGCCGGCGCTTCTTCTTCCAGGTTCAGGTCGAGCTCGATGTGGGCGGGCGCGGCCGCGGCCGGTGCGGGCGGCAGCGGCGGGGCCGGCATCAAGGGCGCCGGCGCCGGGCTGCTGGTCTGTTCCTCCAGCTGGCGTGCCAGCAGGTCGGCGAAGAGCGGGGTGTCGGGCGGGGCCGCGTTGGCGGGTGCGGCGGGCGCTTCGGGTTCGGGGTCGATCAGGTCGAGCGTGAATTCCGGCACGGCCGGGGCCGGCGTGGGCGGCGCGCTCGGCGCCGCTTCGGCCTCGGCTTCCGGCTGCGGCAGGATGCCGAGCGGATCGAGCGTATGGGTCAGGTCGATGGCATACACCGGCGTCTCGGCCGCGGGCGCGGGCGTGGCCGCGCGCTTGGACAGATCGACGATGCAGGCATTGCCGTCGAAAACCTCCTGGCACTGGCCGCAGCGGACAATACCGCCGCGCAGCTTCAGTTGGTCAACGGCGACCCGGAACGTGGTATGACAGTGGGGGCACTGGGTCGCGAGCGCCATCGCTCAGGCCGGCAGCGAACCTGCCAGTGCGACCCAGCCTTCGTGCTCGGCCCACACCGACAGCTTGATGAACGGCGCATACGCGGCCGCGACTTCCTCGGCCTGGCGCGCCAGCACGCCCGACAGCACCAGCGATCCGCCCGGCTTGACGCGGCCGGACAGCATCGGCGCCATCAGTTTGAGCGGGCTCGACAGGATATTTGCCACCACGATGTCGAAGCGCGTGGCCGCATGGGCGGCGCCGAAATCGTCGGGCAGGTAGTAATCGATGCTGCAGCGGTTGCGCTCGGCATTGTCGCGCGCCGAGATGATCGCTTGCGGGTCGATGTCGACCCCGGCCACGTCGCCGGCGCCGAGCTTCTTGGCCACCATGGCCAGGATGCCCGAGCCGCAACCGTAGTCGAGCACGCTGGCGCCGGGGGCCGGATGGGCTTCCAGCCATTCCATGCACAGGCGCGTGGTCGGATGCGAGCCGGTGCCAAAGGCCAGGCCCGGATCGAGTTCGAGGATCAGCGCGTTCTGGTCGGGCGCGTCATGCCAGCTCGGCACCACCCAGATGTTCTTGCCGATGTGGATGGGCTCGAACTGCGACTGGGTCAGGCGCACCCAGTCCTGCTCCTCGACGGTGCGGGTGCTGAACTGGGGCAGACCGGCGATGCCGGCGGCGCCGGCGGCCGCGGCCAGCACGATGGCCGGATCGGCGTCCGTCTCGAGCAGGGCGACGATGCGGTTATGTTCCCAGGCGCCTTCGGCCGGTTCCATGCCGGGTTCGCCAAACAGGGGTTTTTCTTGCTCGGTGCCCTCGTCCGCGTCTTCCACGCTGACGGACAGGGCGCCGCAGTCCATCAGCGCTTCGGACAGCGCTTCGGTCTGGGCGCGCGGGACATCGATCAGGACTTCGGTCCAGGCCATACAGTGGGCACCTTAATGCTTGTTCGACTTGAGGTCGGGCTTATCGGCCAATTTCTGCTCAAGATAATGGATATTGGTGCCGCCTTCAATAAAGCGCGCATCAATCATCAACTCGCGGTGCAGGGGGATATTGGTCTGGATGCCTTCGACCACCATCTCCGACAGCGCGATCTGCATGCGCCGGATCGCCTGTTCGCGCGTGGCGCCATAGGCGATGACCTTGCCGATCATCGAGTCGTAATTGGGCGGCACGAAGTAGCCGGCGTAGGCATGCGAATCGACGCGGATGCCGGGGCCGCCGGGCGGGTGCCAGGCGACAATGCGGCCCGGGCTCGGAATGAACTTGAACGGGTCTTCGGCATTGATCCGGCATTCGATCGCGTGGCCGGCCAGCAGGATGTCGCGCTGGCGGTAGCGCAGCTTCTCGCCGGCGGCGATGCGGATCTGCTCCTGCACGATGTCGACCCCGGTGATCATTTCGGTGACCGGGTGTTCGACCTGGACGCGGGTATTCATTTCGATGAAATAGAATTCGCCGTTCTCATACAGGAACTCGAAGGTGCCGGCGCCGCGGTAGCCGATCTTGCGGCAGGCTTCGGCGCAGCGCTCGCCGATCTTTTCGATCAGCTTGCGCGGGATGCCGGGCGCGGGCGCTTCCTCGATCACCTTCTGGTGGCGGCGCTGCATCGAGCAGTCGCGTTCGCCGAGCCAGATGGCCTGCTTGTGCTCGTCGGCCAGGACCTGGATCTCCACGTGGCGCGGATTTTCCAGGAACTTCTCCATATACACTTCCGGATTGCCGAAGGCGGCCCCGGCTTCGGTCTTGGTCATGGTCACGGCATTGATCAGCGCGGCCTCGGTATGGACCACGCGCATGCCGCGCCCGCCGCCGCCGCCGGCGGCCTTGATGATGACCGGATAGCCGATACGGCGTGCGATCTGGATGATTTCCTTCGGATCGTCGGGCAGGGCGCCGTCCGAGCCGGGCACGCAGGGCACGCCGGCGCGGATCATGGCCTGCTTGGCCGAGACCTTGTCGCCCATCAGGCGGATCGACTCGGCGCGCGGGCCGATGAAGACGAAGCCCGATTTTTCCACGCGTTCGCAGAAGTCGGCGTTTTCGGACAGGAAGCCGTAGCCCGGGTGGATGGCTTCGGCGTCGGTGACTTCGGCCGCACTAATAATAGCGGGCATGTTCAAGTAGCTGAGCGGGGACGGCGCCGGGCCGATACACACCGATTCATCGGCTAACTTCACGTATTTCGCATCACGGTCGGCCTCCGAATGGACGACCACCGTCTTGATGCCCATCTCACGGCAGGCGCGCTGGATACGTAGCGCGATCTCGCCGCGGTTGGCAATGAGGATCTTTTCAAACATGGAGCAATCAGCCAATCACAAACAGCGGTTGACCAAACTCGACCGGCTGGCCGTTTTCCACCAGCACCTTGGTGATCGTGCCCGAAATATCGGCTTCGATCTCGTTCAGCAGTTTCATCGCTTCGATGATGCAGACGGTATCGCCTTCCTTGACGCTGCTGCCGACATCGACGAAGGGCGGATTGCCCGGGGCCGAGGAGCGGTAGAAGGTGCCGACCATCGGCGACTTGACGATGTGGCCGGTGATTTCGGCGGCGGCCGGTGCGGCGGCCGGGGCCGGCGCGGCGGCGACTGCGGCGGCCGGCGCGGCCGGGGCCACATACTGCTGCGGCAGGCTTTGCGGCGGCATCATCACGACCTGGTTCTGGGCGGCGGCGCCAGACTTGACGATGCGCACTTTGCTCTCGCCCTCAGTCACTTCGAGTTCGGCGATGTCCGATTCGGCGACCAAGTCGATCAAGGTCTTCAGTTTTCTCAAATCCATGTGCAACCCCTATGGCGTGATTATTGTTGGCGGCCCAGATTGCCGCAAAAAGCGTGTGTTTGGGATCAGTTAAGACTGGTTCAGGCCGAAATCGATGGCCAGACGGTAGCCCGCGACCCCCAGCCCGCAGATCACCCCGCGCGCCAGATCCGACAGATAGGAATGCTGGCGAAAGGCTTCGCGCTGGTGAATATTTGAAATGTGCACTTCAATAAACGGGATGGCCACCCCGGCCAGGGCGTCGCGCAGCGCGACACTGGTATGGGTGAGCCCGCCCGGGTTGATGACGATCAGCTCCACGCCCTCGGCACGGGCGGCATGGATGCGGTCGATCAGGGCGCCCTCGTGATTCGACTGGAAGCACGTGAGCGTCGCGCCGGCGGCCGCGGCCTGGGCGATGGCGGCTTTTTCCACGTCCGCCAGGGTGGTGGCGCCGTAGATGTGCGGCTCGCGGGTCCCCAGCAGATTCAGGTTGGGGCCGTTCAGCAGCAGGAGCTTGTTCGCCATAGGTTTTGGTCCGAATTGCGCGAAAGTTCCGCATTCTGACGCTAACTGCGCCGAATTGCAAGAACGGAAAATGGCACGGTCGTGCTCAAAGCGCGGCCAGATCGGCCCGGAGCTGCTCGAATTTGAGGGCGCCGAGATAGGTTTTGCGCACCTTGCCGTCGGCGCCGACGAGCACGGTGAAGGGCAGGCCTCCCTGTTTGTTCCCAAACTGGCGCGAGAGTTCCGTGCCTTCCAGGCCGGCCACGAAAATCGGGTAGCTGACCTTGGTCTTGACGAGGAATTCCCGGATGTTCGAGGGCGAATCGATGCCGATGCCGAGCACCTGCACACCCTTGGGCGCGAGCTCGGCCGCCAGGCCCGACAATTCCGGCATTTCCTTGACACAGGGTGCGCACCAGGTGGCCCAGAAATTGACGATCATCGGCTTGCCCTTGAAGCGGGCCAGCGACTGGGCCTGGCCGGCCGGGTCCTTGAGCTGCTGGGCGAGCAGGGTGGCGACCACGGGCTCCGGATCGGGGGCCTGGGTCTGGATCGCGGCAAACGCGCCGAGGGCCGTAAACATCAGGCCGGCGAGGCTGTAAATAAGCAGGTTCTTTTTCATGCGGCTTCCATCAATGCGCGCAGTTGATCGCCGTCGGCGCGCGCCAGCGTGCCATCGGCCCGGGTCTTGCGCGCGCCGCGCAGGTCGTCCAGGTCGTACAGCTCCACATGCACGCCTTCCTGGCGCCACATGAAACTGACGGTCTCGACCTCGCCAAAGCGCGGACCGCGGAAATGCGGGCTTTCCGACAATTCAATCTGCAACTTCTGATTGACCAGGAAAATTTCGACTTCCTTGGCAGAATCAGCGAACAATTGTAAACGAATATCGTCATGGGCCCCGGCTGTGCCGTTGAGCACGCTGCCGGTGATAAATACAGCATAGCCGCCGAGCATCTGCATGACCTCGAGCGCGACCTCGCGCAGGCGCTGCAGGCGGGCCGGCTGGACATCGCCCTGGAACAGGGCCAGATAGGCGCGCACCTGCTCCTCCACCTGTTCATTGGCGGGCAGTTGTTCGGGCCGGGCCGGTTTGTCGCCGAGCACCAGGCGCGCGGCCTTGCGTTTGGCGGTGCCGTAGTCGGCGCCGTCTTCGGCGATCAGGCGGGCCGCGGCGGCGGCGATCTCGGCCCGCAGTTCAAGCAGCATGGGAGACGTCATCCGGCCATCATACCCGGTATCGGGCCGCCCCGTGGCGGTGGGGTTTTATGGCCGGCTCAGGTAAAATCCAGCATTCCGATTTTTCAGGCAGCTCCCCATGCATATCCACATCCTCGGCATCTGCGGCACCTTCATGGGCGGCCTGGCGGTGCTGGCCAAGGAGGCCGGGCATACGGTCACCGGTTGCGACGCCAATGTCTACCCGCCGATGAGCACCCAGCTCGAGGCCCAGGGCATTTCCCTGATCCAGGGCTTCAGCCCGGAGCAGACGGCCCTCCAGCCCGACCTGTATGTGATCGGCAATGTGGTCTCGCGCGGCAACCCGCTGGTCGAGGAGATCCTCAACCGCAGCCTGCCGTATATGAGCGGGCCGCAGTGGATCGGCGAACACATCCTGCGCCACAAATGGGTGCTGGCCGTGGCCGGTACGCACGGCAAGACCACCACCTCGGCCATGCTGGCCTGGATTCTCGAACAGAACGGCTACCACCCGGGCTTCCTGATCGGCGGGGTGCCGCGCAATTTCGGCATCTCGGCGCGTCTGCGCGGGCGCGAGGAATCGGACTTCTTCGTGATCGAGGCCGATGAATACGACACCGCCTTCTTCGACAAGCGCAGCAAGTTCGTCCACTACCACGCCAAGACGGCCGTGCTCAACAACCTCGAATACGACCATGCCGACATCTTCCCCGATATCGGCGCGATCGAGACCCAGTTCCACCACCTGGTGCGCACCGTGCCCGGCGTCGGCCGCCTGATCGTCAATGGCGACGAGGCCTCGCTGGCGCGCGTGCTCAAGCGCGGCTGCTGGAGCGAGCAGGAGCGTTTCGGCCTGACCACCGGCTGCGACTGGTCGCTGGTCGAGCATCCGGGCGGCAGCTTCGACGTGCTGTTCAAGGGCCAGCGGGAAGCCACGGTCAACTGGGAGCTGCTGGGCAAGCACAACCGCTTCAATGCGCTGGCCGCGATCGCCGCCGCGCGCCATGTGGGCGTGCCGATCGGCGCGGCCGCCGCCGCCCTCGCCAGTTTCGAGAGCGTCAAGCGGCGCCTCGAGGTGCGCGGCGTCGTCAATGGCGTGACCGTGTACGACGATTTCGCCCACCACCCGACGGCGATCGCCACCACCGTTGGCGGCCTGCGCCAGAAGATCGGCGCCGGCGGGCGCATCCTGGCCGTGCTCGAGCCGCGTTCGAACACCATGAAGCTGGGCGCCATGAAGGACGCGCTGCCCGGCAGCCTGAAGGACGCCGATCTGGTGTTCGGCTTCGGCAGCCAACAGGCGCTCGGCTGGAGCCTGGCCGACGCCCTGGCCCCGCTCGGGCGCATCGCGCACGCCTACGACCAGCTCGACTTCATGGTCAAGGCCATCGTCGACGCCGCCCAGCCGGGCGACCATATTCTGGTGATGAGCAATGGCGGCTTCGGCGGCGTGCACGGCAAACTGCTGGAGGCCCTGGCCCGATGATCCTCTACCTGCACGGCTTCCGCTCCTCGCCGCTGTCGTTCAAGGCGCGCATGACGGCCGACCGCATGGCCGCGCGCGGGCGCGGCGACGCCTTCATGTGCCCGCAGCTGCCGGCCTCGCCCAAGGCGGCGATGGCGCTGTGCCTGCGTCTGGTGGCCCACTACGACAGCGAGGAACTGGCCCTGATCGGCTCCTCGCTGGGCGGCTTCTACGCGACCTGGCTGGCCGAGCAGCTCGACTGCCGCGCCGTGCTGCTCAATCCGGCCGTGCACCCGTTTCAGGACCTCGAGCGCCATGTCGGCGTCAGCACCCAGTACCACTCGGATGCGCCGTTCGAATTCAAGCGCGACTATCTGGCCGAACTCGACGACCTGGCCGTGCCCGCGATCAGCGCGCCCGACCGCTACTATCTGATCGCCGCCAGCGGCGACGAAGTGCTCGACTACCGCCAGATGGTCAGCCATTACGCCGGCGCGCGCCAGACCATCATCGACGGCAGCGACCATGCACTGAGCGACTACGCCGAGCATGTCGACGCCGTGCTGGCCTTCTGCGGCGAAGGAGGGCGGCGGTGAGGCGAGCCAGCCTGCGCCTGGCGCGCTGGCACGCCCACGTGAATGCCCTCGACGCCCCGCGCGCGCTGCGCCACTGGCTGACCGGGCAGGGCTCGCTGACGGCCAAGCTGATCGCCCACAGCGCGCGCTTCCGGGTCCAGCGCCTGCACCAGCATACGGCCCTGTGCCTGGCCGACGAGGCCCAGGCCGTCGGCCTGAGCCAGGTGGCGCGCGTGTGGGAGCGCGAAGTGCTGCTGCGCTGCGACGAGGTGCCGGTGGTGTTCGCCCACACGGTGGTGCCGCGCACGGCCACGGCCTGGGACTGGCCGCTGTTCGGCAGCCTGGGCGAGCGCTCGCTCGGCTCGACTTTGTTCGGCGATCCGCTGGTGCGGCGCGGCGAACTGGAATTTGCGCGCATCCGCGCCGGCCACCCGCTCTGGCAGCGGGCGCGCGCGGCCCTGGCTGTGCCCGACGATACGACGCTGTTCGCCCGCCGCTGCCTGTACCGGCGCCGGCGCGGCAGCCTGCTGGTGACCGAGGTCTTCCTGCCCGCCGTGCTGGACCTGGTGCCGCGCCCCCTTTACAGAAATGAGAAGTGACGATGAATCTGTTTTTTGAAGAATCCGGCGATTTCAAGGCCGGCAGCGTGCTGTCCCAGTCCGGCGAGTCGTATCAGGTGGAACTGCCGAGCGGCAAGCGCACCAAGGTCAAGGCCAAGGACGTGCTGGTGCAGTTCACGGCCCCGGCCCCGGCCGCGCTGATGGAGGCGGCCAAGGAAGTAGCGGCCGCGATCGACCTCGAATTTCTGTGGGAAGTCGCGGGCCAGGAGGAATTTGGCTTTGCCAACCTGGGCGCCGAGTACTTCGGCCAGGCCGCGCAGCCGGCCGAGGCGGCCGGCTTGATCCTGGCGCTGCACAATGCGCCCATCTATTTCTACAAGAAGGGCCGCGGCCGCTACAAGGCCGCGCCCGAGCAGTCGCTGCGCGCGGCCCTGGCCGGCATCGAGAAGAAGAAGCAGCTGCTGCTGGTGCAGGCCGCGTATGTCGAGGAACTGAAGGCCGGGCGCCTGCCCGAGGCCCTGGCCAGCCAGGTGCGCGCGCTGCTGTTCAAGCCGGACAAGAACAGCATCGAATTCAAGGCCCTTGACGCGGCCTGCGAGGCCCTGCAGACGTCGCCGCAGCGCCTGCTGCTGCAGGTCGGCGGGCTCGAGTCGCCCAAGGCCCTGCACATGGGGCGCTTCCTGTTCGAGCACTTCCCGCGCGGCACCGGCTTTCCGCCGCTGGCGGCGCCGCCCGTGCGCGCCGGCCTGCCGCGTGCCGACGTGGCTGCCTTCTCGATCGACGATGTGACCACCACCGAGATCGACGACGCCTTCTCGGTCCAGACCCGTCCCGACGGCAGCCTGGTGGTCGGTATCCACATCGCCGCGCCCGGCCTGGCCATCGCGCCCGAGGATGCGATCGACAAGATTGCGCGCGCGCGCATGTCGACCGTGTATATGCCGGGCGACAAAATCACGATGCTGCCGGACGAGGTCGTCAACGCCTACACCCTGGCGGCCGGCAAGGACTGCCCGGCCCTGTCCCTGTATGCCGAGCTCGACCCCGCCACCTGGCAGGTGCGCTCCACCACCACCCGCGCCGAGCTGGTGCCCGTGGTCGACAATCTGCGCCACAATGATCTCGACGATCTGGTCAACGAAGAGACCCTGGCCAGCGGCGCCGGCGACTATCCGCACAAGGACGCGCTGCGCCTGCTCTGGCAGTGGGCCCAGCAGCTCGAAGCGGCGCGCATGGACAAGCGCGCCGCCTTCGGTCTCAAGCCCGAGCAGGCCAACCGGGTCGACTTCAACTTCTATGTCGAGAACGATGTGGTCAGCATCGTGCGCCGCAAGCGCGGGGCGCCGCTCGACAAGATCGTGGCCGAGCTGATGATCTTCGCCAACAGCACCTGGGGCAAGCTCATGCACGACCACGGCGTGCCCGGCATCTACCGCAGCCAGGGTCCGGGCGCCGGCGGCTGGAATGCCAAGATGCAGGTGCGCATGCTGACCCATGCGGCCCCGCACCAGGGCCTGGGGGTCGAACAGTATGCGTGGTCGACTTCGCCGCTGCGCCGCTACACCGACCTGGTCAACCAGTGGCAGATTCTGGCCTGCGCCGAGCATGGCGTGACGGCCCCGCTGGTCGCCCCGTTCAAGCCCAAGGATGCCAACCTGTTCGCGATCGTCTCGGCGTTTGACGCCGCCTACGCCGCCTACAACGAGCACCAGCAGACGATGGAGCGCTACTGGTGCCTGCGCTGGCTGGCCCAGGAGCAGGCCAAGGTGGTCGAGGCCGTGGTGCTGAAGGACGAGGTGGTGCGCCTGGCCGATGTGCCGCTGGTGGTGCGCCTGCCCGGCATGGCGGCCGCCACGCGCGGCGCCCAGGTCAAGCTCGACATCGTCGGCTGGGATGAGATCGACCTGACGCTCGAGGCGCGCCTGCTCGAAGTGCTGGGGGCGCCGGCCGATGGCGCGCTCGACTACGACGAGGAAGAACTGGTCGAGCCGGCCCCGGCCGTGGACGAGGCCGAACAGGCGGCCGAGGCCAGCGCGGCCGACGGCGCGCCGGCCGCCGACGCGCCCGCCGCCAGCCCCGAGGCCTGAGCCCGGCCATGCGCATCGCCCCCGAGCAGCGGCCCCTGATGATCGCCATCACCGTCTCGGTGCTGGCGCATCTGCTGCTGCTGGCGCTGCGCTTCCAGGCGCCGGCCGCGGCCCGCCGGCCGCCCGAGGCGACCGGCATGGAAGTCATCCTGGTCAATGCCAAGCATGCGCGCAAGCCCCTGCAGGCCAGCGCCGTGGCCCAGGCCAATCTCGATGGCGGCGGCAAGGCCGACAGCGGGCGCGCCACCTCGCCGCTGCCCGACCTGCAGAAGAACCGCGCCGGCGACGCCGCCGTCGCCTTCAAGCGCCGCATCGAGGAGCTGGAACAGCGGCGCGAGCAGCTGCTGACCCAGGCGCGCCTGTCGGACTTCAAGGCCGATCCCCTGGCCGAGCGAGACAAGCCCGACCCCAAGGCCAAGGGCGGCGATCTGGCCGAATCGAGCCGCGCGCTGGCGCGCATGGCGGCCGAAATCTCGCAGGACATCAGTGAGCAGAACAAGCGCCCCCACAAGACCTATCTGACCCCCTCCACGGTGGAGGCCGGTTACGCGCTCTACTACAAGGAGATGCAGCACCGGATCGAAGAGATCGGCACGCTGAACTTCCCCCAGAAAGACGGCAAGAAGCTCTACGGCGAGCTGATTGTCGAGATACCCATCTTCCAGGACGGTACGATCTACGAGAAGGAAGGGGGCATCAAGGTGCGCCGCAGTTCCGGCAACCCGGACCTGGACGCGGCCGCCCTGCGCATCATCCGCCGTGCCGCCCCGTTCGGCCGCTTCCCCAAGCAGATGCTGAGCAACGGGCGTGAGGACCTGTGGGTGGTGACGACGACCTTCAAATTCGCCCGCTCCGACCAGCTCGAGACGGGCATGATCGGGACCCGCCCATGACGGACCATTACTATGTGATCGGCAATCCGGTCGCGCACAGCAAATCGCCGGCCATCCACGCCGCCTTCGCCGCCCAGACCGGGCAGGACCTCGCTTACGCCCGCTGCCTGGCGCCGCTCGACGGCTTCGGCGCCACCGTGCGCCGCCTGCAGGCCGAGGGGGCGCGCGGGGCGAACGTCACGGTACCGTTCAAGCAGGAAGCCTTCGCCCTGGCCGACAGCCTGAGTGCACGCGCGCGCCTGGCCGGGGCCGTCAACACCCTGGTGTTTGCCGACGGCCGCATCCACGGCGACAACACCGACGGCGCCGGCCTGGTGCGCGACATCGAAGCCAATGCCGGCCTGCGCCTGGCCGGTGCGCGCCTGCTACTGCTGGGCGCCGGCGGGGCCGCGCGCGGCGTGCTCGGCCCCCTGTTCGATGCCGGCGTGGGCGAGCTGGTGCTGGCCAACCGCACCCTGGCCACGGCCGCCGCCCTGGCCGCCGACTTCGGTGGCCGCCCGCGCGTGTGTGCCTTCGCCGAGGTCGACGGCAGCTTCGACCTGGTCGTCAATGCCACGGCGGCCAGCCTGCAGGCGGCCGTACCGCCGATTCCGGACACGGTATTTCGCTCAGGCACGCTCGCGCTTGATATGATGTATGGCAAGGAGCCGACCGTCTTTTTACAGTTTGCCGCCCAGCATGGGGCGCGCATCCGCGACGGCCTCGGCATGTTGGTGGAACAGGCGGCGGAGGCCTTCTACGTCTGGCGCGGGGTGCGTCCGGACAGCGGGCCGGTGCTGGCCGCATTGCGCGGAGAATGCTGAATTGGCAGGCAAGCAGGGCAAACGGACCTGGCTCAAGTGGCTGATACTCGGCCCGCTGGCAGTGGTGCTGGCGGTCCAGCTCTACTACTTCGTCCAGGTGTGCTGGTATATCAAGTTCAATCCCGGCATGACGAGCATGATGTCGCTCCAGCTCGCCGCCCTGCAGGAGAAGAACCCCAAGGCCCGCATCTACCAGGCCTGGGTGCCGTACAACGCCATCTCCAACAACCTCAAGCGCGCGGTGATCGCCTCCGAGGATGCCAATTTCGCCGACCACGACGGGGTCGACTGGGATGCCATCCAGAAGGCCTATGAAAAGAATATGAAGAAGCACAAGGTGGTGGCCGGCGGCTCGACCATCACCCAGCAGCTGGCCAAGAACCTGTTCCTGTCGGGCTCGCGCAACTACCTGCGCAAGGGCCAGGAGCTGGTCATCACCTATATGCTGGAGGCGGTGATGAGCAAGCAGCGCATCTTCGAGATTTACCTGAATGTGGTGGAATTCGGCAGCGGCATTTTCGGCGCCGAAGCGGCAGCCCGCCACTACTATGGCACCTCGGCCGCGGCCCTGAACGCGGGCCAGGCCGCCAAGCTCGCCGTCATGCTGCCGCGCCCGCGCTTTTACGACAAGCACCGTGAAAGCGCCTATCTCGCCATGCGTTCGGCGATCATCCAGCAACGCATGAACGCAGCCGAACTGCCATAACAATCAAGGGGGAGCGATGAAGCAGCATAGCCAGCGCGGTCTGAGCCTGACGGGCGTCCTGATTCTGTCGATGGTCATCGGCGGGGCCGTGGCCCTGGCCCTGATCTCGGCGCGCAATGAGCGCAATCTGTTTGCCGAGATGTGGGGCAAACTCAGCGGTTCCGTACGCGAGCAGCCGGCCGTGCAGGATGCGCGCCAGGCGCTTGGCGCGGCCAGCCCCGCGGCCGAGGCCAGCGGCGCGCCGCTGCGCAAGTGCACGATCGACGGCAAGACCGTGTATTCGAATACCGACTGCAAGGCCTCGAATCCGACCAGTAAGGAAATCCAGGTGCAGCGCACGGCCGGCATCGCATCGCCCAAGGCGGCGCCGGCCGGCAGCAGCGCCAGCGCCACCTCCGATCCGGCGCTCGACAAGGCGATCGAAAAACAGTTCAAGTAAGGCCAAGCGCGCATGATCAATGTTTTTGTTTTGCACAACGGGCGCCTGAGCCAGGTCGCGATCGAAACCCGCGAAGATCTCGAGGGCGTGCAGCCGGTCTGGGTCGACCTGACCGACCCGACCGATGAGGAGCGGGCCTGGGTCAAGGCCATCTACAACGTCATCCTGCCGGGGGAAGACGAGATGGAGGACATCGAGGCCTCGGCGCGTTACTACGAGGCCGAGAACGGCGACCTCAATCTGCGCACCGACTTCCTGCTCGACGAGGACGAAGGTCCGTCGCGCGTGGTGACGGTGGCCTTCATCCTGTCGCGCAAGATGCTGTTCTCGGTGCACGCCGACGACCTGCCCGTGTTCCGCCTGGTGCGCATGCGCGCGCGTTCGCGGCCCGGTTCGATCAGCGACTACATGGACGTGCTGCTCGACCTGTACGCGACCGACGCCGAGTATTCGGCCGATGCGCTCGAAGGCATCTACCAGTCGCTCGAGGACGTCAGCCAGCGCGTGCTGCAGAAGGAATTCACCGACGCCGACGCGGCCGCCGCCCTGAATGCGATCGCGACCGAAGAGGACTTGAACGGCCGCATCCGCCGCAACATGATGGACACGCGCCGTGCCGTGTCATTCCTGATGCGCGGGCGCCTGCTCAATTCCGACCAGTTCGAGGAGGCGCGTCAGATTCTGCGCGACATCGAGTCGCTCGACGGCCACACCTCCTTCCTGTTCGACAAGATCAACTTCCTGATGGACGCCACGGTCGGCTTCATCAATATTAACCAGAACAAGATCATCAAGATCTTCTCGGTGGCCAGCGTGGCCTTCCTGCCGCCGACCCTGATTGCCTCGATCTACGGCATGAACTTCAAGGGCTGGTTCCCCGAGCTCGAGTGGAATTACGGCTATCCGTTCGCGCTGGTGCTGATGCTGGGCAGCGCGATCGCCCCCTTCCTGTATTTCCGCCACCGCGGCTGGCTCAAGTAAGCCAAAGCTTGCCCACCAAACAAATCGGGGTCAGACCCTGATTTGTTTGGCCGGCAAGCGGTATTTCCGGCCGGGTAAATGGGGTCTGACCCCATTTTTCTGGGGCTTAAGGTTTTTTTAGGGTCGGGTAAATGAGCTTTTAAGAACGCGCGGCCGGGCCGCTCGCTACAGTGGTGACCTCGTTGTAATGAAGGATCAACCATGACGCTCCAAGCCCCCGAGTTGGCCACCCCGGCCCGTGTGAATATCTACTTCCGCATCCATAAAGCCCTGCGCAGCATGCTCAGCGATACGCTGGTGCGCGTCGGCCGCCTCGACGCCGCCGACGCCGAACAGCGCGCCGAGGTGCTCGGCCAGGTGCGCCAGCTGGCCGACTTCTGCCTCGGCCACCTGCAGCACGAGAACGAATTCGTGCACACGGCCATGGAAGCACGCCAGCCCGGCTCGAGCAGCGTCGCCTGCGACGACCATACCCACCATGTGCACGCCTGCCAGCATCTGAGCATGCTGGCCGACCAGGCGGCGACGGAGCCAAGCCCGGCCAATCTGCATACGCTCTACCTGTATCTGAGCGTGTTCGTCGGCGACAACCTGCTGCACATGAATATGGAGGAAACCGAACACAACGCCGTGCTCTGGGCCTGCTATACCGATGCTGAACTGATCGCCATCGAACAGGCGATCGTGGCCGCCCTCTCGCCCGAGGAATCGTGGCTGTCGATGCGCTGGATGGTGCCGGCCCTGTCGCCGGCCGAGCGCCTCGAACTGCTGTCCAAGGTGCGCGCGGCGGCGCCCTCGCCGGTGTTTGCCGGCCTGATCGCCGGTCTGCAGCCGTATCTGGCGGCGGCCGACTGGAGCAAGCTGTCCGACGGTCTGCGTCTGGCGGCCTGAGAACGGCAGGGCCCAGGCGGGCCACAGAAAGGTGCGCGGGAAGGCACCGCCTGGCGGCGGTGACCGCGTGCCTTGCTGTGGCCCGCTTGGCGTTTCAGGGGGCGTCGGCGGCGCGCACGAATTGCAGCGGGCGCGCCACGCACAGCTTCAGGCGGCCGCGCCCGGTGCGCTCGAGGTGGATGCCGGCATGGCGTTCGGCCAGGCGGCGCGTCAGCAGCAGCAGGCGGCCTTCGAGATTGTCGCCGAGCTCGGGCAGGCGGATGCGCGGATCGAGGCGCAGCTCGCGATTGGTGAAGTCGGTGCGGCCCTTTTCCACAAAATCGCTGACCATGGTGGCCAGGATGGCGCCGGCCACGCCCTTGATCAGGTATTCGTCGCCGAGGAAGACCACGTCGGTCGGCGAGAAATGGCGCACCAGCAGCACATCGCCGGTTTCGGCCGGCGGCGCCGGGGTCGGCACCGGCGTGTCGGCGCTGTCCTCTTCGCGCGCCTCGGTGGCGCGGATGGCCACGGCCAGCACGCTGGCCAGGGCCACCAGCGCGTCCTCTTCGTCATAGCCAAAGCGCAGCTCGTGCGGGCTTTCCACATACAGCACGCCGAGCAGCTGTTCGCCGGCCAGCAGCGGCACCGCCAGCTGGCTGCCCGGAGCGGGCAGGCCGGGCAGGCCGATCTCGCCGTCGAGGGCGCCGCTGATCGGGCTGCCCTCGGTGTGGGCGCGGATCGCGCGGCTGTAGCCATACGCGGCCGTCATGTGGCTGATGCGGATTGGGGTGCGCTCGCGCGCGGCGACCCCGATCACCCCCTGGCCGAGCGCGATTTCGGAGCCGATGCCGGACTCGGTGTAGCCGCGGCTGGCCACCGTGTACAGGCGTTCGCCCAAGTCATCGTAGAGCAGGGCCATCGCATGGCGGATGCCGAATTCGGCATCCAGGCAGCCCATCACTTCGGTCAGCAGGGCGTCCAGGTCGCCCTGGCGGCGCAGCCGCTCGCAGCTGGCGCGCAGGGCCGTGAACAGGTTCTGGCGCGGCGCCCCGGCGGCCAGCACGGAGCCGGGCACGGCTTCCAGGCTGAGCACGCGGAACACGTCGGCCCCAAGCAGGCGGAACACCTCGCCCATGCCCACATGCGAGGCGATCCCGGCCAGCTTGGCCTTCATGCTCTCGAACAGGGGGCCGGCCGTCTCGGTGCGCAGGTAGTGCAGGGTCATGCGGTACTGGGCGGCCGTCAGCGGGTCGATCACGACCAGGGTCGCATACGGGTGCAGCTGCAGGTTCTGGCGCGTCTTGTTGAAGAACTGGTAGCTCAGCGCCAGATGTTCGGCGTCGACGTACTGGACCTGGGACAGGTAGGACACATTCGGCATGCCGTCGGCGTCGGCGGTGGCGACGGTGCCGGGCACGGCGCCTTCGAGGCAGCGCCGGATCATGTCGAGGCGCAGGCTCATACGCTCCCCTTCAGGGCCTGACCGGCGGCCGGGCCGGGCGTCTGCGAGAAGATCGCGCTGGGCGTGAAGCGCAGCGCCACCAGGTCCTCGTCGGCGCAATCGAGCATGGTGCGGATCAGGCGCTGCGAGTAGCCGAGCGGCTCGAGCAGGGCGCAGAAGGCGTCGCGGTAGGCGTGCACGGCGGCCAGGTCTTCGAGCGTGGGGCGGACCACGCTGGCGTCGCTGCCTTTGAGCTGGATCGCGCGGTGGGTCAGCGGGGCGCTGAACACGACCGCGATGCGCCCCGTTTCGAGAATATCTTCGAGCACCGACTGGGCCGGGCCCTGGGCGACGAAGATGCTGATGTTGCGGCGGTCGGCGCCGAGGCGGCAGCCGAAGGCGCGCACGGCGCTCGGCATGCGGTCCGCGCCGCAGGCGCCGACGCTGATCGAGGCGCCCTGCAGCATGTGGGCGGCAATCGCATCGTCAATCAGGATCGGAACGTCTTGGGTCATCATGGGCCTGGTTCACATCAAGGGCCGATGATACCTGCCGCGCCAAGCGGCGTGCAAGCGGGCGCGCGGGTCGCGAGACCCTCCCTGGGGCGTGGCCCGGGCCACAGGGCGGGCCGGCGGCCCGCGCGCGCAAACAGCGTCAGGCGAGGCGGGCGAACACGCGCGCCGCCGCGTCGACGGTGGCTGCGATCACGGCCGCATCGTGCTGGGCCGAGACGAAGCCGGCTTCGAAGGCGGCCGGGGCGAAGTAGACGCCTTCGTCCAGCATGCCGTGGAAGAAGCGGTTGAAGCGTTCGCGGTCGCTGGCCATTATCCCGGCATAGGTGTCGGGGCAGCGCTCGGCGAAGAAGAAGCCGAACATGCCGCCCACGCTGGTGGCCGCGAACGGAATCCCGGCCGCCTGGGCGGCACCGCGCAGGCCGTCCACCAGCTCGGCGGTGCGTTCGCTCAGCTTGGCGTAGAAGCCGTCCTGCTGGATCAGGCGCAGCGTGGCCATGCCGGCCGCCACCGCCACCGGATTGCCGGACAGGGTGCCGGCCTGGTAGACCGCGCCCAGGGGCGCCATCTGGGCCATCAGGTCGGCGCGCCCGCCGAACGCCGCCACCGGCATGCCGCCGCCGATCACCTTGCCCAGCGCCGTCAGGTCGGGCTGGATGCCGTACAGCGCCTGGGCGCCGTGCAGGCCGACCCGGAAGCCGCACATCACTTCGTCGAAAATCAGGATGGCGCCGTGCGCGCTGCACAGGGCGCGCATGGTCTGCAGGAACTCGGCCTTGGCCGGGATCAGGTTCATATTCCCGGCCACCGGCTCGACGACCACGCAGGCGATCTGGTCGCCGTATTCGGCGAAGGCCTGGCGCAGCTGCTCGCTGTTGTTGTAGTCGAGCACCAGCGTGTGCTTGACGAAGTCGGCCGGCACGCCGCCCGAGGTCGGATTGCCGAAGGTGAGCAGGCCCGAGCCGGCTTTGACCAGCAGCGAGTCGGCGTGGCCGTGGTAGCAGCCTTCGAATTTGATGATCTTGTCGCGCCCGGTGGCGCCGCGCGCCAGGCGCAGCGCGCTCATGGTCGCTTCGGTGCCGGACGAGACCAGGCGCACCTGTTCGAGCGAGGGCACCAGCTGGCACAGCAGCTCAGCCATTTCGATCTCGCCCTCGGTCGGGGCGCCGAAGGACAGGCCGCGCGTGGCCGCGTCCTGCACCGCCTTGACCACCTCGGGGTGGGCGTGGCCGACAATGGCCGGGCCCCAGGAGCCGATGTAGTCGATGTAGCGCTTGCCGTCGGCGTCCCAGAAGTAGGGGCCCTCGGCGCGCGTGATGAAGCGCGGGGTGCCGCCCACCGAACGGAAGGCGCGCACCGGCGAATTGACGCCGCCGGGCGTGGTTTTCTGGGCGCGGGCAAACAGGGTGTCGTTGCGGGAGGTGCTCATGCTGGGTCTTGGTCGGATGGCGTGAAGGGATAAAGTTTGTTCGGCACCAGCTTGCCCATGCCGAAGCGCTGGGCCTGGGCCAGGGTGCCGATCGTGTATTCCTGGGCGGCGCGCACGGCCTCGATGGCGTCCATGTCCTGGGCCAGCAGGCAGGCCAGGGCGGCCGACAGGGTGCCGCCGGCGCCCAGGAAGACCCCGGGCAGGCTGTCGCACACGTCTTTTTCAACCAGGCCGTCGGCGTCGAACAGGTAGTTGGCGCGCTGGCCGTTCTCGGCGCCGCCGAACACCAGCACGAACTGGCAGCCCATCGCGGTCAGCTCGGCCACGTCGGCTTCGAGCATGTCGTCGTCGACCGGCTCGCGCCAGGTTTCAGCCAGGGTTTCGAGCTCGCTGCGCGAGAGCAGCAGCACAGTGGCCTGGGGGATCAGGATCTGGCGGACCGCCAGCAGCAGTTCATCGTCCTGCATGCCGGCTTCCGGCAGCGAGGAGCAGAACGGGTCGAGCACCAGCGGCGCGTCGATATAGTCGGACACCACCTCGGCGATGGCCGACACCTGCTCCAGGCTGGCGATGGCGCCGACCTTGAAGGCGGCCACCTGCATGTCCTCGAGCAGCATGCGCGCCTGGTCGACCAGGAATTCGGCCTCGGTCGGCTCGCTGTCCTCCAGGCCGGCGCTGTCGCGCACCAGCAGCATGGTGGTCACGGCCAGGCCATGGCAGCCGTGGGCGGCCGCCACCAGCGCGTCGGCGCCGGTGCCGGTGGCATTCATCGGGTCGAGCGCGCCAAAGCTCAGCAGCAGGGGAGGATTTGGGGTTTGCACGTTGCCTGGTTTAAGATGCTTGACCACGCATTTTACTAGATTGAAGGAAGTCGACAGTGAGTAGTGAAACCAACAACGCCCCGTTCCAGAGCTGGATGTGCCTGATTTGCGGCTGGATCTATGACGAGGCGGCCGGTCTGCCGGAAGAGGGCATCGCGCCCGGCACCCGCTGGGCCGACGTGCCGATGAACTGGTCCTGCCCCGAGTGTGGCGCGCGCAAGGACGATTTCGAGATGGTGCCGCTGTAAGCTGCGCCTCCAGGCCGGGGCGCCGTCACGCGCACGCGACAGGCGCCCCCGGCGCGGCGCAGCTATGCTATCTTGCTACAAGGTAAGAAGTGAGTGACATTTATGACAAGCCCGCCGCCCCCAGGTCTGACAATCATGGTCATCGACGACAGCAGCACGATTCGCCGCTCGGCCGAGATTTTCCTCAGCGGCGCGGGCTACCAGGTGGTGCTGGCCGAGGATGGCTTCGACGCGCTGGCCAAGATCAATGACCACCACCCGGCCCTGATCTTCTGCGACATCCTGATGCCGCGCCTGGACGGCTACCAGACCTGCGCCCTGATCAAGAAGAGCGCGCGCTTTCGCGCCACCCCGGTGCTGATGCTGTCCTCCAAGGACGGCCTGTTCGACCGCGCGCGCGGCGCCATGGTGGGCGCCAGCGCCTACCTGACCAAACCCTTCAGCAAAGACAGCCTGCTCGCCGCCGTGCGCGAGCACACGGCGCCCCCCGCAGGAGCTTAAATGCCGATCCAGCGTATTCTGATCGTCGACGATTCCCCGACCGAGCGCTACTACCTGAGCGATATCCTGGTCAAGAACGGCTTCACCGTCAGCACCGCCGACAGCGGCGAGGCCGCGCTCGAACTGATCAAGACCGACAAGCCGCAGCTGATCCTGATGGACGTGGTGATGCCGGGCGCGAACGGCTTCCAGATCACGCGCGCCATCGCCCGCGACCCGGCCCTGGCCGATGTCCCGGTGATCATCTGCAGCAGCAAGAACCAGGAGACCGACCGCATCTGGGGCCTGCGCCAGGGCGCGCGCGATTACCTGATCAAGCCGGTCGATCCGGCCGAACTGCTGGCCAAGATCGCCAGCCTGGGCGGGGCCTGATGGCGCTCGCCGGGCACGCCGACGGGGCCGGGCGCCGCTCGCGCCTGCGCCAGTATCAGGCCGAGCTGCTCGAACGCATGCAGGCCGCGCGCAGCAGCGCCGGCGCGCGCGTGGCCCAGCTGGGCGTGCAGTGCGGCGGCCAGCGCCTGCTGCTGGACCTGACCCAGACCGGCGAAGTGCTGCCGCTGGGCGCCCTGTGTCCGGTGCCCTGGACCCAGCCCTGGTATCTGGGCCTGGCCAATGTACGCGGCAGCCTGACCGGCGTGATCGATCTGGGTCTGTACCTGGGCCAGGGACCGACGACGCGCGCGGCGCAGGCGCGCCTGGTCAGTTTTGCGGCCCGCCTCGGCCTGCCCTGCGCGCTGCTGGCCGAGCGTGTCTACGGCCTGCGCCATGCGGCCGACATGGACAATCTGGGCGAGCAGCTGCGCGACGCCGAGGGCGCGCTCTGGACCGCCCTCGATCTGGCGACGGTGGCGCAGGACGCGCGCTTTTACCAAGTGGGTTTGTAAGGAGCTGGCATGGGACTGGGTTCGACGATCAAGGGATGGTTCGCGCGCGCTGGCAAGGCCGGCACGGTGCCGGCGCCCGACACCGAATTCGGCGTGGCCCCGGGCGACCCGGAATTCAAGCCGGTCGACGACGGCGGCGCCGCCGCCAGCACGGCGGCGCCCGAGGAAAACCTGGCCGCGCCGCTGCGTCTGGGCCATGTGCTGGGCGCCGGGCGCGCCCTCAAGACCCAGGAAGACGACGGCACCGATTCGCGCCTGCCGATCATCGGCCACCTGCCGCTGCAGCGCCAGCTGCGCATCCTGCTGCTGGTGCTCGGCCTGGCCATCGCGCTGACCGTGATCGCGCTGTGGCGCAATGCGGCCGCGGTATCGGTCGCCACCGACCAGGTGCAGGTCGCGTCCGACGCCCTGATGCACTCCCAGCGCATCGGCAAGGCCACCCCGAATGCGATCGGCGGCAGCGCCGAGGCCTTCCGCCAGCTGGAGGAAAGCCGCAAGTCCCTGTCCCAGGACCTGAAGCTGATGACCGAGGGCGGAAGCTATGGCACGCGCGCGCTGCCGCCGGCCGCCAGCGCCCTGGCCGGCCTGCTGGCCGAGGCCCAGAAGAAGTGGAAGAACTCGGACAATGCGGCCGGCACCATCCTCAAGCTCAAGCCCGAACTGGCCGGCTTCGATACCCGTCTGAAGCAGCTCGACACGCTTTCGCCCGAGCTGCTGAAGATGGCCGAGGACCTGTCGGCCATGAAGCTGGCCAAGGGCGGCAGCGCGCGCGAGCTGGCCCAGATCGGCCGCCTGATGATGCTGACCCAGCGCATGGGCCGCAGCGCCAGCGAATTTCTGACCACCGGCGGCATCCGCACCGAAACCGCCTTCCAGCTGGGGCGCGACGCCACCAACTTCCGCGCCATCGTCGACGGCTTCCTGAATGGCAGCGACAACCTCCAGCTGGCCGCCACCCGCGACGCCGACCTGCGCGCGCGCCTGGAGGAGCTGGCCAAGCGCTTCGAAAGCTATCACGAGGCGGTCAACTGGATCACCGAGAACCTGCCCAAGTTCACCCAGGCCAAATCGGCCGAACTGGCCATCTTCACGGAGAACGAACCGCTGCGCGACCTGCTGACCAAGGTGCAGCGCAACTACCGCCTGGAGCAGGAGACGCCCGACGTCTGGTTCTGGGTGATGGTGGCCACCGCCCTGTTCACGCTGCTGACGGCGCTGTCGATTTCGCGCGTGATGCTGCAGGACTCGCGCCTGCGCGCGCGCGGCGCCGAACAGCGCCGGCGCGAAGCCGAGGCCCAGCGTCTGCAGGCCCTGGCCAAGGAGGAGGAAGCCAAGGCCACCAATGACCAGAACCAGGCGGCGATTCTGCGTCTGATGAACGAGCTGCAGGAGGTGGCCGACGGCGACCTGACCGTGGTGGCCACCGTCAGCGAGGACATCACCGGCGCCATCGCCGACTCGGTCAATTACACGGTCGAAGAGCTGCGCGGCCTGGTCGGACGCGTGACCAGCACGGCCGAGCAGGTGACCTCGGCCTCGACCAATGCGCACGACACGTCGCGCCAGCTGCTGCTGGCGGCGGAACAGCAGGCGCGCGAAATCCAGGATGCCTCGAGCACCATCACCAAGCTGGCCAACGAGATCAATGCGGTGTCGCATTCGGCCAGCGAATCGGCCGACGTGGCGCGCCAGTCGGTGGCGGCGGCCCAGCAGGGCGCGACGGCGGTGGCCAATACCATCAAGGGCATGGACGAAATCCGCGAGCAGATTCAGGAGACCTCGAAGCGCATCAAGCGCCTCGGTGAATCCTCGCAGGAGATCGGCGAAATCACCGAGCTCATTTCCGACATTACCGAGCAGACCAACGTGCTGGCGCTGAACGCCGCCATCCAGGCCGCATCGGCCGGCGAGGCCGGGCGCGGCTTCTCGGTCGTGGCCGAGGAGGTGCAGCGCCTGGCCGAACGCTCGGGCGAGGCGGCCAAGCAGATCGGCGCGCTGGTGCGCGCGATCCAGACCGATACCCACGACGCCGTGGCCGCCATGGAGAAATCGACCCAGGGCGTGGTCGAAGGCGCGCGCCTGTCCGACGCCGCCGGCGCCGCGCTGGCCGACATCTCGCGCGTGTCGAACCGTCTGGCCGAACTGATCGAGGGCATGGCCAGCGCCACCCAGGTGCAGGCCACGGCCGCGAATGGCGTGGTCCACAACATCGAACATATCCTGTCCGTCACCGAACAGACCCAGGCCAGCACGCGCCACACGGCGGACTCGATCCGCCAGCTGTCGGAACTGGCCCAGGAACTGAAGAACTCCGTCTCGCGCTTCCGCATCGCCTAAGATCCTATGAACCAGCCCGCCCGCCCCAGCTTCGATTCCGGCCCCCTGTCCTGGGTGATGGGCGAGGTGCGCGAGGCCCTGGCGCGTTCGCGCGCGGCGCTGGACGAGGCCACGCAGCAGTCGCTGGCCACGCCGCTCCAGCATGCGCGCACCCACCTGCACCAGGCCGCCGGCGCGCTGCAGATGGTCGACGTCGAAGGCGTGCCGGTGCTGCTCGAGGCGGCCGAACAGCTGCTCGACGCGCTCAAGAACGGCGCCCAACCGCTGGACGAGGCGGCGCGCGCAGCCATCGGCAGCGCCTACGATGCCCTGCTCGATTATCTGGACGAACTGCTGGCCGGCGTGGCGCCGCAGCCGGTGCGCCTGTTCCCCTACTACCAGGCGCTGCGCGAACGCCTGGGCGCCGACCGCATCCACCCGGCCGATCTGCTGGCGCTGGACAGCGCCGCTTTTACGCTGGCGGCGCCGGCCGACGCGGCGCCGGCCGATATCGGCGCCTGCCGCGCGCGCTTCGAAAAAGGCCTGCTGCTGTTCCTGAAGAGCGCCGACGATGCGGCGCGCCAGACCAATGCGCGCGCCCTGGCCGAGGCCTTGGCGCCGATCGCGGCGGCCCAGACCGATGCCGACGGCTACACGCTGTGGCGCGCGCTCGAAGCCGTGGCCGCCCTGGTGGCCGACGGCCTGCTGGCGCCCGACCTGTATCTGAAGCAGCTGCTCGGCATGATCAACCTGCAGATCCGCCGGCTGGCGCAGGGGCAGGGCGGCGCGTCCGAGGCCCTGCTGCGCGATGCCTTGTTCTTCGTCGCCGCCGCGCGTGACGGCAATGCCAGCGCCGCCGAACTGCGCGCCGGCTTCGGACTCGATGGCCTGGTCCCATCCGACTATCTGCAGCGCCGCTACGGCAGCGTCGACCGCGCCGCGCTGGCCGCCGCACGCGAGGCCCTGGCGCGCGCCAAGAGCGCGGCCGATGGCGCCGATGACGCCGCCCTGCAGGATGCCTTGTCCGCCCTGCAGCAGGCTTGCGCCGCGCTGCCTGCCGCGCTGGCGCGCCTGAGCGCAGCCATGGCCAGCGCCCAGGCTACTGCCCGCGACGGCCTGGCCGATCCGGCCTTCGGACTGGAACTGGCCACGGCCCTGCTGTTCACCGAACACGGGCTCGATCAGGCGCGCCGTCTGCCCGAGGAATTTGGGGCCCAGGCGGACCTGCTGGGCGAGCGCCTGCAGGCACTGGCCAGCGGCGCGGCCGCACCCGAAGCGCCGCAGTGGCAAAGCGATTTGATGCGCCAGATCCAGCAGGGCCAGACCGTGGCCACGCTGGCCGGCGAAATCCAGCATGCGCTGCGCACGGTGGAAAAGACGCTCGAAGACTTCAGTGAAGACGCCAGCCGCCTGGCCAGTCTGGGCGAGCTGGAGGCCACCCTGCACCAGCTGCGCGGCGCGTTTGCGATTCTCGATCTCGATCAGGCGGTGCAGGCGGTCGACCATGTACAGGGCGCGATTGCCGACCTGCTGGCCGCCGGCGGTGCCGAGGCCAGCGCGCTTGAACCGATCGCGCGCAATGTCGGCGCGCTCGGCTTTTTCACCGAGCAGCTGGGCCACCAGTTCGATGCGGCGCGTGCGCGCTTCGTGTTCGACAGCGCGGCGGGCCTGCTGCGCGAGGCCGTGCCCGGCGAGGTGGTGGAAGCGGCCGCCCCGAGTGCGGCGCCTGCGCCGGCGCCGCAAACGCAGGCCGCCGAGGCGCCGGACGCCGAACTGCTCGAGATCTTCATCGGCGAGGCCCAGGAGGTGCTGGCGGCCATCATGGACGCTTTGCCCGCCGCCCAGGCCCGGCCGGACGACCAGGCCACCTTGACCCGTCTGCGCCGCAGCTTCCACACGCTTAAGGGCAGCGGGCGCATGGTGGCGCTGGACGAACTGGCCGACGCCGCGGCTGCGATTGAAAAGACCCTCAATGCCTGGCTGGCCGAGTCGCGCAGCGCCACGCCCGATCTGCTTGCCCTGCTCGAACATGCGGCCGAAGAATTCGGCGCCTGGGTCGATGAACTGGTCGACCAAGGCCAGTCCGCCCGCAGCGGTGCGCCGCTCGTGGAGGCGGCCCGGCGGGTGCTGCATGGCGAACCGGTGGAGGACGCCGCGGCCGCCCCGGCGCTCGACGAAGCCGCGCCGCCGCCGTCCGAAGTGGAAATCGCAGTGGCCGATCTGGCGCCGGAAGACTTTGCCTTCGACAGCGCCGCCCCCCAGCCGGCCGAAGCGGACAAGACCGCGATCGATGTGCCGCTGGACGACTTGGTGTTTGACGAAGCCGCGCCGCCGCCCGCTGAAGTGGAAATGGCAGTCGCCGAACTGTCGCTCGACGATTTTGCCTTCGACAGCGCCGCGCCCCAGCCTGCCGAAGCGGATAAGACGGCCGTCGATGTGCCGCTGGACGACTTGGTCTTGGACGAAGCCGCGCCGCCGCCGGCCGAGGTGGAAATGGCAGTCGCCGATCTGTCGCTGGAGGACTTCGCCTTCGACGCCGCCCTGGCGCAGCCGGCCGAGCCGGATACCCCCGCCAGCGATCTGCCGCCGGACGATTTGCGCCTGGATGAAGGCGCGCAAGCGCCGGCCGACGCGGAAGCCGCTGCCACCGAGCTGTCCTTTGAGGACTTTGCGTTTGACAGCGCCGCGCCGCAGCCAGCCGAACCGGATCTCGACGCCGAGCCGGAACCGCTGCTGCCCGAACTCGCGCCAGGCACCGTCGATGCGGCCCCGCCGCCGAACGTGATCGAGTTCCCGAGCGTGGTGCCGGCCCTGCCGCCGGACGACAACACCAAGCGCATCGGCCCGATCGACATCCCGCTGCCGCTGTTTAACATCTACCTGGCTGAGACTGACGAAATCCAGCGGCTGCTCGAACGCGAATTCAGCGAATGGCGGATCGAACGCCCACGCCCCGTGCGGCCGGAGGCGCTGAAGGCCGTGCACACGCTGGCTGGCACGTCCGGCACCGTGGGCTTTACCAGCCTGCGTGAACTGGCCCAGGCGCTGGAGTCGGTGCTCGAACAATTGCAGCCGCCCGCACCGGCGCTGGATGATGCCCAGTTCGATCTGCTCGACACCACGCTGGCCAAAGTGCGCCAGATGCTGGCCGCCTTTGCCAGCGGCGATCTGGCCGGACCCGAGCCCGAACTCGTGGCCCAGCTCAAGGCCCTGCGCGAGACGCTGAAAACGCGCCCAGCCCTGAGCCCGCAGGACGAACATGGGCAGCGCATGGAGGCCCTGTTCGCCGCCACCTACGATGCGATTCTGGCCGATCCGCCGGTGCTCGAGCCGGTGTCGATGAAGACGCTGGAGGCGCGCCCCTCGGCCAAAGTGGTCGACGAGATCGACGATCTGTTCGCCTCCGCCTTCGAAGCGCACCAGCCGACGCCCGCGCCGGCACCGGTGGAGCTGGCCCCGGCCGATACGGCCATCGAATACGACGCGCACGAACTGATTCTGCCGGAGCCGGAACCGGAAGCGGCGCCGCTGGCCGCCACTGTCAGCCTGCCGGCCGACGAACTGGACCCCGATCTGCTGCCGGTCTTCCTGGAAGAGGGCGCCGATCTGTTCCCCGCCATTGGCGTGGCGCTGCGGCGCTGGCAGGCCGACCCGGCCGACACGGCCAGCGCCCAGCAGGTGCTGCGCACCCTGCACACGGTGAAGGGCAGCGCGCGCATGGCCGGCGCCATGCGCCTCGGCCAGCATACGCACGATATCGAAACCCAGGTGGAGAACATGCTCCACGCCGGGACCAGCACGCCGGAAGCCTTCGACGAGCTGCTCGCCAATTTCGATCAGGCCCTGCTGATGTTCGAGCAGCTGCAGCAGCCGGCCGCGCCGCAGGTGGAGGAAGAAGCGGCCGCGCCGGGCGCGCCCGAGGAAGGCGCCCGCGTGCCGCTGGTGCGCGTGCGTGCCGATATTCTGGACCGGCTGGTGAACCAGGCCGGCGAAGTGGCGATCGCCCGCTCCAAGCTGGAAAACCAAGTCGGCGCCATGAAGGCGGCCCTGTCCGACCTTGGTGACAACCTGCTGCGCCTGCGCCACCAGCTGCGCGAGGTGGAACTGCAGGCGGAATCGCAGATCGCCTCGCGCCTGTCGATCGCGGGCGAGCGCGAATTCGATCCGCTCGAATTCGACCGCTTCACCCGCCTGCAGGAGTTGACGCGCATGATGGCTGAATCGGTCAGCGACGTCGCCTCGCTGCACGATAGCCTGAACCGCAATGCCGACCGCGCTGGCGAGGATCTGCTGCAGCAGGCGCGCATGACGCGCGAGCTGCAGCACGATCTGATGCGTGTGCGGATGGTGCCGTTTTCGAGCATCGGCGAACGGCTTTTCCGCATCGCGCGCCAGGCCGCCAAGGAACTCGATAAGCGCGTCAACCTCGATATCCGCGGCGGCAGCGTGGAGATGGACCGCAGCGTGCTCGAACAAATGGCCGCGCCTTTCGAGCACCTGCTGCGCAACGCCATCGTGCACGGGATCGAATCGCGCATCGAGCGCGCCGCCGCCGGCAAGCCGGAAACGGGCGAACTGCTGATTCAGGTGAGCCAGCAGGGCAATGAGGTGGTACTCAGTTTTGCCGATGATGGGGCAGGCCTGAATCTGGCCCGCATCCGCGCCAAGGCGGTGGAGCGCGGCCTGTTGACGGCGCCCGACGAAGTCAACGACGCCGAAGCGGCCGATCTGATTTTTGAACCGGGCTTCTCCACCGCCGACAGCCTGACCGAACTGGCCGGGCGCGGTGTCGGCATGGACGTGGTGCGCTCCGAGGCCCAGGCCCTGGGCGGGCGCATCGCCATCGACACGGCGGCGGGCAAGGGGACGCGCTTCACCATCCATCTGCCCTTGACGCTGGCCGTCACCCAGGTGGTGCTGGTGGAGAGCGGCGGCCGTACCTATGCGCTGCCCTCGACCCTGGTCGAAACCCTGATGCAGGTGAAGGAAGCAGCGGCGCAGGAAGCGCGTGCGGCGGGCTGCATCGCGCATCGCGGCCAGACGCTGCCGATGCACTATCTGTCGCATCTGCTCGGCGACGCCGGTGCGCAGCCGCTGGAGCAGCGTTCCTGCCCGCTGCTGGTGCTCAAACACGGGCCTGACCGTCTGGCCGTGCAGGTCGACAGCGTCAGCGGCAACCGCGAGGTGGTGGTCAAGAACATCGGCCCGCAGCTGGCGCGCATGGCCGGCATCGCCGGCGCCACCGTGCTCGGTTCGGGCGACATCGTGCTGATTCTGAATCCGGTGGCCATGGCCCACTACCTGGCCCACCATCCGGAGCTGAAGCGCCATTTCACGGACGCGCCGGCGCAGGCGCTGGCGGCGCCGCGCACCCTGACGGTGATGGTGGTGGATGACTCGGTTACCGTGCGCAAGGTGACCCAGCGCCTGCTCGAACGCGAGGGCTATCAGGTGGTATTGGCCAAGGACGGCGTGGACGCGCTCGAACAGGTCCAGCAGCATAAGCCGGACCTGATGCTGGTCGATATCGAGATGCCGCGCATGGACGGTTTCGACCTCACCCGCGCCATCCGCGGCAATGAGGCCACGCGCGACATCCCGATCATCATGATCACCTCACGTTCGGCCGACAAGCACCGCAATCTGGCGCTGGAGCTGGGCGTGAACGCCTACTTCGGCAAACCCTATCAGGAGCCGATCCTGCTGGCCGCGATTGCCGGCCTTATCCAGCCTTGACGACGGCGTAGCGCTCCAGCGTGCGGCGGCGCGCGGCGTCGTGTTCGACGATCGGTTCGGGGTAGCCGTCGATGCGGCGCGTGGCCAGCCAGGGCGCGTGCACGTGCTTCGGCCCCAGGGCCGCCAGCTGCGGCAGATAGCGCGTGATGAACTTGCCCTCGGCGTCGAACTTCTCCGACTGGGTGATCGGATTGAAAATGCGGAAGTAGGGCTGGGCATCGCAGCCGCTCGACGCGGCCCACTGCCAGCCGCCGTTATTGGCGGCCAGGTCGAAGTCATTGAGCTGCAGCGCGAAATAACGTTCGCCCCAGCGCCAGTCGATCCCCAGGTCCTTGATCAGGAAGCAGGCCGTGACCATGCGCAGGCGGTTGTGCATGTAGCCGGTGCGGTTCAGCTGCAGCATGGCCGCATCGACCAGCGGGTAGCCGGTGCGCCCTTCGCACCAGGCGGCGAAGTCGGCCTCCGCGCGCGCGCCCTGTTCCCACACGATCGCATCGTAGGCCGGCTTGAAGGCGCGCTCGGCCACATGCGGGTGCTGGTACAGGATCATCATGTAGAACTCGCGCCAGATCAGCTCCGACAGCCAGACGGCGGCGCCGGGACCGGGCGTCTGCCAGGCCGTGCGCACCAGATGGCGGATCGAGCAGGTGCCAAAACGCAGATGCACGGACAGGTAGGACGGCCCTTTCACGGCCGGGAAGTCGCGCCGCGTGTCGTAGTCGGCCATGCGGGTGGCGAAGTCCTCGAGCAGGCCGGATGCGCCCTGCATCCCGGTCGGCAGGGCCAGTTCGCGCAGATTGGTCGGGACGAAGCCGAGGTCCGCGAGACTGGGCAGGGCCTGGGTTTCGCGCGGTGGCGCCAGCTGGGCCGCATACTCGGCCACCGGCCACGGATCGAGCACGCCCGGGGTCTGCTGCAGGCGTTTGAGCCAGGCGTTCTTATACGGCGTGAAGACCGAGAACGGGGTGCCGCTCTGGGACAGCACCTCGTTCTTCTCGAAGATCACCTGGTCCTTGAAGGTCTCGAGGCGGCGCCCGTCGGCCGTCAGGCGCGCGGCCACGGCGGCATCGCGCGCGATCGCGCCCGGCTCGTAATCGTGGTTGCAGAACACGGCGCCGACCCCGAGTTCGGCCGCCAGGGCCGGAATCAGGGTGCGCGCGGGGCCGTGCCGCACCAGCAGCTGGCCACCGAGGGCGCGCAGCTCGGCATCGAGTTCGGCGATGCAGGCGTGGATGAATTCGACGCGGCGGTCCGCCCGCGGCAAGGCGTCGAGAATGTCGGTGTCATAGACAAAAACGCAATACACCTGGGATGCGGCGACCAGGGCATGGTGGAGGGCGGCGTGGTCAAAGCTGCGCAAATCGCGGCGGAACCACACCAGGGCGGAAGGCATTGGCATCGTCGTGTGCAGGGTCAAGAAACCGGACGATTCTACCCTGTAGCCTGTGCTCTCGCAGCGCGCCAGCGGCCCGTTTTCCGGGGGACCGGGCCAAAAGGGTGTAAACTATGCCAAGCGCGTGCTTTTTGCAGATCCCCAGAGACAGCCAAGCGAGCTTCAGATGAAAAAAGGACACACCGGCACATCTCTCCCGACCCTGGGGCTGCCCCAGGAGGACAAGGCGGCTTCGGCCCGCCCGGCAGGCACGCTCAACCTCGCCAACCACTTCCTGATCGCCATGCCGGCCATGCAGGACCCGATCTTCGGCGGCACCGTCGTCTACATCTGCGAGCATAACGACAAGGGCGTGCTCGGGGTGGTGATCAACAAGCCGACCGACATGACGATGGACACCCTGTTCGAGCGCATCGACCTCAAGCCCGCCGCCGGGCTCGATCTGCGCCTGGCCAACGACCCGATCATGTTCGGCGGTCCGGTCCAGGACGACCGCGGCTTCGTGCTGCACACGCCCGGCCAGGCCTATTCCTCGTCCCTGCGCGTGACCGACGACGTGGCCTTTACCACCTCGATCGACGTGCTGGAAGCCGTGGCCAAGGGCGATGGCCCGCAGCGCCTGCTGGTGTCGATCGGCTATGCCGGCTGGAGCCCCGGCCAGCTGGAAGACGAAATTCTGCGCAATGGCTGGCTGACCGTGGGCGCCGACGCCCATGTGCTGTTCGACCTGCCGATCGAAGACCGCTACAACGCCGCCCTGCGCCTGCTCGGCATCGACCCCGCCATGCTGCTGTCGGAGGCTGGCCATGCTTGACGGTGCGGCGTGACGGACATCGTTCTCGGTTTCGACTTCGGCATCAAGCGCATTGGCATCGCCAGCGGGAATACGCTCTCCCGCCAGGCCACGCCCCTGAAAGTCATCGACGCGGCGGACAACGCCACCCGTTTCAATGAAATCGGCAAGCTGATCGCCGAATGGGGCCCGGCGCGCCTGGTGGTCGGGCTGCCCCTGCATCCGGACGGCGCCGAACACGAGATGACGGCGCGCGCGCGCCGCTTTGCCAACCAGCTGCACGGGCGCTTCACGCTGCCGGTGGTGCTGGTCGACGAACGCTATTCCTCGGCCGTGATTCCGGCCCGCCGCGGTCAGCACATCGATGCTGAAGCGGCCTCCATCATTTTGCAACAATACCTGGACGACTATGCCCCATAACACTTCCACCGCCTATGACGCGGAGGCCCTGTACCAGACCCTGCTCGCGCAAGTGCGCAGCGGTCTGGAAGGCGTGCCGACGCCGGCCATCGTCGGCATCCACTCGGGCGGCGCCTGGCTGGCCGAACGCCTGGCGCGCGACCTTGGCCTGACGGCGCGCCTCGGCTTCATCGATGTCTCGTTCTACCGCGACGACTACGCGAAAAAGGGCCTGCACCCGGACGTGAAGCCGACCCAGATCGGCTTCGACGTCGACCAGGCCTGCATCGTGCTGGTCGACGACGTGCTGTACACGGGCCGCACCGTGCGCGCCGCGATCAATGTGCTGTTCGACTACGGCCGGCCGGCGCGCATCATGCTGGCCGCCCTGGCCGACCGCGGCGGGCGCGAACTGCCGGTGGCGGCCGATTTCGTGGCCACCCGGGCGAGCCTGGGCCCGGGCCAGTCGCTGGCGCTGGAACGCGGCGCCGACGGCGCCCTGACCCTGACCATCGAGGACGACCATGCATAACCCGCAGCTGAACAAGAACGGCGAGCTGACCCACCTGCTCACCATCGAGGGACTGCCGAAGTCCATCATCCACCACATCCTCGACACCGCCTCGTCCTTCGTCTCGATCTCGGATCGCGAAGTGAAGAAGGTGCCGCTGCTGCGCGGGAAGAGCGTGTTCAACCTGTTCTTCGAGAATTCGACGCGCACCCGCACGACTTTCGAAATCGCCTCCAAGCGCCTGTCGGCCGACGTGATCAACCTGAATATCCAGGCTTCCTCGACCTCCAAGGGCGAGTCGCTACTGGACACGATCGACAATCTGGCCGCCATGAACGCCGATATGTTCGTGGTGCGCCACGCGCAGTCGGGCGCGCCCTACCTGATCGCCAAGCACCTGAACGACACGCGCCAGAACCATGTGCACGTGGTGAACGCAGGCGACGGCCGGCATGCCCACCCGACCCAGGGCCTGCTCGACATGTACACGATCCGCCACTACAAGCAGGACTTCAGCAATCTGCGCGTGGCCATCGTCGGCGACATCCTGCATAGCCGGGTGGCGCGCTCCGACATCCATGCCCTGACCACGCTCGGCGTGCCCGAAGTGCGCGCGATCGGCCCGCACACGCTGCTGCCGGGCGGCCTGGAGCAAATGGGCGTGCGCGTCTTCACCAATATGGACGAAGGCCTGAAGGACGTCGACGTGATCATCATGCTGCGCCTGCAGAACGAGCGCATGAGCGGGGCCCTGCTGCCCTCGGCCCAGGAATACTTCAAGAGCTATGGCCTGACGCCGGAGCGCCTGGCCCTGGCCAAGCCGGATGCGATCGTGATGCACCCGGGTCCGATGAACCGCGGGATCGAGATCGATTCGGCGGTGGCCGACGGCCCGCAGGCCGTGATCCTGTCGCAGGTGACGTTTGGTATCGCCGTGCGCATGGCGGTGATGAGTATTTTGGCGGGAACCCAAGGATGAAACTACATATCAAGAACGGCCGCGTGATCGACCCGGCCAAAGGCCTCGACGCCGTGCAGGACGTATTCATCGACGGTGGCGTGATCGTCGCCCTGGGCGCGCAGCCGCCTTCGTTTGCGGCCGAACGCACGATCGACGCCAGCGGTCTGGTGGTGGCGCCCGGCCTGGTCGACCTGGCGGCGCGCCTGCGCGAGCCGGGCTGGGAATACAAGGCCACGCTGGAATCGGAAATGCAGGCGGCCATGCAGGGTGGCGTCACCACCCTGGTGTGCCCGCCCGACACCGACCCCGTGCTCGACGAGCCGGGCCTGGTGGAGATGCTCAAGCACCGCGCGCGCGGCCTGAATCAGGCCCACGTGCACCCGCTCGGCGCCCTCACCATGGGCCTGAAGGGCAAGGCCCTGACCGAGATGGCGGAACTGACCGAATCGGGCTGCATCGGCTTCGCCCAGGCCGAAGTGCCGATCGAAGACACTACCGTGCTGCTGCGCGCCCTGCAGTACGCCAAGACCTATGGCTACACGGTCTGGCTGCGCCCGCAGGACCCGCACATCGGCCTGGGCGGCGTGGCCCATGCCGGTCCGCTGGCCTCGCGCCTCGGCCTGTCCGGGGTGCCGGTGATGAGCGAGACCATCGCCCTGCACACGATCTTTGAACTGATGCGCAGCACCGGTGCGCGCGTGCACCTGTGCCGCATGTCGAGCGCGGCCGGCCTGGCCCTGGTGCGCCAGGCCAAGCAGGAAGGCCTGGCCGTCAGCTGCGACGTCGGCGTGCACCACGTGCACCTGACCGATGCCGACATCGGCTTCTTCGAACCGAATGCGCGCCTGACGCCGCCGCTGCGCTCGCAGCGCGACCGCGATGCGATTCTGGCCGCGCTGGCCGATGGTACGATCGACGCGATCTGCTCCGACCATACGCCGGTCGACGACGACGAAAAGCTGCTGCCCTTCGCCGAGGCCTCGCCCGGCGCCACCGGTCTGGAACTGCTGCTGTCGCTGACGCTGAAATGGGCCGAGCAGGGCGTGCCCCTGCCCAAGGCCCTGGCCAAGATCACCTGCGACGCCGCGCGCGTGGCCGGACTCGACGCCGGTACCCTGAGCGTGGGCGGGCGCGCCGATCTGGTGGTGTTCGATCCGCAGGCGCGCTGGAAGGTCGAACGCACGGCGCTGGCCAGCCAGGGCAAGCACACGCCTTTCCTCGGCTACGAGCTGGCCGGTCAGGTGCGCGCCACGGTGGTGGCCGGCCAGGTGGCCTTCAGCCGTTAAGGAAGGGGCCGGTCCTTGCGATTCGCTTGGCGCCTTGCGCGCGTTCTGTTCCACCTCGGCGCCGGCTTGCTGCGTCTGGCGCTGGGTTTTCCCTTCATGAGCGAGACGGAGCGGCGCGCGCGCATTCAGCGCTGGTCGCGCCAACTGGTCGGCATCTGCGGCATCGAGGTGGTGGCCATGCCCGGCCCGGCGGCGCTGGAGCGCGCGCTGGTGGTGGCGAACCACATCTCGTGGATCGACATCTTCGTCATCAACAGCCTGTATCCGTGCCGCTTTGTGGCTAAGTCCGAAATCCGCGCCTGGCCGGTGGTCGGCTGGCTGGTGGCGAAGGCCGGCACGGTGTTCATCGCCCGCGGCAACCGGCGCGATCTGCGCCACATCTTCAAGGGCCTGGTCGAACGCCTGCAGGCCGGTGAGCGCGTGGCCTTCTTCCCGGAAGGGACGACGGCCGCTCAGGGCCAGATCCTGCCGTTTCACGCCAATCTGTTTGAAGCAGCGATCGACGCGCAGGCGCCGCTGCAGCCGTATGCGCTGCGCTATCTGGAGCGCGACGGGCGCCTGGCCGACAGCGTCAACTTCATCGGCGACACCACCTTTGTCGGCAGCCTGCTGATGATCCTGCGCGGCCCGCCGCTGCGCGCCGAGCTGCATTGCCTGGCGCCGCTGAGCGCCGCCGGCGCGCACCGGCGCGAGCTGGCCCAGGCGGCGCATGATGCCGTGCGCGCGGCCCTGCAGCTGCGCGAAGCGGCTTAAGCGCTCTTGGACCGGATGGCCTGATATTCGGGGCAGGGCACCTGCACCAGGCGGCGTTCGGGCAGGGCCACTGCGGTCAGCTGGCCGCCCCAGACGCAGCCGCTGTCGATGCCGATGGCGTCGGGCCGCAGCAGCAGGCCGAGGGCCGACCAGTGGCCGAACACCACCGGTGTGCCGGCGCTGGCGCGCGTGCCGATCTCGAACCAGGGCAGCAGGCCGGAACCGGGCGGCGCCACCGCACTCTCCTTGAGCGCGAAATCCATCTCGCCATCGGCTGTGCAGAAGCGCAGGCGCGTCAGCGCATTGACGATGCAGCGCAGGCGCGCCGTACCGCGCAGGCCATCATCCCAGCGCGCCGGTTCATTGCCGTACATGTCGGCCAGGAAGTCCCTGTAGTCGGGGCCGCGCAGCACGTTCTCCACTTCGCGCGCCAGTTCGATCGTGCGTGCCACGCTCCACTGCGGCGGCACGCCGGCATGCACGAACAGGTGGCCGGCTTCGTGCCGGGCGAGCGGGCGGCGGCGCAGCCAGTCCATCAGGGCCGCACAGTCGGGCGCCGCCGGCAGCTCGTCGAGCGTGTCGTGGCGCGAGCGCGGCTGGGCGCCGCTGGCCACCGCCAGCAGGTGCAGGTCGTGGTTGCCGAGCAGGGCGTCGACGCGCCCGTCGCTGGCCTGTTCCAGCGCCATCACGTGGCGCAGCGTGGCCAAGGAGGCCGGTCCGCGGTTGACCAGGTCGCCGACGAAGAGCACGCGCGCGTCGGCAGGCAGCTGCTCCAGCAGCAGGCGCGCCTCGTCAAGACAGCCTTGCAGATCACCGATGGCGTAGAGATTTGTTGTGGTAAATGCCATAATTGTGGCTATTTTACGTGGGAATTGTCCGCTTGCCTGGGCGGGTCCATCCTTTACAATCCACACTGTGCTCTACAGCCCAAGGAAGGTTCATGATTTTCGTTACTGGCGGCGCCGGCTTCATCGGCTCAAACTTCGTGCTCGACTGGCTGGCCCAGTCGCAGGAACCCGTACTCAACTACGACAAGCTGACCTATGCGGGCAATCTGAAGAATCTGGCCGCGCTCGACGGCGATGCGCGCCATCTGTTTGTGCGCGGCGATATCTGCGACAAGGACAAGGTCCTGGCCCTGCTGCGCCAGCACCGTCCGCGCGCCATCGTCCACTTTGCGGCCGAAAGCCATGTCGACCGCTCGATCCTCGGGCCCGGCGCCTTCATCGAGACCAATGTCAACGGCACCTTCAGCCTGCTGGAAGCGGCGCGCGCCTATTGGGGTGAGCTCGATGCCGAGGCCAAGGCGGCCTTCCGCTTCCTGCATGTGTCGACCGATGAGGTGTACGGCACGCTCGGCCCCGAAGATCCGCCGTTCTCGGAAACGACGGCCTATGCGCCGAACAGCCCTTACTCGGCCTCGAAGGCGGCGTCGGACCATCTGGTGCGTGCCTACCACCACACCTATGGTCTGCCGGTGCTGACGACCAACTGCTCGAACAACTACGGCCCCTACCATTTCCCCGAAAAGCTGATCCCGCTGATCATCTCAAACGCGCTCGCCGGCAAGCCGCTGCCGATCTACGGCGATGGCCAGCAGGTGCGCGATTGGCTGTATGTGAGCGACCACTGCGCGGCCATCCGCCGGGTGCTGGACGCCGGCCGGCCGGGCGAAACCTACAACGTCGGCGGCTGGAATGAAATGGCCAACCTCGACGTGGTCCATATCCTGTGCGACATGCTCGACCGCGCCCGGCCCAAGGCGGCCGGCAGCTACCGCGACCAGATCACCTTCGTGCAGGACCGCCCCGGCCACGACCGCCGCTACGCGATCGACGCACGCAAGCTCGAACGCGAACTCGGCTGGAAGCCGGCCGAAACCTTTGAATCGGGCATTGCCAAGACGGTGGACTGGTATCTGACGCATCAGGCCTGGGTCGACGATGTGCGCTCGGGCGCCTACCTGACCTGGATGGAACAGAATTACGCGCACCGTGAGGGGAACGCATGAGTGTCAATCGCAAGGGCATCATTCTGGCCGGCGGCTCCGGCACGCGTCTGTATCCGATCACCCAGGCCGTATCGAAGCAGCTGCTGCCGATCTACGACAAGCCGATGATCTATTACCCGCTCAGCACCCTGATGCTGTCCGGGATCCGCGACATCCTCATCATCTCCACCCCGCAGGACACGCCGCGCTTTCGCGAGCTGCTCGGCGATGGGGCGCAATGGGGGCTCTCGCTCAGCTATGCGGTCCAGCCCTCGCCCGACGGTCTGGCCCAGGCCTTCATCATCGGCCGTGAATTCGTCGGCAATCATCCCTCGGCCCTGATCCTCGGCGATAACATCTTCTACGGCCACGGCCTGCATCAGCAATTGACGGCCGCGAATGCGCGGACCGCGGGCGCGACCGTGTTTGCCTACCATGTGATGGATCCCGAGCGCTACGGTGTGGTGGAATTCGATCAGGACAAGCGCGCCGTTTCGATTGAGGAAAAGCCCAAGCAGCCGAAATCGAATTACGCTGTCACGGGCCTGTATTTCTACGATCAGCAGGTCTGCGATATCGCGGCGGCGATCAAACCCTCGGCGCGCGGCGAGCTCGAAATTACGGACGTCAACCGCTGCTATCTCGAACAGAACCAGCTGTCGGTCGAATTGATGGGGCGCGGCATGGCCTGGCTCGATACCGGCACCCATGAGTCCCTGCTCGAAGCCTCGCAATTCATTGCGACGATTGAAAAACGCCAGGGCCTGAAAGTGGCCGTGCCGGAGGAGATTGCCTATTACAACGGCTATATCGATGCCGAACAGGTGGCCCGCCTGGCGGAACCGCTGAAAAAGAACGGCTACGGCCAGTATCTGCTGCAAATCCTTGAAGAGAAATTCGTGCGCTGATGAAGATTACGCCTACCGCCCTGCCCGAAGTGCTGCTGATCGAACCCCAGGTGTTCGGTGATGACCGCGGCTTCTTTTTCGAAAGCTATAACGAACGCAAGTTCCGCGATTTGACGGGCCTGCAGCTGGAATTCGTGCAGGATAACCACTCGAAATCGGCGAAGAATGTCCTGCGCGGCATTCACTATCAGATTCAGCAGGCCCAGGGCAAACTGGTGCGCTGTACGGCCGGCAGCGTGTTCGATGTGGCGGTCGACCTGCGCAAATCCTCGCCCCGGTTCGGGCAATGGGTCGGTGTGGAATTGTCGGGCGAGAATAAGCGCCAACTGTGGGTGCCGCCCGGCTTTGGCCACGGCTTCGTGGTCACCAGCGACAGCGCCGAATTCCTGTATAAAACCACCGATTACTGGGCGCCTGAATTCGAGCGCTCCGTGCTGTGGAATGATCCGACCCTGAATATCGCCTGGCCGATCGACGGCCAGCCGCTGCTGTCGAAAAAGGATGTCGAAGGCAAGCGCCTGGACGAGGCGGAGCTGTTCGCATGAAGATTCTGTTGACGGGGGTGAGCGGCCAGGTCGGTTATGAGCTCGAGCGCAGTCTGCAGGGCCTGGGCCAGGTGCTGGCGCTGGACCGCGGCCAGTGCGATCTGGCCCGTCCCGACCAGGTGGCCGAGGTGGTGCGGCGCGTGCGCCCGGACTGGATCGTCAATCCGGCCGCCTATACCGCCGTCGACAAGGCCGAGTCCGAGCGCGATCTGGCCTTTACCATCAATGCCGACTCGGTTGGCGTGCTGGCGCGCGAGGCCAAGGCCATCGGCGCCACGCTCGTCCATTATTCGACCGACTATGTGTTCGATGGCACGAAGCAGGGCGCCTATGTCGAAGATGACGCGACCAATCCACTGAACGTCTACGGCGCCTCGAAACTGGCGGGCGAGCAGGCCATTGCGGCCAGCGGCGTGCCGCATCTGATTTTCCGCACGAGCTGGGTGTATGGCCGGCGTGGCAAGAACTTCCTGCTGACCATGCAGCGCCTGGGCCGCGAAAAGGACCGCCTGCGCGTGGTGGCCGACCAGCATGGCGCGCCGACCTGGTCGCGCACGATTGCCGACACCACCGCCCATGTCCTGGCCCAGGCACGCGCCGCCGGTCCCCTGTGGTGGGAACGCCACAGTGGCATTTATCATTTGAGCGCACGCGGGCAAACCACCTGGTGCGATTTCACGCGCGCGATTTTCGAGGAATCCGGCATTAGTTGCCAGGTGGATCCAATTGCCACCGCCGATTATCCGACCCCGGCGCACCGTCCGGCCAACTCGGTCATGGATGCCAGTAAATTGACGAGCAGTCTCTGCGAGTTACCAAATTGGCGATTAGCTTTACACTTGTGTGTAAAAGACTAATGACCGTTCCGGTACAATCGCACATTCCCAAGCGATTGCACCCATGGTTTCTTTCTTCGTCAGCTTCCTGACGTCAGCGCTGCTGACCCTGCTCATTATCAAGCACGACCGCCTGCAGCGGCCGGCGCTCGACAGTGATTTCGGCGGGGTGCAGAAAGTCCATGTGCATGATGTGGCGCGCCTCGGCGGGCTGCCCATCTTCCTGGCCATCCTCGTCGGCGCCCTCGTAGGCAGCTGGCGCGTCCCTGGCCTGGGCCTGTGGTTCGGCCCTTTGCTGGCCTGCTCGGTGCCGGCCTTCGGCGGCGGTCTGGTCGAGGATTTCACCGGTCGCGTCAGTGCCAGCCGGCGTCTGCTCTTGACCATGCTGGCCGCGGCCGTGGCCTGGTACTGGCTCGATGCGCGCCTGTTGCGCCTCGATCTGCCCGGCGTGGCGCTCGATATGTCGTTCTGGTGGCTCAGCCTGCCCATTACCGTGCTGGCCGTGGCCGGCATTGCGAATGCCGTCAATATCATCGATGGTTTCAATGGTCTGGCCAGCATGGTCTGCATTTGCATGCTGATATCACTCGCCTATGTGGCGGCCCAGGTCGGCGACGTCTTCATTCTGGTGGCCGCCCTGAGTGTGGCCGGCGCGACTGCCGGTTTTCTCATTTGGAATTATCCGGCCGGTTTGATTTTCCTGGGCGATGGCGGCGCTTATCTGATCGGCTTTCTGCTCGGCGAATTGGCCTTATGCCTGGTCATGCGGCATGCGGAAATTTCAACTTGGTACGCCGTCCTGCTGCTGCTGTATCCGGCTTTCGAAACCCTGTTTTCCGTCTATCGCCGCCTGTTTATTAAAGGCCGATCGCCGGCCGTGCCGGACGGAATTCATTTGCATGGTCTGATTTTCCGCCGCATCGTCCAATGGGCCGTGGGGCCGCGCGATGCCAAGAATCTGCTGCGTCAGAATTCGCTGACCTCGCCGTATTTGTGGCTGCTTTCTGGAATGGCCGTTTTGCCCGCCACAATTTTCTGGCGCTCGACGCCGATATTGATTGGCTTTTCCGCCCTATTCGTCATCAGCTATGTGTGGCTGTATGGGCGCATTGTCAGATTCAAGTCACCGAAATGGTTGATGCTCCGCAAACGCGATAAAACGCGCTAGCGAATTGGCTATAGTGAGCAATCAGCCACAGGGAGGATTGCCATGAATCTGCAACAACTGTCTCTGAATGAATTGCGCGCCATGCAGGAAGCGGTCGGCGCGGAAATGCAACGCCGTGAGCGTCAGGAAAAGGAAAAGGCGCGCGAGCAAATTCTGGCCATTGCCAATAGCGTCGGTCTGCCTTTGAAAGAGTTGATTGAACAGGGCAAGAAACTGAAAGCCGGCGGACCGATTCGTTACCGCCATCCGGAAAATGCGGAGCAGCAATGGACCGGGCGCGGGCGCCAGCCGCGCTGGGTCAAGGACTGGATCGCCCACGGCCGCCCGATGGAGGCGCTGCGCGTCTAGGCGGCCCAGTCGCGCTTGGGCGGCGGGTCGTTTACAATGCGGGATAGTTCCGTATTCCTGCACACCTATGCTTGCCCTGTCTCCCTCGATTTTCAAAGCCTACGATATCCGTGGTGTCATCGACACCACCCTGAACGCTGGTATTGCGCGTCTGATCGGCCGTGCCTTCGGCCGCGCCGCCCTGGCCAAGGGCGAGACCGAGGTGGTGATCGGGCGCGATGGCCGGCTGTCCGGCCCGGCCCTGATCACGGCCCTGGCCGATGGCCTGCAGTCGGTCGGCGTGCATGTGGTCGACCTCGGCGTGGTCGCCACCCCGATGGTGTATTTCGGCACCCACGTGCTCGGTCCCAAGTCGGGCATCATGGTCACCGGCAGCCACAATCCGCCCAACTACAATGGCTTCAAGATGGTGCTGGCCGGTGAGGCGATTCACGGCGAGGCCATTCAGAGCCTGTACCGCGCCTGCGCGGCCGACGACCAGGCCGTGGCGGCCACGCCGGGCAGCTACCGCCAGCACGATATCGCGCCGGCCTATCTGGAGCGCGTGGTCGGCGACGTCAAACTGGCGCGCCCGATCAAGATCGCCGTCGATTGCGGCAATGGCGTCGCCGGCGCGTTTGCCCCGGCCCTGTTCCGCGCCATGGGGGCGGAGGTCATCGAATTGTTCTGCGAAGTCGATGGCAACTTCCCCAACCACCATCCGGATCCGGCCCACCCTGAAAACCTGCAGGACCTGATCCGCTGCCTGCGCGAGACCGACGCCGAAATCGGCCTGGCCTTCGATGGCGACGGCGACCGCCTCGGCATCGTCACCAAGGACGGCCAGATCATCTATCCGGACCGCCAGATGATGTTGTTCGCCAAGGACGTCCTGAGCCGCCACGAGAATGGCCTGATCCTGTACGACGTCAAGTGCACGCGCCACCTCGCGCCCTGGATCGCCAAGCACGGCGGCCAGCCGCTGATGTGGAAGACCGGGCACTCGCTGGTCAAGGCCAAGCTGAAGGAAACCGGCGCCCCGCTGGGCGGCGAAATGAGCGGTCATATCTTCTTCAAGGACCGCTGGTACGGCTTCGACGACGGCCTGTATTCGGGCGCGCGCATGCTCGAAATCCTGACCCGCGAGGCCGATCCCTCGGCCCTGCTGAACGCGCTGCCGATGTCGGACTCCACGCCCGAACTGCACCTGCATCTGGACGAGGGCGAGAACCATGCGCTGATCGCGCGCCTGCACGCCGAAGCCGACTTCCCCGGCTCCGATCAGGTGATCACCATCGACGGCCTGCGCGTCGAGTATCCGGACGGTTTCGGTCTGGCGCGCTCCTCGAACACCACGCCGGTGGTGGTGCTGCGTTTCGAGGCCGAGACGGCCGAAGCTCTGGACCGCATCCAGGGCGAGTTCAAACGCGTGATCACGGCCATCAAGCCGGACGCCGCACTGCCGTTCTGAGGGCTGCCGCTTGGACATCCTGCTGGTGCGCGTGTCCTCCCTCGGGGACGTGCTGCACAATCTACCGATGGTGGCCGACCTGCTGCGCCATCAGCCGGATGCCCGGATCGACTGGGTGGTCGAAGAAGCCTTCGTCAGCCTGGTGCGGCGCCACCCGCAGGTGCGCGAGGTCATTCCGTTTGCGCTGCGGCGCTGGCGCAAGAGCCTCGGCAGCCCGGCCACACGGGCTGAAATCAAGGCCTTCTGGCAGCGCCTGCGCGCGCGCCAGTACGATATCGCTTTCGATACCCAGGGCCTGCTGAAGACGGGCCTGATCCTCGGTGCCGCGCGCGCGCGCCGCAAGGTCGGCCTGGGCAATGGCAGCGAGGGCTCGGGCTATGAGGGCATTTCGCGTATTTTCCACACCGAGAGCGTGAAGCTCGATCCGCGCACCCACGCGGTGGCGCGCGGACGTCTGGTCGCCGCCCATGCGCTCGGCTACACGCTCGACACCCCGCCCGACTTCGGCCTGCGCCCGGCCGACGCGCTGCCGCGCCCGGACTGGATGCCGCTGCGCGACTACGCCGTGTTCTTCCACGGGACGGCGCGGCGCGCCAAGCAGTGGCCGATCGCCAACTGGATCGAGATCGGGCGCCAGCTGGCGCCGATGCCGGTGCTGCTGCCCTGGGGTTCGGAGCAGGAGCGCCAGGACGCCGAGGCCATCGCCGCGGGCCTCAAGCACGCGCGCATGCTGCCACGCCTGTCGATGGACGAGGCGATCGCCTTGGCCCAGCATGCGGCCATGGTGATCGGCGTCGACACCGGCCTGACCCACATCGCCGCCGCGTATCTGCGCCCGACCATCGAGCTGTATTGCGACTCGCCACGCTGGAAGACCGAGGGCGACTGGTCGAGCCGGATCATCAACCTGGGCGACCGCGGCGACCCGCCCGAAGTGGCCGAAGTGATGGACGCCGTGCGCAAGCTCGAGGACATTCTGTGAACCGGCTGCTGTATTCGGCCGCCTGGTGGCTCGGCATGCCGCTCGTGCTTGGACGCCTGTGGTGGCGCGGACGCCGCGAGCCCGGCTACCGCGCCCACCTGGGCGAGCGCTTCAGCTTCTACCCGGCCGCCGCGCCGCGCGAGCGGATCTGGGTGCATGCCGTCTCGGTCGGCGAAACGCGCGCGGCCGAACCGCTGATCGATGCGCTGCTGGCGGCCCGCCCGCAGGCGCAGATTCTGCTGACCCACATGACCCCGACCGGGCGCGCCACTGGCAAGGCCCTGTTCGGACGCCACGGCGAGCGCGTGCTGCAGGCCTATCTGCCTTACGACACCGGTCTGATGGCGGCGCGTTTTCTGCGCCACTTCCAGCCGCGCCTGTGCATTCTGATGGAAACCGAAGTCTGGCCGAATCTGGTGGCGGCCTGCCGCCGCGCCGCGGTGCCGGTCGCCCTGGTCAATGCGCGCCTGTCGGCCAAGTCGCTGCGCCAGGGCCTGCGCTACGGTGGCCTGATGCGCGATGCGGCCGGCGCGATCGACCTGGTGGCGGCGCAGACGGCGGCCGACGCCGAGCGCATCGGCCAGCTCGGCGCGCGCCAGATCCACATCACGGGTAGCCTGAAATTCGACGTCCGGGTGCCGCCCGCGGCGCTCGAGACCGGCGCCTGGCTGCGCGCCCAGATCGGCAGCCGTCCCGTCTTCCTGTGCGCCAGCACGCGCGAGGGCGAGGAGGCGCTGATCCTCGACGCCTTCGTGCAGGCTTTGCCGGCGCTGGGCGAGGCCCTGTTGATGATCGTGCCGCGCCACCCGCAGCGCTTCGATGAAGTCGAACGCCTGATCAGCGCGCGCGGCCTGCGCGTGCAGCGCCGTTCGCGCCTGCCGGCCGCGCAGGACGGCGTGCAGGTGCTGCTGGGCGATTCGATGGGCGAAATGTTCGCCTATTACGCGGCGTGCGACTGCGCCTTCATCGGCGGCAGCCTGCTGCCGCTCGGCGGCCAGAACCTGATCGAAGCCTGCGCGCTCGGCAAACCGGTGCTGATTGGCGAGCACACCTTCAATTTCGCCCAGGTGACCGAGGACGCGCTGGCCGCCGGCGCCGCCGTGCGCGTCGATGGCGCGGCCGAGCTGATGGCCCAGGCCGTGCGTCTGGTGCAGGACCACGCGGCGCGCCAGGCCATGGGCGCGGCGGCCCAGGGCTTCGCCAACCAGCATCGCGGCGCCACCGCGCGCACCCTCGATTTGCTCATGCCTTTCCTCGGCGGCGTGCATACAAGCTAAGTGCTTGCAGCATTTTTTGGCGAGCTCTGCTACGCTAAATGTTTTGCCCCCTCCGGAGAACTGCGATGTCCATGAAGTCCACGATCCTCGGCCTTTCCCTGGCCCTGGCTTTCGGCGTTGTGAATGCGGCCGACCCTGTGTTCAGCGATGCCGAACTGAAGGCGGCCGCCAGCCTGCGCGACGCTGCCTTGACCGGTAACCTGAGCTACAAGATCCTCGAATCCCTGACCACCGAAGTCGGCCCGCGCATGGCCGGTTCGCCCGCCGATGCGCGCGCCGTGGCCTGGGGCGTGGCCAAGTTCAAGGAGCTGGGCTTCGACAAGGTGTGGACCGAACCGGTGACCTTCCCGGCCTGGAAGCGCGGCGTCGAAACGGCCGAAATTCTCGCGCCCTTCCCGCAGCCGCTGTCGGTCACCGCGCTTGGCCACTCGGTCGGCACCCCGGCCGGCGGCATCAGCGCCGAGGTGGTGCGCTTCGCCACCCTGAAGGACATGATGGAAGCGCCGGCCGCGGCGCTGAAGGGCAAGATCGCTTTCATCGACCACAAGATGGCCAAGTCCTCCGAATACGGCTACGTGCAGCAGGGGCGCTCGCGCGGGGCCTCGGAGGCCGCCAAGAAGGGCGCGCTGGCGCTGGTGATCCGCTCGGTCGGCACCGACAGCCACCGCCTGCCGCATACGGGCGTGATGCGCTATGAAGAAAACGTGGCCCAGATTCCGGCCGCCGCCATTTCGAACCCGGATGCCGATCTGCTCACGCGCATGCTCGCGCGCGGCAAGCCGGTCTCGCTCAAGCTGACCCTGGGCGCGGCCGAAGCGGGCAGCTACACCTCGCAGAATGTGATCGGCGAAATCACCGGCAGCGACAAGCCCGATGAATACGTCGTCATCGGCGGCCACCTCGACTCCTGGGATCTGGGCACCGGCGCCATCGACGACGGCGCCGGCGTCGCCATCACCATGGGCGCGGCCGAATTCATCAAGCGCCAGGGCCTGAAGCCGAAGCGCACGATCCGCGTGGTGCTGTTCGCGAACGAAGAGAACGGCCTGCTCGGCGGCGCCGCCTACGCCAAGGCGCATGAAGCGGAAGTGGCCAAGATCCAGGCCGCGGCCGAAGCCGATTCGGGCCAGGGGCCGGCCATCAAGTTCGCCTCCTTCGTGGCGCCCGAGGCCCTGCCGCTGGTGAAGCAGATGTACAGCGTGCTGGCGCCGCTCGGCCTGGCCGCCGGCGAGAACGACGCCAACCCGGGTCCGGACATGGGCGCCCTCAAGGCGCTCGGCGTGGCCAGCTTCGGCATCGGCCTCGATAACAGCGACTACTTCAATCTGCACCACACGCCGGACGACACCTTCGACAAGATCGAGCCGAAGCGCATCAACCAGACGGCGGCCACCTATGCGGCCTTTGCCTGGATGGCGGCGAATGCGCCGATCAGCTTCGGTTCCGGCAGTGCGGCGCTGAAGAAGGGCGCCAAGTAAGCCCGAAGGCCGCCCGTCAGAACACGGGCGGCATCTCCTGCGCGCGCTGGCGCAAGGCGGCGCGCGCGCCTTCGTAATCCGGATAGATCGATTCCACCGCGGCCCAGAAGCGCGGGCTGTGGTTCATCTCGAGCAGGTGCGCCAGCTCGTGCGCCACCACATAGTCGATCAGCGACAGCGGGTGGTGGATCAGCTTCCAGTTCAGGCGGATATGGCCGTGCGCCGTGCACGAGCCCCAGCGCGTGCCGGCCGAGGTCAGTGCGAAGGCGCGGTACTGCACGCCCAGGCGCGCCGCATAGTGGTCGAGGCGCTGGCCGAACAGGGCGCGCGCTTCCTCCACAAACCACAGACGCACGCGTTCCTTGAGCTGCCACTCGGCCAGGCCGGGCGCCACGCCGATCGTCAGCAGGCCTTCCTCGCGTGCGAAATGGCAGCGGCTCTTGGGCGCGTGCTCGAGGCGCAGCGTGATGTGGTCGCCGAGGAAGGGCAGGCGCGCGCCATCGACCCATTCGAGCTTGCCGTGGCGGGCGCGCGCAGCCTGGCGCGCCTGGCGCTCGCCCAGCTTATCGAGAATCCAGCGCTGCTTGCTGCGCAGGGCCTGGTCGATGTCGGCCAGGCTGACGCGGCGCGGCGCCGTCACGCGCAGGCCGTCGTCGTCGATGGTGAAGCCGATCGTGCGGCGCTTGGAGCGCTGCAGCAGGTAGTCGACCTGCTGGCCGGCCAGGAGCACGCTGCGCAGCGGCGCCGCCGGCGTGGCATCGGGCTCGGGATCGGGCGGGGAGGGCTGCACGCGCGGCGGCGCGGAAAAGACCGGGGCCGGTGCGGCCGGTTCGGCGCTGGAAGGCTCCAGCGCCGCGAAGAAGTCCTGGGCAAACAATTCGAGCTGTTGACCGTAGCTCTTGGATGCTGTCATTGGCGGCTGCTGTGGTGCTAGGGCGCGCATCCGGTCGCCCAGCCCATTCAGCCAGCGCTGTAGACGTGGGGCGAAATGACGCGCATTTCTGACTCGATCCAATTCTCTACCTCTTGCATCAGACTGTCCGGCGTGTGGCCGGCGGGTGCGATGGGTTTGCCAATGGATACCGTGATCGTGCCGGGGTGGCGCAGGAAGCTGTTGCGTGGCCAGCACTCGCCAGAGTTTAACGCAATCGGCACCACCGGTGTGTTGGTCTCCAGCGCCAGGCGCGTACCGCCCGTTTTGTAGCGTCCCTTTTTACCAACGGGGATGCGCGTCCCTTCCGGGAACATGATGATCCACTGGCCGTCGGCCAGGCGCTTGCGCCCGATTTTCACCACCTGGGCAAAGGCGTCCTTGCCGCGCGCGCGGTCGATCGGGATCATGCGCAGCAGGGCCAGGCCCCAGCCGAAGAAGGGCAGCCAGAGCAGGGCGCGCTTGAACACGTAGACGAGCGGGCGCGGTGTCATCTGCAGCAGGAAGATCGTCTCCCAGGCCGACTGGTGCTTGGACAGCACGATGGCCGGGCCGTCGGGGAAGTTCTCGTAGCCGCGCACTTCGTAGTTGATGCCGCACAGGACCTTGGCGGCCCAGACGACGAACACGTTCCAGCGGGCCGTCACCCAGTAGCGCTTGGCGTAAGGCAGCGGCGCCACCAGCAGGCAGACCCAGATCCAGATGACGGTGGCCAGCACCATCAACACCATCAGCAGCAGCGAGCGCACGAACAGCAAGGGCTTGTCTCCGATCAGTTGGGGTTCTTCAGGAACTGCTGCACCATGGCCGCCAGATCGGGGAAGATCTGGGTGCCGGGCGGCAGGCCGCCGGTGTGGGCGGTCTTCTCGCCCTTGCCGGTCAGGACCAGGTAGGGCAGGCAGCCGACCACGAAGCCGGCCTGCAGGTCGCGCAGCGAATCGCCGACCGTCGGCACGCCCTTCAGGCTGACGCCATAGCGCTTGGCGATTTCCTCATACATGCCGGCCTTTGGCTTGCGGCAGTCGCAGTTGTCGACCGCCGCGTGCGGGCAGAAAAACACCGCCTCGATGGTGGCGCCGACCTGCTGCGCCAGATCGTGCATCTTGCGGTGGATGGCGTTGAGCGTGTCCATGTCGAACAGCTGGCGCGCGATGCCGCTCTGGTTGGAGGCCACCACCACGCGGTAGCCGGCCTGGTTGAGGCGCGCGATCGCTTCCAGCGAACCGGGAATCGGAATCCACTCGCCCGGGTTCTTGATGAAGTCCGGCGAGTCGTGGTTGATCACGCCATCGCGGTCGAGAATGATCAGCTTCATGCGCGCCCCGTCCATCTCAGGCAGCCAGCTTGGAGATGTCGGCCACGCGGTTCATCATGCCGTGCAGCTCGGACAACAGGGCCAGGCGGTTGTTGCGCAGGGCCGGGTCCTCGGCGTTGACCATGACGTCGTTGAAGAAGGCGTCCACGGTCTCGCGCAGCGCGGCCAGGGTCTTCAGCGTGCCGCTGTAGTCGCCGGCCGCAAACGCGGCGTCGACCGCGGGCTTGACGGCTGTGACCTGGGCCGCCAGGGCCTGTTCGGCGGGGTCGGTCAGCAGCGACGGCGAGACGCTGGCGCCGGTGAACTCGCTCTTCTTCAGGATATTCGTGATGCGCTTGTTGGCGGCGGCCAGGGCGGCCGCTTCGGCCAGATTGGCAAAGGCCTGCACTGCTTCCAGGCGCGGCACGATGTCGTCCAGGCGGTCCGGATTCAGGGCCAGCACGGCTTCGACTTCGTTCTGGGCGAAGCCGCGCTCGCGCAGGATGCCGCGCAGGCGATCGAGCATGAAGCCGCTGACCTCGGCGCGCGGATCGGCAAAGCCGGGCTGATTGGCGAACACCGCGCAGGCATCGTCCAGCAGGCCGGAGATGGTCAGCGGCAGGCGCTTTTCGAGCAGCATGCGCAGCACGCCGAGCGCGTGGCGGCGCAGCGCGAACGGGTCCTTGTCGCCGGTCGGCTGCAGGCCGATGGCCCAGATGCCGACCAGGGTTTCGAGCTTGTCGGCCAGGGCCACCACCAGACCGGTCCGGGTGGCGGGCAGGGCGTCGCCGGCAAAGCGCGGCTGGTAGTGCTCGGAGGCGGCCAGGGCCACTTCCTCGGGCTCGCCGTCGTGGCGCGCATAGTAGGTGCCCATGATGCCCTGCAGCTCGGGGAACTCGCCGACCATGTCGGTCAGCAGGTCGGCCTTGGCCAGCAGGGCGCCGCGTTCGGCCAGGGCCACGTCGTAGCCGAGGCGGGCGGCGATGCGCGCGGCCAGGGCCTGCACACGCTCGGTGCGCGCGGCCTGGGTGCCGAGCTTATTGTGATAGACCACATTGGCCAGCAGCGGCAGGCGCGCGGCCAGGGTCTTCTTCTTGTCCTGCTCGAAGAAGAACTTGGCGTCGGACAGGCGCGGGCGCACCACGCGCTCATTGCCGCCGATGATGTGCTGCGGGTCGGCCGTCTCGAGATTGGAGACGATCAGGAAGCGGTGGCGCAGCTTGCCGTGGGCATCCGTCAGCGCGAAGTACTTCTGATTGGTCTGCATCGTCAGGATCAGGCATTCCTGCGGCACGGCCAGGTATTCCTGTTCGAAGTGGCACTCGTACACGACCGGCCATTCGACCAGGGCGCTGACTTCATCGAGCAGGGACTCGGGCATCAGCACCTTGTCGTGGCCGGCCTTGGCCAGCAGCTGGGCGCGGATCTTCTCCTTGCGCGCATCGATATTGGCGATCACCTTGCCTTCGGCTTCCAGCGTGCCGGCATAGCGCTCGGCGTGGGTGATGGCCACTTCGCCCTTGGACAGGAAGCGGTGGCCGAGGGTCACCACACCGGCCGCCAGGCCGAGCGCCGTGACCGGCACCACCATGTCGCCATGCAGGGCCACCAGCTTGTGGGCCGGGCGCACGAACTGCACGGTGGCGCCGTCCGGGCGCTGGTAGGACATCAGCTTCGGAATCGGCAGCTTGGCCAGGGCTTCGTCGAGCGCGGCCTGGAGGCCGGCCGCCAGCGCCACACCGGGCGCCTGGTAGGAATAGAAGAAGGCTTCGGCCTTGCCGTCCTGGGCCCGTTCGAGCTGATCGAGCGTCACATCGGGGAAGCCGAGGGCCGCCAGTTTTTTCGCCAGCGGTGCGGTCGGCTGGCCGTTCGCGTCCAGCGCCACCGACACCGGCAGCACTTTTTCGCGTATCCGCTTGTCGGGCGAGACCGAACGCACATGGCTGATGCTCACGGCCAGACGGCGCGGGGTCGCATACGGCGTCACATGGGCGGCGGGTTCGAGGAAGTCGCGCGCCTGCAGGCCCTGGGCGATGGCGCCGGCAAAGGCCGCGCCCAGTTTGGCCAGGGCTTTCGGCGGCAGTTCTTCGGTAAACAGTTCAACGAGGAGAGTCTGGTTCATGGTGAGTCTCGGTTCAGGCCTTGGGCAGCATCGGGAAGCCCAGCTTCTCGCGCGAATCGTAGTAGGCTTGGGCGACCATGCGCGACAGGGCGCGCACGCGGCCGATGTAGGCGGCGCGCTCGGTGACCGAGATGGCGCCGCGGGCGTCGAGCATATTGAAGCTGTGCGAGGCCTTCATGATCTGCTCATAGGCCGGCAGGGTCAGCTCCAGGCCGATCAGGCGCTTGGCTTCCGCTTCGTGGTTGGCGAACTGCTGGAACAGCAGCTCGGTGTTGGCATGCTCGAAGTTATAGGTCGACTGCTCGACCTCGTTCTGGTGGAACACATCGCCATAGCGCAGCGTCTTTTTCACGCCGCCTTCTTCCCACTCGGTCCAGACCAGGTCGTAGACGTTCTCGACGCCCTGCAGATACATGGCCAGGCGCTCGAGGCCGTAGGTGATTTCGCCGAGCACGGGTTTGCAGTCGAGACCGCCAACTTGCTGGAAATAGGTGAACTGCGTCACTTCCATGCCGTTGAGCCAGACTTCCCAGCCCAGGCCCCAGGCGCCCAGGGTCGGGCTTTCCCAGTCGTCTTCGACAAAGCGCACATCGTTCTGCTTCAGGTCCAGGCCCAGGGCTTCGAGCGAGCCCAGGTACAGGTCGAGGATGTTTTCCGGCGCCGGCTTGAGCACCACCTGGTACTGGTAGTAGTGCTGCATGCGGTTCGGATTTTCGCCATAGCGGCCGTCCTTCGGGCGGCGCGAGGGCTGGACATAGGCGGCGCGCCAGGGTTCAGGGCCGATCGCACGCAGGAAGGTGCCGGTGTGGAAGGTACCGGCGCCCACTTCCATGTCATAGGGCTGGAGCAGGGCGCAGCCGTGCTTGTCCCAGTAAGATTGGAGCGTCAGGATCAGTTGTTGGAAGGTGAGCATCGCGCGTAGGGAAAAGTTTCGCAAAACAGCCAATTTTAGCGGAAAGTCCGCTGAGATTGCGGAAATTCAGGCGCGCCGCTGGCGTCCGATCAGGACGGCGGCGCCCACTGCCAGCAGGCAGAGCAGCAGCACGCCGGCATTGCCGACGCGCACATACGGGGTCAGGCCCTGCCGGCCCTGGACCGTGCCGCTCAGGGTGCCGCGCTGGTAAAACGGCAGCATCTGGCGCACCTGGCCGTCGGCGTCGATGATGGCGGTGGCGCCGTTATTGGTGGCGCGCAGCACCGGCCGCCCGGTTTCGAGCGCGCGCATCTGCGACAGCTGCAGGTGCTGGGGAATCGCCACGCTCTCGCCATACCAGGCCATATTCGACACATTCAGCAGGATCGTGGCCGGGGCCGCGCTGGCGCGCAGATTGGCCGCGATCTCCTCGCCGAACAGGTCTTCGTAGCAGATATTCGGCAGCACGCGCTGGTCGCGCACGGCCATGGCCGGCTGGACCGGACCGCCGGGCGTGAAGTCGCCCAGGGGAATGCGCATCAGCTCGGTGAACCAGCGAAAGCCGGGCGGAATGAATTCGCCGAAGGGCACCAGGTGGCGCTTGTCGTAGCGGTAGCTGCCGCCTTCGGGCGCAAAGCCGAGCACGCTGTTGGCATAGCGGCTCGGGCTGTCGGCCAGGGGAATCCCAAACAGCAGCGCGCTGCGGCTGTCGCGCGCATACGCGGCCAGGCTGTCCAGATAGCCGGGCGGCAGCTGTTGCGGGAACAGCACGATCGCCGTTTCCGGCGCCGCCACCAGGTCGGCCGGCTGGCGCGTCAGCAGGTCGCGGTAGAGCAGCAGGGCGCTGTCGATGCGGGCGGCGTCGAATTTCTCGCTCTGGGCGATATTGCCCTGGTTCAAGCGTACGCTGATGGCGTTGCCGCTCGGGCTGGTCCAGGCGATCTGGCCGAAGCCGACGGCGGCCGCGGCCACGGCCGCCAGCGCGCCGATCCCGGCCCAGCGCTGGCGCTGGATCAGCATGACGAGGGCGCCGCCGCACAGGGCCGTGGCCCAGCCGAGGCCGTAGACACCGAACACGGGCGCCAGGCTGGCCAGCGGACTGGTGGTGTGGACATAGCCGCTGCTGACCCAGGGAATGCCGGTGAAGAGCCAGCCGCGCACCCATTCGCCCAGGCTCCAGCAGGCCGGCAGCACGGCCAGGAAGAACCAGGCAATGCCGATCGCAAAGCGCTGCCGCAGCCAGCTGGCGGCGGCCATGGCGGCGCTGAAGAACAGGCCCATGTAGCAGCCGAGCAGCACGACGGCCACGGCCGCCAGCAGCCAGGGCAGATTGCCGAAGCGGTGCATGGCCACATGCAGCCAGTGCATGCCGGCCACCGACCAGCCGAGCCCGAAGGCCCAGCCGATCCAGGCGGCGCGCCGCGGCGCGGGCACCAGGCCGACCTGGTAGAACAGGAAGCCGATGCTGGCGATGGCCAGCCACCAGTTGCCAAACGGGGCGAAGGCAAACACCGACGCCGCGCCGGCCGCCATGGCCAGGCCCATCGCGCGCAGCAGGGGGCGCGGGCCCTGATGCTCGGCCGCCGAGCGCAGGAAAGGCTGGCGCATCAGTCGTGCACGGCCTCTTCGTCGGCCGGTGGCAGTTTCTCCACCAGCAGGACGTGGGCCTGGCGCGCGTCGGCGCGCAGCACTTCGAAGCGCAGGGCGCCGAGCGTGAACTGCTCGCCCTTGTGCGGCACCCGGCCCAGGTGATTGGCCACCAGGCCGCCGATGGTGTCGACGTCCTCGTCGGACAGGCTGGCGCCGATGGCCTCGTTGAACTGGCTGATCTCGGTCAGCGCGCGCACGCGCCAGCGCGGGCCGAACTGGCCCTCCTTGACCGAGATGATGTTGTCCTCTTCCTCGTCGAAGTCGTATTCGTCCTCGATGTCGCCGACGATCTGTTCGAGCACGTCCTCGATCGTGATCAGGCCGGCCACGCCGCTGTATTCATCGACCACGATGGCCATGTGGTTGTGGTTGGCGCGGAAGTCGCGCAGCAGCACGTTCAGGCGCTTGGACTCGGGGATGAACACGGCCGGACGCAGCATGTCGCGCACGTCGAAGCTGTCCTGGTCGGCGTAGTAGCGCAGCAGGTCCTTGGCCAGCAGGATGCCGACCACCTTGTCGCGGTTGCCTTCGATGGCGGGAAAGCGCGAGTGCGCCGTTTCCAGCACGATCGGCAGCCATTGCTCGATCGGCTTGCTGATGTCGATCACGTCCATCTGCGAGCGCGGCACCATGATGTCGCGCGCCGACAGGTCGGACACCTGGAACACGCCTTCGATCATCGACAGCGCATCGGCATCGAGCAGATTGCGTTCGTGGGCGTCGTGCAGGATGTCGAGCAGTTCGGCGCGGTTTTCCGGCTCGGGAGAAATAAGGGCGGTCAGCCGCTCCAGCAGGGAGCGGTGAGGTTTGGCATCCGGACGGATGTCACTAGGGTGCTCGGGCATAGTTGGCGTGAAGCCGTTGTTGCGAAGCGCCTAGGATACCACGAGCGGCGCCCGTGGCAGCCGTTTCGGGCGTTCAGGCATAGGGATCGGCAAAGCCCAGGCCGGCCAGAATCTCGGTCTCGAGGGCTTCCATTTCATTGGCTTCGTCCTCGTCCATGTGGTCGTAGCCCTGGGCATGCAGAACCCCGTGCACGACCAGATGGGCCGCATGCTCCTCGAGCGTCTTGCCCTGTTCCTTGGCCTCGGTTTCGAGCACATCGCTGCACAGGATGATGTCGGCCCGGGTCGGCTCGTCGTCCGCGATGTCCTCGCCCTCGTTGTAGGCGAAGGTCAGCACATTGGTCGCATAGTCCTTGCCGCGGTAGGCCTGGTTCAGGGCGCGCCCCTCGGCCGCGTCGACGAAGCGGATGGTCAGCTCGGCCGGTGCGAACAGGGCGGCCTGCACCCAGCGGCGCAGGCGCGGGCGCGGCAGAGCGGCGGCCAGGCGCTCGTCGGCGAATTGGACGGATAAGCTCAGCTTATTTTTTTCGGACATGTTTAGCCTCGCTAATGGGCTTGGGCAGGGGCAGCTCGGCTGCCTTGTCATAGGCGTCGACGATGCGCGCCACCAGCGGATGGCGCACCACGTCGGCGCTGGAGAACTGGGTGAAGCCGATCCCGCGCACGCCGCGCAGCACATGCAGGGCGTCGACCAGGCCGGACTTCTGGGTCTTGTGCAGGTCGACCTGGGTGACGTCGCCCGTGACCACGGCTTTCGAGCCGAAGCCGATGCGGGTCAGGAACATCTTCATCTGCTCGACCGTCGTGTTCTGGGCCTCGTCCAGAATCACGAAGGCGTGGTTGAGCGTGCGCCCGCGCATGTAGGCGAGCGGGGCGATTTCGATCACCTGCTTTTCGAACATCTTCTGCGTGCGGTCGAAGCCGAGCAGATCGTAGAGGGCGTCGTAAAGGGGGCGCAGATAGGGATCGACCTTCTGGTTGAGGTCGCCCGGCAGGAAGCCCAGGCGCTCGCCGGCCTCGACAGCCGGACGGGTCAGGATGATGCGTTTCACGGCATCGCGCTCGAGCGCGTCGACGGCGCAGGCCACGGCCAGATAGGTCTTGCCAGTGCCGGCCGGACCGACCCCGAAACTGATGTCGTGCTCGAGGATGGACTTCAGATAGCCGATCTGGTGCGGGGTGCGCCCGCGCAGATCGCTGCGGCGCGTCTTCAGCACTGGGCTCGTCATGTCGAGCTCGGCCGCGTCCTCGACCGGCGCGTGTTCGAGCGCCGGCTGCAGGCCCGAGCGCTGCTCGACCAGGGCCAGCTGGACTTCCTCGATCGGCACCACTTTGTTGGCGACGGCGTAGAAGCGCTCGAGAATCTTGACGGCGCGCTCGGCGTTGTCGCCGCTGACGATGAATTTCTCGCCGCGCCGGAAGATGGTCACGTCGAGGGCGGCCGAGATCTGGCGCAGGTTTTCATCGAGCGGCCCGCACAGGTGCGCCAGGCGCGTGTTGTCGAGCGGCTCGGGAATGAAGTAATGGGGCTGGACGGGTTTTTTCAACTTGCTTGCGCCACGCTGTCGCTGCGCGGGACGATTTCACCGCGCAAGGTGTAGTCGTGGCTTTCCGTGATGTGAACGTCGATGAAGTGGCCAGTCAGCTGCTGGCCGTGGGCGCCGCCTTCGAAGTTGACGACGCGGTTCGATTCGGTACGCCCCTGCAGTTCGGTGCCGCCGCGCTTGGACGGGCCTTCGACCAGGATGCGCTGCACGCTGCCGACCATGGCCTGGCCGTTGCGGCGCGTGTTCTCGTCGAGCAGGGCCTGCAGGCGGGCCAGGCGCGCCTGCTTGACGTCGCGCGGGGTGTCGTCGTGCAGATTGGCGGCCGGCGTGCCCGGGCGCTTGCTGAAGATGAAGCTGAAGCTGTTTTCAAAGCCCACGTCCTGGACCAGCTTCATCATGGCCTCGAAATCCTCCTCGGTCTCGCCGGGGAAGCCGACGATGAAGTCGGACGAGATGGCGATGTCGGGCCGCACGGCGCGGATGCGGCGGATGATCGACTTGTATTCGAGCGCCGTGTAGCCGCGCTTCATGGCGGCCAGAATCTTGTCCGAACCATGCTGGACCGGCAGATACAGGTGGTTCACCAGTTGCGGGATGCGCGCATAGCAGTCGATCAGGCGCTGGCTGAATTCCTTCGGGTGGCTGGTCACGAAACGGATCCGCTCGATGCCCGGAATGGCGGCAACGTACTCGATCAACAGCGCAAAATCGGCGATCTCGCCGTCTTCCATCTTGCCGCGGTAGGCATTGACGTTCTGCCCGAGGAGCGTGATTTCCTTCACGCCCTGGGCGGTCAGGCCGGCCACCTCGGCCAGCACGTCCTCGAAGCCGCGCGAGACTTCCTCGCCGCGCGTGTAGGGCACGACGCAGTAGGAGCAGTATTTGGAACAGCCTTCCATGATCGACACATAGGCCGTGGCGCCTTCGACGCGGGCGGGCGGCAGGTGGTCGAATTTCTCGATTTCGGGGAAGGAGATGTCGACCTGGGCCGTGCCCGAGGCACGCCGCAGTTCGATCATCTTGGGCAGGCGGTGGATGGTCTGCGGACCGAACACCACGTCGACGAAGGGGGCGCGCTTGACGATGGCCGCGCCCTCCTGCGAGGCGACGCAGCCGCCGACGCCGATGATCAGGTTGGGATTGGTTTTCTTCAATTCCTTCAGGCGGCCGAGGTCGGAAAACACCTTTTCCTGGGCTTTTTCGCGCACCGAGCAGGTGTTCAGCAGGATCAGGTCGGCATCATCGGGCGTGTCGGTACGCACCAGGCCGTCGGTGGCGTTCATCAGGTCGGCCATTTTGTCCGAGTCGTACTCGTTCATCTGGCACCCGAAGGTCTTGATAAAAACTTTCTTCTGCATGGGGAGGGCGGTATTGCGGGAGGACGATAGTGTAGCCTATTTTGCGCTTTCTGCTCTGATGTTTGCTTTTTTGACATTGATTTGTCCAGAAAGTAAGCTACGTTGATATTGGCGAAATGCGCCAAGGAAAAATTGGAGACCTTCATGGCAGGAAATCTCGCGTCCATCGCGATCACCGGGGCCAGTGCCGGCAACCAGGCGCTCACGCGCGCGGGGTCGGAACGCAAGGCCGACAAGGCCATCATCGACATCGCCAAGGCCCTCAAGGAGTCGAATACCGTGGCCGCCCAGAAAGCCGTGCAGGACCTGCGCGGGGCGGTGCCGACCCAGAACGCCGCGACCGAAACCAGCGATGCCGTCAAAGCCCTCGACCAGGCCCTGAAATCGAATGACCTGCAGAAGGCCGCCGAGGCGTTTGCCAATTTGCAGCAGGCGCGCCAGCGCGCCCAGGGCAATGCCGCGCGCAATCCGGCCTCGGCCCAGCCCCAGGTGGGCGGCGCCACCGTGCAGCGGCGCGCCGACCGGCCCGAGGCTTCGGGCACGAGCAGCCCGGCCCCGCGCAGCAGCGACGACACGCGCGTCAAGCAGCAGGCGGCCAATGATGCAGCGGCCGCCGACGCGGCCCAGAAAGCTTTCCTGACGCGCCAGGAACTGGCGGCCAAGGCGGCCGACCAGCGCAAGGAACCGAGCGAAAAAGGTCAGCGCATCAACGTCACGGCCTGAGCCCTCAGCGCCCGGGCAGGCCGAGGGCGCGTCCCATCGCCTCGCCCAGGGCCAGCAGGCCGCTGGCCGGGCGAATCATCACTTCAAACGCGACGATGCGGCCATCGGGTCCGAACTGGATCAGATCGATGCCCTTCAACTGCTTGTCGCCGACGCGCGCCGCGAATTCCAGGCCGACATCGGCGTTTCCTGACTCAAACTCCCTCTCGTAACGGAAGTCCTCGAAGGTCCGCATCGCGGCCTGCAGGATGCGCACGACCCAGTCGGCGCCCTCGTAGGCCTGGTATTTCATGGGCGAGCGGAAACAAGCGGCCGGGTCCATCAATTCAGCCAGGGAACTGAAGTCGCGCGCGGCCACCATTGCATGCCAGCGCGACAGGGTCGCGGCGGCGGCGGGATGCAAGGCCATGGAGGTCTCCTCAAATGTGCGCCACGGCAGGTGGCATGGTGGTGAAATGCCCTTATTGCAAGTTTTCCAAGGATAGCTTGATTCGACACAAACCCGCCAGGACCCAGTTTGTTTGAATGGCAAGGCGGTCCCCAACATGAATTCGGGGAACTTACTCGGGTGGATATTGGTCTTTGACTACGTTCGCTCCCGAACTGTTTCAACCCAACCAATGAGGCAAAACCATGGCACACCATGCACTTTCATCTCAGGAAAGCTACAACCCCAACCATCTGCTGGACATTCTGCTCGGCAAGATGCAGTTGAAGAACGACGCCGCCCTCTCGCGCGCGCTCGAAGTGGCCCCGCCGGTGATCAGCAAGATCCGCCACCACCGCCTGCCGGTCGGCGCGTCGCTGCTGATCCGCATGCACGAGGTCACGGGCATGAGCATCCGCGACCTGCGCGACCTGATGGGCGACCGCCGCACCAAGTACCGCCTGTCCGATGCGCAAGGCCGGCCGAAACCCGGCGACGTCAACGCCCAGGCGGCCGGCAAACCCGTGCAGAGCGCCAGCCCGACGGCCGACACCATGGCCAGCGCCGGCCACACCCGCACCGACCCGGCCGCGCAGGCGAATGATGCCGGCAATGACGTGAAGCCGGATACGCGCAACTGATCAGGCCAGCAGGACGGCGGCGATCTCGCCGTAGTGCAATTCCGTTTCGCGGAAGATGTGCAGGTAGGTCGCCTCGTCCAGGCCCATGGCCGTCCAGGCCACGCCCGACACCGGCGGCACCAGTTCGTCGCTGTCGTGGGCCAGATCCAGACCGTGCACAATGGCATTGGCCACGTGCACGATCGCAGCCAGAAAGCCGGCGCCCTGCCGGTCCGGCCCATGATGATTGGCAATTGCGCTGATCATCGTTTCCGAAAAATGCCAATGCTCGGCCAGACACAGCCCGGCCACCACGTGGTCGAGGCCGAGCACCGCATGTTCGGCCTCGAGCAGGAACAGGTCGTGCGCGGCGCGGTGCTCGAGCACCTCGGCATAGTCGTCGGGGAAGCAGGTGACCAGCACCAGGCGGCCGATATCGTGCAGCAGGCCGGCCGTGAACGCATAGTCCTGGTTGAATTTCAGATGGCGCGCCAGCACCCGCGCGGCGCAGGCGGTGGCGATCGAGTGGCGCCAGAAGCCGCGGTCGTCGAAGCCGCGGCAGCGCCCGTGCGGGAAGCAGCCGGTCAGCGCGGCCGTCATCACCAGATTGCGCGTGGCCTGAAAGCCGAGGTAATTGATGGCCTGCTGGATGGTCGTCACCTTGACCTGCAGGCCGTGCGAGGCGGAGTTGGCCATGCGCAGGGTCTTGGCCGTCAGCGCCTGGTCGTAGGACACTTTCTTCGCCAGCGTCCCGATATCGACGTCTTCCTGATCAATGCTATTGAGCAGGTCCATGACCACGGCCGGCAAGGTCGGCAGGTCGTCCAGGTGGGCCATCACATCGGCCAGGGCAAGTTGGCTCATTGTTCGGGCGCCTTTTCCGTGCGAAAGTCCGTCAGATAGCGCCACAGGATGCCGGTGGCCCAGTCCATGTCGGCGTCGGGATCGTGTTTGCGGAAGAGGTGGGCCAGCCGCGTTTCCATCACGGCATGGCCCTCGGCGTCGGCCGCTTCCGGCGCAGCGCCGTCGGCCGGCGGGTCCTGCACCACGGCCACCGTGTGCACCTGATGGCGCGCCAGCGAGGCGATCATCGGGACCGTCAAGACGGTGCCCGCGGCCAGCAGAATGGCGCCGTTGTTATCCTGCACCTCGTCCGACAGCACCATACCGGGCCGCAGTTCGGCCAGGGCCAGTTGGTGGTAGAGCTTGCTCATAGGCGCCTCCGTGGTTGCAGTGATCTTAGCAAACTTTTCCCTTCACTTGCCAAGACGCAAGCGTTCTTTTACATTGACAGAAAAAGACCGCAGCGCACAGAGCGCGGGAGGGGTGATGTTCAGTATTCAGAATCGTCTGAAGCTGTTATTTGTGGTGATCGTCACCCTGGTGCTGGCGATCTCCGGTAGCTACACGCAATACTCTCTCGGCAAGGACCTGGAAGCGAGCAATCAGCGCCTGCGCCAGGGCGTGCTCACGCGCCTGCAGATCAGTCTGCCCTCGGCCCTGTGGGACCTCGACAAATCCAAAGTCGACAGCATCGTCGAAGCCGAAATGCTGCCGCCCGAAGTGGTGGCGATCCGTGTGTACGACACCTCGGTGGGCCTGTTCGCCGGCAAGATGCGCGGCGCGGACGGCAAGCTGGTGCCGATCGCCCAGCCGGCCGCCGAGCCGGGCGGCACGCCGGTCGAAGCCAGCCTGGTGTTCCAGGACGGCGGCTCGGCCAGCGCCGCCATCAAGCCGGTGGTGGTCGGCAAGGTCGTGATCAATTTCAGCCGCGCCCAGATCGAGGCGGCCCTGGCCTCCGAACTGACGCGCAAGGTGGTCGAGGTGCTGCTGCTCGACATCATCCTGGTGTTCGCGCTCTCGCTCTCGCTGCGCGTCGTGTTCGAGCCGCTCAAGCAGCTGCGCGACGGCCTGTTCGACCTGGCCACGCGCGGCTCGGAGGAAGTCGGCGAACTGCCCGAAGACCGCAAGGATGAGCTGGGCGAGGTGATCCGCGGCTTCAACCAGATTCAGCGGCGTCTGAAGACCATCATCCAGCGCATCCGCGAGGCCGAGGACCAGGCCCGCAAATCGGCCCAGGAGACGGCCAAGGCCCTGCAGGACCTCAAGCAAACCCAGGAGTCGCTGCTGCAGGCCGAGCGCCTGGCCTCGCTCGGCGGCCTGGTGGCCGGCGTCGCCCACGAAATCAACACCCCGGTCGGCATCGCCCTGACCTCGGCCTCGGTGCTGAAGTCGGCCACCGACGAGGTGCAGACGGCCGTCAATGCCGGTGGCGTCAAGAAGTCGGACATCCTCAAATACCTGGAGACGGCCAGCGAATCGAGCCGGCTCATCATGAACAACGCCTACCGCGCGGCCCACCTGATCCACAGCTTCAAGCAGATCGCGGTCGACCAGACCAGTGAGGTGCGGCGCCCGTTCGCGCTCAAGGAATATGTGGAAGAGGTGGTGGCCAGCCTGCAGCCGAAATTCAAGAAGTCGCCGCTGCGCGTGGTGCTGGCCTGTCCGCCCGATATCGTGCTCGACAGCTTCCCCGGCGCCTTCGCCCAGGTCATCACGAACCTGACGCTCAATTGCGTCGAGCATGCGTTTGAAATCGACACCCCGGGCACGATCCAGATCAGCGCCCGCCTCGACGGCGACATCGTCGAGATCCACGTCGACGACGACGGCAAGGGCATCGCCCCGGATGTGCTGGACCGCGTATTCGATCCCTTCTTCACCACGCGGCGCGGCCAGGGCGGCACCGGCCTGGGGCTGAACATCGTCTACAACCTGATCGTCAAGCAGTTCGGCGGCACGATCAGCGTCAGTTCCACGCTCGGCCAGGGCGCCCACTTCACGCTGCGCATCCCGCGCGTGACGCCGACCGAGACCGGTCAGGCCGATCCGCTGGCAGCGCCGGCGGGCGCCGCTTAGGGCGTCCTGCAATTCCGCACAAATCGGAGTAGACTTCGCGCCCTGAGCTTTTCAAGGACGCGTATGAAACTGTATTTCTCGCCGAGCGCCTGCTCGCTCGCCCCGCATATCGTGGCCCAGGAACTGGGTCTGCCGCTGGACCTGGTCAAGGTCGACCTGGCCAGCAAGCGCCTGCCCGACGGCAGCGACTTTTGCGCCATCAATCCCAAGGGCTATGTGCCGGTGCTGGAATCGGCCAACGGCCAGCGGGTCAGCGAAGTGCCGGCCGTGCTGCAATGCCTGGCCGAGCAGGCCGAGGCGACCAGCCTGCTGCCGGCCCCGGGTGATCCGCGCCGCTACGAGGTGCTGAGCTGGCTGGCCTTCATCAACAGCGAAATCCACAAGCCCTACGGCCCCCTGTTCACCCCGGGCGCCAGCGCCGCCGAGAAAGACGCGGCCCGCGCCAGCCTGCGCAAGCGCCTGGCCTACGTCGACCAGGTGCTCAGCGCCCAGGACTACCTGACCGGCGCCAGCCTGTGCCTGGCCGATCCCTATCTGTACGTGGCCGTGCACTGGTCGCAGTGGGTGCAGTTCGATCTGACGCCGTGGCCCGCGCTGGCCGCGTTCATGGCGCGCATGGCAGCGCGCCCGGCCGTGCAAGCGGCCATGCGCACTGAAGCTTCCTTCTCCTAACCGCAACAGAAAGGACATCATGCAGCTCCGTTCCCTGATCGCAGGCCTTGGCCTGCTGGCCGGCCAGGCCATGGCCGCCGACGCCACCGCCCTCAAACTCTATGTGTTCGACTGCGGCATCGTGAATGTGTCGGACATCTCCGTGTTCAGCCCCGGCGTCGACGTGGGCAAGCCCAAGACCCTGGTCGACAGCTGCTACCTGGTGGTGCACCCGAAAGGCACGCTGATCTGGGACACCGGCTTCAATGACGCCCTGAACGCCCAGTCGGACGGGGTCAAGCCCTCGCCGCTGTTCCACATCAAGATGCCGAAGACCCTGGCCGGCCAGTTCGCCCAGATCGGCATCGAGCCGAAGAACGTCACCTATCTCGGCCTGTCGCACATGCACTTCGACCATATCGGCAATGTCGGCCTGTTCCCGAACTCGATCCTGCTGATGCAGAAGGAAGAGTACGAGTCGGCTTTCGGTCCCGATGCGCGCAAGTACAACAACGACCCGGCCACCTATCCGACCCTGAAGGCCAATCCCGTCAAGCAGCTCAGCGGCGACCTCGACGTGTTCGGCGACGGCAGCGTGACCATCAAGCGCATGCTCGGCCATACGCCCGGCCACCAGGCCCTGTTCGTCAAGCTGCCGAAGACCGGCAATCTGCTGATCTCGGGCGACCTCGTGCATTTCACCGAGAACTGGGAACGCAAGGGCGTGCCGAGCTTTAACTTCGACAAGGAGCAGTCGGTCAAGACGATGGAAGCGGCCGCGCAGTTCCTGAAGGACAACAAGGCGACCCTGTGGATCCAGCATGATGCGGCCCAGAACGCCGGCATCAAGCACGCGCCGGCCTACTACGATTAAAGCACTGGCCCGCGCGGGCAGAATTGGCTATTATTGCGTATCGACAATTAGTATTTCCGGTTGTTATTTATTTTTAACCAAGTATGTATTTTTTACAGCTTGGTCTAGAATAGATTATTAGCGCAATTCTTTTGATTTTGGTGAAGCCAGTATGGACAAGGATCTGTTGAAAGGCTTGGCGATACTGCTCGGATTGGTGGGCGCAGTGGCGGTGATCTTCGTGATCGTCGCCGCTTCGACCCCCGATAAGGCCCAATGCATTGCCGACTCACTCAAGTCGGGCGTGCCGGTCGCCAATATCAAACGCGTTTGCCGTTTGGTGGAAACGCGCCCCGGGGCGCCGGGCGGCTGATCGCTGCCGGGCAGTCTGGACAAAAAAAATCCCGCGACATGCGGGATTTTTTTATTGCGTCTCGAGTTGCTGAACGAGACTGGCGCAGTAAGGATCGGACAAATCGATCGGCCCCATCAGCTCATCATCGGCATCGATGCGGGATGAGGAAAACAGGTTCTGGAAGAAGTCGACGATGCGCTGCATGATTATGTTCCTTTAAGCTTGACCACCATGATGCAAGCAAGCGCATCACGTCTTCAAGCCTAAAGACAAATTGTTACAGCGCGGTGTCCTTTCTTACATCTGCTGTGCTTACTCAAGTCCGACCCGCCCCTTTGTGGCGGAAAGGATACGCGCCCGGTCGTAGGCCACGCCGGCCTTCATGGTCCAGACGATCGGCGGCCAGGCGCGCGCGCCGGCGGCCAGGCTGCCCTTGAACAGAATCAGGTCGGCGCGCTTGCCGGCGGCGATGCTGCCGACCTCGGCCTCACGGCCCAGATAGCGGGCGCCGTTCCAGGTCGATACCTGCAGGGCCTGGGCGCGGCTCAGGCCGGCTTCTTCGAGCAGTTCGACCTGGCGCAGATTTGAGTAGCCGGGCACCACGCCGCCATAGCCGGTCGGGTCGGTGCCGGCCAGCAGCAGGCCGCCGGCGTCGAAGAATTGCTTCTCCCAGGCCATGGCCTTCGGCAGCAGGGCCGTGTAGCCATTGCCGGGCGCATTCGCGCGCTCGCTGTAGCCACGCAGATAGCCCTCGCGCAGCTCGGGCGTGAGCAGATCGAGGGCGCCGGCCGGGGCCAGCGGGCGGCCGCCGGCGAAGGTTTCGAACACGGTCAGCGTCGAGGTCAGCGCGACCTTGCGTGCGATCAGCTGCTGCTGCAGGGCGCGCATGGCCGGGCTGTCGAGCGGGAGCGCGTTCAGGCTGGCCAGCATGCGCTGCGGGCTCGGACATTCGTCGGGCTTCTTGTCGGCGACGAAATCGCTGGCCGCGAAGAAGCCGTGTTCAAGATTGTCGATGCCGAGCGCGGCCGCCTCCGCATAGGTGACCCCGCACAGATGGGCCGTGACCTTCTGGCCGCGCGCATGGGCGCTGCGGATCAGGGTGCCGAGCTGGGCGCGGCGCAGCGTCATATAGGCTTTGTAGTTGGTGGCCCCTTCCTGGGTCCAGTAGGCGGCCATGCGTTCGACCTGCTGGTCGGAATCGACGCGCGGCACCTGGCTGACGAAGCGCTCGGGCCCGTTGAAATAGGGTGCCGTCACGTCCATGTCGGGGCCGATCGCGAGGCCGGCCGCAATGTCGCGCTTGAGGTTCAGGTCGGCAAACGGGCTCATCGAGCCGGCCGTGCGGATCGTGGTGGCGCCGCCGGCCAGATACAGGGCCGGGAAGCTATTGAACATCGCCCCATAGGAACCGCGCACGAGCGGGTAAAACAGGTGCTCGTGCACCATCACGAAACCCGGTGTGAGGCTGTGGCCGCGCCCGTCCTGACGCACGGCGCCATCGGGAATGGCGACCTGGCCGGCCGGGCCGACGGCGGCGATGCGGCCGTCGCGGATCAGGACCGTGGCATCGGCCAGGGGCGCGCCGCCGCGCCCGTCCCACAGCTCGACATGTTCGATCGCCAGCAGCTTGTGCTCGAAGGCGACCAGTTCCTGCAGGGCGGGCGGCAGGGCCTGGGCGGGCAGGGCGCTGGCGAGCAGGGCGCCAAGCAGAAGGGAAGCACAACGCGGCATGGGATCCTCGGTCAGGGGCGATGCGCGATTCTAACGCGAAAAGTTTGATGCAATTTCATACCGACGTGGCGCGCAGGCTCTTGGTATGATGCGCTTATTGGTAGCTAGACTGATCAAACATGTTGTTACGCTCTGCCGCCGGCCTCGTCTTGCTGGCTTGCCTGCACAGCGCCGGCGCCGAGCCGGTGTTGCGCCTGGTATCGCCCACGCCGCTCGACAATCCGATGACCCAGCACCTGCGCGAGATCCTCGATACCGCCGCCGGCCGCGCCGGTATCGGCATCAGCCTGACCTACAACCCGCCGGCGCGCGCGCTGATGGCGTTCAAAAGCGGCCAGTTCGATGGCGACATCGCGCGCGCCCGCAATTTCAATGACGAGATGCCCGAGGCCGTGCGCGTCGAGCCGGCCCTGACCTATGGCGAATTCCTCGCCGTCACCACCTCCGAGACCCTGCACCCGCGCAGCTGGCGCGACCTCAAACCCTATCGCATCGCCTATATGCGCGGGGCCAAGGCGGTCGAATCGAATACGCGCGAGGTGGCCGCGCGTGAAGTGGTCGGCTCCTACGAAGCCTGTGTCGGCATGGCCAAGCTGGGCCGGGTCGATGCCTGCGTCGGCCTGGCCAGCGTGCTGAGCCTGGTGCCGGAGCTGCGCGATCCCAGCCTGCGCATCGTCCGCTTCGAGCGCGAGGCCAGCTATCTGTGGCTGGCGCCGCAGCACCGCGAGCTGGCCCAGCGCCTGGGCAAGGTGCTGCAGAAGATGGAAAGCCAGGGCCTGCTGCGCGTGCCGGCCACGCTCAGCGCCGGCGGACACTGACGGCCAGCACCTCGGGCGGGTAGTAGCGCTTGTAGGCATCCCACACCTCGTCGGTACGGAAATGCTCGCGGAACTGGTGGGCCAGGTAGTCGCGTTCAGCCGCGTTCAGGCTCGTCAGCGACAGATAGACGCCGCTGGCGCGCCAGCCCAGTTCACGCAGGGCCGTCATGCGCAGGCGCGGCAGGGCGGGCGCGGTGCGGCTGTCGCTCTTGATCGCGTGGGCCAGGCTCATCGGTGTGATCAGGGCGACGTCGGCCATCCCGGCCGTGAGCAGACGCGCCACATGTTCGGGATCGTTCTCGCGGTAGAGGCGGCCCTGCAGCTCGAGCTGGTGCACGGCGTTCTGGTAGGCCTCGCCATAGTCATTGCCGCGCACCACGGCCACGCGCACTTCCTTAAGACCGAGCAGCTCATCGAGGCTGTGCACGCTGGCATACGCCTTGTCGAGTGAGAGCAGCATGGCGCGCGTTTCCATCAGCGCCACAAAGCTGCCGAGCTGATCGCGCCGACGCGTCTGGCTGGCCGGGGCCATGATGTCGGCGCCGCCGGCCGCGAACAGGGCCTCGAGCCGCGCCTGCGGCACCACCGAAGTTTTGAACTGGCAGCCGGTGCGGTCGCTGATGCGTTCGAGCAGGCGCGGATAGATGCCGCTGACATGCTCGCCCTCGACGATGACGCTGACGCCCAGCGGCGCCAGCGGCACGTTCAGCGGGCGCGTGCAGCCCGCCGCCCAGGCCGGCACAGCGGCGGCCGCCAGCAGGGCGGCGCACAGCAGTCGGGGCAGGCGGGACGGGCGCATGGGCAAGCGAGCATCGTGTTGGAAAAGATGCTCCATTGTACGCCCTATTTCCAAAAAGCTATTTTGTGCGGGCGATCCAGGCGTCCACGCGCGCTTCGAGGATGGGCAGGGGCAGGGTGCCGTCGCCGATCACCACGGCATGGAAGGCCGGGTAGCTGAACTTCGGACCGAGCGCCTGCTGGGCCCGCTCGCGCAGTTCCAGGATCTTCAGCGCGCCGATCTTGTAGCTGAGCGCCTGGGCCGGCCAGACCATGTAGCGTTCGATCTGGTTGCGCGCCCGCGCCTCGCTCGCGCCCAGGGTCTCCATCGCATAGGCGATGGCCTTCTCGCGGCTCCAGCCGAGCGCGTGCATACCGGTGTCGACCACCAGGCGCACGGCGCGCAGCATTTCCGCGTTCAGGTGGCCGTAGTAGGCGACCGGGTCTTCATACAGACCGAATTCCTTGCCCAGGGTTTCCGAGTACAGGGCCCAGCCCTCGGTGTAGGCGGCGTTGTTCTGGTTTTCGGTGCTGAACTTGCGGAAGTCCGGCAGCGGCAGTTCCTTCAGCAGGGCCGCGTGCAGGTGGTGGCCGGGCACGCCCTCGTGCAGCAGCAGGCTGACCATGCCCACCCGGCTGTAGTCCTTGGGATCGTTCACGACCGGCCAGAACACGCCCGGATGGGAGCCGTCGGCGGCTGGCGGCGTGTAGTGGTCGGAGGCGGTGGCGCGCGTCAGTTCCGGCTCCAGTTCGAGCGCCAGGCGCGCCTTCGGCAGCAGGCTGAAATAGGCGGGCAGCTTGGCGTCGACCACGCCGTAGATCTGGCGGTAGGCGTCCAGCACCTCGGCTTCGGACTTGAAGGGCTTGTAGGCCGGATTGGCGCTGACCCATTGCGGGAACTGGGCCAGCGGGCCGCTGTAGCCCATGCGCGCGGCCACGTCGGCCAGGCTGCGCTGGATGCGCGCCACTTCCTTCAGACCGAGTTCGTGGATCTGCTGCGGCGTGAGCTTGAGATTGGTGCTGTCGGTGATGCGCGCCTGATACCAGGCGGCGCCATTGGGCAGGGCGCTCCAGCCGGTGCTGGCGCGGCTGGCGGCCAGGTAGTCGGTTTCGATGAAGGCGACCAGGCGGTCGAGCGCCGGATTGAGCTTGGCCACGGCATCGCGGTAGCCGCGCGTCAGGCGCGCCTTGTCGGCCGCGCTGAAGCTGGCCGGCAGGCGCAGCACCGGCGAGTAGTAGATGCTCTTTTCCGGCGTGGCCGCGCGCAGGGCCTGGAACTGCGGCAGCATGGCCTGGGTGATGGCCTTGGGCTGGACGATGCCCTGGCGGATGCCTTCCTTCATATTCACCAGGGCCTGATCGATCCACACGCTGAGCGCGCGCACGCGCTTCAGATAGGCCTCGTACTGGGGCACAGTCTGCAGCGGCTGCGAGCCGGTGCCGCTGGCGTAGTTGGCCAGGGTGCTGGGCACATTGTCGAACTGGTTCAGCGGCAGCAGGTGCTCGGGGAAGGGCGCGAGCGCCAGCGCGGCATCGAGCTCGTAGGCCAGGAGGTCATAGGTCAGCTGATCCTGCGGCGCCAGCGTGGCGCGCGCCAGCTTGTGCAGCTGGTCCTGCATCTTGCGGTAGAGCGCGAACTGGCGCGCCCGCACGGCCGGCGAAATGGCCAGGCCCAGTTGATCGTCGTAGCGGCTGTCGCCGTTGGCGGTCGCGAACAGCAGCGGATCGAACTTGGCGCGCGCCACGTGGAAGCGCGCGGCCAGCTGGTCGAGCTGCTGCTTGGCCGGCGACACGGCCTGGGCGGCCGGCGCGGCGGCCTGGGCGGGCGTCAAGACAGCGTTCAGGCACAGCAGGCTGGCGGCGATGGCGGTGGCACGCAGGGGCCACAGCAGACGGGAAGCGTTCATGCGGAATCCTCGGGATGCAAAGGCTGACAAGGATACCCCACAAATCTGCGGGCAAGCGAGTAAGATAGCGGGCGGTCCGCGGCGGCCTTGCGAGGCGACCACAAGCACCGTGGACTCAGACATGACCCTTACCAAGGAGCCCGTAGTGAAGAAAGTCCTGTTGTCCACGCTGATCGTCGCCGCCTTCGCGGCACAGGCGCAAACCGCGCCCAGCTTCGCGCCCGCCCAGCTGTCCCAGCATGTAAAGATCCTCGCCTCCGACGAATTCGAAGGCCGCGCCCCGAATTCGGTGGGCGAAACCAAGACCGTCAAATACCTGATCGACCAGTTCAAGGCGGCCGGCCTCAAGCCCGGCGGCGACCTTGTGCACGGCAAGCGTGGCTGGACCCAGGATGTGCCGCTGGGCCGCTTCGACATCGAAGGCCCGCTCACACTGACGCTGCACAGCGGCGACCAGACCCTGAGCCTGAAGCAGGGCGAAGACGTGGCCTTCCGCGCCGCCATGACTGGCGCCAAGCGCGTCGACTTCGACAAGGTGCCGCTGGTATTCGTCGGCTACGGCGTGGCCGCACCCGAGCGCCAGTGGGACGACTTCAAGGGCATGGACCTGAAGGGCAAGCTGGCCGTGGTGCTGATCAACGACCCCGACTTCGAAACCGGCCAGGGCGACTTCGGCGGCAAGGCCATGACCTACTACGGCCGCTGGACCTACAAATACGAAGAGATGGCGCGCCGCGGCGCGGTCGGTACCATCATCGTGCACGAAACGGCGCCCGCCTCGTATGGCTGGAACACGGTGAAGAACTCGAACACCAACACCATGTACGACATCGTGCGCAAGAACCCGAAGGAAGCGCACGCCCCGGTGGAAGCCTGGATCCAGCGCGATCTGACGGTCGACATCTTCAAGCGCGCCGGCCTCGATTTCGAAGCCCTGAAGAAGCAGGCGCAGACGCGCGACTTCAAGCCGGTCGAGCTGAAAGGCGTGAGCCTGAGCGCGCACTACGCCGTCAAGGCCCAGGTGATCAAGTCGAAGAATGTGCTGGCGCGGATCGACGGCAGCGAGCATCCGGAGCAGACCGTGATCTACTCGGCCCACTGGGACCACCTTGGCGTCGGCCAACCTGACGCCAAGGGCGACAAGATCTACAACGGCGCCGTCGACAATGCGACCGGCACTGCCGCCCTGCTGGAGCTGGCGCGCGCCCACGCCAAGCAGCAGCCGGCGCCCAAGCGCAGCATCGTGTTCCTGGCTGTGACGGCCGAAGAGCGCGGCCTGCTCGGCTCCGAGTACTACGCGGCCAACCCCGTGTATCCGCTGGCGACGACGGTCGGCATGATCAACATGGACGGCTTCAGCCCGCACGGCCCGGCGCGCAACTTCACCATTTCGGGCAGCGCCAAGCTCGATCTGCTCGATGCGCTGGTGGCCAAGGCCAAGCAGTGGAACCTCAGCTACTCGCCGGACCCGTATCCGGAAGCCGGCCACTTCTTCCGCAGCGACCACTTCCCGATGGCCAAGCGCGGCGTGCCGGCCATTTCGTATGGCAGCGGCGACGATCTGGTCGACGGTGGCAAGGCGGCCGGCAAGGCCCTGGACGAAGCCTACATCGAGAAGAACTACCACCAGCCGTCCGACGAGTGGAGCGCCAGCTGGCCCTTCACCGGCGTGGCGCGCGACCTCGAGCTGCTCTACGGCCTGGGCCGCGACCTGGCCAATGGCAGCAGCTGGCCGAACTGGGCGAGCGACTCCGAGTTCCGCGCCGAGCGTGACAAGAGCGCCGACAAGCGCAAGTAATCGCCGCGCCTGACACCACCACCGTCCGCAACGGACGGTGGTGGTCCTGTTTTGTGCTCTCCTAAGCGCGCCATCTTTTGTGCTTTGTAGGATTTGCGCGATGCGCGCGCCGCGAATCTGTTGCAACAACGGATGGGATCACCCAGAATCGCCAGCGTGTTTGATTCAGGAGGCCAGAAAGCTGGCGTGCACGACGATGCCAGTGGCCCGCAGAGAGCGAATGTAGATGGGTTATCACCTCATTATCCGTCGCCCCGACGGTTCTATCGCCGCGCATTACGCGGACACGTTTGAAGGTCTTTGCCAATTCGATGGCATTACGTCCGACGCCATCATTTATCAGGCGGCGCCCGAGTGGAAGCCGTCTATCGTCGGTGCCCACGCGTCCTACAATTTGCTGGCGCAAGACTGGTACCGTGCGGGCATTCGCGCGCAATGGCAGTTTTTTGAAGAGGCCAAGCAGGCGAATCTGATACCGGAAAAAATCAGCCAGGACCCGGAGTCGTTTGAGGCTTATACGGCCGCCGCCAATATGCGGATCAAGCGCGGTGATTTTCTGCTACGGCGAAAGAATATCGAAGTAGAGGTCAAGTGCCTGACGCTCTACGCCGACAACTACTATCTGCCCTACGCCCATATCAAGGCCCACGAGAACATGCAGGCCCTGTCCGCCGTGCCCGTGTGGTTTGCCATTTATGCGCGTAACGGCGATTGCCCGGTGCCCGATTCCTTGCAGATGGTGTCCGTGAACGCCATCCTTTCGCAGAACAATGGCCTCGTCAGTTATGACACTCAGAGCCAATGTCTGGTGGTGCCGCGGCATATGACGTCGGCGGGTTTCAGCGGCATCTGATGAATGCGCGTGCAGATCAGAAGCCTGGATTGTGCGGGACTTGTGAAGTTCTTCAAAAGATTGCCTTTTGCGTCCCTTCACAAGTTCGAAGCTAATTTCTACTTCACGAAGTAAGTTCCCACACACACCATCGTATCGCCTGCGCCACGTTCGCAGTACGATTTCTTCCATTCATAGCCTTGGCTGTTCGGATTGGTGAATTTATAGGGACCGTAGACGCCTTTCGACGACGCCTTGACCATGTCGATCATCCCCTTGATGAATGCGTTACCGTCGTAGTCTTTTAGGCCGATGAGGTTTTTGCCAACCATGCGGGGATTGGCGCCTTGCGCCAGGCAATTGCCCTCGAAGTCGTAGACAAAAACGTAAAGATCGCGGTCTTTGAATGCACCATCCGGGTGTTCCGTGAAGACTTTATAGGCCTTTTCCGGGCCGGCCGATTTAATCAGCGCAACCGCCTTTTTCACCATCTCGACGGCTTCTTGCTCCGTGCCGCGCTCAGCCGCGAAAACGCTCATGGGCGCTGCGGCGACAAGCATGGCGACCGTCACTGCCCTTGCCAAGGATTGATATTTGAATTGCATTTCCCGTCTCCTAGAAAGTGACTCAAATTGTTATTACCGCGTATCGTGTGTTGCGCATAGGCTACCAAATGCCTAAGAAGTATCTCTGATACGTACAGGACGGTCAAATCGCATTTGCGCATGTGGTAGGGACGGGTGTCGGCCTGGGCAACGCTGGATAGGGATCGCCGCTGCTAGTTATGGACAAACCGGTGGCGAGAGAGGGTCAGGCATTTGCAGCCAGATGTCACACAAAGCGCATCCGGCCCAAATGAAAAAGCCGTTGATCCTTACGAATCAACGGCTTATCGAATATCTGGTGGTGATAGCTGGACTCACATCGATCCACACCAAGAAACATAACCATTTGATTCTTAAGAAATTTGTTTGCTATTTGGTGTCGAGACTTAGCCAAATGTGCATCACCTCAGTGATGCACCTGAGAAAACCAGAGCGCTAGTATATGAGAGATTTGATGTAGCCGCTGGCGACCCGCATGCCCTGGGCGCGAGCGTGGGAAATTCTGCGCTTAATCCAATTCAAGTTCCAGACACTTCATTGCAATTGCTTCTACGTCGGCCATGAGAGACGTTAACGCATCGTTGCCATCCTGGTGTTCCTCGAAAATTGTTGAGGATGTCCCGCCATGCGCGATCGAACAGCGCAACTTATAGAAACGAACAACCGCTTTCTTATAGGTTCCTTGCATTTTATAAAGGGGTTCTTCGCTAGCGCTACGCTCAATGGAATGTATGAACCGATTTTGCGCAGCCAGGAGGACATCGAACTGGGCATTGAAAGGTTCAAATGCCGGAATCAGATCGTTCTCTTCGGCAAGAGCATTCAGTTGATTCATTTCGCTCTGCAGGCTTTTTTCTGCCTCTTTTACGGCGTTCTTTGCGTCGATATCGAAGGACTGGATAAAACGTTTCTTTATATTCGTCAGGTAAGCGTTCTCGACAATACGGTAGAACGATAGGAACCTCCACTTGGGATGCATCTCAGCCACGGCCTCTGAGAGTAACTTCGTCTTAGAAAGTGTGTTAAGCACTTCGGAAGACTTGACCGTAATACTCGATGCAAGTTCGATAAGCGAGCTTGCAACGGTTATGCGGGGCAATTCGGCATGTTCAATCTTGAAAATGGCAGCAATCAACCGTCTCAGGTTGGCTGAATTAAGGCCAGGATCACGTGGGCAAGCAATGAGCGCATGGCCGCTAAGCACGCTTCGCCAATTTACGCGTTCCGGGTTATTCCAAAGTTTACCTTGCCATTGTCGTTGGTCAGCGACTAGAAAATGCAATATCAGAGACTCCAAATCAGTCGGCACCGCGAGAACATCGTGCAGGTTTCCTTGTGACTGCTCCAGGTTTCCGAGCAACCATACATGAGAAGTCCACCCTTCCGACTGAACTGCGGAATACCTCCATTTCTCAACAGGGGCAACACATCTTGCAATCTCAACGTCGTAAGCGGTTGCTAACGATTCCAGCGCGGCAGCTCGACTTTCCTCACTTGCCAGAAGGCCATCAAGGCGGTCATCGTATTGAAAGTCTAGGCGGTCAAGAAACTGTTCGAACGTCGTTCCTTGCCCCAGCTGGAAATATTGGCAGAAAGGGGTGGGTAGCATATTACGCTTTGCTCGCAGCTGCTATTTGCCAACATTCCTCCATGGGTGTGTCACCGCCATCGCGGATAAATTCCTTGAAGGCCACGAATACCATCTCTCGGGTCGCTACGCCGACGTTTTCCTTTGAAGAGTCAATCCCCTGGCGTAGTCGTTCAAAAGTCGATACAGCGATGGCATCAGCACCATTCAACTTGACCTGGTCCAAAAGTTCAGTGAGCGATGGCCAAAGGCGCTTTGATAATTTTTCACTGCGCTCAAGTGAACCGACCGCTGCGGCGATGCCCAGAAGCGCCGTTTCATTACCCAAGAAATGAAGATGGTCGGCGCCGACAGCTAAATCTAGCTCGACGAGCCAGTTGACAAATTTTTTGAAACCATCTTCTGCTGGGCCTTCTCCGTCATTTCCGGCGCCGGCACTGTTTCCGAGCACATTGATGGCAGAATCAGCAAGTAACTCCTCCATAACGGTGTTCCGCAAGTCAAGGTTTGGTTGGCCCTGCAGCCATGCCTGAAGAGCCTGCGCGAGCTTCGACAGCGAGAATTGTCCAGGCTGAGCACGTCGGCGAGCGTCATTGGCCCGGAATATCGACAGATGCGGTATGTCAGCAAGGTCATCGACAAGTTTCGAGCTTAGCACCTCGACCTGTTGTTTTACAGACATTGGACGCTGACCGGCGTTTAACAACAACATCCGGTACGCAACTGCGCCGAACGGAATATTCAGCCACACCTCGATCCGAAGCGGACGGCCCAAAAACTGTTCAAGCGCGTCATCGGCTAGTTCGGCGGCTGTCTGCCTGAGTGCATTCGTCCGCTGCAATCCGTCGATGATGTAGACTTGCGGCGCTGTAAGGCACGAAAGCGCTTCTGAGAGACCCGCGAGATCTGTGTCAGCGAAGTAGTCTGCGGGCGCACGGCGCAATTCGAGCGTCACCGCTAACACGATAGGAGGGAGAACGCAACCCCGTTTTAAGTCACTTCTCAGCGTTGCATACGCCTTCGTTCCCTTAATGATCCCTCGTTGGATACTCAAGTTCTCTTCTGCGCCCGCAGTCAGTGCCAGGAAATCTCTGTAACTGCATTTGGCAGACACACAATAGGATAGCAGGCGGTCATCTCGATCTACTGCGATTGCGGATATGGTAAGTGGCATATCGAGTTAACTATAAAGGTGGATTCAATAGCATTTGAAGCATTTTGCCTGCCTTATGGATTTCCCACAACGATACGAGGATTTCCAAGAAAGACCGGATTCACGGCGTTTGATCTGCGGTCTTCGGGACATGCAAACGCCTAATGAGACGCTGTAGCTGGACTAGGGACCAGTTGCAGCCGTTGACTGTGCGAATCCCGAGGTTGTTCAGTTCCGTAACCATCTGGCGCTGCGACAGGCGGCGCAGCTTAAACCCCTCAATCTGGCCGCGCATTTTTTGTGCGAAGCCGTCAGCAGCCGCCTGACGCATTTCGATGTTGGGCCGGAGGTTAGCAGCACCAGCGGCACCGAGACGCATTCCGCGAGCCTTAGCGGCCTTCAAAGCGTCCTTGGTGCGCTCGCTGATCCGCTTGGCTTCGTGCTCTGCGAATGCAGCCATTATGTGAATGGTTAGGTCGTTCGCTTCTGGCATGTCACACGCGACAAACGTAACTGCATTCCTACCGTTGCCCTTCGCCGTCTCCATTAAGCCGGTGATAAAGTGTACATTGCGGGCCAGGCGGTCGAGTTTCGCGATCAACAACTTCGCGCCTGACTTCCGGCAGGCTTCTAGCGCCGCACGAAGCTGCGGCCTCTTCGTTAGCGCGTCGGCGCCTTTACCCGTTTCAGTCTCGATAAACTCCCCAATCAATTCGGATGCGCCGGCGCCCAGGTAGCGGGCCACGGTTTCCCTTTGCGCTTCAAGTCCGAGACCGGAGGCGCCTTGCTTCTGGGTACTCACGCGGTAGTAGGCAATGTACTTAATCGGTTCCATGAACTGCTCCTTGAATGCTGACTACGTTACAAGATGTTCGTTTAATGTGTAGTCCTTGTGCCCTTCGGAAGACAGGTTGAGGCAATACTTTCAACGTCTTTGTGGAAAGGCTAGCGACTTCGATCCGCGAAGCCTGATCGCGGTATGTGCTGGCCAACATCGCCGGTCGGATGCATAACTTCTTGCCTTTTAGCTGCGTCTACAAGCTCGCTAGCATTTGAATTCTGCTTCCAAGCAGTATCTTCAAGATTTCGCTTTACAGTGCTGTTGACGTCATCATCCCTGATCGGGCGTTTTGCTCGACAAGAGAGGGAGCCAGACAGGATGTCTTTGATTGCATTGAGATGTTAAACAATCTGCAACGCCGACATTGTTTCAATGTAAAGCTGTCACCAGAGGAGTTTGAAAAGCGGCATTCCTTACTGCTGCAGAGTGTCTAGCAGAGCGGTGGCGATTCAATTTCTAAACGCGACCAAACCAGTCTCAGAATCATCGGCGTGTTTCCCCTAACTGTTCTCAAAAGGAGGTTGTGAGAAGAGTGTTTTAAGATGTAATTACAATGCATCTTTATAAGTCAATGATTTTTAAGTGGAAAAAACTCGCACAAATCCAACGATCGATCTCTAACATTTGGAATGCCATTTGGCAGTGCTGTCGAGGACAGCCAGTATCTGAGCAGATAAAAATGGCTCCCTTAACTAATGAAAGGATCAAAAATGGATATCAAAATCAAACTGTCGGACGAGAGTGTTGATTGCATCGAAAAAATGTGCGAACTGTTTGCACTTGATGAGCACATGAACGGGGTTGCGCCAACGATTCCCAAGATTGTGAGCAACACAATTGAAGCAGCCAAATCAGAGTGGGCAGAGCTGCTTGGGTTGGTAAACGAGCATCCTGAACTGAGGGCAGATGCGAAGGAAATCCTGTTGACACTCTATCGTGAACCGCTTACTGCCCGCATCAAGCAAATCGCTCCGCCTGGCTATGAAATGCTTTCTGAGCGTCGTCGCGCCGCCGGTGGCAAGTCAATGGTTGCGACCGAACAGTCCGCATAAACACGTTCAATTCGCTATCGTTAAGAGCTGATGGGGACTATGTCCCCATCTTATTCACGGTGGTTCCCTCCATTCCGACGAGTCAAAGTCCTAGGAGATTTTCTTCACTTTGTAGGGGTAGCGTCCGTCAACTTCGGGAAAAAAATGTAGGTCCTTATACTTCGAGCCGAAGCTGCTCAATATTCGTCCTTCTGAAAGCGTTTTGAGATGGAAAAACTCAAGTATAGGAATTGAATTCGACCTTTTCCTAAAGCGTCTATGTGAAAAACTGTACGGGAAGCGTAGGGCGCGTTTGGGCATCGTCTAATGTCTGTGCAACGTACGTTCCCGAACAACGCTTCCTTCTTCGCGTAGACGCATCATTTGGTATTCGCCTTTCGTGATGAAGGGTGCCTAAGACTTATTTTCGAAATGGCTACCAGATTATTCGGCAGACTCCACCTGGTATTGGAGCTGACTCACGCCGCGTCAAAGCCGCAGCGAACTGCCTGATTGCGCAAAACCGATTGCTGTATTGATTGTTTAAATACGGCAGACACGCCCTTGAGGTAGGGCCGATCGGGCATACTCCTAGAAGGATTCTCAACTGCTGAGAGGACACTGTTCCTCAAATTCCGGCAGGAATTCGCGATCCTTATAGTAGGCCTTGACACCCGCAACACTTAGCGTTCGCGCGGGCGTTTTCATGCGATTTCTTTGAAAAAAATGAAATTGAATTTAGCCCTTACCTAAAGCCTTTATGCGAAACTTAGTACGAGAAATGTACGACCTAAGTACGACCTATTTCGTGCATTTTTTGTTCTTATAGATCAGAACGCATCTATAAGAATAGTTGGGAAAGATGAGTGCAGATCCTTATACATGACGAGGAAGTGCGGACGGGCAAACAAACTTAGAGCGCTAGTAGCAGGCATCTTTCTCGATGTTTTTGACAGTAATGGAGGGCCGCCGCCCGAGATCACGGAGCAGTTCGGCCTGAAAGTCAATGGCCTCTGTTACCTGATTGAATATGTGTTCGCCTCCTTCGTAAACGAAATCAGCGTAAAGCGTTGAGGAAATCTCAGCTCCAGAGGGCGCAGCACGGTAGCATGCAACAAGGACATCCTGGCAGAGTTGACCGCAGGCGATGGAAAGGTCTATCCCCAGGCCCTGCTTCCGAATTCCTGCATGGACATATACCAAGACTAGTTCATGAAAAATCGAAATCGCTTTCCTTTCTGGTTCCCGAGTCAGAAATACTGAAAGGTCCAAGAAGCCAAGTACCTCGTCTTTGTCAAACGCAACAAGGACAATACCCTGCCCTTCTACGCGACTACCGTCGTCGCTATCAACCCAAGACGACCATTTGAGATCGTATTTTTTCCCCAAGGCATAGGTAAGAGAGATCTCTTCTTTGGGGCGGTAGGTAATTTGGGCTTTGCGAAGCTCACGGCGAAGTCGGACGTACGAGAACTGTATTGGATTGGCGTGTACAGATGTGACTGGGCGCAGCCGCTCAATTTTGTCGAGATAATCTTCGACAATTTGTTCATCGGTGCCAATCCGCCAAATCTCCTGGCTACGATCTTCGGCACAAACATTGGTTGCGAAACTTAGCCCCTTTTCAGTCATTTGTGTGCGAAGGCCCGAGAAGTGTTCAGGTTTCAAAAGTGGGCGTGAACGTTTGGTCGAGGGCATTCAAAAATCTCGCTGGAAAAATTGAGTTGGGTGTACCTGGCTTCAATAAAGAACGCGCCGAAATCAGTGCGCAAAATCCGTTGGTTCCACTGGCCTCCAAGTCAGACGTGGCGCTTCACTGAATCTATAAATCGGCAACGTCTATTCAATCAAAGCTCCAAAGCAGAGTGATGTCTGGCGGTACGAGCAGTTAATGTGTAATTCGAGTCGTTGTCAACAAAAAAACTCAATAAAATCAACTGTTTAAGTCACTTCTGACTGATGTGTCTGCGACCTTCATAGCGCGGCGCTGACATTGCGAGAGCAGACGAGCTTCGCAGCGAAACCGGTCGCCTGCATGCGTGTGTGATGTTGAAAAGGGGTGTGTCGAGTGACGAAGATTTATCAACCACTCGAGCGAAGAAGCAACGTGGATGGAATTGAGGATCGAGCGGTCCCCGCCGCTCGAAGAAGTGTCAATCGATAGCCGTTGACGATGCGATGGTCAATTTGCGCCGTTCGAGACCGCTAAGCTTTTTCCCAAGGTCGGAAAGCGCGTTACCAAAGGCACGATTGACAAGAGGATTCGCTTGAAGAGTCAGGTCCTTTGGCGTTCGCATAGACCATGCTGCGCCTCGTTGACTCCACATCTCGGATGGCTTGCCTTTGTAGCCCTTGCCTACGAAGAACGCCTTGCCGCACGACTTTCGAAGGTCTTTCCCAAACTTGGCAATATCTGCAATGGTGTCCAGGCCAACATGCGCCGGAACTTCAAGCGTTAGTTCGATTCGCAAGAAATATCGTGCTATGGGCTTGCCCTGATCTATCGTCTTCAAATAAACCTTGAGATCAAAGCCGAGGCGAGAGCAAGAGTTATACAAGATAGTGGTTAGCGGAGCGGCGCGAGAGGCCGACGCAACCGTGTAGGCACCTTTGTCGAGGTCAAAGTATTTCCGCTTGGCGCCGCCGCCAAATCCTGGATGCACATGCGGTGCGAGGCAGTGGTGCAGTTGTTCTTTCAGCCCACGGAGTAGGTAGATGTCATTCGATTCTGGGGGCAAAAATACATCAATTGCTATTTCGACCTTTGCGACATGATCACGGCCATGAAATTGCATAAGGTACCGAAGGTCTCGCGCTGTTGGATCGTGAATGGAAACCGCATTCGGGATGTCGTTGCGTCCTTTGACTGTACCTTCAAGCTTCGCTTTGAGGGTCGTTCGCGTGGCCGAGTCGAGTCCTCCAGGCCTTTGCAGATCAAGCACGTCGATTTTTGCCCGAGGCGAAAGAAATGGCGTCAGATCGACTTGGGTGCGATCAAAGTCTGGCAAATCACGGACGAGTTGCTCTGCTAGGCGGAGTTCAAATGCCGCGCTGTCGTCGAGTTTGGCGATTCTGAGTGCTTTCATAACGGGCTAAAACAGGTGGATTCTGAGGCGTCTGAACCGGTCGAATGGCGTCCATTTCAGTCATTGCTGACTGATAATAGTCAATTCTCGTTTTAGCGACTTGTGAGGTTGGTGCACAACAGCTGAAACGCGTCAAAACGCTTTCTACGGCCGCCAATTCCTTGTGTTGTGGGCTGCGATGGAAATTGCGGGATTTCGCCTCAGACGGGCTATACGTGGCTCCTGATGGCTTTTCAATGGTGGCTGCTGACGAGGGTGGGGGCGACGCTGGTCGTGAGCGCCGGCGCGAATTTTTTCCAGACCCGTAAAAGCATAAAGTCGCAATAGTCGTAGGGCGTAACAACAGAAATACGTAAAGGATGCAACCCGCAAAAACAGGAACACGTGAATGTAGAAAGCCGTGTTTAAGGAAGCGAGAGTGGTTTCAAGGCGAGAGGAGAGGCATTCCAGACACGTTGGCATTGAATAGCGAAAGGGTGGAGGCCATGCTCGCTGATCGCTCGCATTGGCCTTAATGACGATCGCCTATCAAAGACTTCTGGGGGGGGGCTGGTGTACCTTGAACGACGATGATGGGCAACCGATTCGCAGGCTCATCGGTTGCTGGTTAGAGGGTGAGGGGCCATGGAGGAGTGGTAGGAAGGTGAGGGAGAAACAGTGTCGGGAGGATGCTGATTGTTATCTACTATATGGGGTCTCTATCCTTGGCTAGGCGGCCCTGAAAAACCCCGTAAATCCAAAGACTTAGATTGTCCCGTCCACCATCAGTGACAGCCTTGTTTCCGCTTTTTCTAGCTTTCCTGGGCGTCCTGACCGCAATCGGCTGGGCTGGGCTTGGCCTGGAATTGATCGGAATTGGGGCTGGCAGCGTGTAAATATGCGCCAAATTGAGATCCAGGCTGTGGAAACGCATGGTCCCTGAGACAAAGTTGGAGATTGTGGAATGTTTCTGGCGTGTATTATTCGGGAGGAAAGAATCAACTCCGCGCCAGGCTTGTAATTGCTAGTTAAGTTGGCCGTTCTAGAGACTACTTGGCGTCCAATTTACATATGCCGTGAGACTGAGACATTGAGGGGGCGTTTGCCATCCTCGGAAATTAGGGTTTTAACTAAGAAATGATCGAAGACATCAAGAAAACGCTCTGGGCGACAGCTGACAAGCTCAGAGCCAACATGGACGCCGCAGAATACAAGCACCTGGTGCTTGGTCTCATTTTCGTCAAATATATTTCCGATACATTTCAGGCACGCCGCGAAGAACTGACTCGCCGGTTTGCAGATAAGGACGACGATTACTTTCTTCACGATGCCGATGCAGAACTCCTGGCTGAAGAGCTTGAGGATCGAGACTACTACCGTGAAGTGAACGTGTTTTGGGTGCCAGAGGCGGCGCGCTGGGAAAGCATTCGGTCCAATGCCAAGCAACCTGACATTGGCAAGCGTATTGATGATGCGCTGACGCTCATCGAAGTCGAAAACCCCAAGCTTAAAGGCATCCTGGACAAACGCTACGCGCGCGCCCAACTCCCGGATGGGAAGCTAGGCGAACTGGTGGATTTGGTTTCGACTATCGGCTTCGGCGAAAGTGCGGGCGCTGCGCGCGACGTGCTTGGGCAGGTCTACGAGTATTTCCTTGGCATGTTTGCGAGTGCCGAAGGCAAGCGCGGCGGACAGTTCTACACGCCGGCAAGCATTGTAAAAACCCTGGTGGCAGTTTTGGCGCCGCATCATGGGAAAGTGTATGACCCATGCTGCGGGTCAGGGGGCATGTTCGTTCAGTCCGAGCGCTTTATTGAGGCACACGGCGGCAAGCTGGGTGACGTCAGTATCTACGGGCAAGAAGCCAATCCGACAACCTGGCGATTGGCAGCAATGAACCTCGCCATTCGCGGCATTGATTTCAATCTTGGCCGTGAACCTGCCGACACGTTCACTCGCAACCAACATCCCGACCTGCGAGCCGATTTTGTTCTGGCGAATCCACCGTTCAACATTAGCGACTGGTGGCATGGCAGTTTGGAGGGTGATCCGCGTTGGGTCTATGGCACGCCACCTCAAGGTAATGCCAACTATGCGTGGCTTCAACACATGCTGTATCACCTGAAGTCTAGTGGCCGCGCCGGCATTGTGCTTGCCAATGGCTCAATGAGTTCGAGCCAGAACAGCGAAGGCGAGATCCGGCGTGCGATGGTGGATGCTGATGTCGTCGAAGTGATGATTGCGCTACCTGGCCAGTTGTTCTTCAATACGCAGATTCCCGCTTGCCTGTGGTTCCTTGTCAAGCAAAAGACCATCCGAAAGGGCGAAGTGCTGTTCATCGATGCCCGCAAGTTGGGGAGCATGATCAGTCGCGTGCAGTGCGAATTTACGGATGACGTGATTGACCGTATCGCAGGAACTGTTGCGTCATGGCGAGGCGAAAGCACGAGCGATTATGAGGACATCCCTGGTTTCTGTCGCAGCGTGCAGCTGGCGGAAATCGCTGAACATGGCCATGTCTTGACGCCCGGTCGTTACGTTGGCGCAGAAGAAGTCGAAGATGACGATGAAGCCTTTATTGAAAAAATGCAGAAGCTTACGGAGACGCTTGGCAAACAGATGGCTAAGGGGGCGGAACTCGACGCGTTGATTCGCCGTAAATTAGAAGGGCTGGGTTATGAGTTCTGAATGGCTCACGACCACGCTTGGAGCTGTCTGTGCTGAGCAGCGTGGCATGATTCAGACCGGCCCATTTGGTAGTCAGCTCCATGCATCTGACTATGTTGCTGAGGGAATTCCCGTTGTGATGCCAGCCAACATTGGTGCTGATGGAGGTATATCTGAAGAAGGTATTGCTCGAATTCAGCCGCATGACGTTGAGCGCCTGTTGCAACACAAACTGCAACTCGGAGATGTCGTTTTTAGCCGACGCGGGGACGTAACCCGCAATGCACTCGTTGAACCTCATCAAGTAGGCTGGCTTTGCGGGACGGGATGCTTAAAAGTTCGCCTCGGCAATGAACAAATAGCCAATGCAAGGTTCATCTCGTACTGCTTGCGTTTGCCTGAAACCAAGGATTGGTTGGTTCGGCATGCAGTTGGAGCAACGATGCCAAATCTGAACACTGCGATATTGTCAGCGGTGCCATTGACCATTCCACCATTGGCAGAGCAAAGGAAAATCACATCGGTTTTAGGTGCTCTCGACGACCGCATCACCCTGCTTCGCGAAACCAACGCCACGCTCGAAGCTATTGCCCAAGCCTTGTTTAAGTCCTGGTTTGTAGACTTCGACCCAGTTCGCGCCAAGCAGCAAGGCCAGGCGCCTGAAGGCATGGACGAAGCGACGGCGGCATTGTTTCCTGATAGCTTTGAAGAGTCGGAGCTGGGGTTGGTGCCGAAGGGGTGGTCGCCCCAACGCTTAGATTCGATACTCGAATTGCGATATGGCAAGGCACTGAAAGCTACCGACCGCGTTTCAGGAATAGTACCCGTCTATGGGTCCGGTGGAATCACCGGATTCCATAACAAGGCACTGGTGACCGGGCCTGGCGTTATAGTTGGCCGTAAGGGCACAATTGGAAGTCTTTACTGGGAAGATTCTCCATTCTTTCCGATTGATACCGTGTTCTATGTCATTTCAAAAGTGCCACTGACATATAGCTACTATTTGCTAAAAACGCTTAGCCTCAATGAAATGAACACTGATGCGGCTGTCCCTGGACTCAATCGAGAAAATGTGTATCGGCTTAAAGTGGCCATCCCAAATACCGAGGCGATTCATTGTTTCAATGAGATTGTTGGGGTCTTGCGAAAGAGTATCGGGCACAACAACGAACACGCTGAGTGTCTGACACATCTCCGTGACACTCTTCTCCCACGCTTGATCTCCGGCCAACTACGCTTGCCGGAGTCCGTTGAACAGGTTGAGGAAGCGTGCGCATGACGTCCAGTAAGCCTTTCCGGCTTGTTTAGTTCAGGATAGAGAGCTGAAACCATGCTTTGCTTCCATTGCACACAAGCCGCTTGTGACGCACTTGCCAGCATTTTCAAAGGCCATACGGAATCATGGTTGGATCAGACTTCATTGCCCGATAACGACTCGGGTTGGCATTGGCAATTACATGCAGTGAAAATCTCTCGCAAATTGGTATTCGTCGCCATGGAACATGAGACCCGTTACGCAATGGTTTTCTGGGGCTTGAAGAAGGGCGACGGCGAGACGCTGATTAACCTTTTTTTTGAACGGTTGGTGAACCATCTATTGCTTCTTACGCAGATAAGCACAATCGTTGACGACTCGCATGCGCACAAGCTAGTGGGCAACCTGTTGGAAGCAAATCGTGCCTTCAACTTCCAGCCTGGCAGTGACCGCAGCGTGCAAACTCACATCAACGAAGTGGTGCATATGTGCCGATATGACGTGAGCGATCATGGCTCCCTACCGGACAATCGTGCAGAAGCTGCTGGGTTCGAAGCCAAGTTGAATCAGACGCTGCGAAGTGTTCGGGGCGGCAAATACTTCCAGCCGGACGAAGCCCTTCTCCTGAAAGCCCTGCGCTTGTTTGCCGGTTTCGATGCTTATCAGTTGCGGCAGGTGTCAGCCAGCCTTCAAGTCGTGCGGAGACAGAGATGGGCGAGCCTAATGCAGGATGCTGAGGCTAGTGATGCAACTGAAGGCAGTAGCCCATCGCTGCTAAAGCGTAGCTCAACCATGCATTGAAAAGAAAACGGCGGCTCAGCCACGTTGCGAAAGCGAACATGACAGAAGACCAACTCGAGCAAGAAGCGCTGCAATGGCTGGGGGAAGTGGGGTACACCCACGTCTACGGATATGACATCGCACCGGACAGCGAAGTCTCGCCGGAACGAACTGATTATCGACAGCCCTTGATGGTTGAGCGCTTACGCAAGGCAATCGCCAAGCTCAATCCTGGAATTCCTTTGGTGGCGCGCGAAGACGCGATGAAGCAAGTGATGGACCTTGGTATCCCATCTCTGCTTTCCGCAAACCGGCTATTTCATAGTCTGTTGGTTAATGGCGTTCCGGTTCAGTATCAGAAGGACGGCGAAACGCGCGGTGACTTCGTGCGTTTGATCGATTTCACCGATGTTGCGGTTAATGAATGGCTAGCGATCAACCAATACACATTGAGGGGAGCGAAACATACCCGTAGGCCAGACATCATTCTGTTCGTAAATGGCTTGCCGCTCGTTCTCATCGAGCTGAAGAACCCTGCTGATGAGAATGCCGACATCTGGAAAGCATTTGATCAATTGCAGACTTACAAAGAACAGATACCAGATGTTTTCAACTACAACGAAGTATTAGTCATTTCGGACGGAAGTGAAGCGCGTCTGGGTTCGCTTTCTAGTGACGCCGAGCGCTATATGCAGTGGCGAACTATCGATGGCGTTACGATTGATCCGCTTGGTCAGTTCAATGAGCTTGAAACGCTCGTTCGCGGGGTGCTTGCGCCCGCCTATCTGTTGGATTACCTCCGTTTCTTTGTGCTATTTGAGGATGATGGTGGGCTGATCAAGAAAATTGCGGGTTATCACCAGTTTCATGCCGTCCGCGCAGCGATCGAACAAGTCGTAACCGCATCTAGACCTGGCGGGAGTCACAAGGGAGGTGTCGTCTGGCATACGCAAGGTAGCGGCAAGAGCATCACCATGACCTGCTTTGCGGCTCGGGTGATGCGAGAAGCGGCGATGGAAAACCCAACAATTGTGGTAATCACTGACCGGAATGATTTGGATGGGCAATTGTTCGGCGTGTTTTCACTGGCCCAAGACCTCCTACGTGAACAACCAGTGCAAGCAGAAACACGCGGAGATTTGCGAGCCAAACTAGGCAATCGACCCTCTGGCGGTATCGTGTTCGCCACGATTCAAAAGTTTATGCCAGGCGAAGACGAGGACACCTTCCCCGTTCTGTCCGATCGCAGCAATATCGTTGTGATTGCCGACGAAGCTCACCGAACCCAATACGGCTTTGAAGCAAAGCTGAAGACAATCAAGCCTAAGAAGGCTGCGGCAAATGAGGAATTCGGCCGCGAAGTCGCTGAGCCTGCCACATCCTACGACGTTCAGACCCAATTCCAGGTTGGCTACGCTCAACATCTGCGAGATGCACTTCCCAATGCGACTTTCGTCGCCTTTACGGGTACCCCTGTTTCCAGCGAAGACCGCGACACGCGGTCAGTATTTGGCGACTACATCCACATCTACGACATGCAGCAGGCAAAGGATGATGGCGCCACGGTTGCGATCTATTATGAGTCGAGGCTGGCAAAGTTGGGTTTGAAAGAAGCCGAGCTGGCGAACGTCGATGATGAAGTGGATGAGCTTGCAGAGGACGAAGCCGATGACGAGCAATCCAAGCTAAAGAGCAAATGGGCGGCGCTCGAAAAAGTGGTTGGCGCCGAGCCTCGGATTCGGCAGGTCGCAGCTGACCTGGTGACTCACTTTGAAGAGCGATCCAAGGCTCAGAGTGGCAAGGCGATGCTCGTCGCCATGAGCCGAGAAATATGCGTTCATTTATACGATGAGATCATCAAGCTTCGCCCAGATTGGCACGATGAAGATCCTTCAAAAGGCGCAGTGAAGATCATTATGACTGGCTCTGCTAGCGAAAAAGCGCTTCTGCGGCCGCATATCTATTCGAAGCAGGTCAAGAAGGACTTAGAAAAGCGATTCAAGAATCCGGGCGATCCGTTGCGTATGGTTATTGTGCGCGACATGTGGCTGACGGGCTTTGATGCGCCTTGCGTTCACACCTTATATGTCGATAAGCCCATGAAGGGTCACAACCTCATGCAAGCAATTGCACGCGTGAACAGGGTGTTCAAAGACAAGCAGGGGGGCTTAGTCGTTGACTATATCGGGATTGCCAACGATCTCAAGCAAGCTTTAAAGGAATACACAGCGAGCAATGGGCGCGGGCGCCCGACGGTCGACGCACATGAAGCATATGCGGTGCTGGAGGAGAAGCTGGAAGTACTCCGTGCAATGCTGCACGGCTTTGATTACAGCAATTTCGTGCATGGTGGTCACAAGTTGCTTGCAGGTGCTGCCAATCATGTTTTAGGAGACAAAGATGGCAAGAAGCGATGGGCTGACCATGCGCTTGCGATGAGCAAGGCGTTTTCCCTTTGTTGCACACTGGACGAAGCGAAGGCTGTACGGGAAGAGGTCGCCTTCTTTCAGGCCGTGAAGGTGCTGCTGACGAAGCGCGACATAAGCAAAAAGAAGAAGACAGACGAGGAGCGAGAGCTTGCGATTCGTCAGATTATTGGCTCTGCGGTTGTGTCTGAGCAGGTTGTAGATATCTTTGACGCAGTCGGACTAGATAAGCCGAATATTGGCTTGCTTGATGATGAGTTCCTGGCCGAAGTTCGAAATTTGCCAGAGAGGAATCTCGCTGTTGAGTTGCTGGAGCGCTTGCTAGAAGGCGAAATCAAAAGCAAGTTCGGTGGCAACGTGGTTCAGAACAAGAAGTTCTCTGAATTACTCTCAGACGTCATCAAACGATACCAAAATCGCTCCATCGAGACGGCGCAGGTAATCGAAGAGCTAATCGAGATGGCGAAGAAATTCAAGGCCGCTGCAAGCCGTAATGAGGCTCTTGGTTTGTCCGATGACGAGATTCGCTTCTACGATGCGCTGGTCGACAATGAATCAGCCGTAAGAGAGTTGAGTGATGAAACTCTGAAGTTGATCGCTCACGAACTAACTGAAAACCTTCGACAAAACGTCAGCGTCGATTGGGCTGAGCGGGAAAGTGTGCGTGCAAAGTTGAGGCTTATGGTGAAGCGGATTTTGAGGAAGTATCGGTATCCGCCTGGTCGCCAAGAGGAGGCAGTTAAGACTGTCTTGGAGCAAGCAGAAAACCTGACAGCAGAGTGGGTTTGAAAGAAGGCAGTGTTGTCGTGATTATTGGCTGAGAATGGCTACAAAGGAGTGTGCTTTGACGGTTCGAACTGCGCTTTGGAAAGTGGGAAAAAATCCTCAAGAGCTATTGGAGGCGCAACTACCCAGCGAGAAAAGCTTAGAGGACATGGTCGTTGCTGCGCCCAGGCTGCTCTCTGATGAGTGGATGCTAATCGGACGACAGGTCTCAACGGGATTTGGTGGCATCATCGACCTGGTTGCGATAGCGCCTGACGGGTCCCTCATATTGATCGAACTTAAGCGAGACCGCACGCCTCGAGACGTTGTCGCTCAGGCGATTGACTATGCAGCTTGGGTAGAGCGGTTAGGCAGCGATGAGATTGGTGCTATTTACGGTCGATTCCGACCAGGAGAGGATCTCGCTGCAGTCTTTCAAAAGAAATTTGGCACACCGCTTGATGAAGAAAGTCTTAATCAAAGCCACCAAATTGTGATCGTAGCTGCGGAGCTAGATCCGAGCAGCGAGCGTATAGTCGCCTATCTGGCGGAACGAGACATTGCAATTAATGTCCTGTGCTTCCAGGTTTTTTCTAACGGCAGCGAGCAGTTTCTCAGTCGGACCTGGTTATTGGACCCTATGCTTACGCAGAGTTCAGTTAAGGCCGTTGGCGCGAATGAACCGTGGAATGGTGAGTTTTATCATTCGTTCGGGCATGGTGTCGAGCGATCGTGGGATGACGCGACAAAGTACGGTTTTATTTCTGCTGGAGGCGGCCTGTGGTACACGAATACTTTTGCATTGTTGTCTCCAGGCGACCGTGTATGGGTAAATGTGCCGCGCTCCGGTTATGTCGGTGTCTGTAAGGTTCTTGGCGGCGCCATACCTGCTCGGGACTTTCTAGTACAGACCGAACAGGGGCAACAACCTTTCCTTGAAATTGGAATTGGCAGCTACCACAAGGAGTTCCGTGATGACCTCGACAAATGTGAGTATTTCGTGCCGGTCGAGTGGTTGCAGACGGTGCCACTTTCCGCTGCCGTGAAGCAAGTCGGCTTCTTTGGTAATCAAAACACTATATGTAGGCCTACATCTCCCAAATGGAGAAGCACGGTTGAAAAGCTAAAGCAATCATTCCGAGGCTGGGACTCCAAGGCCTGAAACATGTCGTAACCTGGCCTTTGATCGACTCGGATGAATTCACTGTAAAGTGAGAGTTCGTTGGTGAGTACGATTTTGCTTTAGACGACCTGATCACGTTGAGAGGACGTCGTCCAAGACACGTGCTAATTCATTCAGGCCAGGTTCTATTCCACTTCGGAAGAGTCTCTTGTGATCGGACTTCAAATGTTCATATCGCTCCGCGTCGGCACCACCATAACGGCGGCCAGATAGTGCTTCGGAAATTTCACTGGAGACGCCTGCATTGCCAAGGATTTGCTTGAATGAATGGCGCATGGAGTGGAAGAAAGCGAGTTTGCTTGTGTCCCAATGGTTCTTTGCGCCAATTGCAATGAGTTCGCGACCACCCCATTTGGAAATGTAGTGCGACCATTTGCAGATATAGCCAATCAGCTTGCTGGTCTCCTCGCGCGGCGCCCATTCGGCTTCAAATGGGCGGGTATGGCCTAGGTTACGCTGGTCCAGCAAGAAATCGACAAAGCCGTGCTTAAAAAGCGCTGGATGAATTGGTGCGCTGCGCCAGCTACTGGTCTTCTTCAGACTTTTTCGCAAGACGCCATCGGGGTCGGGTTTGCCATCGAATTTCAGATACCAAATTCCGGCATCCTCGTCGAATCTTAAATCTTCATGGAGATGAACCTGAGCCAGCTCTTCAAGTCTGCAACCTAGGAAGGCGGGCGCGATAGATGCCCAGAATTTGCACGGCGCAGACTTACGATACTGCTTAGCATTTTCGAAAATAGCCTGAAGTTGATCAAGAGTGAACGGCGCGCGATCGTCTGCGTCTGGCGTGTCTTTCTTTGGCATGAGACTTTTCACGGTCAGCAATTGAAGTCCGGCGCGTATGCGGTGCCAGTTCAGGAATGTTGCAACAGTCGTGATGTAGTGTCCCTGCGTGGACGGGTGTTCAATAGTTGAGCGGACATGCTTTGAATATGCAACGAACTCGACCTGGCCGATTTCCAAAACGCCAGCGGCGTCGGCGAAGTAGGCCTGAGCGTGATTCAATTTTGAGCGATGTGTGGCTTTGGAGGCGGGCTTGATTGACGATTCCGTAAGGTACTCTTCAACCGCAGCTTCGATAGACTTGTCACCAGCGTGCTTTAGAGTCGCTTTGACGCTGTGAGTGGACTGCGGTGCCGCACTGACGGGAAATGCATTCCCAAGAGCCTCCAAGGAGGTCTTGATGGCGGCGTTGACAGCATCGACTTCTTCGGGTTTTGCATCGACCTTGATGGCTTTGGGGCGTCCAGTAAGCTCATCAATAGGGATTTCAAGCGTGAAGTCAAAGGTGATGCCGGATGAATCAGATTTGCGCGCCATAATTTCTTCAAAAAGCAAGTCAGTCCGCGCAGCCAGTGCGCGGCCCCGAATCATAGCCAAGCGCCGGTCGGATGTCTCTAGTGACCTCTGTATAACAGTCATTTTGATTACGTCGCGAAGGGAGGACGGAATGCGACGTCGGAAGTAGTAGACCGTCCCGTGGCGGGAAAGAACTAAGAAATTCGCTGCCATGTGTAGCACCTTTGTGTAGCACCAAGCGCTTCCGGCCCAAATGAAAAAGCCGTTGATCCTTTCGAATCAACGGCTTAGCAATTCTTTGGTGGTGATAGCTTCACTCGAACTCTGGGCTGGAAGCCGCATGGGCAGTGGGTTTTGCTTCGTGGAACTCCTTATTTTGCCCCATCCCATTCCCCATTAAATCGATAGATTCCGGCATTTGAGAAACGTTTGACAATTTAGCGTTGCTCCAACACTCCAGGGCGTGCTGGCGGGGGAGGTGCTTGGAGAGCCCAGAAGTAGATCCGCAGTTCTTGGATCTCCTCCCCGGTCGCCATGACCTGCAGCCAACGTCCCCTCTTGTGGTAATAGAACACGCAAACGGGCTTGTCAGTGGGGCAGCCACCAACCTCGATCACCCCCAGTCGATGCAAGCTGCACTCCAAGAGCACACAATCGGGTGTTTCCTCCGAGATCCATGTGCTTTTCAGATCGACGGGCCTCCATCCATGACGAAGAATGACCTTCCTGGCTGATAGAAATGGCGTGCCGGCATTCATTCCCGGAACAATTTTGGGTAGACGTGCCGGGTCAACGGTATCGGGGTCGCGTGGGTAAAAGCGCAGATCAATTTCAGAATGCGCGGGCTGCCCTAGTAGCAAAAAGCCGATAAAGATTACTGCCCTCACTTTGCGAGCTTTCCGCGTGCGGCCAAGTTTCACTTGCATCTGAGCTTTGTGTGGCGGCGTACATTGACATTGAAATCGCAACGTTCGATTCGTTTGATTGATTTGATATCAAACATGAAGCGATCGGCATAGAAACACCGAAAGTGCACCTGTCTGCCGGCGTCATAGATATAGCCCAGCTCAAAGAAGCCAGAGTTAGGCCCAGTTAATTCAGCTTCCAACGAAGCGAGCTCTTCGGGTGGCCCATCGTAGATGCCAACATACTTTGGTGGCTGACCATGCCGAAGGGGACAAGGGCCTTTCGCAATTGCAAACTGTGGCAATGCCATGGCGACTAAGTAGCACATGCTAAAGATCTTCCGAGCCAGGGTCCCGCGAGTTCCAATTTCTTTTTGTTTTACATTCAGCATGGCTTGCGGTTCCGCTCTTCTTATTTACAGGTCAATGAAAGGTGCTGTTTCTTGTCGGCCTTGAAGCTGCATTGCGCAACGCGTTTGGTTAGCTTCATGTCGATCATGTAACGGTCGTCATACTTACAACGAATCGTAACAATGCGACCGGCATCAAAGATGTAGCCGAGGTCCCAATAGCCGGTTGTTGGGCTGGTCTGTTCCGCTTGAAGGTAAATGAGCGCTTCGGGAGGCCCGTCAAATACGTCGACGAATCGGAGAAAATGTCCTCTTTCGACGGGGCAAACCTCAGCGCAATATGCAGACTCGGAGGTCCAAGCGAGTGGAAGGAATAGGGCAAGAGTCGCCAATTTATTCAACGACATAATAGTTATTCCCGTCATTTGCCAAGCCATGTCCGCCCCAGCTGACCGTTCTCGGGCCAACCGGCTTTGGATGTTGGCCGTTGACGTATTGGTCGTAGATGTTGATGCCAACAGGATTTTGATTCACATAGATCGCGGCATGGCCATGAAAGCGCCCTTGCTCATTAAACGTAGCGATGACAGTGCCTGCGGAGAGCGTGTTATTGCCCTTCACTGCGACGCCTTTTTGCCATAAGTGAGTAGGTGGCAGACTTGGGCAGACCTGCTTTACGAAAGATACGCATTGTCCGCAAAGGTCATGTCCGTCCCGCACATCCATGGGTGGTAGCGTGTCGTAAGGTTGCTTATTTGAAGTGGGCGCGCAAGTCCATTTTGCAAGTGGAGCGTTGGAGTTGCTTAAGTAGTTGCGAGCGACGTAAGCCATTGCTTTGCCCTCTCTTAAGCCAGGCGATTCGCTGAAAGATCCCATCCCCCAGCGGTGTTACCACCTGCGCCGCCGCCGATTTTTTGCTGTGTGTAACGCCAACGCACCTTTGCGTACTTCAAACCAATCGATTCAGTAACTACGTCGCCTTCGGTAACCCCGGGATTGACGTGGCCGATTAAGACGTTTTCCAACTCAATTTCGTAATACTTGATGCGCTCACCATTTCCATCGGCGCGCATGAATTCAAGTCGAGCTTTGGGAATGGTGCGCCCAGCCGAACAGGTCTGCAGCAGGATTGGCGAAGACAAATCGGCCAGCTTGGTTAATGTGATGTCTGCATGAACGCAACGTTCGGCGGTGTGTCCGCCTGCAGTCGATGCGGTTGCGGAGCGCGGTTGGCTTACGCCCCAGTGAACGGACGTTAGCTCAATCCAATCACGGTGACGGTCGTCCGTCGACTCGCCCTTAATGCCGTCCAGCTGCAAATAAACGTCGATGGCCATGATGTCCTCCAGAAATGAAGTGTGAGGTGATTTTTCACATGCATCGCATTCCATGTCTTGCGGAGAGTCAACCTGAGGCTTAACCAATTGCAAGCCCATGTTCGGCACACTCCAGCGTGTCGTCATTGAAAGCAGTCAATTTGATCCGTAGCGAGGTGCTAGTGCCACCTACGAAATCCGTGCGGTGAATCTCGATCAATCTTCCGTCGCATTTCAATGGCGCTTTCAGGCGCGCGCTCGCACAATAGAACTGCTAGACCGCGAGGATCGCCCTCGCAGCCCGGGTCAAGTTGCCCGGACCTGAGCCGCTGGTTCAGGCGTTGCGCTCGATACGCGCCCTTTCCATAGCGGTATCAAACTGCTCGCGGCTTAGTCCGCAGTTACAGCGGCTCGTCATGGCCGCTTGAACGCCGATCATTCGTCGTTCCGCCACCGGCCTTTGCTTGGCCGCCACGCTCGCCTTCTTCGAGCATTTCAATGCGTCAGTTCCGCTCGCAAGGGGACGGCGCATGCACGCCAGGTCTTTAGATTGGACCACCGGCGTGTGCCGCGCGTCGTTACTGGCGGCAACGCTGCCAGTGACGACGCGCTACCGCGCTACTCCTGCCTAGCAAGGAGGAGGAAAACGGTAAGTTACGGTAGCAAGTGACAGCCTCATCAGTAGGCACACAGGCGACCGTCAATGCTGCTTGCCAGCAGCTTCGCTCCCATCAAACGGAGCCGTCTCGTGCATGTCGATGCACTCCTTGGGCCCAGGGTTATTGGCCCGCCCGCTGACCGGTATTCAAGCCATCAACGGCGCCACACACGCATGCGGCGTGGGCAAGCAGTGCAACAAACCGCATGAACGGGCGTGGTGTCCCGTGGCCTTCGATTCCCTGGCTTTGCTGCGGCAAGTCGGGCGGCCAGAAACACTGACCGGACTGAACTACACCGAGCTGTATAGAACATTTGCAATTCTCGAATCTAGCCGAACCTTAGCATTGCTGCTTGTCAATGCCGTCATGCAACGTCTCAACAAAATGGGAGGAACTTAACCGGGAGGGTCTATGGGGGAGCTGAACGTCGCCAAAGCGGGAAAAGCGCGATCCCATCATACAAAGCGTCAGAGCCGCCCCGCAAAGGCAGAGTGGACGGAACGGAATCCTGCGTCGGTACCCGCGACAGTTCAAAGTGCTCTGAAAGAAGCCTTGAATATCGAAAAGGTGTCGATGGCTGAGTACGACGACTTCCTTTGGATAATTGCGCAAGAGTCCTCCGGCGTTGTTGATGCCCGTAACCCAAAATCCACTGCACGTGGTCTATTTCAGTTGTTGCGTGCACAGTACAGCTTGAATCCGAATGGAGAGAAGTCGTTTGGAAACGCTGTTGAGGAATGCCAGGGTGGAATCCACTATGTACTCGGCCGATATCATTCTGCATCCGCGGCAAAGCGCTTTTGGCTGGCGCACCATTGGTATTAAGAGAACCAAACATGCGCGTGTTTGCATTGCTACTTGTCTTGCTGGCGACAGCGGTCCAGGCCGAACCAAAGTTTTCTGAGTTCCCAGCAGAGCGGTTTTCGGGCGCAACAGCGAGAGTGAGGCTGTCAGATCAGAAGAGTCGCGAATATGCCAGCGCCCTTCGCGCCTCAGCAAAGCGCAGGCCTGACTTTGCAGGGCATTTTGTTTTGGCCACCTGGGGATGCGGCGCCTCGTGCGTCATGGGGGCGGCGATTGACGCCAAGAACGGCGTGGTGACGTGGATCCCATTCACCGTTTGCTGCTGGTCCGATTCTCGTTCGTCACCGATCGAATACCAGCGCGACAGTCGCCTTTTGGTGGTGCATGGCCTGCGTGACGAGAAGGGCCTTGAAACGGATGTCGCGTACTTTGTGTTTGACGGCAAAACTTTTGCAGAGTTGAAATCGACTCCATAGCGCAAGCTTGGGCCGCAAGGCGATTGCAAGGGGCGGGAAGCGGCATCGAAGCAGCGCTTGGTTATGGTCTTCGGCCGATGGGGATGACAACCGCGCCAGACTTGAGTGAGTCGAGATAGTCCGCCCACACCTGCATCATGAGGCGGCGGTCCTCGATGTGCGTGGCGCGGTTGTAGGCGCGGCCGAGCGGGTCGCGCACGGCGTGGGCCAGCTGGTGCTCGATGCGATCAACCGGGAAGCGGAGGACTTCATCGAGGATGGTGCGGGCCATGGCGCGAAAACCGTGGCCACTCATTTCGTCCTTTTCGATGCCCATGCGGCGCATCGCCGAGAGGATGGCGTTCTCGCTCATGCAGCGGTCCCTCGTTCGCGGGCTCGGGAAGGCAAAGCGGCTTGCGCCCGTCAGTGGCTGGATCTCTTTGAGGATCGCGATGGCCTGCGTCGCAAGAGGGACGATGTGCTGCGTCTTCGTCTTCGAAGTGGTAAAGCGCCATTCGGCTTTTTCGAAGTCGATGTCGGCCCACTTCGCGCTTCGCAGTTCGCCGGGACGGACGAAGACCAGCGGCGCCAGTTGAAGCGCGGCGCGGACGACCGGTGAACCGTGGTAGCTGTCGAATGCTCTCAATAGCGCCCCGACTTCCTTCGGTTCGATGATCGCGGCGAAGTGCGTGCGGCGGTTCGAGACTGATGGAAGCGCACCGCGAAGGTCCCCGGTCGGGTCGCGCTCTGCGCGCCCGGTGGCGACGGCATAGCGAAAGACCTGGCCGCAGTTCGCAAGTGCGCGATGCGCTGTTTCGAGGACTCCGCGGCTTTCGATCCGCCGAATCATCGCAAGGATCTGCGGGGCCTTGAGCGAGTCGATGGGCAGCTTGCCGATGTAAGGGAAGACGTCCTTCTCAAAGCGACCGAGAATTTTGGAGTAGTGTGTCGAGGCCCAGCCGTCTTTGTTCATGGCCAGCCATTCGCGGGCGACGGCTTCAAAGGAGGTGGTCAGATGATCGGCCTTCGCCGCCTTTTGCGCTTCTCGATGATCGACCAGGTCGACGCCTTCAGCGAGCAGCCGGCGCGCCTCCAGTCGCCGTCTGCGGGCTTCGGCGAGGGTCATTTCCGGGTAGCGGCCGAGCGCCAGGCGGTTTTCTTTGCCGTTGGCGCGCTGAAACTTCAGGCGCCAGAATTTGGTGCCCGAAGGCGAAACTTCGAGGTACAAGCCAAGCCCATCGTATAGCCGATAGGGTCTACTTTGGGATTTGGCGTTTCGGACCTGGGTTTCGGTGAGGGGGATGCATTGCTTAGGCATCTTTGGGGCATGCGCTGGTTACAAAAGTCAGCGCATTCCCCCAAATGTGCCCCCACCCGAAGTGGATGTCAACGGAATTCAACGGACGATTTGACACAAAAAAACCGCGATCTCATAGTGAGGTTCGCGGTTTCTAGGACTTCCCCGGACTGCCGAGGACGTGTAAATGGTGGTGATAGCTGGACTTGAACCAGCGACCCTCGCATTATGAATGCGATGCTCTAACCAACTGAGCTATATCACCAAGCAAGAGCCCAATATTATGCAGGCCTTGGCGCTTGTTGTCAAGCACCTTGTTTTGCGCGCCTTGCAATTTCATTCAGCAGACTGGCGCTCGGGTCGGGGCCCAGGCAGTCGATTACGCGGCGCTCGGGCATGGAACGCAGCCAGGTGATCTGGCGCTTGCACAGCTGGCGGGTGGCGAAGATGCCGGTGTCGCGCAGCGTGCTGCGGTCGATCTTCCCATCCAGGTAGTCCCAGGTCTGGCGGTAGCCCACGCAGCGCATCGACGGCAGGTTGGGATGCAGGTCGCCGCGTGCGCGCAGGCGTTTGACTTCGGCCACCAGGCCGCTGTCGTCGCTGGTGCCCAGCATCTGGTCGAAGCGTTGGGCGATGCGGGCGTGGAGCACGGCGCGGTCGCTCGGCTCGAGCGCGAACAGCTGCAGATCGAAGGGCAGCTCGGGCTTCTGGCGCCGGGCGATCAGGGCGGACATCGGCTGACCGCTGATGGCGTGGATTTCGAGTGCGCGGTTGATGCGCTGGGCGTCGTTGGGCGCCAGGCGCGCGGCGGTGACGGGATCCACCTGGGCCAGGCGCGCGTGCATGGCGGGCCAGCCAAGACGCGCGGCGTCGGCATCGATGGCGGCGCGCACGCTGGCGTCGGCCGTGGGCAGGTCGTCCAGGCCGTCGATCAGGCCTTTGAAGTACAACATGGTCCCGCCGACCAGCAGCGGCAGGCGGCCGCGCGCGTGGATCTCGTCCACCAGGCGCAACGCGTCGGCGCGGAACTGGGCCACCGAATACGACTCGGTCGGCTCGATGATGTCGATCAGGTGGTGCGGCACGGCGCCCAGTTCCGCGGGCGTGGGTTTGGCGGTGCCGATGTCCATGCCGCGATAGACGAGGGCGCTGTCGACGGAGATGATCTCGCTCGGGATCACGCGGGCGATCGCCAGCGCGGCAGCGGTCTTGCCGGAGGCGGTGGGCCCCATCAGGGCGATGGCTTGGGGCTTGCGCATCACTGCCCGCGCAGGAACAGGCGGTCCAGCTGACCCAGTTCGAGCTGGACCCAGGTGGGGCGGCCGTGGTTGCACTGGTCCGCGCGCTCGGTCTGCTCCATCTGGCGCAGCAGGGCATTCATCTCGGGCACGGTCAGCACGCGGTTGGCGCGCACGGCGGTGTGGCAGGCCAGGGTGCCAAGCAGCTCGTTGCGGCGTTCGATCAGCACGCGCGAGCCGCCGTATTCGCGCACGTCGCGCAGCACGTCGCGCGCCAGGGTCTGGGCGTCGGCGTTCTTCAGCAGCATGGGCACGCTGCGCACGGCCAGCGTGGTCGGCGAGATGGCGCTGATGTCGAAGCCGAGTTTGTGCAGCACCTCGGCGTGTTCGGTCGCGGTGCCGACTTCCACTTCATCGGCGAAGAAGGTCACGGGGATCAGCAGCGACTGCACCTGCATCTCGCCTTCGAGCGCCTGCTTCAGCTGCTCGTACAGAATGCGCTCGTGCGCGGCGTGCATGTCCACCAGCACCAGGCCCTGGTTGTTCTGGGCCAGGATGTAGATGCCGTGCAGCTGGGCCAGCGCGAAACCGAGCGGGAAGTCCTCGTCCGGGACCATGCCCCTGGGTCCATTGGCGGCCAGGCTGGCCACGTCTTTCGGCTCCCATGCGGCCGGCGCTGGCGCAGGCGCGGCGCTGGCTTGGTCCTGGCCCAGGCTGGCGAACAGGGCGCCGTAGCGTGCCGTGCTCTGGGCCACGCCGCCGCCGCTGTTGAAGGGGCGCGCGGGCTGGTAGGCGCCGAAGCTGGGCTTGAGGTCTTCGCCAAAACTGGTCTGGCGCATGGGCGCGAGGATCGGCGCGGCAGAGACGCTGGAACCCATCGCCGGCAGCGGGTTCGGCGCGCTGCCGCTGGTCTGGGCCAGCGCGCGCTGCACCGCGTGGAATACGAACTGGTGGACCGAACGGCTGTCGCGAAAGCGCACTTCGATTTTCGACGGGTGCACGTTCACGTCGACCATCGCGGGGTCGAGGTCGAGCGCCAGCACATACACGGGGTGGCGGTCGCCATGCAGCACGTCCTCGTAGGCGGCGCGCACGGCGTGCACCAGCACCTTGTCGCGCACGAAGCGGCCGTTCACGTAGAAGTACTGGGCGTCGGGCCGGCCCTTGGACGCGGTCGGCAGGCCGATGTAGCCGTGCACGCGCAGCGGGCCGGCTACTTCGTCCACGTGCAGGCGGGCTTCGGCGAATTCGTTACCGAGGATGTGGGCGGTGCGCTTGCCGATCTCGCTCTGGTTCCAGTGGTCGACCGCCTTGCCGTTGTGGCTCAGGGTGAAGGAGACGTCGGGCCGCGCCAGGGCGATGCGGCGGACCACGTCGGCGCAGTGGCCGTACTCGGTCTGCTCGCTTTTCAGGAATTTGCGCCGCGCCGGGGTGTTGAAGTACAGGTCCTGCACGTCCACTGTGGTGCCCAGGCCGCCGGACGAGGGCACCGGCGTGGCCAGATGCGAGCCGGTGATCTCCCAGGCGTGCGCGGCGTCGGCCGTGCGCGAGGTGATGCGCACCGCGGCGACCGAGGCGATCGAGGCCAGGGCCTCACCGCGAAAGCCGAGCGTGGAGACGTTTTCCAGGTCGGTCAGCGAGGCGATTTTGGACGTCGCGTGGCGCGCCAGGGCCAGCGGCATCTGATCGTGCGGGATGCCGCGCCCGTTGTCGGTGATGGCGATGCGTTTCACGCCGCCTTCTTCCAGGCGGATGGTGATCTGGGTGGCGCCGGCGTCGAGCGCATTTTCCAGCAGCTCCTTGACCACGGCGGACGGGCGCTCGACCACCTCGCCGGCGGCGATCTGCGAAATCAACTGGTCGGGGAGGGCCTGGATCGGGCGGTAGGGCTTGGGCGCGTTCATGAGGGGGATTATAAACGGCGGCGGTGCTGAACCGGGGTCAGACCCCAAGCGGGAAAACCGGCGGGGGTGCTAAACCGGGGTCAGACCCCAAGCGGGAAAACCGGGGTCTGACCCCTCTGGCGAGGGGGGGGGCTGCTTATTTGGTCTCGCGCACGGGGATCGGGGCGTTGCACAGGTCCAGGTGGCCGGCGGGGCGCACGTAGAAGGGGCCGCCGCGGTTGCGCATCGACTCGAGGGCGGCGGCGTAGCTGGGGCTTTCGCTGCGCATCACTTCGAGTTTGCTGCGTTCGGCCTCGGGCACGTCGGCCGCCACCTTCACGCTCTTGATCGGCACGCGCATCTCGGGCTTGTCGAAAAAGCCCATCGGGGCCGGGCCGCGCGGCACGGTCGACAGCAGCTGCATGCCGGACACCACGCGTCCAACCACGGTGATATTGCGGTCCAGCTGGCGCGGCGACTGGCCGGTGACGGCGTACAGCTCGGCGCCGTTGGCGCTGTCGGGCGAGTTGTCGCGTCCCACCCCGATCATGCCGTAGCAGTGCGCCAGCCAGGTCACGCCGGCCTTCGGGTCGCGCCCGACCGGGAAGCCGTTCGAATGGCCGACCTGGGGCGCATAGCCGTCCTTGTCCTTCATCGGCACGAAATGCTTGTCGTTCTTGATCGGCACCGTGAACTCGCCCTGCAGCTTGGCCTTGGCGCTGCCCAGGGGGCGCGGCTTGTCTTCATCCGGATTACCCCACTGGACCACGAAATTGTCCTGCGAGCGCGTGATGGCGATGCCGTCGTAGAAGTGCTCGCGCGCCAGCGTCTTGATGTTGGCCACGTGGTTGGGCGCGAAGTCGGGCGCCAGTTCGATCACCACCCGGCCGCCGGGCAGCTCCATGTACAGGGTGTTCTCGGGGTCGAGCGCGCGCCACTCGCCGGGCTTGGACGCTTTGATCACATCGGCCAGCGAAGGCTTGTTGGCCTTTGCCGGTTCCGCCGCCTGGGCAGCACCGGCGATGGCCAGCGCAAGGGCGCACAGTTTCAGAGCCTGCATCGTGTCTCCTGGTGGGTTGAGGATCGGCGCATTGTAATCCGAATCGCGCCCGGCGGGACCGCCCGCCGCCTTCGATGGTATGATGCGCGCCTATCCTCGAGGAGCGCTATGGACCTGATGCAAATGCTCGACCTGCTGCTGCATGTCGACACCACACTGGAAACCCTGCTGTCCCAGTATGGCCCATACATATACGCTGTGCTGTTCCTCATCGTGTTCTGCGAGACGGGCCTGGTGGTGCTGCCCTTCCTGCCGGGCGACACCCTGCTGTTCATCGCCGGCGCCTTCTGCGCCACCGGCCAGATGAACTACTGGCTGCTGTCGCTGCTGCTGATCGTCGCGGCCTTCACCGGCAATACGGTCAACTACTGGATCGGCGAGGCGATCGGCCACCGCGTCTTCACGCACGACTACCGCTGGCTGAACAAAGACGCGCTGCGCCGCACCCACGAATTCTTCGAGCGCCACGGCGGCAAAACCATCATCCTGGCGCGCTTTGTGCCGGTGGTGCGCACTTTCGCGCCGTTTGTCGCCGGGGTGTCGGACATGACCCACGTGCGCTTCCAGCTGTTTAACTTCGCCGGCGCCTTCCTGTGGGTCGGCAGCCTGGTCACCGGCGGTTACTTCTTCGGCAATATCCCGGTCGTGCGCAACCATCTGACCACGATCGTGCTGGTCGGCGTCGGTCTGGCCGTGGTGCCGCTGCTGCTCGGCGGGCTGTGGAAATTCGCGCGCAAGCTGTCGGGGCGTTAGAACCGATTCAAGTTTCGGGCCTTGCGAGCCGTTAGAGGGTCGGAGTCATCACTATTCATACCCTCATGCGCAAGTTGATCGCCCTGTTAACCGGCTTCGTCGTCATAGCGGTGGGCGCCAATGCGTCCGACCCGCCGAAAGGCGGTGCGCCGACCGTTGAAACGGCTGTCAAACCCGCTTCGTCCGCGCATGCGAGCGCAGGTTCGGCCCATGGTGCAAGCGCGGCGTCGGCCGCATCCGGCCCCAAGCTTCCTTACGAAGCCACACTGCCCATTCCGGGCGGGAGTGCGCGCGCCAAGAGCAGCGCCAAATCCGAAGAATCCGAGAAGGCCAAGGACGACAAGCCGAGGGGCCTGGACGTCAAAAAGGTCGACGAGACCGAAGCCGACCTGACCGCCAAGATCGCCCAGCGTCTGGCCATCCTGCGCGCCAACCAGGCAGCGCGTGCGGCCGCCGCCGAGAAGGCGCGCAAGGCCGCCGCCGCCAAGGAGGCCGCCGCCGTGGCCGAGAAGGCCAAGCAGCCGCCGCCCAAGATCGAGCACTGGACCTATGAGGGCGAAACCGGCCCGGCCAACTGGGGCAAGATCAATACCGACTGGGCCAAGTGCAGCGCCGGCAACCGCCAGTCGCCGATCGACATCCGCGATGGCATGAAGGTGGACCTCGAGCAGATCGTGTTCGACTACCGCCCGACCAGCTTCTCGGTGATCGACAATGGCCACACGGTGCAGGTGACGCTGGCCGGCGGTAACTACCTCACCGTCGGCAACCGCATGTACGAGCTGCTGCAGTTCCACTTCCACCGGCCGTCGGAAGAGCGCATCAACGGCAAGGGTTTCGAGATGGTGGTGCACATGGTGCACCGCGACGCCGAGGGCAAGCTGGCCGTGCTGGCCGTGCTGCTCGAGCGTGGCAATGCCTCGCCGATCATCCAGACCGTGTGGAACAATCTGCCGCTCGAAAAGAACATGGAAGTCTCGCCGGCCGTGCTGATCGACCCGACCCAGTTCCTGCCGCAGCGGCGCGAGTACTTCACGTATATGGGCTCGCTGACCACGCCGCCGTGTACCGAAGGGGTGCTGTGGCTGGTGATGAAGCAGCCGATGTCGGCCGCGCCGGCCCAGATGGCGCTGTTCTCGCGCCTGTATCCGCTCAATGCGCGTCCGATCCAGCCGAACGCTGGCCGCGTCATCAAGGAATCGAACTAGGACCCACGGCGTGTATGTCGTGTAGCTCAGGGCGGATCGCAGGATCCGCCCTTTTTTTTGCGCCGTCGCGAATCCGCGCGGAACACCCCCTTGCCCCACAAACAAATCGGGGTCAGACCCCATTTATCCAGGCGGAAAAATGGGGTCTGACCCCATTTTTCGTTCAGGCAGCGCGGATGGTGTGGCTGCCGTGCCAGCTGGCGCCGGGCGGCAGCAGGTGGCCGCCGATCAGGGCCGGCTCGATGCAGACAAAGGCTGTGTATTCGTCGTCGGCCATGTCGGCCAGGGCCGCGCAGTCGGCCGCGCCGGGATTCCACACCACGGCGTTGTGAAAGCCCTGGTGCGTCAGTTCGCGCGTGCCGTCGGCGTCGCGCAGCGTGATCGGGGCGGCCACTTCCTGGTAGATGCGGTCGGTCTTCTCGGGCAGGCTCAGGATCGCGTCCTCCTGCAGCCGGGGCGCGGCCCCGCTCTCGGCATAGGCGAGGCCCTGCAGGCCGCCGATGCGCACGTCGGCCAGCGCCGACACCCGGTGGTAGCTGTGCAGGGCGCTGGCGAAGCTGAAGGCGTCGGCGCCGCAATTGGTCACGTGCAGGCTCAGATGCAGCTCGCGCGCACGCACGGCCACGCGCAGGCGCAGCTGGGCGGCATGCGGCCAGCTGGCGCGCGCCTTGGCGTCGAGATCATCGGGCGTCAGCACCAGGTCGACAAAGGCGGCGCCGTCTTCGAGCCCGTCGCCGAGCACGCGCCAGTGGCTGATGCGGGCGAAGCCGTGGCGGATCCCGCTGCCCTGCTCGGCGAACTGGGGGAAAATCACGGGCACGCCGCCGCGCAGGGCCTTGCTGCCATCGAGGGCCGACTGGCGGCTCATGAACAGCTGCTCGCGCCCGCTGGCGTCGATCCAGGAGACGACGTGGGCGCCGTACAGGGTGATGGTGGCCTCGGCGCCATCGGGCGCGCGCAGGCGCACCGCGGGCAGCTTGCCGTACACAAGCTCGGTCGTGCAGTGCATGGTGGTCCTTTAGGTCTGGCGGCTCTTGGCGAGCGGCGGATTCTTGGCGAAGTAGCGCTTGATGCCCTTGACGATGGCATCGGCGATCTGGTCCTGGTAGGCGTTGTCGGTCAGGCGCTTTTCTTCGTCCGGGTTGGAGATGAAGGCGGTCTCGATCAGGATCGACGGAATGTCGGGCGCTTTCAGCACGGCGAAACCGGCCTGTTCGACCTGGCCTTTGTGCAGGCGGTTGATGCCGCCGATTTCATTGAGCACGGCCGCGCCGACCTTCATCGAGTCGTTGATCTGGGCCGTGGTCGACAGGTCGAGCAGCACGCTGGCCACATTGCGGTCGTGGGTCTTCATGTTCACGCCGCCGATCGAGTCGGCCAGGTTCTCCTTGTCGGCCAGCCAGCGCGCGGCGGCCGAACTGGCGCCTTTTTCGGACAGCACAAATACCGAGGAGCCGCGCGCCGTCGGCGAGACGAAGGCGTCCGCGTGGATCGACACGAACAGGTCGGCCTGCACCTTGCGCGCCTTGTCCACCCGCGTTTGCAGCGGCACGAAGTAGTCGGCGTCGCGTGTCAGCATGACGCGGAAATTCGGCAGGTCTTCGAGCTTGCCCTTCAGGCGCTTGGCCACGGCCAGCACGATGTCCTTTTCGCGGCTGCCGGCCGCGCCCAGCGCGCCCGGGTCTTCGCCGCCATGGCCGGGGTCGAGCGCCACGGTCACCATGCGCACCACCTTGGCCGGGCTCCTGGCCGCGTCGGCCTTGGCATCCGCCTTGGGTTCGGGCTTGGCGTCGGGCTTGGGCTCGGCCGCCTTGGCTTCGGGCGCGGCATCGGCCTTGGCGATCAGTTCCGCCAGCGGGTCGGCCGCATTGACCGGATACAGGTCGAAAATCAGGCGGTGCTTGTAGCTGCCGACCGGCTCCAGCGTGAACACCTGGGGCTTGACGGCCTCCTTCAGGTCGAACACCAGGCGCACCACATTCGGCCGGTTCTGGCCCACGCGCACCTGTTTGATGTAGGGGTCGTTGGAGGTGATCTTGGCGACCAGGCTTTTCAGCGTCGGATTGAGTTCCAGGCCTTCGATGTCGACCACCAGGCGGTCCGGATCGGTCACGGTGAAGTGGCTGACCTTGAGATCGGTGTCGTTTTCGAGCGTGACGCGCGTGTAGTCGGCCGCCGGCCACACGCGCACGGCCAGAATCTGGGCAGCGCGCGCCGGCAGACTGCCCAGGACGGACAGCAGCAGGGTGGCACCGGCTTTGAGCGCGGTGCGGCGGCTTACAGATTGGGGGCGAATTTGAGGCGATTCAGGCATAACTGGCCAAGCGCGGTCTGTGCCTCACATTCTACATCACGGCCGTGGCCGCTGATGCTGAGGGTGAGCTTCAGATCGGGCGGCGGCAGCACCGGCGCGCCTTTTTCCGGCCATTCGACCACGCAGATATTGACGCCATTGAAGTCCTCGCGAAAGCCGGCGTCGAGGAATTCCTCGGGGCTGGCCATGCGGTACAGGTCGTAGTGGATCAGGTCCAGGCGCTGGCCGTCGATGCTGATGCGATAGGGCTCGGACAGGGTGTAGGTCGGGCTTTTCACGGTGCCGACATAGCCGGCTGCGTGCAGCAGAGCGCGCGTGAGCGTGGTCTTGCCGGCGCCAAGGTCGCCATGCAGGTAGAGCACCAGGCCGGGCGCCAGCGCGCGCGCCAGCGCCACGCCCAGGGCGGTGGTGCCGGCTTCGTCGTGCAGGTGGGCGGTAAAGTGGGCCATCGAATAGAATGCAGGTTTCGGTATCCCCCTATTGTATCGCCATGCCCGCTGACGTCCCCGACTTTGCCGCGCTGGCGCGCTCCATCAAAGACTGGGGGCGCGCGCTGGGCTTTGCCGAGGTGCGCATCGGCGCGGCCGACCTGCCCGGCGCGGCGGAAGGCCTGCAGGCCTGGCTGGCGGCTGGCCACCATGGCGAGATGGACTACATGGCGCGCCACGCCGAGCTGCGCGCCGACCCCGCCCAGCTGGTGCCGGGCGCGATCCGCGTGATTTCGGCCCGCATCGACTATCTGCCGTCCGCGCGCGGTCCGGCCTGGCGCGAAGAGGAACTGGCGCGCCAGCGCGATCCGCGCGCCGCCGTGGTGTCGGTGTATGCGCGTGGGCGCGATTATCACAAAGTGGTGCGCAGCCGGCTGCAGGCGCTGGCCGACCAGGTGGCCGCCGTGGCCGGGCCGTTCGGCTACCGCGTGTTCTCCGATTCGGCCCCGGTGATGGAGCTGCCGCTGGCGGCCCAGGCGGGGCTGGGCTGGCGCGGTAAACATACGCTGCTGCTCGCGCGCGAGGCCGGCTCGCTGTTCTTCATCGGCGAAATTCTGTGCGACCTGCCGCTGCCGCTCGATGCAGCGGTCAGCGATCACTGTGGCCAGTGCACGGCCTGCATCGACGCCTGCCCGACCGGCGCCATCCTCGGCCCCGGGCGGCTGGACGCGCGCCGCTGCATCTCCTACCTGACGATCGAGCTGCGCGAGGCCATCCCGCTCGAACTGCGCCCGCTGATCGGCAACCGCATCTACGGCTGCGACGACTGCCAGCTGGTCTGCCCCTGGAATAAGTTCGCCCAGCGCGCCAGCCTGCCCGATTTCGACGAACGCCAGGGCCTGGGCAGCGCCAGCCTGATCGAACTGTTTGGCTGGAGCGAGGCCGAATTCCTGCAGCGCCTCGAGGGCAGTCCGATCCGCCGCATCGGCCACGCCTGCTGGCTGCGCAATATCGCCGTCGCCCTCGGCAATGCGGCCGCGTCCCTGCCCGGCGACGCGGCCATCGTCGCGGCCCTGCGCGCGCGCGCCGAGCATCCGTCCGCGCTGGTGCGCGAGCATGTGGCCTGGGCGCTGGCGCGCCACGGGGTGCAGGCGTCGCTCCCGTCGGGGGCGTAGGGCGATACCGCGCGCGTCCGGCTTGGCGCGCCCGGCGCCCAGCGGCAGACTGCCGCCGTCCCCCTGCCGGAGCCGCTCATGAAACGCACGTATCTGCTGACCGCCACACTGGCCATTCTGGCCCTGGCCGCCCTGACCCTGGTGCTGCCGCCGGCCGCCGCGGCCGAGGCCTCCACGCTCGATGGCTATGCCGCCTGCGCCTTCCGGGCGCCGCTGGTGCGCGCCAGTGTCGAGCACTTTTCCAGCAAGCGCCAGTACCGCAAGGTGCGCACGGCCGATGGCGAGGAGAAGGTGTCGGTCCTGGAAGGCACGCGCCTGATGCTCAATGACGCCGGCGGCACGCCCTTCGTCAACCTGAAGTTCGAACGCTCGCTGCCCGGCCAGATCGACGCCGACCGCACCGCCATCCTGGCGCAGATGCGCTACCTGGCCAATACGCCGCGCGTGCCGGTGCCGCTCGAGCAGAGCGAGCACGCGGGCATCGAGCGCATCGCCATCGTGCACAGCGGGGTCGATGACGACCGCGTGCTGTCGATCGTCACCCTGATCGACCGCGTCCACGAGCTGGTGGTGACGGCCTATTTTCTGAATGCCGCGCCGGGCCAGCGCAGCTTTGCCAGCATGCCCGAATTCCTGGCCCTGCGCGATGGCGCGCTGGCCGATCTGGACGCCTGTCTGCGGGCGCCGCGCTAACGCAGCAGCCCGGCCAGCTCGACGGCGGTTTTCACCTGCATCTTCTCGAAGATATGGGCGCGGTGGACCTCCACCGTGCGCATGCTGATGCCGAGCTTGTCGGCGATGACCTTGTTCATCATCCCGGCCAGAATCAGATCGAGCACTTCGCGTTCGCGCGTCGACAGCGAGGCCAGACGCTCCTGCACCTGGGCCTCGGCGCCGGCCGCGCGCGAGGCGGCCAGGGCCTGCTCGACGCGGTCCATCAGGGCATTGTCGTTAAACGGTTTTTCGAAGAAGTCGAAGGCGCCGCGCTTGAGGGTGTCGACCGCCATCGGCACGTCGCCATGGCCGGTCAGGAAGATCACGGGCAGGCGCTTGATCAGGCCGCGCAGCGACAGCTGGTCGAACACGGCGATGCCGTTCGTGCCCGGCATGCGCACGTCCAGCAGCACGCAGTCGCCGCCTTCATCAAAGCGCTGGCCGGCCACGGCCAGAAAGCTCTCGCCATGCTCGTGGGTCTGGGCCGGAATGCCGCGCGAGCGGGCCAGCCAGGCGAGGGCGTCGCGAATCACGGCTTCGTCGTCGACGATGTGCAGCATCGGGGTCTCCTAGAGCGCAGGCAGGTCGAATGTGAAAATGGTGCCGCCTTGCGGATTGGGTGAGTGTACCAGTGTCCCGCCGTGGAATTCGACGGCGGTGCGGCAGATGGACAGGCCCATGCCCATGCCTTCGGCCTTGGTCGAGAAGAAGGGCGAGTACAGACGCTCGGCCACGTCGGGCGCGATGCCGTGGCCCTGGTCGGCCACCCACACGGCCACGCGCGCGCCTGCGCAGCGCGCACCGATGACCAGCACGCGCCGCTCGGAGCCCACATCCTGCATGGCCTCGATGGCATTGCGCGTCAGGTTCAGCAGCACCTGCTCGATCATCATGCGGTCCACGTTCACCGGTGGCAGGCCGGGCGCAATCTCGGTCTGCACGGTCACGAAGTATTTGCGCGCCTGCAGATCGATCAGGGTGCGCACGGCCTCGAGCAGGGCCTCAATGCTGACCGGCTGGCGCTCGGGTTCGCGCTTCTTCACGAATTCGTGCACGCTGCGGATGATCTGTCCCGCGCGCTGGGCCTGGGCGCTGGCCTGCTCGAGCGCCTGGCGCAGCATCTCGGGATCGACCGCGCCGCGCTGGACCAGATTCAGCGCGCCCGTCGTGTAGCTAGAGATGGCCGCCAGCGGCTGGTTCAGTTCATGCGCCAGCATCGAGGAGATTTCGCCCATCGTGGCCAGACGGTTCGACACCTGCAGCTTTTCCTGCTGCTGGCGCGCCAGTTCTTCGGCCCGTTTGCGCGCCGAGATGTCGAGGATGGAGCCGACCCAGCCCGTCTGGCGGCCATGCGCGTCGACCAGCGGCGCCTCGAAGATCAGCACCGGTACCCGTTCGCCGTTCGGGCGCAGGAACACGGTTTCGAACTGCGGCGTGACCGAACCGGCCAGCACCTCGGCCACCCGGCCCTGGTAGTCGGCCATGGCCTCGGGCGCCCAGTAGGGCATGGGCGGCGCCTTGCCGATCAGTTCCTCGGCTGGCAGGCCGACGATCTGGCAGAAGGCCCGGTTGACATAGGTGACGCGCCCCTCCAGATCGCGCGCGCGCAGGCCGGTCAGGGTGGAGTTCTCCATCGCGTGGCGAAACGCCATCTGCGCCTTGAGCGCCCCTTCGGCCGCCAGCCGCCGCGCGATGTGGCGCCACAGGGCGGCCAGGCTGGCCACCAGGCCCAGGGCCAGCAGGATCACCGAGCCGACCAGCAGATTGGGCAGCAGGCGCGGCGCGCCCTTGATGCTGTCGGTGGCCAGCACCAGGGTGGTGCCGCGCAGGTCGAGCGCATGCTTGTGGGTGTACACGCCCTTGCCCTCGCCGGCGGCGGCGCGGCGCGCCACCAGGCGCTCGTCGCCATCGAGCACCGAGATCTGGTTATCCTGGGCGAACCACCAGGGCACCATGTCGTTCAGCAGCGTGTAGACGTCGTAGCTGGCCATCAGGCTGCCCAGGTAGACGTCGCCATGGTAGATCGGCAGGTGCAGGTCGAGGGCGGCGCGCGGGCGGCCCGGCGGCGGGTCCGCATACTGGGCCTGGCGGGTGCGGCGCGCGCGGTCCATCGCCGCTTGCGAGGCCGGGCTCAGTTCGACGCGGCCGGTGCCGGAATCGGACAGGATGGCGCCGTCCTTGTCCCATACCACCAGGCGCTGGATCGAACGGCCGGCGCCGACCAGGCGCACCAGGCGCTGGTGCAGGACGTCCCCGTGCAGGCTGTCGTGGCCGATGTCCTCGGCCAGGGCGCGCAGCAGGTCTTCGTTGCGCGCCAGTTCAAAGCGGATGGTCTGCTCGACCCACAGGGTATCGGCGATCAGCTGCTCCTGGCGCTCATTGGCCTCGAGCTGGCGCGCCTGCCACGGCAGGCCGACCAGCAGGGCGATGATCAACAGGGCCAGCAGGACCGGCACCAGCCAGCGCAGGGGGCCGGACAGGGCGATACGGCGCGGCAGGGCGAAGGGATTTTTCATGGGCGTCAGCCTAGCGAAAGGCGGCGGACACAGGATTGTGGTTTTCCACAATAGCCGGCGCCGGAACGGGGGAGTGAGAATCACACTAAGCCCCCAAGAGCCCATCCATTGTAAAACAGAGAGGAGACCTCGCATGAAACTGAAAGCCCTGCTGGCCGCGTCGCTGGCCGCCCTGTCCCTGAGCGCCTTTGCCCAGGCCCCGATCGTCATCAAGTTCAGCCACGTGGTGGCGACCGACACGCCCAAGGGCCAGGCCGCCGAGCGCTTCAAGGAACTGGCCGAAAAGGCCACCAAGGGCCGCGTGAAAGTCGAGGTCTACCCGAACAGCCAGCTGTACAAGGACAAGGAAGAACTCGAAGCCCTGCAGCTGGGCGCCGTCCAGATGTTGGCCCCCTCGCTGGCCAAGTTCGGCCCGCTGGGCGTGAAGGAATTCGAAGTCTTCGACCTGCCCTATATCTTCCCGAGCAAGGCCGCCCTGTACGCGGTGACCGAAGGCCCGATCGGCAAGGGCCTGCTGAAAAAGCTCGAATCGAAGGGCATCACCGGCCTGGCCTATTGGGACAATGGCTTCAAGATCATGTCGGCCAATAAGCCGCTGGTCAGCCCGGCCGACTTCAAGGGCCAGAAGATGCGCATCCAGTCGTCCAAGGTGCTTGAGGCGCAGATGCGCGCGCTCGGCGCCAATCCGCAGGTGCTGGCCTTCTCCGAGGTCTACCAGGCGCTGCAGACCGGCGTGGTCGATGGCACCGAGAATCCGCCGTCCAACATGTACACCCAGAAGATGCATGAAGTGCAGAAGCACCTGACCGTGTCCAACCACGGCTATCTGGGCTATGCCGTCATCGTCAACAAGAAGTTCTGGGATGGCCTGCCGGCCGACATCCGCAGCGCCCTCGAAGGCGCGATGCGCGACGCCACCACCTACGAAAAAGCCATCGCCGAGCGCGACAACAATATCGCCCTCGACAACATCAAGAAGGCCGGCAAGACCCAGATCTATGTGCCGAACGCCAAGGATGTGGCCGAATGGAAGAAGGTGCTGCTGCCCGTGCATAAGCAGATGGAAGACCGCATCGGCAAAGACCTGATTGCGGCCATCGCCAAAGAAACCGCCGGCAAATAAGCGCCGCCGCCCGCCACCATGAAAATCCTCGATCATCTGGAGGAGTGGCTGATCGCGACCCTGATGGGGATGGCTACCATCCTCATCTTCGTCGCGGTTGTGCACCGCTACCTGTCCGGCCTGCCGATTCCGGGCCTGCAAGACTGGCTGATTAGCCTGAACTTTTCCTGGGCCCAGGAACTGTGCATCTATATGTTTGTGTGGATGGCCAAGTTTGGCGCCGCGTATGGCGTGCGCACCGGCATCCACGTCGGCGTCGATGTGCTGATCAACCGTTTGGACGACAAATGGCGCGATAAGTTCATCATCGTCGGCCTGCTGGCCGGCGCCCTGTTCACCGGCATCGTCGGCACCCTGGGCGCCAACTTCGTCTGGGCCATGGCGCAGACGGACCAGACCTCGGCCGATATGGAAATGCCGATGTGGATCGTGTATCTGGCCGTGCCCCTCGGTTCCTACCTGATGTGCTTCCGCTTCCTGCAGGTGCTGGTCGGCTTCGTGCGCACCGGCGTGCTGCCCAAGCATGACCACGGCCATGTCGAAGGCCTGGATGAGGTCGAAGGAGCGAAAGCATGAACGCGACCATCATCTTTGTGCTGCTGATCGTGCTGATGCTGACCGGGATGCCGATCTCGATCTCGCTCGGCCTGACGGTGCTGACCTTCCTGTTCACGATGACCCAGGTGCCGATCGAATCGGTGGCCCTGAAGCTGTTCACCGGCATCGAGAAATTCGAGATCATGGCGATTCCCTTCTTCATCCTGGCGGGGAATTTCCTGACCCACGGCGGGGTGGCCAGACGCATGATCAATTTCGCCACCGCCATGGTCGGCCACTGGCACGGCGGCCTGGCCCTGGCCGGGGTGCTGGCCTGCGCCCTGTTCGCGGCCGTGTCGGGCTCTAGCCCGGCCACCGTGGTGGCGATCGGTTCGATCATCCTGCCGGCCATGGTCAAGCAGGGTTATCCGAATCGCTTCGGCGCCGGTGTGGTCACCACCTCAGGCGCGCTCGGCATCCTGATTCCGCCCTCGATCGTGATGGTCATGTATTCGGTCACGACCAATACCTCGGTCGGCAAGCTGTTCATGGCCGGGGTGATGCCGGGTCTGCTGCTGGCCTTCCTGCTCGGTCTGACGACCTGGGTGCTGGCCAAGAAGCGCGACTACCCGCGCATGCCGCGCGCCAGCTGGGGCGAGCGCTGGCAGGCTTTCCGCAAGAGCGCCTGGGGCCTGTTCCTGATCGTGATCGTGATGGGCGGCATCTACACGGGCGTGTTCACGCCGACCGAGGCGGCGGCCATGGCGGCCGTGTATGCCTTCATCATCGCCGTGTTCGTCTACAAGGACCTCAAGCTCAAGCAGGTCGGCAAGGTGCTGCTCGACTCGGCTTCGATGTCGGCCATGCTGCTCTACATCATCACCAACGCCGTGCTGTTCTCCTTCCTGATGACCTCGGAGAATATTCCGCAGGCCATGGCGAACTGGCTGACGGGCCAGGGCCTGGGCATGGTCGGCTTCCTGCTGGTCGTGAACATCCTGCTGTTGCTGGCGGGTAATGTGATGGAGCCCTCGTCGATCGTGCTGATCATGGCGCCGATTCTGTTCCCGGTGGCGATGAAGCTGGGCATCGATCCTGTCCATTTCGGCATCCTGATCGTGGTCAATATGGAAGTCGGCATGTGCCATCCGCCGGTCGGCCTGAACCTGTATGTGGCCTCGGGGATCACCAAGATGGGCATCAGCGAGCTGACGGTGGCGGTGCTGCCCTGGCTGCTGACCATGCTCGGTTTCCTGGTGCTGGTGACCTACTGGCCGGGCCTGTCGCTGTGGCTGCCTAACTTGATTTACAACTAAACTTATTTACTCCTCGTGTCATAAAAACGACACAAACCCCGAGCCGTTTGGTTTATTATTTGCACCACTTCGGGGCGAGAGCCCCAGACGAACCGAACATGTTGAGGGGAGTTGAGAAGAACAACGGCAGGGGATGCCGAATTCGAGGAGACCATGTCTTACAGTATGCCGAGGGCAATGACCCATTGGCCGGGGATGTGAACCAATTCCAAGCGCACCGCAAGGTGCGCTTTTTTCTTTTATGATTCAGGTTTCTACGCGAGATTCGGTGCCCGATGTCTGCTCCCGCCGGTAGCGAACTGTTCAACGCCATCGTGCCCGCGCCATTCGGCGCCATGGGCATTCGCAGCGCCGCCGGCGCCCTTGCCGAGCTGGTTTACCTGCCGCCCCATTTTGGGGACAAGGCGCCCACCGATGCACTATCGGAGCGCACGGCCGAACAGCTGGCCGCCTACTTCCTTGACCCCGACTTCCGTTTCGATCTACCGTTGTCTGCGGCCGGCAGCGCGTTCCAGAAAAAGGTCTGGGCCGCCATCGCCAGCATTCCGCGCGGCCAGGTGCGCACCTATGGCCAGGTGGCCAAGGCGATCGGCTCGGCGCCGCGCGCCGTCGGCCAGGCTTGCGGGGCCAACTGGTTCCCGCTGATTATTCCCTGCCACCGCGTGACCGCCTCGGGCGGGCTCGGCGGCTTTTCCCATCACGATGACGAGCATGGCTTCCATCTCGCCGTCAAACGCTGGCTGCTGCGTCATGAAGGCGTCAGCAGCGCACCATGGCAACAGCAGACGATCTCCTTCTGATTGACGGCTTCTGCGACAGCCTGTGGCTGGAACACGGGCTGGCCCGCAATTCGCTCGACGCCTACCGGCGCGACCTGCGCCAGTTCGCCACCTGGCTGGCCACCACCCGGCCCGAGTGCGGTGGCCTGCTCGGCGTCGGCGGCGCGGACCTGGCCGCCTATTTCGCCGCGCGCCACCAGGACACCAAGCCAAGCTCGGCCAACCGGCGCCTGTCGGTGTTCAAGCGTTTCTATCAGCTGGCCCTGCGCGAACACCAGGTCCAGCAGGACCCCTGCCTGCACCTGGCCTCAGCCAAGCAGCCGCTGCGCGTGGTCAAGACCCTGAGCGAGGCCCAGGTCGAGGCCCTGCTGGCCGCGCCCGATGTGCGCACGCCGCTCGGTCTGCGCGAACGGACCATGCTGGAGCTGATGTATGCGAGCGGCCTGCGTGTGTCGGAACTGGTGGCGCTGAAACTGGTCGAACTGAGTCTGAACGATGGCGTGCTGCGCGTCACCGGCAAGGGCAGCAAGACCCGCCTGGTGCCCTTCGGTGAGCAGGCACGCCACTGGCTCGAGCGCTACCTGGGCGAGGCGCGCGCCCTCATTCTCAACGGCCAGGTCGATGACGCGCTGTTCGTCACCGGGCGCGGCGGCCCGATGACGCGCCAGATGTTCTGGGTCATCATCAAGAACCACGCGCGCCGCGCGGGCATCACGGCGCCGCTGTCGCCGCACACCCTGCGCCATGCGTTTGCCACCCATTTGCTCAATCACGGGGCCGATCTGCGTGTCGTCCAGCTGCTGCTGGGCCACGCCGATATTTCCACCACCCAGATTTATACCCATGTCGCGCGCGAACGGCTGAAACAGCTGCACGGCGCGCATCATCCTCGCGCCTGATCAAATGTGCGCGCGGCGGGGCGGCGAATAATGGCCGCTGCCTGAATCCACAGAGGAGTGCACGATGGCTAAGACGAATTACCAGTATGAAAAGCGCCAGCGCGAGCTGGAGAAGAAACGCAAGGCCGAGGAAAAGGCCAAGAAGAAGGCCGAGCAGCGCGGTGGGGGCGGCGCTGACGGCGAGGCCGTCGAGCACGCCGCCGTCAATGGCTTCGACCCCGGCCTGCCGCCCGAGCTCGACGGGCCGCTGGTCTAGAACGCGCAGGCGCGGGGCGGGCCGCGCCCGCTGCCCGCGCCCGCTGCCTCAGGCCACTTCGGCCAGCTTGTCTTCCTCGACGGCCGCCTCGTCCTCGTCCGCCCCCTTGAGCTTGCGGGCCGCCCATTTGCCGAGCGAATCGAGGTAGGTGTAGGCGACCGGCACCACCACCAGGGTCAGCAGGGTGGAGGTGATCACCCCGCCGATCACGGCGCGGCCCATCGGGGCCTGGGTTTCGCCGCCGTCGCCCATGCCGATGGCCATCGGCAGCATGCCGAAGATCATGGCCAGGGTCGTCATCAGAATCGGACGCAGACGCACCTGGCCGGCATCGAGCAGGGCCTGCAGCTGGCTCTTGCCCTCGGCCTGGCCGTGGTTGGTGAAGTCGACCAGCAGAATCGCGTTCTTCGTCACCAGGCCCATCAGCATGATGAAGCCGATCACCGAGAAGATGTTCAAGGTCGAGCCCGTCACGAGCAGGGCCACCAGCACGCCGATCAGCGACAGCGGCAGCGACACCATGATGGCGATCGGCTGCAGGAAGGAGCCGAACTGCGAGGCCAGCACGATGTAGATGAAGATCACCGCCGTGCCCAGGGCCATGGCGGCGCCGGCCATGGTTTCCTGCATCTGCTGGGCCTGGCCGCCGACGTCGAAACGCACGCCTTCGGGCAGTTTGATGGCGTCCATCTCGCGCTGGATTTCCTTGTTCACATCACCGAACGGACGGCCTTCGATGCCGGCATAGATGGCCACCCGGCGTTGCAGGGCCTGGCGCTTGAGCACCTGCGGGCTGGACGAGGGCACGAAGTCGACCACCTGGCGCAGCGGCACCATGACCGGCTTGCCATCGGCGCCGAGCTTGCTTGAAGCCAGGCTCAGTTCGCCAAGGTCGGCCACGTTCTGGCGCCCCGACTTGGGCAACTGCACATTCACATCATAGTTCTGGCCATCCGGGGCCAGCCAGTGGCTGACCACGTCGCCGGCCACGAAGGGACGCACGGCCTGGCCGATCTGGGTCACCGTCAGGCCAAGGTCGCTGGCGAGCTCGTTATTGATCTTGATGGTGGTCGAGGGATTCGCGCCTTCCTGGCTGTATTCCATGTCGGCCACGCCCTTGATCTTCTTCATGCGCGCCATCAGATTGTGGGCCACCGCGTCGAGCTTGGCTTCGTCGGTGCCCAGAATCGCGATGAATACGGGCTTCCAGCCGACCGAGAGCGTGATGCCGGCGATCGGCTGCAGACGCTGGCGGATCGCCTGTTCCAGATCCTTCTGGGAACGGCGGTGGGTCCTCTGCACGTCGTTGAGCTTGAGGCTGATGCGCGCCGCATAGTGGCCGTCCTGGGTGCCGACGGTCGAGCTGACGAAGTCGATTTCCTTGAAGTCCTTGAGCGCCGCTTCGATCTGCTTGACCTTGGCATCGGTGTAGTCGAGGCTGGAGCCGACCGGGGTCTTGAACGACAGCTGGATATAGCCTTCATCCGTTTCCGGGAACATCTCGCCGCCGATCATCGGCACCAGGGCCAGCGAGCCGACGAACAGGGCGAAGGCGGCCGCCAGCGTGGTCTTGCGCCAGCGCAGGCACCAGGCCAGCACCTTGCCGTACACCACGTGCACGCGGTCGAGCCGGGCTTCGATCGCATGCATCAGGCTGCCCAGCCAGGGCAGATACTTGAAGCGGTTCTTGACCGGGTCCTTCCACACCGAGGACAGCATCGGGTCGAGCGTGAAGGAGACGAACAGCGAGACCAGCACCGAGACCGTGACGGTGATGCCAAACGGCAGGAAGAATTTGCCGATGATGCCCTGCATGAAGGCCACCGGCACGAACACGGCCACGATGGCGAAGGTGGTGGCCATCACGGCCAGGCCGATTTCATTGGTGCCGTCCTCGGCCGCGCGCTTGTGGCCCTTGCCCATGCCCAGGTGGCGCACGATGTTCTCGCGCACCACGATGGCGTCGTCGATCAGCAGGCCGATACACAGGGACAGGGCCATGAGGGTCAGGAAATTCAGCGTGAAGCCGAAGGCCTTCATCGCGATGAACGAAGCCATCACCGAGATCGGCAGGGTCAGGCCGGTGATGATGGTCGAGCGCCACGAGTGCAGGAACAGGAACACGATGGCCATGGTCAGCACGGCGCCCTCGATGATGGTTTCCTTCACGTTGTCGAGCTGGCTCTGCACGCGCACCGACTGGTCTTCCATCACGCGCAGCTTGATGTCGGACGGCAGGCTCTTCTGCAGCTCGGCCGTGACTTCCTGCAGGCGCTTGCCGACTTCCACCACATTGGCGTCCTGCACCTTGGTGATCGACATCGACACGGCGCGCTGGCCGTTCAGGCGCGAGATCGAATTCTCCTCGCGCTCGCCGTCGATGACCTCGGCCACCTGTTCCAGATACACGGGGCCATTCGCGCGGCGCGCCACGATGATGCGCCTGAATTCGCGCGGGTCCTTCAGCTTGCCTTCGATGCGCACCAGGCGTTCGTAGGCGCCATTCGCGATATAGCCGGCCGGCAGATTGGCATTGGTGGCCTGGATCGCGCGCATCACTTCGTCGACGCCGACGCCCTGGGCCTGCAGGGCCTCGGGCTTGAGGCTGATCTTCACTTCGCGCGTGGTGGTGCCATACACCTGCACCTGGCCGACCCCGGCCACGCCCTGGTAGCGCTTGCGGATGGTCTGCTCGACCAGGGTGGACAGGTCGCGCAGGCTGCGGCCGTCGGCCGTCAGCGTCAGCTCAAAGATCGGACGCGCATTGTCGGTTTCGGCGCGCACGATGAACGGGTCCTTGGCCTCCTTGGGGAAACCGGGCCGGATCACGGCGATCTTGTCGCGCAGATCCTGCATGGCGCGGTCCATATTGGTCGACAGCTCGAACTCGATGTACACGCCCGAGCGCCCTTCCCAGGAATTGGCGCGGATGGTCTTCACGCCCGAGACGGTGTTGACCTGCTCCTCGATCGGACGGGTGATGTCGTTCTCGACGGCCTCGGGCGAGGCGCCCGGATACTGGACCTCGATGGCCGCGAACGGGAAGTCCACGTTCGGCATGGCCTCGACCCCCAGCTGCCGATAGGAGAACAAGCCGAGCACCATCAGGGCCACCATCACCATGGTGGCGAACACGGGGTGCTTGATACTGGTCTTGGTGATCCACATGGCGCTCAGCCTTTCTTGTCCTGGACCTTGACCTTGTCACCGGCCTTGATGTCGAGCTTGGCGGTGATGATCTGGGCGCCGGCCGCCAGGCCTGCGCGCACTTCGACCAGGCCTTCGTCTTCATTGCGCAGACCCAGGCTGACCGGCTGCAGCTGCACCTTGCCGTCCTGGATGACCTGCACCGCGTCCTTGTCGCCCGCCTTGCGCAGGGCCGACAGCGGCACCAGCGGCATCGGCGCCGATTTCTCGGTGGTGATCGCCCCCTTGGCGAACATGCCGCCGCGCAGGGCGCCGTCGGCATTGTCGACACTGATATACACGGTCATTGCGCGCGAGCCGGCCTCGGTGGTCGGATTGATGCGCGCCACCTTGCCGCTGAAGCGGCGGCCCTGGAAACCATCGACCTGGAATTGCACTTCCTGGCCCACCTTCACGCGCGGAATCTCGGAGGCCGGCACCTGGGCTTCGAGCGTCATCTCGCGCAGATCGACCACGCTGAAGGCGGGCATGTCGGGCGAGAGCTTGTCGCCGGCCTGCACGAAGCGCTTGCTGACCGTGCCGGCCATGGGCGCGCGGATCACCGTGTCGTTGAGGGCGATCTGGGCCACCTCGAGCTGGGCCTGGGCCTGCTTGACGGCGGCGCGCGCCAGATCGACGCTGTTCTGGGTCGTGTCGTAAGCCGACTGGGAAATATAGTTCTGCTTGAGCAGGGCCTGATTATTGCTGGCGTTCTTGGTCGCCAGGGCCAGGCGCGCATTGGCGTCGTCGAGGGCCGCCTGCTGCTGGGCCACGCGGGCGCGCAGATCGGCCTGGTCGAGGCGGGCGATCGGCTGGCCGGCCGCGACGTTCATGCCTTCCTGCACCATCGTTTCCTTGACCTCGCCCGAGACCTTGGATTTGACGGTCGCCTGGCGCAGCGGCACCAGCGAGCCCGACAGCGGCAGATTCACATGCAGTTCGCGCAGGGCCACGGTGGCGACGTCCGAGGCCACCAGTTCATAGGCCTCGACCTTGGGCGGGCCGTCCTTCTTCGGCGTGGCCGCCTGGGCCGTGGGGGCGGCCGCCTTGCGGCCTTGCAGCACCGTCCAGCCGCCACCGGCCACGGCCAGCACCAGCAGGGCGATCACCGGTTTCTTCCAGCGGTTTTTCTTCGCGTCGGGAAGCGTGGGCGACATCGGGGGCAGGGTCTCCAGTTTCATGTTGTTCTCGTGCAGTGGTGACGGTCGGGGGAGGGGGCGCGTGGCCTCCCTCTTCGCCTGAAGAGGGAGAGCCGGGCGCATGCGAGCACTATAGGAAGCGGGGCCGCTGGCGGCGAGCGGAATGCGATGAGTGGTGCATTCCGGACGCTGAACTGCAAAAAAAGCGGATGAAATGCCGGCCCGATTGAGGCGCCACAAGCGCTATGCATATAGGTGGGAGGAAGATGAAAGCTTCGATCGAAAAGATAAGCAGCCGTGAGCGCAGAGCCTGTCCATGCCGTCCACCAGCGCCTTGTCTCCGCGAGCCAGGCGCTGGGGGAGTTGCTGCATGTCGTCGCCAGTCTCGAAATGCAGGCCCAGGTGTTTGCCCATTGCCGCGACGCCATCGCCATCATGGATGCCGACTGGCGCATTCTCGCGGTGAATGATGCGTTCGAGCAGATTACCGGCTTTAGCGCCCAGGCGGTGCACGGCACGCCCGGCCTGTCCTGCCTGAGCGACTCGCACGAGGTCGACGGCGGGCCCGAGGCGCGTCAGCACCTGCTCAGCCATTGCCACTGGAAGGGCGAGTTCCGCGCCACCGCGCGCGACGGCCGCCTGTTTCCGGCCTCCGCCGCCATCACCGCCATCGTCGATGCCCAGCGCCAGGTCAGTCATTACATGGCCATCTTCACCGACATTACCGAGCGCAAGCTCCATGAAGACCGCACGCGCTACCAGGCCGAGCACGACTTTCTGACGGGCCTGCCCAATACCGTGCTGTTTGCCGACCGCCTGCAGCTGGCCCTGGCCTCGGCCCAGCGTCACCGCACCCAGCTGGCCATCCTGTTTCTCGATCTCGACCGCTTCAAGGACATCAACGACACCCATGGCCATGCGACCGGCGACGCCGTGCTCAAGGCCGTGGCCGGCGCGCTCACGCGCTGCGTGCGCGGGGCCGACACGGTCAGCCGGCGCGGCGGCGACGAATTCGTGCTGATCCTGGTCGACATCGGCGGGCCCGACCAGGCGGCCCACGTGGCGGCCAGCGTTATCGACGCCATCCATGCGATCCGTCTGCCCGAGCTGCCCGAGGTGCGCGTCGGCTGTTCGGTCGGCATTGCGCTGTGGCCCGGCGACGGCGGCGGGGCCGACGAGCTGGTCCACAATGCCGACCTCGCCATGTACCACGCCAAGCAGGACGGGCGCGGCGAGTTCCGCTTCTTCAGCCCGACCATGAACGCCCACGTGGTCGAACGCATCGAGCTCGAGAATGCGCTGCGCCAGGCCCTGGCGAACGAGGAATTCGTGCTCGAATACCAGCCCGAAGTGCAGGTGTCCTCGGGCCTGACGATCGGGGTCGAGGCCCTGATCCGCTGGCGCCATCCGCGCCTGGGCACCATGCTGCCCGAGCAGTTCATCCCGGTGGCCGAGTCCAATGGCCTGATTTTGCAGATCGGCGAGTGGGTGCTGCGCAAGGCCTGCGAGCAGGCGCGCGCCTGGCGCGACCTCGGCTTTCCGGTGGTGGTGGCCGTCAATCTGTCGAGCGCCCAGTTCCTCAATGCCGATCTGGTCGGCTATGTCGACACGGCCCTGCAGCGCGCCGGCCTCGAAGCCCGCTTTCTCGAACTCGAAGTGACCGAGGCCATGATCATGCAGGGCGACCATGGCGCCGTCGATGCGTTCGCCGCCCTGCAGGCGCGTGGGGTGCAGGTCACGCTCGATGATTTCGGCACCGGGGCGGCCAGCCTGGCGCGCCTGCGCAATTTCCCCATCAGCAAAATCAAGATCGACCGCTCGTTCGTCGACGACACCGAGCTGGTGCCCGCCATCATCGCGCTGGCGCGCAGCCTCAAGCTGCGGGTGGCGGCCGAAGGGGTGGAAACGGCCGAGCAGCTGGCCTTTCTCCAGCAGCAGGGCTGTGACGAATACCAGGGCCATCTGGCCAGCCTAGCCACGGCCGCGCCCCAGCTGGCGCGCGCGCGCCAGTAGGCCTCAGGCGGGCGGCGGCGCGCGGTACAGCTTGGCCAGCACCTGGCCATGATCGGACGCGCCCGGTTCGTGTTCGCGCAGATGCTGGTTGAAGTAGTGGACCTCGCTCACGGCCAGCTGGGGCGACACCAGAATATGGTCGATGGTCGAGGCCACGCCCTCGTGCAGCAAAGTGAAGGCATTGCTCGGACGGTTGTGGGCGATGGCCGCCGCGTCGGCCAGGCGGGTGGCCGGCTCGGCCCCATAGCCGAGCACCAGTTCAGTGGTCACGGCGCCGATCGCATCATTGAAGTCGCCGAGCACGATGCAGGGCCGGCCCGCGCCCAGCAGCCGGCTGACGTGCACGCGCAGCGCGGCCGCCTCGAGCGCGCGCCAGTGCAGCGAGCGCAGGTGGGCCAGACTGAACTGCACGGGATCGTCCATCGACTCGCCGACGCGGTAATCGGGGCGGCGCGATTTCAGATGCACGACGATCACATCGACCAGCGTGCCATCGGCCCATTGCAGCGTCGCCAGCAGGGGCGCGCGCGCAAAGCCCGGCGTGTCCGGTCCGGCGCCGAGTTCGGGCGGAAAGTCGAGCATGCGCACCGGCCCGGCCAGCGGCAGGCGCGTGACCAGGGCCACATTCGGCGTGTAGCGGGCGGCGCCGGGCGCCGGGTCCTGACCCAGGCGCAGGGCCGTGCGATAGCCGCGCGTGCGCGCCAGCACCGCATCGAGCAGGGCCTGGGAAAAGACCTCCTGCACGGCCACCACATCGGCATCGAGCAGATCGAACTGGCGCGCCAGCCAGGCCAGCTTGGCCTCGACCTCGTCCGGTCCGCAGACCGCCAGATTCTCATACAATGCCACGCCCGGCGGGGCCAGATTCAAAACGTTAAAGGTGGCAACCCGAGTCTCTTGCTGCATAATGTAGAACCTCCCTGAAGTTCAGCGTAACACGATGGCCAAGAAAGAGCATGTTTCCGAAACGCCCGCGACCGCCTTCCTGCGGCAGCATAAGGTGGCGTTCACCGAACACCCTTACGCCTATGAGGAACACGGCGGCACGGCCGTATCCGCGCGCGAGCTCGGCGTGGACGAGCACCACGTCGTCAAGACCCTGATCATGCAGGACGAGGCGGCCAAGCCCCTGGTCGTGCTCATGCATGGCGACCGCAAGGTCTCGACCAAGGAGCTGGCGCGCCAGGTCGGCTGCAAGCGCATCGAACCGTGCGCGCCCGAGGTGGCCAACCGCCACACCGGCTTTCTGATCGGCGGCACCAGCCCCTTCGGCACGCGCAAGAAAATGCCTGTGTACGTCGAGCAGAGCATCCTGGCCCTGCCCAAGATCTACATCAACGGCGGGCGGCGCGGCTTCCTGGTCGGGATCGACCCGGCCGTGCTGGCGCCGCTGCTGGGCGCCCAGCCCGTGGTGGTCGGCCTCGCATGAGCCTGGACCGGATCGACCGCGAACTGCTGGCCCTGCTGGCGCGCGACGGCCGCCAGAGCTACAAGGAGCTGGGCGAGCAGGTCCATCTGAGCCCGAATGCCGTGGCCGAGCGCGTGCGCCAGCTGCAGGCGCGCGGCCACATCCGCGGCGTGCATGCCGACGTCGACCCGGCCGCACTCGGCCTGCATCTGCAGGCCCTGGTCGAAGTCAAGCTGCAGGCCGGCGCCCCGGCCGCCCGTTTCGAATCCTTCCTGCGCGGCCTGCCCGGCGTGGTCGGCGCCACCTTGCTGGCCGGCAGCTACGATTACGCGCTGCGCCTCGCCGTGCGCGACCAGAACGATTTTGTGCGCGTGCTCGAAGCCCTGCGCGCCAGCGGCGACGTGCTCGACACCCAGAGCCGCATGATCCTGCGCGAAGTGATGCAACCAGGCAATTGGCCGGACGTCCAGTGATTTGCTCTGTTTCGGCATAAATTTCAGAGAAAAACGCTGAATTATGCATACTAAACAGAGAATATCCTCGCCAAACGCAGTAAATTCAGCGTTAACATCTTTCTACGTTTCCAACAAAATAAAGGTAGAACGATGCACCCGATCCGCCGTCACCTGCTGGCTGCCAGCCTGAGCCTGCTGACCCTGGCCAGCCAGGCCGCCGACACCCTCGACCCCGCCACCCGCAAGCAAGTCATCAGCGGCGTGGCCAAAGCCCTGGTCGAACAATACCGCCTGCCCGAGCAGGCCACCCAGATCGCCGCCGATCTCGAAGCGCGCGCCCAGCGTGGCGAGTACGACAGCGTGGCCAGCGGTCCCGAGCTGGCCAAGCGCCTGACCAGCGACATGCAGGCGATCAGCCACGATCAGCACATGAGCGTCAGCTACCGCGACAAGCCGCGCCCGCGCGCCGCGCCCGGCGGTCCCGAGGAAGACCGCAAGATCAACTGGGGCATCAAGCATGCCGAAGTCCTCGAGAACAATGTCGGCTATCTGCGCATCGACCAGTTTGCGGACGCGGCGGCCGGGGGTAATGCCCTGGCCGGCGCCATGCAGTTCCTGGCCAATACCGACGCCCTGATCATCGACCTGCGCCACAACCGCGGCGGCGGCGTGATGATCATGCACCTGGCCAGTTATTTCTTCGACGGCGAGCCCGAAGTGCTGCAGACCATCCATTTCCCGCGCATGGGCGAGAGCGTGCCGTACGCGACCGTGCCCTGGCTACCCGGCCCGCGCTATCTGAACAAGCCCGTCTACATCCTGACGGCCAAGCGCACCTTCTCGGCCGGCGAAGCCTTTGCCTACGCGATGCAGACGCACGGCCGCGCCAAGGTGGTCGGCGAAGTCACGAGCGGGGCCGCCAACCCGAACACCTTCGTGGCGCCGCACCCGAACTACACGGTGTCGATCCCGATTGGCGAGACGATCGGCGCCAAGACCAAGAGCAACTGGGAAGGCAAAGGCGTGCAGCCCGACGAGCCCAGCCCCGAAGCCGACGCCCTGAACCGCGCCCTGGCCCTGATCAAAGCCAAATCCTGAACGGTGTCAGGTCCGGCAATCGGACATCTGCGAACTTTCGCCCCATCCGCTGGTCCAAGGCAGCTTGCCGGCGGTGTGGGGCGATGGTGTATAGTCGCGGCTTCCGCTTGCTTTGGGAACTGTGATGAATACCTTCCTGTTTGCGCTTGCCGCCTACCTGATCGGCTCGATTTCCTTTGCCGTCGTCAGCAGCCGCCTGTTCGGCCTGGCTGACCCGCGCACCTACGGCTCCAAGAACCCGGGCGCCACCAATGTCCTGCGCAGCGGGAACAAGGCGGCCGCGATTGCCACCCTGATCGGTGACGGCGCCAAGGGCTGGCTGGCCGTCTTCCTGGCCCAGCAGTTTGGCGACCAGTATGGCGTCGGCGATCTCGGCGTGGCCCTGGTGGCCGTGGCCGTCTTCCTGGGCCACCTGTGGCCGGTGTTCTTCCGCTTTGTCGGCGGCAAGGGCGTGGCCACGGCCCTGGGCGTGCTGCTGGCCCTCAATGGCTGGCTTGGCCTGGCGACCCTGGTGACCTGGCTGGTGGTGGCCTATGCCTTCCGCTATTCCTCGCTGGCGGCCCTGATCGCGGCCCTGTTTGCGCCTTTCTACTACGGTCTGCTGTTCGGCATTAACGACAAATTCTTCGCCGTGGTCGTCATGAGCGCGCTGCTGTTCTACCGCCACGGCGCGAATATCGCCAATCTGCTGGCCGGCAAAGAGAGCCGCATCGGCTCCAAGGCCAAGAAGTAAGCCCTGCCTGCGTCATCCCCGCAAGTGTGCGACACTGTGGGGATGACTACCTCACTGCATATCGATTTCGTCTCCGACGTCTCCTGCCCCTGGTGCGCCATCGGCCTGAAAAGCCTGGAGCAGGCGCTGGCCAATGCCGCCGACGCGGTGCACGCCGAGATCCGCTTCCAGCCGTTTGAACTCAATCCCGACATGGGCGCCGAGGGCGAGGACATCATCGCCCACCTGGCGCGCAAATACGGCGCCAGCCCGCAGCAGCTGCAGCAGACCCAGGAAATGATCCGCGCGCGCGGCGCCGAATTGGGCTTCGTGTTCGACATGGACCAGCGCAGCCGCATCTACAACACCTTCGACGCCCACCGCCTGCTGCACTGGGCCGAGGATTCGGGCCGCCAGCAGGCCCTGAAGATGGCCCTGTTCGAAGCCTATTTCACGCGAGGCGAAAACCCCGGCGCCACCGAGGTGCTGCTGGCCGCCGTCGACAAGGCCGGTCTGGACCGCGCCGAAGCCGCCGCCATTCTGGCCAGCGAGCGCTTTGCCGCCGAGGTGCGCGAGCGCGAACAATACTATCTGCGCGCCGGGATCAACTCGGTGCCGGCCGTGATCATCAATAACCGCCATCTGATTTCGGGCGGCCAGCCGCCGCAAGTCTTCGAACAGGCCCTGCGCCAGATCGCCGCTGCCGGCGAGTAGACCCCCGATGGACCGCCTGCATCTGATGCAAGTGTTCGTGGCGGTCGCCGAAGAGGAAAGCTTTGCCGCCGCCGCGCGCCGCCTCGGCATGTCGGCGCCGGCCGTCACGCGCGCCGTGGCCGCGCTCGAGCAGCGCCTCGGGGTCAAGCTCCTGAATCGCACCACGCGCCATGTGCGCGTCAGCGACGCCGGCGCGCGCTACCTCGATGACGCGCGCCGCATCCTGATCGAAGTCGACGAAGCCGATGAAGCGGCCGGCGGCATCCACGCCGCGCCGCGCGGCCATCTGAAAGTGACCGCGCCTGTCCTGTTCGGCAAACTGCATGTGATGCCGGCCATTGTCGACTACCTGCGCCGCTATCCCGATACCGACGTCGCAGCGACCCTGGCCGACCGCGTGGTCAATCTGATGGAGGAGGGGATCGACGTCGGCGTACGCATCGGCGAGCTGCCCGATTCGACCCTGCACGCGATTCCCGTGGGGCGGGTGCGGCGCATGCTGGTGGCCGCGCCCGGCTATCTGGCGGCGGCCGGCTATCCGCAGTCGCCGCTGGAGCTGCAGCGCCACACGCTGCTGGCCACAGTGAACATGCAGGCGGCGGTGGAGTGGCGTTTTCTGGTCGATGGCAGCGTGCAGCCGCTGCGCATCCGTCCGCGCCTGACCGTCACCAGCAACGATGGCGCCATCGAAGCGGCGCGCCATGGCCTGGGCATCACCCGCCTGATGTCGTATCAGGTGGCGCCCTATCTGGCCAATGGCGAACTGGAAGCCCTACTGACAGCCTACGAACTGGCGCCGTTGCCGATCCATGTGATCCACCGCGAAGGGCGCCATGCCTCGGCCAAGGTGCGCGCTTTCATCGACCTGATCGTCGACCGGCTGCGCGCCGATCCTTCGCTCAGATGACGCGCAGTTCTTCCAGCGGCCAGCGCGGGCGCACGTTGAAGCTGTAGTCTTTTTTGGCGGCCTGCGGATTGATCTGCAGGCGCATGGCGCCGGCGAAGGCGATCATGGCGCCGTTATCGGTGCAGAACTGCAGCTCCGGGTAATACACGCGGAATTTGCGCTTGGCCGCCGCCGCATTGAGCGAGGCGCGCAGCTGCGCATTGGCGCCCACGCCGCCGGCGATCACCAGGCGCTTCAGGCCCGAATGGCGGATCGCGTTCACGCATTTGGCGGTCAGGACGTCGACGATGGCGTCGACGAAGCCGCGCGCGATATTCGCCTTGTCCTGCTCGCACACATTGGTCTGGTTCTTGACCACCGTGAGCACGGCCGTCTTCAGGCCCGAGAAGCTGAAGTTGAAGTCCTTCGAGTGCAGCATCGGGCGCGGCAGCTTGTAGGCGGCGGGGTCGCCGAATTCGGCCAGGCGCGAAATGGCCGGCCCGCCCGGATACCCGAGGCCGAGCAGCTTGGCCGATTTGTCGAAGGCTTCGCCGGCCGCGTCGTCCAGGGTTTCGCCGAGCAGCGTGTACTGGCCGACGCCGTCGACCCGCATCAGCTGAGTGTGGCCGCCCGAGACCAGCAGGGCGATGAACGGAAAGGCCGGCGGCTCGCTGGCCAGCAGGGGCGACAGCAGGTGGCCTTCGAGGTGGTGCACGCCGAGCACCGGCTTATCGAGCGCGAGCCCGAGGCTGCAGGCGATCGAGGAGCCGACCAGCAGCGCCCCCGCCAGGCCGGGGCCGAGCGTGTAGGCGATCGCATCCACCTCGGCCAGCGCCACGCCCGACTGCTGCAGCACCTGCTCCAGCAGCGGCAGGGCGCGCCGGATATGGTCGCGCGAGGCCAGTTCCGGCACCACGCCGCCGTATTCCTCGTGCATGGCCACCTGCGAGTGCAGGGCGTGGCCAAGCAGGCCGCGCTCGGTGTCATAGAGCGCGAGCCCGGTTTCGTCGCAGGAGGATTCGATGCCGAGGACAATCATGAAACGGTCTGCCGGATACAAGCCAAACCGCCATTGTAAACGATCATCCGCGCACCAGCAGCCAGCCCAGGACCAGGTTCCCCGCCAGCGCGGCCAGGGCCAGCGCGCGCCACAGGGCCAGCCGCGGCAGGCGTGCCACCAGCGGCGTCGGGGCCGGCGCGGGCAGCGGCCGGGTGGCCCCGCGTTCGAGCGCGATCAGGAATTCCTCGGCTGTTTCGAAGCGTTCGGCCGGCAGGCGCGCCACCGCCTTCAGCAGCAGGCTCTCGAACCAGGGCGGGATATCGGGCCGGTAGCGCACCGGGCTGGCCGGCGCGCCGAAGTGCGGGCGCTGGAAAGCCTCCACCTCACCGTACGGGTAGCGCCGCGTCAGCACATAGTAAAGCGTGACGCCGAGCGCATACAGATCGGTACTGGGGCTGGCCGGCGCGCCCTCGAACAGCTCGGGCGCGAGGAAGGACGGGGTGCCGGCCTGGCTGGCGCTGGCGCTCTCGCGCGTCAGGCCCGACTGGGCCACGCCGAAGTCGAGCAGGCGCAGTTGGCCGTCCTCGCCGCAATGCACATTGGCCGGCTTGATATCGCGGTGCAGGATGGCGCGCCGGTGCAGGGCGCCGACCGCGCGCACCAGTTGCGTGGCCAGGTTCAGGGCTTCCGGCACGGTGCAGTGGTGGCCGGCGTCGACCTGCTCTTGCAGCGAATGGCCGGCGTGGTAGGTGCTCAGGTAGTACAGGTAGTTGCGCTGGGGCGGATTGACCACCTGGGCGAAGAAGCGCGCCACCGCGCGCCGCGCCAGCCATTCCTCGTGGGCGAAGGCGCTGCGTTCCTCGGGATCGTCGCCGCGCTCCGGGCTCAGGGTCTTGAGCACCAGATCGCGCCCGCTGGCCGGCTCGCTCACGCGGTAGACGAGGGTGGTCGGCGAGGCGTGCAGCAGCTCCTCCACGCGCAGGCCTTCGAACACCTGGCTCGCCTGCAGGCGCGGTGGCACCGGCAGATGGCCGATGCTGGCCACGCTGTCGCGCAGGTTCAGCTCGGGCAGGGCCAGTACGCGCAGCACCAGGGCGCTGGCGTTGTCGCGCCCACTGGCGGCCAGGGCGGCATCGACGATTGCTTCGGCCGTCGCGCCGGCGCTGGCATCGGCCTCGGGCTGCTCGCTCACGGCGCCGGTGGTCTGCGCCAGCAGGGCGCGCAGCGCGGGCGGCTTCAGATAGGCCCAGACGCCGTCGGTGGCCAGCAGCAGCACGTCGCCGCTGCGCAGCTCGCCCATGCCGTGGTCGATGGTGATCTGGCTGTCCAGGCCCACGGCGCGGGTCAGCACATGGCGCATCTCGGGCCGGTCCCAGACATGGTCCGTGGTCAGGCAGTGCAGTTCGCCATCGCGCAGCAGATACAGGCGGCTGTCGCCGACATGGACGAAGTAGTAGAAGCCGCCGCGCAGCACGACGCCGGTCAGTGTGGTGGCCATGCCCGCAAGCTCGGGCCGCACGGCGCCCTGCTGCTGCACCCAGCTATTGCAGGCGCGGACCACGCGCTCCATCGCCTGCGCCACCGTCCAGGTGTCGGGCGTGGCGTAGTAATCCGAGAGCAGGCCGCGCACCGTGTATTCGGCCGCCTCGCGCCCACCTTCGTTACCCGAGACGCCATCGGCGATGGCGGCCAGCACGCCCTTGCTGTTCAGGTCAGGCAGATGCGGCGTGACGACGCCGAGAAAATCCTCGTTGCGCTTGCGCGGGCCGGTGCGGGTGGCATGGCCGACGGCGACAGTCAGCACCATGTCACACCCGGGCCGTGGTCATGGCGGCACTGCCCCAGGTGGTGCGCCAGCGCGTCTTCACCGCGGTCAGGCCCAGCAAGGCCACGATGGCCAGTCCGGCGAACAGCAGCAGGCCCGCCTGATAGCTGCCCGTGTACTGGCGCGACAGGCCAAGGCTGGAGGCCAGGTAGAAGCCGCCGACGCCGCCGGCCATGCCCACCAGGCCGGTCATCACGCCGATCTCCTTGCGAAAGCGCTGCGGCACCAGCTGGAACACGGCGCCATTGCCGCAGCCCAGGGCCAGCATGGCCAGCACGAACACCAGCATGGCGCTGAGGGCGTCGGACATGCCGTCGCTGGCGATCACCAGCATGGCGGCGGCGATCGCGTACATGCCGGTCAGCGTGCGGATGCCGCCGATGCGGTCGGCCAGCCGGCCGCCGAGCGGGCGCACGAGCGAACCGGCGAACACGCAGCCGGCCGTCAGATAGCCCGCCGTGACAGGCGCGATGCCGTATTGGGCGTTGAAGTAGATCGTCAGCGAGGAGGCCAGACCGGAGAAGCCGCCAAAGGTCACCGCGTAGAAGAACATGAACCACCAGGCGTCGCGGTCCTTCAGCACGGCCAGGTAGGCCTTCAGCTGCTTGGGCTCCGGCGCGGTCGGCGCGTCCTTGGCCATGCCCACGTAGACCAGCAGGGCCAGACCGAGCGGAATCAGGCACAGGCCAAACACGTTCTGCCAGCCGTAGCTGAGGGCCAGCGAGGGCGCCACCAGGGCCGCCAGCGCGGTACCGCTGTTGCCGGCGCCGGCGATGCCGAGCGCCGTGCCCTGATGTTCGGGCGGGTACCAGCGCGAGGCCAGCGGCAGGGCCACGGCAAAAGCGGCGCCGGCCACGCCAAGCAGGCAGGCCAGCAGCAGCATGCTGGCGTAGGAATCGAGCCGCCCCTGCCAGGCCCAGAGCATGGCCGCGATGACCACCAGCTGGCCGATCAGGCCCGCCTTCTTCGGCTTCAGGTGATCGACCATCACGCCCATCACGATGCGCAGCACGGCGCCGGCCAGCAGCGGCACGGCCACCATGAAGCCTTTCTGCGCGGGCGTCAGGCCCAGGTCCTTCGAGATCTGCACGGCCAGCGGCCCGAGAATGACCCAGACCATGAAGGACAGGTCAAAGTAGAAGAAGGCGGCGAACAGCGTAGGCAGGTGGCCCGCTTTCCAGAAGGACGTCTTGCTCATCAAAGGCTCCAATGTGAGGGGATGCCCGCTCTGAATGCAAGCGCCGTGCCACTTCGGTGCGCCGTCCAAAGCGCCGCCAGACTGCACCAGCGGCCGCACCGGCCGCACCTTGTTGGTGCGCGTGCGCCATCGCGTCTCATCCTTTCGAACTAGTTCACCGCTTTCCACCCGCCTGGCACCGAATTTGCAAAGGAGAGGGTATCAAGGAGGCATCATGAAGAAACTGAAGCTGGTAATGGTGGGGAACGGGATGGCCGGGGTGCGCACGCTCGAGGGGCTGCACAAGCTGGCGCCGGACCTGTATGAGATCACGGTGTTCGGCGCCGAGCCCTATGCCAACTACAACCGCATCCTGCTGTCGCCGGTGCTGGCTGGCGAGCAGACCATCCAGGACATCATGCTCAATGACGAGGACTGGTACGCCTCGCTCGGCATCACTCTCCATCTGGGCAAAAAGGTCGTGCAGATCGACCGCGCGCGCCGCCTGGTGGTGGCCGAAGACGGCACCACGGCCGAATACGACCGCCTGCTGCTGGCGACCGGCTCGACCCCGTTCATGCTGCCGGTGCCGGGGCGCGAACTCGATGGCGTGATCGCCTACCGCGACATCCATGACACCAACACCATGATCGCCGCGGCCGCGCGGTACAAGCATGCGGTGGTGATCGGCGGCGGCCTGCTTGGCCTGGAAGCGGCCAATGGCCTGAAAATGCGCGGCATGGACGTCAGCGTGGTGCATCTGCCCAAATGGCTGATGGAGCGCCAGCTCGACCCCGTGGCCGGCAAGATGCTGCAGCAGGAGCTGGAGTCGCGCGGCCTGCATTTCCTGCTCGAGAAGCAGACCCAGTGCCTGCTCGGCGACGAGCACGGGCGTGTGCGCGCGATCCGCTTCAGCGATGGCAGCGAGGCGCCTGCCGATCTGGTGGTGATGGCGGTCGGCATCCGCCCGAATACGGCGCTGGCCGAGAGCGCGGGCCTGCACTGCGAGCGCGGCATCGTCGTCAACGACACCATGCAGACCTTCGATCCGCGCATCTACGCGGTGGGCGAATGCGTCAATCACCGCGGCGTGGCGTATGGCCTGGTGGCGCCGCTGTTCGAGATGGCGCGCGTGTGCGCGACCCATCTGGCCAATTTCGGCATCGGCCGCTACCAGGGCTCGGTCACGTCGACCAAGCTGAAAGTCACCGGCGTCGACCTGTTCTCGGCCGGCGACTTCATGGGCGGGGAGGGCACCGAGGACATCGTGCTGTCCGACCCGATCGGCGGCGTCTACAAGCGCCTCGTGATCAAGGACGACAAACTGGTGGGGGCCTGCCTGTACGGCGACACGGTCGACGGCAGCTGGTACTTCAAGCTGCTGCGCGAGGGCCGCAGCATCAGCGATATCCGCGATAGCCTGATGTTCGGCGAATCGAACACGGGCCGCCCCGGCGACGTCGGCCACGAGGGGCATACCAAGGCCGCCGCCATGCCGGATGACGCCGAGGTGTGCGGCTGTAACGGCGTCTGCAAGGGCAGCATCGTCAAGGCCATCAAGGAAAAGGGCCTGTTCACGCTGGAGGACGTGCGCAAGCACACCAAGGCCTCGGCCTCGTGCGGCTCCTGCACCGGCCTGGTGGAGCAGATCATCATGGCCACGGCGGGCGGCGACTATTCGGTGGCCAGCAAGGTCAAGCCGATGTGCGGCTGCACGGAGCACAGCCACCAGCAGGTGCGCGAGGCGATCCGCAACCAGCACCTGACCGCCATCCCGCAGGTGATCCAGGCGCTCGGGTGGCGCACCCCGAACGGCTGCGCGAGCTGCCGCCCGGCCCTGAACTACTACCTGATTTCGACCTGGCCGCGCGAGGCGGTGGATGATCCGCAGTCGCGCTTCATCAACGAACGCTCGCACGCCAATATCCAGAAGGATGGCACCTATTCGGTCATTCCGCGCATGTTCGGCGGCGAGACGACGGCGGCCGATCTGCGCCGCATCGCCGACGTGGTCGACAAGTACAAGATCCCGACGGTGAAGGTGACGGGCGGCCAGCGCATCGACCTGCTGGGGGTGAAGAAGGAAGACCTGCGCAGCGTCTGGCAGGACCTGGGCATGCCCAGCGGCCTGGCTTACGCCAAGGGTCTGCGCACCGTGAAGACCTGCGTCGGCAGCGAATGGTGCCGCTTCGGCACGCAGGATTCCACGCGCATGGGCCAGGAGCTCGAACACGAACTGAAGCTGATGTACGCGCCGCACAAGGTCAAGCTGGCGGTGTCGGGCTGCCCGCGCAACTGCGCCGAAGCCGGTATCAAGGACGTGGGCGTGATCGGCGTCGATTCCGGCTGGGAGATCTACGTGGCCGGGAACGGCGGCATCAAGACCGAGGTCGCGCAGTTCCTCGTCAAGGTGAAGACCCACGAGGAGGTGCGCGAAATGGCCGGCGCCTTCCTGCAGCTGTATCGCGAGGAGGGCTGGTATCTGGAGCGCACCGTGCACTACGTGGGCCGCGTAGGCCTCGACTATGTGAAGCAGAAGGTGGTGGAGGATGCGGCCAATCGCCAGGCCCTGTATGAACGCCTGCTGTTTGCGCTCGAAGGACAGCCCGACCCGTGGCTGCAGAGCGAGGCCGCCCAGGTCGATGTGCGCCAGTTTCAACCTCTGTCGGTATAAGGAATGTCGATGAAACCTGAATGGAAGACGATCTGCAAAGTGAGCGACATCCCTGTGCTCGGGGCGCGCGTGGTGGCGCGTGGCGATGCCGTGCCGGTGGCGATCTTTCGCAACAGCGAGGACAAGGTCTTCGCGCTGCTCGATAAATGTCCGCACAAGGGCGGCCCGCTATCGCAGGGGATTGTGTTTGGCGAGCGGGTCGCCTGCCCGCTGCATAACTGGCAGATCGAGCTGCACAACGGCTGCGCCGTATCGCCCGACGAAGGCTGCACGCAGCGCTTTGCCGTGCGGGTGGAGAATGGTGAAGTGGCACTCGACCTGAGCGAGCTGTATGGCGAGTGAAGTACGCACCACCTGCTGCTACTGCGGCGTGGGCTGTGGCGTCATCGTCAGCACCGACGGCCAGCAGGTGCTCGGTGTGCGCGGCGATCCGGACCATCCGGCCAATTTCGGCCGCCTGTGCAGCAAGGGCAGCAATCTGCATCAGACCGCGCGGCCGCTGGTGCAGCAGCAGGTGCGGGCGCTGGCGCCGGCGCTGCGCGTGCTGCGCCAGGGCGTGCGGGCGCCGGTCAGCTGGGAGTATGCGGTCGAGGTGGCGGCCGGGCGTATCGCCAATGCCGTGCAGGCCTATGGGCCGGACAGCGTCGCCTTCTACATCTCGGGCCAGCTGCTGACCGAGGACTACTACGTCTTCAATAAATTCGCCAAGGGCCTGCTGGGGACGAATAACATCGACTCCAACTCGCGCCTGTGCATGTCGAGCGCGGTAGCCGGCTACAAGCAGACCCTGGGCGCCGACGCGCCGCCCGCCTGTTACGAGGATATCGCGCTGGCCGACGTGGTCTTCATCGCCGGCGCCAATATGGCCTACGCCCACCCGGTGCTGTATCGCCGGCTGGAGGCCGCCCGCGCCGCGCGCCCGGAGATGAAGATCATCGTGGCCGATCCGCGGCGCACCGATACCGCCGCCGAGGCCACGCTGCATCTGCCGATCCTGCCCGGTACCGACGTCGCCCTGTTCAACGGCATGCTGCACCTGTGCCTGTGGGAGGGCTTTGCCGATCAGGCCTTCATCGCCGCCCATACCGAGGGCTTCGACGCCATCCGCGATGCCGTGCGAGATTTCACGCCGGCGCATGTGGCGGCCATCTGCGGCATCCCCGAGGCGGACCTGCTGCAGGCGGCGCGCTGGTTCGGCAGCGCGCGTGCCGCGCTGTCGCTCTACTGTCAGGGCCTGAACCAGTCGAGCAGCGGCACGGCCAAGAACGCGGCGCTGATCAACCTGCACCTGGCCACCGGCCAGATCGGCAAACCCGGCGCCGGCCCGTTCTCGCTGACCGGTCAGCCGAATGCCATGGGCGGGCGCGAAGTGGGCGGCATGGCCAATCTGCTGTCGGCCCATCGCGACCTGGCCGACCCGCAGCAGCGCGCCGAAGTGGCAGCGCTGTGGGGTGTCGACGCGGTGCCTGCCGAACGCGGGCTGACGGCAGTGGAGATGTTTGAAGCGGCGGCGGAAGGCCGCATCAAGGTGCTGTGGATCGCCTGCACCAATCCGGCCCAGTCGATGCCGGACCAGAAGCTGGTGCGCGCCGCACTCGAGAAGGTGGACTTTGTCATCGTGCAGGAGGCCTTTGCCAGCACCGCCACGGTCGCCTACGCCGATCTGCTGCTGCCGGCCACCACCTGGGCCGAAAAGGAGGGTACGGTCACCAATTCGGAGCGGCGCATCACACGTGTCCGCGCGGCCTTGCCCAAGCCCGGCCAGGCCCGCCACGATTGGGAGATCGCCGCGCAGGTGGCGCGCGCCGTGGCCGCCAAGCTCGAAAAGCCGGGCATCCGTTTCGACTACCCCGATCCTGAGTCGGTCTGGAACGAACACCGCGCCTCGACGCGCGGCCGTGACCTCGATATCACCGGGCTGTCGTATGCGCTGCTGGAGCAGCAGGGGGCGCAGCAATGGCCGTATCCCGAGGGCGCGCAGGCGGGCCGCCAGCGCCTGTACGAAGACGGCGTCTTCCCCACGCCTTCAGGCCGCGCGCGCTTCGTGCCGACGCCTTATGTGCCGGTGGCAGAGCCGGCCGACGCGCGCTACCCCTTCCAGTTGAACACCGGCCGCCTGCGCGACCAGTGGCATGGTATGAGCCGCACCGCGACGTCGCCCCAGGCGTTTGCGCACGTGGCCGAACCGAGTCTGCAGATGGCGCCCGACGATATGGCGCGCCGCGGGCTGGCCGAGGGCGATCTGGTGCATGTTACCAGCCGCCGCGCCACGCTGATTCTGCCGGTGCGGGCCGACCCCGGCCAGCGGCGCGGCCAGGTGTTCATGCCCATGCACTGGGGGCCGGAGTATGTGTCCGGCCGTGGCCCCGCGCTGGGGGTGAACGGCCTGACCGTGCCTGCCATCGACCCCAAGTCCTTCCAGCCGGAGCTGAAAAACGCGGCCGTCAAAGTGCTGAAGGCCGAGCTGCCATGGCGCTTTGCCGTTTTCGCCTGGGTGGACGAGGCCCAGGCCCTGCGGCTGCAGGCCCGCCTGCGCAGCTACTACGGGCGCTTCGCGTTTGCCGCCTGCACCCTGTTTGGCCGCGAGCGCTGCGGCGTTTTGTTCCGCGCGGCCGACGACTATGCTGCCGCGCCAGCCCTGGTGAGCGAGATCGAAGCCCTGTTTGGCATCGAGGGCGCCTTGGTGCTGCGTTACGAGGATACCCGTCGTGGCAATGCGCGGCGCATGCTGGTGCGCGACGGGCAGCTGCAGGCCGTGGCCCTGGCCGGCGATACGGCCGCGGAGCAGTGGCTGCGCCAGCTGCTGGAGACGGGCGCCGATGTGCGCAGTCTGGGCCGGCTGCTGCTGTCGCCGTCGGCCACGGCGCCGCAGGGCTTCAAGGCGCGCGGAAAGGTGGTGTGCAGTTGTCTGGGTGTGGCGGAGGCCGAGATTGCGGCCTGTCTGGCCGCAGCGGCGCCGGGCGAAGATGGCTTGGCGCGTCTGCAGGGAGAACTGAAATGCGGGACGAGCTGCGGGTCCTGCGTGCCGGAGCTGAAACGGATGGTGGCCGCAGCGGCGCAGGTGTGAACGCCTGCACCGCCGGGCCGGGCGCCGCTTACGGGCGGTTCAGCAGTTCGGCGTGGGCGGCCAGCAGCATGGCCTCGGTGTCTTCCCAGCCGATGCAGCCATCGGTGACGGAGCAGCCGTACTTCAGTTCCGACAGGTCGGCCGGGATCTTCTGGTTGCCGCCGACGATGTTCGATTCGATCATCACGCCCACCAGCGACTGGTTGCCGTGTTTGATCTGCTGGATCACGTCGGACATCACGAGCGGTTGCAGTTCCGGCTTCTTGTAGCTGTTGGCGTGCGAGCAGTCCACCACCAGATTGGCGGGCAGCTTGGCCTTGGCCAGCGCCTGCTCGGCGATCTTGACCGAGACCGAGTCGTAGTTCGGACGGCCGTCGCCGCCGCGCAGCACCACGTGGCCGTAGGCGTTGCCGCGCGTGCGCACGATCGACACCTTGCCTTCGCCATTAATGCCGAGGAAGGCGTGCGGGTGGGCGGCCGACAGGATGGCGTTGACGGCGATGCTGATGTCGCCGTCGGTGCCGTTCTTGAAGCCGACCGGGGTCGAGAGGCCGGACGACATTTCGCGGTGGGTCTGCGATTCGGTGGTGCGCGCGCCGATGGCGGTCCAGGCGATCAGGTCGCCCAGGTACTGCGGCGAGATCGGGTCGAGCGCTTCGGTGGCGGTGGGCATGTCCATCTCGCACACGTCCAGCAGGAAGCGGCGCGCGTTCTCCATGCCGACGTCGACGCGGAAGGAGTCGTCCATGAACGGATCGTTGATGTAGCCCTTCCAGCCGGTGGTGGTGCGCGGCTTTTCGAAGTAGACGCGCATGACCAGATACATCGTGTCTTTCACCTTCTCCTGCAGGGCTTTCAGGCGACGGGCATAATCGAGGCCGGCCACCGGATCGTGAATCGAGCAGGGGCCGACGACGACGAACAGGCGCTTGTCCTTGCGGTCGAGGATGTTACGCAGCGTTTCGCGGCCGCGCATGACCGCGTCAAAGGCGGTTTCGGTCAGCGGCAGCTTGGCATGCAGTTCCTCGGGCGTGGGCATCGAGGCGAAAGAGGTAACGTTGATGTTTTCAATATCTGGGGTAATCATGATGCGGACTTTAGCTGTGCGGTTTTTACGGCGTGGGTCGTCTAGTGTAGCCCGAATCCCGAACTGGTGCTGACCATGGACGCTTTCCCCTGTGCCCATCTGATCAAGGAAATCGGCCGCGGCAAGCATGGTGCGCGCAGCATGAGCCGTGCCGATGCGCGCGCGCTGTATGCGGCCATGCTGGCTGGCCGCGTGTCCGATCTCGAACTCGGCGCGGTGCTGCTGGCCATGCGCATCAAGGGCGAATCGGTGGAGGAGATCGCCGGCTTCCTCGACGCGGCCGAGGCCTCGTTCCCGCGCCTGGTGCTGCCCGCTGCGACGGCGGCACCGGTGCTGATCCCGTCTTACAACGGCGCGCGCAAGATGGCCAATCTGACCGCCTTGCTGGCCCTGCTGCTGGCGCGTGAGGGCGTGCCGGTGCTGGTGCACGGCGTGCGCACCGATGTGGGGCGCGTGACCACGGCCGAAGTGATGGCGGCGCTGGGCCTCGCGCCCTGCGCCACGCCAGCGGAGGCGGTGGCGGCCATTGGCGCTGGCCAGCCGGCTTTTCTGCCGATCGATGTGCTGGCGCCGGACATGGCGCGGCTGTTGGCGCTGCGCCGCGTGCTCGGTGTGCGCAACAGCACTCATACACTGGTGAAGATTCTGCAGCCGCTGCAGGGACGCGCGCTGCGCCTGGTCTCCTACACGCACCCGGAATATCTGGAGATGCTCGGCGCTTACTTCACCGAAGCGCGCGCCGACGCCTTCCTGATGCGCGGAACCGAGGGCGAGACCGTGGCCAATGCCGTGCGCGCGCAGCAGATCGACTGGTTCCACGAGGGCGAGCGCACGGTAATCGTGGAGAAGCAGGGCGTGGCCGATACGCCGCCGGAGCTGCCCGTCGAACGCGACGCCGCCACCACGGCCGCCTGGATTGGCCGCGTGCTGGCCGGTGCGCTGCCGGTGCCGCCCTCGATTGCGGACCAGGTGGCGCAGTGCGTGCGTGTGGCGCGGGCGATGCACCAAGCCGGTGCCTGAAACGTGGCACGTGTCTTGCTGTGATGCCCGTATGTGCAGCGACAGGCGGGACGAATATGGGCAAGGTGATGTTGGTGGGTGCGGGGCCGGGCGATCCGGAGCTGTTGACCCTGAAGGCGGTGAAGGCGATTGCGGCAGCCGATGTGCTGCTGGTTGATGCCCTGGTGCCCGATGCGGTGCTCAGGCATGCGCGGCCGCAGGCGCGTGTCATCCATGTGGGTAAGCGCGGCGGCTGCGCCTCCACCCCGCAGGCCTTCATTGAAAAGCTGATGATCACCGAGGCGCGTGCGGGCCATTGCGTGGTGCGCCTGAAGGGCGGCGACCCGTATATGTTCGGCCGCGGCGGCGAGGAGAAGGCGCACCTGGAAGCAGCAGGCCTTGTGGTGGAAGTCGTCAACGGCATCAGCGCGGGCCTGGCCGCGCCGGCCAGCATCGGCGTGCCGCTCACGCACCGCGACTTCAGCGCGGGTGCGATTTTCGTCACGGGCCACGAGCGGGCCGATGGCGGCGCGGGTAGCGCGCCCGATTGGGCGGCGCTGGCGCGCACCGGCCTGACCCTCGTCATCTACATGGGCGTGGCGCGCTGCCGCGAAATTCAGACGGCCCTGCTGGCGGCTGGCATGCGCGCCGCCATACCGGTGGCGGTGATCCAGTCGGCCAGCACGCCGCAGCAGGCCCAGTTGCTGACGACGCTCGATGCGATGGCCGAGGATATCGGCCGCGCCGGTCTGGGCAGCCCGAGCATCCTCGTCATCGGCGAGGTGGTGCGGTGCGCAGCGGCGCAGGCAGCGCCGCTGGCGGTGTCACTGGCGGGTTAGCGGACCGGCGGCGCGTGCCGCTGCGGCCAGCGCGTTCAGGGCTGCGGGCGCGATGCCGCTGCGCTGCGTGGCGTCGGCCAGATCCTTGAACAGGCCATCGCGATCGCGGCTGGCGACGGCGCGTGCGGCTGCCTCCGCGCCGATGCCGGGCAAGGCAGCCAACTGCGCCGCGTCGGCCGTATTCAGATCCCAGCACTGTTCGCCCGCCAGCAGCCACAGGGCGGGGCCGGTGTGCTCGGCCAGGCGGGCGGGTGCGGCCTGCACGGCGGCGACGGCGGCGGCCATCTCCTTGCGCAGGGCCTGCAGGGCCGGAACGAAAGCCTCGCCATCGCCTTTGCGCCCAGCCAGGGCCAGAGCTTCGGTCTTGCTGGCCAGGGCCGGTGCGCCCAGCACGCCGTAGCTGGTCTCCACAATCTGCTTGATGAAGGCCTGGCCGGCGGCCGGAGCGACTTTGTTGAGCGACTGGGCCAGCAACGGCAGCAGGGCGCTGTCCGGCGTGAGGGGCTGGCGGTTCAGATCCATGAAGGCGCGGAACAGCGGCGTGTAGCGCGCGGCCAGTGCCTGCTGGCTGCCAGGCGCCTGCTGGCGGTAGAACACGGTGGCCAGAAAGCCTTCGGAGGCCAAGAGCTGCGCGCCGTTGCGCAGACGGGCGCGGTCGAAAGCCGTGGGCTCGCTGCCGATCTGGTGGTGGACGAACAGATTCTGGCGCACGCCCTCGATGCGCATGGCGCGGTCGAAGTTGGATTCCCACAGCGGCGTGAAGGCCTTGAATTCGATGCCCTGGTCCTGCGCCTGCAGACGCGCATTGCGCGTGAAGCGGCGCGCCAGCGCCTGGAAATGGGTGGCGAAGCCTTCGTCAAACGCGGTCTGCTGGTCGGTCAGGCTGTAGCTGTGATGGGCCGCGCGCGCAAAGCCATTGGGCAGGGCGGGCAGCAGGCGGCGCAGCAGCACGTGGCCCAGTTCATGCGCGAAGATCTCTTCGAAACTGCCATCGGCCACGCTGTCGGCGTCGACCACCAGATCGACGAAGGGCTCGTCGACAAAGCGCTCGTGCGCGCCCTCGCGCAGCCAGAAGCCACTGCGCGCGAAGCCGCCGTCTTCCTGCGCCAGCATCAGCCAGGTGCGCTGGCCTTTGCCGGCCAGGCGCATCGCCGCTTCATCCAGCTGCAGCATGCTGGCGGTGAAGCCCTGGCGCGCCTCCTTCTGCAAAGCGCTGTGCAGGGCGCCGCTGTGCACGCGGGTCAGCACCGGCGCCGGCGCGCCGCCCTGCGGACCGGGGCGCATCAGCGCTTGCTTATCCTGGATGACGGGGGTGAGGACGGCCAGTTCGGCGGCCGCGGCTTCGGCGCCGATCAGCATCGACGCAGCAAGAAGAAGGCTTCGCATGGTCAGGAACAAAGAAATTGAACGCGGACAGGATACGCGATTCGCGGCGCTTGCTCGCGTACAATCTTGTATCAACTTTTTCCTTCGCGTATGCATTCTTCCTTTGACGTGGCCGTGATCGGCGCTGGCGCGGCCGGCATGATGTGCGCCGCCGTGGCCGCCCAGCGCGGCCTGCGCGTGGTGCTGATCGACCATGCCGAGAAGCTGGCCGAAAAGATCCGCATCTCCGGCGGCGGGCGCTGCAATTTCACCAATCTGCATGCCGGCCCGGCCAATTACCTGTCGCAAAATCCGCACTTCTGCCGCAGCGCGCTGGCCCGCTACACGCCGCGCGATTTCCTCGACCTCGTGCGCCGCCACGGCATTGCCTGGCATGAAAAGCACAAGGGCCAGCTGTTCTGCGACGATTCGTCCGAGCAGATCATCGCCATGCTGCGCGCCGAGTGCGAGGCCGGCGGCGTGCACTGGCGCCTGGGCTGCAAGCTGGGCGAGGTGGGGCAGACGGCGGACGGCGGCTTTCGGCTCGGCACCGACGCCGGTGAGTTGACCGTGCGGAACTTGGTCATCGCCACCGGCGGCTTGTCGATTCCCAAGATCGGCGCGACGGACATCGGCTACCGCATCGCCAAGCAATTCGGGCTGGGCCTGGTGGAGACGCGGCCCGGCCTGGTGCCGCTGAGCTTCGATGGCCCGGCTTGGGAGGCCTTTGCACCGCTGGCCGGCATCGCCCTGGAAGTCGATGTGGAAACGCGCCACGGCAAGGGCCGCCAGGCCGTGCACGGACAGTTCCGCGAAGACCTGCTGTTCACCCACCGCGGCCTGTCGGGCCCGGCCATCCTGCAGATTTCCAGCTATTGGGCGCCGGGGACGGCGCTCACGCTGAATCTGCTGCCGGAAATGGATCTGGCGCAAACCTTGATCGAAGGAAAGTCCACGATCAAGAAGCAGATGGGCAATGTGTTGTCGCAATGGCTAGCTTCGCGCCTGGCCGAGGGCCTGCTCGCCATGCATGGCATCGCCCCCGAGGCGCGCCTTGCGGATCTGCCGGACGCCAAGCTGCGCAAGTTGGGCGAGGCCGTGAACCGCTGGCAAATCGTGCCGACGGGCACGGAAGGCTATCGCAAGGCTGAGGTGACCTTGGGTGGTGTCAATACAAAAGAACTGTCGCAGCAGAGCATGATGGCCGAGCGGGTGCCGGGCCTGTATTTCATCGGGGAAGTGGTGGACGTCACGGGCTGGCTGGGCGGCTATAATTTCCAGTGGGCGTGGTCGTCTGGCAACGCCGCCGGGTGCGCCCTGCACTAAAAAAGCTGGCACAAATGCTCAATTTGGTGCTATCATCGCGGTCTTCCCTAAATCCGACGGTTTGAATTTTTACATGACCACTATCCGCCTGAAAGAAAACGAGCCGTTTGAAGTCGCTATGCGCCGCTTCAAGCGCACGATCGAAAAAACCGGCCTGCTGACCGAACTGCGCGCTCGCGAGTTCTACGAAAAGCCGACCGCTGAGCGCAAGCGCAAGCTGGCCGCTGCCGTCAAGCGCCACTACAAGCGCATCCGCAGCCAGCAACTGCCGAAGAAACTGTACTAATTCTCGTCCGACCCGTTCGGATTGAGCCGCAGACCCGCTCCGGTGTGACCGCAGCGGGTTTTGCCATTTAGCCCTCCAGCTTGCCGAGATTGCCATGAGCCTGAAAGCCCAAATCACCGAAGACATGAAAACCGCCATGCGCGCCAAAGACAGCGCCCGCCTGGCGACGATCCGCCTGATCCTGGCCGACATCAAGCGCAAGGAAGTCGATGAGCAGATCGAGCTGAACGATGCGCAGACCGTGGCCGTCATCGAAAAAATGGTCAAGCAGCGCAAGGATTCGATCACCCAGTTCGAGGCAGGTGGCCGTGCCGACCTGGCCGCGACCGAGCAGGCCGAACTCGTGGTGCTGCAGGCCTATATGCCGGCCATGCTGTCGGACGCCGAAGTGGCGGCCGAAGTGGCAGCCGCCGTCGCCGCCACCGGCGCCGCCGGTCCGGCTGACATGGGCAAGGTGATGGGCGTGCTCAAAGGCAAACTTGCCGGCCGCGCTGACATGACCCAGGTCTCGGCCCTGGTGAAAAAGGCCCTGAGCCCGGCTTGATGCCCGTTCCGGACCCCGGCAAACCGGGGTTCGTTTGATCCAGATCACGCCTGGCCGGCCCAGGCCTTATAGTGTGGCCTTGACACCATTGATCTGAACCCGTGATCCCGCAGACTTTCATTACGGATTTGTTAAGCCGCGTCGACATCGTCGATGTGGTTGGCCGCTACGTCCAACTCAAGAAGGGCGGGGCCAATTACATGGGGCTGTGCCCCTTCCACAACGAGAAGTCGCCGAGCTTTACCGTCAGCCCCAGCAAGCAGTTCTACCACTGCTTTGGTTGTGGCGCCCATGGCACGGCCATTGGTTTCATGATCGAGTATTCGGGCCTTGGCTTTGTCGAGGCCGTCAAGGAGCTCGCCCAGAACGTCGGCATGATCGTGCCCGACGCCGACGACAAGATTCCGCCGGCCCAGCGCGCCGCGCAGCAGGCCCAGGCCATGGCCCTGACCGAGGCGCTGCAGCGCGCCTGCGATTACTACCGCGCCCAGCTGAAAACCGCGCCGAACGCCATTGCCTACCTCAAGGGGCGCGGCCTGACGGGCGAAATCGCGGCCCGCTTCGGCCTCGGCTATGCGCCCGGGCATTGGGACAATCTGCGCGCCGTGTTCCCCCAGTACGAGGCCAGCGCGCTGGTCGAGTCCGGCCTGGTGATCGACAAGGTCGACGAGGACGGCCACAAGCAGAAGCGCTATGACCGCTTTCGCGACCGCGTGATGTTCCCGATCCGCAACGCCAAGGGCCAGGTGATCGGCTTTGGCGGGCGCGTGATGGACGGCGGCGAGCCCAAGTATCTGAACTCGCCCGAGACGCCTTTGTTCCAGAAAGGCCATGAGCTGTATGGCCTGTTTGAAGCGCGCAACGCCATCCGCGACGCTGGCTATGTGCTGGTGACCGAGGGCTATATGGACGTGGTGGCGCTGGCCCAGCTGGGCTTTCCGCAGGCCGTGGCCACGCTCGGCACCGCCTGCACCCCAACCCATGTGCAAAAGCTGCTGCGCCTGACCGACAGCGTGATTTTCAGCTTCGATGGCGATGGCGCCGGGCGCCGCGCCGCGCGCCGTGCGCTCGAGGCCTGCCTGCCGCACGTGTCGGACAACAAGACCATCAAATTTCTGTTCCTGCCGCCCGAGCACGACCCGGACAGCTTCGTGCGCGAACGCGGGCCCGAGGCCTTCGAGCAGGAGATCCACGAGGCCATGCCGCTGTCGCAGTTCCTGCTGCGTTCGGTCACGGCCGAGCACGATCTGGATACGCCCGAGGGCCGCGCGCGCGCCCAGTTCGACGCCAAGCCCCTGCTGCAGGCCATGCCGCCCTCGGCCCTGCGCCTGCAGATCGTGCGCGGCCTGGCCAATCTGACCGAGTCGACACCGGCCGAGGTCGAAGGCCTGTTCGAGCTCAGCAAGCCGGTCGCAGCCACGCGCATGGCGCCGCCGCGCAAGGGCCGGCCCCAGCCCGTGGGCCTGGAGCTGCAGTTCATCCGCCACCTGATTGCGCAGCCGCAGTTCTGCCGTACGCTGGACGAGGCCGCCCTGAAAGCCTTCGATGCCTTTGGTCAGGAAGCGGCCGAACGCCTGCGCCAGCTGGTGGCCGCCGGCGTGGCAATGGGCGAAGCCGGGAACTTTGCGGCATTCTCCCAGCATCTAAAGAACACGACCAACGAGTACGATAGCCTCATCGCCGAGCTGGCGGCCGAACCCGAGCAGGAGCCCGAGGTCGTCCAGCAATGGTTGTCGGGCGCCGTGCGACAGGTCAAAATGGACTTACTGAAAGCGGAACTCAATCAGTTGTTTTCCTCGGGATTGACCACAGATCAGATTGGCGTGCGCTACCGCGAAATCACGGCCCAGCAGGATCAATTGCTGCGCGAAGCGGAGGCGGAAAAAGCGCCGGGTTAAGGGTCTTGTCATAGAGGAAGCTCAACTGGAAAATGGGTGCCGCGTGCTATAATATTTCGCTAAGTGTTGTTTTCTTTGAATTTGTTTTTGTCCGGAAGAACGGCCGGCTGAAACGCCGGTTGGCCTAACAATCAACCTCGTCAAGCAATCCCATTGTTGTGACACCGAAAGCACCTGTGCCGATCAAGAAAACTGACTCCAAAGCGGCTGCCAAGCCAGCCAAGGCGTCCGCAGCCAAAGCGGACAAGTCGCCAGCCAAATCGCGCGCCGCCGCCAGCGCGCCGCCGGCGGTCAGCCAGACCACCGACGCCGCCGCTTTGGCCGCTATCGACACCTCCGGTTACGTTCTCCCGACCGTGAAGGTGCCGGGGCGCCGTGGCCGCAAGCCCAAAGAGTACACGCCCGAGACGGAAGAAGTCGCCGCGCTGAACGCGGTCGAGCGCGCCGAACTCAAGGCCGCCGACAAGGCCAAGGCCAAGGACCGCAAGGCCAAGGAAAAGGCGCTGCTGAAAGACGCGTTTTCGTCCGATACCGAGGCCTCGGAAGAGGAACTCGAGCGGCGCCGTCAAAAGCTCAAGACCCTGATCAAATTCGGCAAGGAACGCGGCTTCCTCACCTATGCCGAGATCAACGACCATCTGCCCGATAACATCGTCGACCCGGAAGCGATCGATGGCATCATCGGCACCTTCAACGACATGGGCATTGCCGTCTACGAGCACGCGCCCGATGCCGAAACCCTGCTGCTGTCCGACAATGTGGCCACCGTCACCAGCGATGACGAAGCCGAAGCGGCCGCTGAAGCGGCGCTGTCGACGGTCGACTCCGACTTCGGCCGCACGACCGATCCGGTGCGCATGTACATGCGCGAGATGGGCTCGGTCGAGCTGCTGACGCGCGAGGGCGAAATCGAAATCGCCAAGCGCATCGAGGACGGCCTGAAGGACATGATCCAGGCCATCTCGGCCTGCCCGGTCACGATCGCGGAAATCATCGCCGCCGCCGACAAGATCGCCAACGACGAAATCCGCATCGACGAAATCGTCGACGGCATGGTCGATCCGAACGAGGATGGCGAGCCGGTCGACGCCGCCGACGACGAGGAGGACGAGGACGGCGACGAGGAGGAAGAGGACGAGGAGGAAGAAGAGGCCAGCGCCGGCGGCGCCGCGGCCGGCTACTCGGCCGAACAGCTCGAGGCCCTGAAGGCCTCGGCGATGGAAAAGTTCGACGAAATCGCGAACCAGTTCGACAAGATGCGCAAGGCCTTCGAGAAGGACGGCTACAACTCCAAGGCCTATCTGAAGGCGCAGGAGGCGATCTCCAACGAACTGCTGGGCATCCGCTTCACGGCCAAGGTCGTCGAGAAGCTGTGCGACACGCTGCGCGGCCAGGTCGATGAAGTGCGCCACATCGAGAAGCAGATTCTCGACGTGGCCGTGAACAAGTGCGGCATGCCGCGCGCCCACTTCATCAAGGTCTTCCCCGGCAACGAAACCAATCTCGAGTGGGTCGACGGCGAAGTGGCCGCCGGCCACGCCTACAGCGCCATCCTGGGCCGCAACGCACCGACCATCAAGGAGCTGCAGCAGCGCCTGATCGACCTGCAGGCGCGCGTGGTGCTGCCGCTGCACGACCTGCGTAACATCAACCGCCAGATGGCGGCCGGTGAAATGAAGGCGCGCAAGGCCAAGCGCGAAATGACCGAGGCCAACCTGCGTCTGGTGATTTCCATCGCCAAGAAGTACACGAACCGCGGCCTGCAGTTCCTCGACCTGATCCAGGAAGGCAATATCGGCCTGATGAAGGCGGTCGACAAGTTCGAATACCGGCGCGGCTACAAGTTCTCGACCTATGCGACCTGGTGGATCCGTCAGGCCATCACGCGCTCGATCGCCGACCAGGCGCGCACTATTCGTATTCCGGTGCACATGATCGAGACGATCAACAAGATGAACCGCATCTCGCGTCAGATCCTGCAGGAAACCGGCGCCGAGCCCGATCCGGCCACGCTGGCGGTCAAGATGGAAATGCCTGAGGACAAGATCCGCAAGATCATGAAGATCGCCAAAGAGCCGATCTCCATGGAAACGCCGATCGGTGACGACGACGATTCCCATCTGGGCGACTTCATCGAGGACAACAACACGCTGGCGCCGTCCGATGCGGCCCTGCACGCCTCGATGCGCGGTGTGGTGAAAGACGTGCTGGATTCGCTGACTCCGCGCGAAGCCAAGGTGCTGCGCATGCGTTTCGGCATCGAGATGTCGACCGATCACACGCTGGAAGAAGTCGGCAAGCAGTTCGACGTCACGCGCGAGCGCATCCGCCAGATCGAAGCCAAGGCCCTGCGCAAACTGCGTCACCCCTCGCGTTCGGACAAGCTCAAGAGCTTCCTCGAAGGCAACTGAGCTCTTGACGAGGATAGGGCACAAGCCCTATCCTCGCCCCTCCACCCAGCAATCATCCCCCCCAGTGGGCCTCTAGCTCATGCTTGGTTAGAGCAGCGGACTCATAATCCGTTGGTGCGCGGTTCGACTCCGCGGAGGCCTACCAACCTTCTCCTTATTTTTCAGGGACTTGAGACGGAACACCGGCACTTGGGGCTGGTCCGTTACTGTCGGGTTGTGACGTATTTGTGCCATAGAGGATCCGGCCGACAATTTCCGCGTGCGACGCCATGTGGGCCGGGGACAGGTGGGCGTAGCGCCGCACCATCTCGCTCGACTTCCAACCGCCCATTTCCTGCAGCGTGTACAGCGGTGTCCCGTTCTGGACGAGCCAGCTCGCCCAGGTGTGCCGCAGGTCGTGCCAGCGGAAGTCCTGAATGCCCGCGCGCTTCACCGCATCGCGCCAATATTTCGTGTTCACGTACTTGATTGGCTTGCCCTCGCGCGTAAAAACCCAGTTCGGATGCTTGCCTTCCTGCCGCCGCAAGAGCTCGACCGCAAACTCGCTCAACGACACATGAATGTCTTCTCCGGCTTTCGCTTGCGACTCGGGAATCCACAAAGTCCGTCGCTCCAAGTCCACTTGTTCCCATGAGAGCAGGCGGACATTGGACTGACGCAACCCAGTCGCAAGCGAGAACAACACCATGTCCCGCTGGTAGGGCAGTCGCTCCGCAAGCAGCGTCTTAACCTGGTCTGGCTCGATCCAGCGCACACGCCGTTTTGGCTCGGGGTAAAGCTTAATTTTGGGAACACGGTCGATCCATTCCCACTCGAAGCAGGCCCGCCGCAGAATTGCCCGAAGCAGCGCCAGCACGCGATTGGCGGTCGAAGGACTGGATTCAGTCCGCTTGATCTCAGCAATCGCGATGATTTGGTCGCGCGTGATCGATGCGAGCAGCTGGCCGCGAAGGTGCTCTTGAAGCCAGGCCAGCCGCAGCACGTCGTCTCTGTGCGAGCGTTTGTGCTTGGTTTCCATCAGCCACTTGTAACCCGCTTCGTCCCACGTGTAGGCCGGCTTCGCCTTCATGACCTGGGTACGCCAGTATTCCGCCTTCAACGTATCGTGGAGCTCTTGCGCCTTCCGGCGATCTGCTGTCTGAGCAGAACGTCTAATTCGCTTTCCTGCTGGCGTAGTGAAGTCAATCCACCAGGTGCCTTCCCGTTTGTAGAGCGACATTCCGAATTCTCCGTGTCAAAGCTAAGGCCACAAGGCAATTGCTCATGGACGTATTGCGAACGAATGAATTCGACAAGATCACACTCGATGAATATCCACGCCCGGCCAATCTTCGCCCCCGGCAGCGTGCCCAGCTTTGCGCGGAGCCGAACTTGTTCCTTGTGCATGTGAAGGAACAAGGCCGCTTCCTTGAGGTTCATGGTTCGCATGGCTCAGCGCCCCAGGTAGACCGCCGTAATTTGTTCGCGCCCGTGGCCCATCTCGGCGGAGAGCTTGAGACGCGCCTCACGGTCAATTGCCTTGAGCTTTGTGTTGAGATCTTTCGACTTCGGTCCACCAGCTGCCGGAGCCGCCCAGCCAGTCAGTTGCCGATACCGGTCCTGCGCATACTTGTGCCGCAGCCCGTGTACACCGTTGATGCCTGCGCGCTGACACTCAAACCGAAATCGCTGCAACTGATCGCGGTACTTGAGTTCCTTTGGTATCAGGCTGCCGCCATTCGCCACTTGCCTCGCATGGTCCAAGGCCGCGCGCTGAGCATCCGTTGTGATGGGAATCTCCCGGTACTTGCCGCCCTTGGTCCAGGTATCCTTAAGGCGCAAGTACTCTGCCTGGTCAGCCCATTTCGGGTTGATCTTGATGCTCTCCTCGCGCCGCAGGCCAAACGCCGCCTGTAGGCGCAACGAAGCGGCCGTATGGGTGTCTTTGATGCGATCAAGGGTCGATGCGGTTAGCGTCTTTGCTTTCGAGACGTTGGTCACGAATTTGCGGTGCTCAATGCCATAGGCTTGATTGCTTCGCCCGATGATGTTGTCTTTGCCGATCTTCTCGGCCCACCATCGCAGCGCGCTCATGCGGTTCTTCAAGGTGCCTGTGCTGATGCCGTCCGCGCGCCATTGGCCGAGGAGGGCGGCGACATGCTTTGGCTTGAGGCTGGTCGCGTGCATGTCGCGAAAGCCGAGTTTCTCGAGCTGGGCTGCGGCCTGGCTCAAAATGCGCAAACGGTCGGCCCGGCCGGCGAAGCTGACATCGGGGTTCCGCTTGCACAACTGTTTCAGTTCATAATTCAAATCGCGCACGACAAGGCTCCTTGCAAGGGTTAGCAATCGTTCGGTGCAGATGAGTTCGGTAAGTGTTTTTAGCCGCCTGACTTGCCGCAGCAAAGCCAGGGAGTTGAAGGCTACGGGACACCACGCCCGTTCATGCGGTTTGTTGCACTGCTTGCCCACGCCGCATGCGTGTGTGGCGCCGCTGATGGCTTGAAGACCAATCAGCGGGCGGGCCAATGACCCAGGGCCCATGGAGTGCATCGACATGCACGAGACGGCTCCGTTTGACGGGAGCGAAGCTGCTGGCAAGCAGCATAGACGGTTGCTTGTGTGCCTACAGATGAGGCTGTCACTTGCTACCGTCACGTACCGTCTTCCTCCTCCTTGCTAGGCAGGAGGAGCGCGGTAGCGCGTCGTCACTGGCAGCGTTGCCACCAGTAACGACGCGCGGCGCACGCCGGTGGCCCAAATTACGGGCCGGCATGCTGGCGTCGGAACCCATGCTGCGGTATCCGACGTCCGGTACGTCCGCAGCGTGCGAGCGTGGCGGCCAGGCTGCAGCCGCGGGTGGTGGCCAGCGCGAGCTAGCATGCAAGCGGCTGAACGGCGTCGCTGGTAATGCTCAGGCGAAGCGACGACCGTACAACGAAGGTCCGCCGAAGCGGACGTGGCTATACGCGATCAAACTGCGAAGGCGTAAAAGCGGCAAAGGATGCCGCTGAGGTTGCGGACTAAGCCGCAAGCAGCAGAGCTGCTATGGAAAGGGCGCGTTTCATGCGCAGCGCCTGGAGCGTCACTCCAGGTCGGGCTTGAGCCCGCTCGGCGTTGGGGCGATCCCTGCCTGAATAAGCCCCTATTGTCGCGTGGCCCCATTCGAAACGACAGCAAGAACCCCCGGTATTTTGGAGGGGATTTGCGCTCACGGTTCGCGGAAAGAGGATATTTGCCGGTTTTTGGCCAAGGGATTCGGCCGGCCACGATGTAGCGGAATTCAGCGAGTGGATGAAATATGTCAAGTAGTCCATTGACATCTAGTAAATGGCAAATTCGTCATTGGAAATACATTCTTGGCAAGGTCTTATCGCCAGGAGTGAGCAATGTGTGTCATCAAGTTTTTCTCCGGAAAACGTACGTGTTCCTTCTTACTCGCTGCAATCATGTTGCTCTGGGTCGAACTGGCGCACGCGAATCCCGAAGGGTGGTTCGTCGCCGAACCACCTTTCACTCCACCGACTGTGGCGTCATCTCCAGAGCAGGCATGCGCCCACCACGGCCGACCCGCGGAATTCAAATTCATTGGTGCCGAACGCGATAGTGAGGACGGCACCGACTATATCTGCCACTACTACTTGCCCGATTTCGGCGTGTATTGGGTACTCAGGACGTTTCTCGTTTGCGACCATGATCGCAACCGCGTCCCACGTTCGCCTGGCGTGTGTGTCGACCTAAATATGCATAAGAACGTCTCGCAGTCCAATCGTCCCCCAGTGCCGCCGCCTTGCGACCCGACGTCGCCGGACTTCGAGGTGGGCAACCCGATCAGGCCAATCAGCGGCGAGAAGGTCCAGGTCGAGACCGACCTGACGCTGGTCGAAGGCTTTGCGCTCACGCGCCAATACCGCTCGGTGCGCGCAACGCGTACGAACGGGTACTTGGGCTTGCTTTGGTCCTTTTCATTCGAGCGACGTTTAACGCGGCAGGGTTCGCCCGGCAACTTCAGCGTCACTTTGGCATTCGGCGACGGTTCGACACGCGCGTTCAAGCAGCAGGGTAACCGCTTTGCGGACCAGGACAGCGGTGCTACGAATCTCGTGCTCGATGCCGCGGACGGCACGGCCTGGCACTACCAGGACCAAAACGGCACGGTCGAGGTCTACAAGCAGGTCGGAAACGACATCAGGCTGGTCTCCTTGGCCTACGCGAACGGGCGGCGGTTTGACTTGACCTACAAATCGGATGGCAGGCTGGCGCGTATTGCCGGCCCGTCCGGTAGAAGCCTGGTATTCGACATGAACCCGGATGGCACGGTTGCGGCAGTCCACGGTCCGACCTACAGCGTGAAGTACGATTACGAACCGTTCAAATTGGCAGGCATCGATACGGTAAAAGTCGGCTCTCAACTGAGCGAGGTCCATTTCTACGACGCTCAAGGCAATCCCGTTTCGGGCCGCAAGTTCGCCTATGTTGACGAAGACGGCAAGCGTCACCTCATCAGCGATATCATCGACGAGAAGGGGGGCCAGTTCGCCCATTACGAGTACGACGCCGACCTGCGAGCGACATTAAGCGAACATGCCGGGGGCGTGGAGCGATTCAGGGTCGATTACTCTGATCCATCCTCGCGAACGATCACCGACCCGCTTGGCACCGTACGCACCTTCCATTTGAGCGATGGACAGCGCGGCAAGGCCGTGACATCCATCGACCAACCTGCCGGCAGCGGATGCGCGGCGTCCGTCAGCCAAGCGAGCTACGACAAGTCCGGTATTAGTAGCGTGACCGACTTTACGGGCGCGAAGACATGCTACTTCCGTGATCCTGCAAGGTGGCTTGAAACGCGACGGGTCGAAGGCGTACCCGCAGGCACCAGCTGCGCGAGCGTAAGCTCAAGCGTGCCCGCAGGCGCACGCGCCATCAGCACCAAATGGCATCCAGACTGGTACTTCCCGACTGTCGTCGCGCAGCCGCTCAAGCGCGTGACGGTCATATATAACGGCCAGCCTGACACAGACGGCAAAATACTTAACTGCACGCCTGCTCCGAGCCTGCCTGGAGGCCTGACGCCGGCATTGGTCTGTAAGCGCATCGAACAGGCGACGTCCGATGCCAACGGTGCGCAGGGCTTGGGCGCACCCGTCGTGGGCCCAGCCGTGGTCCAGAATTTCACGTACAACGAGCGCGGCCAACTCATGAGCCAGAGCATCCGGCGCGACGAAGCCGGCCATGTGGACACGACGACCTTCACCTATTACGGGGACAATACAAGCGAGCACGCCATCGGCGATCTGGCGAGCGTCGTCGGCCCGACCGGCCACGCTCGCCATTACCTCAGCTACTACGCGGGCGGCCTGCCGCACGAAATTGAACGCGAGGACGGTTCGCACGCCATCTATACCTTTGACGAGGTGGACCGGATCAAGAGCATCACGATCCAGGCCGATGGTCAAAGCAGGACTACCAGTTATGAGTACCACGAAATCGGAGAGATCAGACATGAACGGCGTCCGGATGGAACGGACATTTACTTCGATTACGACGATGCGCACCGCCTGACGAGCATTCGCGACGGCCTCGGCAACCAAGTGCGCTACGTGCCTGACGACGCAGGCAACGTTGTGCGCGAAGAGGTTTATGACAAGGACGGTGTTCTGTCGCGCATGACCCGACGCGGGTTCGATGCCTTGAATCGCATGCAGTCGCTTGTGGTGGGCGGCAAGCTCGATCAGACCATCCCAGCTTCAGTCATGGGTTATGACGCGGAAGGGCGCCTGACCCAATTCTCCAACGAACTTGGGATCGGGACTTCGATCAAGCCTGATTTGCTCGGCCGGCCCGTCCTTCAAATCGGCCCGACGCGCACGAAGGAAGCCACAAGCCCTGCTGTGGTCCAGAAATTCGATCTGCAGGACCAACTGCGCGGCGTGACTGATCCCCGTCATCTCAGTACCACATACGACATCGACGGGCTTGGGCACTTGCATACCCTTGCCAGTCCCGACACCGGTCTGACGGGATACACGTTTGATGCGTCGGGCCGAGTCCAAACGGTGAAGGACGCTCGCGGCGTGGTCGCGACGCTCGGCTGGGACGGCCTCGACCGTATCAACTCGATCACTTACGGTAATGGTCCGAGACTGAGTTACTCATACGACCAAGGCCGCGGAGGAGCGACCGGAAAGCTGACTTTGATGACGGACGATTCGGGCCACACGAAATTCGACTTCAACGGCTTTGGGGAGCTCAAGCAGGTCACGCAAACCGTCGTCACAGGCAACCAGTCGCGCAGCTTCTCTGTAGGCTACGCGTACGGTTCGGGCGGCCCTGAAACGGGCAAGCTGACAGAGATCACCTATCCGAGCGGCATGAAATTGGCGTACGAGTACGGGAACGATGGCCGCGTGAGCAGAATCAAGCTGTTCCAACCCGGAAGCAAACAAGGCCAATATCTAATCAGGGACATCGCCTACACGCCTTTGGGCGAGGCCTTGGCATGGAACTGGGGCGATGACGCCAAGAGCCAGCCAGCGCGCTACGTGCGCGAAATGGACACGGCCGGCAGGATCGTGAAGTACCCGCTCGGGGACATTGACCACGGTGGCGTGGAGCGCATCTTGCATATTGATGCGGCCGGACGCATCAAGCAATACGAGCACCGGACGCGGGACGGCAAGCCTGTCAGCAACCTGGACCAAAGTTTTGACTACGATGACGCGGCCCGCCTGACCTATTTCACTGCGACAGGCACCACGCAACGCTTCCACTACGATGACAATGGGAACCGGACCAGAATCGATATCGGCGCGAATGGCTACACCAACGTGATCGACCCGAAGACCAACCATCTATTGAGCACGACTGGACCATTGCCCCTGCGAACCAATATCTACGACCTGGCTGGCAATCTTGGCAGCGACGCTCGCCTTAACCTAGCCCATGGAACGCGAGGACTGGTGACATCGGCTCAGTTTGGTAAATTCACCACCGGTTACCTCTATAACGGCTTCGCGCAACGTGTCGCGAAACTTTCGCCCACGCTGCGCGGCGGCGCGGAATACGCGATCTACGACCAATCGGGCCATCTGATCGCCGAACACGACGGCACGGGGTCCGTCATAGCCGAATACATCTACCTTGATAACACGCCCATCGCGACGCGCCAGCTTCACGACAAGGACAACGGCTTTGACGTATACCGCGTATTCTCGGACCAGATCGACACGCCGCGCCGGATCGAGAATGCTATTAACGGCAAGCTGGTTTGGAGTTGGGAAGGTGCTGATCCATTCGGTGTCGCGGGGCCGACCAAGAGCAAAGAAGCCTCTACGCGCTTTCGGTTTTCCCTCCGCTTTCCAGGCCAAGCTTTTGATGAAGAAACGGGACTGCATTACAACTGGCATCGTTACTACGACCCTCAGTTAGGCAGATATGTCGAGTCGGATCCGCTCGGTCTAATTGCGGGTATCAACACATACGCCTACGGTGCAAGTAGTCCGGCGCTGAAATATGATCGGCTTGGTCTTGCCACCTGGCACGGAACCTTGACCTTCTTTGGTGTTTCCAATATCGCGGGTGCTGGCGGCATGATGGTTCTATTTCAAATGACTTCCGAGTGCGTTCGAGGACAGAAATGGGTTGTTGAAGGTGATGGCGTTTTGGGGGCCGTGGGAATTGGGAAATTCCCGGTCAGTCAAACTCAATCGGCTGCCACGTTCGTTGACGGGCTAGACTATGTAAATCCCTATGTCTTCAACGGCCTGGCAAAGTCGTACGTGATCTTAAGCGGCGCGATGGGGCCTGGCGGTACGGCGGCAGGCCAAATTGCTTTGGGTGGGGCAATTGCGGACATCAGTGGCAAGCAAACAGGGGCTGATTTCACAATCCTTCAAGCTGCGCTAGGTTCATCAAAAGTGAACGGCGCGATAACGATTCAGTGTGGATGCAAATAACATGATCCGCGTATTTTTCTTTGCAGTCGTATTGGCTGCCGCCGTGGGTCTTGATGTGGGGACATTTCGCGGTTGCCCCTATTCTTCCAGCACAATCTCTTGGGGCACATTGTGCCTTGGGTTGGCGATCCAGTTGGCCGGATTCGCTTTGCTCGTGCGCGCCTTGTTTAAGGTCAGAGAGGAGATCATACCGAGCGATTATATCTACCATGGACTATTTCGGTCTCGATGGTTCTATGCAGTGATAGCAATTTATGCTGGCTGCATAATATTCGCGTATGGAGTGCACCATTTCGGACGCGACGAAGGAGGCCAATTTGCGCAGCAACTTTGGTTCTGCTCACAGAGATAAGAATGGACTCCTGCGGGAAATAGAGCCCTTAAACCCTGTGAGTGGTCAAAATGAACTTCAACCATGTCGACCGATGGCTAAGGGAATACAAGTCCCTGCTTGGCGTTTCTCTGGTTTGTCTTCTGGTGTTTTTCGCTTGGCTATCCATCGAATGATATTCGTTGCAGTTCTTGGACGAGCTCGCTCAACCAATGTGACGTATTTGTGCCGTGACAAAGAGAAAGGTGTTTCGACCTCCAGTTGTTCAACATTGACGCTGCCGCAGAGTTCAAAATCTAAGTCTTTGAATTCGCTGGGAATTTCAACCGAACTCTACGTCTCATAATCCGTTGGTGCGCGTTTCGACTCCGCAGAGGCCTACCGAAACTCTCTTAGTCAAAGAACTCCAACAGAATTCCAACGGAAGAGCAGCGGGCGCACGCCCTGCGGCCTACCTCGCCTTTGTTCGGCTCAAATCGCCTCTGCGCCGCGCTCTCGCGCATTCGGCAAGCAAAATCAACGGCAGGTCACTTCAATCTTGCGCTGGCCTGCCGCCTTACCGGGTTTGTGTGTGATCGTGCAATTAGCGATCCCATCATCGAGCCTGCGGGTTTGCATTACTTCACCGTACTCGCCATAGCTACATTCGAGCCATTTACCCTCGGGGAATCCTTGGCCATCGAGTTTGTACTTGGTTACCCAAGTTGTCTTGCCCCGCGACCAATCGCTTTCACCGACGAGCTGTGCTTTTCTTGTTGGCGGGCCTGCCGCAATAGCCGCCGTTGAGAGATACATCGGCCTCGCCGCCACAAGTACCCAGCCCGACTCACCGTGAATGCGGTGGAGGTCGTCTAAAGCGATCTGAGAGGGACACTGCAAAGCCTGCTTCGGAGCTTGCTTAGGCAAAGAAGCAGGTCCGTGCGCGGAAAGCCAAATAGCGAGTATGGAGAACATGATTCACTTGATAATGGAAAAGGCTGCGGCATTGTCTGAAGGGGTCACGAACGAGCCGTCCTTCTTCTTTCCCTTATCGTAAATGAATCGAATTGAGATCGTCTTCTTCTCTGGGTTGTCCCATTGGTCGACGATATAGATGCCATTGGAGACCTGACCTAAGTGGAACGCAGCGTGCTTCCCTTTCGGATGCGTGGGGTAGCGACCGTTTTCGAACGTCGCGATTGCGGTGCCAGGCGCTATTTCTTTATTGCCCAGGACTTTTTCACCCTCTCTCCAAACCATTGAAGGCGGGGCGTTCGTGTAAGTGCGAACGAGAGCAACACATTCAAAGTCGCCGACCTTGGGCTGGCCATCCAGCTTCCTGGCGTTGATGTAGACGTACGGCATCTGCGCCTCCAAAAAATGCGTGGGCCGTTTCCGGCGGAAACTCATTTTCAAGTTAGGCAGGAAAACGCTATTGCAATCGATCAATCCGTCGTGTGAAGGGCAGGAGGCCTAACGCGTCCTTCCAGTGCCCAACCCTGTCCAGTTCTGAACATCCATGCGTTACACTTAGCGCTTTTGAACAATTGCTAATCCTGACCATGCGTCTGTCCCAACTGTGCGCCGTTCTGTCCCTCACGCTCGTCCTCGCTGCCTGTGGTGGTGAGCAGTCCACGCCGATCGCCAGTGCCAGCCACAGCGCGCTGCGCGCGAGCCAGGGTGCGCCGGTGCAGGCCTCGGTGGTCAGCTTTGTTGGCCCGCTCGCCAATTACAGCTTCAGCAAGACCGCGGACGGCTATGTGGTGACCGACAACACCGGCAAGGAAGCGGCGCGCACGGTGGCGGCCACGGCGCGCCTGCGCTTTACCGACATCTCGCTCAGTTTCGATATCGACGGGATTCCGGGCCAGGCCTATCGTCTGTACCGCGCCGCTTTTGCCCGCACGCCGGACGTCGGCGGCCTGGGCTTTTGGCTCGGCGTGCTCGACAAGGGCTACAGCCTGGAAGCCGCCGCCAATGGCTTTGTCGACTCCCAGGAGTACAAGACCCTGTATGCGAGCGCGACCAGCAACAGCGATATCGTCAGCAAGTACTACCTGAACGTTCTCGAGCGCAAAGGCGACGCGGGCGGGCTGGCCTTCTGGAGCGGCATTCTCGACCGCAAGGACGGCACGCCGGCCGGTGTGCTGGTCGGTTTCAGTGAGAGCCCGGAGAACAAGTCCGGTACCGCGAGCCTGGTTCAGAACGGCATCGTCTATCAGGAAGATGGCGTCAGCTACAGCGAAAGCGTGCACAGCTTCCCGCTGCGTGCGGCCCTGCGTCAGCGCTCCCTGACGGCGGCGACCGATTACCTGAGCTTGACGGGCAGCTGCAATGGCTACGCGGCGTTCAACCGCATCGCCCCCTATGCGGGCACGATTGAAGGCAAGAGCGTGACGGTGGCGCAGACGAATGTCAGCGTCGGCCTGACCAACTGCAGCCCGACCTCGCTCGCCTGGTCCACCTACGACTTTTACGACAGCGCGGACAACCTGACCGGCCACTACGAGCCGGGCACCGAATACGACGTCACCAGTGGTGGCGCGCGCAGCCTGCCGGTGACGGCCAAGGTCGGCGACAAGGGTGTGTATGCGATCCAGGCCCTGTACCTCGACGCCACCAAGCAAGGGACGGCCGGCACGCGTACGCTGAGCTACAGTGTCGAGGCCGACGGCAGCTCGACCACGTCGGCGATCCTGCGCCTGACCGCGGTCCATGTCAGCGGGACAGGCGTGCTCAATCTGACGCGCGTGGCCAGCTACCGCGTGCACATCAATGGTCTGGTGCAGCCGCTGGGCGTGGAGGAAACCTACGCCAGCGGCATCAAGCTGACTTACACGCAAACGCCGGCCAATGCCCAACCCGCCAAGCTGATCATCAACGATACGCTCACCGGCACGGGGACCGTGTCGCAGAACGGCCAGACCCTGACCGTCAATTACACCGGCTGGCTGTACGACCCGAGCGCGGCCGACTTCAAAGGCAAGCAGTTCGACAGTTCCATCGGCCGCGGCCCCTTCAGTTTCCAGCTCGGTGCCGGGCAGGTGATCGCTGGATGGGACCAGGGCATGCTCGGCATGAAAGTCGGTGGCAAACGCACCTTGCTGATTCCGAGCAGCATGGGCTATGGCACCAGCGGCGCCGGCGCCAGCATTCCGGGCAATGCGGCCCTGGTGTTCGAGGTTGAACTGCTGAGCGCGAAGTAAGCCTACTTGACCCGCTGCTTCTCCAGCTTGCGGGCCAGTGTGCGGCGGTGCATGCCGAGCCGGCGCGCCGCTTCGGAGATATTGAAACCCGTCTCGGCCAGCACCTGGTGGATGTGCTCCCACTCCAGGGTCTTGATCGAGGTGGTGCGGTTCGTCAGCTCCACCTCGGTGACGCCGGCCACATGCCCGAAGGCGGCTTCGATATCGTCCGTATTCGAGGGCTTGGCCAGGTATTGGCAGGCGCCGAGCTTGATCGCCTCGACCGCGGTGTTGATGCTGGCGAAACCGGTCAGTACCACGATCAGCATGTCGGGCGAGTGGGTGTGCAGCATCTGCACGCAGGCAAGGCCGGAGTTGCTGCCATGGAGCTTCAGGTCGACCACCGCATAGTTCGGCGTCTCGGTCTCCAGCAGGCTGCGGACTTCGTCGATCGTTTCGGCGCGCGAGACGACATAGCCGCGCCGCTCGAAGGAGCGGGTCAGGGTGCGGGCAAAGGCGAGGTCGTCTTCGACAATCAGGAGCCGGCGCTCATTCTCCATTGGCATCCTCCTCGGGCAAGGCAATCGACCACAGCGGCAAACGCAGGTCGACAATCGCACCGTGTTCACCGCGGCGGGCTTCCACACTGCCGCCCAGGCTGCGCGCCACATTCACGACCAGGAAAAGGCCGAGGCCGCTACCAGGGCGGTTCTTGGTGGAATTGTACGGCTTCCCGAAATTGGCGAGGGTGGCGGCCGAAAATCCGGGACCGCGGTCGCTGACGCTCAGCACCAGCGTGTCCTGTTCGAGCGTCACCGTCAGCCCCACCCACTCGGGCGAGGCTTCGAGCGCATTGTCGAGCAGATTGCAGATGGTCTGCTTGAGCGCGGAATCGTGCACGACGGCGATATCGTCTTCCATCTGCACGGCATACGCGAGCACGGCCTGGGGCCGGGTGCGGCGCCATTCGTCCACCAGTTCGTCGAGAAAATGGCGCAGGGTGGTCGTGGTGGACGACTCGCCGCGCACTTCGCCGGCCGACAGCAGAATGCCGGTGACGATGCTCTTGCAGCGCTGCAGCTGGGTCTGCATTTCGCGGATGTCTTCCTGCAGCGCCGGATTGCTGTTGAATTCCTTCATGCGCAGCCAGTCGCCGAGCAGCACCGACATGGTCGCCATCGGTGTGCCGAGCTCGTGAGCGGCGCCGGAGGCAAGCAGGCCCATGCGGACGATATGTTCCTCTTCGGCTGCGCGCTGGCGGAACTGCGCCAGCTGGGCATCGCCCGCGCGCAGATTGGCGCTGATGCGGGTGATCAGCACCACCAGCAGCGAGGCATTCAGTGCAAAGCAGAACAGCAGGCCCACGACGTAGAGCTTGTTGAAGTCGTCGGGGCGCTCGAGCAGGGCGGGCAGGGGCGTGGACCAGAACGACAGGCCGGACAGGCAGAGCGCGGCAATGGCCACGAAGGTCCAGCTGGCCCAGGCGTCGAGCAGCACGGCCGACAGCACCACCTGCAGCAGATACAGCGAAGCGAACGGATTGCTGGCCCCGCCGCTGTAGTGCAGCTGGGCAGTGAGGCTGGCGACGTCGACCAGCAGGGCGACGAACATCTCGCCATTGGTGACGATGGGGTTTTCGTGCCAGCGCAGATGGCTGCCGATATTGAAGGCGCTCAGGCAGGCCAGCACGGCCAGCATCTGCGGCATCGGCAGGTGGCAGTCGAGCACCAGGCTGACAAAGGCGATCGTCGTCACCTGGCCGAACACGGCGATCCAGCGCAGCCGGATCAGATACAGCATGTTCTTGTGGCCCACCACATCGCCGACGTGGGGGCCGAAGCTCAGTCGTTTCATGCCTCGTCCATCGTTGCTTGGCGGCGCCGGATCTGCCAGACGCGCAGCAGCACCATCGCGGCAAGTGTAAACCAAGTCAGCGCATACACGAGATGGTGGTTGCGGAAGGCAATGACGGTCAGGCCGCCGACGGGGGCGCCGGGGGCGGCGCGCGGGTCCGCTTCGGCATCGATGAAATAGGGGGCGACGCTGCCCAGGCCGCGTGCGGCGGCGATGGCCTGGACATCGCGCGAATACCAGCGCTCGGCACGCGCATCGTTGTTGCGCAGGAAGCCGCCGCCCGTTTCGCTCAGGCGCAGCAGGCCGCTGACGCTAGTGCTTTCCTCGGCCGGGGCGGTGGGCAGGCGGCGCTCGGGTACGAAGCCGCGGTTAATCAGGATCGTGCTGCCATCGGTCAGGCGCAGCGGGGTCATCACCCAATAGCCGGGCCCGAGCGTGGTCGAAGCCTGGACCAGGGTGCTGCGCTGGTGTTGCAGAATGCCGCTGGCCTGCACGTGCAGGTATTCGGCATTCTCGGCGGTGAGACTGGCCCAGGCGGCGCGTGGGGGAGCGGGCTGGGCGGGCGCATGGACGCGCGCATCGACGCGCGCGATCAGGGCCAGTTTCCATTGCAGGCGAACCAGCTGCCAGCTGCCCAGGCCGAGGCACACGAGGGTGACCAAGGCCAGGGCGATGCGCCAGACCCAGCGGGCGGACATCAGGGCATATCCGCCATCGGTTGCGGCTGCGCGGCCGGCGCGCCGGCGGCTGCCGGGGCATGCTGCATGCCCGGCATCATATTGTGCTGCAGGTGGTACATGACCCAGATCGAGCCGGTCAGCACGATGACCACCAGCATGATCGTGAACAGCAGGGCCAGCAGATTCCAGCCGCCCTCGGCGCGCGAGTTCATGTGCAGGAAGTACACCATGTGGACGACGATCTGCACGGCGGCAAAGCCGAGCAGGATGGCGGCCGTGGCGCCCGAGCTCGGGATCACCTTGGCCATCACCAGCCAGAACGGAATCGCGGTCAGGATGACCGACAGCACGAAGCCGATGATATAGCTCTTGAAACTGCCGTGGTCGTGGCTGTCAGCATGGCCATGCTCGTGGCCGTGGCCGTGGCCGTGGTCGTGGTGCGCGCTCATGGCAGAACTCCCATCAGGTAGACAAAGGTGAAAACGCCGATCCAGATCACATCGAGGAAGTGCCAGAACATCGACAGGCACATCAGGCGGCGCATATTGGCTTCGCCCAGGCCCTTCTGTTTGAGCTGGACCATCAGGGTCAGCAGCCAGACGATACCAAAGCTCACGTGCAGGCCGTGGGTGCCGACCAGCGCGAAGAAGGACGTCAGAAACGCGCTGCGCTGGGGACCGGCGCCTTCGTGAATCAGGGCGGCGAATTCATGCAGTTCCAGATACAGGAAGCCCAGGCCGAACAGGCCGGTAATGGCCAGCCAGAGCAGGGTCTGGTTCAGGGCCTTGCGCTGGGCGTACAGCATCGCGAAGCCATAGGTGATCGACGAGAACAGCAGGAAGGCCGTGTTCAGGGCCACCGTCGGCAGGTCGAACAGTTCGGCGCCGGTCGGGCCGCCCGCGTAATTGCGGCCGAGCACGGCGTAGGCGATGAACAGACAGGCGAAGATCAGGCAATCGCTCATCAGGTAGATCCAGAACCCGAGCAGGGTGCCGTTCTCCGGATGGTGATCGCGCACGTAGAAGGCCATCTCGGCCTCGTTGGCGTGGAGAGTAGTGTCAGACATGGGCAATGCTTTCCAGAGTACGGGTACGCTCGGCTTCGGTGTCGACCACCTGGGCCGCCGGGATGTAGTAGTCGCGCTTGTAATTGAAGGTGTGGATCACCGAGGCGGCCACGGTGGCGACGAAGGCGACGATGGCCAGCAGCCACATCTGCCAGATCACGGCGAAGGCGGTCGCTGCGCTCAGGCCGGCGATGATGAAGCCGGCGGCGGTGTTCTTCGGCATGTGGATGTCGATGAAGCCGCTCAGCGGGCGGGTGTGGCCGCGGCGCTTCATATCGGTCCAGGCATCGTTGTCATACACGCGCGGCGTGAAGGCGAAGTTGTAGTCGGGCGGCGGCGACGAGGTCGACCATTCGAGCGTGCGCCCATCCCAGGGGTCGCCCGTCAGGTCGCGCTGGGCGCCGCGGCGGCGGAAGCTGACGTAGAACTGCACGAGCATGGCGCCGATACCGCAGGCGATCAGGACGGCGCCGACGGCGGCGATCTGGAACCAGATCTGCAGCGAGGGGTCTTCGAAGTGGCTCATGCGGCGGGTCACGCCCATCAGGCCCAGCACGTACAGGGGCATGAAGGCCAGGTAGAAGCCGATCACCCAGCACCAGAAGGAGATCTTGCCCCAGAAGGCGTCGAGCTTGTAGCCGAAGGCCTTGGGGAACCAGTAGTTGATGGCGGCGAACACGCCGAACACCACGCCGCCGATGATCACGTTGTGGAAGTGGGCGATCAGGAACAGGCTGTTGTGCAGCACGAAGTCGGCCGGCGGCACGGCCAGCAGCACGCCCGTCATGCCGCCGATCACGAAGGTGATCATGAAGGCGACGCTCCACATCATCGGCAGTTCATAGCGGATACGCCCACGGTACATCGTGAACAGCCAGTTGAAGATCTTGGCCCCGGTCGGGATCGAGATGATCATCGTGGTGATGCCGAAGAAGGAGTTGACGCTGGCGCCCGAACCCATGGTGAAGAAGTGGTGCAGCCACACCAGGTAGGACAGGATCGTGATCACGACGGTCGCATACACCATCGAGGTGTAGCCGAACAGGCGCTTGGAGGAGAAGGTCGAGACCACTTCCGAGAACACGCCGAACACCGGCAGCACCAGGATGTAGACCTCGGGGTGGCCCCAGATCCAGATCAGGTTCACGTACAGCATGGCGTCACCGCCGAAGTCGGCCGTGAAGAAGTGGGTGCCGAAAGTGCGGTCGAGCGAGAGCATGGCCAGCACGGCCGTCAGGACCGGGAAGGTCACGACGATCAGCACGTTGGTGCACAGGGCGGTCCAGGTGAACACCGGCATCTTCATCAGGCGCATGCCGGGCGCGCGCATCTTGACGATGGTGGCGATCAGGTTGACCCCGGACAGCAAGGTGCCGACCCCGGCCACCTGCAGCGACCAGATGTAGTAGTCGACCCCGACATCGGGACTGGCCAGAATCCCGGACAGCGGCGGATAGGCCAGCCAGCCGGTGCGCGCATATTCGCCGACGAACAGCGAGACCATGGTCAGCGCGGCGCCGAAGGCCGTCATCCAGAAACTGAAGTTGTTCAGGAAGGGGAAGGCGACGTCGCGCGCGCCGATCTGCAGCGGCACCACGTAGTTCATCAGGCCGGTGACGAAGGGCATGGCCACGAAGAAGATCATGATCACGCCGTGGGCGGTGAAGATCTGGTCGTAGTGGTGCGGCGGCAGGTAGCCGAGGTTCTCACCGAAGGCCATGGCCTGCTGGGCACGCATCATGAGGGCGTCGGCAAAGCCGCGCAGCATCATCACGAGGCCGAGCACCATGTACATGATGCCGATCTTCTTGTGGTCGATACTGGTGATCCAGTCGCGCCACAGCGGGCCCCACAGACGGTAGCGCGTCATCAGCGCCAGGGTCACCAGTCCGCCCAGCACCACCATGGCGAAGGTGGCGAGCAGGATCGGCTCGTGATAGGGAATGGCTTCCCAGCTCAGGCGGCCAAGCAGGGGCCGCGCCAGAAGAGATTGGTCTTGCATGATCAGTCTTTGCTAGGTTTGGTGTTCAGGGCCAGCGGCGTCGGCGTCTTGCACAGGCGCTCGTCCATTTCTTTCTTGCTCAGCACGGCGCGCGTGCGGGCGGCGTCGGCGGCCATCATCTTGTTGGCGCAGACCGTGCCTTCGGCCACGCAGCGATTCAAGATGGCGTCATACAAATCCGTTTCGACGCTAGCATAGTGGCGTACCGGTTCGCGTTCGCTGGGCTTCTCAAGCTGCAGGTACTCGGCGCGCTTGAGCTGGCCGTCGCCGGCCTTCATCTTGGCAACCCAGGCCTCGAAGTCCGTGGCCGATACGCCGTGGTACTTAAAGCGCATGTGCGAGAAGCCGGCGCCGCTGTAGTTGGCCGAGAAGCCGTCGTACACGCCCGGTTTGTTCAGCACCGCATTGAGGGTGGTGTCCATGCCCGGCATCGCGTAGATCTGGCCGGCCAGGGCCGGCACGTAGAAGGAGTTCATGACCGTCGAGGCGGTGATCTTGAAGCGGATCGGGGTGTCGACCGGGGTCACCAGCTCGTTGACGGTGGCGATGCCCTGTTCCGGATAGATGAACAGCCATTTCCAGTCCATCGCCACCACCTGCACGACCAGCGGCTTGTGGCTGGCGGCCAGCGGACGGTTGGCGTCGATGCGGCTCAGCGGGCGGTAGGGGTCGAGCAGGTGGGTGCTGATCCAGGTCAGCAGGCCGAGCACGATGATGATCATCAGCGGCGCGCCCCAGATCACCAGCTCGAGCTGGGTGGAATGGTCCCAATCGGGCAGGTAGGTGGCCTTACTGTTGTTTTTACGGTAGCGCCACGCAAAGAAAATGGTGAGCGCAATGACAGGCACAATTATCAATAGCATCAACAAGGTAGACACTGTGACGAGCTGTGCTTGCTGGGCAGCGATGTCGCCAGAAGGATTCATCACGACGGTATTACAACCGGCAAGACTGGCGGAAAGCAGAAGGAGCAGTATGATAGGCATTAGCAAGTTTCTTTGACCTGGATCAAGGAGTTCGATACTTTATCCACTGGGCAATAGTCTTGCGATTGGACATATTGTCCTACCAGAAAACTACATAACAGCAATAAATCTTGGTGATAACTCTACGAGCACTGGGATTGGAGACAAAAAATGCAAAGCATGACAGCACCGCTGCCGGGGCTTGCGGCCTCGAGCAAACCGTCCACTCCGGAGCGCATTGCGCCGTCTGAGATCGCCGTCGGCGTGATCATCGGGCGGGCCTCCGAGTATTTCGACTTCTTTGTGTATGCCATCGCCTCGGTGCTGGTCTTTCCGTCGGTGTTCTTTTCCTTCGAGCCCAAGCTCGATGCGATGCTGCATTCCTTCCTGATTTTTTCATTTGCCTTTTTGGCAAGGCCGCTCGGCACCGTCACCTTCATGGCGATTCAGCAGCGCTTCGGGCGTGAAACCAAGCTGACGGCCGCCTTGTTCCTGCTTGGCGCCTCGACCGCCGGCATCGCCTTCCTGCCGACCTACGAGACCCTGGGCCTGGGCGCGATTGCCTTGTTGGCCATGTTGCGTTTCGGGCAGGGGATCGCGCTCGGCGGCAGCTGGGACGGTCTGCCCTCGCTGCTGGCGCTGAACGCGCCGAAGAACAAACGTGGATGGTACGCGATGCTCGGCCAGCTCGGCGCGCCGACCGGTTTCCTGATCGCGGCCGGCCTGTTCGCGCTGCTGCTGTCGCAGCTGTCGCACCGCGACTTCCTCGACTGGGGCTGGCGCTATCCGTTCTATGTCGCCTTTGCGATCAATGTGGTGGCCCTGTTCGCGCGCCTGCGCCTGGTGTCGACGCCCGAGTACGCGCGCCTGCTCGAAGAAAAGGAACTGCAGCCGACCGATGTCGGCGAGATGCTCAAATCGCAGGGCCGCAATGTGCTGATCGGCGGCCTGGCGGCCCTGGCCAGCTATGCGCTGTTCCATCTGGTGACGGTGTTCCCGCTGTCCTGGATCAGCCTGTACTCGACGCGCTCGGTCAGCGAGTTCCTCACCATTCAGATGGGCGGGGCCGTGCTGGCTGCCATCGGCATCGTAGTCTCGGGCTGGATCGCCGACCGCGTCGGCCGCCGCCGCACGCTCGGCACCCTGGCCGTGCTGATCGGTGTGTTCAGCGGCTTCGTCCCGCTGCTGCTGCAGGGCGGCGATACCGGCCAGACGGTGTTCATCCTGCTCGGCTTCGGCCTGCTCGGCCTGTCGTATGGCCAGGCCGCCGGCGCCGTCACGGCCAATTTTGAACTGCGCTTCCGCTACACGGGCGCGGCCCTGACCTCGGACCTGGCCTGGCTGGTCGGCGCCGCGTTTGCGCCCCTGGTCGCGCTCGGCCTGTCGGCCAAGTTCGGCCTCGCCTATGTCAGCCTGTATCTGCTGTCGGGCGCGGCCGGTTCGCTGGCGGCCCTGAGCCTGAACCGCGCGCTCGAAATCAAAGACTGAGTCCACATAAAAACGCGCTGACCCGCCCGGCAGGTCAGCGCGTGTACTTTTGGGGCGGGACTCAGAACAGGTGGCGCAGCCCCCCCATCACCCCGCTTTGCGTTTTACCGCTGCCCACGCTGCCGCCGGCGTCGAGCGCGATGGCGGCATTGCCGTGGTTGTCCATGCGGCCCAGGCTGGCGTAGACGGCGCTGCGCGGCGACAGTGCGTAGCTCGCGCGCAGCACCAGCAGCGTCGTGTCATCGGCCGCGGCCTGCACATCCTTGCGTGCCACCTGGGCGTCCAGCGTCCACTGCCCCTGCGGCACACTCACTCCCAGATAGACCAGATCGCTATTCGTGATGCCGCTGGCGGCCAGCGTATGCCGGCGGATCAGGCCGCCGCCGAGTTTGGCGCTGCCCAGCATGACATAGGCATTCGCGCTCAGGCGGCGGTCGTATTTGTCGCTGCTGGTGAGGCCATTGGCGGCGCCGGCGTTGCCGAACAGCTTGTCGTAGCTGAAGCTGGCGCCATAGGCCTTGGACTCATAGCCGAGCAGCGCCGTGTACTGGCGGCAGGCGCGCGCATTGCCGCTGACTTCGCCCGCGCAATTGGTGGCGGCCGGGCCACCGGCGGCGGAGGCATCGCGGCCCAGGCTGTAGGTGGCGCCGGCGAGCACGCCATTGAAATTGCCCAGATAGCCGAGCGCATTGTCGCTGCGTGCGTTCGGCAGGTAGAGGTCGATGCTGCTGATCGAGAACAGGTTCGGGCGGAGCACATCACTGCGCGCCGTGGCGAGGAAAGTCATATTCGGGATGCGGCCCAGTTGCAGCGTGCCCCAGCCGCCGCGCAGGCCGACCCAGGCCTGGCGGCCGAACAGGCGCCCGCCCTGGCCCTGCACGCCGGTGTCGGGATTGAAGCCGTCTTCGAGCGTGAACACGGCCGCCAGGCCGCCGCCCAGATCCTCGCTACCGCGAAAGCCCAGGCGCGAGGGCAGGCTGCCGCTGAGCGAGGCCATCTTGGTGGCCGCATGGCCGGCCGCGTCGGTATTGGTGGTGCGTGCCAGGGCGGCGTCGATCACGCCGTACAGGCTGACATTGCTGTCGGCGTGAGCGAGGCCAGCGCCCATGGCCAGGGCCAGGGCGATCAAACTGCGTTTTTGCATCGGTGTCTCCGTGAGGTTTTTATTTGCTGGCCGCCAGCGGGCTGCTGACGGCGCTTGCGGGGGCGCTGCTGGGCTGGCGGATCATCGATACGGCCAGCGCGGCAAGCACGGCCGGAATGGCCATGGCCAGGAAGTTCTGCTGCAGCGGCAGGGCCATGCCGACCAGGATGCCGATCACGATCGGCGCCAGAATCGCGCCGCTGCGGCCCACGCCCGATGCCCAGCCGATGCCGGTCGAGCGCATCGCGGCCGGATAGAACTGGCCGGCGTAGGCATAGGTAACGATCTGGGTGCCGATGGTCGAGGCGCCCGCGAGGCCGACCAGTACGAACAGCAGCGGCGTCGGCATCGGGTAGCCGAGCAAGGAAATCGACACGGCCGCCAGGCAGTACATCCCCACCAGCACATGCTTGATGTGGAAGCGATCGGCCAGCCAGCCGCCGCCGACGGCGCCGATCACTGCGCCAAAATTCAGCACGAGCACGAAGTTCAGGGCCGAGCCGAGGCTGTAGCCGGCGCCGGCCATCAGCTTGGCCAGCCAGGAGCTCAGCGCATACACCATGAACAGGCACATGAAGAAGGCGACCCAGAACATCAGGGTGCTGAAGCCGCGCCCTTCCTGGAACAGGCGGCCAACCGGCGTACCCTGGCCGTGGTCGGCCTGGGCCAGCGTGTAGTGCTCGCCGGCCTGGGCACGGTAGTCAGGCATCAGGCGCTGCAAGATGGCCTGCAGTTCGGCGTGGCGCTGGCGGCGTGCCAGAAAGGCCATCGACTCCGGGAGGTTTTTCAGGATGAAGGGGATAAGCAGCACTGGCACACCGGCGGCCAGGAACACCGACTGCCAGCCGTAGCTGGCCAGCAGGCCTTTACCGAGCAGGGCGGCGAGCATGCCACCCACCGCATAGCCGCTGAACATCAGTGTCACCAGCGTGGCGCGGATGCGCTTGGGCGCGTATTCGGTCATCTGGGCGACCACATTCGGCATCACGCCGCCGATGCCCAGGCCGGCCAGAAAGCGCATCAGGCTGAAGCTGAACGGGTCGCTGCACATCCCGGCCGCCGCCGTGAACACGCTGAACAGCGCAAGGCAGATGACGATGGCCATGCGGCGGCCGATGCGGTCGGCGATGGTGCCGAGGAAGATCGCGCCGAACATCATGCCAAACAGGGCGGAACTGAGCATGAAGCCGGCGCTTTGCGGCGTCACGCCCATCTGCTACATGATCGAGGGCAAGGCGATGCCGGCCACGGCCAGGTCATAGCCGTCGCAGATGATGATCAGCGCGCACCAGAACAGGACGCCCGCGTGGAAGCGCTTGAAGGGGGCCGTGTCGGCCACCGCGTGAATGTCGATGTGTCGCATCGTGTGTCTCCTTTGTGGTTGTGGGTGTTATTTTTTGTGCAGCAGGTGGTGGGCGAAGCCCTGCTCGTCTATCCGAAGGCGCCGCGGCCCAGCTTCGCCGATCAGGTGCTGGCCGCCTTCGCGGCCGCCGGCCTGGTGCCCGAGCAGGTCAGCGAGGTGCGCGAGCTGCAGGTCGCCATGGGACTGGTTGCGGCCGGCCAGGGCATCGCCATCGTGCCCGAGAGCGTGCAGGGTATGCACCAGCGCAATGTGATTTACCGCCCGCTCGAGGACAAGCACGCGTTTTCGCCGATCTTCTTCAGCGCGCGCAGCCAGGACCGCACACCCGAACTCGAGAGCATGCTGGCCGCCGTCTACGCCACTTACGATCAGCTCGGCATTCCCTACACGCCGACCCAACTGTGAGGCGGCGGCTGCACTAAAATAGCGCCATTGCGCACATGAAAGGACCTGGCCATGAAGGCTCGTAACCTGCTCCGCACGCTGCTGCTGGGCGTCCTGGCCGGCGCGGCCTGGCCGGCGCTGGCCGCCTGCTCGCGCCCGATTCAGGTGCCGATGGCGCCGCATGGGGTCGCCATCGTCTCGAAAAACGACAAGGCGGCCGGCGTGCTGCCCGATCTGCTGCAAAGCCTGGGCGAGGCGCACGGTTGCAAATTCGTGTTCTCGCTGGTGCCGCGCGCGCGCCTCGAGATGCTGTTCAAGGAAGGCAATGCCGACCTCATCGTGCTGTCGACCCGCTCGCCCGAGCGCGACCGCGCGGGCAGTTTCGTCCCGATGATCAATTACCGCGCCGTCCTGGTCAGCAATAAACCCCTGCCCACGCCCGTGCACACGGTCGAGGAACTGGTCAAGAACACCGAACTGCGCATCGCCCTCGTGCGCGGCTTCGATTACGGCCCCGCCTACCGCACCCTGCTGGAGCCGGCGCTGACGGCGCGCGTGCAGCTGGCCAATGATCTGAACGACCTGATGCGCCGGCTGCAGGCGAATATCGCCGATGTCACCATCCTGCCCTACAGCAGCGCCTACAACACCATCGTCGACGATGCGCGCCTCAAGGGGCTCGATGCGACGCTCACGATCCACGCGCTGGACGACCTGCCATGGCAGGATGCGGGCTTCTACGTGTCGAGCCGCACGCTGGCGCCGGCCGACAAGAGCGCCCTGATCGACCTGCTCGGCGCGGACGAGGTGGGCAACCAGTTCATCAAGGGCCTGTCGAAGGCGATCCCGCCCAAGATTCTGGCCCTGACGGCGCGCCGCCATGCCAAGTGAGGCGGCGCCGCTGACGCTGGCGAGCCTGCCGACACCGTTTCGCGCCCTCGTGCTGGGCAGCTCGGGCGCGCTCGGCGCCGCCTTTGTCGAGCTGCTGCGCGCGCAGCCGCATTGCGCCGAGGTGGTGGGCCTGCACCGCGCCAGCAGCCCGGCCCTCGATTTCGCCGACGAAGCCAGCATCGGCGCGGCCGCCCAGGCCCTCGCGGGCGGGCCGCGTTTTCATCTGATCCTGAATGCCACCGGTATCTTGCATGCCGATGGGCTGATGCCGGAAAAGCGCCTGGCCGATCTGCACTACGCCCAGTTGCAGGCGACCTTTGTGGCCAACACTTTTGGCCCGGCCCTGGTGCTGCGCCATTTCACGCCCCTGCTCGACAGCGAACGCGGCCTGATGGCCCTGCTGTCGGCCAAGGTCGGCAGCATCGGCGACAACCGCCTCGGCGGCTGGTACAGCTACCGCGCCTCCAAGGCCGCACTCAATATGCTGGTCAAAACGGCCGCCATCGAACTGGCGCGCAGCCAGAAGAACGCGGTGCTGGTGGCCCTGCATCCGGGCACGGTCAATTCACGTCTGTCGCGTCCCTTCCGCGGCGAGCAGATCGGCCGTCCGGCGCTGGCGGCGGCGGCCGATATGCTGCGCGTGCTCGATGGCCTGGGCCCGGCCGACAGCGGCAGCTTCCGCGCCTACGACGGCAGTCTGTTGCCCTGGTAGGCCTAGCGCCAGCCCTGCAGCCAGCGGCTGCTGTCCTGCAGCTCGCGCCAGGGCAGGGTGAAGGCGCGCCGCGTCAGCACGGCCTCGAGCGTGACCAGCTCGATCGGCAGCTCGGGCTGCTCGGGCGCGATCACGGCGGTGACCATGAAATGCTTTTCCTTGTTGCGCGGCGTGGCCGCCGTCCATTTGCTGCGCAGGAGTTTGGCCGGATTGAGGCGGGGTGTGGAGCTGGGCATGATGCGGCCGTGGAAGCAAAGCGTGGCCGAGATTGAACGCCCTTTTGCCGGGCGCGTCAATGGCGCGCCGGAACTGCTAGACTCGCTGTATCACAACAGGACGGATCCACCATGCCAGGACGACATCGCGAACGCCATCAACTGGGCCAGGTCGGCTGGCTGCGCGCCGCTGTGCTGGGCGCCAACGACGGGATTGTGTCGACGGCCAGCCTGATTCTCGGGGTGGCCGCGTCGAATGCCTCGCATGCCAGCATTCTGGTGGCCGGCGTGGCCGGGCTGGTGGCCGGTGCGATGTCGATGGCGAGCGGCGAGTATGTGTCGGTGCAGTCGCAGGCCGATACCGAGCGCGCCGCCATCGAGAAGGAGCGCGCCGAGCTGCGCGACAATCCCGATGGCGAGCACGCGGAGCTGGCCCACATCTACGTCGAACGCGGGCTGGAGCCGGCGCTGGCGCAGCAGGTGGCGGCCAGCCTGATGCGCCACGACGCGCTGTCGGCCCATGCGCGCGATGAACTGGGCCTGACCGACACGCTCAGCGCACGCCCGCTGCAGGCGGCCGTATCGTCGGCGCTCAGCTTTGCTGTCGGCGCCGCGCTGCCGCTGCTGGTGGTGCTGGCCGCCCCGCCCGCGCGTCTGATTCCGCTGACGGTGCTGATGTCGCTGCTGTGCCTGGCCCTGCTCGGGGGTCTGGCCGCGCGCGCCGGCGGCGCCAATGTGCTGCGCGGCGTGCTGCGCGTGAGCTTCTGGAGCGCGCTGTCGATGGCGGCCGCGGTCGGCATCGGTGCCCTGTTCGGCACCAGCGTCTAGCGCAACTGGCGCCGGGCTGCGGGTGAGGACGCAGGGAGGCGCCAGCGTGAGAAGTCTCTCCAATGCTGAAGCCTGGGCGGAGACATCGGCCCGACTGTAAGCGCGAGGACACCGCCAATTGGTTTCCTTTTCTCCTGAATTAGAAGGTTTGTCACGTTCTAGAATTTCCCCTCGCGATGGAGGAGTGAGGGATGATTCTTGGAGAAGCATGTACACGTTTCCTGGCCTATTGCCGGGACGAGCGAAAACTATCCGAGGCCACGGTGCGTGCATATGGCCTCGATTTGCAGGACCTGCGCCAGGCGCTCGGCCCTGAGCGGCCGCTGGACGCCCTGGACCAGGCGGCGGCGGAGGCCCTGATTCACCGCTGGGCGACCTGCCCACGCTGGAAGGCGAGTACACTGAAGCGCAAGCTGGCGACGGTGCAGGTGTTTATCGTCTGGCTCTGCCAGCGGCGCCTGCTGGCCGCTGATCCATTCACGGCGATCCGACCTTCGATCAAGCTTCCCAAGCGTCTGCCGCGCAATCTGTCGACATCGGAAGTGGCGGCCCTGCTGCGCCCGGCCGGTGCGTCGCCGGATGCTGGTCCGAGCGGGCGCTCGCGTCGTGACATGGTGGCCGATTGGGACCGGAGAACGGCGCGCCTGGCGGCCGAGGTGATCACTCTGACCGGAATTCGCGTGGGCGAGCTGGTGCAGATTGCGCCGGCCGATCTGCGACTGGACCAGCGTCAGATCCGCATTCGTGGCAAAGGCGACAAGGAACGCTTGGTCGTTTTCCCTGACGCGGTGACGGCCGAACGCATTCGTGACTATCTGGCCAGCGCACGCCGGCGCTTCGCGATTGAGGCGCCGCAGACGGTGTTCATTAGCGCCCACGCGCGCTGCGCGTCGGATCAATACATCAGGCGGGTGCTGCGTCAATATGCTTCGGACGTCGGGCTCGACCGTCGCATCACGCCGCACATGCTGCGCCACACGGCCGCTACGCAACTGTTGGAGGCAGGGCTCGATATTCGTGTCGTGCAGCGCCTGCTCGGCCACGCCAGCATTAGCACAACGGAGATCTACACCCATGTCTCCGATCAGGTGCTGCATGCCCAGATTGCACGGGCCGATGTCCGAAGGAGGCTGGAAACCTACGGATAACTAGTAATTATCTGCCTTCCGATGGTGCAGCCCGTCAAATTTGCCAACAGAACTGTTGAAATCGCCAAGTTCAGGCAGTTTTTTCAGAGCCGTGATCCGACCAAGCGGGCAATCATCTTCCGAGCATCGAAATCCAGCGGGATATCCGAGTTTCTCAAACATCTGGCAGCCAGCCAGGAAAAAAGCGGGATTGCCATCTACTTTGACATGGCGGCCGGCGGCGTTTCTCAATTAGCTGATGCGTTGAAGGACAAGCGCGACGAGCGCTTGCTCTGCCGCCTTGGCTTTTTCTTCCAGGCGCCGCCGCTTATCTCCTTTCTGTCCAAGCTGGTCACGCTGTCGACAGCCACGCAGACCTTTGCCTCGCGCTTTGGCGTCACCACCCTGGTCGGCATCGGCGAGGGCATTCTGCTGACCCCTTTTCCGTCGACCTCGACCGCGCGCATTTGCAAGATGGCATTGACCTGGCCGCGGCCGGATGTGCTGTTTTTTTTGGACAACGCACAGAAGAAGACCGCGGAAATCGTCCAGCTCGCCCAAGCCTGTGCGGCGGATGACCACTATCGGCATGTGCGCTTTGTACTGGCGGTGACCGATGAAACGGAGGGTAATCTAGCCGAGGCCGGCTTCCGGCAACGATTACCATTCGGCCCTGAGGCCATCGACGAACAAGCACTGCAACCGATCGACGCTCAATTCGTCGCCGCCATTTGCGCCGCTAATGGTCTCGCGCTGGATACGGCCGATTTCGACCGGTATGCGGCGCTGGCCGGGAACGACATGTGGATGCTGCTTAGTCACCTGACTGTGCGCGGAACGTCCGCCCGTCCTGTAGCACTGGGACCGGTCAGTGAATTCCTGGTCCGCCTGCTGGTCGTTGCAGAGCAGCCACTGCGGCTGGCGGACATGCGTTTGCTTGCACTTTATTCAGAACAGATCGTTTGCACGCCGGATGCATTTGACAAAGCGATCGCTGACTTGCAGGCCCAGCGCATCATTCAGCGCCACGCAACGGAGGACGGTGAGGCACTGATTCTGCTGGTGAGTGATTCGGCGCTGCCGGTCCGCGCCATCAAGGGCGCTGAGGTCGCCAATCTCGCGGTGGCCCGCGATTTATACGACTTCTTCGCTGAAGCCGAACGTGCCGGCTCCGCGCGCCACTCTGATGCTGCGCTGGCTCAACTACTCTACCGTCTGGCGCACGATCTCGATCCGGCTGCGCTGCCGGCCCGCGCCCAGACCCTGGTGCGAATCGCCATGGCGCAAGGGTCGATGGCCGATGCGGAGCGCTATATTGCGCATGCCCAGAGAAAGCACGGGGCGGCCAATCTGCATGACTTCTTCGTGCAGATTTCACTCTTCGTCTCGCTGCAGGATTATGCGCGCGCCAAGGAGATTCTCGAAAAGATCCCTCGGGTCGAGTTCAGCCGCTATCGCATCCTGCGCATTCTCGACGCTGTTGCTCTGAATCGCATACGCAGTCACGCCGACGCCAATGTCGCGATCGACCGTCTGCTTGCTGAGCACGGTTCTGCGGAAGAGCGTGTGCTGCTAGTGTCGTACAAGATTGCCGGCCTCCTGCACGAGGAAGAATGGGCGGCCGCCTCCGCCGTGTTGAGTGAATGGCGCCCCCAGTTGAGCAAGGCAGCGAACTACCCCTACCTGCTTAGAACGGCAGCGGCCGTTCCCATGCTGCATCCGCAAGCGGATCTGGCGGCTGCTGAACAGATGCTGCTTGAGGCACTGCGGGGCTTCCGCGCTGCCAGGGACGCGTTTGGCGAGGCTACCACCGTATGCAATCTCGGGGTGACCAGAGCCTATGCCGGTGACTTTGCTGCGGCCGAGCGGGATTTTCACGTCGCCTATCGTAGCCTTGCCGTGCTCGGCACGCAGCATATTCAGGAGTCGGGGACAAATCTCGGTACGGCGCTATTGTGTTTGGGCGAATACGCGCGCGCCAGACTTCACATGAACAAACTTCTGCCGATGATGGAGATGAATTATCCGCGCGCAATCACAGAGGCGAACCTGGCGATGCTGCATTTGTACGACGGGCAGACGCAGCAGGCCCTCGATCAGGTGCGTGCCCTGATCATCGCCGCCGATGCGGTGAAAGTGCTTGATTGCGCGCGTCATGTGCGCTTTGCCGGTGCCTTGATCGAATACTGCGCCGGTTACCCGGTGCGCGCTACCGCCTTGCTCGATGAAATCGACACCATTGGCGGTGATAGTCCATATCTGAACCGACTACGTACGCGCTTCAGCGCTGGCCCCCTGGAAGCGGCTGAAGCACTCGCACTCTACCGCACCGACTGGATGCAATACTGGTCACAGAACCCACTTCAAATGCTGCCGGCTTCCACACTGACGGCCCAAAGCATGTTCCACCACGTGGCCGAGCACGCCTGACAGAGACAGGCCATGGGCTGCGGCAGCTAGGCCAATCGCACCATCGGCGCCGAGATAACAGCACAGGTTGAATTCCAGGAACTGGCGTTGCCCCGTGTGCGGGTCGTACCGGTAGTCGATGCGCAGGTAATCCATCGGGCCCGTGGCCGACCAGAGTGCCAGCGCATCGCGGCAGATGTCGTCTGCCACGCCGTCCAGCATCAGCAGTTCGTAGCCAAGCGGATCGTCCATCTTCAGATCCTCGGTCAGGATATTCCCGGCCTTGTCGGAGCGCGGATGAACGTGGCCGAGGATGAGAGGCATGGTGTCGCCAAGTATCGGTACGGTGACGTCAATGCCGGGAGCAAATTGCTCGACCAGGACTGGCACACCCTCGCGTAGCCGCTGGGCGGCGACCGCCTTCGCCCCAGACCAGGTATCCTGCAGCGACTGCGCTGTGATGCCTTCCGACCCTGCACCGAAGCGGTCTTTGATGAAGTAAGGGCCAGCAAATAAGGGCGCCGCCTCAAGGGCAGCCTCATCCGAGTAGGGTATGCCGTCGGGACAAGGAATGCCCAGTGCGCGCGCGGCCAGCTTGCTCAGCCATTTGTCTTCGGCGAGGGCTCGGATGCCCGGCGGAGCACCGAGGTAGGGAATGCGCGCATATTCGCAGAAGGCCGATACCAGGACTTCCGATTGGTTGAGCGGCATCCGGTTATACAACGAGAACACAAAATCGACATTGCCTCTGGCGAACAATGCGGAGGTCGGCTGGGCGGAGGAGCGCATCTGATAGCCCAGTTCGCCAAGCAGCTGCCAGATACTGAAATGGTAGGCCGGATAGCCGCCGTCTCCTGGGAAGGTCTTCGCGCATGGGGCAGATTCATCCGGCGCATACTCAGCAAGGAAGAGGATACGCCGCTGCTCGGGGACTTGTGGTTGCAGGATACGTTCGGCGATTGAGGGCGGCATGGTGATGATAATTACTAGTTATCACTTGTAGTACTGCCCATTTGATTTGATTTTGGCAATGTTGTCAATGATTGTTGAATTTATGGGGCCGATACGGGTGCTGCCGCGCTGTGTTCATGATTTCGTGACCGGCGCGTCCTGCAGGTGCGCGATCGCGCCGAGTGCGAAGTCCCATGCCACGCGACAGCCGCCGGCTTCGCTCAGGTCCCAGTGCGCATGGCCGCCCCAGCGCTGGCAGCGCAGGGCCATATTGCGCCGGCCCTGGCCGCTCCCGTCGGCATGCGCCGGCTGCAGGCCAATGCCATCGTCATCGAGCTGGAAGTGCAGGCGCTCGCCATCGAGCGTGATGCGCACGGCGATACGGCGCGCGCGCGCGTGTTTCAACGCATTGCTGACCGCCTCGCGCAGCACGCGTGCGATGTCGAGCGCGGCCGAGGGCAGTACCTCGGGACCGGGCGCGTCGAGCGGATAGTCGGGCGCTTCCCAGGCGAAGCGCAGGCCGGCATTGGTGATGCGCGTCGCCACCTCGCTGCGCAGGTCGGCCAGCAGAAAGGCCAGCGGCTGCGGCCCCTGACCGGAATGCGAGACCATCGCACGCAAATCCTGCAGCGCCGCGCGCGCCGTTTGCGCATGCTCGGGATCGGGTGCGGCGATCACCAGCGTCAGGAGCTTGGCGCCGATGTCGTCGTGCAGATCGCGGTAAATCTGTTCGCGCTCTTCCTGCAGCAGGCGGTCCTGCTGCAGGCGCTGGGCCTGGCTGGCGCTGTGCAGCGCCTCGGCCGTGCGCTGGTGGACCTGTTGCTCGAGGCCTTTGTTCATGTCGAGCAGGCGCTGCTGCATCAGTCGGTAGCGGCGCAGCACCATGAACAGGATACAGCCGAACAGCAGCACGCCGGCGAAGTGATTCAGCATCGGCTCGGCGAAATCGAGGCGGCCGGCCCACCAGGCCAGATCGTGCAGATTGAGGCCATGGGCGGCCAGCAGCACGCCGGAAACGACGATGGCTTCGGTATCGGCCGCGCGCACCCCATGCAGCACCGAGGCGCCGAGCAGGGCCAGGTAGAAGGCGCCGGGCAGGGCGAACAGGCCGGTGGAGGCGGCGGCGAAACCGCGCGGCCAGTCGTAGGCGGTGAAGCCGAGCACCAGCAGCCAGGTGACGATCATCAGCGGCGCCATCCAGCGCAGGCGCAGATGGAAGAAGCGGTAGAGGAACAGGCCGATCAGGTAGGGATAGGACAGGCGCGCCAGGTAGTAGTACATCTCCCAGCGCGCGCCGCCGATCCAGGGCGTCTCGCTGCTCCAGCCGAACACCGAGATCGCCCAGCAGATCATCGACAGGCCGGCGTAGGCGAAGCCGCGCTCGCCCATCGTGTGGTTCAGGCCCAGCATCATCAGCGCCAGGAAGATCATCGCCAGGCCAATCGCCTGCTGCGCGATCGGCTGCCAGATCAGCATCCGCTGGTAGTAGGGCGCGAGGCGCTGGTAGTCACCCACATACACCTGCGACAGGCCGCCGCGCAGGCCGGGCAGGGTCTTCAGGCGGATCGTGGCCCGGTGGCGCCCGGCTGTGCCGGCCGGCGGATCGAGCCGGTACAGGCGTGGCTGATTGAGCTGGCGCGGCGCCTCGCCGTCCCAGCTGGCGGGCATGTCGACCAGGTCGTCGTCCCAGTGCAGGGCGCCGGTCATCGACCAGCGCGGGATATACACGGCGGGCTGGCGCAGGTCGGCCGGCAGATCGAATTCGAGCCGGTAGGTCGCCAGGCCGGCGCGGCCCGGCGCACGCGCGTCCCACAGGTCGGGCAGGCTGATCGCCTGCCAGCTGCGTTCGCCGTCGTGCAGGACCCAGGCGCTGACGGGCAGCACGGCGTCGGCGGCGGCGGGCGCGCGGCCGACCAGCAGCGAGCGGCTGGCCAGGCTGATCAGAATGGCCGGCAGCAGTACCCCGAACGCCAGCCACAGGTGGCGCCGCTGGGCCAGCAGTTGGCGCAGCCAGCGCTTCATACGAGGCCAAGGGCGCGGGCGGTCAGGGCCGCTTCGGCGCGCGTCGAGACATTCAGTTTGCGGTAGATGACCTTGACGTAGCCGGCCACGGTATTGGCCGTTAGTTGCAGCAGGTCGGCCGCCTCGCGCAGGGTCAGGCCCTTGGCGATCAGCACCAGCACCTCGCGCTCGCGCGGGGTCAGGGCTTCCTCCAGCGGCGGGGCGCTTGCGCCGGCGCGGAAATGGTGGAGCAGTTTGCGCGCGATCGCGGGCGAGAGCGGCGGGCGGCCATCGAGAATGCCGCGCAGTGCCAGTTCGACGTCGCCGGCGGCGGCATCCTTGAGCAGGTAGCCGATCGCGCCGGCGCGCAGGGCCGGGAACAGATGCTGATCGTCGTCGTAGATGCTGGCCACCACGCAGACGGTGTCGGGCGCGTGTTCGCTGCACCATTGGATCAGCTCGACGCCGGAACCGTCGGGCAGGCCGAGGTCGATCAGGGCCACCGCCGGCGCGCCGGCGCGCAGCTGCGCCAGCGCGCTCTGGACGGTGTCGGCCGTGCGCAACGCAATCGGCGGAAAAGCACGGCGCAGGGCGGCGCTCAGCCACTCGCGCGAGGCAGGGACGTCGTCGACCACCAGCCCGGTTTTCATGGGTCCTCCATCGGTATAGCGCCATTGTGCAAGCCTGGCTGGCGCTGCCAACCCCCTGAACAGGGGATGCACAGATTAGCATTTTGCTAGCGAAAATGCCCGCGCTGTGTCCAATAACCAACCAGGATTTCGCCATGCAAAATCGCTCCCTGCTTCGTCTGTCGCCACTGAGCCTGGCCCTTGTGCTTGCCGCCTGCGGCGGCGGTTCTTCCAGCAATACGGCGCCGACGCCCGCACCGGCGCCCGTCCCGGCGCCCGCGCCCACGCCGACGCCCGCGGTCACCAGCGTCACCGTCAGCGGGACGGCGGCCACGGGCGCGCCGCTGGCCAATGCCAGTGTCCAGCTCAAATGCCGTGCCAATACGATTCCGGCCACAACCAGCGGCAGTACGGGCAGCTTCAGCCTGGCGGTCCCGTCCGATAGTTTCCCTTGCGTCGGCCGGGCCAGCGCCGGCAGCGTCACCTTGCACGCAGTGCTCGAGGGGGCCAGCGGCAATACGGCGCGCATGAACATCACCCCGTTCACCGAGATGATGGTGGCCCAGATGGCGGGCAGCACCCGCACCCCGGCCCAGTTCTTCGAGGCGATCGGCGTCAGCGCGGCCGGGGCGCCGGCCTTCAGCGCCATCAACGCCAGTGCGGTGGCGGCCGCCTTTGCCGGCCTGAAGAATATCGTGCCGGACAGCGTGCGCAGCGCGCTCAATGAGCTGGGCAGCGAAACCCCGCTGAACGTGAATTTCCTGGCCAATGGCAGCGGCCACGACGCCGCCCTCGACAGCTTCAACCAGGCCTTGGCCGCGGCCAAACTGACGCTGGCCCAGGCCAGTGCCAGCCTGGCGGCCAATCCGGGCGGCAGCGTGGCCCTGCTGCCGCTGGTCCAGGTGCAGACCCTCAGCGCCCAGGCCGGCGCCAGCATCAGCATCGCCATCAGCGGCAAGGCCCTGCCTGCCAATAGCGATGTGACGGTCCGCTTTGGCAGCATCACCACCGCGCTCGGCAAGACCAATGCCAGCGGCACCAGCGTGACGGTGACGCTGCCGTCCAGCCTGGGCGTGACCGGTCTGCCGCTTGCCGTCGCCGTCGATGGCGCCTATGGCTCGGCGCTGCTGACCGTGCTGGCGCCGCCGACGCCGGTGCCGCCTGCCGGCGAAAGCCGCAAGCCGCTGCTGGTGCGGACCCCGACCGGCTTCGCGGATCTGAACTACAAAGCCACGGCGGCCGATGTGGCCGAACTCGACGGTAAGAAGTTCGACGGCACCCTGGGTGACGGTTCGGCCTGCTCGGTGGGCTTCAACCGGGGCACGATGACGCTGACGGCGCGCGGCGCCAGTTACAGCGCCAGCTTCAACGGCGACAGCAACGACAGCATCGAGTCGAACATGGGCAATGGCTCGCCCTACCTGAGCCTGACGGCCGTGGACGGCGGCACCAAGACCGTGTTCGCCACGCTGGGCGCGGCCAGTATTGCCTCGGCCACCGGGGTGCCGGTCGGCGATGTCTGCCGCCTCAGCAAGGGTGCGGCGCTGCCGGCCGACTTCACGACCCTGAGCCTGAGCGACCGTTCCTGGGCCGCCAACAAGGCGCGCATCGTCTCTGCCACCCCGTACACGGGCAAGGGCAAGCGGACCGGCGGCAGCGGCACCGAGTCCTGCAGCGTGACGATCTCCGAGACGGCCGTCAAAATCCAGGTCGGCAGCGCGCCTGAAGTCAGCGTGCCGCTCGAGGTGCTGGCCGATGGCAGCGTGGGCGGGGTCAACTACGGCACCAGCGGCGCCTGGTTGCCCTGGTATGTGGCGCCGCTGGTCGCGGTCAAGGCGCCGGCGATCGAGTTCACCAGCTATGCGCGCCACAGCACGGCCGACGAGGCGGCCGGCAATGGCGCGTATGCGGAGATCCGTGCCTTCTACGCGGGCGATGGGAGCAACCAGATCACTGGTCTGGGCCAGGTGTTCGTGCGCAAGCAGAAGACCGCCGGCGGCACCTATGAGGACAACTACGCCTGCGTGATCCGGCAGTCGAAGAACGGAGTCGACTGGTAAGTCTGGCGTTCAGGCGGCGGGCGCGCTGCTGACGCGGTTGCGCCCGCCGTTTTTGGCTGCGTACAGGGCGCGGTCGGCGCGCGCCATCAGGCTGGCGATGCTGTCGTCCGGCCCCTGCAGACAGGCGCAGCCGATGCTGGCCGTGTACTCGGGCAGGCCGGCCGCGCGCCCGCCATGCGCGAGCCGGCTGCGGATGCGCTCGGCCACGGCGCTGGCGCTGGCCAGTTCGCTTTCGGGCAGCAGGATCAGGAATTCCTCGCCGCCGATGCGGCCGACCACATCGATCGTGCGCAGGGTCGACTGGATGCCGGCCACGGCATGGGCGAGCACGCGGTCGCCGGTGGCGTGGCCGTGCGCATCGTTGATGTGTTTGAAGTGGTCGATATCGAGCATCAGCAGCGAGAACGGGCGGCCGTGGCGGCGCGCGCGCGCCAGTTCGCCGTCGAGCGCCTCGAGCGCGGCGCGGCGGGTGGCGGCGCCGGTCAGCACGTCGACATTGGCCATGCGTTCGAAATCGGCGCGCACCCGTTCGCTGGCCAGCAGCACCACGCCGAGACAGGTCAGCATGCCGCCAATGCTGAAGGAGGCCAGGTAGACGGTCTGGATCCAGCCGGGGTCGAAGCGCGTGGCCGTGCTTGCCTCAAGAAAGGGCGCCGTGACGGCGCGCAGCAGCAGCACGGCGCAGCGCACGGCCAGAATCGCGGCCAGCAGGCGTCCGGCGAAACTCAGGCCGAAGCGCCAGTGCAGGCGCGCATGGGTGGCCGTCACCACCAGCAGGGTCAGCGCGTAGAGCACGACGCGCACGCGGTAGTCGGGCCAGATGAACATGAAGGCCGCCAGCGCCGCCAGCGCGGCCAGGCCGAACAGCAGCCAGCGGCGCAGCGACAGCGTCTGCTCGTAGAAGGCGGCGCTGCCGAACAGATTCAGGCCGCCGCTGGCCATCGACAACGCATTGCTCAGCATGGCCACGAGCGGCGCGGCCAGTATCCCTTCCAGACCAAAGGCCAGCGCCGACAGCGCACCAAGCAGGGGCGACAGCGCCCACAGCCCGGTGCCGCGCAGCGGACGCGGATAGTAGTGGCGCATGCCGAGCAGGATGCAGGCCATCAGCAGCCCCATGATCCCAGTGACGGCATTGATCGTGCGCAGGTCGAGCATAAGCGGCGGTGAAGTGGTAATTGACCAAGATTATACCCACGCAAAGTTGCCGGTCGTCACAGCCGCCAACCAATAGTTTGGCATGGGAATTGCTTATCAAAGTGTTCAGGACTTTTGCATTTGATAATCCTGACCGGCTTGCACCACTTTCTCGCGCCCGCCGCCATCCGGTGCGCGCGCAACCCAAAACGGTGCAAGCTCCAGCGGACAAAAGGACGCGGCCACAAGCCGCGTTGATGTATTGGCGAGGAGTAGGCGTGGCACGCTACAAGAATGTGGAAATCGATGGGGAGCTGGTGGAGCTGCTCCCGTACATGCGGACGGTCGAGGACTACCGCGAATCCCTGCAGAGCCTGCAGGCGGTCTGGGACAATCTGAACCTGCTCGGCCAGCTGTCGGGCACGGCGGCGGACATGACCGAGACGCGCGCCGCCTTCGCCGGTCTCAGCGACAGCCTGCTCAATCACCTCGGGCGCGAGATCCTAGCCAAGACGGCCGCCGAGCTGCGCGCCAAGGCCCAGGTGACGATCGATATGCTGGTGCGCAATCTGTTCGAGCGTACGGCCGATATCGGCTTCCTGGCCACCGACGAGGACGTGCGCGCCTGTCTGGCGGCGCCGTCGGAGGCCGCCGTCGGCGCCCTGCGCCAGCGCTTTGGCGCCTACCGCGCCAAGTATTCGGTGTACGCCGATATCCTGCTGTTCGACAGTGCCGACCAGCTGCTGGTGCGCCTCGAGTCGGGCGCCGCGCCGAGCGAGACCGATCGCCGCTTTGTCGAGCGCGTGCGCGCCTCGGACGCGCCCTACACCGAGGCCTACCGCCGCTTCGACTGTCTGGGCGCGGCGCCGGCCCTCGTGTATGCGGCGCGGGTCGGCAGCGGGCAGGGCGTGCTGTGCCTGGTGTTCCGCTTCGACGATGAGATGCGCCGCATCTTCTCGGCCCTGGCCGGCGAGCGCGGCGTGCTGCTGCTGCTCGACGCCGATGGCCAGGTCCAGGCCAGCGCCGATCCCTTCCATGTGGCGCCGGGCGCGCGCCTGCCGCAACTGGGCGCGGCCGCCTGGCGCGTGATCGAATTCGGTGGCAATGACTATCTGTTCTGCGCCTGCCAGGCCCAGGGCTTTCAGGGCTATCAGGGGCCGGGCTGGCGCGGCGCCGCCTTGCTGCCGCTGCGCCACGCCTTCCATACCGACGCGGCGCGCCTGCTGGCCGATATCGACCCGGCGCTGCTGGCCGTGGTCATGGAGCACACCAGCCTGTACAGCGAGGCCCTGCGCGCGATTCCGCTCCAGGCCGAACGCATCCAGCGCGATCTGAACCGCTCGGTGTGGAATGGCACGGTGCTGCAAAGCGGCAGCCAGCGCTCCTCGAATCCGGCCTTCTCCAAGGTGCTGCTGGCCGAGATCAGCAAGACCGGCGAGCGCACGCGCGAGATGTTCGCGCGCTCGATCGCCGACCTGCGCGCCACCATCGTCTCGACCGTGCTGCACGACTGCCGCTTCTATGCGGCGCAGGCGGTCGACATCATGGATCGCAATCTGTACGAGCGCGCCAACGACTGCCGCTGGTGGGCCCTGAGCACGGCCTTCCGCCAGGCGCTGGCCGACGGTAGGCCGGATGCGGCGCGCCGCGCTGAGCTCAGCCGCATCCTCGCCTACATCAACCGCCTGTACAGCGTGTACACGAATCTGCTGCTGTTCGACGCCAGCGGGCGGGTGGTGGCCGTCTCGCAGGACAGCGCGGCCGAGCTGGTCGGCCAGCGGCTGGAGGCGCCGTGGGTCGCGCGCACGCTGGCGCTGCGCCATCCGCAGGAGTATGTGGTGTCCGACTTCGAAGCGAGCCCGCTGTACGGCGGCGCGCCGACCTATGTGTATGCGGCGGCCGTGCAGGCGCCGGATGCGTCGGCCGTGGTGGGCGGCATCGCCATCGTGTTCGACAGCGCGCCGCAGTTCAGCGGCATCCTGCACGATATTCTGCCGCGCGCCGGCGGCTTCGCCTTGTTCGCCGACGAGCAGGGGCGGGTGATCGCCAGTTCCGATGGCCGCTATGCGCCCGGCCACTGTCTGCCGCCCGCGCTGCTGCGCACGGGGGCGCCGCCGGCCGCGCTGGTGCACGTGGCCGAACTCGATGGAACGCTGTATGCGATCGGCCAAGCCGAGTCCTGCGGCTACCGCGAATACAAGGGGCCGGACGACGTCTACCGCAACCCGGTGCGCGCCTTCGTGTTCCAGCCGCTGTGCGCGGCGCGCGCCGCCAGCGCCGCGCCGCAGCCGGCGCTGGCCCTGCGCGGCGACCGTGCGCGCGCCGGCGGCGACACGCGCGAGATCGCCACGCTGCGCATCGGCGCCAACTGGTACGGGCTGGCCTCGGCCGACGTGGTCGAAGCGGTCGAACGCCAGCCGATGGTGAGCATCAAATCCGAGGCCGGGGTGATGCAGGGCTACCGCATGATCGACAAGACCCCGGTGCCGGTGTTCTTCCTCGGCACCGCCCACGATGAGGCCAGCGCGGCCCAGCAGATCGTGATCCTGCGCCACCCCGAGCAGGGGCGCTTCGGCATCCTGGTCGATGAACTGGGCGCGATCGCCGATGTCGACGTCGCGCGCCTGAAGCCGCTGCCGGCCGAAATCAGCTGGGGCCGCAATGTGATGACCGAGTCGGTGCTGATGCTGAATCAGTCGGCCCAGCCGGGCCTGCTGCAGGTGATGAGCGCGGCGCGCATCTTCACCTGGCTGACGATGGCCTGCCCGGAGGCGGCCACGCCGCCGGCCCTGACGGCGGCCATGCTGGCCGAATACGCCTAGCGCGCGGCCAGGCGCGGCAGGGTCGGGGCGGCGCCGCCGGAACCGACGCGGAACATGCGCACGGCCTGGTCGAGCAGCTGCGCCTGTTCGCGCAGACGTTCGGCCGCGGCCGCGCCTTCTTCCACCAGCGCGCTGTTCTCGGCGGCGGCGTCGTCGAGCGCGCGCAGGGCCTGGTCGACGTGGGTGATGCCCTCGCTCTGGGCGCGGCTGGCGGCGGCGATATCGTGCATCAGCTCGGCCACGGCGCGCGTGCGGTCGACGATTTCGGCCATCGTGGTGCCGGCCTCCTGCACGTAGCCGGCGCCGGCGGTGGTGTTCTGCACCGAGGTTTCGATCAGCTGCTTGATGTCCTTGGCGGCGGCGGCCGAGCGCTGCGCCAGGCTGCGCACTTCGGAGGCCACCACGGCAAAGCCCTTGCCCTGCTCACCGGCGCGCGCCGCTTCCACGGCCGCATTCAGCGCCAGGATATTGGTCTGGAAGGCAATGCCGTCGATGACGGTGATGATGTCGGTGATGCGGCGCGAGGAAGCGTCGATCGCGCCCATCGCGCTGACCACGCGTTCGACCACGGCGCCGCCGCGCTGGGCCGCCTGGGTGGCCTGGCCGGCCAGCTGATTGGCCTGCTCGGCATGGCTGGCGTTGTTGCGCACGCTCTCGGTCATGTGTTCGACCGCATCGGCCGATTGCATCACGGTCTGGGCCTGGCGTTGGGTGCGCTGCTCGAGATCCATATTGGCGGCGGCCACCTCGTCGGCCGTGTGGGCGATGCTGATGGCGCCGTCATGCACGGCGCCGATGGCCTGGCGCAGCTGGGCGATCAGGGCTTCGAGCAGCTGGCCCGATTCGCTGCGCGGGGCGCTGGCCGGGGCCGACAGGTCGATCACGCCCTGCTGGGCGCCGACCAGGCCGGCGACCCGGCTGCGCAGTTCGATGGCGCGCTCGGCATCGCGCTTGAGCAGCACCGACACGTAGCACAGCACGGCGCTTTCCACCACGACGAACAGGGCATGCACGACCACGCGCATGAAGCTCGGGGCGGTGAAGCAGATCACGCCATAGCCGAGTTCCTGCAGCTGATTGAAGCACAGGTGGTGGACCGCCACCACGCCGGCGCCGACCAGGATCACGCGCCAGTCGCGGTAGACGACCAGGAAGGCCAGCAGCACGAACACGCCGAAGTGCAGCTCGGTGACGCCGCCGCCCTGGTGGATGTGCAGGCCGGTCATGGCCATCAGGCTGAAGGCCACGCTGGCGTGGGTCAGGAAGGCGTCCGGGCTGCGCAGGATCAGGATGGTCGGCAGGGCGGCGAAGGGCAGGCCGAACAGCAGGGCCCAGTTCAGGGTGTCGTGCATGCCGGACAGGCCGAGGGCCAGGACGAACAGGCCCCAGATGACGATCAGCATCATCCGGCTGGCTTGTTGGAATTCGGGGACGGCGGTATCAGTGGTGGCGGTGATGGTATTCATGGTTCCGGTCGGTGAAGGCGGGAAGAGGGCCGACAGGGGCGGGGGCGGCGCGGTGAGGCTCGTGTATGCACGATTGTAACTGTTTCTTGGTCGTAGCCAAACCGGTTTTAATAGAGAATATCCTCGCTAATTGTCGATTTGTCCAGGACAAAATAAGTGGGGACGAAAAAAGAGCCACGCCGTAACGTGGCTCTTTTGGCAAGCCGCCGGGCTTAGGCCTGGAAGGCGGCCAGGGCGGCGTTGAAGGTGGCGCTCGGGCGCATCACGGCTTTCACCTTGACGTCGTCCGGCTTGTAGTAGCCGCCGATGTCGGCCGGCTTGCCTTGCACGGCCAGCAGCTCGGCGACGATCGTGGCCTCGTTCTCGGTCAGGGACTTGGCCAGCGGCGCGAAGGCGGCGGCCAGTTCGGCGTCCTCGGTCTGGGCGGCCAGTTCCTGGGCCCAGTACATCGACAGGTAGAACTGGCTGCCGCGGTTGTCGAGCTCACCGGTCTTGGGCGAGGGCGACTTGCGGTTGTCGAGCAGCTTGCCGGTAGCGGCGTCGAGCGTCTTGGCCAGCAGCTTGGCCTTGTTGTTACCGCTCTTGATGCCGAGGTCTTCGAAGCTGACGGCCAGGGCCAGGAATTCGCCCAGCGAATCCCAGCGCAGGTGGTTTTCTTCGACCAGCTGCTGGACGTGCTTCGGTGCCGAACCGCCGGCGCCGGTTTCGTACATGCCGCCGCCGGCCATCAGCGGCACGATCGACAGCATCTTGGCGCTGGTGCCCAGTTCCAGGATCGGGAACAGGTCGGTCAGATAGTCGCGCAGGATGTTGCCGGTCACCGAGATGGTGTCCAGGCCGCGGCTGACGCGCTCGAGCGTGTAGCGCATGGCGCGCACCTGCGACATGATCTGGATGTCGAGGCCGCTGGTGTCATGCTCCTGCAGATAGGCCTTGACCTTCTTGGTCAGTTCGGCTTCGTGCGGACGGTAGGGGTCGAGCCAGAACACGGCCGGCATGCCCGAGTTGCGCGCGCGCGTCACGGCCAGCTTGACCCAGTCGCGGATCGGGGCGTCCTTCACCTGGCACATGCGCCAGATATCGCCTTCCTCGACGTTCTGGCTCAGCAGCACTTCGCCGGTGGCCAGGTCGGTGATATTGGCCACGCCGTCTTCGGGGATCTCGAAGGTCTTGTCGTGCGAGCCGTATTCCTCGGCCTGCTGGGCCATCAGGCCGACGTTCGGCACCGTGCCCATGGTGCGCGGATCGAAGGCGCCATGCCATTTGCAGAAGTTGATGATCTCCTGGTAGATGCGGGCGAAGGTGCTTTCCGGGATCACGGCCTTGACTTCCTTCAGGCGGCCGTCGGCGCCGTACATCTTGCCGCCGGCGCGGATCATGGCCGGCATCGAGGCGTCCACGATCACATCGTTGGGCGAGTGGAAGTTGGTGATGCCCTTGGCCGAGTCGACCATGGCCAGGGCCGGACGGTGTTCCTGGCAGGCGTGGAAGTCACGGATGACTTCGTCGCGCTGGGAGGCCGGCAGCGTGTCCAGCTTGGCGTACAGGTCGGCCATGCCGTTGTTGACGTTCACGCCCAGTTCCTTGAGCAGGGCGCCGTGCTTTTCAAACGCTTCCTTGTAGAAGGTGCGCACGCAGTGGCCGAACACGATCGGGTGCGAGACCTTCATCATGGTCGCCTTCACGTGCAGCGAGAACATCACGCCATCCTTGCGCGCGTCTTCGATCTGCTTTTCGTAGAAGGCCAGCAGGGCCTTGCGGCTCATGAACATCGAATCGATGATCTCGCCGTCGAGCAGGGAGACTTTCGGCTTCAGGACGATGGTTTTGCCGCTCTTGGTGATCAGTTCCATCTTGACGTCGCGCGCGCGGTCCAGGGTCATCGACTTCTCACCGTGGTAGAAGTCGCCGCTGGTCATGTGCGAGACGTGGGTGCGCGAGGCCTGCGACCATTCGCCCATCGAGTGCGGGTTCTTGCGCGCGTATTCCTTGACGGCGCGCGGCGCGCGGCGGTCGGAGTTACCTTCGCGCAGCACCGGGTTCACGGCCGAGCCGATGCACTTGCTGTAGCGCGCCTTGATGGCTTTCTCTTCCTCGGTCTTCGGATCGGCCGGGTAGTCGGGGATCTTGTAGCCCTTGTCCTGCAGTTCCTTGATGGCGTTGAGCAGCTGGCCGACCGAGGCGCTGATGTTCGGCAGCTTGATGATGTTGGCATCCGGCTCCAGGGTCATTTTGCCCAGCTCGCTCAGGGTATCGGGCACACGCTGTTCAGGCGTCAGGTACTCGGGGAAATTGCCGAGGATACGGGCGGCCACCGAGATGTCGCTTTGTTCGACCTGGATCCCGGCCGCCTTGGCGAAAGTGGTGACGACGGGCAGGAAGGCGTGGGTCGCCAGCAGGGGCGCCTCGTCGGTGAGAGTGTAGATGATGGTCGAATTGCTGCTCATGGGCTGTGTGCTCCGTCGGAGGGAGAAGTTGGATGGCGTTGCGGCTGGATTATGGTCTTATATAAGACATAAGACAGAATCCACATTATGCATTAGCTTTTCACGATATACAACACGTATAAGTGTAGTACATTCGCGCGCCGCCGCCGGAATGTTAGAGTGGCCAGATGGACAAGCTGATCTTTTTACAGCGCGCCGCGCCGCCCAAACCACCCCTGGGCCAGCCCTGCAATGGCTGCGGCGTGTGCTGTGCGGCGGCCACCTGTCCGCTGGCGCGCCTGGCGCTCGGCCAGTGGCGCGGACCGTGCCGCGCGCTCGAATGGGATGCGGCCCTGGCCTGCTACCGCTGCGGCCTGCTGCGCCAGCCGCAGGCCTATCTGCGCTGGCTGCCGGCCGCGCTCGGCCCCTGGTTCGGGCGGCGCGCGCGGCGCTGGATTGCCGCCGGCGTCGCCTGCGATTCGTCCGCAAACGTTGCCGATTAGCAACGAGTGAGAAAATAAAGTTAAGGCGCACCTGCACCAAGTCGGAGTAAAGTTGCACCTGGGAGGTGCATACAATGAACAACTTTACAATTTCGACCCGGATTCGCTTCCTGGTAATTTCTCTGTCCGTCATGTTGGTGCTGATCGGGGCCGTCGGCCTGTGGAGCACGTCCAAGACGAATGACGCCGTGCAAACCGTGTATGCCGATTGCACCGTGCCGACCGCCCTGCTGGCCTCGGTCAACCGCCAGAACCTGCGCAACCGCATTGCGCTGGCCTATGCGGTTATGGAAAACCAGCCCGACAAGCTGGCCGCCACGCTCAAGCAGATCGAAGAAAACATGGCCGTCATCGACAAGAGCTGGCAGGCCTACCGCGTCACCATCCTGTCCGACGAGGAAGGGCGGCTGGCGCGCGAATTCGAAACCAGCTATGCGACCCTGCTCAGCGAGGGTCTGCGTCCGGCCATCGCGGCCCTGCGCGCAGGCGACCTCGATCAGGTGCGCAGCCTGATGCTGAGCAAGGTGCGCACCCTGAACACGCCGACCGCCAACGCGCTCGACGGCCTGATCAAGCTGCAAAGCGAACTCGCGCGCGCCGAGTACGAGAAAGCCGTGGCGCGCTACGCCCAGGTGCGCAACTGGCTGATCGCCGGCATCGTCGTTGCCGTGGTGCTGGCCAATCTGATGGGCTTTGCCATGGGCCGTTCGATCGGCGCGGCGCTCGGCCAGGCGGTCGACACGGCGCATGCCGTCGCCGGCGGCGATCTCAGCCGCACGATTGAGATCAGCGGCAATGACGAGGTGGCCGAGCTGCTGCGCGAGCTGCAGACCATGCAGGCCAGCCTGCTCAACCTGGTCGGCAAGGTGCGCCACGGGGCCGACACGGTCGCCACGGCCAGCGGCGAGATCGAACACGCCAACCAGGACCTGAGCGCGCGCACCGAAGCCCAGGCCAGCGCGCTGGAAGAGACGGCCGCCTCGATGGAGGAGCTGTCGAGCACGGTCAAGCAGAACGAGGACAATGCGCGCCAGGCCAATCAGCTGGCCAAACAGGCCAGCAACGTGGCGCGCGAAGGCGGCGACGTCGTGCATGCCGTGGTCGATACCATGCAGGACATCAGCGCCTCCAGCCAGCGCATTGCCGACATCATCAATGTGATCGACGGCATCGCCTTCCAGACCAATATCCTGGCGCTCAATGCCGCCGTCGAGGCGGCCCGCGCCGGCGAGCAGGGCCGCGGTTTCGCCGTGGTCGCGGGCGAGGTGCGCAGCCTGGCCAGCCGGTCGGCCGAGGCGGCCAAAGAAATCAAGGCCTTGATCACCGAGAGCAATAGCCGGGTGGCCCAGGGCGCCGAGCTGGTCGGCAAGGCCGGGCGCACCATGGACGAAGTGGTCAGCAGCATCCAGCGCGTGACCGACATCATGGGCGAAATCAGCGCCGCCAGCAGCGAGCAGAGCATGGGCGTCAGCCAGGTCGGCGAGGCCATCACCCAGATGGACCAGGCGACCCAGATGAATGCCGCCCTGGTCGAGGAGATGGCGGCCGCCAGCTCCGGCCTGCGCCAGGAAGCCCAGGAGCTGGTCAACGCCGTGGCCGTGTTCACGCTGCCGGCCGGCAGCGGCCGCGCGCTGGCGGTCCGATGACGATCATTGGGCCTTTGCAGCGCCGCCAAAACATCGTAAGCTCTTCGGCTTCTGCATGAGTTTTCGGGCCTCGGCCTTTGATGTGATGCGCGATGATGCAAGCCCCTTCGAGTGGCTGGCGGGCCAGGCCAGGGACGACCTGCATGGCCTCGGCCAGTTACTGATCGAAATCGAATGTGCCAAGCTGGGCATGGTCCTCAACGATATCGAGGCCGTGCGCGCCGACGCCAGCCTGCGGCCGGGCAGCGTCGTGTATGGCGGGCTGTGCTCCCAGGTCGGGCGTGTCGCTCATCTGATGACGGGTCTGTGCAAGATCGGCGAATCGGCCTGCGCGGTGGCGGCGCCGGGCCAGCTGCCGGCCGACGCGGAGGCGGTGCAGCTCGGGCTGCAGGCCTTTGTGCGCCAGTTCCAGGAGCTGGAAACGGGCCTGCGCCGCGCCGTCGAGACCGACATCGCGTTTTTGTCCTGCGACGCCGATGTGCTGCTGACCCACCCCGAACTGCGCGCGCTCGAGACCCTGCAGCGCCGCTTCTCGCTGTGCAATGCCAGCCTCCTCGTGATGTCGGCGCGCTGGCGCGAACTGGCCGACACGGCGCGCGACAAGGCCGCGTTGTACGCCGCCAGCCTGGTCAGTCCGGCCGACTCCTTCCAGATTCACTGAGCGTTTCACCGCGCCGCGCCGGTCTCCAGGCGCGCGGCCAGTTCGGCCGCCAGCGCGGCGGCGGCCTCGGTCTCCAGATCGGCGAACAGGGCCGCAATCCGTTCGAGCTGGGGCGCGTGGGCGCTGCCGGCCAGCGCGGCGCCCGCCTGCTCGAGCAGGGCGCCGGCGCTGTAGTCGCCGGCGGCCAGCAGCGGCACCAGGCGCGCCAGCAGAGGCGCGGCGGCGCTGGCGGCGGCGACCGGCGGCGCGGCCGGGGCCAGCAGCTGCAAGGCCGCGTGGGCCGCCTCGAAGGCCTGCACGAAGTCCTGGATCAGCCGCGGCAGCTGGGCGTGGGCGCCGTCCCGCACGGCATCCTCGACGGCGGCGGCGGCCTGCTGCAGCTGCAGCGCGCCAAGCAGCGGCGCCGATCCCTTGATCGGATGGGCCAGTTCGGCCACGGCCGTGTAGTGGCCGGCGGCCGCGTGCGCGCGCACACGCTGCGGCAGGTCGGCATAGGCGCGCACAAAGGCCTGGGCGGCGCGCAGCACCAGGTCACGCTTGCCGTTCGATAGCGTCAGCGCGGCGTCGAAATCGATCACGGTCTGCAGCGGGGCCACCATCTCAGGCTGCCTCCTCGGCGTCGCCGGCGCGCCAGGCGATCTGATTGCGCCCGCCCTGCTTGGCCAGGTACAGCTGCTGGTCGACCGCTTCGAACAGGGCGCCCGCGGTTTCGGCGCCGCGCCCGCCGTAGGTGGCGCCGCCGACGCTGATCGTCAGGCTCGGGCCGACCGGCGAGGCGGCATGGGCGATCGTCAGCTGGGCGACGGCCTGGCAGACGCAGGCCACCAGATGGCGGGCCTGGGCGGCGAAGGTGTCGGGCATCAGCAGCACGATCTCCTCGCCGCCGTAGCGGCAGGCCAGATCGGCCGGACGCCGCATGAAGCTGGCGCAGGTGCGGGCCACGGCGCGCAGCGCGCGGTCGCCGGCCGGGTGGCCGTAATGGTCGTTGTACTGTTTGAAGCAGTCGATATCGAGCAGGGCCACCGACAGCGGGCGCCCATTGCGCTGGGCGCGCCGCCATTCGCCCTGGTAGACCTCGTCGAAGCGGCGCCGGTTGGCCAGCTCGGTCAGGGCGTCGACGTGGGCCAGGCTTTCGAGCAGGCGGCGCTGGCGCACCAGCTGCAGATGCATGGCCACGCGCGCCATCACCACGGTGGCGTTGAAGGGTTTCGCGATGTAGTCGGCGGCGCCCAGCTTCAGGCCATTGGCCTCGTCCTCGGGCCGGTCCAGGCCGGAGATGAAGATCACGGCGATGCCGGCCGTGGCCGGGTCGGCGCGCAGCTGGCGCAGCACCTCGTAGCCGTCCATATCGGGCATCATCACGTCGAGCAGGATCAGGTCGGGCGCGTGGCGCTGCGCGCGTTCGAGCGCCTGCGCGCCGTTCTTGGCCAGCAGGACCGTGTATTCGGGCTTGAGCAGCTCGCCCAGCACCTGGCGGTTGATGGCGTCATCATCGGCCACCAGCACCTTCGGCATGTCGACTGCGTTCATGCAGCTTCTCCCAGATTGATCTCCAGCGCCTGCGCCAGCGCCGCCAGCGGCGCCTGCGCGGCCGCGTATTCGATGTCGTCCACGGCGGCGCGGATCGCCTCCAGCAGGGCGCCGTGGGGCGAGGCCGCCAGCAGGGTCTGCAGCTCGGCCAGCGCATCCTCGGCGCGCGCGTCGTCGTGGCGCAGGTGGGTCTCGAGCTGGCGCACCAGGCGCGCCACGTCGGCCGGATCGTAGGCCGCCGGCGGCGGCGGCGCGCCGATCGCGGCCAGGCCCTGCACCACGCTCTCGCAGCTGGCGATCAGCAGCGGCACCAGGGCGGCCGCCTGTTCGCGCTCGCCGGCGCGCAGCGCCTGCTCGACTGCATTCGCCTGCGCCGTCAGGCGGCCCGCGCCCAGATAGGCGCCGCTCGACTTCAGATTATGCGCCAGGCGCTGGATCGTGTCGAAACTGGCCGTGGCCAGCGCCTCGCGCAGGGTCTGCGGCGCGCTTTGATATTCCTGCACGAAGCTGCGGATACGCTGGCGCAGGCGGCCCTGCTTGCCGCTGGCGTGGGCCAGCGCCTGGTTCCAGTCGAGGCCGGCGATCAGCGGCAGCACCAGGGCCTCAGCGCCGTGCCCGTCGGGCGCCAGCGGGGCCGGGGCCGGCAAGGGCCGGCCGGCCAGGCGCTCGGGCGCAATCCAGCTCAGCAGCGCACGGAACAGCAGATCGGGGTCGATCGGCTTGGTGATGTGGTCGTTCATGCCGGCCGCCAGGCTGCGTTCGCGGTCGCCGGCCATGGCATGCGCCGTCATGGCGATGATCGGCAGGCCGGCGCGGCCCGGCAGGGCGCGGATCTCGCGCGTCGCCGTCAGGCCGTCCATGCCTTCCATCTGGATGTCCATCAGCACCAGGTCGTAGTCGCCGGCGCGCACCATCTGCACGGCTTCGGCGCCGTTCACGGCCACGTCCACCTGCAGGCGCGCGGCGGCCAGGAAGTCGAGCGCCACTTCGCGGTTATTCGCATTGTCCTCGACCAGCAGGATGCGCGCGCCGTCCAGGCGCGACAGGTCGGCCAGCTGGGCCGGCATCGGCGGCGGGTTCTGGCCGGCCAGTTCGGGACGCAGCACCTGCAGCAGGCTGTGATACAGCAGGGCCGGGCCGACCGGCTTGACGAGGAAGGCGTCGACTGCGATATCGCCGGCCTGGGCCACGACGCCTTCGCGTGTGGTGGCCGACACCATCAGGATGGCCGGCGGGGCGGCCTCGCGCGCGTCGGCGCGGATGCGTTCGATCGTCTCGACCCCGTCCAGGCCCGGCATCGCATAATCCATCAGCACCACCTGGTAGGGCAGGCCGCGTGCGCTGGCGCGCGCCAGGCACTGCAGGCATTCCTCGCCCGAGGCGGCGCTGTCGGCCTGAATCCCGAAGGCGCTCAGCATCTCGACCAGCGCATCGCGCGCGCTCGGGCTGTCGTCGACCACCAGCACGCGCACCTGGCGCAGTTCGGCCAGGGCGCTGGTCGGGTCGGCATCGGCGCCGGCTTCGCCCAGGCCCAGGGTGAAGCTGAAGCAGCTGCCCACGCCCGGCGTGCTGGTCACGCTGATGCTGCCGCCCATCAGCTCGACCAGCTGCTTGCAGATCGACAGACCGAGGCCGGTGCCACCGTACTTGCGCGTGATCGAGCCGTCGGCCTGGCTGAAGGACTGGAACAGGCGCGCGATCTGGCCGGCGTCCATGCCGATCCCGGTATCGCTGACCGAGAAGCGCAGCTGCACCTGGCCCGCGCTGCGCGCCAGCAGGTCGACCGCCACCACGATCTCGCCGCGCTCGGTGAACTTGACGGCGTTGTTGGCCAGGTTGATCAGCACCTGGCCCAGGCGCAGGGGATCGCCGACCAGGCGCGCCGGCACCGCGCGGTCAACGCGGAACACCAGCTCGACCTTCTTGGCGTCGGTCTTCACCGCCGTCAGGCTGGAAAGATGGTTGAGGATGTCGTTCAGATTGAACGGCACCTGCTCGAGCGCCAGCTTGCCGGCCTCGATCTTGGAGAAGTCGAGAATGTCGTTGATCAGGCCGAGCAGATGCTCGCCGGCGCCGAGAATCTTGCCCAGGTAGTTGCGCAGCTTGGGATCGGGATCGGCCATCAGGGCCAGCCGGCTCATGCCGATGATGGCGTTCATCGGCGTGCGGATCTCGTGGCTCATATTGGCCAGGAAGTCCGATTTCATGCGCGTGGCCGCTTCGGCGCGCAGCATGGCCGTCTGCATGGCCTTGGTGCGCAGACCGAGGATGCGCATGAAGACCAGCATGTCGAAGGTATTGCCGAACTGGAGGGAATGCAGGGTCCAGAAATTGGCGCCGACCGTGCCATTGATGACCTGGGACAGCACCACCGCCGACAGGAAGGACACGGCCCAGCCGACCAGGAAGTAGATGCCGACCCGGTCGCCCTGGCGCGCGCGCTGGAAGGCGCCGGGCAGGCCAAGCAGCATCGGCATCAGGCCGAGCGTGTTGACGATCAGGACCAGCACCTTGACGTCGAACAGGTCGCAGCCATAGGCCACGGCGGCCAGCACGCAGGCCGCGGCCAGGGCGCGCATCAGGCGGCTGAACAGGCGGTCCATGCCGGGGCGCGCCAGCGCGTGGCCGACGAACAGGTAGGCGCCGCAGGCCGACATCAGGGCGAACAGGCCGCCCGCGTGCATCGCCATCCAGACGCTGTCATGCCACAGATACTGGGCGCCGAGGCCCGAGAACTCGAGCGAAAACAGGGTGGTCCCGGCCAGCAGCAGCGCGTATTTGCCGAACAGGTGCTCGCGCAGATTGATCCATTGGGCCAGGCTGTACAGCAGCAGGCACAGGGCCAGGCCGACCAGCAGGCCTTGCAGCATCTGCTCGTCGAGCGCGCGCTGCAGATAGCCGGATGGCTTGGACAGGCGCACCGGCAGGATCATCGAGCCGCTGTTCTCGACGCGCAGCAGCAGCACGTAGTTGGCGCCCGGCTCCAGCAGCAGCGGCAGGGCCGGCGCGCGCGCGTCGAGCGCATCGCGGTGGCGCGGCTGCAGATTGCCGAGCACCGCGCTGTAGACCAGCTTGCCCTCGCGCGTGAGCAGCACGTCGATCCGGTTCAGCACCGCGTAGTCGATGTCGAGCACCCAGCGGCCGTCGCTGTTGGCGGCCACCGTCAGCGGGATGCGCAGCCAGACGGTGTCGCGCGCCACGCCCAGCGTCGCATAGGCGCCGGCGGGCGGCTGGAACTGGGCGCTGGCGGCCAGCACCCGTTCGATGCTGTAGTGGCTACTGTCCTCGCTCAGCACGTTGACGGCCGGCCAGGCTTCGATCTGGGCGCGGGCGTCATCGAGCACCAGCGGGGCGCTGGCGTGGGCTGGCGCCAGCATGGCGCAGCACAGCAGGAGCAGGGACAGGAGGCGGATCATGCGCGGGATTCCTTCGGCGGTGGGGCGGCGCGCCCGGTCATGCGCCGTTCCAGCGCATTGACCCAGGCCGGCGCCTTGGGGTCGCTGCCCCAGCCGGCCGCAGTGGCGCCGACCTGGTTGAGCAGGGCGGTCGGCAGCTGCAGCGGGCGGGTCTGGTCGAGCAGCAGACGGGTGGTGAAATGGTAGCCAAGCGCGCGCGAGAACATGCGCGTCAGCGAGAACTGCGGCAGCAGCAGGCGCACCAGGCTGTCGATGGCGCGCGTCAGCCCCATGCCGAGCGCGAACAGTAGGCGTGGCAGCAGGCCCACCTGCTGGTCCAGCCCGAGTTCGGCGGCGACCTGCGGCCCGCACAGATAGCGCGTCATCAGCACCGGCACCGGCTTGAGCACGCGCAGCGGAATCACATCGGCCATGGCCGCCATCAGGGCCTGGCCCAGGGCCGGGCGCGGATCGGGCGCATACGGGTGGGCGCGCCCACTGGCCTGCAGGCGCGCGAACTGGGCGGCGGCGGCGTCGACACTGTGCGGCAGCAGCGCGTCGTCGATGCCGATCACGTGGCCCAGCACATTCCAGGTGTGCAGATAGGCCTGTTCGTCGGCCGGCGCGAAGCCGATTCCAAGTTTGCGCAGCCCGGCCAGGAAGATGTAGTGGAAGGTCAGCAGCGTGTAGGCCAGCTCCTCCTGGTTGACCGGCAGGCCGTCGCGCGCCGTGTCCCAGCCATGCGCGTACAGGGCCTGGTGCAGGCTGGCCGGGGCGCTGGCGCTGGCCAGCGGCGCCAGCGTGGCCGGCGCCGCCTCGGGCGCGCCGCGCAGCACCAGATGGCGGATCATCGCGTGGATCAGGCGCACCTTCAGGGCCTGGGCCAGGCCCGCGCCCTGCGGCGTGCACAGCCCGCCCTTGAGCATCACCGGGAAGATCATCGCCGCCGTCATGCGGATCCGGTAGTCGGTATGCGCTTCGAGCTGGCCGGCCGCGTGCAGCACGGCGGCCAGGTCCGGCACCACATAGCACTGCGGCAGGCTGGCGCAGAACAGCAGGGTGCAGGACATCATGCTCATCTCGTAGAACAGGGTCTCGGCCCGTTCGATGGCGGCCGGATCGGCCCAGGACGGCAGCTGGCTGGCGCTCGCCAGGTAGTGCTGGAGCGCGGCCACCGCCTCGGGCGGCAGCGGCGTGGCCGGCTGCCAGCTGGCCAGAGCGGCATTGCTGTCCCAGCGCGCGAATTCACGGTTGAGCAGAGCGACGCGCGTCCACAGGGCCGCTTCGTCGGCGCAGCCGGCCAGGGCGGCGCTGATGGTGGCATCGGCCAGCGGGTCGGCGCGTAGGCGCAGCGGATCGGGGGCGCTCATTGGGCCGCTCCCGCCGCGACCGGCTGCCAGCGCTGATAGCCGCACAGCGCGGCCAGCAGCGGAATCCCCATCGCGAACACGGCGATCGTGCGCGTCTCCACGGGCGCGCCCTGGCAGGCCTGGAACAGCATGCTGCCGCCGTAGACGGCCAGCGGCACCAGCGCGTGGCGCTTGTCGAAGGTCTGGCTGGCCTGGGCCGGGGCCTTGCCCAGGCTGAGGCGGAAGGCGAGGATGATGGCGCCGCCGACGACGGTCCAGCCGACGAAGCCCTGCAGGGTCTCGCCAAACCACCAGCCATCGGTCTTGGCCATGATCCAGGCCTTGAGCACATACACCATGTAGGGATCGGCGCCGAGGTCGTAGGCGCACACGATCAGGGCCGCCAGCAGGGCCATCACGAGGTTCTGGCCGAGCGACGCGGCATTGTCGCGCGCGGTTTGCCAGACCAGCAGATTGGCGATTACATAGCCGGTGTAGCTGAGCGCGAACCACATCAGCGGAATCACCACCGGCACTGCGCCAATGCGCGGGCCGAGCACCTCGGTGTAGACGTAGTCGCCGAAGAACCAGCCGCGCGTGGCGCCCATCTGTTCGGCGAACCAGCCGAAGCTCACGCCGAGCAGCACGAAACGCAGGGCGGCGCGGGCGCCGAGCAGGTGGATCGCGCTGGCCCAGCAGCAGGCGAACATCAGCACCGAGGCGATGATCAGGGCGACGGTGGTGTCCGACCAGGCGCGGCTGGCGGTGGCGGCGAGAAAGGCGAGCAGCAGGGCGGCGCTGATGCCGGGCAGATGCTTCATGGGGCGGGTGTCCTTTGCGGAGCGCGCGGGACGGTCGGCACGCAGCCGCGCCACCCGCGCGGGCGCTGCTGCGTGAAGCAAGTCGGATCAGTAGCGCGCATCCAGGCGCAGGGCGACGGTACGGGGCGCGCTCGGCACGCTCATGCCGAAGCTGTCGATCGTGATCGGGGCCACCTTGTTCTCGGCATTGCGCAGCGCCAGACCCAGGGTCCAGGGCGCGCCGTCGGGATGGTAGGCCAGCTGCAGATCGGTCTGGGTGCGCGCCGGAATCCGGTACTGCAGCAGCTGGGTCGGTACGCCGATCTGGTAGGCCGCGCTGGCGCGCGTGCTGATCCCGGCGCGCAGCTGGCCGCCGCCCAGACGCAGGCGCTGTTCGTAGCCAAGCGTGAACACCTGGGACGGCGCGCGGTCAAGCTTGTAGCCGGCCCAGGAATGGATGCCGTCCGGGCTGTAGCGCACGTAGTGGGCGTCGAGCCAGGTCAGGCCATAGTGCAGGCGCCCGCCGGCGCCCAGCAGCAGCGTGCCGTCGGCTTCCAGACCGCGCACCCTGGCGGCGCCGGCATTGGTGGTCACGTAGCGCGGCGCGCCCATCACAATGGCCACGCCGGACAGCTGCAGATTGCTGTAGTCGTAGTCGAACACGGCCAGATTCAGGCTCGCGCGCTTGTCCCAGAAGCGGCTTTTCAGACCGAGTTCGGTCGCGCGCAGGGTTTCGGGCTGGTAGAACAGGGTGGCGGCCGGCACCGCCAGCGGCGCCGGGCAGTCGATCCCGAGCTGGCGCTCGCCGGCCAGGCAGCCGTCATTGAAGCCGCCCGCCTTGTAGCCGGTGGCCAGGCTGGCATAGGCCAGGGTGTCGGGCGCTAGCTCGGTGTCGAGGCCGAGGCGCCAGGTGGTCTGATGGGTGCGCAGGCGCGCCGCGTTCAGCAGGCGCAGATCGGTGGCCGCATTGAACACCGGCCCCTGCTGGAAATTGGTCGAGCCCAGGCGCGATTTGTCGTCGTCTGTGTAGCGCGCGCCGGCGGTGAGGCGCCAGAGCGGCATGAAGCTCCAGCTGGCCTGGCCGAAGGCGGCGCGGCTGCTGGCCACGGTCGGGCCGTGCGGGAACACGTAGTAGGGCGGCAGCTTGAGCAGCTCGAGATCGCGGAACACGTAGACGATGTCGGAGTGCTCGCGGAAGTAGTAGAGCCCGGCCTGGGCGCTGAGCGGGCCGCCCGGCTTGGTCGCCACGCGCAGCTCGTGCGAGTTCTGGCCGTAGCTGCCGTCAAAGTGTTCGCGCACGCCGAGCGCAAAGCCGGGCGCGACCCGGTAGTAGAAATTGGTCAGGAAGTCCTGCGTGTAGCGGCGCCGCGCGCCCAGATAGTCGAGCGTCAGCGCCCCCAGGTCCCAGTGCAGCTCGGCGCCGATGCCCTGGCTGCGCTTCTCGCCGTGGCCCTGCTCGCGCGCGGCATTGAAGGGCAGGAAGCCGTTGCTCAGGGCGGCGTCGGTGGCCGGCGCGCGCCAGCGCGGATTGCCGCTCTCGATGCCCGTGTAGAAATTGGTGTCGGGGACAAAATTATCGGGATTGTCCTTGACCGTGCTGTGGTCCAGGCGCAGCAGCAGGCTGGCCTGCGCGCTCAGGGCCAGGCGCGCCGTCACGCGCGCCGACAGGTCGTCGCGGTCGAGGCCGAGCGCATACGGCGCGCCGCCCGTGTAGCGCAGATAGCTGTCGTGGCGGTTGGCGACGAAGGCCGCGCGCACGGCCAGGGTCGGCGAGAGCGGCAGATTCAGCATGCCGCCCAGCTTGCGGCTGGCGTAGTTGCCGGCCTCGAGCTGCACGGCCGCCTCGAACTGCGGGCTCGGGGTGTTGCTGATCACATGCACAACGCCGGCCGTCGTATTGCGCCCGTACAGCGTGCCCTGGGGGCCGCGCAGCACTTCGACGCGGGCCAGGTCGTAGAAGGCCAGGTCCTGGTTCTGCGGGCGCGCGAGGTAGATGCCGTCGAGCAGGAAGGCGGCCGAGGGGTCGCCTTTTTCGGTGGTGTCGGCGTTGGAGACGCCGCGGATTGTGATCTTCAGGCCGTCGGCCGCGCCTTCCAGGTAGACATTCGGCAGGCGCGCGCCCAGATCGGACGGACTGGCCACGCCGGCCTCGAGCAGCTGGTCGCCGCTGAGGACACTGATCGCGAGCGGGGTTTTCGAGGCCAGCGAAGTGCTGCGCTGGGCCGTGACCAGCACTTCGGGGACTTGGGTGTCGGGGCTGGTCTGGGCCTGCGCGCTGGTGGCGAGCAGACCGGACAGCAGCAGCGCCAGTCGCGGTCGACGGGGCTCGAACATGGGAGCAATCTCCTGCGTTTTATCTTTTTCAGTGGGGGCGTGGTCTGGGCCCGTCACGGCCACGCCGACCGTGTTGCAACTCGCGCATGTTTGCTTGAAAAAATATGCATGCGCGAGGGTGTTAATTTTGCAGTTGAAAGTCTAACAGGTCGTATTGATGGCATCCAATTTTTGATCGGACCCGCTGCGGGCGCGCCACAGCAGCGCTGCTAGAATGCGGTCTCTTCCGATCCGCGAGCTCTTGATGATGGTGGAATGTAACCGCACCCTGGAACAGGCGCGGCGCGACCTGGCGCAGGGACTGCTGCGCAGCGCCGCGCTGCTGCGCGTGCCGATGCAGCGCCAGGCCTGGCATGTGCATCTGGCCGGCGCGCGTGGCGACGCCGGCCTCCTGCTCGATGTGAGCACCCTGCAGCCGCAGGTCTTCCGTTCGCTCGACCAGGCCGTGGCCGTGCTCGAGCAGATCGGCTTTCGCTGCGATCAGTTGCGCGTGGCCTGAGCCGGTGCGCCGAGGGCGATGGCGCGCACGGCCGCCAGGGTCCAGCCTTCGCCGGCGCGGCGCAGGATGGCGATGGTGTGGAATTCGCGCAGCAGGCGGCGGCTGCCGTCGGCGCCCGGCTGTTCGAGGAAGACCGCGTTATCCGTGATCAGGTAGGGGCCGAGGGCCTCGACCCGGCGCACTTCGGTGCGGTGGGTGATCCCGGCCGGCACGGCCGCCAGCGACTGCTTGAAGTAGTCGGCGATGGCGGCGCGCCCGCTCAGGGCGCGGCCGCTGATGCTGAAGCTGGCGTCGTCGGCGTAGTAGCCGGCCAGACGCTGGGCGTCGCGGGTATTCCAGGCCTGGTCGGTCTGGTCGGCCAGCTGCTGCAGCTGGAGCGGCAGATCGGCGGCCTGCACGGCGCTGGCGCACAGCAACAGCAGGACGGCGCCAAGGCGGCGGATGAAAGACATGAGTTCTCCTTGTATGCATCGGATGATTCCGCGCGCCCCCATGGCGCAGCGGTAGAATGGCGATCCTAGAAACCTGTGGGCGCGCCTGCCAGCGCGTTTTCGCCAAGTGCCTGATTTCCTTCGCCAAATTCGCCAAATGCCGTTCGCGCTGCGTGAAATGCGCTGGCTGCGCCAGGGCCTGCTGGTGCTGGCGCTCGGCCTGCTGTTCGCCGCCTTCGGTCCGTTCGGCACCTATGCCGATCTCGGCTGGGAGGCGCGGCTCGGCTACTGGGTCGGACTGATGCTGCTGGCCTGGGGCGCGAGCGTGCTGGTGGCCCAGGCGCTGGCCCCGCTGGCGCTGGCGCCGTGGCTGCGCTTTGCCCTGGTCTGCCTGCTGGCGGCGCTGCCGGTGACGCTGGCCGTGGCCTGGGTCGAGGCCCTGCTGCGTCTGAGACAGGCAGTGCCGCCGCGCGTGATGCCGCGCGTGTATGTCAGCGTGGTCGGGGTCGAATTGCTGCTGCTGGCGCTGCTGACGCGCCTGCGCTGGGACCTGGGCCCGCTGCTGCTGGCGCGCACCGCCGCACCCGCGCCCACGCCCGCCGCGGCGGATGCGAGCGCCGTCGAGGCCGCGCCGGCGCCCTTCCTGGCGCGCATTCCGCCCCATCTGGGCAGCGAGCTGCTGGCGCTCGAGGCCGAAGACCACTATCTGCGCGTGCACACGGCGCGCGGCTCCGACCTGATTCTGATGCGCCTGGGCGACGCCCTGCGCGAACTGCCGCCCGCGCTCGGGCTGCAGGTGCACCGCTCGTGGTGGGTCGCGCATGCGGCCGTGCGCGCGCAGCGCCGGGTCGGCGGCAAATGGGTGCTGGAACTGGCCGGCGGCCTGCAGGTGCCGGTCAGCCGCAGCTGGCAGGCGGCCGTGCGCGCGGCCAACTGGCCGGCCGCGGCCTAGGCGGCCGGAAAGGCGGCGCGCACGGCGTCGCCGACATCGTCCAGCACGCTCTGCCAGCGCATCAGGCGGTTCTGGCGGAACAGGCGCAGCGACGGATACCAGGGACTGTCGGCGCGCCCGGTCAGCCAGCGCCAGTCGGGCGCGTACGGCAGCAGCAGCCAGGACGGCAGGCCGAGTGCGCCGCACAGATGCACCACGCTGGTGTCGACCGAAATCACCAGATCGACGTGGGTGGCCAGGGCGGCGGTATCGGCAAAATCCTTGAGCTCGGCGCCGAAGTGGCGCATGTTCGGATGCTGGCGCAGGGTCCCGGCGTCGCTCTGGCGCAGGTCCTTCTGCAGGCTCACATAGTCCCAGCCGGCTGGCAGCGCGGCCAGCACGTCGGCCAGGCTGAGGCTGCGCATCTCATCGTTCTTATTGCCCGTATTGCCGCTCCAGGCCAGGCCGATGCGCGGCTTGTGGCGGGGGCCGAGGCGTTCGCCCCAGGCGGCCACGCGGGCCGGGTCGGCGCGCAGATAGGCCGGGCTGGACGGAATCGTCTCGAGCGTGGTGCCGAACACCAGCGGCAGGCTCAGCATCGGGCAGTAGTAGTCGGCCGTGACGGCGGTCTGGCGCTTGGCGATCACCTCGTCGGCGGCCTCGAGCGTCTCCAGCAGCGCGCACAACTCGCTCGGCACATGCAGCAGCACGCGCGCGCCGCGCGCCTTGAGCAGGGCGGCATAGCGGCAGAACTGGATGGTGTCGCCAAAGCCCTGCTCGGCGCTGAGCAGCACGGTCTGGCCGGCCGGGTCCTGCTCGGCGCTCAGGCGCGGCAGGCCATAGTCGGGCAGGCGCAGGCCGTGCTTGTCGCTGCGCCAGCGCCACTCGTACAGGGGCCAGCCGCGCGCGAAGTCGCCGGCCAGCAGCAGGCACAGGGCCTTGTTCAGATGGGCGTCCGGGTCCTGCGGGTGGCGCGCGATGGCGGCGTCGTAGCTGGCCTCGGCCGCTTCGAACAGCTGCAGTTCGAGCAGCACATTGGCGCGGTTCGACAGCGCGGCCGGGTAGTCGGGACGCAGCTCGAGTGCGCGGTCGTAGGCGGCCAGGGCTTCGTCGTGGCGGCGCAGGGTGCGCAGCAGGGTGCCGCGGTTGCCATGCGCCTCGGGGAAGTTGGGGCGCACGGCCAGGGCCGCGTCGTAGGCGGCCAGGGCGGCCTCGTAGCGGCGCAGCTGCTTGAGCACATTGGCGCGGTTGAAGTGGGCCTGGGCGTCGTTCGGCTTGAAGCGCAGCGCGCCCTCGAAACTGGCGAGCGCCGCTTCCGGCATCTTCAGCTCGAGCAGGATCATGCCGCGGTTGCTCCAGGCGTCGGCGTAGTCGTGCTTGAGGGCGATGGCGCGGTCGTAGCTGGCCAGCGCGGCGTCGAAGCGGCGCAGGTGCTGCAGCGAGATGCCGCGGTTGGCGTAGAAGGTGGCGTTGCCCGGCAGGCGCGCGATGGCGCGGTCGATCAGGGTCACAGCCTGCTCGTGGTCCTGATCGATCTGGGTGCACAGCACGCCGAGCAGGTGCAGCGCGTCGGCCTGCTCGGGTTCCGTCGCCAGTACGGCCGCATACGCGGCGCGCGCCTCGGCCAGCTTGCCGCTCTGGTGCAGGGCGACGGCGGCCTGCAGCTGTTCCTGGAGCGTGCTCATTGGGCCGTGTTCTGCAGCAGGCGATGGTAGAAGCGGATCATCTCCGTGTAGTTGCTGACGGCCAGGCGCTCATTGGTGCCGTGGAAGCGCGGCACATCGGCGGGGCCGGCGCGCACAGGCGAGAACTTGAAGATATTCTCGGTCAGGCCGGCGTACAGGCGCGAATCGGTCGCGCCCAGCATCAGGGCCGGGGCTACCACGGCGCCGCTGAAGACTTCGCGCACGGTGCGGTTCAGGGCCGTGTAGGCGGGCGTGCTGGTGGGCGTCACGCGCGAAGGTTCGGCTTTGCCGTCCATCACGCGCACGCTGATGGCCTCGTTCTTGATGACCGCCTTCACGTGCTCGACCACGTCGGCGATGCTGGTGCCGGGCAGCATGCGGAAATTGACGGTGGCCGTGATCTTGCCGGGCAGGACGTTGTCCTTGTCGCCGGCCTGGAAGATGGTCGGCGCCGTGGTCGTGTGCAGCATGGCGGCCGTGGCCGGGGCCTTGGCCAGTTCGCGCGTCAGCAGCGGGCCGAACAGCCACAGATTGCTGAGCGCCACCCGGTTCACGCCCGTCATCTCGGGCGCCAGGGTCTCGAACATCTCGCGCGCCACGCCGCTGGCCTGGGCCGGGAAGCCTTCGCGCTCGAGGGCGGCGACGGCGGCGCTCATCTGGCCGATGCCGGTGGCGGCCGGCGGCGTCGACGAGTGGCCGGGCGGCACGCGCAGTTCCAGCACCACGCTCGCATAGCCTTTCTCGGCCACGCCGATCAGGGCGGCCGGCTGCGCAAGGCCGGGCAGCATGCCTTCGGTGACCAGCATGCCCTCGTCGAGCACATAGCCGAGCTTGATCTGGCGCTGCTGGAGCAGGGCGACGATGGCGCTGGCCCCGTGCACGCCGCCGACTTCCTCGTCGGCGCCATAGCCGAGATAGACGGTGCGGCGCGGGGTAAAGCCCTGGGCCAGCAGGGTCTCGATCGCCTCCAGCTGGGCCAGCAGATTGCCCTTGTCATCCCAGGCGCCGCGCCCCCAGACGAAGCCGTCCTTGACGACCCCGGCGAACGGCGCCTGCTGCCAGTCGGCCTCGGTGCCGGGCGCGACCGGCACCACGTCCTGGTGGGCCAGCCACATGATGGGCTCGGCCTTGGGATCCTGGCCGCGCCAGGTGAACAGCAGGCTGCGCCCGACCAGTTCGCGCTGCAGGCTGGCATGCACGCGCGGGAATTGCTGGGCCAGATAGTCCTGGAACTGGGCGAAGGCCTCGGCATTCGCGTCCGGCTGGCCATGCAGGGAGATCGTGCGGAAACCGAGGGCCCCGCCGAGCCGGCGCGCGGCGGCGTCGGCATCGATGGCGAGCGCCGGGGCCGGCTGCACGGCCAGCTGGCGCGAGGGGCTGCGCCAGGTGTTCACGGCGACAGCCACGGCCAGCGCAGCGACAGTGGCGGCGGCGAGGCCGAGCACGGTTTTCAGAGGGGAAATCGGCATGGCGGCAAGTTCTCCAGAGAAAGTGAACTTGTCGATTGTAGCCGATTGGCGCGCCTCTAACGGGGGGGAAGCTGGGCCAGGCTGGCGCCCTGCGCCTCGGCGGCCGCCTGGGCCGTGCGGGCCTGGGCCAGTTCGCGCTCGACGATCTGGGCCAGCTCGCCGCTGGCCTGCAGACGCTGGACGGCCGCATCGAAGCGGCGCAGCAGGGCCGGCGTGTCGGGCCGCAGGGGCAGCACCAGGTGGATCGGGGTCTGGCTCAGGACCTGGGCGGCCGGGCTGATCGGCCGGAACTCGGGCAGGGCGCGCGCCATGCCGCCGGCCAGGGCATTGGCCACGACGGCGTCGACGCGGCCGATCACGAGCTTGCGGAAGTTCTGGAAATCGGTGCCGACGTCTTCGGTCTGGAACAGGCCGGCCGCGCGCGCCGCGTCGAAGGCGGGGCCATACGACCAGCCGCGGATCACCCCGACCGTCCGCCCGTGCAGGCTGGCCAGGCCGGCGAACTGCCATTGCGGCGGGCTGCGCTGGTAGAGGCGCAGCTCCTCCCGATAGTAGGGCGCGCTGAAGCGGCCGATGCGCTCGCGCTCGGCGGTGGCGACCAGGGCGCCCGCCCCCAGGCTGCCCGCACGCAGGCCCTGCAGAATGCGCCGAAATGGCAGACTCTGCAGCGTGACCGGTTCGCCCATCAGCGCGAACGCGCGCCGCACCACGGCCGGATAGACGCCCGCAGCCGCACCCTGCGCATCGGCGTACTGGGTGGGCATGCTGGCATTATCGAAGGCCACCACCAGCGGCGCAGCCGCGGCCGGCCCCAGCAGGCAGCACAGGCCAAGAAACAACAGACGTCGCATGCGCTTTTCGCTTCACCTCGCAATCGGAAAGGCGCCCATTGTGGCGCGCGCGCGCCGGACCCGGCGCACTCTTGACTCCACGCAATTTGGCGTGCGCGCCGCGCCAGTAGGCTGCGCATTTTGCGCGGGAGGCGGCGATGGGGACGGCATTCTGGCTGGCGGCCTGGCTGCAGGCGGCTGCGTGCGGCGACGATGGCGGCGCCAGTGTGCGCTATGTGAGCAGTCCGGCGGCGGCCCTGTATCCGCAGCCGCAGGCCGAGGCGCCCGGCGCCCGTCTGCCGCTCGGCACCGCGCTCGAAGTGGCCTGCAGCCAGGGCGGCTGGCTGCAGGTGGCGGCGCCGCGCTATCCGGGCCTGCAGGGCTGGCTGCCGGCGGCCAATGTCGACGAGGCCCAGCCGACCCTGGGCGCGGTGCTGCGCGCGCTCGACGCGGCCGACCCGGAGGCGACGGCGCTGCGGCGCCGCCTCGCTGCCCAGGCCGAAGCCCTGGCCCCGCTCGACCCCGAAGTGCTGGCGCGTGTGCTGGCCGTCGAACGCGAACAGGGCGCGGTCGGCGCGGCTGCCGCCACCGCCGCGCGCCTGGCCCAGGTGCTGACGCCGCGCGTGGCGCCGCTCGGCCAGCCGGCCCTGCTGGCGCTGGAGAACGGGCTGGCGCGTCCGCTCGCCAATCTCGGCCCGCACGGCCTGCTGCCCTTCGGCGGCAGTCTCGAGGCGCAGCTGGCGCCGGCACGCGCCTACCGCGCCAGCAGCGGCGCGCTGGCCCTGGTGGCGCAGCTCGAGCCGGCCGCCTGCGGCGTGCGCGCGCGCCTGGCCTGGCCGCAGTCGGACGCGCCGCCCGAGCCGCTGCTCTTGAGCGACGCCGCGCCCGGCACCCTGAGCCCGTTGACCCTGCGCGCGGCCGCGCCGGCCGAATGGGAAGGTCTGACCCTGGCCATGCGCGCCAGCGCGCTGTGGCGCAAGCGCGTGCGGCGCGGCCAGGCCTGGTGGATCGCGGCGCCGGTGGGCCCGCCCTGGCTGCTGGCGCTGCTGGACGAGGGCTGGCTGCTGGCGCAGCGCGCGCCGCATGGCGGCTTCCGGATTCAGGCGGGGGAAGTGCGGCGCGGACCATGGCGCCTGCTGGGGGCGCTGCGCCTGGCGGCGACGCCGCTGCTGTTCGTGGCCGACGCCCAGGGCGACCATGTGCTGGCCGCGCGCGGCGCCGGCTGGCAGCGCCAGGCCCTGGGCGCGCACGCCTGCGCGCTCAGCGCGGCGAACTGAGTCCGGTACTGGCCAGACGTACGCAGTCGCGCCCGTCCTGCTTGGCGCGGTACAGGGCCTGGTCGGCCTGTTCGATCAGATGTTCGATGCGCTGGCCGGCGCGCGGGCTGAGCGCGGCGATGCCGGCGCTGACCGTGACGATCATGCGCGGCGCCTTGGCATGCACGATGCCCAGGCGGCGGATGTCGGCGCCGATCTCCTCGACGATCTGGCGCAGCTGTTCGGACTCGGTGCCCGGCGCCAGGAAGGCGAATTCCTCGCCGCCGTAGCGCGCCACCATGTCGCTGGTGCGGCGCGCGTGGCGCGCGATCACCTGGGCGATCTGGCGCAGGGTCTCGTCGCCGGCCTGGTGGCCGTAGTGGTCGTTGTAGGCCTTGAAGTGGTCGACGTCGATCATCGCCAGCGCCACCGTGGTGCCGGCCCGCTTGGCGCGCCGCCATTCGCTGTTGAGGGCGATGTCGAAGCCGCGCCGGTTGCTGACCGAAGTCAGGCCGTCGGTGGTCGACAGCGTGGCCAGCTTGCGGTTGCTTTCCTCGAGTTCGCGGGTGCGCTCGGCCACCAGGGTTTCGAGCGCGGCGCGCTGGCGCGTCAGGCGGCGCACGCGCAGCTTGTAGGCCAGGGTCAGGCTGCCCAGCACCAGCAGGCTGGCCAGGGTGCGGAACCACCAGGTGTCCCAGAACGGCGGATGCACGCGCAGCGGCAGGCTGGCCGCATACTCGCTCCAGGTGCCCTGGTCGTTGGCCGCCTTCACCTCGAACACGTAGTAGCCGGGGGCCAGATTGGTGTAGGTGGCGGTGCGGTGGCGCGCGTCGGTCTCGACCCAGTTGCGGTCAAAGCCGGCCAGGCGGTAGGCATAGCGGTTCTTGGCCGGATCGGTATAGTGCATGGCCGCGAATTCGATCGACACCACGGTCTGGTCGTGCGCCAGGGTCAGGCCCTGCGGCGCATTCACCGTACCCTCGAGTTCCACCCCCTCGGGGGCCGGATAGTCGCGCAGCGAGCGGTTGTAGACGCTGATGTCGGTGATCGCCACCTGGGGCGGCATGCTGAGCGCGCGCACATTGGCCGGATGGGCCGCCGTCATGCCCTTGACGCCGCCGAAGTAGAGGGTGCCGTCGGGCGCCGCGAACGAGGCGCCGATGGCGAAGCCCTCGGTCAGGCCGTCGTTGGCGTCGTAGCGGCTGGCCTTGCCCGTGTCGGGCTCCAGACGCACCAGGCCGGTGGCGGTAGCCAGCCAGATCATGCCGGCCTTGTCGCTCCGGATCGACAGCACCTTGACCTGGCCGACGCTGCCGCCGGCCACAAAGCCGCGGAAGCGCACGCGCCCGTCGGGCTCGGTGATCAGTTCGTTCAGGCCCTTGGCCGTGCCGACCCACAGGCGGCCGAAGCGGTCCTGGTAGATGGCCGAGACATTGTTGTCGGCGATGCTGTCCGGATTGCCCGGCTGGTGCAGGAAATGACGGAACTTGCCCGTCTTCGGGTCCAGCATGTCGAGCCCGCCGCCGTTCCAGTCCGAGCCCATCCACACGCGTCCCTGGCGGTCCTCGACGATCGTGGTGGTGCCGTTGACCGAGCGGCTGTCCGGCTTGCCGGCCTCGCGCGAATAGCGCACATGCTTGCCCGTCTGCGGGTCGTAGCGGATGACGGAGACGCCGGTGCCCAGCCACAGCTGGCCCTGGCTGCCGGGGGCGATCCAGTTGATGTAATCGTCGGCCGTGCTGTCGAAATGGATGGTGCGCACGGCGCTGGTGGGCGTGTCCATACGGTTCAGGCCGGCCGAGGTGCCGATCCACAGCGGCCCGTCCGGCTGCTGGTAGAGACTGTAGACGATGTCGTTCGCCAGCGCCTGCGGCCCGCTGCCGCCGCGCCAGCGCCTGAGCACCTCGCCGCTGGCCGGATCGAACAGCGACAGGCCGGTGTTCTGGCCCAGCCACAGGCGGTTGCCCGGGGCGCCGTCGATGGCGACGATCGAATTATTCGGATGCGGATTGTCGGGTGTCGGATCGAAGGGCACGAAGCGCTGGAAGCCCTGGCTGTTCAAATTGACCAGGCTGATGCCATCGGTGAAGGAGCCGATCCACAGCATGCCGCCGCGGTCCTGCATGATGGCGCGGATATTGTCCGACTGCAGGCTGTACTTGTCGATCGGGCGGTGCGTGAAGACTTCGGTCGCGCGGCTGCCTTTCTTCCAGTGCAGCAGGCCGGCCGAGAGGGTGCCGGCCCAGAGCCCGCCTTCGCGGTCGCGGAAGAAGCTCTGCACGCGCGAGTCGGGGCTGCTGACGCGCGCGCGCGTGCTCCAGGGCTGGCGCGTGTCCCACAGCAGGACGCCGCGTTCGGTGCCGATCCACAGCAGTTTGCTGGCGCTGTCGTAATGCAGGGCGCGCACGATGTTCAGCTTGGCGTCGGGTCGGGCCGGATCGTCGACGCGCAGATGGCGCAGGCTGCGGCTGCCCGGGGCCAGATAGTCGAGCCCGGCCGGCCAGGTGCCCGCATACACGCCGCCCTGGTCGTCGACGGCGACGGCGTTCACGTCATTGCTGGCCAGGCTGTCCGGCTTGTCGGCCTCGTGCACATACTGCGTGATCCGGCCGCTGTCCGGGTCGACATGCTGCAGGCCGCCCCAGGTCGCCAGCCACATGCCCTGGCGGCCGTCGCCGACGATCTGCTTGATGATGCGGTGGTTGTTCGGGCCCGAACTGGGGGCCAGGCGCGCGAAGTTGTTGGTGTCGGGATTGAAGCGGGCCAGCCCGTCCTGGGTGCCGGCCCAGATCCGCCCCTTGCCATCCTGGTACAGGGCCGAGACGCGGTCGTGGGGCAGGCTCGATGGCTGCAGCGGCTGATTCGTGTAGTGCAGGGCCTGGTAGCCGTTGTAGCGGTACAGGCCGCTGCTATTGGTGCCGATCCAGACATAGCCCTGCTTGTCCTGCAGCAGGGCGATCACCGAGGCCTCGTCCGCGCCGATTGCATCGACCCGTTCGAAGCGCAGGGTCGAGGTGGGCGTGGCTCCGCCCGGCAGGCACGCGACCGCCAGAAAAGCGGCCAGGGCACAGGCGCGCACGGACGTGAGCAAACGCATCATTCGTGGGTGATTGTTAATTTTTTGAATAGTTTTCTAGGCGGTGTGCAACAATCAACCGCGTAGAATACCGTGTTTTCACGGACTTTCATATACAGTTCCCGCGTTTTCCGGTATCGTTACAGCCCTATGCAAGAACAAGACCTCAGTTCGCAGCCAGAGTCGGCTGCCCCGCGCTTTGAGGATTTCGGCCTGGCGGCCCCTATCCTGCGCGCCCTTGCCGAGCAAGGCTATACCCACCCGACGCCGATCCAGGCCAAGGCCATTCCCGTGGTGCTGCAAGGCCGCGACGTCATGGGCGCAGCCCAGACCGGTACCGGTAAGACGGCCAGCTTCTCGCTGCCGATTATCCAACTCCTGCTACAACACGCCAACACCAGCATGTCGCCGGCGCGCCATCCGGTGCGCGCCCTGGTGCTGACGCCGACGCGCGAACTGGCGATCCAGGTGGCCGACAACGTCAAGGCCTATGCGCGCCACACGCCGCTGCGCACCTGCGTGGTGTTCGGCGGGATGGACATGGCGCCCCAGACCCAGGCCCTGCGCGGCGGGGTCGAGATCGTCATCGCCACGCCGGGCCGTCTGCTCGACCATGTGCAGCAGAAGACCGTCAGCCTGGGCCAGGTGCAGATGCTGGTCATGGACGAAGCCGACCGCATGCTCGACATGGGCTTCCTGCCCGATCTGCAGCGCATCATCAATCTGCTGCCCAAGCAGCGCCAGAATCTGATGTTCTCGGCCACCTTCTCGCCCGAGATCAAAAAGCTGGCCAGCAGCTTCCTCGACCAGCCCCAGCTGATCGAAGTGGCGCGCCAGAACCAGACGGCCGACCGCGTGACCCAGCTGGTCTACAAGGTCGACGAGGACGCCAAGCGCGACCTGTGCGTGCACCTGATCCGCGGGCGCGACCTCAAGCAGGTGCTGGTGTTCTCGAACACCAAGATCGGCGCCTCGCGCCTGGCCCGCCAGCTCGAGCAGGAAGGCATCAAGGCGATGGCCATCCACGGCGACAAGACCCAGCAGGAGCGGCTGGCCGCGCTCGAGGCCTTCAAGGCCGGCGGCATCGACGTGCTGGTGGCGACCGACGTGGCCGCGCGCGGCCTCGACATTGCCGAGCTGCCGTGCGTGATCAATTTCGATCTGCCCTTCAATGCCGAAGACTATGTGCACCGGATTGGCCGGACCGGCCGCGCCGGTGCCTCGGGCGACGCCTTCTCGATCTATTCCGACAAGGACGAGCGCCTGCTGACCGACATTGAAAAGCTGATCAAGCAAAGCATTCCGAAAGGCGAGCTCGAAGGCTTCGCGCCCGGCGCGCGCCGGCGCGAGGCGCGCCGGCCCGACAGCGCCGGCGAACGCGAACGTGAGCGTGAACGCCGGCCGTCCGGCGCCGGCGCCGGTTCGCCGCCGCCGCGCCGCGCGGCCGTCGACCCCTGGTTCCTCAAGCCCTACGAGCCGAGCAAGGGCAGCCAGCCGGCCGCGGGCGCCAACCTGCCGGCCGCGGCAAAAGGCCCGCTCAAGCCCGCCAAGGGCCAGGTCGCCTTCCTGCTGGGCGGCACCCCCAAGCCCAGCACCTAAGCCGCGCGCAGCGCGCACAAACCGCCAGGATCCGCCTGCCAGCCAGGCCATCCTGGCGTTTTTTTGCCCCCCAAACAAATCGGGGTCAGACCCCATTTATCCTGGCGGATAAATGGGGTCTGACCCCGATTTGTTTGGGCGGAAAGTGCTGGCTTACTGGAAGCGCAGCTGGCGCAGCTGGATGCCGAGCTGGCGGTCGTCGTGGCCCTTGCCTTCGGCCGTCGGACTGCTCGGATGGAGGATCTCGATCCGCAGCACGAGCCGTTCGGGCAGCGGCTGCGGCAGCGCCAGCTCCAGCTTCTGCCGGATCGTCGCCTGCGTGTAGTGGGCGCTGACCGGCGCGCCGCCATTCAGGCTGAACTGCACGTCCTGGCTGGCCCCGGCGAGGAAGGCCTCGCTCTCAATCTCGACCCGGGTCGGCTGCGGCTTGGCGGCGCGCGGCATTGCACAGTCGAGCTCGGCCTGCTTGCCAACAGTCCAGCTGCCATCGACCTCTTCGATACTGAAACCCTTGAGCTTGCAGCGGTGCGGGCTATCGCTCGCGCGGAAACCGATCAGCTGGCGCGTGCCGCCCAGTTGGCGATCGAGGCAGCTGCCGTCGAGCACCACCAGGCCCTGGCGCGGCGCCCCGCGGCGGCAGGCCGGAAAGCGGTCGAGCATGCTGCCCTCGGCCGTCACCACATTGCCCACCTGATACCAGTCTTCAAGCGGTCGGTTGCCGATCAGCGCATTCCCATTCGCATTGCGCGCCATCGTGAACACACCCAGCGAGAACATGTAGTCGACGATGGCGCTGCGGTAGGGCAGCCCGATCACATAGGTGTAGCGGCCCGGGGTGTCGGGTAGGGTGCTGTCGCGCAGCACCTGCAGCTGATGTTCGGTACGCACCAGGGCCGAGGCGCTCTGGATCGCGTACTGCGGCAGCACACTCAGGCTGGCGATGGCGCATACAGCCAGCGGACCCAGATAGGCATAGCCGAGCCCGAGGTTGCGCGTCGGCGCCGCCGTGCGCCCCGTGCGCGCCAGCAGCAGGCCGGCGCCGAGCGCGGCGTTCAGCAGCAGCAGGCTGTTGATCGTGAACGCGTATTTCTTGACGGCGTAAGGCGAACCCTCGTGCAGCACCAGCAGCATCAGGTATTGCAGCAGGCACAGCGCGGCGCAGGCGAGACCGAGCGCGCCCGCATATTTCAGGCTCAGCATGCTGTGGCGCTCGGCCGGCGCCTGGCGCCGCCAGACCCACAGCAGAGCGGCCGAGATCGCCGCCAGCAGCAGGGCGGCCCCGGCCACGCCGCTGGGCTTGCGGTACAGGGCCAGTTCGAGCCAGCCATCGTGATTGCCGAGGCTGCGCATGGTCTGGTAGGCCTCGCTGCTGTGCACGAGCAGCGCGGCCACAGCCGTGCAGAGCAGCGGCAAGGCCAGGCTGCGCAGCTGCTGGCGCCAGCCGGCCGCTGCCAGCAGCTGCCATTCGAGCAGCAGCAGCAGGGCCATCATGGCCAGCAGCATCAGGCCGGGCAGCAGATGCAGGGCATTGATCAAGAGTGCGCCCGGCACCAGCAGCAGATAGCGCCAGCCGAGCGCCATGCCGCGCGCCTCGGCGCCCTGCCACAGGCGCAGCAGGGCGAGCAGGCCGGCCTGGCCGACCAGCTGGGCATAGAAGTAATTGATGACGATCTCGCCGCCGTGCAGATCGAGCATGCCGCTCAGGGCATTCACGCTCAACAGCAGCACCAGCACCAGGGCGGCGCCGCGCCCGATCCGCTTGGGCAGGTCGAACACGATGGCGGCCAGGGCCCCCCAGACCGTGAACACGGCCAGCAGGGACAGCACATGCAGGCCAGCCAGCGGCGAGCCGAGCACGCTGCCCAGCACGGCGGCCAGCACATGGCTCGCGCGCGGATAGTAGTTCATCTCGCCGAGGCTGACATCGCCCGCATGGGCCAGGCCCCAGTTCTCCATCAGGCGCGTGACCAGCGCGTAGTGGTGCGCCAGGTCGCCTGTATTGCCCCACATATGCTCGACGGTGAACAGCAGCAAAGCCAGGGCCAGCAGGGCCCACAGCGCCAGGCGCAGGGGCAGCGAGGGTTTCAGGATCAGCAGCGTGGATGGGCTCATCGGGGGGCCTTATTGGAAAGTCATGCGACGCAGGGCCATGGCCAGCAGGCGCGCGTCGGGCGACTGGCCAAGCGCCTGCGGCGACTGGGCGTCGGGAAACTCGAAGCGAAGGCTCAGGCTGTCCTGGGCGGCGGCGGGCAGCGCCAGGCGCACGGTCTGGACCGGGTGCGCGAGGTCGAGCACCAGCGTCTGGCTGGCGCCGCCGATCACCGTGATCTGGACGCGCTGGCGCGGCCAGGCCGGCGTGACGAAGCCGGCCACCTCCAGATCGACGCTGCGCAGCGCTGGACCCGGACGGGCCGGCAGCGGGCAGCGCAGGCTGGCGCTGCGGCCATCGCTCCAGCTGCCGTGGTCTTCGCGCCCGGAGAAATGCTCGAGCGTGCAATTGTTTGCCAGCCCCTTGCGTTGGAACGACAGGTCATGGGCGGGCCGGCCCAGGGCGGCGCCGACGCAACTGGCGTCGAGCACCACCAGCTCATTGGCCGGTGGCGCCCGGCGGCAGGCCGGGTCGCGGTCGAGTTCGGAGTGTTCGGAGGTCAGCACGCTGGACAGCGCGCTCCAGTCGCTGGGCAGGCGGTCCTCGACCAGCACGATGGACATGGCATCGCGCGGAATGTGGAAAATCCCGAGCGAGAACAAGTAATGGGTGATCGGCGTCTGACCATCGAGGCGCAGCACGTAAGTGGGCTTGTCCGACGGCGGCAGCTGCAGGTCATGGCGCAGCTGCAGCTGGTGTTCGAGCGCAACCAGCGGCGCCATCGGCGCGCCCGGTTGGAGCGGCAGCGCCATGCGGGCCAGCGCCACCATCAGCAGCACTGGCAGCAGACCTTGCAGCAGAAATCCGCGTGCCGGATGGGCCGCCGCGCGCGCCAGTCCCCAGGCGAGGCCAAGGCTGATGGCAAACAGCATGGCGCCATGCAGGGCAAATGCATGCTTTTTCAGCGCATACAGATTGCTGTGACCAGTCATAAACAGCAGGAACTGGAGGCCTGCGATGCCGGCCACGGCCAGGGCGTACAGCCCGGCCAGCTTCAGGGCCGGCCAGGCTGCGCCCTGCTGGCGCCACCAGGCGCTGAGCAGGGCGCAGCCAAGCAGTGCCAGCACCAGCACATACAGGCCGAATGCCCAGGAATGCTGGAACCACGGGGTGTTGAGCACGCCGTCATTGGCGGCGATTTTGCCCATCGCCCAATAGCTGTGGTGGCTGCGCAATAAGAGGGCGCCGGCCAGACCCGGCCACAGCCCGATCACCAGGCTGCGCGCGCGCCAGCCGCCCGTGCGCAGCGCCTCGAGCAGACTCTGCGCCGCCAGATAGGCCAAGACTTCGGCCGCGGGCAGCAGGTGGATGCTGGCCACCAGATACATGCCGGCCAGCAGCAGCAGGCGGCGACCCACCGGGGCGGCCGCGCGCCGTTCGGCTGCCAGGTCGAGCACCAGCAAGGCCAGTGCCGCCGCATGGCCGACCAATTGGGCATAGAAGTAGTTGCCGACCAGCTCCTCGCCATGCAGGGGCAGGCCGAGACCATAGTGCAGGCCGGCGCCGCCGAGCAGCAGGGCGGCGGCGGCGAGCAGGCTGGCGCGCCGCGGCAGGGTGGCGAGGCTGCTGGCCAGCGCGCCCCACAGCACGGCCAGCGACAGCAGGGCCGTCAGGTGCATGCCCAGCAGCGGCGAGCCGAGCAGACGCCCGAGCACGGCGGCCAGCTGGTGCGACAGACGCGGGTAGATATTCATCTCGCCCAGGCCGGGGTCGGTGTATTCGACGTGGGACAGCGGATGCAGGGTCCAATGCTCGGCGATGCGCGCCACCAGCGAGTAGTGGTGGGCGAAATCGAAGGACTGGGTCCACTGCTGATTGAGCACACTGAGCGCCAGCAGCAGCGCGCCCGCTGCCAGCAGTGCGCAGCGGCTTCCCAGTCCGAGTGCGCCTGGCTTCATGCTGCGCCGGTGTCCAGCAGGCGCTGGGCGATCGCCCGGCCCTCACGGATCGCGTAGTTGGTGCCGCGGTCTTCCGGGTAGATCTGGGCCATGGTCGAGATGAAGGCGTTGGCGAACGGCGTCTCCTGGCCGGGCACGTAGTCTGAGTAATGGCGTTCGGTGACCGGCTGGGCATAGTCGGCGCGCCACACCTTGTAGTCGCGGATCCAGTCGCGCGCCATGTCCGGGAACATGCGCTGCAGGTGGCCGAGGGCGAACGTCAGGTAGGCGGCATCGTCCATCTGCCAGACCGGGTCTTCCTTGGCCAGATAGCGCGACAGGAACACGATGTGCTTGCCGCCGTAATTGGCCGGGCTGTCGAAATTGGTGTGTTCGATCACGCCGACGAAGGGGAAGCCGGGGTCGTTCACGTTCAGCCAGTAGGTGTCCGACAGGCTGCGGTCGAGTTCGAGCACGAGGCAGACATTGCCCAGATAGCGCACGCGCCGCAGGCTTGCCAGCCAGTCGGCCGGTGCGGCTTCCTGCAGGATGTCGGCGATGATGCTGAACGAGGGCGTGAACAGGAATTGCTTGGCCGTGCAGTCGCCGGCGGCCGTGCGCAGGGCCTGCAGCTGGCCGCCCTCGGCGCGCACGCCGAGCACCGGCGTGCCGTACTGGACGCGCCCGCCCAGGCGGTCGATCTCTTCGGCCATCTTCTGCGCCAGGCGGCCGAAGCCGCCCTTGAAGTAGGCCAGCTGTTCGCCGCCCTTCTTGTCGCGCGTACTGCCGCGCAGCACCAGTTTCTTCCACATCCAGACTGCATTGACCTCGTCGGCCACGACCGAGAATTTGTTCTCGATCAGCGGCTGCCAGACCACGCGGTAGGCGGCCGCGCCGCACAGGGGTTCGAGCCACTCGCGGATCGACAGATGTTCGATCGACTTCCAGTCCTTCACCTTGCGCACCTTCAGCACCATCAGGCCGAGGCGGATGCGGTCGAGCAGGGGCAGCGGTTTGAAGCGCAGCAGGTCGAGCGGGGTCGACAGGCGCCAGTGGCGGCCGTTGAAATACATGCCGGTCTTGGACGGCATGATCACGACATCGCCTTCCATCCCCAGTTCCCGGACCAGCTCGGGCACATAGCGGTCATTGTCGAACCAGTGGTGGTAGAACTTTTCGATCGTCACCCCGTCCTGGAATTCGAAGGTGCCGGCCAGGCCGCCCGGGCCGCTGTCGGCCTCGAGCACCAGCACGCGCTGGCCGGCGCGCGCCAGTTGCAGGGCAGCGGTCAGGCCGGTGAAGCCGGCGCCGACGATCACGGTATCGTAAGTGGCAGTCATTGTTTGAAAGAGAAACGGCGGTTCAGAGTAAATTGCAGGGCCACGACCATCGGCAGGCTCAGCACTTTGGCGAGACGGGCATCGAGGCCGAAGCCGCCGATCAGCACGGCCAGCAGCGCGGCCGAGGCCGCATAGCCGACGGCGGCCACGGCCAGGAACATGGCGAGGCGCTGGCCGACCTTGTCGCGCTGATTGAAGGTGATCACGCGGTTGAGCGCGAAGCTGACCAGGGTGCCGCTCACATAGCCGGCCACATTCGCCAGCTGGTAGTGGACGCCGGCATGCACGGCCAGCCAGTAGATGGCCAGATCGGTCAGCACGCCGGTGCCGCCGCACAGGCAGTAGAGCAGGAACTGTTTCATTCGAGGCCGACCGTCTTGCCGACCACGTATTGCGGACGCATATTCAGGGTCAGCAGCACGCGCCCCAGGTATTCGCCCAGCATCCCCAGGGCCAGCAGCTGCACGCCGCCGACGATCAGGATCGTGACGATCAGCGAGGACCAGCCGACCGGCATCAGGTCGAGCGTGAATTTCTGGATGATCAGGAGCAGGGCGAGCAGGAAGCCGAGGCCGGCGAAGACCAGGCCCGCAAGCGAGGTCAGGCGTAGCGGCACGATCGAGAAGCTGGTCGCCATCTTCAGCCACAGCGACACCGACTTCTTGAAGCTGTAGCCGGTTTCGCCCGCATAGCGCTCGTGGTGGTCGACATCGACCGTGCCGATATTGCGCGTCACCGACAGGATCAGGCCGTCCACATAGACGTACGGCCCGGTGTAGCGCAGGATATCGTCGCGGATGCTGGCGCGCAGGGCGCGGAACGGCGACAGATAAAGGCCGCGCGGCTTGTGCATCAGATAGCCGGCGACCAGGTCATTCAGTTTGCTGCCCCACAGCTTCCAGGTCGCGTGGCCTTTGCGCTTGCCGAAGCGCGCATAGACGACGTCGCGTCCCTGCTCGAGTTCGGCCAGCAGGGCCGGGATGTCGGACGGCGCATGCTGCAGGTCGTCGTCCATGGTCACGATGATCTCGCCGCGCGCCTTGGCGAAGCCGGCCATCAGGGCATTGTGCTGGCCGGCGTTCATGCGCAGCAGGATGCCGCGCACGGCCGGATACTGCTGGGCCAGCTGTTCGATCACGCGCCAGCTGCCGTCGGGCGAGCAGTCGCACACGAAGATGATCTCGAAACGCCCCGGGCCGGCCTGGGGCAAGGCCTCGAGCGTGGCGTACAGGCGGGCGACCAGTTCGGGCAGCACCTTCTCGCTGCCATACACGGGAATCACCAGGGACAGGGCGGGGCGCTCAGGCATCGGCATAGTATTTGCGGATCAGCTGGGGGAGGTAGTCGTCGTCGAAGCGGATGCCCAGCGCCTGGGCGGCCGTTTCGGTCAGGGTGGTGTCGATCGGATAGCGTCCGCCGGCGGCCACCGGCACCGTCTGGGCCGGGCGTCCGAGCACGCGGGCGAACAGCGCCACCAGCTCCGGCACGCCGATCGAGAACGGGCAGGCGATATTGGCCACCAGCTGCTGCGGCGCCTGGGTGCGCAGAATCCAGCCGGCGATCGCCGCCACGTCGTCGACGTCGATCAGATTGCGGCGCGCCTCGGTCCAGACCTGGATCGGCTGGCCGCTGCGGATCTGCTGGGCCAGAAAATTGGTCAGCGTGTGCGGATTCGGCGTGCGCCCGACCACCTGCGGCAGGCGGAAAATCGCGTAGCGCTCGGCGCGCTCGCGCACCAGGGCTTCGAGCGCGCGCTTGTGGCGCACATAGGGCGCGTCCTGCAGGGCCGGGTCCTCGACCGAACAGGTCGAAAAATACACGAGCCGCGCGGCGCTCGGCAGTGCCGCTTCCAGCAGCGCACGTTCGCGGGCAAAGGCCTCGGGCCGGGTCTCGCGCGAATTCGAGACGCCCGACGCGAACACCAGCACGTCCGCCGCATCCGCGAACGCGGGTGCAAAGGCGCTTGCGAGCATGCCCTTACCGATAATCATAAATGTCGTCTGCCAACAATGGTCAAACGGACATTATACCGTTGAGGCATCGGAAATTTGTCTGTCAAATGTCAAGCGGGCGGCAGCGTATGGCGCCACTTTCCGCCCAGCACGCAGTCGAGCAGTTGGCCCGCGCTGTCGGCCCAGGTCAGCCAGGGCATGCCCTCCGAACGCGGCGCCGTGCCCGCGGCCAGGGCGGCCAGCCAGTCGGCCAGGGCGCCGGCCAGATCGCTGGCTTCCAGGCCGTCGAAATAGCTGGCGTGTGCACCCGTCACCTCGCGGAACACGGGCAGGCCGCGCGCCAGGATCGGCAGGCCGTGCTGGGCCGCCTCGATCAGCGGCAGGCCGAAGCCTTCGCCCTCCGAGGCCGCCAGCAGGCCGTCGCTGGCCGCATACACCTTGAGCAGCATCTCGTCCGAAATCCCTTGCAGCCAGAACAGGCGGCGCTGGTATTCGGCATGGCCGAGCGCCTTGTTCTCGAAGTCCTCCATCATCCAGCCGAGCTTGCCGACGATGACGAGGTTGACGTCGATGCCGCGCGCCCACAGCAGCTCGAAGGCGGCCAGGGCCTGGCGGTGCGCCTTGCGCGGCTCCACGGTGCCGACCATCAGCACGGTCGGGCGCGCCGCCAGCGCGGCCAGGATGCTGTCGGCCTGCTCGGGCAGACCGGTCGAGGGCTGGCTGGCGTCGATGTCGGCGCCAAGGTGGAAGGCGCCGATCCGCAGCGCCGTCGCGCGTTGCGGCGGACGCGCCTGGAGCCAGGTGTGCAGCTCGTCGGCCACCGCGCCCGAGATGCAGGTCAGGCCGTGCGCAACGCGCGCGATCGCTTCGACCCAGGTGCGGAAATCGTCTTCGGCCCCATACGGGAAGCAGTCGGGGCGCAGCAGCGGCAGGATGTCGTAGACCACGAAGTGCAGCTGCACGCCTCGCTCGGCCATCGCACGCAGGCGCGCCTCGTTCTGGTAGGTGCCTTGCATGAACAGGTCGATGCCGAGGAAGATGTCGCCGGCGCGCGCGTCGATCGGTGCGTCCTCGAGCTCGGGCGCATGCAGCTCGAGCGCGTGCGCCATCCACTGGCGCGCGTAGCGGTAGGGCGTGCCGCCGCCGCGCGTGTAGACCGGTTCGATGCGGTAGCCGGCCGGCGGCGCGTCGAGCAGGGCCATGAGAATGGCGCGCACCACGCGCTGAATGCCGGTCTTCAGGTCGCGCTGGACCATGGCCGAGACGTCCACATACAGGCGGCGCGGCAGGTTCGGCGGGGCCGCCTCGGCCACGGCCGCGGCCAGCGCCGCCATCTCGGCCGGCGTGCCCGGGCCGAGCTGGGCGACGCGCTGCAACAGGCTGGTGTAGGCCAGGCGCGGATGCTGGCGGTAGAAGCCTTCGATCGCGCCCGCATAGCGCTCGCCCACGGGAGCGGGCGCATGCTCGGCGCGCAGGTAGGCGGCGCCGGCCTGGCCAAGGCGCGCGCGCAGAGCGGCGTCGCCCCGCAGGCGCACCAGGGCCGCGCAGAGGTCGGCGTCGTCGAAGCAGTCGTCCAGTTGCAGCAGCACCGTGGACGGCAGTTCGGCCATGGCGCCATGGGCATTGGCGATGGTCGCCACGCCGGCCAGCAGGCAGTCGAGTACGGCGGCCGAGGTCTCGCCGCGGGTGGCGCTGCGCAGCTGCACGGCGGCGTCGCAGGCGGCCAGATACAGGTGGTACAGGGTGCTGTCGACATAGCCGCTGATCTTGGCGCGCGGCGCATGGGCGATCGCCTCGGTCATCTGCTGGCCATAGCGGCCGCCGTCGTTCTCGCCGACGAAGACCAGGTGGGCCTGGCTGTCGCGCGCCAGCGGCGAGGCCTGCCAGGCCGCCAGCAGGCGGTGATTGAGCTTGGTCGGGCCGAGCAGGCCGAAGCTGCAGACCAGGAAGTCGTCCTCGTTCAGACCGAGCGCGGCGCGCGCGGCGGCCCGTTCCGGCAGGGTGTTCGCGGCGCGCAGCAGCGGCAGCTGGGCCCAGCCGGTATCGGCGCCGGGGCCGTACCACTGGCAGGCCAGCTGGCGCGCGTAAGCCGAATGGACGATCACCCCGCCCGCATGGCGCAGCACGCGCTGATTGCACGGATGCGACCAGACGAAGTCGTGCAGGCCCTGGCGGGCGCGCGCCAGCAGGCCGCTGTAGCCATGCGCGTCGAAGGCGGCGCGGTCGAACACGGCGCCGCCGCCCGGGCGTTCCTGCAGGTGGTGCAGAATGTTCGACAGGTAGAAATCGTGCAGCACCACCACGCCTGGCACGCTCTCGAGCAGGGCGAACATATGGGCGTGCATCGGCGAATTGCCGATGTGGTAAAGCACGCGGTCAAAGTCTTCGGCGTGCTGCTGGAACCAGGCCACGTCGCGCACCGGCAGCTCGGCTTCGACCCACGGACAGTCGAGCTTTTCCTGGCACAGGATGACGGTGATCTCGTAGTGGCGCGCCAGTTCGGGCAGCAGTTCGGCGCTGTAGTCGGCGATGCCGGAGCGCTCGGGCGGCAGCGGCGAGACATAGGCCAGGCGCGGTTTGGCGCGCGCGTCGCTGCTTTGATCCAGCGCGGCGGCGGCCTGTTGCGGATCGAGGCCGGCATCGCTGTGGAAGATGCCATCGGCCGCATGCCGGGTCAGGCTGTAGGCGTGCAGGGCGCGCTGGGCGGCGCGGCTCCAGTGGCTGTCGCCGGCCAGCGCGGGACCGGGGGGCAGGATGCGTTCGGGCGCGATCAGCCCGGCGAAGGTGGCGCTCAGCTCGTCCAGCACCTGGGCGCTCATGGCGCCGGGTGCGAGCCAGAGTTCGTGCTGGCGGGCCGCCTCGGCAAAGGCCAGGGCCGGGCCCAGATAATCGGTATGGGGCAGGGAGATCAGCACGCGCATCAGGCAGCCTCACGCGGGGAGTGGGTCACGCGCTGCAGGTCGTCCAGCACGGCGCGCGCGTCGTGCGACAGCTCGGCACGCAACGGGTCTTCGGGTGGGGGCGGCGGCAGCGCGCTCTGGCGCGCCGGGTCGACCTTGTCGAGCACCTCCTGGGCCATGCTGTTCACGCCCGGCACATGCTGCATCAGCGGCTTGGCCACGCGGCGCGCCCAGTTCTGGGTTTTCAGCCACAGCAGCAAGCGGGTGGCGTGAGTGCGCAGGCCGCCGTGGCGCAGGCCGAGCACGAAGCGCAGCGGCGCCGTGATGCGCCAGCTGCGGCTGTGGTAGACCGCGTGCAGCTGCTGTTCGAGTTCGCCGATGCGGGCGCCGCGGGCGTCGTGGGCGGCCTGCAGGTGGGCGGCGTTCTGGTACAGCGTGCTCAGTTCGACGTGAATCGCGTCGCGCTGGGCCAGGGTCTCGGCCAGGCTGGCGCGGGTCTGGGCCAGCTCGGTCTGGGCCGCATGCAGATCCTGGCTCAGACGCTCATTGGCGTCGCCCATGTCGAGCAGGCGGGCGCGCGCCACGCTCTGGCGGCGCTGGCTGGCGGCCAGGTCTTCGCGCAGCAGGGCCAGCTGGCGCTGCGCCTCCTGTGCAGCCGCCTCGGCCTCCTGCAGGCGCGCCTCGCTGGCGCGGCGCGCCGCGTCGGCGGCCACGCTGCGTTCGATGGTGGCGGCCAGGTCGGCGCGCAGGGCCTGGTAGTCGGCGCGCGCGGCGTCGCGTTCGGCCAGGGTGCGCTGTTCGCGTTCGGCGGCCGCCTCAAGCTGGCGCCAGGCGCCATCGAGGTGCCAGCTGATGTAGGCGTCGAACACATTCGGCTGCACGGTGAAGGCTTCGGCCAGTTCCGGATGCTCGGGCGCGATGTAGTAGCGGTTCAGACCATCGAACCACACGAAGCGGTAGCCGTGGCGCGTGACCAGGGCTTCCCATTGCGCGTGATTGGTGGTGCGGCTGGCCGGTTCGGTGGCCTCGATCACCAGCACCCACGGGCGCCAGCGGCCAAAGTCCATGCCGCGCAGGACGTCGCCCTCGAAGCCCTCGACGTCGATCTTCAGGAAGTGGATGTCGCCGCGCGCGTGCTCGGCACAGATGCTGGCCAGGGTGCGCTGCTCGACCTGCACTTCGGTGGTCGCATGCCCTTCGCGTGCGATGCGGGCCGCCACTTCGGGCGTGGTGGTCGACCAGCCGCTGATGTCGGTGACGTCGTACAGGGTGATGCGGCCAGCTTTGGCGCCGGCCGCCACGGCCAGGTTGACGTCGCGCGGGCGCTGCTCGCGGAAGGCGGCCACGAAGCGCGGCAGCGGTTCGACATTGATGCCCCACCAGCCACGCTCGTAGAAGGCGCGCGTGACCGAGTGCTCGGTCGGATCGTTGGCGCCGACGTCGATGTAGAAGCCGTTCTTGATGTGCCCGAGGGCGCGCCAGAGCAGCACGTCCTCGTGGTTCTGGGCATAGGACAGGAAGTAGTTCATGGGCGCGTGATCTCGATCTGCGGATCCAGCCAGGCGGTGCCCTCGAAATACGGGCGGTGCATGTTCACGACGGTGAACACCAGGGCCAGGTCGCGCCACTCGTAGTTGTTGACCAGGTGGGTCTCGGTGCTGACGATGGCGGTCGACACCGAATAAGTGCCGGGGCCCAGGTTCATCGGGAAGGCGAAGCGATAGACCACGCGCTCGCCGGGGCTGACGTCGTCGAGCGGCTGTTCCTTCAGATGGGTATTGGTGCCGTACATGGCCTGGCCGAGCCGGTCCTTGATCATATAGCCGAGCACCATGCGCGGAATCGGCGCATGCGCGTGCACCGCCACTTCGAGCGTGACCGGGGCGCCGACGTCGACCACCTCGACCCGCTGGCCGGCGGCGTCGAGCAGGGCGATGTCGGCCACCGTCGCTTCGAGCGTGCCGCTGATGGTCTGCACCTTGCCGTGCGCGCCGACGCGCGTCTGCACGGTCTGGTTTTCGCGCTCGGCCAGCATGGCGTTGTAGTAGTCCATGATTTCTTCCGGCTTGCCCTCGCGCGCCAGGCGTCCGCCGTCGAGCAAAATGGCGCGGTCGCACACCGACTGGATGGCCTGCTTGTCGTGCGAGACCAGCAGCAGGGTGGTGCCCTGGGCGCGGTAGGCCTTGATGCGGGCGAAGCTCTTGTGCTGGAAGTAGGCGTCGCCGACCGACAAGGCCTCGTCCACGATCAGGATGTCGGGGCGGCGCGCGGTCGCCACCGAGAAGGCCAGGCGCACCTGCATGCCGCTCGAGTACACGCGCACCGGCTGGTCGATGTAGTCGCCCAGTTCGGCGAAGGCTTCGATCTCGGGCATGCGCGCCGTGATCTCCTCGGCCGTCATGCCGATCAGCTGGCCGGCCATGTAGACGTTCTGGCGCCCCGTGAAGTCGGGGTGGAAGCCCATGCCCAGTTCGAGCAGGGCGGCCACGCTGCCACCGAGGTGGACGCTGCCCGTGGTCGGCATGGTGGTGCCGGTGATCATCTTCAGCAGGGTCGACTTGCCGGCCCCGTTGATGCCGACCAGGCCGACGGCCTCGCCCGGCGCCACGTGGAAGCTGATGTCCTGCAGCACCCATTTGAGCTGGTGGCGCTGCTTGCCGCTCAACCATTCGAGCAGGCGCGCGCTGCGCGTCGAATAGATCTTGTAGGCCTTGCCCAGGCCGCTGACTTGAATCGTGCCCATCAGAGTTCGTCCACCATTTCGCCCGAGCGCTTACGGAACAAGTGCAGGCCCAGCAGGCACAGCACGAGGGCCAGCCCGGCCGGATAGAGCAGCGTCGACCAGACCGGCGCCGTGGCCTTGACGAAGATGGTCTGGTAGGCCACGGTCAGCGCGAACATCGGGTTGTAGGCCAGCAGATCGTGCACGGCCGGCGGCAGGATCGTGGCCGGGTAGACGATCGGCGTGAACCAGAACCAGAACTGCACAAAAATCTGGAAGAACTGGCCGACGTCGCGGAAGAACACATTGAGCACGCCGAGGATCATGCCCAGGCCAATCGCAAACAGCACCTGGATCAGCAGCACCGGCAGCATCGCCAGCGCGATCCAGCCGGGGAAGCTGCCGGTCAGCACGAGAAAGCCGAGAAAGAGCCCGAAGATGATGGTGAAGTTCAGCAGGGCATTGAGGATGATGATGATCGGCAGGCAGATGCGCGGGAAGTTAATCTTCTTCAGCAGATTGCCCTGTTCGAGGAACATGGTCTGGGCGCGCCCCGTGATTTCCGAGAACAGGCCCCAGGTCAGGGTGCCCGCGCACAGGTAGATCGAATAGGCGAACGGACCGGCCGCGCCCGGCAGACGGTTCTGCATCACCTGCGAAAAGATCAGGGTGTAGACGAGGATCATCGCCAGCGGGCTCAGCACAGACCAGCTGGCGCCGAGGATGGCATTGCCGTATTTCAGTTGGAACTCGCGCCGGACACTGCCGAGGATAAACCCGCGGTAGCTCCAGGCGCCTTTGAGCATGGCGGCTGGGATCATCGTAGAAATGCCAAATAAACAAGCGCCGGATTATACCGCGCTCAGCGCTGCGCTCAGGCGCTTTGGGTGAGTTTTTGCAGCGCTTCCGGGTTCAGGATGATCAGCTTGTGCGAATCCTTCTGCACGATGCCCTGCTGCTGCAGGGTCAGCAGGGCGCGCGTGACGGTCTCGCGCGAGGTGTTGATCATGTTGGCAATGTCCTGGTGGGTCGGCAGGTTTTCCACCTTGGCCGTGCCGTCCGGATTCTTCTGCTGGAGCAGGGCGATATAGGTGTAGATGCGTTTGACCGTGTTGTTAATCGACAGCAGGGCGCGGAATTCCGAGTCGCGCTGGATCTTCTGGGCCAGGTGGCGCAGCATCTGGTTGGCCACCGAGGGCGAGTGCGAGAACAGATGCAAGGCCGTGGGCGCGGGCAGGAAGGCGACCAGCACCTCGCTCATCGCGACCACCGAGGCCGAGCGCGTGGAGTTATTGATCAGCGCGATTTCGCCGAAGAAGTCGCCCGGCTGCAGCATGCGCAGGCCGATCGCGCGCCCGTCTTCGGTCACGTCGATCACCTGCAGCGAGCCGGCCAGCAGGAACAGCAGGCCATCGCCACTGCCGCCCTTGTGCAGCACCACGTCGCGCTTGGCGTACTGGCGGATGCGGATATCCTGCTTGACCTTCAGCACTTCCTCGTCCGACAGGCCGGACAGCAGGGGGATGCGGCGCAGGTGGATGTGGATATTCTGCTGGCGCGGCTCCTCCTGGAGCGCGGCCGGATCGGGCGGGCTCGGGTTGTCAGGCAGATCGGACATGGGGGCGGCGGCATTCATCGTCTTGCAGCATACATGAGGGGGACGGGCTCGGCCAAGGGCCGTGTTGCGTGCGCGTCCGGGGTGGCTAGGGGGCCTGCCATTGCCAGCTGAGTTGCACCAGACGGTTATTGTACTGAAAGATCGAGATGTTTTCGCGATTGACAAGACGGCGCACCTCGAGCTGCAGGCTCTGGCGCGGGGCGACCGGATAGGTCCAGGCGGCCCGCAGCGCATGGGTGCGCTGGGCGCGCGTGGTGTCGATCAGGCCGGCCGCATAGGCGCGCTGGCTCTGCCAGGTCTGGCGCGTGTAGGACAGGTCGATCCAGCCGGCGCCCTCGGGCAGGGCCTGGCGCAGCACCAGGCTGGCCTGCTGGCCATGGCGGTCGCCGCCCGGGCGCAGCTCATGCGCTTTGTCGTCCAGCACGCCGAAACTGGCCGTCCACTGCCGCGTTTCGGCGCGGTAATTGAGGATGGCGCGCATTTCCCAGGTATTCGTGTCGAAATGGGTGAGCGTCATGTAATCGACATGGTTGAAGCCGGCCAGCAGCTGGGCCTGCAGACTGCCGGGCAGGGGCAGGGGCGGGCCGACGCGCGCCTGCAGCTGCAGCTGGCGCTGGTAGAGCCGGCCGCCCAGGCTCATGGCGCCCAGCATGGCATTGGTGCGCACGGTCCAGGCGCCCAGGCGCCACGGGCTTTCGGTGCCGATGAACACGGAGCCGGTGTCGTACTGGTGCAGGCGGTCGTTCTTGCGCAGCGAGAACTGGGCATAGCCGACGCTGCCATTGCGCGAAATATCGCGCAGGTAATCGCCGCTGAACACCGTGTAGTGATCGGGCTTGGGCAGGAACTCGTCGGACAGGGTGATCTCGCCGCCCGTGACCTGCAGCACCGGATTGGTGGCGCCCTGGTTGACGTTGTGGTCGAGCCCGCGCGCCAGGCTGAGATTGGCCTGGCGGTGCGCATTCCAGGTGCTGCAGCCTTCGCTGCGCGCCTTGCTGATCAGGGCGCGGATGGCCGGCGACGGCTGGAAACGGCGTTCGATTTCGGCGAACAGGCGCTCGGCCTCGTCCCCGTTGCCGAGGCTGCACTGGATCAGGGCCACTTCGAGCCAGGCGCCGGCGTGGGTCGGCTCGCCTTCGATCAGGCGCTTCAGGGTTTCGTAGGCATCCTGGTTGCGGCCTTCGCTGATCGACTGCAAGGCTTCCTGGTAGAGGTCGGGCGGCACCTGCTCCTCGCCGGCGCGGGCCGTCAGGGCCAGCAGGCAGAGCAGGGCGGGCAGCAGGCGGCGCAGCATCATGCGGCCTCCGGCGTGGCCAGGGTGAACAGCTGGGTCGGCTTTTCCTTGCCGCGCAGCAGACGTTCGCCCAGGGGCAGGAACTGGTGGCGCTTGGCGCGTTCGACCGTGCCGGCGCCGATGATCACGCAATGGGGGAAGTCGCGCGCGGCCTGTTCGAGGCGCGACGCGGTGTTGACGCTGTCGCCGACGGCCGTGTAGACGCTGCGGAACTGGGTGCCGAAGTCGCCTGCCATGGCGGGGCCGGAGTCGATCCCGATGCGCACCCGCAGCGGCGGGCGGCCGGCCGCCACGCGTGCGGCCGACAGCACGGCCACGCGGCGCACGATGTCTTCGGCCGCGTCGAGCGCCAGGTCGGCGTGCTCGGCGTTCGGCAGCGGCGCGCCCCAGAACGCCACCAGGCCGTCGCCCGTGTATTTGTCGATGGTGCCGTGGCGCGTGAAGACCGGCCCGGTCAGGCAGTCGAGGAAGTCGCGCGTCAGCTTGGCCGCTTCATCCACGGGCAGTTGTTCAACCTGGGTCGTATAGCCTTCCATGTCGGCGATCAGGGTGGTGACGTCGCGCAGGCGCGGCGTGAGCGGGTCCTTGACGTCGCTGCGCAGCAGTTCGTCGACCACGGCCGGCGCCACATACTGGCGCAGAGTATCAAACAAATGGCGCGAGCGGCGCTGCGTCAGCTGCCAGTGGAAGGGCACGCCGACGGCCAGCAGCCAGGCATGGGTGGCGAGCGGGCCGGTCAGGCCGAATTCGGCATCGTGGCGGCTGACCACGAAGGCCAGGCCCATCCAGCCGGCCGCCGACAGCGCCAGCAGGCCGACATTGGCCAGGGCCGACAGGCGCGCAAACGCGAAGCTGGCCACGAGCGTCGCGGCCAGCGCATAGGCCAGCGCGATCCAGCGGCCCGGCCAGGGTGGGGGCGCGGTGCCGGCTTTCAGGTCGAGCAGGGTCGAGGTCATGGCCGCATGCACCCAGACCCCGGGCCGGTTCTCGGCCAGCGGCGTGGTGACGCGGTCGCCCAGGCCGAGCGAGGAGGAGCCGACGATGATCAGGCACTGCTGGCAGCTGGCCGGATCGATCTCTTCCTTGAGAATCTCGGCGGCCGACACCAGATAGTAGGCAGGCCAGTCGCGCTTGAGGCCGACGCGCATGAAGGCTTCGCGCGGCAGCACCAGGGAGCCGGGTCCGCTGCAGCAGTCGACCAGGGCCACGCCGAGGGTCGGATAGCGCTGGCCTCCCCAGCTGGTGAACAGCGGCAGGCGGCGCAGGGCGCCATCGGAATCGGGCACGAAGCCCAGATTGCCGACCTGGCGCGCATGCTGGACCACGCTGGCATGGTTGGCCAGGTAGCCCGTGGCGGGCACGGCCGCGGTCTGGGCGTGGGCGCTGCTGGCACCGGCCAGCTGGCCCTTGCGCAGGGGCTCCGGCCGCTCGCTGCTGTAATCGAACATCTGCGCCAGCACCAGGCGGCCGGTGCGGCTGAGTGCGGCCAGGCGCGCCTCGCCGAGCGGGTCGCTGGCGTCCTCGAGCACGATGTCGAAGGCGACCCCGCGCGCATGGTAGTGGCCGAGCAGGGTTTCGGCCAGGTCGGCCAGGCGGCCGTGCGGCCACGGCCACGGCCCGTAGGCCTGCAGACTGGCCTCGTCGATGTCGACAATCAGGATGCGCGGTTCCGGCGCCAGCGTGGTCTGCAGCTGCAAATAGCGGTCACGCACCCATTCGCCGGCGAAAAACGAGGTCGTCGGCGCCGTCCACCATTGCGCCCAGACCGTCAGTACGACCGCCATCACGGCGATCAGACTGCGGGCGATCAGGACGAAGGAGGGACGCGACATTGTGCTCGTGGGAAATATAAACGCGCAGTATAACCTTCACTGTCGTGACAGGAATGTGGCGCCAGGTCTTAAATTGTTATTAATTTGTAATTTTAGCGGGCTTTCTGGCGAACAGCAGTAAAATGTGATCGTTGTCACAGAATCCTATCCCATTGGCAGGATAATGGGAGAGAAAGGGGAAGTATATGTTGCGTGGTCTAATTACAAGTGCTGTGTTGCTGAGTATCGCTGGCCTGGCCCATGCCGGGGTGGCGGGCAAGGTCATTTTCGTGACCGGCGACGCGCAGGCCGGCGGCCGTCCCCTGCTGCTCGACGCGAAAGTGAACGAGGGCGAACTGCTGACGACGGGTAAAGACGGTTTCGTCTATATCGAAACGGTCGACGAGGGCCTGCTGGTATTGCGCGCCAATACCAAGGCGCGGATCGTCGCCTACCAGGTCGATACCAAGCAGCCGAGCAATACGCGCGTCAAGCTGGAACTGCTGTCGGGCACGGCCCGTACGAGTTCGGGCAATGCCGTCAAGCAGGCGCGCCAGAATTTCCGCTTCAATACGCCGCTGGCCGCCATCGGCGTGCGCGGCACCGATTTCACCGTCTATGCCGACCAGGACGTCACGCGCGTGACTGTCCATACGGGCGGCATCGTGATGGCCGGCTTTGGCGGCGCCTGTAATCCGGAAGGCACCGGCCCCTGCGAAGGCAATGCCAGCCGCGAGCTGTCGGCCAATCAGCGCGGCCAGCTGCTGCAATTGCAGCGCGGCCAGCTGGCGCCCCAGCTGCTGGCAGCCGGGGCGAATGCGCCCGACGCCATGTCGCCGCCGCGTTCGGACGAGCCGGTCGGCAAGCCCGGTGGCACGGCCCAGGCGCCCGTAGTGCAGCCCAACCTCGATCCGCAGAAGACCGCCGTGATCAAGGAGCAGGTCGCGAATACCCCGCCGACGCATGCGCCGACCCCGGCCCCGACCGCGGCGCCGACCCCGGCCCCGACGGCCGCGCCGACGCCCGCCCCGACCGCGGCGCCGACCCCTGCGCCGACGGTGCCGCCGACGCCCGCGCCGACACCGATCCCGACGCCGGCCCCGACGCCAGCGCCGCCGCCGCCGGACAAGGCTATTAGCTGGGGTCGCTTCCAGCCGCTGGCTGACGCCCCGGCCACGATCGATCTGGCGCAGGCCGGTATTGATAATGAGCGTTTGGCGATGAATCGTTACTACGCGCTGTTCCGCAGCCGCAGCGGGTCCGACTGGACGCCGCCCGAGCGTGGTACGGCCAGCTTTGTGCTCAAGGGAGGCGAGGCCGTCGTGCTGGATGACTACTCGTCGCGCGTTGCGTCGGCCAGCCTGTCCAATGGCAAATTGAACGTCGACTTTGGAGCGGGCAATTTCTCGACCAGCTTCGATCTGCTGGCCGCCGGCACCAGCTATCAGATGAAGGCCACCGGCACGGTCGGACCGAGCGGCATGATGTACGGTGACGGCCAGTGGAAGCCTAATAACAATATGGAAGTGACCGGGGCGCTGTTCCGCGATGGGGCGGCCTACCTGTTTGAGGGTAGGCTCAATGCCACCCAGTCTGTGCAGGGCGCGACCAGCTGGGGCAAATAGTAGTTTTTTTGCAACGGCTTTCGAAATTCAAACAGGGGCAGTGGCCCCTGTTTTTATTTGTATGTTCAAGAAACTTCCTGCGCCGCCGATGTCAGCAGGGAGGGTCGAAACAGCCGCATCCTCTCCCGCCTGTTGCCGCTCTGCTGCGGCTGCCGCGCTTCGTTTCGGAAATTCTTGCTTTCGCAAATATTCTCTCTGATAATGGCCGCGGGTTAATTTCAGTATAAAAAATACTAGGCCCAGAAGGTTTTTGATGGTCAATGTGATGCCCGTCACATTTTCCATTGAAAATCCTCTGTCACTATACGGTCCGCAGGCTCGCCGAAAGCAAGTGAGTGGCACCGCATAGTACGTTTCAACACAACCTCTTAGGAGTTATTAATGGCTACAGCATACACGTCCGCTATTCAGCAATTGTACGTGGCTTACTTCAACCGTCCTGCAGATCCGGTCGGCCTGGCATTCTGGGAAGGTCAGATCAAATCCGATGCTGACCTGCAAAAAGTGATTACCTCGTTCTCGAAAGAGAAAGAGTACACGGACGCGTACGCCAATATGTCGACCGCCCAGACCATCAACCAGGTTTACCTGAACCTGTTCGGCCGTCCGGCTGACACCGGTGGCCTGCTGTACTGGGCTAACAAGCTGACCGATCCGACCTCGGGCCTGACCATCGCCAACATGGTTGCCGAGATCACCAAAACCGCCGTGGGCACCGACGCCACCGCGATGAAGAACAAGACCACTGCCGCCGTGAACTTCACGAACGCTCTGGATTCGGGCGACAAGATCGTCGCTTACAACAGCGCTTCCGTCGCTACCGCCAAAGGCTACATCGCTAGCGTGACGACCGACGCTTCGCTGGCTACCGCGACCACCAACCTGTCGGCCACGATCACCACGGTCCTGACCCAAGGTAACCCGGACGCCGCCAAAGAAGCCGTGGCCCTGACCACCGCTGCTGCCGCTGCTACCGCCGCTTCGGACGCCCTGACCGCCGCCACCACCAAGGTTGCTGCTGCTCAGACCGCCGCTGCCGCTGTGAAGACCGCGCAGACCACCGAAGCCGCTGCCAAGGTCACCGCTGACAAGACCGACGCAAGCGCTCTGGCTGCTGTGACCACCGCCAAGGCACAAGCTGTGACCGATGCGGACACCGCCAACAAGGCCGCTATCCAAGCAGTGACGGACGCTCAGAAAGCCCTGAACGACGCCATCGCTTCGGGCGACGCTACCGCTGTGTCGACCGCGAACGGCAAACTGCTGATCGCTCAGAGCAACGCCACCACTGCCGCCAAGGCCCTGGCCGACGCCAACAGCGCCTACACGACCGCCAAGGCCGCTTCGGACGCTGCTGCTGCTGACGACAAAGCCTATGTGGACGCCCAGGCTGCTACCGCCAAGGCCGTGACCGACGCTGACACCGCCAGCAAGGCCGCTGTTGCTGCTGCCGCTGACGCGCAGACCAAGGCTGCTCTGTACGTGACCGCCGCTGCTGCCACCAAGTCGACCACCACCGACGACACCGCTGCTGCAACCGCCAAGGCCAGCGCCGACAAGTCCGTGACCGACGCTGCTGCTGCCAAGGCCGTGTCCGACGCCATCCTGAACGAAGCCGCTGCTGTCAAAGCTACCGCTGACGCCCTGGCCGCCTACAACACTGCCAAGACCAAAGCCGACACCGACAGCGCCGCTGCTGGCCAAGCCACGACCGACGCCACGAACGCCCTGGGCGCCGTGAACTCGAAAGTGACCGCCCAGACCGCCATCGACAAAGCCAAGGCCGAGCAGACCGCTGCCACGACCGCCGCCAGCTCGGCTGCCGCTCTGAAGCAAGCTGCTGACGCTTACGCTGCTGCTGCTGCCAAGACCGCTTCGACCTCGGACGATACCGACGCTGCTGCCGCAGTCAAGTACGCCCAAGGCCTGGTGGACGCTGCTGCAACCGCCAAAACCAGCGGCGACACCCACCTGTCGACCGCCACCCCGCTGCCGGCCAAGTACGACCCGCTGACCCTGAAGCTGACCACCGGCGCTGACACCGTCACCGGCGGCCTCGGCAACGACACCTTCGACGCAGGTACCAACAACTCGCTGACCACCTTCGACAACATCGACGGCGGCGACGGCGTGGACACCCTGAACGTCCTGACCTCGAACACGACCCTGCCGGGCCTGCTGACGGTCAAGAACGTCGAAGTCGTCAACGTCAACACCACCGGCGCTGGCTACACCGCTGACATGAGCGGCTTCACCGGCCTGACCAATGCCACCATCAACGCTTCGGACACCGGCGCTAACCTGGTCGATCTGAAAGTCGGTGCTGGCGTCGCTTCGTCGGTCACCAACCTGGGCACCAACGGCGTGAAGATCGCTGGCGGCAGCACCCAGACCGTGAGCAGCTCGGGCGGCAACATCACCCTGTCGGGCGCTACCGGCAACATCTCCGTGTCGGGTTCGGCTGTGGGTGCTAGCACCACCAGCATCGACGGCGGCAAAGACATCGTCTACAGCGGCACCGGCGTGACCACCGGCGCTGTGACCGTGGGCGCTACCACCGCCGCCAGCGGCGTGGTGTCGATCACCGCTGCTGCCAAGGCTGACAATGCTGGCGCCACCAACATGGGCGCGATCAATGTCACCGGCGGCACCACCGTGTCCGTGACCCAGTCGGCTTCGCAGTCGACCGCCAACGGCGTGGGCGACGTTGCCCAAGGTAGCGTGACCGTGACCGGTACCTCGGCCACCACCTCGGTGACCGTCAAGCAGACCGCTGCTGCCGCTGCTGTGAAGGAAGCCTTCACCGCGACCTTCGCTGGCGCCACCACGGCCGGCCAGACCATCACCTTCGACGGTCAGACCTACACCAGCGCCGGTACCGCCAGCGCCACCGCCACCGCCACCGCTTTCGTGGCTTACTACAACGCTCAGGCTGGTATCACCTGGGACGCTGTGGACAACGGCGACGGCACGGTCAAGTTCACCAACAAGACCGCCAAGGCGATCACGGATGCAGTGGCCACCGACTTCGGCGGCACCGCAACCAACAAGGTGACCTCGGTCTCGACCGGCACCCAAGGTAAGAGCGCCATCACCACCGGCACCGTGACCATCTCCGACGCCAACGCATCGGATGCCACCAAGGCCAACACCATCACCTCGGTGACTCTGGACGGCTACAACACGACCAACATCAACAGCAACAATCTGCAGAGCCTGACTCTGAAGAACTCGACTGCTGGTGTGACCGTGACCGACCAGGCTACCACCAAGGCTGACAAGCTGACCGTGACCATCGACGGCACCAAGTCGGGCGCTACGCTGACCGACGCCACCGTCAAGACCCTGACCGTGACCGCCGCTTCGGCTTCGGCCCTGAACGTGACCGGCGCTGCCGTGACCGCTCTGACCGTGAATGGTTCGGCTGTGTCGACCCTGACCGGTTCGACCCTGGGCGCTGTCAAGACCATCACCGTGTCGGGTACCGGCGCTGGTATGACGGCTGACGTGAGCGGCATGGGCAGCCTGACCTCGGTGGACGCTTCGGCTTCGACCGGCACCAACACGATGACCGTCAAGGCCGACCAGACCTCCTACAAAGGCGGTTCGGGTGCCAGCGTGATCACCATCGCTGTTGACGCCTCCAAGGCCGTCGCTGCTGGTTCGGGTACGTCGGACGTGCTGGTGGCTAACGCCGCTGGTGCTACCTTCACCGCTGCCAACACCGGCGCGAACGTGTCGGGCTTCGAAACCCTGCGTATGGGCGCCGCCTCGACCGGCACCTACAACATGTCGGTGTTCTCGGGCGTGAAGACGATCGAAGCCGCTGCTGGCGCTGGCGCCCTGACGTTCTCGAACGTCGCCGCCGGTACCGGTCTGCTGCTGAGCGCAGCTCCGGGTCAGAACGTGACCTACAACCTGGTCAACGACACTGGTACGGCTGACGCTGTGGCCATCACCCTGGCTGCTTCGACCTCGAACGGTATCAACTTCTCCGGCAAGACCGTTGACGTGGGTAACATCGAGAGCGTGACGATCAACTCGCAAGGTACTGGCAAGGCTGGCACCGCCAACCAGCTGGCACTGACCGACGGCGTCGCCACCAGCCTGACCGTGAACGGCGCTGAAAGCCTGACGCTGACCGGCCTGGCAGGTAACACGCTGAAGACTGTGACCTCGAACCTGGCCAAGGGCCTGACCCTGGACATGACCGGTGTCACCCTGACGACCGCTGGTTCGACCGTGACGGCTGCTGACGGCATCCTGAAGTTCACCGACGCTGGTCTGGCCGCTGGCAAGACCGACACCATCACTGCAGGCAATGGCGACAACGTGATCAAGATCACCGCCGCTACCGCCTTCAACTCGATCGTGACCCTGGGCAACGGCGCCAACAACGTCGACCTGTCCACCGCGACCGGTGGTGTGCAGAAGGTGACCGTCGGTTCCGGCGACAACGTCATCAAGACCGGCGCTGGCGCCGACGTCATCACCGTGGGTGCTGGTACCAACACCATCACCGGCGGCGCTGGCGCCGACACCTTCAACCTGTCGGGCAAAGCCAACACCCTGGTGTTCGCTGCTGGTGACACTGGCACCAACAACGCCACTGTGACCCAGACCAACGAACTGACCAGCACCTTCGACATCGTCAAAGGCGCTGTGGCTGGTGACAAGATCGATCTGTCGGCTCTGGCCACGTCGATCACCGGTGGTCTGGTGCTGGCTGGTACCAACCTGGCCGCACAAGATCAGAAGATCGTGTTCGTGACCGGTACCTACGACGCCACCAACGGCTCGTTCACCTACTCGGCCAGCGGCAACGACACCGCCATCACCTGGGATACGGACGCTTCGGGCGCCGTGTCGGGTCAGACCATCATCCTGGTTGGCTTCCACGCCACGACCTCGGGTGCTGGCGCGACCTCGATCGCTGCCAACGTCATCACCCTGGGTTAATCCCGGTGCAGGGGCGGCGGTTCACGCCGCCCTTCATGAAAGCCAGGCTTCGGCCTGGCTTTTTTTATTGAGGCTTGTGCATCATGCAGATTCTCTTTGTCCACCAAAACTTCCCGGCCCAGTTCCGGCACCTGGCGCCGGCTGTGGCGGCGCGCGACGGTCACGCCGTGCATGCGCTTGGGCTGCATTTTCCGCAAGGGCAGTGGATGGGGGTGCACGTGCACCACTACGCGTGCGACGCGAGCGCCGCGCGCCCGGTGCATCCGTGGCTGGGGGAAGTGGCGCCGAAGCTGCTGCGTGCTGAAGCCGGTTGGCAGGCCGCACGCCAGCTGCGTGCGCAGGGCCTGATGCCCGAACTGATCTACGCCCACCCGGGCTGGGGCGACAGCCTGTTCCTGCGTGAGGTCTGGCCGCAGGCCCGTTTGCGCCTGTACTGTGAATACCATTACCCGCTGGCCGGTGGTGAGCTCGATTTCGATCCGGAGTTTGCAGCGAACATGCCCGACCTGGCGATCCGCATGCGTCTTAGAAACCTCAGCAATACCCTGAGCTTTGAGCAAGCCGAAGCCGGATTAGCGCCCACCCATTGGCAGGCGCAGCAGTTTCCGGAGAGCTTCCGTTCCCGCATCCAGGTGATCCACGATGGCATCGACAGCATGCGCTACCGTCCGCGCGCCGACGTGGCCTTGGCCATTCCCGGCCTCGGCACCTTGACCCGCGCAGACGAAGTCATCACGTTTGTCGCCCGCACGCTCGAGCCCTACCGGGGCTACCACAGCTTCATGCGCAGCCTGCCTGCGCTGCTGGCCGCGCGGCCCCGGGCGCAAGTCTTGATCGTCGGTGCCGACGAAGGCGGTTACGGGCCGCGCCCGCCGTCAGGACAGAGCTGGAAGCAAATCTTCGCACTGGAAGTGCTGTCCGCCATGCCAGAGGCGGACCAGCGCCGCATCCATTTCCTCGGCACCTTGGCGCCAGACGCCTATCTGGCTGTGCTGCAGTTGTCGCGCGTGCATGTCCACCTCAGCTATCCCTTCGTTCTCTCGTGGAGCTTGCTGGAGGCCATGAGTTGTGGCTGCGCCGTGGTGGCCAGCGACACCGCGCCCGTGCGCGAGTGTATCGCGGCCGGTGAGCAGGGCCTTCTGGTCGATTTCTTCGATTATGCCGGTCTGGCGCAGTCGGTTCAAACATTGCTCGACGACCGCGCCTTTGCTGACCAGCTTGGCGCCCGGGCGCGCGCGCGTGTCGAGGCGGACTACGACCTGCATCGGGTCTGTCTTCCGGCACAGTTGGAATGGCTTGAAAATTAGAAAGCTTTCGTTTCTGACATTGCTTTGTGATGTAGATCACATTTTTGTTGACTCAATTGAGGATAATGCTTATCCTTGCTCCGTGCCTGAGTTTGACTTAGCGTCACCTCACTCACAATTCCCACCGGCCACCGCTGCCGGGCGGTTGTCAAACTGAACGGTCGCGCACGCCTGTGCGCTGGAGTGTTATGTTTCCATTTAAGAAAGCTGGTCCCGGTTTCGGGAAGGACAGCAATGAAGTCCTCGACGCCCTCAAGGGCTTCAAGAGCGCATTCCGTACGGTCGCCGTATTCAGCGCAGTCATCAATTTCCTGATGCTCGCGCCCTCGCTCTATATGCTGCAGGTGTACGACCGCGTGCTGCAGAGCCAAAACGAAATCACCCTGCTGATGCTGACGCTGATGATTCTGGTGGCCTATCTGATGATGGGCGGGCTGGAACTGATGCGCAGCTTTGTGCTCGTGCGCGTAGGCGCCCAGTTCGACATGATCTTGAATAAGCGTGTCTACACGGCGGCGTTTGAACAGAATCTGAAGCGCATCGGCAGCAATGCCGGTCAGGCCCTCAGCGACCTGACCCAGCTGCGCCAGTTTCTGACTGGGAATGCGCTGTTTGCTCTGTTCGATGCCCCTTGGTTCCCGATCTATCTGGTCGTGATCTTCCTGTTCGAGCCGCAGTTAGGCGTCTTTGCACTGGTCGGCACCCTGATTCTCGTGGTGCTCGCGTATGTGCAGGAAAAAGTGTCGAAAGATCCGATCGCCGAAGCCAACAAGATGTCCATTATTTCGGGCAATCTGGCGACGAATAATCTGCGGAACGCAGAAGTCATCGAATCGATGGGCATGCTGCCGAACCTGCAACGCCGCTGGTTCAAAATGCATCAGGAATTCCTGCGCCTGCAGGCCGAAGCAAGCGAGAAATCGGGCCTGGTCGGCGCGGCCACGAAATTTGTCCAGGTGTCGCTGCAGTCGCTGGTGCTGGGCATTGGCGCGTTGCTGGTGCTGGAACACAAGATGACCCCGGGCATGATGATCGCGGCGACGATTCTTGTCGGTAAAGCACTGCAGCCTGTTCAGCAGGTGATTGCGGTCTGGAAGTCGGTCAGCTCCGTGCGCTTTGCCTATGAACGGCTGGTGGCGCTGCTCTCCGAAAATCCGCCGCGTCAAACCGGGATGGAATTGCCTGCACCGAAGGGTGGGCTGGCGGTGGAAGCCGTCACGGCCGGTCCTCCGGGGTCCAACATCGCCGTCGTTAAAGGCCTGAGTTTCTCGATTCAGTCCGGCGATGTGTTGGGCGTGATTGGTCCGAGCGGCAGTGGTAAATCGACCCTGGCGCGCCTGCTGGTCGGTGTCTGGCATTCGCAAATCGGCCATGTGCGCCTGGATGGCGCTGACATCTATCGCTGGAACAAAGATCAGCTCGGTCCGCATATCGGCTACCTTCCGCAAGATATTGAACTGTTTGCCGGGACCGTCGCGGAGAATATCGCCCGTTTCGGCGAGATCGATGCCGATAAAGTCGTGCTGGCGGCGCAGCGTGCCGGTGTCCACGAGATGATTCTGCATCTGCCGAAAGGTTACGATTCCCCGCTCGGCGACGGCGGCGCCGGTCTGTCCGGTGGCCAGAAACAGCGCCTGGCGCTGGCCCGCGCCCTGTACGGCGACCCGGCACTGATCGTGCTGGACGAGCCCAATTCCAATCTGGATGAGGCAGGCGAGCAATCGCTGGTGAACGCGGTCTTCCAGTTGCGTCAGATGGGCAAGACCATCGTAATGATCACCCATCGCCCGAATGTGTTGGGCGTGACGACCAAGCTGCTGGTGATGAAGGACGGCCAATTGGCCTTGTTCGGCGGCACGCAGGCTGTACTTGATCACATCAATAAGAGCCAGGCGGAAGCACAGGCTCAAGCCCAGGCCCAAGCCCAAGCCCAAGCGCAGGCCCAAGCGCAGGCGCAGGCCCGTGCGCTGGCCGAGCAGCAGACCGCCACCCACGCGGTCGACGCGGAAGAGGCCAAGGCAACGGCACTGCAAGCCGATGATGAAGCGCGTCTGGCCGCCGAATCGGCCGCCGAGAAAACCGGACAGGAATAAGCATGAAACTAATGAAACGTGAATCCGCGAGCGATGTCGTCTCGCAGGACGTGGCGCCGCTGACGGTCAGCACTGATGCGCGTCCGTATAGCCGCCTCGGTTGGGGCATCGTACTCGGTGGCGTGCTCGGCTTCCTCATCTGGGCTTGCGTGGCGCCGCTCGACAAAGGTGTGCCCGTCAGCGGCACCCTCAGTGTGGATAGCAATCGCAAGGCGATCCAGCATCAGCAGGGCGGTATCGTCGATGATGTCCTGGTCAAGGATGGCGATATTGTCAAGGCCGGGCAGGTCCTGGTGAAGATGAATGCCTCCATCCCGCGCGCCAACTTCGAAGCGGCGTTTGCCCAGTACATGAGCATGGCGGCGACGGCTGCCCGCCTGACGGCCGAGCGTGACGGTGCGAAGGAGATCAGTTTCCCGGCCGACATGCTGAGTGCGAAGAATGATCCAAAGGTGGCTGAGGTGATGTCGGTGCAGCGCCAGCTGTTCGTCACGCGTCAGGCTGCGCTGCAGTCGGAGTTGTCTGCCGCTGATGAGAACATCGCCGGGCTGCGCGTGCAGATCGCCGGCCTGAAGGACATGTCCGAATCCAAGCGCGGTCAGCTCAAGCTGATGAAAGAGCAGCTCGATGGCCTGCGGGACCTGTCCAAGGATGGCTTCGTCGCGCGTAACCGCTTGCTTGAGCTGGAGCGCAATTACCTGCAGCTGGAAAGCGCCGTGAACGAGGATCGCATGAACATGGCCCGTCTGGAGCGTCAAGCCGCCGAGGTCGCGCTGCGCCGCGGTCAACGCGCCCAGGAATTCCAGCGTGAAGTGCGCACTCAGTTGGCCGATATGCAGCGTGAGGCCGACATGGCGGGCGCACGCGTGGCCGCCGCCAAGTTCGAGCTGAACAATGTTGAAGTGAAGTCCCCGGTTGACGGCGTCGTCATGGGTGTGGCCGTATTCACCAAAGGCGGCGTGGTGCCCGGTGGCGCCCGTCTGATGGATGTGGTGCCGACGGCCGACGCGTTGACGGTGGAAGGCGAAGTTCCCGTGAATATGATCGATCGCGTTCATCCGGACATGAAGGTCGAGATGATGTTCTCGGCGTTCAATACGAACTCGACGCCCCATATTCCTGGCGTCATCACGACCGTGTCGGCTGACCGTTTCGTCAACGAACACAACGGTGCGCCTTACTACAAACTGAAGGCCAAGGTCACGCCGGAAGGCATGCGTGTCATCGCCGCCAGGAAGCTGCAGCTGCGCCCGGGTATGCCGGTCGAGGTGTTCGTCCACACCGGTGAGCGCACGATGATGAATTACCTGCTCAAGCCGATCTTCGACCGTGCCAAGACGTCGATGTCCGAGGAGTAAGACGATGCGCCAACCTTTTGCAATGCGTGCCACGCGCCTGGCTGTCGGCCTGGCGCTGGCCCTGGGCGGTAGCCAGATGGCGCAGGCCATCGGTCTGCAGCAGGCGCTCGAACTGGCCATGAAGAATGACCCGACCTACCGCGCCGCGATATTCGAAAACGCGGCGGGTCAGGAGAATCGTGCCTTGGGCCGTGCCAATTTGCTGCCGCAGCTCTCTTACAGCTACTCGGCAAGCCGGAATCGTGCCGATCAGGAGGCCGATTCCCTGTATGGCCGCAGTACCACGCACCCGCAGTACATGAGCCGTTCGTCCTATCTGAGCTTGCGTCAGCCGTTGGTCAATGACGAAGGCCTGGCGCGCTTCCGTCAGGGTCGCCTGCAGGCTGACCTGTCCGATGCAGTATTCGCCAGCCGTGCGCAGGATCTGATCCTGCGCCTGGTCGGCGCCTACATCGAGGCCCTGTTTGCGGAAGAGCAGTTGCGGCTCTCGACGGCCCAGCGTAATTTCTACGCCGAGCAGAAGCTGGTGAATGAGCGTTCCTTCGCTTCTGGTGAGGCGGCCCGTACCGATGTGCTGGAAACCCAGGCCAAGCTCGATACGGCCGAAGCCCAGGTGCTCGAGGCCCAGGACAATGTGCGCGCCACCCGTCTGGCTCTGGGCCAGATCATCGGCAAGGAGGTCGACGGCGTCGACAAACTGGCCGAGGGCTTCAAGGCCGTGGCCGTGGACGACAAGTTCAGCGACTGGAGCGAGCGTGCGCGCCGCCTCAATCCCGACATCGTCGCCCAGAATTATTCGGTGGAACTTGCCCAGCAGGAGATCGCCCGCGCCAAGGCCGGCCACCAGCCGCGCATCGATTTTGTGGCCAGCTACGGCAAGGGCAGTTCCGAGACCATCAACACCTACAACCAGGACACCACCTCGCGCAGTGTCGGCGTGCAGATCCAGGTGCCGCTGTTTTCGGGCGGCGCGGTCAGCGCCAGTGCGCGCCAGGCCGTGGCTAACAAGGAAAAGAGCCTGGCCGATCTGCAGGCGCGCGTCGACAAAGTGATGCTTGATTTGCGCAAGGCCTACGACACCGTGGTCAGTTCGACGGCCAAGGTGGCGGCGCTGGAAAAGGCGGTGGCCTCGTCCACGCTGCTGGTGGAAGCGACCGAGAAAAGCATCAAGGGCGGCGTGCGCATCAACCTGGATCTGCTGAATGCCCAGACCCAGCGTTTCCAGAACCTGCGCGACCTGTCGCAGGCCCGCTTCAACTACCTGGTGAACCTGATGCGCTTGCGCGCCGGGGCTGGCGCGCTCGGTCCAGCCGACGTCAAGGAAATCGCGGCCTTCTTCCGCTGACAAAAACCGGGGCCCGACCCCGGTTTTTTATTTGAGCGCGCAGTGCGGGCAGGATTGGCCGAGCACGTAGTCGGGCGACAGCTGCTCGCGCGGGGTGACCACGGCGCGGCAGGCGAAGCACTGCACGGTTTCGGTCGGCTCCAGGCGCGGATTGAGGGCCGTGCGGTAGTCGAACACGAAGCAGTCGCCATCGTAGTGGGCGCCGCCGACTTCCTCGAAATACTTGAGAATGCCGCCTTCGAGCTGGTAGACGTGGTCCATGCCGATGTTCTGCATGTGGATGGCGGCTTTTTCGCAGCGGATGCCGCCCGTGCAGAAGCTGACCACGGTCTTGCCGGCAAAGTCCTGCTTGTGCGCGGCGATCACCTCGGGGAACTCGGTGAACTTCTGCAGCCGGTAGTCGACCGTGTTGTGGAAGGTGCCCACGTCGACCTCATAGTCATTGCGCGTATCGAGCATCACCACCGGGCGGCCCGCGTCGTCGACGCCGGCATCGAGCCAGCGTTTCAGGGTCTGCGCATCGACGCTCGGGGCGCGGCCTTCCTCGGGCTTAATCAAGGGCATGCGCATGGTGATGATTTCCTGCTTCAGCTTCACCAGCATGCGCTTGTGCGACTGCTCGCGCGAATAGCTGTACTTGACCTCGATATCGGCAAAGCGCGCATCGCTGCGCAGCCAGTCCAGATACTCGCCGATGGCCGCCTGCGTCCCCGACAGGAACATATTGATGCCTTCCGGCGTCAGCAGAATCGTGCCCTTCAGACCGAGGCGGGCGCAGATATCCTGGTAGCGCGGGCGTTGGGCTTGCGTGTCATCGAAGCTGATGAATTTATAGGCGGCGATGTTGACGTAGGGGGCGGCGTGCGACATGGGTTTTCCTTTTCCGAACCTGCCATTATAGCGCCGCCGGCGCGCCCGGCTCGCGGTAAAATAGCCGGATGAGCTCTCCATCCTTCGTCCACCTGCGCGTTCACTCCGAGTATTCCATTGTCGACGGCCTGGTCCGTATCGACGACCTGGTGGCGGCCGCCGCCAAGGACCGCCAGCCGGCCCTGGCCGTGACCGATCTGGCCAATATGTTCTGCCTGGTGCGCTTCTACAAGGCGGCGCGCGGCAAGGGCATCAAGCCGGTGGTGGGCGTGGACGCCTGGATCAGCAATGACGACAACCGCGACAAGCCGGGCCGCCTGCTGATTCTGGCCAAGGACCGCACCGGCTATCTGCAGTTGTGCGAACTGATGGCCGACGCCTGGCTGACCAACCAGTACAAGGGGCGCGCCGAGCTGCGCGCCGAATGGCTGGAAAAATACGCGGCCCAGGACCCGGGCCACCTGATCGTGCTGTCCGGCGCCCAGTTCGGCGATATCGGCCAGGCCATCGACAACGGCAATCCGGAGCTGGCCGAAGCCTGCGCGGCGCGCTGGGCGCGCATCTTCCCCGACCACTTCTACGTCGAGATCCAGCGCTGCGGCCAGCCGAACCAGGAACTGCAGGTGCGCCACTCGGTCGCCCTGGCCGGCCGCCTCGGCCTGCCGGTGGTGGCCACCCATCAGGTGCAGTTCCTGCAGCAGTCGGAATTCATCGCCCACGAGGCGCGCGTCTGCATCGCGGAAGGCGAGATGCTGGCCAATGCCAAGCGCGTGCGCCGCTTCAACGAGCAGATGCACTTCAAGACCCAGGCCGAGATGGCCGAGCTGTTCGCCGATCTGCCGGGCGCCCTGGCCAACTCGGTCGAAATCGCCAAGCGCTGCAACGTGACGCTGGAACTGGGCAAACCCAAGCTGCCGAACTTCCCCACGCCGGGCGGCATGCCGATCTCGGACTATCTGGTCCAGCAGTCGAAAGAGGGCTTGGAAAAGCGCCTGCTGCACCTGTTCCCTGATCCCGAGGTGCGCGCGGCCAAGCGCCCGCGCTACGACGAACGGCTCGAGTTCGAACTCAATACCATCATCAAGATGGGCTTCCCCGGTTACTTCCTGATCGTGGCGGAGTTCATCCAGTGGGCCAAGGAGAACGGTGTGCCGGTCGGCCCCGGCCGGGGCTCGGGCGCGGGCTCGCTGGTGGCCTATGCGCTGCTGATCACCGACCTCGATCCGCTCGCCTACAACCTGCTGTTCGAGCGCTTCCTCAATCCCGAGCGCGTCTCGATGCCCGACTTCGACATCGACTTCTGCCAGGAGGGGCGCGACCGCGTCATCCAGCACGTGAAGGACCTGTACGGCAAGGACGCCGTGTCCCAGATCGCCACCTTCGGTACGATGGCGGCCAAGGGCGCGATCCGCGACGTCGGCCGCGTGCTCGACATGGGCTACAACTTCTGCGATGGCGTGTCCAAGCTGATCCCCTTCAAACCGGGCAAGCAGGTGACCATCGCCGATGCGCTCGAAGAGGAGCCGCTGCTCAAGGAGCGCCAGGAGAACGAGGAGGAGGTGCGCCAGCTGCTCGACCTGTCGCAGCAGGTCGAAGGCATCACGCGTAACATCGGCATGCACGCCGGCGGCGTGTTGATCGCCCCTGGCAAGCTCACCGACTTCTGTCCGCTCTACACCCAGGGCGGCGATGCTGGCGTCGTCTCGCAGTACGACAAGGACGATGTCGAAGCCGTCGGCCTCGTGAAGTTCGACTTCCTGGGCCTGACCACGCTGACGATTCTGAACCGCGCCGTGCAGTACATCCGCGCGCTCGATCCGGCCGATGCCGACTTCGATCTGGCCAAGCTGCCGCTCGACGACCGCGCCTCCTACGACCTGCTGTGCAAGGCCAAAACGGTCGCCATCTTCCAGCTTGAATCGCGCGGCATGCAAGGCATGCTGAAGGACGCGCGGCCCGACCGCTTCGAGGACATCATCGCCCTGGTGGCGCTGTACCGTCCGGGGCCGATGGACCTGATCCCCGACTTCTGCAAGCGCAAACACGGCGAAAAATTCGAATACCCCGATCCGCGCACCGAAGGCATCCTGGCCGAGACCTACGGCATCATGGTGTATCAGGAGCAGGTGATGCAGATGGCCCAGATCATCGGCGGCTACACGCTGGGCGGCGCCGACATGCTGCGCCGCGCGATGGGTAAGAAAAAGCCCGAGGAGATGGCCCAGCACCGCCTGATCTTCCGCGAGGGCGCGGCCAAGGGCGGCCTGAATGAGGAAAAGGCCGACGAGATCTTCGACCTGATGGAGAAGTTCGCCGGCTACGGCTTCAACAAGTCGCACGCCGCCGCCTACGCGCTGCTGTCCTACTACACGGCCTTCCTGAAAGCGCACCACACGGCCGCCTTCATGGCAGCCAACATGTCGCTGGCGATGGAAGACACCGAAAAGGTGAAGGTGCTGGTCGAGGATTCGATTGACGTCTGCAACCTGGCGATTCTGCCGCCCGATATCAACCAGTCGCAGTTCCGCTTTGTGCCCGTGGGCGAGCCGCGTTCGCAGACCGGCAAGCAGGTCGGCCAGATTCGCTATGGCCTGGGCGCCGTCAAAGGGGCGGGGCAGGGCGCGATCGAGGCCATCATCGCCGCGCGCCAGGAGGGCGGGCCGTTCACCGACCTGTTCGACTTCTGCCGCCGCGTCGACCGCAAGCAGATCAACCGCCGCACGATCGAATCGCTGATCCGCGCCGGCGCCATGGACTGCCTCGGCGTCGACCGCGCCGTGCTGCTGGCCAGCGTCGGCTTCGCGATCGAATGCGCCGACCAGGAGCAGGCCGCGGCCAACCAGGTCAGCCTGTTCGGCGACGACGATTCGCTGGTGGCGCCGCCCGACTACGTGAAGGCGATCCCGTTCACCGACAAGCAGAAGCTGGCCGAGGAAAAGACCGCGCTCGGCTTCTACCTGTCCGGCCACATGTTCGACGCCTACGCGCGCGAGGCGCGCAAGTTCGCGCGCACCAAGCTGTCCGAACTCGAACCGGCGCGCGACGTGCGCATGCTGTGCGGCGTGATCACCGGCCTGCGCACCCAGATGACCCAGCGCGGCAAAATTCTGATCGTGACCCTGGACGACAAGACTGCGGTGGTTGAAGTCACCATCTACGGCGAGCTGTTCGAAGCGCACAAGAAGATCTTCAAGGAAGACGAATTCCTCGCCGTGGTCGGCAAGGTGTCCGAGGACCGCTTCACCGGCGGGCTGCGCATCACGGCCGACAAGGTGTTCGACATGGTCAGCGCGCGCATTCACTACGGGGTGCGCTACAACTGGACCCTGCCCGCCAGCGTGCCCGCGCACCGCGTGGCCGAAGTGCTCAAGCCGCACGTCGAAGCGAATGGCCTGCAGTGCGCCGTCAAGGTGCGGCCGCAGGGCGTGGAATGCCAGCTGCAGCTCGGGGACGACTGGCGCGTGGCGCCGTCGGATGAATTGAAGCTCGCGCTCGAGCAGATGCTGGGCGCGCAAGAGGTCGCGGTCGAATACTGATGAAGATCCTTTTCCTGTCGCAGGATGGCAAGCTGGGCGACGCCATCGTTAACACCGCGTTTGCCGCGGCCCTGGCCGACGCCGAACTGCATGTGACGGCGCGCGGCGCCACGCTCGACTTCTGGCGCCACGATCCGCGCATTACGCGCGTCTGGCCGGTCGAGCGGCCCGGCTGGGGCGACACCGTGCGTCTCGGGCTGGCGCTGCGGCGCGAGCGCTTTGACGCCATCGTCACCTGGCTGCCCCTGCGCAAAGAGAAGAACAAGCTGCTGCTGTGGCTGGCCCGGCCGCGCAAGGTGATCGACCTGCGCGCCTTTCTCAGCGGCCCGCCGCACCACAAGATCGAAGACTGCGCCGAAGCCCTGCGCCAGCTGGGCCGCCCGGTGCCGCCGCTGCACTACACGCTGCGCTATCCGCTTGCGCCGGCTGTGGCGCGGCCGCCCTATGTGCTGGTGAACCTGTGCGCGGCCGATGCCGAGCGCACCCTGTCCGCGCCCGAGGCCGAACAGCTGCTGCGCGCCGTCAAGGGCGCGGCGACCGGGCACGAGATTCTGATCAGCTGCACCGATGCCAGCGCGGCGTCGATGCAGGCGCTGGTGCAGCGCACCGGCATCGGCCAGCTGGTCAACACCGACGGCCAGCTGGGCGCGCTGTTCCGCCTGTGCCATGACGCACGCCTCGTGATCAGTCCCGACACGGCCCTGATCCACATCGCCAGCGCCTACGACGTGCCGGTCATCGGCATCTACCAGAACAATGGCGTCAAGGCCACGCAATGGGGCCCGCGCAGCAGCGCCGCAGCCACCATCCTGAGCGACAACCCCGATACGATACACGGCTTTTCGATCGCCGCCGTGAGCAGCCACATCGCCGCCATCCTCGACCGCCTAGCCTTTCCGGCCAGATAAATCGGGGTCAGACCCCATTTATCCGGGCGGAAAAATGGGGTCTGACCCCGATTTTTATTTGCGGAACTGGCGGCGCCAGGCGAGGGCGGGGCGCTCGATCAGGAAGTAGCTGCCGAGCGCGAATACGGCTGAGATGCCCAGGCATAGCAGGGCCTCGCGCGCGTGGAACTCCTTGACGCCCAGGTATTTGTTCATCAGCCAGATCACGAGGAAGTGGTTGAGGAAAATGCCATAGCTGAGGTTGCCGAGGAATTCGTCCAGATCGGAAAAGCGGCGCCCGCTCGCCACGGCCAGGAAGCCCAGGCCGATCAGCAGGCCGAGCAGGACTTCCTTGTTGAACGGGGTCTGGTAGAGCGGCTCGTGCAGCCAGGCCCAGACGAACAGCAGGACGCCGGCGCCAAACACGGCCCAACGGTACAGGCGGCTGCCGGCGTCGCGCGCGGCGAAGGCGGAACCGGCCAGGAACATGTAGAGCGTGCCCGGCAGCAGGCGGTAACCGAAGAAGTCGGAATGCAGCTTGCCAAAGTACGCGGCCAGGAACACCAGGAAGGACAGGCCGGCCAGCAGATTGCGCTGGCGCGCGCTTGCATACAGGTGGATCCAGGGGAACACCAGGTAGAAGCACAGCTCGAGCCCGAGCGACCAGGTCTGCGGAATGATCAGCGCGCCATCGGCCCACAGCATGAAGAAGCCCTGGGGCAGCATCAGGAAGTTGAGCAGCACCTTGAACGGCGTCAGCGCGTTCAGAAAGATCGATTCGAAACCGAGCGCATACACGAGCACGGTCGTCAGGCCCATGTAGAACAGGAACTGGGGGAACAGGCGCGCGGCCCGGTCCTTGTAGAAGTCGCCGATCGCCCCGGGCCGGCGGTAGTGCTTGTCGACCAGCAGGGTCATCACATAGCCGCTCAGCAGGAAAAACGAGATCACGGCCACGACGCCCGGGTTATAGCCGGCGACGCTGATGCCCATGTGGGAAATGGCCACCATCGCGGCCAGCAGAAGTCGGTACAGTCCCATGGTGTTCAGTCTTGTTGGTGTTCGGCAAGGCCGCGGATGGCGCGCACGGTGCCATCGGCGGCGCGCTGCAGCACGATCTGGCGGTTACTGCTTTCCTGGTCGCGCTGGGCTTCGCGGTGCCACAGGTGGAATACCTCGGTGGCGAGGGCGCCGTCCTTGCGCAGCACGCCCGCATGGAACAGGCGCACCACGAGGTCGGAATCCTCGTGGCCCCAGCCGGTAAAACTTTCGTCGAAACCGTTCACGGTCAGCAGGTCCTGGCGCCACACGGCCAGATTGCAGCTCTTGATGCGGCGCCAGGAGAAGCGGCGCCGTTCGCGCCCGGCATCGGGCCAGCGCAGCAGCACCTGCAGCACTTTGTTCAGGTCGCCGGACAGGCGCAGGCGCAGCAGGCGGGCCGCGCTGGCGCCGGCAATGTCTTCGCCCGTGCGCAGCAGCTGTTCGGTCAGGCGCTGCGACATCAGCACGCGGCTGCCCGAGACCAGAAAACCGTGCGCGGCCAGCTTGCGGTGCTGGGCGATGAAGTCGCGCTGGGGCACGCAGTCGCCGTCGAGATAGATGATGTAGTCGCCGCGCGCGGCCAGGGTGGCGCGGTTGCGCGCCATGGCGGCACGAAAACCTTGGTCTTCCTGCCAGACATGGCGCAGCGGCATCGGCGCCTGCGCGGCCAGGCGCTGCACCAGCTCTGCAGTGTTGGCGGTCGAGCCATCATCGGCGATAATGATCTCGAAATCCTTGTCGTCCTGCGCAAAGCAGGCACGCAGCACCGCCTCGAGCGCGTCGGGCCGGTTGTAGGTCGTGATGACGAGGGAAATGGTCGGTGCTGGCGGCATACAGTGACACTGGGTGGTCCAAGAGCGCAAGCATATCCCACAACGCAATGAATGAACAATAACGCTAACCCCGCGGCCGGCCCTGTCCAGCATTGGGTCGCCCTGCTGCTGGGGTGCACCCCCGTGCTGACTCTGCTGTTGCGCAAAGGCGCTTCGGTCGCCAGCTTCCTGCTGCTGCTCACCGCCCTGGCCCTGTGGCCGCGCGTGCGCGCCGCCTGGGCCGCCTTGCCGCGCCTGGCGCGCTGGTCGGTGCTGGCCTTTGCGCTGCAGGCCGGATTCATGCTGCTGCTGGTGGCCGTGCGCGGCGATCCCCTGTCGATCGCGGAGAAGCCGGTGCGCATGCTGGCCGCCGCCAGCGCGCTGCTGCTGGTGCTGGCCGTGCGCCCCGATGCGCGCGCCTTCTGGGGCGGCTGCATCGCCGCCGCCATGACCGGCCTGCTGTTCATCGGCTGGGAGCGGGTCACCTTCGGCCTCGATCGGCCGGGCGGCCAGCTCAATCCGATCACCTATGGCGATCTGGCCCTGTGCCTGGCCCTGGTGGCGGCCGCCGCCCTGGGCGCCGGTCTGGGCCGGCGCTGGAATGCGCTGGCGCTGGGCGGGGCGCTGGCCGGTCTGGCGGCCAGCCTGATCACCGGCTCCCGCGGCGGCCTGCTCGGCTTGCTGCTGGCGGCCGTGGTGGCCCTGGTGTTCGCCGCCGGCGTGCGCAAGCGCGTGGCCGGCGGCCTGCTGCTGGCCGGCAGTCTGGCCGTGGGCCTGGCCTATGTGACGCCGGAGACCGGCATGCGCGAGCGCCTGCACGAAGTGGTCGAGGATGTGCAGGCCTACCGCGAAGGCCAGGTCTACACCCATATCGGCATGCGCTTTGAACTGTGGCAGGCCGGCGCCACCCTGGCCGCCGACCACCCGCTGCGCGGCTACACCGAGGCGCAGCGCCAGCAGGCCATGGCTGCGCTGGTCCAGGCCGGCCAGCTCGATGCGCGCGCCTTGAGCCTGCCCCATCTGCATAACGATGCGCTGCAGGCCCTGGTACTCGGCGGTGTGCCCGGTTTGCTGCTGTGGCTGGCCAGTTTGCTGGTCCCGGCCGCGTTTTTTGTACAATCGCTGGATGGCCGCCTGCGGCCGGGGGCGCAGCGTGCGGCCCTGGCCCTGGCCGGCCTGTTTGTGGTCAGCGCTTACCTCGGCTTTGGTCTGACCGAGGTGATCTTCTGGTCGGTCAACGCCAGCCTGTGCTATGCGCTGCTGGTTTTCATTTGCATGGGGCTGGTGATCATTACCGATGATGGACAATAATGCCGTGATCCGGCGTCTTCTGGGCGCGCTCAAACCCTATCGCGGGCGTGCCCTGCTGTCGCTGCTGGCCATGGCGGGCACGGCCAGCACCCAGCCGATGCTGGTGCGCGCCATGCAGGCCCTGATCGACCGCGGCTTTGGCCCGAACCGGGCCGAATTCAATCTGTGGCTGGTGCCGGCCATCCTGCTGTTCATCTTCGTGCTGCGCGGCGTTTTCACCTTCTCCACCGCCTACCTGAACAACTGGGTCACCACGCGCCTGCTCAATGACCTGCGGCGCGCCATGTTCGGCCGCCTGCTGCGCCTGCCCGTCGGCCACTTCCACAACGAGTCGACCGGCAAGATGATCAACACCATCATCAACGACTCGCGCCAGGTGGTGGACATGATCAACTCGGTCTTCCTCGCCTTTGTGCGCGATGCGCTGGTGGTGGTCGGCCTGTTCTGGACCCTGCTCTGGCTGAACTGGCGCCTGACCATCGTGGCCGCCGCCATCGTGCCGACCACGGCCATCATCGTGCGCCTGACCACCGGCCGTCTGCGCCGCCTGAACCGCGAAAACCAGCGCGTGACGGCCGAGATGACCCAGGTGGTGGAGGAGGCCGCGCGCGGCCATCAGGTGATCCGCGTGTTCTCCGGCGAGGCCTATGAAAAGGCGCGCTTCGAGCAGCGCAGTGAGGCCCTGCGCGGCTTCTCGCAGCGCATGACGGTGGCCTTTGCCGCCACCCAGCCGATCACCCAGATCGTCACCGCGGTGGCGGTGGCGGTGGTGGTGGTGCTGGCGATTCAGGCCCACATGACGGCCGGCGAATTCACGGCCTATATCACCTCGATGCTGATGCTGCTGGCGCCGCTCAAGTCCCTGGTCGAAGTCAATGGCCCGTGGCAGCGCGGCCTGGTCGCGGCCGAGACGGTGTTCGGCATGATCGACGCGCCGGTCGAGGAAGACACCGGCACCCGCACGCTGGCGCGCGCGCGCGGCCATCTGCGCTTCGAGGGCGTCGGCTTCCAGTATCCGAATGCCGAGCGCCCGGCCCTGAGCGGCATCGATCTGGAGATCGCACCGGGCGAGACTCTGGCCCTGGTCGGCGCTTCGGGCGGCGGCAAGTCGACCCTGGTCAACCTCGTCACGCGCTTCTACCATCCGAGCAGCGGGCGCCTGGTGCTCGACGATGTCCCCTACGAAGACCTGCGCTACGCCAGCCTGCGCGCCCAGCTGGCCATGGTCAGCCAGAACGTGGTGCTGTTCGACGACACGCTGCGCGCCAACATCGCTTACGGCGAGGCGGCGCCCGACCCCGAGCGCCTGGCCGCGGCCGTGCGTGCGGCCCATCTGAGCGAGGTGGTGGCCGGCCTGCCGGACGGCCTCGAGACGCGCATCGGCGAAAACGGCATGCGCCTGTCGGGCGGGCAGCGCCAGCGCGTCGCGATTGCGCGCGCCATCTACAAGGATGCGCCGATCCTGATTCTGGATGAAGCCACGTCGGCGCTCGATAACGAATCCGAGCGCGCCGTGCAGGCCGCGCTCGACGAACTGATGGCCGGGCGCACCACCCTGGTCATCGCGCACCGCCTGTCGACGGTGGAGCGGGCCGACCGCATCGTGGTGCTCGATCAGGGCCGCATCGCCGAAATCGGCCGCCACGAGGAACTGCTGGCGCGCGGCGGCATCTACGCCAAGCTGTATCACCTGCAGTTCGCCGACGAGACCCCATGCGCCGCCTCCTGATCATCTCGCCCAACTGGATCGGCGACGCCGTCATGGCCCAGCCGCTGCTGGCGCGTCTGCGCGCGGCCGATCCGGACTGCCTGATCGACGTGCTGGCCCCGCCCGCCGTGGCCCCGGTCTGGCGCGCCGTGGCCGAAGTGGCCGAGGTGCTGACCACGCCGTTCCGCCACGGTCCGCTGCAGCTGCGCGAACGCTGGCGCTACGGGAAGGTGCTGCGCGCGCGCGGCTACGCGGCCGCCTATGTGCTGCCGAATACCCTCAAATATGCCTTGCTGCCCTGGTTCGCCGGGATCCGCCAGCGCGTTGGCTACAAGGGCGAATCGCGCTATGGCCTGATCAATGTGATGCACCACGATGCGGTGCCGCCGCGCCCGATGGTGCCGTTCTACGCGGCCCTGGCCGAGGCGCCCGATGCGCCGCTGGCCGCCAGCCTGCCGCGCCCGCGCCTGGTGGTCGATCCGGTCGCCCAGGCGGCTGCCAAGGCCAAGGCCGGCCTCGCGCCCGGTCAGCCCTATGTGTGCTTCGCGCCGGGCGCGGAATTCGGCGGCGCCAAGCGCTGGCCGCCCGAACACTTCGCCCGCCTGGCCGCCGAGATCCAGGGCCAGGTGCTGCTGCTCGGTTCCCCCAAGGATGCCGATACCTGCGCCCAGATCCAGGGGCCGAATGTGCGCAGCCTGGCCGGCCAGACCACGCTCGATCAGGCCATCGCCCTGATCGCCGGCGCGCGCGCCATGGTCGCCAACGACTCCGGCCTGCTGCACGTGGCCGCCGCCCTGAACCGCCCGGTGCTCGGCCTGTACGGCCCGACCGATCCCGATCATGCGCCGCCGCTGGCCGAGCATGCGCTGGCGCTGTCGCTGCGCCTCGATTGCGCGCCCTGCCGCCAGCGCGAATGCCCGCTCGGCCACCAGAACTGCATGCGCGCGCTGCAGCCGCAGGCTGTGTGGCAGGCGCTCGACCCCTTGCTGCGGCTGGAGCCGCCGCCGCGCCCGTGAGCCGCAGCGGCCGTCTGTTCCAGCTGATGGACGTGCTGCGCGCGCACCGGCGTCCGGTCACGGCCGCCTATCTGGCCGAGCGCATGGGCGTCTCCGAACGCACCATCTACCGCGATCTGCGTATGCTCGCTGAACTGGGTGCGCCCGTCGATGGCGCCGCCGGTGTCGGCTTCCAGCTGCGCGCCGGTCTGTTCCTGCCGCCGCTGATGTTCAACGCCGACGAACTCGAAGCCCTGGTGCTGGGCGCGCGCTGGGTGCGCAAGCAGGGCGACCCGGAACTGGCGCAGGCGGCCGAACAGGTGCTGGCCAAGGTGGCCACGGCCAGCCCGCGCGACCTGCGCGAGCACCTGGCCCAGACCAGCCTGTGGGTGCCGGTGTTCGAGCAGCCGCACAGCGACCCCTTCGTGGCCCCGGCGCGGCGCGCCATCCGCGAGGAGCGCAAGCTGCGCATCGCCTACCGCGACGAGCAGGGACGCAGCAGCGAGCGCACCTTGTGGCCATTCGCACTCGCCTTCTTCCAGGGCAAGCGCCTGCTGGCCGCCTGGTGCGAGCTGCGCCAGGAGCGGCGCTACTTCCGCATCGACCGCATCGAACGCGCCGAGCTGCTGGACGAGCGCTATCCCGAGCGCCGCCAGGCCCTGCTGGCCGCCTGGCGCCAGCAGGAAGGCATCAGCGAAGACTCCTGACAGAATCTGTCGCGCCCGGCCGCGAGAATGGAAGCCTCAACACCGCAAGGAGACTTCCATGAAACTGTACTACCACCCCGGTTCCGCCAATGCCCGCCGCGTACGTCTGGCCGCCCACGCCCTGGGCCTGCCGCTCGAGCTCGAATTCGTCGATCTGATGGACGCCGATGCGCGCCGCCGCCTGCTGGAACTGAACCCCAACAACAAGGTGCCGGTGCTCGCCGACGACGGTTTTCTGCTGACCGAGTCGCACGCCATCATGCTCTACCTGTGCGAGCGCGCCCCGGTCCAGAGCCTGCTGCCGGCTGGCCTGCAAGCGCGCGCCGACGTCACGCGCTGGCTGTTCTGGTCGGCCCAGCACTGGCAGCCGGCCGTCAGCATCCTGACCTGGGAGAACCTGTGGAAGCAGCGCACCGGCCGTGGCCCGGCCGACCTGAATGAACTGGCGCGCGGCGCCGCCCAGTTCAGCCAGTTCGCCCAGGTGCTCGAGCAGCAGCTGACGCGCCAGACCTGGGTCTGCGGCGACAGCCTCGGCCTGGCCGACTATGCGCTGGCGGCGGCCCTGAATGTCTGGCGCGAGGCGCGCATTCCGCTCGAAGACTATCCGCACATCCTGGCCTGGTTCGGCCGGGTGGAAGCCAGCCCGGCCTGGCAGGCGACCGTCTGAGGCAGCCGTTCAGGCGCTGACCAGCGCCAGTTGCGGGCGCGCTGCGGCCGGCGCTGGCGCCGCCGCGGGGGCGCTCAGGCGGAAGCGCTGGACCATCTGGCTGAGCTGATTGGCCTGGTCCTGCAAGGTCGCGGCCGCGGCGGCCGATTGTTCGACCAGGGCCGCGTTCTGCTGGGTCACGCTATCCATCTCGACGACCGCGTGGTTGATCTGGTCGATGCCGGCTTCCTGCTCGCCGCTCGAGCTGGCGATCTCGGCCATGATGGCGGTGACGCGCTGGATGCTGCTGACCACATCGGCCATCGTCGCGCCGGCCTGGTGGACCAGGGCGCTGCCGTCATCGACCTTGGCGACCGAGTCGTCGATCAGGGCCTTGATCTCTTTGGCGGCGGCGGCCGAGCGCTGCGCCAGCGTGCGCACTTCGCCCGCCACGACCGCGAAGCCGCGCCCCTGCTCGCCGGCGCGTGCGGCTTCCACCGCCGCGTTCAGGGCCAGGATATTCGTTTGAAACGCGATCCCGTCGATGACGCTGATGATGTCGACGATGCGGCGCGCCGAGGCCTCGATCGCCGCCATCGTCGTCACCACCTGCGCCACCACCTGGCCGCCGCGCTCGGCGACCGCGCGCGCCGAGGTGGCCAGCGCATCGGCTTCGCGCGCATGGGCCGCGCTCTGTTTGACGGCGGCGGTCAGCTCCTCCATCGAGGACGCCGTCTCTTCCAGCGAGCCGGCCTGGCGTTCGGTGCGCGCCGACAGGTCCATGCTGCCATTGGCGATCTCGCTGGTGCCGGTCAGGATCGACTCGGTACCGCTGCGCACCTGGCTGACGATGGCCGACAGGCCGCCGTTCATGTCCTTCAATGCGGCCAGCAGCTGCGCCGTTTCGTCCTGGCCAACCACCTCGATCGATGCGCTCAGGTCGCCCTGGGCGACGTTTTCGGCGATGCGCACGGCGGCGCGCAGCGGCGGCACGATCGAGCGCACCACGAGCAGCGCGGTGACGACCGACAGCAGCACGGCCAGCGCGCCCAGGCCGATCATCCAGCCGATGGTGGCCGCGCCCAGGGCCTTGGCTTCCTCGCCGAAGCGCACCAGACCATGGGCCTGGCCGTCGGCGAACTTCTCGATCGCCTGCAGGTAGTCGTTCTGGACTGGAATCAGCTCGCTCAGCAGCAGGGCGCTGGCGCCCGCGCTGTCGCCGGCGCGGATCAGGGCCAGCACGCGTTCTTCCTGCTGCAGGAAGCGGCTGCGCGCCGCCTGCATGGCGCGCAGGGCGGCCTTGCCTTCATCGGTGTGGACGCTGGCGTCGAGCTGCTCGAGTGCGCGGGCGATCTGGGGCACGGAGGCCGCGATCTTGTCCAGTTCGGCGCGCACGACGCCTGGATCGGTGGCGATGATGGCCGTGCGCAGGGCCCGGCTCTGACGGTTGACTTCGTTTTCGATCGTATGCGCCGCCGTGACCTTGACGAAGCGGTCGTGCACGATGATGTCGGTGCTGCCATCGATGCTGTGCATGCCGCGCACGCCGATCAGAATGATGATGAGCAGGAGCGCGACCAGGGCGGCGAAGGCCAGGCTCAGACGGCTGCCGATTTTCAAGTTCAGAAGCAATGGCATGATGACCTCACGGTGAATGCTGGTAATGCGCACTGAACAACAGAGCAGAGCGACGGACGCTCGCGGAAAAATCGGCGTCAGTGTAGGATGCTTGTAATTGATTGTAAAGAATTACAACTAGCGTGTCGGTTTGACATCGTTGCAACAGGGCTTGACGCGCCAACCGGGTTTTTGATTACAATGAGGCGCTGTTGGGGCGGTAGCTCAGCTGGGAGAGCGTCGCGTTCGCAATGCGAAGGTCGGGAGTTCGATCCTCCTCCGCTCCACCAAGCCCGGCTAGGCATGCCGCTGAGGCCCGCGTGGCGGGCTGAGTTGGCCGCGCTCTGGATAATTTTTGTAAATGCATGCCGATGAACGCCCCGCCCCCCATTCAGTACGCCGACCTGGTCGACCTCGACAAGCTGCAGGCGCTGATGCAGAGCTTCCATCGGGTGATCGGGATCGCCAATGCGGTCATCGACACGAATGGCGTGGTGCTGGCGCAGGCGGGCTGGCAGCGCGCATGCCAGGACTTCCATCGCAAAAATCCCGAGACCTGTAGCCGCTGCATCGCCAGCGATACGGCGCTGGCCCAGCGCATGACGCGCGGCGAGCCATATGCCGTCTACAACTGCCTGAATGGCCTGGTCGATACGGCCGCTCCGATCATCGTCGACGGCGTGCACGTGGCGAATGTGTTCACCGGCCAGTTCCTGACCCAGCCGCCCGACATGGAGGCCTTCCGCCAGCGCGCCAAGGCCGCTGGGTTCGATGAGGTCCACTACCTGTCCGCCATCGCTGAAGTGCCGGTGGTGCCGGTCGAGCGTGTCGAAGCCGTGACCAGCCTGTACGCGCAGCTGGCCTCGATGTTGGCCGACAATGGCATGGACCGCCTGCGCCAGCAGCAATCGGCCGATCATCTGCGCCGCCTGAACGCGGAGCTGGAAACCCGCATCGCCGCCCGCACCGAAGAACTGGCCAAGAGCGAGCAGCGCCTGCGCGCCAGCATCGAAGCCTCGCCGGTGCCGACCGCGATGTTCACCTTGAGCCAGCGCGTCACCTATCTGAACGCCGCCTTCGTGCGCACCTTCGGCTACACGCTCGAGGATGTGCCCACGCTCGACGCCTGGTGGGGCCGCGCCTACCCCGATCCGGCCTACCGCGCGCAGGTGCGCCAGACCTGGGAGGCGCGCCTGGCCGAATCGGACCGCCTGCAGCACCCGTTCCAGCCGATGCGGGTAAATATCACCTGCAAGGACGGCAGCGTGCGCGTGATCGAGGGCGAAGCGGCCGTCGTCGGCGAGGACAGCAAGCTGCTGCGCCTGGTCGTGTTCCATGACATCACCGAGCTGCTCAAGGCCACCGAGGCCCAGACGCGTTCGGAGTCCAAGCTGCGCGCGCTGTATGAAAGCTCGACCGACGCCATCATGCTGCTCGACGGCGATAACTTCCTCGATTGCAATGGCGCCACCCTGTCGGTGTTTGGACTGCCATCGAAGGAAGCCTTCTGCCGCCTGCATCCGGAGGACTTGTCGGCGCCGGCGCAGCCGGGCGGGGGCGATCCGCAGGCCTTGTCGCGCCAGTACATCGACGAAGCTTTTACCAAGGGCAGCAGCCATTTTGAATGGACGCTGCAGCGCCTCGACGACGGCCGCCACTTCGTCGCCGATGTGAAGCTCAGCCGCCTGGAACTCGACGGCCGCCCGATGTTGCAGGGTATCGTGCGCGATATCACCGAGAAGAAGCGCGCCGAATGGGAAATGGCCTCGCAGAAGGCGCTGCTGCAGACGATCCTTGACAAGAGCCCCGTCAGTGTCGGCATCAGCGTCAACGACACCATGCGCTTTGTGAACCGCAAGTGCGCCGAAACCTTCGGCATCCAGTCCGGCGATGATGCGCGCCAGCTTTTCGTCGATCTGCAGGCGCGCAGCGCGATTCTGGATGTGCTGGCGCGCGAAGGCATCGCGCAGAACCGCGAAATCCGCATGTACGACAAGCAGCGCCAGGTGCGCGACATGCGCGCCACCTATATGCCGATCACCTATGAGGGCGAGACGGGCGTGCTGAGCTGGATCGAGGACATTACCGAACAGAAGGCCAGCGCGCGCCTGATCGCCCAGCAGCAGGAGGCGACCCAGAAGCTGATCGATTCCAGCCCGGTCGGGATGGCCTTCACGACCAATGGCGTGTTCAGCTACGCGAATCCGGCCTTCCGCGCGATGTTCGACATTGCCCCCGGCGACCAGGCTGAGGCCATCTACCTGCGTCCCGAAGACCGCGCCGGCCTGATGGAGCGCATCCGGCGCGATGGCGTCGTCAGCGGTTGCGAGATGCGCCTGCGCGGCGCCGGCGGCGCCGAGCGCGACATGCTGATGACCTATGTGCCGTTTGTGCACGGCGGGGCCGAAGGCCTGATGGGTTGGGCCATCGACATCAGCGAGCGCAAGCAGGCCGAGCGCGCCATCAGCGAATCGAAGGAGCGGCTGGAAGCGGCCGCCTCGGCCGGCATCGTCGGCGTCTGGGACTGGGACATCGTCAGCAACAAGCTGGTCTGGGACAAGGTGATGTACCGCCTGTACGGCATCAACGAACAGGACTTCAGCGGCGCCTACGAAGCCTGGAGCGCGACCGTCCATCCGGACGACCGGCCCCGTCTGGAGCAAGAAATTCAGGCCGCCCTGCGCGGCGAGCGCGACTACTGCGCCGAATTCCGCGTGATCTGGCCGGACGCTTCGCTGCGCTATCTGAAGGCGGTCTCGCACACCAGCTTTGACGCCCACGGCCGGCCGCTGCGCATGGTCGGCGTGAACTATGACCTGACCGAGCAGAAAACCATCCAGCAGCAGCTCGACCAGATGGCCTATTACGACCGTCTGACCAGCCTGCCCAACCGGCGCCTGCTGGAAGACCGCATGGAGCAGGCCATTGGCCGCGCCCAGCGCGAGGCGCGCCGCCTGGCCCTGCTGTTTATCGACCTCGACAAGTTCAAGCAGGTCAATGATGTGCACGGCCACGATGCCGGCGACTGGCTGTTGCGGGACGTGGCCTCCCGCCTGCTGAGCTGCCTGCGCGGTTCGGATACGGCCGCGCGCATCGGCGGCGACGAATTCATCGTGCTGCTGCCGAATGCCGATCTGGTGACCGACGCGCTCCAGGTGGCCGAGCGCATCCGGCAGGCGCTCGAGCGCCCGTTTGTCATGCCAAACGGCACCGTACTCGATATTTCTTCAAGCATTGGCGTCGCGATCTACCCCGATCACGCCGACAATGCGCGCGATCTGCTCAAATATGGCGACGAGGCCATGTACGATGCCAAGCGCGGCGGGCGCAATGCCGTGGTGCTGTTTGCCGGTGCCCAGCAAGTGCCGGGCCTGGTCGCGATCAAAGGCGATTCCCTGGTGCGTCTGCGCTGGACCACGGCCTTTGCAAGCGGGAATCCGAGCATCGACGAAGAACACCAGGAACTGCTGAGCCAGGCGAATTCCCTGCTGAACCTGGCGGCCCATGTCGAGACCAGCCCGCAGGCCTTCAATGCCGCCTTCGGGGCCTTCGTGGCCTTCCTGTCCAAGCATTTCGCCGACGAGGAGGCGCTGCTGGCCTCGCTAGGCTACCGGGGCCAGGCCGAACACGCGGCCCAGCACCATGCCCTGGTCAGCCGCGCGATTGCCCTGCGCGAGGCCAGCGAGGCCGGTTCACTCTCCGTCAGCGCGCTGATCGAATTCCTCGTCACCGAGGTCGTCAGCCGCCACCTGCTTTCCGAAGACAAGAAATTCTTCGACCTGTTCCGCTGAGATCAGTGTTTGAGTTTCGCGGCGACCGGGGCCAGGTACTGGATCAGACCGCGCGTATAGGCCTCATAGCCGGGCGCGCACAGGGCCGTGGCGGCCTTGCTGCCTTTGTTGCGGTGGGCCTCGAGATCGCGCTCCAGCATTTTCGAGACGCCGCCTGACATCTGGTCCGGATAGGGCGTCTGGTAGATGCGGTGCAGTTCGCGCGTATTCGCTTCCAGCAGGCTCAGCATGTCGGTTTCGATCTTGCCCAGGCGCGCCAGGACCTCGTTCTCGGGCATCGGCGCCGACCAGTGGTAGCGCACCGCCTGCATCATCTCGCTGTCGACCTTCTGGCCGATCATCTTGGCATAGGCCTCAGGACTGGCGTAGTTGGCGCGGTTTTCGACCAGGATGCGGGTCAGGATGCGGTCTTGCTCGGCATTGTTCTCGGCCAGTTGCGGCATGCGCGCGCGGCCTTGCGGAACCAGGTTCAGCGCGCGCTCGCAGCTCTCGAGCGTGTTGTTGTCGACGAAGCTGTTGCTGCGTTTCTGCTCGAATTCCGCGCGCAGCGTGTTCAGCGTCTGGTTCCAGCGCGCGAGCATGCGGTCGTGGGCCTCGGCCACATGGGCGATGTAGGCCTGAACTTTCGGAAAGGCCGCCGCGTAGTCGGCCTCGGCCTTGCCCCATTCGCCGCCGCCGCTGGCCTCGGGCGGCGATTCCTGCTTCTGCGATTCGTTCATCTTGGCCATCATCATGTCGATTTCGGCCTTGCCCAGGCGGCTGACCATGGCTTCGAGCTGCGGGCGGACCATGGCGCGCTGCTCGGCCGGCACCTGGGCCAGCATCTTGTTGAGCGCCGCTTGCTGATAGGGCGTCAGGCTGGCCGCCTGGGCGCTGAGGGCGATGCAGAACAGCGCTGCCGCAGCGCCAGGAGAGAATCGGTATGCCATATGCGTGACCAAAAAGCTCGCAGTGTAAATCGCTCTTTGTCCGCAAATTCAGTGAATTTGTATCGAAACGGGCCGGCGCCTACATCAAAATCACGTCGTACTGCTCCTGGTGGTAGGAGTTCTCGACCTGCAGGGAGATCTGCTTGCCGATGAAGTCGCCGAGCATGGCCAGGTGCTGCGACTCCTCCTCGAGGAACAGGTCGATCACCTCCTGCGAGGCGAGGATGCGGAACTCGCGCGGGTTGAACTGCTTGGCTTCGCGCAGCAGCTCGCGCAGGATCTCGTAGCAGATCGTGCGGCTGGTCTTGACCTGGCCCTTGCCCTCGCAGGCGGGGCAGACTTCGCACAGGATATGGGCGAGCGACTCGCGCGTGCGCTTGCGCGTCATCTCCACCAGGCCCAGGGCCGAGAAGCCCGAGACCGAGACCTTGGTGCGGTCGCGCGCCAGCGCCTTCTTCAGCTCGGCGAGGACGGCGTTGCGGTGCTCGAGGTTCTCCATGTCGATGAAGTCGAGGATGATGATGCCGCCCAGATTGCGCAGGCGCAGCTGGCGCGCAATCGCGTGCGCCGCTTCGAGATTGGTCTTGAAGATGGTGTCGGCGAAATTGCGCCCGCCCACGAAGCCGCCGGTGTTGACGTCGATGGTAGTCATGGCCTCGGTCTGGTCGACGATCAGATAGCCGCCCGACTTGAGCTCGACACGGCGCCCGAGCGCGCGCTGGATTTCCTCCTCGACGCCATACAGATCGAACAGCGGCCGCTCGCCCGTGTAGTGCTGCAGCTTGGGCAGCACGGTGGGCGTGTATTCGGTGCCGAATTCCAGCAGCTTCTGGTAGTTCTCGCGCGAGTCGACCTGGATCGTCGCCGTTTCATCATGCACGAAGTCGCGCAGCACGCGCTGGGCCAGGTTCAGGTCCTGGTACAGTAGGCTGGTGGCCGGACGCGTGCGCGCCCCCTCGGTGATGGCCTTCCAGGTCTTCTTCAGGTACTCGACGTCGCCGAGCAGGTCGGCGTCGCTCGCATCCTCGGCCTGGGTACGCACGATGAAGCCGCCTTTTTCACCCGCGGGCAGCAGGCCCTGCAGACGGGCGCGCAGGGCTTCGCGGTCGGCTTCCTTTTCGATTTTCTGCGAAATGCCGATATGCGAATCCTGCGGCAGAAACACCAGCATGCGGCCGGCGATGGAAATCTGGGTGGACAGGCGCGCGCCCTTGGTGCCGATCGGATCCTTGATCACCTGCACCATCAGCACCTGGCCGTCGAACAGGGTCTTTTCAATCGGGGTAGGGGCGGCGTTGGGCGTATCCGGATTGCGTGCCTCCCAGATGTCGGCCACGTGCAGGAAGGCGGCGCGTTCCAGGCCGATGTCGATGAAGGCCGACTGCATGCCAGGCAGCACGCGCACGACTTTGCCCAGGTAGATGTTGCCCGCCAGCCCGCGCGTCAGCGTGCGTTCGATATGCAGCTCCTGCACGGCGCCTTGCACGATCAGGGCCACGCGCGTTTCTTGAGGCGTAATATTGATGAGAATGTCTTCGTTCATACGGCCATGATACACGGGCCTCCGCGTATGTATGCGATTCCGGGAACTTTCCGTGGCGCTCGCTGGAATAGGCGCTTTGATCACAACGAGAGAGAGTCAACAGCATGCGAATTCAAGTCTGGGCGGCCGTGCTGGCGCTGGCGGTCTGCGCTGCGCCGGTGCAAGCGGCCGATGTGCAAGCCATCCTCAAGGAACGCGTCGATACGGCGCGCCGCGGTGTCGGCCTGGTGGTCGGCGAACTCGATGCCCAGGGCGCGCGCATCACAGCCTATGGCAAGACGGCTGCCGATGGCGTGGCCGTCGATGGCGACACCCTGTTCGAAGTCGGTTCGGTCAGCAAGGTCTTCACCGCCACGCTGCTGGCCGACATGGTCCGGCGCGGCGAAGTGCGGCTGGACGAACCGATCAGCGGCCTGCTGCCGGCCGGCGTCAAGGCGCCGAGCCGCAATGGCAAGGAGATCACCCTGGCCGACCTGGCTAGCCACCGCTCCGGCCTGCCGCGCCTGCCCGACAATATGGCGCCCAAGGACCGGCGTAATCCGTATGCCGACTATGGCCCGGAACAGCTGTACGCGTTTCTGAACTCCCACACGCTGGCGCGCGAGCCGGGTGAGAAGTATGAATATTCGAACCTCGGCGCGGGTCTGCTCGGCCATCTGCTGTCTCTGCGTGCGGGCAAGCCCTACGCCCAGCTGCTGAAGGAGCGCATTTTCGATCCGCTCGGCATGCAGGACACGACCGTGGTTTTGAGCCCGGCGCTGGCCGCGCGCATGGCGCGTGGGCACGACCCGATGCTGCGCCCGACCGCGAACTGGGACATGGACGCGCTGGCCGGCGCCGGCGCCGTGCGCTCGACGGTCAAGGACATGCTGAAATTCCTGGCCGCCGAGATGGGCCTGAAACCGGCGCCGGTGTCCCTGGCCGCGGCCATGCAGGACACGCAGGCGGCGCGCGCGGCGGCTGGCAGCGAGGCTATGCAGATCGGCCTCGGCTGGCACATCCTGCAGCGCAATGGCCTGAGTCATGTGTGGCACAACGGCCAGAGCGGCGGCTTCCACAGTTTCATCGGCTTCGACAAGGCCGCGCAGAAGGGCGTGGTGGTGCTGGGGAATGCGGCGAATGATTACGATGATATCGGGCGCCATCTGCTGAGCGAGACCTTCCCGCTGGCGAAGGCGGAGCCGCCGCCGGTGGCGATCACGCTCACGCCGGCCCAGCTGGACGCGTATGTGGGCCGCTATCAGATTGTCGAGAAGGTGTTCATCGAGGTCACGCGCGAGGGCGAGCGCCTGTTCATGCAGGTGACCAATCAGAGCAAGGTGCCCTTGCAGGCCAAGTCCGATGGCGAGTTCTTCCTCGGTAGCGGCGAGGTGAAGTTGGTGTTCGAGAAGGATGCGGGCGGAAAGATCGTGGCCGCCAGCCTGCGCCAGGGCCCGCGCGAGAACAAGGCCAAGCGGGTGGAGTGAGGCGCATCGGGCACGCGGGTCTGAAGACCCGCCCTACATCCACCATCACGCTCGCGGAGTCGTAGCTCGCGGAGTCGTAGGGCGGGTCTTCAGACCCGCGCACCAACGCCGGACAGAGTCGTAGGGCGGGTCTTCAGACCCGCGCACCAACGCCAGATAAAGCCAACGCGGGATGAACGAGGCGTAGGGCGGGTCTTCAGACCCGCGCACCAAAGCCAGATAAAGCCACCGCGGGATGAACGAGGCGTAGGGCGGGTCTTCAGACCCGCGTGCCGACGCCAGATGAAGCCACCGCAGGATGAGCGAGGCGTAGGGCGGGTCTTCAGACCCGCGCCCCAACGCCAGATGAAGCCAACGCGGGATGAACGAGGCGTAGGGCGGGTCTTCAGACCCGCGCACCAAAGCCAGATAAAGCCACCGCGGGATGAACGAGGCGTAGGGCGGGTCTTCAGACCCGCGCACCAACGCCAAATTAAGGCAACACCAACCCCGCCGTGCGCAGCAGCTGCGCCGTTTCAAACAAGGGCAGCCCCATGATGCCCGAGTGGCTGCCCTCGATGTGTTCAATGAACACGGCCGCCAGCCCCTGAATGCCATACGCCCCCGCCTTGTCATACGGCTCGTTCGAAGCGCAATAGGCGCGGATGGCCTCCGGCGTCAGCGTACAGAAGCGCACATTCGACACCTGCGTCACCTGATGCACGACACCCTCATGCCAGACCGCCACCGAGGTCAGCACCTGATGCTCGCGCCCCGAATAGCGCTCGAGCATGTGCACAGCTTCGGCCGTGTCGGCCGGCTTGCCCAGAATCTCGCCATCGATCGTGACCGTCGTATCGGCTGTCAGCAGCGGCCGCTGCGGCAGATGGCGCATGCGCATCACCTTGGCCGCGAACTCCGCCTTCTCGCGCGCCACCCGCGCCACATACACGGCCGCCGGTTCGCCCGCCAGCACGGCTTCGGTCACATCCGGCCCGCGCGGAGCGGCCTCGCGCAGCAGCAGCAATTCGTAATCGACGCCGATCTGGCGCAGCAGCTCGCGCCGGCGCGGACTTTTCGAGGCCAGATAAATCTTGTGATCGACAGGCTTCATCAGACGCGGTGGTAAGGGTGGTTCTGGGTAATGGTCCAGGCGCGGTAAAGCTGTTCAGCCAGCATCACGCGCACCATGCCATGCGGCAGGGTCATGCTCGAGATGCGGACCATGCCCTCGGCGCGCGCCTTCAGCTCCGGGTCGAGGCCATCGGCCCCGCCGATCAGGAAGGCGGTGTCGCGCCCGTCGCGCTGCCAGCTTTCCAGTTGCTGCGACAGGCCGACGCTGGTCAGGTCCTTGCCGCGCTCGTCGAGGGCGATGATGCGCACGCCCTTGGGCAGCACGGCTTCAATGCGTTCACGCTCCTGGGCCATGGCGGCCGCGGGCGTGGTCTTGCTGCCGCTGCGCTCGACCGGCTTCACCTCTTTGAGCACGATGCGCAGCTCAGGCGGCATGCGCTTGACGTACTCGGCAAAGCCGGTCTCGATCCAGGCCGGCATCTTGTGGCCGACCGCAGCAATGATCAGCTGCACGGATTACTCGTCGGCGGCCGGCTTCTTGACGACGCGCTTGACGACTTTCTTGACCGGGGCGCCAGCGGCCGTGGCGGCCACTTTCTTTTCCTTGGCGGCCTTGGCCGAAGCAGTGGCCGTCTTGGTGGCGGCGACTTTCACCTTCTTGCCTTCCGGGACAGCCGACTTGGCTGCGGTTTTCTTCGGCGCGGCGCGCTTGGCCGGGGCCTTCTTCTCGACCACCGGCTCGGCGATCTCGGCCAGCTTGGAGGCGGCCAGATGCTTGGCGCGCTTGGGCTTGGCGTCGTCCATGGCTTTGGCTTCGGCCGAGGACTTGCGCTTGGCAGCGCCCAGCTTGACCGGCTTGTCGCCCCAGATTTCTTCCAGGCGGTAGTACTGGCGGATGGCCGGCTGCATGATGTGGACGATCATGTCGCCCAGATCGACCAGCACCCATTCACCGGTGTCCTCGCCTTCGACGCCGTTGACGCCGCCGCCATTTTCCTTGACCTTTTCCACCACCGAGGCGGCCAGGGCGCGCGTCTGGCGGTTGGAGGTACCCGAGGCGACGCAGATGCGGTCGAACAGGGAGGTCAGGTGGGTCGTGTCGAACAGGACGATTTCCTGGCCCTTCACATCTTCGAGCGCGTCGACGACGACGGCTTGGAGTTTTTTGATATCCATTTAGCTCTTCTTATACAAGTTTTGTTGTTGAATATAGTCTAGCACCACCGGGGCCAGGTGCCGTTTTTCCACATCGCCGCGTTCCAGCCCGGCCCGCACCGCGCTCGAGGCGATTTCCACCGCCAGGTCGGGCGCAAAATACGTGCCGCCCGCCGGCGCCGTACGCAACTGCGCCAGTGTGGCCTGGCGCCGCATGAATTCCTGGTGCACGGCCGGGGCCAGCGTGGCCGCGAAACCGGGGCGCGCACCGACCACGATATGCCCTTCTTCGAACAGGGCGCGCCAGTCCTTCCAGGTGTCGAGCCGCTGCAGCTGGTCCTCGCCCATGGCAAACACCAGGGGCGCCTCCGGGCCCAGTTCTGCGCGCACACTGCGCAGGGTGTCGATCGTGTAGCTCGGCGCCTGGCGCCGGATTTCACGGCAATCGAGCACCACCGGCAGATGGTGGTAGTCGAAGGCCAGTTGCAGCATTGCGCAGCGCTGCTCCGGCGTGGCCACCAGGCTGCCTTTCTGCCACGGCAGACCGGCCGGAATGATGCGCAGCTCGCGCGGTTGCAGCAGTTCGCTGAACAGGCGGGCGAGGGCGATGTGGCCCTCGTGCACCGGGTCGAAACTGCCGCCCAGCAGGAGGGTCGGGCCGCTCACCTCAGTCCTTGAGCCAGTCGCGGTGCGGCAGGAAGTCGGTGTACAGCTTCGCTTCCGGGCTGCCGTCTTCCGGATGCCACTGATAGCGCCATTTGACGATCGGCGGCATCGACATCAGGATGGCCTCGGTCCGGCCGCCCGACTGCAGGCCGAAATGGGTGCCGCGGTCGAACACCAGGTTGAACTCGACATAGCGCCCGCGCCGGTAGGCCTGGAAGTCGCGCTCGCGCTCGCCATACGGCGTGTCCTTGCGCGCTGTCAGGATCGGCAGGTAGGCGTCGAGGAAGGCGTCGCCGACGCGGCGCGTCATGGCGAAGCTGGCTTCGAAGCCGGGGGCGTTGAAGTCATCGAAGAAGATGCCGCCCACGCCGCGCGCTTCCTGGCGGTGCTTCAGATAAAAATACTCGTCGCACCAGGCCTTGAAACGCGGATGCAGCTCGGGGCCGACGGCATCGTGGCAGACGCGGTGGAAATGGCGCGCGTCGTCCAGATTGCCGTAGTAGGGCGTCAGGTCCATGCCGCCGCCGAACCACCAGACCGCTTCTTCGCCTTCGGCCGTGGTGATGAAAAAGCGCACGTTCATGTGCACGGTCGGCGCATACGGGTTACGCGGGTGCAGTACCAGCGACACGCCCATCGCCTCCCACTGGCGCCCGGCCAGCTCGGGGCGGTTGGCCGCGGCCGAGGGCGGCAGCTTGGCGCCCTTCACGTGCGAGAAATTGACCCCGCCGCGTTCGAGCACATTGCCTTCTTCGACCAGACGCGAAATGCCGCCGCCGCCTTCGGCACGGGTCCAGGCATCGCGCAGGAAGGGCTTGCCGTCCACGCCTTCGAGGCCGGCGACGATGCGCTCCTGCAGATCGAGCAGCCAGGCCTTGACCTGGGCGGAATCGGGCGTCGTCATGATCAGTGCTTCAGGCCGCGCCAGCCGATATCGCGGCGGAACTGCATGCCGTCGAAGTGGATCTTGTCGACCGTTTCATAGGCCTGCTTCTGGGCCATGCGTACCGAGTCGCCCAGGCCGACCACGCACAGCACGCGCCCGCCGGACGTCACCAGCGCGCCATTGGCGTCGATCTTGGTGCCGGCATGGAAGCTCACGCATTCCGGCGTGTCGGCCGGGATGCCGTCGATGCGGTCGCCTTTCTTCGGGTCGTCCGGATAACCGGCCGCAGCCATCACGACGCCGACTGCGGTGCGGCGGTCCCAGTCGAGCTCGACCTGATCGAGGGTGCCGTTGACGGCGTGCTCCATCACCGTCACGAGGTCGCTCTTCAGGCGGCTCATGATCGGCTGGGTTTCCGGGTCGCCCATGCGGCAGTTGAATTCCAGCGTGCGCGGGTTGCCCTGGGCGTCGATCATCAGGCCGGCATACAGAAAGCCGGTGAACACGATGCCGTCCTTGGCCATGCCCTGCACGGTCGGGTTGATGATTTCACGCATCACGCGCGCATGCAGCGAGGGCGTGATGATCGGGGCCGGCGAATAGGCGCCCATGCCGCCCGTGTTGGGGCCCTGGTCCTGGTCCTGCAGGCGCTTGTGGTCCTGGCTGGTGGCCAGCGGCAGCACGTGCTTGCCATCGACCATGACGATGAAGGAGGCTTCTTCGCCGGCGAGAAACTCCTCGATCACGATGCGGGCACCGGCATCGCCGAATTTATTATCGGCCAGCATGTGGTCGACTGCGGCGTGGGCTTCTTCCAGGGTCATCGCCACCACCACGCCCTTGCCGGCGGCCAGGCCGTCGGCCTTGATCACGATCGGCGCGCCGTTCGCGTCCACATAGGCGTGGGCGGCGGCGGCCTCGGTAAAGGTCTGGTACTTGGCGGTGGGGATGCCGTGGCGCTGCATGAAGGCCTTGGCGAAATCCTTCGAGCTTTCCAGCTGGGCCGCCTCGCGCGTGGGGCCGAAGATCTTCAGGCCGCGCGCACGGAACAGGTTGACGATGCCGGCCGCCAGCGGCACTTCGGGCCCGACCACGGTCAGGGCGATGTGCTCTTTCTCGACGAAATCGGCCAGGGCGTCGAGCTCGGTGATGGCCACGTTCTGCAGGCGCACGTCGCGCGCCGTCCCGCCATTGCCCGGCGCGACGTAGACCATCTGGACCTTATCCGATTGGGCCAGTTTCCAGGCCAATGCATGTTCACGGCCACCCGAGCCGACGACCAGGATCTTCATGGATTATTCTTCAATGACGGCGTTGGTATAGACCTCTTGCACGTCGTCGAGGTTCTCGATGGCGTCCAGGAGCTTCTGCATTTTCTGTGCGTCTTCGCCGGTGAACACGGTTTCGGTGGCCGGCTTCATGACCACTTCGGCCACTTCGGCTTTCAGGCCGGCCGCTTCCAGCTTTTCCTTCACATTGCTGAACTCGTAGGGATCGCAGATCACCTCGAAGCCGCCTTCCTCGTCGGCGATGACGTCTTCGGCGCCGGCGTCGAGCGCCACTTCCATCAGCTTGTCTTCATCGGTGCCGGGGGCAAAGAAGAACTGGCCGCAATGCTTGAACAGGAAGGCCACCGAGCCTTCGGTACCCATATTGCCGCCGTATTTGTTGAAGGCGTGGCGCACCTCGGCCACCGTGCGCACGCGGTTGTCCGTCATGCAGTCGACGATGATGGCGGCGCCATTGATGCCATAGCCTTCGTAGCGGATCTCTTCGTAGTTGGCGCCTTCCAGGCCGCCCGAGCCGCGCTGGACGGCGCGGTTGACGTTATCCTTGGGCATATTGGCGTCGGCCGCCTTGTCGATGGCAAGGCGCAGACGGGGATTGGCATTCGGGTCGGCACCACCGAGACGGGCGGCGACCGTGATTTCCTTGATCAGGCGCGTCCAGATTTTGCCGCGCTTGGCGTCGGTGGCGGCTTTCTTATGCTTGATATTGGCCCATTTGCTGTGTCCAGCCATGTTGCAATTCCTTCGACAGGTATACAAAGAGTGGCCGATATTCTAGCACAGGGGGGCGGGCCGAAAAACGGGGACGGCCGGCGCGCCGGCGCGGAAACTGCTACATTGAACGGATGACCCGTTCCTCCTACCTGGCCGGGCTGGCCATCGCGCTCGGCGGCGCCATCCTGTTCTCGACCAAGGCGATTGTCGCCAAGCTGCTCTACCGCTACCAGCTCGACGCCGTCACCGTGCTGGCCTTCCGCATGCTGTTTTCGCTGCCCGTGTTCGCCGCCGTGGCGCTGTGGAAGATGCGGCGCGAGGCGCCCTTGTCCACGGCCGACCGCTGGCGCGTGCTCGGGCTGGGCCTGGTCGGCTACTACCTGTCGAGCTTCTTGGACTTTCTGGGCCTGCAATACATCTCGGTCGGGCTCGAGCGCCTGATCCTGTTCCTGACCCCGAGCTTCGTGCTGCTGATGACGGCCTTCCTGCTCAAGCGCCGGGTCAGCCGCACCGAATGGACGGCCCTGGGCCTGTCGTATGCCGGCATTGTGCTGGTGTTCCAGCATGATGTGCGCGGCGGTGGCTGGGGCGCTGTGCTGGGCGCCAGCCTGGTGCTCGGTTCGGCGTTTGCGTATGCGGTCTACCTGCTGCAGTCGGGAGAGCTGGTCAAGCGGCTCGGTTCGCTGCGCCTGGTCGCGTATGCGATGTGCGTGTCGAGCGCGGCCTGCATCGGCCAGTTTCTGCTGCTGCGTCCGGCCGCGCTGCTGGTCCAGCCCCTGCCCGTGTACGGCCTGTCGCTGATCAACGGCGTGTTCTGCACGATTTTCCCGGTCTGGATGACGATGTACGCCGTGCAGCGCATCGGCGCGCCGAGCGCGTCCCAGGCCGGCATGGTGGGGCCGGTCTCGACCCTGCTGCTCGGCTGGGCCCTGCTGGGCGAAGCCGTGACCACGATTCAGCTCGCCGGCACCGCCCTGGTGCTGGGCGGGATCTATCTCCTATCGACCAGGAAGGCCTGAGATGACGCCAAGGATCGCGCTGATCGCGCACGACAAGAAGAAAGACGACATGGTGGCCCTGGCCGGCGAGTTCCGCGCGTTTCTGCAGGGCTGCTGGCTGGTGGCGACCGGCACCACGGGCGCCCGCCTGATCAATGAGCTGGGCCTGACGGTCGAGCGCAAACAGTCCGGCCCCTGGGGCGGCGACCTGCAGATCGGCACCCTGCTGGTCGAAGGCGGGATCGACGCCGTGGTGTTCCTGCGCGACCCGATGACGCCGCAGCCGCACGAGCCCGATATCAATGCCCTGGTGCGCGCCTGCGACGTGCACAACGTGGCCTGCGCCACCAATGTGGCGAGCGCCCGCCTGCTGCTGGCGCAGTTGCGATCGCAACAAAATGTGTAACTTTTAAAACAGGAGACGGCGATGGCCAAGGCAATCCGCATTGCCCGCACCGGCGGGCCCGAGGTGATGGAACTGGTGGACGTGGCGGTGGGCGAACCCGGCCCGGGCGAGGCGCGCGTGCGCAACCACGCCTGCGGCGTCAACTTCATCGACGTGTATTTCCGCACCGGCCTGTACCCGCAGCCGCTGCCGGCCGGGATCGGCATGGAAGGCGCCGGCGTGGTCGAGGCCGTGGGGCCCGGCGTCACCCATGTGCAGCCGGGCGACCGCGTGGCCTATGCGAGCCGGCCAACGGGCGCGTATGCAGACCTGCGCGTGATGCCGGCCGCGATCCTGGTCAAGCTGCCGGACGCGATCGACTTCGAGACGGCCGCCGCCATGATGCTGAAAGGGATGACGGTCGAATACCTGTTCCACCGCACCTATGCGCTCCAGCGCGGCGACACCATCCTGTTCCATGCGGCGGCCGGTGGCGTGGGCCTGATTGCCTGCCAGTGGGCGCGTGCGCTCGGGGTGAAGCTGATCGGCACGGTCGGTTCCGACGCCAAGGGCGCGCTGGCGCTGGCGCACGGGGCCAGCCACGTGATCAACTACAACACCGAGAATTTCGTCGAGCGCGTGAAGGAGATCACGGGCGGCGACAAGGTGGCCGTGGTGTACGACTCGATCGGGCGCGACACCTTCATGGGTTCGCTCGACTGCCTGCGTCCGCGCGGGCTGATGGTCAGCTTCGGCAATGCCACCGGGCCGGTCGACAACGTCAACCTGGCCGACCTGCAGGCGCGCGGCTCGCTGTATGTGACGCGCCCGACCCTGTTCGCCTACGCCGCTCAGCGCAGCGAGCTGGAGGCGATTGCCCAGGGCCTGTTCGACGTGGTGGCGCGCGGCGAGGTCAAGATCGACATCCACCAGCGCTACGCCCTGGCCGACGCCGCCCAGGCCCACCGCGAGCTGGAAGCGCGCCAGACCACCGGCTCCTCGATCTTGCTCCCAGAATAAATGGGGTCAGACCCCGTTTTCCCTTGGGGCTACTTCTTTTCCTCGACGATGTCGATGTTGCGGGTGCCGCCGTTGGGGCCGGGGAAGCCGGTGAAGGCGCTGTGGATCATGGCCGGCAGGATTTCCAGATTGTCGCTGCTCGGGTCTTCATTGCGCACCGTGGCCTCCCACAGGCGGCGGCCGTCGCGCGCATCGACGATGCTCACGTGCAGTTCGCGCTTGTACAGGTGGCGCACGTCGTCGGCAAACGCGCCCATGTAGAACGGCGAGTAGTAGGGACCATAGCGGTAGAACGGCGAGCGCCAGGCCGGATACCAGGGACCGAAGCGGCCCGGATGGTAGAACGGATCGTAGACCAGCTGATAGGCCTGGTCGTACACCTTGATGCCGAGGCTGACGCGCAGATCGGGCGCGCCCGCCATGGCCTCGCTCAGGCCCAGGTGGGCCAGCTCATTGCGCACCATGTTCTGGTAGCCGCGCCATTCGAGCGAGGGACCGTCCTTGCCCGCGGCTTCAAACTGGTAGGTCTTGCCGGCCGGCGCCGCGCTCCATTCGTTGAACGTGGTGACCTTGCTCGAAATGGTCGAGGCGCAGCCACTCAGGAACAGGGCCGCGACCAGAATCAGGCTTCGCATGATGTTCTCCTGTTGGGATATGCATCTAGTCTACGAAGCCGGCCCCTGGTCTGCCAAGCTTTTACAAGTTGTTACGACTGCGACGCGACTTTTTCTCAGCGCGGAGTCCATGCCGGGTTATGGCATCATTGTTAATGTTTGCAATCCGATACGCGGCGAAATCGGCAGGGCCGCTTGGTAAAATAGGGGGCTTGCCCGTTTTTCTGCTTTTTCTGGAGTAGAGCTTCATGCGTCAGCCGACCATTTACCGCAAGGACTACACCGCGCCCGGCTTCTGGGTCGATACGGTGGAACTGGGTTTCGACCTCGACCCCGATCGCACGATCGTGGCCAGCCGCCTGCACATGCGGCGCAATCCGGACAGCCCGGTCAAGACGCTCGACCTGCTCGGCGGCGACATCACCCTGGTGGCGCTGCGCATGAACGGGCGCACGCTCGGCCCGGGCGACTACGCGATCGACAGCGGCGAGCTGCGCATCGCCAACGCCCCCGACGAGGTCGTGCTGGAGATCGAAACCCTGTGCGCGCCGGTGAAGAACACCACGCTCAACGGCCTGTACGTCTCGAACGGCAATTTCTTCACCCAGTGCGAGGCCGAGGGCTTCCGCAACATCACCTGGTACCCCGACCGTCCCGACGTGATGGCGCGCTACACGGTGATGCTGCGCGCCGACAAGGCCGCCTACCCGGTGCTGCTGTCCAACGGGAATCTGGTCGAGCAGGGCGAGCTCGGCGACGGCCGCCACTACGCCAAATGGGAAGACCCGTTCAAGAAGCCGTCCTATCTGTTCGCCCTGGTGGCGGCGCGCCTGGTCTGCCAGGAAGAGCGCATCACCCTGGCGTCTGGGCGCGAGGCCCTGCTGCAGGTGTGGGTGGAGGAGGGCAACCTCGACAAGACCGACTTCGCCATGCAGTCGCTCAAGCACGCGATTCGCTGGGATGAGCAGCGCTATGGCCTGGAACTCGATCTCGACCGCTTCATGATCGTCGCCGTCGGCGACTTCAACATGGGTGCGATGGAGAACAAGGGCCTGAACATTTTCAACACCAAGTTCGTGCTGGCCAATCCGCGCGTGGCCACCGACATCGACTACCAGGGCATCGAGGCGGTGGTCGGCCACGAGTACTTCCACAACTGGACCGGCAACCGCGTGACCTGCCGCGACTGGTTCCAGCTGTCGCTGAAGGAAGGCCTGACCGTGTTCCGCGATCAGGAATTCTCGGCCGATATGATCGGCACCGACAGCGGCCGCGCCGTCACCCGCATCGACCATGTGCGCACGCTGCGCCAGGCCCAGTTCCCCGAGGACGCGGGCCCGATGGCCCACCCCGTGCGGCCCGATTCCTACCAGGAGATCAACAACTTCTACACGGTGACCGTGTATGAAAAAGGCGCCGAGGTCGTGCGCATGTACCAGACCCTGCTCGGCCGCGAGGGCTTCCGCAAGGGCATGGACCTGTACTTCCAGCGCCACGACGGCGCGGCCGTGACCTGCGACGACTTCCGTGCCGCCATGGCCGACGCCAACGGCGCCGACCTCGATCAGTTCGAGCGCTGGTACAGTCAGGCTGGCACGCCGGTCGTGCGCGCCAGCGGCCGCTACGATGCCGGCGCGCGCCGCTATACGCTGCATCTGGCCCAGTCCTGCCCGCCGACGCCGGGCCAGCGCGACAAGCTGCCCTTCCATATTCCGGTGGCGGTCGGCCTGCTCGATGCCGAAGGGCGCGACCTGATCGGCACGCGCGTGCTCGAGCTGCGCGAAGACGCCCAGGACTTCGTGTTCGATGACATCGCGGCCGCCCCCGTGCCTTCGTTGCTGCGCAATTTCTCGGCCCCGGTGATTCTCGAGTATCCGTACACCGATGCCGAGCTGCTGCACCTGTTTGCCCACGACAGCGACCCCGTCAACCGCTGGGAGGCCGGCCAGCGCCTGGCCATGCAGCGCCTGCTGGACCTGACGGCCGCCGCCATCGCCGGCCGTCCGCTGCAGGTGGACGACACCCTGATCGCGGCCATGGGCAAGATGTTGAACGACAGCCGCCTCGATCCGGCCTTCCGCGAGCAGGCCCTGCTGCTGCCGACCGAAACCATGATCGCCGACCGCCTGGCCGAAGTGCATCCTGGCGCCGTCCACACGGCACGCCAGTTCCTGCGTGCCAGCATTGGCGAGCGCCTGCGCAGCGAGCTGCTGGCGGCTGTGGCGGCCAACCAGACGCCCGGCCCCTACAGCCCCGACGCGGGCGCGGCCGGCAAGCGCGGCTTGAAGAATCTGTGCCTGGCCTATCTGGCCTGCGCCGCCGATGGCGAAGTGCACGCACTGGCCCAGCGCCAGTTCGACACGGCCGGCAATATGACCGACCGCGTGGCCGCGCTGCAGGCTCTGATGCAGTCGAACGCACCAGGGGCCGACGAAGCGCTGGCGCGCTTCTACACAGACTTCCACGACGACGCGCTGGTGGTCGACAAGTGGTTCGCGCTGCAGGCCAGCCATCCGGGCACCCACGTGGCCGATGTGCGCCGCCTGCTTCAGCATCCGGCCATGAACATCAAGAACCCGAACCGCGCGCGCAGCCTGATTTTCAATTTCTGCGCCGGCAATCCGGCCCGCTTCCATGCAGACGATGGCAGCGGCTACGCGCTGTGGGCCGAGCTGCTGCTGACGCTGGATGCGATCAATCCGCAGGTGGCGGCGCGCCTGGCGCGCATGCTCGACCGCTGGCGCCGCTATGCGCCCGCGCTGCAGCAGCGCATGCAACGCGCGCTGGCCGGCGTGGCGCGCCGCAAGCGTCTGTCGCGCGATGTGCGCGAAGTGGTCGACAAGGCCCTGGCCAACTAATTCCCAACCATTGCAACCATTGATAAAAGGACTTTCATGAAACGCATCAGCCTCACCCAGTACCTGGTGGAAGAGCAGCGCCTGCACAATTCGATCCCGGCCGAACTGCGCCTGCTGATCGAAGTGGTGGCGCGCGCCTGCAAGACCATTTCGCATGCGGTTGGCAAGGGCGCGCTCGGCGATGTGCTGGGCACGGCCGGCACCGAAAACATCCAGGGCGAGGTGCAGAAAAAGCTCGACGTGCTGTCGAACGAGATTCTGCTGGAAGCGAATGAATGGGGCGGCCATCTGGCGGCCATGGCCTCGGAGGAGATGGAGCATATCCACCTGATTCCGAACCGCTATCCGAAAGGCGAGTACATGCTGGTGTTCGATCCGCTCGACGGCTCCTCGAATATCGACGTCAACGTCTCGATCGGCACCATTTTCTCGGTGCTGAAGGCGCCCGAGGGCATGCACAATCCGACCGAGCAGGACTTCCTGCAGCCGGGCGCGCAGCAGGTGGCGGCCGGCTATGCCGTGTACGGCCCGCAGACCATGCTGGTGCTCACCACCGGCAATGGCGTGAACGCCTTCACGCTCGACCGCGAGATGGGCTCGTGGGTGCTCACCCAGCGCAATATGATGATCCCGGCCGAGACCAAGGAATTCGCCATCAATATGTCGAACATGCGCCACTGGCATCCGCCGGTGAAGCGCTATGTCGACGAGCTGCTGGCCGGGAAGACCGGCCCGCGCGGCAAGGATTTCAATATGCGCTGGATCGCCTCGATGGTGGCCGATGTGCACCGCATTCTGAACCGTGGCGGCATCTTCATGTATCCGGCCGACCTGCGCGATCCTGGCCAGCCGGGCAAGCTGCGCCTGATGTACGAAGCCAATCCGATGGCCTTCATCGTCGAACAGGCCGGCGGCGCCGCCACCGATGGCAAGGGCCGTATCCTCGACATTCAACCGACCAAGCTGCACCAGCGCGTGCCGGTCTTCCTCGGCTCGCGCCAGGAAGTGGAAGTGGTCACTGGCTACCACCAGTAAAAGCGGCCAACTTGACTTGGCAGTTCCGGAAAGACCGGCTATAATGCTGGTCTTCGTGCCGCTGTAGCTCAGTCGGTAGAGCAGCGCATTCGTAATGCGAAGGTCACCAGTTCGATTCCGGTCAGCGGCACCACGAAGACTCTGCAAAGCCCGATTCCCACAGGTCTCGGGCTTTTGCTTTTTGGGCGATCGGCCGCGGAGCGGCAGCGGTACCAATGCCTCAAATTCAGTTGCATCAGGAAGTGCCAGAAAGCCTCGCTTCTCCTACGAGAACCGAGGCTTTTTTGTTTGCAGAAATTGCGCGACGTCTTGCTTCGTCGCGCGGTCATGTGGGTAGAAGGGCGGTGTTAAATCGATGCCCCAAGGTTTGTACCCGCAGCGGCGTGATCAGTGGCTCTGACAGATGTCTTTGTTCGCAATGTCAGACCGAGTGTGTCCAGAGCGGGCGAGCAGTAGGCCGACCGCGGCAGACTTTATCTGCGCGTTATCAGTGCTTCGAAGTACTGGCGCTTCCGATATCGGTTACCTCGGGATGGAGCGGAGCGGCAGTCCCCCGGCCGCAAGATGAAGATGGGTGTCGATCATGTCGTTCCTATCCAATAGATATAAGTATTTGTTTTTAATGGTTTTTCGGTATAAACTCAAAAACTGCGAATTTAAACCGAAATCCGCCTTATATGCTCGAGTTAAACAATGACCAAATGCGCCAGTACATCGACGCTCGGGCCGCCTTTGAGGCGCGCGAGGAGGCGTTGGCGGAAGCTGAGCAGGTGCGAGGCGGTATGTATTGGCACAAAGGACCGCCCTCGGCACCGGATCAAGTCTACCTGGTGCGTACCAGCGCCGGTGGTGGCGAAAAGAGCCTCGGGCCGAAGTCGCCACAGACCGAAGAGATGTTCGCCCGCTTCACCCAGCGCAAACAGTATGCCATCGAACGCTTGAAGGGATTGGATGAAGCGGTACAGCAGCACGAACGCTTGAATAGGGCATATCGCGTTGGCCGCGTCCCTGCGCTTGTCGTCTCCCTGTTGCAACAACTCGAAAAGACGAAGCTGCAGCAGTACTTCCGTGTCGTCGGAACACACTCGCTCTATGCTTATGAATTTGCCGCCGGCGTGCGCTTCGACTCGGGCGCTGTGGCCACGCGCGACATTGACCTCTTGTGGGATGTGCGCAAGCGGGTCCAGTTCGCGACTGCGCTCGCGCGGGTCGACACTTCCATGATCGGTGTTCTGCGGAAGGTCGATAGATCCTTCAAGGTGCGGAGCGGCCAGCAATATACCGCGGTCAACAAGGACAGCTTCGAGGTTGACATCCTTAGACGGGAACAGCTTGGTAGCGACCCGCACCCGCTACGCCTGAGCGAAGACGAAGACGACTTCTGGGTAACCCAGGCGCCGCGCGCGAACGAGTTGCTCGACTCTCCGGGGTTTTCGAGCATCATCGTGGCCACGAACGGCAAAATGGCCAGGATGCACACGCTCTCGCCGACCGTGTTTGTGCGTTTCAAGCGCTGGATGAGTTCCCTCAGTAACCGCGATCCGCTAAAGCGCAATCGAGACCAGTTGCAGGCTGACGCGGTTCAGCACGTGATCGACCACTACCTGCCGCCACAATAGCGGCACAAGAAAGAGGGCGGGCGGCACATCCTGTCAGATCAAGTCGCGACTACTACAGTTAATCGACCCCGGCGTTTGGGCGCGATTTTACGAAGGCCGGCATTTCGACTTTCGCCATGTTGCGCAACGTTTTTTGAAAGGTTTGAGTTTCAAGGCGGCATCTCCCTTTGGCGTAGCTTTCAGCGTTGCTGCGTGTCAAGGCCGACATGCAAAGTCTCAACAAAATAGGAGAGACTTAACCGGGGGAATCTATGGGCGACCTGAACGTTTCCAAAGCGGGCAAAGCGAGATTTCGTCATACGAAGCGTCAAAGCCGTCCGCCGAAGGCGGGGTGGACAGAACGAGATCCTACCTTAGTGCCAGCGACAGTACAGAGCGCTCTCAAGGAGGCTTTGAAGATTGAAAAAGTGTCGATGGGCGAGTATGACGACTTTCTTTGGATAATCGCGCAGGAGTCCTCCGGTGTTGTTGATGCTCGTAACCCAACGTCCACCGCACGTGGGCTATTTCAGTTGCTGCGTGCACAGTACGGCTTGAATCCCAATGGAGAGAGGTCATTCGGAAAAGCTGTTGAGGAATGCCAGGGTGGCATTCACTATGTGCTTGGCCGATATCATTCGGCTGCTGCGGCAAAGCGCTTTTGGTTGGTACACCATTGGTATTGATGGAAGTGAACATGCGCATTCTGGCGTTGATATTGGCCTTGCTAACGACATCCGTTCAGGCCGAGCCAAAGTTTTCTGATTTCCCGGCAGAGCGATTTTCTGGCGCTACAGCAAAAGTGAAGCTGTCAGATCAAAAGAGTCGCCAATATGCCAGCGCCCTTCGCGCTTCAGCCAAGCGCAGGCCAGACTTTGCGGGACACTTTGTATTGGCCACTTGGGGATGCGGCGCATCGTGCGTCATGGGCGCGGCGATTGACGCCAAGACCGGTGCGGTAACTTGGATTCCATTCACCGTTTGCTGCTGGTCGGCTTCTCATTCGTCACCGATCGATTACCAGCGCAACAGCCGACTTCTCGTGGTGCATGGCATGCGCAACGAGACGGGGCTGGAAACGGATGTCGGCTATTTTGTCTTTGACGGAGAAACGTTTGCGGAGCTGAAGCCGACCCCATAGCGCAATCTCGGAACATATGAGGCGCTTGTGGCTAGTACTAGCGGCAAGTCTTGCATTCTTCTGCCTCCGAGCCGGCTAGAATCGCGATCCGATGTGGCATCCGGTTGTGCAACGTGATCGGGCGTGGAAAACTTCGCACGATCCGCTGTGTCTGGCCCTACAATCACGACCGGCCGAACATGGCCTTGGGCGGCATCACCCCGAAACAGAAACTCGCACTCGCCGCTTAGCCTCTACTTCTGGAGTGCATCAAAAAAGGCGGAATTACCCTGGAAGGCCTCCGACACTAAGCTTTAACCTTGTCCTCCGCACGCACGTCGGCGGGCTCGGTGCACATGGCGCCATTGTTGCTGGGATCGAAGTACTTAAAGCACCCCAGCTCGGCCGGGGCATGTGTGTCCACGGCACTGGAGACTCGTGTCATGTGTCTTCAGTGTGAGGCGATCAAGCGCGCGCCGCAGGCTGTTGTGTCCTGATCATAGGCGTAGGGCTTGCCTTCATGCTTAGCCCCGGCACCTCCCGGCGTGATAGGGAAGGTGCCTTTGCATTTTGGGCAGTACGTCATATCGCCAGCCAAAGCCGCTTCGATGCCCAAGACGACCGTCCCGGACGACACCGAAACAACCTCGCCGCCATGGTCAGTCTTGCCGTTCAAACGGATCACGCTACGGCCTTCGTGTTTCACGGCTTCACTCCATTTGATTCACTTTGACTTCGTTTGAACAGTGCCCGCAGGAGCCGCTTCCATTAAATGCCATTGGAGTTCGCTGCTGTCGATGGGCAGCATCCAATCCCGTTTCGGGTCCGGGAAGGGCTGACCTGCAGTCAGCCAGGCCTGTCGCCACGGTTGATTGATCGCCTGCTCAAGAGCATGGCCCGGCGGCACCCAGGGCTGCCATACACCGGTCTGCTTACAAGGCTTAGAACCGAGGCAATCAACGTATGGTTCGGGACGGGCAAGCGTCGTGGATAGATTCATGGCTGTACGCGGTTCTGCGGCGCCACCGTTGTTTCGGACGGTCAGCACGCGCTTCCAAGCCAGTCCTTTAGGGGAGATCCACGTCCTCAAGGTTTCATCGAACCGTTGCGGGACCTCAAATCTCTCTCCTTTCGAATACAGACCGGGTGGTATGGCGGCCAGGAATTCGCGCATCGTTGCGGTTTCACTATCGGCGACCGGTTGCCAGTAGCTCTCGAAGGGGGCATTGGCTTCGCGCGTGGTCTCATTGGTCAGCATTAAGTCGTAGGCAGCATCGAGAAAGTAGCGGCCTTTTCGTTTTGAGGCTTCTGTCGGTTTTGCTGGAGCGGGCGGCGGGACGACTGCCATGGCGGCGCGAAGCAGGCTATCGCGCTTGCCATCCCAAGGTGGCAAGGGCGCAGGCGGCAAAGGCAAGATCTTGTCGAGGTTGGGGAAACGACGATACGGATTGAATTCTAAAGCTTCCGCAAGGACGCTGTATCGCTCACTTCTCGCTTTGTCGATAAATGGAACAAATGTATCCGATGGGTCGGGAGGGGTCATGAATTCGATCATGAGTAAGGCGGCGCAGCCGTTACAGCCTAGCCTGACTCCCTCGTGCAAAAGATGCAGGACCCTGTCATGCGTCTCAGCCGTTGGATGGCCGATGATCGAACCGTCGGGCCTTCGAGGGACTCTATACATGGTATGTAACTCCTCGGCGGCGGGGCCATACCCTTGCGCAAGCGCACACTCCATCATTTTGGTAGCGACAGGAATATTGCCCCAATAGCCGGACACCAGACCATCTGCACCAGCATCCATCTTCTCGCCTAGAAAACTCATCGATTGGGGGCTTCCCATCTCGGCGGCCTTTTGTAAGACCGCATATGCCCCAGCCACGTCGCCTGGAAGTTGGCCGTTCAAGATGTGCGTCCCGAGCCGGTCATATGCGGCCGGTATTCCCAAATTGATCGCTTCATCAATGATTTTGAGCGCAGCGTCTGTCCCATTGGGCTTGTCATGGCCATCCAGGTATAGGTTCGCCAGATTCAACATCGCTTTCCAATGATGCCGCTCGGCCGCCCTTCTGGTGAGGTCCACGATCTTCTTGTAATCTCGTTTTTCCCTGAATATGCTGGGATCTTCAAGCGACCGGGCTTCAAGGAACCAATCATCAGCCTGCGCGTCGATCGGCGGCACCTTGTTGGCTTCGATTTGACACGAAAAGTTCGCGACATGAGGATTGAAGAGCGGCACCAATGCCGTTCCTGCTAAGACGTATTCTGGTTTCATTTTGCACGATGCTCCCAGCGCGGAAAACGTGAGGATGCTAACGATGAAAAGTGTGTTCCAGCTTGGGTGATGCTGATGCGTAGACATAGTTCACCCCAGTCGAATCAAGGATTTTCCAGAATCATCGAGAGGAACTATGAGCCCTTCCATTTTTCTCTCTCGGGGATCCAATGAATTGGCCTGCTGTTTTCTCCGATTTCTCTTCGCCTGCTTTTCCCAATTGGCTAAAGCGTATTTCACTGCGTCATTTGTCAATTCGCTGCAATTAATCTTATCGCTGGTTAGCTGGCCCCAGATATTGACGCGCAACGTCCTCGCGTGATTAGGCCGGGGAACAACTTGTTCTCGTTCGGGAGCTGGCATCGCAATGAAGATGTGCGGAATGTTCCGGGGGCGTGATCGATGCTCATGACGGCGGTTTCGGAGTACATAGACAACCTTGCCTCCATCGCCGGTCTTATCGTTCAAGCGGATCACGCTACGGCCTTCGTGTTTCATGGCTTCACTCCATTTGATTCACTTTGACTTCGCTTGAACGCTGCCCGCAGGAGCAGCTTCCATTAAATGCCATTTGAGTTCGCTGCTGTCGATGGGCAGCATCCAATCCCGTTTCGGGTCGGGGAAGGGCTGACCTGCAGTCAGCCAGGCCTGTCGCCACGGTTGATTGATCGCCTGCTCGAGAGCATGGCCCGGCGGCACCCAGGGCTGCCATACGCCGGTCTGCTTACAAGGCTTAGAACCGAGACAATCAACGTATGGTTCGGGACGGGCAAGCGTCGTGGATAGATTCATGGCTGTACGCGGTTCTGCGGCGCCACCGTTGTTTCGGACGGTCAGCACGCGCTTCCAAGCCAGTCCTTTAGGGGAGATCCACGTCCTCAAGGTTTCATCGAACCGTTGCGGGACCTCAAATCTCTCTCCTTTCGAATACAGACCGGGTGGTATGGCGGCCAGGAATTCGCGCATCGTTGCGGTTTCACTATCGGCGACCGGTTGCCAGTAGCTCTCGAAGGGGGCATTGGCTTCGCGCGTGGTCTCATTGGTCAGCATTAAGTCGTAGGCAGCATCGAGAAAGTAGCGGCCTTTTCGTTTTGAGGCTTCTGTCGGTTTTGCTGGAACAGGCGGCGGGACGACTGCCATGGCGGCGAGAAGCAGGCTATCGCGCGTACCATCCCAAGGTGGCAAGGGGGCAGGCGGCAAAGGCAAGATCTTATCGAGGTTGGGATAGTGGCGGTCTGGATTCGCGCTTATCAGGTCACTCATCATTGAATATCGCTTGCCTCGCGCCTTGTCGATGATAGGGACGAACACTTCATTCGTGTCGCTTCGCCCACCGAATTGCCTCGATAGACTATTGGCACACATATCGCATCCTTGCTTCACGCCCTCGTGCAAGATGCGGGTTGTGCGATCTTTTGTTTCTGGCGTTGGACCGGCCATGTATGAGCCAGCGGCGTCCATGGGGTAAAAATACAGATATTCAAGCTCTGCCGCGGCGGGACCATAACCTTGGGCGAGCGAGCATTTGAGCATCTTGAGTGCGACGGGATAATTGGCCCAGTAGCCGGGCACGAGGTTGTCCGAGCCCGCATACATTCTTCTGCCCAGATAGGTCATCGATTGCGGATTGCCCATGTTTGCTGCGGTTTGCATTAAGGCATAGGCTTTGTTGAGGCCGCCGGGCAAATCGCCGTTGAGCATATGGGCGCCCATTTGATCGTATGCGGCTGGTATTCCAAGTTTGACTGCCTCCCAAAGCAAATCGGCAGCCTCATTTTGGCCTCTCGGGAGGTCGCGTTTTTCAAGATAGAGACTTGCAAGATTGAGCATTGCTTTCCAGTGCCGTCGCGCCGCAGCTTTGCGCGTCAGTTCGACGACGCGCTTGAAGTCGACTTGATCTAGGTCGGGATTCGAATCTTCCAAGGATCTGGATTCTAGGAACTAATCATCGGCTTGTGCATCGATCGGCGGCACTTTGGTCGCTTCCATTTGGCAACTGAATTGTTTGATATGCGGATCAAATGGCTTTATTTCGAGCACGCCCTGTTCGTGCTCGCGAATTTTCATGATTTGTGAGGAACCCAAGGTGAAAACGGCAAGGATGACGATTGCAGCGGTCTTCGGCTTTCGGATTTTCTTTGCGATGTCGAACATGCTTCACCCCAACCGAATAAAGGTTCGCCTGGAATCGTCGAGTGGGACGATGAATCCGTCTACGTGCTTCAGATATCACACATCGGCCCGTTTGAGGACGAATAGCTGAATGATTTCTTACCTGGTTGCTGTGTTCTGGCCAAATGGAAGTGGGGCTTCCATTGTTCGTGATTGTTGGCGTGTATTACGTCATATCGCTGGCAAAAGCCGCTTCGATACCCATGACAGCAGTCCCGGACGACACCGAGACAACGTCGCCGCCAGGGTCAGTCTTGCCGTTCAAGCGAATCACGCTACGGCCTTCGTGTTTCATGGTTTCACGCTATTTGATTCACTTTGACTTCGCTTGAACGCTGCCCCCATCAGGGCCTTCAGCGGAATGCTGGCGTCGTCCGACAGAAGTTCAATCTCGAAGCGAAAGCAACGCGAGATTTCTTCGCGGGCGAGAAGTCGGTTGGGGAGGAGAATCGCGTTCGGCCCATCCTCGCGCGGAAATTCCAGGCGAAGCAAACGGTTGTCTTGAGAGTCGGCACTGAAAACCGACCATGCGGATACGGCGGCATTTGCTTCGTTTCCACTCATACTCCAATCTCCCTGACAGCGGGCCGTGCATCACGCACGGTTTGGTAAATGTGGAGAGTTAAAGTAACTTCCCTTGGGAAATGAAGGCTTGACAGTTGTCAACTGGCGGGACGGAATATGCGGGCGGCTCAAAATGCCGATGTAACGGAAGGAGCTGCAGCAACTGGCGTGCAATTCCAAATTGAAGATGGAACGGTAGGTCCTGGTAACGAGCCGCGCATGACGTGGGTCGCAATTTTTTAATAAACTGCGGCTGTAGAAACGAGAATCAAGCTGGCGCCGGTTCACAATGTGCTGGTACATTAGCGGGCGTAAAATTTTTGAACAATTAGCAAGAGCCCCGCATTGGAATTTCGATCAGCGCAACGCAGACACTCTGCCAGGCCCGACTTTCACAGGTCTCGGGCTTTTGCTTTTTCGGCGATCCGCCGGGGAGGGTAGTGTGCGCAGGATTCTGGTGATTGGCGCCGGCTTCTCCGGTGCGGTGGTGGCAGCGCGCCTGCTGCGCGAGGCCCAGGGGCCGCTCGAGGTTTGCCTGGTCAATGGCAGCGGTCCGGTGGCACGCGGCATGGCCTACGGTACCCAGAGCGCCGACCATTGCCTGAACGTCCCGGCCGGGAACATGAGCGCCTATGACGAGGATCCCGGCCACTTTCTGCGTTACGCCCAGACGCGCCTGCCGCACACCGGCCCCGGCGATTTCGTGCCGCGTGCGCTCTACGGCGACTATCTCGAACATCTGCTGGCTGAAGCCGAACGCAAGGCGTCTCATGCGCGTCTGGAGCGGCGCCTGCGCCAGGTCGAGCGTATCGAGGGCGGGCAGCGCGCTTATTTCAATGATGGCAGCGTCTTCGTGGCCGATCAGATTGTGTTGGCGCTCGGCCACTTCCCCTCGACCGATCCGGCCATCGCCGATCCATCGTTCTACCGCAGCGCGCGCTACCTGCGCGATCCCTGGGATACCACGCAGCTGTCGGCCATCGGAGCGAACGATCCGGTGCTGCTGCTGGGGACGGGACTGACGGCGGTGGACATGAGCCTGAGCCTGCTGGCGCGCAATCCTGCGCGGCCGATCCTGGCCGTGTCGCGGCGCGGCCTGATTCCGCAGGCGCACCGCAGCGCAGCCCACAGCCCGGCGGCCGGTGACGCCCACAGCATCTGGGGCGAGGCCCAGGGCGTGCGCGCGCAGTTGCGCGGCCTGCGCAATTTCTGCCGCGCGCTGGAAGCGGCGGGGCGCGACTGGCGCGAAGCTTTCGCCATCCTGCGGCAGTGCACGGCGCCCTTGTGGGAGGCCTACGATCTGAAGCAAAGGCGGCGTTTTCTGCGTCACGTGCAGCCGTTCTGGGATACCCACCGGCACCGCATCGCGCCGCAGCTGGCGCAGCGCTTCCAGGCGGCGCTGGACGCGGGCGTGATCCAGATTCACGCTGGCCGCCTGCAGCGCATCGACGAGGTCGATGGCATGGTGACGGCCTGGGTGCGCCCGCGCGGGCAGGACGCGCTGCTGCCGCTGCAGGCGCGCTGGGTCATCAATTGCACAGGGCCGAGCGCCGATCCGCGCCAGGCCAGCGGCGGCCTCGTGCAGCAGCTGCTGGCGGAAGGCCGCTTGTGCGCCGATCCGCTTGGCCTTGGCATCAATGTGGCGCCCGACTATGCGCTGCGTGATGCGCAGGGCAATGCTTCGGACAGCCTGTTCTATATCGGACCCTGGCTCAAGGCCGACTTCTGGGAAGCGACGGCGGTGCCCGATCTGCGCCGCATCGCGCGCGAACTCGCCGCCCGGCTGTTGCGCGCCTAAGTGCGCGGCAGCACGATGACCAGCGGCGGCTGGGGTGCCGCCGGACCGTTGCGCGGTGGGGTCGCGTAGTTGAGCACGAAGGTGAGGATGGTGATGGCGCCGGCCGTGATCGCGAGCGCGGTGCCGACGATCCATTTGATGAGCTCGGCTTTCATATCGGCCAGCTCCTGTTTGGTGGCAAACCCATCCAGGCGCGTGTCGATGACCTCGAGACGCGTTTCAATGCGTGCCAGGCGCGGCGTGGTGTCGGCCACAAAACCCTCGAGTTGTTCGATGCGCTTCTCCATAGGCAGATGGTCGCGCCGCGCGCAGCGCCTGTCAAATGGCGGACGCAAACGTGCGGGCGTGTGTTAGGCAGCGCACGGTGAGGCTCGGCGGTTCGTTCTAAGGTGGGGTTGGCTTCCCCATCCCACCAAGGAGTGAACATGGAAAATTCCACCCAACATGGCAATGGCCACGATACCCATCGTCAGGCCGCTACCCCCAGCGCGACCGAAGTGGCCGATCAGGCCGCCAGCATGGCGGAACAGGCGGGCCACGCCCTCAGCGAAAAATCACGCCAGCTCGGCGACGCCTACCAGCGCTTCGCCGAATCGGGGCGTGAATGCGTGCGTTCCAGCCCTGCCACTTCGGTGCTGGTGGCCCTGCTCACGGGCTGGGCCCTGTCGCGTCTCTTCTTCCGCAAGTGAGGCTGCCATGCAAGCTCATACTCTACCTCTCACAGCCAGTGGCGAGGGCGCCAGCTGGGCCGACAGCGTGCGTTCCGGCGTGGCCTGGGGCGCCATTTTTGCCGGTGCGGCGGCGGCCGGCGCCCTGTCCCTGATTCTGTTCATGCTCGGCATCGGCCTCGGCTTGTCGACCGTGTCGCCATTTGCCATCAGCACCCAGCCGATCGGCTGGTCCAGCATCGGCTGGATCGCCCTGACCGAGCTGCTGGCCTCCGGTGTCGGCGGCTATATGGCCGGGCGCCTGCACACGCGCTGGAACAGCACCAGCCGCGACGAGGCCGGCTTTCGCGACATGGCCCACGGCATGCTGGCCTGGGCGGTGGCCTCGCTGATGATGGCGGCGCTGCTGGCCAGTTCGGTGCGCGCCGTGGCCTCGGGTGCGGTCGATATCGCCAGCAACACGGCCGCGAATGCCGGCGCGCCCAACCTCACCGAGTACTACGCCGACATGATGCTGCGCGGCGGGAACCCGGGCGATGCAGCCGGCGCCGGCCTGCGCAATGAAGTCGGGAAAATTCTGCTGGCCAATGCGCGCAGCAACAGCATGGCAGCCGAGGACCGGGCCTATCTGCTGCGCATGGTGATGGCGCGCAGCGGCGCCAATGAGGCCGATGCCGGCGCCCGCGTTGACGCCGTCTACACGCGTTTTGAACGCGCCACGGCCGAGGCCCAGGCGCAGGCGCGCGAGGCGGCCGACCGGGCGCGCCGGGCGGCCGCGTATTCGGCCTTGTGGATGGTGGCGGCCCTGGTGCTGGGCGCGCTGACGGCCAGCGTGTGCGCTGGCCTGGCCGGGCGCGGGCGCGCGCGTGAGCGCACGCCCGAGGATTCCGGCCTGCCCTGAACGTTCAGGCCTGGCTGGCCGCGGCGGCCGGTTTGCGCAGTGCGCGCCCGCGCTTGAGCAGCCATTGGGCCAGGTCGTCCACGTAGGTGAACACGGCCGGGACCACCAGCAGGCTCAGCAGGGTGGACGTGATCAGGCCGCCGATCACGGCCACCGCCATCGGCGAGCGGAAGCTCGGGTCGGCGCCCATGCCCAGGGCCAGCGGCAGCATGCCGGCGCCCATCGCGATGGTCGTCATCACGATCGGGCGCGAGCGCTTGTGGCAGGCGTCGACCAGGGCGTCGAAGCGGCCCATGCCGGCGCGGCGTGCGAGGATGGCGTAATCGACGAGCAGGATCGAGTTCTTGGTCACGATCCCCATCAGCATGATCAGGCCGATCATCGAGGGCATCGACAGCGCTTTGCCGGTCAACAGCATCAGCACGAAGGCGCCGCCGATCGACAGCGGCAGGGCGGCCAGAATCGTCAGCGGTTGCAGGAAGTCGTGGAACAGCAGCACCAGCACGCCGTAGATGCAGAGCACGCCGATCAGCATGGCAATGCCGAAGCTGTCGAACAGGTTCTCCATCTCCTGGGCGTCGCCGAGCTCGGCCACCTGGACGGCGGCCGGCATGTTCTTGAAGGCCGGCAGATTGCGCGCCTCTTCGTTGACTTCGCCGAGGGCGCGCCCGCCGAGTTCGACCGTCATCAGCACATCGCGGCTGCGGTTCAGACGGTCGATCTGGGCCGGACCGCTGTCGAGGCGGATATCGGCCACCTGGCTCAGCATCACCGGGCCGTTTTTGCCTGGCACCAGCAGGCGGCCGATCGCCTCGAGGTCGGCGCGCACCGGATTGGGCAGCTTGACGCGGATTGGCACCTGGCGCTCGGTCATGTTCATCTTGGTCAGGGCCTGGTCGTAGTCGCCGGCGGTGGCGATGCGGACGGTCTCGCCGATGGCGCTGGCGGTCACGCCGAGGTCGGCGGCGCGCGCGAAGTCGGGGCGCACGATGATTTCCGGACGTACCAGGGCTGCGCTCGAGGCGATATTGCCCACGCCTTTCAGCGTGCGCAGTTCCGTTTCGACGCGCTGGGCCGCCGCGTTCAGGGCCACTGGGTCTTCCGAGCGCAGCACCAGTTCCATCTTGGTGCCGGTGTCGGGCGGGCCGACGTTGAAGCGCGCGCCGGGCAGGTTTTCCAGGGCCTTGCGCAGTTTGCCTTCCAGCTCGGGCATGCTTTCCTTGCGGTCGTTGCGGTGCACGGTCGTCAGGGTCAGCACGGCCCGGCGCGCTTCGGCCGCAGCGCCCGGCGCAAACGCATCGCCGCTGGAGCCGCCGCCGACCGAGGAAAACACATGCAGGACGCCGGGCACGCGCATGGCGGCCAGGCGCGCCTGCTCGGCCAGCGCATGGGTTTCCTTCAGCGTCGAGCCCGGCGGCAGCTCGACCGTGATCTGGGTCTGGCCGCGGTCGGCGGCCGGCACAAAGCCGGTCGGCAGCAGGCCGGTCAGGCCAAGCGAGGCGACGAAGAACAGGCCGGCCGCCAGCACCGTGGCCAGGCGGTGGCGCAGGCACCACTGCATCACGCGCATGTAACGCGCCATGACCGGGCCGTCCGCCCCTTCCGTGTGGGTGACGGGTTTGAGCAGGTAGGCGGCCATCATCGGCGTCAGCAGGCGCGCCACCAGCAGCGAGGCCAGAATCGCCAGCACTGCTGTCCAGCCGAACTGCTTGAAGAACTTGCCGGGGATGCCGCCCATGAAGGCGGTCGGCAGGAACACGGCGACCAGGGCGAAGGTCGTGGCGATCACGGCCATGCCGATCTCGTCGGCCGCCTCCATCGCCGCCTCGTAGGGGCTCTTGCCCATGCGCAGGTGGCGGGCGATGTTCTCGATCTCGACGATGGCGTCATCGACCAGCACGCCGACCACCAGGGCCAGCGACAGCAGGGTCACGGTATTGAGCGTGAAGCCGAACCACAGCATGCCGAGGAAGGCCGGCAGCACCGACAGCGGCAGGGCCGCGGCGGCAACCAGGGTGGCGCGCCAGTCGCGCAGGAACCACCAGACCACCAGCACGGCCAGCAATGCCCCTTCGTACAGCAGTTCCATCGAGCCACGGAAGTTCTCCTCGACTGGAGCGGAATTATCGATCACCTCGCGCAGCACGATCCTCGGATTGTCTTTCTGCAGTGCGGCCATGGCGGCGCGCACCCCCTTGGCGACGGCCACCTCGGACGCGCCCTTGGTGCGGAACACCTCGAAGCCGACCACCTTGTGGCCGTCCTGTTCGGCCAGGGCGCGCGGCTCGGCCACGCCGTCGATCACGCGCGCCACCTGGTCCAGACGCACGTGGCGGCCGTCGGGCAGCGGCAGGTCGAGGCGGGCCAGCTCGGCCGCCGTCTGCACGGTGGCGATCGTGCGCACCGACTGCTCGGCTCCGGACACATCGCCGCGCCCGCCCGGCGCCTCGCGCTGCACTTCGCGCAGGCGGTGCGAGACATCGGCGGCCGAGACCTTGAGCGCGGCCATGCGCTCGCTGTCGAGTTCGACGCGCACTTCGCGGTAGACGCCGCCGACCCGCTTGACGGCGCCCACGCCGGGCACGGCCAGCAGGGCCTTGGTCACCTTGTTGTCGACATACCAGCTGAGGTCGGGATCGTCGATCGGCGCGCCCTTGGCCGCCTCGGCCACGAAGGTCTGGACGACGCGGCCGGCGGTGGCGGCCTTGGTCACGGCCGGCTCGCGCAGATCGGCCGGCAGGTCGGCCCGCACGCGCGAAATGGCGTCGCGCACTTCATTGACGGCGTCCGATACATTCTTTTCGAGAATGAATTCGACCGTGATCGTGGCCGTGCCGTCGAGGATATTCGTGTAGATATTCTTCACCCCCTGCAGGGTGGCCACGGCGTCCTCGATCTTGCGCGCCACTTCCGTCTCCAGCTGGGCCGGGGCGGCCCCGTCCAGATTGGCATTGACGGTCACGATCGGCAATTCGATATCGGGAAAGTCCTGCACCGTATTGCCGACATAGGCCAGCCAGCCCGCCAGCGACAGCAGGGCGAACAGCATGATGGCGGGAATCGGGTGCTTGATCGATAAGGCGGAAAAATTCATGGGCCTTCCTTATTTGGCGTTTGCCACGCGCACCAGGTCGCTATCCTTGAGGAAGCCGGCGCCCTGGGCCACCACCTCGGCCTCGGCAGGCAGACCCGACAGGATCTCGATGCGCTCGCCGTGACGGCGGCCGACCTGCACCTTGAGCTGGCTGACCTTCTTGTCGGCATTCACCCGGAACACATAGCTGAAGCCGTCGCGCAGCACGACCGCCTGCTGCGGCACGGTCAGGCCCTCGCTCTCGCCGAGCAGGAACTGGCCGCTGGCGAACATGCCGGGTTTGAAGGCGGGAAAGGCGCGCGCCGGCAGGTCGACATACACGAGGGCATTGCGGGTCTGGGCGTCGATGGTCGGGCCGATCACGCGCAGTTTGCCGCTCGTCTTGCTGCCGTCGGCGGCCGTCACTTCGGCGCTTGTGCCCGCGCTCAGGCGCGCCAGTTCGGCCGCCGTCACCTCGGCCCGCCATTCGAGGCGGCTCTGGCGCACCATGCGGAACAGTTCGCTGCCGGTGGGCAGCACCGCGCCCACGGTGGCCGGGCGCGCCGAGATTATGCCGTCGTCGGGCGCGCGCACGGTCGCCTGCTTCAGGCGCAGTTCGCTCGACGCGACGGCGGCCTTGGCCGCCTCCACGCGCGCGGCGGCGGTTTGCTCGGCCGTCAGCAGCTGATTGAGCTGCTGGGCCGAGAGCGCGCCCGAGCCTTGCAGCTGGCGCGCGCGGGCGCCATTGGCCGCCGCTTCGGCCGCCAGGGCCTGGGCTTCGAGCAGGCTGGCACGCGCCTGCGCCAGTTCGGCCTTGACCACCTCGTCAGCGAACACGGCCAGCACCTGGCCTTTTTTGACGACGTCGCCGACGTTGACCTTGACCTCGGCCAGGCGCAGGCCATTGGCCTCGCTGCCGACGGCCGCTTCCTGCCAGGCCATCACATTGCCGGTCGCGCTCAGGCGCTGCGGCAGGCGCTCGCGCTGCGGGCGCGCCGTGCTGACCGTCAGGGCCGGCCGCTGGCTGGCGGCGGCGGCGTTATCGGCGGCGTGCGAACCACGGCCGGCCAGCACGGCCACGGCCACGGCCACGGCGGCCGCGGCGGCGCCCAGCTGCCAGCGCCGCATCAGGGGAAGGGTATGCAAAGTCATGATGTCGTCTCAGGGTTGGCGCGACCAGCCGCCGCCGGCCGCGCGATACAGGGAAATCCAGGCAGCGCTGCGTTCACGCTGCAAATTCACGAGGGCCGTCTCCGCGCCCAGCTGGGCGCGGCGCGCCTGTTCCAGTTCGAACAGGCTGGCCATGCCGCTGCGGTAGCGCGCTTCGGTGGCGCGAAACGCCGTCTGATAGCCGTCCAGCGCGCGCTGGGCGTCGGCCGCTCGCGCGGCCGTGCCATCGAGCTGGAGCAGGGCTTCTTCGACTTCGCGCACGGCCTGGCGCACCGTCGCCTGGTAGGCGCTGACGGCGGCCGCGTAGGCGGCGCGCGCGGCCTGTTCATTGGCGTAGCGGGTGCCGCCATCGAATACCGGCAGGCTCAGGGCCAGCGGACCGATGCTCCAGGTGTCGCCACGGGTGTCGACGCCGCCGGCGCGGCTGCGCGTGACCGCCACCATGCCCTGCAGGCCCAGACGCGGATACTGGGCCGCCACGGCGGCGCCGGCGTCGGCGCTGGCGGCGGCCACCGCGCGTTCGGCCGCATACACGTCGGGGCGCTGGGCCAGCACCGCGGCCGGCAGGGCGGCCAGGCCGATGCCCCCGAGCTGGGGGCCGCCGAGCGCGCCCTGGGTCAGGCCGGCTTGCTGCAGGCGGGCGCGCAGGGTGGCCGCCTCGACCGCCGTCAGCGCGGCCAGGGCCTGGACACCAGCCGCGCACTGGGTCTGCTGGGCGCGCGCCTGGCCGGCGCCCTCGGCCGCGCTGGCCTCGGCCATGGCCAGATTCGCGGGCGACTCCAGACCGGCCGCGGCCGCCAGGCGCGTCAGGCGCGCGCTTTCGGCGCGGCTGGCCGCATCGGCCTCGGCCACGCGCTGCAGCTGCCAGCAGCGGCGCAGTTCTTCATAGGCATTGGCGGTTTCGGCCGCCAGCGCCACACGGCTGCCATGCCACTGGGCTTCGGCCAGTTCCAGACGGGCCTGGGCGGCGTCGCGGCTGGCGCGGCCGGCGCCGAACAGATCGATCTCCCAGGCCAGGTTCAGGCCAGCCAGGCCGCTGCTCAGATGCGGCGCGCCATTCTGGCCGCGCGTGCGGGTGGCGCTGGCGTCCAGGCTGGCGCTCGGCGCCAGGGCGGCGCCGGCCGCCACCCGCTCGGCGCGTGCCTGGGCGATGCGGGCGCGCGCGCTGGCCAGGTCGGGACTGGCTTCCTGGGCTGCGCGGATCAGCTCGGGCAGCAGCGGCTCACTTTGCTGCTCCCACCAGCTGGCCAGGGCGCCGGCGCTGGCCGGGGGCAGCGTGCTGTGCCAGGCGGCCGGACTGACGGCGGGCAGGGGCGGTGCGGGCGGCAGGCTGGCGGCGCAGGCCGTCAACAGGCCGGGCAGGGCGAGCGCTGCCAGGGGGCGGAATCGGATCATCATGCAGGTCGTTGTCGTTTGCGGGAAGAACGGGGGGCGGCCGCGCGCAGGCTGCGCTCGGCGGCGATCAGGGCCAGACCATACTCGGCGGCGCGCGCCGCCCAGGCCTCGATGGCGGCCGCATCGGCGATCAGGCTGGGGCGCAGGGCTTCGACCACGTCCTGGGCCATCAAGGGATAGACCACCAGGCTGTCGAGGCAGAAGGCCAGGCGCGCCACGCCATCATCGGGCGCATCGAGCCCCAGTTCGCGCGCGATCAGCTGGGCCAGGGCGGCGTGGGCCGGGCGCACGCTGGTGTCGATCTCTTCCAGCCACAGGCCGGTGGGTTCGAGCATTTCGCGGAACACCAGGCGCACGCACAGGCGCGCCGCACTGTCCTCGGTCAGCGGCGCCAGCATGCCGCGGTAGAGCGCGCGCAGGGCGTCAGCCAGCGGCATCTGGGCCAGCCCGGCCGGCACCTGCAGCTCGGGCGCCGGACAGCAGCTGCGGAAGGCGGCGCGGTACAGCCCGGCCTTGTCGCCGAAGTAGTAGGCGATCGCGGCCACATTGGTGCCGGCTGCGAGCGCAATTTCGCGCGTCGAGGTGCGCGCGAAGCCCTGCTCGGCAAACAGGCGCACGGCCGCCTGCAGCAGGCGCTCGCGCGACTTTTCGCCGTCGGCGCGTGCGCGCCGCGCATCGTGGGATGGGGGACTGGTATTCATCGGGTGTTATTACAGCATAAAGTTCAATCGATTGATATAACTAAATCGATCGTTTGATTGAGTGATACAATATTTTACAATTCCCGGCAAAAGCAAGCTCGTGCAGACATATTCGCGGCGTATAAAGAAAGCTCTCGAACAAGGAGTGAATCATGCGTGTGCGTTTGACCTTCGTGATCCTGTTGCTGTGCAGCCCCTGGTCGCAAGCGGCTCCCGCGCCGGAGCAGCAGGCCGCCCATGTACTCAACCGCATGGCCTTCGGGCCGCGCCCGGGCGACATCGAGCGCGTCGTGCAGATGGGCGTGCCGGCCTGGATCAATGCCCAGCTCAATCCCGACAGCCTGCCCGAATCGCCCGAACTGACGGCCCGTCTGGCCAGTCTGGACGCGGCCAACCGTTCGATGGGCGAGGCCACGGCCGTCTATGTCGAGCTGGTGCGCCAGGTCAAGGATGAAACCGAGGAGGCGCGCCAGCAGAAGCGCGCCGAGGGCGCCCGCTACGCGCTGCAGGTGGCCGAGTCGCGCCTGGCGCGCGCCATCGACAGCCCGCGCCAGCTCGAGGAAGTGCTGGTCGATTTCTGGTACAACCACTTCAATGTGTTCTCCGGCAAGGGCCTCGACCGCGCCCTGGTGGCGGCCTACGAGCGCGATGCCATCCGCCCCTATGTGATGGGCAATTTCCGCGACATGCTCGGGGCCACGGCCAAGCATCCGGCCATGCTGTTCTACCTCGATAATTTCCTGTCGGTCGCGCCCGAAGCCAATCTGCCCGTGCGCGCCGGCGCCCCCAAGGCGCGTGCGCGCGGCCTCAACGAAAACTTCGCGCGCGAGCTGATGGAGCTGCACACGCTCGGCGTCGATGGCGGCTACACCCAGCAGGACGTGACCGAACTGGCGCGCATGCTGACTGGCTGGACCTTCGACCAGCGCATGCTGGTGCGCGCCGGCGTCGGTTTCCAGTTCGATCCGCGCCGCCACGACAATGGACGCAAGCAGTGGCTGGGCCGCACGGTCGAGCCGGCCGGCGTCAGCGAAGGCGAAATGGCCCTCGACGTGCTGGCCATGCATCCGGCCACGGCGCGCCATCTGGCCTACCAGCTGGCCCAGTACTTCGTCAACGACGTGCCGCCGCCGGCCCTGGTCGAGCGCATGGCCAAGGCCTATCTCGACAACAAGGCCGAACTCAAGCCCATGCTGCGCGTGATGTTCACCAGTAAGGAATTCATGGACCCGGCGAATATGGGCGCCAAGTTCAAGACGCCCTACCAGTACGTGGTCTCGAGCGTGCGCGCCACCGGTCTGCCGGTGCGCAATGTCGGCCCGCTGGTGGCCACCCTCAACCAGCTCGGCATGCCCCTGTATGGCTGCCAGACGCCGGACGGCTACAAGAACACCCAGGACGCCTGGCTCAATCCGGATGCGCTGAGCCGCCGCATCGCCTTCGCCACCGCTCTGGGCAGCGGCCGGCTCGGTATCGATACGGCCCCGAGCGCGCCCCCGCGCCAGCTCGTGGCCCTGGCCGGCAAGGCGGCCGAGCGCGCCGCCGCCAATATGGACAAGACCGTCAACCAGGCGGCCGCTGCCCTGGCCGACGCGGCCAGCAAGGAGGCGCCGCCGATGATGGCCATGGCGGCGCCGACGCCCGCCCCCGCAGCGGCCCCGGCCACGCCCCCGGCCGCGCTCGACAGCGCGCGTCTGCAGGCGGCCCTCGCGCCGGTGCTGACCGATAACACCCGTCAGGTGCTGGCCAACCAGCCCGAAGCCCTGCGCGCCGCCCTCGTGCTGGGCAGCCCCGAATTCATGCAGCACTGATCAACCGAGGTTCATCATGCAACGTCGTCATTTTCTCGCTTCCCTGGCCGGCGCCGGCCTGATGCTGCCGCTCGGCGCCAGCGCCTGGGCCGCCACCGGCAGCGCCCCGTCGCGCCAGAAACTCATCGTGGTGCTGCTGCGCGGCGCCGCCGATGGTCTGAACATCGTCGCCCCGGTCGGCGACCCGGCCTATGCGGCCCTGCGCCCCGAGATCGGCCTCAAGCCCGAGGACGGCTTCAAGCTCGACAGCCTGTATGTCATGCATCCGGCCCTGGCCCCGCTGCAATCGTGGTGGCAGGCCGGCAAGCTGGCCTTCGTGCATGCCAGCGGTTCGCCCGACATCACACGCTCGCACTTCGATGCCCAGGACTACATGGAGTCGGGCACGCCGGGCGTGAAGACCACCCAGGATGGCTGGCTCAACCGTCTGGCCACGGCCCTGCCGGGCGCCGACACCCCGAACCGCATTCTGTCGGTCGGTCCGGTGATGCCGCGCATCGTGGCCGGCGGCACGCCGGCGATGAATCTGCCGAATGGCGCGGCCGCCACCCGCCCGACCCCGCTCGACCGCCCGGCCATCGGCAATGCCTTCGACGCCCTGTACGCGCAGAACGCGCGCCTGGGCAAGACCTACCGCGATGGCAAGACCGCGCACCAGGAAGTGCTGGCGGCCGCGGCCGGCATGGCCACGGCCGAGATGCAGGCGGCCGACCGTGGCGCCCCGCTGCCGAACGGCTTCCCGGACGACGCCGCCCGTCTGGCCGGCCTGATGCGCCAGGACGCGCGCATCCAGTTTGGCTTCTTCGCGCTGGGCGGCTGGGATACCCACGCCAACCAGGGCGCCGGCACGGGCCAGCTGGCCCAGCGCCTGGCGCCGCTGGCCCAGGGCCTGGATGTGTTGGCGCGCCGCCTCGGCCCGCTGTTCCAGGACACCGCCATCGTCGTCATGTCCGAGTTCGGCCGCACTGCGCGCCAGAACGGCAATGCCGGCACCGACCACGGCCATGGCAATGTGATGTGGCTGCTTGGCGGCGGCATCCAGGGCGGCAAGGTGCACGGCGAGTTCCCCGGCCTGGACAGCAATGCCCTGTACGAAGGGCGCGACCTGGCCGTCACCACCGACTTCCGGCTCGTGCTGGCCCAGCTGGCCAGCCGCCATCTGCAGCTGCCCGATGCCGCGCTGGCGCGCGTATTCCCGCAACTGCCGAGCGGCAATGTTCCGGAAATCTGGCGCAGCGTGTAACTTGCGGTATGGCAACAGTGTCAAAAACTGACACTCTTGGTTGCGATACGTAAAGAATCTCACTAAAATCCACGGTCAAGACAGGGGGTGATGGCCCCTGGCGCGGCAGCCCTGCCGCGCATGACCGGAAGCGCCAAGCCCATGCGCGCCCGTTCCCAGGCGCCCCCGCCATCCGCGCCGCCCAATAAACTTGGCACGCAGCGCGGAGTTCCTCTCCCCCGTCGCTCCCGGCGTGCCCGCCCGTGGAGAATCCGTATGACTGACCGCCAGCCCCCCGCCGGGCTGCGCCAGCGCGCGCTTGCGCTGGCCATCGCCGCGACCCTGTGTGCGCCCGCCTTTGGGGCGAGCAAAGAGGCGCAGAAAGTGGCTGACCTCGAAAAGAAGCTTGAGGCCAGCATGAAAATGATCGAGCAGCTCAATGCCCGCCTCGCGCAGCTGGAGCAGAGCAAGGCCGACGCCCGCAGCGTCGACAGCGCTAGCGCCACGCTCCAGGCCAGCCTGACCAAGGCCAGCGCCGAGGCCAGCGCCGCCGCCGTCGCCGCGGCCGCCGCCGACAGCCGCGCCACCAGTGTCGAAACCAGCCTGGTCCAGATGCAGGACGCCAGCGCGCGCGCCGCCGCCACAGCCGGGGTGCCGCTGCACGGCTTCATGGATGTCGGCTATGTCCAGTCGAACCGCAAGGCCGCCGACGGCCGCAAGAGCGGCTTCACGCTCGGTTCCTTCGACCTGTATCTGACCCCCGAGCTCGGCGGCCGCGTGAAGAGCCTGATCGAACTGAATTTCGAGCACGCCGAGGACGGCAGCCTCGGCACCGACCTCGAACGCCTGCAGTTCGGCTACACCTTCGACAATGAGATGACCCTGTGGCTGGGCCGCTTCCATACGCCCTATGGCTACTGGAACACGGCCTTCCACCACGGCGCCCAGATCCAGAACGCGATCAGCCGCCCGCGCTTCCTGAATTTCGAGGACAACGGCGGCATCCTGCCGGCCCACTCGGTCGGCCTGTGGGCCAGCGGCCAGGTGCGCAGCGGCGACGGCAAGCTCGCCTACGACGCCTATCTGGCCAATGGCTCCTCGGTCAAGGACGGCGAGCTGCGCTTCAACTCCGTGCGCGACGACAACAGCAACAAACTGCTGGGCGCCACCCTCAAGTACAGCTTCGGCGGCGCCGCCGAGGGCCTGAGCCTGGGTGTGCATGGTTTCCAGCAGCAGGTGCCCCTGAACGGCACTGCCCAGGTCAGCCGTGAGCGCATGCTCGGCGGTTTCGCCCTGTTCGACAACGATGACTGGGAAGTGCTGAGCGAGTACTACCACTTCAATAACGCCAATCCGGGCGGCGCGGCCCACAGCAGCTGGGCCGGCTATGCCCAGGCCGGGCGCAGCCTCGATCCGGCCGTGCTGGCCTTTGTGCGCTGGGAGAAAGCCAGCCTGAACGGGCGCGACGCCCTGTTCAGCGCGCTCGACGCCGGCCGCTCCTACACGCGCAGCGCGTTCGGCCTGCGCTACACCATCAATCCCAAGACCGTGCTGAAGTTCGAGCTGAACCGGACCGACGATGCACGCGAGGGGCGCTACAACGAAGCCGCCGTCCAGGCCGCGCTGCGTTTCTGAGGAGGCCGCATGACATTCCCATTCCAGAAACTGAGCGTTGGCCTGATCGCCCTTGGCCTGAGCCTGTCGGCCTGGGCCGGCGAGCTGTATGTGATCACCCACCCGGGCGTGAAGGTCGAGGCGGCCGACGTGCGCGACATCTTCCTCGGCGATAAGCAGATCGCCGGCGGCACCAAGCTGGTCCCGCTCGACAACGCGGCCGCCCAGAAGGACTTCCTGGCCAAGGTGATGAGCCTGGACGCCGGCAAGTACGGCACCATCTGGGCCAAGAAGGGCTTCCGCGAGGGCCTCAATCCGCCGCCGCTCAAGGGCGGCGACGCCGACGTGCTCAATGCGGTCAAGTCGACCCCGGGCGCGGTCGGCTACGTGACGGCCAAGCCGGCCGGCGGCGTGAACGTGGTCCAGAAGTACTGAGCGCGCGGCCATGACGCGGGCGGCGCAGGTGCTGATCGCCGACGACGACGTGCTGGTGCGCCAGCTGCTGGCCATGCTCGTGCGTTCGCTCGGCGCCCAGCCGGTGCTGGTCGAAGACGGCCAGCAGGCGCTCGACTGCCTGGCGCGCAGCCACTACGCGCTGGTGCTGCTCGACCTGATGATGCCGGTGCTCGACGGCGCCGCCACCCTGGCGCGCATCCGCGCACGCTGGGGGGCGGATGTGCTGCCGGTGGTGATGGTCACCGGGCATGACAGTGAGCTGGTCGCGCAGCGCCTGCGCGCGGCCGGCGCCAGCGCCTGTATCGGCAAACCCATCGATCTGCCCAGCACGCGCGCGCTGCTGCGGCCTTTCCTGTCCTGAAACGGAGTGCACTGGTATGCAACACCAATCGAATAGCCCTGAACTGCGCGCCTTGCTGGCTCCGCCGCCGGCCAGCAAGGACGGCCGCACCCTGTACGAGGCGCATGGCGTGTTCGGGCCGGGCGTGCGCCTGATGCGCAATGTCAGTTTCGTCAGCAAGGCGCTGCTGATTTCCGCCCTGTTCGTGCTGACCATCGTCAGCCTGCTCTACCTGTATGTGACGGCTGCGCTCGAAACCCAGCAGGTAGCCAAGGACGAGCGCAAGGGCGTGGTCTACAACCTGGCCCTGTTCGATCTGCTCGAACAGGCGCAGAACCTGCGCCGCGACGCCATCCTGGGCTTGGCCAGCGCACAGCCGCTGAGCGCGGCGGCTCAGCAGGCGCGCATCCAGCCGGCCCTGGCGCGCCTGGCCGACCTCGACAAACAGATCGGCGCCGACCTCGGCACCGAGAAGCTGCTGCCGGCCCTGAAGGACGGGCTCGGCAAGGCCCTGGCCCAGAGCGATGCGCGCGCCGCCTACCGCGCCTACGGCCAGTGGGAGCAGCAAATCCTCGACGGCATCGATCTGGTCACGCGCACCTCGCAGCTGGCCCTCGATCCGGAGGAGACCTCCTACTACCTGATGCTGGCCGCGGCCGACCGCTTCCCCGACATGATCGAACCGGTGGCGCGCATGCTGACCACCGGCGCCAGCGCCATGGGCGGCCAGAAGACGCTCGATCCGATCCAGATGCAGGAGATGAATGCGGCCGAGACGGTCGTGGTGTTCACCGCCAAAAAGCTCGAGACCGACCTGCAGCAGGTCAATGCGCACGGCCGCGTGCTCGACGCCGACAAGATGATCGCCCCGGCCAATCAGGCCATCAAGGCCTTCCTCGCCCTGGCCGACAAGGACGTGATCGACGCCGACGAGCTGCGCCCCGAGCGCCGCGCCGCCTACCTCGAGGCCGGCAAGCGCGCGATGGACGCCAACTTCGCGCTGGCGCGCCAGATGCTTGCCAGCCTCGACGATCTGCTCAAGGCGCGCCTCGAGTCCTCACAGCGGCGCATGCTGGCGCTGGGCGCCGGCGTCGGCCTGATCATCCTGGTCGCCGCCTACTTCTTTGCCTGCTTCTACCGCGCCACCCTGGGCGGTCTGCGCCTCGTTTCCCAGCATCTGCAGGAGATGGCCGAGGGCGACCTGCGCCGCCCGCCGGCCGACCCGCTCGGCAATGACGAACCGGCCTTCGTGATCCGCGACTTGCAGCGCACCTATACGGCCCTGCATGGGCTGATCCGGGTGGTGCGCCACTCGGCCCACGCGCTGTATGGCACCAGCGGCGAGATCACGCGCGCCAGCATGGACCTGTCGGCCCGCACCGAAGCGGCGGCCTCGGCGCTGGAACAGCAGGCGGCCACGATGGAGGAGATCGGCAGCACGGTCGGGAACAACACCGACCAGGTCGAAACGGCGGCCCGCTTCGCGCTCGACAATGAGCACAGCGCCGAAACGGGCGGCCAGATCATCGCCGAAGTCGTCGATTCGATGCGCACCATCCACACCCATTCGGCCAAGATCAGCGACATCATCGGCGTCATCAATGGCATCGCCTTCCAGACCAATATCCTGGCCCTGAATGCGGCCGTGGAGGCGGCGCGCGCCGGCGAGCAGGGACGCGGCTTTGCCGTCGTCGCCAGCGAGGTGCGCAATCTGGCCCAGCGCAGCGCGGCGGCGGCGGCCGAGATCAAGGAGCTGATCTCGAACAGCGTCAGCCAGGTCGGGCTGGGCACCGAGGTGGCCGAGAAGGCCGGTTCGGCCATGCAGGACATCGTCGCCAATGCGCGCAAGATCAAGGACTACCTGGGCGAAGTGGCGGCCACCTCGCGCGAACAGGCGCATGGGGTGCTGCAGGCCGGCGCCGCGATTCAGGAGCTGGACCGCAACACCCAGGCGAATGCGGCCCTGGTCGAGGAAACCGCTTCCGCCTCGGCCATGCTGACCGAGCAGGCCGAGAAGCTGCAGCAGGAAATCGGCAAATTTAAGGTGGCCTGAGGCCGGTGCCGCTCAGGGCAGGCGCAGCGTGAAGGTGCTGCCCTGGCCGAGCGCGCTGTCGAGCGTGATCTGCCCGCCCAGCAGCTGGGCCAGCTGCTGGCACAGGTAGAGGCCAAGGCCGGCCCCTTCGGCATGCCGCGTGGTCGAGCCGTCGACCTGGGAGAAGGCCTGGAACAGGCGCGCCTGATCGGCCGCGGCGATGCCCTGGCCGGTGTCGCTGATGGCCAGGCACAGGCCCGGGCCGGGCGGCGCGAGCTGCACGCGCACGCGCCCCTGCTCGGTAAATTTGAGGCCGTTGCCGACCAGGTTCAGCACGATCTGTGTCAGGGCGCGGCGGTCGGTCTGCACGGTCACCGGGTCGGGCGGCAGATCGAGTTCGAGCGCCAGGCCCTTTTGCGCGGCCAGCGGGCGCAAACTTTCGACGGCTTCCATCAGCAGTGGCTGGCAATGCACGGGCTCCGGATGCAGGCTCATTTTGCCGGCCTCGATCTTGGCCACGTCGAGAATGTCGTTGATCAGCGAGAGCAGGTGGCGCGCCGAGGCGCGGATCGTGTTCAGCTGCTTCTCCTGCTCGCCCGTCAGCGGACCGGGCAGCTTCATCAGCAGGGCGCCGGTGAAGCCGATGATGGCGTTCAGCGGTGTGCGCAGCTCGTGCGACATATTGGCGATGAAGGCCGACTTCATGCGGCTGGCCTCGGCCAGTTCCATGTTCTTGACGGCGATTTCGCGGTTGGTCGCCTCGAGCTCGGCCGCGTGCTGGGCCAGGCGCATATTCAGATCGAGCACCTGGCGCTCGCGCGTCTGCAGCTCGCTGTTGACCTGCACCGCCTGTTCGTAGGTCGAGATCAGCAGGTCGAGAATCTGCTGCGGGGCCGCCTCGATCCGGTATTCCTGCCCGCCCATGGCCAGCGCAATGCCGCGCCCGGCGCCATCCTGCTCGCGCAGGTCCTGGTTGGCCAGCAGCTGGCGGATGCGCGCCAGCAGATAATCGTCGGCATACGGCTTGCGGATGAAGTTGTCGGCGCCCGACTCCAGGCCCTTGATGATGTCCTGGGCGTCGTTCAGGGCCGTCACCAGGATCACCGGCACCTGGCGCAGGGCCGGGTCGGCCTTGATGGCGCGGCACAGCGCATAGCCATCCATCTCGGGCATCACGATGTCGGACAGCACCAGGCGCGGGCGCTGCTCGGCAATGGCGGCCAGTGCGCGCACGCCATTGCCGGCCACGCGGCCGTGCCAGCACTGGGCGTCGATCAGCCGGCGCAGGCGTTCGGCCTGGGTCGGGCTGTCTTCCACGATCAGGATATCGATCTTGTCGTTCTCAGCCATGCGCGCTTCCATCTTGGGGTGAACCGATTCTACCGCGAAGCCGCCAGCCCAGGTCGTACTGACAGCGTCACGCCGGACCCTGGAAGCCGCCGGCGCGGTAGGTCAGCACCAGGGTATCGCGGTAGCCGTCCGGGCCGGTGGCCTGGATCGGCGTCGATTCATGGATCACGCGGCTGTCGTCGAGCAGCAGCAGGGTCCAGGGTTCGAGCATGGTGAAGCGCTGGCCAGCCGGGCCGTCGGCCGCGAACACGCGCGTCTCGCCGCCCTTGATGTGGTGGCGTCCGACCAGCAGCACGGCGACCAGATCGACACCGTCGCGGTGCGCGCCTTCGGGCGTGGGGCGGCCGATGCCGTCGCGCGTATCGATGCGGAACTGGTGCGCCTCGATATACCAGGGCTGTTCGCCGCGCAGGCGCGAAACCGTGTTTCCGAGGGCCGTGAGCAGGCGCGGCCAGGCCGGCAGGGCCAGCGTGGCCGGCTCGACCGGCGCAAACAGGCGCTGCATGCCGCCGTGCAGGGCGTTGTATTCGACCGACTGCCAGTGCGGCCGGTGCGGCTGCAGGGCCAGCTCGGCGCCGCGCTGGATGAAGCAGGCGTGGCGGCGGTGGCGGTAGCGCCCGCCGTCCTTCAGAAAAGCGTCGGCTTCCAGGTGCTGCCAGCTGGGCAGCAGGGCGTCGAGATCGGCGTGGCGCAGGCCAGCCAGCGTGCACAGGTCGTCCGGGTGGACGATCGCGTAGCCCAGCTCGCGCAGATCATGGTCGATGCGGGCCGGATGGGTGTAAGGGGGGCTCGGAGATTTCATGCCCTAAGGCTAACACCTTTGGCTCAGAAGCGTTGGACCAGGGCCAGCCGCAGACTGCGCGGTTCGAGCGGATGGAAGTGAATCCCGTCCACGGCTTGCGCCTCGTTGCGCAGGCGCGACGTGTACACATAGTCGATCGCGCTGTCGCGCCGGTTGGTCAGATTGAAGACCTCGAGTTCCAGCGTGGGGCCGCTGCGCCAGGCATAGGCGAGGCGGGCGTTCACCGTGCTGCTGGCCTGCGAACGCCAGACCCCGTCTTCGCTGAGGGCGCGCGGCCCGAACCAGCGCAGGCGCAGCGCGCCCGACCACGGCCCGCCCGGGGCCAGACGCAGGGCCAGTGCGCCAACCCCGGCCACGGCGCCCGGCAGCTCGCCCCCGTCGCGATAGCTGGCGCGCGCCAGCGCCAGATCGGCATCGAGCTGGATGCCGCGCGCGAGCAGCAGATAGCTCGAAAGTTCAACGCCGCGCCGGCGGCTGGCGCCGCGCGCCTCGGTGCTGCCCTGGTCGCCGAGCCAGACCAGTTCCGAGGCCAGATCGAGCTGGTACAGGGCCGCGCTCAGGCTCCAGCGCGGGCTGAGCGCGGCGCGCCAGCCCAGTTCCGCCGCGTGCGCGCGCACCAGGCCGGGCGCATCGGCGCCAAGCACGGTGCGCGCATCATTGCTGTGAAAGCCGCCGCCCAGATTCAGATACAGCTCGCTGGCCGGGCCGGGCGCATACACGGCCGACAGCGTGGGGCTGGCGATCTGTTCGGCGCGGCTGCCCTGGCCGCGCACGGCGAAGCGGTAGTGGTCCAGGCGCAGGCCGCCGGCCAGCCGCCACGGCCCGTACCAGCGCAGGCTGGCTTCGGCATAGGCGGCCGCGCTCGATTCGCGCAGATGGTCGGCGCGCAGCACGGCCAGGGTCTGGCGCGCCTCGGTACTGCGCAGGCCATTGAAGACATTGTCGTGCTGGCCCTGCAGGCCCAGCGTCAGGTCGAGCCGCCGTCCCTGGTCGTGGGTGTGCCAGGTGTGGGCCGCATCGATGCCACTGGTGACGCGCTGGTCGGGCTGGGCGAACTGGTCGCCATGCACAGGGTCGTTCAGGTAGTAGCTGAAGTTCGAATACAGATCGAGCGTGGCGCGCACGACATAGGCGCTGACGGCGCTGGCGCTGTCGGCATCGCTGCGGCGCCAGCGCCACGACAGGCTGGCGCGCGTGCTGGCGCCGCCATCGCTCGGATCGACCGCGTCGAAGCGCCCCAGCGTCCCGGCCTGCACGGCGCGCAGCGGGATCTGGTCGGTCGCCATCCAGTGCGCCTGCTGCAGCATGGCGCTGAGCGACCAGCCATTGTTGGCAAAGCCCTCGCTGTAGCGCAGCACGGCATTCAGCTTGCGGTAGCCCTCGGGTGTGGTGAACGGGCCGTCCTTGGCCACTGCCTCCAGCGCCGTCAGCAGACTGCCGCCGGCGGCATCCGGGCTGGCCGCCAGCAGCACGCGCCGGTAGCCCTGCTGGCCGGCGCTGGCGCTGAACACGGCCTGGGGCAGGCGGTCGGCATAGCGGATATCGGCGCCGCCGGCCGCGCTGAAGTCGCCAGCGCGCGCGCTGTACGGGCCTTTGCGGTAATCGATGCGCGCCACCAGTTCCGGGATCAGCACGTTCAGATCGGTCCAGCCCTGGCCATGCGCATGGCTGCGCTGATTGAGCGGCATGTCGTCGAGCGTGGTGCGCAGATCGGTGCCGTGGTCGAGATTAAAGCCGCGCAGGTAGAACTGGTTGGCCTTGCCTTCGCCGCTGTGCTGGCTGACCACCATGCCCGGGATCCCTTCGAGCAGTTCGCCGGGCCGGTAGACCGGGCGCGCGGCCAGCTCCTTCTGGGTCAGGCTGCCGGCGCTGGCGGCGTCCAGCACCCCGAGCTGGCTGGCGCGCGCGCCTTCGACCAGCACGCGCTGGACGATCTCGTCGTCGGCGCTGGCGGCACGCGCGAGCAGCAGCAGGAGCCAGGGCCAGCGCATCTCAGGGCAGGGGCAGGGTGGGGCTCTGGCGCGTGAAGGTCAGGCTGCGCACGGCGGCGCCGCTGCCCAGGTTCACGGTATTGACCTGATCGGCCAGGAAGTCGGTGAGGATGGCATTGCGCACGCTGGCGATCTGCTCGAGCCGGGCGCCCGGCAGTTCGAGGTAGACGCGCAGGGCTTCGGTATCGACCTGGATGCCGAGCCAGCGCAGCGGCAGGGCTTTGCCATCGCGCCCGAGCAGGGCGAAGCGCGGTTCCAGGTAGCGCCGCAGCAGGGCTTCATCCTCCGGCTGCGACCAGTCGACCTCGCGCTGGTAGAGGTTGAGCATCAGCTGCTCGAGGTCGTGGGCCATCAGGGTGTGCACCACTTCCAGGCTCTCGCTCCGCGCATTGAAGCTGATGTCGGTGAGGGCCGCATGGAAGCGGTGCGCATGCGCCTGGCCCACGCCCAGCAGCAGGGCGAGGGCCAGAAAACGGCGCCGTGTCAGTCGCTCGATTTCGCTTTCTCCGTTTTCGTGTCCTTGCGCAGCGGGGTTTTCATGTCCTTCATCAGGTCGGGCATGGTGTTGCGCTCGGTCTTGAACAGTTCGACGCGCGACTGCTGGATTTTACGCGGCCAGGCATTGTTCGAGGGGTCGACGTCGGCCGTCTCCATGAACGGGTCCTGGGTGATGCCGACGATCGGTTCGTCCGTGATCAGGAGTTTGGTGATCTTCTTCGGCGAATAGCGCCAGACTTCGGCCGGAATCCGCTCGATGGTCTTTTTCCCGCTCTTGAATTCGATCTCCAGAATCAGCGGCATGACCAGCCCGCCGAGGTTGGAGAAGTCGACCATGTACAGGTGCTTGCCGGTCTTGAGCAGGGCCTTTTCCCAGTCTTCGAGTTCGGCCAGCTGCTCCTGATAGCGGTTGCGGTCCTTGTTGGTGACGGTGAATTCGTCATGCTCGTTGTAGAAGTCCTTCAGCTCCGGCTGGCTGTCCACGCGGCGTGCCATGCTGGCATTGCGCTGGTCGGCGATGGCGATCGGCTCGCCATTGCGCTGGGCGCGCTTGAGGGCTTTTTCGACTTCCGGGTCCTTGGTCGACACCGTGTATTCGGTGATGCCATCGAGGCTGATGTCGACATTGTCGGTGGTGTAGAACCAGCCGCGCCAGAACCAGTCGAGGTCCGTGCCGGAGGCGTCTTCCATCGTGCGGAAGAAATCGGCCGGGGTCGGGCGCTTGAACTTCCAGCGCTGCGCGTACTCGCGGAAGGCGAAGTCAAACAGCTCGCGCCCGAGCACCGTCTCGCGCAGGATATTCAGCGCGGTGGCCGGCTTGGCATAGGCGTTGTTCCCGAACTGGAGCAGGGACTCCGAGTTGGTCATGATCGGCACCTGGTTTTTCGACTTCATGTAGTCGACGATCATGCGCGGATCGCCGCGCCCGCGCGGCCAGTCTTTTTCCCAGGCCTGTTCCGCCAGGTACTGCACGAAGGTGTTGAGGCCTTCATCCATCCAGGTCCACTGGCGCTCGTCCGAGTTGACCACCATTGGGAAGTAGTTGTGGCCGACTTCGTGGATGATCACGCCGATCAGGCCCATCTTGGTGCGCTTCGGATAGGTGATCTCGCCGGTCTTCTTGTCCTTGACCGGACGCGGGCCGTTAAACGAGATCATCGGGTATTCCATGCCGCCCACCGGGCCGTTGACGGAAATCGCCACCGGATACGGATAGTCGAACGTGTATTTGCTGTACTGCTCCACCGTGTGGATGATGGCGGCCGTCGAGTACTGGCCCCACAGCGGATTGCCTTCTTTCGGGTAGTAGGACATGGCCAGCATATTCGTGCCGCCATTCTTGTAGCCCTGCGCATCCCAGATGAATTTGCGGCTCGAGGCCCAGGCGAAGTCGCGCACGTTCTTGGCCTTGAAGTGCCAGGTCTTGGTGCCGCTGGCCTTCTGCTTCTCGGCCGCTTCCGCTTCCTGCTGGGTGACGATCACCACCGGGCGGCTGGCCGTGCGGGCCTTTTCCAGACGCTCGCGCTGGGCGGCGCTGAGCACCTGCTCGGGGTTCTGCAGTTCGCCGGTGGCGGCCACCACGTGGTCGGCCGGGACGGTCAGCTGCACGTCGTAGTCGCCGAATTCGAGCGTGAATTCGCCCGAGCCGAGGAACTGCTTGTGCTGCCAGCCGTAGGTGTCGTAGTAGGCGGCCATGCGCGGGAACCACTGGGCCACTTCGAACAGGTCGTTCTTGTCTTCGCTGAAGTGCTCATAGCCGGAACGGCCGCCGAGCACCTTCTGCTCGGGGATATTGAAGCGCCAGTCGAGCGAGAAGCTGACGCGCGCGCCCGGCTTGAGCGGCTGCGGCAGGTCGATGCGCATCATCGTGCGGTTGATCGTGTAACGCAGCGGCTGGCCGTCGGCGCCCTTCAGATTGGCGATGCTGAAGCCGCCCTCGAAGCTCTGGGCCGTGAACAGGCTGCGCAGGGTGTCGAACTTGACACCGTCTTCGCCGCGCGCGTTCGCCCACGCTTCGCGCGAGGGCAGGGTGGCGCTCTTGCGCGTGTCCGAATCGGCGCGGAACAGGTTCTGGTCGAGCTGCAGCCACAGGTAGTTCAGCGTGTCCGGCGACTTGTTATGGTAGGTGATGGTCTCGCTGCCGCTGATGGCGCGCTTGCTTTCATCGAGACTGGCGCGGATCACGTAGTCGGCACGCTGCTGCCAGTAGGCGTGGCCCGGCGCGCCCGACGCCGCGCGCACGCTGGTCGGAGTCGGGAGCAGCTCGTCGAGCTGGCGGAATTTGTCGTCGAAAGGTTCGGCCGCAAGGGCCGGCAGGGCAAGGAAAAGAAGGGCGGCGAGGCCGGCGTGCGTGCGGATCATCGGTGTCCTTGAGGGTTTGGCGAAGATATGCATTCTACTCAAAGCGGGTTGAAAACCGCCCGGATTTCTCATGCATATGTTGGGCGGTAGGCACACGGGCGCGCTGGGGGTATCATGGGGAGAACGCCGAGAACCGCACAGACGGGAGGAGTGGATGGAAGGACGGGAACGACCGCGGGTGCTGGTAGCCGACGCCGATACCAGTGAGCTCATGCAGATCAATGCGCTGCTGGAGGCGCGCTACGAGGTCAAGCTCGCCAATGGCGGCGCCCAGGCCCTGCGCATGCTGGAGCAGCAGCCCGACGTGTTGCTGCTGGCGGCCGCCATGCCGGAACCCGATGGTCTGCAGCTGTGCGCCCGCGTGTGCGCCGATCCCGCCACGGCGGCGCTGCCGGTGCTGGTGCTGTGTACTGACGCGGCCCAGCGCAGCGCCGCGCTGCAGGCCGGCGCCGCCGACACCCTCGACCTGCCGCTCGACCCCGACAGCCTGCAGCAGCGTGTGGCCACCCAGCTCGAACTGGCGCAGGCGCGCCGGCTGCTGGCCGAGCGCGCGCTGCAGCTCGAGACCCTGGTCGCCGCCCGCACCGAGGAACTGTCGCGCATGCGCGACGCCACCATTCTGGCGCTGGCCAACCTGGCCGAGAGCCGCAACCACGACACCGTCAACCATCTGCGCCGCACCCAGCACTATGTGGTGGCGCTGGCGCGCCATCTGCAGCAGCACCCGCGTTTTGCGCGCGAACTCGATGAAGACACGATCGGTCTGCTGTTCCGCGCGGCGCCGCTGCACGACATCGGCCAGGTCGGCGTGCCGGACGCGATCCTGCTCAAGCCCGGCGCCCTCACGCCCGAGGAATTCGCCCAGATGAAGATGCACACCGTGTACGGGCGCGACGCGATCCGCGAGGTGGAAAGCTGCATGGGCGGCAGCAATGCCTTCCTGCGCCATGCGGCCGATATCGCCTATTCGCACCAGGAGAAATGGGATGGCAGCGGCTATCCGCAGGGCCTGGCCGGTGAGGCGATTCCCCTGTCGGCGCGCCTGATGGCCGTGGCCGACGTCTACGATGCGCTGGTCTCGCGCCGCATCTACCGCCCCGCCTTCACGCACGAAACCGCGGTGGAGATGGTGCGCCAGGGACGCGGCGAGCATTTCGACCCCGATATCGTCGACGCCATGCTGGCCATCGAGGAGACCTTCATGCAGATCGCCGCGCAGTACCGCGATCCCGAGTAAGGCCATGGCCAGCCTGCGCACCCGCGGCATGCTGGCTTTGTTTCTGGGGTGGTTGCTGACCGCCCTGGCAGCCCTGCTCGTCCTCGACAGCCAGGACAGCAATATCCGCGCGGCCTTCCAGCGCGACTCCGACAAGCTGGCGGCCGACACCCAGGCGCGCCTGCAGACCTATTTCGACAGCCTGCTGAGCCTCAAGGGCCTGTTCGCCTCCAACGAAAACACCAGCCGCGTGCAGTTCGCCCGCTTCGTGCGCGAGCTGCAGCTGGAGTCGCGCTATCCGGGCTTCCAGGCGATCCAGTTCGTGCGTGTGGTCCCGCACGACCATCTGGCCGCATATGCCGACAGCGTGCGGCGCGACACCAGCCTGGAGCCGGCCGGCTATCCGCGCTTTGCTATCCATCCGGAGCAGGTCAACGACGAGCACTTCGTCATCGAGTACACCGAACCGCTGCTGGGCAACGAGTCCGCGCTCGGGCTCGACCTGGGGGCGCTGGCTCCGCACCGGCGCGCTGTGCTGCTGGCGCGCGACAGCGGCCAGGTGGTCAGCACCGAACGCATCACCCTGGTGCAGGACGCCGTTCCCCAGAGCGGCTTCGTGGCGCGCGCCGCCGTCTACCGCAAAGGCCTGCCGCTGGCGACGGTGGCGCAGCGCCGCGCGGCCTTTGTCGGGCTGGTGGCGATCGTGTTCCGCGTGCGCACCCTGATGAGCGAGGTGATCGCCCCCGGCGCCGACCGCCATCTGGCCCTGCGCATCCACGATGCCGGCAATGTCAGCGACGGCGCGCGTGCCAGCGCCACCGCTTCCAACCTCATGTACGAGGCCGGCGCCGGCGGGCGCGCCCTGCCGGGGCTGACGCGCGAGGTGCGCATCGCCGTGGCCCAGCGCCAATGGGTGCTGCGCTTCGAGGCGCAGGCCGGCAGCCGCTACGAGCGCGAATACGTGGGCGTGGTGCTGGTCAGCGTCAGCGGCGTCGTGATCAGCGCCCTGATCGCCGCGCTGATGATGAGCGCTGGCCGCAACCGCGGCCTGGCCGCCCGGCTGCGCGCCACGCTCGACGAGCAGCGCGCGATTCAGGATGCGGCCAGCATCGGCATCGTGCTGGTGGAGCACGGCCGCATCGTGCGCTGCACGCGCGGGCTGGAAGACATCCTCGGCTTCTCGGAGGGCGATCTGATCGGCCGTCCGGCCAATAGCCTGCTGGCGCGCCTGGGCGCGACCCTGGCCAGCGGCAGCGGGCGCTGGGAAGGCGAACTGGAACTGCTGCGCAAGGATGGGCGCAGCGTGTGGTGTCTGGTGGCCGGCAAGCCGATACGCGGGCGCCAGCTCGAAGAAGCCAGCGTCTGGGTGGTGCAGGACATCAGCGCGCGCAAACAGGCCGAGGCCGCGCTGCGCCAGGCCCAGAACAACCTGCTGCAGGCCGAGAAAATGGCCTCGCTCGGGGCGCTGGTGGCCGGCGTCGCACACGAACTGAATACTCCGATCGGCAACAGCCTGCTGACGGCCAGCGCCCTGGCCGACCGCTTCCACGAATTCGAGCAGCTGGTCGAAGGGCCGGGTATCACCCGCTCCGCGCTGATGAAGATGGTGCAGGACACGCGCCAGGGCTGTCTGATCGTGGTCGGCTCGCTGCGCCGCGCGGCCGATCTGATCAACTCGTTCAAGCAGGTGGCGGTGGACCAGACCAATGACGTGCGGCGCAGCTTCAATCTGGCCGAGGTGCTGCATGACACCCTGGCCACCCACCACGTGCAGCTGCGCCGCGCCGGCATCCGCACACTGCTGGAGGTGCCGCCCGCGCTGGCGATGGATTCCTATCCCGGCTCGGTCGGCCAGGTGATCAGCAATCTGATCAACAACGCCCTGCTGCACGGCTTCGAGGGGCGCGGCCAGGGCACGATCCGCATCAGCGCGCGCGAGCTGGGCGAGCAGGAGCTGCTGCTCGAATTCGCCGACGATGGCGTCGGCATGAGCCCCAAGACCCTGAGCCAGATCTTCGACCCCTTCTTCACCACCAAGATGGGGCGCGGCGGCTCCGGTCTGGGCATGAACATCGTCTACAACATCGTCACCGGCATCCTCGGCGGCCGGGTCGAAGTCGATTCTTCACCCGGCCAGGGCACGCGCGTGAAGCTGCAGCTGCCGCGCAGCGCGCCCCAGCACGAAGCCGAGGCGGTGCGCTCCGAAGATCAGGCGTAGCGGGCGCGCAGCAGGTCCTTCATCGCCACATTCAGTTCCCAGGCGTCGCTGACCGGCATCTGCGTGTAGGGCAGGGTGCTGGTGTAGGGCGCCGGGCCGAATTCCGGCGTGAAGCTGGCGTAGCTGGCGCCGGCGGCGCGGCGCAGATCCACGATGCGGTCCCACCAGGCCAGGTGCGCCTCGAGCGCGGCGCGCCACTCGGGTGCGCGGAAGTCCGTCACCTGCGGCCCCTCGCTGTGGCCGACGCGCGCATGTACATGGCGCGCGCAGGGCAGCACGGTGTCGAGCGTGTGCGGTTGGTCTTCCAGCAGGGTCTCGCAGGCGCAGCACCAGTGCGACAGGTCGGCCGTCAGCTGCAGCTGCGGACGCGCCGCCAGATAGGGCAGGGTCAGCATCGGGTGGCCGGAAAAGCGGGCGCGATGGATCTCGTGATAGATCGGCACCCCGGTGTCGGCGCTGATGCTGGCGGCCAGGTCGAGCAGTTCCAGGTTCTGCGCCGGCGTGTAGATGTCGCGCCCCGAGTGCGAATTGACGAACAGCGGGCCTGCCGCGCAGGCATTGCGCAGATAACGCGCATAGGCCTCGCGGTGGGATTCGAACTGCGGATGGAAGACCGTCTCCCACTGCTGCGCGATCAGGCGCAGGCCGGCTTGGTCGATCAGCGCGCACCAGTGCGCACGTTCGGCGTCATCCAGCGGCAGCGACATCTCGACGCCGTCGAAGCCCGCGTCCTTGGCGCGCGCGATGAAGTCCTGCGGCGCCAGGTGATTGCTGCCCCAGTGCGGAGCGAAGAGCAGAATCTCCATCAGAGGAAGCCCCGTACCGGGAAGCTGGCGTCGCGCTGAATCCAGTTCAGCGGCGAGTACGCGGTGCGGCCATCGGTCACGTGCAGGGTGAAGGCGTGGCGCGACACCGGCGAGCGGTTCGGCGCGCTGTAGTGCGGCAGCAGGCCATGGAAGACCACCAGATCGCCGGCGCGCGCTTCCAAAGGCACGGCGGTGGCGTCGCCTGGCCAGGGCAGGTCGCTGAGTTTTTCAACGCGGATTTCGTCACCCATGCGCACGAAGCGCTCGCGCAGGGGCGAGCGGTGGCCGCCCGGTTCCACCCACAGACAGCCGTTGTCGCGATTGGCGTCTTCGAGTGCGAACCAGAAGGTGGTCACGCTGATCGGCGTCGTCTCGAAATAGGTCGCATCCTGGTGCCAGCGCACCTCACCGCCGATGCCCGGCTGCTTGAAGATGTACATCGACTGCCACAGCTGCGGCACGGCCAGGCCCACGTCGGTCGCCAGCGCCGCCAGTTCCGGGCCGTGCGAGAAGGCCGAGAACACCGGATCGAGGTCGTGCATGGCGTGGCCGATCTTATTGATCGACAGCGCCTTGGCCTGGCACAGCTCGCCATCCGGGCCGAAGGCCTCCTCCTCGAAGAAGCAGCGGATCGTGTTATCGGAGCGCAGGAAGTAGTCGTCCGTGTGCTTGGCCTGCTCGCGCGTGGTGAAGATGGCGCGCGAGCTGGCTGGATCGAAATCGTTGACAATCTCGGCGGCGCGCTGGCGCAGGGCCGCGATCTCGTCGGCGCGTTTAAAGCCCGGCAGGACCAGGAAACCGTCGCGCGCGTATTGCTGTTGTTGCTCAGGGCTCAGCATGGGAAGGCACTCCAGCGGAAGAAAGGGAAAGCCGCATTGTAGAGACAGCAGACCCCGCCGAAGCGTGCGCAACAGTTGACACATTGTCGCCAAAATGAAGACAATGCAGCGATGGACCAGCTGCATGCGATGGAGATCTTTATCGAAGTGGCGCGCCAGCGCAGCTTTACGGCGGCCGGGCGCCGCCTTGGGCTGTCGCGCGCCACGGTCAGCAAGGCCATCCTGCAGCTCGAAGCGCGGCTCGATGCGCGCCTGCTGCACCGGTCCACGCGCGAGGTCAGCCTGACCGAGGCCGGCCAGGCCTATCTGGGCCCAGCCAGCGCCACCGTCGAACAGGCGCGCGAAGCGGCGCGCGCGATCAGCCGCGGCGGCAGCGAGCTGCATGGCCCCCTGCGGATCCAGGCGCCGGCCAGCTTCGGCAGCGAATGGCTGGCCGACGCGCTGGCCCGCTTCGTGCAGCGCCACCCGCGCCTGACCCCGACCCTGGTGGTGGACGACGCCCTGCTCGACCCGATCCGGCACGGCTTCGACCTGTCGATCCGCGTGGGCGGCATCCCCGACAGCAGTGCCATCGCACTGCGCCGGCTGGCGCCCTGCCGCGGCCTGCTGTGCGCCAGTCCCGCCTATCTGCGCAGCCACGGCACGCCCCAGCATCCCGATGCCCTGGCCGAGCACAAGCTGCTGCATTTTTCGCACCTGACCGATGGCGAGCAGTGGCATTTCACGCGCGGGGGCGAGCGCCGCAGCGTGCCGGTCAAGCCCGCCTTCACGGCCAACAACGGCCTGGTGCTGCAGCAGGCCGCGCTTCGCGGCCTCGGCATCGTGTACAACACCAGTTTTCTGGCGCAGCGCCATCTGCGCGAGGGCAGCCTGGTGCAGGTGCTGAGCGACTGGGAGCTGCCACTCAACTACCTGAGCGCCCTCTACCCCGCCAGCCGCCGCCTGTCGCCCAAGGTACGCGCCCTGATCGACTTCCTCGTCGCCGAATACCAACCCATCCCCCCTTGGGAAAAGTAAAAGAACGGGGTCAGGTCCGGCAATCGGACATCGACGAACTAATTCATCGCCATGTGGTCGCAGCACTCCATCGACAACGGCGGGGCGCGAAAGTTCTTAAATGTCCGATTGCCGGACCTGACCCCGTTTGGTTTCTTTAGATTTGCCAGGCGCCGTCGGCGTAGACGCGGGTGGCGTCGATGTACACGGCTTCGGTCTGGGCGAAGACGTCGATGTGGTAGCGCGCGTCCTTGCGCTTGAAGCCGGGCTTGCTGTACACGCCGTGCTTGCAGCCCAGCGACAGGTGCACGCCGCACATGCGCTCGTAGGTGCCGATGTCGTCCACCAGGCGGCTGGCGCTGAACGCGCGGTTCATGCCGAGGCCGAGCTCGCGCAGCCAGACTTCGCCTTCGTCGCGCCGGATGATGTGCAGCACTTCGTCGAAGGCCGGCGTGCTGCCGATCGCCTCGACCACGCGCCCGCCTTCGACCTTCAGGGTGATTGGCGTGGCGGGCCGGTTCACGCGGTAGCTGGTGTCGCCGAACACGTGCAGCTTGACGCTGCCATGCACGGCTTCGAGATCGCGCGCTTCGGTGAACACTTCGCCCAGAGGGAACTGGCCGCCCATATTCGCCATGCCGCTGTAGTCGCCGATGTTCATCTTGGCCGCTTCGAAGCCGCCTTCGAACACCAGTTCGGCGCCGCCGCCGATCACGCGCACGGTCTGCGCCGCGTCCAGGCGCACCTTCAGCGCATGGCCCACGCCGCGGTAGTAGGCGGGGTCGTAGGCCAGCGAATCGATGTAGTACTGGCCTTGCTCGCCCGGCATGCGCGCCAGGTGCACATGCTCGATCACCTTCAGGCCCAGTTTGAACAGCTCCACCCGCAGGCGGAAGCCGTCGAGGCGGAAGTTGGTCGACTGGACCAGCACCACCAGCGTGCCCGGGGCCTGCGCGGCAAAGCTGGCGCGCACGGCTTCGGGCGTGCTGGTGTCGAAGTCGATGCAGGCGGCCTGGGGCAGGGCAGCGCGGTAGGCGGCCGCCAGCGTGCGCGCGAGCGCGGTCTGGCCGTCGTACACGAGCAGGGCGGGGGCGCCGGCCGGGTGAACAAAGGCGTAGCGGATCAGATCGCGCACATGGGCGCTGGCCTGGGCAAGGGCCGGGTCGGGCAGGAATTCCATCGCGCCATTATACGTATCCAATTTTTTGGCACATCTTGCTAAAACCTACATATAATCGCGACATTATTTTTTTAATAACGGGGATGTGAACATGGCCTTTGCTCAGATCGCGCAAATTTTCTATGAACCGACGGCGGCGTTTAACGCGCTGAAAGAGAAGCCGCGTGCCTGGCTGCCGCTGCTGCTGCTGATCGTGAGCTCGGCCATCATCGTGGCCTGGTACTTTCAGACGGTCGACATGGCCTGGCTGATCGACCGCTCGCTGCCGCCGGACTTCCCGGCCGAACGGCGCGCCACCGCGGCCCAGTTCATGACGCGCAATGGCATGCTGCTGACCGGCCTGGGCGGGGTCGTGGCCGGCATGCCGATCGTGTTCGCCCTGTTTGGCCTGTACTACACGATCGCCGCCAAATTCACGGGCATGGAGATCAGCTTTGGCAAAGGCTTCGCGCTGGCCGCCTGGTCGGCCCTGCCTGGCCTGATCGGCTTTCCGCTGATGGCCCTGCAGATCGCCACCGGCCACGGCCAGATGGCCATGCAGGACGCGAATATGCTGTCGCTGAACTTCCTGCTGGTGCACGCGCGTCCGTTCACGCCCTGGGCCACCTTCGCCGATTCGATCACCGTGGTGACTTTCTGGACCATCGGCCTGTCGGTGCTGGGCCTGCGCGCCTGGAGCGGCAAGTCGATGGCTACCTGCGTGACGGTGGCCGTGCTACCTTACGCCATCTGGTACGGCTGCTGGGCCGCCAAAATCGCCTTTCTGGGTTAATCGCACATGAAACGTAAATTGATCGCAGCGGCTGCCATCGCGGCCGTGATTGGTGTGCCTATCGCCGTCAAATATTCGGGCGCCAAGCCGAAGACGGAGGCGGAACTGGCCAAGGTCGAGAGCCGCGAAATCCATCCCTCGATTCTCGCCTCCGGCAATCTGGTGTTCCGCCAGGAGGTGCAGCTGTCGCCCGAGGTGATCGGCAAGGTCTCGGAAGTGCTGGTCAAGGAAGGCGACAAGGTCGAAAAGGGCCAGGTGCTGCTGCGCCTGGACCCGAGCACCTACAAGGCCGATGTGGCGCAGCAGGAGGCAGGTCTGCGCAACGCCAGCGTGTCGATCGAGCGCGCCCAGATCAATGTCGAGAACCAGCAGCGCAATCTGGACCGCATGCGCAAGCTGGCGGCCGATAAATTCATCGATGTCTCCAAGCTGGACGAGGCCAAACATCAGGCCGACCTGGCCGGCGTGGAGCTGCGCGCCGCGCGCGAGAGCTTCCAGCAGGTGCAGGCCTTGCTGACCCAGGCGCGCGAGCGGCTGGCCAAGACCGAGGTGCGCGCGCCGATTTCGGGCACCGCCACGAATGTCTCGATCAAGGTCGGTGAGACGGCCGTGGCCAGCGCCACCGGCATCGCCGGTTCCAGCCTCGCCACCATCGCCGATGTCAGTTCGATGATCGCTGAAGTCAATGTGGACGAAGGCGATATCGCCCGCGTCGCGCCCGGCCTGACGGCGCGCATCTTCCCCTCGGCCTTCGTCGACAAGCCCCTGAGCGGCACGGTGGAGTCGGTCTCGCTGGCGCCCAAGGCCGCCCAGCTGGGTGCGGCCTCGGGCCAGGGCCGTTCGTATGTGGTGAAGGTGCGCCTGGCCGACAATCAGCTGGCCCTGCGCACCGGCATGACCTGCCGCGTCGAGATCGTGACCGGCAGCGGCGGCGCCAAACCGGTGGTGCCGGTGCAGGCCGTGATGCTGAGCGAAGCCGTGGGCAAGGAAAAGCGCAGCAACTACGTGTTCGTCGTGGCCGATGGTGTGGCCCGCAAGAAGACGGTGGAACTGGGTATCTCGGACGATGCGAATCAGGAGATCACCAAGGGCCTGAACCTGGGCGAGACTGTGGCCGTGGGCCCGGCGCGCGTGCTGCGCGAACTGCGCGATGGCGACACCGTGGTCGCCAAGGCGGAAGCCAAGCCGGCCGCCAAAGCGGGTAGCAAAACGTGATCACCCTGCAGGGCATCACCAAGCAGTACCAGATGGGCGACCAGACCGTGCACGCGCTGCAGGGGATCGATCTGCATATCGGCCGCAACGAGATGGTCGCCTTCATCGGCGCTTCCGGTTCGGGCAAGTCGACGATGATGAATATCGTCGGCTGCCTCGATCGTCCGAGTGCCGGCACCTATCAGCTCAATGGGCGCGACGTCGCCACCATGAGCAGCGACGAACTGGCCCAGGTGCGCAATCTGGAAATCGGCTTCATCTTCCAGAGCTTTCATCTGCTGCCGCGCCACACGGCGCTGGACAATGTGGCCCAGCCGCTGATCTACCGCGGCATCGCCCCGGCCGAACGTAAGCGCCTGGCTCGCCAGGCGCTCGAACACGTGGGCCTGGGCGAGCGCGTGCACCACCGGCCCAACGAACTCTCGGGCGGGCAGCGCCAGCGCGTGGCGATTGCGCGCGCCCTGGTCGGCAAGCCCTCGATTCTGCTGGCCGACGAACCGACCGGGAATCTCGATTCGGCCACCAGCCGCGAGATTCTCGCCCTGATCAAGGAAGTGCACCGCGCCGGCCAGACGGTGGTGATGGTGACGCACGAACCGGAAATCGCCGAGGAGTGCCAGCGCATCGTCCGTCTGCAGGACGGGCGCGTGCTGTCCGATGTGCGGCGCGAAGGGGACGCCTGACATGTATATTTTTCTGGAAGCCGTGCGTTCGGCCATGGCCGCGATCCGCGCCCACCGTCTGCGCTCGTTTCTGACTTCGCTCGGCATCATCATCGGCGTGGCCTCGGTGATCACGGTGATCTCCCTGATCCAGGGCCTGTCCAAGTCGGTCACCAAGCAGTTCGAAGGCCTGGGCGGGAACGCGCTGACCGTGCATGCCAAGAACGACTTCAAGGACGTCATGCGCGGGAAGTTCAACTATCTGCGCTTCGAGGACGTGGAGCAGCTGCGCGGCCACGTCGACAGCATCCGTGAACTGAGTCCGGTGTTCGCGTTCGGCGCCGGCGACGTCCGCTATGGCACGCAGAGCGCGACCACGCGCCAGCAGGTGGCGGTGACGCCGTCCTACATGGCCGTCAATGGCCGCTATCCGCGCCTGGGCCGCTTCATCAGCGAGTCGGACGACCAGGCGGCGCGGCGTGTCTGCGTGATCGGCGAAAAGCTGATCGAAAACCTGCACCTGCCGGAGAACCCGGTCGGCGAGTTCATTCAGTTCTCGGGCGAGTGGTTCAAAATTATCGGCGTGATGGAAAAGCGCGGCGAAGTGTTCGGCATGAGCCAGGACGAATACGTGCTCGTGCCCTTCAAGACCGGCCAGGCCCTGATCGGCAATGCGCGCCTGCCGCAGCTCTCGATCACGGCGGCGGTGGACGATATCGCCCGGGTCGAGGAGACCAAGGCGCGCATCACCACCGTGATGCGCCAGTCGCACCGGCTGCGCGCCGACGACAAGGACGACTTCGAGATCGAGTCTTCGGACTCCTTCGTGAAAAGCTTCGAGACCCTGTCGTCCACGGTCACTCTGGTGATGGCGGGCGTGGTCGGCATCGCCCTGCTGGTGGGCGGCATCGGCATCATGAATATCATGCTGGTGTCGGTCACCGAGCGCACGCGCGAAATCGGCATCTGCAAGGCGATCGGGGCGCGCAGCCGCGACATCCTCATGCAGTTCCTGATCGAGGCCGTCACCTTGTCCGTGCTGGGCGGCTTGATCGGCCTGGCCATCGGCTATGGTCTGGGCATGGGGATCGCCAAGATGATCCCCGACTTCCCCGACGCCTACGTGCCGTGGTGGGCGATTGCCCTGTCCTTCCTGTTCTCAGCCGGGGTCGGCGTGATCTTCGGCGTGTTGCCGGCACGCAAGGCCGCCAATCTCGATCCGATCGAGGCGCTGCGCTACGAATGAAGCCGGGGGCGGTTTTGGGGGTTGGCTTGCCAATCCTCAAAACATTCGACCCCGGATTTTGCGCCTTCATGGCCTGTATCCCGGTACTCGTCGGAATCTTGCGACCCTGATCAAAGCCTTGTCCTACCATGTGGCCGAACTCGATTCGACCTCGGCAGGAGAACATGGCATACGTATGGGACACGCAGGCGAGCCGCTGGCAGGAGCGCGATGGGCGCTTTCAGCTGATCGCCACGCGCGGCGCCACCCTGGCGGCAGCGCCGCCGCTGGCGCGCCAGCCCGACCTCGTGCGCCTGCTGGGCGGCGCGCTGCCCCAGTGCGGCTGCGCGGCCGTCTACCCTGAGGATTTTGCCTTCTGCCCCGAGTGCGGGCGTGCCCTCGGCGCGCGCGCGCAGCGCCGGCCCATGGCGGCGCCCTTGCCGCTGCATGTGCCGGCCGGCCTCCCCGTCAGCAGCGAGGCGCTGGGCGCGCTGGCCCACAAGGGCCGGCCCGATCTCAGTCTGCCGGCGCCGCCCAACGCCCACAGCGTGCTGCGCGCCGGCCACTATGGCTTTGCCGAGGAGCGCCTGCTGGCGCTGGCCCCGGCCCGCAATGTGCTCCAGTATTGGGACCCGCTGGCCGCGGTCTGGCAGATTCTCAGCCCGCGCGGAGGCGCCGCCCCGCTTGGCTTCAGCGCCGCGCGCCACGCCTGGCTCGGTGGCGGCAGCGCCGCCGGCGACGCTGGCCTGATCCCGACCGATCAGGGTCTGCTGCGCCTGTGGATCGACCCGTTTGACGACGCCTACCATACCGAGACCCTGTGCGCGGCCCGCCTGGCCGCCGCACCCGGCATGCTGCAGCGGCATCTGGCCTGTCTGCTGGCCACCGACAGCGGCCTGGCCCTGTGGTGCGACGGCGCCGCCGAGCCGCTCGGACGGCAGCTGCCCGCCAGTGGCTGGAGCCAGCCCTATGCCTATGACGGCCGCCTGTTCTGGCTGCACGCCGCCGGGCAGCTGGTGTGGCAGCCGCAGGCCCGCGCCCAGTGGCTGCCCTGGCCCGCCGGCTGGCAGCCGCGCCTGGAGTTCGGCGGCCCCGCGCAAAGCCGCGATGGCCGTCTGTGGCTGCACGGGCACGAGGCCGGCGGCTACAGCTTCTGCGAATTGGGCAGCGCCGCGCCCGAGCGCCATCCGGTCGATGGGGCGCGCCTCGGCTTCGCCCAGTTCCTGTTCCGGCGCTCCCACGCCGTCGTCGGCGACCCCTGGGAGAGCGAGCAGGTGGTCGACCCGCAGGCGGCCGACAGTGTCCTGCTGCCGCTGCTGCGCGCCTTCCACAGCGATAGCGGCCAGCCGCAGGGCGTGGTGCTGCGCCTGCATCACCCGGATGCGCGCGCCGAGGACCTGCTGCATCCGGCCGCGCCGTTGCGCGCCAGCGTTGAATGGTTCGGCCGCAGCTGCGCCGTGCTGGAGCAGTTGCCGCGCCTGGAATCGCCGCTCGAACTGCGCCCCTTGCTGTATGCGGGCGGCTTCTGGCTGTTCCACCCGCGCTGGCACCAGCTGCGCGGCTGGCGACTGGAGGAGAGCGCATGAAGCGTCTGCTGTTGATCGTGCTGCTGATGGCGGCGTTGCCAGCCTGGGCCGGCTCGCACGTCATCCTCGTGCAGAACTCGGGCTGGATGGAGCCGTTTTACCGCGACCCCGCTTCGCCCTTCAAGCCGCTGCTGAAACAGTTCACGGCCAGCGTCGTCCAGCCGGGCGATGCGCTGCTGCTGGCCAGCTTCAATCAAAGCCTGCCAACGGCGCCGTCGCCGCGCGCGCTGCTGTCGACCAAGGCCGATGACGCCACTGCCGGCCAGCTGGCGCGCGCCATCGATGCGCTGGATGTGGCGCGTAAGCCGGGCGGCGCGGCCCTGGCCGATACCGATCTGGGCGAGGCCCTGGGCGCGGCCCTGGCGCTCAAGCCGGGCCTGATCTGGCTGGTGACGAATAATCGCAACAGCCCGCACAACGACCAGGCCACGGCGGCGCGCAATCGCGAGTTCTATCAGCTGATTCATGGTGGCGCGCAGATCGACACGGCGCTCGCCTGGCCGCTGGCGATGCCGGTGCAGGGCGAGGTCTATCACGCCAATGGGCTGATGATCTATGTGTTCGCCGTGGGCGAGGCCGGACGGCGCCAGCTCGACACCCTGCTGGCCAGCCAGCGCCTGCAGCGCCTGATCACCGAGCCGCCGGCCCGCCTCAAGCCGCTCGACCGCGACACCGTGCGCCTGGTGCCGCGCCGCGTCAGCGAAGCGCCGGGCGTCAGCGTCGAGAGCACGGCCAACGGCCTGGCCGTCGATGTCGCCGCCGGTGCCGCCACGCCCGTCACGCGCATCACCTGGCAGGTGGAGAACAACGCCTACCCGTACACAATTGTGCAAGCCACGGTGCAGGCGCGCGCCCGCGTCGGCGGGCAGGAGCTGCCGGTGCAGCTGGCCGATGGCCGCCTGCGCGAGCTGGCCCCGGGCGCCCACGCCGATCTGTCGGCGCAGCTGGCGCTGCCGGTCGCGCAGATGCCGGCCGCCTGGTCGGCCGCTGCGCTGGCGGCGGCCGGCTCGGCCCAGGTGCTGCCCGGCGCGCTCGAGTTGCGGCTCGAGCAGCAGCAGCTGGCGCTGGCCCCGGCCTTCCGCGCGCGCATGGCGGCGCTGTTCCCGGGCGATCCGCTGCCCGATGTGTTCATCCCGCCGCGCACCGTGCAGGCCTCGCGCACCCAGCTGCCGCTGGAAGTGCGTGCCCATGCCGGCAGCGCGCCGCTGCTGATGCTGGCCGGCGTGCTCGGTGGCGGTCTGCTGCTGAGCGCAGGCGCCGCCCATCTGGCCCTGCGGCCGCGCCGCCTGCGCCTGCTGGTCAACGGCGAGGCGCGCACCATCCAGGCCCGCGTCGGCAGCGTGCAGACCGTGTTTGACCAGAGCGGCGAGCCGGTCGCCCGCCTGCACACGCGGCTGACGGGCGCGCGCCTGATCGACGTGCAGCCCGGCGCTTCCGTGCGCCTGGCCTGAATTCTGAGGAGAGACCATGAGTAATCCCGCTTCCACGCCCGATCCGGGCTTTCAGCTGCCGGCCGCCAGTGCGGCTGCCGCCAGCGTCCCCGCGGCCAGTGCACCCGCCGCGCTCGAAGTGGCGCCGGCCACGCCGGTTGTGCGCGATACCTCGGCGCGCGACCTGGCCCTCGGCAGCACCGTGTTCGTGGTGCTGCTGGTCGTGTACTTCTTCATCCGTAATGCCTTCGCCAATCACCTGGTGGTGCGGCGCGTATCGCCCGCTTCGGCCGGCAGCGCGGCCTGGCTGCTGTTCACCGGTCTGGCCTTCCTGAGCGCGGCGGCGACGCTGGCCGCAATCAACGCCAGCAAATATCTGAGCCTGGCCGTGACCGGCCCACTGGTGCTGGTCGGCGCGGTGGCCCTGGTGGCGGTGTTCTTCGTCGGCCGTCGCTAAGGAGCCAGCATGAATCTGCAAGACGCCAAGACTGAACTCAAAGTCGACCTGCGCCCGACCCTGTTTATCGGGGCCGGCGGCAGCGGCATGGAAGTGCTGATGCGGATCCGCCGCCGCATCCTGTCGGCCGTATGGAACCGCCACGCGCCCGCGCGCGTAGACAGCATCGCCGACTTTCCGGTCGCGCGCTTCCTGCATATCGACCTCGATCACAACGCCGTCATCGACGACGGCAAGTCGCTGCGCAGCGATCCCTGGTACGAACTGGTGAAGCTGAGCGAGGACGAGCGCGTGGTCGAGACCATCGACCTGCCGCAATATCACGAGTCGGACGATGCGCTGGCGCGCTTTCCCCACATCGAGCACTGGATGCCGCTGCGCCCGCAGCGCCTGCGCACGCTCGGCATCGACCCGGCCAAAGGAGCGGGGCAGATCCGCGCGCTGGCGCGCCTCTACCTGTTCGACAAATACCCGAAGATCAAGGGCCGCATCAAGGCGGCGCTGAATGGCCTGGGCGCGAACGCAGGACAGGACCGCAAGGCGGCCTACCAGCGCCTGGGCCTGCAGGTGGACACCAGCAAATACCGCATCGTGGTGGTGGCCTCGTGCGCGGGCGGCACCGGCGCCGGCTGTCTGCTCGATCTAGGCTGGATGGCCAAGGCCATCGCGCGCCAGGAAGTGGCCGACAGCCAGGTCGATCTGATGCTGCTGTCGCCGACCGGTTTTGCGCGTGCCAACAAGGAGCGCACCGAGGCCAATGCCTACGCCACGCTGATGGAGCTGGAGACAGCCATGCGCGACATGGACGCCCAGGTGCGCTGGGCCGATCCGGATAGCGTGACCGGGCGTGGCGCGCCGTTCGACGACGTTTATCTGATCGACACGGCCAATCTCGCCCAGCGCGCCACCGAGGACATCAAGGACGTCTACCAGATGGTGGCCGACAGCCTGTTCGAGGATTTTGCCAGTGCCGATTTCGCCAATCGCAAGCGCTCGGTGGCGGTGAACCAGCAGCAGCACAAACTCGGCCCGCACAATCCGCGCGTGCCGCAGCAGCAGTTCGGCGATATGCGCCTGTCGTATGCGCGCATGTATTCGGCATTCGGCCACAGCGTGCTCGATACCCAGCAAAGCCTGCGCGCCGACATCCGTGCCTATGAGCTGGCCGGGCTGATGGTCAAGGCCTTCTTCGGCGTGATGGGCAGCGACGGCGTGGCCGCGCGCCGCGCCGCCGACCAGGAGCGCGACATCTTCCTGCGCGAGCAGCTGGCCCTGGCCGAACACGCGGTCGACCATTTCCCGGATTTCAAAAAGGGGACGGTCGACGTCACGCCGTTTCAGGAATATGCGCTGGTCGACCGCCTGCTGCAGGACGAGGACGGACGCTCGCTGCTGGAGCGCGTCGACAGCAAGGTGCAGCTGGAAATGGACCGTATCATGGCCAGCTTTGAACTCAAGGCCTGGCGCGAAAAGGTGACCGAACTGCTGCCGCATCTGGAGCGCGACGCGATCCGCGAAGCCGGGGCCACGGCCGAAACCAGCGAAGACCGCATCAAGCGCCGCACCCAGGTGCTGCAACAGCAGCTGGAGCAGGGCGCGCGCACGCGCCTGTATGCGCTGCTGGACGACCGCAAACAGGGCGGGCTGGAATTCGTTCTCAGCCTGCTGGAACAAGTGAAGGCGCGCCTGGCCCAGCGCGATCTGCCCCAGGCCCAGCGCAACGCCAAGCGCTATCGCGATATCCGCGACGCGCTGCGCACGCGCCAGGTGGAGGAGTCGCTCAATCACCTGTCGCAGGCGGCCGGCAAATTCCTCAACCGCGAGGCGCAGTCGCGCGAGGTGATGGCCCACCTGAAGCGCGACCTGGCCGACTACCTGCGCTATCACCTGCTGGCCGTGGCCGCGGCCCAGGCAACGGAGCTGATGCGCGCCATCTCGGTCTGGCTGGGCGATCCGGTCGCGGTCGACGAGCAGGGGCAGGCCCGCTGGTCGGGCATGGCGGGCGAGTTTCAGGAAGGGCGGCGCTGTGTGCAGGCGATGCTCGGCGCGGTCGACCAGCGCATCGCGCAGCTGCGCGCCGATGCGCTGGCCCAGCATGCGACCTGTTTCAAGCTTGAAGACAGCACCGAATCGGAGCCGGTCAGTCTGCAGGGCGATGTCAGCGCCTGGAGCGAGGAAGTGCTGCTGGAGTTTGGCGGCTCGGCGCGGTTGTTCCCGCAACTGGGCGAGGACAAGCTGCGCGCCGATCTGCTGCTCAAGCTGTTCCGCCGCGCCCAGACCCAGCTCGCCATCGATGGCGTCGGCGCGCCCGACACCGATCCGCTGCTGGACCGCCTGCTGGCCATGAGCCCAGCGCAGCGCCAGCGCGTGTTCGCCGACTGGATCGGCAGCGCCACGCCCTGGCTCAATGCCCAGTTCACGGCCGAATACACGCCGCACGCCGACCAGTTCAAGTGCTTTGTCGGCGTGGGTGACAGCTTGGCCTGGCGCAGGCTCGAGGACGAGATCCGCGCCGCGGCGCCGGCCCATGCCTTTCAGGGCGGGCAGGTCACCCTGGTCAACACCGGTGTGCCGGGGCGCGCGGTCTGTTATGTGGAGCTGTCGGGCTTTCCGCTGACGGTGCTGCGCGGCCTGCGCACCTGGCGCGCCTCCTACCAGATCGAAAATACGCGCATCCCGACCCACCTGCATTTCGATAGCACGCGCTTTCGCCATCCGGTGGTGCCAAGCATGGAGGAACTCAAGCAGCTGGCGGCGGACTTCAGTTTGTACCTGCAGGCGATCGCCCTCGGCCTTGTGCGGCGCAAGGCCGACCCGCCGGGCCTGAGTTTTCAGCCGCGCGGCCAGTATGTGTTTGAAGTGGAGCGCGGCAGCGGCGAGTGGCTGCAGATCGGGAATGAATATGCGATCCGCTCGAACGGCCTGCCGCACTGGTATCGCGAGCGCCTCAGTAATGCGGTGCGCGTGCGCGAGGCGGAACTCGACGCGCCGGCCTGTCTGCGGCTGGCCGCGCTGATGCGCGACTACCAGCAGCGCGTGTACGCGCCCAGACTGGAGGTGGACGAGACCGGGGCCGAGTTGCCAACGCCATCGCTACCGCATGTCTGCGCACGCCAACTGGCCGAACACTGGCTGACGCGCGCACGTGCGCTCGACCCCGCGCTCGGCGCGCCGCAGCTGGAGGCGCTGCTGCGCAGCGTCAGCGAGTGGACTGACAGCGTGCCCGGGTCCAGCCAGGATGCCTATCCGTGGGAAGTGCAGGCCCCGGCCGACAAGCGTGTGCTGCGCACGGGCGTGCGCGCCGCCAGCCGCTACAAGCTGTTCAGCGGCGGCCAGCAGCAAGGGCCATTCGGACTCGATGAACTGGCCCAGCGTGTCGGCGATGGCCGTCTCGGTCCGGACATCAAGGTCTGGGACATGGCCTGGGACCCGCGCCGCGACAGCTGGCAGCCTGCGGCGGCGGTACCGGAACTGGCGCCCTTGTTCGGTCCCGCCATCCCCGACCCGAGCGATGATATCCCCAACCCCGAGTGAGGCTGTGTGGCGCTGCGTCGCCAGCGGCTGCGCGCGCAGCCTGCCACGCCGCGTCAATTACTGCCCGTATTGCGGCCGCGCGCAGCAGAGTGCTGCTGCCCCGCCGCCGCCGGCGTCCTTGCGCGCCGTCCCCAGCCCCGCGCCGGCGCCACCGCCGGCGCAGACAGTACGGCGGGCCTACCAGGCGCCGGCACCAAGGCCGGCGCCGGCAGCGGCGCCGGTGGCGCGCGCACCGGCGCCAGCAAAGCCGCGCCGCCGCTACGGCCTGGTGCTGCTGCTGTTGGTGGGCGTGATCTGGCTGCTGGCGCGGCCACCTGTCAAACGCGCGCCCGAGGCCCAGGTTGAGGCGGCGCTGGCGCTGGTCCGCGGCTGCCAGTTCGATGCGGCGCGCGTGGCGCTGGAAGACTTGAAGACAGCCCACGCGAGCCAGGCACAGTTGGACCGGCTGCAGCAGGCGGTGAACAAGGCGGTTCCCGCCTGCGCCGCACATGCACGCGCCAGCCAGCCGGCGCGCAAGCCCGCCGCGCGCACCCAGAGCGCGCCGCCGCCCGATCCTTCCACCCGCCATTTGCTGGCCGAGGCCGAGCGCCATCTGGAGGCGGCCGACTACCGTGCCGCGATCGACAAAATGGAAGTCTGCATCGGCATGCTGGATCCATCGAGCCGTGCATGCGCGGCCCTGAAGCGCAAGGCGGAGGGCCTGCAGGCCAGCATGGAGCGCTGCCTGGCCGGCGGACGCGAATGGATCGGCGGGCGCTGTCAGTCGTAGTCGCGCTGATACAAACTGAAACTTTTCGGCGGATTGCTTCGGCTATGCTGAGGGCTCACGATCTGAATCCGAGGTGACCCATGCCGCTACTGAGTGTCTTGAGCAGTCTTGCCCTCTCCAGTGCCCTGCAGGCGGCACCTGCCGAGGCCTGTGTGGAACCGGTCTTCCCTGTGCGTTCGGTCTCACCCGAAGGGGTGCGCCGGGTGCAGGCGGCCGTGCAGCGCTGGCAGTCCTGCGTCGCCCTGGCGCATGGCGAGGACGGCGCGACCCCGGCCATGCTGGCGCAGCAGGAGCGGGTGGCGCTGGCGGCCCAGGCCTGGGAGCGTGAAACGGCGCGCTACATGCGTGGTCTGCATCAGAGCCGCAGCCTGCAGGCCTATCAAGACCGCGATCGGGCCAGCTATCAGGCCGGCATCCGCGACCAATACCTCTACGGCGCCAGCAACAACGGCCACTAAGGCAGGGCGCGCAGGCTGACCGCAATCCCCGATAAGACCGCATTGCCGGACAGGGGATCGCGCGCCTGCGGGTCGAGCAGGGCGTTGAGATTGGCGCCCGGCCGTTCGGCCGCCACCTGCATGCGCGTCTCGGGCTGATCGTGGCCCCAGCCGTGCGGCAGGCTCACCACACCCGGCATCATCTCCGCACTGACTTCCACCGGCGCCTGCACGCACCCGTGCGCGCTGCGGATTTCGGCCACGCCGCCATCGCGCAGGCCATGACGGGCCGCGTCGACCGGATGGACCAGCAGGGTGCAGCGCACCGGGCCCTTGGCCAGCACCGGCAGATTGTGCATCCAGCTGTTGTTGGAACGGAGCTGACGGCGGCCGATGATCACCAGCTCGGGGGCGGGCGTGGCCAGGTCGGCCTCGATGCGCGCCAGATCGGCCACCAGCAGGGGCGGCGCCAATTCGATCTTCCCGCTTGGTGTGCGCAGCACTTCGGGCAGGCGCGGTGCCAGCGGGCCGAGGTCGATGCCTGACGGCGCGGCCTGCAGGGCGGCCAGCGTCAGGCCGCCGGGGCGCGCGCCGAACTGGTCGCCATACGGGCCGGTGCGCAGGCCCAGGTCCAGCAGACGCTCTGGCCCCTGCAGCGGGTCGAGCGCGGCCAGCAGCTGCGGGGCGGCGGCGCCGGCGCTGCGCTCGAGTTCTTCGAGCAGCATGGCGCGGTCGAGTGCCGCGATATCGGCGTGGGCACCCAGGCCTTTGACGATGGCCACCAGGCGCATGACGCTTTCCCATTCCTCCGGCTGATCCGGCGCGCGCGCCAGCACAGGCGGGCTGTATCGCGCCACATTGCGGCAGGCGAGCTGGGTGAAGCTGACATCGTAGTGCGCATCCTCGAGCGGCGACAGGCCGGGCAGGATCACGTGGGCGTGGCGCGTCGTCTCGTTCTGGTAGATGTCCAGACTGATCATGCAGTCCAGGTCCGCCAGCGCACGCGCCAGCCGCGCGCCATTCGGCGCGGACAGCACGGGGTTGGCCGCCATGCTGATCAGGCCACGCACCTGGCCCGGCCCCGGCGTATCGATTTCCTCGGCCAGGCAGGTGAGCGGCAGTTCGCCCTGCACTTCGGGTGCACCCGAAACGCGCGCGTGGTAGCGCCCCGTCGTCAAGCCCTTGCCGATGCCTGGCTTGCCGCGCGTGTTGGCGGCGAAGGCGGGCGCCTTCGGAAACAGCATGCCGCCTTGCGCATCGAGCCGGCCGCACAGCACATTGATCACATCGATCAGCCAGGAGCTGAGGGTGCCGAAGGACTGGGTACAGGTGCCGATGCGGCCATACAGGGCGGCGCGAGGGGCGCGGGCGAACTCGCGCGCCAGTGTGCGGATGGTCTCCGCGTCGATCGCGCAGCGCGCCGCCATGCGTTCGGGCGGGTAGGGCGCCAGCGCCGTGCGCAGCGCGTCCAGCCCGGCCACATGATCGGCCAGATGGCGCAGGTCGGCCAGGCCTTCGGCAATCAGGGTATGGGCGAAGCCGAGCAGGAAAAAGGCGTCCGCGCCGGGGCGGATCGGATGCCAGGCATCGGCCGCCTGCGCCGTCTCGCTGCGGCGCGGGTCGATCACCACCAGTTTGCCGCCGCGGGCGCGCAGGGCCTTGGCCTTGCCGCGGAAGTCGGGCACCGTCCACAGGCTGCCGTTGGAGACCATCGGATTGGCGCCGATGACCAGCAGGTAGTCGCTGCGCTCGATGTCTGGCACCGGCACCGACAGCCAGGTGCCGTACATCAGGCCCACGGCCAGCATCTTCGGCATCTGGTCGACGCTCGAAGCGGAGTACATCTGGCGGGTGCCGAGCGCGCGCGCCAGGCGCGGGAAGTAGAGTGTCAGCCCCATCTTGTGCGAGACCGGGTTGCCCAGCACGGTGGCCACGGCCTGCGGACCATGCTTGGCCAGCACCGCGCCGAGGCGCTGCTCGGCTTCGTCCCAGGCCTGCTCCCAGCTGACCGGCACCAGCCGCCCGTCCCGGCGCAGCATCGGCTGGCGCAGGCGGTCAGGGTCGTGGTGCAGATCGCCGAGCGCCACCGCCTTGGGGCACAGGAAGCCGTGCGAGAACAGGTCGGCGTCGTGGCCGCGGATGCGCAGCACGCGGCCGCTGTCATGTTCGATCTCGAGGCCGCAGCAGGCCTCGCACAAGGGACAGATACGCTGGCTCAGCGAGGCCATCGGGCCTTAGCTCTTGCCGCCTGCTTCACTGGCGGCCGGAGCGGCCAGCGGCGCCGGCGCGGGGCGCGGCACCGGCTTCGGCTCGGGCCAGCCGCCCAGCACGATCGACAGGTCGACGAAGCCGGCGCGCCAGGCGCGTTCGAGGTCCTGCTCGATATGTTCGAGCGAGGTCTGCTCGAAATTGGCAAAGCCGCGCACACCGTAGGCGCGGTTGCGGCCGTGCGCCTTGGCCAGGTAGAGGGCCATGTCGACCAGGTTCACGGCGCGCTCCCAGGGCAGCGGATGCTGGCCCGGCACCAGCGGGAAGGGGGCGAAGCCGATCGACACGTTCACCGAGATCTTGGCGTCCTGGTAGTCGATCGTATGGGCCGAAATGCCGGTCAGCAGACGGCGCGCGATGTCTTCCACGCCGCTGCGCGGAATCGCCGGCAGGAAGGCCAGGAATTCCTCGCCGCCCCAGCGCACGATCATGTCGGTCTCGCGCAGGATCACGCGCAGGTTCTCGGCGATCATCTTCAGCACGGCGTCGCCGGCCGCGTGGCCATAGGTGTCGTTGACGTGCTTGAAGTGGTCAACGTCGAGCAGGAACAGGGCGCCGACGATTTCCTCGCCCGAGGTACCCGCGCCGCGCTTTTCCACCTGCACGTGGGTACGCATGAATTCCTGGAAGTGGCGCCGGTTGTACAGGCCCGTGAGCGGATCGCGCGAGGACTGCAGCTTCAGCTCCTGGTTCTTCACTTCGAGCGCGGCATTGGTCTGGCGCACCTTGCGGTACAGGAGGCCGACGATCACCGAGGCCAGGGCGAACACGATGGCCAGCAGCCACCAGACGCGCTGCTGGAGCGAGCGGTTGGCGATTTCGGCCGACTTCACCTGGTTCTCGCGCGACAGCAGTTCGATCTGACGCTGCTTCTTTTCGGTGTCGAACTTCTCCTGCAGTTCGAGCACGGCCTTCTGGCGCTGCTTCTCGAACAGCTCATTCGAGATGGTGCGCTCGCGGTGGTAGGCGGCGACGGCGCCTGCCATGTCGCCCGCGTGTTCGAGCGCCGAGCCGTATTCCATCAGCACCGCCTGCAGCTCCGGCTTGTCGCCCGATTTTTCGTAGTAGGCCATGCCGGCTTCGAAGCTGCGCTTGCCGTCGGCGATGCGGCCCATGCCCAGATAGGCTTCGCCGATATTGATGCGCGCCGTGGCTTCGATGGCGCGGTCGTTCAGGCGCTGGGCCGCTTCGATGGCCTGGGTCGCGTAGTTGATGGTGGTCGGGTAGTCGCGCTGCTTCAGGTAGCTGTCGGACAGATTGACCAGGGTGTTGGCGATCATCGCGTTCGCGCCGATCTGGCGTTCCAGCGACAGCGCCGACAGCAGGGCCTTGAGCGCGCGCTGCGGCTGGTTGGTATCGATCGACAGCGCATACTCGGCGATCTTCACCGTGGCCATGCGCCCGGGCGACTTCATTTCTTCGGCCAGCTGGCGCGCCTCATCGAGCGCTTCGAAGCCCTTGTCGAACTCCTTCATCTGGTCATACAGATTGGCCAGCGCCACCAGCGAGGCGGTCAGGTGCAGCGGCACGCGCGCCTGGCGCGCCAAAGCCACGGCGGCCTGCAGACGCGCCAGCGCGAGCGGGAAATTGCCTTCCTCGGCATACGACTGGCCGGCGGTGACGGTGGCCAGCACCTTCAGGTCCTGGTCCTTGGCCGTATTGGCCAGGCGCTCCGCATCCCAGGCCAGCTGGTGCGAGAGCTTCAGTTCATTCATGCGGAAGGTGACGAAGGCCTTGGCCAGCAGGCCCTTGGCGGTGGCCACCGTGTCGTTGCCGCTTTTGCCGAAGGCGATCAGCTCTTCGGCCGTGGCCAGGGCGTCGGCCTGCTGGCCAAGGCCCAACTGGGCGTACGACAGCTGATACAGGAATTCGGCCTTGTGCTGGGGCGGTGCGGTGCGTGCCTGCGACTCGATCTGGCGCAGCGCGACGATGCCCTTGTCAGGGACGAAGCGGACCGTCTCACGCAGCTCGGCCAGCCGGCTCGCCAGATCGGACTGGGCGAAAGCGAGCAGAGGCACAGCCAGCATGGCCGCCACCATCACGCGCAGGCGCTTGAGCCGCCCTGCGTTTGCTCCTCCGGTCCGCATGTTTCCCCTTCTGTCCTTCATCGTCCCTTGCCGGGATTTTTCTAGCGCCAATTATATTCTTGTTGCAAGGTGGAAAGATCATTTTTTATACATATTCGCCAAAAAGGCACACTTTGTCACGTCACGACACATTCCAATCGCCGCCCGCGCCGCGTTTTCTGCATTCTGTCGGAATCCGCGCGCGGCTGGCGCCAGCCTCGCCTAGGCTGCCCTTCATTCAAAAAGAACAGGGAGCCAACACATGCTGGAACTGGAAAACGTCGTCAAACGCTTCGGCCGCGTCACGGCCGTCGATGGGGTCTCGCTGCAGCTGCGCAGCGGCGTGGTCGGCCTGATCGGCCATAACGGAGCCGGCAAGACCACCCTGATGCAGATGATCGCCACCCTGGTGCGCCCGAGCGCGGGCAGCATCCGCTTCCAGGGCCAGGACATCGTGGCCCGGCCCGACGCGATCCGGCGCCGGCTCGGCTACCTGCCGCAGGATTTCGGCGTCTACCCGAACCTGTCGGCGCGCGAATTCATGCAGTACTTTGCCGCCCTCAAGGGCGTGCGCGACCCGGCCCGCATCCGCCATCTGCTCGAACTGGTCAACCTGCACGAGCATGCGGAGCGCCCGGCGGCCGGCTTCTCGGGCGGGATGCGGCGCCGCCTCGGCATCGCCCAGGCCCTGCTGAACGACCCGGACATCCTGGTGGTCGACGAGCCGACCGCCGGCCTCGATCCAGAGGAGCGCGTGCGCTTTCGTAATCTGCTGGCCGAACTGGGGCTGCACAAGCTGGTGATCATGTCGACCCATATCGTGTCCGACGTCGAGAGCATCGCCAGCGAACTGGCGATCATGAAGGGCGGCCGCCTGATCGACTGCGTGCAGCCGGAGACGCTGCTGGCCCAGGCGCGCGGCCAGGTCTGGCAGGCCAGCGTGGACGCGGCCGAGTACGAGGCCCTGCGCGCGCGCGTGCACGTGCTGCAGACCCAGCGCCTGGGCGCGCAGCTGCAGCTGCGCATCGCCCATCCCGAGCAGCCCTGTGCCGGCGCCGCGCCGGCCGAACCGAGCCTGGAGGAAGCGCTGATGGCGCGCCGCTACGCGCTGGCGGAGCAGGCCGCATGAACGGCCACCTGCTTGCCACCCTGGCGCTGACGGAAGTGAAGCTGCGCCTGCGCCGCCGCTCGACCCTGGCCGCCGTGCTGCTGACGGCGATCGTCGCCTGGGCCGTCATCGTCGATCCGGCCAGCGGCCACGCGGTGATGGTGATCGGCGGCCAGCGCGTGCTGTACACGAGCAGCGCGCTGGCCATCAGCAGTGCCCTGCTGGCCGGGATGTTCTTCGGCCTGGGCGGCTTTTACCTGGTGCGCGGGCGCATCGGCGAAGATCTGCGCGCCGGCACCGGCGGCGTGATCGGCGCCAGCCCGGTCGCCAATGCCAGCTTCCTGTGGGGCCGCTGGTGCGGCGCGGTCGCCTATCTGAGCCTGCTGGTGGTCAGCTTCCTCGCGGCGATCCTGGTGCTGCATCTGGTGCGCGGCGAAGGACCGCTCGAGCCGCTCGTCTATCTCGGCACCTATGCCGTGCTGCTGCTGCCGATGGTGGTGTTTGCGGCCAGCTGCGCGATCCTGTTCGACAGCGTGGCCGCCTTGATGGGCAAGGGCGGCGACGTGCTGTACTTCTTCGTCTGGGTACTGCAGGTCAGCCTGGTCGGCGTGCTGGGCAAGGGCGGCGGCAGTCTGCCGCTGCTGTGCGACTTCACCGGCATCCTGGTGGCCGCCAACACCCTGCAGCAGCTGCTGCACACGAACGGCTTCGCGATCGGCGCCAGCCCGTTCGACGCGACGCGGGCGGCGCTGCTGCTGCCGGCCCTGCCGTGGACCGCGTCAGCCGTGCTGCTGCGCGCCGGCGCCACCCTGCTGGCGCTGCTGCCGCTGCTGCCCGCGGCCCTGCTGTTCCACCGCTTCTCGCCGGACCGGGTCAAGGCGCGCGCGGCCCGTCAGCGCCGCAGCCCGCTCGATCTGGCCAATGCCCTGGCGCGGCCCATGGCGCGTCTGGTCCAGCCGCTATTCGGCCTGGCCGCACGCGTGCCCGGCCTGGCAGGCCAGGTGCTGGCCGAACTGGGCCTGCTGGCCGCGGCCGCGCCGTTTTCGCTGCTGGCCCTGGCCTTGGTGCTGGCGGCCAGCGTCGCGCTGCCGGTGAGCAGTCTGGGTCCGCTGGTGGCGGCCGCGGTGGCGCTGTGGGGGATTCTGATTGCCGGCCTGGCCACACGCGACTACGAAGCCGATACCGAAGCCCTGAGCGCCAGCGTGGCCGGCGGCGAAGGCGCGCGCTTCTGGCGTCAGCTGCTGGCCACCTGGAGCAGCGGCCTGCTGTTCACCGGTGTGGCCCTGCTGCGCTGGGCGCCGGCGGCGCCGCTGCGTGCGCTGGCCCTCGCGGTTGGCGTGTTCACGCTGGCCGCGCTGGCCACGGCGCTGGGCCGGGCCGCCCGCACGGCGCGCGCCTTCCTCGGGCCCTTCCTGTTCTTCGTGTACGTGATGCTCAACGCGGCGGCGCTCGACTGGCTCGACCTGGTCGGCGCCAACGGCAGCGTCACACTCCGCGCGATCAGCCTGCACGCCGCCCTCGGCGCCGCCGCCCTCGGCCTTGCCTGGGCCGCCAGCCGCCGCGCCCGCTGAGCCGGAAAATGCGGATAAGAAAAATCGGGGTCAGACCCCATTTATCCGTGCGGAAAAATGGGGTCTGACCCCGATTTGTTTGGGGGCAAGGTCTTGCTTGGGGGCGCGGATAAAAAAACGCCTGCCGGGTTGGGCAGGCGCTGAGAAGGAGGCCTTGGTGTGCACGGGAAGGACACCCCAAGACAGCGGCATTACCTGTGAGCTGCAAAGCCGTTGAATGCACTATATCGGTGCGCCAGTCGCCGCGCACTTGTACTTTGGTGCTATTGGCCGGCGGCGCCGCTCTCAGGCGGCGATCTGTTGGAGCTGGTAAAGGCGCTGGTAAATACCGCCCTCGATCGCCATCAGCGCCGCATGCTCGCCCGCCTCGGCCAGGCGGCCGTGATTGAGCACCACGATGTGGTCGGCCTCGCGGATCGTCGACAGGCGGTGGGCGATGGCCACCACCGTGACCTGGCCACGCAGCGCGTGCAGGGCCGCCTGCACCACCTGCTCGGTGGCCGAGTCGATATGGGCCGTGGCTTCGTCCAGCAGCAGGATGGCGGGCTGGCCGGCCAGCGCGCGGGCGATCGCGATCAGCTGCTTCTGCCCGGTCGACAGGCGCGCGCCGTTTTCGCCCAGGTCGGTGTCGTAGCCTTGTTCGAGCGCGCCGATGAAGTCGTGCGCATGGGCCGCGCGCGCGGCCGCCTCGATCGCCGCCTGGCTCAGACCGCGCCCCATGTCGATGTTCTCGCGCACGCTGGCCGCCAGCAGGAAGGGGTCCTGCGGCACCAGGCCGACGTGGGCGCGGAAGTCCTCGTTGGCGAGGCCGGCCAGCGCGTGTCCGCCGATCTCGATCCGGCCTTCCCACGGCTGGTAATAACGCAGCAGCAGCGACAGCAGCGTGGATTTGCCGCTGCCCGTGTGGCCGACGATGCCGACAAAACTGCCGTGGGCGATGCGCAGGTCGAGCCCGTGCAGGACCGGCTGCCCGTCGACATAGCCGAAGCGCACGCCCTGCATGGCGATGGCTGGGGCGCCCGGCAGCGGCAGCAGGCGCTGGCCGGCGCGGCCGGCCGCATGTTCGGGCGCGCCCGGTTCGTCGAGCAGGTCGGCCACGCGCGCGGCCGATACCACGGCCTGCTGCAGCGAGGAGAACTGCAGGGTGATCTCGGTCAGCGGCTCGATCACGCGGGCGATGTAGTTCAGGAAGGCGTACAGCACGCCGACTTCGATGGCGTCGAGCGGGCGCTGGCCGAAGCTGTAGATGACCACCACCAGCATCGCCATATTCAGCAGGTCGAGCGCGGGACGCAGCAGCCAGGCATTGGCGGCCAGCTCTTTGCGGCGCGACTGGTAGTGCGCCCAGCTGGTGTCGGCGAAGCGCTGGCCGAAGCGGCCGGCCGCATTCGCCGCCTGCAGCACCTGCATGCCGCTGATCGACTCGGCCATCTGGCCATTGATCTCGCTGCGCAGCTGGCGCGAGCGCGCCACCGCCGGTGCCGACAGCTTCTGGTAAAGCCAGACGATGCCCAGCACGGCCGGCACCAGGGTCAGCATCACCAGCATCAGGCGCACATCCAGCCAGGCCATCGCAATCGTGGTCCCGAGCAGCATGATGCCGCTGTTCAGGATGACGAACAGGGCCTGGATGTACAGGCCTTTGACGGCCTCGGTGTCGTTCGTCACACGTGAAATCAGCTGGCCCGTGATGGCGCGGTCGAAGAAGGCCATCGGCAGGCGCAGCACATGGTCGAAGACGCGCTCGCGCAGGCGCTGCACGCTGCGCATGGCGGCGCCGGCCAGACGCACCAGCTGGAAGTAGCGCAGCAGGCTGGCGGCCCAGCCGCTGACGAGGGCGCCGCCGATCAGCGCGGCCATCAGCCAGGCTTCGGGCGCGCGCGGCACCAGATAGCGGTCGATGAGGGCTTTGCCGAGCAGGGGGCCGAGCACGTCGAGCGCGGCCGCGGCCAGCAGCAGCACGAAGGCCAGGCCGACGGCGCGCGCATCGGGACGGGCGGCCGCACGCAGCAGCGCGAAGGCGCGCCCGGCCTGGCGGCGCAGGGTGGGGGAATCAGGCGGCATCGAGGCTGGCCTCCAGTTGTTGGTAGCGCCACTGGCTGGCATACCAGCCCTGGAGCGCAAGCAGTTCGGCGTGGGTGCCGCGTTCGGTCACGCGGCCGTCCTTCAGGACCAGGATCTCATCGGCGTCGGCCACGGCCGACAGGCGATGGCTGGTGATCAGCACGGCCCGCTCGGGCTGGCGCGCGCGCAGTTCGGCCAGATGGCGCAGGATGCGCGTCTCGGTGCCGGTGTCGACCGCTGACAGGGCGTCGTCGAGCAGCAGCAGCGGGCATTCGGCCAGCAGGGCGCGCGCAATCGCCACGCGTTGGCGCTGGCCGCCCGACAGGGTGATGCCGCGCTCGCCGACTTCGGTCTGGTAGCCGTGCGGGAAGCGCAGGATGTCCTCGTGGATGGCGGCCATGCGCGCGGCCGCTTCGATCTGGGCCTGGCTGGCATCGGGCCGGCCCAGCGCGATGTTCTCGGCGATCGGGGCCGAGAACAGGAAGGACTCCTGCGGCACCCAGGCCATGGCTGCGCGCAGGCGCGCCAGCGGGTAGTCGTGCAGGGCGGTGGCGCCCCAGGCCACGCTGCCGGCGCTCGGTTCGAGCTGGCGCAGCAGCAGGCGCACCAGGGTGCTCTTGCCGCAGCCGGTCGGGCCGACCACGCCGATCGTCTGGCCGGGCGCGATCTGCAGGTCGATGTCTTGCAAGGCCGGGGCCTGCTCGGCGCCATAGCGCGCGCAGGCCGCCTGCAGGCGGATGGTGCCGCTGGGCGCCACGTCGTGGCGGCCGTCGTCGCCGATCGCCAGCGGCGCTTCCAGCACCGGCAGCAGGCGCGCCCAGGCGGCCTTGCCGCGTTCGATCAGGGCCAGCACCCAGCCGGCCGCCCACATCGGCCAGATCAGCTGGGCCAGATACATGCCGAAGGAGGTCAGCTGGCCGACCGTCAGTTCGCCCTGCAGCACCAGATAGCTGCCAGCCGCCAGCGTCAGGGCGCTGGAGGCGGCCAGGGTCAGGCCGACCGCCGGTTCGAACGCGGCCTCCCAGCGCTGGGCCTTGGCGCTGGCCGCCGCCGCGGCGCCGGCCAATTGCTGGAACTGGCCGCTCGAGCGTGGCTCCAGCCCGAGCGCGCGCAGGGTGCGCACGCCGGAGACCGACTGCTGCACATGGTCGTTCAACTGGGCGAAGCGCTGCAGCGCCTCGCGCGAGGCGTCGTGGATGCGGCGCGAAATGCGCGCGAAGGCCCAGGCCATGAAGGGGAAGGGCAGCAGGGCCACCAGGGCCAAGCGCCAGTCGACCCCGAACAGCATCGCCCCGAGCACCATCAGCAGGGTCTGGGTGCCGTCGAAGCCGGCCAGCAGGGCGTCGCCGGCGGCGCCCTCGATGGCGTCGATATCATTCGTGGCCAGCGCCATCAGGTCGCCCGTGCGCTGGCGCTGGAAGAAGCCCGGACCCTGCTGGGCCAGACGCTGGTAGAAGCGTTGGCGCAGCTCGACCCCGAGCTGGAAGGCGGCCGCGAACAGCAGCTGGCGCCAGCCTACGCGCAGCAGGTAGATGGCCACACCGGTGGCGGCCAGCAGGCCCAGTTGCTGCAGCAGCGCGGACTGGCCGAGGCTGTGCGTGGCCAGGCCGTCGACCAGGTGGCCGACGCGGCGCGGAATACTCACCGTCAGGACGGCGATGGCCGTCAGCATCAGGGCGGAAATGGCATACGCGCGCCAGTGGCGGCGCACGAAGCCGGCGATCAGGCGGGCAAGGGTCATGCGTATGGGTCAGGGAGCAGGGCCCCGTGAATAAAAGAAGGGGCCGAAGCCCCTTACTTTAACGGATTGGCGCGGCCGCCGCTTACTTGGTTTTGGCGGCCGGGCCTTCGCTGACGGCGACCGGCTTGGGCGGCGCCTGCGGATCGACCGCCTCCGGCTTCACGCGCGGGACGGCCACGCGGCGCGTGGACGGTACCGGGAACGCGGCCGGCTTGGCAGGCGCCGTCGCCCCGCCTTCGAGCACGGCGACGGCCTTGGCCACCGGCTTGGCGCGCGCCTTGGGCACGGTGCTGGTGACGGGCGCGGCCTTGGCGACCAGCGGCTTTTTGCTCGCCTTGGCGGGCTTGACGACGGGCTTGATGGCGGGCTTGCTGGCGGGCTTGCTGGTGGCCGCGCTGGCCACGGCAGGCAGGGCGCGCGGCGCTGCCGGCGCTTGCGGCGTCCGGGGCAGATGGCTGAAGGCGGCCCCGGCGGCACGCAGCAGGGCGGCCTGGGTGCCGCTGGCGATCTCGCTCAGGCCGTGGCCGAGCGCGCTGGCGCGCGCCCAGTCGACCTGGAACAGCGCCGCCGGATCCTGGTCGATCCAGAGCTTGCGCGCCAGTTCCTGGCTGTGCTGCAGTTGCGCGCGGGCCGAGCGCACCTGCAGGGCCGCCAGCTTTTCGGCATTGGCGAAGGCTTCGTGGGCCAGGATGCCAAGGGCATTCAACTGGGCGTGCAGGGCTTCGGGAATGGTCGGCATGGCTCGCTCCTTTTGTGCATTGCGATTAGCCTAGTGTAGTGGCTTTTTTGGCCAATTGCCAGAATTTGCATTGCAATGCAACACGACTGTCACATGCCTATTTGTAGACCCCGGCGCAGAAGATGAAAGCCTGTTCGCGCTCGCAGTAGGTGAGCTTGGGCTCGATCTTCTGGGTGTCCGGATTATTGAACTTGTACTCCTGCCAGAAGCTGCCCTTGCTGCGCGCCAGCTCGACGCGTTCGCGCACGAAGGCCTTGCCGTCGACATCGCGCATGTCGATCAGGCTTTTGCCGACCATGCGCGGATTGGTGCCATGCGCCTTGACCACGCCGTCCATGTCGTAGATCGTCAGGTAGAGATCGCGGTCGCTGAACATGCCGCCTTTGGTATTGGCTTCGCGGAAGGTGGCGTCGGGTCCGTTTTTCTTCAGGTAGGCGATGCCCTTTTTGACCATGGCCTCGGCCTCGGCTTTGGAGGCGCCGCCGCTGGCGGCGTGCAGGGGCAGGGCGGTGGCGAGCAGGCCGGCCACGGCCAGGCTGAATAGCTTGCGCATGGAAGTCTCCCGGTTGTAGTTGTGATGTGGCGTTTTGAGTCTAGCACCGGGTCTGGCGCGCCCTCGCACGATTGGCAGCCCGCGCCAGCTGTGCGAGGATGTGGCCGAGCAAACAAGGAGCCCTATGGACCTCATCCTGCGACACGCCAGCCTGCCTGACGGCCGGCGCGACATCGACATCGGCATCAGCGGCGAGCGCATCGCCGCCGTGGCACCGCGCCTGGCCGCGCAAGGCGCCATCGAGATCGACTGCCAGGGCGACCTGGTCTGCCCGCCCTTTGTCGACGCCCACTTCCATCTCGACGCCACCCTCAGCTATGGCCTGCCGCGCGTGAACGCCTCCGGCACCCTGCTCGAAGGGATCGCTCTGTGGGGCGAACTGAAGCCGCAGCTTACCCAGGACGCCCTGGTGCAACGCGCGCTCGCCTATTGCGACTGGGCGGTGGCGCGCGGCCTGCTGGCCATCCGCAGCCATGTCGACGTGTGCGACCCGCGCCTGCTGGCGGTGGAAGCCCTGCTGCACGTGCGCGAGCGGGTGCGCGATCGGATCGACCTGCAGCTGGTGGCTTTTCCCCAGGATGGCCTGCTGCGCGCGCCGGGTGCGCTCGACAACCTGCGCCGCGCGCTCGACATGGGCGTGGACGTGGTCGGCGGCATCCCGCATGGCGAGCGCACGATGGACGAAGGCGCGCGCGCGGTGCGCATCCTGTGCGAGCTGGCGGCCGCGCGCGGCCTGCGCGTGGACATGCATTGCGACGAGTCGGACGACCCGCTCTCGCGCCACATCGAAACCCTGGCCTTCGAGACGCAGCGCCTTGGCCTGCAGGGCCGCGTGGCCGGTTCGCATCTGACTTCGATGCACTCGATGGACAACTACTACGTCAGCAAGCTGCTGCCGCTGATGCGCGAGGCCGGCGTCGCCGCCATCGCCAACCCGCTGATCAACATCACTCTGCAGGGCCGCCACGACAGCTACCCGAAACGGCGCGGCATGACGCGCGTGCCCGAGCTGCTGGCCGCCGGGATCGAGGTCGCCTTCGGTCACGACTGCGTGCTCGACCCCTGGTACAGCCTCGGGTCGGCCGACATGCTGGAGGTGGCGCACATGGGCCTGCACGTGGCGCAGATGACCAGCCAGGCCGCGATGGCGCAGTGCTTCGCCCTGGTGACGGAAGCGCCGGCGCGCATCCTCGGTCTCGATGGCTATGGCATCGCGCCCGGCTGCTACGCCGACCTGGTGCGCCTGGACGCGCCCAGCCCAATCGACGCGATCCGCCTGCGCGCCGCGCGCCGTCTGGTGCTGCGGCGCGGGCGCGTGCTGGCCGAGGCGGCGCCTGCGCGCGTCACCCTGCACACCGATGGTGGTGTGCGCGATATCGACTTTCGGTTGTCGCCCGGGGCCGGCTGATGCTATGCTGGCCCTGGCTGAATTTAACCGGTTTGAGCGAGGGTCTGCGCATGAATTCTCTGGTGATCCGTCCGGCCCTGCCGGCTGACTTCCCCGCAATGTGGGACATCTTCCGCGACGTGGTCGCCGCCGGCGACACCTACGCCTTTGACGTCGACACCCCGGCCGCCGTGGCCGAGGCCTACTGGTTCGGTCCCGGCATCCTCAGCTGCGTCATCGAGCACAAGGGCGCCGTGGTCGGCATGTACAAGCTTTGTCAGAACGCCGTCGGGCGCGGCAACCACGTGGCCAATGCCTCCTTCATGGTCAGCCCGCGTGCGCGCGGCCTGGGCATCGGGCGCCTGCTCGGCGAGCACTGTCTCGACGCGGCGCGCGAGGCCGGCTACCTCGCCATGCAGTTCAACTACGTGGTAAGCTCGAACGCGCCAGCCGTCGCGCTCTGGGAGTCGCTGGGTTTTCAGGTGGTGGGAACGCTGCCGCTGGCCTTTCGCCATGCGCGCCGCGGCTATGTCGACGCGCTGGTCATGTACCGGACCTTGAGCGACCCGGCCAGCTGGCCGCCGCCCGAACACTAAGGACGCAATGAACATCATTGAGACCGCGCGCCTGCGCCTGCGCACCATCAACCTCGACGACGCTCCCTTCTACCACGAACTGGTCAACGATCCGGCCTGGATCCGCCACATCGGCGACCGCAATATCCACACGCTGGAGGCCGCGCGCGAGGCGATCGCCACCGGTCCCATGGCGGCCCACACCAAGCTCGGTTTCTCGCTCTACGTCTGCGAGCGCAAGGAAGACGGCGCGCCGCTCGGCCTGTGCGGCCTGATCAAGCGCGACACCCTGCCCGACGTCGACATCGGCTATGCCTTCCTGGCCGCCCACCGCGGCCACGGCTACGCGCGCGAAGCCGCCGAGGCGGTGCTGGCCTATGCGCGCGACATCCTGCGCCTGCCGCGCCTGGCCGCGATCACCGGTCCCGATAACACCATCTCCAACGCCATGCTGCGCAGCCTGGGCTTCCAGTTTGTCGGCACCACGCGCCTGACGCCGGAACTGGCGCCGACCAATCTTTACCAATTGACCCTGAGCTGATTACGGTCTTTCCCGAATCCGCTTTTGCATTCCCCGTCGTCGTGCGATAGTTGTCAATACGAACGAGTCATTGATAAATCGCAATGCATATAAAAACGGGAGACTGCGATGGGTTTGTCTGATATGAAGATCGCCACCCGGCTCGGTTTGCTCGGGATGGTGTTTGCCGCCGGGCTCGTGGTGATCGGCGGTACGGCTTACTTCAGCTTGAATAAAATGGCGGCCCAATCGGACGCGGCGGTACAGCGTTCCGAAGCCATGGGCGACCTGATCGATGCTGCGCGCAAGACGCAGGTCGATTTCAAAATCCAGGTCCAGGAGTGGAAGAATATTCTGCTGCGCGGGAATGACCCGGACCAGCTGGCCAAGTACACCAAGGCCTTCAACGAAAAAGGCGGCGAGGTCGCGCGCGAGCTGAAGGCGCTGCAGACGGCGATGGCCAAAGTCGAGATCCAGTCGCCCTTGCCGGGCGAGGCCCTGGCCATGCATGCCGACTTGATGGGCAAGTATCTGGAGGCCGTCAAGCAGTACGACCCGGCCAACAAGGAAAGCTTCACGCTGGTGGACAAGCTGGTCAAGGGCATGGACCGCGCGCCGACCGAAAAGATCGACAAGATCGTCGACTTCATCAACGAGCGCGCCACCGCCCAGGCCAAGGCCGGCGAAACCGAGCGCGCGGCCATGCGCGACGCCGCCATCCAGCGCGGCCTGCTGGCGCTGGTGATCACGGCGGTGCTGGGCGCGCTGATCGTCCGTTCGATCACGCGTTCGATCACGCTGCCGCTGGCCGCCGCGGTCGAAGTGGCGCAGACGGTCGCCGCTGGCGATCTGTCGCAGGAAGTCAGCGTCGACACGCGCGACGAAGTGGGCGAGCTGATGACGGCCCTGAAGCGCATGCACGACGAGCTGGCCGCGATTGTCGGCAAGGTGCGCGCCGGGACCGATGCCATCGCCGTCGCCTCCGAGGAGGTGGCGCGCGGCAGCCAGGACCTGTCGGCCCGCACCGAGGAGCAGGCCAGTTCGCTCGAGGAGACCGCGTCCTCAATGGAGGAACTGACCGCCACCGTGAAACGCAATAGCGACAGCGCCAACGAGGCCAGCACCCTGGCCGGCCAGGCTTCGGTCGTCGCCGAGCGCGGCGGCAAGGCCGTGGCCGAAGTGGTCAGCACGATGGACTCGATCAATGAAGCTTCGCGCAAAATCGTCGACATCATCAGCGTCATCGACGGCATCGCCTTCCAGACCAATATCCTGGCCCTCAACGCGGCGGTGGAAGCCGCGCGCGCCGGCGAGCAGGGGCGCGGTTTTGCCGTGGTGGCGGGCGAGGTGCGCAATTTGGCCCAGCGCAGCGCCGCGGCCGCCAAGGAGATCAAGGCCCTGATCGGCGATTCGGTCGGCCGGGTCGATGCCGGCACCCGTCTGGTCGATCAGGCCGGGGCGACGATGAGCGAAGTGGTCGACAGCGTGCGCCGTGTGACCGCCATCATCAGCGAAATCGCGGACGCTTCGGGCGAGCAGAACGCCGGCATCGAGCAGATCAACAGCGCCGTCGCGGCGATGGATTCGGTCACCCAGCAGAACGCCGCGCTGGTCGAGGAAGCAGCTGCGGCGGCCGAGTCGATGTCGCAGCAGGCGAGTGATCTGCAGCGCGCCGTGGCGGTCTTCAAGATCAGCCAGTCGCACCGGCCGGCGCCGGTGTTGCGCCGTCCGCCCGCCGCACCCGCGCTGCGCCGGCCCCAGCCCGCAGCCAGCACCACGGCCGACAGCGACTGGGAGCAGTTCTAGGCGCTGCGTCCGGCCAGCACGCCCAGTACCGACGGGCGCTGGCGTAGAAAGTCCAGCAGGCGCTGGGCGTAGTCAGGCCCGACCGCCTGCCGCACCGAGGGCCGCGCCGCCAGCGCGGCGCGCCAGGCCTGCACGCGCGCCAGGCCGCTGAACACGCCGACGTCGGCGAGCCTGTCGAACACCTCGAAATAGCGGAAGGCGGGTGCGAAGGCGGCATCGACGATGCTGAAGGCGGCGCCGCCGAAATACGGGCCGGCGTCCAGTTCCTGTTCGAGCCGTTCGAAGCGCTGGCGCAGGGCCGCGCGCTGGGCTGCCAGCGCGCCCGCGTCGGCCGCGTTGTAGAAGGCGCCGATCGTATCGAGCAGCTGGCTCGCATACGCCACCCAGGCGCGGTGGCGCGCGCGTTCGATCAGGTCGCGCGGGTGCAGGGCCGGCGCAAAGGCCTCGTCGAGGTAATCGACAATCGGGGCCGATTCAAACAGCACCGCCGCATCCACCTTCAGCAGCGGCACTTTCCCCAATGGCGACAGGGCGCGGAACCAGTCCGGCTTATCGGCCAAATCGATGGTCGTGCGCGTGAACGGCAGGCCCTTCTCGGCCAGCACGATGGCGGCCCGCTGCACATACGGGCAGAGCGCGTGGCTCACCAGTTCCAGGCGCGGCTGGCTCATGCCGTCTCCGCGCGCAGGGCGGCCTGGCCGTCGCCGGCCAGAATGTGCACGAGCGAGGCCACGGCCAGGAACAGCGGATATTCCCAGCCGCCGCCGCTGGCCGAGAACACCCAGCCGTTCGGCAGATGGACCAGCAGGGCGCCGCCGAGGATGGGCAGCAGCAGCAGCGAGGCCAGGCGCGCATGCCAGCCCAGCACAATGGCGGCGCCGCCGGCCAGTTCGGCCGCAACGACCGGGTAGGCGAGCATGCCGGGCAGGCCGTGGGCATCGAAGAACTGGGCGGTGCCGGGCAGGGTGAACACCAGCACTTTGAGCAGGGCATGGGCGATCCACATCAGGCCGAGCGACAGGCGCAGCAGAGTGTGGGCGGCTTGGGGGTGCAGGGGCAGGGACATGGGGTTCTCCTTAACGAAAAGAAAGTCGTTGCAAGTGCAACGATATCCGCATCGTAGTTGAAGATCGTTGCAAATGCAACTAAAATCGCGATCATGAAGACCGACCCGAAGACGCCAGGCTCCTGGCCCCTGTTCCTGACCGCCCATGCGGTGCTGACCGAGGCGATTGAAAAGCGCCTGGCCGCGGCCGCGCTGCCGCCCCTGAACTGGTACGACGTGCTGTGGGCGCTCGAACGCGCGCCCGGGCAGCGCCTGCGCATGCACGAACTGGCCGATTATGTGGTGTTGTCGCGTCCGAATCTGACGCGCCTGGTGGACCGGCTGGAGACGGCCGGTCTGCTGACGCGCGCGCCCGATCCCGATGACCGGCGCGGCGCCTTTGCGGTGCTGAGTGCGGCCGGCGCGGCCGAGCGCGCGCGCATGTGGCCCGTGTATGCGGAGGCCATCGACAGCCTGTACGACCGCCACGCCAGCGCGGACGAACAGGCGGTGCTGCGGCGCGTGTTCAAGCGCATGCTCGAGCATGCGCGCAGCGGCGCGGCTTAGCGGCGCAGCACGCGCACGCCGAACAGGTCGAAGCGGTTGGCCGGGCCGTCCACGCCGCCGGCATTGGTGAAGCTGGCGTTACTCTGCAGGTAGCTCATGTTGAAGTGCTCGCTCAGGCGCAGCTGATAGCGGCCCGGCGCCAGCTGCACTTCGAGCGGGGTGGAATACACGGGCGGCGTATGCGCCTGCAGCAGCGCGGCATGCGGCAGCTGCACCACCGCCTCGGCCACGCGCCGTCCGCTGGCGTCGAACACGCTCAGGCGCTTGACCCCATTGCTGATCCCCAGATTGATCTGGTTGGCCGCGTTGTGATAGCGGATCTGCAGCGCGTAGCGGCCGCCTTCCGTGATCTGCAGATCGCGCACCGTGAACTGGTCCTCGGGCGCGCCCCAGTCGCGGATCGCGGGCAGGTCGAAGCGGGGCCGCGCTGGCGCGACCGGGCGGCTGCTCTGCACGCGCGGGTCGCCGACATCGATCTCCTGCACGGCGCCGGTGCAGACAGGGCGGCTCGGATGGCTGCTGTTCTCGCCCACGCGCGCCTGCACGCTGTAGCAGGCGCCGGGGCCCGCGCTGCGGTCCTGCCAGCGGCCCGCCTTCAGACCAGCGGCCAGCAGGCGGCCATCGCGGTACACGTCCAGTTGGCCTTCGCCGGCCAGGTCGAGCGACACGCTGCGCCCGTTCCGCTGAAAGCCCTTGATGCGCGGCTCGGGCGGCGCAAACACGGCGGCATCCTCCTGGTAGGGATTGGCCGTCACCCGCCGGATCGCCTGTTCGCCCGCCCGCAAGGCGCCCAGCTGCAGCACGATCTGGTTATCCTCGGCCAGCGCCTCCCAGGCGATGTGCGTGCCGGCCGGCTTGCCGTTCAGCGTGACGGCCTGCAGTGCGTAGTAGCCGGCGCCGGCGGCCGCTGGCGGCAGCTGCACGTGCAAATGGAGGGTTTTGCCGCGCAGGCGCAGGCCGTCCAGAAGGATGCTGTCCTGCTGGGCGAAGCGCTCGCGCCGCAGCTGGGCCGTGATGAAAGGATCGAGGTGCAGGCCATCAGCCTGGACCTGCAGGCCAAAGATATTCTCGATCACCATGCCGGCATAGGCGCCCACCGACCAGAGCTGGCGGCGCGAATTGATCACCGGGCCAATCAGCTCCGGGTGCTGCTCGTCCAGCAGCAGCGGCTGGGCGCTCAGCCACTCGAGGTTTTCCATGTTCGACAGGTTCAGGGCCGCGCTGCGCACCAGGGTCGCATAGGCCGCATCGGCCACGCTGACATTGCGGCCGAGCGCCGCCGCCTTCAAGCCGAACGCGGTCACGAAGGGCCAGATCGCACGGTTGTGGTAGACCGGCACCCCGCGCTGCTGCGGATAGATCACCGGCGCGCCCATCGGCCCGTGCGGATAATGGGCCAGGATGCTGCGCGTTCGGGCCGGATCGGCCACGCCGCTCAGGATCGCCAGCGACTGCCCGAGCCAGTCGAATTTGCGCAGCGGGGCGCCGTCGAAATGGGGACCGGTCAGGCTGGCGTACAGGCCGTCGTCGGCGCGCCAGAAGCGGGTGTTGATGGCGGTCTTCAGGGCTGCGGCCCAGGCGCCGTAGCGGGCCGCGCGCACCGCGTCGCCTTGTTCGTGCGCGAGGCGCGCGGCCAGGCGCAGGGCCTGGTAGTGGGCCACATTGGTCGACAGCGATTTGGCGCTGGCCAGGCTGGCGATGTCCTCCACCACCCAGCTGGCATAGCTTTGTTCGCGCCAGTCGAGGAAGGACTGTTCGCCCGAATACAGGCCAGTGGCGGCGTCGAAGGCGGCGCCGCGGTCAGCCTCGATGGTGTGACTGAGGGCGGCCAGGGCGCGCCGCGCGAAGGCGCCGCGTTCGGCATCGGGCAGGCTGGCCAGCGCGGCTTCCGCACCGAAGGCCCAGCTTACCCGGTCGGTGCTGACCGGCCAGCTGCCGCCGCTGCCGGTGTCCTGCACGATCTGTTCGCCGTCCGGGCCCCAGCCCGTGCGAAAGCCGGACAATTTGAATTCCAGCGAGTTGCGCACGCGCTCGGGGTCGAGCATGGCCAGGCCGAGACGCGCGGCATAGGACAGGTCGCGCGTCCACACGTAATGCCATTTTTCGCCGGTCTCGAAACACGCGCAGTCGATGGCGGCGCCGCCTTTGTAATTGCCATCGCGGATCTGGGCAACGGAATTCTGGCGCATCTCGTGCATGGCCAGCGCGAACAGCGCGTCAAAGGCCAGATCGCCGCTGCGCAGGCGCGGCAGGGCGGCCGTTTCGCTATAGGTGGTGAAGGCGGGACCGGGGTCGCGCAGCGGCGCCGTGCTGCTGTGGGCATAGCTGCGCAGGGCGGCATGCTGGTCGGGCGAGGAAAAGCGCGCCGTCTCGGTCTTGCCATCCCAGGTGGAAAAGCGCAGCTGCGCCATCGCGCCGTGGCCCGCGTGCGGGTCCTCGCTCTGAGTCGGCCCGCTGTCGCGCCGGACCACGCGCAGGCGCGGGGCCTGCGGGTCGCTGACATCGAGCTGAAAGCGGTAGGTGGCCGTGGCCTTGACGAACAGGTAGTCGTGCGGACCGGGCTGCAGGCTCAGACGATAGTCGCGCTCCAGCGCCACGGCCTGGCTCTGCTGCGGATCGAGCACCCACTCGGCGCTCCAGTCGCTGCGTCCGAGCTTGAAGGCGTGGTAGCCGGGCGGGATCACGATATCGGCCTCGTACACGGCGCCGCCCTTGTAGTCGAGGCGGTTGTCGGTGCCCCAGCCATTGAAGGCGCCGCGGATATACATGTCCTGGGCCAGCGGGCCGGCCGCATGGGCCGCGCCCGACAATGCCAGCAGCAGGGCCAGCGTCTTAGTGGTACGCATTCTGTTCGACGATGCCTTTCAGGACGTCGCGCCCGCGCAGCATCGGAAAGTCCTGCGGCCGGTAGGGGCGGGGTGTGAGGAAATCGAGCTTGCCGATGGTGGCCGCATAGCTGGCCTGAACCGGCTGCGCCGTCAGCGCGCGCCCATCGAGCGTGGCGCCGTGCGCGCCCACCTCCAGCACCATGCTGGCGTTGGGGCGGCTGTCGAATTCGACGCGCTGGCGGCTCTGGTCGGGGCCGAGCAGATCGAAGCGCAGACGGTGCGGCTGGCCGCCGCGCTGCAGCAGGGTCCAGCGTTCGCCGTTGGCGCTGCGCGTGTAGTGCACGTCGAGCGCTTCTTTCGCGTACGGCAGCACGGCCTCGAAGAAGCGCCAGTCACGCGGGACGGCCGGGACGAAGTGCAGCGTATTGGTCAGCAGGTCGGGGCGGAAGCCGACATAGTCCTGAAAGCCGTTGCGCGCATATTCGGCCACGCTCCACGACTGGGCGAAGGTGCCCGAGGGTTTGAGTTTGCCGCCCTCGTGCGGCAGGGCGTCGAGCAGCTCGCTCATATTTCCGAGCGTGCCGAGGCCGAGAATCTGTTCGCCCAGATTGCGCGTCAGGCGCCAGGCCAGGTCCTGTTGGCCGAATTTGTTCAGGGCGCTGACGGCGAAACCGGCATTCCAGCCCCACACCGTCCCTTGGTGGTAGGCTGCGTCCTTGTGGTGGAAATCCGGGTTCTCGTGGCGCGGGTGGAAGTAGGGATCGTCCTGGCTCAGCGACGCCAGACCGTAGGGATAGAGCAGGCCCGTGACCGCGTTCTTCAGCACGCGCGCCTGCACGGCGGGCGGCACGAAGTCGTCGAAGGGTATGGTGCTGAGCATCAGCTGGTTCGGACGCAGATGCGTGTCCGGACTGGCATCGGCACGCAGCCGGTCGGCCATGCGCTGGCCGTCCCAGAACAGGGCCAGGAAGCGCGTGCGCGCCTTGTCCGCCGCCTGCGACCAGCGCGCCGCGCTGTCGCTGTCGCCGGCCAGGCGCGCCAGCGTCACGCCGGTTTGCAGGGCCGTGTACCAGAGCGCCTGGATTTCGACGGCGCGCGGTCCGCGGTCCGACCATGGCTGGCGGCCTTCGATGCGGGCGTCCATCCAGGTGTCGGCGCCGTCGTGGGTCAGCAGGCCGTCCGAGTCGACGTAGTGGCGGAAGGCGCCATCGAAATACGGGTAGGCCAGGCGCAGCAGATCGGCCGCATAGGCGCGGTCACCGCTGTAGCGCAGATATTCGAGGCCTTCGCGCAGCATCCACGGTGTGCCGTCGACGGTGTTGTAGATGATGCTGTCGCCGCTGGCCACGCGGTTCGGAATACGCCCGTACTCGGGGCCGTCCTTCAGGTTCTGGTAGCGCGCAAAATTATCGAGCACGGCGCGGGCGTCGCCGAAGCGGCCGTTGACCAGCAGGGTGCCGGGCAGGGCGATGAAGGTGTCGCGCCCCCAGTTGTCGCGGAACCAGGGCAGGCCGGCCCAGATGCCCTTGCCGAATTCTTCGACCACGAACAGCTGCGCAGCAGCGCGCGCCCACAGCAGGGCCTTGTTATAGGCCGGGTCGCTGGTACGCAGCCAGGCGCGCGTCAGGCGCTGGTAGTGCAGGCGACGTTCTGCTTCGATCGGCTGGCGTCCGGCCAGGCGGCGCGCGCCGGCCAGCGCCTCGGCGCGGCTGGCGCCGAACTGCAGCACCACGGTCAGGCTGCTGGCCGCGCCGCGCGTGCTGAAGCGGCCCGCGTCGTCGCGCTGCGCTGCCTGGTCGGTGGCGATCGCCAGCCACTGCTCGGGCGCCAGGCGCACGACCCAGCTGCGCGCGTCGAGCGCCTCCAGCTTGGCGCCAGCGGGCAGGTCCAGCCGCGGCTCCAGCGCCAGCGCCATCGGGCGTAGGCTGCGCACGCGCAGGGCCAGTGCCTGGCGTCCGGACAGCAGGGCCAGGTCGGTCTGGGTGCCGTCGGCGTAGCGCACCTGGTGGCCCCAGGGGAGCACGGCTTCGTCGGCGCCGGCGCGGGCCAGCGCGCGGCCGCCGGCATAGGCGCGGTAATTGCGGAACCAGGTGCCGCTGCGCAGGACGTAGCCGGCGCCCTTGTCCTCGCTCTGGGTGTAGCCCTCGAAGTAGCCGGCCACGTTATCGCCGGCCACGAACTGCGCCTGCTGGCCGGGCTTCACGTGGATGGCCATCTCCTTGAACAGGGTGTCGATGGCGGGCAGCTGCGCCGCCTCGGCGGGCAGGATCAGGGCGAGCGCCAGGGCGGCGGCGGTGCGCTTCATTTTTCGGCCTTGTCCAGTTCCAGAATCAGGGCGCTGGTGGCGGGCGCCTTCAGTTTGCCGGCCAGGTTCACGCGCTCGCCGCTGATCACATCGACACCGGCGCGGCTGCCGCGCAGGATCTCCTGGAAGCGCGCCGTATCCAGTTCGGCCGCCTTGTCCGACTTGTTCAGCACGACCATCACGCGTTTGCGCTCGTCGTAGCGGAAGTAGACGTAGACGCCGTTCTCGGCGCCGAAGTGCATGGTCTTCCCGCTGTGGATCACGGGATTGGCCTTGCGCCAGTTGGCCAGGCGGCGCACGTAGGCCTGGGCCTCGGTCTGGCGCGGCGTGAGGCCGGCGCCGGTAAAGGCATTGACCTTGTCGCCTTCCCAGCCGCCCGGCATGTCGTGGCGGTAGCTGGCGTCGTCGCGGCCCTTGACGGTACTGGTCATCAAGACCTCGGTCCCGTAGTAGAACTGCGGTATGCGCGGGAGCGTGAACAGCGCGGCCAGGGCGATCTTCCAGCGCCCCAGATCTTCACCGACCACCGAATACAGGCGCGCCATATCGTGGTTCCCCTCGAACATCACGAGCTTGCTCGGATCGGGGTAGAGCTGGTCCATCGCCAGCATTTCGTAGACGTCCTTCAGGCTATTCGCATCGGCCGCCGGAGCCAGCGCCTCGCGCAGGGTCTCCGACATCGGGAAGTCCATCATGCTCGGCATGTAGCTGCGGTAGCCGTCGAAATTCTGCTTCCCGGTCTGCCAATGCGAGACGAACACCGGATTGCGCGACCATTCCTCGCCGACCATGGTCAGGTTCGGATATTCGTCCATCACGCGCTTGGTGTACTGGGTGAGGAAGGCGGAATCCGAGTAGCCGAAGGTATCCAGGCGCAGGCCGGACAGGCCCGCATACTCGATCCACCACAGGCTATTTTGAATCTGGTAGGTGGCCACGAAGGGGTTCGACTGGTTCATGTCTGGCATGGTCTCGACGAACCAGCCGCGCGTGAAGTTGTCGTAGTCGGCCTGCGCGCGGTACGGGTCCTGGTTGGCGGCGCGGTGGTGGGCCGTGGGCGTGAACTTGTTCGGGTTATTCAGCCAGTCGGGCATCGGCAGGTCCTTCAGCCACCAGTGCTGGCTGCCCAGGTGCGACAGCACGATATCCTGAATCAGGCCGATGCCGCGCGCCCGCGCCTCCTTCGACAGGCGCACATAGTCCTCGTTACTGCCGAAGCGGGGGTCCATCTTGTAGAAGTCCGTCGCCGCATAGCCGTGGTAGGAATAGGCCGGCATATTATTTTCGGCGAACGGGGTCGGCCACAGCTGGGTGAAGCCCATGCCGGCCAGGTAGTCCAGATGCTGGATGATGCCGGCGATGTCGCCGCCGTGGCGGCCGTCGCGGTTCGCGCGGTTGGCCTTCTCCAGCATGCCGGGCAGGTCGTCGTTCTTCGTGTCGCCGTTGGCAAAGCGGTCCGGCATCAGGTTGTAGATGACGTCCGCCTGGCCAAAGCCCTTGCGCTGGGCCGAACCCGGTTCGCGCGCGCGCAGGCTGTACGCGTAGCTGCTGCTCTTGCCGTCGCGCGTGAAGCGCAGATCGAGGGTGCCCGGCTTGGCGCCATCGTCGATCACCAGATTGACGAACAGGTAGTTCTTGTTCGGCGTGCGCGTCACCGAAGCGATGCGCACACCCGGATAGTCGAGCGAAGGCGTGGCCTCGCCGATGGCGGGACCGTGCACCATCAGCTGCAGGTTCTTGTCCTTGAAGCCGGTCCACCAGAACGGCGGCTCCATGCGGTCGATGTTCTGGGCGAAGGCCGGCAGGGCCAGGGACAGCAGCAGGGCGAGGGCGGTGCGTTTCATGCGGGTTCCTTATCGCAGGCGTTGTTCGGTGGCGGGGTCAAACAGCACGGCCTTGGCCGCGTCGAAGCACAGGCGCAGGGTCTGGCCTGGCGCGGCGCCGGCGCGCGGGTGGGTGCGGCAGGTCAGGCGGCTGCCATTACACTGCGTGAACGCGAGGGTGTCGGGCCCGGTCGGTTCGGTCATCTCGATCAGGCAGTCGACTTCGGTGCCGCTGTGGGCGCTGATCGTATCGGTGATGTGCTCGGGCCGCAGGCCGAGGATCACCTCGCGCCCGACGTGGCTGGACGGGCAGTGCGCCAGCGGCAGCAGGGTCTGGATGCCGGCGTGGTCGAGCACGAAGCCATCCGCGCGCAGGGTCCCGCGCAGGAAGTTCATCGACGGCGAGCCAATGAAACCGGCCACGAACAGATTGTCCGGCTCATCGTAGATCTGCTGCGGCGTGCCGAACTGCTGGACCACGCCGTCCTTCATCACGGCGATCTTGTCGCCCAGGGTCATGGCCTCGATCTGGTCGTGGGTCACATACACGATGGTCGACTTCAGGCGCTGATGCAGCAGCTTGATCTCGGCGCGCATTTCGACCCGCAGTTTGGTGTCCAGATTGGACAGTGGTTCGTCGAACAGAAACAGGGCCGGATTGCGCGCAATCGCCCGGCCCATGGCCACGCGCTGGCGCTGGCCCCCCGACAGCATGGCCGGTTTGCGCTCGAGCAGATGGTCGATCTGCAGGGTCTCGGCCACGCGCGCCACGATCGCATCCTGCTCCGCCTTGGGGACCTTGCGGATGCCCAGGCCAAAGGCGATGTTCTCGCGTACCGTCATGGTCGGATACAGCGCATACGACTGGAACACCATCGCGATATCGCGGTCCTTGGGCGGCATGTCGTTGACGACACGCTCGCCGATGCGGATCTCGCCTTGGCTGACCGGCTCGAGGCCGGCAATCATATTCAGCAGCGTCGATTTGCCGCAGCCCGAGCCGCCGACCAGGATCAGGAATTCGCCGTCGGCGATGTCGATGTCGATGCCCTTCAGGACCTCGGCCCCGTTCGGGTAGACCTTGCGCACCTGGCGGATCGAGAGTGAAGCCATGCTTATCCTTTCACGGCGCCGGCCGTCAGCCCGCGCACGAAGTACTTGCCCGCCACCAGATACAGGGCCAGGGTGGGCAGGGCGGCGATGATCGCGGCCGCCATGTCGACGTTGTATTCCTTGACCCCGGTGGAGGTGTTCACCAGATTATTCAGCGCCACCGTCACCGGCATCGCATCGGCGCCACCGAACACCACGCCGAACAGGAAGTCATTCCAGATCTGGGTGAACTGCCAGATGATGCAGACCATGAAGATCGGCAGCGAGAGCGGGAAGATGATGCGCCGGTAGATCAGGAAGAAGCCGGCGCCGTCGATGCGCGCGGCCTTGACCAGTTCCTCCGGCACTGTCACGTAGAAATTACGGAAGAACATGGTGGTGAAGGCGAGGCCGTAGACCACGTGGACGAATACCAGGCCGCTCGTGGTATTGGCCATCTCGGCCAGGCCAAGCAGGCGCGCCATCGGCAGGATCACCACCTGGAAGGGGATGAAGCAGCCGACCATCAGGCCGGTGAACAGCAGGTCGGCGCCGCGAAAGCGCCACAGCGACAGCACATAGCCGTTCAGGGAGCCGATCAGGGTCGAGATCAGCACCGCCGGCAGCACCATACGCACCGAGTTCCAGAAGAACGGCGCCAGGCCCTCGCACTGCACGCCGGTGCAGGCGCCGCTCCAGGCCTTGAGCCAGGCCGCCGCCGTCGGCGCCTGGGGCAGGGCCAGCAGGCTGCCATCGCGGATCTCGTCGAGCGGCTTGAAGGCCGTGGCCAGCATCACGTACAGCGGCAGCAGGTAGTAGACGGCCACCAGCAGCAGGGCATACAGAGCCAGGCGGCCGAGGCGTGGCTTAGCGGCCATGGCGCGCTCCCTTCGTCTCCAGATACATGAGCGGCACCAGCACCGCCACCACGGTGGCCAGCATCATCATGCTGGAAGCGGCGCCCAGGCCGAGCTGACCGCGCGAGAACGCATACTGGTACATGAAGACGGCCGGCACGGTGGATGCGGTGCCGGGCCCGCCCGCCGTCAGGGCCATGACCAGGTCGAAGCTCTTGATGGCGATGTGGGCCAGGATCAGCAGGGCGCTGAAGAACACCGGCCGCAGCGAGGGGATCACGATGCGCCGGTAGATCGTGGCCAGGCTGGCCCCGTCCACCTGGGCGGCCTGGATGATGCTCGGGTCGACCCCGCGCAGGCCGGCCAGGAACAGGGCCATCACAAAGCCGGACGACTGCCAGACGCCGGCGATGACCACCGTGTAGATCGCCATGTCGGGGTCGACCAGCCAGTCGAAGCTGAAACCGGGGAAGCCCCAGCCCTGTACCAGCTTCTCGAGTCCCAGGCCGGGATTGAGGATCCACTTCCAGGCGGCGCCGGTGACGATGAAGGACAGGGCCATCGGGTACAGATAGATGGCGCGCAGCGCGCCCTCGGCGCGGATTTTCTGGTCGAGCAGCACGGCCAGCAGCAAGCCCAGTATCAGGCAGATGCCGATGAAGGGCAGGCCAAAGCGGGCCAGATTGGCGGCCGCGGTCCACCAGCGCTCGAGGTCGAACAGCTCGGCGTAGCGCTCGATCCCGGCGAAATCGAAGTTCGGCATCAGGCGCGACTCGCTCAGCGACAGATAGCCGGTCAGGCCGATGAAGCCATAGATGAACACCAGCGCCGCCAGCACGGTCGGCGCCAGCACCAGTTTGGGCAGCCAGCGGTCGGCCAGCCGGGACAGGCGCGTCATCGGCTTAGCGCGTGCGCGCGGCCTTGGCCAGCGCGGCCACCGCATCCTTGGGCGCCAGATTGGTGCTCATGAAGCGGGCGATCACGTCCATCATGGCGCCCTGGGTGGCCGAGCCGACCGCCATATTGTGGGCCAGGCTGGGCACGAAGCTGCCGCCTTTGCTGGCCGCTTCCATGTCCAGCATGGACTGCAGGGCGCAGGCGTCAAAGCGCGTCTTCGGCACGCCGGCGCGCACCGGGATCGAGCCCTTGTTCAGATTGAACTGCTCCTGGAACTCCGGGCTCATCAGGCTGGAGGCCAGCACCTGCTGGGATTTGGCGTCCTTCACCTTGAACATCAGCAGCGAGTCGACATTGAAGCTGAACGCCTTGTCCGTCCCGGGCGCGGGCAGGCACAGGAAGTCGGCGCCCGGCTTCTTGCCGGCGGCCGTGAACTCGCCCTTGGCCCAGTCGCCCATGAACTGCATGCCGGCCTTGCCATTGATGACCATGGCCGTGGCCAGGTTCCAGTCGCGCCCCGGGGCGTCGCGGTCGATGTAGGTCTTGATCCGGCCCAGGGTCTCGAAGGTCTTCAGCATCTGCGGTCCGCTCAGGGCGGCCGGGTCGAGCTGGACCAGGGCCTTTTTATAGAACTCGGGGCCGCCGATGCCGAGCGCGACCGACTCGAACAGGGTCGCGTCCTGCCACGGCTGGCCGCCATGGGCCACGGCCACCAGGCCGGCCGCCTTGATCTTGTCGGCGGCGGCGAAGAACTCGTCGAAATTGGCGGGCGCCTTGGCGCCGACCTTCTTCAGCACGGCCGGATTGACCCACAGCCAGTTGACGCGGTGAACATTGATCGGGGCGGCCACATAGCTGCCCTTGTATTTCATGATGCTGGCGATGGCCGGCGGCAGCAGGCTGTCCCATTTCTCGGCCTGGGCCACGGCATCGATATTGGCCAGCACGCCTTCGCGCCCCCATTCCTGGATGGCCGGTCCCTTGACCTGGGCCGCCGTCGGCGGATTGCCGGCGATGACGCGCGCCTTGAGGGCGGTGGCGGCGTTTTCGCCGGCCCCGCCGGCCACGGCGAAGTCCTTCCAGTTGACGCCCTTGGCCTGCAGGGTCTTCTTCAGCTCGGCCGCCGAGCGCGCTTCGCCGCCCGAGGTCCAGTAGTGCAGCACTTCGACGTCGGCCGCCCAAGTGGTATTCGCGGCAAGCAGCAGCAGGGCGAGGCCCCGGCGCAGAGGGATGGACATGCTGGTCTCCTGTTTGTTGGCGACTACAAAAGTAGTTCCGCTACAGCTCATGCTGTGTGTTTTGCCGCTGAGCATACTATGAAAGCGGGTCCGGCTCAATTGTTCCGCGACGACAAGCAATCTAGTTTAGGTACAGACGATCGCTTGGCGCCGAAAATTCGCACCAAACCGGTGCAAACTGCCCGACTTCGGGGCAAATTGGTGGAAATGTAGTCGTACTACAGCGTACGGATTTCGTTGGTGTAGCCGGAATACAACGAAAAACGGGCGCAAACAGGGGCTTGTGTCGCAAAAACACCGTTTTCCGTAGTGGCGGTGAACTCTCGTTGACAGTGCATCTAGTTTTAGTACAGAATCCCCGATGAAACGTGAAAAGCGTTTGCTTTTGGGGAACCGGCGCAGTTGACGGTCGGTGCAAATAAAGTGGTTTGTTAAACGAGGGGACACATGAATATGACCGCCAAGAAGCGCGACGAGCTCGCAGCACGCCAGCGCCTTGCCTTCCAACTGAATCCGGTGGCCGCTGGCTGCGCCGTGCTGCTGGCCGCGCTGGCTGGCTCGGCCTTCGCGCAGGAAGCGCCGGCCGCTGCACCGGCTGCGACCCAGAAAGCCGACGACAAGAAGGACGAGGCCAAGAAAGACGACGACAAGGTCCAGACCGTGGTCGTGTCGGGTATCCGCCGCGGTATCGAAGCGGCCATTTCGATCAAGAAGAATTCGAGCTCGATCGTCGAAGCCATCTCGGCTGAAGACATCGGCAAACTGCCGGACCAGAGCGTGGCCGAGTCGGTCTCCCGTCTGCCCGGCGTGACCACCCAGCGTAGCCGCTCCTCGGGCAAGGCGTCGGACGTGTCGGTGCGCGGCCTGTCGCCGAGCTTCAACGGTACCCTGCTGAACGGCCGCGAAATGGCCTCGACCGGCAACGCCCGCAGCCCCGAGTTCGACCTGTTCCCCGCCGAGCTGATGGGCTCGGTCGTGATCTATAAGACCCCGGACGCCAGCGTGGTCGGCCAGGGCCTGGCCGCGACCATCGACCTGCGCACCGTCAACCCGCTCGACTTCGGCAAGCGCGTGTTCGCCGCCAACTACAAGAAGAGCCGCATCGGTATCGGCTCGGGTCTGCCGGAAGGCAAGGGCGAGCGCTACTCGCTGTCCTACATCGACCAGTTCGCTGACCGCACGGTCGGTCTGGCCATCGGCCTGACCAAGTACGACGAAAACGGCGGCGCCCAGCGCAAGTTCAACTCCTGGGGCGGCTGGACCCCGACCATGCCGTATCAGGGCAAGGACGTGATCACCCCGGGCGGCTTCGGTGCCGACACCGAGACCGGCGAAAACAACCGCGAAGGCATGTTCGCCTCGCTGCAATACCGCCCGAACCGCAACTTCCGTTCGACCCTGGACCTGTTCTACTCCTCGGGCTACACCTCGCTCAAGAAGACCGGTCTGGAAGGCGCCGTGGGCGGCAACAGCGCCGGCGGCTATGACCCGAACGGTGTGCTGACCAATGCCACCATCGTCAACGGCGTCGCCACGGCCGGTACGATCACCAACTACAAAGGCGTGATCCGTAACCACCTGGAATCGGCCGATGACGATCTGAAGACCGTCGGCTGGAAGAACGAATTCAAGGTCGCCGATTGGGACATGGTCACCGACCTGACCTGGTCGAAGGCCTCGAAGCTGAGCTCGCGCTACGAGACCACCGCTGGTCTGCCGGGCAATGCCACCACCCTGGACACCATCTCCTGGACCGGCTTCAACGGCGGTAACTTCACCGACGTCAAATACTCCACCGGCCTCAACTACGCAGACCGCAACGTCGTCAAGCTGACCGACGTGATGGGCTGGTCGGGCGGCGTCTCCTCGCCCCAGGCCGGCTATCTGGCCCAGCCGAAGATCGACGATGAAGTCAAAGCCCTGCGCCTGAACGGCAAGACCGCCCTCGAGTGGGGCCCGATGCAGAGCGGCACCGTCGGCCTGAACTACACCCAGCGCGACAAGTCGCGCACCGGCCAGGAAGGCCGTCTGGTGGTCAAGGGCGGCAACCCCTACGGTGTGGCCGGCATCCCGGGCAGCGCCGTCGAAACCGCCGGCACCACCAGCATCCAGGTGGCCAAGTTCGATCCGACCGGTTCGCTCGGCACCATCTATGATCTGGCCGACAAAGTCGACGCCGACATCCTGAACAAGCTGTGGAACGTGAAGGAAAAGGTCACCAGCCTGTACGCCATGGGCGATCTGGACGGCCAGATGTTCGGCCTGAGCTACCGCGGCAACGTGGGTGCCCAGCTGATCCACACCAAGCAGACCGGCGCCGGTTACGTCGTCGATCAGGCCAAGTGCACCGGCAACACCGCCGCCACCTGCCCGGCCAAGTATGTGGAACAAGGCGCCGACTACTGGGACGTGCTGCCGAGCGCCAACCTGTCGTATGACCTGGGCAGCGAGCAGGTCATGCGCGTCGGCGTGGCCAAGGTGCTCTCGCGCGCCAACCTGGACGACATGCGCGCCTCGAACAACTTCAACCTGAGCACCTCGGGTCCGTACCCGATCCTGACCGGCTCGGCCGGTAACCCGGGTCTGAAGCCGTTCAAGGCCAAGTCCTTCGACCTGTCCTACGAGAAGTATTTCGGCAACAAGGGCTACATCTCGCTGGCCGGCTTCTACAAGAAGCTCGACACCTACATCCTGCGCGTGCCGCGTCCGTTCGACTTCGGTCCCTACGTGACCCCGACCACGCCGCTGCCCGCGACCGGCCCCTACGCTGGCAAGACCACCGGTCTGCTGACCCAGCCGATCAACGGCGACGGCGGCAGCATCCACGGCTTCGAACTGGCGATCAACGTGCCGTTCTCGATGCTGACCCCGATGCTGGACGGCTTCGGCGTGATGGTCAACCATTCGGACACCGACTCGGGCGTGGAACTGCCGACCGCTGGCTTCCCGAACGTCAACACCTCCTCGGTGAAGATCCCGCTGCCGGGCCTGTCGCGCAAAGTGACCAACCTGCGTCTGTACTATGAGAAGTATGGCTTCCAGGTGGCCGCCGCCGCACGCAAGCGTTCGAACTTCCTCGGTACCGTGTCGGACTTCCAGGACAACCAGCAGCTCACCTTCATCAAGGGCGAGACCATCGTCGACCTGCAGGCCTCCTACGAAATCCCGAGCGGCTGGCTGAAGGGCGTGTCCCTGTATGCCCAGGCAACCAACTGGAACAAGGCACCGTTCCAGGAATACACGGTTGATCCGAACCAGGTCACCAACAAAGTGGAATACGGCCGGACCTACCACTTTGGCGTGAACTACAAGTTCTAAGTTACACTCCCAGACAACCCCTGCAGGCCGATGCCTCAGGGGTTGTTTTCATTTGTGGGTAAGGAAAAGAGCGATGCAAGCAGCGATCAAAACGATTGTGATTGTCGGCGGCGGCACGGCCGGCTGGATGACGGCCAGCGCGCTGGCCACGGTGATGGGCGGACGCTACCAGATCCGCCTGGTCGAGTCCGACGAGATCGGCATTGTCGGCGTCGGCGAGGCGACCATCCCGATGGTCAAGCGCTTCAACCAGGTGGTCGGCATCGACGAGGTCGAGTTCCTGCGCGCCACCTATGGCACTTTCAAACTCGGCATCGAATTCGTCAACTGGGGCCGCCAGGGCGAGCGCTACATGCACGGCTTCGGCAGCATCGGCCAGGACCTGGCCACCGTGCGCTTCGACCAGTACTGGCAGAAGATGCGCCGGCTCGGCAAGGCCGCCCCGCTGGAGGCGTATTCGATTGCGCGCATGGCCTCGAAGGCGAATAAATTCATGCCGCCGACCACCGAGGCCGGCAATTCGCCGCTGGCCGAAATCACCTACGCCTACCATTTCGACGCCAGCCTGTATGCGCGCTTCCTGCGCGGCCTGGCCGAGCAGCGCGGCGTCCAGCGCATCGAGGGCAAGATCAGCCAGGTGCGCCAGCGCGCCAGCGACGGCTTCATCGAGGCCGTGGTGCTGGAAAACGGCACCGAACTGGCGGGCGAACTGTTCATCGATTGTTCGGGCTTCCGCGGCCTGCTGATCGAGCAGACCCTGCAGACCGGCTTCGAAGACTGGACCCACTGGCTGCCGTGCGACCGCGCGCTGGCCGTGCCGTGCGCCTCGGCGCCGGTGCTCACGCCCTACACGCGCTCGACCGCACACCGCGCCGGCTGGCAGTGGCGCATTCCGCTCCAGCACCGCACCGGCAACGGCCATGTGTTCTGCAGCCAGTTCATCAGCGAAGACGAGGCCGCGGCCACCCTGCTGGCCAATCTCGACGGCGAAGCCCTGGCCGATCCGCGCCTGATCAAGTTCACCACCGGCCGCCGCAAGCTGGGCTGGAACAAGAACGTGGTCGCGGTCGGCCTGGCCAGCGGCTTCCTCGAGCCGCTCGAGTCGACCTCGATCCACATGATCCAGTCGGCCATCGCGCGCCTGATCGAACTGTTCCCGGACAGCGGCTTCGACCCGGTCGTCACGGCCGAATACAACCGCCAGTCGGCCTTCGAGTACGAGCGCATCCGCGACTTCATCATCCTGCACTACCACATGAACCAGCGCACCGATTCCGAGTTCTGGCAGGCCTGCGCCCACATGGCCATTCCGGATACGCTGCGCCAGAAGATCGCGCTATATCGCAGCAGCGGGCGCGTGGTGCGCATCGACAACGAGCTGTTCTCGGAAGTCGGCTGGGTGCAGGTGCTGGAAGGGCAGAACGCGCCGATCGACGGCTACCATCCGCTGGTCGACGTGCAGGACGAGCGCGAGATCGCCGACTACCTGCACAGCGTGCAGGACGTGATCGCCAAGTGCGTCAATGTGATGCCCGAGCACGGCGCCTTCATCGCGCGCCACTGCGCGGCGCCGCGCGCTTAAGGACGGCGGCCGGGCCTCAGTGCCCGGCCTGGTCGAGCGCCGCCAGGGCGCTGGCGTAATCGAAGCCGGCGATCGCCTGTTCGACCGTGTCGGCGGCGGCGCCGAGCGCGGCGCGCAGGCCCGCGCGCTGTTCGGCGAACATGGCTTCGGCGCGGCTGTCGTCGGCCACCAGCAGGGCGCGCAGGGCGGCCAGCTGGTCGGCGCTGGCCGGCGCCGCATCGGCGTCGTCGCTGGCGGCCGGCAGCGCCGCTTCGATCGCCGCCAGCAGGCGCGCCAGCTGCCCGGCATAGGCGGCCAGCAGGCCGGCCCCGGCCTGGCCCGCCTGTTCAATGGCGCCCGCCACGGCCGCCAGTTCCAATGCGCCCACATTCGCGGCCACGCCCTTGGCCGCATGCGCGGCCGCGCGCAGCGCAGCCAGGTCGCCGCCGCTGGCCAGGGCCTGCAGACGCGCGCCGCTGTCGGCCTGGGTAGCGGCGAATTCGCGCAGCAGACGCCAGTAGCGGTCCGGCTGCTTGCCGGCGCGGCGTAGGCCGGCCTCGACATCCAGACCGGCGATCGGCGGGAAGCCGGGCTGCGCCGCTTCCGGCGCAGCCGGCGTGGGCCGCGCCAGGATATGGCGCGCCCCCCAGCGCGCCAGCGCCGCATACAGGGTGGGCGGATCGATCGGCTTGGCGATATGGTCGTTCATGCCTTCCTGCAGACAGCGCTCGCGTTCTTCCGGCAGGGCGTGCGCGGTCAGCGCGATGATCGGCAGACGCTTGGCGTCGAGGCGGGCGCGGATCGCGCGCGTGGCCGCATAGCCGTCCAGCTCCGGCATCTGCAGGTCCATCAGCACCAGGTGGTAGTCGCTTTCGGCCACCATGCGCACGGCCTCGGCGCCGCTGGCCGCCACCGCCACGCTGGCGCCGGCGTCCTCCAGCAGTTCGGTGGCGATCAGCTGGTTCACGCTATTGTCCTCGGCCAGCAGCACGCGCAGGCCGTCCAGCCGCAGCGGCAGCGGCGCCGGCGCCGGCGTCGGCGCGCTGGCCTGGTCGCCGGCCAGCTGGGCCAGGGCGGCCGCCAGCGCGCTGGCGCCGACCGGCTTGACCAGCACCCCTTCCAGATTCATGCCGGCGGCGGCGCCGCGCAGGCTGTCGTCGTCGCGCCCCGACACCAGCAGCATCGGCGGCGGGGCCGGGCGCGCCAGCAGCGCATGGGCCAGGAACAGGCCGTCCATGCCCGGCATGTCGACGTCGATCAGGGCCAGACCGAAGGGCAGGGCAGCGTTGTCCACCAGCTCCAGCGCCTGCTGGCCCGACTCGGCCAGAACGATCGCGGGCTGGGGCAGACCGAGGCTATGCAGCTGGTGCGCGAGGGCGCGCCGTGCGGCCGCGTTGTCGTCCACCACCAGCACGCGCAGGCCGGCCAGGGCGTCGGGCAGGCGCGGGCGGCGCGGCTGCTCGGCCAGACCGAGCCAGAGATTGAAGCGGAAGCTGGAACCGGCGCCGGGCGCGCTCTCGACGCTGATGGCGCCGTCCATCAGTTCGACCAGGCGGCGCGAAATCGTCAGGCCCAGGCCGGTGCCGCCGTATTTGCGCGTGGTCGAGCCGTCGGCCTGGGTGAAGGCCTCGAACAGGTGGGCGCACTGCTGGGCGCTCATGCCGATTCCGCTGTCGGCCACTTCGACCAGCAGTTCGACCTGGTCGCGGCGCCGCTCGCCGCAGGCGATGCGCACCACGATCTGGCCATGTTCGGTGAATTTGACGGCATTGCCGACCAGGTTGATCAGAATCTGGCCGCAGCGCAGCGCGTCGCCATTGACCGCGTACGGCACCTCGGGTTCGATGTCGAACACCAGCTCCAGGCCCTTTTCCTCGACGCGGTGGCCGACGATGGTGTCGACGCTGTCGATCAGGCGCTCGATGCTGAAGTCGGCGTGCTCGAGATCGAGCTTGCCCGCTTCGATCTTGGAGAAATCGAGGATGTCGTTGACGATCCCGAGCAGGCTGCTGCCGGCCGCGTGGATCTTGGCCAGGTAGTCGTGCTGCTGGCGGTCGAGCGCCGTTTTCAGCGCCAGGTGGGCCAGGCCGATGATGGCATTCATCGGCGTGCGGATTTCGTGGCTCATATTCGCCAGGAACATCGACTTCGAGCGCGTCGCGTCCTCGGCCGCCTGCTTGGCGCGCGACAGGGCCTGGGCCGCCTCCTGCACGGTGGTGATGTCGGCCAGATAGCCGTTCCAGACGATGGCCCCATGCTCGCGCTGCGGGGCCGAGGTCCATTCGGCCCAGCGCGTCTGGCCGCTGAGCGGATGGGTGTAGCGCAGCTGCAGGCTGACGCGCTCCTGGCGCGCGGCCGCCTGCTGCAGGCGCGCCAGCAGGTTGACGCTGCCGTCCGGGTCGAGCAGGTGCAGCAGCGCGCGCGCGTCGAGCAGGGCCTGGGCCGGATCGAGCCCGGTGATCTCCTGCAGGGCCGGGCTGATGAAGACGAAGCGCAGCTGCTCGTCGTCGAAGCGGTACTGGTAGACGGCCACCGGCAGGTGATTGGTGATCTGGCGCAGGCGGCGCGCGTTCTCGTTGCGCAGGCGCTGGGCGGTGCCGAAGGCGCGCTGGCGCGCCGTCGCGGCCAGGCCGAGCAGCAGCACGGCGCCGCCGGCCCCGCCGCCCCAGAGCAGGAAGTCCCACCATGGCTCCCAGTTGGCGGTATCGTCCAGCACCGCCACGCGCCACAGGCCGGCGTCGTCCTGCCAGTCGAGGAAGGCGGTGGCCAGCAGATGGCGGCGGCCGTCGACGTGGACCCAGGCCTGGTCGAGCGTGAACGGCAGGCGCGCCGGGGCGCCGCCGTCGAACAGGGCGCCGAACTGGCGCTCCTGGGCCAGGGCTGCGCGCCGGTAGGGCGGCAGCGGGGCGGCCAGTTTGAGCACCCAGTCGCGCCGGTTGGCGGCGAACACCAGACCATCGGGCGAGACCACCAGGGCCGGCTGGGTCATCTGGGCCAGCAGGCGGTCGATCGGCGTGGCCGGCACCTGCAGCGCATACACGCCGGTGACTGGCCACTTGCGCGAGGCGCCCGAGCGCACCGGCGCCGCCACGTACAAGGCGCGCTCGCCCTGGGGGCCGCTGACGCTCGGGTAGACATTCGGCTGGCCGTCGCGCGCGCGCCGCCAGTAGGGGCGCTCGCTCAGATTGGCGCCCAGGCCGGGCTGCTCGCCATTGCGGTCCAGGCTCGCCACCAGGCGGCCGTCGCCCGTGGCCAGCTGCACGCCGAGCGCATTGAACTGGTTGATCAGACCGGCAAAATCGCCCATCAGGGCGGGCGGGGCCTCGGTATTTCCGGCCACGCTCTGCTTGACGCTCTCGCCCACCAGGCCCATCAGGATGGCGGCGCCCATCACCGTGCCCTCATTGCTCTCGCTGGCGATGCGGCGCGCCAGCACGCGGGTGTCTTCGCTCAGGCTGGCGTTGTGGGCGCCGACCACGTATTCGTGGCGCGCATACACGGTGACGCCGGCCACCGCCATGGCGAGCACGGCCCAGCGCACGGCCAGCAGCCGCCAGGGACGGAAGGGCCGGCGCGCGAACATCATGCGGGCGGCGCCACCTTGGGCAGGCGCAGCTGCACGCGGGTCTGGTTGCCGTCCGCGCTGGCGTTGACGCTGCCGCCCTGGAGTTCGGCCATCAGGCGCGCCGCATACAGCGACAGGGCCGCCTCACCGAGATTGCCGGCCAGCGAGGGGCGCTCCGTCAGGGCGGCGCGCACGGCCGGCGGCATCCCGCCCGTCCATTCGAGCAGGAAGCCGGCGAACTGGGCGTCGACCGGCACCGACACCTGCAGCGGCGTGTCCGGCATGGCGAAACCGAGCGCCAGCTGCAGCAGCTGGTCGATGGCGGCACGCGCCAGAATCAGGTCGCCCTGGGCGCGCAGCGGGGTCTTCGGCATCTCCAGGCGCGCCAGCACGCCGGCGTGGCGCGCACAGGCTTCGAGCAGCTGTTCGAGCGCGATCGGTTCGGCGGCCGGATCGTAGCGGCCCTGTTCGAGCCGGTGCAGGTCGACCCCGTGGGTGGCGCGCCGCAGCAGCACATGGCCGTGCTGGCCGAGCGTGTCCAGGGTGCTGCGCAGGGCCTCGCTGGCGGCCGGATCGGCCTGCAGCCGTTCGACCGCGTCGAGCATGCCGGCCACCAGCGGCGCCAGCTCATGCCGGGTCAGGCGGTCGACATCGTCGCGCAGCTGGGCATTGGCGGCCGCCAGCGCGCTCTTGCGCTTGAGATCGGCCAGGGTGGCGGCCAGACGCAGCTGGGTGCGCAGGCGCGCGCGCAGCACCGAGGATTCGACCGGCTTGGTCACATAATCGGCCGCCCCCAGGGCCAGGCCGCCGACCACGTCGTCGGCGCCGTCGCGCGAGGACAGGAAGATCACCGGGATGTCGCGCGTGTCGGGATCGGCCTTGAGCCGCTTGCACAGCTCGAAACCGCTCATCTCGGGCATCACGATATCGAGCAGGATCAGGTCCGGCTGGGCGCTCTGGGCCAGTTCCAGGGCCTTGCGCGCGCTGATCGCCACCTTCACGTTGTAGCCGTCGTCGGTCAGCATGCCGGCGATCACCTTGATATTCGTGGCCATGTCGTCGACCACCAGGATGGTGGCCTTGCGGATCCTTTCCTCGACCGGGGTGTCCTCGCCGATCAGGGCGCGCGGGCTGCCGCTGCGGGCGGCCGCCACGGCGGCGCGCCGGGCCGGGCGCAGCAGGGCTTCGAGCTTCTGCTGGAAGTGGTCGTAGGTGAAGGGCTTGACCAGGTAGTCGGAGGCGCCGGCCGCCAGCAGGGCCTGGACCGCGCCCGGATCGGTTTCCTCGCCCAGCAGCAGGAAGGGGCGGTCGGCCCAGCGCGGCTGCTCGCGCATCCACTGCATGAAGGCCAGGCCGCCCATGCCGGGCAGGGACTGGTCGCAGATGACGGCGCCGACCGGACGCTCGCCGAAGATGCGCATGGCTTCTTCGGCGCTGGCGGCCGCGTGCACGGTACGGAAACCGAGGTCGTTGAGGATGCTGCGGATCGCCGAGCGGATCTGCAGGTTGTCGTCGACCAGCAGCAGGGGAACGGAGGTGTCGATGGTCATGGGCGGCGTGAACTCGGCTAGACCACAATATTACGGGTTTGTCCGCTCCCGTGCTACCTCTGCGGTGGCTGAACCGCTACACTATCGGTATGCCTCGCAGTGTGCGAGTCCCTCCTGTGAGAGCCCCCCATGGAAATTCAACGTTTTGCCGACCTTGCCCTCCCGCCCGCCCTGCTGCAGGCGATCGACGCCATCGGCTATGAGACCCCGTCGCCGATCCAGGCCGCCACCATCCCGCTGCTGCTGCAGGGGCGCGATGTGCTTGGCCAAGCCCAGACCGGCACCGGCAAGACCGCCGCCTTCGCCCTGCCGACCCTGGCCCGCATCGACGTGCGCAGCGCCCGGCCCCAGGCCCTGGTGCTGGCGCCCACGCGCGAGCTGGCCATCCAGGTGGCCGAAGCCTTCCAGAAGTACGCGGCCCAGCTGCCCGGCTTCCATGTGCTGCCGATCTACGGCGGCCAGGGCTATGGCCCGCAGCTGTCGGCCCTGCGCCGCGGCGTGCACGTGGTGGTCGGCACCCCGGGCCGCGTGATCGACCACCTGGAAAAGGGCGCGCTCGACCTGTCCGCCCTGAAGACCCTGGTGCTCGACGAAGCCGACGAAATGCTGCGCATGGGCTTTATCGACGACGTCGAAACCATCCTCCAGCGCACCCCGGCCACGCGCCAGACGGCCCTGTTCTCGGCCACCATGCCGGCCCCGATCCGGCGCATCGCCAAAACCTATCTGCGCGAGCCCGAGGAAATCACCGTGGCCGCCAAGACCACGACGGCCGACAACATCCGCCAGCGCTACTGGCTGGTCTCGGGCATGCAGAAGCTCGACGCCCTGACCCGCATCCTCGAGGCCGAGCCCTTCGACGGCATGATCATCTTCAGCCGCACCAAACTGGGGACCGAGGAGCTGGCCGAAAAACTGTGCGCGCGCGGCTTCTCGGCCGCCGCCATCAACGGCGACATGGCCCAGCAGGCGCGTGAGCGCACCATCGGCCTGCTCAAGGAAGGCCGCATCGACATTCTGGTGGCGACCGACGTGGCCGCGCGCGGCCTCGACGTCGAGCGCATCAGCCACGTGGTCAACTACGACGTGCCGTATGACGTCGAGAGCTACACCCACCGCATCGGCCGCACCGGGCGCGCCGGCCGCACCGGCGACGCCATCCTGTTCATCACCCCGCGCGAGCGCAATCTGCTGCGCATGATCGAGCGCCACACGCGCCAGCCGGTGTCGCCCCTGACCCTGCCCACGGTGCGCGAAGTCAATGACGCCCGCATCGCCCGCTTCAAGGAGCAGATCAGCGCCACGCTCGAAGCGGGCGGGCTCGATGTGTTCCAGCGCCTGTGCGAGGAATACGAGCGCGAGCACAATGTCCCGGCCATCGAAATCGCCGCCGCCCTGGCCAAGATCGCGCGCGGCGACGAGCCCCTGCTGCTGGACAAGAACCAGGAGCGGCGCCAGGCCGAAGAGCGCGCGCCCGACCCGCGCGAGCACATCGATCAGCGCTTGCTGGGCGGCGACGCGCGCCCCTCGCGCGCCGATTTTGCCGCCCTCAAGAAGGAACGCATGGCGCGCCCGCCCGAGCCGGGCATGGCCACCTACCGCATCGCGGTCGGCTACGTGCATGGGGTCAAGCCCGGCAATATCGTCGGCGCCATGGCCAACGAGGGCGGCATTGACGCCAAGCGCATCGGCCGCATCGAAATCTTCGACGACCACACCCTGCTCGATCTGCCGGCCGATCTGGACGCCGCCACCCTGGCCGCGCTGGCCGAGGTGAGCACGGCCGGCCGCCGCCTGCGCATCGTGCGCGACGGCGAGACGCCGCCGCCGGCGGACACGGCCGCTTCGCCGATGCAGCTGGACAAATTCATGGCCCCGCTGCCAGACGCGCCGGCACCGGCTGCTGCGGCGGCACCGGCGCCGGCACCGAAGAAAAAGAAGGACAAGCCGGCCGCGCGCCACGATTTCCCCATGGTCTGCTACCGCATCGAGGTGGGCAAGGCGCATGCCAAGCCGGCCAATATCATCGGCGCCATCGCCAATGAGGCCGGGCTCGAGGCCGCCCACATCGGCCGTCTCGAGATGTACGAGGACTACAGCACCGTGGAACTGCCGGACGGCATGCCCAAGGGCCTGCTCGAACATATGCGCAAGGTCTGGGTCGGCGGGCGACAGTTGAAGATGCGCCTGGACGGCGAACCTCTGCCGGCGCCGAAAAAGAAGAAGGAAAAGCACGCATGAGCCGCTTGATTTACGGCTGCATGGGCCTCGGCGGCGGCTGGAACCACGAACCGGTGCAGGGCAAGGACATCGCCCACGCGCGCGCCGCCCTCGACGCGGCGCTCGAGATCGGCATCACCCGTTTCGACCATGCTGACATCTACACGCATGGCAAGGCCGAGCAGGTGTTCGGCGAGCTGTTCAAGGCCGAACCGGCGCTGCGTGAACGGATTGTGCTGCAGACCAAGTGCGGCATCCGCTTCGGCGACGCGCACGGGCCCGGCCGCTACGACCTGTCGCGTGCCTACATCATCGCCGCCGTCGAGGCCAGCCTGGCACGCCTGCACACCGATTACATCGACGTGCTGCTGCTGCACCGTCCCGATCCGCTGATGGAGCCGGACGAAATCAACGAGGCCTGGCACACGCTGTACACGGCCGGCAAGGTGCGCGCGCTCGGCGTGTCGAACATGCACGCCGGCCAGCTGCGACTGCTGACGGCCGCGCTCGACACGTCCTTGGTGGCCAACCAGCTCGAGATGAGCCTGGCGCGGCGCGACTGGCTCGAGGCCGAGACCTGCTTCAACGACGCCCAGGGCGCGGGCGGCCTGGTGTGGGCCGACACGCTCGCCTATTGCCAGCGCAAACAGATCGGCCTGCAAGCCTGGGGGGCGCTGGCCAAGGGCTGGTACAGCGGCGGTGCCGCCTACGACGCCCCGCCCGTGGTGAACAATACCGCCCAGCTCGTGCGCGAGCTGGCCCATCAGCACCAGGTGGCGCCCGAGAGCATCGTGCTGGCCTGGCTGCTGCGCCATCCGGCCGGCATTGCGCCGGTGATCGGCACCTCCCATCCCGAGCGCATCCGCGCCTGCCGCGACGCCGAGCGCATCCAGCTCAGCCGCGAGGAGTGGTATCGCCTCTACGTCACCGCGCGCGGCCACGCGCTGCCCTGAACGGAACTTGGCAGGCAGAGCTGACCTCCAAGTAGCAGCGATGGAGGTCAGCATGAGTTACTACCGGCGCGTCTGGCAACCAGGCGCCCACTATTTCTTTACCGTTGTTACCGAGCGCCGCCAACCGGCCCTGGCCTCGCTGGCGGTGCGTCGCGCCTTGCGCTGCGCGATTGAGGCAGTGCGGCGCGGCCGGCCTTTCGACATCACGGCCTGGGTCATGATGCCTGATCACATCCACACGATCTGGAAGTTGCCGGAGGACGATGCCGACTTCGCCACGCGCTGGCGCTTGATCAAGTCACAGGTCACGCTCAGCTGTGGTGAGGATTGGTACCGCGCCCAATGGCAGAGCCCAGGGCGCAAGCGGAAACGCTGCGGCACGCTCTGGCAGGCGCGTTATTGGGAGCATCTGATACGTGACGAAGACGACCTGGGGCGGCACATCGACTATATCCATTGGAATCCCGTCAAACATGGCTTGGTGAGCCAGGTGCGGGATTGGCCGTGGTCATCGTTTCATCGTTACGTTCGGCATGGAATTTATGCGCCGGATTGGGGGACCGGGGATGGGGGAGCGCTTGGGTTTGCCAAGCGGGTTGACATCGGTGATTGACACGGCGCGCGGGTCTGAAGACCCGCCCTACGACGCCACGTACGCTGCAACGCGGTCAAACATGGCTTGGTAAGCCGTGGTCATCGTTTCATCGTTACGTTCGGAATGGAATCTATGCGCCGGATTTGGTGGCGGGGGCGTGCTTGGGTTTGTCGAACGGCTTGACAACGGTGATTGAAACGATGCGCGGGTCTGAAGACCCGCCCTACGACCGCATCGAATGTCGTACGTCGGGTCCAATTCACCGGCCGCATGTACCAGCGCCAGGTCGTAGGGCGGGTCTTTAGACCCGCGTAAATCCATCGCCCGCATTCACCGGCGCAAATCGTAGGGAGGGTCGTAGGACGGGTCGTAGGGCGGGTCGTAGGGCGGGTCTTCAGACCCGCGTTAATCCACCACCCGCAACCACCATCACCCTCTCAATCACCGCCCAGCCGCATCCGTGATACCCGCAAACCACTGCGCCAGCTCCGGCGTCAGCTGTTCCTCACGATAGCGCCAGGCCCAGTTCCCGCCCATCTTGCCGGGGAAGTTCATGCGTGCTTCCTCGCCCAGATTCAGGGCATCCTGCATCGGCGCCAGCACCGTGTTGGCGGGCGACTGCCACAGCGCCTCGATCATCACCGGCGTGATCTCATCCTCATTAAAGCCGCGCCCGAAGTAATGGCAGACATGGTCGCGCTCGTGCTGGGGAATCGTCTTAAACCAGCCGCGCGTGGTGTTATTGTCATGCGTGCCCGTGTAGGCGATGCTGTGCGGGATGTAGTTGCGGGCCAGGAAGGACGGATTGTTCTCGCTGAAACCGAACTGGAAAATCTTCATGCCGGGGAAACCGGCCCCATCACGCAGCGCATTGACTTCCTCGGTGATCACGCCCAGGTCCTCAACCACGATCGGAATCTCGCCGAACTCGGCCTTGATCGCATTGAACAGGTCGATGCCCGGCCCCTTGACCCAGCGCCCATGCACGGCCGTCGGCTCGCTGGCCGGAATCTCCCAGTAGGCCTCGAAACCGCGGAAGTGGTCGATGCGGATGATGTCGACCTGGGCCAGCAGGGCGCGGATGCGGTCCTTCCACCAGGCATAGCCATTGGCCTGCATCACGTCCCAGCGGTAGAGCGGATTGCCCCAGCGCTGGCCGGTGGCGCTGAAATAGTCGGGCGGCACGCCAGCCACGACACTCGGATTGCCGTCGGCATTCAGATAGAACTCATCCTGGTGCGACCAGGTATCGGCGCTGTCGAAGGCGACGAAGATCGGGATATCACCCATCACCTCGACGCCCTTGGCGTTCGCATAGCGCTTGAGCTGGCCCCACTGGCTGAAGAACACGAATTGCAGCCAGCGGTGCAGATCGATCGCGCTCCCGTGCGCGGCGGCCCAGTCGTTCAGCTGCGGCTGGCAGCGGGCGCGCAGCTCGGGCGTCCACTCGGTCCAGGCGCGCCCATCGTGCGCATCCTTGATCGCGCAGAAGCGCGCATAGTCTTCGAGCCAGTAGTCCTGCCGCTTGCAGAAGGCCTCGTAGGCGCTCTTCTGACCGGGCGTGGCCTTGGCCACGAAGGCGCCGTGGGCCTTGGCCAGCAGGGCCTTCTTCCACGGGATCACCCAGCCGTAGTCGACCGCCTCGGTGGGGAAGGGCGGCACCTCGGCCAGATCGGCGCTGTCGAGGAAGCCCTGCTCCTGCAGGTGGTCGAGCGAGATCAGCAGGGTATTCCCGGCCATCGAAGACAGGCACTGGTAGGGCGAATCGCCATACGAGGTCGGGCCCAGCGGCAGCAGCTGCCAGATCTTCTGGTGGCCGGCGGCCAGCCAGTCGACAAAGCGGTAGGCGGCCGCACCCAGGTCGCCAATGCCATAGCGGCCGGGGAGGGAAGTCGGGTGCAGGACAATGCCCGAGGCGCGTTTCATTCTGATCTCCTTATGCGTTCTGATTACAGCTGGACCGGGGCGGCGCGCCAGATGCTGTCGGCGTACTCGCCGATCGTGCGGTCGGACGAGAAGGCGCCCATGCCGGCTACGTTGAGGATGGCCTTGCGCGTCCATTCGTCGCCGTCCTGGTAGAGGGCGTCGACGGCTTCCTGGGTCGTCACATAGCTGGCGAAGTCGGCCAGCAGCTGGTAATTATCGCCCCAGTTGACGAGGGTGTCGAAAATCGCCTGGAAGCGGTCCGGCTGCTCGGGCGAGAACACGCCGTCGCGGATATTGTCGAGCACCTGGCGCAGTTCGGCATTCGCCTCGTAGTAGGCGCGCGGGTGGTAGCCCTGGTTGCGCAGGGCCTCGACCTGATCGGCCGTGTTACCGAAGATGAAGATGTTGTCGGCGCCGACCTGCTCGCGCATTTCGACGTTGGCGCCATCGAGGGTGCCGATGGTCAGTGCGCCGTTCAGGCCGAACTTCATATTGCCGGTGCCCGAGGCTTCGGTGCCGGCCGTCGAAATCTGCTCGGACAGATCGGCCGCCGGAATGATGATCTCGGCCAAGCTGACGCTGTAGTTGGGGATGAACACCACCTTCAGCAGGCCCTTGATGCGGGCGTCGTTGTTGATGGTGGCGGCGACGTCGTTGATCAGCTTGATGACGTTCTTGGCCATCACATAGGCCGAGGCGGCCTTGCCCGCGAAGATCACGGTGCGCGGCTGCCAGTTGGCGTCCGGATTGGCGAGGATGCGGTTATAGCGCGCGATCACATGCAGCACGTTCAGCAGCTGGCGCTTGTACTCGTGGATGCGCTTGACCTGGATGTCGAACAGCGTGGTCGGATCGACCGTGATGCCGAGGTTGGTCTGAATCCAGTCGGCCAGGCGCTCCTTGTTCTTCAGCTTGGCGGCGCGGAAGCTCTTCTGGAAGGGCTTGTTATCGGCCAGCTTCTTCAGGCCCGAGAGCTCGTCCAGATGACGGCGCCAGCTGGTGCCGATCTTCTTGTCGATGGCGGCCGACAGCCAGGGATTGGCCTGCGACAGCCAGCGGCGCGGGGTCACGCCATTGGTCTTGTTGTTGAAGCGTTCCGGGAAGATGCGCGCGAAATCGGCGAAGATCGACTGTGTCATCAGGTCCGAGTGCAGGGCCGAGACGCCATTGATCTTGTGGCTGGCCACGACGGCCAGATAGCCCATGCGCACGCGCCGTTCGCCGCTTTCATCGATCAGGGAAATGCGGCGCATCAGCATATTGTCCTGGCCGAAGCGCTCGGCCACGGCATGCAGGAAATGGGCATTGATTTCGAAGATGATCTGCAGGTGGCGCGGCAGCACGCGCGCCAGCATTTCCACCGGCCAGGTCTCGAGCGCCTCGGCCATCAGCGTGTGGTTGGTGTAGCTGAAGATCTGCTGCGACAGGGCCCAGGCGCGGTCCCAGGCCAGGCCGTGCTCGTCGATCAGCAGGCGCATCAGTTCGGGGATGGCCAGCACCGGGTGGGTGTCGTTCAGGTGGATCGAGACTTTGTCGGCCAGCTTGTCGAAGTTCTCGTGGGTCGACAGGTAGCGGCGGATCAGATCCTGCAGCGAGGCCGAGCAGAAGAAGTATTCCTGGCGCAGGCGCAGCTCGCGTCCGGACAGGGTCGAATCGTCGGGATACAGCACCCGGCTGACGTTCTCGGAGTGGTTCTTTTCCTCGACGGCGTCCATGTAGCGGCCGGTGTTAAAGGCCGACAGGTTGATTTCGGCCGAGGCCTTGGCGCTCCACAGGCGCAGGGTATTGGTGGCCTTGGTTGCGTAGCCGGGGATGATGGTGTCATAGGCCATGGCCAGCACGTCCTGGGTGTCGACCCAGCGCACGCCGTCCGGACCCTGTTCGGTGTGGCCGCCGAAGCGCACGCGGTAGGTCACCTCGGGGCGCGGGAATTCCCACGGATTGCCGCCCTTGAGCCAGTAGTCGGGCGTTTCGACCTGGCGGCCGTCGACGATGGTCTGGCGGAACATGCCGTAGTCATAGCGGATGCCATAGCCGAAGCCGGCGATGCCGAGCGTGGCCATCGAATCGAGGAAGCAGGCGGCCAGGCGGCCCAGGCCGCCATTGCCGAGGGCGGCGTCCGGTTCCAGGTTGGCGATCTGATCGAAGTCCACACCCAGCTTGGCCAGCGCCTCCTTGACTTCCTCGTACACGCCCAGGGCCAGCAGGGCATTGGTGAAGGTGCGCCCGATCAGGAATTCCATCGACAGGTAGTACACGCGCTTGACGTCCTGCGCGTACTGGGCGCGCGTGGTTTCCATCCAGCGTTCGACCAGGCGGTCGCGCACGGTCAGGGCGGTCGCGTTGAGCCAGTCCTCGGGCTGGGCGGCGGCCGGGTCCTTGCCGATGGCGTACACCAGCTTGTTGGCGATGGCGCGCTGGAGCGAGCCGGCGTCATTGGACAGGTGGTCGAATTCGAATTTGGCTTTTTTCATCAGTCTTTCCTGATCGGGTGGTTCTGTTCAGCTCAGCTTGAGCATCACGGTGGCCAGCGGCGGCAGCGTCAGGGCCAGCGAGTCGGCCTGCCCGTGGGCGCCGATGGCCTCCGTGTGCAGGTCGCCATTGCCGACCCCGCTGCCGCCATAGATGCTGGCATCGGTGTTGATGATTTCGCGGTAGCGGCCGGCGGCCGGCACCCCGATGCGGTAGCCGTGGCGGACCACGGGCGTGAAGTTACAGACGACGATGACGAAGTCGCCTTGCTCGTCGTAGCGCACGAAGGACAGCACCGAATTGGCGCGGTCGTCATGCGCGATCCAGGCGAAGCCGCGCGGATCGCAATCGCGTGCATGCAGGGCCGGGTAGGCGGTGTAGACCGCGTTCAGGTCTTTCACTAGGCGCTGCACGCCCTGGTGCTGGGGATCGCCCAGCAGCTGCCAGTCCAGGCTGCGGTCATGGTTCCATTCGGCGAACTGCGCGAATTCGCCGCCCATGAACAGCAGCTTCTTACCCGGATGGCCCCACATGAAGCCGTAATAAGCGCGCAGGTTGGCAAAGCGCTGCCAGGTGTCGCCTGGCATCTTGCCGATCAGGCTGCCTTTGCCGTGCACGACTTCGTCATGCGACAGGGGCAGCACAAAATTCTCACTGAAGGCGTAGACCAGGCCGAAGGTCATCTGGTCGTGGTGGTGGGCACGGTAGAGCGGGTCCTTCTTCATGTACTCGAGCGTGTCGTGCATCCAGCCCATATTCCACTTGTAGCCGAAGCCGAGCCCGCCATCATGGACGGGGCGCGACACTTGCGGGAAGGAGGTCGATTCCTCGGCCATCGTCACGGCCTGCGGGCGTTCGGCGCCGAGCACCGTGTTCACCCGGCGCAGGAAGGCGATGGCCTCCAGGTTCTCGCGCCCGCCGTGGATGTTCGGCACCCATTCGCCTTCCTTGCGGCTGTAGTCGCGGTAGAGCATAGAGGCGACCGCGTCCACGCGCAGGGCGTCGATGCCATAGCGCTCGGTCCAGAACAGGGCATTGCCGACCAGGAAATTGGCCACCTCGCGCCGGCCGTAGTTGTAGATCAGGGTGTTCCAGTCCTGATGGAAGCCTTCGCGCGGGTCGGCGTGTTCGAACAGACAGGTGCCGTCGAAGCGGCCAAGGCCAAAGGCGTCGGTCGGAAAGTGGCCGGGCACCCAGTCGAGAATCACGCCGAGGCCAGCCGCATGGCAGGCATCGATGAAGGCGCGGAAGTCCTCGGGCGTGCCGAAACGCGCGGTCGGCGCGTACATGCCGGTCGGCTGGTAGCCCCAGGAGCCGTCGAACGGGTGCTCGTTCACCGGCATCAGTTCGAGGTGGGTGAAGCCCATCTCCTTCGCATAGGGAATCAGCTGTTCGCCCAGTTCGCGGTAGCTGAGCCAGCGGCCGTCGGCATGGCGGCGCCAGGAGCCCAGGTGCACTTCATAGATGCTGACGGCGGCGCCCGTGCCGATGGCGGCCTGGCGCGCGGCGCTGGCCGGGGCCGCGGGCGGCAGCGTGGCCACGACCGAGGCGGTGTCCGGGCGCAGTTGGGCGCGCAGGGCGAAGGGGTCGGCCTTGAGCAGCACTTCGCCGCTGGCGGCGAGGATCTCGAATTTATACAGGTCGCCGGCCTGCACCTGGGGCACGAACATCTCCCACACGCCGCACTCGCGGCGCAGGCGCATCACATGGCGGCGCCCGTCCCACTGGTTGAAGTCGCCGACCACCGACACCCGATGTGCGGTCGGCGCCCAGACGGCAAAGGCGGTGCCTGGCACGCCTTCCATGCTGGCCGGGTGGGCGCCCATCTTTTCGAACGGGCGGTTGTGCGTGCCTTCGGACAGCAGCCAGACATCGAGCTCGCCCAGCACCGGGCCGAAGCGATAGGGGTCGTGCAGGGCCTGCTCGCCCTGGCCCCAGTCGACCAGCAGATGGTAGGGGAAAGGATGCTTGCGGCGCGCGAGCACGCCTTCAAACAGATCGGTGCCGCCAATGCGGGCCAGGCTGGCCACCGTTTTGCCGCTGTTCTCGTCGACCACCTTGACGGTCGCCGCGCCCGGCAGCAGGGCACGCACACACAGCTTGCCGTCCACGCTGTGCATGCCGAGCACGGCGAACGGGTCGCCATGCTGGCCGGCCTGCAGGGCCTGAAGTGTCGATGCGTCGAGCATGGAGCCTCCTCAGTGCGCCGCCGCCGGTGCCGCCGTGGCCGCGGCCGGCGACGCGTTGTCCTTCACCAGCAGCCAGAGTACGGCGGAAGCGGCCAGGCAGGCGCCGCACAATTCGAACACCACGGCCTTGTCCTGGGCGGCGGCGATCACGCGGCCGAGCACCAGGCTGGCAAACAGCTGGGGCAGCACCACCGACAGATTGAAGATGCCCATGAAGAAGCCCATGCGGCTGCGGTCGACCTTCTCGCTCATGATGGCAAACGGCAGCGAGACGATGGCCGCCCAGCCGACCCCGACCATGGCCATCAGCGCATACATCTGGCCGGCCGTGCGCGCCGTGAAGGCGATCAGGAAATAGGCGGCGGCCATGATGGCCAGGCTCAGCACCTGCACGCGGACGCGCCCGATCTTCAGGGCCAGCGGGCCGAACACGAAGGCCGGCAGCAGGAAGCCGACCGTGCTCATGATGGCGAAGGAATTGCCGATGATCTGGCCGGCCTGGGCCGAGGCGAGCTCTTTGGCCGCATCGGCCGCGATCAGATGCTGCTGGATGAAGGCGATGATGTAGACGAACATGCTCTGGGCGCCGACCCATGACAGGCCGTGCGCCACATAGATGCGCCACAGCTGGCCCCAGTCGGTGGCGCTCTTGGCGGCGCTGACTTCGGCTTCGAGCTGGCGCGGCTCCTCGATGAAGAACATCGGCAGCACCGAGAACAGGAACACCAGCACGATGCCGACATTGATCAGCATGTAGTTGTCGAGCTGGCCGCCGATCACATACGCGGCCACGCCCCAGAAGCCGGAGATGGTCTGCATCCAGGTATAGCCCTTGAGGCGCGGCGGGCCGTCGGGCGTGACATCGGCGATGATGGCGCGGGTCGGGTTGAAGCTGATATTGATGGCCAGGTCGAGCGTGACGGCGATGATCACCGCCACCACCAGAATATTGCCGATGCCCAGCAGGTTGGACACCACATCGATGCGCGGCAGCAGGAACAGCATCAGCGAGGCCAGCACCCCGCCGATCAGGATGAAGGGCCGGCGCCGGCCGCCCCAGAACCAGGCCTTGTCGGAAATAATGCCGATCAGGACCTGGCCAAGAATGCCAGCCAGCGGGCCCGAGGCCCAGACGATGCCGATCTCGTCGATCTTCAGATTGTATTTGGTGGACAGCAGCCAGCTCAGCGCGGAGATCTGGATGCACAGGGCAAAGCCCATCGCCGTCGAAGGCAGGCTGATGAGGGCGTAGAAAGCCGGGCTCAGTCTCTTTTGCATCTCAAGCATGGGTGTCCCCTGATTGTTGTCGTACTGCGTATTGTGCCTCAAAAGTCTGTTGTTTGACTACAAAAATGATTCCCTGAAATCCCTGCGCCCCGCATGGTCCCTATGAAAATGCCTGGTTTGACAGGGGTGTTTGCGCGTGTTATTTTGCTACATCGACTATTCCTGGCAGGAAGATTACAGTCCCATCATGCACAAAAAAGCGGCAAGTCTGGCCTTGGGCCTGGTGTTTTCTTCCTGGCTGCTGACGGCCGCAGCGGCGCCGGGCCCGGTGCTGCCGGTCGGCGCCGTACAGGCCGTCAGTATTCAGGGCCAGCAACTGCGCCTGCGCACCGAGCATGCCCAGGTCGAGATCACGCCCTACAGCCCGACCGTGCTGCGCGTGCGCATCGCCAGGCAGGCGCTCGGTCCCGACCATTCGTATGCGGTGGTGGCCAAGCCGCAGGCGGCCGGCGCCAGCATCAGCCAGGATGCGCAGGAAATCGTGATCCGCACGAGCGGCTACACGGCGCGCATCGCGCGCCAGCCGTTTGCGGTGGCCGTCTACAGCCCCGATGGCAAGCTGATCAACCGGGACGAGCCCGGCCTGGGCAGCAGCTGGATCGGCGAGGAAGTGGCCACCTACAAGAGCCTGCAGGAAGGCGAGCGTTTCCTCGGCCTGGGCGAGAAGGGGGGCAGCCTCGACCGGCGCGGCAGCGCCTACAGCAACTGGAATACCGACGCCTTCCGCTACACCAACGAGACCGACCCGCTGTACGCCACCATCCCCTTCTATATTGGTGTGCACCACGGGCTCGCCTACGGCCTGTTCTTCGATAACAGCTACCGCAGCGACTTCAATTTCGGCGCCTCCAACCGCCGCTTCGCGTCCTTCTCGGCCCAGGGCGGCGAGATGGACTACTACCTGATCACCGATCCCGACGTGGCCGGCATCCTGCGCAGCTACACCTGGCTGACCGGGCGCATGCCGCTGCCGCCCTTGTGGAGCCTGGGCTACCAGCAGAACCGCTACAGCTATATGAGCGAGACGGACGTCATGCGCGTCGCCCACACGCTGCGCGAGAAGCGTATCCCGGCCGATGGCATCACGCTCGACATCCACTACATGGACCAGTACAAGGTCTTCACCTGGGACCGCCAACGCTTCCCCGATCCGGCCGGAATGGCACAGCGCCTCGCGGCCCTCGGCCTGAAGCTGACCGTGATCGTCGATCCCGGCGTCAAGCAGGAAAGCGGCTACGCAAGCTTCGAGCGCGGCCTGGCCAAGGACGTGTATGTGAAATACCCGGACGGCAGTCCGTACAGCGGCGAAGTCTGGCCCGGCTGGTGCTTCTTCCCCGACTTCACGGCGGCCAAGGGGCGCGCCTGGTGGGCCAATGAGGTCGGCGCCTATGCGCGCGCCGGTGTCGCCGGCCTGTGGAACGACATGAACGAGATTTCCACATGGGGCCAGGCGATGCCGAACAATCTGCTGTTCGATTTCGACGGCCAGCCGACCACCCACCGCCAGGCGCGCAATGTCTATGCGCTGAATATGACGCGCGCCAGCTACGAGGGCATGAAGGCGGCGACCGGCCAGCGCCCGTTCCTGCTGACGCGCTCCGGTTTCGCCGGCACCCAGCGCTATTCGGCCCTGTGGACCGGCGATAACACGGCCAGCGACAGCCATATGCTGCTCGGCGTGCGCCTGCTCAATAGCCTGGGCCTGTCGGGCCTGGCCTTCACCGGGATGGACATCGGCGGCTTCATCGGCTCGCCCAGTCAGGGCCTGTACGCGCGCTGGATGCAGCTGGGCGCTTTCACGCCTTACTTCCGCAACCACTCGGGCTATGACACCAAGGCCGCCGAGCCCTGGACCTTCGGCGAGGATGTGCTGAACAATGTGCGCAGCTATATCAACCTGCGCTACCGCCTGCTGCCCTACCTGTACGCGGCCTTCCACGAGGCCAGCAGCAGCGGCCTGCCGGTCATGCGCTCGCTGGCGATCGACTACACGCACGACGCCCACGTGTATGCGCGCGACTTCGAGAACCAGTATCTGTTCGGTCCCAGCCTGCTGGTCGCGCCCTTCGAGAGTACGGCCCGTTTCGGCAAGCTGTATCTGCCGGCCGGGGCCTGGTACGACTTCTACACCGATGCCGCGCACGCCGGCGGCCGCGAGCAGCTGCTGGAACTGGCGCCGACCCGTCTGCCCGTCTTCGTCAAGGCCGGCGCCATCATTCCGATGCAGTCGCAGATTCAGAGCACGGCCGAGCAGCCCGCGCCGACCCTGGTGCTGCACCTGTACCGCGGCGAGCAGGCGTCCAGCTTCCGCTATTATGAAGACGACGGCAGCAGCTTCGCCTACGAGCAGGGCGGCTACTACGCGCGCAGTATCGGCATGGACCCGGCGCGCCGCCAGATCAGCTTCGGCGCCGTGGAGGGCCGCTACGACAGCCGCTTCACGCGCGTCGAACTGGTACTGCACGGCTTTGGCGCGGCGCCCCGTCTGCAGCGCGACGGGCAGGAGCTGGCCGTGACGGCCGGCAGCGCCGCCATGCTGGGTGAGGATCAGCCCGAGCGCGCGGCGGTCGCGCGCGTGGTGATCGACCATCCGCGCACGGCATTCAGCATCACTTATTAAGCACAAGGGCGCTCCAGCGCCCGACCCACCGGAGACACGCAATGCAGAATCAGTTCATCAAACCGCGCCTCACATTCTGGCAAATCTGGAATATGAGTGTCGGCTTCTTCGGCATCCAGTTCGGCTTCGCGCTGCAGAACTCGAATACCAGCCGCATCTTCAGCACCCTGGGCGCCAATCCCGACGATCTGGCCTTCTTCTGGCTGGCCGCGCCGGTGACCGGCCTGCTGGTGCAGCCGATCATCGGCTACCTGTCCGACAACACCTGGCACCCGCGCTGGGGCCGCCGCCGCCCCTTCTTCTTCATCGGCGCGCTGCTGGCCTCGCTGGCCCTGGTGCTGATGCCGAATTCGGCCTCGCTGTGGATGGCCGTGGCTGTGCTGTGGATGATGGACGCCTCGATCAATGTCTCGATGGAGCCGTTCCGCGCCTTCGTCGGCGACAAGCTCAATAGCAGCCAGCAGACGGCCGGCTTCGCCATGCAGACCTTCATGATCGGCTGCGGCGCCGTGATCGCCTCGCTGCTGCCCTCGCTGTTCGATGCGCTCGGCTATTCGAATGTGCCGGTCAACGGCGGCATCCCCGAGACTGTGCGCTACGCCTTCTATGCGGGCGCGCTGGCCTATTTCAGCGCCGTCATGTGGACCGTGTGGAGCAGCGACGAAACCCCGCCCGCCGATCCGGCCGCCCTGGCGGCCCAGCGCGGCGGCCTGGGCCACGCGATCGGCGAGATCCTGCAGGGCTTCACGCGCATGCCCAAGACCATGGTGCAGCTGGCCGTGGTGCAGTTCTTCAGCTGGATCGCCCTGTTCGCCATGTGGATCTACACGACCTCGGGCATCGCCGACAATGTCTGGCATACGACCGATGCGCAGTCGGCCGCTTTCCAGGATGCCGGCAACTGGGTCGGCACCATGTTCGCCGTCTACAACGGCGTGTCGGCCCTGGCCGCCTTCCTGCTGCCGCTGGCGGCCCAGCGCATCAGCCGGCGTGGCGTGCACATGGCCTGCCTCGTGATCGGCGGCCTCAGCCTGGTCAGCATCTTCTTCATCGCCAGCAAGCAGATGCTGCTGCTGCCGATGGTCGGCGTCGGCCTGGCCTGGGCCAGCATCCTGACCATGCCGTATGCCATCCTGGTGGGCGCGCTGCCGGCCAATAAGATGGGCTACTACATGGGCGTGTTTAACTTCTTCATCGTGATTCCCCAGATCGTCAGCGGCCTGCTGCTCGGCTGGTTCACCAAGCACCTGTTCGGCGGCCATACTGTGCTGACCTTGGTGCTGGGCGGCTGTTCGATGATCCTCGCTGGCGTGCTCTGCCTGCTGGTGCAGGACCGCGTGGCCGACACGGCCGAGGCGCCGGCTGGCGCGGTGGCGGGCTGAGATGGGCAAGCGGCCTGCCGCAGCGCTGGCAGTCACAGGCGTGCAGGCCTATCCACTGGGGGCGCTGCCCGCTGCCGGCGGCGTCAACTTCGCGCTGGTGGCGCCACATGCCGAACGGGTGGACCTCTGCCTGTTCGACGGCGATCAGGAAACGCGCCTGACGCTGCCTTGCTGCAGCAACGGCGTCTGGCATGGCCATGTGGCCGGCATCGGTCCGGGCCAGCTGTATGGCTACCGCGTGCATGGCCCGTTCGCGCCGCAGCGCGGCCTGCGCTTCAATCCCAATAAACTGCTGCTCGACCCGTATGCGCGCGAGGTGGTAGGCCGTTATCTGGGGCAGGAGAGTTTTCGTGCCCACCTGGCCAGCGACCCCGATCAGCCCGACCCGGTCGACAATGGCCGCGAGGCCCTCAAGGGCAGGGTGGTGGCCGAGGACTTCGACTGGGGCGATGACCGCCCGCCGCGCATCCCGATCGAACGCAGCGTGCTGTACGAAGTGCACCTGAAGGGCCTGAGCGCGCGCCACCCGCAGCTCGCGCCGGCCGTGCGCGGCAGCTATGCGGCCCTGGCCGAAGCGCCCGTGCTCGACCACCTGCAGGCGCTTGGCGTCACGGCCGTGTCGCTGCTGCCGCTGCATGCGCGCGCGGACGAGCCGCGCCTGCTCGAATTGGGGCTGTCCAACTACTGGGGCTACAACACGGTCGGTTTCTTCGCGCCCGAGCCGCGCTACTGGTCGGGCCGGCCCGGCACCAGCGCCGCCAGCGAGCTGAAGTCGGCGATCCGCGCCCTGCATGCGCGCGGCATCGAGGTGCTGCTCGACGTCGTCTACAACCACACGGCCGAGGGCGACGAGCGCGGCCCGACCTTCAGCCTGCGCGGCATCGACAATGCGCTCTACTATCACCTCAAGCCCTGCGCGCCGGCCTATTACGAAAACTGGACCGGCTGCGGCAATACCCTGAATCTCGAGCAGCCGCGCGTGCTGCAGCTGGTGCTGGATTCGCTGCGCTACTGGGTCGAGCACTACCATGTGGATGGTTTCCGTTTCGATCTGGCGCCGGCCCTGGCACGCACCAGTGCCGGCTTCCAGCGCCACGGCGCCTTCCTGTCGGCCGTGGCCCAGGACCCGGTGTTGGCGCGCGTCAAGCTGATCGCCGAGCCCTGGGACATCGGCCCGGGCGGCTACCAGGTCGGCAATTTCCAGCCCGGCTGGTGCGAATGGAACGACCAGTACCGCGACACCATGCGCGCCTTCTGGCTCGGGCATCCGAGTTCGCTTGGCGAATTCGCGCGCCGCTTCTCGGCCTCCAGCGATCTGTTCCGGCGCGACGGGCGCGCGCCCTCGGCCAGCGTGAACTTCATCAGCGCCCACGACGGTTTCACGCTGCGCGATCTGGTCAGCTACAACGAGAAGCACAATCTGCCCAATGGCGAGGACAACCGCGACGGCCACAACCACAACCGCTCGAACAACTGCGGCGTGGAAGGCCCGAGCACCGACCTGCATGTGCTGCGCCTGCGCGCTCGCCTGCAGCGCGCCCTGCTGGCCACGCTGATCTTCTCGCAGGGGACGCCGATGCTGCTGGGCGGGGACGAACTCGGCCACACGCAGAACGGCAATAACAACGCCTACTGCCAGGACAATGTGACGACCTGGCTTGATTGGGAGCAAGCGGATCGGGGTCTGCTCGCCTTTGTGGCATCCTTGATCACACTGCGCCAGCGCTACCCGGCCCTGCGCCACACACTGTGGTTCACCGGCGCGGCCGGCTGCGCGCGCGATGCCGACATCGTCTGGCTCGGCGAACAGGCCCAGCCACTGACCGAACACGACTGGCAGCATGGCCGGCGCCGCATCGCCATCCGGCTGGGCGGGGCCGAGCCCTGCCTGCTGCTGATTAACGCGGAGGCGGCCGATACCCGCTTTAGCCTGCCGCCGGGGCAGTGGACGGCCCTGCTCGACACGAGCGACCCGCATGCCGGTGCGCGCGGGCTGGGGGCCGAGGCCGATGTGCCCGCCCATGCGCTGGTGCTGGCCGTCCAGCACGAAAGGAAGGATTCATGAGCATCGTCACCGTCGCCACCCAGCCCTATGCGGGACAGAAGCCCGGCACCTCGGGCCTGCGCAAAAAGGTCGGCATTTTTCAGCAGCCGAATTATCTCGAGAACTTCGTCCAGGCGATCTTCCATGCGATCGGCCCGGCCGCTGGCGCCACCCTGGTGCTCGGCGGCGATGGCCGCTACCACAACCGCCATGCCGTGCAGACGATTTTGCGGATGGCGGCCGCGCATGGCTTCGGGCATGTGCTGCTGGGGCGCGGTGGCCTGCTGTCGACCCCGGCCGCGAGCTGCCTGATCCGCAAATACGGCGCCTTCGGTGGCATCATCCTGTCGGCCAGCCACAACCCGGGCGGCCCGGATGGCGACTTCGGTATCAAGTACAACACCGGCAACGGTGGCCCGGCGCCCGAGGCCCTGACCGATACCATCTACCGCTACACCCAGGGCATCGACCACTACCGCATCAGCGACCATGCGCCGATCGATATCGACGCCATCGGCGACACCGAAATCGACGGCATGCGCGTGCAGGTGATCGACCCGGTCGAGGACTATGCAGCGCTGATGAGCGAGCTGTTCGACTTCGACGCCATCCGCGCCCTGTTCCGCAGTGGCTTTCGCATGTGCTTCGACGCCATGCATGCCGTGTCCGGCCCCTACGCCCAGGCGATTTTCGAAGGCCATCTGGGCGCACCGGCCGGCAGTGTGATCCATGCCGTGCCGCTCGAAGACTTTGGCGGCGGCCACCCCGATCCCAACCCCGTCAACGCGGCCGAGCTGATCGCGCGCATGGACGCGGCCGATGCACCCGACTTCGGCGCCGCCTCGGACGGTGACGCCGACCGCAATCTGATCCTCGGCCAGGGCTTCGATGTCAGCCCGTCCGACAGTCTGGCCGTGCTGGCCGCCCAGGCCCATCTGGTACCCGGCTACCGTGCCGGCCTGCGCGGCGTGGCCCGTTCGATGCCGACCTCGTGCGCGGTGGACCGCGTCGCCAAGGCCCTTGGCCTGCCGTGCTACGAAACGCCGACCGGCTGGAAGTTCTTCGGCAATCTGCTCGACGCCGGCATGGTCAGCCTGTGCGGCGAGGAGAGCTATGGCACCAGTTCCAGCCATATGCGCGAAAAGGACGGCGTCTGGGCCGTGCTGTTCTGGCTGAACCTGCTGGCCGTGAGCGGCAAGTCGGTCAAGCAGCTCGTGCATGAACACTGGGCGCGCTTTGGCCGCAACTACTATTCGCGCCACGATTACGAGGGCATCGACAGCGCCGCCGCCCAGTCCCTGATGGCGGCCCTGCGCGAACGCTGCGCCAGCCTCGCCGGGCAGAAGCTGGGCGACTACACGGTCGCCTTCGCCGACGATTTCCGCTACGAGGACCCGGTCGACCAGTCGGTGTCCGAACAGCAGGGCGTGCGCATCGTGATGGCCGATGGGGCGCGCATCGTGCTGCGCCTGTCGGGCACGGGCACCGAGGGCGCCACCCTGCGGCTCTACCTCGAACGTTTCGAGGCCGATCCGGCCCAGCACTTCCTGCCGACCCAGCAGGCGCTGGCCGGCCTGATCGCCATTGCCGAGGGCCTGGCCGGCATCCGCATCCACACCGGCCGCCTGCATCCGACTGTCATCACCTGAGGAGACGCATCATGGACGCCACCCTGACCGACGCGGCACTGGCGCGCCAGCTGCCCAAGCGCACGGTGGCCCTGGTGCTGGCGGGCGGACGCGGTTCGCGCCTGGGCCCGCTGACCGCCAGCCGTGCCAAACCGGCCGTCTACTTTGGCGGCAAATTCCGCATCATCGATTTCGTGCTGTCCAACTGCCTCAATTCCGGCATCCGCCGCATTGGCGTGGTCACCCAGTACAAATCGCATTCGCTGCTGCGCCACCTGCAGCGCGGCTGGAGCTTCCTGCGCGGGGAGCTGAACGAATTCATGGACCTGCTGCCGGCCCAGCAGCGCGTGGACGAGGAGCACTGGTACCGCGGCACGGCCGATGCGGTTTACCAGAACCTCGACATTCTGCGCTCCTACAAGCCCGATTATGTGCTCGTGCTGGCCGGCGACCATATCTACAAGATGGACTATTCGCTGATGCTGCTCGACCATTACCGGCGCGGGGCGCGCTGCACGGTCGGCGCCATCGACGTGCCGCTCGAGCAGGCTGCGGCGTTCGGTGTGATGGGCGTCGATGCGCAGATGCGCATCACCAGCTTTGTTGAAAAGCCGGCCGCGCCGGTGCCCAATCCCGAGCGGCCGGACAGCTGTCTGGCGTCGATGGGCATCTATGTCTTCAATGCCGATTACCTGTACCAACTGCTCGAGGACGATATCGCCAATCCCCAGTCGTCCCACGATTTTGGCAAGGACATCATCCCGCGCGTGGTCGGGGAGGGCGCGGCCGCGGCCCATGCGTTCGGCCTGTCCTGCGTGCCGCCGGCGCCGGGAGCGAGCGGCTATTGGCGCGATGTCGGCACGGTGGACGCGTTCTGGGCCGCCAATATGGACCTGGCCACGATCTCGCCCGAACTCAATCTGTACGACCGCGACTGGCCGATCTGGACCTACCAGTCGCAGCTGCCGCCGGCCAAATTCATTTTCGACGAACACGGCCAGCACGGGGTGACGGTCAACACCCTGGTCTCGGGCGGCTGCATCGTGCAGGGCTCGACGGTGGCCAACTCGGTCCTGTTTTATAACGTGCGCGTGGCCTCGTTCTGCCAGCTCGATCAGGTGGTGCTGCTGCCTTCCTGCGAAGTCAAGCCGCACTGCCGCCTGCGCAAGGTGGTGGTCGACCGCAGCGTCACCATCCCCGAAGGCATGGTCATCGGCGAGGATCCCGAGCTCGATGCGCGCCGCTTCTACCGCACGGCCGATGGCGTGGTGCTGGTCACGGCAGCCATGATGGCGCGCCTATGAGCGATCCGCGCCTGCCCGTCCTGCACGTCTGCACCGAGGTCTATCCGCTGCTGAAGACGGGCGGCCTGGCCGATGTGACGGGCGCTTTGCCGCGCGCCCAGCTTGGCCAGTGCGACGCGCGCCTGCTGCTGCCCGGCCTGCCCGCGATTCTCGCCGGCGTGCACGCGCTGATGCCGGTGGCCGTGCTGCCGCCGCGCTTTGGCGTGCGCGATGCGCGCCTGCTGCGCGGGCAGCTGGCCGATGGCCTGACGGCCTATGTGATCGCCGCGCCCGCCCTGTACGAACGGCCCGGCAATCCGTATGCGGACGCGAACGGCCTGCCCTATGCCGACAACGCGCTGCGCTTTGCCCTGCTGGGCTGGGTGGCGGCGCGCCTGTGCCAGGGCCTGGACCCGCACTGGCAGCCCTGCGTCCTGCACTGCCACGACTGGCACGCCGGCCTGGCGCCGGCTTATGTGGCGGCCGCGCGCCGCGCCACCGGGCGCGCACTGGCCGGCACCGTCTTCACCGTGCACAACCTCGCGTATCAGGGCAGCTTTGCCGAGGAGGTGTTCGGCCAGCTTGGCCTGCCCGGCGATTTCTACGGCATCGAGGGCCTGGAGTTCTACGGCCAGGTGTCCTTCCTGAAGGCCGGCCTGTATTACGCCGACAAGCTCACTACCGTCAGCCCCAGCTATGGGCGCGAGATCGCCACGCCCGAGCAGGGCTGCGGCCTCGATGGCCTGCTGCGCGCGCGTGCGCGCGACCTGCACGGCATCCTCAATGGCATCGACGGCGTGGTCTGGGACCCGGCCAGCGATGCGCGCATCGCCGCCAATTACAATCCGCTCGACCGGCGCGGCAAGGGCGCCTGCAAACGCGCGCTGCAGCAGGAGTGCGGCCTGCAGGTGCGGGACGGCGCGCCGCTGTTCGTGATGGTCAGCCGACTGACCGAGCAGAAGGGCGTGCAACTGCTGCTGGGCGCCTTGCCCGAGATCGTCGCCAGCGGCAGCCAGCTGCTGGTGCTGGGCAGCGGCGAGGCCCGCTACGAGCACGCGCTGCGCGCCGCCGCCAACACCCATGCGGGCCAGGTCGCTGTGCGCATCGGCTATGACGAGGACCTGGCCCACCGCATGTTCGCCGGCGGCGACGTCTGCCTGGTCCCGTCGCGCTACGAGCCCTGCGGCCTGACCCAGTTGTACGGCCTGCGCTACGGCGCGCTGCCGCTGGTGCGGCGCGTCGGTGGCCTGGCCGATACCGTGGTCGACGCCACGCTCGAAGACCTGGATACGCGCAGCACCGGTTTTTGTTTCGACGCCTTCACGCAGGCCGCCCTGGGCGCGGCGCTGCGGCGCGTGCAGGCCCTGTGGCGGCGTTCCGCCGACTGGGCGCACGTGCAGGAGCGCGCCATGCGCCAGCCGGTTGGCTGGGATGACGCCGCTGCCCACTACCTCCGCCTTTATCAGGACATCACTCCCTAAACAATGAAGACCACCGCACTTGCCCTTGCCCTCAGCCTCGCCTTCGTCAGCGCCGTCGCCGCGCCGGCCCAGCCCTTCCGCTGGGAGAACGCCACCGTCTACTTCATGCTGACCGACCGCTTCGCCAACGGCGACCCGGCCAACGACCTGGCTTACGGACGCCAGCGCAATGCGGCGCCGGCGCGTGGTTATGAGGGCGGTGACTTCAAGGGCATCACGGCCAAGATCAAGGCGGGCTACTTCACCGAACTCGGTGTCGACGCCTTGTGGATCACGCCGCCGTCGGAGCAGATCCATGGCGCCACCGACGAGGGAACCGGCCGCTCCTACGGCTTTCATGGCTATTGGCCGCGCGACTTCACCGCCATCGACGCCAATCTGGGCAGCGCGGCCGATCTGCACGAACTGGTCGACACCGCCCACGCCCACGGCCTGCGCGTGCTGCTCGACGTGGTGATGAACCACACCGGCCCCGTCACCGAGCAGGACCCGGTGTGGCCGGCCGGCTGGGTGCGCACCAGTCCCGTTTGCGATTTCAAGGACGTGCCGGGCACGGTGCGCTGCACGCTGGTGAAGAACCTGCCCGACATCCGGACCGAGTCCGATGGTCCGGTGGAGGTGCCGCCCTTCCTGGCCGCCAAATGGCGTGCCGAGGGCCGCTACGAACGTGAAATGCAGTCGCTCGACGCCTTCTTCGCCCGCACCGGCCTGGCGCGCGCGCCGCGCAATTACCTGATCAAATGGCATGCCGACTGGGTGCGCACTTTTGGCTTCGACGGCTTCCGCGCCGACACCGTCAAGCACGTGGAGCCCGAAGTCTGGCTGGCCCTCAAGCAGGAGGCCAGCCGCGCCTATGAGGACTGGAAGCGCGCCAATCCCGGCAAGGCGCCCGGCGATCTGCCCTTTTACATGACGGCCGAAGTCTATAACTACGGCATCCGCGATGGTCTGGCCTTCGCCATCGGCGCGCAGAAGATCAACTACCGCGCCGTTGGTTTCGACAGCATGATCAACTTCACGCTCAAGACCGACGCCCAGGCCGACTACGAGACCCTGTTCTCGAGCTATGCGCGTGAACTGCACACGCCCGGGCGTGGCCTGTGGGTGCTCAATTATCTGAGTTCACACGACGATGGCGCGCCGTTTGACGCCCTGCGCCGCAAGCCCTATGAATCGGCCAACAAGCTGCTGCTCGCGCCGGGCGCGGCCCAGATCTACTACGGCGACGAAACGGCGCGCGTGCTGCAGGTGGCCGGCGCCCAGGGTGACGCCCATCTGCGCTCCTTCATGAACTGGGATGCGCTGGCGCGCGACCCGGAAGTGCAGGCCGTGCGCGCGCACTGGTCCAAGCTGGGCCGCTTCCGCCAGGCCCACCCGGCCATTGGCGCCGGCAGCCACCAGCGCCTGGCGCAGGCGCCCTATACCTTCGCCCGCAAGCTCGGCGCGGATCAGGTGGTGGTCGCGCTCGACACCGTGCCGGGCCAAGCCGTGCAGCTGCCGGTGGCAGGCGTATTCGCCGAGGGCCAGCTGCTGCGTGACCACTACAGCGGCGAGCAGCTGCGCGTGCAGGACGGGCAGGTGCGCCTGAGCCGGCCGGGCCGCGCCGTGCTGCTGGCGGCGGATTGAACTTGCGGCAATTTTGCAACAGTCGGCACGGGCGCGCCTAGTCCTTTTGGCCTAGATGGCGGCAAAAGTGGTCTGATGCCATCAGATTCTTCTTGGCAAAGTGGTCTAACCACTTTAGCATTTGGTTTTACCAAATGAAAATAAGCGATCGAACCAATCCGGTCGCCAGAAAACCAAGAGGAGATAGCATGACTTCGACGCGCAAGCCGCAATTGCAGCGTGCCGCCATGGCCTCGGCCGTGGCAGTGGCCCTGCTCCAGATGGCCGCCCAGGCCGCCGCTCAAAGCACCGCTGGTGAAACCGCCACCCCGTCCGTGGTGGTGACCGGCTCGCTGATCCGCCGTGCCGCCGACGAAGGCGCGACGCCGCTGATGACCATCAAGGCGACCGAGCTGGAGCAGCGCGGTAACACCGAACTCAAGGATCTGGTGCTGGAAATGCCGCAGTCGCTCTCGCTCGGCACCAACTCCGGCGCGGCCGGCCCGATCACCAACCTGCGCGGCCTCGGCCCGATGCGCACCCTGACCCTGCTGAACGGCCGCCGCCTGGCGAATGAGCCGCTGCAGGACCAGTACGTGTCGGTCAATGTCATCCCGCGCATGGCGCTCGACCGCGTCGAAACCCTGAACGGCGGCGCCTCCTCGATCTACGGCGCCGACGCCATCGGCGGCGTGCAGAACTTCTGGACCAAGCGCGGCTACGTGGGCGCGGCCGCCAAGGTCGAATACGCGACGCCGGAGCTGCATGGCGGCGGCGACACCGAAAGCGTGGGCGCCATCTTCGGCATGGGCAGCCTGCAGAAGGACGGCTGGAACGCCTACATCGCGGTTGACCAGCAGACCAAGTCGGCGCTGTTCCAGAAGGACCGCCCGCAGCAGTTCGACCCGGCCATCCAGCAGGGCCTGGGCCTGGGCCTGACGCCGGACGCGCGCAATGCCAACCCCTTGGCCAACTTCGGCTTCAGCCGTTCGTCGAACACCAACTACAACCCGGCCTTCGCCAGCGGCTGCCAGAGCCCGTATTCCTACGCCACGCTCGGCAATCTGAGCACGGCCGCCACCCCGACCTATGCGCCGGGCTGCGCCCGCAACCCGATGTTCTGGACCGCCGTCACCGACGGCAGCAAGATCACCACGGTCAGCGCACGCGCCAGCATGAATCTGGCGGGCGGCCACAAGATCGACCTCGACATCCTGCATAGCGACTTCATCGTGCAGAAGTACCGCGGCATGCAGGTGCCCGGTTCGGCCAACCCGTTCACCACCTACTCGCTGGCGCCGACCAGCCGCTTCTACCCGGGCGCGGGCCTGACCCCGGCCGTGCAGGTCGTGGGCAGCAACACCGGCAGCAATACGCCGACCATGTACATCGACGCCACCAAGACGCCGGGCACGGTCAGCAACCTGAACATGAACAACCGCACCATCTACTTCCAGTGGGGCCCCGGAGAACTCGGCCCGGCCTACCGGAACGATGAGCAGAACAATGACCGCCTGGTGCTGTCGATGGAAGGCGAGCTGGCCGGCTGGGACTACCGCGTGGGCTGGAACTACGGCCAGTCCGAGCGCGATACCCGCGCCGGCGCCGGCTACATCCTCTACACCAAGGCGCAGGAAGGCTTCGACAAGGGCATCCTCAATCCCTTCGGCGCCCAGGATGCGGCCGGTCTGGCCTACCTGAAGAGCATCGAAGCACGCGACTACACCTATCGCCTGAACAAAGCCTACAACCAGAGCATCGACGCCACCGTGTCGCGCCCGGTGTGGAAGCTCGCGGGCGGCGATATGATCCTGGCCGTATCCGGTGAGCTGCGGCGCGATTCGGCGCGCACCTTCAATGCGCCGCTCGACTACGTGCTGAAGAAGGCCGATGGCAGCTATAACATCGACGCCTCGGGCAATGTGGTGCAGACCGATCTGGTGGGCGAAACCCCGCAGGGCGTGGCCAAGAAGCTGCATCGCGATATCAGCTCGCTGGTGCTGGAAGTGGACGCGCCGATCACCGATAAATTCCTGCTCAATGGTGCCGTGCGCGCCGACCATTATCAGGATCTGAAGACCACCACCGTCAATCCGAAGCTGGCCGCGCGCTGGCAGCCGATGCAGAATCTGGTGCTGCGTTCCTCGCTGTCTTCGGGCTTCCGCGCCCCGTCGATCATGGACATCCAGAACCCGACGCCGGAGGTGCGTACCCAGGTGATGGACGATCCGGTCCTGTGCCCGAGCAGCCAGCCGACCGTGGCCGGCACCGGCAACCCGGTGGCAGGCTATACGCGCGACCAGGTGTGTAATGTGCTGACCACCTATTGGACCAAGTCGCCGAACAACGATTTCCTGAAGCCGGAAAAATCGCGCGGCTTCTCGTTCGGCTTCGCCTACGAGCCGGTGAAGAACCTGTCGATCACGGTCGATTATTGGGGCCTGCTGCTGAAGGACGTGCTGGGCGCCGTCGCCATCGCCGAGATTCAGCAGAATCCGGCCAAGTACGCCTCGACCTTCGTGCGCGGCTCGAATGGCCTGATCGATCACATCGTGGCCAGCCAGGCCAACCGCGGCCAGACCCGCATCCGCGGCGCCGACCTGTCGGCCGCCTACACCTTCCCGAAAACGAGCTTCGGCGGCTTTGATCTGAAGCTCGATGGCAGCTGGTACCACAAGTACGAGTTCCAGGCCGAGAAGGATGGCGTGTGGCTGTCGAACGTGGGCATCATCACCAACGACGGCCGCTTCGGCGGCGCCGGTCCGAACTCGGGCCTGGCCGGCATGCCGCAGCTGAACCCGCGCTGGAAGCACACGCTGGCCTTCAGCTACAACTACGGCGACTGGCGCGCGACCCTGTCGCAGCGCTTTAACACCGGCTTCACCGATCAGACGCCGCGTGCCGGTTCGACGATGACCAAGGTCGACTCGTTCAGCCAGTACAACCTGAATACGCGCTACACCGGCATCAAGAACACGACCATCCAGCTGGGGGTGAACAACATCTTCCGCAAGTGGCCGCCGCTGACCGCCGACACCATCTACAGCACCGGCTATATCACCAGCCTGGCCGACATGATGGGCCGCGTCTACCGGATGTCGGTGGAATACAAGTTCTGATCGATTCCTAGGTATGGGCGGGCAGCGCGAGCGGTCCGCCCTTTTTTTTCTTCTGCGATGCTGATCCGCTTCGTCTGCGCTGCTCTGGGCGGCCTGCTGGCCACGGCCCATGCGGCCGAACCGATCGACCGTCAGGCCCTGGTGGCGCGCCATGCGCCGCAGCTGCATGCGGTTGACACCATGGCGCCGCTCAGTCTGGGCAATGGGCGCTTTGCCTTTACGGCCGATGTCACGGGCCTGCAAAGCCTGGCCGACCAGTACTGGCAAACCGGCACGCCGACCGAAACCCAGGCGCGCTGGTCCTGGCATCAGAACGCCAACCCGGCCGGCTACACGCTGGCCGATGCCAACCGCGCCTTTACCGCGCATGGCCGCACGCTCGGCTACCCGACCAATCAGAATACGCCGGCCGGCCAGTGGCTGCGTGAGAATCCGCATGCGCAGCCGCTGCCGCGCGTGGCGCTCGTCCATGCCGACGGCAGTGCGCTGGTCGGCGCGGAGCTGAGCGCCATCGACCAGCGCCTGGATCTGTGGCGCGGCTGGCTGCAAAGTCGCTTTCAGTTGGCCGGGCAGGGCGTACAGGTGGACAGCGCAGTCAGCCCGCACAGCGACACGCTGGCGCTGCGTCTGTCCTCGCCGCTCCTGGCGCAGGGCGCGCTGGCCGTGCGCATCGCCCTGCCGTTCGGCTATGACTTCAAGGTGCGGCATAATCCGCCGCTCGATTTCGGCCATGCGGACGAACACAGTACGCGCCTGCTGTCTGCCAGCGCCCAGCGCATCGTGCTGGAGCACCAGCGCGACGGCGCGCGCTACCGCATGACGATTGCCAGCGCCGGTCCGCTGCGCCTGCAGCGCCAGAGCGCCCATGTCTTTGACCTGCAGTCCGCCGCCGGCGAGACGCTGGAACTGAGCCTGACGTTTGCGCAGGAAGATGAAGCAGCGGCGCCGCCGGTGGCGCAGGTGTTTGCCGATAGCGCCCGCCATTGGGAGGCCTTCTGGCGCAGCGGCGCGGCCGTGGACTTCAGCGGCAGCAGCGATCCGCGCGCCCTCGAGCTGGAACGGCGTGTGGTGCTGTCGCAGTATCTGACGGCGATTCAGCTTGGCGATACGCTACCGGCCCAGGAAAGCGGCCTGACGACAGCCACCTGGTACGGCAAACACCATACCGAGATGGTGTGGTGGCACACGGCCCATTTCGCCTTGTGGGGGCGGCCGCAGTTCACGGCGCGCACGCTGTCCTGGTTCCAGCGCACTTTGCCTGCCGCGCGTGCGGTGGCAGCGGAACGCGGTCTGCGCGGCGCGCGCTGGATGAAGATGACAGGGCCGGAAGGGCGCGAAAGCCCGGGCGGCAATCCGCTGATCGCCTGGAACCAGCCACACCCGATCCATCTGGCCGAGCTGCTGTATCGCGCCGATCCGACGCCTGCCACGCTGGCACGCTACCGCGAGCTGGTGTTCGAGACGGCCGATGCGATGGCCGCCATGCTGCACTGGGACGCGGCCGGACAGCGCTATGTTCTGGGCCCGCCGCTGTGGATCGCCCAGGAGATCTACGATCAGGCCAGCAGCATGAACCCCACCTACGAATTGAGCTACTGGGCACGTGGTCTGGAGATTGCGCAGCAGTGGCGCGAGCGCCTGGGTATGGCCCGCGACGCGGACTGGGAGCACAAGCGCACGCATTTGTCGGCCCTGCCGCAGAAGGATGGCAAATACGTGGCGCTCGAAAGCCATCCCGACACCTGGGACAACATCGACAGCCGCCACGATCACCCATCCTTCCTCATGGCCCTGGGCCAGTTGCCGGGCGACGGCGTGGACAAGGCCGTCATGCGGCGCACGCTCGACGCGGTGCTGGGCCATTGGGACTGGGCTACCAAGATCTGGGGCTGGGATTATCCGATGATCGCCATGACGGCCGCGCGCCTGGGCGCCACCGAGCAGGCGGTCGACGTGCTGCTGAAGTCCGATGGGCCGAATAATGGCTACACGGCCGCCGGTCACAATCCGAATAAAGGTCTGCCGGTCTACCTGCCGGGGAATGGCGCTTTGCTGGCGGCAGTGGCCATGATGGCTGGCGGCTGGGATGGCGCTCCGGCGGTCGATGCGCCCGGCTTTCCGAAAAATGGACGCTGGGTGGTGCGGGCCGAAGGCTTTCAGCGCCTGCCTTGAAAAGAGATGCAATGAAATCGATCCTCTGTTTGTTGGCCCTGCTGCTGCACCACGCGGCCTTCGCAACTTGCCCCGGGGGCGCCGACTGGTGCCAGGACTTCGAGTCCGTTTCTGCTGCGGTGGCGGAGCAGGGGCGACCCGCCAACCGGGTCTTGCGGCTGGATGGGAGTGGCCCGGCGTGGCTGGCGGCCCATGCGGGCGAGGACAAGCCGCATTTTGTCGAGGCGCGTCTGCGCGCGCACGATGGCGCCGGCCAGGCCTATGTCATGGCGCGCTACGTGGATGCGCGCAACTGGCTCGGCTTCGGTCTCGAGTTCCATCCGGCGCAGGGGCGCACGGTGGCCGCGCTGGTGCGCATGGAGGACGGAAAGCTCAAGCGCCTGAAGCAGGTCGGCATGGCGCCGCTGCTGCCGGGCGTGTTCTCCACGCTGCGCCTGGATGTCGAGGGCAGGACCCTGACGCTCTACCTGAACGGCGCGCGTCTGATCGGCGGCGACGAAGACCTGCCGGCGGCGGGGTCCGTTGGTCTTTTCGCCGAGGGTGGCGCCTTCGAGTTTGACGATCTGCGCACCGGTCCGCTCTCGGTGCCGCCGGCCAGTATCGGCCTGGCCCAGCACTCGCGCGAGCTGCATCTGCAGGCCGGCGACGGTGTGCAGGCCTACCCGGTGCGCACGTTGACGCGGCGCGAGGTCGCCATGCGCGCCTTTGTCGCCGGCAGCAGCCAGCCGGATACAGTCGGCGTCCGTGTGGATGGCGACCGCCTGCTGGTGACGCCGCTACGCGCCGGTGAAGCCGTGGTCAGCGTGATGGCGGCCGACGACAATAACCTGGCTGCCCAGGTGCTGGTCAAGGTGGACGCCCCGTTTGAAGCGGGCGGGCCGCTGGCGCTACAGGGCAGGGCGGCGCCGCTGGCGGAAGTGGTGCCAGTCGATACGCGCCTGCGGCTGGAATTCGACATGCCGCCGCAGCTTGGCAAGGGCAGCCTGCGCATCGTGCGCGCCGCCGACGGCCGCGTGGCCGATGTGCTGCATGCCGCTGGCGAGGTCAATGTGCTCGGCGCCAGCGCCGATGGCGTGCGCCGCGTGGTGCGCTACCAGGCGATTCGTGTGAACGGCAACAGCGCCATCATCCAGCTGCATGATGCCCGGCTCGAATACGATACCGAGTATCTGGTGCTGGTCGATGCGCAGCTGTTCCCGGGTGCGCGCCTGGGTGGGCAGGCATTTAGCGGCATTGGCGCCAACAGCGGTTGGCGCTTTCGTACCGGCGCACGGCCCGCAGCAGGCCCGCAGCTGCGCGTGGCCGCAACCGGCGCGGCTGACTTCCGAACGGTGCAAGGCGCTTTCGATTATGTGATGCGCTACGCCGAACGCACGCTGCCGGTGACGATCTCCGTGGCCGACGGCGAGTACGACGAACTGCTTTACCTGCGCGGCAAAGACAATGTGACGCTGCGTGGCGACAGCCGCGCTGGCACCCGCATCGCTGCGGAGAACAACGACGGCGCCAACCCCGGTGTCGGCTTTGGCCAGGCCGCGCTGGCGCCGGGTGCCAGCGGTGGGCGTTCGGTGCTGCTGATTGAAGACGCCGACATGGTGCGCCTCGACCGCCTGAGTCTCGTGAACACGAGCTGGATCAGCAAGACAGTGGGCAGCCAGGCCGAGGCTCTGAATTTTTCGGGCGAGGGCAGGCTGATGGCGACCGATGCCAATTTCGTCAGCGAGCAGGACACGATTTTCGTGCGCGGCTACAGCTGGTTCTATCGCAGCCTGATCGCGGGGAATGTCGATTTCATCTGGGGGAATAACCACGCCGCCCTGTTCGAGGAATCGGAGATCCGCTCGCTCGGCATCAGTGCGCCGGGGCGTGGCGGTGGCTACCTGGTGCAGGCGCGTACCCTGCATCGCGAGGACCCCGGCTTCGTCTTTCTGCGCAGCCGCCTCACGCACGGCCCCGGCCCCGCAGGTAATGACATCGCGCCCGGCACCACCTGGCTGGCCCGGCCCGGACCCTCGAGCAGCTGGGACAAGGTCAGCTTCATTGACTGCCGCATGGACGTCCACATCGCGCCGGCTGGCTGGTTCGGCCAGCCGCGCGAGGGCGAAGGCTGGACCGAATCCGGCAGCATGGATCTGGAGGGGCATCCGCTCGACCTGTCGCAGCGCCGCGCCGGGCGCGTGCTGACCACCACCGAAGCCGACGCGTTGCGCCCGCGTGCGCGCGTGTTCACCCGCTTTAACCAAGGCCAGGGCTGGCAGCCGCAAGCCACTGACCACTGAACCACGGAAGACCCATGTCGACATCCTCCTCGCCTTCTTTGCTGCGCCGCCGTCTGCTTCAGAGCGCGGGTGCGCTCGCCACCATCGGCTGGCCCGCCCTCGGCCGCGCCGCCGCCGATCCCTGGGTCCATGCCCAGAGCATCATCGACCAATTCGCCAAGCCCTTGGCTTTCCCGCCGCGTGATTTTGTGATCACCGATTTCGGCGCGCGCCCGTGTACGCTGGTGAAGGTGATGGGTGATGTCGAAATCAAGTATAAGGGCGAGATCGACACGCCGGCGCCGGGCAGTGCGGACGCCTGCCCCGCCATCCGTGCCGCGATCGAGGCGGCCAGTAAGGCTGGTGGCGGGCGCGTGCTGATCCCCAAGGGGAACTGGTACTGCAAGGGACCGATCGTGCTGCGCTCGCACGTGCATGTGCATCTGGCCGCCGGGGCCGAGATCTTCTTCAGCGCGAATCCGCGCGACTTCGCCCGCGACGGCGAGTTTGACTGCGGCCCGAATGGCAAGCTGGTGCTGTCGCGCTGGCAGGGGAACGACTGCCTGAATTTTTCGTCGATGGTGTATGCGCGCGGGCAGAAGCATATCGCCCTGACCGGCGAAGACTGGACCAGTGTGCTGAACGGCCAGGCCGGCGTGCCGTTCGAAGACGGCAGCGCGCCGGGCTGGTGGAGCATGAATCCGAAAGGCGCGCTGCCGGGTGCGCTGCATCAGGGTGTGCCCAATCCGGCCAATGCGGCCACGATCAGCGCCGTGGCGCCGGGGCTGGACGCGGCCACGGTGGCGCGCATCCAGGGCGAGGGCGCCAGGTGGCGCAGCGATGAGCGCTACCTGCCCGCACTGTCCGAGGCGGGTGTACCGGTGGCGCAGCGCGTGTTCGGCCTGGGCCATTATCTGCGCCCCTCGCTGATCGAGTTTGTCGATTGCGAGGACGTGCTCCTGCAGGGCTATCTGGCCAAGGCTTCGCCATTCTGGATACACCATCCGGTGCAGTCGCGCCGCGTGCACCTGTCGCGCGTGCGCATGGACAGCATCGGCCCCAATTCGGACGGCTTCGATCCGGAGTCCTGCGATACGCTGCTGGTTGACGGCTGCCTGTTTAACACCGGCGATGACTGCATCGCCATCAAGTCCGGTAAAAACCGCGATACCCAGTATGGCCCGACGCGCAATATGGTCATCCAGAACTGCGTGATGAATAGTGGCCACGGCGGTGTCACCCTCGGTAGCGAAATGGCGGCGGGGATCGAGCATGTCTACGCGCAGAACATCGAATTCCGCAACGCCTTCTGGGCCAGCAATCCGCTCTGGACCGCGATCCGCCTGAAGACGAATATGAACCGCGGCGGCTATCTGCGCCACTTCTATGCGCGCCAGCTTACCCTGCCCAATGGCGTGGATACGCGCGCCCACCCCTACAAACCGGGGGCGAATTCCTCGGTCACGGGCAAACCGGGTTCGATCGGCGGCGGCGCTGTGATCACCTTCGACTGCGACTACGCGCAGACCGACGACAGCGTGCGCACGCGGGTGCCGGCGGTGTCCGACGTCCATATCGCCCAGGTGAAGGTGGCGAATGTGAAGACGCCCGACGGCGAGTTCTCCTGCTATCAGGCGATTGCGATCATGGGGCCGGTGGCCAGCAGCTTCAATGGGCCGGCCGGCACCGCGGTGCCGCCGGTGACGAACGTGAGCATCAGCGATTCCGACTTCGGCCAGCCGCGCAATGCGGCCGAACCGGTCTATCTGCACAACGTCAAAGGGCTGGTGCTGCGTAATGTGCGCATCGGCGGCAAAGTCGTCAACGCCGAGCTGCAAGGCTAAGGAGGCCGTATGCGCCGCACGCTGCTGGTTCTGCTGTCGTCGCTGCTGTTGCTGGGCGCCGCGCCCCTGGCGCTGGCCCAGACCGAGGTCGAACGCTGGGGGACGGCCGAATTCACGCTCGCCGGTCCCGCTGCGGGCAGCCCCTTCATGGAGGTGCAGCTGCGGGCCGTTTTCCGCCAGGGCGCGCGCAGTCTGCAGGTGGAGGGCTTCTACGACGGCGACGGCCAGTACAAGCTGCGCTTCATGCCCGATACCGAGGGCGTATGGGAGTACGAGACCGAGAGTAATCGGCCCGAGCTCCATGGCCGGCGCGGCAGCCTGCGCGTGCGTGCCGCCAGCGCGGGCAACCATGGGCCGGTCGGCGTGCGCAATACCTACCACTTCGCCTATGCGGACGGCACGCCCTTCTGGCAGGTGGGTACCACCAGCTATGCCTGGACCCACCAGAGCGCGGCGCTGGAGGCGCAGACCCTGCAGACGCTCGCGCAATCGCCCTTCAACAAGCTGCGCATGGCGGTCTTCCCGAACCGCGACGACAAGGGCGGGCCGCCGCGCTTTCCCTTCGCCGGGCAGCCGCCCAAAGCCTGGGATCTGACGCGCTTTAATCCCGACTTCTTCCGCCACCTGGAACAGCGCGTGGCCGACCTGCGCGCGCTCGGCATCGAGGCCGATCTGATTCTGTTCCACCCTTACGACAAGGGCGAGTGGGGTTTCGACCGCCTGCCGCCCGAGGTCAACGAACGCTATCTGCGTTACGTGGTGGCGCGCCTGGCCGCCTACCGCAATGTGTGGTGGTCGATGGCGAACGAATTCGACTTCATGAAAGAGAAGACGATGCCGGAGTGGGACCGCTACTTCCAGATCGTGCAGGCCAGTGACCCTTACCAGCATCTGCGGTCGATCCACAATGGCCTGGCCTTCTACAATCACACCAAGCCCTGGGTCACGCATGTGAGTGTGCAAAGCGGCGCGATCGCCGCCGACTTCGAGCGCGCCGTGCTGCTGCGCGACGTGTACAACAAGCCGGTGGTGTATGACGAAGTCAAATACGAGGGCAACTTCACGCGCCGCTGGGGTCAGCTCAAGCCCGAGGAGATGGTGCTCCGCTTCTGGGAGGGCGCCATCGCCGGCACCTATGTCGGCCACAGCGAAACCTATCAGGACCCGGACGGTCTGGTGTGGCTGGCCAAGGGGGGCACGCTGCGCGGCGCCAGCCCGCCGCGCCTGGCCTTCTTCCGCCAGATTCTGAGCCAAAGCCCGGCGGAAGGGCTGGAGCCGATCGACAAATGGCAGGAGCATCCGTTCGCCGGAAAGCACGGCGAGTACTACCTTGGCTACTTCGGCACCCAGACACCCACGCGATGGCCGTTCGTGCTGTTCCGCGCCGGGCTGAAGGAGGGCATGCGCTTCCGCGCCGAGGTGATCGACACCTGGAATATGCGTATCACGCCGGTCGACGGCGTGTTCGAGCTCACCCGCCGCGACGACTATACCTTCGCCGACAAGGACGGTCGCGCCATCGCCTTGCCCGGCCGTCCCTACATGGCCATTCGTATTCAAAGGATTCCCTGATATGCGCCGTCTTCTGATCGCCGCCCTGTTGGCTGCCAGCCTCGATGCCGGCGCCGCCGTCATTGGGTACATGACGCCGCCCGAGCCTTTGACGGCAGCCCGCATCGCGCAGCTGCCCGCAGCCGAGCAGCAAGCGTGGCAGGTCTATCTGGCCCGCTCGCAGGCACGCATGGCTGCGGACAAGGCGGCGCTGGCTGCGGAGCGCGGCGCTGCGGAAGCTGTGCCGCCGCCGCCGGCGGGCCGCCCCGGCGAGGCCAGCATGCCGCTGCGCCGCCCCGCCAACTGGTATGCGTCGGCCGCGGCGCGCCACATCGCCGATAACATCGTCAGCTTCCAGACGCCGTCCGGCGGCTGGGGCAAGAATGTCGACCGCAGCGGCCCGCTGCGCCTGCCCGGCCAGCCCTATGTGTCGGCCGACAGCCTGCCGGCCGGTGTGGCTGGCCCCAAGCCCGAGGCCTGGTCCTTCGTCGGCACCATCGATAACGACGCCACGCTGACCGAGCTGCGCTTCCTGGCGCGCGTGCAGGCACAGGCGCCGGGCGCGGACGGCAATGCCTATCGCGCCAGCTTCGAGAAGGGCATGCGCTATCTGTTCGAGGCCCAGTATCCGAATGGCGGCTTCCCTCAGGTCTATCCGCTGCAGGGCGGCTACCACGATGCTATCACCTTCAATGACAATGCCATCGGCGGCGTGCTCGAACTGCTGTTGCTGGTGGCGCAGCGCAGCGGCGATTACGCCTTTGTGCCGCCGGCGCTGGCCGAGCAGGCGCGCAGCGCGGCCGAACGCACCCTGGCCATGGTGGTGGCGACCCAGATCCGGGTGGGCGGTGTGGCCACCGGCTGGTGCCAGCAGCACGACGCCCTGAGCCTGGCTCCGGTCGGCGCGCGTAACTTCGAGCCGCCCGCCATCGCCAGTCTGGAAAGCGCGGAACTGCTGTCCACGCTGATGCAGCTGCACGCGCCGTCGCCCGCCGTTGTCGCGGCCGTGCATGCGGGCGTGGCCTGGCTGCGCCAGGCAGCGCTGCGTGACATTGCCTGGGGCGCGGTGTCGGCGGAAGAGGGGCGCCAGATGCGCGCGGCCCCGGGCGCCGGCCCCTTGTGGGCGCGCCTGTATGCGATCGGCGATCTGCGCCCCGTGTTCGGCGACCGTGACCGCAGCATCCACGATCAGGTCAACGAGATCAGCCGCGAGCGCCGCAATGGCTACGGCTGGTATGGCACGGGCCCGGCGCGCACGCTGGAAGCCTATGCGCTGTGGGCGCCGCTGCATCCCTGATTTTGGTGTAAATCCTACAATCGGTTATCCTTACGCTCTTCCGATCAGCCGAACCTTCAGCGATGACCGACGCCACCGATTCCGAGATCAAAGCCAGCCGCTCCGCCTATGCCGATGGTCCGCGTCTGCTGGCCGATATCGGCGCCACCCACGCCCGCTTCGCGCTCGAAGTCGCGCCGAGTGTGCTGCGTGCCGTGCGCGTGCTCAAGTGCGACGAATTCGACGGCATCGTGTCCCTGCTGCGCGCCTACCTCGGCGACCATGGCGGCCTGCGTCTGAACCATGCGGCCTTCGCCCTGGCCAATCCGATCAGCGGCGACTACATCCGCATGACCAACCGCGCCTGGGAGTTTTCCACCGACGCGGTGCGGCGCGAGTTTGGTCTCAGCACCCTGCTGATCGTGAACGACTTTACGGCCCTGGCCATGTCGCTGCCGGCCCTGGGGCCGGACGATCTGATGCAGGTCGGCGGCGGCAGCGCCCAGCCGAACGCGGTGGTCGGCGTGCTCGGCCCGGGTACGGGCCTGGGCGTGTCCGGCCTGATTCCGACGGCCGATGGTTTCGTCACCCTCGGTTCGGAGGGCGGCCACACCAATTTCGGTCCCTGCGACGAGCGCGAATACGCGATCCTGCAGTACGCCTGGAAGCGCTACAACCACGTGTCGACCGAGCGCATCGTGTCCGGTCCCGGCATGGAGCTGGTCTACCTGGCCCTGGCCGAACGCAATGGCGTGCAGGTCAAGCCGCGCACGGCGCAGGAGATCGTCGAAGGCGGCCTGCAGGCCAAAGACCCGCTCTGCCTCGAAGTGCTCGAATGCTTCTGCGGCATGCTCGGTTCGGCCGCGGCCAATCTGGCCGTGACTCTGGGCGCCGTTGGCGGCATCTACATCGGCGCGGGCATCGTGCCGCGCATGGGCGAGTGGTTCCGCAGCTCGCCCTTCCGCGAGCGCTTTGAAGCCAAAGGCCGGTTCCATGACTACGTGGCCCAGATTCCGACCTTTGTGATTACCACGCCGAACCCCGCCTTTATCGGCGTGGCGGCCATCCTGTCCGAACACCTGCGCGGACGGACCGGATCGAACACCCTGATGGAGCGCGTGCGCCAGATTCAGAGCGAACTGTCGCCGGCCGAACTGCGCGTGGCGACCCTGGTGCTCGAACATCCGCGCAAGGTGCTCAACGAGCCGATCGCCGAAATCGCCCGCCTGGCCGACGTGTCGCAGCCGACCGTCATCCGCTTCTGCCGTTCGCTCGGCTTCTCGGGCCTGGCCGACTTCAAGCTCAAATTCGCCTCCAGCCTGACCGGCACCATCCCGGTGCGCCACAGCCAGGTGCGGGTATCGGACAGCACCCACGATCTGTCGGCCAAGGTGATCGACAATACCGTGTCGGCCATTCTGAAATTCCGCGACCAGCTCGATGTGAATGCGATCGACCGCGCCATCGGCCTGCTGCGCCGGGCCAAACGCATCGAGTTCTACGCGATGGGGAATTCGCGCGTGGTGGCGCTGGACGGCCAGCACAAGTTCTTCCGCTTCCGGATTCCGACCTCGTCCTACGGCGACTCGCACCTGTTCAAGCTGGCCGCCGAGCTGCTGCACGAAGGGGACGTGGTGATCGCCATTTCGACCTCGGGCCAGCTGCCCGATCTGCTCAATGCCGTCGACGCCGCGCGCGCAGCGGGCGCCGATGTCATCGCCATCACCAGCAGCAAATCACCGCTGGCGAAAAAGGCCACGGTCTGCCTGGCCGTTGATCACGCCGAGGACAGCACCACCTTCCTGTCGATGATTTCGCGGATTCTGCAGCTGCTCCTGATCGACATCATGGCGGTCGGCATCTCGGTCGACAGCCAGGGCGGCGACGCCCTGGGCGAGCGCGAGACCGAGGCGCGCCGCATGCTGATCTCGCACCTCGATATCTGAACCTCAGTCGCCGATGGCGGGCATGGCGCGCGGGATCGTATAGAGCTGCTGCTGGCGCCCGCCGATGAAGCGCGTGGCGCTGCCATCGAAGTAGGCATCTTCTTCCAGCATGATGCGGATCGCCTTGCCCCAGTCAGGCACCTGCGACTGCGCATTCAACTCGATCGAATAGGCCGTATGCGGGCGCATGGCGTAGTCGCCGCTGCCCGGCACGCCCTGCTGCATATCCCACATGCCGATCGTCGGTCCGGCCGCGTGGCCGTGGTAGCCGATCGGGTGGGTGTAGATGGTGGCACCGATGCCTTCGCTGCGCGCCTGCTGCAGGGCGGCCGACAGAATCTGGTTGCCGCTGCGGCCCGTACCGAACTGCCCGCGCAAAATGTCCTGCAGGCGGTTGGCCGCGCCAAAGGCCTTGACCAGGGATTCCGGCGCGCGCGTTTCGCCCGGCCGCAGCACGTAGGCATGCTGCTGCACGTCGGTGTTCAGGCGCAGATAGCTGATGCCGATGTCCACGTGCAGCAGGTCGCCCGGCTGGATCACATTGGCCTTGGGCCGGTTGGAGAAGGCCGTCAGGTGGTCGAATTGGGCCTTGTCGTCGCGCTGGACCGACACGGTCGGATGGAACCAGGTGTCATAGCCGCGCGCGCGGATGGTCTCGCGGAACCACCATTCGACGTCCTCGGTCGTGGTCACGCCCGGGGTGATCACCTGCTCGGAAAAGCCTTGCTCGATAATCTTGTGGGTGGCGTTGACCATCTGCGCGAAGATCGCCATCTCGCGCGCGGTGCGCGTTTCGAGCCAGCCCACGGCCAGCGGCTCGGCCGAGACGACGCGCTTGCGCGCCTCGGCGGGCAGGGCGCGCAGCAGTTCTTCGTGGTCGGTGTGGTCCAGGCCATCGGCATGGGCAAAGTCGCGCGAGACATTGATGCCGATCTTACGCGGCTGGCGCGCGGCCACGATGCTGGCCAGGGCCTGCCACTGGTCGGGCTGTTTTTCCGGGTCCCACGCGGCCTGAATCGCCGTGCCGACGTTGTAACGGGCGACCGCCATGCGCTCCATCTTGCCGCTGGCCGGATCGCGATAGAACACCAGGATCGTGCGGCGCCGCGCGCTGAGCCACTCGGCCGGCAGCATGGTGCGCAGCACCGGATCCTCGTTGTACTCGCGCGAGACGAGGATCCACATATCGATACCGCTGCGTTCCATCAGGCCGGGCAGCACGGTCTCCATGCGTTCGGCCAGCACTTCATTGATCACGCGCGCCTGTTCGCGCAGCGGCAGGACCTGGGCACTGGCGCTGGCGCCAAAGGCCAGCAGCACAGCAAGGGCAAGGGCTTTCATGTCGGGCTCCGGTTACTCGACGAAGACGACGGCGGTGCGCGCCGGGATCGTGAAGCGGCCCGTGGCTTGCTCGTAGCGCGCCTGACGTACGCGCGCATCGGCGCGCTGGGCTGGATGCAGGCGGTAGGCTTTGCCGGCCAGTTCGCCAATCTCCAGCGTGTGCGCCGTCTTGTCGACGTTAATGAAATAGCTGATGCGCGCATAGTGTGCACCAGGATAGCCCCGGCCGTCGAGCGTGGCGGCGATGACCGTGGCTTCCTGTTGCGGCCCGGTGTTATGAAAGCGCAGGCGCCGGGTGATCTCGTCGGCCGTGCGCAGGCGGAACAGGGTGCTGCTGGCGCGGATCGCCAGCAGGTCGCGGAAGACGTCGCGCGCAAAGGCGATATCGGCCGGCGCGGGCCGGATCTGCGCCTGCGTCAGCAGGGGACGCAGCAGCGGCCAGTCCTTGCCGTTGTCGTCGTGCTGGGGCAGGCCGCTGCCGAAGTAATTCGTACGGTAGCTCCAGTCGATGCGGTTGAACCAGTCGCCCGAGTTGAAGCTGTTGCGGTCGAGGGACTTGGAGCGCAGCGTGTCGATCCCGGCATGGAAGTAGGCCACGCCCTGGCTGAAGGCATTGATGGCCATGCCCAGCGCCTGCACGCGCGCGCGCTCGCTGGCCGGGGTGGCCAGCGGCAGCTTGATGGCGTTGATGTCGTACAGGGTCTGGTTGTCGTGGTTTTCGACGTAGTTGACGGCTTCGCCCGGGGCGCTGGCAAAGCCGGCCGGCTGGCCCGCGTAGTCGATCTGCTCGAGCCGTTTGGCGGCGCCCGTGTAGGTCGTCAGCGGGTAGCTGCGCACGGTGCCGGCCAGGCCCACGCGCACCAGATCGGCCGCCTGCAGCAGGGCCGCGCGCCCGGCCTGGCTGTAGCCATTGGGGTCGTAGCCGAGGCCATTGATATAGCCCTGGCGCTCGAACATGCTGCGGCCGCTGTCGCCAGCGCCGCCGCCGCGCACGGCATCGCGTGCGCGGTCGCTGAAGCTGCCGATGCCGGAGCCGTTCAGGCTCAGTTGGGAGGCCTGCTCGAAGCGGCGGCCGTCGGCCACTTCGCCGAAATTCCAGCCTTCGCCAATCAGCTGCACCGGCCGCCCGGCGGCCTGGTTGACGCGCGCCTGCAGGGCCTCCATCGCCGCACGCGGCTGGTGGCCCATCAGGTCGAAGCGGAAGGAGTCGATGCGGTAGGCCTTGGCCCAAAGCGCCACCGAGTCGATCATCAGGCGCGCCATCATGCGGTTTTCGGTGGCGGTGTTGTCGCAGCAGGTCGAGCGCTCGATGGCGCCGGCCGCGTTCAGACGGTGGTAGTAGCCGGGAACGATGCGGTCGAGGATGGATTTGGGATCCTGCCCGGCGATGAAGGTGTGGTTGTAGACCACGTCCATCCCCACGCGCAGGCCGGCCTGGTGCAGGGCCTGGACCATGGCGCGCAGTTCACGGATGCGGCGCGCGCCGTCCATCGGGTCGCTCGCATAGCTGCCCTCGGGGGCCGAGTAGAGCACCGGGTCGTAGCCCCAGTTGAAGCAATCGCGCTCGCGCACCAGCTGGCTGATGGCCTGCTGCTGTTCGCCGTCGGCCGGGCCGTGCGGAGTTGGCGTCACGCAGCGCGCTTCGGGCACACTGCCGAAGTCGAAGATCGGCAGCAGGTGGATGTCGGTCAGGCCGGCCTGGCGCAGGGCGCGCAGGTGGCGCATGCCGTTCGAGGCGGTGTCCGTGAAGGCCAGGTATTTGCCGCGGTGCGCTTCTGGTACGCTCGGATCGTTGATCGAGAAGTCGCGCACGTGCAGCTCGTAGATGGCCATGTCGGTGTTGTGGTGCACGCTATCCGGCGCGCGCTGCTGGTCCCAGCCGGCCGGTTTGAGCGCCGGCGCGTCCAGATCGGCGATGTAGGCGCGCGCCGAATCGGCGCTGGCGCTGACGGCATACGGGTCCGGCACCAGATTGCGCACCAGGCCCACGCCGTCGACCACCACCTCCACCTGGTACAGGTAGTACTTGCCGCTCAGGTTATGTCGGGACTCGGCCTGCCACACGCCGCTGGCACTGTCGCGCACCATCGGCAGGCGCGCGCTGGCCGCGCTGCTGCCGCTGTCGTACACGCACAGGTGCACGGCGCGCGCGGTCGGCGCCCACACGGCGAAGCGGGTGCCGTTCGGGCCGGGCTGGGCGCCGAGCGGGGCATCGGTGGCGAACAGGGCGTCGAGCGCCCCGGCCGCCTGGATGCGGGTGGCGGCGGCCACCTTGCCGTCCACCTCCTGCACCAGCACCAGCTGGCCGCGGTGCAGGCTGCGCATGTCGGCGTCGGCCGGCACGGCGTACACGGGGCCCGCTTCCAGATAGCGCCAGCGTGCATTGGTGTCCGCTTGGGCCGGCTGCAGGACGATGCGGCCAGCCGCACCACTGACGCTGCCGCCCGGCGGCGCCTGGATGCCGCCCTCGGGCGCGTAGTACAGCGCGACCTGGCCGCGGCCGTCGAGGCCTGGCCACTGCAGATGCTGGCCATCGCGCCAGACCGCGCGAGCCGCCATCGCGCCGGGGGCGGCGCGCAGCACCGTCTCGAACGGGGCATCGCAGCTGCTGGTGTCCTGCGCCGCGCAGGTCAGGGGCGCCGCGAAGGCGCAGGCAAGGGCAAGGGCGGAACGCAGGACAACAGGCATGGACGGTTTTTCCTCAGGGTGTGGCAGCGTCGCCGCTGCGGTAGTTGTCCACCATCGGGTACTTGCGCGCGTACAGGGCGAAGGCCAGCGCGGCCAGCAGGGCGAAGGCGGCGAAGAAGTACATCTGGAAGGCCATCACGCCGTAGCCGCTGGCCTTGATGGTGTTGATGACGGTGTCGTTCTTGACGCTGGCGTTCACCACCAGCACCCACAGGCCGCCGACCGTCACAGTCAGGTTAAAGAAGGACATGATGGCGCCCTTCATCGAGGCGGGCGCCTGCGAGTAGGCGAATTCCAGACCGGTGGCGGAGACCAGCACTTCGCCGAAGGTCAGGATCACATAGGGCAGGATCTGCCAGGCCATCGACACCGGCACGCCGCTGTCCATCTCGACCTGGATGGTACCGACCACAATCCACGACAGGCCGGTGAAGGCGATGCCCGCGCCCATGCGCCGCAGCGGCGTCGGTTCGATGCCGATGCGGCGCAGGAAGGGGAACAGCACCAGATTATTAAACGGGATGATCAGCATGACCAGGGCCGGATTCAGGGCCTGCATCTGGGCCGGCAGGAAGGTATAGGTCTCGCCCAGCCACTGGAAGGAGAAGGGCACCATCGCATTGGCCTGCACGATCCAGGTCGAGGCCTTCTGGTCGAACAGGGACCAGAAGGGCGTGACCAGGGCGAAGATGATCAGGGTGCGCAGCACGGCGCGCACGCCGTCGACCGCCTCGTCCGGATGCTGGCCGCGCGCGCGTTCGAGCTGCATGGCCGCACCGGTACCGCCAAAGGCCAGCACCAGCACCAGCGCACCGCAGGCGCCGATCACGAAGTCGGTGCGCAGTCCCTGGATGAAGGAGGCCAGGGCCAGTACGGCGCCGGTCACGGCCACCGCCAGACCGGGACGGCCCTGGCCCGGCGCGCGCGCCAGCAGGGCGGTGCGCACCACGCGCGTGAACGAATCGGGATTGGACGCGGCCGGCGGCACGTGCACGTATTTTTTACGGCCCATCCAGAAGAACAGGGTCGCCATGCCCATCAGGATGCCGGGGATGGCGAAGGCCACACCGGCCCCGTAGTTCTTGAGGAAGACCGGCATCAGCAGCGAGGCGAAGAAGGAGCCGAAGTTGATCGTCCAGTAGAAGCTGTCGTAGACCGCGTTGGCGCGGTGCTTGTTGGTCTGGTCGAACTGGTCGCCCATGAAGGAGGCGACCAGGGGCTTGATGCCGCCGGAGCCGAGCGCAATCAGAAACAGGCCGAAGTAGAAGCCCTGCAGCTGGTTCTCGAAGATGGCCAGACAGGCGTGGCCGATGCAGTAGATGACGCTGAACCAGAGCACGGTCCGGTATTTGCCGAAGAAGCGGTCGGCCAGCCAGCCGCCCAGCAGCGGGAAGAAGTAGACCCCGATCACAAAGGTGTGGAAGGTGTGCTTGGCCTCGCCCACGCGCTCGGATTCGGGCAGGAACAGCAGCAGGGTGCTGATCAGGAAAGGCGTGAGGATGTTGCGCATGCCGTAAAAGCTGAAACGCTCGCAGGCTTCGTTGGCAATGATGAAGGGAATCTGGCGCGGGAGCTTGCCTTGGGTGCTGCTGTGGTCGGACATCGTTTACCCCTGTTTTTCGTTGTGTCGCGATGCTAAGGCTTCATGCAGCAAGTGGCAAACGGCAATGTTTATTCCGAACAGGATGGGCATCCTGCCACAAGTCGCCGAAAATGTGTAGTTTGCCTACGTAAAGCGCTGCGCCTTGCGCCGTGTATTACTTGTAAGTATTTGATTTTTAGAAGAATCACGCGCTTGCGTATTCGTCGGTGCACCATTGTCAGCGGCGCCCAGTCCCTGTATATTCTCTACAAAAATCAAAAGAGGGAGACGCATGAACGCATCGGCCACCACCGCCTTTGCAGACGGGCCACGCCTGTTGGCCGACATCGGGGCGACCCATGCCCGCTTTGCCCTGCAGACCGCGCCCGGCAAATTTGAGGACGTGCGCGTGCTCAAATGCGACGACTTCGATGGCATCGTCTCCCTGCTCAAGCACTACCTGGCCGGCCATCGCGACCAGAAGCTGCACCACGCGGCCCTGGCCCTGGCCAATCCGATCCAGGGCGACGAGGTGCGCATGACCAATCGCGCCTGGGCCTTCTCCACCGACGCCGTGCGGCGTGAACTGGGCCTGCATACCCTGTTGATCGTGAATGACTTCACGGCGCTGGCGATGGCCCTGCCGCTCCTGAAACCCGAAGATGTGGTGCAGGTCGGCGCCGGCGCGCCGCAGCCGCAGGCGGTGATCGGCGTGCTCGGTCCCGGCACCGGGCTCGGTGTGTCGGGCGTGATTCCGACGGCCGATGGCTTTGTGACTCTCGGCTCCGAGGGCGGGCATATCAATTTCGGCCCGGCCGACGAGCGCGAATTCGCCATTCTCGAATACGCGTGGCGCCAGTGGTCGCACGTGTCCTACGAACGGCTGGTGTCCGGCCCGGGCATGGAGATCATCTACCGCGCCCTGGCCGAACGCGCGGGCCAGCAGGCGCCGGAGCGCGATTCGCCGGCCATCATCCAGGCGGCGCTGCAGGATGGCGATGCGCTCTGTCTGGAGGTACTCGAATGCTTTTGCGGGATGCTGGGCAGCGCGGCCGCGAATGTGGCCGTGACCCTGGGCGCGATGGGCGGCATTTTCATCGGCGGCGGCATCGTGCCGCGCATGGGCGAGTGGTTCGCGCGCTCGCCATTCCGCGCGCGCTTCGAGGCCAAGGGCCGCTTCTCGGACTATCTGGCGCAGATTCCCACCTATGTGATCACGACGCCGAATCCGGCTTTCTATGGCGTGGCCTCGATCCTGTCCGAACATCTGCGCGGGCGCAGCGGCGGTAACACGCTGATGGAGCGCATCACCCAGCTGCGCGCCGAACTGACCCCGGCCGAACAGCGCGTGGCCGCCCTGGTGCTCGAGCAGCCGCGCCTCGTGCTGAATGAACCGATCGCCGATATCGCGCGCCTGGCCGATGTGTCGCAGCCGACCGTGATCCGCTTCTGCCGCTCGCTCGGTTTCCAGGGCCTGGCCGACTTCAAGCTGAAGTTCGCGTCCAGCCTGACCGGTGCGATCCCGGTGCGTCACAGCCAGGTGCGCGTGTCGGACAGCACCCACGACCTGTCGGCCAAGGTGATCGACAACACGGTGTCGGCCATTCTGCAGTTCCGCGACCAGCTCGATGTGCGCGCCCTCGATCAGGCGATCCACCTGATCACCCATGCGCGCCGGGTGGAGTTCTACGCGATGGGGAACTCGCGCGTGGTGGCGCTGGACGGCCAGCACAAGTTCTTCCGCTTCCGGATTCCCACGTCTTCGTATGGCGACTCGCACCTGTTCGCGCTGGCGGCCGAACTGCTCAAGCCGGGCGATGTGGTGATCGCGATTTCGAATTCCGGCCGTCTGCCGGAGCTGCTCGAGGCGGTCGATGCGGCGCGCGCGGCCGGCGCCGACGTCATCGCCATCACCTCCAGCCACTCGCCGCTGGCGAAGAAGGCGAACGTGGTGCTGACCGTCGACCATGCCGAGGACAGTACCAGCTTCCTGTCGATGATTTCACGGATTCTGCAGCTGCTGCTGATCGATATTCTGGCGGTCGGCATCTCGGTCGAAAGCCTGAACGAGCAGCGCAGCGGGGCGCAGGCGGCCGATGGCGACGACTCGCGCCGCATGCTGATCTCCCACCTCGATTCCTGAAGCGTTCAGCCGCCGGTGGCGCGGTTGCTGGTCTGCTCGCCCGGTTTGCGCTCCTTGCGCCATTGGGCCAGCGTGAGCGGCTTCTCGGTGGCGAAGTCCATCACCAGGATGCTGCCGTCCTCGACGTCGACGAGGAAGTCCTCGAGCCGGCGCGCGGCGTCCGGCCCGTTCTCGGCAAAACTCAATTGATAGTAGCTGCGCCCGTCGATGCTGGTCGGCTTGGGGTCGAACTCGATGACGGCGCCGTGCAGGCGGCCGCCCGATTCCTTCTCGATGCGGTCGGCCCAGGCCTTGAGCTCGGGCAGGGCGCTGACCGCGGCGATGGCCTGGGCGCGCGTCGGCCGCGCCGCCAGCGCCGCGCTGGCGCGCGTGCTGGCGCTGGGTGGCGCCGAGGCGGGCGGCGTGGCCGCCGGCTGGCAGGCGGCCAGCAGGGCCGCCAGGGACATCGTCAGACCTGCGCGCTTCATGTTCGCCTCCCTATGGACTGAGCCAGATGGTAAGCCAAGCGCGCCCACAAATGAAGGCCTCAGTGGTGTTCGCGGTAATTGGTCTGCGCGCCCTTGGGCATGTAGTGGTAGGTGCGCACCTTGTATTCGACCGTGATGGCCGGGTTGGTCAGCAGGCGGATCATCTCGGCGCCGGCCAGCAGCGTGGGGCCGTAGCCGTGCAGGGCGTGCACGCTGGTCGGGCGATTGTAGTAGTAGGTCTGGTCGCTGGCGAAGGTGGTGCCGACGCAGGTGCCTTCCACCTGGCCCTGGGCGTTGATGCGCGCCGACAGGCCGTTCCAGCCCGCCTGGGCGATGGCGCCATAGGTGGTCGGACTGATCCAGCCCTCGTTGATGGCGTGCGCGATCACATAGGTGAACATCGCGCTGGCCGAGGTTTCGAGGTAGGAGTCGCTGCGGTCGATCATCTGGTGCCACAGGCCGGCGCCGGACTGGCGCTCGGCGATGCCCTTGATCGCCTTTTTCAGCTGGGCGAGCACCAGCGGGTAGCCGGGGTGCTCCTTGGGCAGCACGTCGAGCAGGTCGGACATGGCCAGCACCGCCCAGCCGTTCGAGCGCGCCCAGTAGAAGCGCGGCGCGTCCGGATGGTTGGCGTTCCAGCCGTGGGTGTAGAGGCCAAGCTGCTCGTTGAACAGATAGCGCGACAGGTTCAGCGCGTTCTTCACGGCGTCGTCGAAGTAGCGCTTGTCGCCGGTGGCGCGGCCGGTTTCGGCCAGCGCCGGGATGCCCATGTAGAAGTCGTCGCCCCACAGTGACCAGGCCTGCGGGCGGTTGCGCGCCAGCGTCCCGTCGGGCAGGCGCACCTGCTTGTTGGCCACCCAGTCCTGACAGGTGGCGATGATCGGCGCGAGGTCGGGGCCGATCTGCTGCAGACGCGCGCGCATCATGGCCGCGCACATGGAGCCGGCGTCGTCGAGCGAGCGCGGGTCGAGGAAGCGCGAGAAGCTGTTATTCCGTTCGAGCTTGAACTGCTGCTCCTGGCGCTGGAAGTAGGGGTACATCTGGCCGAAGAAATGGAGGTGGCGCTCGGTCATGGCCGTGAAGCTGGCCTGGCCGGTCACCTGGCGTGCCTTCATCAGACCCGCATGGACGACGCCCATTTCGTAGACCATGATGCCGAAGTCGCCCTTGGCCGGCTCGATGATGGCGTCCGCCACCGGGGTGCGCAGGTCGGTGATGGGCTGGCCGCTCTTCTTGCTGATGACGCGGGTCGGTGTCACGCTGTCCAGATAGGCGCGGATGCGCTCGAGCGAGGCCGTGATCTCGGCCACCTGGGGCAGCTTGTAGGGAATCGGATAGCTGCCTTCGCCCGCGTCATTGCTGCTCTTGTTGTCCGGGTTGCGGTAGGGCCCCTCGGCCCAGGTGCTGGCAGTGGTCAGGGCCAGCAGCGCGGCCAGCGAGAAGGTGAGTACGGGTTTCAAGGCAATCCTTTGCGGCGTGGTCGGAGCAGAGTGAAAAATTGGTAGACCAGATACTAAAGTGGTTAGACCACTTTATCAAGCTGCTTTGCAGCATCCGCATCAATGGAAGCCTGAAAAAAACAAAGCCCGCAAGGCCGGAGCCTTGCGGGCTGTTGCGGCTGGCCCCAAGCGGGGCCTGGGGCGCAGCGCAATTACATCATGCCGTCCATGCCACCCATGCCGCCCATACCGCCCATGCCACCCATACCGGCGGCCGGCTTGTCTTCGGCGATCTCGGAGACCATGCAGTCGGTGGTCAGCATCAGACCAGCGATCGAGGCGGCGTTCTGCAGAGCCGAACGGGTCACCTTGGCCGGGTCCAGCACGCCCATTTCCACCATGTCGCCATAGGTGTCGTTGGCGGCGTTGTAGCCGAAGTTGACGGAGTCGCCAGCCAGCACCTTGGCCACCACCACCGAGGGCTCGCCGCCGGCGTTGGAGACGATCATGCGCAGCGGCTCTTCCATGGCGCGCAGCACGATCTTGATGCCGGCGTCCTGGTCGGGGTTGTCACCCTTCAGGCTCAGCTTCGAGCGGGCGCGCAGCAGGGCCACGCCACCACCCGGGACGATGCCTTCTTCCACGGCAGCGCGGGTTGCGTGCAGGGCGTCTTCTACACGGGCTTTCTTCTCTTTCATTTCGACTTCGGTCGCAGCGCCGACCTTGATCACGGCCACACCGCCGGCCAGCTTGGCCACGCGTTCCTGCAGCTTTTCACGGTCGTAGTCCGAGGTCGCTTCTTCGATCTGCACGCGGATGTGCTTGACGCGGCCTTCGATGTCAGCGGCTTTGCCAGCACCGTCGATGATGATGGTGTTCTCTTTGCCCACTTCCACGCGCTTGGCTTGGCCCAGTTCAGCCAGGGTGACTTTTTCCAGGGTCAGGCCGACTTCTTCAGCGATCACGGCACCGCCGGTCAGGATGGCGATGTCTTCCAGCATGGCTTTGCGACGGTCGCCAAAGCCCGGGGCTTTCACGGCCACGGTCTTCAGGATGCCGCGGATGTTGTTGACCACCAGGGTGGCCAGGGCTTCGCCTTCGATGTCTTCAGCGATGATCAGCAGCGGGCGGCCGGCTTTGGCCACTTGCTCCAGCACCGGCAGCAGATCGCGGATGTTCGAGATCTTCTTGTCGCACAGCAGCACGAACGGGTTCTCGTGCACGGCCACTTGCTTGTCCGGGTTGTTGATGAAGTAGGGCGACAGGTAGCCGCGGTCGAACTGCATGCCTTCCACGATGTCCAGCTCGTCCTGCAGGGACTTGCCGTCTTCCACGGTGATCACGCCTTCCTTGCCGACCTTGTCCATGGCTTCAGCGATGCGCTCGCCGATCGAGGCGTCGCTGTTGGCCGAGATGGCGCCGACCTGGGCGATCTCTTTCGAGGTCGTGCAGGGCTTGGCGATCTTCTTCAGCTCTTCCACGGTGGCGGCCACGGCCTTGTCGATGCCGCGCTTCAGGTCCATCGGGTTCATGCCGGCGGCCACGAATTTCATGCCTTCGCGCACGATGGCCTGGGCCAGCACAGTGGCGGTGGTGGTGCCGTCGCCGGCGTTGTCGCTGGTTTTGGAAGCGACTTCTTTCACCATCTGGGCGCCCATGTTCATGAGCTTGTCTTTGAGTTCGATTTCTTTAGCGACCGAGACACCATCCTTGGTGACGGTCGGGGCGCCGAACGAGCGCTCCAGCACGACGTTGCGGCCTTTCGGGCCCAGGGTCACTTTCACTGCATTGGCGAGGATGTTCACGCCTTCAACCATCTTGGCGCGCGCTGCGTCGCCGAACACTACGTCTTTTGCTGCCATCTTGATGTTCTCCTAGTGGGGAATTCGATTACTGGGCCACCACGGCCATGATGTCTTCTTCGCGCATGACGAGCAGTTCCTCGCCATTGACCTTGACGGCCTGACCCGAATATTTACCGAACAGCACGCGGTCGCCGACTTTCACTTCCAGCGGACGCACGCTGCCGTTTTCCAGGATTTTGCCGTTGCCAACAGCCAGTACCTGACCCTGGTCCGGCTTCTCGGCGGCGGCATCGGGGATGATCAGGCCGGAGGCGGTTTTGGTTTCCTGGTCGAGGCGCTTCACGATCACGCGGTCGTGCAGGGGGCGAAGGTTCATACAAAACTCCTTGTCAATCAATGATTTGTGATTAGTTGGCAATATGTTGTTAGCACTCTCGCCTAACGAGTGCTAATTATAGGGACGGGTTCCGCGCTTTTCAAGGCATGCCGTTTGCGCGAGCGCAGGATCGGGGCCGGCCGGGTATGTTTAGGGGCATTACTCAGTCAATTGCGCACCGGACATGCTTCACAAGTGTTACAAATTGTGGGTTTTTGTGTGCATACACAAATTTATTTGTTCTAATAAGAACCTTACTGAGCAAAGGGGATGTTCATGCCGTGTGTTGTCTCCCGCATCTTTCTGGCTGGCGCCATGCTGGCCGGCCTCAGCGCTCCGGCGCTGGCCCTGCAGCCGGGCGCCGCGGCGCCGAATCTGGAGCTGGCGGCCGACAGCGGCCCGTTTCAGCTCGAGGCTTACCGCGGCAAGCTTGTGTATCTGGATTTCTGGGCCTCGTGGTGCGGCCCCTGCAAGCAGTCCTTCCCCTGGATGAATGCGATGCAGGCCAAGTACGCCGACAAGGGCCTGGTGGTGGTGGCCGTGAATGTCGACACGGCGCGCGCCGATGCGGAGCGCTTTCTGAAGGCGGTGCCGGCGCAATTCAAGATCGCCTACGATCCCAAGGGCCAGGCGGCCCAGCAATATGCGATCAAGGGCATGCCCAGTTCGATCCTGATCGGCCGCGACGGCAAGGTGCTGTCCGTGCATGCCGGTTTCAATCCCGGCGCGCGCGAGCAGCTCGAACGCGCGCTCGAAGCGGCACTCGGAGGCCAGCCATGAATCTGAAACGCACCCCGCTGGTCCTGGCCTTGGGCGCGGCCCTGGCCGGCTGCGGCACGCTGGAACCGGTCCAGCCCTGGCAGAAGGGCATCCTGTCCAAGCCCGAGATGCGCTTCGCCGGCGACCGTCTCGAGCAGACCTTCAATGAACACATCTACGCCAGCCGCGAGGGCGCCTCGGGCGGCAACGGCGCCAATGGCGGCGGCTGCGGCTGTTATTAAGGAGACGCGCGCATGAGCACAGCCACGCGCCTGATGGCCGCCGCCCTGGCCCTGTCGGCCCCCGTCCTGGCCCAGGCCGAAGCGGCGCCGGAGTCGGCCAGCATCGGCATCAAATACCTGAACTACCAGGACCGCCAGCCCGGGGTCGACCGCATCAAGGTCACCGCGCCCGCGGTCGACCTGCTGCTGCCGTTTGCCGGTAACTGGAGCTTCAATGCCTCGCACGTGGTCGACACGATTTCGGGCGCGTCGCCGGCCTACCATACCGAGGCCCTGAGCAAGCTCGAAGACAAGCGCCACGGCACCGACATCGGCCTGGCGCGCTACAGCGACAATGCCACCCTCAATCTCGGGCTGTCCTACTCGCAGGAGCACGACTACGTCTCGCGCGGCCTCTCGGCCGGCATCGCGCTCGAATCCGAGGACAAGAACACCACCTGGACCTACGGCGTCAACTACCTGCGCGACACCATCGATCCCTCGAACCACGTTGTCATCGGCGAGCGCAAACGCACGGTCGACCTGGCCGCCGGCGTGACCCAGGTGCTGACCCAGGCCGACATCGCCCAGGTGGTGCTCGGCTACTCGCGCGGACGCGGCTACTACTCCGATCCGTACAAGGTGTTCGACGAACGCCCGCAGGAGCGCGACCACTTCACCGTGCTGCTGCGCTGGAATCACCATATCAGCAGCCTGGGCGCCACCAGCCGCCTGGCCTACCGCTTCTATCGCGACACCTTCGGCATCCAGGCCCATACCGTCACGGCCGAATGGGTGCAGCCCTTCGGCGAAGGCTGGACCCTGACGCCGAGCGTGCGCCTGTACACCCAGACGGCGGCCGACTTCTACGTCGAGCACGACACGCGCATGGACCCGTTCCCGACCAATCCGCCGCCCGGAGCGCGCTACTACACGGAGGAGCAGCGCCTGTCGGCCTATGGCGGACGCACCTTCGGCTTCAAGCTGGCCAAGCAGGTGGGCGCCTGGACGCTCGACCTCAAGCTCGAGGACTACCGCCAGCGCGCCGCCTGGACCTGGTTCGGCAGCGGCAGCCGGAATCTGGCCCCGTTCAGCGCGCGCATGCTGCAGGCCGGCGCCAGCTACCAGTTCTAGGACCGCCGCGATGCAGGTCTACCGCCTTCCGTTTCGCGCCATGGGCAGCGTGTGCGAAGTCGTGCTGGCGGCCGCGGATGAAGCCAGCGCCAATGCGCACGGCGGGGCCGCCATCGCCGAAGTGCAGCGCATCGAAGCCAAGTACTCGCGCTACCGCGACGACAGCATCATCGCGCGCCTGAACGCGGGCGCGGGCGGCGCGCCGATCAGCTGCGACGCCGAGACCCTGGCCCTGCTCGATTTCGCCCAGCAGCTGTACCGCGAAAGCGGCGGCCTGTTCGACATCACCTCGGGCGTGCTGCGCAAGGCCTGGGACTTTCGCCAGCGGTGCGTGCCCGCGCCCGGCGCCCTGGCCGCCTGCGTGGCCGCCATCGGCTGGGCGCGGGTGGAGCGCGACGGCGCCCAGGTGCGCCTGCCGCAGGCCGGCATGGAGCTCGACTTCGGCGGCTTCGGCAAAGAGTACGCGGCCGACCGCGGCGGCGAACAGCTGCTGGCGCAGGGTGTGCGCCACGGGTATGTGAATCTGGCGGGCGATATCCGCGTGATCGGCCCCAAGCCCGATGGCAGCCCCTGGACCATCGGCATCCAGCATCCGCGCCGGCAGGACGCCATGCTGGCCGCCATCCCGTTGCTGCAGGGCGCGCTCGCCACCAGCGGCGACTACGAACGATTCATCGAAGTCGGCGGCCAGCGCCATTGCCACATCCTCGATCCGCGCACGGGCCACAGCGTGCGTTACTGGCGCTCGGTGAGCGTGCTGGCGCCGCAGGCGATTGTGGCCGGCGCGGTCAGTACCATCGCCATGCTGCAGCAGGAATCCGGCCTGGACTTCCTGCGCGCCAGCGGTTTCGATTTTCTCGCCATGGACCATAGCGGCGCCCTGTACCGGGCCGGGCCCGCGCCGTCCCAGACCCACCCAGCCTAGCAGGAGCTTCATATGGCCATCGCCACCTACACCGGTACCTCCGGCAACGATTCCTGGACCGTGGTCCAGGGCGGCAGCTTCATTCTCGATGGCGGCGACGGCGTCGACACACTGAGCCTCGGCACCTCGCTGCGCTCGCAGTACACGATCAAGCTCAATGCCGACGGCACGATCAGCCTCGATACCGTGTCCGGTGCCAGCCAGGCCCTGCACGCGACGCTGAAGAACATGGAGATCCTGACCTTCAACAGCGGGCGCGATGTGCTCGACCTGCGCACCTATTTTGGCGACACCACGCCGCCGACCCTGAGCGGTAGCACGCCCGCCAGCGGCGGCTTGAACGTGGCGCTGGGCGCGAATCTGACCCTGAGCTTCAGCGAGGCGATTGTGCTGGGCAGCGGCAGCATCGTGCTGAAGAACGCGGCCGGCCAGACCATCGAGAGCTACACGATCGGCAGCAGCGCCAATCTGAGCGTCAGCGGCAGCACCCTGACCGTGAATCCGAGCGCCGATCTGCAGCCCGGCACCAGCTACACCCTGAGCTGGTCGAGCGGGGCGGTGAAGGACGCCGCCGGCAATGCGCTCGCCAGCGGCAGCAGCATCAGCTTCAGCACCATCCCGGCCGACCATGCGCCGACCGGCAGCGTGAGCATCGCCGGCCAGGCCTATGTGGGCCAGACGCTGACGGCCTCGAATACGCTGGCCGATGTCGATGGCCTGGGCGCGATCAGCTACCAGTGGCTGTCCGACGGCCAGGCCATCAGCGGCGCCACCGGCGCCACGCTGGTGCTGGGCGCGGCCCAGGCCAACCACGCCATCAGCGTCGTCGCCAGCTATACCGACGCACTGGGCTACAAGGACAGCATGAGCAGCAGCGCCACCGCCCTGGTGGTCGCCGCCCTGGTGCCCGATGCGGCCAATAGCACGCTGCAGGGCACGAGCGGGAACGACGTGATGCTCGGCGACGCGCGCAACAACAGCTTCGCCGGCAGCGCCGGCAAGGACAGCATCGACGGCGGGGCCGGTGTCGATACCCTGATTCTGCCGAACCCGCGCGCCAGCTACACAGTGAGCCAGAGCGCGGCAGGCCTGAGCATCAGCGATGCGGCGGGCAACCTGACCACGGCCACGAATATCGAGCGCATCAAGTTCGCCGATGTGAGCGTGGCCTACGACATCAGCGGCAATGGCGGCGAGGTGTACCGCCTGTACCAGGCCGCCTTCAACCGCACGCCCGATGCCGGCGGCCTTGGCTACTGGATGAGCGCCCTCGACAAAGGCGCGGCCCTGGTCGATATCGCCGCCGGTTTTGTGAGTTCGGCCGAATTCCAGTCGATGTACGGGGTGAATGCCACGAACACCAGCATCGTGACCACGATGTACACGAATGTGCTGCACCGCGCGCCCGATGCGGGCGGCCTGGCTTTCTGGGTCAACGTGCTGGACTCGCACAACGGCACCGTGCCACAAGTGCTGGCGGCCTTCAGCGAAAGCCCCGAAAACCAGAGCGCCGTCGCCCTCGTGATCGGCAACGGCTTCCCCTACACTCCTTTTGCCTGACAGATAAATCGGGGTCAGACCCCATTTTTCTCGGCGGATAAATGGGGTCTGACCCCGATTTATCTGGGAAGAAAAAAAGGGCGGCACCGTGGTGCCGCCCCCCAAAGTGCGGGCCTTGCGGCCCGCGTGCCATGATCAGGCGGACAGGCTGGCGTCCATGCGCTGTCCGGAAATCCGTACGTTGTCGAGCTTGAGCCCCTGCACGTTGTACAGGTAGAGCGGCTGCTTGTCGTTGACCGGGTGGCCGAAGTCGCAGTCCTTGATCGTCACGCGCCGCACCGGCAGGACGGCCGGCATCGGCTGCGCGCCGTTGTAGTCGGATGCGACCGGGCCGAGGATGACCACGGCCTGGTAGCACGAGCCGCGCTTGCCGCCCTGGCTGACATCGCCCACCGTTACCTGCGAGATGTGCACGTCCGAGACTTCGGGCGGACGTGTGCGCACGGTGTCGGCCGTGGGCGTGTAGTCGCAGTCGAAGGTGACGACCGCACCGGCCGCCGTGGCCACCGTGCGCGAGGCGATCGGCGAACCTGGCAGCGAGGCGTAGAACGAGGGGCTGAGCTGCACGCCATTCGGGATGCGCACGTTCTTCACGTAGAAGTGGCGCAGGTAGCCGCCGCGGTTCATATTCGTCTTCAGACGGATGGCGGTGTTGAGCGGATTGCTGGCCCAGTTCTTGTTCTCGAAGACGAGATCGCGCGCGAACACGTTTTCGATCCCGCCCGCCATCTCGGAGCCAAGCGTCACCGCGCCGTGCCCGCTCTGCATCGTGCAGCCCTGGATCACGATGTTCTGCGAGGGGCCGTACTGGGTGTCGCGGTTCTTGCCGGCCTTGATGGCGATGCAGTCGTCGCCGGTGTCGAACATGCAGTCCTCGACCAGCACGTGGTCGCAGGCCTCGGGGTCGAAGCCGTCGCTGTTCGGGCCCAGGCTCTCGGCATGCACTTTGCGGATCACCAGATTGCGGCAGTGGACCGGGTGGTGCTGCCAGAACGGGGTGTTGATCACATGGTAGCCCTCGAGCAGGACATTGGTGCAGCCGATCAGGTGGATCATCGGCGGGCGCAGATAGTGGCCCAGTCCGAACGCGCGCTGGTGCAGCGGCACGCCGGCTTCAGACAGGGCCGGCAGGTACTGCTCGTCGTGACTCCACTTGCTGCCTTCGCCGGCGATCTGGCGGCGCTCGTCTTCGCTCAGCCAGGGCGCCACTTTTTCGAGCGGCGCGTTGAGCGGATTCGGCGCGATCTGCGAGAGCTGGCCTGGCCGGTAGTTGGGCGTGTTCGCCTGCGACACCGGATTGATCGTGCGGTTCTTGCCTTTCCAGGTCCACCAGCAGTCGCCCGCGGCGTTGAAGGGCACGCCGCCCTGGCCATCGAGCACGGCGCTCCAGTCTTCGCCGGTGAGGGCGATATTGTCCTCATTGAAGGCGTAGATCATCGGCGAGTAATTGAGGCAGTCGTTACTCTGCCAGCGCGACAGGGTCAGCTTGCCGCGCGCGCCGCAGTCGTAGTCGCCATGGCGCGCATAGTCTTCCGGCTTCTGCGAAAAATAGACGTGGGCGCCGGCCTGCAGATGCAGGTGCACGTGCGAGCGCAGCACGATCGGGCCGGCGCAGAACCAGTTCCCCTTGGGGATGATCACGCGCCCGCCGCCGGCCGCGGCGCAGGCTTCGATGGCGGCTTTGAAGGCGGCGTAGCAGTCGTGCGCGCCCTCGTCCGGGGTGGCCAGCATGTCCTGCTCGTCGTGCGAGACCCAGGCCTTGATCTGGCGCGTGGCGCAGGGCGCGGCGCCGTAGGCCGTCACCAGGAAGTCGCGCGCCGGGAAGCGCGGCGTGCGACGCAGGCGCTTCACGATGGCGTCGGCCACCAGCCACGGATCGCCCGAGACGCCGGCCTGCGCGGGCAGGGCGGCGGCGGCGCTGCCGGCGGCCGCCAGTTTCAGCAGCTCGCGGCGGGAGAGATTGGTCACTTGCATGGCGAAACCTTATTCGTTGGCGTTGTTGAATTCGACGAGGAAGGGCTGGGCCGGCACTGGCTGGCCAGCATAGCCGAGGTCTTTGAGCGGGTCGATCCCGGCCGCGCGCAGATTGGCGAAATAGTCGTCGCTATTGAATTGGGCGGGACGGTAGGCGAGGGTGCCGGCCTTGTTCCAGTCCGACCAGGGCGCGCTGCGCTGGATGTGGCGGCCGATCACGGAATTGACCACCATGACTTTGCCGACCGTCTCCAGCGTGGTGCGGTTGACCGTGCCCTTGGGCGCGTTCCAGACATTCACTTCGCCCAGCGTGCAGCTGTAGCCGGGCACCCCGACGGGCGCGTAGGGCGAGCATTTCTGGTTGTGGAACCACTGGCGCGCGAGGAAGAACTTCCCGGCCAGCGAGTAGCCGCGTTCGTCGCTGGTGAAGCGGCAGGCGTCGAACACGAAGCCATACGGCGTGCGCAGATGGGTGCTCGGCGCCGCCACATACGACACTTCGCGGTCGCCGAGCGAGCGGATTTCGCACTGGTGGAAGTAGGCCGTGCTGTCGCCGAAGATGAAGTCGACATCGCCTTCCACATAGCTGCGGTTGAAGAAGCTGCGGGTGGTCGTGCCGGGGCGCGGCGCCTTCAGGTACAGGGTGTCCTGATAGCCGATCAGGCGGATGTGCTCGAACTGGGCCTTGTCGGCGCCGTCGACCTGCAGGGCCAGGGCCTGGTGGTGGACGCGGTTCATCTGGCCGTAGATGCCCTGATCGCCGCAGGTCTGGGGCGTGCAGTCGGCGCGCGCATTGCCGGTGTCTTTGTTGTAGGCGTTCTCGAAGCTGATGTCGCGCGCCTGGAAGCCGTCGCTCTGCACCCACACGGTCATCGAACCGAAGGTGCCGATGCTGGCGCGTTCGCGCACGCTCTGGTGCATCGCCATGATGCGCGCGTCCAGGTCCTTGAACTGGGCGCCGTGGCGGCGCGCGTATTCCTCGCCGCTGACGGCGGCGTCGAGCGCGGCCACGATGCGGGTGCGCTGCGGGTCTTCGCCGTACATGGTGATCGGCGGGGCGGCGCGCGGCACGTAGACCAGTTCGCGATAGACGCCGGGCTTGACCAGCAGGTAGACGCGGCGCGTCAGGCCGCTGCGCACGATGGCGTCGACGGCCTGCTGCACGCTGTGGAAGCGGGTCTTGCCGTCAGCGGCGGCGCTGGTGTCCACCACCATGTCGGGCGTGAAGCGGGCGCCGCTCGCGAGCGGATCGGCCAGCGGGTCCCAGGGATCGACGCGCTCGGCGCCGGCCGTGCCGACATATTTGAGCACCTCGGCGGGCGCGATCTTCTTGCCGGCGCCGACCGACAGCTGGGGGCGCAGGCTGCGCGGCGCGGCCGTGAAGCGACCGGCGCAGGCGCCCTGGTCGCTGCTGCCGATGCTGCCGCTGACATTGGCGTGCACGATATCCTGTTCGGGCGTGCCGGCCACGCTCACGTCCTGGAGCGTCAGCTGCAGCGGATGGGCCGCGTCGGCGCCCTGCATCAGCACCTTGCCCGGCGTGAGCGCATGCACGCGCTCGAAGCGGATGCCCACATACTGGGGAATCAGATCGCCGCGCGCCTGCGGGTTGTAGCGGGTCGCCAGGTCGATCGGCGCGGCCACATTGCGCATGCAGACGTCCTGGTAGCGCACGTCGCGCACCAGGCCGCCGCGCGAGACGTCGCTCTTGATGCGCAGGCCGGAACTGGTCCCGTCCAGCAGCAGGTCTTGCACCAGCACGCGCGCCACGCCGCCATTGGTCTCCGAGCCGATCGACATGCCATGCCCGTCATAGAAGCGGTTATGCAGGATCGAGACATCGGTGGTCGGGCCGTTGCTGCCGCCCTTGATGGCGACATTGTCGTCGCCCGTGCGCAGCGTGGAATAGGCGATCGTGATGTTTTTGGAGCCGCTTGGGTCGATGCCGTCGGTATTGCGGGCCGAGGCCGGCGTGTCGAGCGTGACGCCCCAGGCGGTGAAGCCGTCGGTGCGGTTCACCGTCACATGGAAATTCGGGGAATTGCGGAAGGTGGTGCGGTATAGCGTGATATTGCGCGCATTGCTGATCTCGACCAGGCGCGGCACATTGTGCTCGAGGTTTTCCTTCTGGGCGCGGCGCGCCATCTGCCACCACGACTCCTGGCCGCCGCTGACCACCTCGCCGCCCTGGCCGTCGATCACGCCGTCACCCATGATGCCGCTGCCCTCGGCGTCGGCGATGGTGATGAAGGGCTTGCACTGGCGGCCCTTGCGCTGCACTTTGCCGCAGGCGCCCGTGCCCTTGTCGTACTGGCGCGGATCGCGGCTGGCGAACAGGGTCACATCGCCGTCGATCAGCAGGGTCACGCCGCTTTTGATGACGAGCGGGCCGGCGTGGTACTGGTTCAGGTCCTTGCTGCCTGACAGGCGCACGCCCTGGCCGGCCGGGCAGGCGTCGATGGCCTGCTGGATGCGCGCCGTGTCGTCCGGCGCAGCGGCTGCCTGCAGCACCGTGCAGGCCGGCGGCAGCACCGGTTCGCGCACCTGGCGCGTATCCTGCGCCTGGGCGGCGTGGGCGGCCAGCAGGGCCAGGGTGAGGATGCCGAGGCGGCCCATCATTTGGCCTCGCGCGGGAGGTAGGCGGCCAGCTTCGGGGTCGCCTGACGCAGCGCGTCGGCCACCATGCCGGAGAACAGGCGCGCGCCCTTGTCGCCCAGGTGGGTGCGGTCGAACAGGGGCTTGGGCGTGCCTTGCGGCTCCACCTTGTTGGGATCGGCCGGCGCGCTGGCGGCGACCGGTTTTGGGCCGGCGGCCAGGGTGTCGGCTTCGTCCTGGCCCATGGCCTGCACGGCCGCATAGCTGCTGGCGTTCAGGTCGAGCAGCACGGCCCGGGTCTGGCCGGCCACGCTGCGGGTGGCGGCGGCCCAGGGCGCCAGGTCGTTCTGCAGATTCGGACCCTTGAAGCTGCGCCGGGTCAGCGGCGTCACCAGCACGGGGATGCCGCCCAGGGCCTGCACTTCCTGGGCATAGCGCGCCATATTGGCGGGGAATTCGGTGACCAGATCGGTCGAGCGGCCGGGCTTGCCCGGCTGGTCGTTGTGGCCGAACTGGATCAGTACATAGGTCGGGGTGGCGGGAGCGGCGCGCAACAGCTGCTGCACCTGGTCCCACAGGCCCTCGGCCCGGAATGACGCAGAAGAGCGGCCGCCACGGGCCAGGTTGATGCACTCGACCTGGGGCGTGAAACGGGCGCACAGGGCGTCGCCATAGCCGCTTTTGCTGGCCATGGTCGAATCGCCGACGAGGATGACGCGCGCCTCGCTGGCGGCGGCGGAAGCGGCCAGGCCCAGGCTGAACAGGGCGGCTGCGAACAGACGAATCTTCATGCTTGCCTCGCTACATGCGACCAGGGCGGGCCGTGGCGCCGCCCTGGTCTGAACTTGCGTGATCCGGTCCGCCGCGGCGGACCGGTGCCGGACTTAGAAGCTATAGGTCGCGCGCAGGTTGAAGGAACGGCCGATCGGGCTGGCCGCCGAGCTCAGATAGCCGTAGGTGTAGCCACTGTGGTTGGTCTGCGGCGGGGCAGCGTCGAACAGATTGGTCACACCGCCCACCAGGTCCAGACCCTTGATGCCGCGGTAGCTCAGGGTCAGGTTGTACACCTTGTAGGACTTGATGTCGCGCCAGTATTGCTGGGCCACCAGGTTCTGGTCGGTGTAGGACGAGTTGTAGTTCTGGGTCAGCTGGGCATTCCAGGCGCCATACGCCCAGTTCAGGCGGCTGGTGGCCTTGGTGCGGAAGGTGATGATCGGCAGGCTCGAGGTGGTGCCGTTCGAGGCCAGGCCGAAGCGGCCGATGTTCGAGACAAAGGCCGAATCCTTCTCGAGCTGGTTGTCGAACTGGTCGAGCCAGGTGCCGTCAACCGAGAACTTGAAGCTGCCGAAGCTGGTCTTCGGGAACTGGTAGGCGGCCGAGAAATCGACGCCCGCGGCCTTCTGGCCACCCAGGTTCATGATCACGTTCTTGATGTAGGCGATAGTGCCGTCGGCATTGCGCACGAAATAGGACTTGTACTTCTCCGGATACAGGAAGTAGACCTGCTCGGGCAGATTGGCCAGCATGTCCGTCATGCGGATGTTCCAGTAATCGAGCGAGACGGTCAGGTTGTTGACCGGCTCGAACACGGTGCCGAGGCTCCAGCCGCGCGATTTTTCCGGCACCACGTCCGGATTGGAACCGGTCTGCTTGGGCAGGGCGGCATTACACACGGCCGAGGCCACATAGCCCGGCAGGGCCTTGCCGGTGCCGGCCACGCCCGGCGTACCGCCCGGGCACAGCACCGGATCGTCCCACTTGGCGCTGGTGTTGCCGGTCGCGCCCGGCAGGCGGTAGCCATAGCGGTCGAACAGGGTCGGCGCGCGGAAGCCGGTATTGGCCGAGCCGCGGAACATCAGGGTCTTCATCGGCTCCCAACGGAAGCTGGCCTTGGGATTGAAGGTGTTGCCGAAGTCGCTGAAATGGTCGTCGCGCGCGGCCAGGTTCAGGGTCAGGGTCTTGGTCACCGGCATGTCCAGCTCGGCATACAGGGCGGCCACATTGCGCGCGCCTTCGCCGTGGGCGGCGCTGCCGTTCAGGTAGGTCACTTCGTTCTGGATGGCCAGCTTGTCGTCACGCGTGGTGTCGCGGTGCAGGTCCAGGCCCACGGCCAGGCCCATCTTGCCGCCGGCCAGATCCATCAGCGTGCGGCTGGCGGTCGCGTCCAGACCGGTGAAGGTCGATTCCGAATCGCGGTTCTTCTGGCCGTCGACCGAGATCGACTTCAGGTAGGCGAGGCCGTCGGCGTCCTGCAGGCCGAAGGGATTGAGCTTGCCGTTCTTCAGACCGTCGAGCAGGCCCTGGCCTTTGACGAAGCCCGAATCATAGTAGTTGAAGCGCTTGGACTTGCCGATCACCAGACCGAGCTTGGTGTCCCATTCGCCATAGCGGTTCTCGTCCGAGATGGCGAAGCGCATGTTCTGCTGCTCGTCCTTCTGGGTGCCCAGACCGAGGTCGGCCACCGACCAGGTGAGGATCAGGGGTTCGCCCTTGAGGCCGGCCACGGCCGGCACGCCGCCGCTGTTACCCGGATACCATTTCGAGGTCGCGGGCAGCTGGGCCGTGACACCGGCCACGGCCACCGACTGGGTCGGATTGCGGGTCTGGTAGATGTGTTCGATACCGTAGGACAGGTCGACCACCAGCTGGTGGTCCTCGCTGAACTTCTTGGTGCCGCGGCCGTAGAAGGTGGTCTGGTCGTTCTGGTACAGGGCCATGCCGTATTCGGTGGTGTTCAGAATACAGGTGCTCTTCGCGCCCTGGATCGAATACGGCTGGGCGCAGCCATTCGTGTACAGCGGGTTCTGGGCCGTCTTATTGGTGGCCGTGGTGAAGTTGGCCGGCATCGCGTAGCCGCCCGAGCCGAGCGCGGGGGCGCGGCCGAGGTTGGTCAGAATCTCGGTGGTCGAGTATTCGGCGCGGTCGCGCGCCAGCAGCGGCGAGCGCTTGTGGGCGTCGATGGTGCCGTACAGATTCCAGCCATCGCTGGCCAGGTTGCCCTTGCCGAAGGTCAGGCCGAGGCGCTGCTCGTCGGCGCCGCCCTTGCGTTCCGGCTGGACCCACTGGGCCGTCACCTGGCCGCCTTCGACACTGTTCTTGGTGATGAAGTTGATCACGCCGCCGATCGCATCCGAGCCGTAGATCGAGGAGGCGCCATCGCGCAGCACTTCGACGCGGGCGATGGCCGACATCGGAATCACGTCGAGGTTGGCGTAGCCGTCGGCGATGGCCTCATTGGCCAGGCGGCGGCCATTGAGCAGCACCAGCGTGCGGTTCACGCCCAGGCCGCGCAGGTTGACGTTGGTGCCGGAGCCGGCGTTCGAGGGCGCCAGCGAGGCCGACTGGGGCAGGGCCATCATGAAGTCGGCCAGGGTGGTCATGCCGCGCGCGACCAGTTCTTCGGCCTTCATCGTGGTGACTGGCAGGGCCGCTTCGGAGGCCAGGCGCTTGATGCTCGAGCCCGTCACTTCGACGCGCTGCATGGTTTCTTCGGCCTGCTGGGCCAGGGCCTGCTGGGTGAGGGCGCCCAGAGCCAGGGCGATGGCGGTGCAGAGCACGCGCGGTTGCGTGCGGGTGATACGCGAGGTCATAAAAACGTGTCTCCGTCGTGTTTTCAAATGGTGGTGCGCTCGTTGGCGCGTGGAGTACCTCGCGTACTCCGTGCCGGTCTAGACGAGGGCTCGCGGGGGAGCCGAGGTCGCACGGTCAGGCTTGGGTCTTGCTGTAACTCTTTGCGTGTCAGCCGCGCGAGAAGGTGCGCGTCACCCTTTCCAGGTGGGCGCGCATGGCCTTCTTGGCCGCGGCGGGGTCGTGGTTGGCAATCGCCTGGAAAATCTGGCGGTGGTCGCTCAGGGTTTCCTTGCGCAGTTCTTCCGTCTGGAAGTGTTCCTTCAGCTTGTGCCACAGACGGCCGCGCTGGTCCCACAGATAGGTCATCACCCCGACCATGGCGCTGTTGCCGGTCGCGGCCGCAATCGCCAGGTGGAAATTGCGGTCCAGGTGTTCATTCGTGGCGTAGTTGTCGTGGTGGCGCTCCATGTCTTCCACCGCGCGCAAAATGGCGTCGATCGCACTGTCGGTGGCCACCCGCGCCGCCATCGCGGCCACGTCGGCTTCGATCATGCGCCGGGCCGACAGCACTTCAAACGGGCCCGGGCCGGCCTCGGGCACGGCGCGCGTCGCTTCCGGGCGCGCGCAGACGTACACGCCGGAACCGCCGCGCACTTCGATCACGCCCGACAGCTCGAGCGCGATCAGGGCTTCGCGCAGCGAGGCGCGGCTGACTTCGAGCTTGGCCGACAGGTCGCGTTCCGAGGGCAGGCGGGCGCCCGCGCCCAGGCCATCGGCGGCGATCAGGGCCTGGATCTTGTCCGCCACCTGGCGGTAGAGCCGGCTTTCGGGAGCCACCAGGTCGGGCAGTTTCTTGCTGGGCGCGTTCATTCGGGGACGTTAAAAATGCTCATTGGAGTGAGTACATTCTAAAGTGGTCAGACCAAATAAGCAATCCGGACTAGCCAAAATGTTTTTTTTGCGCCATACTGGATTTAAGAAAATGCGTCATGGCGGCCCCGCATTTGCCGATATGTATCGCGAAAAACTCACTATAAATCAACCACTTGGGAGCTGAAATCGGCGCTCCCCGTGGGTCGATAAGGATTACAGCATGACTTCCGCCGCACCCCGTATTATCCAGATGCACGAGAATGACAACGTCGCGATCGTGGCAAATGACGGTGGTCTGACCAGTGGCACGGTGTTGCCGAGCGGCCTGGTCCTGAAAGACGGCGTTCCCCAGGGGCACAAGGTGGCCCTCAGCGATTTCCGGGAAAACGACCCGATCCGCCGTTACAACGTGACCATCGGCTATGCGGCCCAGGCGATTCCGGCCGGCAGCTGGATTTCCGAGGCCCTGGTGAAGCTGCCCGAGGCGCGCGCGCTCGACAATCTGCCGATCGCCACCCGCCCGGCCCCGGCCATGGAGCCGCTCGCGGGTTTTACGTTCGAGGGCTACCGTAATCCCGACGGCAGCGTCGGCACGCGCAATCTGCTGGCCATCACCACCACCGTGCAGTGCGTGGCCGGGGTGGTCGAGCACGCGGTCAAGCGCATCCGCGCCGAGCTGCTGCCCAAGTATCCGCATGTCGAGGACGTGGTCGGCATCGAGCACACCTATGGCTGCGGCGTGGCGATCGACGCGCCGGACGGCATCATCCCGATCCGCACGCTGCGCAATATCAGCCTGAATCCGAATTTCGGCGGGCAGGCGATGATCGTCAGCCTCGGCTGCGAGAAGCTGCAGCCGCAGCGTCTGATGCCGCGCGGGATCATCCCCATCAATGGCAATCCGGACGCCGAGGTGCCGGTCGTCTGTCTGCAGGACGCCGCCCACGTCGGTTTCGGCGCGATGATCGACGCCATCCTGGCCCAGGCCGAGGAACGCCTGCAGGTGCTGAACCAGCGCCGCCGCGAGACTGTGCCCGCCAGCGAGCTGGTGGTCGGCGTGCAGTGCGGCGGTTCGGATGCCTTCTCGGGCGTGACGGCCAATCCGGCGGTCGGCTATGCGACCGATCTGCTGGTGCGCGCGGGCGCCACCGTGATGTTCTCCGAAGTGACCGAAGTGCGCGACGGCATCGACCAGCTGACCTCGCGCGCGGCCACGCCCGAAGTGGCCGAGGCCATGATCCGCGAGATGGCCTGGTACGACGCCTACCTCAAGCGCGGCGGGGTCGACCGCAGCGCCAACACCACGCCCGGCAACAAGAAGGGCGGGCTGTCGAACATCGTCGAGAAAGCAATGGGCTCGATCGTGAAATCCGGCTCGGCCCCGATCACGGGCGTGCTGGCGCCGGGCGAAAAGCTCAAGCAGCGCGGCCTGATCTATGCGGCCACGCCGGCTTCGGACTTCATCTGCGGCACCCTGCAAGTGGCGGCCGGCATGAATCTGCACGTGTTCACGACCGGGCGCGGCACGCCCTATGGCCTGGCCCCGGTGCCGGTGATCAAGGTGGCCACGCGCGACGATCTGGCGCGCCGCTGGCACGACCTGATGGACGTGAACGCCGGCCGCATCGCCAGTGGCGAAGCGACGATTGCCGACGTCGGCTGGGAGCTGTTCCGCCTGATGCTCGACGTCGCCAGCGGCAAAAAAACCTGGGCCGAGCAGCACCGCCTGCACAATGCCCTTGTGCTATTCAACCCGGCCCCAGTGACCTGAAGAAAAATCGGGGTCAGACCCCATTTTTCTTCGACGAAAAATGGGGTCTGACCCCGATTTTTCTGTGACGAAAAAAATGGGGCGGAGCCCCGCTTGATGATGTGAGATCGCTATGACGAAACCGTTTAAACGTTTGCTGCTGACCGGCGCCGCCGGCGGCCTGGGCAAGGTGCTGCGCGAGCGCCTCAAGGCCTTTACCGAGGTGCTGCGCCTGTCCGATATCGCGGATCTGGGCGCGGCCGCCGAGGGTGAGGAAATCTTTCAGCTGAACCTGGCCGACAAGGCCGCCGTGCTCAAGGCAGTCGAGGGCTGCGACGCCATCCTGCACTTCGGCGGCATCTCGACCGAATACCCGTTCGAGGACATCATGTTCGCGAACATCCAGGGCACCTATAACATATACGAGGCGGCCCACCGCCTGGGCGTCAAGCGCATCGTGTTCGCCAGCTCGAACCATGCGATCGGCTTCTACAAGCAGACCGAGGTCATCGACGCCGATGCGCGCATGCGCCCGGACTCGATGTACGGCCTGTCCAAGTGCTATGGCGAACTGCTGGGCCAGTATTATTTCGAGCGCGCCGGCATCGAGACCGTGGCCCTGCGCATCGGCTCCTCTTTCCCGGAACCCAAGAACCCGCGCATGATGCGCACCTGGTTCAGCTATGACGATCTGGTCGAGGCCCTGCGTTGCAGCCTGGTCACGCCGCGCGTCGGCTTTACCGTGCTGTATGGCATGTCGGATAATCCGGCCGTGTTCTGGGATAACCGAAAGGCGGCTCACCTCGGTTTCCGCCCGAAGGACAGCTCGGCCCAGTTCGCCCATCTGTTCCCGGATACCGGCGTCTATCCGGCCGAGGACGACGCCAATGCCACCTACCACGGCGGCGGCTTCATCTTCGACGGTCCGAAGTACAAATAAGGCTTGCGTCATCAGACATCGTATGACATGATGGGCGCTCCCTGTATGATTCCAGACACCATGTTCCTGACGCCGTCCCGCCGCAAGCCGCGCAACCTCGCCGATGGCCTGGTGGCGAGCTTTACCGACAGCATCGAGAAGGGCGTGCTCAAACCCGGCGACAAGCTGCCGACCGAGACCGCCATCATGGAATTGCACGGGGTCAGCCGCACCGTGGTGCGCGAGGCCATGTCCAAGCTGCAGGCGGCCGGCTGGGTGGAAACCCGGCACGGCATCGGCACCTTCGTCATCGAGCGCGCGCCCCAGGGGCTGGCGTTCCCGCCGGATCAGATCCGCACGGTGCGCGATGTGCTCGACATTCTCGAGCTGCGCATCAGTCTGGAAACGGAAGCGGCCTGGCTGGCCGCCACGCGCCGCAGCGCGGACCAGGTGGCCGAACTGCGCAGCGTGCTCGAAGAAATGCAGTCGGCCACCACGCGCAACAGCCGCTCGGTCGAACTCGACAAACGCTTTCACTACCTGATCGCCGCTGCCACCGGCAACCCCTATTTCGTGGACATCCTGGGCCAGCTCGGCCAGGCCATCATCCCGCGTGCCCGCCTGAACACCGCCCAGCTGAGCCAGGACGATCCTGTGCGCTACCTGGAACGCGTGCAGCGCGAGCACGCCGCCATCTTCCAGGCCATCCTGGCCCAGGACGCTGACGCGGCGCGCGCCGCCATGCGCACCCACCTGTCCAACAGCCGCGAGCGGCTGCGCCAGGCCCAGGACCGGCTCGAAGCCTCCCTGCAGTAGGCGAGGGTCCCCCTCCCTCACACGACGCCCTTGCCACCTGCATAGTTGTACGACGACATACCACTTAACCTGCACCCTGGAGACTCCCATGCAACCACAAGACCTGAAACAGATTCTGTCCGCCGGCCTGCTGTCCTTCCCGATCACGGACTTCGACGAGCAAGGCAACTTCAACGCCAAGTCCTATGCCGAGCGTCTCGAATGGCTGGCTCCCTACGGCGCCAGCGCCCTGTTCGCCGCGGGCGGCACCGGTGAGTTCTTCTCGCTGACCCCGAGCGAGTACTCGGACGTGATCAAGACCGCCGTCGACACCTGCCGCGGCAAGGTGCCGATCCTGGCTGGCGCCGGCGGCCCGACCCGCTCGGCCATCGCCTTTGCCCAGGAAGCCGAGCGCCTCGGCGCGCACGGCATTCTGCTGCTGCCGCACTACCTGACCGAAGCCTCGCAGGACGGCCTGATCCGCCACGTCGAAGAAGTCTGTAACTCGGTCGATTTCGGCGTGGTCGTCTACAACCGCGCCCAGTGCCGCCTGACCGCCGACTCGCTCGAGATCCTGGCCGCGCGCTGCCCGAACCTGATCGGCTTCAAGGACGGCATCGGCGAAATCGAACTGATGGTGCAGATCTGGCGCCGCATGGGCGACCGCTTCAGCTACCTGGGCGGTCTGCCGACGGCCGAAGTATATGCCGCCGCCTACAAGGCGCTCGGCGTGCCGGTCTATTCCTCGGCCGTGTTCAACTTTGTGCCGCAACTGGCGATGGACTTCTACCACGCCGTGGCCAAGGACGACCATGCGACCGTCAACCGCCTGCTCGACGATTTCTTCCTGCCCTACCTGAAAATCCGTAACCGCAAGGCCGGCTATGCGGTCTCGATCGTCAAGGCCGGCGCCCGCCTGGTCGGCCACAGCGGCGGCCCGGTGCGCGCTCCGCTGACCGACCTGACCGCCGAAGAAGACGCCATGCTGCTCGACCTCATCAAGAAGTCGGGCGCCAAGTAATTCAAGGACTGACACACTCATGATCACTGGACATATGTTCATCGGCCAGCGCGCCCTGCAGGGCGATGCTGGCAGCATCCGCGCCACCAACCCGGCCACCGGCGAGAAGCTGGAACCGGCCTTTGGCCTGGCCAATGAAAGCGTGGTGGCCGAGGCCTGCGCCCTGGCCGCCGCCGCCTTCGACAGCTACCGCGAAACGGCGCCCGAGGCGCGTGCGCGCTTCCTGGAAACCATCGCCGACAACATCATGGCGCTCGGCAGCGAACTGATCGAACGCGCCATGCTGGAAACCGGTCTGCCCCAGGCCCGCCTCGAAGGCGAGCGGGGCCGCACCTGCAACCAGCTGCGCATGTTCGCCCAGGTCGTGCGCGACGGCCACTACCTGTCGGCCACGCTCGACTCGGCCCTGCCGAACCGCGTACCGCCGCGGCCCGATCTGCGCCTGCGCCGCGTGGCGATCGGCCCGGTGGCCGTGTTTGGCGCGTCCAATTTCCCGCTGGCCTTCTCGGTCGCGGGCGGCGACACCGCCTCGGCCCTGGCCGCCGGCTGCCCTGTCATCGTCAAGGCCCACAGCGCCCACCCGGGCACCTCGGAACTGGTCGGGCGCGCCGTGCAGAAGGCTGTGGCCGACTGCGCCCTGCCGGAAGGAACCTTCTCGATGCTGTTCGGCGGCGGCAATCTGATCGGCCAGGCCCTGGTTGGCCATCCGGCCATCAAGGCGGTCGGCTTTACCGGCTCGCGCAATGGCGGTGTGGCCCTGATGAAGACGGCGGCCGCGCGCAAGGAACCGATCCCCGTCTACGCGGAGATGAGCTCGATTAACCCGGTGTTCCTGCTGCCCGGCGCGATCTCGGGCGACGTCGGCGCCTTTGCCCAGGCCTATGTCGATTCGCTGACGCTCGGCGCCGGCCAGTTCTGCACCAACCCCGGTCTGGTGCTGGCGCTCGCAGGTCCGGCCCTGGACGCCTTCCTGCAGGCCGCCGGCGCCAGCCTGAACACGCGCGCTGCCGCCACCATGCTCTCGCCCGGCATCCACAGCGCCTACAACGAAGGTGTGGCCGCCTACGCCAGCGTGCCCGGCGTGCAATGCGTGGCACGCGGCCAGAGCGGCAGCCAGGCCTGCCCGGCCCAGGCCGCGCTGTTCGTCACCGATGTCGCCACCTACCAGGCCAATCACGCGCTCGAAGCCGAAGTGTTCGGCCCGGCCGCGCTGGTGGTCAAATGCAAGGACGAGGCCGAAATGCTGGCCTTCGCCGAGCAGCTCGAAGGCCAGCTGACGGCCACCGTGCACGCCCTGCCCGAAGACTATGCCCTGGCCGCGCGCCTGGTGCCGATCCTCGAACGCAAGGCCGGCCGCATCCTGTTCAACGGCTTCCCGACCGGCGTCGAAGTCTGCCATGCGATGGTGCACGGCGGTCCGTACCCGTCGACCTCGGACGGCCGCTCGACGTCGGTCGGCGCCCAGGCCATCGAGCGCTTCCTGCGTTCGGTCTGCTATCAGAACTTCCCGGGCAGCCTGCTGCCGGCGGCCATTGCCGATGGCAATCCGCTCAAGCTGGTACGCTTGCAGGACGGTAAGCTGCAGGCCGCCGATTAAGGCCCGCGGGCCAGGAGACACCCGCCATGACGCAAGCGACCACGATAACTAAAGACACCATGCAAGCACAAGCGATCGGCAAGTACCGCTGGACCATCTGTGGTCTGCTGTTTTTCGCCACCACCGTCAACTACCTGGACCGACAGGTGCTCAGCCTGCTGGCACCGGCCCTGTCCAAGGAATTTGGCTGGACCAATACGGACTACGCCAATATCACGGCCGTGTTCCAGTTCGTGTATGCGCTGGCGATGCTGTTCGCCGGCCGCTTCATCGACCGCATCGGCACCAAGCGCGCCTATCTGCTGGCCATCTTCGTGTGGTCGATCGGCGCGGTGTTGCATGCGCTGGCGGTGCCGATGGGCGAGGGCTTCTCGCATCTGCTGAGCAGCCTGGGCTTCGGCCTGATTCCGGCCTCGATTGCCGGTTTCATGCTGGGCCGGGCCGTGCTGGCCGTCGGCGAGGCGGGCAACTTCCCGGTGGCGATCAAGGCCACCGCCGAGTACTTCCCGAAGCGTGAGCGGGCGCTCGCCACCGGCATCTTCAATTCCGGGGCGAACGTGGGCGCGATCCTGGCCCCGGCCACGGTGCCCCTGATCGCCGAACTGTGGGGCTGGCAGGCGGCTTTCGTGATCATCGGCGCCGTCGGTTTCGCCTGGATGGGTTTCTGGATCGTCTATTACGACAAGCCGGAACAGCAGAAGCGCCTCTCGCGCGCCGAGCTCGACTACATCCACAGCGACAGCAGCGCCCCGGCGCCGGCTGCCACGGCGCCGCGCGTGTCGTGGTGGCGTCTGCTGGCCTACCGCCAGACCTGGGCCTTTGCCATCGGTAAGTTCATGACCGACGGCGTCTGGTGGTTCTACCTGTTCTGGCTGCCGAAGTATCTGGCGGTGCAGTTCGGTATCACCGGCACGGCCATCGTGCTGCCGCTGGCGGTGCTGTACAGCATTACGATGGTCGGCTCGATCGGCGGCGGCTGGCTGCCGCTGCGCTTCATCAATGCCGGCTACACGCCTTACGACGGGCGCATGAAGGCGATGCTGCTGATCGCCGTGTTCCCGCTGATCGTGCTGCTGGCCCAGCCCATGGGCGGGCTCGGCATGTGGGCGCCGGTGCTCTTGATCGGCGTCGGCGCGGCGGCCCACCAGGCCTGGTCGGCGAATATCTTCACGACGGTGTCTGATATGTTCCCCAAGCATACGGTGGCCTCGGTCGTCGGTCTCGGCGGCATGGCCGGTGGCATGGGCGGCGTCGCGCTGTCCAAGCTCGGCGGCTGGCTGTTCGACTATTACGACAAGCTCGGCCATATCCAGACCGGCTACATGATCATGTTCTCGATCTGTGCGCTTGTGTATCTGGCGGCCTGGGTGGTGATGAAGGCCCTGGTGCCGCAGTACAAGGAAATTCAGGACCTGTGATGGGCAAGCTGGAAAGGATCGGCAACATCCGCGGCCAGGTGGGCGAAGGCCCCGTGTGGTCGGCCGCCGAGGCCTGCTGGTACTGGGTCGATATCCCGGCGCGCCTGATCTGGCGCCTGGATGCGGCCAGCGGCGCCACCCGCTGCTGGCAGACGGCGGAAATGCCGGCCTGCCTGGCGCCGCGTGCCGGCGGCGGTCTGATCGCCGGCATGCAGAGCGGCCTGTTTCATCTGCAGTTGCGCGAAGACGGGCAGGTGCAGGCGGCGCGTCTGGCCTGTCCGCCCGAACTGGGGGAGGGCATGCGCTTCAATGACGGGCGCACCGACCGCCAGGGCCGTTTCTGGGCCGGCACCATGTTCATGGACATGGCCGCCGCGCGCGCCGTCGGCGGTTTGTACCGCTGGGACGGCAGCCTGTCGGCCCCGCTCGTATCCGGCCTGCTGACCCAGAACGGCCTGGCCTTCTCACCCGATGGGCGCACGCTCTACCTGTCCGACTCGCACCCGCTGCGCCAGCTGGTGTGGGCGTTCGACCTGGATCCGGCCAGCGGGGCGCTGTCGCGCCAGCGCGTGCTGGTCGATATGAAACCGCTGCCGGGCCGTCCCGATGGCGCCGCCATGGACGTCGATGGCTGCTACTGGGTGTGCGGCAATGATGGCGGCATGATCCTGCGCTTTTCGCCCGAGGGCCGGCTGGTCGGCCAGATCGCGGTGCCGATGGCCAAGCCCTCGATGTGCGCGTTCGGCGGCGCGCGCATGGACCAGCTGCTGGTGACCTCGATCGCCGCCGGCCAGCCCGAGGACGATCCCTGGGCCGGCGCCGTGCTGCTGATCGAGGCCGGCGTGCAGGGGATGGCCGATGTGCCCTGCGCCTTCTGACGGCGGCAGCGCCTTCGTGCTCGAGAACGGGCAGGGCATGCGCTTTGCCTGCATCGGCCATGGCGCCACCATCACCGAACTGCGCGTGCCGGACCGGCTTGGCCAACGCCGCAATGTGCTGCTGAGTCTGCCCGATCTGGCCGCCTACCAGCGCACGCGCCGCCGCTTCGCCGCCATGATGGGGCGCTACGCCGGCCGCATCGCAGGCGCCAGCTTCATGCTCGACGGCGCGCGCGTGCAACTGCCCGCCAATGCCGACGGCCTGCACCTGCATGGCGACCCCGATGGTTTCGACAAGCGTGTCTGGCAGGGCCGCTATGCCGAGCGGCCCGATGCGCGCGGCGTGCTGCTGCGCCTCGTCAGCCCGGACGGCGATGGTGGCTTCCCCGGCGAGCTCGAGGTCGAGGTCGGCTACTGGCTGCTGCACGCCGAGAACACCCTGCATCTGGAGATCACGGCGCGCACCACGCGCCCGACGGTGCTGAACCTGACCAACCACGCTTTCTTCAATCTGGCTGGCGCCGGCACGCGCGGGCTCGACACCCATGTGCTGCAGATCGAAGCGGCCCAGGTGGCCGTCACCGATGCGCGCAACTGCCCGACCGGGGCGCTGGCGATGGTCGACGGCAGCCCGCTCGATTTTCGCCGCCCGGCGCGCCTGGGCTGGCGCATCGCCGCCATCGGCGAACCCGGTTTCGACCACAGCTATGTCTTCAACAAGCCGGATGGCGTGCTGGCCCCGGTGGCCCTCGTGCACGAGCGTGTGAGCGGGCGCTGCCTGCAGATCCTGACGACCGAACCGGCCGCTCAGTTCTTCAGCGGGAATGGCTTCGACGGCAGCGAGATCGGCAGCGAAGGGCTGGCCTACCAGCGCCACGATGGTTTCGCCTTCGAGACCCAGCACCTGCCCGATTCGCCCAACCACGCGCATTTTCCCAGCACCGTGCTGCGCCCGGGCCAGACCTATACGAGTCTGACCGTGTGGCGCTTCTGCACGCTCTAGATCCCGCTGGCGGGGGCTTCGCAGAGCTGGAAGGGGAAGCTGCAGTCCTCGCGGAATTCGCCGGCCAGTTCGGCCCCGCGCGGATTGCTCGGATCGAGATACCAGTCGACGCGCACATCGTGGCCGGCCAGCCAGGCGTCTTCGAGCGCGTCGAGCACGTCCATCAGCACCTTCACGCTGCTGGTATTCAGGTATTTGAGGTAGAGCTGCAGGCGCAGCGGCCCGGGCGGGTCGCGCAGATAGGCGTCCAGCCAGTCGAGCATGGGCGCGTAGTATTCAAACGAATTCTCCGGATACGAGTCGCCGCTCAGGCGCAGCTCGCCGCGCTCCCAGTCGGCGTCGATGCGCGGAGCCGAGGCGCTGCCCGGCAGTTGTAGTTTCATGTGCCGCTCCCAGTGCTGCTCTGGCTGAAGCGGAAGGCCAAGACGGTGATGTCGTCGCGTTGCGGATGCTCGCCGCGGTAGGCGCGCAGGGCCTCGCCGAAGCGCATGGCCTGCTCCGGCATCGGCAGTTCGGCATGGCGCAGCAGCAGTTCGTGCAGGCGCTGCGAGCCGAAGCCGAAGCCATGTTCGCCGCCGGCCTGATCGAGCACGCCGTCGGTGACGAGGTAATAGGTGTGGCCCGGCTGGGCCGTGATGGTGATGTCTTCGTATTCGCCCACGCGGCGGTCGCCGAGCGCGCGCCGGTTGCCCTTGATTTCTTCGATCACGCGCCCGTCGCTCCAGTACAGCGAGACCTTGGCGCCGGCAAAGCGCAGCAGGCCGCGTTCGCGGTCCAGGTAGCACAGGCCGGCGTCCATGCTGGTGGCGAGGGCGCGCCGCATGTCGCCGGCGCGCAGCATGCCGCGCACGCTCTGGTCGGCCGCGCGCATGACGGCGGCCGGCGAGGTCGGATCGGTGGCGCTGATGGCCTGTTCGATGGCGGCGCCGCCCAGCATGGTCATGAGGGCGCCGGCCACGCCATGGCCGGCGCAGTCGACCACGCCGAGCAGGCAGTTCTCGCCGTCGCGCCGGAACACATAGAAGTCGCCGCCGACGACATCGCGCGGCCACCACAGCACGAAATGGTCGGGCCCGAGCGCATGCGCGAGCTCGCGCTCGGGCAGCACGGCGCGCTGAATCAGGCTGGCGTAGTTGATCGAATCGTCGATCGTCTTGTGGGCCGCCTGCATGCGCAGATTGGCTTCCTCAAGGGCGGCGGTGCGCTCCTGCACGCGCCGCTCCAGGTCCTCGGTTTGGTGCGCGACCTTCTGCGCCATGCGGTCGAAGGCGCGCGCCAGTTCGCCCAGTTCGTCCTGGCCGGCCGTGGGCAGGCTCAAACTGTAATTGCCGTCGGCGACCGCCTGGGCGGACGAGCGCAGCGCGCGGATCGGCTGCAGCAGCAGGCGCTCGGTCAGGTAGAGGAAGCCGGCCACCATCGCCAGCAGCAGCACCAGCACGGTGGCGCCAAGCGCCCACAGCCAGACCGGCTGGATCAGCTGGACCGCATGCGGGTCGACCACCGACACCTGGTGCCAGCGCAGCTCGGGCAGGTAGCTGATGGCCAGGATCTGCGGACGGCCGTGGAAGTTCAGGTGCAGCACGGCCGGTTCGTTCGGCTGGCGCTGGGCGCGCTCGAGCGCGTCGCGCAGGGCGGCTGCGTCGGCCGGGCTGCCAGCGAGCTTGAAGATCGTGCTGTCGTTCGCCTGCACGCCCTGGGTGGCGGTGTTCAGCGCGATCAGGCGCGCGTCCGGGTGCATCTGGATCGCGCCCTGCGCGTCGGTGATCATCTGCACCAGGCCGGCCTCGTCGCGCTTGACGAATTCCTTCAGCAGGCGGGTCAGATCGAGGCCGGTGCCGGCCACCCCGAGTTTGCTGGCGCCGTCGTAGATGACGACATTGATCCAGACCTTGGTCAGGTCGAGGAAGCGGTCATGGCTGGTGTTCAGGTTGAACTGGGCCGTGCCCTGCATGGTGTTGAAGAACCAGGCGATCTCCTTGTCGTCGCGGCTGGTGTCGGCGCGCGGCGCGGCCACCACCGGCAGATTATCGGCATTGAAGTAGCGGTGGCGCCAGCTGACGATGAAGTAGGAATGGTCCTGGAAATCGGCGCGGAAGCTCTCGGCCTCGCGGAAGAAGGTCTCGCGCTTGGCCGGATTGTCCTCGTCCAGCAGCCAGGCGCGCATGACTTCGGACTTGGCCAGGCGCTGCGACAGGGCCAGCTCGCGCGTGACGCGCGCGAACACGGCTTCCTTGAACAGCTTGACGGTGGAACTGGCATACGCCGCGCCATAGTAGTCGCGGATCGCGTCGACCATGCGCCAGGCCAGCAGCCCGGCCGGCACCAGGGCCAGACAGCAGGACAGCAGCAGGGCAATAATGGATTTGCTTCGTAATCCCAGGGCGCGCATCAGCGTTTCCGATCAGGCGAGGACGAATTCAGGGTCGAGGCCCGTATTATGCCTGCTCTCCGGCCGATATGTTGCATGGGCAAAACTTTTTATTTTGTCAACTGAAGAAAATTTTAAGGTCGGTTTAGCCAACTCTTAAGAACGCGCCCGCGCGGCCTTCCCTAAGATGCGGGGCATGCGGCCAGGGCATCCCGCACCTGGCTGCCTTTTGCAAAAAAGGATAGCCCCATGACCACCACTTCCGCACAGCGCCTGGCGCTGTTCGAGCGCATGCTGCTGATCCGCGCCTACGAAGAGCGCGCGGTGCGCCTGGCGAAGGACCATTCCTTCCCCGGCATCTGTTCCTCGCTGGGCCAGGAGGCGGCCGCCGTCGGCGTCGTCGCCGCCCTCGGACCGGACGACAAGATCCTGACCAACCACCGTTCGGTCGGCCACCTGCTGGCGCGCGGCGCCGATCCGGGCCGCATCATGGCCGAATCGATGGGCCGCAGCACCGGCTACTGCAAGGGCAAGAGCGGCTTTCTGCACGTCTCGGCCAAGGAGCTTGGCGTGGTGCTGACCTCGACCATCGTCGGCGGCGAGCTGTCGATGGCGCCGGGCGTGGCCCTGGCCAAGCAGCAGCTGGGCGAGCCGGGCATCGTGGCCTGCTTCTTCGGCGACGGCGCCGCCTGCGAAGGCATCTTCCACGAGGCCCTGAACCTGGCCGCCGTCTGGAAACTGCCGCTGCTGTTCGTGTGCGAAAACAACCAGTGGCAGGCCTATGTGCACCGCAAGGAGACCATGGTCGGCGACTTCATCGCGCCATGGGCGGCCAGCTATGGCATGGGCAGCGAGACGGTCGACGGCAACGACGTCGAAGCCGTGTATGCGGCCGCCTGCGATGCGGTCGACAACATCCGCCGCACCGGCATGCCGTATCTGCTCGAACTGAACACCTTCCGCCAGCGCCCGCACCTGGAGCCGGACGAGCCGCCCCAGCACGATCTGGACGAACGCGCCTACTGGATGGGACGCGACCCGATCGCACGCATGGAAACGCGCATGCTCAATGCGGACGATCTGGACCGCACCCGCATCGCGGCCCTGCGCAGCGCCGCCGAGGCGCGCATCGACGCCGCCCTCCAATTTGCCAAGGACTCGCCGTTCCCGGACGTCGCCGAGCTGACCACCGAAGTCTACGCGGACTGAATCTGAAGGAAACCCATTATGTCGACTTTGACGATCAACCAGGGCGTCGCCGCAGCGATGGCCGAAGAAATGCAGCGCGACGGCACCGTGATTTATTTCGGTGAGGGCGTCGCCACCAAGAACCCCGAACTGGTCGAACAGTTCGGCAAGAGCCGCGTGCGCAATACGCCGCTGGCCGAAGCCATCATCGCCGGCACCGCCGTCGGCGCCGCCGCCTCCGGCCTGCGGCCCGTGATCGACCTGCTGTTCACGCCCTTCCTCACCTATGCGATGGACGCCATCGTCAACAGCGCGGGCAAGCTGCGCTATATGTCGGGCGGACAGTTCAGCTTCCCGCTGGTGGTGCTGGCGCGCTCCGGCGCCGGCTGGACTCTGGGCGCCCAGCACAACCACAATCTCGAGGCCTGGTTCCTGCACAGCCCCGGCCTGAAAGTGGTGATGCCGTCCAATCCGGCCGATACCAAGGGCCTGCTGAAGTCCGCCATCCGCGATAACAACCCGGTGCTGTTCTTCACCGATATCACGGTCAGCGACATGCCGGCCGAGATCGACGGCGAGATCGGCGCGATTCCGCTCGGCCAGGCCCATGTGGCGCGCGCCGGCAGCGATGTCACCCTGATCAGCTACTCGAAAGCCGTGGCCACCTGTCTCGATGCGGCCACCCAGCTGGCGGCCCAGGGCGTGTCGGCCGAGGTGCTCGACCTGCGTACCATCAAGCCGCTCGACGAGGCCGCGATTCTGGCCAGCGCGCGCAAGACCGGCCGCGTGATCGTCGTGCACGAAGCCGGCCGTCTGGGCGGGGTCGGCGCCGAAGTGGCCGCGCTGATCCACGAGCAGGCCTTCGGCGCGCTCAAGGCCCCGGTGCAGCGCATCGGCGCGCCCGACGTGCCGCCGCCGTCGAGCTATATGCTGGAACAGGCGTATATGCCGCAGGCCAGCACCATCATCGACAGCGCCCTGCGTCTGCTCGGGCGCTAAGGAGCGGGCATGCGCATCACGGCGACACTCCATTATCTGCTGGCCTGCGGCGTGGCGCTGCTGGCCTGCTGGATGGTGGCCGCGTCGGCCGTGGCGGCGCCGCTGCCGCCGACCCTGTCGGCCACCGGTTTTCCGCTGGCCGGGCAGGGCGGGGCGGCGCGCCTGATCGCCTACCGCCCGCAATATCCGCTGTGGACCGACGGCGCCGACAAGCAGCGCTGGCTGGCCCTGCCCAAGGGCGGCTTCATCGACGCGCGCCAGATCGATGCCTGGTCCTTCCCGGCCGGCACCCGCCTGTGGAAGCAGTTCAGCTTCGAGGGCAAGCCGGTCGAGACCCGCTTCATGCGCAAGGGCGCGGACGGGCGCTGGCAGTTTGCCACCTATGTCTGGCGCGACGATGGCACGGACGCCGTGCTGGCGCCCGAACGCGGCCTCACCCTGAACGTCCCGAGTATCCGCGGCGGCCGCTATGTGGTGCCGGGCCGCGCCGACTGCCTGGTCTGCCACGGCAGCGCGGCCCAGCCGGTGCTCGGCCTGACGGCCCTGCAGCTGTCGTCCGCGCGCGATCCGCTGGCGCCGAACGGCGAGCCGCTGCGCCCCGGCGAAACCGATCTGGCCGGGCTGGTGGCGGCCGGCTGGGTGCGCCGCCTGTCGGCCCTGGCCCTGGCCCAGCCACCCCAGGTGGCCGGCGCCGATCCGCTCGAACGGGCCGCGCTCGGCTACCTGCACGGCAATTGCGCGCACTGCCACAACACCTCGCCCAACAAGGCCCCGCTCGACCTGACCCTGGCCCAGCGCGCGGGCGACCCCGCCGCCGCGCGCGCCGAAGTGCTGGCCAGCCTGATCGGGCAGCGCCCGCGCTCAAGCGCGGACGCGGCCATCGTCACCCCCGGGCAGCCGCAGCACAGTCTGCTGCTGCACAGGATGCAGTCGCGTCAGGCGCTGACCCAGATGCCACCGCTCGGCACCCAGATGCCAGACCCCGCGGCGCTCGATCTCATCACGCGATGGATCGCCGCACTTAACCCCTCGAAGGAGAAATGATGTACTTTGCACCGACCCGCCTGCGCCTCGCCCTCGCGCTGGGCGCGGGCCTGCTGGCCCTGAACGCCAGCGCCGCCGACACCGCCAAGCCTGCCAACGCCAAGATCCAGCGCGGCCACTACCTCGTGGTCACGGCCGGCTGCATGGACTGCCACACGCCGCTGAAGATGGGCCCGAACGGTCCCGAGCCTGACCTGAGCCGCAATCTGTCGGGCCATCCGGAAGGCATGCAGATGCCGCCGGCCCCGGCCGCCAGCGGTCCGTGGATGATCGGCGCGGCCGGCACCCTGACCGCCTGGTACGGTCCCTGGGGCACCAGCTTCACGGCCAACCTGACCCCGGACATGGAGACCGGTATCGGCAAATGGACGCTGGACGACTTCAAGGCCACGCTGCGCAGCGGCCGCCACCTGGGCAAAGGCCGCCCGGTGCTGCCGCCGATGCCGATCGGCGCCACCAGCAAGATGACGGACGCCGACCTCGAGGCCATCTTCGCCTACCTGCGCAGCATCCCGGCGGTGAAGAACCGGGTGCCGGACGCGCGCCCGCCGCTGGCAGCACAGTAAGCGCCCACTGGCGCCGTGGCCGACCACGGCGCCAGCAGGGGCACCCTCGGGAATACCTCAGCAATGCGGGATAAGTGCCTGAAATTGTTGACGGAAATTCCTTCCCGGCCCTATAGTGTCGAGATGCTTTCCGAATTCCTAGACCTGTCCGATAAGATCGACCGCCTGGCGGCGCTGGCCGCCCAGCTGCGGCGCGAGAACGCCGACCTGCGCCAGACGAATGCGATGCTGGACGCGGAAAACGGCATGTGCAAACAGAAGCTGGCCGAAGCCCAGCGCCGCGTCGAGGCGCTGCTCGAACAGCTGCCGGATCTCGAACAAGGGGAAGCCTGATGGTCCATCTCGATGTCACGATCATGGGCCAGCCCTATCGCCTGGCCTGCAAGGAAGGCGAGGAAAAGACCCTGCAGGAAGCCGTCCACTACCTGGACAGCAAGATGTGCGCGCTGCGCGACGCCGGCAAGGTCAAGGGCACCGACCGGATCGCCGTGATGGCGGCGCTGTCGGTGGCGGCCGAATTCCTGACGGTGAAGACGCCGAACGGGCCGTTCTCCGATATGTCGATGCTGGAAGTGAAACAGAAGCTGGGCGCCATGCACAGCGTGCTCGATGCGGCCCTCACACCGCAGGAAAACCTGTTCTGATCTCCGCATTTTTGCTACACTATGCCTCACCCTGCAGTGTTCGCGAGTGTTTTATATTCCTTGAACCATTCTTCAGCATCGGTCACTGAATTTGTTCGACGGGCGTGAGCGTCGCTCGTCCGATGAACCCGAAGTTGAACTAAGGTGACCACTCTTGAGCCGTCAGGTTCGGGATGCCGGCACAGCGGCACAGGCGGGGCTTCATTCACAGGCGGTTGCATGCATCAGCGCGCAGCCGCTTTTTTATGCGCGCGAGCTGGCCATGGCCTACTGGTTGATGAAATCCGAACCCGATGAAGTGAGCTTCGAGGACGTGATGGCCGCGCCGGCGCAGACCACCAGCTGGTTCGGCGTGCGCAACTACCAGGCGCGCAATTTCATGCGCGACGCCATGCGCATTGGCGACGGCGTGCTGTTCTACCATTCGTCCTGCCCGGAGCCGGGCGTGGCCGGCATCGCGCGCATCGCCAGCACGCCGTATCCGGACCAGAGCCAGTTCGATCCCGCCAGTCCTTACTTCGACCCCAAGGCCACGCCCGAGCAGCCGCGCTGGATCGGCATCGACGTGCAGGGCGTGGCGCGCATGCCGCTGCTGGCCCTGGCCGCGATGCGTACTTATCCCGAACTGGCCGAGATGGTGGTGCTGCAGAAGGGCAGCCGCCTGTCGATCACCCCGGTGACGCCGGCCGAATGGCGCGCCGTGCTGCGCATCGCCGGCCTCAAGGACTGCTGATGGACCTTGGCCTGATCCTCGAACTGCTGCTGATGGGGGCCTTCGGTGGTTTCGCCGCCGGCATGCTGGGCATCGGCGGCGGCATGATCCTGGTCCCCTTCATCACCATGATTTTTTCGGCGCGCGGTTTTCCGCCCGCGCTGACGGTGAAGATGGCGATCGCCACCTCGCTCGCCACCATCGCCTTCACCTCGCTGTCCTCGATGCGCGCCCACCACAAGCATGGCGCGGTGCGTTGGGACCTGGTCAAGCTGCTGGTACCCGGGATCGTGGTCGGCGCCTGGATCGGCCCGGCCCTGGCCAAGCAGATGGATGCGCGCGTGCTGGCGCTGGTGTTCGCCGCGTTTGTCGGCTTCTCGGCCACGCAGATGGTGCGCGCCCGTCCCGCCACGCAGCAGGACAAACCGCTGCCGGGCCGCCTGGGCCTGTTCGGCGCGGGCGGCGTGATCGGGGTGGTGTCCGGCATCGTGGGGGCGGGCGGTGGCTTTATCTCGGTGCCCTTCATGACCCACCGCGGCGTGCGCATCCACAATGCCGTGGCGACCAGTGCGGCCCTCGGTTTTCCGATCGCCCTGTTTGGCACGCTGTCGAACATCTACTTCGGCTGGGGCACGCCCGATCTGCCCGCGTATTCGGCCGGCTTTGTGTACCTGCCGGCGCTGGCCGTGATCGTCGCCGCCAGCATGTTCATGGCACCCGTCGGCGCCCGTGTCGCGCACCGCACGCCGGTGGCGCGCATGAAGCGCATCTTCGGCGTGGTGCTGTATTCGCTGGCCGCCTACATGCTGTGGCGCGGCCTGCGCGGCTGATTCAGTCGAGCGCGATGGCCAGCATGGCGGCGCGCGCCGCCGCCGGCAGCGTGGCCAGTTCGCGGTGGGCCGGGCGGCCCTGGGCCAGGAACACCATCATCCCATGCAGCTGGGCGACCACCAGGGCGGCGCGCAGTTCAAGCGCGTCCGGCGCCAGGCCGGGCTTCAGTTCGATGATCAGCTTGCGCATGGTGCGGCGCGCGCGTGTCATCATCTGGTCGTAGACGCGCGCGGCAAACGGGTCGCGCGTGGCCAGTGCGGCGATTTCGAGCAGCAGGCCGCTCGACGCCGGGGTGCGCAGATCATCGAGAAAATAATCGATCACGGCGAGGAAGCGCGCCTTGGCGGCCGTCGGCGCCGCCTGCAGGCGGGCGTCGATCGCGGCCTGGTAGTTGTCGAAGGTGGCCGTCAAAACGGCCGCCATCAAATCATCTTTACTCGGAAAATAGTGCTGCAGCGTCGACAGGCTGCAGCCGACCTGCTGGGCCACGCCGCGCATCGAGAGGGCGGCGAAACCCTGCTCGGCCAGCATGGCGCGCGCCGCCGCCAGAATCGCGCCGGCCCGTTCGTAACCCTTGTCCGTCGTCTGCGAGGCCTTGTTGAGCGTGTGCTTGTGCATGGCGCGGATTATGGCCGTCCTTTGACAAACCGGTCAAGTGACCGATAGAATCGAAGCGATAAACCGGTCACTTGACCGAAAGATAAGAGGAGACCCGCCATGCTGCCCCGCACCCTATTCACCGAAGAACACGAGATGCTGCGCGAAGCCACGCGCCGCTTCATGGAACAGGAAGTGATCGCCCACCTCGACCGCTGGGAAGAGCAGGGCTATGTCGACCGCAGCCTGTGGGAGAAGGCCGGTGCGGCCGGCTTCCTGTGCGCCAGCATGCCCGAAGCCTATGGCGGCGCCGGCGCCGACCGCCTGGCCAGCGTGGTGCTGATGGAGGAACTGGCGTATGCGAATGCGACCGGCCCCGGATTCGGCCTGCACTCTGAGATCGTGGCGCCCTACATCCTCCACTACGGCAGCGAGTATCTGAAGACGACCTATCTGCCGCCGATGGCGCGCGGGACCATGATCGGCGCGATCGCCATGACCGAGCCGGGCGCCGGCTCCGACCTGCAGGGCGTGCAGACCACGGCCGTGCGCGATGGCGACCACTATGTGCTGAACGGGGCCAAGACCTTCATCACCAATGGCTGGCACGCCGACCTGGTGATCGTGGTGGCCAAGACCGATCCGGGCGCGGGCGCCAAGGGCATCAGCCTGTTCGTGGTGGACACCGGCATGGCCGGCTTCACCAAGGGCCGCCGCCTGAAGAAGGCGGGCATGAAGGCGCAGGACACCTGCGAGCTCTTTTTCGACAATGTGCGCGTGCCGGCCGCGAATCTATTGGGCGAGGAGGGCAAGGGCTTTGCCTACCTGATGCGCGAGCTGCCGTGGGAGCGCATGCAGATCGCCGTCACCGCCGTCGCCAGTGCCGAAGCAGCGCTGCGCTGGACCATCGACTACACGCGCGACCGCAAGGCCTTCAAGCGCGCCGTGATCGAGTTCCAGACCGTGGCCCATGCGCTGGCCGAAATCAAGACCGAAGTGCAGGTGGCGCGCGTGTTCGTCGACCGCTGCCTGGAAGCCCTGATGCGCGATGAACTCGACGCGGCCGAAGCCTCGATGGCCAAGTACTGGGCCACCGAAATGCAGTTCAAGGTGCTCGACCGCTGCGTGCAGCTGCATGGCGGCTACGGCTATATGTGGGAATACCCGGTCACACGTGCCTGGGCCGACGCCCGCGTGCAGCGCGTCTACGGCGGCACCAACGAAATCATGAAAGAGCTGATCAGCCGCAGCCTGTAAGGAGGGCGCATGGACGCGTATATCTTCGACGCCGTGCGCACCCCGCGCGGCAAGGGCAAGGCCGATGGCGCCCTGCACGGCTGCACGCCGGTGTACCTGGCCGAGAGCGTGCTGCGCGCGCTGGCCGCGCGCAACCAGCTCGATACCGCGCTGGTGGACGATGTGGTGATGGGCTGCGTGGAGCCGGTCGGCGAGCAGGGCGCCTGCATCGGCCGCATCGCCGTGCTGGCGGCCGACTATGCCGAGAGCGTGGCCGGCGTGCAGATCAACCGCTTCTGCGCCTCCGGCCTGGAGGCCGTGAACATGGCGGCCGCCCAGGTGATGGCCGGCCAGTCCGACTTCTGCATCGGCGCCGGCGTGGAGTCGATGTCGCGCGTGCCGATGGGCTCCTCGGGCTGGGCCTGGCCGACCGATCCGGCGCTGGCGCTGAAGACCTATTTCGTCCCGCAGGGGATTTCGGCCGATGCCATTGCCACCCTGTGGCGCTACAGCCGCCACGATCTGGACAGCTATGCCACCAGCAGCCACCAGCGCGCGGCCGCCGCCTGGGAGCGCGGCGCCTTTGCGCGCAGCGTGGTGCCGGTCAACGACCGCAATGGCCTGCCGCTGCTGACGCGCGATGAGGTGGTGCGTCCGGCCACCACGGCCGAGAGCCTGGGCGCGCTCAAGCCCAGCTTCGCCGCCATCGGCGCCCAGCCCGGCTTCGATGCCGTGATCCGCCAGCGCTATCCGCAGCTGGAGCGGGTCGAGCACGTCCACCATGCGGGCAACAGCTCGGCCATCGTCGACGGCGCCGCCGCGGTCCTGATCGGCACGCGCGAGGCCGGCCTGAAAGCCGGGCTGCGTCCGCGTGCGCGCATCCGCAGCTTCGCCTCGATCGGCTCGGAGCCGTCAATCATGCTGACGGGGCCCAGCTACGCGGCCGAAAAGGCCCTGCGCCGCGCCGGCATGCAGGCGCGCGACATCGGCCTGTGGGAGCTGAACGAAGCCTTTGCCGCCGTGGTGCTGCGCTTCATGGAGGCGCTCGACGTGCCGCATGCGGCGATCAATGTCAATGGCGGCGCCATCGCCATGGGCCATCCGCTCGGCGCGACCGGAGCCATGATCCTCGGTACCCTGCTGGACGAAATGGAAGCGCGCGGCGCCGCCACGGGTCTGGCGACGCTGTGTGTGGGAGCCGGCATGGGCACGGCCACCATCATCGAACTGGTGTAAGGAGAGCGCATGATCACCGCGACCATCGATGCCGACGGCATCGCCACGCTGGCCTGGGACGCGCCCGGGCACAGCCAGAATCTGCTCGACCAGCACAGCTGCGCCGCCCTGTACGGCGCGCTCGACGCCAGTCTGGCCGACCCCGCCGTGAAAGGCATTTTGCTCACCTCCGACAAGACCGATTTCATCGCCGGCGCCGACCTGCGCTGGCTGGCCGAGGCGCGCGACGCAGCCGCCCTGTTCGAGCAGACGATGCGCTGGCAGCGCGCCCTGCGCACGCTGGAGACGAGCGGCAAACCGGTGGCCGTGGCCATGCCCGGCAGCGCGCTCGGCGGCGGGCTGGAACTGGCCCTGGCCTGCCACTACCGGGTCGCGGCCGAGCAGCCGCGCGCGCGCTTCGGTCTGCCCGAGGTCACCCTCGGCCTGCTGCCCGGCGGCGGCGGCACCCAGCGCCTGGCGCGCCTGATCGGCGTGGCGCGCGCGCTGCCCCTGCTGCTCGAGGGCAAACGCCTCGACGCCCACAGCGCGCGCGAGGCGGGCATCCTCGATGCCGTGGTCCCGGCCGGGACCGAACGCGCCGAAGCGCGCGCCTGGCTGCTGGAGGCCATCGCCGCAGGCGGCGCCAGCCAGCCTTGGGACCGCAAGGGCTACAAGATGCCGGGCGGCGCCATGGCCAGCCCCGCCGTGCAGCAGCTCTTCGTGGGCGCGAACGCCATGCTGCGCGCGCGCACCTATGGCAATTACCCGGCGCCGCAGGCCATCCTGTCCTGCCTGTACGAAGGCCTGGGCTGCGACATCGACACCGGCCTGCAGGTCGAAGCGCGCCATTTCGTGCACACCGTGCTGACGCCGGCCGCCAAGCAGATGGTGCGCACCCTGTTCTTCAGCATGAACGCCGCACGCCGCCTGGCTGCGCGGCCGCAGCACGTGGCGCCGCGCACTGTCAGCCGGATCGGCGTGCTGGGCGCCGGCATGATGGGCGCCGGGATCGCCTATGTGGCCGCCAAGGCCGGGCTGCATGTGGTTCTGCTCGACACCAGCGAGGAACGCGCGAACGCCGGCAAAGACTACGCGCGCAAGCAGGCCGCGCGCCTGACACCGGAGCAGGGCACGGCCCTGCTGGAACGGATCACGGCCAGCGCCGATTACGGCGTCCTCACTGGCTGCGAGCTGGTGATCGAAGCCGTGTTCGAAGAGCGCGCGCTCAAGGCCAGCGTGACGCGCCAGGCCGAAGCCCTGCTCGGCGAAGACGCCGTATTCGCCTCGAATACCTCGACCCTGCCGATCAGCGGCCTGGCCGAGGCCAGCGCGCGCCCGGCCAATTTCATCGGCCTGCACTTCTTCTCGCCGGTGGAGCGCATGCCCCTGGTCGAAGTGATCGTCGGTGCGCAGACCAGCGAAGCGACACTGGCGCACGCGCTCGACTTCGTGCGCCAGCTCGGCATGACCCCGATCGTCGTGCGCGACGGGCGCGGCTTCTACACGAGCCGCGTGTTCTCCACCTATGTGCTGGAAGGGATGGCGATGCTGGCCGAGGGCGTGCATCCGGCCCTGATCGAAAACGCCGGGCAGATGGCCGGCATGCCGGTCGGCCCGCTGGCGCTGACCGACGAAGTCTCGTCCGAACTGATCGACCGCATCGACCGCCAGAGCGCGCAGGATCTGGGCGCGGCCTACCAGCGCACGCCGGGCCACGCGGTGGCCACGCAGATGGTGGCGCTGGGCCGGCCGGGACGCAAGGCCGGACAGGGCTTCTACGACTATCCGGCCGAAGGCGGCAAGCGCCTGTGGTCCGGCCTGGGCGAACACTATCCGCCGGCGGCCACGCAGCCGACGGCGGCGCAGCTGATCGAGCGCTTCATCACCATCCAGTCGCTTGAAGCCGCGCGCTGCATGGAGGAAGGCGTGCTGCGTTCGGCCGCCGATGCCGACGTCGGCGCCGTGCTGGGCTGGGGCTACCCGGCCTTCCGCGGTGGCCCGCTGGCCTGGATCGACCAGCAGGGCGCCGCCGCCTTCGCCGCCACCTGCACGCGGCTGGCCGCACAACACGGCGCGCGCTATGCGCCGAATCCGGCCCTGCAGCGCCTGGCCGAGCAGCATGGCCACTACTACGGAGACTGAGATGGGACCACTGGCGGGAGTGCGCATCATCGAACTGGCGGCCCTCGGCCCCGCGCCGTTCTGCGGCATGCTGCTGGCCGATCTCGGCGCCGAAGTGATTTTGATCGAACGCCCGGGCGAAGGCGATGGCCTGAGCGCCGGCATCCTGCGGCGCGGGAAGCGCTCGGTCACGCTCGATCTGAAGAACGCCGAGGACATCGCCCTGCTCAAGCGCATGGCGGCCGATGCCGACGCCCTGATCGAAGGCATGCGCCCCGGCGTGCTCGAACGCCTCGGCCTGGGGCCGCAGGTACTGCATGCGCTCAATCCGCGCCTTGTGATCGGGCGCATGACCGGCTGGGGCCAGAGCGGCCCGCTGGCGCACACCGCCGGACACGATAACAACTACATCGCCCGCAGCGGCGCGCTGTGGTACGCGGGCGCCGAAGACCAGCCGCCGCAGGCCCCGCCGACCCTGGTCGGCGACCTCGGCGGCGGCGCCATGTACCTCGCCGTCGGCCTGCTGGCCGCGCTCCACCATGCGCGTGCGAGCGGGCAGGGGCAGGTGGTCGACGCCGCGATTGTTGACGGCAGCGCCCATCTGATGAACCTTCTGCTCGATATGAATGCGGCCGGCAGCGGCCAGGAAGCGCGCGGCCAGTCGCTGCTCGACGGCCCGCACTGGTATGCGAGCTACCGCTGCGCCGACGGGCGCGACCTGACCGTGGGCGCGCTCGAAGCCAAGTTCTACCGCGAGCTGCTGACGCGCCTCGGCCTGGCCGACGACCCCGACTTCGCCAGCCAGCACGCGCGCGCGCACTGGCCGGCGCAAAAGGCCAAGCTCGCGCAGCTATTCGCCAGCCAGCCGCGCGCGCACTGGCAGGCCCTGCTCGATGGCAGCGACGCCTGCGCCGCCCCGATCCACAGCCCGAGCGAAGCCGCACGCGACCCCCACCTGGCCGCGCGCGCCGCCTATTTCGAGCGCGACGGCCATCTCGAAGGCGCACCCGCCCCGCGTTTCAGCGCCACCCCAGGCGCCGCCGGCCCCATCCCCCAACCCGGCCAGGACAGCGCCCACTACCGCCACAAATACGCCTAAGAAAAATCGGGGTCAGACCCCATTTCTCCGTACGGAAAAATGGGGTCTGACCCCGATTTGTTTGGGCGGAATTATTTTGCTTGGCGGTAGGACCAGGCGAGCATCAGCAGGCCGGCAATGATCATCGGGGTCGAGAGCATCTGGCCGGAACTGATGGTGATGGCGCCCAGCTGCACTTCGTAGTCGGGTACGCGGAAATACTCGGTTGTGAAACGGGCCAGTCCGTACAGCGTGACGTACAGGGCGCCCACCGCCAGGCGCGGCCTGGCCTTGCGCGCAAACGGCCAGACGATGCAGAACACCAGCACGCCGTCGATCAGCATCTGGTACAGCGGCGACGGATGGCGCGGGCCGTCTAGCATCACGGGCAAGGGCTGCAGCGGGTAGCGGTTGTCGGGCCACATCATGGCCCAGGGCAGGCTGGGATCGGCCAGGCGCCCGGGCAGCTCGGCATTGATGAAATTGCCGAGGCGGCCAGCCGCGTAGCCGAGCGGCACCATCGGCGCGATGAAGTCGTACACGTCGAGCAGATTGCGCCCGCGCTTGCGCGCCCACAGGGCCGTGGCGATCAGCACGCCAAGGAAGCCGCCGTGGTAGGACATGCCGCCATGCCAGACCTGCAGGATCTCGAGCGGATTGGCGAAGAAGAAGGCGGGCCGGTAGAAGAACACTTCGCCCAGGCGGCCGCCGATCACCACCCCGAGCATGCCGTAGAACAGCAGGTCGTCGATGTCCTCGCGCGTCCAGCCCTGGGCCGCGATATGCGGCTGGCGCAGGCGCAGGCGCCCCAGCAGCACGAACTGGAAGAAGGCGGCCACATACATGAGGCCGTACCAGTGGATGTGCACGGGCCCGATCGAGAAGGCGACGGGATCGGGCATCGGATGAATCAGCATACGGTGTTCTTTCTGAGTAAATCGAGGAAGCCTCGCAGCACGGGCGATACATTGTCGCGCCGCCAGGCCAGGCCCGTTTCGACCAGCGGGGTGGGTTCCACCAAAGCTCGGTATTCTACGCCGGGCCGCTGCAGATTGGACACCGACGCCGGCACCAGGGCCATGCCCATGCCGGCCGACACCAGCGAGACGATGGTCTGCATCTGGATCGCCTGCTGGCCGATCTCGGGCGTGCGCCCGGCGTCGTGCAGCAGGCCGAGGATGGCGTCGTACAGGGCCGGCGCGATCGGACGCGGAAAGATCACCAGCGGCAGGCGCGGCAGATCGGCCAGGTGCAGCGGTCCGGGTGCCAGCAGGCCGGCCGGGGCCGCCACCACGAGCGGCTCGCGCAGCACGCTCAGGTAGTCGAGCTGGCCGGCGGCGCGCTCGGGCAGGGGCGGAATCACCAGCCCGCAGTCGAGCCGCCCAGCCAGCAGTTCGTCGAACTGGACGTCGGAGGTGGCCTCCTGCAGCTGGATGTCGACGGCCGGGTAGGCGGCGCGGTACTGGCGCAGAAACGGCGGCAGCACGCTGTAGTCGGCCGAGGTCACGAAGGCCAGGCTCAGGCGCCCGCTTTCGCCCTGGGCGGCGCACCGGGCGATCGCGGGCAGGGCGGCCGCTTCGTCGAGCAGGCGGCGCGCCTCGGGCAGCAGGGCAGCGCCGGCCGGGGTCAGGCTGACGCCGCGCCGGTTGCGCAGGAACAGGGCGGCGCCGAGCTGGGCTTCGAGCCCCTGGATGGCCTGCGACAAGGGCGGCTGGCTGATGTGCAGGCGCTCGGCCGCGCGGCCGAAATGCAGGCTGTCGGCCACGGCCACGAAGTAGCGGAGCTGGCGTAGTTCGATATGATTCACTGTTGTTTACTGTTTCTGTGATATGTGGAAGATATCACAGGCGCGCGCCATTTGTATTTGACCGCGAGCCCGCCGGCGGGCAAGCTTGTGGTATCTGACAAGAGGAGTAGCCGCATGGCCGACCAACCGAAATACAACCGCCGCTCGCGCAATGTGACCGAGGGCGTGAGCCGCAGCCCGAACCGTTCGATGTACTACGCGATGGGCTATCAGAAGGAAGACTTCGACAAGCCGATGATCGGCGTGGCCAACGGCCATTCGACGATCACGCCGTGTAACTCGGGCCTGCAGAAGCTGGCCGACATCGCCGTCAAGACCATCAAGGACGCCGGCGCCAATCCGCAGATCTTCGGCACGCCGACCATTTCCGACGGCATGTCGATGGGTACCGAGGGCATGAAGTTCTCGCTGATCTCGCGCGAAGTGATCGCCGACTGTATCGAAACCTGCGTCAACGGCCAGTGGATGGATGGCGTGCTGGTGGTCGGTGGCTGCGACAAGAACATGCCGGGCGGGATGATCGCACTGGCGCGCACGAATGTGCCGGGCATCTATGTCTACGGCGGCACGATCAAGCCGGGCAAGTGGAAGGGCACCGACCTGACCATCGTCTCGGCCTTCGAGGCCGTGGGCGAATTCACGGCCGGCCGCATGTCGCAGGAGGATTTCGAGGGCATCGAGCGCAATGCCTGCCCGTCCACCGGTTCCTGCGGCGGCATGTACACGGCCAACACCATGAGCTCGTCCTTCGAGGCGCTCGGCATGGCCCTGCTGTACTCGTCGACGATGGCCAATCCGGACGATGAAAAAGTCGGCTCGGCCGCACAGTCGGCCCGCGTGCTGGTCGAGGCCGTCAAGCGCGACCTCAAGCCGCGCGACATCATCACCCGCAAGTCGATCGAGAACGCGGTCGCCGTGATCATGGCCACGGGCGGCTCCACCAATGCGGTGCTGCACTACCTGGCGATTGCCCATGCGGCCGATGTGGAATGGACGATCGACGACTTCGAGCGCGTGCGCCGCAAGGTGCCGGTGCTGTGCAACCTGAAACCCTCGGGTAAGTACGTGGCGACCGATCTGCACCGGGCCGGCGGCATTCCGCAGGTCATGAAGATTCTGCTCAACGCTGGCCTGCTGCACGGCGACTGCATCACCATCACGGGCAAGACCCTGGCCGAGGAACTGGCCGCCGTGCCCGATCTGCCGGACGCGAATCAGGACGTGATCATGCCGATCGAGAAGGCGCTGTATGCCCAGGGCCACCTGGCCATCCTCAAGGGCAATCTGTCGACCGAGGGTTGCGTGGCCAAGATCACCGGCCTCAAGAACCCGGTCATCACCGGCCCGGCACGCGTGTTCGACGACGAATACTCGGCCATGGATGCGATCCTGGCCGACAAGATCCAGCCGGGCGATGTGCTGGTGCTGCGCTACCTGGGACCGAAGGGTGGGCCGGGCATGCCGGAAATGCTCGCGCCGACCTCGGCCATCATCGGCAAGGGCCTGGGCGAATCCGTTGGTCTGATCACCGATGGCCGTTTCTCGGGCGGCACCTGGGGCATGGTGGTGGGCCACGTGGCGCCGGAAGCGGCCGTGGGCGGCACCATCGCGCTCGTGCATGAAGGCGATTCGATCACCATCGACGCGACCCAACAGCTGATCCAGCTGAACGTGGCCGACGAGGAAATCGCGCGCCGCCGCGCCGCCTGGCAGCCGCCCAAGCCGCGCTACACGCGCGGGGTGCTGGCCAAGTTCGCGGCCCTGGCCTCGACCGCCAGCAAGGGCGCCGTCACCGGCTGAGTGCAGGCGGGGCGGCGGCCCCGCTTCATTTCTTGGTGAAGCTGTTCTTCACCCGGTCTTTACGCCGCTTCTCGTCTTCGTTGTGGGCCTGGCGCTTGTCCAGGCCCAGCATCTTTTCGATGAACTCGAACCAGATGAAGGCGGCGACCATCGCGCCCACGACCCACCACCAGGACAGTTCGGCAAAACGCCAGACTTCGAAATATTTCAGGCCGATCAGGGCGGCGATAAGCAGTATCAGAGGCATGGGCTGGGCTCCTTGTTTGCCACATCTTACAAAGTTTTCGAGAAAAACCACAGTGCCCGTCAACGCTCTCCATTGCCGGGACGTTGAGGGTACAATAGCTTGTCTTAACCTGGAGAAACGCATGAAACAAGTGATGCTCGTCGCAGTCGTCGCCGCCGCCTTCGTGTCCGGCAGCGCCATGGCCAACGAAAAACTGGCCAAAGAGAAGAACTGCCTGGCTTGCCACCAGGTGGCAACCAAGGTGGTCGGCCCGGCCTATAAGGACGTGGCTGCCAAGTACGCTGGCCAGAAGGATGCCGAAGCCAAGCTGGTCCAGAAAGTCATGAAGGGCGGCTCGGGTTCCTGGGGCGCGGTGCCGATGCCCGCCAACCCGCAAGTGAACGAAGCCGAAGCCAAGACCCTGGTCAAGTGGATCCTGTCGCTGAAGTAAGCTTCACGCGCACAGCATAAAAAAAGGGACGGCATGCCGTCCCTTTTGTTTTGCCTGTTCCGCTTCAGGACGAGGCTTTTTTCTCTTCCGGCTTGACGGCCTGCTTGCTGCCGCCTTCCTTTTCGCAGGTGCCTGCGGGCACGAACTTCCATTCGGCCTTGTCCATGTCGGCCTTGGCCTGGCCGGCACACGAGTGCTTGGCGGTGGCGCAGTCGTTCTGGCCGGCCTTGGCCACGCCATAGCATTTTTCCTTCTTGCCGTCGGCGGCCTGGGCGGCCGTGGCGCTCACGGCGCACAGGCTGGCCAGGGCGGCGGCCACGATCACTTGACGTTGTTTCATACGGTCTCCTGGTTGCCGCTGGAGTCAGGCGGCACGGTCGGCGGCTTCGCCCGTGCCGTGCAGCCGTTTAGCGGACGACTTCGAGCTTGGTCTTCTTGCCGCCCTTGTAGGTGTACAGGGTCAGGGCGCCATCCTTGATGTCGCCGAAGTTGTCAAACGCGATGGCGCCGGTCACGCCCTGGTACTTGATCTTGGCCAGCTCGGGCAGGTACTTGGCCGGCTCGGCCGAATTGGCCTTCTGCATGGCGGTCGCCATGGTCATCACGGCGTCGTAGACATACGGTGCGTACAGCAGCTGGTCCTGACCGAATTTCTTCTTGTAGCGCGCGTTGAAGTCGGCCATGACTTTTTCGCCTTCGCCCGTCACACCGCCAGCTTCGGCGCAGTAGACATTGCCTTCGCCCAGGCCGTCGCCAGCCAGCTTCGGCAGCGATTCGGTGCAGACGCCGTCGCCGCCCATGAACTTGGCCTGGATGCCGAGTGCCTTGAGCTGCTTGAGCATCGGGCCGCCGACTGCGTCCATGCCGCCGAAGAAGACCAGGTCGGGCTTCTTGGCCTTGATCTGGGTGAGGATGGCGGTGAAGTCGGTGGCCTTGTCGGTCGTGTACTGCTTGGACACGATCTCGGCGCCGCCGGCCTTTGCGCCCTTGACGAATTCATCGGCCACACCCTGGCCGTAGGCGGTGCGGTCGTCGATCACGGCGACTTTCTTGGCGCCCAGCTTCTTGACGGCGTAGCTGCCCAGGGTGCCGCCCAGCTTGTTGTCATTGGCCACCACGCGGAAGGCCGATTTGAAGCCCTGCTTCGTGTATTGCGGCGTGGTCGAGGACGGCGAAATCTGGGGAATCCCGGCATCGTGGTAGATCTTCGAGGCCGGCACCGTGGTGCCCGAATTCAGGTGGCCGATCACGCCCTTGACCTTGGCGTCAACCAGCTTCTGCGCCACGGCCGTCCCCTGTTTCGGGTCGGACGCATCGTCTTCCAGCTGCAGCACGAATTTGGCTTTGTTCCCGCCGATCATGATGCCCTTGGCATTGAGTTCTTCCACGGCCAGTTTGGCGCCGTTCTCATTGTCTTTACCGAGGTGGGCATTGGGGCCCGAGATCGGGGCCACGTGGCCGATCTTGATCTCGACGTCGGCCGCATAGGCGCTTCCGCCAAAGGCCAGCGCGATGGCCAGCGGAATCAGTTTGCTCTTCACGGACATGCATATTCTCCAGTTGAAAATACGAACCGCGCTCGTGGCGCGGGGGCAGTTTTTATGTAGCCGACAAATTACAGGAAATCGCCGCAAAGGAAAAGCCGAACCCGAGGCGGGCGCAGGGTCATCTGCACCGCGCTGGGGCCTTGCCCCTTAACGGAGCACGTCGACGCGCGTTTTCTTCCCGTCTTTGTACGTGAACAGGGTCATCGCGCCATCTTTCAGGTCACCGTTGGCATCAAACGCGATGCGGCCGGTGATGCCCTCGTACTGGATGCTGGCCAGCGCCGGCAGGTATTTGGCCGGATCGGCCGACTGCGCCTTCTGCATGGCGGCGGCCATGACCATGACGGCGTCGTAAATCTGCGGGCCATACACCTGGACCGGAATCTTGTAGCGCGCCACGTAGCGCGCGCGGTAGGCGGCGATCTTCGGTTCCTGCTCGCCCTTGACGCCGCCGGCCTCGATGCACAGCACGCCAGCGGCGGGCAGCTTGCCGCCGGCCAGCTGGGCGAGGTTCTCGCTGCACAGGCCGTCGCCGCCGAGGAAGGCGCTCTGCAGGCCCAGGCTCTGCACCTGCTTGAGCATGGGGCCGCCGACGGCGTCCATGCCGCCGAAGAAGATGGCGTCCGGCTTCTTGCTGCGGATCTTGGTCAGGATGGCCGTGAAGTCGCTCGCCTTGTCGCTGGTGAACTCGCGCGCGACGATCTCGACGCCGTTAGCCTTGGCGCCTTTGACAAATTCATCGGCCAGGCCTTGGCCATAGGCGGTGCGGTCGTCGATCACGGCGATGCGCTTGTAGCCGGCCGTGGTCGCTGCATACTTGCCGAGCGTGCCGCCCAGGCGCGCATCATTGGCGATCACGCGGAAGGCCGTCTTGAAGCCCTGGCGCGTGTACTGCGCGGCCGAGGACGAGCCCGAAATCTGCGGGATGCCGGCGTCGTGGTAGATCTTGGAGGCGGGGATGGTCACGCCCGAATTCAGGTGGCCGATCACGCCATTGACCTTGGCGTCGACCAGCTTCTGGGCGACCGCCGTGCCCTGCTTGGGGTCGCCGCCATCGTCTTCGGTCAGCAGCACCAGCTTGACCTTCTTGCCGCCGAGCGTGAAGCCCTTGGCATTGAGTTCTTCGACGGCCATGCGCGCCGCGTTTTCATTGTCTTTGCCGAAATGGGAGGACGGCCCCGAGGTGGGGGCCACGTGGCCGATCTTGACGACGTCGTCGGCCAGGGCCGGCGTCAGCGCGCCGAGCAGCAGCAGGGGGAGCAGGGACTTCAAGGGGTTCAGGCTTTCTGGGCTTGTAAATGGGCGATCTCGGCGGCCACCGCGCGTGCGACGGCCTGGGCCAGGGTCTCGTGCAGGCCGGACTTGATCTCGGCCGTCAGCGGGCCGAGGGCCTGGCGCACGATCTCGCCGAGGCTGTCGCGCAGGCGCTGTTCGAGCACGAAATCGATGCGGCCCTGCAGCTGGCGCAGCACGCGTTCTTCGAGCCGGCGTTCAAAGTCGGCCCATTCGTGCGCGCTCCAGTCGGGCAGGGCGCCCTGGCTGGCGCTGGCCGGCGCGGCGGGCACTGGCTGCGGCGCCGGCGCGGGCGGCTCGGCGTCCTGGAAGACTTCGGTCAGCACGGGGATGCTGGCATCAAATTCGGTTTGCTCGCTCATGACTGGCCTACCACGAGATGGGAGGGTTGGTAAGACTGCTTTTTATACGCGATGAAGCGCTGGCGTCCGGCCTGCACGTCGTCCGGATCGGTCGAGACGACCTCGACCACGCGCTGGTAGGCGGCCACGTTGTCGGGCTGCTGGTGGCTGAGGTTGACCAGCACCGTGGCCGGCGGCAGCGCGCGCGCCAGGTCGGGCGTGATGACGACCGGCGTCTGGTCCGCCAGCGCATGGCCGGCCTGCACATGGGGCAGGAAATCGGTGGCCGAAAACGACCACAGGGCGGCGTCGAGCGCGGCCGGGTCGGCCGTCAGCACGATGATCCGGTGTCCGCCCGCATAGGCCTTGCGCACCAGCCGGCAGCAGTAGGCCAGCTTGTCGGGCACGCTCGTATGGAAGTCGACCTGGGTCATCAGAATACAAAGCCCGGTGGTGCGTTTTTCGGCGGCGGCGGCGCCTTGGCGCGTTCGGCCGCCGCTTTCTCCGCCGCGGCCTTGTCGGCCGCCAGCTTCTGCGCGATCTGGTCGGTTTCCGACAGGCGCGGCGGCGCAGCCGGTTCGGCTGCCGGGGCCTTGTAGCCGGCCGGCAGCAGGCGCGAACTCGGGTAGTTGGCGTTGCTCAGGGCCTCGTTCCAGGCATTCGCCTCGAAGCCGACCAGGCGGGCGCGGCCGACCAGCAGCAGGGGCAGCTGGCCCTCGCTGCCGGCCTGTTTGAGCTTTTCGATGTCCTCGTTATTGCTGACCGTCTTTTCGCTGAACGGAATCCCGCGCTCATTCAGCAGACGGCGCCCGTCGTCGCAGGCCTGGCATTTGCTGGTCGTGTACAGGGTCACGGGCGAGGAACGCATGGCCTCGGCCACGGCATACGGCAGTTCGACGCCGCTGCCGCTGCCGTCGAGGTTTTTGATCTCGACCTTCTTGACGCTGGACGGCGGCGGCATGTCGCTGTAATGCGTGACGCCTTTTTCGTCCTTCCATTTGTAGACCTGGGCGCTCGCCATGGCGGCGCCCAGCAGCAGCGTCACAGCCAGGGCCGCGCGTTTCATCCGGCGCTCCCCATGCCCGAGTGGCGCAGCAGGGCGTCGATGCTGGGCTCGCGGCCGCGGAAGGCCTTGAAGGACTCGAGCGCCGGACGGGCGCCGCCGGCGGCCAGAATCTCGCGCTGGAAGCGCTTGCCGGTGGCGTCGAGTGCGTCCGCGCCGGCCGCCGTCGCTTCTTCAAAGGCCGCATAGGCGTCGGCCGACAGCACCTCGGCCCACTTGTAGCTGTAGTAGCCGGCCGCGTAACCGCCCGCGAAGATATGGCTGAACGAATGCAGGAAGCGGTTGAAGGCCGGCGGCGTGATGACGGCGAACTCGGCGCGCACGGCCTCGAGCACCTGCTGCGGCGTGGCCGCGCTGGTCGGGTCGAAGTCGAAATGCAGGTGCATGTCGGCCAGCGAGAACTCGACCTGGCGCAGGGTCTGCAGACCCGACTGGAAATTCTTGGCCGCGATCATCTTGTCGTAGAGGGCGCGCGGCAGCGGCGCGCCGGTCTTCACGTGGGCCGTCATGTGGGACAGCACGTCCCATTCCCAGCAGAAGTTTTCCATGAACTGGGAGGGCAGCTCGACCGCATCCCATTCCACCCCCGAGATGCCAGACACGCCCAGTTCATCGACCTGGGTCAGCATGTGGTGCAGGCCGTGGCCGAACTCGTGGAACAGGGTGGTCACTTCGTCGTGCGTGAACAGCGAAGGCTGGTCGCCGATCGGCGGCGTGAAATTGCAGACCAGGTAGGCCACCGGGGTCTGGACCTTGCCGTCGGCATGCACGCGGCGGCCGCGCGCATCGTCCATCCAGGCGCCGCCGGCCTTGCCCGCGCGCGCATACAGGTCGAGGTAGAACTGGCCGACCAGCTGGCCGTCGCGTTCGATACGGAAGAAGCGCACGTCCGGATGCCAGACCGGGGCCGTGTCCGGCCCGATGGTGACGCCGAACAGGCGCTGCACGAGGCGGAACAGGCCGTCGATGACCTTGGGCTCGGGGAAGTATTCCTTGACCTCCTGGTCCGAGAACGCATAGCGCTTTTCGCGCAGCTTTTCCGAGGCGTAGGGAATGTCCCAGGCTTCCAGCGTGGCCAGGCCCAGCTCGTCGCGGGCGAAGGCGCGCAGTTCGGCCAGATCGCGCTCGGCATACGGACGCGCCTTGCGCGCCAGGTCTTCGAGGAACGCGATCACATGGGCCGGCGATTCGGCCATCTTGGGCACCAGCGAGACCTCGGCGAAGTTGCCGAAGTCGAGCAGCTGGGCCTCTTCGTGGCGCAGCTGCAGCAGGCGCGTGATGTTGGCGCTGTTGTCCCACTTGGCCGCGTCCGAGAACAGGCTGCCCTGGTCGGAGGCCTTGGTGACATTGGCGCGGTAGATGGTTTCGCGCAGCGCGCGATTGTCGCAGAACTGCAGCAGCGGAAAATACGAGGGGAAGTGCAGCGTGAACACAAAGCCCGGCTTGCCGGCCTTCTCGGCGGCGGCCGCGGCGGCCTGCTTGGCGTCCTCGGGCAGGCCGGCCAGATCGGCCGCGTTGCTCACGTGGAGCTGGTAGTCATTGGTGGCGTCGAGCACGTTTTCCGAGAAGCGCGTCGAGATCGCCGCCTGTTCTTCCTGGATGGCGGCAAAGCGCGCTTTTTTGTCCTCGGGCAGTTCGGCGCCGCCCAGACGGAAATCGCGGATGGCGTTGTCGATGATCTTGCGGCGGGCCAGCGACAGGCGCTCGAAGTCGGGACTGGCACGCAGGGCCTTGTACTTGGCGAACAGGGCCTCGTTCTGGCCGAGGCTGGTCCAGAACTCGGTGACCTTGGGCTGGTTCTCGTTGTAGGTGGCGCGCAGGGCCGGGCTGTCCATCACATGGTTGAGGTGGCCGACGATGCCCCAGGCGCGGCCCAGGCGCTCGGTGGCCTCCTCGAGCGGCTGGACAAAATTTTCCCAGGTGACGCTGGCGGCCGGCGCTTCAAGCGTGCTGACGACGGCGCGCGCGGCGCCGATCAGCTGGTCGATGGCGGGGGTGACGTGCTCGGGCTGGAACAGGTCAAAGCGCGGCAGGTCGGTGAAATCCAACAGGGAATTAATGTCCATTGCTTCCTTTTACTTCGTACGTTCTGCCGATTCGATGGTGTTCATCAGCAGCATGGTAATTGTCATCGGGCCGACGCCGCCCGGCACGGGCGTGATGTAGCCGGCCACCTCTTTGACGGCAGCGAAATCGACGTCGCCACACAGCTTGCCGTTCTCATCGCGGTTGATGCCGACGTCGATCACCACCGCACCGGGTTTGACCATGTCGGCCGTCAGCGTGTTCCGGCGGCCGGTGGCGGCGACGACCACATCGGCCTGGCGCGTGTGGTAGCCGAGGTCCGGGGTGCCGCTATGGCAGATGGTGACGGTGGCATTGGCTTGCAAGAGCAGCAGGCCCATCGGCTTGCCGACCGTGTTCGAGCGGCCGATCACGACCGCGTGCTTGCCGCGCAGGTCAAAGCCGGTCGATTCGATCAGCTTCATGCAGCCATACGGGGTGCAGGGGCGGAAGCCCGCGAGGCCCGTCATCAGCTCGCCGGCCGACAGCACCGAGTAGCCGTCCACGTCCTTGGTGGTGGCGATCGCCTCGATCACCTTGTGCGGATTGATGTGCTTGGGCAGGGGCATCTGCACGAGGATGCCGTGGATGGCCGGATCGGCGTTGAGGGCGGCGATGCGCTCGAGCAGGGCCGCTTCCGACAGGTCGGCTTCGTATTTCTCCAGCACCGAGTGGATGCCGACATCGCCGCAGGCCTTGACCTTGTTGCGGACGTAGACATGGCTGGCCGGGTCTTCGCCGACCAGGATCACCGCCAGGCCGGGCTGCTTGCCGGCAGCCGTGAGGGCCGCGGCGCGCTCGCGGATCTGGGCACGCAGTTGTTGGGAGAGAAGGACACCGTCGATCAGTTGTGCGGACATGGTTGTGGCAGCTTGGATGGGAAAGCCACGATTTTACATCGGCCCCGCCGGCGCCGCCCTTTGTCCAATTGGAAAAATGGGGTCTGACCCCATTTTTCCTAGCGGCGACGGTTGAGGGCGGCGTCCATGTGGCGGAAGCGCTCGGCCAGGCTGCCGCAGACCAGGTCGCACAGGGCGTCGACGACCGGGTCGGCAATCTTGTAATAGACGCTATTGCCACGCCCCTCGCGCTGGACCAGGCCGTGCTGGGCCAGCAGGGTCAGGTGGCGCGAGGTGTTGGCCACGCTCGAGCCGATCCGCTCGGCCAGTTCGCCGACGGAAAACTCGCCTTCGCGCAGCAGATTCAATAGCTGCAGGCGCACCGGCTCGGACAGGGCCCGGAAATAGGCGGCCACATGGGGCAGCACCTCGGGCGGCAGGGTGTTCTCTTTGGGCATAGGGCAAATCATCGGGGACGACCGTCTATTTTATCCGATTCGGTAAGTTCATATTTACGCTTTAAACTATTTGCGTATATGCGCAAATATAGACTATACTGCGCTTAAGATCAATCCCGGAGGATGTTATGTTGCGATCCAGCCTGTTCATGTTGCTTGCGGCCTTGGCCGCGCCGCTGCTGGCCGCCCCCTTGCCGTATGTGCAGGTGGCGCCGGCCGATGCGGCCGCCATGGGCAGTTTCGAAGCCCAGGTCGAGGCCGTGCGCCAGACCCAGCTCGCGTCCCAGGTGGCCGGCGCCGTCGTCAAGCGCCTGGTCAATGCCGGTGACCGGGTGGCGGCCGGCCAGGTGCTGTTTCAGATCGATGCGCGTACCGCCAATGAGAGCGTGACGGCGAGCGCGGCCCAGGTGGCGGCGGCCAAGGCCAATCTGGCCACCGCCGCGGCCGAACTGGAACGCAAGCGCCAGCTGTTCGCGCGCAATTTCGTGGCCCGTTCGGTGCTCGAGCAGGCCGAAGCCGCGCACGACGCCGCGCGCGCCCAGCTGGCCGCGGTGTCGGCCCAGGCCAACGTCTCGCGCACGGAAAGCGGCTATTACGTGGTGCGCGCGCCGTATGCGGGCCTGGTCGCCGCCGTCCATATCGAGCAGGGTGACATGGCCCAGCCGGGCCGCCCGCTGGCCACCGTGTACGACCCGGCGGCCCTGCGTGTGACGGGCGCGGTGCCGGCCAGCGCGATCGGCGCGGCCAGCACGGCCAATGTGCACATTCTGCTGCAGGGCCAGGAGATCAACCCGGCCGCCGTGCAGCTGCTGCCGACGGTCGACCCGCAGTCGATGACGCGCCAGCTGCGCGCCGATCTGCCCAAGAGCGTGCAGGGCGCCGTGCCCGGCATGTTCGCGCGCCTGCGCCTGCCGCTGGCGCGTGGCCAGGGCGTGGCCAGCCTGCGCGTGCCGGCCGTGGCCGTGGTGCGCCGCGGCGAGCTCGATGCCGTGTATGTGCTCGACGCCAAGGACCGCCCGCTGCTGCGCCAGGTGCGCCTGGGCGCGCCCAGCGGCCATGAGGTCGACGTCCTGTCCGGCCTCGACGCCGGCGAGCGCGTGCTGACCGACCCCCAGGCCGCGCTGCGCGCTGCCAAATAAGGAGGACACATGTACGCGCCGCACAAGCAGGGCATCGCCGGCCGCATCGCGGCCTTCTTCCTGCATTCCCACCTGACGCCGCTGCTGGCCCTGCTGGCCCTGCTGCTGGGCGCCTTCGCCGTCGGCGTCACGCCGCGCGAGGAGGAGCCGCAGATCGACGTCACCATGGCCAATGTGCTCGTGCCTTTCCCCGGCGCCGGTGTGCGCGAGGTGGAGAGCATGGTGGCCGAACCGGCCGAACATGTGCTGTCCCAGATGAGCGGCGTCGAGCACGTGATGTCGGTCGCCCGGCCGGGCCTGGCCGTGCTGACCGTGCAGTTCAAGGTCGGCGTCAAGCGCAGCGAAGCGCTGGTGCGCCTGTATGACACGGTGCACAGCCATAATGACTGGCTGCCGGCCGGCCTGGGCGCCTTGCCCCCGGTGGTCAAGCCGAAGGGCATCGACGATGTGCCGATCGTGGTGCTGACCCTGCACAGCGCGCGCAATGAGGCCAGCGGCGCCAGCCTGGAACAGGTGGCGCACAGCATGGAGGCCGACCTGAAACGGGTGGCCGGCACGCGCGAAGTGACGACCATCGGCGGCCCCGGCCGCGCGGTGAATGTGGAAATCGATCCGGCCCGCCTGGCCGCCTCGGGCGTGACCATCCTCGACGTCGGTCAGGCCCTGCGCAGCGCCAATAGCGGCGCCCCGGTGGGCGAGCTGCTGGCCGCCAACCGCAGCGTCAGTATCGAAGTCGGCAGCTTCCTGCAGAATGCGCGCGACGTCGCCGAACTGGTGGTCGGCAGCCATGCCGGCAAGCCGGTCTTCCTGCGCGAAGTGGCCAATGTGCGCGATGGCGCGCCGCCGGCCGAACGCTATGTCTGGCATGGCAGCAAAGAGGGCGAGCAGGCCGCCGTGATGCTGGCCGTGACCAAGAAGCCGGGCGAGAACGCGATCGACGTGGCCGAGGCCGTGCAGGCGCGCGTCGAGCAGCTGAAAAACGCTGTGATTCCGGCCGATGTGCAGGTCAGCGTGACGCGCAACTACGGCGTGACCGCGAACGACAAGGCCACCAAGCTGATGCAAAAGCTGCTGTTCGCGACCCTGTCGGTGGTGGCCCTGGTCGGCGTCGCCCTCGGCAAGCGCGAGGCCGCCATCGTCGGCGTGGCCGTGGTGCTGACCCTGGCCGCGACCCTGTTCGCCTCCTGGGCCTGGGGCTTCACCCTGAACCGGGTATCGCTGTTCGCGCTGATTTTCTCGATCGGTATCCTGGTCGACGATGCGATCGTGGTGGTGGAGAACATCCACCGCCACCAGCAGCTGTTCCCCAACAAGACCCTGGCCGAACTGATCCCCGGCGCCGTCGATGAAGTCGGCGGCCCGACCATCCTGGCCACGCTGACCGTGATCGCGGCCCTGCTGCCGATGGCCTTCGTGTCCGGCCTGATGGGCCCTTACATGGCGCCGATTCCGATCAATGCCTCGATGGGCATGCTGTTGTCGCTGGCGATCGCGTTTGTGATCACGCCCTGGCTGGCGCGCGTCTGGATGCGCCAGCACGCCCACCTCGGCGGCGACAAGCTGGCGGCCCGTCTCGGCCCGCTGTTCGAACGCGTGTTCCGCCCGCTGCTGGACGTGCGAAGCGGCGGCCGTGCGCGCCGTCTGCTGGCGCTCGGCGTGGCCGGCCTGCTGGCGCTGGCCGTGCTGCTGCCGGTCGGCGGCCTGGTGGTGCTGAAGATGCTCCCCTTCGATAACAAGTCCGAGTTCCAGGTGGTGGTCGACATGCCGCCCGGGACGCCGGTCGAGAAGACCGCGGCCGTGCTGCGCGCCATGGGCGCCCACCTGGCCGGCGTGCCCGAAGTGGTCGACTATGTGGCCAGCGCCGGCACGGCCGCGCCGATCAACTTCAATGGCCTGGTACGCCAGTACTACCTGCGCGCCGGCGGCGAGGTCGGCGACATCCAGGTGCAGCTGGTCGACAAGCATGCGCGCGCCGAAAAGAGCCATGCGATCGCCACGCGCGTGCGCCCGGCCCTGGTGGAGATCGGCCAGCGCTTCGGCGCCCGCGTGAAAGTGGTGGAAGTGCCGCCCGGCCCGCCGGTGCTGTCGCCGATCGTGGCCGAAGTGTATGGGCACGACGAAGCCGGCCGGCGTGCGCTGGCGCGCCAGGTGCGCGACATCTTCCGCAAGACGCCGGGCGTGGTCGACGTCGACACCACGGCCCTCGATGTGGCGCCGCGCACCGAACTGCTGGTCGACCGCCGCAAGGCCGCCCAGCTGGGCGTGAGCCAGGAAAGCGTGACCGCGACCCTGCAGGCCGCCCTCGGCGGCAGCGATGTCAGCTACCTGCATGACGGCAGCCGCTATGCGGTGCCGACCCGCATCCAGCTCGGCCCGCAGTGGCACGGCAGTCTGGACGCGCTGCTGCAGATGGGCGTGCGCGCCCAGAACGGCGCCCTGGTGCCGGTGCGCGAACTGGTCACCGTCAGCGACAGCCAGCGCGAGCAGCCGATCTACCACAAGGACCTGCTGCCGGTCAGCTTCGTCATGGGTGACATGGCGGGCAAGCTCGATAGCCCGCTGTACGGCATGTTCGGCATGCGCGGCGAGATCGCCAAACTGAAGGCCCCCGATGGCGGCGCCGTCGCCGAGTACTTCATCCACCAGCCGAGCGACGCCTGGCGCGGCTACGCCCTCAAGTGGGACGGCGAATGGCAGATCACCTACGAGACCTTCCGCGACATGGGCGCCGCCTATGCGGTCGGGCTGGTGCTGATTTATCTGCTGGTGGTGGCGCAGTTCGGCTCCTACCTGACGCCGCTGATCATCATGGCGCCGATTCCGCTGACGGCCATCGGCGTGATGCCCGGCCACGCGCTGCTGGGCGCCCAGTTCACGGCCACCAGCATGATCGGCATGATCGCCCTGGCCGGCATCATCGTGCGCAACTCGATCCTGCTGGTCGACTTCATCCAGCTCGAACTGGCGCAGGGCAGGGCGCTGGCCGAGGCCATCGTGCGCTCGGCCGCCGCGCGCGCCCAGCCGATTCTGCTGACCGGCCTGGCCGCCATGATCGGCGCGCTGTTCATTCTCGACGACCCGATTTTCAATGGCCTGGCGATTGCCCTCATCTTCGGCATTCTGGTGTCGACGGTGCTGACCCTGGTCGTAATCCCGATGCTGTACTACGTGGCCTATCGGAATAGGCCCGCCCAACCCTGACCACAGAGGAGACATCGCATGGCCCACATCCTGATCATCGGCGCCGGCATCGCCGGCATGCCGGCCGCCTATGAACTGCGCGAGACGCTCGGCAAGGAGCACCGCATCACCATGGTGAATGCGACCGAGCACTTCCAGTTCGTGCCGTCCAATCCCTGGATCGCCGTCGGCTGGCGCGACCGCATCGACACCACGATGGCGATCGGTCCGGCGCTGGCGCGCAAGGACATCGGCTTCATCGCCCAGCCGGTCAAGCGCATCGAGGCCGAGGCGAATCGGGTCGAACTGGCCGACGGCCAGGTGCTCGACTATGACTACCTGGTGATCACCACCGGCCCGCGCCTGGCGTTCGAAGAGGTCGAAGGTTCCGGGCCGCAGGGCCACACCCACTCGGTCTGCACGCTCGAGCATGCCGAGCAGTTCTGGGCCGACTACCAGCGTTTTCTCGAGAACCCCGGCCCGATCGTGATCGGCGCCATGCCGGGCGCCAGCTGTTTCGGCCCGGCCTACGAGTTCGTGCTGATCGTCGCGGCCGACCTGCGCAAGCGCAAGCTGCGCCACAAGGTGCCGATCACCTTCGTCACCAGCGAGCCGTATATCGGCCACCTGGGCCTGGCCGGCGTGGGCGACAGCAAGAGCCTGATGGAGAGCGAGCTGCGCAGCAAGGACATCAAGTGGATCTGCAATGCGCGCACGCACAAGGTGGAGCCGGGCCTGATGCGCGTGTCCGAGCTCAACGACAAGGGCGAGGTGCACAAGGAGCACGAGCTGCCGTTCAAGCTGGCCATGATGCTGCCTGCCTTCAAAGGCGTGGACGCGGTGGCGGCTGTGCCCAATCTGTGCAATCCGCGCGGCTTCGTGCTGATTGACGAGCACCAGCGCAGCAAGGCCTACAAGAACATCTTCTCGGCCGGCGTGTGCGTGGCCATCCCGCCGGTGGAAGTGACGCCGGTGGCGACCGGCGCGCCCAAGACCGGCTACATGATCGAAACCATGGTCAGCGCGATTGCCCACAACATCGCCGCCGAGCTCAAAGGCGAGCCGGCCACGGCCAGCGGTACCTGGAGCGCGCTGTGCATTGCCGACCTGGGCGACTCGGGCGCCGCCTTTGTGGCCGTGCCCCAAATGCCGCCGCGAAATACCAACTGGTTCGCCAAGGGCAAGATGGTGCGCATGGCCAAGGTCGCCTTCGAAAAATACTTCCTGCACAAGATGAAGAGCGGGAATTCCGAACCGATTTACGAAAAGTATGTGCTCAAAGCCCTGGGCATCATGCGTCTGAACGATCACCACTGAAAGGAGAAATCATGACCACCTGGCGTATTGTGCGTGTTGTTGCCGGTACCTTCATTCTGCTGTCGCTGCTGCTGGGCGTGCAGGGCAGTCCGCTTTACCACAGCAGCAACTGGCTGTGGTTCACGGCCTTTGTCGGCGCCAATCTGCTGCAGAGCGGCGTGACCGACTGGTGCCTGATGGAGGTGATCCTCGCCAAGCTCGGCATCCAGCGCGCCGGCAGCTGCTGCTGAGTTTGTGTTTACGTGCGCGGTCGCTGGCATTGACGACTGGTGGCTGCGCGCCTAGGATGCGCAGCAACAGATGTACACCACCAAAGGACATGCCATGACCCCGCACGGACCCTTGAGCGACCACGATCTCGAAAAGATCATCGACGCTGCCACGATCTACCTGTGCGCCTGCCCCGCCCAGGTCGCCGAGCAGATCCTGCGCCTGCGCCAGCTGCTGCGCTACCAGCAGAACTGCCTGCAGCAGAAAGACACCGACACCGAAGTCCACCAGACCATCGGCCGCGCGACCGAGCGCGCGCTGGCCATCATGGACGAATGCATCGACCAGGTGCTGAGCCTGGAAAAATGGGACCGCAATACCCTGACGATGCCCGAAGGCCTGCGCGCCCGCCGCGACGCCCAGCTGCCCACCTGATCCCGTCAAACTTGCCCGCCAAACAAATCGGGGTCAGACCCCATTTATCGCGCGGGCAATTTGGGGTCTGACCCCATTTTTCTGGTGGTGCCGATGTCGTTTCCTGTTCCCCTTTATTTAGCGCGGCTCGGGCTGGCGGAGATGCCGGAGCCCGATCTCGCCGGCCTGCAGCGTCTGATGCAGGCCCAGCTGCGCGCCATCGCGTTTGAGAATTTCGATGTGCTGGCCGGGCGTCCCATCTCGCGCGAGCCGCAAGCCTTGTTCGACAAGCTGCTGGCGCAGGGCCGGGGTGGCTACTGCTTTGAACTCAATGGCCTGCTGGCTTTGGCGCTGGAGGCGGCGGGCTTCGCCGTCACGCGCCGCATCGGGCGCGTCTGCTATGGCCGGCCGGGCCCGGGGCCGCAGTCGCATAAGCTGATCAGCGTGGCGCTTGTGGGATGCGACTGGCTGGTCGATGCGGGCTTTGGCGGGCCGGGCCTGCTGGCGCCGCTGCCGTGCGCACCGCATGCCACGGCCGATCAGGACGGCGCGCGGGTGCGCCTGCTGCCCCTGGCCGACGGCGACCTGCTGCTGCAGCGCCTGATCGATGGCGCCTGGGTCGACATCTTTCAGATCCTGCGCCAGCCGCCGCAGGACATCGATTACGATGTGGCCAACCACTTCTGCGCCACCTATCCGCGCTCGCCGTTCCGTCAGCGCGTGCTGGCCCAGCTGCACGTGGCGGACGGCACCTGGGAGGCCGACGGCGCTGGCCTGGTGCTGCGCGACGCCCAGCGGCAGGCGCTGCGCCGGGTGGACTGGGATGGCCCGGACGCCGTGCAAGCCAGCTGCGCCGAGCTGCTGCGCCTGGACTTGCCGCCCGCGGTCGCACAAGCGGTCTGGGACCGGCTGCCGCCTTGACTGCTGCGCCGCAGCGCGCGCGCCATCCGCAAAAGGCCGGCATCGCCCGGCCTTTTTTT
>NZ_JAKLTS010000020.1 GCF_022012445.1 Massilia sp. TS11
ATTTTTCCGCCCAAACAAATGGGGTCTGACCCCATTTTTTCTTTGGGGCATAATCTTGGGATGCGTCATTTTCTTCCGCCGCCGCCTGCGGTGCCGTTGCCGGAACGCCTGCGTGCTGTGCTCGGGGCTTTGCTCGGGCTTGGCTTTGCGGCTCTGCTCAGCTTTCTGACCTATGGCGCCGCGCCGGCTGCCCTGTATCTGGCCGCCCCGATCGGGGCCTCGGCCGTCATCGTGTTCTGTCTGCCCGCCAGTCCGCTCGCCCAGCCGTGGCCGGTGCTGGCCGGGAATGTGGTCTCGGCCCTGGTCGGGGTCGCCGTCTGGCAGCTGCTGCCGCAGCCGCTGCTGGCGGCGCCGCTCGCGGGCGCGCTCGCCATTGCCGCCATGTTCGCCCTGCGCTGCCTGCATCCGCCCGGCGGCTCGGTGGCTCTGACGGCCGTGCTGGGCGGGGCCGCCGTGCACCAGGCGGGCTTTGGCTTCGCGCTCTGGCCGGTCGGCCTGAACTCGGCCTTGCTGGTGTTGGCGGCGCTGCTCTACAACAATCTGAGCGGGCGCCGCTATCCGCACCTGCAGCAGCTGGCCCAGACCCAGACCCATGGCACCGGCGACCGCGCCCCGACCGCGCGCCTGGGCTTCTCGGCCCAGGATCTGGAAGGGGTGCTGCAGCGCTATGGCCAGGTGCTCGACGTCAGCCTCGACGACCTCGAGGCGATCATCCTGCAGACCGAGGCGGCCGCTTATCAGCGCCGCTTCGGTGTCATTTATTGCGAGGATGTGATGTCGCTCGATGTGGTGTCGCTCGAATTCGCCACCCCGCTGCAACAGGCCTGGGACTTGATGCGGCGCCACCACTTGCATGCGCTGCCGGTGCTGAATCGGGCGCGCCGCGTGATCGGCATCCTTACCCTGAGCGACTTTCTCCAGCATGCCCAGGTCGATCAGGTGGCATCGCTGGGCGCGCGCCTGCGCGCCTTCCTGCGTCCGCGCGCGGCCCGGCACAGCGAACAGCCGGAGGTGGTCGGCCAGATCATGCACACCCAGGTCAAGACGGTGCGCGCGGATGCGCCGATCGCGTCCCTGGTGCCGCTGATGGCCAACGCCGGCCTGCACCATCTGCCGGTGGTCGACGCCGAACAGCGCTTTGTCGGCATGCTGACCCAGTCGGATGTGCTGGCGGCCTTGTATGAAACGCGGCTGGCGGAGCTGGCGGCGCGGTAAAATACGGGCTTTGCCTGTCTGTCTGCCTCCTATGTTGCGCGCTCCTGAACTCCTGCTGCCGGCCGGTTCGCTGGCCAAGATGCATGCCGCTTTCGACTTCGGCGCCGATGCCGTCTATGCGGGCCAGCCGCGCTATTCTCTGCGCGTGCGAAATAATGATTTCTCCACCCTGGACGCGCTGCGCGCCGGGATCGAGGGCGCGCATGCGCGCGGCAAGCAGTTTTTCGTGGCCAGTAATATCTTCGCCCACAATGCCAAGCTGAAGACCTACTTGCGCGATATGGAGCCGGTCATCGCGCTGCGCCCGGACGCCCTGATCATGGCCGATCCGGGCCTGATCATGCTGGTGCGCGAGCGCTGGCCCGAGGTGCCCGTGCACCTGTCGGTGCAGGCCAATGCGGTCAACTGGGCCGATGTGAAGTTCTGGCAGAAGCTGGGGCTGACGCGGGTGATCCTGTCGCGCGAACTCTCGCTCGATGAAATCGCCGAGATTCGCCAGGAATGCCCGGACATGGAGCTCGAGGTGTTCGTGCACGGGGCCTTGTGCATCGCCTATTCGGGGCGCTGTCTGCTGTCGGGCTACTTCAATCACCGCGATTCGAACCAGGGCACCTGCACCAATTCCTGCCGCTGGGACTACAAGGTCATGGATGCGCAGGAGGAGGCCAGCGGCGACTGGCAGCCGATCGCGCTGAACTTCCAGCAGGCCCTGGCCGAGGCCGAGGCGCAGGCGCCGTTTTCGTCGCTGCACCAGCAGCCGCGCCATCCGCTGGCCGACCGTCCGTGGCTGATCGAGGAGGCCGAGCGCCCGGGCCAGCTGATGCCGATCCTCGAGGATGAACACGGCACCTACATCATGAATTCGAAGGACCTGCGCGCGATCGAGCATGTGGCGCGGCTAGTGGCGATCGGGGTCGATTCGCTCAAGGTCGAGGGGCGCACCAAGAGCCTGTACTACGTGGCGCGCACGGCCCAGGCCTACCGCCAGGCGATCGACGATGCGGTGGCCGGGCGGCCGTTCGACATCGGCCTGCTCAGCCAGCTGCAGGGCCTGGCCAACCGCGGCTATACGGACGGCTTCTATCAGCGTCACCATACCCAGGACTACCAGAACTATATGCGCGGCGCCTCCGAGGCCGAGCGCAGCCAGTATGTGGGCGATGTGCTGTCGGTCGAGGATGGCTGGGCGCGGGTGGCGGTGAAGAACCGTTTCGCCGTCGGCGACCGGCTCGAGGTCGTGCACCCGCGCGGCAACCGCGACATCACGATCACGCGCATGCGCGACCGCGACGGCGCCGAGGTCCAGGTGGCGCCGGGCAGCGGGCATGAGGTGCGCATCGAGCTCGATGCGGACCTCGACCGGGCCCTGCTCGCGCGTTACCTGTAAGGGCTGTCGGCCAGCAGCTGGCGCAGCGGCTGCTGCCAGAGGGCGGCGATGGTGTGGCTGCCGTGGCCGCGCGTGGCGGGGCTCAGCGGCAGCACAATCGCGCGCCCGTGCGGCAGGCGCTGGATCTCGCGTTCGAGGATGCCCAGCTCGGGCGGATTGATCAGGTCATCGGCCGTGTTCACGGCCAGCAGCGGCGCGCGGATGCGTGCGAGCTGGGGGCCGGGATCGTAGTCGCGCGAGGCTTCCAGCTGGTACACGAGGTCGTTCGCGTCGGTGGTCTTCAGGGCCTCGTCGACGTAGGCGTCGAAGGCCTGGTCGGCGCTGGCCAGGGTGGGCGCCTGCTGCTGGCGCAGCACCGGATTACTCCCCATCAGATACAGCATGCTGACGGCGGTGCGCAGGCCGTGCGGCTGCTGGGTGTAGGCGCCCTGCTGCCAGCTGGGGTCGCGGCGGATGGCGTCGATCGCCGTGCGGCGCCAGGCGCGGTTGCGGCCGGCGATCTGGGTCGGCAGGCTGGCCAGGGGCATCAGGGCGTCCATGAAGTCGGGATGGCGCTCGCCCCAGACCCAGGTCTGCATGCCGCCCATCGAGGTGCCCATCACCAGGCGCAGGTGGTTGACGCCCAGCTGCTCGGTCAGCAGGCGGTACTGGGCCTCGACCATATCGGTGTAGCCATAGGCCGGGAAGGCCATGCGCAGGCCGTCGCTCGGCTTGGACGAGGCGCCGTGGCCGATGCCGTCGGTGAGGATGATGTAGTAGCGGCTGGCGTCGAGGGCGCCGCCGGGCGCGAACAGTTCGCCGGCAAATTCGGGGCGCAGGAACTGGGCGCTGCTGCCGCCGGTGCCGTGCGTGATCAGGACGGCATTGCGCACCACGCCGCCGGCGTCGCGCTGCGGCGTGCCCAGGGTGCGGTAGTGGATGCGCAGGGCGGCCAGCTGGGCGCCGCTGGCGAAGCGGAAGTCGCGCAGCACGGCGTCGGCCTCGGCCGGGGTGGGGTAGGGGGCGGCGCTGCTGACAGCGGCCGCGGCGGCCAGCAGCAGGCCAAGCACATAGCGGAGCATGAGATCCCTCGGAAGGTGGACAAGGCCCAGAGGGTAGCACAGGCTACCAGCTGGTTTCGCGCTCGGGCGTCGAGGTGATGTGGTGGAGCGACAGGTCGGCGCCCTGGTATTCCTGTTCGGGGTCGAGGCGCAGGCCGATGGTGCGCGCGATCAGGCCATACACGAGCAGGCCGCCGGCCACGGCGATCAGCACGCCGAGGGCGGTGCCGATCAGCTGGGGCAGCAGGGCGACGCCGCCGATGCCGCCCAGGGCCTTGGCGCCGAAGATGCCGGCGGCGACCCCGCCCCAGGTGCCGCACAGGCCGTGCAGCGGCCATACGCCGAGCACATCGTCGATCTTCCAGCGGTTCTGCACGAGCGTGAACATGGAGACGAAGATGGCGCCGGCGATGGCGCCGGTCAGCAGGGCGCCGAGCGGGTGCATGAGGTCGGAGCCGGCGCAGACGGCCACCAGGCCGGCCAGCGGGCCGTTGTAGGCGAAGCCCGGGTCATTGCGGCCCAGGAGCAGGGCGACCAGGGTGCCGCCGGCCATGGCCATCAGCGAGTTCATGGCGACCAGGCCATTCATCTTGTCGAGCGTCTGGGCGCTCATCACATTGAAGCCGAACCAGCCGACCGTGAGGATCCAGGCGCCGAGCGCGAGGAAGGGGATCGACGAAGGCGGGTGGGCGGCGATGGCGCCCGACTTCGAGTAGCGCCCGCGCCGTGCGCCCAGCAGCAGCACCGCCGGCAGCGCGATCCAGCCGCCGACGGCGTGGACCACGACGGAGCCGGCGAAGTCGTGGAATTCGGCGCCGAAGCTGGCCGCCAGCCAGGCCTGCAGGCCGAAGCGCTGGTTCCAGGCGATGCCTTCGAACAGGGGGTAGACGAAGCCGACCAGCAGGGCCGTGGCCAGCAGCTGCGGATGAAAGCGCGCGCGTTCGGCGATGCCGCCCGAGATGATGGCGGGGATGGCGGCCGCAAAGGTCAGCAGGAAGAAGAATTTGACCAGTTCAAAGCCGTTCTTCTGGGCCAGGGTGGCGGCATCGGCCCAGAAGCCGACCCCGTAGGCGATGCTGTAGCCGATGAAGTAGTAGACGATGGTGGAGACGGCCAGGTCGGCCAGGATTTTGACCAGGGCATTGACCTGGTTCTTTTTGCGCACCGTGCCCAGTTCGAGGAAGGCGAAGCCGGCGTGCATCGCCAGAATCATGATCGCCCCGAGAAGAATAAACAGCGCATTGGCCGCGTGCAAGATGCCATCCATGCTAAAAAACTCCCTGCAAAAGTGCATGTGAAAAATCGGTGTCCAATTTGAAGCAAAAAGCGTTCCAAGTTGGTGCATCGGTCTAAGTGCTTGAATTTACGGGCAGTGATTATTTTGTTCACGGCCCCAAGCGGGTTCTGTTGCACCAGCATGGTGCGCCAACTTGGTGCAAGGGCGGCGCCGGGCTGGCGCGTGAAAAAGCGTTTGCAATCGATTGCAATTGGACCTATAGTAGCGTTCACCCGCGCCGCCGCGCCCAAGGACAAGACCATGAGAGACACCCGCCCGGCCCCGCCGCCGGCCCTGAGCTGGGGCCAGATCGTGCAGATGAACGTCGGCTTTTTCGGCCTGCAGTTCAGCTTCGGCCTACAGCAGAGCAATATGAGCCCGATTTACAGCTACCTCGGGGCCGACGAGGCCGCGCTGCCGCTGCTGGCCCTGGCCGGCCCCGTGACCGGCCTGCTGGTGCAGCCGCTGGTGGGGGCGCTGAGCGACCGCACCGTGTCGCGCTGGGGGCGGCGCACGCCGTATTTTCTGACGGGCGCGATCCTGTGTTCGCTGGCCCTGTTCGCGATGCCCTACAGCGCCGCGCTGTGGATGGCGGCCAGCCTGCTGTGGATACTCGACGCGGCCAATAACATCACGATGGAGCCCTACCGCGCGTATGTCAGCGACCGCCTGCCGCCGGCCCAGCATCCGATGGGCTATCTGACCCAGAGCGCGTTCACCGGCCTGGCCCAGACCTTGTCGTATCTGGCGCCCTCGCTGATGGTGTGGCTGGGGATGGACAAGGACGCCGTGGGCGGCAACCACATCCCGCAGATCACCCAGGTGGCGTTTGTGATCGGCGCCCTGTTGTCGGCCTCGACGATCGTGTGGTCGATCTGGCGCGTGCCCGAGCTGCCGCTAAGCAGCGCCGAGCGCGCCGCGCTGGCGGCCCGTCCGCGCGGGCTGGGCGCGACGCTGGGCGAGATCTGGGATGCGCTGCGCGAGATGCCGCGGCCGATGCGCCAGCTGGCCTGGATGAAGCTGTTCCAGTGGTACGCGATGATGTGCTACTGGCAGTTCGTCGTGTATGCGATTGCGCGCAATCTGTTCGGCAGTAGCGATCCGCACAGCAGCGCCTTCCATGACGCGGTGCTGGTCAATGGCCAGGTGGGCGGTTTCTACAATGCCGTGGCCTGCGTGGCGGCGTTTGCGATGGTGCCGTTCACGCGCCGCTTCGGGGCCGGGCGCATGCACGCGCTGTGCCTGACGCTGGCCGGCATCGGCATGCTGTGCATCCCCCATGTGAAGAGCCAGGCCTGGCTGTTCGTGCCGATGCTCGGCATCGGCCTGGGCTGGGCCAGCATGATGGGCAATCCGTATGTGATGCTGGCGCGCTCGATTCCGACCGCGCGCACCGGCGTCTACATGGGCATCTTCAATATGTTCATCGTGATTCCGATGCTGATCCAGGGCCTGACCCTGCCGCTGATGTACCAGCGCCTGCTCGGCGGCGACGCGCGCAATGTGCTGGCGCTGGCCGGCGTGTTGCTGCTCTGCGCCGCCCTGGCCTGCCTGCGCGTGCAGGTGCCGGCCGAGGACGCCACCCCTTCCGCCTGAACCCCGACCATGCAAAACCAAGTACAACTGATCACCTATGTCGACCGCTTCGGCGGCCAGACCCTGAACGCACTGCGCGCGCTGCTCAATGGGCCGCTGGCGGGCGTGTTCGGCGGCGTGCACCTGCTGCCGTTTTATCACACGATCGACGGCGCCGATGCCGGCTTCGACCCGATCGACCACACGCGCGTCGATGCGCGCCTGGGCGGCTGGGACGAGGTGCGCGCGCTGGCGGCCGATTACGAACTGATGGCCGACGTGATCGTCAACCACATGTCGAGCGCGTCGCCGCAGTTCCTCGACTACCAGCAGCGCGGCGCCGCTTCGCCGTATGCGGGCCTGTTCCTGACGATGGACGCGGTGTTCCCGAGCGGCGCGCGCGAGCAGGACCTGCTGGCCATCTACCGGCCGCGCCCCGGCCTGCCGTTCACCGTCTACACGATGGCCGATGGCAGCCGCAAGCTGTTGTGGACCACCTTCACCGGCCAGCAGATCGACATCGACGTCGCCCACCCGGCCGGGCAGGCTTATCTGAGCGGGATTCTCGAGCAGCTGGCGGCCAGCGGCGTGCGCATGGTGCGCCTGGATGCGGTCGGATATGCGATCAAGCAGGCCGGCGCCAGCTGCTTCATGATGCCCGAGACCTTCGCCTTCATCGCCCGCTTCGCCGAGCAGGCGCGCGCGCTCGGGCTCGAGGTGCTGGTCGAGATCCACGCCTACTACAAGCGCCAGATCGAAGTGGCGCGCCAGGTCGACTGGGTGTACGACTTCGCGCTGCCGCCGCTGGTGCTGCACGCGCTCGAATTCGGGCGCGCCGATGCGCTGCAGGCCTGGATCGCCCAGCGTCCGGAAAATGCCATCACCGTGCTCGACACGCACGACGGCATCGGCATCATCGACATCGGCGCCGACGCCGGCGACCGCGCCGGCCAGCCCGGCCTGGTGCCGCCCGAGGAGCTCGATGAACTGGTCGAGCGCATCCACCGCAATTCGCAGGGGCAGAGCCGCCAGGCGACCGGCGCGGCGGCCTCGAATCTCGACCTGTACCAGGTCAACTGCACCTTCTACGATGCGCTGGGCCGGCACGACAGCGCCTATCTGCTGGCGCGCGCGATCCAGTTCTTCGTGCCAGGCGTGCCGCAGGTGTATTACGTCGGCCTGCTGGCCGGGCACAATGACATGGACCTGCTGGCCCGCAGCAAGGTCGGACGCGACATCAACCGCCACTACTACACGCACGCGGAAGTGCTGGCCGAACTCGAACGGCCGGTGGTGGCGCGCCTGCTCGAGCTGATCCGCCTGCGCAACAGCCATCCGGCCTTCCAGGGCCGCTTCACGAGCGTGCCGACGGACGCGGCGCACAGCCTGCGCCTGCGCTGGGAGGCCGGCGCCGACTTCATCGAACTGCAGGCCGACCTGCGCGCCAAGCAGGGCGCGATCGTGGCCAGCGAGGCCGGCACCACGCGCGTGTTCACCCTGGCCTGAGCGCCGGCCGCTCAGATGCGCGCGCACGCGTAGCCGCGCCGCTGACGGCGGTCGGGCGCGGGCGGATCGCCCGGCTGGCGCGTGCGCCGGTCCGGCGGCCCGGGGCGACCCGGCACTGGACGCCGTGCGCCGCTGGGGACAGCATGCAGGTCGGGCTGGTCGTCGCGCACGAGATCATTGCGCTTTAAATAGGGATGGCGGTTGATGCCGGCGCGCGCCTCGGCCACGGCGTCGATCTGGCGCATGGCGCGCTGCACGGGCGCCATGCGCGCCCGCCGCGAAGGCTTGCCCGAGTAGCGCGGCGGCGCCTCCAGTTTGGCGGGCGCCGCGTCGTCCGGATGGGACGTGGCCTGCGGCAGCGTCAAGCGCGGATAGCGGCGCAGGATGCGGCGGCGCGTATCGGCCAGATGCCAGCGCGCGTCACCCGGACAGCGCAGCCAGACCTCGCGCCAGGCATTGCGCACACAGTGCATCACGGCGATGACGAACTGGCGCGGCGACAGCGGGCGCCCCGCGTAGATGATGTCGTCGCCCTCGACCTGGGCCACATGATAGCGGCCCGCATAGCAGACCCGCAGCTGCGTCCCTTCCGGCAGAAACAGGCTCTTCCACTGGTAGCCGCGCAGGCTGTCGCCCTGAAAGTCGAGCCAGAAGCGGATGGCCTGCTCGACCACGCGCTCGACCGGCTGCCGGTTGCCCTTGCGCTGAAGATAAGCCTCGAGGGCCTCCAGCGACTGCCATGTGATGTTCACGCTTCGTGTATCAAACATGCTCGCTGCTCCTGAAGGTGGCGTCGATAAAGGATTAGAGCGTGCGGGCGCATTCAAGTTCCGGCGCGCGTCCCCCAAACGAGCACGTTTGATACAGGAAGCGCGAGCGAACCAGGCGCCCCGGCGGCGTTCAGGATCTGTGCGCCTGGGCTGAGCGCGCGGGTGCGAAAACGAGCATGTTTGATCTACGCGGCTGAAAGTGGAGGACCGGTGCGCGCTGTTCCGGATCGGCGTCGGCGCGTGCCGCCCCGTACCCGGCGCCAGCGCGCCGTTCTTGTTTGGCCGCGGCAGTGTGGCCCGCCCCGGAAAAATGGGGTCAGACCCCATTTCTAATAAAAAAAACCCGCCGGTGAAGGCGGGCCAAGGGAATGCCGGAGGGGAGTCCGGCCTGTGGTTCGGTGTGCGCGCTCAGAACTTGTACTTCAGACCCAGGCGAGCCGAGCGGCCATTGATGGCGCGGGCGGCGCCGCGGCCGTCGTTGCTCTCGGTGTAGCCGATCTTGTCGCCCACGTTGTAGACGCCGGCGCTCAGGGTCCAGTCCTGGTTCAACGCGTAGTTGGCGAACAGGTTCACCACCGCGTAGGCGGGCAGGGTGGCCTCGTAAGGCGTGCCCTGGGCGTCCTTGGCGCTGCTGGTGCCGACCACGGTGGCGCCGAACTGCAGCTCGCCCATCACATAGCTGGGGCTGAACTGGTAGACCATCTTGGCCTGGCGGTTCGGGGTGGTGCCGTTGTTGAGGACCTTGGCGTCGGTGTAGGTGAAGCCGCCATTGACTTTGAAGGCGCCCAGACGGTAGCCGAGTTCGACCTCGACACCCTTGGCGTCGTAGCGGTTGGCGCTGCTCTTCTGGGTGGTGGCGTCGTAGTTCGACTCGTCGGTCTTGGCCTGGAACAGGGTGACGAAGGAGCTCAGGCCGCCGCTGCGCATCTTCACGCCGCCTTCGATCTGCTTGACTTCGTTGAGCGGGACCACGCCGCGGCCGTCGAGCGGCTTGGCCGCCGGATCGAACATGATGCGGTCGGCATTGAAGGCGACGCCGTCGCTGACGCGGGCGAACACGGCCAGTTTGCTGTCGATCTGGTAGTTGACGCCGACCGAGTAGGACGTGTGGCTGAGCGTGTAGTTGATGGCCTGGGCATTACCCGGCTGGAATTTCTGGGCGACGGCCTGGTTGTAGCTGCCGCTGGCCTTCTGCTGGTCGCGGCGCAGGCTGGCGTCGATCGACAGCGGACCCTGGTCCCAGCCGATTGCGGCGTAAGGCGAGGTGGTGCGGTATTCGGCGTCGATGGCGCGCGTGCAGCAGCCGCCCCAGACGTCGGTGCCGAGCGCCACGGCGCCGTAGCTGTTGGTGCCGCTGTTGGCCAGCAGGGCCGGCTTGTCGTCGGTGGCCTGCAGCAGGTACTGGTTGAAGTTCCAGGTCAGGGCCACGTGCTGGACATTGAGGAACAGGCCGCCCGTCACGCTCAGCTTGGCGCCATCGGCCTGGGCGAAGGACTTGCTCAGCTTGACGTCATTGGTGCTCGTGCCCATGTCGTCGAGCGAGGTGTTGAACACGGTCGCCGTGAAGGCCGGGCCGGTATAGGCCTTGCCCTTGTTGGGGCCGCTGGCATAGGTGGTGCCGGCTTTCACATTGGCGACGTCGTCGGCCGGGAACAGGGACACGAAGCGGCCGCTGTTGCTGGCGGTACGGAATTTCTCGCTGAGCTTCCAGCCGTCCGCCAGGTTCAGTTCGCTTTCGACGCCGAAGGCATTGCTCTTCACGCGCAGGCCGTCGTTGACATTGGTGCCGACCTGGGTATTGTTCTTCGACAGCGTGTAGTCGGTGACCCAGTAGGGCGAGTAGAAGCTGGCCTTGCGCGGGTCGATGCCCGGGATCTCGCTGATCTGGCCCTTGCTGATGCGCACCGGCGCCGGCATGAACAGCGGCGACTGGGTGTCGAGGTGCTTGAAGTTCAGGCGCACATAGCCGTTCTCGAGCTCCTGGGTGATATTCGCCTTGAGCGCGCCGCCGTCGAGGGCATTGTTGCCGCTGTGGCGCGGGCCTTCGCCCTGCTGGCTGAAGCCGCCGATGAAGTAGCGCGTCTTCTCGCCCAGGCGGCCGCCGAGGTCGAAGTCGAGGCGCTTCTCGTCGAAGCCGAGGCCGGTGCTCAGGCCGAGGCTGCCGCCTTTGTCGCTGCCGTCACGCGTGATGAAGTTGATGATGCCGCCCGGCGAGTTGGTCGCCAGGGTCGAGCCGGAGCCGCCGCGCACCACTTCGAGCTTCTCGATCGTATTGTCGGTCGACAGGAACATGTCGGGCGTGGCGAAGGCCACGTCGCCGAACAGCAGCACCGGCAGCCCGTCTTCCTGGAACTGCACATAGCGCGAACCGCCGGCCGAAATCGGCAGGCCGCGCACGGTCACGTTGGCATTGCCGCCGCCACCGCTCGATTCGGCGCGCAGGCCGGGAATCGCGCGCAGCACGTCGGCCGCGTTCATCGGCTGGTTCTGCTGCATCTGCTCGGTGCTGAGCGAGGAAATCGAGTTCGACTGCGTCATCTTGCTGCGCGCCGTGGCGGTGCCGGTGACGATCACCTGGTCGAGCTTGAGCGTGTCCTCAGCGTCGGCCTTGGCCTGCTGGGCGTGGACGGAACCCATGTGCAGCAAGGCAAGGGCGGTGGCTGCGGCGAGCGGATGCGGGCGCAGGAAAGTGCGGGAAAAACTCACGGTAGTCTCCTCGTTGGAAAACGATTGCAATCGTTCTCGTGCATGTTATGGACGTCAGCAATTTCGTGCAGCGTTGAAATTGACGTGGATGCTATTCTGCGCAATACTGCAATCGTTTGCAATCGATTTTTGCGGTGATGGGGAAAATTTCGCCACAGCTATCGCAAACGTTTGCACATTGTTATGATCGCGGCTGTCCGTCCTTTCCCTTTGAATTCATGAGCAAGAGCCCGTCCGCACTGCAGAAGGTCCAGATGGCCGATATCGCCCGCCTCGCCGGCGTGGCCACCTCGACCGTGTCGCGCGCCCTCAGCAACAGCCCCCTGGTCAACGAGGAGACGCGCAAGCGCATCCAGGAGCTGGCGCGCTCGCTCAATTACACGGTCAACCTGGGCGCCAAGAATCTGCGCCTGGGCGACAACACCATGATCGGCGTCGTCATTCCCTACCTGGCCGGGTCGCGCCAGCACCTGACCGATCCCTTCTTCCTGGCCATGCTGGGCAGCCTGGCCGACGCCCTGACCGACCGCGGCTACGACATGCTGCTGTCGCGCGTCGAAGCCCATGCGCTCGACGAACTCGCGTATCTGCACAGCTCGGGCAAGGTCGGCGGCATCATCGTGATCGGCCAGTGGGGCCAGCATGAACAGCTGAATGAACTGGCGCGCCGCCGGCTGAACTTCGTGGTCTGGGGCGCCCAGCTGGCCCAGCAGGCCTATTGCAGCATCGGCAGCGACAATGTCGAAGGCGGCCTGCTGGCCACCGAGCACCTGCTGGCGCGCGGGCGCCGGCGCATCGCCTTCATGGGCGACAAGGCCCTGCCCGAACCCGAACGGCGCCATGCCGGCTACCTGAAGGCCTTGCGCAAAGCCGGCCTCAAGGCCGACCCGGCCCTGTATATTCCGAGCGGCTTCAATCCGCGCGAGGCCCAGCAGGCGCTGAGTGAACACCTGGCGCGCCACGGCCAGAATTTCGACGCGATCTTCGCCGCCAGCGACCTGATCGCCATCTCGGCCATGGGCTTGTTGAAGGAGCGCGGCCTGAGCGTGCCGGGCGATGTCAGCGTGGTCGGCTATGACGACATCGACGCCGCCGCCCACAGCTTCCCGCCCCTGAGCACGGTGCGCCAGCCACTCGATCTGGCCGGCGCCGCCCTGGTCGACAGCCTGCTGCAGCTGATGCAGGGCCGTCAGCCCGCCTCGCAAAGCCTGCCGACCAAGCTGGTCGAGCGCGCCTCCACTTGAATCCCGCCATGACCATTGTCCCGCCTGTCCGCATCGCCACCGCCGGTGAAGCCCTGATCGATCTGGTCGCCGATGCGGCCGGCGCCTACCAGCCTTGCCTGGGCGGCGCGCCCTTCAATCTGACGCGCGCGCTGGCGCGCCAGGGGCTCGGCGTGGCCTATCTGAATCCGCTCTCGGCCGACCGCTTCGGGCGCCAGCTGGCGGCCGCGCTGACGGCCGACGGCGCCACCCTCGGCGCGCCGACGCCGGTGGCGGCGCCGACCGCGCTGGCCATCGTCAGCCTCGATGCGCACGGCCATCCGGCGTATGCGTTCTACCGCGAAGGCGTGGCCGACCGCGCCACCAGCAGCGCAGCCCTGACGGCCGCCTGCGCGGCCCTGCCCGACCTGGCCATCGTCTGCAGCGGCTGCCTCGCGCTGGCGCCCGCCGACGGCCCGATCTACCACCCCTGGCTGGCGGCCCAGCGCGCGGCCGGGCGCCTGGTGGTCATCGATGTCAATCTGCGCCCGGGCGTGATGCCCGACCTGGACGCCTACCGCGCCCACGTGCTGGCCACCCTCGCGTATGCCGACATCATCAAGGCCAGCGACGAAGACCTGGCCGTGCTCGGCCTGGATGGCGCCGATGCCGCCGCCAGCGCGCGCCGCCTGTTTGACCACAGTCCGGCCCGGCTGATCGCCCTGACCGAGGGCGCGGCCGGCGCCAGCCTGCTGCGCCGCGCCGGCGCCGTGCGTGCGCGCGAGACGGCGCCCTTGCAGGTGGTCGACACGGTCGGCGCTGGCGACAGCTTCCTGGCTGGCCTGCTGGCCCAGCTGCTGGCCCAGGCCGACGCGCGCGGCCTGAGTGCCGCCGCCGCGCTCGACAGCGCCGACGCCGGCGCGCTGCTGACCCACGCAATCGCCACCGCCTCGCTGAATGTGCAGCGCCAGGGCTGCCAGCCGCCCCAGGCCGCCGAAGTGGCCGCCTGGTGCGCGCGCGGCAGCATCCAGCCGTATTGAAGCCGGCGGCGTGCGCCGCCCCCGCCCAAGTGATCGGCTGGCACGCCGATCAGCCGCCCAGTCGCCCATCCGCTCGGCGGCCCAGACGCTCAGCCGCTCAGTCGCTCAGTTGCCCGGCCGCTCAGTCGCTCAGGTGCTCAGGTGCTCAGGTGCTCAGGTGCTCAGCCGCTCAGCCGCCGGGTCGCCTGGTCGCCGAGCAGGGGAGGGCGCGCCGACTGACCCGCGCCCCAACTGACGCCGCCGCTGCGCGCGCCCGCCTAGCGGCTCAGCTGCGCCGCGTGAAAGCGCAGATGGTCCTCGATAAAGCTGGCGATGAAGTAGTAGCCGTGGTCATAGCCCGCATGCCGGCGCAGCGTCAGCGGCTGCTGCGCCTTGGCGCAGGCCGCCTCGAAATCCTCGGGCCGCAGCTGCACGGGCAGGAAGGGGTCGGCCAGCCCCTGATCGATCAGAATCCCGCCCGGGAAAGGCGTTTGCGCCTGCGCCATCAGGGCGCTGGCGTCGTACGCATCCCAGGCCGCCGAGCGCGCGCCCAGATAGGCGGAGAAGGCCTTCTCCCCCCACGGGCAGGCGCGCGGCGCGCAGATCGGCGCGAATGCCGACAGCGAAGCAAAGCGCTCCGGATGGCGCAACGCCAGCACCAGCGCCCCATGCCCGCCCATCGAATGCCCGCAGATGCCGATCCGGCCCGCCTGCAGCGGCAGTTCGGCCAGCAGCAGCGCATGCAGCTCCAGCAGATAGCTGTGCATGCGGTAGTGCGGGGCCCACGGCGCCGCCGTCGCATCCAGATAGAAGCCGGCGCCCGTGCCCAGATCCCAGTCGGCGTCCTCGCCGGCCACGCCGGCTCCGCGCGGGCTGGTGTCGGGCGCCACCAGGGCCAGCCCGAGCGCGGCCGCCACCCGCTGCGCGCCGGCCTTGATCATGAAGGTCTCTTCGGTGCAGGTCAGGCCGGCCAGATAGAACAGGGCCGGCACCCGCCCCTGCGCCACCTGCGGCGGCAGGTAGACGGAAAAACGCATCGGCAGGCCGATCGCCGCCGAGGCATGGCGGTAGAAGCGCTGCTGCCCGCCGAAGCAGGCGTGTTGGCTCACAAGTTCCAGCATGGGCGCGCCCTCAGTACAGCACCACCGAGCGGATCGACTCGCCGCGCTTCATCAGATCGAAGCCCTCGTTGATCTGCTCGAGTGTCAGGCGGTGGGTGATCAGATCATCGATATTCAGTTTGCCTTCCATGTACCAGTCGACGATCTTCGGCACGTCGGTGCGCCCGCGCGCGCCGCCGAACGCGCTGCCGCGCCATTCGCGCCCCGTGACCAGCTGGAACGGCCGCGTCGAAATCTCCTGGCCGGCGCCGGCCACGCCGATGATGAAGGACTTGCCCCAGCCCTTGTGCGTGCATTCGAGCGCCTGGCGCATCACGTCCGTATTGCCGATGCATTCGAAGCTGTAGTCGGCGCCGCCGTCGGTCAGCTGGATGATGTGGTCGACCACATTCTCGACCGCGCGCGGATTGATAAAATCGGTCATGCCGAACTGGCGCCCGATCGCCTCGCGCGCCGGATTGATGTCGATGCCGATGATCTTGTCCGCGCCCACCATGCGCGCCGCCTGGATCACATTCAGGCCGATCCCGCCCAGGCCGAACACGGCCACCGTCGCTCCCGCCTCGACCTTGGCCGAGAACACCACGGCGCCCACTCCGGTGGTCACGCCGCAGCCGATGTAGCAGACCTTGTCGAACGGCGCATCGGGCCGGATCTTGGCCAGCGCGATCTCCGGCACCACGATGTAGTTCGAGAAGGTCGAGGTGCCCATGTAGTGGAACAGCGGCTGGCCATTGAGCGAGAAGCGCGTGGTCGCGTCGGGCATCAGGCCCTTGCCCTGGGTGGCGCGGATCGCCTGGCACAGATTGGTTTTGCGCGACAGGCAGAATTTGCACTGGCGGCATTCGGGCGTGTACAGCGGGATCACATGGTCGTCCTTGCGCAGCGAGCTCACGCCCGGGCCGACCTCGACCACCACGCCCGCGCCTTCATGCCCGAGAATGGCCGGGAACAGGCCCTCGGGGTCGGCCCCTGACAGCGTGTAGTAATCGGTATGGCAGATGCCGGTGGCCTTGAGTTCGACCAGCACTTCGCCGGCCTTGGGAGCGGCCAGGTCCACGGTCTCGATCGTCAGCGGGGCACCGGCTTTCCAGGCGATGGCGGCTTTGGTTTTCATGCGCGCTCCTTGAGGGGAAGGGGATCAATATCACAAGGCCGTCAGCTTAGCCCAAAGCGGCGACCTGTGCTTGCCGTCCTGTCCATGCTGCGCATGTGTTAATTTAGTCGCCTTACCATTATTCTCAGAGGGGGAAGCATGTCGCAGCGTATCGTCAGCCTGATCCTCAGCCTCGGCCTGCTGGCCGCCGGCGCCGCCTGGGCGGCCACCCCGGTGCCGCGCGAGATCATCAGCGATCCCAAGCTGGACGCCAAACACCCGCCGCGCATGGAGGTCGTGCACATTCCGACCGGCGGCGTGCAGGTCAATGGCGTGCTGTACGTGGCCGGCGGCCCCGGCCCCCATCCGACTCTGGTGTTCTTCCACGGCCTGCCCGGCAATGAAAAGAATCTCGATCTGGCCCAGGCCGTGCGCCGCGCCGGCTGGAACGTACTGACCCTGAACTACCGCGGCTCCTGGGGCAGCCCCGGCACCTACAGCTTCGCCCAGAACCTCGAGGACGCGCGCGCCGCCCTGGCCTTCGTGCGCGAGCCGGCCAATGCGGCGCGCTACGGCATCGACCCGGCGCGCCTGGTGATCGGCGGGCATAGCATGGGCGGCTGGGTCACCAGCCTGACCCTGGCCGAGGACAAGGCCCTGCTCGGCGGCTTCATCATTTCGGCCGGCGACATGGGCAAGATCGGCGCGCTGGCGCGCCAGAACCGCGCCGCCGTGGTGGCCGCGATGAACGACAACCGCGAGGCCCTGGCCGGCGTCAGCGGCGAGAGCATGACCGAGGAACTGAGCGCCCACGCGGCCGAGTGGAGTTTCGACAGTGTGGCCCCGAAACTGACGGCGGCGCGCTTCCTGATCCTGTATTCGGCCGATTTCGTCGAGCAGGACTCGGTCCAGCTGGCCGCCGCGATCCGGCGCGCCGGCGGCGGCGCCCAGCTGGCCGTGACGCGCGTGCCGACCGACCATTCGTGGTCCGACCGCCGCATCGAGCTGGCCGCCCTGGTCGTGCACTGGCTGCGCAAGCTGCCCGCGCGGCCCTGAACGGCGCCGCCCCCGCCAAAACAAACAGCCGCCCGTGGGCGGCTGTTTGCATATTCTGGTGGCCCGGGGCGGAATCGAACCACCGACACAAGGATTTTCAATCCTCTGCTCTACCAACTGAGCTACCAGGCCAAGGCGGCGGATTATAGCAAGCCGGCGCCGCACTGGCCAGACGGGCTGGCTCAGGCCTTTTTCACGAATTCCGTCTTCAGGCCCATCGCGCCGAAGCCGTCGATCTTGCAGTCGATGTCGTGGTCGCCCTCGACCAGGCGGATGTTCTTCACCTTGGTGCCCTGCTTGACGACGCCGCCGCCGCCTTTGAGCTTGAGGTCCTTGATGACGACCACGGTGTCGCCGTCCTGCAGCACATTGCCGGAGGCGTCGCGCCAGACCTTGGCCGCTTCCTCGGCCGCGGCCGCGGCCTGCACCGGCCATTCGTGGCCGCATTCGGGGCAGATATATTGGCCCATCCCGTCCTCATAGGTGAGGGCGGACGCGCATTGGGGGCAGGGGGGCAGGGTCGACATGGGCTGGGCTCCAAAGCAAAACGCCAGGCACGGGGCCTGGCGTCTTTATTATTCTTGGTGGCCCGGGGCGGAATCGAACCACCGACACAAGGATTTTCAATCCTCTGCTCTACCAACTGAGCTACCAGGCCAAGAGGCATGATTATAGCAGGCATCTGAAAAAAAGCAAACACCCGGGGCCGAGGGCTATAATGCCCGCATGAGCACCTCCACGATTGCGAGCGCCGTTTGCATAGTCGGCAACGGCGCCATTGCCAAGACCGCCGCCCTCGGTTTTGCCCAGGCCGGCCATACGGTCACCCTGCTGGCGCCGCCCCATCCGCGCCCGAGCCCGGTCGCTGACTGGGACACGCGCGTCTACGCGCTCAATCACACGGCCCATACCCTGCTGTCTGGCCTGCGCGTCTGGGATGCGCTCGACGCCAGCCGCGTCGCCCCGGTCGAACAGATGCGTGTGGCGGGCGACGGCGCCACCCCCGGCCTGCTCGGCTTTGATGCGTATGGCGCCCATGTCGGCACCCTGGCCTGGATCGTCGAGGACCAGAACCTGACCCAGGCGCTGGACGCGGCCCTGCGCTTTGCGCCCCACGTCCAGCAGATCAGCGGCCGCGCCAGCGCTCTGGCCAGCGACGCCGAGGGCGTCAGCCTGCAGCTCGAGGACGGCCGCAGCCTGCGCTGCACCCTGCTGGTCGGCGCCGACGGCGCCCAGTCCTGGGTGCGCGGCCAGTGCGACATCGGCTACGACTACCGCGCCTACCACCAGCGCGGCGTGGTCGCCAATTTCAGCTGCAGCCAGCCGCACCACGGCGTGGCGCACCAGTGGTTCCTCGGCGCCGATGGCATCGTCGCCCTGCTGCCGCTGCCGGGCCAGCGCGTGTCCCTGGTCTGGTCGGCCCCGGACGCGCTGGCCGACACCCTGCTGCGCGAAGGGCTGGACGCGCTCGCGGCCCGCCTGCAGACCCTGGCCGGCGCCGAACTCGGCACCCTGAGCCCGCTGCAGCCGCATGCGGTCCAGGCCTTCCCCCTGAAACTGATCCGTCCGCACGCGCTGACGGCCGCCCGTGTGGCCCTGATCGGCGACGCCGCCCACCAGGTCCACCCGCTGGCTGGCCATGGGATGAACCTCGGCTTCGGCGACGTTCAGGACCTGCTGGCCGCGGTCGCCGCGCGCGAACCGCAGCGCGACATCGGCGACCCGCGCGTGCTGGCCCGCTATGCGCGCGCGCGCCACGAAGACGTGCTGCTGATGCAGCTCGCCACCGACGGTCTGGCGCGCCTGTTCGGCACCGATCTGGAGCCGCTGCGCGTCATTCGTAATTTCGGATTAAACTTGCTGGATAAATTGCCCTTCGTAAAGCGCAAGCTCATCACGCAGGCGCTGGGCAAGTGAGCCGTCCCCGACCCGGGGACGCCGTCTGTTGAGTGGAGATTGCATGGGTAAGAGTCAAATCGCGCTGTTGTTGTCGGCCGGCCTGCTGGCGGCATGTGTAAATGCTGAAACGCCGACCGAGGCCAATATCAAGCGCCTCATCGAACCGCGCCTGGGCAATGGCGTCAAGGTCGAGGCCGTGCGCGAAACGCCGTATGCGGGCCTGTATGAAGTGCGCACCCAGGGCGAAATCCTGTACACCGACAAGTCGGCGCGCTATCTGTTCGTCGGCAATATCTTCGACACCACGACCTCGCAGAACATCACGCGCGAACGCATCGACGAAATCAACAAGATCAGCTTCAAGGACCTGCCGCTCGAGAACGCCATCAAAATGGTCAAGGGCAATGGCAAGCGCGTGATCGCCATCTTCGAGGACCCCAACTGCGGCTATTGCAAGCGCTTCCGCCAGACCACGCTCAAGGAACTCGACAACGTCACCGTCTACACCTTCCTCTACAACATCCTGTCCGAGGATTCGAGCGTCAAGTCGAAGAACATCTGGTGCGCGCCCGACCGCGCCAAGGCCTGGGACGACTGGATGATCAGCGGGAAGATGGCGCCGGCCGCCGCCGCCAACTGCGAGACCCCGAACGACCAGGTGTTCGCGTTCGGCCAGAAACTGCGTATCAACGGCACCCCGACGATCTTCTTCGCGGACGGGTCCCGTATTCCAGGCGCCATTTCCACCAAGGATCTGGAAGCCAAGCTCGCCACCATCAAGCAGTAATCAACCAGACAAGCAAGGGGGAGAAGGCATGATCACATTGAACATCAATGGCAAGGACATGCAGGTCGACGCCGATCCGTCGACCCCGGTCCTGTGGGCGCTGCGCGACCATCTGAATCTGACCGGCACCAAGTTCGGCTGCGGCGCCGCCCTGTGCGGGGCCTGCACCGTCCATCTGAACGGCGAGCCGATCCGCTCCTGCATCACGCCGATCTCGGCGGTGATGGGCCAGAAAATCACCACCATCGAAGCGATGGAAGCCGACAAGGTCGGCAAGGCCGTGCAGGACGCCTGGGTCAAGCACGACGTGCCGCAATGCGGCTACTGCCAGAGCGGCCAGATCATGAGCGCCACGGCCCTGCTGCGCAAGAACAAGCATCCGTCCGATGCCGACATCGATGGCGCCATGAGCGGCAATATCTGCCGCTGCGGCACCTACCAGCGAATCCGCGCGGCCATCAAGGACGCCGCCAAAACTCTCGCCTGAGGAGGCCGCCATGCGAAGCGAATGGATGCAAGCGCTGCCCCAGCCGGCCGCGCCCACCGGCGGTCTGTCGCGCCGCGCGTTTCTGAAAGCGGCCGGCGCCGGCCTGGTGATCAGCTTCTACGTGCCGCTGGCGCGCGCCCAGGGCGCCGCGCCGGCCCCGTCCCAGCCGAATGCCTTCCTGCGCATCGGCCCCGATAACAGCATCACGGTGGCCATCAACCGGCTCGAATTCGGCCAGGGCGTGCACACCGGCCTGAGCATGGCGATCGCCGAGGAACTCGAGGTCGACTGGAAGCAGATGCGCGCCGAACTGGCGCCGGCCGGCGCCGCCTATTTCGACCCCGCCTTCGGCATGCAGATGACCGGCGGCTCGGGCTCGATCGCCCACTCGTTCACCCAGTACCGCGAAGTCGGCGCGCGCGCGCGTCAGATGCTGGTGGCGGCCGCCGCCGCCCAGTGGAACTGCAAGGCCGACGCCTGCACCTGCGCCAAAGGCATGGTCATGGGTCCGGACGGGCGCAAGGCCAGCTACGGCCAGCTGGCGCAGGCCGCCACGCAGCAGAAGCTGCCCGAGAAGGTCAGCCTGAAGTCGCCCAAGGACTTCAAATTCATCGGCAAGCCGATGCCGCGCCTGGACGCGCGCGACAAATCGACCGGCAAACAGGTGTTCGGCATGGACTTCAAGCCGGCCGGCACCAAGGTCGTCGTGATCGCCCGTCCGCCCGTGTTCGGCGCCAAGGTCGCCAAATTCGATGCCAGCCGCGCCAAGGCCATCCGCGGCGTGCTCGACGTGATCGAAGTGCCACTCGACCGTGGCGCGCGCGGCCTGGCCATCATCGCCGACGGCTTCTGGCCCGCCAAGCAGGGGCGCGAGGCCCTGGCCATCGAGTGGGACACCAGCGCCGTCGAGAAGGTCGACACGGCCGCCCAGATGGCCCAGTTCAAGGCCCTGGCCAAGACGCCCGGCACCATCGCCCATGCGGCCGATGTCGGCGCACTGGCCACGGCGCCGAAGAAGATCTCGGCCGTCTACGAATTCCCGTATCTCGCGCACGCGCCGATGGAGCCGCTCAACTGCGTGATCGAAGCCGGCGACGGCAAGTGCACGGTGTGGGCCGGCTCCCAGTTCCAGACCTTCGACCAGATGGCCGTGGCCGGCGTGCTCGGTCTGAAGCCCGAGCAGGTCACGCTGCACACGATGATGGCCGGCGGCGGCTTCGGCCGGCGCGCCGTGCCGACCTCCGACTACCTGGTCGAGGCGGCCCACATCGCCAAGGCCTGGCAGGCGGCCGGCCAGCGCGGCCCGCTGAAAGTGATCTGGACGCGCGAAGACGACATCCGCGGCGGCTACTACCGCCCGGCGCACGTGCACCGCGCCGAGATCGGCCTGGACGACAAAGGCCGCATCCTGGCCTGGGATCACACGATCGTCGGCCAGTCGATCATCACCGGCTCGCCGTTCGAGGCCTTCATGGTCAAGAACGGCGTCGACGCCACCATGGTCGAAGGCATGGGCGAACCGTATGCGGTGCCGCTCAAGCTCAGCGTCCACAACGCCAAGGCGAATGTGCCGGTGCTGTGGTGGCGCTCGGTCGGCTCGACCCACACCGCCTTCGTGATGGAGACCCTGCTCGACGAAGCGGCCGCGCTGGCCGGGGTCGACCCGGTCGCCTACCGCAAGCAGCTGATCGGCGACAAGCACCCGCGCGTGACGGCCGCGCTCGACCTGGCCGTGGCCAAGTCCGGCTACGGCAAGAAGGCCCTGCCCAAGGGCCGCGCGTATGGCGTGGCCGTGCACCAGAGCTTCAATTCCGTGGTCGCCTACGTGGTCGAAGTCTCGCTCGTCAATGGCGCGCCCAAGGTGCACAAGGTGACCGCCGGCGTGCACTGCAACCTGGCCGTCAATCCGCTGTCGGTGGCCGCCCAGGTCGAAGGCGCGGCCCTGATGGGCCTGGGCACGACCCTGCCCGGCGCCGCCATCACCTTCAAGAACGGCGAAGTCGAGCAGCGCAACTTCGACAGCTACAGCATGGCGCGCATGCACGACATGCCCCAGGTCGCCGTCCACATCGTGCCCTCGACCGAGGCGCCGACCGGCATGGGCGAACCGGGCCTGCCCGCGCTCGCCCCGGCCGTGGCCAATGCCATCGCCAAGCTGACCGGCAAACGCCTGCGCAAGCTGCCCTTCGATCTGGCCAGCGCCTGAGCCATGACGGCGCCCCCGGTCGGCATCCTCCTGGCCGCCGGCAGGGGGCGCCGCTTCGATCCGAGCGGCGCCCGCAATAAACTGCTGCAGCCCCTGCCCGGCGGCGAGTGTGTCGCCGCGGCCAGCGCGCGCACCCTGCTGACCGTGCTGCCGCGCGTGCTGGCCGTGGTGCGCAGCGACGACGATCTGGCGGCGCGCCTGCGCGCGCTCGGCTGCGAGATCGTGCTCTGTCCCCAGGCCGACAACGGCATGGCCGCCTCGCTGGTGCAGGGCATAAGGGCCAGCGCCGATGCCGCGTCCTGGCTGATCGCCCTGGCCGACATGCCGCTGGTGCGGCCTGACACGGTGCGCGCGCTCAGCGCCGCCCTGGCCGCCGGCGCCAGCATCGCCGTGCCCGAGTACGCAGGGCGGCGCGGCAACCCGGTCGGCTTCCAGCACCACCACCTGACGGCCCTGCTGGCGCTCGCGGGCGACCGCGGCGCGCGCGCCCTGGTCGCCAGTGCCGACACGCGCGCCGTGGCGGTCGACGACCCCGGCATCCACGCCGACATCGACACCCCGACATCCCTTACACTAGCGGCCACCGCCTCCCCGACACCGACGCATGAAGACCCCCGCCATCCGCTACACGATTGAGCCGACCGACCTGGCCGGCCACCTGTTCACCGTCACCCTGCATGTGGCCCAGCCCGACCCGGCCGGCCAGGTGCTGGCGCTGCCCGCCTGGATCCCCGGCAGCTACATGATCCGCGAGTTCGCGCGCAATATCATCAGCATCGCGGCCAGCAGCGGCGGCAAGCCCGTGCGCCTGCGCAAGCGCGACAAGCACAGCTGGCAGGCCGCGCCCGTGGCCGGCCCGCTCGAGCTGCGCTACGAAGTGTATGCCTGGGACCTGTCGGTGCGCGCCGCCCACCTCGACCAGACCCACGGCTTCTTCAACGGCACCAGCGTGTTCCTGCGCGTGCACGGCCAGGAGCAGCAGCCGCACGAAGTCGAGATCCGCCGTCCCCAGCATGCCAGCGCCAAGACCTGGCGCGTGGCCACCGCCATGCGCGAGAAGGGCGCCAAGCGCTACGGCTTCGGCACCTATGTGGCCGACGACTACGACGAACTGATCGACCACCCGGTCGAAATGGGCGACTTTCAGCTGGCGACGTTCAAGGCGCACGGCATCGCGCACGACATCGTGTTCACCGGCCAGGCGCCGCAGCTCGACCTGGCGCGCCTGCAGGCCGACCTGAAACGCATCTGCGAGACCCAGATCGCCTTCTTCGAGCCGCGCAGCCGCCAGGCCCCGATGCAGCGCTACGTGTTCATGACCATGGTCGTCGGCGACGGCTACGGCGGGCTCGAACACCGCGCCTCGACCGCGCTGGTGTGCGCGCGCGCCGACCTGCCGACCAAGCGCACCGGCAGCGGCGCCGATCTGCCCGACGGCTACATGAAATACCTCGGCCTGTGCAGCCACGAGTACTTCCACACCTGGAACGTCAAGCGCATCAAGCCCGCCGTGTTCGCGCCCTACGATCTGCAGGTCGAGAACTACACGCCGCTGCTGTGGCTATTCGAAGGCTTCACCAGCTACTACGACGACCTGATGCTGCTGCGCGCCGGCCTGATCGACGAAGCGCGCTACCTGAAGGAGCTGGGCAAGACCATCGGCGGCGTGCTGCGCAGCGCCGGGCGCACGCGCCAGAGCGTGGCCGAATCGAGTTTCGACGCCTGGACCAAGTACTACCGCCAGGACGAGAACGCGCCGAATGCCATCGTCAGCTACTACACCAAAGGGTCGCTGGTGGCGCTGGCCTTCGACCTGCACATCCGCGCCCAGACCAAGGGCAAGCGCAGCCTGGACGACATCATGCGCGCGCTGTGGCAGCGCTACGGGCGCGATTTTTACCAGGGCGGCGCCCGGGGCGTGAGCGAGCAGGACGTCGAGCAGCTGTTCGAGGAAGTCAGCGGCCTGAAGCTCAAGCCCCTGTTCGACAAATGGGTGCGCGGCACCAGCGATCTGCCGCTGGCCAAGCTGTACGCCCCGTTCGGCGTCAGCCTGAAGGACGAGCGCAAGCGCAGCAAGCCCTCGCTCGACGTGAGCAGCGTGCGCGAGGGCAGCGACACCCGCCTGACCCAGGTGCACAGCGGCGGCGCGGCGCACCAGGCCGGCCTGTCGGCGGGCGACATCGTGATTGCCGTGGACGGCCTGCGCGCCGGCGCCTTGCCCGAGCTGCTGGCGCGTTACGCGGTCGGCGACACGGTGACCGTGCACGCCTTCCGGCGCGACGAGCTGATGCAGTTCGAAGTCACCCTGCAGGGCGAGCGCATTCCCAATATCAGCCTGACGGCCGACCCCAAGCACAAAGGCCTGGCGCGCCCGTAACGCCAAGAAAAATCGGGGTCAGACCCCATTTATCCGCAAAGAAAAATGGGGTCTGACCCCGATTTTTCTTCAGGCGAACAGGCGGGCCAGTTCGGCGCCGGGGTCGGGGGCGCGCATGAAGGCTTCGCCGACCAGGAAGGCGTTGACGTCGTGGCCGCGCATGCGCGCCACGTCCTCGCGCGTGGCGATCGCCGATTCGGTCACCACCAGGCGGTCGCGCGGAATGCGCGGCAGCAGGTCGATCGTGGTGTCGAGCGTGGTCTCGAAGGTGCGCAGATTGCGGTTGTTGATGCCGACCAGGGTGGTCTGCAGCTTCAGCGCCGCCGTCAGCTCTTCGCCATCGTGCACTTCCACCAGCACGTCCATCCCGAGCTCGTGCGCGCAGGCTTCGAGTTCGGCCATCAGGCCGTGATCGAGCGCGGCCACGATCAGCAAGATGCAGTCGGCCCCCATCGCCCGCGCTTCATATACCTGGTACAGGTCCATCATGAAGTCCTTGCGCAGCACCGGCAGCTCGCAGGCGGCGCGCGCGGCCTGCAGATAGGCGGGCGCGCCCTGGAAGAACTGCACGTCGGTCAGCACCGACAGGCAGGCGGCGCCGTGGCGCGCGTAGCTCTCGGCGATCCGGGCCGGCTCGAAGTCGGGCCGGATCACGCCTTTCGAGGGCGAGGCCTTCTTCACTTCGGCGATGATGCCGGAAGCGCCGGCCTCGACCTTGGCGCGCAGGGCGGCGCCAAAGCCGCGCAGGCCGGCGCGCAGTTCACGGTCGCTTTCGACGTCGCGCCGCAGGCTCTCGAAGCTGCGGTACTTGCGCGCCGCCGCCACTTCCTCGGCCTTGACGGCCATGATCTTGTTGAGAATATCGGACATATCAGGCTTGCTCGGACAGGGCCAGCTTCACGCCGAGCCAGACGAACAGCAGTCCGGTCAGACGATTGAGCAGGCGCGTAAAACGGGTGGACAGCTTGAGCTGGGCGCTGGCGCGCGCCGTGAAGGCGGCCAGGAACAGGCTCCACAGCATGGCATTGACATCGAAGATCGTGCCCAGCGCGATGAAGGCCAGCGCCTTGTTGGGCGCATCGGCATCGATGAACTGGGGGACGAAGGCGAGGAAGAACAGCGCCACCTTCGGATTGAGCACATTGGTCAGCAGGCCCTGGGCGAAGATCTGGCGCAGCGGCAGCGGCGCCAGCGCCTGCGGGGCCGCGCCCGCGCCCGTGTCGCGGCTGCGCAGCAGACCCCAGGCCAGGTAGAGGATGTAGGCCGCGCCGACCAGCTTGACCACGCTGAAGGCCGTGGCCGACGCCGCCAGCACGGCCGACAGGCCGAAGGCGGCCGCGCCGATGTGGACCAGGGTGCCGCTGCTGATGCCCAGCACGGCGGCGGCGCCGGCGCGCCAGCCCTGCTGGGCGCTGCGCGTCATGATCAGCAGCGAGTCGGGGCCGGGCATGATGTTCAGCAGCAGGCCGGAGACGACGAACAGCGCCAGATCATGGATCCCCAACATCAGTTGCCCCCGAGCTGGCGCGTGACGGCGACGAACTGCTCCATCTTGCGGATCGCGGCGCCGGTGCTGATCGCGGCGCGCGCCTTGGCGATGCCTTCGGCGATGCTGGTGGCCACGCCGGCCGCGTACAGCGCGGTGCCGGCGTTCAGGCAGACGATGTCGGTGGCCGGGCCGGGGTCGCCGTTGAGCGCGCCCAGCATCATGGCCTTCGACTCGGCCGGGCCGGCCACCTTCAGATTGCGGGTGGCGACCATCTGCATGCCGAAGTCCTCGGGATGGATCTCGTATTCGCGGATCTCGCCGTCGACCAGTTCGCCGACCATGGTGGCGGCGCCGAGCGAGACTTCGTCCATATTGTCCTTGCCGTAGACGACCACCGCATGCTGGGCGCCGAGGCGCTGCAGCACGCGCACCTGGATGCCGACCAGGTCGGGGTGGAACACGCCCATCAGGATGTTGGGGGCGCCGGCCGGATTGGTCAGCGGGCCGAGAATATTGAAGATCGTGCGCACGCCGAGCTCCTTGCGCACCGGGGCCGCGTGCTTCATGGCGGCGTGGTGGTTGGGCGCGAACATGAAGCCGATCCCGGTCTGGGCGATCGACTGGGCGATCTGCTCGGGCTTGAGGTTGATGTCGGCGCCGAGCGACTCGAGCGCATCGGCGCTGCCCGAGGACGAGGACACCGAGCGCCCGCCATGCTTGGCCACGCGCGCGCCGGCGGCGGCGGCCACGAACATCGCCGTGGTCGAGATATTGAAGGTGTGGGCCGCGTCGCCGCCGGTGCCGACGATGTCGAGCAGGTGGCTGGTGTCGGCCATCGGCACCTTGGTCGAGAATTCGCGCATCACCTGGGCCGCGGCCGTGATCTCGCCGATGGTTTCCTTCTTCACGCGCAGGCCGACGGTCAGGGCGGCGATCATCACGGGCGACATCTCGCCGCGCATGATCTGGCGGAACAGATGCAGCATCTCGTCGTGGAAGATCTCGCGGTGTTCGATACAGCGCAGCAGCGCTTCTTGGGGCGTAATGGCGGTCATGGCAGTTCTCAGCGTTCGAGGAAGTTCTTCAGCAGGGCGTGGCCGTGCTCGGACAGGATCGACTCGGGATGGAACTGCACACCCTCGATGTCATAGTCTTTGTGGCGCACGCCCATGATTTCGCCGTCGTCGGTCCAGGCGGTCACTTCGAGGCAGGGCGGCAGCGAGCTGCGTTCGATCGCCAGCGAGTGATAGCGGATCACCGTGAACGGCGAGGGCAGACCCTTGAACACGCCTTCGCCGGTGTGGGCGATCAGCGAGGTCTTGCCGTGCATGACCTGCTTGGCGCGCACCACCTTGCCGCCGAAGGCCGCGCCGATGGCCTGGTGGCCAAGGCAGACGCCGAGGATCGGCTTCTTGCCCTTGAAGTGCTCCAGAATCGCGAGCGAGAGCCCGGCTTCGTGCGGGGTCTTGGGGCCGGGCGAGATGCAGATGCGGGCCGGGTCCATGGCCTCGATGTCGGCCAGGCTGATCTCGTCGTTGCGCACCGTGTGCACGTCCTGGCCAAGTTCGCCGAAGTACTGCACCAGGTTGTAGGTGAACGAGTCGTAGTTATCGATCATCAGCAGCATGTCAGAACTCCCCATCCAGGCCGTCTTGCACTTGTTCGGCCGCGCGCAGCACGGCGCGCGCCTTGTTCTCGGTCTCCAGCCATTCCATCTCGGGGATGGAGTCGGCCACCACGCCGGCCGCCGCCTGCACGTACAGCATGCCGTCCTGGACGATGCCGGTGCGGATCGCGATCGCCAGATCCATCTCGCCGCCGAACGACAGATAGCCGCAGGCGCCGCCGTACACGCCGCGCTTGGTCGGCTCGAGTTCGTCGATGATTTCCATCGCGCGCACCTTGGGCGCGCCGGTCAGGGTCCCGGCCGGGAAGGTGGCGCGCAGCACATCGAGATTCGACATGCCGTCCTGCAGGCGGCCTTCGACGTTGGAGACGATGTGCTGGACGTGCGAGTATTTTTCGATCACGAGGCGGTCGGTCACCTTCACGCTGCCGATCTCGGAAATCCGGCCCAGGTCATTGCGCGCCAGGTCGATCAGCATCACGTGCTCGGCGATTTCCTTCGGATCGGCCAGCAGCTCGCGCGCCAGTTCGGCGTCGCGCTCGGGCGTATTGCCGCGCGGGCGGGTGCCGGCGATCGGACGCAGCGTGACCTTGCGGCCGCCGTCGGGCAGGGTCTCGTTGCGCACCAAAATCTCGGGCGAGGAGCCGACCACCTGCATCTCGCCGAAATTGTAGTAGTACATGTAGGGCGAGGGATTCAGCGAACGCAGCGCGCGGTACAGGGTCAGCGGGTGGTCGACATAGGGCTTGCGCAGGCGCTGGCCGATCTGCACCTGCATCAGGTCGCCGGCCATGATGTACTCCTTGGCCTTGGCCACGGCGCGCAGATAATCCTCCTTGGCGAAGCTGCGCGTGGTCTCGGTGCGCACCGAGGACGAGGTCACGGGCGCGTCCACGCCGCGGCGCAGCATCATGCGCAGGTCCTTCAGGCGCTGGCGCGCCTTCGAATAGGCCTCGGCCTGGCTCGGGTCGGCGTAGACGATCAGATACAGCTTGCCCGACAGGTTGTCGATCACGGCCAGTTCTTCGGTCACCATCAGCTGCAGATCGGGCAGGCCCAGTTCATCGGGCGGGCAGCTGTCGGCCACGGTCTTTTCGATATGGCGCACCACGTCGTAGCCGAAGTAGCCGGCCAGGCCGCCGCAAAAGCGCGGCATCCCGGGGCGCACGGCCACCTTGAAGCGCGCCTGGTAGGCGGCCAGGAAGTCGAGCGGATTGCCCTCGTGCGTCTCGATGACGGCGCCGTCCTTGACGACTTCGGTGTGGCGGCCGCGGTTGCGGATCACCGTGTTGGCAGGCAGGCCGATGAAGGAGAAGCGGCCGAAGCGCTCGCCCCCGACCACCGACTCCAGCAGGAAGGTGTTGCGCCCATTGTGCTGCGACTGCGCCAGCTTCAGGTAGAGGGTGAGCGGGGTTTCGAGATCGGCGAAGGCTTCCGCGATCAGGGGAATGCGGGTATAGCCTTCTGCGGCCAGCGATTTGAATTCGAGTTCAGTCATGTTCACTCCGGACCGCCGTGGGATGGGGGAGGCGGTGGTGTTTTCCAAAAAACCTGCCAGATGCGCGCGCAGCCAGCAGCAACCAGGGGGTCAGTTAGCCCAGGATTGCCAGCGTCGCCACAGCCAGGCCTCAAGGGCGCCGGTGTGATGCGTGTGTTTTTTGGTAAAAAACATGCGTTAGTGGATGGTTGTGTTGTGCAGACTTATACGCGTTGCTGCGTCTAGCAACGAGGAGACTATACCATCAGAATCTATTTCTTGCACAGACAGGCCGTGGTTGTAGCCATACGGGACCGTCAGCACCGGGCACCCAGCCGCGCGCGCCGCCTCGGCGTCGTTGGACGAGTCGCCGATCGCCACCACCTGGGCCGGCGCCAGATCGAAGTCGCGGCAGACCGTCGTCAGCGGCAGCGGGTCGGGCTTCTTGCGCGCCAGCGAATCGCCGCCGTAGACCACGTCGAAATAGGAGCGCAGGCCTTTCGCTTCCAGCAGCGGCAGGGTGAAGGCGATCGGCTTGTTGGTCACGCAGGCCAGACGCAGGCCTTGCTCGCGCAGGGCCTGCAGGCCGGCCAGCACGTCCGGATAGAGGGTCGCGCGCTGGCCATTGATGCGCAGGTAGTGGCGCTGGTAGGCCGCCATGGCCGCCGCGAAGTGGGTGTCGATGCGGGCCGCGTCCCAGTCGAGCGCGAGCACGCTGCGCACCAGGTGCTCGCTGCCCTTGCCGACCAGGGTGGCGATCTGGGCCAGGCCGATCGGGGCCAGCCCGCATTCCGCGCGCATGCCATTCAGGGCCAGCTCGAAGTCGGGCAGGGTGTCGAGCATGGTCCCGTCGAGGTCGATGATGGCGGCGCGGATCGCTGCCTTCATTGGCCGACCTTGGCCAGTTCGGCGCGCATGGCCGCGATCACTTCCTGGTAATCGGGTTTGCCGAAAATGGCGGAGCCGGCCACGAAGGTGTCAGCCCCGGCTTCGGCCACGGCGCGGATGTTCTCGACCTTGATGCCGCCGTCGACTTCGAGCAGGATGTCGCGGCCCGAATCCTGGATGCGCCGGCGCGCGAGCGCGACTTTCTTCAGCGCCTCGTCGATGAAGGACTGGCCGCCGAAGCCGGGGTTGACCGACATAATCAGAATCATGTCGAGCTTGTCCATCACATGGTCGAGGTAGTGCAGGGGCGTGGCCGGGTTGAACACCAGGCCGGCCTTGCAGCCATTGTCCTTGATCAGTTGCAGCGTGCGGTCGATGTGCTCCGAGGCTTCCGGGTGGAAGGTGATGATGTCGGCGCCGGCCTTGGCGAAATCGGGAATGATGCGGTCGACCGGTTTGACCATCAGGTGCACGTCGATCGGCGCCTGCACGTGCGGGCGGATCGCCTGGCAGACCAGCGGGCCGATCGTCAGGTTGGGAACGTAATGGTTGTCCATCACGTCAAAGTGGATGATGTCGGCGCCGGCCGCGATCACGTTGCGCACTTCCTCGCCCAGGCGGGCGAAGTCGGCGGACAGGATGCTCGGTGCGATGCGAAAAGTCGTCATGGCGTGCGGGTGGGTAGGTGAAAGATGCTCTATTGTACCGGCCCGCGCGTTCGATTGCGGCGGGCGCCGCGGCGCCCAACGCGGTATCATGCCAGCTTGGCTCGTTTGACAATAAGGATGCCCCCATGGCCGTTTATGACTTCCAGATCACCGTGCGCACCCAGTATCTGCCGGAGCAATCTGACCCGAGCCGCACCACCTATGTGTTCACGTATTCGATCACCATCAAAAACACGGGAGACGTGCCGGCCCAGCTGATTTCACGCCATTGGGTGATCACCGACGCCAACAACCATGTGCAGGAAGTGCACGGGCTTGGCGTGGTCGGGCATCAGCCGCTGCTCAAGCCGGGCGAGGAGTTCGAATACACGAGCGGCACCCAGCTGGCCACGCCGCAGGGCTCGATGTATGGCGAGTATTTCTGCGTGGCCGAAGACGGGCACCGCTTCGAGGTCAAGATCCCGGAATTCGTGCTGTCCCTGCCGCGCACCCTGCATTAAACTGCCGCCTATTCCTTGGGCGGCTCCTCGTGGTCCTGGTCCTCGCGCTTGGGGCCGGAGAACATCGTCCACCAGACAATAAACAGCAGCAGGAACAGGGCCACGCCTGCTTCAATCATCAATACCCACATCATGCGTCCTTTGCTGAAGAGATCCGGCAGTTTACCGCTTTCCGTGCTGGCCGTGGCCAGCCTGCTGGCTGCCTGTCAGAGCCCCGCGCCGCGGGTCAGCCCGCCGCCGCCCGCGCCGGCCGTGCAGCCGCCCGCGCCCGCACCGGTGCCCGCACCGGCGCCGGTGCCGCTGCTGACGGCGGTCGACTTCGGGCAGTTGCCGGGCTGGACAGAAGACGAGCTGAGCGCGGCCTGGCCGGCCTGGCAGGCCTCGTGCAGCGCCCTGGCGCGGCGCGCCGAATGGCAGCGCGCGTGCGCGGCCGCCGCCACCGTCAATGGGCGCGACGGCACCGCCGTGCGCGACTATTTTGAGCGCCTGTTTACCCCCTACCGCGTGCGCGCGGCCGACGGCAGCGATTCCGGTCTGATCACAGGCTATTACGAAGCCATGCTGCGCGGCGCACGCAAGCCGGGCGGCCCCTACCAGACGCCGCTGTACCGCGTGCCCGAGGATCTGATCACCGTCGATCTGGCCAGCGTCTATCCGGAACTCAAGTCGCTGCGCCTGCGCGGCCGCCTGGTCGGCAAGAAGCTCGTGCCCTATGGCTCGCGCGCCGAGATCGACAAGGCCCCGCTGGCCGGCAAGGAACTGCTCTGGGTCGACGATCCGACCGAGGCCTTCTTCCTCGAAGTGCAGGGCTCGGGCCGCGTGCAGCTCGACAATGGCGAGGTGGTGCGCGTCTCCTATGCCGACCAGAACGGCCACCCCTACAAGTCGATCGGCCGCTGGCTGGTGGAGCAGGGCGAGCTGCCGCTCGAGCAGGCCTCGGCCCAGGGCATCAAGGCCTGGATCGCGGCCCATCCCGAGCGGCGCCAGGAGCTGTTCAACGCCAACCCCGCGTATGTGTTCTTCCGCGAGGAAAAGCTGCCCGATCCCAAGGTCGGCCCCAAGGGTTCGCTCGGCGTGCCGCTGACGGGCGGGCGCGCGCTGGCCGTCGATCCGTCCTATGTGCCGCTGGGCGCGCCGGTGTTCCTGGCCACCACCGAACCGGCCAGCACCCAACCGCTGCGCCGCCTGGCCATGGCCCAGGATACGGGCGGGGCCATCAAGGGCGCGATCCGGGTCGATGTGTTCTTCGGCTTCGGGCCCGAGGCGGCCGACAAGGCCGGCAAGATGAAGCAGGCCGGCCAGGTCTGGGTGTTGCTGCCGAAAGACATGGCCCCGCGCTGAGCTACAATCCTGCCATTGCCATCAAGGAGCTGTCATGGAATACCAAGACCTGATCATTGAAGTCCACGCGCGCGTTGCGCTGATCCGCCTGAACCGTCCGAAGGCCCTGAATGCCCTGAACGACAATATGATGAACGAGCTCGGCGACGCGCTGCGCAAGTTCGATGCCGACGATGGCATCGGCTGCATCGTCCTGACCGGCAGCGAGAAGGCCTTTGCCGCCGGCGCCGACATCGCCGCCATGGCCGACTACACCTACCAGGACACCTGGAAGGGCAACTACATCACGCGCAACTGGGAGCATATCCTCAGCGTGCGTAAGCCCGTGATCGGCGCCGTGGCCGGCTTCTGCCTGGGCGGCGGCTGCGAACTGGCGATGATGTGCGACTTCCTGATCGCGGCCGAGTCGGCCAAGTTCGGCCAGCCCGAAATCAAGGTCGGCGTGACCCCGGGCGCGGGCGGCACCCAGCGCCTGCCGCGCACCATCGGCAAGGCCAAGGCCATGGACCTGCTGCTGACGGCGCGCATGATCGACGCCACCGAAGCCGAGCGCACCGGTCTGGTGTCGCGCGTGGTCCCGGCCGACAAGCTGATCGAGGAAAGTCTGGCCGCCGCCACCACCATCGCCGCCATGCCGACCAGCGTGGCGATGATGATCAAGGACGCCGTCAACGTCGCCTTCGAAACCCCGCTGACCGAAGGCGTGCGCTACGAGCGCCGCCTGTTCCACGCGGCCTTCGGCACCCCGGCCCAGCGCGAAGGCATGCACGCCTTCCTGGCCAAGCGTCCGGCCAACTTCGACGGGCTGTAAACACCCGCGCCCCGGCTGCGGCCGGGGTGGTCCGATTGTCATCAGGGCGTCACGCGCGACCGCTAAGGTGCGCTGTTTTCAAGGCACCCTGAGGCAATCATGTTCCCATCCAAACTCACTCCGCTGGGCGCGAGCCTGGCCGTTTTCCTGGCTGCCTGCGGCAGCGTTGACCAAGGCCAGCCGGTGCCGCAGCCGGTCAATGGCGTCTTCCTCGATGGCGCCGTCGAAGGCCTGAGCTACCAGGCGGGCTCGGCGGCCCCGGCCAGTACCGGCCCGAAAGGCGAATTCACCTGTCTGCAGGGCAGTACCGTGAACTTCTCGGTCGGCGGCATCAGTCTGGGCAGCGCGGCCTGCGCCACCAGCATCACGCCGCTGCAGCTGGCCGGCGTCAGCGACGACAAGGATGCGCGCGTGGTCAACCGCCTGCTGTTGCTGCAGCTGCTCGATCAAGACAGCGACCCGCAGAACGGCATCAAGATCACGGCCGCGGTCAACAGCGCGCTGGCCGGCAAGAGCCTCGACTTCGGGGCCACCCCGGCCGCCTTCCAGAGCGCGCTGGCGCCCGTGCTGACGGCGGCAGGGGCCGCCTATGGCGCGCGCAGTCTGGACGAGGACCGCCGCACCCTGGTGCGCGAGCATTTCCAGGACACGCTGGCTGCCAAGCTCAACACCCCGGTGGCCGAGAGCTTCAGCCAGAACACCGCCCTGGGCGCCGTGGCCGGCACGGTCACGCGCTACCAGATTCAGTTCGCCAGCAGCTACTACGTGCCCTACGAGGGCAGCAATGCCGCCGTCAAGGCCGAGTTCCCGCTCGGCTTCCTGCCGTCCTATGGCTCGGCCCTGAGCTTCAAGGGTGTCAACAGCAATGGCGATCTGGAGTTCTACGGCCTGACCGACCGCGGCCCGAACGGCGATGGACCGAACGTGCCCGCGATTGGCGCCAGCGGCACCACCGGCGCCAAGATCTTTCCCGCGCCCAGTTTCGCGCCGGCCATCGGTGTGATCACCGTCGGCAAGAACGGCGCGGTGCTGACTTCCAGCATGCCGGTGCGGATGACGGCCACGATTCCGGCCTCCGGTCTGCCGCTGCCGATTGGCCAGCTCGGCAACTCGGCCGAGGTGCCGGTGTTCGACACCATGAAATACGACCCGGCCAGCCGCGCCAATTTCAGCGCCGCCGGTCTGGACAGCGAAGCCATCGCCTTCGACAAGAAGCGCAATGCCCTGTGGGTGGCCGATGAATACGGCCCCTTCCTGCTGAAGCTCGATGTGGCCACCGGCGTGGTGCAGGCCCGGTATGCGCCGGGCAGCGGTCTGCCCGACATCTTCCTCAAGCGCCGCGCCAACCGCGGCATGGAAGGCATGGCCTATGACAGCGTGGCCGACAAGATCTACGGCTTCCTGCAAAGCCCACTGACCGACGGCAATGCGCTGTACAGCGTGAGCGGCAAGAGCGAACGCATCGAGCGCTTCGCCCGCTTCACGCGCTGGATGGAGTTCGATCCGAACAGCGGCAAGAGCACGCGCATGTTCGCCTATCCGATCGATGCGGCCGACTACCAGGACGGCCGCACCGGCAATGCCAAGCTCGGCGAGATGGTCGCGCTCGGCAACGGCAAGTTCATCGTCATCGAGCAGGGCGCGGCGCCGAACGGCAAGGTGTTCAACAAGCTGATGCTGGTCGACACGGCCAGTGCCACCGACATCGGCGCGGCCGCCTTCAATCCGGCCAGTTCGGATCTGGAAAAGAGCAGCATGGGCGCGCAGGCCGTGAACGGGGCCGACTGGAGCAAGGTCGTGCCGCTGAAGAAGACCCTGCTGCTCGACCTGAACGCGATTGGCTGGCTGGCCGAAAAGGCCGAGGGCCTGGCCCTGGTCGATGCCAACACCCTGGCGCTGGCCAACGACAATGACTTTGGCCTGAAGACCAAGATCTTCACCCCGGCCGGGGTGGCGGTCGAGGGCGCCGATGTCACCGCCTGCACGGTCGATGCGAATGGCCTCATCATCACCAGCGCGGCCCTGGGCTGCGACGCCGCCAACACCATCCGGGTGGCGCGCGGCGAGGACCGCGAGCGTCCGAGCCGCCTGTGGCTGCTGCGCTTCAATAAGGCCCTGAACAGCTTCTGAGCCGGCTTGGCGCTCGCCTGAGCCCGCCTTACAATGGGGGACCCCGTCGCCGGAGTCCCCCATGCTCACTGTATCTGCCTTCGTCTTCGCCCTGGCCGCCAGTCCGGCCAGCATGGCTGAACTGGTCCTCAGCAGCGAGGGCGCGCGCATGAACGGCCTGCTGTACCGGCCCGCCGCCGACGGACCGCGCCCGCTCGTGCTGCTGCTGCACGGGATGCCCGGCAATGAACGCAATCTCGATCTCGGCCAGGCCGCGCGCGCGGCCGGCTACAACGTGCTGTTCTTCCACCCGCGCGGCATGTGGGGCTCGGCCGGGCGCATGTCCTTCGCCAATGGCCTGCAGGATGTCGACGCCGTGCTGCGCTGGGCGCGCCAGCCCGAGATCGCGCGCCAGTACGGGATCGACCCGGCCCGCATCGCCCTGATCGGCCACAGCTACGGCGGCTGGCTGGCCCTGCAGACGGCGGCGCGCCAGCCGCCGGCCGTGTGTGCGGCCGGCCTGGCGGCCTGGAACGCGGGCCTGAGCGGCAAGCGTTTCGCCGATCATCCGGACGAAAAGGCCAGCCGCGCGGCCGCCTATGCCCTGTACGCCGCGCCCGAGGGCGGCATGCTGCGCACCGACAGCGCGGCCCTGATGGAGGAACTGTGGACCCAGCGCGAGGCCTATGACTACCAGGCGCAGGCGCCGGCCCTGGCGCGCCATCCGCTGCTGCTGGTGGCGGCCACGCGTGACAGTGCCGTGTCGGGCCCGGCGGCGCTGCAGCCGCTGGCGGCGGCCGTGCGCGCGGCCGGCGGCCAGGCCGACTACCAGGAGCTGGACGACGACCATGGCTTCAATAACCAGCGCCCGGCCCTGATTGCGCGCGTGCTGGCGTGGCTGGCGCGCGACTGTTTTCGCTAGGCGTTGACATGCCAAATCGGCCGATGCTATAGTCGGCCTCAGAATTTGGTAACGTTTCCAATCGAGGAACTTTACCCGGGCGCCTTTGAGGGCGCGACGCTCAAAGGAGACGCGATGTTGACTGTTCACCGCCTGGCCGGCGCGATCGCGCTCGGCATGGCCCTGGCGCCCGCGCCGGGGCCGGCGGCGCCGCTGCCGCCGGCCGAAGTGATCCACTGGTGGACCTCGGGCGGCGAATCGGCGGCAGTGCGCGTGATGGCCGATGCCTACCGCGCCGCCGGCGGCACCTGGCAGGACAGCCCGGTGGCCGGCAGCGAGCAGGCACGCGCCGTCGCCATCAACCGCATCGTCGGGCGCAAGGCGCCGGCCGCCGCCCAGTTCAATACCTCGCGCCAGTTCCGCGACATGATCGACGCGGCCATGCTCGAAAATGTCGACGCCCTGGCCGCGCGCGAGCATTGGGACCAGACCCTGCCCGAACCGATCCGCGATGTGATCCGCCAGGACGGCCACTACTACGCGGTGCCGGTCGATTTTCACAGCCCCGGCTGGATCTGGTATTCGAAGGCGGCCTTCCGCAAGGCCGGCATCGCGCGCGAGCCGGCCAATATGGACGAACTGTTCGCCGCGCTCGACAAGCTGAAGGCGGCCGGCCTGATCGCCCTGGCTCACGGCGGCCAGAGCTGGCAGGAGAACATCGTCTTCATGACCGTGCTGGCCAATGTCGGCGGCAAGGACCTGTACCTGAAAGTGCTGCGCGAGCGCGACCCGCGCGCGATCCAGTCGGACGCCTTCCTCCAGGTGCTGCTGGCCTTCAAGCGCCTGTCCACCTACGTCGACCGGGGCGCGCCGGGGCGCAACTGGAACGACGCCAGCGCTCTGCTGATCAGCGGGCGCGCCGGGGTGCAGATCATGGGCGACTGGGTCAAGGCCGAATTCGGCGCGGCCCGCCTCAGTCCCGGCAAGGATTATGGCTGCCTGCCCGGCTTCGGCGCGCGCGCACCCTATCTGATCCAGGGCGACGCCTTCGTCTTCCCGCGCCGCGGCAATGCCGACATGGCGCGCGCCCAGCAGTTGCTGGGGCAGGTGATGGTGGCCCCGGCCACCCAGCTGGCCTTCAACCGCCTCAAGGGTTCGCTGCCGGTGCGCCCCGATGTCGACGTCAGCACGCTCGACGCCTGCGCCCAGCTGGGCTGGGCCGCGCTCAAGGACCGCAGCCGCCATGTCGGCATCGGCGAGGTCTATCTGACGCCCGACCAGAACGGCGCCCTGGCCGACGCCCTGACCGCCTACTGGAACCGCGAGCAGCCGGTGGCCCAGGTACAGAAGGCGATCGCCGCCGCTCTGAGGTACTGATGCGCGGCCTGCGCCGGCTGGCGCCCCATGCCGCCCTGCTGCCGCTGGCCGTGGTGACCTTGGGCGCCTATCTGGGCACCGTGCTGTGGACCCTGCGCACCTCGTTCACATCGGCGCGCTCGTTTCCCTCGGACGTGTTCGTCGGCTTCCTCCAGTACCAGCGCCTGTTCGACAATGAGCGCTGGCTGGTCTCGCTCGACCACCTGGCCCTGTATGGGGTGTTGTTCATCGCCGCCTGTCTGCTGCTGGGCTTTCTGCTGGCCGTGCTGGTCGACCAGAACCTGCGCGCCGAGGGCCTGCTGCGCACGGTCTTTCTGTATCCGTATGCGATGTCCTTTGTCGCCGCGGGCCTGGTCTGGCAGTGGATGTTCAATCCCGAGATGGGCATCGGCCTCGATTGGCTGGTCGACGAAACGATGGTGATTCCGGCCCTGGTGCTGGCCACCACCTGGCAGTCGTCCGGGCTGGTGATGGCGATTCTGCTGGCCGGCCTGCGCGGGATCGATCCCGATCTGCGCAAGGCGGCGCGGCTCGATGGCGTGCCGGCCTGGCGCTTTTATCTGTCGGTGGCGCTGCCCCAGCTCGGGCCGGCCGTGGCCAGTGCGTTCCTGATTCTGGCCACCGGCGTGGTCAAGCTGTTCGACCCGGTGGTGGCGATGACCGGCGGCGGTCCCGGCATGGCCAGCGAGGTGCCGGCCAAATTCATCATGGACCACCTGTTCGGACGCGCCAATCTGGGCCTGGCCTCGGCCGGCGCGGTGATGCTGCTGGTGCCGGTACTGGCCCTGCTGCTGCCGTTTGCGCTGCTGCGCCGGGAGCGCGCATGAACGCGCGCATCGGCCGCATCGGGCTGCTGGTCTTTCTGGCGCTGGCGGCGCTGGCCTTTGCCGCGCCGCTGTATGTGATGCTGGCCACCTCGCTCAAGCCGCTCGAGGAGATCCGCGCCGGCGGCCTGTTCGCGCTGCCGCAGCAGCCGGACCTGGCGGCCTGGCGTCTGGCCTGGCAGGGCGACTGCGCCGATGCCGCCTGCGGCCTGCGCGCCGGTCTGCTCAATTCCGTGGCGATCACGCTGCCGGCCACCGTGCTGCCGGTGCTGCTGGGGGCCCTGAACGGCTATGCGCTGAGCTTCTGGCGCGTGCGCGGCGCCAATCTGCTGTTTGCCCTGCTGATGGCGGGCGCCTTCGTGCCGCTGCAGGTGATGGTCTATCCGCTCGTGCATGCGCTGGCGCTGATCGGCTGGTTCGGCAGCCTGCCCGGCATCGTCCTCGTGCACACGATTTTCAGCATGCCGATGCTGACCCTGCTTTTCCGGAATTACTACCTGGCCGTGCCGCGTGAGCTGTTCCATGCGGCGCGCATTGATGGCGGCGGCTTTCTGCGCATCTTCGTCCAGCTGATGCTGCCGCTATCGCTGCCGATGCTGGCCGTGGCCGCCATCCTGCAGGCCACGGGCGTCTGGAACGACTATCTGCTTGGCCTGGTGTTCGCCGGTCCCGATCATCAGCCGATGACGGTCCAGCTGAACAACCTGGTCAACACCACCACCGGCCAGCGCCTGCACAACGTGAATATGGCGGCCACCGTCATCACGGCGCTCGGCCCGCTGGTCCTGTATGTGTGCGCCGGCCGCTGGTTTGTGCGCGGCATCACGGCCGGCGCCGTCAAAGGCTGAATCTCATGGCAAACCTCGCAATCGATTCACTCAGCGTCACCCTGAACGGCCAGCGCGTGCTGCGCGAGCTGTCGCTGCAGGTCGACGACGGCGAATTCGTGGTCCTGCTCGGCCCCTCGGGCTGCGGCAAGTCGACCCTGCTGCATGCGATCGCCGGCCTGCAGGAGGTCAGCGGCGGCAGCATCCGCATCGGCGGCGTCGATATGACGCAGGCGGAACCGAGTGTGCGTGGGATCGGCATGGTGTTCCAGTCGTATGCGCTGTATCCGACCATGAGCGTGGCGGGCAATCTTTCGTTTGGCCTGCGCATGGCCGGCATGGCGCGCGCCGAAATCGCGGCGCGGGTGGCGCGGGTGGCGGCCATGCTGGAACTCGAGCCACTGCTGGCACGGCGCCCGTCCCAGTTATCGGGCGGGCAGCGTCAGCGCGTGGCGATCGGGCGCGCGCTGGTGCGCGACGCCGGCCTGTTTCTGATGGACGAACCCCTGTCGAACCTGGACGCGCAGCTGCGCACCCAGCTGCGGCGCGACATCAAGCTGCTGCACCAGCGCCTGGGCACCACCACCGTGTATGTCACCCACGACCAGGCCGAAGCCATGACCCTGGGCACGCGCCTGGTGCTGATGCGCGCCGGCGAGATCCAGCAGATCGGCACGCCCGCCGAGGTCTACGCGCGCCCGGCCAATCTGTTTGTGGCCGGCTTCCTGGGCGCCCCGCCGATGCAGTGCGTGGCCGGCACGCTCGGCGCCGACCAGGCCTTCCATTGCGCCGGTCTGGAGCTCGATCTCTCCAACTATGCGTTTGCGGGCTCGCCGCGTACCGGGCCGGTGCTGCTGGGCGTGCGGCCCGAGCACGTGCAGGTCGGCGCCGGGCCGCTGCACGCGACGGTCGAACTGGTCGAGGCGATGGGCAACCACCAGGTGCTCTGGCTGGCCGCGCCCAGCTGGCGTCTGGCGGCCTTGGTCCACGACGGCCGCAGTGTTGCACCCGGCAGCGAGGTCGCGCTGGGCATCGATGCGGACGCGGTGTCGCTGTTCGACCCGGATAGCGGTATGCGCTTGTAAGGAGGGCAGATGGACGACCTGGCGATTCGCGATATTCTGATCGTTGGCGGCGGCACCGCCGGCTGGATGACGGCTGCCGCACTGGCCGCGCTGCTGCCGGCCGGCCCGCGCATCCGCCTGGTGGAATCGGAGCAGATCGGCGCGATCGGCGTCGGCGAGGCCACCATCCCGCATATCCGCACTTTCAATGCGGCGCTCGGCATCGACGAGGATGCGTTTCTGCGCGCGACCCAGGGCAGCTTCAAGCTCGGGATCGAATTTGTCGACTGGCGCGCGCTCGGCAGCCGCTATATCCACGGCTTCGGCAAGATCGGGCCGGAATCGACGGGCTTGGTCAGCTTCTACCAGTACTGGCTGCGCCAGTTCTTGGCCGGGACCGCGCCGGACCTGGCCGAATTCTCGATCAATACCGTGGCCCCGCGCCACAACAAATTCATGCGCGGCGCGGCCGACATGCCGAATTCGCCGCTGGCCGATATCGCCTACGCCTTCCACTTCGATGCCAGCCTGTATGCGCGCTTCCTGCGCAGCTTCAGCGATGCGCGCGGCGTCGAGCGCATCGAAGGCCGCATCACGCGGGTACGCGTGCGCGATGCCGACGGCCATATCGCCGGGGTCGATCTGGACGACGGGCGCGCGCTGGCCGCCGACCTGTATATCGACTGCTCCGGCATGGCCGCTCTGCTGCTGGGCGCGGCCCAGCACGTGCCGTTTGAGGACTGGAGCCACTGGCTGCCGTGCGACAGCGCCCTGGCCGTGCCCAGCGCGCCGAGCGGCCCGCTGCTGCCCTACACGCGTTCGACCGCGCACACGGCCGGCTGGCAGTGGCGCATTCCGCTGCAGCACCGGGTCGGCAATGGCCATGTGTTTGCCAGCCGCTTCATGGACGAGGACGAAGCGCGCGCCGTGCTGCTGCGCCATCTGGATGGCGAGGCCCTGGCCGCGCCGCGCCTGATCCGCTTCCGTCCGGGCCGGCGCGCGCGCGTCTGGCAGGGCAATTGCGTGGCCATCGGCCTGTCGGCCGGCTTCCTCGAGCCGCTTGAATCGACCAGCATTCACCTGATCCAGAGTGGCATCACGCGCCTGCTCCACTTCTTCCCCACGCGCGCCTTCGACCAGGTCGACATCGATGCCTTCAATGCGCAGACGGCGTTCGAGTATGAGCGCATCCGCGACTTCATCATCCTGCATTACCACCAGACCGAGCGCAGCGACAGCCCCTTCTGGGCTTACTGCCGCCGCATGGAGGTGCCGGACAGCCTGCGCCGCAAACTCGCGCTGTATCGCAGCCACGGGCGCATCGTGCGCGACGGCGAGGAACTGTTCACCGAGGTCTCGTGGCTGCAGGTGATGCACGGCCAGGGCCTGCGCCCGCAGGCCTGCCACCCGCTGGTCGATCAGCGCAGCCCGGACGAGATCCGCGCCATGCTGGCCAATGTGGCCGGCGTGATCCGCAAGTGCGTCGACGTGATGCCGCGCCACGAAGAATTCATCGCCGCCTGCTGCGCGGCTCCCAAGGAGAGTGCATGAAACCTGCCGTGATTGCCGCGCTGGCCCTGTTGGCCGGCTGCGCTGCTTCGACCAATGTGCCGCCGCCGGCGGCGTCGTCGCCGCCAACGGTGGCCGCCTGGGTCACCAGCGGCGACCGCAGCCAGCTGCTGGCGCCGGCTGCCGCGGGGAGCCCGAGCCCGGGCACGGTGCCGCTGGTGATCACTCCGGCTACGCGCTATCAGGAGATGATTGGCTTTGGCGCGGCCCTGACCGATGCCAGCGCCTGGCTGATGACGAATCGCCTGACCCCAGCCGCGCGCGAGGCCCTGCTGCGCGACCTGTTCGGCCCGGACGGCGCCAACTTCCGCTTCACGCGCCTGACCATCGGCGCTTCCGACTTCTCGCGTCAGCACTACAGCTATGACGATATGCCGGCCGGCGCCAGTGATCCGACGCTGAGCCGCTTCTCGATCGACGCCAACCGCGCCGACGTGCTGCCCGTGATGAAGCAGGCCCTGGCCATTCAGCCCGGTCTGACGGTGATGGCCTCGCCCTGGAGCGCGCCCGGCTGGATGAAGACCAGCGACAGCCTGATCAAGGGCAGCCTGAAGCCCGAGCACTACGACAGCTTTGCGCGCTACCTGGTGCGCTACCTCGATGCGTTTGCCGCCGAAGGGGTGCCGATTAGCGCCATCACGGTGCAGAACGAGCCGCACTTCGAGCCGCAGGACTATCCGGGCATGCGCATCAATGCGCCCGACCGCGCGCGTCTGATCGGCGAGCATATCGGTCCGCTGCTGGCGGCCCGTTCGCCCGCCGTGCGCATCTACGACTGGGACCATAACTGGAACGAGCCCGAGTCGCCGCTGACCGTGCTGGCCGATGCGCGCGCCGCGCGCTATGTGACGGGCGTGGCCTGGCACTGCTATGCGGGCGCGGTCGAGGCGCAGGCGCGCGTGCGCGACGCCTATCCGGACAAGGAGGTGCTGTTTACCGAGTGCTCGGGTGGCGAATGGGCGCCCGACTGGGCCGATGCGCTGCTGTGGAATACGCGCCAGCTGGTGGTCGGCGCCAGCCGCAACTGGGCGCGCGGCGTGCTGATGTGGAACCTGGCGCTCGACGAAAAATATGGCCCCCACCTGGGCGGCTGCGGCGACTGCCGCGGTGTGGTCACGATCAACAGCAGCAGCGGCGCCGTCACCCGCAATGCCGAATACTATGCGCTGGCGCACGCCAGCCGCTTCCTGCAGGCCGGCGCGCGCCGCGTGGCCAGCAGCGGCGGACCGTTCGAACAGGCCAGCGTCGCCTTCCGCAACCCGGACGGCAGCCTGGTGCTGGTGGTCGTCAATGTGGATAGCCGCGCCCAGGCCTTGGCCGTGCGCGAGGGCGGGCGCGACTTCGGCTTCACCGTGCCGGCGCGCAGCGTGGCCACCCTGCGCTGGCAGGAAGCACCGTGAAGCGCCTGCTGCTGCTGGCACTCTGGCTGCTAAGTGCTGCCGCGCAGGCGGGCGACAGCTTTGTCGTCGCCACCTATAATCTGCGCCTCGACACGGCGGCCGATGGCGCCAACGCCTGGCCGCAGCGGCGTGAGGCCGTGCTCGAACTGGTGCGCTACCATGGCTTCGACGTGTTCGGCACCCAGGAGGCGCTGCCGCAGCAGGTCAGCGATCTGGAAGCCATGGGCGGTTTCGGGCGCGTGGGTGTCGGCCGCGACGACGGCCAGTTCAAGGGCGAGCATGCGGCGATCTTCTTTCGCCTGGCCCGTTTCGCGCTCGAGCAGCATGGCGATTTCTGGCTGAGCGAGACGCCCGAGCGGCCCTCGCGCGGCTGGGACGGGCGCTGCTGCAACCGCATCGCGAGCTGGGCGCGTCTGCGCGACCGCCGCAGCGGCAAGCGCTTTTACGTATTCAATGCCCATTTCGATCATGAGGGCCGGGTCGCCCAGTACGAGTCGGCCCAGCTCATGCTGCGCAAGATCGGCGCCATCGCCGGCAAGCTGCCGGTGCTGTTCGTGGGCGACCTGAACTCGACCCCGGACACGCCCCAGGTACGCCTGCTGCAGGCCGCCCTGCAGGACGCGCGCCTGCAGTCGGCCAGCCCGCCCTATGGCCCCGAGGGCACCTTCCAGGGATTTCACATCGACGACCCGCTGCGTGAGCGGATCGACTATATTTTCGCCAGCGCCGGCATTGCGGTGCTCAGCTATGCGGCCCTGACCGATCAGCGCAGCGGGCGCTATCCGTCCGACCATCTGCCCGTGGTGGCGCGCGTGCGCTTGCCCTGAACGGCTGGAAGGGAAGGGCGGCTTGCAGTATGCTGGCGCGGCGTCGGCAAGTATTTGAATGGGGATTTCGTGACGACTATTAAGGATGTGGCCCGTCTGGCGGGCGTGGGCCTTGGCACCGCTTCGCGTGTCATCAGCGGCAAAGGCTCGGTGTCGCCGGCGACCGAGGAGAAGGTGCGCAAAGCCATCGAGCAGCTTGGCTTTCGGCCCTCGCACGCCGCGCGTTCCCTGCTGACCGGCAGCACCAAGATGATCGGCGTGTACATCCCGATGCTGAAGGGGACCTTCTACACCCCGATTCTGCAGGTGATCGACACCGAGCTGCGCAACGCCGGCCTGCACATGGTGGTGGCCTTCGGCGTGGGCGAGGGCGATGCGCGCAGCCAGGCGCTGGAAGGCATCGACTTTCTGATCGAGCGTGGCTGCGATGGTCTGGTGGTGCTGTCGAACGCGCTGAGCGAACCGGAAGTGGCGGCGCTGGCGGCCAAGGCGCGCCTGGTGGTGCTCAATCACCGCTATGCCGTGATCCCCGAGCAGTGCCTGATCGCCGACCATGCCGAGGGCGGGCGCCAGGCCGCGCGCGTGCTGCTGGGCGAAGGGCACCGCCGCATCGCCGTGATCGGCGGCCCGGCCAGTGCGCCCGACAACGTCGAACGTCTGAACGGCTTTCTCGAGGAGCTGGCGCGTTCGGGCATCGATACCGGCAAGCTGTGGCTGGCCGAAAGCGACTTCTCGCCCGAAGGCGGCTGGAAGGCGGCGCGCGCCCTGGTCGGTTCCGGCTACAGCTTCAGCGCCGTGTTCTGCGCCAACGATGAAATGGCGGTTGGCGCGCTGTCGTATTTTCAGGAGGTCGGCATTCAGGTGCCGGAGCAGGCCTCGGTGCTCGGCTACGACGATACGCCCTCGGCCGAGTTTTCAGCGCCGCGCCTGACCACGGTCCATATTCCCTGGCGCGAGATGACGCGCAATGGCCTGAATGTGCTGCTCAAGCTCTGCTACGGCATCGAGCGCCCGGTCGAGCGCAGCTTCCCCGTCAGCGTCACCTGGCGCTCGTCGGTGGCAAAAGCGCCACGCCCGCACAGCACAAAACGCAGCAGCAGCTGAAAAAGGCGTGCACAGCACGCTTTTTTTAGGCTATGATTTGGAAACCTTTCCATCGCAGAGTGGAATCGCCTGATAGGAGACCCATGCCAAGCCCATCCACGCCGCGCCGCGCCGACTTCCCCGCCGACTTCATCTGGGGCTGCGCGACCTCGTCCTACCAGATCGAAGGGGCTGTCACGGCCGATGGGCGCGTGCCCTCGATCTGGGATGTGTTCGCGGCCCAGCCGGGGACCATCCGCGATGGCAGCAGCGGCGCCGTGGCCTGCGACCATTACCACCGCTGGCCCGAGGATCTCGATCTGGCGCGCCAGCTGGGTGTCAACGCCTACCGCTTTTCGATTGCCTGGCCGCGCGTGTTCAGCGCGCGCGGGCGCCTGAATACGGCCGGTCTGGACTTCTATGAGCGCCTGGTCGACGGCATGCTGGCGCGCGGGATGAGGCCCTGGGCCACGCTCTACCACTGGGATCTGCCGCAGTTCCTGCAGGAGCAGGGCGGCTGGGGCGCGCGCAGCACCGCCACCGCGTTTGCCGAATTCGCCGATGCCGTCAGCCGCCGCCTGGGCGACCGCGTCCAGCACTGGATCACCCACAACGAGCCCTGGTGCACGGTCATCCACGGCCACTACGAAGGCATCCATGCACCCGGTCTGCGCGACTTCCGCCTGGCCCTGCAGGTGGGCCACCATGTGCTGCTGTCGCATGGCCTGGCGCTGCAGGCGCTGCGCCGCAATGTGCCGCAGGCGCGCGTCGGCCTGGCCCTGAGCCTGCACCCGCTGCGCGCCGCCACGGACAGCGCGGCCGACCAGGCGGCCACGCAGCGCCACGACGGCCTGCGCAACCGCTGGTTCCTCGACCCGCTGTACGGGCGCGGCTACCCGCAGGACATCTGGCAGGCCGTCGGCGCCGCCGCGCCCGAGGTGCGCGCTGGCGACCTCGATCTGATCGCCGCGCCGACCGATTTCCTCGGCGTGAACTACTACTTCCCCGAAGTGGTGGCCGATGCGCCCGGCCAGGGCGTGCTCGGTCTGCGCATTGTTGAACAGGCGGGCGTCGAGCGCACCGCCTTCGGCTGGGAGGTCTCGCCCGACGGCATGGTCGATCTGCTGCAGCGTTTGCAGCGCGACTACCCGACCGGCCCGATCTACATTACCGAAAACGGCGCCAGTTTCGAGGACCGGCTCGGCCCCGATGGGCGGGTCGACGATCCGCAGCGCCAGGCCTATCTGGCGCGTCATCTGGCGGCCCTGCTGCGCGCGCGCGCGGCCGGCTGCGATGTGCGCGGCTTCTTCGCCTGGAGCCTGCTCGACAACTTCGAGTGGGCCCAGGGCTATGTGCGCCGCTTCGGGCTGGCCTACGTCGATTTTCAGACCCAGCAGCGCGTGCTCAAGGCGAGCGGCCAGTGGTACGCGCAATTCCTGCACGGCCGCTGAGCTGTGCGTTTTCTACCACGAGTCGCCGCAACCGATTGACAAAAAGGAGCCAGCATCGCACTATTGAAACCAAAAATGGAAACGTTACCAAATTCCTGAATGGACGCCCGTCATGGCGAGCATGGCGGATTCCTTACAATCCACGGAGAGATGGAGACAGCAATGAGTACCCAATGCAAGCAGCGCCGGACCAGCACGCCCCCGGCCTTTCGTAGCACCCCGATCGCGGCCGCCTGCGCCGCTCTGCTGCTGAGTGCTGGCGCCCAGGCCCAGGCCCAGCAGGCCCCGGCCGCGCGCGCCGACGAGGAGCCGGCCAAGGTGATCGTGACCGGCATCCGCGGCAGTATCGAGAGCGCCATCGCGCTCAAGCGCGGCGCCGACGCCATCGTCGAGGCCATCACGGCCGAGGACATTGGCAAGCTGCCCGATGTCTCGATCGCCGAATCGATTGCCCGTCTGCCCGGTCTGACGGCCCAGCGCGTCGAAGGGCGCGCCCAGGTGATCTCGATCCGCGGCCTGCCGCCCGATTTCTCGACCACCTTGATGAATGGACGCGAAGTCGTCTCCACCGGCGAAAACCGCAGCGTCGAATACGACCAGTACCCGTCTGAACTGATCAGCGGCGTGACCGTCTACAAAACCGCCGAGGCCGGCCTGGTTGGCCAGGGCCTGGCCGGTACCGTCGACCTGCTGACGGTCAAGCCGCTCGATCTGCGCGGCCGCACGATCGCCGTCAATGCGCGGGCCGAGCACAATTCGAATGGCGCCCTGAATGCCGGCCTGTCGGGCAACGGCAAGCGCTTCTCGCTGTCGTATATCGACCAGTTTGCCAATAATACGGTTGGCGTGGCGGTCGGCTTCGCCCACCTCGATTCGCCGGGCCAGCAGCTCGAGTACAAGAGCTGGTGGTGGGGCAATGACAACAAGCTCGGCGACGCCAACAAGGACGTTGTCGGCCTCAAGGGCGCGGAAGTCACCGCGACCTCGAGCAGCCAGAAGCGCGATGGCCTGATGGCCGTGTTTGAATACCGCCCGGACAAGCAGTTCCGTTCCACCGTCGACCTCTACTACTCGGAGTTCGACAAGGAGCGCACGATGCGCGGCATGATGTGGAACTCGCACCAGTGGAGCGACATCTTCTATACCGACCCGCGCATCGAGACCATCAATGGCACGCGCCTGCTGACCGGCGGCGTGCTGCACAATCTGAAGCCGATCGTGCGCAACGACTTCAATACGCGCAAGGACAGCCTGTTCGCCATGGGCTGGAACAACCGCCTGCGTACCGAGGGCTGGACCCTGGTCGGCGATCTGTCCTATTCCAAGGCCGACCGCGAAGAGCAGATTCTGGAAACCTATGCGGGCCTGTCGAACAATGGCTCGGTGCTCGACACCTTCAAGTTCAGCATTCCGACCGGGGCCGGCCTGCCGAGCTTCACGCCGGGCCTGAACTACGCCGACGCCAAGATCGTCAAGCTGACCGACCCGGAAGGCTGGGGCCATGACGGCCTGATGCAGCGCCCGGTGATCAAGGACTCGCTCAAGGCGGTGCGCCTGAGCGCCAAGCGCGAACTCGACAGCAGCCTGTTCTCCCATGTCGAAACCGGCCTGAACCTGAGCGAGCGTGAAAAGCGCCGCACCGGTATCGAGAACGAATGGAATCTGAAGAACAACCGCGCCCCGGTGACGGTGCCGGCCGAGTTGCTGCTGAGCCCGACGTCGCTGTCCTTCGGTGGCATTCCCTCGGTGCTGGCCTACGACATCATGGGCACGCTGAACCGCTTCTACGAGATGAAGCCGGACCCGAATAACAATCTGTGGAAGCGCAACTACACGATCACGGAGAAGATCACTACCCTGTACGGCAAGTTGGGGATCGACACCGCCGTGGCCACGCTGCCCGTGCGCGGCAATCTGGGCCTGCAGTATGTGCACTCGGACCAGTCCTCGGTCGGCCTGAACAACAACGGCAGCAGCAGTGGCGACGCCAAGCGCGGCACGTCCTACAATGATCTGCTGCCGAGCCTGAACCTGGCGGCCGAACTGTTCAAGGACGGCTACCTGCGCTTCGGCGCGGGCCGCCAGATCGCCCGGCCGCGCATGGACGACCTGAAGGCCGGCGCCTCGGCGGGCGTGGACGGCACCAAGCTGCTGTGGAACGGGCAGGGCGGCAATCCCGAGCTCAAGCCCTGGCGCGCAAATGCCTTCGACCTGTCGTTCGAGAAGTACATCGACAAGGGCAGCTACGTGGCGCTGGCGGCGTTCTACAAGAACCTGCAGAGCTACATCTACAACAAGCAGTTCGCCTTCGACTTCTCGGGCTTCCCGAACAATAGCGCGATCAAGCCGCTGTCGAACATCGGCACGATGAATATGCCGGCCAACGGCGAAGGCGGTATCGTCAAGGGCGTGGAATTCTCGGGCGCCCTGAATCTGGGCCTGCTGTGGTCGGCCATCGACGGCTTTGGCATCAGCGGCAGCATCTCCAACACCAAGAGCTCGATCCATCCGAATGGCCCGGGCACCACGCAGGCGCTGCCGGGCCTGTCGGGGGTGGTGTCGAACGTCAGCGTCTACTACGAGAAGTACGGCGTGTCGGCGCGGGTCAGCCAGCGTTACCGCTCGGCCTTCCGCGGCGAGGTGACCGGCCTGTTCACCGACCGTTCGTTCAGCGAGATCCTGCCCGAGCACCAGATCGACCTCCAGCTCGGCTACGCCTTCGACAGCGGCGCGCTGAAGAATATGTCGGTGCTGCTCCAGGTGAACAACCTGAACGACGCGCCCTACCAGACGCGCCAGGGCGATCCGTTCTCGGGCGGCGCCTATGCACCGGAGCGCTACACGACCTATGGCCGTCAGGTCATGCTGGGCGTGAACTACAAGTTCTGACGGTTCGGACTTCCCCGGTCCCGCACCCCGCGTCGGCGGGGTGGCTCGCGCCGCCGCAAGGCGGCGCTTTTTTCCCCTGCCTGAACAACATGAATATGAAACTCAAGTCCCTCGCACTGGCCCTGCTGTGCGCGAGCGGTGTCGCCTGCGCCGCCCCGGCTTCTCCGCTGACCGACTGGCCGCGCGTGAGCAGCGCCATCGTCACCGACGCCGCCCTGGAGGCGCGCGTGGCCCAGATCCTCGCCTCGATGAGCCTGGCGCAGAAAATCGGCCAGATGACCCAGGCCGAAATCAAGAGCATCACCCCGGAGGAAGTGCGGCGCTACTACATTGGCTCCGTGCTCAATGGCGGCGGCAGCTGGCCGCACGGGAACAAGCAGGCCTCGGCGGCCGAATGGACAGCCCTGGCCGACGCCTTCTACACGGCCTCGATGGCGACCGACATGACGCATAAGGTGCCGGTCATCTGGGGCATCGATGCGATTCACGGCAATAGCAATGTCTACGGCGCCACCCTGTTCCCCCACAATATCGGCCTCGGTGCGGCGCATGATCCGGCCCTGGCGCGCCGCATCGCGGCCGCCACCGCGCGCGCCGTGCGCGCCACCGGTATCAGCTGGGTGTTTGCGCCGACCGTGGCGGTCGTGCGTGACGACCGCTGGGGCCGCACCTACGAGGGCTTCTCCGAGGACCCGCAAGTGGTGGCCAGCTATGCGGCCGCCTATGTCGAGGGCTTCCAGGGCAAATTCCAGGAGGCGGGCAATGTCGTCGCCAGCATCAAGCACTTCATGGGCGACGGCGGCACCGATCAGGGCAAGGACCAGGGCGTGACCAGCGCCACGGCCGCCCAGATGCTGAATATCCACGGGCTCGGCTACATCCACGGCCTGCGCGCGGGCGCCCAGACGGTGATGGCTTCCTACAATAGCTGGCATGACCGCGCCGCCGGCATCGACTACGGCAAGATGCACGGCAGCCAGGTCCTGCTGACCGGTGTGCTCAAGCAGAAAATGGGCTTTGACGGCTTCGTGATTTCGGACTGGAACGCGATCGGCCAGCTGCCCGGCTGCCGCAACGACAGCTGCGCGCTGGCCATCAATGCCGGCGTCGACATGGTGATGGTGCCGGACGACTGGAAGGCCTTCATTGCCAATACCATGGCTCAGGTCGAGCGCGGGGAGATTCCGCTGGCGCGCATCGATGATGCCGTCACTCGCATCCTGCGCGTCAAGCTGCGCGCCGGCCTGTTCGGCGCCAAGCCCTCCGACAATCCCTATGCCGGCAAGTCCGAGGCCCTGCAGGCGCGCGCGCTGGCGCGCGAAGCCGTGCGCGCCTCGCTGGTGCTGCTGAAGAACCAGGGCCAGGTGCTGCCGCTGGCGCGCACGAGCAAGGTGCTGGTGGTCGGCAAGAGCGCGGACAGTCTGGCCAACCAGACCGGCGGCTGGACCCTGACCTGGCAGGGCACCGACAACCGCAACAGCGACTTTGCCAATGCCGATACCATCCTGGCCGGTATTCAGGCCACATTGGGCGCGGCCCAGGTCAGCTATCGCGCCCATCCGAGCGCGGCCGACCTCAAGCAGGCTGACGCGGTGATCGCCGTCATTGGTGAAACCCCGTATGCCGAGGGCCATGGCGATATCGGCCCCGGCGCTTCGCTGCGCCACAGCACGCGCTATCCAGAAGACCTGGCCGTTCTCAAGGCCGTGGCAGGGAAGGGCAAGCCGGTGGTCACCGTCTTCCTGTCGGGCCGGCCGGTGTTTGTCAACGATCTGCTGAATCTGTCGGACGCTTTTGTCGCCGCCTGGCTGCCCGGCAGTGAGGGCGGCGGCGTGGCGGATCTGCTGTTCCGTGGCGCCGACGGCAAACCGGCCTATGATTTCAGCGGGCGCTTGTCCTTCTCCTGGCCGAAAAGCCCCTGCCAGACGCCGCTCAATGCGGGCGACCCGGGCTACGATCCGCTGTTCGCGCTCGGCTTCGGTCTGAGCGTGCACAGCCAGGGCCGGCTGGCGCGCCTGCCCGAATACGCCGATCAGCAGACCTGCGGCAGCTCGCGTGCGCTGCCGGTGTTCAGCCAGGCCGACCGCGCCAGCTTCCCGTTGGCCGTCGCCGCCGAGGCCGGGCGCGTGGTGCTGGGCGACGACCTGAACGCTGTAATCCAGCTGCCGACTGTGAAAGTGGAGACGGCGCAGGTCAATCGTCAGCAGGACGCCAAGCTGGTCACCTGGAATGGTCCGGCCCGCATTGAAGCGCGCGCCGCCAGCCCGCGCCCGCTGCCGGCCCAGGTCGGCGCTGATGCGGCGCTGTTGTTGGATGTGGTGGTGCAGGCCGCGCCGCGTGGCGCCGTCAGTCTGCACTGGGAGTGTGGCAAGGGCTGTGCTGCGACGCTGGACGCCAGCGCGCTGTTCCGCCGCCTGCCGCTGCGCGAAAAGCGCACGATCAAGCTGCCGCTGGCCTGCTTTGCCGCCCAGGGCGCGAAGACCGGGCAGGTGCTGGTGCCGTTCGCCGTCAGCGCCGATGCGCCGTTTGCCGCCGCCTTTGCCGATATCGCCATCGTCGGCGGTGCCGCGCGCGATGTCGATGCGCTGGCCTGCAAGGATCTGCAATGAGCGCGCTGGCCGACTATCCGCGCCTGCTGGCCGATATCGGCGGCACCAATGCGCGCTTTGCGCTCGAGGTGGCGCCGCGCCAGTTCGTGGCCATTGCCGTGCTGTCCTGCGCCGCCCACGCCACGCTCGGCGAAGCGATCCGCAGTTATCTGGGCAGCGAAGCGGTGCAACGGCTCGACGCCGGCGTGGTGCGCCATGCGGCGCTGGCGATCGCCAACCCGATCGACGGCGACGAGGTGAATATGACCAATCACCACTGGAGCTTTTCGGTCTCGGCGCTCAAGCAGTCGCTCGGGCTCGAGTCGCTGCTGGTGGTGAATGACTTCGCCGCGCTGGCCCTGGCGCTGCCGCACCTGGCCGATGCCGACCGCTGCCAGGTCGGTCCGGGCAACCGCCTGCCGGGCCGCCCGATTGGTCTGATCGGGCCTGGCACCGGTCTCGGCGTGGCCGGGCTGGTGGCGGCCGGTGATCGCTGGGTCGCCCTGGCCAGCGAAGGCGGGCACGCAACCTTTTCCGCGGTGGGAGAGGACGAGGCGCGCGTCGTGCGCATGCTCGAAGCCGAATACGGGCATGTGTCGGCCGAGCGGCTGCTGTCCGGCGCCGGACTGGAAAGCCTGCACCGCTGCCTGAGCGGGATGCGCCGCCCGGCGGCCGAAATCACCAGCGCCGCCATTGCCGGGACCGACAGCACCTGTGTCCACAGTGTCGACGTGTTCTGCGCGATGCTCGGCACCGTGGCCGGGAATGTGGCGCTGACCCTGGGCGCCACCGGCGGCATGTATATCGGCGGCGGCATCGTGCCGCGTCTGGGACAGCTGTTCTTCCATTCGCCGTTCCGCGCGCGCTTTGAAAGCAAGGGGCGCCTGCGCCCGTATATGGCGCGGATTCCGACCTATCTGATTATTCATCCCTTCCCGGCCTTTCTCGGCGTGTCGGCCCTGCTGGCCGACCAGCTGGCGGCGCCGGGCCGCATCTGATTTCACCAAGGAGACTCCATGACCTCGCCGTCCCAGCCGCTGGCGCTAGCGCCCGCCAATCAGCGCTCGGCGCTGTTGATTGTCACCATCCTGTTCTTCATGTGGGGCTTGCTGACTTCGCTGAACGATGTGCTGATTCCCCATCTGAAGGCCGTCTACACGCTCAGCTATGTGCAGGCGATGCTCGTGCAGTTCTGCTTCTTTGGCGCCTACTTCGTGGTGTCGCTGCCGGCTGGCGCGCTGATTCGCCGCATCGGTTATCAGCGCGGCGCCGTGACGGGGCTGCTGATGGCGGCCGGCGGCTGCGCACTGTTCTATCCGGCGGCCCAGACCGGGTATGGCTTGTTTCTGTTCGCCTTCTTCGTGCTGGCGGCCGGAATCACCGTGTTGCAGGTGGCAGCCAATCCGTATGTGACGGTGTTGGGCGATGCGGCCACGGCTTCTAGCCGCCTGACCCTGACCCAGGCCTTCAACTCGCTCGGCACCACGGTCGGCCCCGCGCTCGGCGGCCTGCTGATCCTGTCCGGTGCTGCGCTCGGCGATGGTGATCGGGCCAGCGAGGCGGCTGCGGTGCAGGGACCGTATCTGATGCTGGCGGCGGCGCTGCTCGTGCTGGCCCTGCTGTTTGCCGCCGCGCGTCTGCCGGCCATCGTGCACGCCGACGCGGCGGCCGGTGCGGCCGACAAGCCGCTACTCAGCCACGGGCACCTGGTGCTGGGCGCGCTCGGCATCTTCCTGTATGTGGGTGGGGAGGTGAGTATTGGCAGCTTCCTGGTCAACTATATGGGCGACGCGCGCATTGCCGGTCTGGCGCCGGCCGACGCCGCCCACTACGTCAGCTACTACTGGGGTGGGGCGATGGTCGGCCGCTTTGTCGGCTTTGCCGTCATGCGGCGCGTGAGCCCCGGCCTGATTTTGGCCTTCAATGCCCTGTGTGTGATGGTGCTGGTGTCGGCCGCCGTGTTCGGCAGCGGGCCGGCGGCCATGTGGGCACTGCTGGCAGTGGGCCTGTTCAACTCGATCATGTTCCCGACGATCTTCAGCATGGCCCTGCATGGCCTGGGCGCGCGCACGGGCCAGGCCTCGGGTGTGCTGTGCATGGCCATTGTTGGCGGGGCCATCGTGCCTTTCGTACAAGGCTTCATGGCCGACCATGCCGGACTGCAGATTTCTTTCCTCGTGCCGGCGGCCTGCTATGCGTTTATCTTCTTCTTCGGCTTGAAGTACGCCGGCCTGTTTCAGGCCGGTGAATTGGAGGGGGCTTGACGCAAGTCGAAAAGACCTGCATAATCTCGCTTCTCTGCTGCTGACGACACAACGCTCCGAAGCGAA